>JAULAZ010000003.1:0-3646631 GCA_032654705.1 Chitinophagaceae bacterium
ACCGCACCGACGACAACAGATAATTGCGTAGGTACAGTAACGGGAACAACAAGCGATCCGCTGACATATACAACCCAGGGCACCCATGTTATACATTGGAGCTTTGATGATGGAAATGGTAATGTATCAACAGCGAACCAGAATGTAGTGATCGATGACATCACTGCACCGGTAGTACCAGTGCTTGCGGATGTAACAGGCGAGTGCAGTGCAACAGCCACCGCACCGACGACAACAGATAATTGCGTAGGTACAGTAACGGGAACAACAAGCGATCCGCTGACATATACAACCCAGGGCACCCATGTTATACATTGGAGCTTTGATGATGGAAATGGTAATGTATCAACAGCGAACCAGAATGTAGTGATCGATGACATCACTGCACCGGTAGTACCAGTGCTTGCGGATGTAACAGGCGAGTGCAGTGCAACAGCCACCGCACCGACGACAACAGATAATTGCGTAGGTACAGTAACGGGAACAACAAGCGATCCGCTGACATATACAACCCAGGGCACCCATGTTATACATTGGAGCTTTGATGATGGAAATGGTAATGTATCAACAGCGAACCAGAATGTAGTGATCGATGACATCACTGCACCGGTAGTACCAGTGCTTGCGGATGTAACAGGCGAGTGCAGTGCAACAGCCACCGCACCGACGACAACAGATAATTGCGTAGGTACAGTAACGGGAACAACAAGCGATCCGCTGACATATAGTGTACAGGGAACTTATACAATAACCTGGACGTTCAATGATGGCAACGGAAACAGCACGACTGCCCTCCAGACGGTGATAGTAGATGATGTAACGAATCCAACAATCATCTGCCCTTCAACTGTAACCACATCAACAACAGGTTGCCTTGCAACAGTAGTATCGCTGGGTACACCGGTAACAGCAGATAATTGCGGAGTAGCGAGTGTAACAAACGATCATCCTTCGAACCAATACCCGGTTGGCACTACCAATGTTATATGGACAGTAACAGATGCTGCAGGTAACTCAGCAACCTGTACTCAACAGGTGATTGTTACAAACAGCAGTGGTGACCTGTATGTAAATGATAACTCAACGACAGGTGATATATATACAACCGCTGTAGGTAATGATGTAACCGGTAATGGTACCACCTGTGCTCCATTTGCCACCATCAACCATGCAATCAGTGTGGCGAGCAGTGGTAATACTATATATGTGGATGCAGGAACTTACACAGAATCAGTTTTAATTGATAAGACGCTTTCTTTGCTTGGTTCAAATGCAGGGATCGACCCATGTACTGGCTCACGAACAGCAGAAGCCATCATCACAGGTACAGATCCGGCAGGTCTGCTAAAAATTGCCGCCAATGATGTGATCATTGATGGTCTGAAACTCGTTCCAGTTGGAACCGGGGCATCCGGTACATATGGAATACTGATTCAGAATGCCGAGACCAATCTGGAAGTTAAAAACGTATTGATCGACGGAGCTTCATCCGATCGGGATGGCATCCATCTGTTGAAAGGTACGGGGGCAAAAATCCATAATAATAAAATAATAAACGCCATGTACGGCATTGGTGCCGGAAGCGATGATGCATCAGGTCCGGCACAGGCAATTATTGAAGATAATTGTATTAGCAATACACGATTAGGCATCACAGGATACCATGATGGCTCAACGATCAGAAGAAATATAGTGAAAGATTTTACTTCTGCTCCACCTGCTGCAGGTATCAGCGGGCAATTATTAAATACTACGATCAGTGCAAATTCAGTGACCAATTATCCGTATGGTGCGGGTATTGCATTTGCACCGTATGGTACAAGACCAAATTCATCCGGTACAACGATCACTAACAATTTTGTTAATGGTAATGGTGCAGGAATATATAGTTATGCTGATCAAACACTCGTTGGTGTAGAGGCTAATGATAATGATCTTTCAGGCAATCTTGGGTATAGTATCCAGAATCTTTCAGGTGCTAACTTTAATGCTACTTGTAACTGGTATGGCTCAACAGTACCTGCAACAGTAGCTGCATTAATTAGTGGTGCAGTAACTTATGTGCCCTGGTTAACAAGCGGAGTGGATGTATCTGCAGCTCCCGGCTTCCAGACTACGGAAGTTTGTACAGCCTGTGCATTGGGAGTAACAGCTACTTCAACCGCTGCTACATGTCCGTTGCAGAATAATGGAACAGCGACAGCGATTGTAACAGGTGCGGTAGGTGCAGTAACTTATTCCTGGAATACCACACCAGTTCAAACAGGAGCTACTGCTACAGGATTAACAGCCGGAACATATATAGTAACTGTAACAGACGTAAACGGATGTACGGCTACAGCAAGTACAACGGTATCATTTGATAATGTTGGGCCGGTTCATAATATTTCTACAGGGTTGAATTATTGTACCATACAGGCAGCCATTGATGCATCAGCAACTTTGAATGGACATACCATTACAGTGGATGCAGGAACATACAATGAGTCATTAGATATTACCAAAGCACTGACAATACTTGGTGCAGGGCAGGCAATTACCTTTATTGACCAATCTGCCAATGCCTCTGCAGGTAATGTTGTTTACATTCATGGTGCATGCGGCTCTGTAAAGGTTGATGGATTTACTATCAAAACCGGAATTGCATCATCAGTGGATTGCAATGGGGTTTCTATCTCAGGTCTTACAGCCCCGGGTACAATCACCATATCCAATAATACTATTTGGGGTAACCCATCTGCTGTGAAAGACAATTTGTGCTTGATTGCCGGTTACTTCTCTATAACCACTCCAAAATTAGTGTTTGACAATAATACTGTTCATGGAGGTTGGAGTAGTACTGGTGTTGCAAACCCGATCCTTATTGAAAAATGGATGGGGCCTACAGAGATTACCAATAACACAATTGATCATGGTACTATTGACGGTGTGCCAAGTGATGTAATTGTTTTCTTAAATGCTGATTATGGCAATATCACGGAGAAACAATTAATCTCAGGAAATACAATTGATATGGGTTGGGGAACAACTTATGATCCAGCTCACAGAGGCGCCGGAGTTACAATTTGGAGTGGCTATAATGGTAGTACTTTGCCAGCAGGTTATACCAACTTAGAAATATCAGGCAATACTCTTCTCAACTTAAAACCATCCCGTAGAGCTATATCTCTCTATAATTCCAGTGGTGGAGATGGTTCGGGTGGAAATATAGCAGATGCTATTATATCAGGTAACACTGTTTCAAATGCTGCAAGTTATTCGGGTGAATTTGGAATCAGGGTTCGGGGTAAAGCTACCGGAACTCAAATTACCAATAACCTCATCAGCGGAGTAACTGATGCAGTGTTGATTGCACCTCAATCCGGACATGAACCGGCAACAACTTCTGTAAATCTTAATTCATTGTTAGCTATTGGAAAAAGTATTAATAATACTACCACGGCAACAATTGCCGGTACTTGTAACTGGTATGGTTCAATAGTACCAGCTACCATAGCATCAAAAATAAGTGGTGCAGTAACTTATGTACCCTGGTTAACCAACGGAGTAGATGCATCGGGTGACCCCGGTTTCCAGACTACGGAAATTTGTACAACATGTGCATTGGGAGTAACAGCTACTTCAACTGTAGCTACATGTCCTGATCAGAATAATGGAACAGCAACTGCGATTGTAACAGGAGCGGTAGGTACAGTATCTTATTCATGGAATACATCACCGGTTCAAACAGTTAATCCTGCGACAGGATTAACACCAGGAACTTATACAGTAACTGTTACAGACGGAAACGGATGTACGGCTACAGCAAGTATAACGGTATCATTTGATAATGTTGGGCCGGTTCATAATATTTCTACCGGGTCGAATTATTGTACCATACAGGCAGCCATTGATGCATCTACAACTTTGAATGGTCATATCATTACGGTGGATGCAGGAACTTATGCTGAGCATGTAATCGTAAATAAGGAACTTGACATTCGTGGGCCAAACTATGGTATCAGTGGTACGGGATCCAGAGTTTTTGAAGCTATTATCGTTCCTGAAGCGAACTTTATGCCGGGAGATCCCTGGACTGAAGTAGTATATCTTAATTCGAATAATGTTTCATTCAATGGTTTTAAAATAAGCGGGGATAATCCTTCTATCAGTGGTTACTCCTATGCAGGAATGAATCTGGAAAAAGGGCAGGGAGTTTATTCTGAGGGAAGTAATGTTACGTTCAGTAATAATATCGTTGAAAAAGCGACAACCATGGGCTTCTTTGCCGGTGGTTCGCAAAGTACACAATACCAAAATCTGGTTGTTGATAATAATAAAATTGATAAGATTCATGATGTTGGTGCCGTGGGTTATGGATTTGGTTTTTATATACAAGGTACTGCAGGAGCTATAACCAACAACGTAGTAACAAATGTTAGAAATGGAATACAGATTCAACCATACCGGGTTGTAAAAGGTGTTACTACTCCTGTATTGAGTGTTAAGGACAATGATTTTGCAGCTTACAAAGCAGGTATTTATTATAATTATGCAGAGGTTGGTGCAAGTGCATGGACAATTGAATCAAATGATGTAACTGTCAGCACACCACCTGTCACTCCTGCTGCACCACTTGTATGGACTGGTATTAAAGCCGAAACGATGATATCGACGGGTAATGGTGGAATTATAACAAATAACACAGTTGATGGCACTGGAGCTACTATTGGTTCCAATTGGTCAGCAATCAGGGGAATGCATTATACCGGCGGCGCTTCCAATTCAACACAGGTATTTTTCACAAATAATACTGTTTCAAATGTGCTTACTGGCTTTATGCATGATGCAGTGGCAAATATTGTGTTTACAGGGAATAGCTTAAGTGCTTCTCAGAAAGCCATCGATGTTACAGGTGCCTTTAATATAGATGCAACCGGCGGCAATACCATTAATGGTGTAGCAACAACAAGTGCTACAACTGCCCAGTTATTCGATATTGAAGATGCAATCAATCATAAAATTGATAATGGAGCTTTAGGATTTGTATTGGTAAAAGCCAATAATGATTATGTGACTGTAAATAGTTTTATTTCTCCGGCAACTACAACAGCACAAATTCAACGTGGTATTGATGCTGCATCAAATGGATTTACGGTTAATGTGCGGGCAGGTAATTATGATAAACAAAAAGCAGAGAACCGTTATGTATTTGGAGCAAACGGCCCTCACCAGTTTGGCTTGTTTATCGATAAAGATAATTTGACGATAAGAGGTTATGATGGTTCGGATGCTCCGGTTGCCAATGCCTCGGCAGCGGTAGTAGCTTTCCCGACAAACTCGACTGCCAACTTCGGACCTTCCGGTGTATTTGTGCAGGGTAATGGAGTCACCCTTGAAGGTTTAAAGATTGGTGACAACTACGACAACAGTAATGTTATTTCGAGTAACAAATCCATTGAAGTGGTAGGCGATGCATTTATGATGAATAAGTGCTGGCTGAATACTTCAACAGATGAAGGCGCATTTTATATGGGCCGCTGGGATGCTTCACATCCGATAGTTTCTTATAGCTTAACAAATAACAGGTTTACCAATTCAGTGGTATCCATTAATAGCGGTGCAGGTATAACCGGGCCAAGATCAGGTCGTGTTATTACCGGCAATGCATTTGACGGAGTGGCCACACCGTATCTGATTGGCTTCCGCGGATGGAATGGTCCTGCTCCTGTACAGGGATGGATTGTTGATCCGGTGGGTGGTGCCGTTATAACTGGTAACGCATTTAATAATACCGGCGTTGACAAGTATGTAGTAGCAAGGGGTAACGCTGGCGGATATGTCAGCAGTGAATTGTTATGGAATGATATTTGGAATTTGAATACCTACGGCAATCATGTGGTTACACTTTCCGACTATCCAACATTTGACCCCCGCACTTATGTTGATGCAGCGGGATACACGCAGACGAGAAGGATATCTACCCTGATACAGGAAAATGAAAGTATCGGTCAAACTGGTGATGTGGTATTGGTAAGTGCAGGAACCTTCCCTGAGAATGTGGTGGTAAATAATTCTGTTACCATCCGTGGGGCCGGGCAGGCAAATACGTTTGTGATCCCTGCAATTTCATCACCAAATTCTTGTCCTGGTTCACTTTGTCCTACTGCCAGCAATATTTTCCTGGTACAGGCAAATGATGTTACCATCCGGGATCTTACGGCAGATGGCAACAACCCATCTTTGACAAGTGGTGTATTGAGTGGCGGAGTGGATGTGGATGCCCGTAATGGAATTATTACGAATCATCTCCTTGGGGTATATAACAACCTTACGATTCATGATATAACAGTGAAAAATATCTACCTGCGGGGTATGTATGCTTCTTCAGGCGGTTCATTTAATTTCTATGATAATACTGTTACGAATGTACAAGGAGATGGTGGTTCTATTGGTATGTTCAACTTTGGCGGTTCCGGTAGTTTTACCAATAATGCCGTCAGCGATTGTAATGATGCGATTGCCACGAACCATTCAACCGGAACTGTAATATCGGGAAATACTGTTACTAATTCTGGCACCGGTGTTCATTCGGATAATAACGGAGATGGTGGAGGTGTTGCGGATGATATTTTTGAAAATAATATCATTGGTGGTACTACTTATGGATATGGCATATTTGTTTTTGCGCCTTATAAAAATGTAACGGTGCATGCAAATACTGTTTCAAATGTTGATGTGGGCATGGCTAGTGCAGGTTCTTATGCGGCTGTAACGCCTGTGTTCTCCAACAATGTAATTGATGGGCAGGATAAACCCAACAGTACTGGTATGTATGCCACTACACAGATATGGGGTTATGGAGATGGAAACAACCATACCAGCTTTATCAATAATTATGTTATTAATAATGCCGATGGATTTTATTTGGAAACAAGCAGTGGTTATACATTGGATTTGGATGCGCATTATAATTCTATTACTGATAACAGCAACAGTGAAGTAAGTATCGTTAGTGCGGGAACCAACAATGCCAATATGAGTTGTAATTGGTGGGGAACAACTGTATCCGCTGACATTGCAAGCCAGATTTCAGGTGGACCTGTAACGTATATTCCTTTCTTAACCAGTGGAGATGATGCTGCTCCTGCAACAATTGGCTTCCAGCCTACGGAAGTTTGTACAACATGTGCATTGGGAGTAACAACTACTTCAACCGTGGCTACATGTCCATTGCAGAATGATGGAACAGCGACAGCAATTGTAACAGGAGCGGTAGGTACTGTAACTTATTCCTGGAATACAACACCGGTCCAATTAACAGCTACTGCTACAGGATTAACAGCCGGGACTTATACAGTAACCGTTACAGATATAAACGGATGTACAGCTACTGCAACGGCAACTGTAACAAATAGTCTAGTAGGGCCTGTGCACAATACAACTACTTTATTAAATTATTGTACCATACAGGCAGCGATAAGTGATCCGCTTACTTTAAATGGACATACCATTACGGTGGATGCAGGAACATATATGGAAGCTGTAACAATTAATAAGAGCATCGTTCTTTCAGGTTTTGCCGGAGCTACTATTCAGGCTCCTTCTACGCTGCCACCAGCTTCAGATCCGCTATCAAGTATTATTATAGTTAAGGGTGCGGGAGTAAGTGCTGAAATTTCAGGATTTATCATTCAGGGCCCGGGTCCTTCAGGTTGTGGTTCAATAGGCAGGGGCATCTTTGTAAGAGATGGCGCTAATGCCAACATTCACGACAACCAGATTCTTGATATCCGTGACAATCCGTTCAGCGGTTGCCAAAATGGTATCGCAATACAAGTTGGACGTAATGCATGGAGCACTACAGGAACAGCCGCTATTGCTAATAACATAATCACAGGTTATCAAAAGGGTGGTATCGTAGTGGATAATACCGGTTCTTCGGCTACCATTACCGGCAACACAATTACCGGTGCAGGAACAACAAGTGTGATAGCACAAAATGGTATTCAGATTAGTCGTGGAGCAACAGCTTCGCTGACAAGTAATACAGTGAGCGGCCATTCGTATTCTGCAGGAACAATTTGGGATTGGGGTTCATGTGGTATCCTGCTTTATCAAAGTGGTGCAGTTTCCCTGAACGGAAGTAATAACCTTTCAGGCAATGATCAAAATTATTATGCACAAGATGTAACGGGTGCATTGACCATGGGTGGTGAAATATTTGGCACTTCATCAGCTCCTTTGGGAATAGGCAACCATATCGTTAATTATTCATCGCAAAATATCGATGCAAGGTCTTGCACATTCGGCGGACTTGCTCCTGCTGCAATGAGCCTGACACAATTGTTTGCGCTGGAGGATATGATTTTCCATAAGATTGATAATCCTGCCGAAGGTTTTGTGTATGTGAAAACGAATAATGATTATGTTACTGTAAATAGTTTTGACAGCCCAACTACAACAACTGCGTCAATTCAGCGTGGTGTGGATGCAGCAAGCAATGGCTTTACAGTAAACGTGGATGCCGGAACTTTCAATGAGCCGGGACAGATTTCAATCAATAAGAATATCACTGTTCTTGGTGCCGGTAATGCATTGACCATTGTGAAGCCAACGGTTAATACAACACTGGGAGGTAATGTTCCGTCAGAATCATTTATGTATATTGATCCTTCGGCTACCGTAACACTGGAAAAATTCAGGATTGATGGTGTTGGTAAACAAATCCATCATGCCATCCAGTCAAGAGGATCGCTGGCCGTGAATGATCTCGATATCCGCAACATTAAATATTCCGATTATAATGGACGTGGTATAGTGTTTTATTCTGGTACTGTCAATTCAGTGTCCAATACCACGTTCAGTAATATCGAACGCATCGGTATTCATGTTCGTGGCGCAGTGGTTACACCGGCACCGGTAGTTTCAATAAACGGAATAACCTACACCGGTAAAGGAACAGGCGTCTGGTTGGATTACGGAGTGGAAATAGGCGGTGGCGGTAATGCTACGATCACAAACTCTGTCATCACCAATAATAAAGGTGAGGCATATGATGGAAGCACTTCAGCAGGAATCCTGGCTACATCCTTCTTCGGAACCGGAACAACAGGGCTTATTACTAACAATTATATAAACAACAATACGGATGGTATTGCAGTGGGTTATGATGAATCCGATGTTAGTGTTGTTACAGCACACAACAATCATCTTGCAGGCAATACTGCGTATGCAGTAAATTCAACAGCGCCAGCAGTAAATGCAGAGTGTAACTGGTATGGTACGGTGGGTTCAGGCGCCATTGCCGCCTATGTTAATGGGCCGGTTGATTATTCACCTTATTTGTTAAGCGGCGTGGATGATTCACCAGCCATAGGTTTCCAGACTTCTGCAACCTGTGCTGTTGCTAATGATTTGTATGTTAATGATAATATTACAGGCGGCGATCATTACACTACAGCAGTTGGTAATGATGCCAACCCGGGTACTGCAGCTCTTCCGTTCAGAACGATTCAACATGCAATTGATGCGGCAGGTACAGGTGATATTATTTGGGTGGATGCCGGAACTTATGTGGAAAATATAGTAGTCACCAAACAGCTGGTCTTAAAAGGTTCCAACTACGGTATCAATGCGAATGGAGCTCGTACTTATGCAGAATCAATATTGATGCCTGCAGTAAATGATCCTGAGAATGGAGTATTGGCAGAACTCAAGCAAAGCAATACTACTTTCGATGGATTCTTATTGAATGGTGATAACCCATCACTCTCTGGTGGATATGCAGTAGGTGGAGCCGATGTCAATACTTCGGAAGGTATCATGAATGCTCCTATTTGGTCTGGACCTTTCGCCCAGATAGATCATCTCAATATTGAAAATAATATTTTCAACAATTTCGATTACCAGGCAGTTTACCTGGAAGTGGGCTTCAACACGAATCATTCGTTTAACTTTGTCCGCAATAACAAGTTTGATAATATGTGGGAAGGTGTTCAGACCTATGCCATGCATGCAGATGTATCATTCAATACATTCACTGCTGTGGACCGTGCATTAAGTATGCATGCTGTGCACACGGTTGCCGATGCAGGCTTTATTCCACAGATCGCCAATAATACGGTTTCTATTAAATGGAAAACCGCCTATAGCAGGAATGTTGGTATCTGGGTGAATTACAGGGATGGCACAGCACCGGCACTCGAAGTGAAGAACAATACCATTGATTGCAGTGATGCTTCTTTGATTGGCAAGAACTTCTTTGGTTTCTATGCTTTGACACTCAACGACAGCAGGGTGGTATCGTTTGATAATAATACGATCACCGGTGCAGGAAATTGTGCTAAGGGATTCTATATGTCGGCTTGTTCAAGCCCGAATGTTACCCTGACGAACAGCGCATTTAATAATATCAGGGACATTGGAGTGCATATGGTTAATAAAGATGCAACATGGGGATCGGGTGATGCAAGGCTTACTATGAATAATGTAACGGTAGGCATGACACCTGGTTCAACTGCTGGCGTCTTCATAGATGCTCCTGTAGTCAATGCACCATATGTGGGTGTTTTGGATATCAGTAACTCTACCCTCACGGGTGGAGCAGCAGGTGTATTGGTGAAAGGTTCATTGGCAAGTGCCAATATTCATGACAACGCAGCAACGATAACAGGCGCTGTGATCGGAGTGGATCTAGATGGTGGTACAGCTACTGTTTACAGAAATACTATTACGGCAAATGGTACAGGAGTTCGTATTATTAACGGCGGTCAGTTAACACCGACTACCGAAAACTTCATTACCAATAATACCACAGATGGTATCCGGATTGAAGATAATGCAGGTAGTATCGGTGCGATCACTGTTAATAATCTTTCCGGTAATACAGGATTTGCAATCAACAATCTTAAAGCAGTTAACCTGGCTGCTACATGTAACTGGTACGGATCACCCAATCCGGCTGTAGTAGCAGGCAAGATTTCAGGAAATGTTACTTATGAGCCTTTCCTGACAACCGGTACCGATGAACAACCGTTAACAAATGGTTTCCAGAATACCAGTTGTAAAACGATTGTTACGGCTGATCCGGCGATAACTGATGTGTATATTACTGATATGTCGGATGTGCTGGTAGATGCTAACCTGATACCGCTGAACTCAGCTAACAGGGTTAAACTGCCGGTATTGAACTATAATTATTCTAACCCGATACCGATGGGCACTACCAAGATTGTCATCGACCTGGGTAACCGGTTTACTTGTAATATGACTCAGGCACAATTGGACGCAGCGCCATTAAATGATAAGTTCCATTGGACCAAGGATATTACCGGTAAGATCATTACGGGTGACCAGATCGCCGATATTGAACCGGCCTATGGCATATTGAATCACCTCGGCGCAGAAGCATCCTTTGATGTGATAGCAGCCCCTTCAGGTACTTCGGTTATCAATGCCGACTTCAACGTAACCAATCACAATAACCCCAGCTACTTCCTGATAGATGAAGAACCAGGAAACAACCATGCTGAAATTAACTATACAGTATTGGAGGAATTTACACTAGCATTATATCAAACGCAAAATGTAACCTGCTTTGGTGGTAATAACGGAAGTATTACTGTACTGGCCAGTGGCGGAGCTACACCTTATGAGTATAGTCTTACCGGTGGCGCACCATGGCAACCAAGCCCGACATTCAGTGGTTTAATAGCCGGAACATATACGGTAACCGCAAGGGATTTTGTAGGGCAACTGGCTACTGTAAGTTACACGGTAACCCAGCCAACAGCGATCAGCGGCAGCGGATTGGTAACATCTAACTATAATGGTTCACAATTAAGTTGTGCAACATCAACGGATGGACAGATCACTGTAACAGCTACTGGAGGAACAGGTACATTAACGTATAGCATTGATGGTGGTTCATATGGTGCAAGCAATGTATTCTCAGGTCTTGCAGCAGGAACACATACGCTGTCAGTAAAAGATGCGAATCTGTGTACGTTTGCACCGGCTTCCGTAACGATCACTGCACCAACAGCGATCAGCGGCAGCGGATTGGTAACATCTAACTATAATGGTTCACAATTAAGTTGTGCAACATCAACGGATGGACAGATCACTGTAACAGCTACTGGAGGAACAGGTACATTAACGTATAGCATTGATGGTGGTTCATATGGTGCAAGCAATGTATTCTCAGGCCTTGCAGCAGGAACACATACACTATCAGTAAAAGATGCAAATGGATGTACGTTTGCACCGGCTTCCGTAACGATCACTGCACCAACAGCGATCAGCGGCAGCGGATTGGTAACATCTAACTATAATGGTTCACAATTAAGTTGTGCAACGTCAACAGATGGACAGATCACCGTAACAGCTACTGGAGGAACAGGTACATTAACGTATAGCATTGATGGTGGTTCATATGGTGCAAGCAATGTATTCTCAGGTCTTGCAGCAGGAACACATACGCTGTCAGTAAAAGATGCGAATCTGTGTACGTTTGCACCGGCTTCCGTAACGATCACTGCACCAACAGCGATCAGCGGCAGCGGATTGGTAACATCTAACTATAATGGTTCACAATTAAGTTGTGCAACGTCAACAGATGGACAGATCACCGTAACAGCTACTGGTGGAACAGGTACATTAACGTATAGCATTGATGGTGGTTCATATGGTGCAAGCAATGTATTCTCAGGTCTTGCAGCAGGAACACATACGCTGTCAGTAAAAGATGCGAATCTGTGTACATTTGCACCGGCTTCCGTAACGATCACTGCACCAACAGCGATCAGCGGCAGCGGATTGGTAACATCTAACTATAATGGTTCACAATTAAGTTGTGCAACATCAACGGATGGACAGATCACCGTAACAGCTACTGGAGGAACAGGTACATTAACGTATAGCATTGATGGTGGTTCATATGGTGCAAGCAATGTATTCTCAGGTCTTGCAGCAGGAACACATACGCTGTCAGTAAAAGATGCGAATCTGTGTACGTTTGCACCGGCTTCCGTAACGATCACTGCACCAACAGCGATCAGCGGCAGCGGATTGGTAACATCTAACTATAATGGTTCACAATTAAGTTGTGCAACATCAACGGATGGACAGATCACTGTAACAGCTACTGGAGGAACAGGTACATTAACGTATAGCATTGATGGTGGTTCATATGGTGCAAGCAATGTATTCTCAGGTCTTGCAGCAGGAACACATACGCTGTCAGTAAAAGATGCGAATCTGTGTACGTTTGCACCGGCTTCCGTAACGATCACTGCACCAACAGCAATCACTGCAAGCATAGCACAAAGCACAATTGCATGTAATAGTGGAACAGCAACCGTGACCATCACAGCCAGTGGCGGAACGGGAGCATTGTCATATACATTTAATGGTGTTGGTCCACAGGTCAGCAACATCTTCACAGGAGTGCCAGCTGGTACAGGCTATGCATACAGTGTAACCGATGCCAACAACTGTGGCCCTGTAACAGGAACCTTTAATGTTGTACAACCTTCTGTAATCACAGTAAGCAACGTGGCGCAAAGCACAATAGCATGTAATGGCGGAGCAGCGACCGTGACGATCACAGCCAGTGGCGGAACAGCTCCATTGTCATATACATTTAATGCAGTAACCAACAGCACAGGAATCTTCACCGGTGTATTAGCAGGTACCGGCTATGCTTACAGCGTAACCGATGTCAACAGCTGTACACCTGCAATAGGAACCTTTAATGTTGTACAACCTACAGTACTTCTCGCATCTGTAACTGCTATTAACCAGATTACATGCGCCGGTACCAATTCAGGTAGTGTAACGGTAACTGCAACTCAAGGGACACCGGGCTATACTTATAACATTGATGGCGGGACATTCCAGCCTTCTCCGGGAACCTTTACCGGATTGACACCGGGTAGCCATACTGTAATAGCGAAGGATGCCAATGGTTGTATGACACCAGTAATATTCACAATTACAGAACCACTGCATACGGATGTTACGTTAAGCTCACAGTTTACCACCAACCTGTTCCCGACTAATGGATCAGAAGCCATGGTAATGTATAATGTGTCTGAAATAGGAGGTAAGGCGGCCACACCTGCAACGATCTATATTGTGAAACCAGCGGGTTATACATTCTCGATCAATACAGCTTCAGGACAAACTCTTACAATTGGATTGAACAATTATAACCTGGATAATGACAAATGGCAACTGGCACAGGTTGGTACTACATCAACCTGGGCATTAACCAGAACCGGACCGGGTGGCAATAACACAATCAACTGTAATACATTCATTCCGGTAAGGGTTGCTATTAAGGTAACAAGGGCCACTCCAAACAAAGGCAAGTTTAACCTGAATGCTACATTCGTGCCGGTAGCTTCTGAAATAATAACAACAAATAATAACACGACAATCGTGATGACCGGACAATAATCAAATGCTGCCTGCCATGTATCATCAGATACATGGCAGGCAGTTTAAAAAAATGCTTATGTAAATAGTAAATGGTTGTTTTGAAAAACTTGATTACGAATAAGTACATTACATAAAATAATCTAAACATGAAAAAGCTTTTTTTGATTCTGCTAACTACGATCAATTTATCATTGTTCGCTCAAAATAATGGCGGCTTCAACGCTGTGTACAGTGATCCTGCTATCAGTAATCTTCAGTTCAGGGATATGTCTGATGCGCCGGTAAATACCGATGTGCTCACCGTTGGTGATCCGTTGAAATTGCAATTTACCATCAGCAATAATGATGGATTGAATGCAATACCCAGGGGTACATGCCAGGTTGTAATTACATTAGGTGCAATGTTTCGCCCGGTGATAGATCCATCCAATATGCCGAATCCACCCTTTGGTGATTATTTTCACTGGCATCTTGAACAAGCTCCTGGTGGCGGACAGATTATGCTTGTGGGTGATCTTTACAAGAACCTGCCGGGAAGATTTTCCGGAACGGTAGAATTTTCTTTAATGCCATTTGAGGTGGGACTTTCTACGATGACCTGCCAGTTATTAATTACCAATGATAATAACCCGACTACTGTTTTATCAGATATAGCGCCTTCAAATAATTATGTATCGCGGAGCTACACCATTACCAAGCCATTTGGTATAAAGTTTACCCGGTTTGAAGGGATGTCCCGTGGTTGCACCATAGATATGAATTGGTCCGTTTATGACGAAGATAAAACTGCCAACAAGTTTATTATTGAGACTTCCGCAGACGGCATAAATTTTCAGGCAGTTAAAACTATTTCGTCCGGTGGCAACAGCGCTTTTAACTGGTTGTTGGAAGGTCTTTCAAAATCTGCACTTTATCTACGGATTAAAGCTGTATCAGTAACCGGGCAATTTTTATACTCGGGAATCTTATTCATATCCGATATCTGTACTAATCGCATGGAACTTACTTTGTACCCTAACCCGGTGGATATACATGTGAATGATGTTTCAATCATTGCTAAAAAAGGAATATTTGACGGCAAATACAGTTTCAGGCTGACTGACGGGGCCGGAAATGAAGTAAAACAGATGCAAGTTACTCTTAAGAATCAGTTACAGGTAACATTTAATACAGGGTTTATTTCATCAGGCTCTTATTATATAACTGTGACAGGCGAAGATGGCAAAACAATCAGTCTTAAGCTGCTAAAACAATAAGAATTAATTCTGAGAAATTAGCAATTCTGAGATTATTTTGTTTTTAGGATGTCACAATATAAAGTTGGCACGCCGGCAGGTAAGTAATTTGGCAGTATTGGCAAAAAAAGAGAGGCAGAATAAAATAATGGTTTTTATTATTAAATCCGGAGTTTTCTGATTATTTTGTTGATCGGAAAACTCTTTTGTTAAATTGATCCACTCCTCCGAAAATCTCCTGTCAATATCCTGCAGCAATCAATATTAGAAATATTGATTGAACTGAAATACCTGAGTTTATTTAAAAACCTGTTGAAAATATTTTTTAAATCAGTTGTTTGACGCCAGTAAGTCATTCCTGAATATATCGGATATATTTATATTTTTTCAAAATATGCTTTGTAAAAAATGATAATAAAAATGAAAAAGCCTTATCTGCTAAAAAAAATAAAATTTTTATTACTGGCGATGGTCGCAATAATATCAGTTGGTAAATCCAAAGCCCAGGTTGTATATGCTGATCCTGCCCTGGTAGATTTTAATATAACCGATTTAAGTGATGTAACAGTAAACGCCTTACTATTAAATGTAAATACTGTTTACAAACTTAAATTGCAACTTACAAATTCTGGTCCCAGCGCTATTCCTGTTCAGGAAACTGAACTTGTTATTGGATTGGGTAGTTATTTGAATATTGCACCTGGTTTTGTTTTAGCTTCTGCCCCGTTAAGTAATTATTTTACTTGGACCAGCGGAGTTGATCCGGGAGGGCAGGTAACTATTACCGGTAATCTCCATACTCCATTACCCCAATCCTTTTTCGCCTATGAAGCAGTATTTAATATAAAACCAATTAATCCAACACCAACCGGATTATTTTATGTAACCGGCAACTGGTCAATTACCCATAACAATGGGACTCAATTTCTGGTTGATATAGCACCAGGTAACAATACTTCCAATATTGAATATAAAGTTGTTGCCGGGGGCGCCTTGCCTGTTACCATTACCAAATTCTCGGCTGTTAAAAAGGATTGCCATATCAACGTTAACTGGTCTGTTGCACAGGAACTGAATCTTTCAAAATACGAAGTGGAAGTAAGTAAAGATGGAATTAATTTCCAGAAAGCAGGAGAGGTGGCGGCACAAAACCAGTCAGATTATGCCACATCGGTTGCCCTTACAGACAATCTGAGAGCACCAACTCTTCAGGTTCGTCTTAAATGTATTGATCTTGATGGCTCATTTAAATATAGCAGCATTGCTGCAGTAGCCGGAACCTGTAGCGGAAAATCTCAATTCGGTATATATAGTTATCCCAACCCGGTAACCCGGGATATACATGCCATTACAATTGCAAACAGGGATGGGTTCTTTAATGGAACTTACCAGTTGACTTTATCAGATATGAGCGGAAAGGTTTATTCGGTAAAAGAAATGTTGCTGAATAATGTCAGTTCATTCCGGTTTGATGTTAGCCAGCTTCTTGCTTCGGGTAAATATGTGATCAGCATCCGTAAAAAAGATGGAACTGAAAACGGTGTTATCCAATTTCAAAAATTATAAAGGCAGGTAATATTAGATTCCTCAAAACCATTCGTGAAAACGGATGGTTTTTTATTGCTATTAGTGAAATAGTTTTCAGCAGGCAATTTTGCCACACATTACTATATGTATTTCAGGAATGGAATCAGTTTGCAAACTTATAGGCCTGGTTTCATCTCTGCTCGTAACGGTTATCTCAAACTAGTAAAACTACGAAGGCCTTGCAAGTGCAGAAAAATGGTGGTAGTTTAGCGGTTGCAATTTTATTTGCTCCGCAGAGTTTCATTCTGCTTATCCATTTTCCTTTACAAAGACTGAAATGCCAAACCAGGAATATGACTTTTAATAGTCATGTGTTGTCTGTGTTGGAATTTACCTGTAAGATCCATTATACTCTGAAGAATACCCTTTGACGAGCTCAGGGTGACAGTACAGTTTTAAAGTCTAAAAGGAATAATAACAGGAGTATGAATAAATTTATTGACCAAAATGAAATTGCAGAAGAAGTTCCGGGCACTGAAAAAAAGGTGACCAGTCACGGAAAGCTATATGTGGCTTCCCTGAATCTGGAAATGATCATGGCTGCTGAGGAGGAATATTTTTCCAATGAATTTGAAGAAAACCCTTCGGGTTATAAGGCATATACTTTGCCAGGAACTGAAGATTCGTTTGATAACAACCAGGTTCCGGCTATACTTACGGCTGAAGATGAGAGAAGACTGTATGATGAATATTATTAATACAGCAATGAAGTATCAATACACTGCCTTTATCATTCCATCCTGCCATTTCAGGAAATACAATTTTTTGTTTTCAAAATAATCAAGTGTCATGCTTTGCTTGTTGATGACGGGCTGTATGTCGTAGTCGGTAAAGACCTTTGCTTGTTTATGTGTAAGATTGGAAGCAATGTCTTTGTTGTATTGCAGCAGTAGCTTTACATATTTCCAGGTTACCTCGTATCCCCGGAAAACCATATCGCTGGGGCGGGCATACATAGTTCCGTTATAGTAGCTGATGATTTCCTGGCTCAGTTTATCTGTTTTCGGATTATAAAAAGGAGTGCTGTAAATAATTTCTATGCCTTTATATTCCGGTTTATTAAATTCCTTTATGTTATCCCAGGTAGGCATTCCCATTACAGTTACGGGATATTGTTTTCTTATAGATGCGAGTTGCTGGGTGAGCCGCTTTCCAAAATTTTCATCAAGGCTTCCGGAAATACAGAGGGTTTGCCGGGTACTGTCCAACCGGTTAGTAAGCTGGTTGACAGTAAAGCTATCTATGAGATCAACATATTTTAATTTTACAGGAACGGCCGCCGTGTTTTTTACAAAGTCATCAAAATATGTTTTAATGCGATCTTCCAACTGTCCTTTTTTGCGGAATACAATTACTTCGTTCAGCGGATAATATTTTTGAATATGTTTATAAATTCCTTCGCATTGGGTTTTCAGGGTGGAGTTGAGCATAACGAAAAAAGGATTGCCCGTTACCCCACCATCATTGGGAAGGTTTGCATTGATGACCGGAATATTTTTTTTCAGGCCTGCATCAGCAAATAATTTTATTTCAGCACTGCTGCAATGAGTAATGATGAGTTCTACGCTGTCCATTTCAGATTTATCCAGTTGCTGCTGGATTGTTTCTTTTGCAGAACGGGTGTCATAAACAAAAACGTCCAGCGGGGTATACACTTTATTTAATGAATCCAATGCCAGCTGAGCACCTTCATAAAACTCCAGCCCCGGATTGATAAGTTTTGGAAAAATATTTTTTGGATAGCGATATCCCAGCGTATCATTAAATGCAGAATCCAGGTAAAGGGGAGCAAAAATGGCAATCTTATGCTTTGATACATCTGCCTGTGCAACTATTTTTGTTGTTAGCAACAAACAAAAGCAAATTATTGACAAAATGAAATATGGTTGTTTCCTCATAATCTTAATAAATCTTTTAAATCATGGTTCTATTACTCCCATTCAATTGTAGCCGGTGGCTTGCTGCTGATATCATACACCACACGATTGATGCCTTTTACATTATTAATAATCTCATTAGAAATACTGGCCAAAAATTCATACGGCAAATGTGCCCAGTCTGCCGTCATTCCATCTACACTGGTTACAGCCCTTAGGGCAACAGTAAATTCATAGGTCCTTTCATCACCCATCACGCCAACACTTTTTACCGGCAATAAGATTGCTCCGGCCTGCCATACCGTTGCATATAGACCGGCATTCTTCAATCCTTTTATATAAAGGTGGTCTGCTTGTTGCAACAATTGTACCTTTTCTTCTGTAATATCTCCCAAAATCCTGATGGCAAGACCCGGGCCGGGAAAAGGATGCCTGTCAATCATTTCAGAAGGTATGCCCAATTCTCTTCCTACTTTTCTTACTTCATCTTTAAATAAGGAACGAAGCGGCTCCACCAGTTCAAGATGTAAATGATCCGGTAAGCCGCCAACATTGTGATGTGATTTTATGGTTGCTGAAGGCCCATGCACCGAAAGGCTTTCGATCACATCGGGGTAAATGGTTCCCTGGCCAAGCAAGCCAACACCTTCTATCTTTTTTGATTCTTCCTGGAAAATATCAATGAACAGGCTACCGATTATTTTTCTTTTTTCTTCCGGGTCGGTTTTACCGGCGAGTCCTTTATAAAACCGTTGTCTTGCATCAATACCTGTTACATTTAATCCAAGTTGCGCATACGTTTCTAATACACTTTTAAATTCATTTTTTCGAAGCACACCATTATCTACAAAAATGCCATAAAGGTTTTTGCCAATGGCACGATGAATTAATGTAGCTGCCACAGTTGAGTCCACACCACCGCTTAATCCCATCACAACTTTTCTATTGCCGATTTGTTTTTTTAAAATTTCAACGGAATCTGTAATGAAATGAGCCGGTGTCCAGTCCTGCGAGCAACCACAGATGGCAACTAAAAAATTAGTCAGCATTTTCTTTCCTTCTGCTGAGTGATAAACTTCAGGATGAAATTGTACGCCGTAGAGAGGGAACTCAGTAGTCTTGAGTCGGGAGTCGGGAGTCGGGAGTCGGGAGCCTTGCCTGCCGGCAGGCAGGTCGGGAGTTCCGTTCGAAGATTTTTTAAAGGCGGCAACCGGTATGCTTTCAGTGGTGGCCAGTAATTCAAATCCATCCGGCATAGTTGATATAGTATCAGCATGACTCATCCACACCTGTGATTGTTCGCTTACATTACTAAACAACTCATCTTTTTTTGTTCTTTGCAAAATGGCACGGCCATACTCCCTTTTATTACTTTTTGAAACGATGCCTCCAAAACGTTTGGCAGTTAATTGGGCGCCATAGCAAATTCCCAGCACAGGCACTTTGGAAATAAACTCCTGCACATTTACATCAGGTGCTTTTTCTTCATTTACGGAGAAAGGAGAGCCGGAAAGAATAATGCCTTTTAGTCCGGGTACAAAATCAAATGGTTTATGATAAGGAATGATCTCGCAGTACACATTGGCTTCTCTTACAGCACGGGCAATTAATTGAGTATATTGGGAGCCAAAGTCTAAAATCAGGATTTTTTCTGTCATGTTGCTGCGAAGATAAAAAAACGGTTTGAGGTTTAAGGTTTAACGTTCAAAGTTGCTTACAGCACCCGATTTCACTGATTTTCAGGAAACTTACTGCAATTGTAACTTTTCCATGAACTGATGCGTCGAAGATGTCAGGAATTCTGAACCATTTCGGACTATTTTTGTTACCACAAAACCAATCAGCATGAAACGCTTTATTATCTTCTCCTTTCTTTTTTCAATGATATTTATTTCCTGTAGCTTAATTGGCGGAAAAAGAATCCGCGGCAATGGGAATATTAAAACGGAAACAAGGGCGGCCGGTCAATTCAGCAGTGTTAATGTAAGCGGCAATATTGATGTCTATGTGAGACAGGACACTGTTGCTTCTGTAAAAATTGAAACTGACGAAAACCTGCTGAAATATATGGAGATAACAGTTGATGGAGGCACTCTTGAAATAAAGGAGGAGAAAGGCTATAACCTCAGGCCCTCAAAAAGTATTAAAGTATTTGTCAGCGGCCCCTCGTTCAGGCATTTTGAATCATCCGGAGCTTGTGATATTTACAGTGACAATCAAATAAACAGCGCAGAACCCGTTATCATTAGCCTGAGCGGTGCCTGCAATGTGAAAATGGATTTAAAAACTCCTAAGGTTGGAGTTGAATTGTCAGGTGCAGGAACAATTACCCTGAAAGGTGAAACAAAAGACTTCGCCGTTGATGGTTCGGGAAGTACAGATGTAAAATGTTTTGACCTGTTGACAGAAAATGCCAATATAGAAATGTCGGGCGCCGGTGATGCTGAAGTATTTGCCAGCGTAAAATTGGATGTGCATGTGTCCGGCGCTGCTGATGTAAAATATAAAGGCAATGCTACCGTGAATCAAAGTGTAAGCGGGGCGGGAAGTGTGAAGAAGATAGAATAGTGAGCAGTGAATGCTGAAAGAAAATTTCTGCAGTCAGGATTTGCTAATAGCTAATAGCTAAAGGCTCATAGCTTACAAATTCACATACCTCACCGTAATCTTTATATCCCTGTTTCTTCCCTTATCATCTGTGCAGGAAATTTTTACCGGCCCTTCATCCGGTACAAAAAATTGTTTTTCCCCGGCATTACAACTTTTATAAAACTTATTGTTGATATACCAATACACTTTGCTGACGTCATTTGCCGTTTTGCAAATTAGCTGTAAAGGTTCGGGGTCTTTTTTATTGATTATATATTCCATACCATTTGCCGGGAAAGAGATAGTTGGTGCAGCGCCTTTAAATATCAGTTCGCAATCCGGATTGTGAGGCGGAATTTTTTGATAAGCAATGTGATTCTCTTCAAACCATGCCTGCATGTCTGGCTCTGCTATTTTATACCATTTCTTTTTATATCCGCCTTCCTGCGGTGCACAGCTTTTGCAATAAGATATTTTTTCATTGGGGCTTATCATTATTTCCTGCCAGTTGCTGCAAATTTTAGCAGAAGAAATTAGTGGAATAAAATAATCCGTTGTCAAACTGGTGCAATGGTCCGCGGGGATCAGGCCGGTCTCGCTGCACACCTGCCTGATGTCGCAATCTTTGGGTTGGGTAAACCATGCTTCATCGCTGTCGTAATCTATTGTATTGAAAATTTTGAAAAGCAAAGGGGTAGCAATGTTGGCGCCGCTTAAATCAGCCACACCGAGACCTGAGAAATTACCCGTCCAGATGCCCACCGTATAGTTTTTATTATAACCAATACTCCAGGCATCTTTTCTTCCGTAGCTGGTACCCGTTTTCCAGGCAATTTTCGGCATCCGTTCTGTGGATGTCCAGTTCAATGGAAAATCGGGCCTGTTTACTTTTGACAGGATTTCGTTAATCATATAATTGGCGGCCGGGCTAACAACGTAAATCTTATTATGTTGTGTTTCGTTTTGAGTATAAGAAGGTTGGATGAACATGCCATCATTGGCAAAAGTGGAGAATAATGCCGTCATTTCTTCCAGCGTTGTGCCGCAACCCCCCAATATCAGTGAGAGGCCAAGTTTTCTCCGGTCTTTTTGTATTTGTTTGAAATTGCAATTAGCTAACTTTTGAATCATCTTTTCATATCCCAGCAATCTCAGGCTTTTCACTGCCGGAATATTTAAGGAATGTTCCAGGGCATATTCTACAGATACATAGCCATTAAATTTTTCATCATAATTTTCCGGAGCATAGCCACCATAATTTATCTGTACGTCTGTTATCACAGTTTTTGGTGTCAGTAATCCTTCATCAAAGCACATGGCATACATCAAAGGTTTTAATGTGCTGCCCGGCTGCCGGACTGCATTGGCACCGTTTACCTGTCCGCCATCAGTAGTGTCATTGAAGCTGGAGGAACCAACGTAAGTAATAATCTTGTGAGTTTTATTATCAATGATTATCACAGCTGCATTTTTAATATTCTTCAACCGTTGTGTTCTGACATAATCTTCTACCAGCTTTTCTGTTTTCAATTGGGTGTTCAGGTCAATATTGGTTTTTATAATGTCGCCACCCTGTTTTTTTAGTTTATAAGAAAGATGAGGGATATAATGCGGCACGGTTCCTCTTGTTGCGTTCATCGGTTCGGCTACGGCATCTTCAATTTCCTTTTTGGTAAAAACATTCCGGTCTGCAAATTTTTGCAGCCATCGGTTTCTTTCTTTTATTATAAAGTCATTGTTTTTACCGGGTATCATTACACCGGGTTTATTGGGAATAATACTTAATGCTGTTATTTCCGCCAGCGACAGGTGATCCGGATTTTTTTTAAAATACAAGAGTGAGGCTGCTTTTACCCCTTCAATATTTCCTCCATAAGGAACAAGGTTAAGATACATTTGAAGAATTTCCTTTTTGCTGTACTTCAACTCCAGTTGAAGAGCCCTGAACATTTCCCGCATCTTGCTCCAGATATTTCTTTTGCCCGGTTCCAGCATTTTGGCCACCTGCATGGTAATGGTGCTGGCACCTGACATTTTGCGCAGGTGAAAGATGTTACTGAAAATGGCCCGTATCACAGCAAAAGGATTGACACCGGGGTGGGAGTAGAAATGCCTGTCCTCTTTGGCAATAATAGTTTTTTGAAGTAGCGGTGAGATTTCTTCCAGTTCCGTTTTCATCCGCCACTTCTGATCTTTTGTGAGGTAGGCGTTCACCACTTCTCCCTTATTGTCGGTAACAATGGTAGAATATTCAATCTTATCAGGCAATGGGAAAATCCAGTTCAAAATAAAGAAAAGCAGGATCAACCCAAGCAGGCCGATACCCAATCGCTTGAAGAAGCGAACGATTCCTCTTTTTGTAATTCTGAATTTTAGTTTTTTCATGATTTAATATCCCCGAACCCACTTAACAAATAATTATCTAACCAAATTTGCAACCCGACCCGGCATCACAGTATCTTTCCGGTGAAATTACTTTTAATAAAATGGACTGCGCCGACTCGTCCCGCCCCACCCGGGACATTCCTCCCTAGCTTTTCAGCTGCTAATTTCTGTTATTTCATTTGTGAATAAGAAATGTACAGCTTAATTTTTTACATCATAAAACTTCTTTAACTTCTCGTTCTAATCTTCATTAACCACACTTATATGCGTATCAAAACCTTCCTTGTTCCGCTGATAGCCGGAGCAATTTTTCTGTCTGCCTGTAAAAAGAATGCCATCTCCCTTTCTTTTACCAATGCCAAAGGAGAAGTGCCGCAACTGGGCAACCTTATTTTTCGCTTCAGCCATTCGCTGGCGAAAGATTCCATGCTGAATGCCTGGGATTCGACAGAATACATTTCTTTCGAGCCAAAGATTGCCGGTAAGTTCCGGTGGGAAAGCCCGGATGAATTAATTTTTTCTCCATCACAGCCTTTGACACCTGCTACCAGTTACAAGGCAACAATCAAAAGCGCTGTACTGAAATTCAGCAAATATAATTCTGTGAAAAATGGGGGTGATATCAGTTTTCATACACCCGGTCTTGCTCTCGATAATTCACAAATTATCTGGATGGGTGAAAGCGGCACCACTGCCATACCACAACTGGATTTGTTTTTTAATTACCGGGTGAACCCGGAAGATCTGAAAAGCAAACTGAATATTGAAGTGGAAGGGAAGAAAGCAGACTTTAACCTGATTACCAGTTCACCGGATAATAAAATATCAGTACGCATCAATGGTTTGAAAACTGATGACAGGGATATTGATGCAAAAGTTATGATTGAAAAAGGATTAAAACCTGAAAAAGGAAATACATCTACTGGTGATGCTATCACCAGTTCTTTTACCATTCCATCGCCTTATGTTTTGACCATTCAGAATGTGGAATCAGAGCATGATGGTACAGAGGGAGTGGTAAAAGTAACTACCAGTCAGCAGCTGGCAGGAGAAAACCTGAAGTCATTTATAAAAATTGATCCCGAACTGGCATATACGGTTGAGTCAAATGATAATGGTTTCACCCTGCGTAGCGATAAGTTTGATGTGGAGAAAGGATATGCATTAACAATTGCCAAAAATCTTCGTGGTAAAATCGGTGGTGTATTAAAAGAAGATTATAATGGTAGCGTGGCTTTTGGTGAACTGGAGGCGAACATCAACTTTACAAACAAAAAAGCCGTTTATCTTTCTAAGAATGGCGGTAAAAATATTGAAGTGCAGATCACTAATGTTCCCAAAGTGAAACTGATTATTTCCAAGATCTATGAAAACAATTTATTGCTGGCACAGCGGTATGGATATACTCCCCAGGAAAAAAGCAGCGGCCCTGATTATGCCAGTTATGATGAGGGAGGTGGTGATGAAGTTGGTTATTATGATGAATACGGCGGTGGCGATGCCATGCTGGGTGATGTGATTTATGAAAAAGAAATAGACACCCGTTCATTACCAAAAAGTGGTGCGGGAAGAATTCTGAACTTTGCACAGTTTGAAGACAGGCTGCCTGATTTCAAGGGAATTTATCATATCGTTATCCGTTCCACTGAAGATTACTGGGTAAAAGACAGCCGGTATATTTCATTGTCAGATCTCGGATTGATTGCTAAAGAGGGACAGGATAAAATTTATGTTTTTACCAACTCCATCAAATCGGCGACTCCTGTGAACGGAGTGAATATTTCCGTTTATGGAACCAACAATCAACTCATTGGCACCGGCGCAACAGATAATGATGGTGTGGCTACCATTGCTTACAGCAAAAAAGAATTCAGCGGTTTCAAGCCGGCCATGATTATTGCAAAAACTGCGGATGACTTTAACTATCTCCCTTTTAATAATACGAGAGTTAATACTTCCAGGTTTGATGTGGGCGGAAAAAGAAATAACCCTTCCGGTTTTGATGCATTTGTGTATGCAGAAAGAGATGTATATCGCCCAGGCGAAAAAATTAATTTCTCCATCATTCTTCGTGATGCACAATGGAAGAATCCCGGTGATGTGCCATTGAAAATGAAATTCCTGATGCCGAATGGTAAGGAATTAAAATCTTTCCGTAAAACGCTGAATGATGAAGGTTCGGTAGAAGGAAGCATTGATATAGCCACGGCTGCTATCACCGGAAGTTATACACTGGAAGTTTACACATCAACAGATGTATTGCTGGCATCAAAGAATTTCTCCGTAGAGGAATTTGTACCTGACCGTATCCGGGTGAGCACAAAACTGGATAGAGAATTTTTGCATTCTGGAGATGCGGCTAAACTTTCTATCAATGCTATGAACTTCTTTGGCCCGCCTGCTGCCAATCGTAAGTATGAAACAGAGATACAGGTAAAGCAAAAATATTTTTCTGCCGAAAAATTTGATGGCTACAACTTCAGCCTGGCCAATCAAAATACTTTTTTTGATAAAGAGGTAAAAGAGGGAACAACCGATGCGGATGGTAATGCTAGCATTGAATATACTGTTCCTGCCACGTATGCCAACATGGGTGCCTTGCAAACTAGTTTTTACACCACAGTATTTGATGAAACAGGAAGACCGGTGAGCCGTGCATCAAAGGTTGATGTATTTACACAGGATGTATTTTTTGGAATCAAACAAGATTGGTTTTATTACTATCCGTTGAATCAACCAATATCATTTAGCCTGGTATCTGTAAATAAAGATGGCAATGCTACCAGTTCATCAGCTAAGGTAGAAATCATTAAACATGAATACAGGACTGTATTGACGAAAAGCGGAAGTTATTTCCGTTATGAATCACAGAAAGAAGATAAGTCAGTAATGAGTAAAGAGATTACTATTGGCAATGCCACCGTTTTTTCATTTGTGCCAAGAAGTCCCGGTGATTATGAAATAAGAGTTTATCGTCCCGGCGCAAATAATTATGTAAGCAGAAGTTTTTACAGTTACGGAAGCTGGGGCGGCAATAATAATTCGTTTGAAGTAAACAATGAGGGTAATATTAATATTGATGTTGATAAAAAATCTTACTCAACAGGTGAATCTGTTACGGCGCATTTTACAACGCCATTTAGCGGAAGGATGCTGGTAACAATGGAAACTGATCATGTTGTCTCTTATCAATATGTTGATGTCAGCAAACGGGATGCAAGCATTAATTTAAATTTAACCGGCGACCATGTGCCGAATGTTTATATCACCGCTACATTAATTAAACCACATGAAGTATCGGAAATTCCGCTAACAGTTGCACACGGATTTAGGAATGTAACTGTGGAAGAAAAGAGCAGGAAGATTGCAGTAGAGGTAGTGGCACAAAAAACAGTTCGTTCCAAGACGCATCAGAAAGTAACAGTGAAAGCAGCTCCGGGTAGTTTCGTTACATTATCTGCAGTGGATAATGGCGTGTTGCAGATCAGCGATTTTGAAACACCCGATCCTTATAAATATTTTTATCAGAAAAAAGCTTTGCAGGTTTCAGCTTTTGATTTATATCCATTATTGTTTGCAGAAATAAGAGCAAAGCTGAGCAGCACCGGTGGTGATGGTGCAATGGAGATGGAAAAAAGAATGAATCCCATGCCAGCCAAAAGAATAAAAGTGGTGAGCTATTGGGGCGGCATTAAAAAAGCCAATGGCAGCGGAGAAGCAACATTTGAATTTGATATTCCGCAATTCAGTGGTGAGTTAAGATTGATGGCAGTTTCTTATAAAGGACAAAGCTTTGGCGCTGCGGATAACACCATGACGGTGGCAGACCCGATTGTAGTCAGCACAGCTTTACCAAGGTTTTTAAGTCCCGGTGATACGGTGAATGTGCCGGTGACATTGACCAATACAACTGATAAGTCAGCGAATGTAACGGCAAACATTGCAGTAGAAGGCCCGGTAAAAGTAGTGGGTGGAAATAGTCAATCAGTTAGCCTTGCTGCTAAAAGTGAAGGCAACGCCACTTTCAAACTGGTAGCTGATCCAACTATCAATGTTGGTAAAGTAACTGTGACAGTAAGTGGGTTGGGAGAGAAGTTTACTGATGCCACAGAAATTTCTGTTCGTCCGCCATCTACGTTACAAAAAACAACTGGTAGTGGTTCCATCGCCGGAGGCAGTACACAGAAAGTAAATATCGGGTTAAGTGATTTTATGCCCGGCAGTGTGAACTATAGTTTGGTGATTAGTCGTTCGCCTGCATTGGAACTTGCTGAGCAACTAAAATACCTGGTGCAATATCCTTATGGCTGTACCGAGCAAACAGTATCTGCTGCTTTTCCACAATTGTATTATGGTGATTTAGCTGACCTGATGCAATTGAATAAGGCACAGAACAGGTTGAATGCAAACAGCAACATTATGGAAGCCATCCGTAAAATTAAAATGCGGCAGTTGTATAATGGCGCTGTAACATTATGGGATGGGGAAGGCAAAGAAGACTGGTGGGCCACTATTTATTCAGCGCATTTTTTACTGGAAGCAAAGAAAGCAGGTTTTGATGTGGACAATAGTTTGCTGGAGACCATGCTGAATTATATTAACAACCGGTTGAAGAATAAAGAAATGATAACTTACTATTACAACCGTGACAAGAATAAAAAAATTGCACCGAAAGAAGTGGCTTATGGATTGTATGTGCTGGCGCTGTCAGGAAGAACAAATGTGCCGGCGATGAATTATTATAAGGCCAATCCTTCCATTCTTGCATTGGATAGCCGTTATTTATTAGCCGCAGCTTATGCAACTGCTGGTGATAGAAAATCTTTCACAGCCATGTTGCCTGCCTCATTCAGCGGCGAAGAATCAGTAGCTCAATCAGGTGGCAGTTATTATTCTGATGTACGGGATGAAGCCATTGCATTAAATGCATTGATTGATGTTGACCCCGGCAATGCACAGATAGGAACAATGGTGAAACATGTAGCCGATAAATTAAAAACAAGACAATGGCTGAGCACACAGGAAAGGGCATTTGCTTTTCTTGCTTTGGGCAAACATGCAAGAGCAGCGAACAATTCCACCGCTACAGCTGAAATAAAAGTAAATGGAAAAACCATTGCCAAAGTGGATGGAGGCCAATGGACCGGTGATATGAAAGCATTGGGCAGTAACAATGTTGAGATAACAACGAAAGGTAATGGTCGTCTCTATTATTTCTGGCAGGGTGAAGGTATCAGTGCAAGCGGCGCTTATAAAGAAGAGGATAATTACCTGAAAGTAAGAAAACATTTCTATGATAGAAATGGTAAAACGATTACCTCAAATACCTTTAAACAAAATGACCTCATCATTATCGGCATTTCATTGGAACGTTCTTTCAATACACCTATAGAGAATGTAGTGATCACTGATCTGCTTCCAGCCGGATTTGAGATTGAAAACCCGAGAACAAAAGAAATACCGGGAATGGATTGGATAAAAGATGCCAGTACACCCACCGCACTGGATGTACGGGATGACCGAATCCATTTCTTTGTGGATGCAAACAGTAATAAGCAAACTTATTATTATGCCGTCCGTGCCGTATCACCCGGTAATTATAAAATGGGGCCGGTAAATGCTGATGCGATGTATAACGGAGAATACCATTCATATAATGGAGCAGGGGTGGTGAGAGTGGTGCAGTAAACAAAAGCATGCCACGGTTCTGAACCGTGGCATGCTTAAGAGTATAAGAAGCAAGCGAAATAAAAAATAAAAAGTAGTTTTAAAGCCTCTACAAAACAGGAGGCTTTTTTTAATGCATAATGCTGAAAAAAATATCGCCATACTCTGTAATCAACTGGCAGGAGCAGGAAAGGCCACATTTTTAGCCGAAAGGATATCACTGCAATTATCTGGCAGGGAAATTCCGCACTCTTTATTTACAGAAAACTGGCCCGACAATTTTAATGGATTCTCAGACGTCTGGATCGTTGGCGGCGATGGCACCCTTAATTATTTTGTCAATCATTACCCGGATATAAAATTACCATTGATTATTTTCAATGGCGGCACAGGAAATGATTTTCACTGGCTGCTATACGGAACAAAAAGTTTTGAAGAGCAACTGCAGCTTGCTTTATCTGCAGACCCCAGACCAATAGACCTTGGCAGGTGCAATGAAAAATTCTTTATCAACGGAGTGGGTGTTGGTTTTGAAGGAGAAGTGGCAAGAAGTCTTACAGGCAAAAAGAAAAAAGCCGGAAAAGCTTCGTTTATGGCGATGATACTGAGAAAAATATTTTCTTACCGTTCCACATCATACCGCATCATAGCGGATGATAAACCAATTGCCGCAAAAAAATATTTGATGATTGACGTAAGCAATGGCAGCAGGGCAGGGGGAGGTTTTTACATTGCTCCACAGGCCAAAGCAGATGATGGATTGTTTGATCTTGTATTAATAAATGCCCTTCCTTCATTAAAACGTCTTCGCTGGTTACCGGTTATTGAAAAAGGAAAACACCTGGGACTTTCTTTCATTCATTATTCAAAGGCAAAGAAAATTATAATAGAAAGCGACAAGCTTATTCAATCACATCTTGATGGTGAATACTATTCCGCTGATAAATTAGAGATAGAAATTTTAACGGGAAAACTTTTATTCAGGTATTGATCAAATACTCCTTCGCTAAAGCTACGGAGTACAAAGAAAAAAAGTCCGGCTCTTTCGAACCAGACTTTTCAAAGCGAGATAAATATCGTTATTGATTAATAATCGTTATTATATCCACCACTGCCGCCACGGTCACGGTTGTAACCGCCGCCGCCACTGCCGCCGCTTTTCCCTTTGTAGCCGCCGCCGCTGCCACCACCTTTGTAGCCGCCACCGCCGCCGCCAAAGCTTCTTTTCTTGAAGCCGCTGCCGCCGCCACTACCACCTTCCGGTTTCGGACGACTTTCATTGGCAACAATGTTGCGACCGTCAACTTCAGAACCATTCAAAGCAGCGATTGCCGCTTGCGCCTGTTCGTCGTTGGCCATTTCAACAAAACCAAAGCCTTTGCTGCGGCCAGTGAATTTGTCTGTAACAATTTTTGCTGATACTACTTCGCCATGCGTGGCGAAAAGGTTGGACAAGTCCTGATCTTTCAGGTTCCAACTGAGGTTTCCTACGTAAATGTTCATTTTTGAGAGATTTTTTTAAAAAATAAAAGTGTCAACAGTAAACAGTAACCAATGAACATTCTACGTCGTTTCGAAACGTTCAGGACTTGTGAAACTGAAAGAGCACCAAATGCAAGACAAAATAACGGATTTTTTTCCCACATATTGCCAATTTTTTATAGAGCAGCACCATGGCTGGTTGCCAGCAGCCTAACCTCCTCTGATTTTGGAAACCTTAATCAAACTAAATCAGTACATTACGAAGGATAAGGAGTTTGCGGCATAAAAAAGGTCTCTCTAAAAGAGAGACCTTTTTTATTAGCTTTTTTGACAGTTTATTCAGCCACTACTTCAAATTCCACTTCAGTACTTTGACCGTTTCCAAATTCGATATTGGCTTTATAAGTACCCAGTTCTTTCACTTCATCTATAATCTGGATTTTCCTGCGGTCAATTTCATACCCTCTTTGCTCACGGATAGCACGGCTGATTTGCAGTGACGTAACTGTGCCGAATATCTTTCCGCTTGTTCCGGTTTTTGCACCGAGCTTCAAAGGAGCTTCTTTGAGTTTTTCTATTACGTTGTTGACTTCGGCCAGCATTTTATCTTCTTTCTTTTTCACCTGCTTCATTCTCTCTTCCAGTTGCTTCCTGTTGCTGGGGCTGTTCTCTACTGCCAATTGGCGGGGAAGTAAATAATTACGGGCATAGCCGTTTTTTACTTTTACCACTTCGTTTTTGGCACCTAGATTATCTACATCCTGAATTAAAATTATTTCCATTGTTATCTTTTTGTTCATCCGCCAGCTGGCGGATTATTTTAAAAGGTCTGTTACGTAAGGTAATAATGCCATCTGGCGGGCTTTTTTCACCGCATCAGAAACTTTGCGCTGGTACTTCAGGCTGTTTCCGCTAAGGCGGCGTGGTAAAAGTTTACCTTGCTCGTTCAGAAATTTTTTCAGAAACTCTACATCTTTATAATCAATGTAGCGGATCTTATATTTCTTAAAGCGGCAGAATTTTTTAACTCTCTTATCGCTTTTAATAGCGGTCAGATATTTTATTTCATTTTTTGCCATGGCTTATACCTCCGCTAATTTTTCGGTTCCTGTTTTAGCGCCACTTTTCTTTCTTGCATTGTACACGACGGCGTATTTATCGAGTTTGGTGCAAAGGTGGCGAAGTACTGATTCGTCACGCAACATTTGAATTTTTAACTTCTCGATGAAGTCTGGTGCGGAAGTAAATTCCATCACCCAGTACATTCCCGTTGTTTTTTTCTGGATTGGGTAGGCCAGTGATTTCAGTCCCCAGGGATTTTCAGCCACGATAGAGCCACCTGCATCGGTAACCAGCTTTGCATATTTTTTTTGCTCAGCTTTAAACTCATCATCGCTCAAAACAGGGGTAAAAATCACCATCAATTCGTAATTGTTCATTTTACCTGTTTAAAAGTTTATAATTCGATTTATCCCAATGGACAGTCCGCCAGTTGGCGGAAAGAATCTGCGAAAACAGATTTGGGGCGGCAAAGATAGGGGAATGCAGCCAGAAGCTGAAGGATGATCTGGAAGAAATTTTTAGCGTCAAAACCCTTGGCCAATAACAGGCCAAACTGTTGATGGCCAGGGGTCGAAAAATTAGAATCCTTTCTTTGGAGGCTCAATTTTTTTCAGAAAAATTATATAGGTAGGGAAATGGTCGCTATAACCACCCCGGTAAAAATTACCATCCCAGGTTCGCATCGGGTAATCTTTATAGCGGCCTTTGTTTTCTACCAGGTATTCCTTATTAAAAATATGCTGCTGGTAAAAGAAAAAGCCATCCTGGTTTTTATTCAACCAGGGATAAGAAATCATAATCTGGTCAAACAGGCCCCATGCATCCTGGTAAGCCAATGTGCCATATCCTTTTTTATATAATTCAATCCACGGATTGAACAGGCCACCCGGCTGAACATCAGATTGTTTTTCTTTTGCACCGAGCACTTTGGCTACACTGGGGCTTACGGGATCATCATTAAGATCACCCATAATAATTACTTTTTGGTAGCCATCTGCTTTGGCAATACTGTCCATGTGGTGTTTGCATACCATTGCTGCTGCAGCTCTTGCGGGAGCTGACCTGACCTCTCCTCCCGACCGACTTGGCCAGTGATTAACATAGATGTGAACTGTTTCGCCATCTAATTTTCCTTTTACCCATAATATATCACGGGTAAAATATGCATCTTTTGATCCGCCGGGTAATTGAACAAACAATTTATCACTGGCTTCAACGGTAAAATATTTTGGATTATAGATAAGACCAACATCTACACCACGGATGTCTTTTGAATCATAATGAACGATTTTATATCCTCTTTTTTCAATAAGTTTATTATGAATCAGGTCGTTCATAACAGTATCATTCTCTACTTCTGCTACACCAAGCAGGGCCGGCCCATCAGGGTTTATATCTGTTCCTATTTCTGAAATAACAGTAGCCAGTTTATTTACCTTGTTCATGTAAATGGCAGTGTTATAGTTTCGGGGGCCGTTGGGCAAAAATTCCTCATCATCTACCATAGTATTATTGACGGTATCATAAAAATTCTCGAGGTTATAAAAGCTGATAACAATAGGTTTATAATCTTTTTTCTGACTAAAAGCTGAAAAACAACAAATCAATAGCAGACTGACAGCAAAAGCTTTTTTCATATCATATAAATAAGCAACAAACATACAGAAACAATACATGCTGGCAATAAGCAATAGAACTGGCAGCAGAATGGTTTATTTGTTGTGTTTATTTTTTTTGTTGGGATAACCTTAACAGCACTACTTTTGTTCCCTTGCTAAAAAATAAATCATGCTTAAAACAAGATTGCTGCTCTTCTTTTTTTTGTTTGCCGGAACTGCTGCCATGGCGCAGGTTGATTCAACAATTAAAAAAGACACTTCTATCATTGAAGAAGTAAAACAAGGAGTACTGGATAATATCCCCACCGTTTCTCTTGACGAGAATGACCTTGGAGATGGCGGAAGCCAGAGTACATCGTCATTATTAACAGCCGGAAGAGACCCTTATTATTCTGCGGCTTCTTTTAATTTCAGCGCTGTTCGTTTCAAAATCCGTGGTTATGATAATGACCTGTTCAGCACCTATATGAACGGGATTCCAATGGATAACCTTGATAATGGATTTACTCCTTATGGTTTGTGGGGAGGTTTGAACGATGTAATGAGAAATAGGGATGTATCCTGGGGTTTGCGGTATAATACTTTTGCCTTTGGCGATATTGGCAGTAATACCAATATTGATTCCCGGGCCAGCAGGCAACGGGTGCAAACTAGTTTTAGCTATGCCTCTTCCAACAGGAACTATAATAACCGGCTGATGTTAACCCATTCAACCGGGTTAAGCAAGAAGGGCTGGGCATTTACCATCAGTGGCAGCCGCCGCTGGGCAGGAGAAGGCTATGTTCCCGGAACTTATTATGATGGTTGGGGATATTTTGCTGCTGTTGACAAACGCATTGGTCAAAACCATTTACTCTCCCTCACTGTTTTTGGTGCACCTACTGAAAACGGAAGACAAGGCACTTCTGTACATGAAATGGTTGAACTGGCAGGCACTAATTATTATAATCCAAACTGGGGTTATCAGAATGGAGTAAAAAGAAATGCAAGTATCGCAAGGAGTCATCAGCCTGTAATTATTCTGACACATGATTACAGGATTAATAACAATACTACTATTACAACTGCTGCAGGTTTTTCATTCGGAAACAGAAGTGTAACAGCGCTTGATTGGTATAATGCTGCCGATCCAAGACCGGATTATTACCGTTACCTGCCTAGTTATACTTCTATATGGGCTAGCGCACCGGATCCGGTACAGGGACAGATATTGTACAATGAGATGAAAAGCGATATCAACCTGAGACAGATAAATTGGCAAAATCTTTATAATGTTAACCGGGCAAGCTTTGCTACTATTAATGATGCCAATGGTGTTGCCGGAAATAATGTAAGTGGTCATCGTTCAAGGTATATTATTGAAGAAAGAATCATTAATACACAACGTTTCAATGTTAACTCAGTTATCAATACCCGGTTTGGCGATCATATTGATTTTACGGGAGGGGCCTCTTACCAGATGCAAAAAAATCACTATTATAAAAAAGTAGATGACTTGCTTGGCGGCGATTTTTATGTAAACCTGAACCAGTTTGCTGAAAGAGATTATCCTGTTAATAATGTAGCTAATCAATATGACATGGATCATCCCAACCGTATTTTATATGCAGGGGATAAATATGGTTATGATTATAATATCGATATCAATAAAGCGGCGGCATGGGCACAAGGTGTTTTCAAATTCAGTAAAGTTGATTTCTTTTTGGCCGGTACCGCCTCCCGTACACAATTTTACCGGGTAGGGAATGTAAGAAATGGTCTTTTCCCGAATGAGTCGTATGGCAAAGGCACGGTTAATGAATTTATCAACTATGCCGGGAAAGGCGGCGTTACTTATAAAATAAATGGCCGCAATTATATTTTTGTAAATGGTTCATACCAGACAAGGGCTCCTTATTTTGAAAATGTATATATCTCTCCCCGTACCAGAAGCGGACAACAGGACAATATTAAAAGTGAAACAATAGAAACTGGGGAAGCCGGATATGTAATGAATGCACCAAAATTTAAAATCAGACTTAGCGGTTATTACACCCGTTTTACTGATGGAATGGATGTAATGTCCTTTTATCATGATGCATACCAGAATTTTGTAAACTATGCCATCAGCGGTATTAACAAGCTGCATTTTGGTGGTGAATTTGGTATTGAAGCAAGAGTAACTCCAACAATAACAGTTAATGCAGCAGCAGCTGTCGGACGTTATTATTATGACAGCAAACAGAATGCTGTTATTACTGTTGACAATAGCGCTTCTGTATTAGGGCAGCAGATCATTTATGCAGAAAATTTCAGGGTTCCTTCCACTCCGATGGAAGCATATAGTTTAGGAGCTACCTATCGTTCTCCCAAATTCTGGTTTTTCAGTATCACCGGAAATTATTTTGATCAGTCATATTTAAGTTTTAATCCGCTGCGCCGCACCTGGGATGCATTGAAATTTGTAACACCGGGCACACCGGGTTATAGCCAGATATTTAACCAGACAAAATTTGATGCACAGTACACCGTGGATTTCTTTGGCGGATATTCCTGGAAATTACCCAAGGCTTTCGAAATGAATCATAAACCCACCTTCCTTGTGTTTAATGTGGGAGTTAATAATATTCTGAATAATAAAGATATTGTTACAGGAGGTTATGAGCAATTGCGGTATGATCCGCAAACCAGCGTAACGGATCCGATTTTGACCGGCAAGTTTCCCGCAAAATTGTATTATGCTTATGGCATAAATTTTTTCAGCAGCATAACTCTCAGGTTTTAAAATAATAGTTGAGCAACTATAAAAATCAAACTTATGTATTTCAAAAAATTTAGATACTCACAGATAGCAATAACAGGGTTTGTGCTAATGAGTATATTATCTTCTTCCTGCGATAAACAACCGGTTGGTCCCACAGGTCCTGATCCGGTTGGTCCGCCTGCACCAGGAACATATATGACCTTTACTGATTTTCGTGCCCTTTATACAGGCGCCGGTGATGTAACTATTCCTGCAGGCACCAAAAAAATCCGTGGTGTTGTTATTTCTAACAGTATAAATGAAGCAGCCGGTAATAACCGCCTGCAGGATGAGAGTGGTTCCGGGATCTATTTTTATTCGGTAGTTGGTTCACCTGTTTATACAATGGGCAGTGTGCTTGAGATTAACCCTACCGGTGGCGGTTTATTAACGATGTATAATGGTGACCTGGAATTGAAAAGTGTGCCACAGGCAAATGTGGTTCCCGTTGGCGGCACTATTACCATTACTCCACGTGTAGCAACTATTGCGCAGATTATTGCCAATAATAACACCTGGGCTTCTTCATTGGTAAAGGTCACCGGCATTACTTCTATTACACAGGCATCTTCCAATGCTACAGGTGTTACTTATAATATTACCGATGCCACGGGAACCTTGTCCATGTTTGTAAGAGTAGCTTCCGGAATAACTGTTAATACAAGTGGTACTTCCATTACAGGATATGTATCTATTTATAATACCACAACACAAATTGGCATCCGGACTGCCGCTGATATTCAATAAAAAAAATGATTCCAGGTATCTGATAAAAAAAATTGTATGAAAATAAACAGGAAAAATAATTGGTTCTATCTGGCAGGGATTGTTTTGATCACCAGCCTTTCTGTTACATCATGTCAGAAAAAATTTACTGATCCGCCATTGATTGGCAATCCTGATATTGTAGCCAATATTTCTATAAAGGATATTAAAGCAAGATATAATTCCGGTGCTCCGGTTGCTATTACTGATGATGTTGTTATTGAAGGAGTAGTTTCCTGTGATGACAGGAGCGGAAACTATTACCAGCAGATAGCTATCCAGGATGCAACAGGAGGAGTGTTACTTCGCCTTGGAAGTTATAATTTATTTAATAGTTTCCCGGTAGGCCGCCAGGTGTTTGTAAAATTAAAAGGTCTTTATTTAGGTCAGTATAATGGAACCCTGCAATTTGGCGGAGGTGTTGATTCTGCTTATCTCAACCAGGGTGGTGTAACTTTAATTGCACCTAACCTGATTGACAAGCATGTGATAAAAGGTGCATTAAACCAACCTCTGATTCCCCAGGTAGTAAATATTTTGCAGTTGACTACTAATATCCAGGATAAATATGTAAGCACACTGATTAAACTGGAAGGTTTTGAATTTGCTTCCGGGGAATTAGGTAAAAATTATGCGGATGATGCGGCTTCCGGTAACAGGATTATCCAGGGATGCACTTCACCAAGTACCAATAAAATCACATTACGAACAAGTAATTATTCAAACTTTGCTACACTGCCTGTAGCACAAGGCAATGGAGATATTCTTGCTGTCTATTCTTTCTTTGGCTCAACCAAACAATTAACAATCCGTGATACAACGGATGTAAAATTTTATGGCCCACGTTGTCCAACGGCAGGCGGTGGTGGTAGTATTAACCTGGGTAGCACTTCTCCTTTCATTATCAACTTCGATAATATCGGAACCAGCGGATTGCAATCAGGAGTATATGTTAAACAAGATGCAACCAGTCTTGATCTTGGCAATGAAGGCACTGTATATGGCGGAAATTTTACAACGCCAACTGCCTGGAATCAGACAAGCCTTGGATTTAAAAACTATGCATCAGCTACAGGGCTTACTTCTTCTGCTACAAGCACTACACAAAATGCTTCCACCAACAGGGCATTAGGTTTCAGGCAAACCAGTACAGCAGGATCAGGTGGTGATCCCGGTGCTGCATTTGCTTTTCAATTGGCCAATACAACCAGCAAAACAAACCTGCAATTGGAATTCAAATTGCAATCAGTGGATGGAATAACATTAGCCAGAACAACAACCTGGAAGGTGGATTATGGTGTTGGATTGAGTCCTTCTGCTTTCTCAGCCGTTACAACAACCCCGGCCACCTTAACAATTACAAATGGCCTGTTTTCAAATACAACAGTAACGGTAAATTTTGGCAGCGCTTTAAATAATATCAGCCAGCCAATATGGATAAGGATAGTGGCACTAACAGGTACAAGTGGAAGTGGCAACAGGCCTTCCACCGCGGTGGATGATGTAAAATTTTCGTGGAATTAAATCTAGTATGCTTGCGGGATATAAAGTGTTTGCTTCTCAATGATAAAATAAATAGAAATGAAAAGATTATATATTTTCCTTGCATTTATCATGACATTTGGATCAATGCATAGTCAGTTATTAACTGAGAATTTTAGCTATACAGCGGGTCAACTAATTACTGCAAATGGTTGGACTGCTCATTCAGCAGGAGGTACAAATGCTATAACAGTAACTTCTCCTGGACTACTCTATTCAGGCCATCCAGGGTCTGGTGTAGGAAATGCTGTGACTATGACAACATCTGGTGAAGATGATAATCGGGCATTTACATCCACAAATAGTGGCAGTGTATATTTTTCCTTTTTAGTTAACTTGAGTGTCGTACAAACTACTGGCGATTATTTTATAGGTTTATTTCAGAGCAGTACAATATTTCCAGTCAGAGTTTTTGCAAAGTCAGACGGAGCTGGAGGTTTTTTCTTTGGAGCTAGTAAAGGAAGTTCTACCGCTGTATATGAGGGTACTTCAAGGAGTTTGGGTATAACCTATTTTATAGTTGCTAAATACACCTTCAATACTGCTACTACAACTGACGATGTGATTGATTTATGGGTCAACCCTGCATTGGGTGGAACTGAAACCCCGGCAACAATTGCTAATATAACTGGAGCAAGCACTGACGCAACTTCAATATCCGCTGTATACTTGCGGCAAGGTTCTGCAGCCAATGCGCCTACACAGCAGGTTGATGCAATATTGGTTGGTACTACCTGGGCCGATGTTACACCTGGTAGCGCTGTTCCAACTTTAAGTATTTCATCGCCCTTAGCGGCATTTGGAAATGTTTGCACCAATACAACAGCCGGGCCTAATTCATTTACTATATCCGGGACAAATCTTACTGCAGCAAATGTTACCGTTGCCGCTTTATCAGCTTATACTTATTCAACAACAGCCGGAGGTTCATATACAACCTCTTTAAATCTTACTCAACCTGGCGGAACTTACTCGCAACAGATATTTGTAAAATTTACTCCAACTGCTGTTCAATCATATAACGGAAATATTGTAGTTGCCGGTGGAGGTGCTGCTTCTTCAGTAAATGCGGCTGCATCGGGTGCAGGTGTGAATACTATGCCAACTGTAACAACCGGCGCTGCCAGTACAATCACTCAAACCACGGCTACCTGTGCAGGCACTATTACGGATGCCGGTTGCACTGCTATTACTGCTTATGGTATTGAATACAGCACTACTATTGGCTTTCCAAATGGAACAGGAACGCCGGTTGCCTCTTCAAATCTTTCAGGAGGTAATTTCAGTTCAAATCTTATTGGACTGAGTCCCGCCACTCCATATTATTATCATGCCTATGCTACCAATGCAGGCGGCACCGCTTATGGTGCGGAACAAACCTTTACAACGCTGGCTGCAGTTCCAACATTAACAGCCACAGCACTGACTGCATTCGGAAATCAGTGCATTAACGGAACCTATGGTCCTAATTCATTTACAATAACCGGTACCGACCTTACTGCTGCAAATGTTACTGTCGGTGCATTGGCAGGGTTTACTTATTCAACTACAGCAGGTGGTACTTATACCTCATCATTAAGCCTGGCACAACCGGGTGGATCCTATTCGCAACAAATATTTGTAAAGTTCAGTCCAACACTTGTTCAATCATACAACGGGAATATAGTAGTAGGCGGGGGTGGAGCTCCATCTATTAATGTCGCTGCTGCAGGTTCGGGTGTAAATACAATTCCATCCGTTGCTACAGGTGCTGCGAGTCTCATCACTACAACAACTGCAACACTTGCAGGCAGTATTACTGCAACTGGTTGCACCGCTATTACTGCTTACGGTGTTGAATATAGTTTAACCAATGGTTTCCCTGATGGAACGGGTACGCCGGTTGCTTCTACTAACCTGGCAGGTGGCAATTTCAGTTCTGATCTTATCGGTCTTTCATCCGGCACCACTTATTATTATAAGGCCTATGCTACCAATGGTGGTGGCACGGGCTATGGTTTGCAACAATCTTTTGTTACGCAGTCATTGACACCCACATTAAATGCAACTGCATTAGGTGCATTCGGTAATGTGTGCATCAATACCACTGCAGGGCCTAATTCATTTACGATAAACGGATCAGCATTAACAGCAGCCAATGTAACTGTTGGTGCTTTATCTGGATTTACCTATTCAACAACAGCCGGCGGTACCTATACTACTTCATTAAGTTTAACACAACCGGGTGGCACCTATTCACAACAAATATTTGTGAAGTTCAATCCAACACTTGTTCAATCCTACAATGGTAATATACCCGTTGGTGGTGGCGGTGCAGCCACAATAAATGTCGCAGCATCCGGTGCAGGGGTGAATACTGCTCCTTCTGTTACTACCGGCGCTGCCAGTGCCATTACTTCTATTTCTGCTACAGCAGCAGGAAGTATACCTGCTACAGGTTGTACAGCAATTACAGCGTATGGTATTGAATATAGCACTACCAATGGTTTCCCTAACGGATCAGGAACACCGGTAGCTTCGGGCAACCTCAGCGGTGGAAACTTTAGTTCAAACCTTACCGGATTATCTCCCTCCACTATTTACTATTACAAAGCCTATGCAACTAACAGTGGTGGCACAACCTGGGGCACACAAATGACATTCACTACGGCCACTCCTGTTTTAAGCGCTTCAACACTTACAGGGTTTGGTAATATTTGTACCAATACGACAGCGGGTCCTAATTCATTTACAATTACCGGAACCAACCTTACTACAGCCAATGTTAATGTTGGTCCTTTTGCGGGCTATACATTCTCTACTACTTCAGGCGGTACTTACACGGCGTCATTGAGTTTGACACAACCCGGCGGGGCTTATTCACAACAAATATTTGTGAAGTTCAATCCAACACTTGTTCAATCCTACAATGGTAATATTCCTGTAAGCGGCGGCGGCGCTTCATCAATAAATGTGGCGGTTTCAGGTGCAGGTGTGAACACTGCTCCGTCTGTTACCACTGGCGCTGCCAGTGCAGTAACGCAAACAACTGCTACAGCAGCAGGAACTATCACTGCTACCGGTTGTACTGCTGTTACTGCCTATGGTATTGAATACAGCACTGTCAATGGATTTGCGAATGGAACAGGAACACAGGTGGCCTCTTCCAATCTTTCAGGTGGTATTTTCTCTTCAGCATTAAGCAGTTTGATTTCAAATACTACTTACTATTATAAAGCTTATGCTACCAATGCAGGCGGAACAGGATATGGTGCCCAGCAATCGTTTACTACCATAGCTCCGGTGCTTTCTGCTACTGCACTTACATCTTTTGGCACAAATTGTATTACTACAACAGCAGGTCCCAATTCATTTACAATAACAGGTGTTGGTCTTACTAATGCGAATGTATCAGTAGGGCCATTGGCAGGATTTACATTTGCTACCACATCAGGAGGAACATACACTGCTTCATTAAGTCTTACCCAACCGGGCGGAGCATTTTCACAACAGGTATTTGTAAAATTCAGCCCGGTAGCCGTTCAATCTTATAATGGAAATATTCCTGTTAGCGGAGGTGGCGCTGCGGCTATCAATGTGGCTGCTGCGGGCGATGGTGTGAATACTATGGCAACGGTAGTAACAGGAAGCGCCAGCAACCTGGATAATCATAGCGGCACACTGGCCGGTTCCATACCGGCGAATGGTTGTTCAAATGTTACAGCTTATGGTATTGAGTTTAGCGGTATCAATGGATTTGTAAATGGCGGCGGAACAAAAGTTTCTTCTGTTAATCTTGCCGGAAATAATTTCTCCTCTTCATTAACCGGGCTGGTGCAGGGTGCCACTTATTATTACAAAGCCTATGCTGTTAATAGCGGAGGCACATCGTATGGTCTTCAGCAATCATTCATTGTTCCTTCTATTGCCGATGGATTTAGTTTATATCCCATCCCTGCTGTAAGAGGAACTGATGTGAGAGTGACCATGAAGAATATTACTCCCGGTTATTATGGATTGTTGTTCTTCAACAGCGATGGTAAATTGGTTTATCAAAAAGATATGAATATCCAGGCGAACTTTATCAACCAATCCTTTACCCTTCCGGCCTCTTTGCCGGTAGGCATTTACAGGGTTCAATTGGTGAATCACCTGGTAATACTTTCAACTAAAACTGTTTTGATTCAGTAATTCAAGAAGCAGACTAATAAAAAATCCATGCGTCGGCCGGCGGATGGATTTTTTATTTATACGGACTTTTGGAGTCTTGTCATGCCGGACATAATCCGGCATCTTTTTTTTTCTGCCCGGAGTCAGCCGTATCTTTAATGGGTGAAAATGCATTGGGAGGAAATAATTACTTTGGATGGAGTTCCGGGACGAGACTCCGGGTGGGAAAAATGACACTCCGTAAACTTTTAAAAATCGTAGTTGGACTGCTTCTTCTTTTCGAAGTTGCTGTAGGACTGACCTCAATTAGTCATCCAATCATTTTAAAATGGGTGACAGGTTCTGCAAGACACATTGGCAAACCAATTCAAGCAACAGTTTATACAAATGGACAAATTAATAACGGCATTAAAGTTTTTCATGTTGACAAATATTGGGGCAGCAGTGAAAAAGCAAATAACTATTTATTAAGCTTGACAGAATATGACAGTTTAGGAATGCTTAGATTTTTCAATATTAACTTGAATGAAAAATGGATTGGCAGACCAGTTGGAACATCTAAAAATGACTACGACTTTATTGCGGGTCATTTATTTCAAAGCGAAACTGGCGGATACTTTTCTCCTTTTCAAGACGACATGAAAGGCTTCAACTTTGACCCACAACTTTCCTTTACTGACAGACAAATAAAATTCAATATGCCGCCAAACAAATTAAAGTTTGACAGCGTAAGAATAGAATTACAATAAAATCGCATGACGAAAAACAGCAACCACATGGGTCACTGTTGCACAACATCAATTTCAAAAATTCTATTCTGTAGTTTCCTTTTACAGGCTTCCTGAAGCTTTTATGCCCCGGCTATTTTTTATGACATTATATAAAACGTTCTGATGGAACGTTGATACCGGTTTGGTATTATCATTCTATCCATGAGATGTCCCTACGGGACAAAGAATGGGGATGCAAAAGGTTGTTGTGTTCCGGCGGAACACCTGCCTGCCGGCAGGCAGGAATCGTGGGTAGAAAAATGATTTGGAGATGGATAGCGTTCCGTAGGAACGCATTGTGTTTGTAATGATTTTTTTAAAAGCAGTGGTGTTTTTATAACCGAACCAGTTTCACTACTGTTTTAAATTGTTTTGTTTCTATGTGTAAAAAATAAATTCCTTTGGCTATTGATGGAAATGCAGGTTGAACAGTTGTTCCGGCAAAAATTAAACCATAAGACCTGCTGCCAATAACCTGCCCTTGCATATCTACCAACCGGAGTTGAACATTGGATAATGTTTTAGAAACAGTGATATTTATATCCTGCACAAAAGGATTGGGATATACTTTTATCCCCAGTTCATTTACCGTTATATTCGAAACGCCGGTAATAATACCTGCCAGGCTGTATTTAGAAAAAACAGGGTAATGATCGGAAGTATTATGAGCCGTTACATAATCAGGCACAACGGATATTACATCTGTTCTGATTTGTGCTGAATTGAGCACATAATAAGCTTCCACCTCGTTGGAGATAATATGGTTGTCCACCACATTCGGAAAATTAATCATGCTGGATTGCCCGGCTGCGCCCAGCGGAAGTGTAATGGATTTATAATGGTCGGCATCGGTACTATCCATTACAATGGGATTATAAGAAGTTACTGATGCGCCGGTGTAAATAGTTGTATTCAGTGCATCGTTATAATCTCCGATAATAATTACATTGGCAGTGGAAAAATTTGCATCCAGTGTATCTTTTAATTCCTGCGCCCCTGCAAGTCTTCGGGTGTAATCGGATGCTGTGCTGCCCGCTTTACCATGAATAACAATAAAATTAATGGTCTTTGTAATGGCGCCGATGGTAACATCTGCTTTCAATAAAAAAGGAAGCCTGCCATTGGACCAGTTGCTAACAGCCGTAGGACTGTTAAGCATCATGCCTCTTGTACTGATATTGGAGAATATATTTTTTTTATAAAGGAAACCCGGCTTTTGACTTTGGCGCCAGCCATTAGTGCCAATGGCGCCATCGGGACTGTAGGGCGCAATGACGAATTCGAAATTGATTCCCAGCGAATCTCTCAGTTTTTTCATATGTACAGTATCTACAATTTCAAGCAGCCCGTAAATATCAGCGTCAAAAAAACGCATCAGTCTTTTGGCATTGGCTTCCTGTAAGTCTTTATCAGCAGGGCCACTGTTATATGGGGCACCAAAGAATTCAAGGTTCCAGCTAATTACATCCAGTGTGGTGGAACTGCTTTGTGCAATTGACTTTTGGGTGTTCAGTATTAAAACAGCAAACAATAAAAAAAGTAAATATTTTTTCATGCTTCGGTTTTCAGAAAACAAATGTAGGGAAACAGGAATTTATTTACCCGAAATACGAAAATCAATCATCCGGAGTTGTAATGATTTTTGATCCTGCCAGTTATTCTCATCAATTTTAAAAACAATATCCAGGGGTTGCTTTTGCTGTAGTAAATGAAATTTATCCGCCATGCCAAAGCCAATACCGGTGATTGTTACATTATCCTGTTTGAGTGAAAAGCGTATATGTTGTTCCTTTACAATTTTTGACCAGCCGGTATCCATTACATTTTTTGCAATAAAGACAGGACGCAGATTTTCCGGTCCGAATGGTTCCATCTGGCAAAGGATATCATAGAAAGATTGCTTAATCTCCTTCAATGATATTTCTGCATCAATTACAATTTCAGGAATTAATAGTTCAGGTGAAATGGTGGAGGAAACAACTTCTTCAAATTTTTTTCTGAATGCAACTATCTTGTCCAATTCAAGTGTCATTCCTGCTGCGGCAAAATGCCCGCCATAACCAAGTAAATGCTCCCTGCAGGCATGGATTGCTTCGTATAAATTAAAACCGGGAACACTCCGGGCACTGCCGGCTGCATAGTCACCCGATTGGGTAAGCACTACGGTTGGCCTGTAATAATGCTCAATTAATCTTGATGCCACGATGCCCACCACACCTTTGTGCCAGTGCGGTTGAAATACCACAGTTGATTTGCAGTTTACCCATTCTTTATTTTCAATGATTAAAGACAAGGCTTCTTCTGTAATGTTACTGTCGGCTTCTTTTCTATCCGTATTATCGCTATGCAGCATTTCGGCAAAATGCAGGGCTTCTTCATTGGTTTCAGCAATAAACATCTGGACTGCCTTTCTTGCATCATCCATCCTTCCTGCTGCATTCACCCGTGGGGCAATCATAAAAACAAGATTGCTGATATGAAGTTCACCTGTCAATTTACTAAGCTGAATTAACGCTTTAATTCCATAATTGGGATTTTCATTGGCTTTTTTTAAGCCATGAAAAGCGAGAACCCGGTTTTCACCTGTTATAGGCACAATGTCGGCGGCAATAGCGGTGGCCAGCAAATCAAGATTTTCGAATAAATATTCCTGCGGCAGATTCAATCTTTCTGCCAGGGCTGTTATCAGTTTAAATCCAACACCACATCCGCACAATTCTTTGTAAGGGTAGTTGCATCCCGGTTGTTTAGGATTAAGAATGGCAATGGCATCAGGTAAAATTTCATCAGGCAAATGATGATCACAGACAATGAAATCTATCCCCAGTTCTTTTGCATAAGCAATAAGTTCTGCGGATTTGATGCCGCAATCAAGAGAGATAATTAATGTGAAACCATTTTCTTTGGCGAAATCAATTCCTGCCTTGCTTACTCCATAACCTTCCCGGTAACGATGGGGGATATAAAAATCAAGTGAAGAATGAATTTTGATCAGGAACTTATACATACAGGCGACGGCCGTGGTTCCGTCCACATCATAATCACCAAACACAAGAATTTTTTGATCTTCATTAATTGCACGGATGATTCTGTCCACTGCCTTTTCCATGTCTTTCATCAGCCATGGACTGTGCAGAGCTGTTAGTTGAGGACGAAAAAAATCTTTTGCCTGTTCAAAGGTTTCTATTCCCCGTTGCACTAAAATCTTGCAATAAACAGGATGTATTTTCAGCAATTGTTGTAATGATCTGATCTTTTCCTCTTCAGCATTTAATATGGTCCATCTTTTTTGCATTGAACTGGTGCTGTTAATATTTCCGGTCGGTTACAAAAAGAACCATATCCTCTAACCCTTTCCGGACGGGGCTTTCAGGAAACCGGTGGAGAACTGCAAGCGCCTCATCCCGGTAACTATTCATTTTATTTTTTGCATAAGTTATGCCTCCTGCTTTTTCCACCTGCTGAACCACCCATTTCACTTTTTCTTTATCCTGGTTGTTGTTTTTTACGATGTAAATGATTTTCCGGCGGAGCCCGGCATCCACATTGTTAAGCGTATAAATAAGCGGTAATGTCAATTTTTTTTCTTTGATATCATTTCCCGTTGGCTTACCTACATTTTCACTGGCATAATCAAACAAATCATCTTTGATTTGAAATGCCATGCCGGTTTTTTCACCAAATAAACGCATATTCTCCGTCATCTTTTCATCATTGCATGTTGAGAAAGCACCGGCCGCACAGGCCGAGGCCAGTAAGGAAGCCGTTTTGTTTTGTATGATTTCGTAATAAATATCTTCTTTCAGGTTCAGGTTGCGGGCTTTCTGCATTTGCAGCAATTCACCCTCACTCATTTTTCTTACGGCGTCAGAAAGAATATGCAGCACCTGGTAATCGTTATTGTCCAATGAAAGCAATAATCCTTTTGCCAGGAGATAATCACCAATAAGCACCGTTGCTTTGGCTTTCCACAATGCATACACAGAAAAAAATCCTCTTCTTTCCATGGAGTCGTCTACCACATCATCATGCACCAATGTTGCTGTGTGAAGCAATTCTACCAATGAGGCTGCCCGGTAGGAAGCGTCATTTATTTCACCGCATAATTTGGCAGAAAGAAGTACAAACATGGGTCTCAGTTGCTTACCCTTTCGCTTTACAATGTAGCGCAGAATATGGTTTAGCACGGGAGCCTGGCTCTTTACTGCCTCTTTGAACCTGCTTTCAAAGATTTGCAGTTCATCATTTATTAAATTGATAGGTAATTGCATTTTGAAAACCCGGGCAATTTACGGGCAAAAAAATTATTTCTGCTTAAAGCAACAAATTGCAGTGAAAAACTGACTAAGTAATTGAGAAATAATGGGCAAGTGGGCAAATAATTAACATAAAAATTTGGTAATTAGTCCTCAATTTCTATTTTTGCGTATTATTTGAGACTTAATCAGGACATTGTTTTTCAAATCTTAATCCTTCGTTATGGCAAGCAAAAAGTATTTACTACTTCTGGTAGTAATGGTATACACTACAGTAAATTCGTTTTCGCAGGTAAAAATTGGAACTTATTATGATTCGTCGCAGATTCCTAAAAAGAGGATGCCCCAGCATACTGAGTTTTTGAACGGAACCTATAATTTCCCGGCAAAACCACGCAATCAGTGGGAGGTGGGTATTAAATTCGGCGCATTCCAGGTTTCCGGAGATATTCCTGCCAAATTTCTTTCCCCCGGTTTTGGCGTTCATGTAAGAAAAGCCTTTGGCTATGTTTTCTCCATGCGGTTAGAATACATGTATGGCATTGGGAAAGGATATGCTTTCCGGGCAACTCAAAATTTTGCAAAGAACCCAGCATGGGGGAGTAATATTGTAAATCCCGGGCAGAGATATTCAGCGCCATACAGAAACACTGCTGGACTGGTTGTGTCTTCTTTGTCACTGCCGCCTACAAACGGCAATCCCAATACTCCTTTTGATCAGGTGTATTACAATTACAAAACAGTTGTTCAGGATTTAAGCCTTGAGGGAATTATCACATTAAATAATGTTCGTTTCCATAAATCCAAAACAGGCTTTAATGTTTATGGTATTGCCGGTATTGGTGGAACCATTTACGATACCAAAGTGAATGCTTTAAATGGCGATAATAAATATAACTTCAATTCAATTACACAGGCCAGCTATAAAAACAGAAAAGCTTTCCTAAAGAACATGAGGAATAATGTTCTGGATAAAACATTTGAAACTCCGGCTGAGAACCAGAGTGACCGCCGTCCTAAACTTTTTGGAGACACATTTAAACCATCTGCTACTGCAGGAATGGGTGTTGCTTTCAAACTTTCTAACAGGATTAACCTGGCATTGGAAGATCGCTGGACTTTTACCAAAGACGACTTACTTGATGGACAGCGCTGGCAGGAACAAGCATGGGGTGATGCTGTGATGACCCGTGACTTTGATTCTTATAATTATTTAAGCCTTGGATTAAATTTAAATCTTGGCGCTAAATCTGTAGAACCGCTTTGGTGGATGAACCCGCTGGATTATGCTTACAGCGAAATCCGCAACCCCCGCCTGATGCGTTTGCCAAAACCAGTATTACCTGATAGTGATGGCGATGGTGTAACTGACCAGTTTGACCAGGAACAAACTCCTGCAGGCTGCCCCGTTGACAGCCACGGTGTAACTAAAGATACTGATGGTGACGGTGTTCCTGATTGTAAGGATAAAGAACTGATTACTCCAACCTATTGCCAGCCTGTTGATGCAGATGGCGTTGGTAAATGTCCTTGTGATCCGAATTGTGTTGGAAAAGCTCCGGATGTAGTTGTTAAGACTTGCGCAGAATTGATGGGATCATTACCAAGCGTAGCTTTCAAAGCAGGTTCTAACAAACTGAGTGATGATTCTAAAGCCGTATTAGCTACTGTAGCTGCTAAGCTGCGTAACAATCCCGGTTGTAAAGTAGTGGTTATTGGTTATTGCTCATCCAGCAAGAAAGAGCAACAATTAAGCTGGGATCATGTTAATGCAGTAATTAACTACATGGTAGATAAGGAAGGTATCAGTGCAGACCGCTTTATCTTTAATTATGGCCAGGAAGGCGGCGATTGCAACACAGTTGACCTGCGTGCAGCTGCTGAAGGTGAAGCTGGACCAAATAAGGTAGAGCCACCACATCCCAACCTCAGGAAGAATAATTAATATTTGATTGTACCTTTTTTGATAGACCCTCCCCGACTTTTATAGTCGGGGAGGGTTTTTTGGGGAATGGCCCAGACTAAGGAGTTTAAAATGTAAAATCCGGGTGTGGTTCTCTGAAAGGTCAAAGAAGAAATTGGAGCTATTTTAGCCATTTTAGCCTTTTAAGAGCTTTATAATAACCTTAACTGCCCTGTTTTGGAGAGTTATTTTTTTTAAGTAAGTTTTGCCGGTATCAGTTAACTTTGCAAACCTTTTATGAGATTAACCAGTTTATTAATATTTGCGTTGATATTAGCAAGTTGCAGCAGCAGCAAGCATATTGCTAAGAAAAACTCTTCTGCAAAAAAGAGTGTTGGCAGGATATTGAAGAACCATGACCCTGCTTACAAACTCCGGATGGCCGAACAATTTTTTGTAAAAAAGAAATATATAAAGGCCCAGCAGGTATATGAAGATGTAATGCCTTATTACAAAGTGGAAAAAGAATTTGAAGATATTTACTTCAAGTATGCTTATTGTGCCTATTACCAGGGAGACTATATGAATGCAGAGAGTCTGTTTAAAACCTTCCTGGAGATTTTTCCCAACAGTACTAAGGCTGAAGAAGTGGATTATATGCGGGCATATAGTTTTTATAAACAATCACCCAAAGCCGAACTGGACCAGACAAACACTATCAAATCCATTGGGACGATGCAGGTCTTCATTAATACTCATCCGGGTTCGGCCCGCATTAAGGAGGCTAATGAAATAATAGATATTTGCAGGGCCAAGCTGGAAACCAAGGATAGCAGAAGTGCACAATTATATTATGACCTTGGGCAGTTCAGGGCAGCAGGAGTGGCATTTACTACTTTGCTGGATGCATATCCTGAGTCAATAAAGGCGGATGAATATAAACTGATGATCATTAAATCCTATTACAGATTTGCAGAGCTGAGTATTGAGGATAAGCAGTTGGAAAGATTTGAACAGGTAGTTAGTGAATGCAACGAATTTACCGGCCGTTTTCCTGACAGCAAATTGAGAAAAGAGGCCGAACAATTTTTAAACTTATCACAAAACAATATTAAAAAAATAAATAATGAGCAAATTAAGACGCCAGCTTAGCGCCGGTATTACCAATAATGTAGAAACCCGGAACCTGGATGATATCAAAGGAAGAACGGGGAATCTTTATGAGTCTATTTCCATTATTGGTAAAAGAGCCAATCAAATCAATATTTCGCTGAAGGAAGAATTGCATAACAAGCTGGAGGAATTTGCCAGCCATACGGACAGCCTCGAAGAAATTCATGAAAATAAAGAGCAGATAGAAATTTCAAGGGCTTATGAAAGAATGCCTAACCCGGCGCTGCTGGCCACACAGGAATTCCTGGATGATAAAGTGTATTTCCGGAAAGGAGAAGATGAACTCTTTAGTTAAAATTTTCACTAAAAGACCAGGTAAATAATATTCAGCGATGGGCTTCCGTCGCTTTTTTATTTTAGAAGGTGATTAAGAGATTTGCTATGAGCTTTTGCAAGTAAATGGTATTTTTACAAAGCATGTTACAGGGAAAAAAAATATTATTGGGAATTACGGGCAGCATTGCCGCTTATAAATCCATTTACCTGGTGCGGCTGCTGATAAAAGCAGGAGCTGAGGTAAAAGTAATTATCACACCTGCTGCAAAAGACTTTGTTTCTGCTCTTACCCTTTCTACTCTTAGTCATAATCCGGTATTGGTTGATTTTTTTGATGAAGAGAGTTGGAGCAACCATGTAATGCTGGGCCGCTGGGCCGATGTAATGGTCATTGCCCCACTTAGTTGTAATACATTGGCAAAAATGGCGGGGGGGCAATGCGACAATCTTTTGCTCGCTGCATATTTATCTGCTACTTGCCCTGTAGTCGTAGCCCCGGCGATGGACGAAGACATGTGGCATCATCCTGCCACGGTTGCCAATCTTAAGAAACTTGAATCTTTTGGGAATTACATCATTCCTGCTGAAAAAGGCGATTTAGCCAGTGGCTTATTTGGTGATGGCCGGATGGCTGAACCAGAAAACATATTAAAGTATATCAGCAACAATTTTTTTTTAACCCGCCCGTTGCAAGGTAAAAAAGCATTTGTTACTGCCGGGCCTACTTACGAACCCATTGACCCGGTTCGGTATATTGGCAATCATTCCACAGGTAAAATGGGTTTTGCCATTGCGAAAGAATTATATAACCGTGGTGCTGATGTTACGCTAATAATGGGACCTTCACCACTTGACTTTTCTTTCAATGGTATTTTGGTGATTAAAGTAACAACTGCCGAAGAAATGTATGCTGCAAGCAACAAATTATTTGAAAAGACTGATATTGCGGTAATGGCTGCAGCGGTGGCCGATTATTCTCCCGCTATAGCTGCTAAAGAAAAAATTAAAAAGAAGGAAGAGAAATTGACGGTAGAATTGGTAAAAACCAAAGACATCCTGAAAAGCCTTGGCGAAAAGAAAAATCCCGGTCAGGTATTAGTTGGTTTTGCACTGGAGACAGAAAACGAAAAAGAAAATGCCCTTGATAAACTAAGAAATAAGAAGGCCGACATAATCGTTCTGAATTCGCTGAAAGATGCCGGGGCGGGTTTTGGACATGATACCAATAAGATTACTATATTCGGAAAAGAAGGGCAGGAATTTAATTTTGCTACCAAATCAAAAGAGGAAGTTGCAAAAGATATTGTTGAAACTATTATCCGTCTTTATTATGTATAAAAAAATATTATTAGCTGCAGCCATTATTACTTCTGCAATTACTGCTCAGTGCCAGGAGATTCAAGCCCGGCTTACTGTAATAACAAGTAAAATAAGTACGCAGGTTGATAAGAAAATATTTTTGACGCTTCAGAACGGGCTTACTAACTTTTTGAATGCCCGTCGCTGGACCAATGATGCATTTCAGCCTGCCGAAAAAATTCAATGCAATTTTTTACTCAATATTGACCAGGACATGGGGAATAATGTCTATAAAGGCAAACTGACTGTACAGGCTGCCCGCCCTGTATATAATACTTCTTATGATTCTCCCATTATGAATTTTCTTGATGACAATATTACATTTCGTTATGTGGAGTATCAGCCTATTGAGTTTAATGAAAATAGGGTGCAGGGCAATGATCCTTTAGCGGCTAACATTACAGCGGTCCTTGCTTTTTATGTCAATATGATATTGGGGCTTGATTACGATTCATTTTCACTTCGGGGGGGAGACCCTTATTTTCAAAAAGCATGGAATATTGTAAATAATGCACCCGAAAATGGAGATATCGGAGGCTGGAAATCGTTTGAAAGCTTACGCAATCGCTACTGGTTGGCCGAAAATTTCAACAATAACCGGTTTGCATTAATACATGATGCGCTGTACGCCTATTATCGCACTGGTATGGATGTTTTTTATGAAAATGAAGATGCGGGCCGCACCGGTATTTTAAACTGCCTGAATTTTCTTAATTCGATCAATAACGAAAATCCCAACTCCATGGCACTGCAATTTTTTTTCCAGGGAAAAAGCAACGAATTGGTGAAAGTTTTCAGCAAAGCCAATGCCGATCAAAAAAGCCGGGCAAAGGATCTATTGCCCAGGCTTGATATTACGAATGGTGCTGCATATAAAGACATTAAATGAAAACAGGGTTTCTGATAATTTTTTGCCTTTTGCTTATCAGTGGTTGCAGAAACAAAGGGAGAACTCCGGCTAATATCATCCCACCTCCAAAAATGAAGGCAATATTATGGGATATGATGAGGGCAGACCAGTTTCTTGGTGATTTTGTACTGCCTAAAGATTCATCATTTAATAAAACTGCAGAAAGTATCAAACTGTATCAAAATATTTTTGGCATATATCAAATCAGTAAAGAACAATTTCAGAGGAGTTTTGCTTACTACAAGTCAAAACCTGCTTTATTTATTGCAATCATGGATTCGCTCAGTAAACCAATTATTGAGGCGCCAACTAAATCAGCAGAACCATCTGATTCCGGGGATAGTTTACAAAGAATACAACAAAATTTGCCTGCCGGAGATACAATGCATGGTTTGAGAAGGAAAAAAGCACTTATAGTTAATTAGTATGGCACAGGAATTTTCTGTTCAACTTTCTTAATTTTACTTTCTAATATTTTATCTGAATGAATAAAGTTGTTGCTGATGCCGAAGAGGCTATCAAAGATATCCGGGATGGGATGGTACTGATGTTAGGAGGATTCGGACTTTGTGGTATTCCTGAAAATTGCATTGCCGCATTGGTAAAAAAAGGAGTAAAGAATCTTACTTGCATTTCAAATAATGCCGGGGTGGATGATTTCGGTATCGGCCTGATGCTGAAAGAGAAACAGGTTAAAAAAATGATTTCTTCCTATGTTGGGGAGAACGCTGAATTTGAACGGCAACTGCTTAGCGGGGAACTGGAAGTAGAATTGATACCACAAGGCACCCTGGCTACCCGGTGCATGGCAGCAGGTTATGGTATGCCTGCAGTATTTACACCCGCAGGTGTAGGTACAGAAATAGCTGAAGGAAAAGAAACCCGGAACTTTAATGGAAAAGATTTTTTACTTGAATATGCGCTTGAAGCTGATTTTGCTCTGGTAAAAGCATGGAAAGGGGATCCACACGGTAATTTAATTTTTAAAGAGACTGCCAGAAATTTTAATCCATTAATGGCCATGGCAGGAAAAATTACAATTGCCGAAGTGGAAGAATTACTTCCGGCAGGCCAGCTGCCCCCAAATGATGTTCATACACCCGGTATTTATGTGCATCGCATTTTCCAGGGAAAGGATTACGAGAAAAGAATTGAACAAAGAACAGTGAGGAAGAGAATTTGAGTATGTTTGAATTTGAAAATTTGATAATTACATCAAAATCATTTATCTCTAAAGTTTTGAAAAATGAGAAATGACAAACCCAACCTGATAGTTGATAAAACATTTCAGTATGCTTTAAAAGTCCTTGATTACGCTGAAAAGCTATATGAAATGAAGCGGTATGCCCTTGCCGATCAGATTATCCGTTCTGGTACTTCAATAGGAGCTAATGTTTGGGAAGCACAAAATGCTGAAAGCAAAGCTGATTTTATTCATAAAATGAAAATTGCTGCCAAAGAGGGTGATGAACAGAAATTTTGGATGCGGTTGATGAAATTTTCGAAGTACTACCCGGACCCTGGCGAAATGATTCCAGAATTGGAAGAAATTGAAAGAATTCTCTCCAGTATTCTTGCAACTTCAAAAAAGAATAAGACCTGACTTATTTAGGGTATTTTCAAATTCTTAAATTATCAAATTTTCAAATTGACATGGCTCTTACAAAAGAACAAATTGCTCAACGAATTGCCAAAGAACTGAGAGATGGGTACTATGTTAACCTGGGGATTGGTATTCCAACATTGGTGGCTAATTATATACCCAAAGGAATAAATGTTGTTTTGCAAAGTGAAAATGGATTATTAGGCATGGGGCCATTTCCTTTTGAAGGAGAGGAAGATCCGGATCTGATCAATGCCGGCAAACAAACTATAACTACGGTTCCGGGCTCTGCATTTTTTGACTCAGCCCTTAGTTTTGGTATGATTAGGGCCGGCAAAGTGGATCTAACGGTGTTAGGAGCGATGGAAGTAAGCGAGGAGGGAGATATTGCCAACTGGAAAATTCCCGGCAAAATGGTTAAAGGAATGGGAGGTGCCATGGATCTGGTTGCCAGCGCCAAAAACATTATTGTTGCTATGGTGCACAGCAATCCCAAAGGGGAATCGAAATTGTTACCGAAATGTTCACTGCCATTGACTGGTCTGAGATGCGTCAAAAAAATTGTTTCGGACCTGGCCATATTGGATGTAACTGAAAATGGATTTAAACTTTTAGAAAGAGCACCTGGAGTTAGTGTTGAAGAAATAATATCAAAAACTGCCGGAAAACTAATTGTGGAGGGAGAAATTCCCGAAATGCAATTTTAATGGGTTAAAAAAAACTGATGTTTCGTTAACCTCTGGATTTTTTTTATTCAATCAGGTTATTCTTTACTGCAAAAAATACAAGGCCTGCAGTGTTTTTGCTTCCGAACCGTTCCATCAAACGATCCTTGATAGCCTCTACCGTTCTGGGACTGATTTCCATCTTCTGAGCTATTTCTACGGCTGTAAATTCCATACAAATAAAACGCAACACGTCTTTTTCTTTATCGCTGAGAGTAATTTCATTGTTAAGTGAGGGTGTCACTTTCTGACGAGAATGTGCTTTTTTAAGCAAAATTCGGTTCACAAAATTATTCAGGTAGTACCCTTTCTCATATACTTCCATGATGGCCCTCCGTATTTCATTGGGCTCAGAGCTTTTGAGCAGATAACCATTGGCGCCATTTTCCATCAGGTGATAAACAAATCGTTCATCTTCATACATACTCAGCACCAGCACTTTCACTTGCGGGTAAAGTTTGCTGATAGTTTTGGTAGCTTCTATACCATCTTTGCCTGGCATACGAAGATCCATCAGCACTACATCAGGCTCAGCAGCAGCCAAATTATTCAGCAGATCATCACCATTTTCTGCTTCAAGAACAAATTTTATATTGGAATATGGCCGCAAAGAAAGAATAACCCCCTTTCGAAAGATTTTATGATCATCAGCAATGGCCACCTTAATGATTCCCATAGTTATCAGATAAAAGGCAAAAATAACAATTATAAGCTATTAAACCATCGCAAGTTTGTTTACATGTATGGTTCGTCTTTAGGAAGTTCAATGGTGACTTTATAATAGGTCTGTGAAATATCTTTTTCAAAATTAATATTCCCCTGTACTACCCGTAGGCGGCTGTTGATGTTTTTTAGCCCAAGACCCACATTGCTTTTGTTCAGTTTGTCAAAATCAGATTGTATTATTCCCCTGCCATCATGATGTATCCGGAGATAGAACTTATCCGCATGAATATTTTGAGTGAGATGGATAAAGCTTGAATTACTATGCTTGAGAATGTTGTTGATCAACTCCTGCACAACCCGGAAAATAACAAGTTCCTTTTCTTCCTTTAGTCTTTCCTTGTACTCATGAAAACGGCTGCTGGCATTAATGGTTCCGGAACCGCTGATTTTTTGGAACAAATCATTAATAGCCGATTCCAGTCCAAAGTTTTTCAAAGTGGGCGGCATCAGGCTGTGGCTGATATTACGGACAAGTTGAATTGTGTCATCAATGATTTGGCGGGCTTGCAGAATAGATTGCAGTTGGGTGGCCTTGTCCTGGTTAACCAGGTTTTCATTTAGATAAAGGCGGGCGGTAGCCAGCAGCGGGCCAGCATCATCGTGCAGGTCGGCTGCCAGGCGTTGGCGTTCTTCCTCCTGCAATTTAATAGAGGCAGTCAGCAGTATTTTTTGCTGTTCGGCTTCCATTTGCTGAATCCTTTTATGAAAGCGAAGCACCCTGCGTTGGTGCATGATGAGGAAAATAATAAGACCAACCACCAGCACAACCATGCCGACAGTACCAAGGAAAAGCACAGTGGAAATTCCGGATTTTGTGGCTTGCAGAAAGAACATAATTGGTTAGTAAGTGGTTGGTGGTTTATATCATGTCTAGAAACGGAATAGATTTAGATTTCATTTTTTTGTTTTCAAGAGGATAGCGGGCATAAATAAACATAGCAAGAGCAAAAAAGATATTTTTAATAATTTCTGTCGTGTAAGTAATATTTCCAAAATATTCTCTCTGGTCTATGGTTAGCTGTTCAAAGAGAATAAAGAAAAAGAAGGATCCTCCAAGGTATATTAATATCCCCACCGCAATCCAGAATAAATAATGATTATAAATGTAAAAATCGCTAACGGATTTTGAAAACAAATAAAAAAAGTAGATTATATAAACGAGAATCAAAATCGTTTCTACGCCAATAGGCACAGAGTCTAGCCCTTTTTGTTTTGTTGTAAAAACATAATACAATTGAAACACCAAAAAAGCAAATGATGCAAACAAAAGCACCCACCTGATTTTATCTTTCCTGAAATTGATCCAAAAAATAAAAGTGAAGACACCATACTCAAAAAATGTATAGGACATTTGGACATATTTTAAAGCCCCCTTTGGCAATTTAATCTCCTTAAGTAGAAGTAAAACGCAAAAGAAAATTATCCCATATAATGCTATTATGATAAGAGCAGAATCTCTTTTTTTATTTCCAATAATAAAAAAGATAATTAAGAAACAAATTGGAAGTAAGAGATAGGAGGAGGTAACTATATAATAAAAAAGGTTTTCTATAATTTGGATTTTGTCCAAAAATAGAAAACTTTTTTTAAAGATTTAGGATTTCTGAATGTTCTTTGTTCCGGGAGTTATTCCCAAACAATAAGATCATCATTTTCCCAGTACCTCATGTTTTTTACAATCTTTTTCATAACAGTAACGTTTTTAAGCTATTCGTAAATCGATTTATCCAATAAAAATTGCCAGAAACAATGTTTAATGCAAACCAGGCTTTTGATAACCGATGCTATTAATTCCTTGCAAACTCAATACGGAAAAGGGTTTTAATGAATTTTACTTAGTATTCTTACCCGAGTTAAATGGGTAATATTTCTCGTAATAACACGTATATTTACGATGGTAAATATAGTAGGTCTACCGGATTATTTTACGGTTATTAACAGCTGTGGATAAGAAAAGAGGGTGTTAGGATAGCAGAAAGTGAGAAAAAAACCTGTCAGGATTAAAGGGTATTGGGATAATAAAAAGACAAAAGTAAGTTGACTGACATTGGATTTCGCTTTGGACTTTCAATGGATTTGGATATTAATTTCAAAACGGGTTTTAAGGATATTGGACTTTTGAGGGGCTCCATCCTGATCAATCAACTTGGTCCAAAAATAAATACACAGCCGGGTGTGTGCAAGAGCAGTAGCCCTCAGTTTGGAGTATTCGGTATTTACAGAGTCGTTCGTAGTATTCCGGAGGAATAATGAAAATATACGATTAGGGAAATGAATAAATACGATTTTGCTTTTTTCTGATCCAGTTTTCACTTTTCAGCAACATCGTTAGAAATATTAGGATGAATAATATTGGGAGATTGTTTTGGGCACAAGGTAAAATAGTCATGTGGTATTCATCAATAAAAATGAGTATTTTTACTTTTATTGTTACCCTTAAATTAATTGAAACCAATTTTCCATGTCAACCCAGGAAATAAAAGTAGCCATAGCAGACGACCATAAAATTTTTCGTGATGGCATACGCATGGCCCTAAAAGATAAAGAGTATCTAAAAATACTCTGGGAAGCAGAAGACGGCAAGGATCTGATGCACAAGCTGAAGCTGAAACTCCCGGATGTAATACTGATGGATATTCGGATGCCGGAAGTAGATGGTATTAATGCCATCAGCATTATTCGCAAAGAATATGAGGCATTAAAGATTATTGTGCTTACAATGTACGATGACCAGGAGATGATTACCAAAATGATGGAGATGGGCGCCAACGCCTACCTGACCAAGACGACCGACCCAGATGAAATCTACCAGGCCATCCTTACCTGCATGAATGATGATTTTTATTTTAATGAGCTGGTGAATAAAGCGGTGCTGCTGAAACTTCAACATAAAAAAACGGTACGGCAGTTTTATCCCAATCCGGTAAAATTTTCTGAGAAGGAAATAAAAATACTGAAGTTGATAGCGGATGATAAAACAACAGAAGAAATTTCAAAAGAGGTTTTTCTCAGTCCCCGCACTATTGAAACTATCCGGCAAAATATGAAACAGAAAGTAGGGGCCAAGACCATTGCCGGGCTGGTAATGTATGCAATGAGGAATAAATTGTTGGAATAGGCCTCACCCCAACCCTCTCCATAAATAGAGAGGGGGTGCAATCACTCCTGAAGCCCGGAAAAAACTATTAACAAAAACATGTCAAATATCAACGATACTTTTTTTGATGGTTATTATAAGGAGATATGGCGTAGCCTTATCCCTGATGAACTTACAACCAAGGAAATTGATTTTATGCTTCCCTATTTTAATCTTCAGCCGGGAAGTAAGGTGCTTGACCTGATGTGTGGCTACGGCCGGCATACAATAGCACTGGGAAGAAAAGGCATTGAAGTGACTGCGGTTGATAATCTTGCCGATTACATTAATGAAATCAGAATAGTTACTGAAAAAGAAAACCTGCCGGTACGATCATTTCATACAAGTGTGCTTGATTTTAAAACCGAAGACCGATTTGACCTCGTTATCTGTATGGGTAACAGCCTGAATTTTTTTAATGCAGATGATACGATAAAAATTCTTACAAATATTTTCTCTTTCTTAAAGCCAGGGGGGTATTTACTGATCAGCAGCTGGTCTATTGCCGAAATAGTTATGAATAATTTCAAAGGGAAAAGCTGGAGCCGGATCGGTGAGCTGAAATTTCTGGTTGAAAGTTCATTTCTTTTTCATCCAACCCGGATAGAAACAGAAAGTTTTATAATTACCAATGAAGGTAAAACGGAGTCAAAGCAGGGAGTTGATTACATTTTTTCCATCAATGAAATTGAGAGTATGCTTAGCAAGTCCGGTTTTGTTCTCAAAGAAATCTACAGCATTCCCGGGCGAAAAAAATTTTCAATTGGCGAACCAAGGGCATACCTGGTAGCGGAGAAAATCATCAATTAAGCTACTTAGTATACGCCAACATCATTCCTTTTTGAATATCGGATGTTGAACAAGAAATGATGAACATCGAAGTGAGAGAGGATAAACTTCATCATTCGGTGTTCCATGTTCATCTGTTCAGTGTTCTCCGGAAAAAAACCCCGGCGTTATGAGGACCGGGGTGTTACGTTACTGTTATGAAAGGAAAAAAATTATTAAGTATAGTGTTTCATAAAAATAAGGTTAACAGCTCTTGGTTTTGGTTTTTCAGTTGGGATTGGATTTATAAAAACGGGACTACTAATTCAAAAAAGAGAAAGTTGACTGGCCGGTGAAGTGTTTCCCGATCAAAATCGGGTCGGTTTTTCAAAGGAACTGGAAAAAATCTTTCTGGACGGTATTTGGACATTGGATGAGGGTATAAAACAGATCATCCGTGTCAATCAACTTTCTGAAACAAAAATATACTCACATCCGAATGTTAACAAGAGCATAACTGCCCTATTTATAATATTCGGTATTTACTAACTGGTTCGTAATATTCCCGATTTGTTTCGTATTGTTTCGCCTATTGCAATAAGAAGTGGTACTTTCCACAAATACGAAATCAAGTAGTTCTACTATGGTATATGTTGCAGGAATTTTTCAACTTGCATTACAGAATAATACCTTTTTTAATTTTTATTTTTAATAATCCAATTATGAAAAACCCCGAGAGTAACACTGTAATTAAAGTAGCCATTGCTGATGATCATGCCCTGTTCCGCACAGGTGTAAAAACCTCACTTCAAGCCCGTAAGGATATCCAAATGGTAGCAGAAGCGGAAAACGGCATGCAACTATTGAACCTGCTGCGTCACATTCAGCCTGATGTAATTTTACTCGATATCCAGATGCCAATTATGGATGGACTCACGGCTTTACCTGAAATAAAAAAATTATATCCGAATATTAAAGTGATCATGCTGTCTTTCCTGAATGATCATTCTGTTATTTCAAAAATGATGGAAATAGGAGCAAACTCTTATATTACCAAAGAGTCAGGTGCTGAAATGATTTACGACGCTATCCGGGGGGTGTATGAAAATGATTTTTATTTTAATGAGCTTACTAATAAGGCGCTGCTGAGTGGGTTGCGCACCAAGCGTACAAACGAATCATCCATGCCGCAGGATGTACACCTTACTGATAAGGAAGTTACTATTCTGAAACTGATGTGTGATGAAAAAAGCACAAAAGAGATTGCGGATATGGTTGACCTCAGTCCCCGCACAGTAGAAGCTATCCGTGATAAGTTGAAAACCAAAACGGGCACCAAATCAATGGCGGGCCTGGTGATGTATGCTGTTAAGGCAGGTTTGGTTGAACAAGCATAATTTTTCATGGCAAGATATATTCAGCCATCCCCGTAAGGCGGATGGCTTTTTTATTTTACTTTGGCGGTATGAATTATGTTTTTGTGAATGGGGAAATGCTTCAGGCTGATGAACCTGCCTTGCAGGTTTCAAACCGTAGTTATCGTTATGGCGATGGCTTGTTTGAGACAATGAAGATGATAAGCGGTACAATTTTGCTGAAAACATTTCACTTTGAGAGATTATTTTCCGGGTTATCATTGCTGAAATTTGAAATTCAGGAATTCTTTACTGTTGAATTAATAGAAAATGAGATACTAAACCTGTGTAAAAAAAATGACTGTGAGAAACTGGCCAGGGTGAGGTTGTCGGTTTTCAGGGGAAACGGGGCCTTGTATGATGAGGACAGAGGCCTGAACTATGTTATTGAATGCTGGCCTTTGCTTGAATCTGCAAACAAGTTGAATGCAAGCGGACTTACTATTGATATTTATCCGGATGCCCGCAAAAGCTGTGATGTTTTTTCTAACCTCAAATCAGCCAACTTCCTGCCCTATACAATGGCTGCTATACATGCAAGGGAAAATAAACTGGATGATTGCCTGCTGTTAAATACATCAGGCAATATTGCAGACGCAACTATAGCAAACATATTTATTATTAAAGATGGCATAATAACCACACCGGCATTAAGTGAAGGCTCTGTAAATGGAGTAATGAGAAAATATTTACTGCAAAAGTTGGAGGATGAAGGATACAGAGTACAGGAAACTCTTGTTACGGTTGAAAAGATCGAAAATGCGGATGAGCTTTTTCTTACCAATGCTATCAATGGTATTCGCTGGGTAAAACAATTCAGGGATAAAATTTATGCCAATGTAATGACAGCGAAAATTTATGATCGCTTTATTACCACAATTTTCAGGTAGGTTGATTTTAATTGTTTGGCCCTTCAAATCTTGGGTTTACAAAATTGTTGAGTTTAGAGCCAAAACGATAACTGATGCCAAAGCTGGTTTGAAAATTGTAATTGGATTTTAACTTCCTGATGCGGGTTAGCACTTCCTGTTCTGTTGCTCCGTATCGTGAAAGATAAACCTGGTCATGTACCAGTTCTCCAAATAAAAAAATATTGAAAGACAGCCCCCCCGTGATTCGGACATTTACACCGATGTTCACTCCTGTATTATTCAGTTTCCAGTTATGAAAGAAGTTACTATAGGAAAATCCGGAAAATATGGCTCCCCATTTTTTATTTAATGTAAGACGTGCTTCAAAGGAATGAGCCAATAAGGTTTCCTTTAGTTTATTGTAAATAGTAGAATCATAATACCTGTTAAAACGGGTGATAATCCCGTAACTGCAGGTAAAGTATCTGGTGTTTACATCTTTGTAAGGAAAAATATTGTATTCCACTGCGGTTCTCAGGTATAGCTGCCCTTTATAATTAGAAGACCTGTCGTTGCTATAAATGGCCTGATATCCCGCACTCCAGTGATTATTTATACTTTTTACCAGGTAATGCTCCATGCCATAATTGTTATTCCTGGCAATGAATTTTTCGTTAGTAGAATCAGTTTCAAATAAATAAATAGTTTTGTTATTTGTACCCCATGAACTGAAACTTACTTTCAATTCTTCGGTGACACGACTTGCTGAAACATTCCCGTTATACAAGTAACTTTTAATTGTTTTATTGGCATTGATATTACCGTTAGTACTGATCCTGAACACCCAGTAATTCCAGGGGTCTTTAGTAATTTTGGCAGCAGAATCCTTTTTATTAAGTTCGGATTCTATTTTTTTAAAACTGATCGTTACATCCTTTGCGGCATCCGTTCTTGCGATAAATGGTGCCAGGCCAAGTTTCAGGTATTTAATCAACAGGTCCCGTTTTTCAAAATCGGTTGTATTTGGTCGGGTATTAAAATGGAGGGTATCCAGCAAATTCCTGAATAGATTTTGTCCAAAGAAAATCAGCTGGTACTGGCTGCCACCGCTGCCAGTGCTTTGATTTGTAATCAGCACATGCACATCGGCTGCCTGGTTATCTAAAAAGAAATCAACCAGGTTAATTTCAGTCCGGAGAAAACTCATATCACACCAGGTGTTGCTGCAGTCAATGAAGACTTTTAGTTTGCCGGTAATTTTTGCCTCTTTCTGAGCTGAAACAGCGAAGAAAGCAATGACAGCCAGGCACACAGAAATTAATTTTTTTGTCATGGCAAACGGTTTTGTGTGTAATGAACTATATGGTATTTGTCGGGTAGGACTAATAACTTTCAAACTCTTTCTTTTATTGCCGCAGAATCTCAATTTGTTTTACATTGAACAAAAATAGTAACAGGCAGGATCTCAGCTTCTGCAACAGATTTAAAGAAACAAAATATCTTCATCATCAGCTTCCAGGTTGTTTAATTCAAGAAAAACTCCGAATAAATTTTCAATAGCCAGCTTACCTTCTTCTCCAAGATCAAGACTGTAATTGTTTACATACAAGTCAATATGCTGCCGCATTACCTCTTCACTCATTTCCTGTGAATGTTGTTTGACGTAATCCGGAATAACTGGATAATTTTTAAAAGCAAAGTTCAGACTTTTGCGGATAAGATCATTTACTTTCAGCGCTACTGATCTTTTTACCGATTGATTGATGGCAATACCTCCTAATGGAAGTGGCAGTTCCATTCTCTCTTCCCAGTATTCGCCAAGATCTCTCACTTTGTGCAAACCTTTCTGCTGGTAAGTAAAACGGCTTTCGTGAATGATAACACCCAGGTCAACCTCTTTATTAATTAATGCATTTTCAATAGCAGAAAAAAGCAGAAATTTTTTATCTGTTGCTTCCGGGTAAGCAAAACTAAACAGCAGGTCAGCAGTAGTGTTGGCTCCGGGTAAAGCAATGGAGGCCTGGTTTATTTCATCATTCGTTATTTCATGTTTCGCATCTGAAATTAGTAATGGTCCAACTCCTTTTCCCACAGCGCTTCCCGCATTCAGTAATGTATAATTTTTTAAAGACTTGAAAAAAGCGGGGAAGCTTAGTTTTGTAATATCCAGTTTGCCTTGCAAGGCCCATTGGTTCAGGGTTTCTACATCTGCTAATACTGTATCAAATTCAAATCCTTCTGTGTCAATTTTTTTATTGACCAATGCATCAAAGATGAAAGTGTCGTTGGGACAGGGAGAAAAGCCAAGTGTTAGTTTCATAATGTTTCTAATATTCTTATCAGCTCTTTGTTCAGGTTAGCAATTGAATCTTTCATATTCCAGTTTTTCTTATTTCTTTCGCCAACATAATTAGACACACTCCTGATCTGCAGAAATGGGATTTTTTCCATCAGGCATACATAATGGAATGCAGCGCCTTCCATTGACTCGGTTACAGGGTCGAATTCATCTTTATAAAAATTTATCATTTGCGGCAATGTTGTTACCTGGTTAACTGAAATTCCTTTTATAGCTTTCAACTTGCTTTTCTTTATCAATGCTATTCCGGGATTTATCAGCCAGCCTTTTTTATAAGGGAGTTGATTTTGTTGTGCCAGTTTCAGGTCAAACAATGTTTTCAGCCGTTTTTGTTCTATTACAGATTCATCAGCAATGGTATCTTGTTTAATTGCCAGCACAGAAGCCAATGGAATATTTTTGTCAAAACAACCTGCTACACCAGCCTGTATCACCAGGTCGGGTTGTTTGATAGAAAAATGTTTTGCCAGGTGATATGTTGTAGATGTTAAACCAACTCCTGTTATGAGTACATCCAGTTTTATTTCTGTTGGCCATTGTTTTTCATTATTTCGGTAATGCGCAAGAAATGGAGCAATTTCTTTTGAGGTAGCAGCAGCCAGTAAACAGTTCATACAGGTAATTGTTCCGCAAATGTCGCAATTCTGTGATAATTGCTGATACATTAACTTTACCTCTCAATTGAATGGCATGGTTTACCTGGTAAGAGTAGAACATTTTAATGCGGCTCACCGGTTTTATAACCCGGCATGGGATTATACCAAGAATGAAGAAGTGTTTGGCAAATGTGCTAATGAAAACTGGCATGGTCATAATTATGAATTGCATGTAACAATAAAAGGAGAACCGGATACCGGCACCGGGTTCGTATTTGATGTAAAGGAATTAAGTGATATTATTAAGGAGCATATTATTGAAAAAGTGGATCATAGCAATTTGAATGTTGATGTAGAATTTATGAAAGGAAAAATGTGCAGTACCGAAAACCTGGCCATTGCTATCTGGGGTGAGTTAAAAAAGCATTTACCAGGTGATGTTCAATTACACAGCGTTAAACTGTATGAAACACCCCGCATTTATGTGGAGTATTTTGGCGGATAGTGTTGAATAGTTTAATGTTTAAAGTTTCTTGTTTTGAAAGATGAAAATTATTTAGGCAAAACTTTAAACTCTTAACGTTAAACCTTAAACTTGTTATTATGAGTAAAAGAGTAGCTGTTTTCAGAAGGGAACATTTTAATGCGGCTCACCGGTTGTTTAATCCGGGTTGGGATGATGCTACCAATGAAAAAGTATTTGGTAAATGTGCTTTGCCAAATTATCATGGACATAATTATGAACTTGAAGTGAAAGTAACCGGCAAGCCGGATAAAAAAACAGGGTTTGTGATGGACCTTAAAGAACTTAGTGAGTTGATAAAAAGGGAAATTCATTCAAGGTTTGATCATAAGAACCTGAACCTGGATACAAAAGAATTTAAAAACCTTAACCCGACCGCTGAAAATATTGCTATTGTGATTTATGAATTACTGCGGCCACACCTGGGGAAAAAACTGGATTTACAAATCCGTCTTTATGAAACATCAAGAAACTTTGTTGAATATCCTGTAAAAGAACCCATACATTTCAGAAATTAAAACTACAATTAATGCGATATCAAAGAAAAGAAGAGTACTGTGAGGAATCCCTCAATGGACTGATGACAAGTTATAAAGATATTTTGGGCCATCTTGGCGAAGATCCCGAACGGGAAGGTTTAATAAAAACACCAGAGCGGGTTGCAAAAGCTATGCAATTCATGACACAAGGTTATTTCCAGGATGCTAAAGCTATCATTAACTCCGCAAAATTTCATGAAGATGTAAGTGAAATGATATTGGTGAAAGATATTGAGATATACAGCATGTGCGAACATCATATGCTGCCATTTATCGGGAAAGCACATGTGGCATATATACCCAATGGATGGATAACCGGTCTTAGTAAAATTGCCAGGGTGGTGGATGTTTATGCACGCCGCCTGCAGGTACAGGAGAGATTAACGGTGCAGATACGAGATGCTATAAAAGAAACACTGAATCCCCTGGGTGTCGCCGTTGTTATTGAAGCAAAACATTTGTGTATGATGATGCGGGGCGTGCAAAAACAAAACTCCGTAACTACTACTTCAGCTTTTGATGGGGAATTTCATAAGGGCAGCACCCGCAGCGAGTTTCTGAAACTACTCAGCACTAAACTGGATTGACCTATATTTGCATTTGCAAAAAAGTTTGATTGGTGTTCGATCAAACTTTTTTTATGGGGGGATCGTCTTCTCTCGTTTGCTAAAGAATAAAGGCGATCAAAGGGGGTAAAACATTTATATATGAAGCATGCATTTATTTTTCCCGGTCAGGGTTCCCAATATCCGGGAATGGGAAAGGATCATTATGATAATAGTGCCTTTGCTAAAAAATTATTTGAACAGGCCAATGAGGTGCTGGGTTTCCGCATTTCCGATATCATGTTCAATGGAAGCGAAGATGACCTGAAGCAGACCAACGTTACACAGCCCGCAATTTTTTTACATTCAGTTATTGCCTATAAAAGTATTGAACAGACAGACCCCGATATGGTGGCCGGTCATTCACTGGGAGAATTTTCTGCCCTGGTAGCTAACGGCACATTAAGTTTTGATGCGGCACTGAGTTTAGTTTCTGTAAGGGCAAATGCCATGCAAAAAGCCTGCGAGATGAATCCATCCACTATGGCCGCTGTTTTAAACCTGGCTGATGAAAAAGTGGAAGCTATTTGTGCCGAAGTGTGGAAAGAAACAGGCGAAGTAGTGGTAGCTGCTAATTATAATTGCCCCGGGCAATTGGTAATAAGTGGCAGTAAGAAAGGAATTGAAATTGCCTGTGAAAGAATGAAAGCTGCCGGTGCTAAAAGAGCATTGGTACTTCCTGTAGGAGGCGCTTTCCATTCACCATTAATGGAGCCGGCCAAAGAAGAATTACAGGCAGCCATTGAAGCCACAAAATTTCATAATCCCACCTGTGCCGTTTACCAGAATGTAGTGGCCAAGGCAGTAATGGATAAGGAAGAAATAAAACAAAACCTGATAGATCAGCTTACCAATCCTGTGCGCTGGACACAAAGTGTACAGGCTATGATTGCAGATGGCGCTTCAAGATTTACCGAAGCAGGACCGGGAAAAGTTTTGCAGGGGCTTGTTTTGAAAATTAATAAGATAATGGAGGTATCAGGGGTAAGTTAAGGGCAAAATATCAGCATGAGAATCTGGTCTCTTCATCCGAAATATTTAGATGCAAAAGGAATCGTGGCCCTCTGGAGAGAAACATTGCTGGCCAAACATGTGCTGCAGGGTAAAACAAAAGGCTACAAAAATCATCCCCAACTAAATCGCTTTAAGAAACTGAAAAACCCCGTTGATGCTATTGATCAATACCTTGATGCTGTTTTACAGGAAGCCATACGTCGGGAGTATCATTTTGACGAAGGAAAAATCAGCCAGACATTCAAAAGAACTAAACTGAGTGTAACCAGCGGTCAGATGCATTATGAAACCACTCACCTGTTAAAAAAACTAAAAACAAGAGATCCTCTCCGCTACAAACAATTTAAATTGATAGAAGAGGCAGAACCACATCCATTATTCAGGGTAGTGAAAGGAGAAGTTGAAGAATGGGAAATAATTTAAACATAGATCTGACAATTCATCCATTCCGCATCAAACTCAGCATTGTATTTTTTATAAAAATTGATCGCAGATTCATTCCACTCCAATACCTGCCAGATGATGCGGTTGAACTTTTTTTCTTTGGCTTCTTCAATCAGCCTGTCCATTAATAATTTGCCGATACCATTGCCTCTTGCTTTTTCAGTTACAATAATATCTTCGAGATACATGGCCTGACCTTTCCAGGTGGAGTAGCGGATATAATATAAAGCAAAACCTTGTATCACTCCATCAACTTCCGCAATGAACGTCCAACACACAGGATTTTCTCCAAATCCACTTTCAGTAAAATGCTCCAGCGTTACTGTTACATCATCCGGCGCTTTTTCATATACAGCCAATTCTTTTATTAATTCCAATAATCTTGGGCAATCTTCTTTTACTGCTCTGCGAATGGTTATCTCCATTTTTATTTTATTATCATCTTATTCAATATGTGTCAGACGCTCTGCGAGACGTCAGACACGGTTTTTTCCAACCCGGCCCTTTTACAAATCTTCCCGGTTTTTTTCCTGTATGCTCACCATCTTTCAACACTTGCACGCCATTTACAAAAACATGGATTACACCCGTTGCATATTGATGAGGTTTCGCAAACGTAGCATGATCCTGAACAGTGGCCGGATCAAAGATGACGATATCTGCATAGTTACCCACTTTCAGTTCGCCCCGTTTTTGAAGTTTTAAATTGGTAGCTGGTAGTTTGGAAAGTTTGCGGATGGCTTCTGGTAAGCTGATAATTTTTTCATCCCTGGAATATTTGCCGATCACTCTTACAAAATTTCCATAAGCCCTTGGATGTGGATTGTCTTTCAGAAAAACTCCTTCAGGTGCACAGGATTCGGCATCCGAACAAAAACTAACCCACGGCAACGCTATCTCTTTTTTTATATTGTCTTCCGTCATGGAGAAATAGGAAACGCCGATGCGGGTGCTGTCTTCTACAATTAAATTCATAGCTGTTTCTTCAGGCGTTGTTCCTCTTATTGCTGCTACTTCTTCCAAAGTTTTGCCAATGTATTTGCGCAATGAATCCCTGCGGAAACCAAGTAATAAAACTCCCTTTGCACCACCAGCGCCGTAATAAGTATTTTCCCAGCTCGTTGCATTCGTGTTCATTTCTTTTTTCATTTGTTCACGGATAGCTGGTCTTTGCAGGCGATGCCATAAACTATCAAAGCCGCCATCCTGCAAGGAAGGTGGAAATGAAGCGGTGAGTCCTGTTGCCGATGCATGATATGTGTACATATCAGCCGTAATATATAAACCATCTTTTCTTGCTTTCTCTACAATTTTTACGAGGCTATCTATTTTCCACCAGTTGTCTTTGCCTGCCGCTTTTAAATGATATATCTCAGCATGAATTTTGGCTTCTTTGGCGATAGTTTTTAATTCTTCTAATGCTTTAAATAAGCTATTGCCTTCGTTACGCATATGTGATATATACATGCCGCTGTATTGGGATGCTTCTTTACATAATTCAACAAGTTCATTTGTTTTGGCAAAAAAGGCGGGAGGGTAAATTAATGAAGAGCCTACGCCCATAGCGCCTTCTTCCATTGCCTGCTTCACCAATGCTTTCATACTGTCGAGTTCGGCAGGAGTGGGATCACGGTTGTCTTCGCCGATAACATATTCACGAATAGTAGTAGCGCCAACAAAAGAAGCTACATTGCAACTGATTCCTTTTTTTTCCAGCCAGTTTAAATATCCTCCCAGCGTATTCCATTCTACTTTATATTTTATATCGGGCTGGTCTCTTTGCATTTCATCTTTCATTTTTGCATTCAGGGGACCCATGCTTTCTCCTTCGCCCATCACTTCCAGTGTTACACCCTGCCGGATATCTCCCTGCGATTTTCCATCTTCAATCAATGAAGTATTGGCCCAGCTAAGCATATTGATAAAGCCGGGAGCCACGGCCATTCCTTTTGCATCGATACTATATTGGGCAGATATGCCGGAAAGATCACCGATAAAGGCAATAGTATCATCTTTAATTCCGATGTCTGCTTTGTAAGGTTCGCCGCCATTGCCATCATAGATCATTCCGTTGCGAATGATTTTATCATATTCCCTGTGATGAAACTTGCAGGAAAAAAGAAAGAGGACAAAAATGAAGCTGAGTTTTTTCATGCTTATTTCTTTTTGGTTGCTTTAAATGTTCCGTTGGGCTGAATAAAATTAACTGATATGATTTCGCCTTTTTCATTTGATTCAAACTGCACACTATAGCCTTTCAGGATTTTAAAATCAAATTTGTTTTTATCGGTCGGTGTTAATTCATATTCCGGTTGTCCTTCTACAAAAGCGTATAAGATTTTTTCGTTTTTGATATAAAATTTACAACCCTTTCCCGGGGCAAATTCATATTCCCCTGTATATTTTTCAAGATCAGATTTAGACACTTCAATTGTTTTAGTTTCTTTCACGAACTCAATATCTTTCACACCTGCTTCAAATGGAATGGTCAGTTTACTGATTTCTCCTTTTGCATCAATTTGAAAACTGAACCGGATGGGATCCTGGTCCTCCAGCGAGGGATCAAGTATGACCGCATTGAACTGGTCGTAATGAAAATGATCAAGCCGTATATCTATGCTGTTGAATTTTGAAACAAGACTGCCATCTTTCATGGTGATTTCTATTTTTCCATAACCGGGATTAGAATAAGTGCCGGTATAATTTTTTAATTCATGCGAAGGCTTTGTGTTGAGCTGGTGACCAAGGCTGTCATTTTTTACAACAGCTTTTGCGGCATCGGTAGCTTTTTTATCCGCATCCAGTAAATATTTATTCCAGTTGCGGTAAGAAAGTTTCAGCATCCGGTCGGCAATAAAATTCCTGATGCTCTGGCTTACACCACCCTGGTTGGATGAAATAAAAATTCCGATGCTATCGCTGGGAAAAAATCCGGTAGTAGTGATGAATCCATCAATGCCACCGCCATGCTCTACCCGGTAATGACCACGATAGCTGCTGATCATCCATCCAAAACCATAACCGGCAATATGTACATCAGGATTTTCAACGCCGGGTGCGCCGCCACCTATTGCCATTTGAATAGTGATAGCTTCATTGCGGTAGGAGGAAGGAATAATTTCTTTTCCATTGTATTTTCCATCATTGATCCAGGTGATCAGCCATTTGGCCATATCCTTTGCGCAACTGTTTACCGAACCGGCTGGTCCCATGGCATCTATATTTCTATATGGAATGGATTTGATGGAAGAATCTTTTGTAACAAAAGCCAGGGAATGATCGGCTGTTTTTTCCATATCTGTTGTAGAAAGATTGGTATTATCCATGCCAAGTGGCTTTAATATTTTTTCTTTCATGTTTTCTTCCCAACTTTTGCCGGTTAGTTTTTCAATCACCACTCCCTGCGCCATGAACATGAAATTATTATACTGCCATTTTTCCCTGAGTTCGGCAGTTGGTTCCATGTATTGTATTCTTTCCAATAATTCACTTCGCGTGGCCCATGATGCATACCATGACAAATCGTGGCGTGGCAAACCAGTACGGTGGCACATCATATCCCTGAGTGTTGCATGATCATTGGTGTATTCATTCTGAAATTTTAACTCAGGTAAATAGTTTCTTACAGGTTTATCCAAATCTACTTTTCCGTCTTTTCGCAACATGCCCAGCATAGAAGCAGTAAAGGCTTTGGTGCAGGAGCCAATGGCGAATTGTGTGTTTTCAGTTACCGGTAATTTTTTATCAATGTCACGGTAACCAAAGCCGCCGGTATAAACTACTTTTCCTTTCTCTACTACGGCAATAGTAACGCCGGCAGCATGCCAGTCTTTTAAAACTCTTAATGCAAAAGTGTCAAGACCTTTCAGCCTTGCATCAGAAGGAGGTTGTGCTATTGCATTAAGCGAAATAAGAAACAATAATGCAGACAGTAGCTTTTTCATATTTTATAAATTTGATTAGCTTGAATGTATTTTATTTTAAGGATCCCAAAAGCCCTCAGCCAGCTGGCGGAAATTTAGTGGGCTGCCTGTTGCAAATCATGAATAATGTCCTGGATATTTTCAATCCCCACATTCATCCTTATCAATCCATCCGTGATGCCGTACTTTATTCTTTCTTCAGCCGGAACGCTGCGATGTGTCATGGAGGTAGGATGGGATAATAACGTATCGCAGGTTCCAAGCGAAACTGTTCTTACACACATCTTCAGCTTATTCATAAAATCAATGCCTGCCTGAAGTCCTCCTTTTAATTCAAAACTCAACATAGGTCCCGGGTGCCGCATTTGTTTCATGGCTGTGTGATGATCAGGATGAGAAGCAAGTCCTGTATAGTTTACTTTGGCAACGGCATGATGTGCTTCTAAAAAACCGGCTACTTCCATGGCATTGTGGCAATGCCGTTCCATTCTTACTTCCAGTGTTTTTATTCCCTGTATCAGCAAAAAAGCATCGAATGAATTTGAATTGCCTCCCAGTAGCCGATGCACTTTGGTGATCTTTGTTTTCATCAGTTCAATATCTCTTCCCAACAAAACACCACCGATGGCCGTGCCGTGACCGTTTAAAAATTTGGTAGTGGAATGGATAATGAAATCAATATTATAACGGAACGGCTGTTGCAGGTAAGGAGAGGCAAATGTATTATCACAGGCTACAAGCAGGTTATGTTGTTTGGCCAGCCTGCTCAGTTCATCCAGGTCAACACATTGAATAGTAGGATTGGCCGGAGTTTCCAGGTACATCATCTTAATAGCCTTGTCCGATTTTAGTATGGCTTCTGCTTTGTTCAAATCTCTCAGGTCAGCAATGATGGCAGTGATGCCGAAGGAAGGAAGAATTTTTGTCACCAGTTCATCTGTGCCGCCGTATAATGAAAAATGAGTGATGATCTTATCTCCCGGTTTTAATGTTGCCAGCATCAGTGTAGTAATTGCTGCCATACCTGAAGAATGCAGAATGGCTTTGGCTTCCATATTCAATTCAAATGTTTCCAATGCGGCAATTTTTTGTTCCGCTTCAAAAATGGTTGGATTGCCCCAGCGGCTGTATATAAATCCTTCTTCTTCGCCGCTGAAACGTCGCATGCCCTGTTCTGCCGTATCAAACACATAAGTGCTGCTGGCATATATCGGAACCTGGTGAGCATAATTGGGATCATTGGTATGACCGCCATGAATGGCCACCGAGCCCCATCCGGTAAGTGCTTGCCCGGACGAGTTTTCTTCGGAGATGTCCCCAGATGATCCGGCCGGACGGGGAAAACTTTTATCCATATTCAGTATTTAAAGTTGAACTTTTGCAAATGCTAGTACTGAAATCGAATCCCGATAAGTATCGGGACAAAAGTAGAAGATTTCAAACTGAAGTCAATAAAACAAAATATCCTGCTGAACTATTCGGGATGAAAGAGATACTACAGCAATTTGCGGCATATAATATCTGGGCCAACCAAAAAATAATGGAGGTGATACTGGCATTGCCTGAAGAAAAACAATTGGCTGAAGTACCCAGTAGTTTCAACAGCCTGTTTAAAACTATTCTACACATGTGGGATGCGGAGAGTGCCTGGTGGCAACGAATGAAATTGCAGGAACGTATTGTTATCCCCAGTGAAAATTTTAATGGAACCATGAAAGATCTTGTAAATGGACTGATGCAGCAATCAAATCAATGGCTTGGTTGGATCAACAGCGCATCAGACATTGCATTGGATCATGTTTTTCAATACCAGAATTCAAAGAAAGAACAATTTAAACAGCCGATATACCAGATGGTGCTTCATTTATTTAATCATGGCACTTATCACCGGGGACAACTCATCAATATGCTCCGTCAGTTGGGAATGGAGAAATTACCACAGACCGATTTTATTGTGTGGAGCAGGAAGAAATAATTTCAATAAGCCCACTTTACCAGCGTTGCTCCCCATGTAAACCCTCCTCCAAAAGCAGAAAGAACAAGGTTATCACCTTTCTTCAATTGTTTTTCCCAATCCCAAAGACAGAGTGGAAGTGTGCCGGCTGTTGTATTGCCATAGCGTTGAATATTCAGCATCACTTTTTCTGGACTAAGCCCCATTCGATTTGCTGTAGCATCAATAATTCTTTTATTAGCCTGGTGTGGTACTAGCCAGGCAATATCATCGCCGGTCAATTTATTTCTTTCTAATAATTCTGCACTTACATCAGCCATGCCTTTTACAGCAAATTTGAAAACAGGTTGGCCATCCTGGTACACATAATGTTCTTTGGCCATCACTGTTTCAATACTTGCCGGTTTTTTTGAACCACCTGCTTTCATGTGCAGGTACTGGCAGCCGCTGCCATCGCTTCTTAAGATGCTGTCAAGAACACCAAAACCTTCTTCATTCGGCTCTAACAAAACAGCGCCTGCGCCATCACCAAAGATGATACAGGTGGCCCGGTCATTGTAATCAATGATAGAACTCATTTTATCTGCACCGCACACAACCACTTTTTTGTAACGGCCACTTTCGATTAATGAGGCACCCAGTGTGAGTGTATATAAAAAGCCAGAGCAGGCAGCGCCAACATCAAAACTCCAGGCATTTTTTGCACCCAATTTATCGCAGGCAATATTGGCCGTGGCCGGGAAAACCATATCGGGAGTCACAGTGCCTACAATCAAACATTCTATTTCCTCAGGGCTGATGCCTCTTTTTTCACAAAGCTCTTTTACAGCCGGCACCACCATGTCTGAAGTGGCCATGCTTTCTCCTCTTAATATTCTTCTTTCTTCAATACCAGTACGGGTTCTGATCCATTCATCGTTGGTGTCTACCATTTTTACCAGGTCAGCATTGGTAAGCCTGTCTTTCGGAATAAAGCCCCCAACAGCAGTAATGGCAGCAGTAATTTTTTTATTCATACAATGGTCTCATTAAAATAAAAGTTGCCAAAGTTAGGAGTTAGTAGTGAGTCATTAGACTTTAGTCGGGAGTTCGGAGCCCGGCGTCTTCGTATTTTTTAATATACTGCTTGTATAAATCATTAAATCTTGCTGGCTAAAGACTAACGACTCCTGACTCCAGACTCTTCTCTGTTTTCCCTATTTTCGCAGCTATGATTGCTTACCTCAAAGGAGATTTTGTACATAAAAGTCCGGCGGTGCTGCAGGTGGATGTTAATGGGGTGGGCTATGAAGTGCAAATAAGCCTGAATACCTATTCTAAAATTCAGCATTTGGAAAAAGGTATCTTGCATACCATTCTGCTTATCCGGGAAGATGCTCATATATTATATGGCTTTTTTGACCTGGCAGAAAAAGAGATGTTTCTTTATCTTATCAGTGTGTCAGGTATTGGTGCATCTACGGCCAGGGTGATGCTGTCATACATGAAACCTGACGAATTGGCCCGGGCAATAATACAGGCCGATACCCGGAAATTGGAAGCGATAAAAGGCATTGGTAAAAAAACGGCAGAAAGAATGGTGCTTGAGCTTAGAGATAAGCTGGTCAAGCACCCTGTAGAATCAAATATTTCGACTATGAAAAACAATACTTTGCAGCAGGATGCGTTAAATGCTTTGATGGCTCTGGGCATTAATCGTCAGGCTGCCAGCCAGGCCCTTGAAAAAACCTTGGCAACTGAATCCAATCTATCCGTTGAAGAGCTGATTAAAAAAGCGCTTCGTACTTTGTAATCTTCTTTTTTCAGGAACTAATTGATGGAGAAAAAACCTTGAACCTTAAAACTGCTCATATCTTCCGTACTTTGGTTGTATTTACCATTGTATTTGCCTGCTTCTTCCAGGCCAATGCGGGTAATATTGATGGCCCGTTCAATAATAAAAAATATTTTTTTCCAGATACTGCCCGTTATCCTTTACAGGACCGCCGGGGCGATCCTTATTCATATCCCAATAAAAACACTTTTGATTTCAGGGATACATCTTTTATTAAAAGAACTATCGAGTACGATCCGAAAACAAAACAATATTATATTGTTGAAAAAATTGGTAATCATTATTACAGGACTCCCACTTCCTTTACCATGGAAGAGTTTGTAAAACTTCAGGGCAAAAAGGATGAAGAAGATTATTTTAAGAAAAGGGCAGCCTTATTGTCCAATATGAACCGCCGGATTTACAAACCCAAATTAAGGATTACTGATGATTTGTTTAACCGGATAATTGGTACCGGCAAAATTGATATCCGTCCTTCAGGTTATGTTGATCTGCTGGCTGGATACCAGGGGCAGAATATCAAAAACCCAACCCTGCCCGAAAGAGCCCGGAAGAATGGTGGTTTTGATTTCAACATGAATTCTCAACTGCAGGTGGAGGCCAATATCGGGGATAAACTAAAATTGCCGATCAATTATAACACCCTGGCCAATTTTAATTTTGAGAACCAGTTGAAACTGGATTATCATGGAAAAGATGATGAGATCATAAAACAATTCCAGGCAGGGAATACTAATTTTTCTTCCAAGGGAACACTTATACCGGGCGCCCAATCATTATTTGGGATTAAAACACAACTTCAGTTTGGAAAATTATTTGTAACCACGGTACTGGCTAACCAGCAATCACAGCGCCAGTCACTTGGCTTACAAGGTGGCAGCTCCTCACAAAATTTTACAGTGAAAGCTGATGAGTATGATGAAAACCGGCATTTTCTTTTTGCCCAGTATTTCCGCAAAAATTATAACAAGGCTATGAAGAACCTGCCTGTTGTTAATTCAGCCATTCAAATTTTGAAGGTGGAAGTGTGGGTTACCAACCGCAATGGAGCAACAACGGATACAAGGGATGTTGTTGGCTTTATGGACCTGGGTGAAAATGTTCCTTACAATCCGGGTTTAACTGGCACAGCAGACCCCTTGCCACGCAATGCCGCAAATGATCTTTATTCAAAATTATTTAATAGTACTGCTGCCCGTAACTCATCCTTAGTACAGAGTACGCTAACCGGCGCACCATTTAATCTGCAAGCTGTACAGGATTTTGAAAAAACATTTGCAAGAAAACTAAGCCCTGCTGATTATTTCTTTAATCCGCAAATTGGTTTCATCTCTCTTAATCAGCCATTGCAATCTGACGAAGTATTAGGCGTGGCCTTTCAATACACTTACAACGGAAGAGTTTTCCAGGTGGGCGAATTTTCGCAGGATGTGCCACCGGATACTACCGGTACTACGCAACGGGTATTATTTCTCAAATTATTAAAAGCCACTTCGCAGCGTACCAATCTTCCTATCTGGGACCTGATGATGAAGAATGTTTATTCCGTTGGTTTCGGCCAGTTGGAACGGCAGGATTTTAAATTAGATATTTCTTATGAAGAACCCAGCCTGGGGGATAAAAGATATTTACCGGTAGATGACGTAGTGGCTGCACATAAATATCAGCCTATTATTTCGCTGGTAAACCTGGACCGGCTAAATAACCAGAATGACCCTCAGCCAGACGGGATGTTTGATTTTGTTGAGGGTTTTACAATCATATCTTCTCAAAGTCGCCTGGTGTTTCCTGTTCTTGAACCTTTCGGGCATGATCTTGATTCTGTATATCCAGACCAGGTTACAAGAAAAAAATATTTATATTATCCTCTTTACGATACCATAAAAGCCATTGCTCAAACCTATGCCAATCTTAACCGGTTTAAAATAACAGGTAAATCCAAATCATCCGGCAATGCTGCCGGAAGTGGTTTCGGTAATAATGCCGGTAGTGGTGGATTTGGTAATACCAGCGGCAGTGGCGGAGTATACCAGTTAGGATATAATATTCCCCGTGGCTCTGTAAGAGTAACTGCAGGTGGCCAGATATTGCAGGAAAATGTTGACTACGAAATTAATTATGATCTCGGAACTCTCCAGGTTACTAACCAGTCAATCCTTAGCTCTGGTGTGCCGGTAAATATTCAATATGAAAGCAACCAGGCTTTTGCCTTCCAGCAAAAAAGCTTCCTGGGGTTGCGGCTGGATTATTTAGCGAGTAAAAAATTAACGCTTGGCGCAACAGTTGTGCGTTTAAGCGAAAGACCTTTCTTCATTAAACAATTATATGGAGAAGATCCCATTAAAAATACTATGTACGGGTTCGATGTGGATTACCGTAATAACCTGCCACGATTGACAAAATGGTTGGATAAATTACCTTTCTATTCCACCAGGACGATGTCATCCATTACTGCTTATGCCGAAGGCGCCATATTGGATCCGGGACATCCCAAACAAATAAATGCAAGTAAAACTGATAAAGGCGGCCAGGTATATATTGACGATTTTGAGGGAGCAAAGTCCAATATTGATCTTCGTTTTCCTCCAATCAGCTGGGCAATGGCATCTATTCCGCAGGGAAATGGATTGTTCCCTGAATCAAATCTGAATAATGATTTGCAAAGCGGGTACAACAGGGGCAAACTGGCCTGGTATAATATTGAGCCGCAATTGCAGGAAAAAAGAAACATTGATAACCCGCTGCGCAATGACCTGGCTGAATTATCCCGGCCCGAAACCCGCCAGATATTTCAAAAAGAAATTTTCCCCAAACGCAGCACCCAAACCGGAGAAAACTTATTAACAACATTTGACATTGCTTTTTACCCGAAAGATAAAGGCCCATATAATTTTGAATACAGGAATACAAGGGTGAATGCAAACGGGAAACTAATCAATCCCAAAGAGGCATGGGGAGGGTTGATGCGTAATATTGACCAGACAGATTTTGAAAGCGCTAATATCGAATTCATTGAATTCTGGCTACAGGACCCCTTTATAACAAATACAGCCAATCCAAACGGGGGCAAGTTATATTTTAACCTGGGTAATATTTCCGAAGATATTCTCAGGGATGGAAAAAGGGAATACGAAAATGGATTGCCCACACCAACAATAAATTCGCCCGTTGACAACAATACCGTGTGGGGCAGGGTGCCATCTAACCCCCTCCAGGTAACCAATGCATTCAGCAATGAACCCACTGACAGAGAATACCAGGATGTAGGTTATGATGGTCTTAGAGACGTAGATGAAAGAACAAAGTTTGCACCTTATCTCACCAGTATCGCCAGTGTGGTAAATGCTGCTACACTTCAAAAGATACAGGCCGATCCATCAGGAGATAATTATAAACCATACCGGGATGAATCATTTGATGCTGCACCTGTAACTGGTATTCTGCAACGATACAAGAATATTAATAACCCGAATGGAAATTCGCCGGTTGCAAATAATAACACCCGGTTCATCAATGCATATACACAGTATCCTGATGCTGAAGAACTGAACAGGGATAACACCATGAATGAAGTGGAAGAATACTTCCAGTATAAAGTGGACATTTTGCCGAATATGATAGCGGGTCAAAATTTTATTACCGATGTAAGAACCCCTGTTGTAACACTGGCAGATGGCACCACCCGTACAGAGAAATGGTATCTCTTCCGTATTCCCATAGATCAGTACCAGCAAAAAATTGGAAATATTCCTGATTTCAAATCCATTCGTTTCATCCGGATGTTTGTTACCGGCTTTGCTGATTCAGTGGTGATGCGTTTTGGAAAATTAGAATTAGTACGCAATCAATGGAGAAAATTCAGGAACAGGATTGATACTACCGGTCAGTATGTAAGTCTGCCTTCGCCTGATCCCACTATTGTAAATACGCTGGCAGTAAATATTGAAGAAAATGATCAGCGGGAACCCATACCTTATCGCATTCCTCCGGGAATTGAAAGACAGCAACAATTAAGTAATAACAATGTGTCAATGTTCCTGAATGAGCAGGCATTAAGTATGCAGGTATGTGGTTTGCCGCAACATGAAGCAAGGGGTATATTTAAAACCATGAATCTTGATTTGGTGAAATACAAGAGGCTTTCCATGTTCATCCATGCCGAGTCAGTGAAGAATGCTGAAAAGATATTACCCGGTGACCTGGTTGGTGTAGTCCGGATCGGCAATGATTTTTCGGGAAATTATTATGAAGTAAAAATTCCATTGAAGATTACTGAATTTGGTGAAACAGATAGCCTGAAAATATGGCCGGCAGAAAACAATCTTGATTTTTCGCTGAGGGATCTTACACTTTTAAAAGAACGAAGAAACAAATCTGGCAATACCTCCCAATATTATAAAGAAACATTACCCGATGGCCGAACCTATGCTGTTATAGGAAATCCCAACCTGGGCGAAGTAAAAGGGATATTACTGGCAGTTGAAAATACAAGACAGGAAGCCTTGTGTACGGAAGTTTGGTTTAATGAACTTCGTTTATCTGACCTGGACGAAAAAGGAGGATGGGCAGCATTGGGTCGTGTAGATATAAGATTAGCAGACCTTGGTACTTTAACACTGAGCGGAACTGCCACCAGCCGCGGATTCGGCACACTGGAACAACGGGTGAATGAAAGAAGCCGTGAAGACCGTTATACATTTGATGCATCTACCGCCATTGAGGCGGGTAAATTATTACCCAAAAAACTTGGCCTGCAAATACCGGTCTATGCAGGATTCAGCCGCACCAGCAGTACACCTGAATACGATCCTTATGATCTTGACATCAAACTAAAAGACAAACTGAAAGCCGCTGATGCCAGTAAGAAAGATTCAATCCGTAATGATGCGCAGGACATTACTACTATTAAAACCATCAACCTGACCAATGTAAAAAAAATAAAAACAGATGGTAAGCGTCCTAAGATATGGAGCGTATCCAATTTTGATTTTAATTATTCATACATACAGACACTAAGCCACAACCCGCTGATTGAAAAAGATGAATTGCGGCGTACCCGTGGCGCATTGGGTTATACTTATTCCCCGCAGTCAAGACCTTTTGAGCCTTTTAAAAAACTGATCAAATCAAAATCGCCTTGGCTGGCGCTGGTGAAAGACATTAATTTTAATTATACTCCTTCACAAATTTCATTTAAAGCGGATATATTCAGGCAGTTTGGGGCCACCCTCATCCGAAATGTAGGCGGTGGTCCTTATAAAATACCAGAGACCTACAATAAATACTTTACGTTCGACCGTTATTATATTTTACAATGGAACCTGACCAGGTCCATCAGTCTTGATTTTATGGCTACCAATAATGCCCGGATAGATGAACCATTTGGGCGTATTGATACAAAGGAGAAAAAAGATTCTGTCCACCAAAATTTATTTAAGGGCGGAAGAAATACCAATTATCACCAGGAGTTAACGGTGCGATACAATTTGCCAACACAAAAAATTCCCCTGCTGGACTGGACCACCATCAACGCAAGCTATAATACCAGGTATAACTGGCTGACCGCTTCCCTGTTGTCTAAAAACCTGGGAAATACTTTGTCTAATACACAAACAAGAACCATCAATGGCGAATTAAAATTTGAAGAACTCTATAATAAATGGAGATTCCTCAGGGCTGTTAATACCAACTTACCAAACAGCAATACCGGTGGCGGGAAAAAAGACCAGAGTAAGGATAAGAACAAAAAAGATGGCGCTAATAAAACAGATAACCAGCAGCAGATAACGCCGGGGCAATTGATAAATAATCAACAAAACAAAGCGGATACTGCAAAGAATGGTAAAAAGAAAAAAGGCAAAAAAGTAAAAGAGAAAAAAGTCAGGGAGAAAAAAGATCCTAACCAGTTACCCGAAGTCAGTGCTGTTCCCAAAGCTTTCTTCCGCCTGCTTACTTCATTGAAGAGAGTGGGTATTCAATACACCGAAGATTTCGGAACTACCCTACCGGGTTATATGGACAGCACAAAACTGCTTGGCTATAATCCGAAAAGCAGGGAGCCGGGCTTTGGCTATATTTTCGGTTACCAGCCCGACACCGGTTGGATTAACCGGTTTGGCGCAAAAGGATTACTGTCCCGTGATTCATTGGTAAATGAAATGATCCGTCAGCGGTATAATGAGCGGTTGAATATTACCGCACAGGTTAGTCCTTTCAGGGATTTTAATATTGATATCAATTTTGATAAATCATTTGACAAACAATATTCTGAATTATATAAGGACACATTAGGTTTCCAAAATCCGGCCAGCACCGGGTTACAGCGGCTGAATCCTTATGCACTGGGCAGTTTTAATGTGAGTTATATTGCGTTCCAGACTTTGTTCAAAAAATTTGATCCGAATGTAATTTCAGAAACATTCAAACAGTTTGAAGCCAACCGGATTATCATCTCCAGGAAACTGGCTGGTTTGAATCCTTATCAAACAGGCGGCACCGCTTCGGATGGATATTACAAAGGTTATGGCCGCTATGCACAGGATGTGGTGATCCCCGCATTCGTTGCTGCATATACCAATAAAGATCCGTTGGGTGTAAAAATCATAAAAAATAATAACCCGAATATTCGTTCCAATCCTTTTTCGGGCATCATCCCCAAACCCAACTGGACGCTTACCTATAATGGCTTGTCAAGAATACCGGGCCTGGATAAAATATTTACCAGCTTCACCCTGCGGCATGGGTATCACAGCACTTTTAGTATGAACAGTTTTAATACTGCTTTATTATTCACTGATCCATTGCGGATAGGTTATCCTTCTTTTAAAGATACATTGACCGGCAACTTTATTCCTTATTTCCTGGTGCCGAATATTACTATACAGGAAGCATTTGATCCATTGGTGGGAGTTGATATGACCTTCACCAATCAATTAAGCATAAGATTTGAATACAAGAAAAGCAGGCAGCTCAGTTTAAGTCTTATAGATTATCAACTGGCTGAAAACCGTTCTACTGAACTAACCTTTGGTCTTGACTGGCGCCAGAAAGGTGTGCCGCTGATTAAGAAAATTCCATTTATGAAGGGGAAACTGGATAACGATGTTACGTTGAGGATGGACTTCAGCCTGCGGGATGATGCCACTGCCAACAGCAAATTAGACCAGGGTACCTCATTTGGTACCGCCGGGCAAAAAGTTATCCGCATAGCGCCTTCTATAGATTATATTATCAATAACCGGATAAGCCTTAAACTGTACTTTGAACAGAACCGGAACATTCCCAAAATCAGCAATTCATTCCCCATTACCAATACAAGAGGCGGTTTGCAGGTGAGGATATCGCTGACGCAATAAAAGTTGTTTTCCCCGATAACTCCTCAGTTGGTATTGTTTAGCAGTGGCATTATTCAATTCTTTACCGGAGATGATTTTTTTATAAGGGGCACAAATAAAAATCCCGGACTGTTATAGCCCGGGTATTCCTTTATCCGATTGTTATTATTATGGTTTGGGATTGGGAGAACCGGTATCAGCAGTTCTTTTGAACAGCATCACATATCCGCACAAATTCTTTTTCTTTTCTTTATTTACCTGCACGGGTTTCATCATGTGAAATTCAGAAATTTTGGGAATGTAAGTATAGCTGATTACGTTGCCATCAATATCGCCCCATTTTTTCTGGCGAAAGATGACCATTCTTTCTGACCAGTCGTACATTCTTACTTCGTAGAGGCGGGAAGAATAATCACCGATAAAAACAAACTGGTACCAGCTTCCTTCGGTAAGCGGCACAATAACCGGCATCTCATATTCACTTTCCATGCTGATAGATGCTTCTTTCAGCAATACATAGCCATCATGTCCATATAAATTTTTCAGGCTGTCCACTTGCTTTGAAATAAGATTATTGCTGCATGACTGCACCCGGATTACATCCTGCGAAAATGCGGAAATACTGAAGAAGGTAAGGGCTGTAAGAAGGAGGTACGGCGTTTTCATAAAAAAATTCAAGTGATATTGGAACTGCCTCATAAAAATAGTAATTGGTTTTCCGGCAATTAAATTTTACCTGGGTTATTTTGCTTTTATAAGTACATTTTCATAGGTATACTACGGCAAGATTCGGGCCAATCAGGCAGGGAAGGGATATGATGAGTACAAATTAAGGGAAAACATCGAAATCTCCCGATTTGCTGACAGCAATCAACCATTTATTGCCGGTTAAAATAAATGGCATTGGCCTGCTGCAGGCAGGTTATCGTTAGGTCATTAATGCAAACATGGGCCGGAAGGGTGGTGCAGTAATATATGACTTCTGCCACATCTTCTGCAGTTAATGGTTTCAACCCATCGTATATTTTTTTGGCCGTTGCTTCATCTCCTTTGAAACGAACCACAGAAAATTCTGTTTCGGCAGCGCCGGGATTGATGGATGTTACTTTGATGTTGTGCCGCAGCAAATCAATCCGCATACCCTGGCTGATGGCATCCACTGCATATTTAGTAGCGCAATACACATTGCCTTTTTCATATAATTGTTTTCCAGCTACCGATCCCAGGTTGATGATATGACCTTGTTGTCTTACTGCCATCAGTTGTGAAACAGCTTTACCCACATATAAAAATCCTTTTACGTTGGTATCAATCATTACATTCCAGTCATTGATATCGGCTTCCTCAAAATAATTTCTTCCCAATGCAAGACCGGCATTATTGATGAGCACATCAATGGCTTTCCACACATCCGGAATATTTTGAATGGAATCAAGTACGGCTTTTTCATCCCGAACATCAAAAGGAAGTTGCAGTACCGCCACATTGTATTTTTTCTCCATTTCACCGGCAAGTAATTGCAGGCGGTCAGTTCTTCTTCCGTTGATGATAAGGTCATAACCATTGGCGGCAAATTGATAAGCACAGGCTTCGCCAAATCCTGAAGTGGCTCCGGTGATGAAAATGATTTTTCTCATTGATGTGTTTGTCTCGCTAAGATATATGATATTTTCACGCAAAGACGCCAGGGCGCAAATGGAAATCAAAATGAATGTAAGTATATTTAGAAAAAGCTTTTATGGGAGAAAATGAAATCGCAAAAATTATCGTAAACACTGCTTATCAAATTCACAAAGAACTTGGGCCGGGGTTATTTGAATCTGTATATGAATCAGTTTTAAGCTATGAACTTTCAAATGAGTATGGTTTATTTATTGAATGCCAGCCCCCTCTTCCTGTGATCTGGAAAGATATGAAGCTTGATATTGGTTTCCGGCCGGATATAATTGTTGAAAACAAAGTAATAATAGAGCTAAAATCTGTTGAGAATGTTTTGCCGCTTCATTACAAGCAATTGCTGACCTATCTTCGTTTGACAAATATTAAACTGGGCTTGCTCATCAATTTCAATGAGGAACTGATAAAAAACGGAATAAAAAGAATTGTAAATGGCCTTTAAGCTAATTGTGTACTGATGCATTTGTGAGAAATGTATTGACTTTATTTGTTTGCGCCTTAGCGCCTTTGCGTGTAACTAACGAATCAGCGTCACCGTACCTTTCAGGAAAACCGGCGCCCCGGTATAATCAATAGCGCTGACCATCCACACAAATACGGCGCTGCTTTGCAGTTTACCTGCTATGCGGCCATCCCATCCAACTCTGTCTTGCGTAGTGGTGAATACCAATTGCCCCCAGCGGTTGTAAATGCTGAAGTAAATTATTTTTTTAATGCCGACACAAATGGGATAAACAGTATCATTCAGCCCGTCATCGTTTGGTGTAAAGGCTGTGGGGACAAATATGGTTGGTTTTACCCGGTAAACTCTAACTATTACAAAAGCTGAATCAGTGCAACCTGCGGCATCTGTTACTATTAATTTATACCGCACACTGTCAATGTTCATTCCATACACACCAATAGGATTGTAGATATTGGGATTGGTAAGACCTATAGATGGGCTCCAAAAATAATTGACACCACCGCTTCCGGTAAATTGCAGTGGCTGGTTTACTACCAGCACTGTATCCCGGCCTGCATAGGCCCTTACTCTTGGATTGACCGTTACCACAATCGTATCTTTTCCCGGTTTGGGACAACCCCTGTTATCAAACACCGTTAAAATATAAGCAGTGTTTCTCGGCGGCGTGGCTACAGGATTTAAAATAGTTGAATCGCTTAAATATTTTGCAGGAGACCAGGAAAATGAAGTGCCGTTAGTGGATGCATTTAATTGCGCCGACTTGTTGTAACAAATAAGTTGATCGGGCCCGGTGTTGGCAGCAGGATAAGGAACTGTTCTAATAGTAATATCATCTGCTTTAAAGCAACTGCCGATTGATGCGACAACATGATAGGTGGTAACCGGATCAACAGGTGTGGCGGTGGGGTTGGCTATAGTCGGATCGTTCAATGTGGATGATGGAGTCCATAGAAAAGTTAATCCATTCCCGGTTGTATTTAATTGAACAGCATCGGTAAGACAAATGATAGTGTCAGGCCTTGCCTGTAAGCTAACACCGGCAGTAACCCTTACATGTACCGAATCCTGGTTTATACATCCATTATCATTGAGGTTGACTATATACCATGTATCAACAACCGGGAAAACAGTAGGGGATGCAGTATTGGCATTAATAATTTTTACGTTGGGTGTCCAGCTAAATGTTCCGGTTCCATTGGCATGGAGTGTTATGCTATCCGGAATGCAGATCAATGCATCATTGAAATCAAGCACAATGGCTGGTTTGGCAATTACATTTATTATAACCTGTTTTGTATCCAAACAGCCTTTGCTGTTGGTTACATTTAGCGTTACGGTTTTAGGCCCCGGTGTGGAATAAGTCCATTGCGGATTTTGCAAATGAGATGTATCGGCCAGTGTTGTTCCGTCTCCAAAATCCCAGCTCCAGCTATCTACTACGCCGTAGTTAGTTCGGGTAGTATCAGTAAACTGGAAAGGTTTGGTGATGCAAGCACCTGCGGCAGTAAAGCCAGGGAAGAAGCCGGGGTATACTTTTATTGTTGTTGTTGATGAATCAGAACATTGCTGATTACGATTGACAACCAGTTTAACAATATAAGTTCCTGTATCAGTATAAGTATAAACAGGATTAGCCAAATTCGATGTGTCGCTTAAAATATTAGGTACGCCAAAATCCCAGTAGTAGGTTACAATAAGTGGGTTCGGATTTAGGTTTGAAAAAGTTCTGGTAAACCCATCACATGTTTTATCTGCAGGTTGGACCTGTGGAGTAAGCAATTCACAATCACCGACTGTAACATGAAGTTCTTTTCTGCTTCGGGCAATCAATACGCCATTTCTATATTCGTTCACACAAACACAAAGAACATACTGTCCGGAAATAGCAGGAGCAAATCCACTGATAAGGCCTGTCACAGGATTTATTGTAACCCCAGCTCCCATTGGTTGAGTTCCGGAAAATGGCGATTGATAAGGGATAAAGGCATAAGGTGGATTAGCAGCTTGGGGTGGTGAATTATTATTAGGATCGCCGCCCTGATATGCATCGCAAAATTGATATGATAAAGAATCTCCATCCGCATCTGTAGCCTGAAATGAATATTGGAACCAATTATTATGACACACAACAGCAGTATCATTGATAGGAAATACAGGGCTGCTATTGATTTGAGCATTTTGTCCAACAGCTGAACCGGGGATATTAATAGTAAATGTATTTCCAATACTGCCACTTCCTATTACTTGATCAATATTTATAATTCCTGATATTCTACAGCATCGTTGGTAGGCAATTATATATCCTTCAGGCGTAGAAGGTAACTCAATGGATGGCAGATCATAAACAACTATATAATAATATTGTAAACAATCGGTTTGGTCTCCAGTGATACATGGGTCATCCACCAATTTTTTTAAAATATACTGATTAGTTATTGAGACACTTACATTTTGAAGAAACTGGTTATTACCGGCATTAAAGATTGTAAAATTAATTGGATTACTTAATTGCCCGACCAATGGAATACAAGGGTTTGGTTGGTTACCTGACCCTCTCATATAAACTGTAAGTGTAATTTCATATCTCAAGTTTGTACCTGAACCTGGTCCTAAATATCTGTAAGTAAAGAAGCCGCCTTTGATGTGGGCAGCATTCGCTGAAGCAGATAAAATCAAAAATGTTGTTATGGCAAGTAAAAATCGTTTCATTAACCGGTTTGTTCTAAAATTGGTTTTATATTTCCAGCAAAAATTTATCCAAAATCTTATTACAAGCATTTTTTTCTTCCAACATGCCCATATGCCCCGAATTTGGAAGGATGTGAATGTACGATTTTCCGGGAAGATGGCATTGCTGCAGGCCGTCTTCAAGGGTCACGGCAGTATCATATTTTCCCATGATAAATAGTACAGGCACCCTGGCTTTTTGTAACATTTCTGTCCGGTCGGGCCGCTGTATCATGGCTTCATAATAAGAAACGAGTGCAGCGGGGTTGAAGTTGTTTCCCTTGTCTATTAATTTTTGAATGGAATTTGGAATTTTCTCCCTGGAATTTTGAGAGAACAGATTGGGAATAGTTGTTTTCAAAAACTCAAATGCTCCGTGCCGGTTAATGAATTCAATGCCTTTGCGGCGGATGATTTTTTTTTCATCACTGTCTGCATAAGCAGTGGAATGAAAAAGCCCGAAGGCAGATAAATAGTCAGGATATTTTTCTGCAAAGGCTAAAGTGATATAGCCGCCCATGCTATGACCAATTACTGTACAAGCATCAATATCTTCCTGGCGAATAATAGAATGGATCACTTCTGCCATTCCTTCCATACTCATATCATCAGTCATTTCAGATTTGCCGGAGCCAGGAAGGTCGGGAATGATGAGTTGAAATTTATCTTTCAAATATTCTGTCTGATTATTCCATATAGCAGCATCTTCTCCAAAACCATGAATCAGCACAACAGGTTGGCCGCTGCCGATTGAGCGGTAGAAGATTTTTTTGTTTTGGTATAGGAGTTTTTGTTCATTTTTTTTACCGCAGAGAACAGGAGAACGCAGAGTTGGCGCAAAGTTTCTCTGCGGTGAATCTTTTTTATTTTACCGGGAACTTCTTCTTAAAAAACTTAGACTGTACTTTCATAGAAATCACCCATCCCAACAGCAAAATACTCAACGTCACCATAATCTTTGAAAGCACATCACCATGCTTAACAAAAAATGTTTTTGAATTTTCTGCCGTAATTGAAAGCTTAATTGCTGCATTGGTATCATAAGACTGCGGGTTAAAAACATTTCCATACGGATCAATAAAACAACTGATGCCGGTGTTGGCGCTGCGGGCCACCCATGTTCTTGTTTCAATGGCTCTCAGTCTTGCATAGTTCATATGTTGCCTGTGGCCAGGAGTTTTTTTCCACCAGCCGTCATTGGTGATAATGCAGATGAGGTTGGCGCCATTGCGTACATAGCGGCTCATAAATTCGCCGTAAATACTTTCATAACAAATGGCAGGGGCAATTTTATATCCATGTTTTTCATTCAGCACGGTTCTTTCATCTTGTTTGGCATAACCGGCGGTAGTGCCGCCAAATTTTGCAAACCATTTATCAATGAATTTTAAAAACCAGGGTAATGTTTCTACTCCCGGAACCAACATTGATTTATGATAGAATGCATAAGCTCCGGAACTATCGAGCAATGCAGAACCATTATATGATTCGTAAAACTGTCCATTATAATTTTCTGAATATTTTGTTTTATGATCAAACGGCCTGAAGCTTTCTATGCCGGTGAATAAAGACATGTCAGGATGACGTTTCAGAAAAGCCCATAAGGGATTCAGAAAATAATTTTTGCCCGGCTGCATTTCATTCTCGTTTAGTCCGCCTGCAGAATACAAGGCTGTTTCCGGCCAAACTACCAATGCAGTATTATTGTCAATTTCTTTTTCACTGGTAGTAATCAGTTTATTTAATTGTGCTTCAAATGAACCGGTAGCTTCAGATACTTTTTCGTAAGGATCAATATTGGGCTGCACAACAACAATGTTTGGCGGACCATAAAATCTTCCTTTATCTGTTATTTTGAAAAGCATGGAATAAACTATAGGGAATATAAGGGCAACGAGGGCAATGAAAAGATTTCGATAGGTTTTCGCAGTTTGCCGGTTAAAATTATTTTTTACATGAAGGAATAATAAAATATTCACCAGCAGTATCCATAAGGTTCCGCCGCTGGTTCCGGTATATTCATACCACTGCACCCATTGCGGATGTGTGGCAAAGGCATTGCCCAATGTAAGCCAGGGCCAGCTGAGTCCCCAATCCTGCAAATGAATATATTCAAAACACATCCAGAAAGCGATAAGAGAAACATAACCGGTTTTTTCTCCCAACCTTTTCTTTACAATCTTATATCCCAGCCAGGGAAAACACATCAATAAACTATTTGCCAAAAATGCAGAGATGGCACCGGGGGCAGAGGCATTCCATATCCACCAGGTGGTGGCCACATTCCATACAAGCATTAAAATATAAGTAAGGCCAAAGAATTTTTTCCGGCTTTCAACTTTTGATTCCAGCCATAACAACGGAATCCAGGCAACGAATATTAAAAAACTAAGAGGTGATACCGGCCAGGCTGCCCAGAGTAATAATCCGCCGGCAATGGCGATAAAAAGATTGGTGTAACGTTTCATTTTTGGTTTATGGATTATGGTTCATAGTTCATAGCTGTGAGATTGAATCAAGAGTTATGTTTTCATTCTGTGTTACAAATAAAATATCAAGTGAAGATAAAGATAATGAAATGGTCAATGGTCAATGGTCAATGGTCAATGGTCAATGGTCAATGGCAGTCGATGCCAACAATAAAACTTTCCATAAAAATAAAGTTTTGTGGAAACCCGCATCTCTTTTATCTGATTAATAAAATAATAAATTATGGAAACCAACAAAATTTTATCTGTCGACCTGATCGACATACTATTTGATGGCCGTAACAAAACCTACGGCGCTTATGAACTTCGCAAAACCTATTCAAAAAGAATCAACCGGGCATTAGTAATTACCATCAGTGCCGCTGCTCTTATTTGCGGCAGTGCCATCCTCGCTAATTCTTCTAAAAAAAATGGCAGGAATTATAGAATGGGACCTGTTGTGGAGTTAACACCTTTTGTTGATAAAAAAATAGAACCGCAGCCCAAGCCCGAAAAACAGCCAGAAGTAAAACCTCCCAAAACAGTAATCTATACAGCTCCGGTGATAACAGATGTAGTTGAGAACCTACCTCCAACACAGGCAGATATGGATAGTGCAAGAATAGGGTCAGTGAAAATTATTGATGGCCCGCCTGATGATGGAATAACGCCGGATAAAATAGATAATGGAAAAAAAATTTTAGATAATCCAAATGAAAATACTCCAGATGAGCCATTAAGCTTTGTTGAGATAGATGCAAAATTCATTGGCAACTGGAAATTTTTTCTTGAGCGCAACCTGAATGGTGATGTATCCAGAGATAACGGGGCACCTGCCGGACGTTATTCAGTGGTGGTTCAATTTGTAGTGGATAAAGAAGGTAATGTAAGTGATATACAAACATTGACCCATCATGGTTATGGATTGGAAGAAGAAGCAGTGAGAGTTTTAAAGAAAGCTCCCAAATGGGAACCCGCCATTCAAAATGGTATCAAAGTAAAAGCGTACAGGAAACAGGTGATAGTGTTTGAAGTGAATGAGGAATGAGAGTTTGGTATTGGTTAATCAGGTCTCACAGCACTAGATTCATCAAAGAAATAATGATAGCAAAAACTTTTTTAAAAATATGTGTTGATTAGCAGAGGAAAATTCCGGTTTGCAGAACCTAATCAACCAATACCCAACTTACTACTTACGACTGTAATTCGGCGCTTCTTTCGTTATCTCAATATCATGTGCATGGCTCTCCCGCATGCCGGCATTGGAGATTTTTACAAATTTTGCCTTTTGCAATTCGGAAATATTTTTTGCTCCGCAATAACCCATGCCTGCTCTTAGCCCACCGGTGTATTGATACACCACTTCATTCATAAAACCTTTATAAGCCACACGGCCTTCAATGCCTTCGGGAACAAATTTCTTTACATCATCTTCCACATCCTGGAAGTAGCGGTCGCTGCTGCCGGTGGCCATAGCACCGAGTGAACCCATGCCGCGGTATTCTTTAAATTTTCTTCCTTCATAGATGATGGTTTCACCGGGGCTTTCTTCTGTGCCGGCAAAAATGCTTCCCATCATGACACAATTTGCTCCTGCCGCTAAAGCTTTTACCATATCACCGGTGTAGCGAATGCCGCCATCAGCTATCAGTGGAATATTTTTTCCTTTCAATGCAGACGCTGCTTCCATAATGGCAGTGAGTTGCGGTACGCCAGCTCCGGCTACAATTCTGGTAGTGCAAATGGAGCCCGGGCCAATACCAACTTTAATGGCATCTGCACCAGCATCGGCTAATGCTTTTGCTCCCGCTGCTGTTCCTACATTTCCTGCAATGACATTGATATTTTTAAAATTCTTCTTTATTTCTTTCAATGAAGCAATCACTCCTTTGCTGTGACCATGTGCACTGTCAAGAGCTATCACATCAGCGCCGACAGTTTGCAAAGCCGATACCCTGTCTAATATATCTTTTGTAATGCCTACACCTGCACCAACCAGCAATCTTCCGAATGCATCTTTCACAGCATTGGGATGACTTTTTAATTTTAAAATATCGCTGTAGGTAAAAAGCCCGGTTAGTTTTCCCTGTTTATTAATAATGGGTAATTTCTCCACCTTGGTTTTCTTGAATAATTCTTCCGCTTTTTTCAAATCAGTTCCTTCGGGTGCAGTGTAAAGATTTTCCTTGGTCATTACTTCATACACTTTCCGCTTCATGTTTTCTTCAAACCGGAGGTCACGGTTGGTAAGGATGCCGACTAATTTCCTGTTTTTATCTATGATAGGAATACCGCCAATTTTATTTTCCCGCATCAGCTTCAGTGCATCGCCAATAGTGGCGTCGGCTAATAAAGTAATCGGGTCGATGATTAAACCACTTTCACTTCTTTTTACTTTACGCACCTGCGCCGCCTGTTCTTCAATGCTCATATTTTTATGAAGGATACCCAGGCCTCCTTCACGGGCAAGGGCCATCGCCAACTTTGCTTCTGTAACGGTATCCATGGCTGCAGAAAGCAAGGGCACATTCAGGGTGATGTCTTTGGTAAGCCGGGTTTTGATATCCACATCCCGTGGTAATACCTGGCTGAAGCCGGGCATCAACAGCACATCATCGAAGGTTAAACCTTCACCATAAAATTTATCACCTTCGCCAAGGCTTCGGCGATCAAGGTTGGAATTGTCTTTAGCGGGGGAAGTATTTCTTGTTGCCATGTGCAAAGATAAGAGATTGGAAGAAAAAGGTACAAGATCCAGGAAACAAGGTACAAGAATTACCCGGGACTTGTTTCTTGTACATTGAGCCTTGTGTCTTTATCATCTTATTAATGTCACCGTTCCTTTCTTAAAAACCGGTTGTTTTGTATCCCTGTTGGTGTATCGGAGCATCCATACATATACAGCAGTGGGTTGCAATACACCATTTATTTTGCCATCCCATTTATCTCTCCAGTTATTTGAGTGAAATATTAATTGCCCCCAGCGATTATATACTTTGAATTCATAATTATCTGCTTTAAGTGCATTGTGCGGTTGAAAATAATCATTCAACCCGTCACCATTGGGAGTGAACGCAGTGGGTACATCAATCAGGCAAAAGTCCAGCACAGTTAAGGTTTTTCTTGCACTGTCGCTGCAACCAAGTGATAAGTTGGTTGCCACCAGTTTCACCGTATAATAAGCTTCCCTGTTAATCGTAGGAAAAAGAAAAGGCGGCGGATCTTTCAATGTGCTGTTGCCGATTACATCATATTTCCATCGCCACTGATCTACCTGACCCGTGCTTGTATTGGTAACAACAAGGGCATCCTCCGGGCATGTAATGTTTTCCATGGTAAAAGAGGCTCTTACTTCATTGTCCAGTACAATAACTTTTGAAGCAGTATCGGAACAGGTGCCATTACTCACCACCAGTCGAATATTGTTTGTACTGGCGGCCGGGAATACAATGGAATGTGTTTGTGTGAATACAGGAGGATCGTTATTAAAATTCCAGTACCAGAAATTTACATCATGGGCGCCGTTGTGGGAAAATAGAATTGTATCCCTCAAACAACCATAGAGCATCTGGTTTTGAAAACCAGCATTCACTGTATCTGCAGTAATAAATGGAAGGATTTGCGGCAATATTGGTTGACCGCATACATCAAAAACAGGGCTGCCATCAATACCCGGCTGTATGGTGACAGTATAAGTTCCTTTGGTATAAATGGGCGCATTTAGTTTTACAACAATATAATTGGTTTCATCATTTACACAATTACCATATGCGCCAATGACGGTAACAGGAGTTGGGCCGCTTATAGAAAAATCGGAACCGGAAGCAGTAATGCTGGAACATTTAATTTTCTTCGGGTAATAAATTAAAATGGAATCCGGAGTGCAGGGAGCTTTGCGAATGCTGTCAGCAAAAATGGGTTGCGGAATAAAATAGTCGAAGGAAACGGATTGCCCGGCAGGAATATTATTTCCGCATATATCCAATAATGTATTTCCATCGCTGCCATTATTGATAACGAGTTGATGAGTTCCGCTTGGCAATGATGAAGCAAGAGTGATCGTTACTTCATCAAAATCAAATCCAGTGGTGCAGGTTACGGTGGTGGCTGCGATTGCCGCAGTTCCGGAAGGTAATACAGTAAACTCACTGGCATTGGATGAAAGACTGTTGCACCTGATCCCCTTATTTAATTTTACGGTAAGAGTCTGACCATCACAACCCGGTTGTACACTTGCAAGGGCAGGTATTTTGGGGTCGGTGATAACGGCCGTGCCGCCGCCAAAAGATAAATCATAACCGCTTTGACCGTCGGTAAAATGGCTGACCATTAAAATATATTCATGACCTGCCACCAGGTTTGGCATGGCAGCAAAGGTCGGAGCATTATCCGGCGGGTAAGAAGCGCATTGTATATAATTGACTCCCGATGCAGATGCCCCAGTATTGCCATAGGTTCCGGCCCAGTTACCGGTTACAACCAAAGTAGTATCGGTGAATATGTCATCTGGATTATGACCCGTAATATCCCAAAGCTGCCAGTCATAATCTTCATTGGCTGCAAGTGGTGTAATTAAAAAACCAAGGGTTCCGGATGTAAAGCAGGTGAATTTATAGAAGTATGGATTTTTATTCTGATAAGCAGCGCCACCGGCACCTGCGCCGGCGCATCCCGGAACAAATATGTTATTGGTTGCACAAATAGGTACAGTGCTTTGATGAAAAGTTGAAGTGCCGCAAACAGGAAATGCCGTTGAAGGAGTTTGCCCTGATGTGGTGCAGGGTTGGGAAATGGCAGAACCCGTAAAAAATAACAGGCCTCCAAATACCTGCAGAATTTTCGATTTGAATAATATTTTCATTGAGCTATGCTGCAAAATGCTGGTTTTCGAAAGTAAAGACAACTAAACTACCGATTTTGCTGTTTCAGAAAATCAGGCAAGCCTGTATAATTTTCCCGGTAAAGATACCATCACATTTTGTAATTCTAAATTAAGGATGGCGGCTGCCACAGCACTGCTGCTTAAACAACTTTTAATATTAATCTCATCAATATGCATGGTTTCTTTTTCATTTAAAAGGGTCACAATAATTTTTTCATCAGGGGTTAGTTCAATAAACAATTCCCTTTGGCTTCTTTTTTCTTTTCTGCTTCTCACTTTATCTTCCCAGTTCATTACCTGTATCAATTCTTCTGCATCTGTCAGCAACATGGCTTTATTGTTTTTAATAAGGTAATTACAGCCGGCGCTTTTGGTATCAGATACTTTCCCTGGAATGGCAAACACATCTTTATTATAACTATTGGCTAATTCTGCCGTTATCATACTGCCGCCTTTGATTCCCGTTTCAATTACAATTGTTGCATCACTCATGCCTGCCACAATTCTGTTACGGGTAGGAAAATTATGTTTATCCGGTTTTGTATTACTCCGGAATTCTGTTAGTAATCCACCACTGTGTTTAATCATGTCTCTTGCAAGACCTGCATGTTCCAGGGGATAAATTTGATCAAGGCCATGCCCCAGTACGCCAATAGTGGGAAGATTATTTTTTATTGCGGCTTTATGTGCAATGGCATCCACACCGAATGCAAGTCCGCTAACGATGGTTACATTTTGTGCGGCCAAATCTTTTATCAATTTATCCGTAACCTGTTTGGCATAATCAGTATGACTTCTTGTGCCGATGATAGCAACAATTTTTGATACGTTAAGATCAGCGTCTCCTTTATAGTAAAGAAGGGTAGGGGAGTCATAGCAGTTTAATAATCGCTGCGGATAATCTTTGTCGGTAAGGAATAAAGTTTTGAGTTTGTATTTTTCAATAAACTTTATTTCTTCTTCTGCCATGCTGAAATCTTTGAAGACAACAATGGAAGCAGCCCTGACCGGTCCGATTCCTTCTATTTTTTCCAGGTAAGATTTTTTGGCATGAAAAATTTCTTCGGCATTGCAGTGCTGCAATAAGATTTTGGCCTGCACCGGGCCGATGTTGGGGATGAGAGTAAGTGATAGTTGGTAAAGAAGTTCAGAGTTCATAGTTCATGGTTCATGTCAGGAGTTAATGTAATCAAATATACTCTGAACTCCCGACTCCCGACTATTGACTAATGACTTTCAATTCCGTCCTCCGGTTTATTGCCCTGCTTTCTTCTGTTTTGTTATCAGTTACCGGTTTTGTTTCGCCGTAGCCTTTGGCTGTTAATCTTTGTGCAGCAATATTTTTACTGACCAAATAATTAACCACTGCTTTTGCCCGGTTATTGCTGAGTAAAAGATTGTCGGCAGGTTTGCCCACATTATCGGTGTATCCGCTGATTTCAATTTTTAGAGTTGGGTTTTCATTCAGTAACTGAACCAATTTGTCCAGTTCCACCTGTGATTGAGGTTTTAATTCAAACTTATTTACATCAAAGAAAATATTTTTCAATACAATACTTGCGTTGGCTTCTATTGGTTGCAAGGCAATGTTTTTTTCATAAACGGAATCCGGCGAATGCTCGGTCATTAAAAAATTATCCGAATAGAACAAGTAGCCTTTCTCATTTACATTGAAGGCATAATCTTTTCCCACTGGCAGGGTAATAAAATAATTTCCAGTTTCATCTGTCTGAACTTTGGTAATGGTTTGTTTACTGGCCAGGTCAATGAGTTCGACTGCCGCAGAAATTCCTTTGTTTGTTTTTTTATCTGTTACAATTCCTTTTACCCATAAAGTTTTATAAGGACGTATATCTTCTCTTAATTCAAAACTGTAAATGTCATGGCTTCCATGGCTATCACTTCTGTCGCTGGCATAATAAGCAGTTTTGCCATCAGCGGCAATAAACAATGTTCCTTCGTCATCAATCGTGTTGATGGGATAACCAAGATTCATTGGTTTACTCCAGTTACCGCCATATCCCTTTCGTACAACAAAAAGATCATTACCGCCATAGCCCGGCCAGCCATTGGATGTAAAATATAAAGTCTGGTTGTCGGCATGTATAAAAGGACATTGATCATCACCCGGCGTATTGATGCCTGCACCTAAATTTTCCGGCTCACCCCACTTCCCATTCGGCCTCATGTGGCAAACATATATATCGCTTCCACCATAACCACCAAACCGGCGGCTGGCAAAATAAAGATCTCTTTTGTCAGGAGATAAACAGGGTTGTGCATCCCATTGATCAGAATTAACTACTCCGCCAAGATTTACCGGATCGCTCCATCCCCACGGAGTTAAATATGACCAGTACAAGTCAAAGTTTCCATAACTATCGGGCCGGTTGTTGGCAGTAAACACCAGCCACTGCCCGTCCTGCGAAATAGTTTGTGCTGCTTCGTTTTGAGGTGTGTTGATATTTCCTTTTAATGGTTGTGCTTTATCCCAGCCATCGTTTGTTTTTGTGCTGTAATAAAAGTCTTCATTAAAGTGATTCAACCGTCTTGTAAAGACCAACTCTTTTCCATCAATGGAGAGTGAAGGAAAATATTCCGGTTCATCTGTATTTACACCACTGCCTAAATTTTGCGGAGCAAATACATAGTTTTTATTAGGATTTTTTTTGGCATAGTCAACAGCAAATTCATAAGACCGTTTTCTTTTCTGTACTGATTCAAGGCTGGTTGGATTTTTGGGAGGTTTCTTAATTAAATATTCGCTGATGGCTGCCAGCGCCTTTTCAAATTCGCCATTACCTGCCAGTTGCGTGGAGTAAGATAGCTTATCGACGATAGTATAATTTGAATCTATTGCAAATGCTTTTTCAAAATTGGCGATACTGTTTTTGTAATTTTTTATTTTGCCATAGATGTTTGCCAGTAATAAATAGGCATCCACATAATTTTTATCTGTTTCAATGGCTTGTTGCAATAAACCTGCTGCATTGGCGAAGCTTTCATCATTGGCCCGTTCCCTGGCCTGGTTATATAAAGCCACGGCCTTCTTGTTGATTTTTGAAGGATCGTATTGTGAAAAAGAATAAGGCAGTATAAAAAGAGAAAAAATATAAAACAATAGTTTTTTCATTGAGGGAAGATTACCGTTTTGTTATAACGAAGCTACCTGAATTTTATTCCGCCGGAAAGAAGAAAATAATTAAAAATTAGATGCTACGGAATATTAACAAACTTGTGCAACTGCAAAGAAAGCTCCCATTTTGGATTTGCTTTTATATATTCAATAATCAGCGGAGTTATTTCAGCCGCTTTATCCCATTCAGGTTGTAAATACAATTTGCATGATGGAGAAACCAGCCCGGCATATTTTTCCGCCCAGTCAAAATCTGAATTATTGAAAACAATAATTTTCAGTTCATTGGCAAGCGGTAATATCTCCGGTAACGGCGCTTTAAATTTTTTGGGTGATAAACAAATCCAATTCCATGCGCCACTCAGCGGGTAAGCGCCGGATGTTTCAATATGTGTTTTCAATCCGCCGGATTGAAGTTCTTTTGTCAGCTCATCCAGATTATACATCAATGGCTCGCCACCAGTGATGACAACTATTTCAGCCGGAGTTTCCCTGACCTTAAACTTTAAACTTCCAACATTAAACCTTGGGTGTTTAGATGCATCCCAACTATCTTTCACATCGCACCATACACATCCTACATCACAACCAGCCAGGCGGATAAAATAAGCAGCCCTGCCTTGGTAAAAACCTTCACCCTGCAAAGTGTAAAAATGTTCCATTACCGGAAGGTGAATAATTTCTTTCATGATCGTAACATACTCCCCTTTAGGGGCTGGGGGTTTCAATTCTTCATCAGACAGGATCTGTAAGTATTCTTCATCAATGCAGCAATTGTCATCGGTCCCACACCGCCGGGGACAGGGGTAATCCATGAACATTTGGGCGCAACAGTTTCAAACGCTACATCGCCTTTTATCTTATAACCACTTTTCTTTGTTGCATCCGGCACTCTTGTGATACCCACATCAATGATAACAGCGCCTTCTTTTACCATGTCGGCAGTAACGAAATCTGGTTTGCCCAATGCGGCTACAACGATATCGGCCTGCAAACAAAATTCTTTTATATTTTTTGTTTTTGAATGACAAACAGTAACTGTGCAATTACCGGGATTGGTATTATTGCTTAATAATATACTCATGGGCCGGCCCACAATATTACTGCGGCCAACTACTACAGCATGTTTTCCTTTGGTATCAATTTTATAATGTTCCAGCAGCAGCATAATGCCGTGTGGCGTAGCCGGAACAAAACAGGGTAAGCCTTGTGCCATCATACCCATATTTACAGGATGAAAGCCGTCAACATCCTTGTCGGGATCAATGGCATTGATCACTCTTTCGTCCGAAATATGTTTTGGCAGCGGAAGCTGTACCAAAATGCCATCAACATCCGGGTCGGTATTTAGTTCCTGTATTTCGTCGAGCAACTTTATTTCGGCAATTGAATCTTCAAATCTTATCAGCGATGATTTGAATCCGACTTCCTCACAGGCTTTTACTTTGGCCGCCACATAGGTTTCGCTGGCGCCGTTACTTCCAACCAGTATGGCCGCAAGGTGGGGGATTTTTTTCCCGGCGGCTACCAATTGGGCCACATCAATTTTCAATTCATCTTTAATAGACTGGGCTGCTTTTTTACCATCTAAAATTTGCATGGTGCAAAGGTAAGGCTTGAGATTATTGTTTAATAAACCCCTGCTTGTTTGCAACAATGATTTTTTTTCAAGAAAGGATCATTGTAACTTTCAGCAAACTATCCTTGAAAATGAAAAAGAAAGGGCTGCTGCTTTTCCTTTTATTTACTGCTTTTAGCTCGCATAGCCAAACACTGCGAAGGCCAGTGGCAGCGGGTTATACAGGTCTTGGTGCTTATAGCTTAAATCATGTGGATGTATTTTCTTTTACTTCCAACCAGGCATCACTGGCTCAATTAAAAAACACTTCTTTTGCCCTGTATGGGGAAAGAAGATTTTTACTCAGCGAACTAAATAATTATACTGCTGTTATCGGGATGCCAACCACCTCTGGCAACTTTGGGGTCAAAGCAAATTATTCCGGCTTCACCGATTATAATGAAACGCAACTCGGCCTTGCCTACGCAAGAAAGCTTGGCAGCAAGGTCGACATTGGTGCCCAGTTTAATTATAATGGAATTCGTATAGCAGGTTATGGCAATGCATCGGCCATCAGTTTTGAACTGGGAACAATAATGCATCTGACAGAGCGGCTACATGCAGGGCTTCATATTAATAATCCGGTTGGGGGAAAATTTGGTAAAGACCAGCAGGAAAAATTTTCTTCGGTTTATTCCATTGGCATAGGTTACGATGCGTCAGAGAAATTTTTAGTGAGTGCCGAAATAGAGAAAGAGGAAGACCAGCCGGTAAATGTGAATGCAGGCATGCAATATAAATTTTTGCCCCAACTGCTGGCAAGGGTTGGCGTGTCATCCGCTACCTCAACTGCCTGGCTTGGAATTGGATTGACACTAAAATCATTCAGGCTGGATATTACGGCAGGCTATCATCCGCAATTAGGCATTACACCGGGGCTATTATTACTTTTTAATTTAAAACCCCCATCCCCCTGAAGGGGAGTAACGAGATTTCTCAAATGAAGAAGTGAAAAAAACATTTGCAATATTATTTGTTTGGCTTTTCGGATTTTTCTTTCACCCCTTTAGGGGATGGGGGCAGGAAATTCCACCGGCTACCGAACAACAACTGGAAAACCAAACCGATGCCGACCAGGGAGAAACGGAAGATGATGCTTACCTGCAGGAACTGGAACAGTTCAGAAAAAATCCAATCAACCTGAATTCGGCCGATGCCGATGAATTAAAACAGTTGAGAATATTAACTGATTTACAGATTGCTAATCTTATTTCTTATCGCAATTTATTTGGCCGGCTTATTAGTATTTATGAATTACAGGCAGTGCCTGCATGGGATGTAAATACCATCAGGAAATTATTGCCATTTATTACAACAGCCACTCCTGTTTCTTTAGCAGAAGAGGCAGGTAAACGATTCAGGGATGGAGAACATAGTTTGTTGTTTCGGGTAGCACAGGTGTTGGAAAAATCTGATGGCTTCAATAAGTCAACACCAGGGACAAAGTATTTGGGCAGCCCACAAAAAATATTTTTCCGTTACCGCTATACATACAAAAATTTATTGCAGTTTGGCTTAGTGGGTGATAAAGATGCCGGGGAGCAATTCGGGAAAGGATCGCAAAAAACAGGGTTTGATTTTTATTCCTTCCATTTATTTGCCAGGAAGATTGGAATCATTCAGTCTTTGGCGCTTGGAGATTTTACGGTGAATATGGGGCAGGGATTAATTCAATGGCAAAGTCTTGCTTTTAAAAAAAGTGTGGATGTAATGGGAGTGAAGAGACAGTCGGCTCTGTTGCGTCCATACAGTTCTGCCGGCGAATTTTACTTTCATCGCGGTGCAGGCATTACGATCCGAAAAGGAAGAATGGAAGCAACGGCGTTTGCCTCCATCAGAAAACTGAGTGCAAATTTTGTTGCTGATACAGTAAATAATGAAGATTTTATTTCTTCTTTTCTTAATTCCGGTTATCATCGTACTACAAGTGAAAATGCTGACAGAAATAACCTTACACAAACTGCATTTGGAAGCAATGTTACTTACAGAAGCAATCCCGCCAGAGGCGGGACAAGTAACTGGCATATTGGAATAAATGGTATTTATTATAATTTTTCCCTTCCTGTAAAGAAACGGGATGAGCCATATAACCTCTATGCTATCAGCGGGAAGGACTGGTATAATTTCAGCGTGGACTATAGTTATACGCACAAAAATTTTCATTTGTTTGGGGAAGCAGCCGCAGATAAAAATTTCAACAAGGCTTTTGTCAATGGTTTATTGGTGAGTGTAGATCCACGGGTTGATATTTCTTTTGTTCAGCGAACGGTCAGTGCAGCTTATCAGGCAATCAACGGTAATGCATTTACAGAAAATACTTACCCTACCAACGAAACAGGTTTTTATGCAGGTATTTCTATACGTCCTGCCGCTGGATGGCGAATTGATGCGTATGGAGATGTATATAAATTTCCGTGGCTCAAATATCTTGTTGATGCGCCAAGTCATGGAAAAGATTTTTTGACACAATTGACTTATACACCGAACAAACATGTTGAGGCTTATACAAGATTCAGAAGCGAAACAAAGCAATCCAATCAACCCGATAATAGTACTGTCACCAATTTTCTTGTGGCAATACCCAAACAAAACTGGAGGACACAGGTGAGTTATAAAATCAGCCCGGCTATTACTCTTCGGAACAGGGTAGAGCTGCTTTGGTATAATTATAAAGGAGTGAATCCCGAAAAAGGCTTTTTAACGTTTTTTGATTTTTTATGCAAACCTATGCTTACTCCTTTTTCGACCGTGATGCGTCTTCAATATTTTGAAACGGATAGCTATAATTCCCGCCTCTATGCTTATGAAAATGATGTGCCGTATAGTTATTCCATCCCCTCCTTCTATGATAAGGGCTTTCGATACTATTTTAACCTGAATTACGATTTGGGCAAGAAAATCTCATTCTGGCTGAGGTGGTCTCAAACCATTTACCGGGAAAGAACAGTTCTAGGCTCAGGCCTGGATGAAATAAACGGGAATAAAAGGAGTGAGATAAAACTGCTGGCAAGGTGGGTTTTATAGACCAGATTTCGGGAAACAAATTCCGGCCATATTTTTTTTATTGATTTTTAACTATTTGTTAAAAAAAACTTTACTTTGCGGCAGCGTATTTAAAGGTCGGTGTGTCTTTATACTTACGCCATACCCTCTGAAATTTAATATATTTCCCTGATAATCAATGCTTTTAAATCTTAAAAATTAACGTTAACATGAGAAAAATTGCATCACTGTTCACGATGTTAATGCTGCTAAGCGCATTGGCATTTGGTCAGACCCGGACGATTACCGGTACTGTCATCGACGAAACAGGTGCTCCTGTGCCAGGCGCATCTGTAAAAATTAAAGGCACCCGAACTGGTGTAGCTGCTGATAATAACGGTCAGTTTCACATCCTGGCTAAAACCGGCGATGTGTTACAGGTTACCGGAGGTATCGAGCCTATTGAAGTAACAGTAGGGGATGCTAACAATATAAAAATAACAGCTAAAAAATCTGTAGTCACCGGTTCAGAGGTTGTAGTAACTACTGCGTATGGCATGAAAAGAACGTTGCGGAATGTTGCCACAAATACTCAGGTAGTTACTGGTGACATGCTGAACACTATTCGGCAGACAAACATAAACAATGCCCTTGCCGGCAAGGTTTCTGGTATTCAGGTATTAAGTCAATCAGCTGCTAAATTAGGTAATGCAGGCACTGGTGGTATCAGGTTACGGGGTGAAACCGGATTTGGAACTGGCGGAAGCCCTATCTATGTGGTAGATGGAACAATCCTCCCTAATATAAATGACGTTAATAATGATGATATTGATGATGTTACTGTATTACAGGGACCATCTGCTTCGGCTATTTTCGGACCACAGGGTGCCCGTGGCGCTATTGTAATTACTTTGAAAAAAGCAAAGAAAAATGCTCCCGGCATGGGTATTGAAGTGAACCTTGGTGCCCAAATGGATAAAGTATATATTCTCCCTAATTATCAAAACTCATATGGTGGTGGTAATACTGAGAATATGTTCTTATATAAATGGAAAGCAGGTGACCCAGTATTATGGCAGAAATTGGATGGTAAATATTATCCGGATTATTCAGATGATGCAAGCTGGGGACCCAGAATGGTGGGACAAGAGTATATCCCCTGGTATTCCTGGTATGGCGGTCATCGGTATGAAGGTACTACGGCTTCATTTATACCACAACCTGATAATGCCCGTCAGTATTTCAACACAGGATTTACTTTAAACAATTCTGTAAGTTTCTCAAAAGCCACAGATAAAGCATCTATACGGTTAGGGTTTAATAATATTGATGCAAAAGGACTGCTTCCTACAACCACACTCAAGAAAAATGTGTTTAACCTTAGTGGTTCCATGAATGTTACAGAAAAGCTGACTGCTTCAGTTAATTTTAACTATGCTACACAAATATTAAACGGAGAGTTTGATGACCAATATTCTAACCAGACTACAGGTTCTTTCAACCAATGGTTTCACAGAGATCTTGATATGAATATTCTTAAAGAACTAAAAGATCTTCGCACACCATCTGGTATCTGGGCTAGCTGGAATCACAATAATCCTACAGTTTATAATTCAGCAAATGAAAAAGCATTTTATGCCGGTAACTACTGGTATAATTTCTTTAAATGGTTTGACCTGGCAAAACCAGTTAACCAGACTGACCGGTATTTCGGTGATATTACCCTGAGCTACCAGTTAAATAAAAACTTTAAGCTAAGGGGCACTTACAGACAGCAACAAAACAATGTGTGGAGTGAAACAAAATATTCTTCTGATTTAAATGAGAGTGGTACTCAAACTACCGGTAACTGTCCTGAATGTAAGGGATACTATGGTACTTCCACTTCTAACGCCAAATCAACAAATCTTGAATTCCAGCTTACTTTTACCAAGAAATATAAAAAATTCAATATTAATGCAAGTTTGGGATCAGATAATTACAGGCAACTAATAAAGGGGAACAGTGCTAATACCAATAACGGTCTGAGTGTTCCTAATCTTTTTTCTATCAGTAACTCAAAAGATCAGCCTTCTGTTGGTAACTCCCGCAGTGATTTCAGAGATAATGCATTGTTTTTTACCGGCAATTTTGGGTATGATAATTTCCTGAATCTTGAAGTAACAGTACGCCAGGACTGGTTGTCTGTTTTGCCTTCGACCAAACCATATATTGTTTCAAAATCCGGAGGTCTTTCTTTTATATTCAGCCAGTTGCTCAAACTTGATGCATTGTCATATGGTAAGATTAGAGCTTCCATAGGTGAAATACCTTCAGGTCTTGACGTTTATGCTTATCCCGGATTTAGCTATGCACCCAATCAATTTCAGTGGGGTGGCAATATTCTGATGTCAACACCAGACCAGTTAGTTGATCCTAAGATTCATGGATCAGTTACTCAACAAAAAGAATTTGGAATTGACCTGGAATTTCTGAAAAGAAGACTGGGCGCTTCATTTACTTACTGGGACGGAAGTGACAAAGATTTTGTAACCACCCTTTCAATTAATGGGGCCAGCGGTTACACATCTCTCCTGACAAATGCAGGAAAGATAACCAAGAAAGGAATGGATTTTAAGTTAATGGGAAAACCTATTTGGGGAAAATCTCTGAAATTAGAGTTGAATGCCAAGTGGGGAATACTAGCTAGTAATAAAGTAGTTGATTTGGGACCTGGAATTACAAAAACTGCAGGTTTGGATGGTGGCTGGGGAACAACCGGCCCATACATGCTTCATGAGGTTGGTCAAAACTGGGGGATGCTTTATGGGAATGCCATGAAGCGTATCAATGGAATGCCAGTACTTGATGCAAGTGGCCATTATGTAAATGACCCGGCTCATAATTATGGCAGTGTTTTACCAAAACATACTTTTGGCGCACAAATGTCATTGGAATATAAAAGATTTATTTTAAACGCCAATGCTGACGGCCAAATTGGTGGCAAGTTCTTTTCTCTTTCTGATATGTGGGGATCTTATTCAGGTCTGACTGCAAGAACAGCTACAATCAATGATAAAGGAAATCCAATAAGAGACCCGGTATCTTCTGGCGGAGGCGTACATGTATTTGGTGTTGATAATGCAGGTCATGCTGTAGATTATTATGTGGATGGCCAGGATTATTTTCACAGTCTTTATGATAACAGGGCCTTTGATGATTTTGTATATGATCTGACTTTTGTTAAACTCAGGGAGGTTTCTCTTGGATACAATTTGCCGGTTGATAAATGGGGCTTCACCAAAAAATGGGCAAACAGGGCTGTTCTTTCTTTAACTTCCAGGAACCTGGTGTTGATCTATGCAAAAACAAAAGATTTTGACCCATCAGAAATAAGTAATGTGAGTGGTGAGAGAGGAAATTTACCCGGAACAAGAGGATGGGGCGTTAACCTGAAACTTGGACTCTAAAAGTTCTTTTTAAAAAAAAACCTGATTAAAATGAAAAAAATAAGCATTCTTAGGATAACAATATTGTTGCTTTCTGTAGGATTATTTTTTACAAGTTGTAAAAAATTCTCTTCAGATTTTGGTAACACAAATGTTAACCCTGGAGTTGTTGGAACTCCAATCTACGGAGCCCTGATGACACAAGTTCAGGCAGGTATTGCCGGATATGCAAGTCAGACAAGGGGTGGTTTGTATTGCCAGTATTTCTCTGAAACACAGTATACTGATGTATCGTTATATTCACTCCCTCAGTTAAATTTTGAAGGTAATTATAGTGGTAATCTTAATGATCTTCAGAATATAATCAATTCTAACATCAATCCGAATATGACGGCTGCTGCCAGGATACTGAAAGCCTATATTTTCAGTACCATTACTGACAGTTGGGGCGATGTTCCTTATTCACAAGCGCTGCTGGGAAATGGTACACCAGTATTTGACAAGCAGTCTGATATTTATACCGGAATGTTAACTGAGCTTGGTAGTGCAGTTAATCAATTCAGTGGTAGTGGAGTTATTAGTGGCGATATTATTTATGGAAGCAATGTGACAAAGTGGAAAAAATTTGCCAATTCATTACGTATGAGACTCGCCCTGCAGCTAAGCAAAAAATTTCCTGCTGCCGGTGGTTATGCTGCAGTTCAGTTTAACCTTGCATTGAATCATCCTGATGGATATATTACAGCCAATGCCGATAATTTTAAAGTTGTATATCCGGGAGGAAATTTTAAGAGTCCCTGGTACAGTTTATATGATGGCCGGAAAGATTATGGAGAAAGCGAACCAATGACTACGCTGATGTCATCTTTAGGTGATGGCCGCCAGACTAATTTTGGTTCATCTGCACAGGGAGTTCCCTATGGCCGACTCAGAACTTATATCGACCCCTGGACAAGCGCCAATCCAAATTGGGCTTACATATTGAAAGCTTCTTTCCGTCCTGAGAATGGAACAGTAGTAGTTTTATCTGCTGCTGAAACTTTCCTTGCGAGGGCAGAAGCTGCAGACAGAGGCTGGACTGGTGAAAGTATGAATTCAGTATATCAGCAAGGAATCAATGCATCTTTTGACCAATGGGGTTTATCAGCTCCTGCAGCTGGATATTTCACCCAGGCATCTGTTGCATTAAGCGCACCTGCGGGTACTGCCGCCAATTTAAAAAATATTGCTATCCAGGAATATATTGCTTGTTATCCCGACGGAACCAGAGGTTGGAGCCTGTGGAGAAGAACCGGATGGCCGGTATTGACTCCCGCACCGGATGCTACAAACACTTCTCACCAAATACCGAGAAGATACACCTACGGGCAAACATCCTACGGATCAAACACAGCAAATGTAACTGCTGCTGCTGCTGCTTTACCTGGTGGGGATACGCCTGATGCTAAAGTCTGGTGGGATCAATAATATTATTCATTATCTAATAAATTAAAATATAATACAATGAATAAGAAACTTTCTATCTACTGCATAATCTTTATTGCGCTGGCATTTGCCTCCTGCATAAAGAAAGAAGTGACTCCTTTAAAAAACGAGGGTAGCACTTTTGTAAAAATCCTGGGTGGGGGCACTCCGGCTTCACTTAAAAAGAATCCAATTGATTTTGTAAATACGCCCCAGCAAATTTTAGTCTGTGATTTACGGAGAGATGTGCCAAACAATAATGCTTTACGGGCTACTACAACTGTAGTTGTAAAGGATGACACTGCAGCAGTAAGGGCTGCCAATCCAGCTTATATCAATTTACCAACTGCATGGTACACTATCCAGGCAGAAGTACAGAAAGTAGGAGGTATGGGAGGCACATTCACTTTTCAATTTAAAGACGGCGAATTTGCCAAGCCAATTTATATTACAATTCAAAATGCCACCTTGCTGAATCCAAGTGCCTTGTATGGTCTGGGTTTCACTATTACCTCTGTTTCTGCAGATGGAAAAATATCTGAGAGCAAGTCGATTGTAATTGAGATTGGTGCTAAAAATGCATGGGATGGAATCTATGCTGTAACAGGGCCCATGATTGACTTAGCAAACCCGGCCCTTATTCAGTGGAACAACGCAGGAGCATCTTCTCCGGTTAATGACCCATTTGTTACTGCTCATGGCGGCGCTTGGGAAGCCCAACTGATTACTACAGGGGCTACAGAGTGTATTGTATTTGATAATACAATTTGGGGTACTATCGGGCACCCGATATTGAGTGCAGGCGGACATTCCGGTTACGGCAGCATGGGAATAATAATAAATTTTGATCCTGCAACAAATACGGTTGCCTGGGTTCGTAATTTTTATGGCGATCCAACCCGTGGTGGTGCAACATCATTGGGAAATCCGGCTACAGGAACTGGACCACCAACATATGCAGCATCCAACTCAAGGAGTTTGGGTCTGGATCCAAGCGGTGCCAATGCTGTTCAGGGTAACAAAGACATTTTACTTAAATACTTTATGTATCAGCCGAGTGTAATGCCAGGTATTCGTACTTATTTTGATGAGAAATGGGAATATACAGGTCCAAGGTAATAAGGTAATAGAGTTCTTATTTCATTTTATAAAAGAAAAAGAGGCTGTCCTATAGGGACACCTCTTTTTTTTTATTAAACCCGAAAGAAGTTATCCTGAGACAAAAAACTACTTTTGTGTTTAATCTTAAATTATGGACCAACAGAATATACAGCCTACCCAGCTAAATATCGAAATTTCAGAAGAAGTAGCAGAAGGCACTTATGCCAACCTGGCCATCATCACTCATTCTCATGCAGAATTTGTGATTGACTTTGTAAATGTGATGCCGGGTACTCCCAAGAGCAAGGTTAAGTCAAGAATTATTTTTACACCCCAGCATGCCAAACGCTTTATGAAAGCTATGATGGAGAATATTCATAAATATGAATCAATGAATGGGCTGATTAAAGACCTCGAGGAAACCCAATTGCCTCTGAATTTTGGAGGGCCAACGGCGCAGGCTTAGAGGAAAGATGCTGGATACTGGATGCTAGATAAATAACAGTCTTTTATTTTGGAGATTGATGTTGTTCTTCTACGCTTTTTAGAAACGCATTCAGCATTTTACCAAGGATCTCAATTTTATTTTTAATGACGATGAAAATTGCTTCATCAGTAAGAGATTTTGTATCCCACAAATTTTCTAAATGATCCATCGTTTCATCATTGGACGAAAGGGCATATACAAGAAATTTTATCCAATCCTGTTTATACCTTCTTCTTCCATAGCCTTCAACAATAGTGGCTTTCGTTGTTTTACTCGATCGCCTGATTTGCGAACCCTCTTCATACATTTCAAATTTTGGAAGTTTCATTGTCATCTCATGAACTTCGATAACAATTTCTCTTGCCAAAACCCATATTTGTAATTTCTTATAACTCATAATTTTTGTTTTTCCAATATCTAATATCCAGTATCCAGCATCCAGTATCCAGCATCCAGCATCCAGTATCCAGCATCTATAACAATCCTTCATCCGCAAAACTGTAATACCCCTCTTCGCTTACTATTACATGGTCAAGCACTTTAATATCTAAGAAACTGGCAGCTTCTTTTATTTTGCTGGTCAGTTCTTCATCGGCCTTGCTTGGTTTTAAACTGCCGGATGGATGATTGTGGCAAAGAATGATGTTTACAGCATCTTCCTCCAATGCTTTTCGAAGTATTATTCTTGGATCGGCTACCGTACCTGTGATGCCGCCTTCACTTATTATTTCGAAATGATTAATCTTGTTGGCACGGTTAAGGAAAAGCACAGCAAAAACTTCATGCCGTTTATCTTTTAGTTTGGTTTGAAGGTAACTGGCAATATCTCCACTACTCTTCACTGCACTTTTTTCCAGCGGTGCAGCCACCTGGCGTCTTCTCCCTAATTCAAGCGCTGCCGCAATGGTGATTGCCTTGGCTTCGCCAATCCCTTTTATTTTCATCAATTCTTTTATTGACAGTTTTCCGAGTTCACTCAAATTATCCTTTCCCAGTTTCAAAATTTCTTTTGCAAGATCCACAGCTGTTTTTTGCCGGGTGCCGTTGTGAATAAGAATAGCCAGTAATTCAGAATTGCTGAGATTTTCTGCACCGGCTGATAGTAATTTTTCCCTCGGCCTGTCGTCTTTTGACCATTGTTTAATTGAGTACTTGTGCTCTTGCATAGAACCAAATTAGCCAATAATTTTATTCCTGTCAACACCACTTTTAGTAATTAATCACAAGCCGCCAGAGAACTGTTTTTTGAAAAATTAAAATCTGGCATCTATGAAAACCAAAGCCTTTACTCCAATGGGATCATTGCATCCCATACTATTTTTTGTTTTTGTTTACGCAGTAGCACTGGTGTGCTCTGTTTTTATTTGCTCTTCTCTTTTTTACAGTTGCAATGCCAGTTCAACCAAGGAACTGACGAAAGAAACCAGGTCGCCGCAAAAAAGCGAAAGCCCGGAAAAAAATATGGCATACCTCAAATAACAAATAAGCTGTTGTTTGTTGATGTTATTGGTAACAGGTATGCAAATCCGGCCATAGTTATCTTCCGGACTGGTAAAAAAGTTACTGGCTTATTTTTTTTCAAAGGAGATTTTTGAAGTAGTATCTTCGCCGCACATTTTAAGCCATGCAAACTGCTAAAATCTTCTCCGGAACCGGCTCACAGCAACTGGCCGAGCAAATCTGTAAAAGATATGGTACTCAATTGGGCAAAGTCAATATCCAGCGTTTTAGTGATGGCGAAATAAGCCCTATTTTCCTTGAAAGTGTCAGGGGTGATTATATTTTCCTGGTGCAAAGTACTTTTGCCCCGGCGGAAAACCTGATGGAACTGCTCCTGATGATTGATGCAGCCAGGAGGGCTTCAGCCGATAAAATTATTGCTGTTATTCCATACTATGGGTATGCCCGCCAGGACAAAAAAGACCGTCCCAGGGTAGCTATTGGGAGCAAACTGGTGGCCAATATGTTAGTGGCTGCCGGTGCTGACAGAATTATAACGATGGACTTGCATGCTCCACAAATCCAGGGCTATTTTGACATACCAGTCGACCACCTGGATAGTCATGCAGTTTTTATCCCATACATTGAAAATCTGAGACTGGAAAACCTTACCTTTGCCGCCCCCGATGTAGGAGCAACTAATCGTATCAGGGAAATTGCCAGTTATTTCAATGCAGAAATGGTGATTTGTGATAAGCACAGGAAACGGGCCAACGAGATTGCAAGCATGGTGGTAATTGGCGATGTAACGGACAGGGATGTTGTCATTATTGATGATATCTGCGACACAGGGGGCACACTGGCAAAAAGTGCAGGTTTATTAAGAGAAAAAGGGGCAAGAAGTGTCAGAGCTTTAATAACCCACCCGGTGTTGAGTGGAAAGGCATACGAGAATATTGAAAACAGTGTGCTGGAAGAACTGATAGTTTGTGATACTATACCGGTGAAGAAAGAAAGCGCTAAGATAAAAGTGCTGAGTGTGGCGGAACTTTTTGCTGTTGCAATCAGAAATGCGTTTGAAAATAAAAGTATAACAAGCCTGTTTATTCATTCGCAGCGGAGAGACAAATGAGTCGGGAGTCGATAGTCTTGAGTCAGGAGATCGGACAAACAGAATTTAAGAACGTAAACAATTAAACAATAATAAAAAATGAAAACAATTACCATCGAAGGTAAACTGAGGACCGGATTCGGGAAAACAGCCACCCGCCAACTCCGCTCTCAGGAACTGGTGCCCGGTGTAATTTATGGCGGCTCCCAGGAAATCAATTTTCATGCTCCTGCTGCAGCTTTCAGACCCCTGATCTACACACCCAGTTTCCAATTTGCTGAAGTAATACTGGAAGGGAAAACCTACAAAACAATTTTAAAGGATCTGCAGTTTGACAAAATAGATGAAAAACTGATCCACATTGATCTGCTGGAGTTGGTTGATGACAAGAAAATGATTGCTGATATTCCTTTGAAGTTTACAGGAACAGCGAAAGGTGTAAAAGATGGCGGTAATCTGATTATCAAAATGAAATCGCTTAAAGTAAAAACCTATCCAAAATACCTTAAAGAACAGATTGAGGTGAATGTAGCGGAACTGGAATTAAATGGAAATATCCGGGTAGAAGATGTGAAAGTAGATAATTATGAGATATTGAATTCTCCCCGTATTCCTGTTGCGTCAGTATCATTGACAAGGCAACTGAAACAGGAAGAAGCCGCTGCTCCTGTTGCCGGCGCAATTGCCCCCGCTGCAGGAACTACCCCTGCCGCCGGTACCCCTGCCGCTGTAGCTGCCACACCCGCAGCAAAAGCTCCGGTAAAAGGGAAAAAATAAACTCCTTTAATATTGATAAAGAAACCCGTCCCGATTTAATCAGGACGGGTTTTTTACTTTGTTACACCGATATTTGAATATTGATTCCAGCTATGAAATTTTTGATTGTTGGTTTGGGAAATGTGGGCAATGAATATGCCCATACAAGACACAATATCGGCTTTGATGTTGTGAATGCTTTTGTATTAAAACACCAGGTAAGTTTCCGGGTTGACCGGCTTGCTTATGTGGCCGGTGTAAAATGTAAAGGAAAATCTTTTGTTTGTATATGTCCCACCACTTTTATGAACCTGAGCGGAAAGGCAGTTAAATACTGGATGGATAAAGAAAAAATTCCCTTGGAGCATATTTTAGTCATCGTTGATGATGTTGCATTGCCATTGGATAAACTTCGACTGCGTCCCGGTGGCAGCGATGCCGGGCATAATGGTTTGAAGAGTTTGCAGGAAGTATTGGGAAACAAGGATTATCCCAGGCTCCGGTTTGGAACAGGGAACGACTATCCAAAAGGCCATCAATCCGATTTTGTATTAGGGAAATGGAAAAAGGAGGAAGAAGCCCTGGTGAAACTTAAGATTGAAAAGGCAACAGAAGTAATTGAAACCTTTGCCCTGCAAGGAATTACAGCCGCTATGAACCAGGTAAATAATCAGGCGTTTTCACTATGATAAATCAGATTGATTACTTATTTTAGCAGCCCGACCTTTCTTTCTTAAAATCCAATTGACATAATGATGGCCTGAATGCATGGGATGAACAGCTGTTTCATTGTATCCGGTGTATTTATTAAAAACGGTTCCTATTTATGAAAATTTTTTGTATTGGCCGTAATTATGCGGCGCATGCTGAAGAATTGGGCAACGAAATTCCCGATGAACCGGTAATTTTTATGAAGCCCAAAAGTGCTATGCTGCAGCCACATACGCCTTTTTATTACCCGGAATTTACCAATGAATTGCATTATGAATGTGAGCTGGTACTTCGTATCAGTAAAAACGGTAAATATGTTCAGGAAAAATTTGCCGCTAAATATTATGATGCCATTACAGCCGGCATTGACTTTACGGCCAGGGATATTCAGAATGAATTAAAGGAAAAAGGATTGCCCTGGGAAAAAGCCAAAGCATGGGATAATTCTGCGGTGATCGGGAAATGGATCCCATTGGCCAGTATAAAGAACAAAAAGGATATTAATTTTTGTTTGTATAAAAATAAAGAACTGGTACAGCAGAGTAACTCCTCTAACATGATTCACAGCTTTGATAAGATTGTTGCTTATATCTCTAATTATTTTTCTATTAATATCGGGGATGTAATTTTTACAGGCACACCGGCAGGCGTAGGTGAAGTAGTAGTAGGAGATGAGCTGGAAGGCTTTATTGAGGATGAGAGTATGTTTACCCTTGAAGTGAAATAAAATTCAGTGCAGCAATAAATCTAACTGCTTATTTACTGCCCTTTGCATTTGCAAAGGGCTTTTCTTTTACCAGGCTTGGCTTTCCCTTAAATTTGCCAAGCATGATTGATACAGCCATATTATTGAAAGCCTATCGCCTGATGAGCCAGGTAAAAATCATGGCAGAAACCTATGAGGCTAATCGTTCTATTTGTAAATATGTACATTCAACTTCCCGGGGACATGAAGCAATACAACTGGCTACGGCCTTTCAATTGCAGCCTCAGGATTTTGTAAGCCCTTATTACCGGGACGAAAGTTTGATCCTGGGTCTTGGTTTTACTCCTTATGAACAAATGCTCCAACTATTGGCAAAAGGAAATGATATTTTTACCAGTGGCCGTGAATATTATTCTCATCCCAATTACCGCGGAGCTGGTAAGCCGACAATCATTCACCAGAGTAGTGCCACGGGCATGCAGGCCATTCCAACAACAGGCATTGCGCAGGGGCTTCATCATATTGAAAAATATCTTTCGGAAAAATTGAATAAGGGTAAGGATGGAGCACTGCCCATTGTAATTTGTTCATTGGGTGATGCCAGTATTACAGAAGGCGAAGTGAGTGAAGCCTTTCAATTTGCTGTGCTGAAGCAATTACCAATAATTTATTTAGTACAGGATAATAACTGGGGCATTAGTGTAACGGCTGAAGAAGCAAGAGCTATGAATGCTTTTGAGTTTGCCGCGGGGTTTAAAGGAATGAACAGGGTACAGGTGGATGGAAGTGATTTTGAAGCATCTTATTCGGTGATGAAAGAAGTGTGTGAATTTGTACGCCGGGAAAGAAAACCTTACCTCGTACATGCACAGGTGCCATTGCTTGGACATCACACCAGTGGTGTAAGAAAAGATTTTTACAGAACTGATGACGATTGGGCAAAACATCTTAAACATGATCCTAATCCAAAGCTGAGAAAAAAATTACCGGAAAGGGGAGTGAGCGAAGAAGAAATTAAACAACTGGAGAAAGATGCTGCTGAACTGGTGGCTGATAATTTTTCAAAAGCTGTAGCTGCCCCTGAACCGGATATTACAACTGTTGAAGACCATGTTTTTGTTCCAACACCTGTTACAGAAGAGAAAGGACAACGGAACCCTGCCGGCGCTGAAAAAATTATGATGGTGGATGCTGCCTTGTTCGCAATTCGTGAAATAATGGAAGAGCACCCTGAAGCCATTTTGTACGGGCAGGATGTGGGCAAAAGGTTAGGCGGTGTTTTTCGTGAAGCGGCAACACTGGCCGATCAGTTTGGTGAGCATAGGGTGTTTAATACAGCCATACAGGAAGCATATGTGGTAGGTTCAACTGTTGGAATGAGTGCTGTTGGACTAAAACCAATTGTAGAAGTACAGTTTGCTGATTATATCTACCCGGGCTTTAATCAACTGGTGTCAGAAATTTCCAAAAGTTGCTATCTCAGTTGCGGTAAGTTTCCTGTTTCTATGATTCTTCGTGTGCCTGTTGGTGCGTATGGTGGCGGTGGCCCTTATCACAGCGGCAGTGTGGAAACAACAGTTCTTTCCCTAAAAGGAATTAAAGTGGTCTATCCTTCCAATGCAGCTGATATGAAAGGACTGATGAAAGCGGCTTACTATGACCCTAATCCTGTGGTGATGCTGGAGCATAAAGGTCTTTACTGGAGCAAAGTTCCTGGTACGGAAGATGCAAAAATGCCAGAGCCTTCCAAAGATTATATTCTTCCTTTTGGCAAAGCAAATATTGTTTTGCAGGCTAATAAAAATAAAATGAATAATGGTGAAAGCTGCGTAGTGATTACCTATGGCATGGGTGTGTACTGGGCAAAAACTGCTGCAAAGAAATTTGACCAGCAGATTGAAGTGGTCGATCTTCGAACTTTATACCCATTGGATGAAGAATTGATTTTTGAAAGAGTAAAAGCACACGGCAAATGTTTGGTACTTACAGAGGAACAACAGAACAATTCTTTTGCCGAAGCATTAGCCGGACGAATATCCAAGCATTGTTTTCATTCTCTTGATGCAGCAGTCGAAGTGCTTGGTGCATTAAACCTGCCTGCTGTACCGATGAATATTGGTTTGGAGCAGGCAATGCTTCCGAATGCGGAGAAGGTTACAATGGTTTTGAAGCAGTTGCTGAATTCATAAGTCAATGTTCAGGGCTAAAGCCCAATAACCAGTTAGTGATTAACCCCGGCCTTAAGGCCGGGGTTAGTAAAATAATTTTCCCAAGGGCTTCAGCCCTGATTATTCTTCTTCAAAATAATCAGAGTCTATTTTTTTTATTTCATAAGTTGATTGAACAGAAACACCGAGGTTATAATCAATCATGTATTGAGCAAGGTCTTCGCCGTCGATTAAAATAATTTTTACATCCATTTGTGTTGCATACGTTACCGCATCTTTTGAAAAGTTTGAGGTTGTAATAAATACACCTTTCTTGGCCCTTTGCCCTGCTAAAGCACCTACAAATTTTTGTATTTCTGGTCTGGAGACAGTTCCTTCCCAACGCTTTGCCTGAATATAAATAACATCTAATCCCAGCTTATCTTCTTTTATAATTCCATCTATGCCTTCATCATTTGTGTATCGGGTGGCTTTTCCAGCTTCTGCAATAGAACCGCCGTAGCCCATTTTTACTAACAGTTCTACTACAATTCTTTCAAAGAAAGAAGGGTGGATTGTTTTTAATTTAGAAAGTATTTCTTGTTCTAAAGACTGACGAATATTTTGGTATCCCGATTCAATTAACTCTTCAGGAGTATTAAAAATAGATGAATTAGCAATATTGGTTACTTCACCTTTTAATTCTTCCTTCTTATCACTCTCAACAGATGAGGTTAGTCCTGAAAATTTTCTTGAAGAATCGAACTCCGGAAATTTTCTAAGATATTTGATATTTATTGATTCTGGATTTTCTTTCAATGCTCCAAGGCCGGACTGAGTTATTTTAAAATATGATCTTCGAGTATTTTCAACAAGCCCTGCCATTTTGAGATAGGCTTTTGCCCAATATACTCTATTATAGAAAATTTTCTGTGTTTTACTTGGGAGCCATTCATTCAACTCGTCTTGACTAAGTTTAAATTCTTCCGCTAAAAACTGAATTGCGTCAGAAACTGAATGTTCCTTTTGGTCGCCTGTGAATTTAAGTAATGGCAACATTAGTTTTTGAAAATCTGGTATCATAAAAATCTGTGTTAATCTGTTTAATTTGTGTCATCGTGTGCTATCTTTTCAAATTCAGCTTTATCTGCAATTCCTCAAACTGCTTTTCATCAATCGTAGATGGTGCATCCAGCATTACATCTCTTCCTGAATTATTTTTCGGGAAAGCAATAAAGTCACGGATGCTTTCACTGCCGCCAATGATGGCGCAAAGCCGGTCGAAACCGAATGCAATACCACCATGTGGTGGAGCGCCGTATTCAAAAGCGCCAAGTAAGAAACCAAATTTATGTTGTTGTTCTGCTGCATCCATTCCTAATGCGGCAAACATTTTTTCCTGCAATTCTCTTTGATGAATTCTTATTGAACCTCCGCCAATTTCATTTCCGTTCAACACCATATCATAAGCATTGGCTTTGATATTGGCATAAGGATGTTTCAAATAATCAGCAGCATTATCAATGGCAGGATTATTATTGATCATCGTTTCAATCTGTGCCGGCTTCGGCGAAGTGAACGGATGATGTCGGGCCACCCAGCGATTTCCTTCTTCATCATATTCAAAAAGAGGGAAGTCAATCACCCATAAAAGTTTAAATTCATTTTCTTTTCTTAGTCCCAAACGGGTGGCCATTTCCATTCTAAGATCGCTGATGGCTTTTCTTGTTCTTTCTTCTGCACCGGCAAGAATTAATATTAAATCACCTGCTTTTGCATTGGCTGCATCCGCAATGACTTTTAATTTTTCTTCAGTATAAAACTTATCTATGCTGCTTTTATATGTGCTGTCAGCATTTACTTTAATAAATACAAGGCCTTTCATTCCTATCTGCGGACGTTTCACCCATTCTGTCAATTCATCTATTTGTTTCCTTGAATACTCACTGCAACCTGGCACAGCAATTGCCAATACGGTTTCTGCTTCATCAAATACTTTAAAGCCAGCTCCGTCAATCAAAGAAGATTGGTCTTGTTTTTCCGTATAAACAGAAGGTGGTTTTTTAAGATTCAGCACTTTCATATCAAACCGGATATCCGGTTTGTCATTTCCATAATTCCACATCGCATCTTCCCATGTCATTCGTGGCAGTGTCTTGGTGTAATCAATTCCTTTTACTTCTTTGAAAATGGATTTCACCATGCCTTCAAACATATTCAGGATGTCCTCCTGTTCTACAAAAGACATTTCACAGTCAATCTGTGTAAATTCTGGCTGACGGTCAGCTCTCAGATCTTCGTCACGAAAACATTTTACCACCTGGTAGTAGCGGTCATAGCCACTTACCATTAATAGCTGTTTGAAAGTTTGTGGCGATTGTGGCAGTGCATAAAATTGTCCGGGGTTCATCCTGCTGGGGACTACAAAATCTCTTGCTCCTTCCGGAGTTGATTTAATCAGGAACGGTGTTTCAATATCCATAAACCCCTGCTGGTGCAGGTAATTTCTTGCGGCACGGTTTACTGCATAACGCAGTTCAATATTTTTCTTTACTGCATTGCGCCGCAGATCTAGGAAACGATATTTCATCCGGAGGTCATCACCGCCGTCAGTTTTATCTTCGATTGTAAACGGCGGAACTGCTGATTTGTTTAGTACCTTGAAAGACGTAACCACAATTTCAATATCACCGGTTGGGATATTGGGATTTTTATTGCTGCGTTCATTTACTGTTCCGGTGGCTTGTAATACAAACTCACGGCCCAGCGGATTTTCTTCGAGATGTTTATTTAGTTCCTCTCCAAACAACAATTGGGTAATTCCATACCTGTCACGGAGATCAACAAAAGTGATAGCGCCAAATTTACGGATAGTTTGCACCCAGCCGGCCAGGGTGGTTTCTGTTTCTTTATTAGTGATCCTTAATTCGCCACAGGTGTGAGTTCTGTACATATTTTATTTCATTTCTTAATCGCAAAGATAAGCCAGCAGTGGCTTTTTTCATGGCTTATGTTAATTGATGTGTAAATTCACAAATCAGAGCATCCTCCTGGTACAAACCACACTGTTTATGAAAAATGCCCTGATTTTTCTGTTCATATTTAGCTTCTTTAATCAAGATGTTTTTTCCCAATCATCGCTTCGGGATGCCAGAAAAAAAAGCTATAAGACTTATTTGTACAATATTCCGGCCGATACGGCCGAGAAATATCTGAAACATGGAATCACAGATATTGATCACTACCTGTTACAGGAGCCTGTAATGAGTTTTCATGCAGATTCGGTTAATTATGATAAAATTCCTGTTGGGAACTACCTGCTTGTTTCTGTACAAGACTCTATGATTGAGGCAAAATACTATTGCAGTACCGGGGTATTACCTTATGTGGTCAATAACCAGGTGAAACCGCAATTGATTATAAGAAATGAAAAAGGGGAAAGTTATTCCCATGCAACTGTTTGGGTAAATAACAGGTTGGCTAAGTATAGCGAAGCAGCAAACACATTTGTAATTGATAATAAAAAGCCCGATGGATTATTTGTTCGGATAGAAGTGCCGGGTGACACATCGTTTACAGAACTTACTGTTGAAAGAGAAAATTATACTACGGTAAAAAAACAAGTAAGTGCAAGATTCAGATCATCAAAAGCAGGAAAAATATTATCATGGTTGCCGGGCAAATTGAAAAAATGTTTTGCGAAAAAAAATTATTATAGTCACAGAAAGAATAAAAAAAATAATTACAGAGCAGAGGGCAAGGGATATGTGTTATTGAGCAAGCCAAAATATTTTCCATCAGACACGATAAAATTCAAGGCGTATTTACTGGATAAAAAAGGAAGACAATACAGGCAAACGGTTGATGTATTTCTTAACTACTACAATATTAGTAGTAATGTTAGTCGCAAGCTGGTAAGCCTGAAGCCGGTTACTCCCGGTGCTTTTGTATATGAATTTGCAACGGGTGATACGTTGCCGAATGATACAAGGTTTACACTTCAGTTTCGCAACAGGAAGGAGAAGATAATATTAAACGGGCAATTTAAAATTGAAGACTACCTGCTGGATGAAGTGGCTTCTTATACTATCAGCAGCCGGAATGAAAAATATTATACAGGTGATACATTGCAGTTTACCGCATCTGCCAAAGATGCCAACGGGCTGGCCCTGATGGATGGTAGGGTGAAACTGGTATTGCTGGCAAACAATATTAGCAGTTTCTATAAGGAAAGAGTGTTTGTGCCGGATACCATCTGGCAACAGGAAAAACAACTGGCGATTGAGGGAGATACAAAATTCCGGATACCTACAGATAGTTTTCCGGATGCAGATTTTGAAATGACTGCGAAAGCTATTTTCAGAAACAGCAACAATGAAATGCAGGAAAAGGAAACGGAGATAAAATATTTTGCGTCCGATACAAAAATTGATATTAAGCTGGAAGATGGTTTGATAAAGGCTGTGCTTTATAAGAATGGAAAATCAGTAGAAATGAAAGGCTTTATGGAAACGGATTTAACTACGGATTCTATTCCTATAAAATTTCCGTATGAAGGAAAAGTTGATCCGCAAGCGGAATCGTATGAATTTTATACTGCAGATGGCGAAGCAATAGATGAGTGGGAGGATTTTGATGTGCCGGGAAATTACAATGTTACGTTCAGTCGTTTTCAACAATTGGATACAGTAGCCTTTGTATTGAGTAATCCAAACAAGGTGCCTGTTTATTACAGCCTGTTTGATAAGGACAAAGAAATCTTTTCTGCAAGTTCTTCTGACGAAAACATAATATGGAAAGATAAAATACCTGGTAATAAAATATATTACCTGCGCTGGCAATATTATTGGGCGGGAAAAGAGAAATACAATAACGAAAATATTGCCTTGCTAAGTAAACTTGGATCAACTGAAATTGGTGGGGCCACAACCGTTTATCCCGGGCAAACCGATACAATTACGGTAAGGGTGAAAGATTACAGGAAAAGAGAGCTGGGTAAAGTAAATCTGACAGCCGTGAGCTATAACTCGCAGTTTACAAAAGATATATATGTGCCTGAGCCACCCTATATACAAAAATTCAAAGGGAAGCAGCCGATACTGCATGATTGGTTTGAAACTGATGATGTTGCTACAAAAAAAAGTTTTTCATTAGGCAAACACCCCGGCTGGCGGAAACAATTTAACCTGGACACAATGCCTTATTATCAATTTCTTTTCCCGGGGAAGTATTATCACATGGTTAAGTCAAGAATACAGGAAGTGTTGCCGCAGGTGTCAGTATATGCAGTGCAGAATGGAGTGCCACAGGAAATTTATTTGCTGTATATCAACAGGCAGCTTGTGTACTACAACGGCGTTACAGATAAGTCAGTTTATGCAGTTTCCCAATATCCCGGGTATGCAAAGATTTCCATCCGGTTAAAAGATAAGTTTGTTGAGGCCGATAGCATTTACCTGCAACCATATTATAAACATGATATTGTTTTTGATATTGATAAAAAGGCGAAGGATTATTCTGTAACTGATACGGCAAATTACTGGACATGGCAGGAAAAAGATTTGCTTGACAGGTATATCCTACGGGTTGAAAATAACTACCGAAACAATAATGGTTATGTATGGCAGAATGATAAAGCTTATTATTTAGGAAGTAACGGAGAACATATCGTTGGCCCATTTACAATTTACGAAGACATCCAGTTTTACAAACCCGGAGATTTTGATTTTAAATTCATTTTCGAACCGGGTTACAGGTACAGGGTTTCTCCTCAGGTGGTGAGGCTGGAAAAAATTCCTTTGATTTCACAAAAAGATAAAGTATTGCTTTCTCCGAAAGGAGTTTGGTGGCCATTAGGTGATACACTGGTGGATTTACCAGTTATCAGTTATGAAAAGAAAAAAATTGCTGTACCCTTTTTAGTACAGGAAGGAAGCAATTATTCTAGCTATGGTATTAAAAACAGCCGGATAAAACTGCAATTGCCATTTGATAGTTCTTTTGCCTTTACCATTTTGCAAAACAACAATGCAACAAGTGATTACCGTGTGATGTGGGGTAAGGTTGAAATGCTGTATAATATCAGCAAAGGAAATTATACAGTGGTGATGGTAACAAGCAATTTCAGGTACCTGGCCGCAACGAATATAGTAGTGGAAAGCTTTGGAGCCTATTGCGTGAAATTTGAAAAACCGGTTTATGCAATATCAAATGAAATTGTAAAAAAAATACTTGAGTTGCAGGAACAGGCAAGGCTGGCAAGAGAGCAGCAAAGAATTTCGAATAATAATGAGCAGGAGAATAAAGACAAACTTTACAGGCAACCTGAAATGAAAATGGTACCTGGAACCGGAACGGTTTATGGAAAATTTGTAGATGCGAAAGGCGGAGATATTATTCCAAGTGGATCTGTAATAGTAAAGGGATATAAATACGGAACGATGAGCAAACCAGATGGCACATTTACTTTGTCTAACTTATCTTCTGGCAAATATATTTTACTGTTTGCAGCAGTGGGTTATACTACTGTAGAAATGGAGGTGACAGTTATTGATGGTGAAAAGACAATGATTAATCCTGTAATGCTGGCAAGCTCTATGATGGCACAGGAAGTTGTTGTTACAGCTTATGGTATTGCGAAAAAGAAAAGTGAGTTGGGTTATTCCGTTACGACTGTAAGTTCTGAGAATCTAACACAGGCATTAGCTGGCAAAGTATCTGGTTTGCAGATAAGAAGTCAATCTGCTGCTAAACTTGGTAATTCGGGAAGTGGCCTTATCAGATTGCGTGGTGAAGCCGGATTGTCTTCGGGAAGTGAACCAATTTATATTGTTGATGGAACTATTCTTCCGAACATCAATGATTTAAAAAATGATGATATTGCTGATATATCCTTTCTGAAAGGATCCGAGGCAGTTGCAATATACGGTTCAACAGCCGCCAACGGGGCCATCATCATTACCACCAAAGGCTTTAATCCAAAAATGATGAGGGAAGAATTTCGGGATTATGCTTTCTGGAAACCCAACCTGATAACTGATGAGAATGGTGAGGCAAAATTTACCGTTACTTATCCTGATAACATCACAAGCTGGCAAACCTATGTGGTCGGGATGGATAAGCAACACAGAATTACCAAAGCATCAAAACTGGTGAAAGCATTTAAACCAATGCTGGCACAGTTATCTGCTCCGCAATTTTTAATTGATGGAGATTCGGCTGTTGCCATTGGCAAAAAAATAAACTATACCACTTCTGATTTAAATGTCAAGGTTGATTTTAGTCTGAATGGTAAGCAACAATTATCTTCTGTTGAAACGGTTAAGGGAAATGATGCCACCATCAGTGAGCTGGGAATTGTTGCTAACCCGGGTGTCGATACAATAACAGCCCGGTTCAGTATGAAGGCTGATAATGGCTTTGCCGATGGAGAGCAAAGAAAAATACCTGTGCTGCGGAAAGGAACAATGGAAACAACCGGCCAGTTCAATATCCTGGAAGGAGATACAATTATTACTGTTGAAACAAAAGCAAATGCAGGTTCAATAAAAATCTATGCACAAAACAACACATTTGACTTACTGCTGGATGAAATTGAATACCTGAAAAATTATCCTTACTACTGCATGGAACAAACAGCCTCTAAGCTGACTGGTTTTGCCATGGAGAAAAAAATAAGAGAAGCGCTGAAACAGGATTTTACCAATGAAAAAGAAATGAATAAGCTGCTCAGCAAATTGCAAAAAGGTCAGTTGTTTGATGGTAGCTGGGGCTGGTGGGAAGGAAGCGGTGCGAATATCACAATTACAAATTATATTACAAGAGCACTTTTGCAATTGCGTGGGGAAGCATTGCTGGAAACAAATATCCGGAATGCGCTTCTGTTTCTAAGTAACCAGTTGCCAAAGATGAACAGGCATGATTTGCTTGAAACATTATATACACTGAATGAAGCGGGACATGACATGGATTATAATGTTTTTCTTAAACGACTTGTTTTTGATTCGCTTACCCAGCATCAGCAATGGCAGATGTTATCTGTTTTGCAAAAACAAAAACTCAGTTACGAAAACGAACTTCAAACGTTGCTGAAGAAAAAAACAGCTACTATGCCGGGCGGACTTCATTGGGGTGAAAATTGTTATTGGTGGAACCGTAATGAGATGGCGACAACTGTTTTGGCTTATAAAACACTTGGACGGATTCCGGGATATGATAAGGAGCAAAAACAAATCACACAGTATTTTCTGGAAAAAAGGAAAGAAGGGCATTGGCAAAATACAGTGGAGTCTGCAACAGTCTTGTCTGCATTATTGCCGGATGTATTGAAGTCAAATCAAAATTTCACAGCGAAAGCTTCGCTTGTTATTACGGGAGATACAACATTTACTGTAAATAAATTTCCTTTTGCTGTTACATTAAAACCAGGTGCAAAGAATATTACAGCAACAAAACAGGGAGGTGGCATGGTGTATTTTACCGCATACCAACAAGTGTTTAACACGGCACCACTGGCAGTGGATATAAATTTCAGGATAAGAAGTTATTTTGAAAGTGGGAGCAAAATAATATCATCACTGAAGGCTGGCGAAAAAGTAAAAATGAAAGTGGAAGTAAACGCATTGAAAGATGCAGACTACGTGCAACTGGAAATTCCAATTCCTGCCGGATGTACATACGGATATAAAAGCAATGGCTCATGGTATGAGCACAGGGAATATTTCCGTGACAGGGTACTTATTTTTATTGAGAAGATGAGCAAAGGAAGTTATACCTATGAGATAGAATTGGAACCACGATACAATGGCAAATACACCATCAACCCGGCAAAAGCAGAACTGATGTATTTCCCGGTTTTCTATGGAAGGGATGAAATAAAAAGGGTAGAAATTAAAAAGGATTGAGCAGCATGGAGTTTTTGGGGTGACTTGTTGTAATATTTATTCCCTTCTATATTATATTCGTATAATAATCCGGAAAATTGCCGCCACAAGACACTATTAATATTCCCACTATTGCACAGCCACCTCCTGTTGTTGACTCAGTGCTGCAACAATACTATGTTCAACAAACACTGGATGAAAAAAGCCCGCATTACCTGCTTCCGGAATCGCAGATGTTTCTGATTGTGATTATTATTCTTTTGGCTCTGCTTGTTTATTATGCATATCTCCCCGGCTGGCTTGAGAAAAGAAAAATCAGGAATAAAATTAATGAAGACCTTTCTGAAAGAAGCATTCAATATGAGAATTGGCTGGATAAGTATAATCCTTATTTCAAGTCGCTTAGCCCGGAACTCCGCAGCCGTTTTCTGAGGCGGACAATTGAATTTATGGAGTCCAAAAGTTTTCAATTTCATTCGATGCTGCCGGAAGAGTACATGCCTGTTTTAATCAGCGGGGCTGCAGTACAGGTTACTTTTGGATTGAAAAATTTCCTGATGGATTATTATTCAGTCATTCATGTTGTCAGTAAGGAGTATCATATTCCACAGGATGAAGATTTGTATTACGGCCATGTGAGCAGGGAAAGTATTTCTATTTCATGGAATCATTTTCAGGAAGGGTTTGAAAATTATACTGATTCGGAAAATGTGGGTTTACATGAAATGGCCCATGCCGTTTCTTTCGATGTATTTTTAGGACAAACAGATCCCCAGGACCAGGCATTAAAAAACAGGTTGGCAATATTTCAAAAAAAAGGAATACCGGTTTTCAGGGCCATGCGGCAGGGCGCCAGTCTTTTATTGGATGATTATGGCACAACTAACTTTGATGAATTTTGGGCAGTTTGTGTCGTAACTTTTTTTGAAAACCCGGAGGAGTTCAGCCGTACCCTACCTGATTTGTACCTGGCTGTAGCCGGGGTATTGAACCAGGATCCCCTGAAGCCCGGTAAAATAAAGGACAAAATACTGGCAGGACTTGCAAATTGACAATTTGTTGTTTATATTTAATGTCTGAGCCGACCTGTATCTATGAAAAATTTAATATCCGAACTATGATCACCCTTACACTTATTTATTTTGCCCGCCGTTTTTATTTTCAATACAAGAAAAGAAACCAGGTATTTGTTGCATAGTTGCCATCTGATTTTTCATTAATTTTTTTAACGGTCTTTTATTTTCATAAATAATTTAGAAAATCACTAATTACTTCGGGAAAGTATCCTGCTGAACCGTTTTACATCTGCTTCGGGAACGATGGATGAACCCTGAAGAAGATGCTCCACTAACTGATGGGCAAAGAATGGGGCTAATGAGTTGCCTTTGCTGCCCATACCGTTCAAAATACCGATGTTCGGATACAGAGGATGCATGCCAACAAAGGGTCTTCTTTCCAATGTGGCTGGACGGATACCTGCCAGGTGATCAATAATTTTAAATGGCATTTTCAGCCAGTTTTTCAAAAGCTGTTCAGTTTTTTCACGGAACCCGGTTGTTGGTTCATCGTTCTCAAATTCCCATTCATAACCGGAACCTATCCAGAACAATCCCGGCGAACTAAGTGGTACCAACCCTATTCCTTTTTTATAAATGTGTTGCTCGGGAAGATGAGGAATTTCTGCAATCAATAGTTCTCCTTTGTTTGGAGCAAAAGGAAGTTGTTTAAAATAGGGATTATCAACACTGCCTTTGCCATCACAGAAAATAATAGCGGAAGCAGTAACATCTTTATACCGGATATGATCTGCTGATATGATTAATTCACCCAATTCAAATTCTTCTTCCAGTAATTGGTTATTTAATTTCAGTTGCTGCCGCCATGCCGGTAACACGGTTTCAGGATGTGTGGTATAAGCCGGATTAATTTCGCCGCAGCCAAAATCATAATTGAAAAAGTTGATGAAATGGTTTTGTTCCGGGAAGTCAAAAACATATTCTCCTTTTTCATCTATGCGCTGGAAAAAACTTTGCCGCATTTGGGCACTGGGAAAAAAGTCAATAATATTTTTCTGGGAAATGGCTGTAATGCCAAGTGTTTCTCCAATTTCGTTATAGGCGTTCCAGGCGTAGGAAAGTATTTCCTCAGCCATCCAAACCTTTACATGCCGGCGGCCGGTAACCGGGTTAATGATGCCTGCACAAATTCTGGAAGGAGAGTTTTTAAAATTGTTGTCTATTACAATAAAACTTTTTTTACCTTTTTGAAGATAATAACTAAGCCAGGTGCCGCTTATACCCTGACCAATGATAAGATAGTCAACCTGCATGCCCAAAAATAAACAATCAATACTCAACAATCAATATACAATTTTCAAATACCGCTCCGACTTGAGTGTTGCATGTTGCGTATTGATTATTTACCTCATTCTACTGTTATCCTCACACCTTCTGAATGGCTCGTAAATTCCGGCGCATACATACACTGTATCGTGGTAATTCCGTTGCTGAAATTACCGGCATGCGTAACGAACAAAGGATATTCAAACACATAAGTTCCTTTTCTTAAATAACTGAAGAAAAAGTTAGTGCTGGCATCCTTGGTGCTTTCATAATACCCAAGACCGCCCTGCCATTTGTATTCACTCAATACATTCACCGGTTCCAGGCAGGATGCCCGCATGTCTTTCATGTGCACATATTCCATATCACGATCAACCCGGAGTTCTACTCTTACTTTTATTTTATCGCCAATTTTTAATTTATCCCCATCATTCACCGGTGTCAGTACCGGCCCCCGGTCTGTATTTTTTTCTATGAATAATTTCTTTATTAGTTTTAATGGCGTAGAGGCCGTTGTAATTTTATCAAGGTCTTCAAAATACTGCCAATAAACTCCACCCCAACTTACACCCACATTGGTTTGGGGTGAAGAAACTGTTACAGAAATGTTGCCCATGTCCGCTGTAACTTTTTTCCCTTCAATTGTTTTTTTGAAGTAACCTGTCCCTGCTTCCTGTCCTGCTTCTGTTGATTTGATGGTTGTACTGTTGCCCAATTTTATTTCAACAAGGGGCTCACTGCTCAGCCATTCGGTTCCCTGCAGCAATAAAGCATAGCAGGCTTCTGCTGTTGCTTTTGTTGTTTTCCAGTTATTGGTCTGTTTGTTTTTCAATAACCAGGTTCTTAAATCATCTACTGTTTTAATATCCTTGCCTACCTCCTGGAAGGTTTCAATCAGTAAGGCTTGTGTTTCAATCGGCGCTTCATACCAGAACCAACCGGTACTTTGATCTTTCCAATACATGCCCAATTCTTCATTGGTGATGGATGTTTCTTTCAATGACTTTAAAATGGCAACCGGAGTTTTTACATCACCGGTTCTGCTTAACGCCAATGCCATCATGCCCTGCATGTATTTGCTTTGACCCACCCAGTATTGCTGCGCCTGTTTGTAATAATAATTATAAGCTGTTTGCGAAGCAGCAGCTATTTTATATTCGGGGAAGAAACTCCGCATATACAAATACTGAATTTGTGTGTAACCAATATTATCCTGGTTCAGTTTCACTTTGTACTTAACCAGGTAATCATAATCTTCTTTAAGTTTTTTGTCCAGGTAAGGTATGGCTGTTGATAAAATCGCCTTCAACTTATCATCCTGTCCTTTTGCATAGGCTTTTAATTTTTTCAAGTGACCAATACCTGTGGCAATGTATTGTGTGATGTAACGGTCATCCGGTCCGCCGGTGAACCATACAAAACCCCCATTGCTGCTCTGCATTTGTTTCAGTTTAGCGTAGGCGCTGTTCAGTTGCTCACTCATTTTTATCATATCAAATAGCAAAGCAATATTTTTCTTTTGTTCAGCTTCGTTCTTTGCCTGCAATACCCATGGGGTTTCTTCCAGTAATACAGCTTTTAGTTCCTGGTTCTTTTGCAAATTACTCATCAATGCTGCTGTATCTTTTATTTTCCATTTTTCAAACACTTCTTTAATGCGGGGCGATGAATTGGAGATAAATGTTGCTAATGAATTGGCATAATACCTGTTCCATGTTTGCTCTGCACATTCATAAGGATATTCCATCAGGTAGGGCAGGGCTTGCACGGCGTACCAGGCAGGATTGGAAGTGTATTCAAGAGTTAATGCATAGTGCTGTAATGTTTCACTATTGCCACTGTTCAATAATTTGTTAAATGTAAAATTCTTTGTACCAGCTCCTCTCATTGGCAAAGGCATGGTTTCTGTTACCAGCATTCTGTTAGTTAACACAGGCATTGCATTTTCTTCGCCGTCGCTGTAGTTACCAGCTTTGGCAACAATTCTCCATACCAATGCTTTGTTGAAAAGATAAGGAACCTGTATCGGGAATTTTACCGCTTCGCTTTGCCCGGCTGCAACGGTGAAGTATTGATTGGGCATCATATTGCTGAACCAACCATCAACCGGTTCATTGGTAGTGGCATCAATCAATTGCAATTGTGCTGTACCCGTTAATTCTTTATCCGTGAGGTTAACGATCTTGGAACTGAATTCCATTTTATCACCTTCCCGTAAAAATCTTGGAGCATTGGGCTGCACCATTAATTCCTTTTGTGTAACAATTTCTTTGGTGCTGCTGCCAAAAGCGGCATCTTTTGTATGCGCCAGCGCCATGAATTTCCATTTGGTCAATGCTTCGGGCATGGTAAAAGAAAATTCAATAGCTCCTGTTGAATCGGTATGAAGGTCGGGAAAGAAGAAAGCTGTTTCGTTGAAGTTCTTACGAATTTTGATATCACCGCTTTGAGGGTTTTGTTTTGTTTTTTCTTTTTCAAGCTCAAGTTGTTCTGCGACACCATCGCCATCTTTATCTTTCTTGGTGATAATATTTAGCCCAGAGACTTTCCCAACTAAAACTTCATTTAATGCACTTGGTTTTTCTTCAGCCTTTGCCCCATCCATTGCCATTACAGGGGTAGCCATATATGAAAAAGCAACTTCTTTATACATTCTTCCATTGCCATAATATCCATTGTTATTATTAAATAAATAATCATATCTTTTATCAATGTTTTTATTTTCCTGTTCATTAATATATTTCTGTGTTGATTCTATTTTTGTAAAATTCTGTGAGCCATTCCAACTGCGGCTGTTATAATAAGAAGGCCAGATATATGGTTCAGTCCAGCCATGTGGGTAAAATTGATCCAACGATGCATCATACATACTGGCCAGCATTTCGGCTGCTACTTTTTCTTTTTTATAACCACTGATCTTTACTTTCCATTTTTCTTCGCTGCCGGGTAATGTTTTGTCACGGTATGTGACATATTCAATAGTGAGGTCTTTGTTGGTCCAGGGAACACTGATCGTTTGATTCAGTTGGTAAAAACGGTTATGCTTGACAAACATCCAGCCAACACCATAACCGCCACGATCTTGTTCGGAGGCATCAAAGGAGAAGGTTCTCTTTTCATTGTTTAATTTTAGAAAACTATAAACTCCCGACTCCTGACTCCCGACTCCCGATTTCTGATCCAGTTGGTGTACTACAAATAAGTTGTCGGCAGAAGTACCCAGTTCTACTTTTGCAGTTTCGCCGGGTTCAACGGTTGTTTTTTGAATACCTGTCCACAAATATTCAGGACGATTGAGTAGATTACTCTTTTCATCAAACAGTTCAATGTATTTTACATCTTTTACTTCCTCGCCATTCTTGTCGGTTGTTGAAATTTCAATTACATAGAAGCCGGGAGAGAATTTTCCATTTTCCATTTTCCATTTTCCATCCTCTCTTGCAGAGTCCATCTTATTAAAGACACTATCCTGCCCTTTCTCCCAGCTCTTATAATCACTTTCATTATCATACTCATCATAAGGGAAGCTTTTTATGTATTCTTCTTTTGTCATCGTAAACTGGTCGGGCCGGTCCCAGTAGCGTTCACGGATCAATCTTTTTTCTTCTTTTAGCCGGGTGATAGTTACTTTCACTTTTGCCGGTTCGTATTCACCATTCATATTCTGTGTGCGGATGTATAATGTTTTTAAACTATCGGCAGGTAAGCTTTCGGGAATATTAGTTACCAGCATCAGTGATTTATAACTCACGGATGTCATTTGTTCTCCGCTTCTTGTTTCGCCGTTGATGTCTGTTACATCTGCGTAAACAGTATAATCAAATACCGGTTCAAATTTTTTATCAATAGTTAAATCAGGAATGGCAATAAATTCTACAATAAACTTTCCATCTTTATCGGTCTTCACTTCGCCATGAGCAATTTCCATTTCATTGGTTGGCGGCTGCCACCAACGCCAGAAACACCAGGAATAAATAAATCTTGGCTGACGAACAACCCGGTATTTTACATTGGCCCCGTCAATATTATTCCCGGCGTATGCTTTGGCAATACCCGTAACTTTTATTTTATCATTTACTTTATAAGTGCCTTTGATGGGTTCATAGTCTACGTAAAATTTTGGCCGCTTGTATTCTTCTACTTTAAAACCAACATAGCCATTATCAGGTTTGGTGTAAATGCTGAACTGGCCGTTCATACCACTTTGTGGTAATTGAAATTTCCCATTGAATGATCCAAATTCATTGGTCTTTACATTTATGGTGTCAACATCTTTGTAATTGGCATCTCTTAAGAAAACAGTTGTTTCGTAATTACTTCTTACCGTGCCGCCTTTTTCTTTGCTGTTTCTCACAAGCGCAATGCCTTTAAAGAAAACTGTTTGCCCGGGACGATAAATGCTCCGGTCGGTAAAAAGAAAAACTGAAGTGGTGATTTTGGGGTCTTCTTTGTTTTCCGTGTAATAGTAATAATTATTTACAAGGTCATTCATAAAAAGTTTATCGCCATCATGACGGATGTCAAGCTGGTATGAATAGCTGTTATAATAATTATCCGGATCTTTTTTTGGTTTGTCCATCCGGAAAAATCCATTGGCATCTGTGGTATAAGCTTTCCCTTTTTCCTTTATGTATTTATATTGCTTGTAATCGTATCGTTGTTGCCATACCTGCACAGCGGCTTTGGCAAGTGGCTGGCCATTATCACGGTTCAGCACAAAAAAATCATCTGAGTTGTTTACATAACTTATCCCGGATACATAAAAGAACCGGGCGCCAATGATTGTTTTTTTACCATTGAAGTCTTTATCGTTTGATGCCACCAGCACATATTCACCCGCAGGGAGGGCATCCACTTTTATTTCAGTGCTGTGCTGCTGCATATCGTTGGTTGCCGGTAATGATTGCTGCCAGTTGTTTATTGGTTTTGCGGCAATGATAGTGGGCCAGTATTTCTCATCATACTGGTTCAATAATTGTTCTTTCAGTTTTTCATCAGCCCTGATAACTCTTAAATAAAGGGTATTAAAGTTTTTATAATTCACCAATGCCCGGAAAGGCTGCCCCGGCACATTTACTTTTTCTACACTGAACTGGAGTGACAGGCTGTTGATTTGATTCAGCAGGTTATAGCAATTTATTTTACCTTCAGATGAATCCTTTTGCTGCAAAACTCTTTCACATATTTCTTTGGCTATTATTTTATCAAAGCGGTGTGTAGCATCGCCATGTGGTTTGTATCCGGCAGATTTATCATTGTAATAGGAAGCAACCAGGAACCATGCCTGTGCAGCAGCTGGTAAGTTTGGATATGTTTTGGTAAGATGATTGATTGCATTAAAATACAGGTTGTCTTTATCCGGGTGTACCGATTTTTCTTTTACAAACTGTATCCGCTGAATGTCTGCATCAATCAATGCATCAGGTTTGGCATCGTTCAGGTGAAAGGCAATCAGTTTTTGATAAATGAGCAATGCTTTATGCTGAAGTGATAAGGAGTCATTAGTCGTGAATTTCCGTTTAATAAAATCAGCCGCCGGATCAAAGGCACTGGCTTGGTCTATTTCAAAAGCATAAGCCGGTTTTTTTATATCTGTTTCATCATTTTCAAAATAACCCAAAGCACGGTGAGCCAGTAAATCATACAACATAGGGCGGAGGTGACGAACATTTCCCTTTGTGATGATGGCATCAAAGGGTTCCAGCTTTGTTTGCTGCAATAATTTTTCTTCTTTAATGGATTGCAGGTATAACTCACTTATTTTTTTATGAAAATCTTCTGCATCCCAGGTAGCAATATCTTCCTTTTTAAAATTTGCCGTTTTAGTCCGGTCATACATTTGCCAGCGGTGCTGCTGAAAATAATTCCAGTACATACCCGCCAGCAGGCTTTTTAGCACAGAGGTTACCGGCTCCTTGCTTACGGTAATTTCTTTTTCAATTTCACCAACGGAGAATACTTCATTGTCTTCCCGGTTTTCAGTCTGCAGGGTAGTCATATACACCAGCGTCTTGATGACCTGCGCATCCTGGTTTTCTTTTTTAGCCAGGTTGTATAATTTTTTTACTTCGGTTAAAGCAGATTTAGGCAGGCCTTTACTGACAAAGGCTTCTATGGCCTTCCACTCTTTTTCATAATTTTTAATGGGATTCTGGCTAAAAGAATTCATGGTAAATAAGCTGAATAGTGCGATGGTAACAAACAGCTTTTTGGTTAATGGTAAGTTCATGCTGCTTAAATTTAGTACAAGGTAATTAATCTTACTGTGTACTTCGTGGCCCTCCCTATAAATATTGATAGTATTTGCAGGCTGGGCGAAGAAGTATGCGGGGATACTTCTCCGCTTAAGCTACGAAGTACACAGTAAGATGCTATGAGAGGAGGAATTTCACAAATAATCAGTTTTTAATAATCAGATTTTTGGATAGCCTGATTTTCTTTTGATTTGAAAAATATTTTCCTGATTTATTGTGTAGTTAATACAATATATGAAACCTTTTACTGGTCTGCACTCCTGCATAAAACCGCAATTTTTATTTTTTGACGCCCGGCTCCTTTAACATTTTGTTGAAACATTTTGGTCCCGCCCGAGGCGAGATGGCATGGCTTTGGAAATAATAGCAGCAGGAACAATTATTAGTAACATTAAAACAAACAACATGAAAAAAATTTCTACTCTTTTAGTAAGCTCACTGTTTTCACTTTCCTTGCTGGCCTATGATGGCAGCGGTTTAAGTATCTCCACCATCAACACCAGCAGTAAATTTAAAGTTGAAGTGGATGGCCATAATGTATTCATGCAGGGCAACAGTGTTACGCTGGATTATCTTAATGTAGGATATCATAGTGTAAGAATTTACCGGGAAGCAAAAAGAAAGAATTTTTACAATGATTATGGTCGCAGAGATGATGGCGATGACCGCAGGGATGAACGCTATGATCGCAGAGATGGAGCTGATAACTTCAGGAATGAACGTTACGGCAGCAGAGACGAAATCATCTACAGCACTTCCATTTATCTCAGCAAAGACTCACACACTGATATTATTATCAGTAAGTCGGGAAAAGTATTTGTGGATTCTTACCGGGTTGGACCTGAAAATGATTGGTACAACAATAACGATGGCACTTGCCAGGAAGGTGGTGATAATACCAATGGAGGCGGTTGGAACAATGGTTATGGCAATGTGATGAATACCCGGGATTTTCAAATGGCGAAAGAATCAATTAGTAAAGAATGGTTTGAAAACAACCGGTTGACACTTGCCAAAACAATTATGGATAAAAATAATTTTACTACCCAGCAGGTAAAAGATATGATGTTGCTTTTTACTTTTGAAAACAACAGGCTGGAAGTGGCAAAATATGCTTACAGTAAAACAGTGGATAAGCAAAACTACTACCAATTGAATGATGCATTAACATTCAGCAGCACTAAAGAAGAGTTGGCCCGTTTTATCCGTGAATCAAGGTAACCCCCATCTCCTAAAGGGGAGTATATAGAGTTTAAAAATTGAAAGCCTCTCCACCATATTACGGAGAGGCTTTTTAGTGTTTTTAATATGTTGCAGCTATTAATGCGCTTCTTTAGGGGATGGGGGTATCACTTCAGCCATTTTCTTGCCAATATCAGCCGGACTGTTAACTACATGGATACCACATGCACTCATAATTTTCATTTTAGCAGCGGCAGTATCATCTGCTCCGCCAACAATAGCTCCGGCATGGCCCATGCGGCGACCAGGAGGCGCAGTTTGACCGGCAATAAATCCAACAACCGGTTTCTTATTACCATTATCTTTTATCCAGCGGGCAGCTTCTGCTTCCATACCTCCGCCAATTTCGCCAATCATTACAATAGCATCAGTGTCATTGTCATTCATAAACAATTCGATGGCTTCTTTGGTAGTGGTGCCAATAATCGGGTCGCCTCCAATACCAACAGCAGTAGAAACACCAAGACCAGCTTTGGCCACCTGGTCAGCAGCTTCATAGGTAAGCGTTCCTGATTTTGAAACGATTCCGATGCGGCCGGGAATAAAAACGAAACCCGGCATAATACCCACTTTGCATTCACCTGAGGTAATAACACCGGGACAATTGGGACCAACGAGTCTTGTATTGCCCTGTGATAAATAATTCTTCACTTTTACCATATCCTGCACCGGGATGCCCTCGGTTATGCAAACTACCAGTTTCACACCCGCATCAGAAGCTTCCATGATGGCATCGGCTGCAAAGGCAGGAGGAACGAAAATGATGCTTACATCAGCACCGGTAACTTTTACACAATCATACACAGTATTGAAAACCGGTTTGTCAAGATGTTTGCTACCACCTTTACCGGGAGTAACTCCACCTACCACGTTGGTGCCGTATTCAATCATCTGCGTGGCATGAAAAGTGCCTTCGCTGCCTGTAAAACCCTGCACTAAAATTTTTGAATTTTTATTGACGAGAATGCTCATAGTATTCGCTTGAAATGATGAGCAAAAATAAGGGAATTAACTGTGTAAGTTTCTTGAGGAAAATTAATTCAGCTACTCATTCTTCCTCCGGTGGTGGCACCAGGGTGGGAGCATCTTTATCCATCAGTTCATCCATGTTGCGGTCATTGGCAATTTTGCCGGTTTCTTCCAGCATCCGCATGTCTTTGGCATCTTTTAAAAATTCAGAGGCAAAGATGAAATCATTCAACCGCTGATTTTTGCTGAAAATGATTTCTTTGTTATTTCCTTCCCATTCTTTGTTTCCTTTATACATATACAAAATGTAATTGCCGATCTCCATCACACTATTCATGTCGTGAGTATTCACCACAGTGGTGATGTTGTATTCAACCGTTATTTCCCGTATCAATTTATCAATAACCAAAGCTGTTTGCGGATCGAGCCCGGAGTTGGGTTCATCACAAAAGAGATATTTGGGATTGAGTACAATGGCCCGGGCAATACCAACTCTTTTTTTCATTCCACCACTTAGCTCGGCAGGAAATTTTTTATTGGTGTCAACCAGGTTCACCCTGGCCAGCACTTCATTAACACGGTCATGTTTTTTCTTATACGACCATTTAGTAAACATACTAAGCGGAAACATTACATTTTCTTCCACCGTAAGGCTGTCAAAAAGCGCCGAACCCTGGAACAGCATACCAATCTCTTTTCTAATCTCTGTCTTATCATCACGGTTCATTGCGGTAAAATCATTCCCACTGTACAATACATGGCCTTCATCAGGTTCCAATAAACCTACCATACATTTCATCAGCACAGTTTTACCACTGCCGCTGGTGCCGATGACCAGGTTGCATTGCCCTGCTTTCATAACGGCACTGACATCCTGTATTACCGGTTTATCACCAAAACTTTTTTTTATATTTTTTACTTCAATCATGAAAATTAATGTGCTGAGGGTAACAATAATGCCGATAGAATATAATCAGCGAATAATATCAGAATACAACTTACTACCACCGCTTTTGTACTGGCCCGGCCGATTTCCAATGCTCCTCCTTTTACGTAATAACCATAAAAGGCGGGCACACTGGAAATGATAAAGGCGAATACATATGCTTTAATAAGTGCAAAGATTACATTATAAGGCATAAAATATTCCAGCAGACCTTTATCAAAGACGCTGCCGGAAATAATGCCCGAAGCCACTCCTGCCAGCCGACCTCCCCAGATACCCAGCAACATGGAAATAACCACCAGCAGCGGAATCATGAGCAGTGCCGCAACTATTTTAGGAAGAATCAGGTAGGTTTTTGTATTAATGCCCATTATTTCCAGTGCATCTATCTGCTCACTTACCCGCATATTACCCAGTTCGCTGGCAATGCGGCTGCCGGCCACACCCGCCAGTACAATACATACGAGAGTAGGAGCAAACTCAAGTATCACGGTATCTCTAACAATTTGTGCAATGGTGGAGGGCGGAATAAGAGGGCTTACCAATTGGTAAGCTGTTTGAATAGTGGAAACTGCCCCGATAAAAACAGAAATGATGGCTACGATGCCAAGCGAACCAATACCAATTTCTGTACATTGATGAATAAACTCTTTCCAATACATCTTCCCGTTTTCCGGTTTGGAAAACATGCCTTTGATCATGAGAAGGTATTGGCCTATGTCAGTAAAGATGGTCATTAATAAGTTTAAGGTTTATTGTTGCGTTCTTGGCAAACAAATGATTATTTGAAAGTATTACAAATTTAAGAACCTTAAACCTTATACTTTTAATTTTAAACAACTTATATCTCCCTGTTGACTTTGCGGGTACGTTTCCACCAACTGGAACGCTTTACAATTTCTTGGGTGGAGCTTTTGCTTTTTTGCTGGGCATCCACTACCGCCACTGTTGCCATGTTTAAAATACTGCGGACAGAACTTCCTAACTGAAGAATATGTACCGGTTTTTTCAGGCCTAAAAGAATCGGGCCTACCGCATCGGCAGTTTCCAGTTCCTTCATCAGGTTGTACGCAATATTGCCAGCCGCCAGGTTAGGGAATATGAGTGTGTTTACTTCTTTGTCTGTCAGTTCGCAGAAAGGATAATTTTCCTTCATCAGCTCTTTATTAAAAGCTACGCTGGCCTGCATTTCGCCGTCTACAAGAAGATCCGGCATTTTTGTTTTTACAATTTTCCTGGCATCAGAAACTAATTTTGCTTCCGGTGAATTGCTGCTGCCAAAATTGGAATAACTAAGCATAGCGATGCGGGGAATAATATTAAAATTGCGAACTTCTTTTGCCACCATTAAAGTAATATCCGCTAATTCTTCAGCTGTGGGGTTAAAATTTACCGTTGTGTCTGCAAGAAATATGGGTCCTCTTTTGGTAAGCATCAGGTACATGCCTGCAATTTTCTTTACTCCTTCCTCCGTGCCAATGGTATGAAGGGCGGGACGTATCGTGTCCGGATAGTTTTTGGCAAGACCTGAAATCATACAATCAGCATCACCGCATTCCACCATCATGCAACCAAAATAGTTGCGGTCTTTCATTACTTTTTTTGATTCATAGGCATTGAATCCCCTTCTTCCTCTTTTGGCAAAAAATAGTTCAGCATATTGATTTCTTTTTTCTTCCGTTGCATCACTGCGGGGATCAAAAATGGGAATTTCGTCCAGGTCAATGCCATTAGCCGCAGCAATATTTTTAATTTTATTTTCATCACCCAATAAAATCGGATAGCCAACGCCTTCATCAAAAACAATCTGGGCAGCTTTCAGAATTTTGACATTATCTGCTTCTGCAAAAACAATGCGTTTGGGATCACGACGAGCTTTATTGCCGATAATTCTCATTACCTGGTTATCGAGGCCAAGTCGTTTATTCAGGTCATTGACATAATTATCCCAGTTGATGATGGGTTGTTGTGCCACGCCACTTTCCATAGCTGCTTTGGCAACAGCAGGGGCCACCGTAGCCAATAATCTGGGATCAAGTGGTTTTGGTATAATATAATTCTCGCCAAAAATGATATTCTTTTCACCGTAAGCCATATTCACCATATCCGGCACAGGTGTTTTGGTCAATTCGGCCAAAGCCTTTACTGCGGCCAGTTTCATAGCTTCATTGATCTGGGTGGCACGTACATCCAATGCACCGCGAAAGATGTAGGGAAAGCCCAGCACATTATTTACCTGGTTGGGATAATCGCTGCGGCCGGTAGCCATGATAATATCTTTTCTTGCAGATGTAGCATCTTCATAGCTGATCTCAGGATCGGGATTAGCCATGGCAAATACGATCGGGTTCTTCGCCATGCTTTTTACCATCTCCTGTGTTACGCAATTGCCCGAGCTTAACCCGACAAATACATCGGCGTCTTTAAATGCTGCCAAAAAACTTATTTCAGCTTTAGCAACGGCATATTCTGTTTTCAATTCATCCAGATCGGTTCTTCCTTTATGCAAAACACCCTTGCGGTCGAACATTAAAAAATTTTCATGCCGGGCGCCTAATGATTCATAAAGCCGGCAGCAGGCGATGGCAGCAGCACCGGCTCCATTCACAACAAACTTTGCTTTTTCAATTTTTTTCTTTTGAATTTCCAGTGCATTCAACAACGCTGCTCCGCTGATAATAGCTGTGCCATGCTGATCATCATGCATGACAGGGATACGCAACTGTTCTTTCAGCTTCTTTTCAATATAAAAACATCCGGGGGCTTTGATGTCTTCTAAATTAATGCCACCGAATGTTGGCTCCAGTGATTTTATAATCTGCACCAGTTTCTCGGGATCTTTTTCATTGATCTCGATATCAAACACATCTATGTCGGCAAATATTTTGAACAATACACCCTTGCCTTCCATCACCGGCTTCCCGGCTTCCGGCCCAATATCGCCAAGGCCCAAAACAGCGGTTCCGTTACTAATAACCGCTACAAGATTTCCCTTAGCAGTGTATTTGTAAACATTTTCTACATTCTCAGCAATTTCCAAACAAGGAGCGGCAACACCCGGTGAATAAGCAAGAGAGAGGTCTCTTTGAGTTTTGGCTTCTTTTGTTGGAACTACTTCAATTTTTCCTGGCCTTCCTTTGGCATGATATTCAAGTGCCTGTTGTTTGCGCAAATCGTTATCCATAATAATAGTATTTATTCATCCATTCGCTACTATCTTTTCAAAAGAGGGGTGCAATGTACGCAAATATTGCCCGAATGAAGTTGATGGAAGTTATCCGGGTACAAAACATTAATCAGTAAGTTATAAGTAAACAGAACTTCCCAGCCACGCCATCATTCCCATCCCAATCTGAATGGCATTTTCATCAATATCGAAGGTAGGAGTGTGAACTCCGGAAGTGATTCCTTTGGCTTTGTTCATGGTGCCGAGACGATAGAAACAAGCCGGTATTTGCTGTGCATAATAACCAAAATCTTCTGAGCCCATACGGAGCTCTGTTTCGCTAACATTTTCAGCGCCCATATAAATGGAAGCTTTTTCCATGGCGGCAGCCGTCAACTTCTCGTTATTATAGACGCTTGGATAACCAACATCAATACGCAGGCCAACTTCTCCGCCCATAGAATGAACAAGATCAGTTGTAAGTTTACGCAGTAAGTCATGTGCTTTGAAGCGCCACTCCTCATCCATTGCCCGGAATGTACCCATCAGTTTCACTTCGTTTGGAATTATATTGGTGGTGTTGCCGCCATTGATGGAAGTAATAGAAAGTACAGAGGGATTAAATGGATTATTATTCCGGCTTATGAGTTGCTGTAATGCAATTATCAAATGTGAACTGATCAATACCGGGTCAACGGATAAATGCGGTGCGGCAGCATGCCCGCCTTTGCCCTTTATGGTAAAATATAATTCATCAGCACTGGCCATTACCTTGCCGCTTCTAAAACTTAAGTTGCCAACTTCAAGAGTAGTGTTTACATGTAAGGCAAGTATTGCCTGGGGTTTTGGGTTTTCCAGCACTCCGTCTTTTATCATTAAGGAAGCACCGCCGGGGTTTTTTTCTTCACCCGGTTGAAAGATTAGTTTTACTGTTCCTTCCCATTCATCTTTTAGTTCATTCAATATTTTGGCTGCGCCAAGCAAACAGGTAGTATGCACATCATGCCCGCAGGCATGCATCACACCATCATTTTTTGATTTGTAAGGAATATTATTTTCTTCTTTAATAGGCAATGCATCCATATCGGCTCTCAGGGCAATGATTCTTTTTTCAGGGTTTTTGCCTTTGATCAATCCAACCACACCAGTTGTTGCTTTTACTTCAAAGGGAATTCCCAATTGTCTCAATTTGGTTTGTACAAACTTTGAAGTTTCAAATTCCTGGTAACTTAGTTCGGGGTGGGCATGCAAATGATGGCGGACTTCAATAAACTCCGTTGCGTATTTTTTTGCCAGGGCTTTTATTTTTACTATCATCAGGCAAAAATAAATAATCCCTGCTGGCTCATCGATACTATTTGATAAATGATTTTTGCTGCTTACGGGTTGGGGTCATCAGGATTTTTTCCCAGTTTCATTTCGATGATGTCTTTCATAATAAAGACACCTTTTGGAAAATACCTGTTTAATTTTTTCTGGTACGATTCGGCCTCTTCCCGTTCTTTAAAATTGCCGGCCTTTACCCTGAAATAAGGAGACTGGTACCAGAGATAGGCTTTCAGTTCAGGGAAATAAGTATAAATTTTTGTTTTTGCTGCAATCGCTTCATTCCTGTTATTTGAACTGATGATTAACAGTCGGAAACCCTTGTCAGTTTTTCTGCTATCCCTGCTGTTTACTTCGTTAATAGCTGCCTGTTTTTTTACCAGCAAGTCAAGCCGGGGATCTTTATGAACGATAACAGTATTGCTGTCCACTGGTTTTTTCTGGGATGTATCCACACTCAGGCGGGGTTGACTTTGTGCAAGCACTATTGTTAAAAAAAACGATGAAGCTATTAATAGTAGAAATTTCATGTATCAGATTTAATCAAATATCTTACCTTTTTTTTGTTTAAGGTCCAATGTTTAAAATTTAAGGTTATTTTAATTTGAAGAATCTTCTATTTTTTGATAATCTTTCTTTGTTATAGAACTTTAAACCTTAAATTTTCAACTTTAAACAGTCCTAATATCCTGCTCCTGAGCCTGCAATATTTTCAATCGGATGCCAGGTGGTTTTTATTTCCTGGGTGTCCATAATAAAATAAGGTGATTGGCCATCATTAGTTTCCCATTTCACTTTATCATAGAAGAAAATACGTTTAACGTTCTGCGCTGATTTCTCCCGCATCATTTTCTGTATGTCAGCATTCTTTTCACAATAAATGGTTGCATTCACATCCATATGGTCCACAAACCAGGAAGCCAGTTCGGATGGTTTGCCTGTTAAAATATTGACAACACCACCCGGCAGATCGGAAGAATTTAACACCTCGGCAAATGTTACTGAACAAAGAGGTTTTGTTTCTGATGCCAACACTATGCAAGTATTTCCGCCAGCAATAACGGGAGCAATTACAGAAACCAATCCCAATAAAGAATCATTTTGCGGAGCGATGATGGAAACAACACCGGTTGGTTCAGGCACTGAAAAATTAAAATGAGAACTTGCTACAGGATTTACCGAACTGAATATTTGCTGAAATTTATCACACCATCCGGCATAATAAATCAATCGATCAATAGAAAGGTTCACTTCTTTCTCTGCTTTTCCTTTTGTAGAATCCTGTTGTATTAATTCATCAATGAATTGTGCTTTTCTTCCTTCCAGCATTTCAGCCATCCGGTAAAGAATCTGGCTACGGTTGAATGCTGCTCTTCCGCTCCATCCGCTTACAGCACCTCTTGCCGCAACAACAGCATCCCGAAAATCTTTTCTTGAACCCAGGCAAACATTAGCTAATTTTTTACCAGCTGCATTGGTTGGAATATAATACCGGCCCGATTCGGTTCTTGGAAACTGACCCCCGATGTATATTTTATAAGTCTTCAAAACTTCTAACCGTTTAGAAGACGTTTTCTTTTTCAGTCCGTTTTCGCTGATAGTAAGCGAAGATTTTTTGATTATCTTTTCCATACAAGGAACGCAGATTTTTATGATTGTGATGATTGCCGCAGAAAATCATGACTAATCTTAATGATTATGATAATCTGCGTTCATATATTAATTTATTAGATTCAAATACGCCAACAACCCATGCAATCCACCTTCTCTTCCAAAACCACTCTCCTTATATCCGCCAAAAGGAGAGGTGGGGTCAAATTTATTAAATGTGTTTGCCCAAACAACCCCAGCCCTCATTCTTCTTGTTATATTAAATATTTTGGAGCCCTTATCTGTCCACACACCGGCGCTTAATCCATATGGACTGTTATTTGCTTTTTCAATTACTTCATCATCGGTTCTGAATGTTAGTATTGCCAGTACGGGTCCAAAAATTTCTTCCTGTGCAATGCGGTTGCTTTGTGCCACATTGGTAAACAAAGTGGGCCGGCAGAAAAATCCTTTGCCGGGTAACCTGCAACTGCTCTGGTACATTTCAGCTCCTTCTTTTTTCCCGATTTCAATGTATTCAAGGATTGTATCAAGCTGTTGTTTGGAGTTGATGGCGCCAATATCCGTATTCTTATCCAGCGGATCGCCAACAATAAGTGTTTCAAGACGGTCTTTAAGTTTTTTAATTACAATTTTGGCTACGGATTCCTGTACATATAATCTTGACCCGGCACAACACACATGTCCCTGGTTGAAAAATATTCCATTGATGACACCTTCCACTGCCTGGTCAATCGGTGCATCTTCAAAAATAATGTTGGCCGCTTTTCCCCCTAACTCCAGGGTCACTTTCTTATTTGTTCCTGCAATAGCTTTTTGAATCATTTTTCCCACTTCGGTAGAGCCGGTAAATGCAATCTTGTTCACATCGGGATGCCTTACAATTGCATCACCTGTGGCACCTACACCGGACAGGATATTTACAACTCCGGGAGGCAAATCTGCTTCCTGGATTATTTCTGCAAGTTTTAATGCCGTCAACGGAGTTGTTTTTGAGGGCTTAAAAATTACGGTGTTTCCCGTTGCCAATGCAGGTGCAATTTTCCAGGCGGCCATCAGTAACGGAAAGTTCCAAGGTGCAATTTGTCCGGCTACACCCAACGGTTCTGTTGAACGGTTCGGGAATGCATATTCCAATTTATCAGCCCAGCCTGCATAATAAAAAAAATGATTAGCAGCAGTAGGCACATCAAAGTCGCGGCTTTCACGGATCGGCTTACCGCCATCCAATGATTCTATGATTGCAAGTTCCCTTGCTTTCTCCTGTACCATCCTGGCAATTCTGAAAATATATTTTGCCCTTTCTTTTGCCGGCATTTTCTTCCACACTTTTTCATATGCATTGCGTGCCGCTTTCACAGCATTGTCCACATCTGCAGCTCCAGCTTCTGCTACTTCGCTTAGTTTTTCTTCATTCGCCGGGTTGATGGTATCAAAATATTTTTTGCTCAACGGTTTTTGCCATTCACCATTAATAAACAAATCATATTGCTTATTGATAGTTGCAGCAGTTTTACTTTCGGGGGCCGGAGCATACGACCAGCTTGTATCAAATTTCAGTTTGATCGTATTACTTTTTTTAGCAACCTTCTTTTTCGTAACTGGCATATTTAATTTTTTATTTTACCTGCGACAACAACTCTACTCATCGTCCGTTGAGTCGCACACTTCATCGTTCTGTTCGCTTATCATCAACCCACCCCGGTTTCTTACAGCACTTGATCTTCTTCAATTCGCCCCGCCCAAGCGGGGATGTGTACTAACTTTAATCAGCATAGATATATCGCCCCTACGGGGCTCCGAAAACATTTCATTCATTTTATCCCCGGGTTTCACCCGGAGCTACTGACATGCCGTCCCTATGGGGCTCTACAATTTTTTTTATTTCCCCGAATTACATTCGGGGCTACCAATCTATTTTAACCCCTTTTTTATGTATGTTTTCATAAATAATTTCGTTTATTATATCCGCATGCACACCATTTTTCTTTGCAATTTCAATAAGAAGCTTTGTTTGTTTTACCGCCTCAATATGAATTTTTTTGCCTCTGCTTGCTGATTTAATTATTTCGTATAATATATATAATGAAATCAATAAAACAATTAAGCTAATTAATATTCCTTCAGTTGTTTGCAAATATTCCATATAAAAATTTTTTTCTTTCTTAAACCGGCGATTAATTAAAATGAATAGTCAACCTAAGTCTCCCCTTTAGGGGGACAGGGGGTTTAATCAACCGAAAAATAATTCGCCGCCTGGTACAACCCGGTCTTTCCTTTCACCAGTTGCATCAAAACATCATTGGCCAAACTGCTGGCGCCAAAACGAAACCAATGATTATTCAACCAGTCTTCTCCCAGCACCTCTTTCACCATTACCAAATAATGCAAAGCTAATTTTGATTTGGAAATACCGCCGGCCGGTTTCATCCCCACCATCCTTCCTGTTTTATAATAGTAATCCCGAATCGCTTCCAGCATTACCAATGTAACGGGCATGGTGGCAGCAGGAGAAATTTTTCCTGTGGATGTTTTTATAAAATCCGCTCCCGCATGCATGGCAATATCACTTGCCCGTCTTACTTTATCAAATGTTCCGAGTTCACCGGTTTCTAAAATAACTTTTAACCTTGCTTCGCCACAGGCTTCTTTGATGGCCGCTATTTCATCAAACACAAAATTGTATTCGCCTGCATGAAATTTTCCCCGGCTGATGACCATATCCACTTCATCAGCACCTGCATTCACGGCATATTTTGTATCTCTTATTTTAATATCTCTTGGTGCCTGCCCGCTGGGGAAGGCCGTGGCAACCGAAGCTACTTTTATTCCTGAATCACCCAATGCTTTTTTGGCAACCTTTACCATCGTTGGATAAACACAAACGGCCGCTACTGATGGGATGTCCGGCATAACATCATCCGCCAGTGGGCGGATGGCTTTGTAGCAAAGCTGTTTCACTTTCCCTTCGGTATCTTTTCCTTCCAGTGTGGTAAGGTCTATCATATTCAGCACCAGTTTCAAACCGTTCATCTTCGATTCATTCTTGATGCTTCGTTTGGTGAAACGGGAAGCCCTTTCCTCCACACCCACCTGGTCTATCCGGGGTGACAGGCTAAAATCCGGAAGCGAAATAATTGATTTGGCTGCAGCCATAAAAAGGAAAAATGTTTAAATCAAAGATAACCAAAGTTCTTATGAAAGGATAGAGGTGGTTTTTCCGTCTTAAGGAAACCACTTATCAATTCACAAACCCAATGATGCCGGATTGGCTTAAATTCGGTTTCTTTTAAAAACAAACTGCAATGAGAAAACCTGGTTTATGGCCTGCATTAATTTGTTGCATTTTATTCAGTGCACCTGTTTTTGCACAGCTTACTTTTCCTGAAAATGGCGTGGCTGATCCCCGCCATGGATATTATGCTTTTACCAACGCTACAATTGTTAAGGATGCAGGATCAACCCTGGCCAATGCTACTATGGTTATTAAAGATGGAAGAATAACTGCTGTTGGTTCAGGTCTTCCTGTTCCGGCAGGGGCAGTGGAAGTGGATTGTAAAGGCAAATATATTTATCCCTCATTTATTGATATCTACACGGATTATGGCACACCGCAACGTCAACAGCCAACAACAGGGGGTTTCAATTTTTTTGCCCAACAGCAATATGAATCAAATGTAAAAGGTCCGTATGGATGGAATCAGGCCATCAAATCTGATGTGGATGTGTACAAAGTTTTTGCCGTAAATGATGCTACCGCTAAGCCATTGCGTGATGCAGGCTTTGGCACAGTGCAGACTCATGTAAAAGATGGAGTGGCGAGAGGAACTGGCGCCGTGGTTACATTGGCCAATGAAAAAGAGAATCTCGTTATTGTAAAAGAAAAAGCGTCAGCTAACTATTCTTTCAATAAAGGCACTTCTATCCAATCATACCCAAGTTCCATGATGGGGTATATTGCTTTAATGCGCCAGACTTACCTCGATGCTGCCTGGTATAAAACTAAACCTTATCTGGAAGGATTTAATGCCACGTTGCAATCATGGAACGACAACCAGAACCTTCCACAGATTTTTGAAGCAGGTGATAAATGGAATGACTTAAGAGCAGACCGCATAGGGGATGAATTTGGTGTTCAGTATATTATTAAAGCAGGGCAAAACGAATACCAGCGGATAAAAGAAATGAAAGCAACCAATGCTACATTTATTCTTCCGTTGAATTATCCGCAGGCACAGGATGTGGAAGATCCCAACGATGCAAGATTTGTTTCGCTGGAAGATATGAAGCATTGGGAACTGGCTCCTACTAATCCTGCCGCTTTTGAAAAAGCGGGGATTCCTTTTTGTCTCACTACTGCTGATTTAAAAAATGTAAGTTTATTCTGGGCTAATCTCCGCAAAGCCATGGAGTATGGATTGAGTGAATCAAAAGCCATGGAAGCATTGACAAAAACTCCGGCCATGACATTGGGAGTGTATGATAAAGTGGGCAGCCTTGATGCAGGGAAGATGGCCAATTTCTTAATCACCAATGGCCCCATCTTTAATGAAAAGACAAATATCATTTATAATTATGTGCAGGGCATTAAATACGGAGTAAAAGAAGATGGTAATATTGCCGGTATCTATAACCTTACCATCAATACGCCTGCAGGAACAGAGAATTATACATTGGATGTAAAAACAACCAGCACGGTCAGCATGTATGCCAAAGACACAATGAATACAAAATTCAGTTCTGATGGCCAACAGGTAAAACTAAGCTTTGCGCCAATGAGCCGGAGGCAACGACCATCTTTCCAGCAAGGCGATACTACACAACGTCGTGGTGGATTTGGAGGGGCGGGACAAACACCCACACTGCCAGCTACCGCCACAAGATTAAGTGGCATAAACAATGGCACTGAATGGAACGGAACCGGAGTAGATTCTTTGGGCAACCAGTTGACATGGACAGCAGTATTTGTAAAAGCCACAGAATTTAAAACAGACAGCATAAAGAAAAAAGATGCTCCGGTTGTTGGAAAAGTTACTTATCCCTTCATGCCTTTTGGTTGGGATGAAGAGCATCAACCCAAACAGGAAACTATACTTATTAAGAATGCAACTGTGTGGACAAGTGAGAAAGAAGGTGTTTTACAAAATACTGATGTGTTGCTGAAAAATGGGAAAATAGCAGCAATCGGTAAAAACCTGGATGAACCCGGTGCAAGAATTATTGACGGAACAGGCAAACATGTTTCTCCCGGCATTATTGATGAGCATTCACATATAGCTGCTGCTTCAATAAATGAAGGAGCACAATCTGTAACATCTGAAGTTCGAATTGCCGACAACTTAAACCCGGAGGATATAAATATTTACCGCCAGTTAAGTGGCGGCGTTACTACTTCACATATTCTGCATGGTTCAGCCAATGTAATTGGAGGGCAGACGCAGTTAATTAAACTGCGTTGGGGCCTTAATGATGATGATATAAAATTTAAAGGCGCCGACGGGTTTATCAAATTTGCATTAGGAGAGAATGTGAAGCGTTCTGCCTCCACCCAGGGCAACAACCGCTATCCTGATACAAGAATGGGAGTGGAGCAGGTACTTGTTGATGCATTTACCCGTGCAAAAGATTATAAAAAAGAATGGAAGGATTATAATGATACCAGGGAGAAATTGTTGAAAGAGAAAAAACCATTGACGGGTCTGAACCCTCCCCGCCGTGATCTTGAACTGGATGCGCTGGTCGAGATTCTTGATAATAAGCGTTTCATTACTGTGCACTCTTATGTACAAAGTGAGATCACCGGGTTAATAGAAGTAGCAGACAAAATGGGATTTAAAGTAAATACTTTCACTCATATACTGGAAGGATACAAAGTAGCAGATAAAATGCTGAAGCATGGCGCCAATGCTTCTACTTTCTCCGACTGGTGGGCTTATAAAGTGGAAGTAGAAGATGCTATTCCTTATAATGCCGCCATTATGCATAGAGTAGGATTGAATGTTGCCATCAATTCAGACGATGCAGAAATGGCAAGACGGCTAAACCAGGAAGCGGCAAAGACTATTAAATACGGCGGATTAACTCCTGAAGAAGCATTGGATATGGTAACAATTAACCCTGCAAAGATGCTGCATGTAAGTGACAGGGTGGGAAGCCTGAAAGTGGGTAAAGATGCTGATGTAGTGTTATGGAGTGATAACCCGTTAAGCATTTATGCAAAGTCGCTTTATACCATTGTAGATGGTACCATATATTTCGACAGGCAGAAAGATGAGCAGTTGCAAAAAGAGGTGGAAGCAGAAAGAAACAGGCTGGTGAAAAAAATGAATGGAGAGAAAAGAAGCGGAGCTACGACGATTCCCGCACAGCCATCCTACCAGGTCATACATACCTGTAGTGATGAGCATACGCACAGTTACGGGATTTTGGTGATTGAGGAAAACAATATTGATAACAACTAAACTTATTATAAATGAAAAAAATATTTTTTCTGACGATAATTTCTGCTTTGGCTGTTGCAGTGTATTCGCAGTCGAATGTAATGCCATCACCTCCTCAGAAAGGATTGATGTTTATAAAAAATGCAACTATCCATGTGGGCAATGGAACAGTAATTGAGAATGGGATTATTCAGATTCGTGACGGGAAAATTGAAAAGGTTGGCAAGGATATTTCTATTCCTGCTGGTGAAATGAATGTGGTAGATGCCAAAGGTAAACAGGTGTATCCGGGAATAATTTTGCCTGTAACTTCTTTGGGCCTGATTGAAATCGGGGCAGTAAGAGCAACCAATGATGCTACGGAGATCGGAGACATGAATCCCAATGTTCGTTCCATCGTTGCATACAATACAGATTCAAAAGTTATCAATACACTTCGGTCAAACGGCATATTAATGGCTAATATAGTACCCAAGGGTAGTTTCCTGGCAGGTTCTTCATCCGTAGTACAACTTGATGCATGGACATGGACCGATGCTTCATTAAAAACTGATGAAGGCATGCATCTTTATATGCCAGCCATGATGCCCCGCCCAAGTTTTGGAAGGGGTGGTGGCGGCAGACCCGGTGGTCCTAATGCTGGAACAGAAAGCGACCCTGTAAAAGAAGGATTGGAGCAGATTGAAAAACTAAAAGCATTTTTCCGGGAGGCAAAAGCTTATAATGCTGTTACTGTACATGAAGAAACAAACCTGAAATATGAATCAGTAAAAAATCTTTTTACAAAGGCCCAGAAACTATATGTCCATGCCAATACAGTAAAACAAATGCTGGTGGCGTTGGATTTTGTTAAAGAATTTGGTTTTGAGGTGGTGATCGTTGGCGGTAGTGAAAGCTGGCAGATACCGGCTTTATTAAAGCAGCATAATGTGTCGGTAATTCTTCAGCAGATGCATAGTTTGCCAACCACCACAGATGATGATGTGGACCAGCCTTATAAAACAGCAGCAATGCTTCAAAAAGCTGGAGTGTTGTTTGCCATTTCAGATGATGATAACCAGACCCGGGGACGTAATATTGCTTTCAACGCCGGTACTGCTGCTGCTTACGGTTTAACCAAAGAGGAAGCACTGGCTGCTATTACTCTTAATGCGGCAAAAATTATGGGAGTGGCTGACCAGGCAGGAAGTATTGAACCGGGTAAGGATGCCAATATCATTATCAGTTCAGGAGATATTCTTGATATGAGTACAAGTAATGTTACCGATGCATTTATCCAGGGTCGGAAAATTAACCTTGACGACAAACAGAAACAACTCAATGACAGGTACGAGGAGAAATACCAGTTGAAAGCAAAAAAAAGCATTCTGATAAATTCTTAAATAGAAATATTATCACCTGGTGGTTATACTGTCCGGTTTTTTTAATGATGACCTTCATGGTGATCATCTTCATCCAGTTCAATATGCTCACCACAATGCGGGCAACGATGCGTTTTTTTAATCCTGTTCAGGCGGAATTCATCAATAAAACCTGCGGTGATAATACCGGCTGGCAAAGCAAAAAATGCAACACCGGTTAGCATAATGATACTGGCCATCGCTTTGCCCAAATTTGTTAAAGGAACCATATCTCCGTAACCGGTAGTGGTCAATGATACCACTGCCCACCAGATTGTGCGGGGAATGCTGGTAAACAGGGAGGTCTTTTCATCAGGGTACTGGTGTTCCACAAAATACATCACACAGGAAGCTATAATGATCAGGAATATGGCCAGGATAAAACTAAGTACCAGCTCATTCTTTCTCTTTCTAAAGACATTGCTGATCATGTGGGCTGGCTTGGTGTAGGCCGTTAACCGGAACAACCTGAGGAAACGAAGCAGCCTCAGCATTCTCAGCATCCTGAGATCAAGCCCGATAAATGCATGCAGGTAAGAAGGAAGGATAGCTATAAGATCTATCAATGCCGCCGGAGACATCATGTATTTGAAACGGCCCCATATACTATGTTTGTATTTTTCTTCATGGTTGCTGCTCCAAACCCGCAATACATATTCAATGGTGAAAATGATAACAGAATTTAAATCGAAATAATGAAAAAAACGCATGGCCGCATGATTCCTTTCGATAGAAGGCATCGTTTCCAGCATCACCGCAAAAACATTCAGGATAATCAGTACAACAATAAAAATATTGATGATCTTATCCCATCGCTTGTCACCAACAATTTCAGGGTGCAGCAGTCCGTGAACTTTTTGTTTGGTCTTGCGGTACATCCGGCAGTTAGTTTTATCGTTCTAAGGTAAAGAATAACTGCATTAGATGTCAATTTATTCATGCAGGTTATTTACAGGGAGAAAAAATGCCCGGTGATTTTGTGGTCAATTGGGTAAAAAAAATCTCCCGTCAATAACGGGAGATTTTTTTATGAGGAACAGTTAATTTATTTCATTTGCATAGCTGCTGTTAAGTCTGCAGACAGTTTTGTTATATAGTCGCTGAATTTTTTTGCATCATCTGGATTTGCTGCTAATTTTTGTGCAACGGCGGTTGATCTTGAACCCCAGTCTGACATTGTTTTTGCCATATCCGCAACCTTGGTCATATCCTTGGATTTATAGGCCTCTACGTAAGAGGAAACAAATGCAGTATAATCATTTACATATTTTTGCACTTCCGCATCTGCAAATGTGGGCACACCAGAAGTTGTGGGGGTAGTTTCAGTTGTTGTAGTAGTGGTGGTTGTTGTTGTTGTCTCATCCGGTTTTTTTTCGTCTTTCTTTTTGTTGTTGCAGGATGCCATTACACCAACAATAGCCAATAAGGCAAATAATTTTTTCATGATTTTTTGGTTTAGGTTAAAAAAAGTTGTCCCCAAACGTAGAGCTATTTTCTTACACAAAAGAAATTTTTAGTGGCAGATTTCGCACAGTTTGCCAAAAAACAGGAAATCCGGCCTAATTGCCAGTGTTGAGCATGAATTTTCCCCTGCAATATCCTGCCGGGTCCCCGGTTTTGGCTTTGAATAAGCGGTAAAAAAGGAATGAGTTATTGAATGGAGTTTGGCTGTTCCATTTTTTGAGAAACTTGCTGCCAGATGTCTTTTGCAATCAACTCAGCGGGGCGGTTACCGTTAGTGATAAATATGGCTTCTTTTGATTTTAATTTCGCAAAGGCTTCTTTATATTTTTCACCCACCTGCTGCAGGTTTTCTTTTGTTTCATACAGTTCGATGGTGCTTCTTCCATTTTGCAGCCGGGTAATGCTAATATCCGGCGATATATCAATATAAATATTCAGGTCGGGGCGAAGCAAGTCAGCACTCAAAGAGTTTGCTTCAATCACCCAATCCAGCGGCATATGTGTACCCTGGTAAGCATAGGAAGAAAAATAATACCTGTCGGTGATAACCGTATAACCTTCTTCCAGTTTTTTCAGGATGCCGTTTGTTTTATTTAAAAGATGATCTAACCTGTCGGCTACAAACAACCCGGCAATAACCCGGTGGTCTGCTTCCATTTTATGGTGAAAAATATCTTTGATGATGGAACCGATCCGGCTATCTGTTGGTTCAAAGGTGGAGTAAACTTTATGACCAGCTTTCTGCAGTTGATCCGCCAATAATTTTACCTGCATGCTTTTGCCGCTGCCATCAATGCCTTCCAATGCAATAAAAAGATTTTTCTTCATTTAATATACTGCGTAAGTAAATTGGATATATACCGGGTTAAGCTTCCTTCCCATGACACTGTTTATATTTCTTGCCAGACCCACAGGGACAAGGATCATTCCTTCCAATCTTTGGCCCAACTTTTATTGGTTCATGTTTTATTGCCGGTTCGCCACCACCACCGGGTTCAAATTTATCCTTTTCATTAGCACCATATTGTTGTCCGGCTGAATCCACATCTTCCTTATTGGCTTTCATACGGCTCATATCGGTTTTTTGCTGGCGGCCTTCTCTTAACGGAGCATCCTGCTGCTGTATCGGGATAGACGAATGAGAAAGAAATGATACAATATCTTTATTTACTTCATCATTCATGTTCTTAAACTGGTTATAAGCTTCTACTTTGTAAATAACCAGCGGGTCTTTTTGTTCCAGGTAGGCCGTCTGTACAGATTGCTTCAGGTCATCCATGGCACGCAGGTGTTCTTTCCATGCATCATCAATAACAACAAGTGTAATTGTTTTTTCCAAGGAGCCTGCCAGTTCTTCACCACTTGTTTTAAGTGTTTTGTCGAGGTTGGTCAGCACATTCAATTGTTTCTTTCCATCGGTGAAAGGAACAACTACATTTTCGATATGGCTGCCTTGTGTCAGCCGGATATTTTTGAAAACAGGGATAGCCTGTTTCTTCATCTCTTCTTTATGCTGGGTGTATCGGCCGGTGGCTTCTGCATAAAGCTGATCAACCAATGAATTAACGTCACCCTTTTTGAAATCTTCTTCTTCAATTTTTGTATCCAGACCAAAATTGACAATGCAGGCCATTTTAAATCCTTCAAAATCTTCCTGCTCTTTGAAAGAATCAATCAGTCCTTCAGCTACGGTAGAAAAAGAAGTATCAATATCCAACGCAAGCCGTTCACCAAACAGGGCATGGTTACGTTTATCATAGACAGCGTTCCGCTGTTTGTTCATCACATCATCATACTCCAGCAAACGCTTACGAATACCAAAGTTGTTTTCTTCCACTTTCTTCTGTGCCCGCTGAATGCTGTTGCTGATCATGCTGTGCTGTATCACATCGCCTTCCTTGTATCCCAATTTATCCATCAGCGAAGCAATACGTTCACTGCCGAACATCCGCATCAGGTCATCTTCCAGTGAAACATAGAATTGAGAAGTACCCGGATCACCCTGTCTTCCGGCTCGGCCACGCAACTGCCTGTCCACACGACGGCTCTCATGTCTTTCTGTACCGATTATAGCCAAACCACCAGCTTCTTTTACACCGGGTCCGAGTTTTATATCCGTACCACGACCCGCCATATTGGTGGCAATCGTAACGGCACCGGGCAACCCGGCTTCAGCTACCACCTGTGCTTCACGGGCATGTTGTTTTGCATTTAATACATTGTGCGGAATTTTTTTCTGTTGCAACATACGTCCTAATAACTCACTTACCTCAACAGAGGTTGTACCTACAAGGCAGGGCCGCCCTGCATTACGCAAGGTTTCAATTTCATCAATAACCGCTTTATACTTTTCTCGTTTGGTTTTATAAACCAGGTCCTGTTTGTCGTTACGGATCATTTTTACATTGGTAGGAACAGTAACCACATCTAATTTATAAATGCTCCACAACTCAGCGGCTTCGGTTTCGGCAGTACCTGTCATTCCCGCCAGCTTGTGATACATACGGAAGTAATTCTGCAAAGTGACGGTGGCATACGTTTGTGTGGCCGCTTCAATCTTTACATTTTCTTTTGCTTCAATAGCCTGGTGCAACCCATCGGAATATCTTCTGCCTTCAAGGATACGACCGGTTTGCTCATCCACAATTTTGATGGCGCCATCCATTACCACATATTCCACGTCTTTGGCAAACATGGTATAGGCCTTTAATAATTGCTGCACTGTGTGTATGCGGTCTGCTTTCTGTGCATAGTCATTCAGGATAACTTCTTTCTGTTGCAACTTTTCATCAACAGAGGCAGAACTTTTTTCCACTTCAGCCAGTTTGACACCGATATCCGGCAGTATAAAAAACTCAGGGTCTTCACCAGATTTGGTGATCATGTTCAGTCCCTTGTCTGTCAGGTCAACCGAATTATTTTTTTCATCAATCTGGAAAAGCAGTTCTTCATCTACAATATGCATGTTGCGCATCTGGTCCTGCAAATAAAAATTCTCCGCCTTTTGCATTTTCACCCTGACACCCGGTTCACTCAGGTATTTTATCACAGGGCCATATTTTGGTAAACCACGGTGCGCCCTGAATAAAAAAAGACCACCGCCTTTGGGATCATCATCGCCATCAGCTATTCTTTTTTTGGCTTCGTTCAAACAATTACGGACAATGCGTTCCTGTTCCTGCACCAGTTGCTGTATTCTTGGTTTGTGTGTATGAAAATGCTGGTCATCACCTTTTGGCACAGGGCCCGAGATGATCAATGGTGTTCTTGCATCATCAATTAAAACTGAGTCTACCTCATCCACCATAGCATAGTGGTGTTTGCGCTGCACCATTTCTTCGGGGGTATGCACCATGTTATCCCGGAGATAATCAAAACCAAATTCATTATTGGTGCCGTAGGTAATATCGGCGAGGTAGGCTTTTCTTCTTTCTTCACTGTTGGGCTGGTGTTTGTCAATGCAATCCACCGTTAATCCCAGCCATTCAAATAAAGTACCATTCCACTCCTGGTCACGACGTGCCAGGTAGTCATTCACTGTTACGATATGAACGCCTTCGCCTGCCAATGCATTCAGGTAGGATGGTAAGGTGGATACCAATGTTTTTCCTTCACCCGTTGCCATTTCTGATATCTTTCCTTCGTGCAATACAACACCTCCAATCAACTGCACATCATAATGCATCATGTTCCAGGTTACTTCTCCGCCGGCAGCTGTCCAGCTATTTTTAAAAATGGATTTGTCATTTTCTCCGGAAGGAGTCCCTGGGACAATGGTTATATAATTTTTCTTTACACTTAAATCCCTGTCGAGCGGAGTAGCCGTGGAAATGAGTTCCTTATTTTCTTTAAAACGGCGGGCCGTTTCTTTAACTACGGCAAAGGCTTCCGGAAGAATTTCTTCCAGCACTTCTTCAATTTTTTTATCCTTGTCCTTTTTTAGTTTATCTACCTGCTGGTAAATGGCATCTTTACCCATCAGGTCATTAAAGGGAAGTTCTTCGGCGGCGGCATTTCTGGCCGCTATTTCTGCATCTATTTCTGTCAGGTGTTCTTTTATTCTCCGGCGAAACTCCTGGGTCTTATCACGGAGCTCATCATTATTTAATGACTGGTAGGATTCAAAAAATTTGTTGATTTTGCCAATATAGGGTTCAATCTTTTTTACATCTTTTTCCGACTTGCTGCCGCCGAACATTTTTGAAATAAAACCAAGCATGGTATTGGGAATTGGTTAATTAGTTAATTGGGTCATACAAGTCAAATGAGTCAAAAAGGTCATTGGTTTTGCAGGTGAAATTTGACTTTTTTAACTTCTATAACTTTTACGACTGTTCTCTTTGTCAAAAACGGTGCTACAAATTATTTGCAGGCCAATTTGACATAGCTTGTCCCGTGTAAACGGGAGGGCAGCAAAGATAAGCCTAAGTTGGGAGTAAACAGGCGACTGCCGGGGTAGATATTGGCGGTCATATTGAATAGGAAAGAGATGAGTGTCAACCTTTTTGTTTTTTTGTTAACGTACCTTTCGGTGGTTTCAGGAATTAACAACAAATAATTTATATGAACCGGCTTTTTATTCTGCTTTTGTACATCTCATCCATGTTTCTCACCAGTTGCACCAGCAATGAAATTGGCAACGCCAAAGACGTAAATCCTGAAGCCATCTATTTTGATTATAAGATTTGGGGAGAAGAAGGCAATAATGATGTTACAATAAAACTCCAGTACCGGTTTGGAGGCAAAAACGGAACCACCCTGTTACTGGAAGAACCGGCAAAAGTGGAACTGGATGGTGAACTGCTGAAGGCTGACAGTTCATCATACAGCGGGGTTTATTATGAAGTGCAAAAATCCGCGGCTTCTTTTACAGGCAGGCATGCCATTGTTTTTACCAACATGAATAAAAAACAATACAAGGAGATATTCAATTTTCAACCTGTTATATTGGAAACGAAAATTCCAGATACCCTTCAGCGCAGCAAAATTGCTTTTAAGTTTAGTGGAATTGACAGTCCGGACTATTTAAGGGTGTTAATGACTGACACTTCTTATACCGGAGAGGGAATAAACCGGCTGGATATGGTGTACAAAGATGGTCTTATTACGATCAGCAAGGACGAAATAACAGGCCTGGTTAACGGGCCGATACACCTTGAAATTACCAAAGAGAATGACCGGCCGGTAAAAAATGGAACCAAAGAAGGAGGTAGAATTTTAGTTAGCTATGGATTGAAGAGAGAGTTTATGTTGAAAAATTGACTTGGGTCAGAGGGAATATATATAAAAGAATAGGGTAGAGCTTCGCATTTTTATTTTAATTTGACTTCAGGAATTTTACTCTCACAACCTTACCTTTGCGGCCAATTCAAAAGCACTATGGCAGGTCAGTTAAAAGAGGTTCGTAACCGCATCAAATCAGTACAAAGTACACAGCAGATCACCAAAGCCATGAAGATGGTTAGTGCAGCCAAACTGCGCAGGGCACAGGATGCTATTGTTCAAATGCGTCCCTATGCAAAAAAAATGCAGGAGTTGCTCAGCAATATTGTCAGCAACAGCGAAGGAGGGTCAGGAATGTCATTAGCCACTGAACGTCCCATTGAAAAAGTATTATTTATTGTTATCACCAGCGATCGTGGATTGTGTGGCGCCTTTAATGCCAATATTATTAAACAGGCTAAAGCAACCATCCTTGAAAAATATCAAAGCCAGTATAAAAAAGGAAATATTACCATCTGGGGTATTGGAAAAAAAGGTATTGAGCATTTTGTGAAAAATAAGTATAACACTGATGCTACCTATAAAGATATTTTTCAACACCTGGCTTTTGAAAATGTTCAGAAAGCGGCCCAGGCGGCTATGAAAGCTTTTGAGGAAAAGAAATTTGATGTGATTGAAATTGCGTACAGCCAGTTTAAGAATGCGGCTACACAAAAATTTGAAGTGGAACGGTTTCTGCCCATTCCCAAAGTGGTGAACCCGCCTGCCGGCAGGCAGGAAAAGCAAAGGGCCACAAAAGCTGATTTTATTTATGAGCCGGCCAGGGAGTTATTGATTGCTGAACTGATGCCAAAAATTCTCAACACACAATTATACAAAGCTGTCCTTGATTCTAATGCCTCCGAACATGGTGCCAGGATGACGGCGATGGATAAGGCCAGTGAAAATGCCAATGAAATGTTACGGGCACTTAAAATTTCCTACAACCGGGCAAGACAGGCGGCAATTACAACTGAATTGACAGAGATAGTAAGCGGGGCAGCTGCGCTGCAGGGATAAAACCCCTATCCCCTTTAGGGGAATATATATCTGCTGTTCAATATTCTGTTTCTGGATTTTTTTTTGATTGTTAATAAATGTATTTCAAACTTTAACAGGCCTATTGTACTTTCGATTCAGACCTTTTGCAATTAAAAGTTCAAAACACAAATGGATAATTTTTTTATAAACAAAAATAAAATCCCCTTTTAGGGGCCAGGGGCATGACTACATCTGATCTGATACCACATATTGAAGCACTGATTTTTGCCAGCGATAAACCATTGACCACTCTTGAAATAATGGAGCTGCTGAACAATGCTCCTGATTTTACAGAAGAGAAGATCAACCTGGATAAAATTGAATCTGTGCTGGAAGGCATTACTGAAAAATACAGCGCAGACTTTTACCCTTTTGAAGTAAAACAAAGTGGTGGCGGATGGCAGTTTCTGACAAGACCTGCCTTTCACAAAACAGTGGCCCTGCTGAATGGAGAAAGATTTTTAAAACGCTTGTCGGCGGCTTCCCTCGAAACATTATCCATTATTGCATACAAACAACCGGTGACAAAGGGAGAAATTGAATCCATCCGTGGTGTTAGTTGCGATTATGCTGTTCAAAAATTGCTGGAGAAAGAACTGATCATTATAAGTGGTCGTAATGAAAAAGCGCCGGGCCAGCCGTTGCTTTATTCAACGTCTAAAAACTTTATGGATTATTTCGGTATAAACTCAGCAGAGGATTTACCAAAAATAAAAGAAGTGATCACCGAAGAAATAATGCCCACTAATATAAATAACAGTTTTGCTGAAGAAGAACCCAGGCCGGAAGATCCGCAGTTATTAGCGGTAACAGAAACTGGTGAACTGATAGCAAACCTGCCTGCCGGACAGGCAGGTAAAGAATCCAGTGAGGGTGAGGAAGGCTGATTGTAAATATTTTTTCAAATAAGAAGCGCCACAGTCACCAACTGTGGCACTTCTGTTTATAGTATATTCGCAACTATGGCAGAACAATTATCATATAGCCAATTGCTGCAATCAGCCAATGAGTTTGGAACACCACTTTATGTTTACTATGCAGAACGGATAAAAGAACAATACGAAAAATTATTAGCGTCTTTCAACGGGGTGGATGTGAAATTTTTCTATGCGGCCAAAGCGTTGACCAATATTAATATTTTAAAATACATTAAAACGATTGGATGCAATATAGATTGCAGCTCCATCAACGAAGCAATGCTTGCAGTAAGAGCAGGGTTTCTCCCGCAAAATATATTGTATACATCCAATAGTGTTTCTTTTGAAGAGATAGAAGAAGCGCAACGGATGAGTATCCATATTAACATCGACAGTATTTCTAATCTTAGAAAGTTTGGACAAAAATTCGGGCATAGTTACCCGGTTGGTATCCGGCTGCGGCCAAATATCATGGCGGGTGGTAATTTAAAAATTTCAACCGGCCATGCAGCGAGTAAGTTTGGAATTCCATTGGAAAATATTGAAGAAGTGCTGAAAGTTCAGCAGGAAACAGGGTTATTCATCCGCACCTTGCATATACATACTGGCAGCGAGATTAAAGATGTGGATGTGTTTGCCAAAGGCATTGAAGTTTTGTTGGAGGTGGCACAGCATTTTCCTGAACTGGAAGTGATTGACCTGGGCGGCGGTTTTAAAGTGCCCTACATTCCCGGTGAAGAAGCAACGGATATTGAACTGTTGGGAAAAAAAGTAAAAGAGGAATTTGAATGGTTTGAAAAAAAATATAATCGTCACTTGCAGGTTTGGTTTGAGCCGGGAAAGTTTTTAGTAAGCGAAGCGGGATATTTTATTACTAAAGTGAATGTGTTGAAACAGTCAGGTGAAATAACCTTTGCCGGTGTGAACAGTGGGTTGAATCATTTAATCCGCCCAATGTTCTATGGCGCCTATCATGAAATTGAAAACATTTCCAATCCATCCGGAGAAAAAAGAAAATATGATGTGGTTGGCAACATCTGCGAGACGGACACATTTGCTGAAAACCGGTTATTGCCAGAAATAAGAGAAGGTGATTATCTTGTTTTCCGTAATGCCGGCGCTTATGGATTTGAAATGGCTTCTAATTATAACTCAAGATTTAAGCCGGCTGAAGTAATGATAAAGGAGGGAAATGCAAAGCTTATCCGCAGGCGGGATGTGCTTGATGACCTGTTAAGAAACCAGGAAGAAAATTAATATTACTAACTTCAGCTTCTGCCAATAAATTCATTCAGACATCCTATTTTTATTTTTAAAAAATATTTGGTATGCCAATAAGAATGACAGATGATCCTGTGGATCCTAATCAACAAGATGATAATGGTGGTGGAAGCAGACCTAATTTTCCCGGAGGAGGTGGTGGTGGTTTAATGTCTTTATTGCCTATGTTGCTGGGATTATTTAAAGGCAGAGGAATAATCCTGTTACTGGTGATCGGCGCCGGGGCTTTTTTTCTTTTGAATAAAGGAGGAGGTTGTAATGTTAGCGAAATTGCAAAGCTGGCTACTGGTGGAATGTTGGATCCAAAGCAATTCGAGAAAGCAAAAATTTATGAACCATTGGCTGATGACCCTAACCGGCCTCCGCTTCCGGAAAGCGCCAATCTTCAAAAATTTGCACCAACAGTTGGTAACCAGGGCGAGCAGGGAAGTTGTGTGGCATGGAGCAGCGCTTATGCTGCCAGAACAATTCTTGAGTCTGCACGGACAGGGGGCAGCGGAGATAATTTAAAATTCAGTCCTGCATTTTTATATAACCAGATTGGTTTGGACGGCTGCCAGGGTTCCTATATCGTGAAAGCCATGGAGTTTATGACTCAAGAGGGTGCAGTTCCTTATAATGATTTTGTTTATGATGATAAGGATTGCAGCAAGCAGCCCGACAGACAATTGAAAAGTATGGCGCAGCAATACAAAATGCATGGTTTTAACCGTCTGTCAGATGGCGACAGAAATGATGTGATTGATCTGCATGCCATAAAAGAAAATTTATCACAAGGGGCTCCCGTAGCAATAGGCATGATGGTGGGACAAAGTTTTATGCATTCTATGATGGGAAAGGATGTATGGGAGCCCGAGCCGGGTGATGAAAACATGATGGGTTTTGGCGGGCATGCCATGTGTGTGGTGGGATATGATGATAAAAAATATGGCGGCGCATTTTTACTGATGAATAGTTGGGGGCAGGAATGGGGTAACAACGGCTTTGCCTGGGTCAGGTACAATGATTTTAAATTTTATGTAAGAGAAGCGTATGGATTAGATCCTATGCAAAAAACCAGAGAAGCTGCCAATGTTCCTTTCTCCTGCGAAATAGGCTTAGTGGATGTTCAGTATCAGGGAAACAAAACGGTTACAGGAAATTATATTTCCCTGCGTTCAGCCGGCAGCAATCATTTTGAAACTGTTTCACCCGTAGCCATGGGAAGTAAATTTAAAATGGAAGTAAAAAACAGTACTGAGTGTTATATCTATGTATTCGGTAAAGAAACTGATGGAACAAGCTATACGTTATTTCCATACCCTACAAAAGAAGATCCGGCTAAAACAAGATACTCGCCATTTTGCGGCATCACAGGCTATCGTCTTTTTCCAAAAGATAAAAGTATGACACCTGATAGTATTGGCAGAAGGGATGCAATTGCGGTGGTATTGAGTAAGCAGGAAATTGACTGGAATGCCGTTAATCAACAAATCAGCAGGCACCCACAAACGGATTTTGCTGAAAGAGTGAATGAAGCATTGGCCGGCAAGTTGGCAAAGAATGTTCGTTATAAAACTACCGGCAACGGCACTATCCAGTTTACTGCGCCAAATGATGACAGGGCCATTGTGGTTTGTATTGTGGAGATTGATAAGCAATAAATATCCATGAATATGAAAAAATTTTTTCTTGCCGTGTTGTCAGCAATAATAACTTCAGTTGCATTCTCACAGGATTTATCAAAATTCAAATTGTACAAACCTGACGAAAATGCCAATGCAGCTATTTTATCGGTTGTAAAAGAAGCAAAAGCATCAGGAAAGCATGTGCTGGTTGAAATCGGCGGCAACTGGTGTATCTGGTGCGCTAGGTTTAATGAGTTTGTGAGTAATGACAAATCACTTGATTCATTGGTCAGCAGCAATTATATTGTCTATCATCTGAACTACAGTAAAGAAAATAAAAATGCTGATTTACTGGCCAAATATGGATTTCCTCAACGGTTCGGCTTCCCGGTTTTTCTTGTGTTGAATGAAAATGGAGATTTGGTTCATACACAAAACTCATGGTACCTTGAAGATGGTAAGAAGAGTTATGACAAAGAAAAAGTAACAGCCTTTTTTACTGACTGGTCTATAAATGCATTGGATCCCAAACAATACAAAGAAGAATAAATGAATTACAACATAACCGCATTTACCAAACTTATGAAACATCCGCTGAAGCAAAGGATGTTCCTGTTTTCCAAATTGCCTGCTGCCTATCTTGCAGGAGTAAGAGTAAGAGAACTGGATGATAAAAGATGTTTGGTTACGGTTCCTTACAAATGGCTTTCGCAAAATCCTTTTCGCTCCACTTATTTTGCCTGTTTGAGCATGGCGGCAGAGATGAGTACTGGTGCATTGGCGATGGCGCATTTATATAAAATCAATCCGCCGGTTTCCATGCTGGTTGTAAAAGTAGATTCAGAATACTTTAAAAAAGCAACCGGCAGAACAAGCTTTGTTTGTGACGATGGAGACTTATTTCAAAAAGCAATTGAAGAAACCATAGCAACCGGTGAAGCAAGGATAGTAAAAGCAAAATCAATTGGAAAGAATAAAGAAGGAGAAATAGTCGCAGAGTTTTATATTACATGGTCATTTAAGGTAAAGAAGAAACAATAATTTATTCATCATTAAAAAAATCTCCTGGGTGGAACAACCAAGTTCCTCCTTCGGGGGGCGGAGGGGATATGAAAATAGCATTTCACGGCGCAGCCAGAACAGTAACTGGTTCAAAACATTTACTAACATTAAGTAATGGTAAAAAAATTCTGCTTGACTGTGGCATGTTCCAGGGACTGGGCAAAGAAACCGATTTGCTCAACCGGGATTTTGGCTTTGATCCCCCGGAGATTGATGTCATGATTCTTTCACATGCCCATATAGATCACAGTGGTTTAATTCCCCGTTTGGTGCAGGAAGGATTTACCGGAAAAATATTTTGTACACCCGCCACCAAAGATCTTACAACAGTTTTGCTGAAAGATTCAGCGGAAATCCAGGAAGACGAAATCAAATACCAGAATAAACGCAGGGCAGCGGAGGGATTAGCCTACCTGAAACCATTATATACTGCAGAAGATGCACTGAATGCTGTTGAACATTTGGTTGAGGAAGCTTACAATCAATGGTTCGATGTTACAGAGGGAGTGCAGGCGATGTACACGGATGCAGGTCATATTATCGGGAGCACCTGTGTTCATTTAAAAGTGACAGAGAACGGGAAGGAAACACGAATAACTTTCAGTGGCGATGTAGGACGTTACCGTGATGCGATTCTTAGATCGCCGGAAACATTTCCGCAGGCAGATTATATCATCATGGAATCAACCTACGGCAATAGTTTACATGACAACAACGTAACTACTCCCGACATGCTCTTGCGATGGATTGAAAAAGCCTGTTTGCAGAAAAAAGGGAAACTCATCATGCCTGCATTTAGTGTGGGACGCACACAGGAATTGTTGTATTCATTGAATCAACTGGAGTTGGAAAATCGGCTGCCCGACCTGGATTATTATGTTGACAGCCCGTTAAGTATCCAGGCCACTGAAATTGTAAAGCGTTATCCGCAATATTTCAATAAAACCATTCAAAAGGTTTTACAAACCGATAAAGATCCTTTTGGCTTCAAAGGATTACGGTTTGTACAAACCGTTGAGCAATCCAAACAACTCAATTTTCAGAATGGACCCATGGTTATTATCTCTGCCAGTGGTATGGGAGATGCCGGCAGGGTAAAACATCATATCAGCAACAATATTGAAAACAGCCGGAATACTATTTTGTTTACCGGTTATTGCGAACCACATTCAATCGGGGGAAAATTGCTGGCAGGCGATAAAGAAGTGAGTATTTATGGAGTACAGCACGAAGTACATGCGGAGATAGGGGCCATACGAAGTATGAGTGCTCATGGCGACTATGAAGACCTTTGCCAGTGGCTTTCCTGCCAGGATCAGAAACAGGTGAAAAAGATTTTTGTGGTACATGGCGAATACGATGTACAGAAAAACTTTAAGCAACGGCTTATCAAAAAAGGGTATACAGATGTAGAAATACCGGAGCAGCATTACGAGGTGGGCCTCTCCTGATGTTTTTTTGTTCGATACTAATTACAATAACAGCATTTTCACATTTTATAAATACGCTATCAGCATTTTAATCGTTTGAGAAGAAGAAAAACTTATTTCTCACAGGATGGTTCCGGACACAGCCCTTTCTTGACTGGAAGGGCTTATTTATTAATGTTTCGTCCCAAAAAAAGATTTATTTTATTTATCGCTGCAATGCAAGTTGCCCCGTTGAAAAATCTCCTTTTTTCATTTATTATTTTCTTCACTTAAAAAAGCGAACTTTAATTATTCAATTGGTTTACCTTTTAAAAGAAATATTATGAAGCTTTATAAATATTTTCTCCCCTTAATCCTTCAGATCGTTAGTCTCTCCATCTTTGCACAGAACCCTTCAGGGGCTTATATCCTGGTGAAGGATAATGATGGCAAATTGCCCAAGAGCGGGGCCGATATCATCCTCACATTTGCTCCCGGCACATTCAAACTAAAAGCCACCATGCCGGGGGAGACGGTTGAAGACGCCGGTACCTGGAAGATCACAGGAGGAACGATGAACATTAGTTTCAGGGAAATGGCGCAGGGCAGGCAAACCGGTTCGTGGTCGCTTAATAATGGTACACTAATTCTTCCTTTCAAAATGCTCTCCGATGGCAGCGGTTCCTCCACCTGGCAGCAGGTGGGAACTGCAATCGTTCCGCAAGGCACCATAATGGAAGTAATTACCCGTAATATGGAAGGGGTGAAAAAAATCACGCAGCATATTGACAAGGTGGATGAATGGTCGAAAGCGGATGAAAAAAAATATAAGGGTCATTTGGCAGAATCATATTACGTAAAAGCCAACCTGTTTTACTTCAAACGTTTCAAACCGGAAGCGCTTTATGCTTTTGCAAAAGCGGCACAACTGCAACCCACGAATGCACTCTACCTGAATAACCTTGCCGAAGTGATCATGGACTATGGCAAATATGCTGATGCTGTGATCCTGCTGAAAGAAGTAACCCGTAATTTTCCCAATCTTGCTTCTCCATTTGGTAACCTGGCCATTGCGCAACTGAACATGCAAAATTTGAAAGCTGCAGACTCCGCTATTCGTATTGCAAGAAGGCTGGATCCCACCAACGGACTTTATTGTTATACCGATGGCAAGATCAAAGAAAAGAAAGGCGACAAACCCGGTGCACAAAAAGATTTTGAAGACGGATGGAACCTTGGTTATGCAGGTTCCGGACGTGAAGGCGGCAAAAGTTCAAAAGCAAATAGCGGGAAGGAGAACAATAATAATAATAATAATAACAACATCACCCCGGTAAAATCAAATCAAAATGCGAATAGAAATCAGACCAAGGGCGAACAGGAACGGGATAAAATCGCACAATGGGAAGGTCATTATGAAGCAAATGTTGTGAGTGCAAGATCCGGCGAATCTGCTAAGGAAGCCAATACAACTTTTGGTAAAGACCTGGCTACAACGAATATTAATTTAAAGACACTGGCTTGTGCCAAAGAATTTTCGATGGACATCAGTAAGTCTGGTATCATCAATGGCACTGGCAAAGTGATGTATGTGTACCAGGGTTCGGCAGGCGGTCCGGTAGCAGCTATGACCCCGGGACCGCTCAACGCATTGTCGAATGGTTATGGTGCCAACCTGAAAGATGGTTTTCAGATCCGCGACTGGAGCTTTAATGGGGAAGTAGATGCAAACGGTAACGTTACAATCAATGGGATGCCTTTTGGAGAACTCGATCTGAACAACGGCGGCAAATGGCAGAAGATCAAAACATGGTCACCCATGCCGCCCGATGCTGCTGGTGCTGCGATGAAAGGTCCTTTTCATATGAAGTTGGTGAACGATTCAAAAATTGGCCCGGTCATTAAAGTAGATCAGTTTCTCGAACTGGGTGATAAGCTTATCCGCAAAGTACATTACCGTGCCTACATCTTCCGCAGCGATGCGGATGTAACACCCGATTGCCAGACACTTGGTGCAGACCCGACACCGAAATGTGCAGAGAGCGAATTCATCAAGACCAAAGTGGCTTTCTCTCCCCACGAAAATATCAGTATTGAACAATCCACTACTTATTCCAAAGGAGAGAACGGCGGTGTAAAATCTTCTGATGAAATGGCTGTGAACGTAGTCAGCGACCGGGAAATAGGCATGCTGAAACAAGGTATGGAATTACATGCAGACGGGAGTTTCGAGATGACGGTTGGTATCGGCGTGGGCACGGAGGAACTATTGCATGGCAGCCCGATCAAATTTGGTGAACGATTGGACCTTGTGTATGACAGCAAATGCGGTTGGGGTGTAAAAGCTACAGCGGGTGTGGAAGCGGGTGGTTTTGGAACGAAGACGGGCGCATCAGTGGAAGGAGTAATATTTTTTAATAAAGCATTATAAGCTGATGTGATAGCATAGCGAAGTAATGGAAATTTTATCTCATTAGCAACTATGAATATCCCAGGTTGGTATTAATAATGTAGCATTTTGGTAGTTATTTATAAATACTATTCTTGAGTAAGGGGCATTAAAAAGCCCGAATCTTTTATTATCAAGACTCAGGCTGTGTACCGAAAATAAAAAAATTATCTAACCAAATTTTGAGTGATTTTTTAAATTTTAGTCGATTAAGGTTATAAAAAAGGAACCTGCAGTAGTTCGAATCCGTAAAACCAAGATTTGAACCTCACTTTCCAATGGTTTGGGAGCCTGATATTTGAATTAAATAAGTAGTTGGTGGTGAATTTTGGCTAAATAATTTTAGAATAGCAATCTTTATCATACGTCAGTTCGAATCTGCTAGGCGTTATTGCAATAATTAAGTGCGGCGAATAGACTGTCTATTCTCCGCATGTGTGCGGAAAATAATTTGAAAGTGCGGAGAAAATGGCCTATATTCACCGCAAATTATGCGGAAAATATCTACGTATATACATCAATTGTCTGACTGGCCTGAGTTTTACTGGAATCTTGAAGAGATAGCCCATTTGTTAACTGAAGTTCGGCACAGACAAGGAAGATTACTGGGACGCATGGAGGGACTTGGCTTCGGGCTGCAGGCAGAAGCGACATTGCAAACATTGACACAGGATATTCTAAAATCCAGCGAAATTGAAGGCGAAGTTTTGGATGCAAACCAGATTCGCTCTTCAATAGCCAGGCGACTGGGAATGGATATTGCAGGTTTAGTGCCGTCCGATAGAAATGTCGAAGGTATTGTAGAAATGATGCTGGATGCCACACAAAAATTTAATGAACCGCTGACTGATGAAAGATTATTTAGTTGGCACGCTGCATTATTCCCAACGGCCAGAAGTGGTATGCAGAAAATTGTAGTGGGGGCCTGGCGAAATAATGCTGACGATGATCCAATGCAGGTAGTTTCTGGTTCACTTGGAAAAGAGAAGGTGCACTTTGAAGCACCTGGTTCAGCCTCTCTAAAAAAGGAAATGAAAAGGTTTATAAAATGGTTCAACAATAGCCCCAAGATTGATGCAGTCTTAAAAGCTGGTATTGCACATTTATGGTTTGTAACCATCCATCCGTTTGATGATGGAAATGGTCGTATTGCCCGGGCTATTTCAGATATGCAATTGTCTCGTGCAGATGGAACTTCACAGCGTTTTTATAGTATGAGTGCACAAATACGTAAAGAGCGAAAAATTTATTACGACATTTTAGAACAAACACAGAAATCTGATTTAGATATCACTGATTGGTTAAAATGGTTTTTTGAATGTTTAGGCCGGTCATTAATAACAACAGATGCAACCCTGGCCACTGTGCTTAGCAAGGCCAAATTCTGGGAGAAATATTCAAAAACTATATTCAATGAAAGACAAAAACTAATGATCAATAAATTAGTGGATGGATTTGATGGGAAGCTCACATCCTCAAAGTGGGCTAAAATTGCAAAATGTTCTCAGGATACAGCATTAAGGGATATTCAGGATTTAATGGATAAGGAGATATTGATGAAAGAACCGGCTGGAGGAAGAAGTACGAGTTATATTTTGTCAAACTAATTTTCCTATAGGCAATAGTTAATATGAATTATCATGGAAAACCGATTGTATTTTTTCAGTGTTTGTTTCCCATAATATTGCCCACACTTAACCCTTGATAAGTTCTCATTGAATTCTTACCGGCAGCTACATGAGCATCCAGTATTTCAAGGAAGTTTTGAGGGCTGAATATTTTATCGCCACCAATACCGGAAATTGCCTCAGAGTTGTTGATTGTTTCAAACATCTTGTGTTGTGGATGTCCTTGCCGCATGTGAGAATGTAGTCCTCTGGCATAAACTATTTTACCACATATTTTGCAGCGTAACAATTTGCTTTTTGCTTGTGCCATGCTACAAGGTAGCAATAAAATAGCAAATAAGATTTCAGTGGTTGTGACTGGAAAATCCGGATGCTTTAACTACTTAAATCCGGAAAGGATTGACCAGGAATTGTATAGAGTACTAACGTTCTTCCTGGTCAAATCTAACCGGCGAAAGGTGGTCACACTGACAGGGTTTTCCACTGGGGAAAAAAGTGAAGCCGTCCAGAATTTAACCAGGCTTACTGACATTTATCATATAGTTAGCTGATAATAATCAATACAATACTTGTTTATCCATTATACATTTCTTTCCTATTATCCCCCCTAAAAAACATAATTAATGCTCTGAAGAACGCAGTAGCCTCAATGATTGTTGTAATGTTCAGTTCATAAAACATACCGGCAAATGGAGGTTAATATGTATTGCTATGCACAGTTTTATCAAAACTCAGTCATTGCAATCAACCGCTGACATAGTTTCAACAAATTTGTTTTTCTCAATCGCCAAGAAAGAAAAAGACATGAAAGAGCAGACAGAAAAAAATAAATCAACCTCCCAATTTCTGAAAACGGATGGAGGAAAAACCAAATCAAACAGTATTGAGGTTCCATCTATTTCTTTACCTAAAGGAGGTTGTAAAATAAAAGGCATTGACGAAAAGTTTTCTGTAAATGACGTTAATGGTACCATATCCTTTTCTACCCCCCGCCCATTTTCTCCTGCTAGAAGCTCTTCACCTTACTATCATTTTCATATAAATCAAGAGCAGGAAACGGCATTTTCCATTAAGTCTTTAAAAGAGCAGTTTAGTAGTATAACGTTCTATCAACAAATCAAAAATGTTTAAGTAATAAGTAAAAGGACGACGCCGAAAATCCTAGTAAAGAGTAGGCAAAAATTATTAAAACAAAAAATTATGGCACAACCTTTAGGACCAATTGATGTTGGAGGTGATTTAGTAGCAATTGCTTCCGATGAGCAAGAAGGAATGAATTATTCATTAGTATTCTATCCAGATTCAGCAAATGAAAATCTTCGCAATGAAGGTAAACCAATGTGTTTTTATTACGTCCCGGGACGAGTAAGATTAGCCAAAGAACCCAATAATGATTTTATGTTTCATTTTCAGGAATTTGCTGGTGTGATGGATCAAGATACAAATGTGGGCGTTTGGGGAAATTATGAAATTGCGGGAGGGCTAGTTACATTTTCAACTACAATGGAAATTCCACCCGCTGTTTTTAAAAAATTAACTGAGCAGTTTACTCAAAAATTAAAAACACAGTACGCTAATCACCCATTGCTTTTGTGGAAAAGCAATTTGCCGCCACCTAATTTTTCTCCGGTAAGTTTGAATAGCTGTGATACAAAAATGGATTCACAAAATTTTGCCGGAGTAATGGCTGTCGGAGGAACTCCAGCCATACCAGGAGGCAATACCACTTTTGATATACAAGGTAATGGAAAAGGAAATCTTAGTTCAACAGGATTGGATTCCTATTCAGCAATGTTAGGGTTAATACCTGCAGCATGCATAAAGGATTCGCTTCTTAGTGGCCACAGCACTTTAGTAGTAAGAAATGAATTCAAGTATTGGGTTAAGTCATTGGGATTTCATATAAAAATTCATGGTGATTGGAGTCAGGTTTATGATCATTTTAGTTCAGCAGCTGAAGCACATTATTTTACAATCAGTGCAAAATTTGAGCAATCTTATGATAGCCTGAAATTAAGTGGAGCAATAAAAGTTGAAATTGAGGATAATCCCTTATTGATAGGAAAAGAAGGACAGGATAAGATTCAGCAAACAAAGGAATTAGTTTTAAAAATGTTCTTTGAAAAATGTCAGGATGTTATATTTGAGAAGGTACCTCTTGAGCAGCCTGCGAAAGTTGAATCAAAGGGAGGGGTTGGAGGGTTCCTTGGTTCGCTCTTTGGTTTTGGAGGAGGCGCTTCATTTAAAATGAAAAATGTAAAAAAAACCGGGTCAATGGATTATGATGAAACATATAGAACTATTTTGGAAAAAACCACTACGGCAACTGGAAACTTAGAGGGCATATTTCATGAACTTGAAGCATCCGGCAATAATAAAGATACCATCAGAAAATATTTTTCAAAAGTAAACATCGGAAGTTTTGCCGAAAAAATTCATGTGTATGCAACCGCTAACGCATATTGGTTTACACCTGATGGAAAGCCCGGAGACCCAATTAAGAATATTACAATTCAGGTTGGTTATAAAGAACAAGGAGATGGTTCTTTTAAAATAAAAAATACTGGTCGCTTCAAAGAGAACTTAGGTTCTCCTCTTAGCGAAAAAAACGAAATTGGAGCAATATGGGAATCTAGTGTTAAAGACAGGTTGTATGTTTTTGACTTCTTGAAAAACAAAGGTCTGTCGGAAAACGAACAAAATCAGATTCAAGTCACTAGAACTATTTCATATAAGGAAGATCCAAGAGTTCTAAAAGGGCTTAATGAAATAACAGAAGTGATACTAACTGACGATCATAGCTTAGAGGTAAGAGCGGAATCTGCAGGTAAGTTTGGTGTGCTTTTTTCTCTCGAGAATTCAGAAAACATTATCGACAAAAAAAATATCAAGGTCAATCTAACGTGTAAAATGGAAGGATTTGAAGAGCAAAAATATGTGTTTGATGGAAAAAATGCTGACAAACCTTATTTATGGGAATTGTGGTTTAAAACATTTGAAGAAATAAAACCATGGAGTTATACGGTAGAAGTTCGTGTAACAGGGAAGAAAATTACAGATAAGGTAATTAGTTGGCATCAAGACTCTGGACAGTTAATTGAAAAAGGCTCACTTCTTAATTATCTTATTCCATTTCCTCCTGTGCCAGATGATTTAAGTGCTAAAGTTGACGAATATTTATCTTAAACTTTTGTGTATCAGTATATGTGAATGTGAGATTAGAATAATTCTATCATCATATATACTGATACTCACAGATTATAAATATGTGTAACACGTGTTTTAATTAATTTGAAAACGGTTTAACAAATGGCAAAACTTTCATTTTCAACATTGGCAGCAAATAAAGTAATAACAAAAGACCCTCCTTTAATGGTTATTTCAACCTATGTTTCAGAGGAAGTTAGGGCCCATTTAATAAACCCCGACACGATAGCTGCAAAGGCAGTTGCTCATAACGATATTACTTCCATTATTAAACGCAATATTGCAATAAGAAACACCAAGTTAGAAGGAAGAAAAAGAATTTTTTTTGGGCCACTTTCATTACCTATTTATGATGAAAAGGCAAAATTTAATTTGTATAATGATCGTATTCTAATAAATACCAAATGGTATCTGCCAGATTATGAAATTGTTTTCCCTACCTCTTCCTTTTTTAATATGTCTTTTAATGGGTTTGATAGTAAAGCAAATGAATTGTTTAAAAACAAACTTTTTCTTGACTTTAAAGAAGTGGAAAATAGTGAAAGACAGAATTATATTCTTGAACTAAAAAAAAATCAGCCAGGTATAATTATTAAGAAAATTAATCTCGACTTGATAGCTTGTGATCTAATAATTAATTGGGAAAATAAAAATAAACATTTCGGCATTAGCGGAATGATCGAGAGCGGAAATAAAATCAAGTTTGAATTTGAAGATAGGGATGATTTTTCAGCAGTAAAAACTGCTTATAGAAATATTGCTAATCCTCATAATGAAGATGAATTTGGGGAACTGGTTTTATATGGGAGTTTTACTGCATATACTCAACTTAGAGGATTACATACGACAGATGAAAATTATGTAAAGCAACCTATATCGTATGTGAGCGATAAGATGAAAATTGCAATCCCGTGTAATACATTAAACGGAACTCTTTTTACATTGAATAAAGACAATACCACGCGTAATATAGGGTGTCTGCCTCCTTGGCAAAAGGAATATATTAGCGGAGCGTTTTATAAAAAAATTGATTTAGATTTTGATAAAGCAGAAGTTTTTCAATCAAATAGCCAACCAGATTGTTTTTACCTCATTCCAAAAGTATACTATTTAGACAGGGATGACTCTGAAAATTACAAACCAACAGTTGATTTAGTAGCCCAGCTAAATCCGGATTTAGGAAGCGAAAATGAAAACGTAATCATCCTTAAATTTTATGCAAAACCTAATTTGAATCGTTATGACTTAGCAAAGCTAGAACAACAGCTAAAGACCCATAGCCCTACTACAAAAAATGGTAATCTGTTTCCATTACTTAAATTTCCAAACGAGTTTGAAAAAGATATTTCAACGAGTAATATATTCGATGCTAAAGAAGAGCCTTTAACTTCAAGTTCATCAAATGGCTACATGTTAACATTCGTTTTGAAAAATCCAATTGATTTAATAAAAGCGGGTGGATTAATTCCAGAAGTTTTAAAAAGCAGTACTGGATATCAGCGGGAATTGACATACACACTTGATGAAAAATCGAAATCAAAAAGTACATTTCAATTGTCATTTAAACATACCACAGGTAATTTATTAGATTATTCGATTGATAAACTAAACAATAATGTATTAATTGCCAATTTATCTCCATTGTCGGTGGAGATAAAAGGAATATTTTTTTACAATAAAAATAAATTTGATTTTCTGGATTTACATTTAATCGAGCCCTTAATAATTAATGGTGCTCAACAGGCCAGCATTCCGTTTGAATCAATATGCAAACCGGATATCTCAGTACTCAGCAAATTTGAAAACCTGGAAATAGATTTTATAATTCAGGAAAATATAGAGGATGATATTAATGAATCCAGGATTGCTGTGGATTGTTTGCGTGCAAACATAGTTATCAATACGAATATAAAACCTTCTTTACACAACCTTTCAAGAATAGAAGTTGAAGGCTCAATCAGTGAGGTGAACATGACCCTTACTTCAGTACTTATTCCTGACAATGATGAGTTTAATGCATTGAAAATACCCGGGTTTAATCTCATACTGCCGTTTACTGAAGCATTCAGAACACCTGATAAGCAAGTTATGGACTATATCATTAAATTTTATTTTAATGATAACACAATCAAACAAACTCAACCTGCTCAAATAAATTTTGGCATCCATCCAAGTATTTTTATAGCACCTGATTTAATTCCAAATTAAATACAACTTTATTTCTTATGAATGCGAGAATGGGAATAAAAATATTTTTAAGATCATGAACAAATTAATCAACTTGAAGATTGGTTTAGTGAAAGGGCACAATCTTACTATCTCATGTGAAAATCACTTTCCAGGACATGACTATTATATAAACCTGACAGATATTGAAACTTTAGGAGTTAAAATAAGTTAACCTCATAGCGATGATGAAACAAACATTTAATTAAAACTAAACATTATGAAACATTTAATTTTCCTCCGCTTTCCTGATACGGATGGAACTGGCGGTGGAGGAACTGAAATTGAAACAGCAATATCATATGATGTAGAATTAATCCCTCAGCCCAATAAAGTGGCGTGCTGGGCTGCATCAATGGCAATGGTTCTGTCTTATAAAAGACAAGTAAGCATGGATCCGGAAACTTTAGCCAACGAAGTAGGAAGAAGCTTACGTACTTCTTACTCCTGGGATATGTTGGAAGAAGTTCGTGATCAATATGGTTTTAAAAGTGTAATTGAAGTTCCCACAGAAACATGTGTGTATTACGAGCCGCAACAATGGAAAGAATGGTTAGAAAATTATGGCCCTCTATGGTACACTTTTATTTGGAATTCCGGTGGCAGCCATGCTATGGTTTTAACAGGTATCAGTGGTGACGGCACACCTGAAGGCACCACTTTTGAAATAAAAAACCCGTGGGATTTAAATATCACGTTTGATAGCGATGAAGTTGATTTCAATCCGGCAAATAATGGTTGTAGTCAAACGATTGAATTTCTTAAGTTTTCATCCCTCTTTGGCGATTTAGGGTATGATTCAGCACATGCGGGTTTCCGCATTATGTATCTTCCTTAACGAAAGATCTTTTAAACCAACCAAATAAAGTTATCTGGATAACTATACCCATATTATTAAAAAGTAAATCTGACTTAAGATGCGTACTGGTGATTTTTTAATTTGCACATTTGATGGTGATATGACCAATCCTCCAAACACCTACGTTGCTGAAATTACTTCCATAGATTCGGCTAATGAGTTTCTTACTTGCCAGCTGGTAGATACAGGACAAGAATTTACTTTTCAATATTCATCCAACACCAGTGGGCCCTGGAATGGTAGGGATGATGCAGGGGCAAATTATGTGATCAACACCCACGATACATATTCTCCCCAAGCAGTGGACCCCACACCACAAACCGTGGCTCTGGTAACCTTTGCCGATAACAAACGCTATCTTTGTTATGTTGAAAATTCAGCTCCTGAAATCAATATAGTATTTTATCATCTGCCATATTCCCGTCTTAGTATTAATGTTGATACCATCACAAAATCTGATTGGGGCACCTATATGGTTGGCAATAAGATAATTTCAATTGAAGGATGTATTTTAAATAATGAAACAGCACAACCGGCTGGCCCTGCAACTTCAGGAACTATCGATCAGATTATTCAAATTGCTGCCGTCTCAGATATTACTCGTTATCAATGGAAAAATCGCGGAGTTGCACCAGCCGGTTATATAAAAGGCATGGCTATGATGTATGCCCGCATCTATTGCAAACTGAAAGCCGGGGATGCTGCTGCCACTGAAATGGCCAAGGCAAATACTACTGACGATACCAGGGATGCATTGGCTTGGTATAACCAGCAATTTGTTACTGCAGGGATGGATAATAGTACTGCTGGGGTTGATACGCTCCGGCATTTATTCGTTCTCCTGATCGGGTTGGGGATGCGGGAAAGTTCCGGAAAAAATTGTGCGGGTCGTGATCAAAGCGCATCGAATACCACGGCGGACACTGCCGAGGCCGGACTATTCCAGACAAGCTTTAATGCCCGATCGGCAAGTCCTTTGTTGCCACAATTATTTACCCGGTACGCAAATTCGACTGATTTTTTAGACATATTCAAAGAGGGTGTCCATTGTGGAAGTTCTAACCTTGATAACTTTGGGACAGGCGATGGGAAAGAATTTCAATGTTTGTCTAAGGAATGCCCGGCATTCGCTGTAGAATTTACCGCAGTAGCATTGAGAAACTGTCGGAAACATTGGGGGCCGATCAATGAAAAAACGGCTGAGATTCGCAGTGAAAGTGATACAATGCTGATTCTTGTCCAGAATGCTGTGGATAATTTCAATCTATGTCCTTTGGTCATGTAGCGCTTCGATACTCTGGGACTCATTGTTTAGTACAAGGATAGATAATGAAACCGTAGAGTATTATGAAATAAACTATTTATCTGATTTTTATTGCCAATGTCATTAAAAAAGATAAAACAAAAGTAAAGTCTGTAATTACTTACAATTTTGCTCAACGCCAACTGCGGAGTAAGATAGTGGGGTAATTATTTTTGTCCGGTTGGAGAAATTAATTTATATTTCGTAAGAGTTGCTGTAAAAAAAATCTGACTAACTGACCACCATTTTTAATCTCTGATTGTTGCCGCCAGCCTTGGTAATTCATTCTACAGCATCTTGACACCAGAAATTTTATTTTAACATTATAAATCTTAAACGTATGAAACATGTTGGTAAAGCCTTACGGCTCATCATTGCACTTACAGTTTTAATTGCCATTACTGTTGGTTGTAAAGAAAAGAAAAATCCTCCTGACCCGCATGTCAATAGTGTAGACACCCCAACAGTAGAGCCAGTGAAGCCTCAGGATCCACCCCACCCTGTAGCCTCTATGAAAGATGCTTTGATAACAGTTTATGATATTAGCACTTCGAAAAAGACAGTAGCAAACGATGAGGACTTTAATGTAAGCATCACTTTGTGGAATCAGGGCACAGGACCATCAGGTTTTATCACGGCTCATATCAGGGCTTTTATAAACGATGCTACCTCGCACATGGATGTACCTGCTGGCGAAACTGTTTTTGGCAAAGGTCTTGCAGCAAATGAAAAAACAACAATAACAGCAATCTGCAGGATTAGCACAAGGGCAAAAGGAGTATTTCAGCTAATACCAGTATTGGAAACACGATCCCCCGGAAGAACTGTGCAGGGCCAGTTGCCACAGACAGAAGTAACGGTTCATTAAAGTTTCAATAGCCTTTTTTTCCGCCTTGGCGGGTGTGTCACGAATCAAAGATGAGGATAGTTCTTTGAATGCCTGCCTATCGGTAGGTAGCCCGAATAAAAGATGGTAGCAGGTCTGCCGTATACACTGTGAAGACAGAGTGTGCAAACCACATAAAGAAGCTGAACATTATTGAACCGCTGATGAAGTGCCGAAACGGCTCCTCGTCATGCAAAAGCCAAAGTTTCCTCGACGGAAGAGCTTTACACGGGCTTTTATTAGGAACGAGTGAGGCTGTCTTGTTGATGTGCGTTCGTGCTTTAACAAGAAAGGGGTTGACCAATAAAGCCACTGCTATACCAAATAAATTCTATTCACTGGAAGCTAAAACTTTCTAGTAATTATTGTTTTCTTTGCTGCAGGCCCAAGTTTGAATTTTAATTTAGCTTCTGCACCTCCTCTAGTCAGACTAGTTGCACTCATCCCTCCACCATGAACTGTCACTGTTGCAATTTTAGATGGAGTTACTTTCTTTTGAGTTAAAAGTTTTGATGTGTTTTGATTTAGACTTTTCATAATGCAAATATTTATACTAAAATTAGGCAGAAATCGGTTTTGGAACAACGATATTTATCATTATTTCCCATAATATTTCCCACGTTTATTCCGTGATAAGTTCTCATTGAATTCTTGCCTGCAGCTACATGAGCATCCAGCATTTCAAGGAAATTATAAGGGGTGGATATTTCATCGCCACAAGTACCGGGAATTGACTCAGTGTTATTGGTAGTTTCAAACATCCTGTGATGTAGATGTCTATGCCGCATATGAGAATGTAGTCCTCTGGCATAAATTATTTTACCACATATTTTGCAGCGTACCAATTCGCTTTTTGCTTGTGCCATACTACAAGTTAGTAAAAAATTGTAATCATAATATCATTTGTCGGGACTATAATTTTATCAACAAATCACACGGGGTCTCACATACCCGTAAGAATTAGTTGTGAAATGCTGAGAATCAACAGCTAATAAATTTAGTTATTGAATGCTAATTAAATTAGTAAACTTGCTGCTTGATGTACCTCAACTGCAAGACATATTTCAGCTTCCGGTATGGCACTTTTGCAACAGGTGAATTAGTAAAAGCCACCGTCAACAATGGCGTTACTGCACTGGCACTGACAAATATCAATTCAACCTGTGATATATGGGATTTTGTAAAACATTGCCAGGAAGAAGGCGTCAAACCGATTGCAGGTGTAGAGGTGAGGAATGGCGATAAACTGCTTTACATTTTACTCGCAGCGAATAATAATGGACTTGCATGGATTAATGACTTTTTATCTGCGCATCTGCAGGTTGGAAAACCATTTCCTGAAACAGCTGCGGTGGAACCATACTTTACTGACGTGTGGGACGGGTTTGTAATTTATCCATTGGGAACAAAGACACCTGCTGAGCTATTCAACAATGAACGAATAGGTGTACTGCCATCTGAAGTAAACAAACTGTTTGGATTAGACCTGAAACTGTACCTGGATAAATTAGTGATCAGGCAGCCGGTAACATTTCAGAATAAGGCTTACTACAATGTTCACCGATTGTTAAGAGCCATTGATAGCAATATGGTACTTTCCAAACTGCCTGCCGAAACAGTATGCAGGGAGGATGAATATTTTATATCCCCTGATAAATTAATCACAGCGTTCCGGCAATATCCATTTATCGTGACTAATACATACAGGTTGATGGATAGTTGTAATATCCGGATGAACTTTCATGTTGACAAAAGCAAGAAAACTTACGGAGGTGCTGAAGAAGACGACAGGATACTATTGGAAAAACTGGCCAGGGATGGTTTTTTTTTCAGGTATGGCAAGAAAAATAAAGTGGCAGAGGAAAGACTTAAAAAAGAATTAAAGATCATCAACGACATGGGATTTAATTCCTATTTCCTGATAAATTATGATATTATCCGGTATGCACAATCAAGAGGATTTTATTATGTAGGCAGAGGAAGCGGTGCAAATTCTATCGTTGCTTATTGTTTGCGCATCACAGATGTTGACCCGATAGAGCTTAATCTCTTCTTTGAAAGGTTCCTGAATCCTCATCGTACTTCGCCACCTGATTTTGATATTGATTTTTCCTGGCTTGACCGGGATGAGATCATTGATTATGTTTTTAAAAGGTACGGCAAACAATATGTGGCTTTGCTTGGAGCTTTTACCACTTTCAAACATGATTCAATTATCCGGGAATTGGGTAAAGTATTTGGATTGCCGGACGAAGAAATCAAATTATTGCAGCGGTATAATAATCCGGATGATAAAATACAAAGACTCATAGTTCAATATGGAAAGTTGATACACGGCTTTCCGAATAATCTTTCTATACATCCCTGCGGTATGCTTATTACCGAAGAGCCGATTTTAAACTATGCTACCCTGTACATGCCTCCAAAAGGTTTTGCTACCGCCCAGATGGACATGTTTGTTGCTGAAGATATTGGTATTAATAAATATGATATACTAAGCCAGCGGGGGCTTGGACATATTAAGGAAGCTCTCCGGCTAATCAAAGAAAATAAAGGGAAAGATGTTAGCATACATGATTTTAAAAATTTTCGCAAGGATCCTGCTATCTGTGCTCAGATACGGGAAGCAAATACTATCGGCTGTTTTTATATCGAGTCTCCGGCCATGCGGCAACTACTGAAAAAACTTCGCTGCGATGATTATATTACGTTGGTGGCGGCATCATCAATCATCCGTCCGGGGGTAGCTCAATCCGGGATGATGCGGGAATATATTTACCGGTATCATAACAGGGATAAAATACAATACCTCCATCCTTTATTTGAGGAACATTTAAGTGAAACATTCGGAGTAATGGTATTCCAGGAGGATGTAATAAAGATAGCCCACTACTTTGCGGGATTGGATCTGGGAGAAGCAGATATTTTACGCCGTGCGATGAGTGGTAAATACAGATCAAACAATCAGTTCCTGTTAATCAAACAAAAGTTTCTTAACAACTGTAAACAAATCGGGCACCCGGAAGAACTGGCACAGGAAGTTTGGCGGCAGATGGAAAGTTTTGCAGGCTATAGTTTTAATAAGGCTCACTCAGCCAGTTTTGCGGTAGAAAGTTATATGAGCCTTTACCTGAAGACCTATTATCCAAAGGAATTTATGGTTGCAGTGATTAATAATTTTGGTGGCTTTTATTCAAGGGAGCTTTATTTCCTTGAATTATTAAAATCCGGAGGTAATATTAAGCCACCCTGTATAAATAACAGCGAGGAATACACTACTATCCGGGGAGATGATGTTTACACAGGTCTGATTCATATTAAGGGTCTGCAGAGCAAGCTTATCGAGACCATAGTAGAAGAAAGAAAAGCAACTGGTGTTTACCAGCACTTGCAGGATTTTATTGAACGATCTGCTGTGGGGTTAGAGCAACTCAATACGTTGATCAGTGTCGGGGCCTTCCGCTTTACCGGCAAAACAAAAAAACAATTATTGTGGGAGGCTAATTTTTTACAAAAGAAAAGCCAGCCTGTGATGCAGGGAAGCCAGGTAATGTTTCAGGAACCGGTATTGGAATTTAAGTTACCAGAGTTAACTGATAATCCTTTAGATGACCTCTATGACGAGATGGAGATTTTGGGTTTTACATTATCTAATCCATTTGCTATGGTAAGTGATGAGCCTGACAAGTACATTAAGGCAAAAGACCTGGGGCAGTATTGCGGAAAAGTAATTACTGTACTGGCTTATTTTATTGCCCGCAAACATGTCATTACCAAACATAATGACCAGATGTTTTTTGGAACTTTTGTGGATAGTGAGCTTGAATGGATAGATACCGTTCACTTCCCGGAAACGGCAAAGCATTATCCATTACATACAAGCGGATTTTATAAGATAACAGGGAAGGTGGTGGAAGATTTTGGCGTGTACAGTATTGAAGTGCATAAACAATTCAAAGTAGGATACAAGGAAAGAAGATATGCAAATCTGTGATGTATGTTTTTAGGCGGAGAAAGACATATTGCCCATCTGGACCTTGACAGTTTTTTTGTGTCAGTTGAATGTTTAAGAAACCCAAAACTTATCGGAAAGCCTGTATTGATTGGTGGCAGCGGTGATAGGGGTGTGGTGGCTACCTGCAGCTATGAAGCAAGAAAATTTGGGATCCACAGTGCTATGCCAATGAAGATAGCAAAACGCTTATGCTCACATGCAATCATTATCCGTGGGGATATGGAAGCCTATAGCAAATATTCCAGGCTGGTAACGGAGATTGTAAAAGATACTGTGCCGCTGTTTGAAAAATCATCCATCGATGAATTTTATGTGGATCTTACCGGGATGGATAAATATTTCGGTTGCAAACTTTTTACGGATGAACTAAAGGGGAAAGTGCTGCACGAAAGCGGGTTACCGGTTTCATACGGATTAGCAAGCAATAAACTTATCAGCAAGGTTGCTACTAATGAAGTGAAGCCTAACGGGCAAATCGAAATTCCGTTTGGAAATGAAAAAGGATTTTTGGCGCCATTGAGTATATTGAAAATTCCCGGCATTGGAAAAGAGACAGGGTATAAGCTGTTAAAGATGGGTGTAGAAACAGTTAAGGTGTTAAGTGAAATACCTGTGGAGCTAATGCAAAATTTGCTGGGCAGGAATGGTACTGAATTATGGCGCAGGGCAAATGGCATTGATGAAACCCCGGTGATACCGTTTCATGAGCAAAAATCTATTTCTACTGAAAGCACTTTTCAGCAAGATACCATTGATATGAATTTTCTGCACAGTGAGCTGGTTCGGATGACAGAAAAAATTGCTTTTGACCTGAGGAAACAAAACCGGCTGACGGGCTGCGTCACGGTGAAGATTCGATATTCGAACTTTGAAACGTACACGAAGCAACAAACAATACCGTATAGTAATGCTGACCATATACTTTTGAAAACGGCACAGGAGCTGTTTGACAAACTATATGAACGACGGCTGTTGATACGGTTACTTGGTATACGGTTTACTCATCTGATACCAGGGAATTATCAGATCAGTTTGTTTGAGGATACACAGGAAATGATCAACCTATACCAGGCGATTGATAGTGTAAAGAAAAGATTTGGAGAAAAGAAGTTAATGAGGGCTGTGGGGGTTTAAGCTATTTGCAATGCCGGCAAATCGTCATATTCAAAATGTTTGGTGGGCTCCAGTGTTTCTCTGAAATCCTTCGCAATCGTATATGCTTCCATTTCTTCTGCAGGAAACTGTGATTCACCAATTTCTTTAATTCTTTTTTCCTCGAGGTTGCCAAATAGCCATTCATAGGCAAGGTCATCATTCAAAATTGCAGGCATTCTCTTCTTACTATTATGAACCTGTTCCATCAATTTATTAGCTCCTGTAGTAACAATAGCAAACGATTCGACATATTCGCCTGTTGCTTTATCGGTCCAGGGTTGCCAGATACCTGCCATATAAAAATATTCCTTGTCTTTAACAGTAATAAAGTACGGATATTTTTCAGCTGTTTTTAAGGGTTCACCTGTTCGTTTATTTAAGCGATGAATATGACGCCATTCATAAAACCCGGAAGAAAGAACAAGGCATCGTCTGTGCAATGCTGCATCTCTATAAATTTTACCAGGAGCAAGTATTTCTTCTGATACAGCATTTAGGGTAGTTATAGGCGGGCGAAATTTCCCAGTTGGATCTTTATATCCATGCCGCATTTTATTTACGTCTTCCCTGGTTTTAAGATAAGGAGGAATAAAGCCCCACTCCATTTGTACAATATCAAAATCTTCTTTATCAGGTACTCTTTTCAAGACCGCATTCATGCTATAGTCAAATCCAACTTGTAAGTCCCTATTCAGAAAATCATAATTGGCCACTGCCTTTTCCAATTGCTTTAGCCTGATATATTCAGCCCTGGTAACTTTTTGTCCGTTGTAATAACACATGTTATTGGATTGATTTAATGTGTTCCGCAATTAAAGAGCCGATTTCTTCGGCTTCACTCTGCCGGCCTTCCGGTATAGATGTCCACCATCGGGCGGCATTCGCATTGATAGCCCTTGTAATCACTAATGGCTGTCGTTTATCATGAAAAATAATGTGGTAAACAAAGCTGTTCGCAACCGTATGCTGCTGGACCCTGATTTTGATCTTATGATAAGTTAGTTCAAATGGTTCTGTTTCGTTTCCCATTCAGGCAAGTTAATAAAATGATTTAAATTGGCAGCCATCTATGGGTGTTACCCTTTAGGATTCTGACTTCAATTAAATAAATTCTGATAAACAGAGTTTTGAACACAATCTCTAAACACTGGTGAAAAACTGGCGAATCTCTTTGAATTAATGTAAATCATGGATAAAATATTGATGCGATTAGAGGGTTTAATTATAGTAAAAAAATATTTTTTAAATTTTTCGGTAAAAAATTTGGCACTATCAAAAAAATAGATTCATCTTTGCATCCGCAAATAAAAAACATGCAACGCATACTATCACATATTGAAACAGTAAATCGGTTTAGTCCCAAAGGTGACTATACAGTTTGCGGAGCATGTATGCTGCATGAATAAGTTGAAATAACGAATTCGATCAAATACAGGCCCCGCAAGAGATTGCGGGGTTTTTTATTTTCACTCTTTTTATAGTGAAGTATCAGGAAAGGGGTCAAATAAAGTGAAAGAGATTTTATGTAAAAAGTATAAAACAGTATCTTATAACAACAAAAAAATAAAAAATTGCTGAAACAATTAAAACATAAACGATTTACAAAAACAATGACTGATACATTTTCATCAGGCAGATGCTATTGGAATGCTCAGGCGATAGAGAGTATTGTGCCCATAGGAAATGATAATGATGATAAATATAAACGACCGTGGTATATCCAAACTTAGGTACAACATGTACTTGAGAGAATGAAGCCCGGTCGCAAGAAACGACCGGGTTTTTTATTCCGGTAATTAATTAAAGAAAACAAAGGAAGGTATGTGATGAAATTTTTATTTGTTATGCTGACGATCCGCTTTTTGTTTGGCTTACTTGATAATGTTGACAAAAAAGTGAAAGTAGAAATTAATACAAATGGCTTTGTAAGACATCCGGCGGAATTTGAAATAAGATAGATAATTGCAGAAAGGAGGAAATAAGCTGTCCCCGTGAAATTCAGCGTGGACGCTTTTCCAAAATAGTTCTTTGAAAAAATATAGGAGCATTCCGATTGGCCGGATACTTCATCTGGAATGAAGAGGATGCAGGTTCGAATCCTGTCTCCTATACAATTTGGTCTGTTCGTCTAACCGGTGAGGACACAAGATTTTCATTTTTGCAATACGGGTTCGAGTCCCGTACAGATTACAAGGTTCGTTGGTGTAACGGCTAACATCACAGATTGTCGATCTGTTGCTATGAGTTCGACTCTCATACGAACCGCAATAAAAACAGGCTTGTAGCCCAACGGAAGAGGAAATAGTTTCAGAAACTATGATGTGTCGGTTCGAATCCGACCGGGCCCACTGATAATGCCGGATAGTGTAATTGGCAACACATCAGAATTTGAGTCTGATATTCTCAGTTCGAATCTGAGCCCGGTGTCAATGAATGATGGCTTATAGTTCAATGGAGAAGAATACTTTGCTACGAACACAGAGATAGAAGTTCGACTCTTCTTAAGCCAGCGAAATAAAATTGGTTCGTAGCTCAATGGCAGAGCCCCCGGCTTTTAACCGGGGTGTTCAGGGTTCGAGTCCCTGCGGGCCAACAAAGGATGAAAAGCTCAATGGTTGAGCAGGGGTTTGTTAAGCCCATGGTTGAAAGTTCGAATCTTTCTTCATCCGCTATCCCCTCTCCACATTAGTGGAGAAGGCCAGGGAGAGGATGTGAGTGCGACAAAGTTGGAGAGTTGTGGCGGTCTGTAACACCGTTGCCTTCGGGTTGAATAAGTTCGAATCTTATCACTCACACAAAGGAGAGAGCCCGGCTGGTCATGGAAGCTGTCTTGAAAACAGACTGTTCGCTGGAAGGCGGATCAAGAGTTCGAATCTCTTTCTCTCCGCATAAGGTGATAAAAGGAGAGTTGACAGAGCGGTATTGTACCGGCTTGCTAAGCTGTGGTTGAGATAACACTCAGGTAAGTTCGATTCTTACACTCTCCGCAAAGAAGTTTGTTAATGGATGAATTCGATAATGAGGAAACAGGACATCAGTCAATATCCATGACAAACGAATGGTGCTTTGGCAGAACGGATATATGCACCGGAGTGAAATCCCGGGGATCGTGGTTCAATTCCATGGAGCACCACTTTAATAAAAAACTAAAAAATAAAACAATGCTGACTCTTGTAATGAAATAGTAAGGATTAATTCAACAAATAATTGAAATGATTTTACTATTTAAAGATTAAAAGAAATGGACACGCAACAAAAAATAATAGATGCCAACAGCATTTTCCGGAACAGCTTTCTTGATTGCAAAGCCTATTATATGTATTGCTATCATAAGGTGCCCTGTATTACATGGGCCGACCAGCTGAATACAGAGAAAGTGCTGAAATATATCAGGACGGATTATGCGGAGGCTATAACAGGGATATTTCAGAATTCGAAATACAACAGGAAGAAAAAGAAATCCCTTTATTCCACCACCATCATTCTTTTGAAAGATGATTGCCTGGTGGAGTTGGGTGCTGATTATTGCGAAGTGCTGCACACACATGAGGATTATGACATGGCCAATACGCTGATAAAAGAAGTGAGCCGCTTCAAACGCAGGGAAAAGAAAAAGAATTTTGAAATCAACCTGATATCAAAAGACAATTACGGTCTTGAATTAAAAGGCATGGAGATCAAAAAGTCGAAACTGAATCTTGATTTGTATTATGAAGATGATTTTATAGAAGTAGATAAAATCATTCAGGCCAGGCTGGCGAAAAAGAACGATAAAGGGATTGTGCTGCTGCACGGCCTGCCGGGTACAGGAAAAACAACTTACCTGCGTTACCTAATCGGAAGATTGAAGAAGAAAGTATTGTTTGTATCCCCGGCAACGGCGGGGGAGATAATGAATCCCGAGCTGATGGATTTACTGATTGATAACCCGGATTCTGTTTTGATCATTGAAGATGCGGAAAACATTATCATGGACAGAAAGTATAGCAGCAGTTCATCGGTATCCAACCTGCTGAATATTTCAGACGGGTTGCTGGCAGACTTTCTGAATGTGCAACTGATCTGTACGTTCAATAGCTCGTTGACAATGGTTGACAGCGCATTGATGAGAAAAGGCAGGTTGATCGCCAAGTATGAGTTTGGTAAACTCGGAATTGAAAAGGCAAAACGTTTATCAGCGCATTTCGGATTTGACAAGATGATTGATAAACCAATGACCATTGCAGAAATTGCCAATCCGCATGAAAAGGAACAGCAGCCGGAAAGAACAGAAATAGTTGGTTTCAGAAGGCAGGAAGTGATAATGAATTAAGTTCTTTGATAAAAAAAATAAAGAAGGCCAAGTAAGCATTACTTCAACAAGCCAATGTAAAAATGTTTACAATACACTTCTTTTCAATATAAGGGACAGTAGCTCAGTGGTAGAGCAACGTATAGTTTTAGAATCACCGTAAGGTCAATCCAGTCATACTTCAACGGTAAGCCCCGAAAGGGGTGAATGGTTCAAACCCATTGCCTGGTAATAACCCGGTCAATTAAAGCTTACGTCAGGCTATTAACCCGTGGGTCGCCGGTTCGAATCCGGCCTGTTCCACAAAAAAAGGGGCAGTGAATATAAAAATTATCTTCCAGGTCAATTTATATTTACTTCAATTGGAAATTTTGGTTCGAATCCAAACTGCCCCACTATTTGGTAAAAACAAAGGTCAAGTCATTTTTACTTCAAACCCTGAAAATTAAAATGGCAATTACCTTTTTAAAAATGATAAAATGAAAAAAATAATCAGGACAGCATTCCGCCAGCAGGCTGTTTACATTCCTTCGTCAGAAAAGATCGTAATGAATCATGAAAGTGACAAGGAAGTTTTCACATTGGTGAAAAATCTTTCGGGATTGGGCTATATGGTTTCCGAAGAACTTTTGCTGGAGTTAAAATCAGTATCACCGGTTTATATGAAACTGTTGTATGACCAGCTTTGCACTGTCAAAGGGGCAAAGAAAAACTGGACACCCCTTGTAAAAGGATGGGATAATCCAACCGGTGAAACAAGGTTTGATCACCTGGCCACCTGGGTTGTCAATGTATTCAAGTGGGACCTGGGACCGAAACTTCCATGCGGACATATTATACCGGAAGGAACATTTCCACTCGAACGATACAATGGATGTCCCTTCTGCGGTACACCTTTTGAATTTGGAAAATTGGAATTAAAGAATCAGGGTTCCAAAAAGCAGGTACTTGAACTGTGGACAGAAAAAGATGCAAAGTCATTCCTGGAAGATATGTTACGGTCCAAGACAGCATTGGATGCGACTCAGAAGGAAAGTCTTATTGCATTGCTGAAAGCCTTTGGTTTACCGGAAGTGAATATAGCCATGCGGGAAACAACGGTAATGGTTATTGAATACCTGGTAGATATTGAAGAAGGATTGAAAGCTCAACAGCTCTTCCAGACACCAGCGGATATTTTAAGGTATTTGTGGTTTAAGCATACCGGGTTTACCCAGGTGATTGAACCGAAAACGATCCTTAAAAAGAATGCTGAGAATAATTCAGGATATAATGTAAACCTGCCGGAAGCGATAAAAAATGTGAAACGATCGAAAGAGGACTTGAAGCTGAAATATTCCAGGAAGGAATCAAAGCTGGTGGCGCAATGGATGAATAACCTTGAATTGCCGGCAGCGAAAAGTTGCGAGATCATGCACCCGAAAAGAGGGATTTGGGTAAGAATGATCAGGGCCCTGCGTTTGCCGGAGTATGCAAAAAGGAAAGGATTTGAAAATTTGAAAGCGCTGCTGGATGAATTCCATAACGAAGAATATTTTGTATGGCAGGGAGCCGTGGATACCAACCGCAAACAATTCAGGGAAGCAGAGGTATTGGCATTGCTGAAAGAAAGACCAGGGGCTTTTTCCCGGGCTTTGTTTGCCAATATACTTTGGTTCGGCCCGGAAAATGTAATCAACGCATTCGGGGAAGTGATCGGCAAAGTGCCTGCCCGTTTGGTTTTTACTCTGAATGCTTACGCAAAAAACTATTTTGAAAAGAATGGTAACCGTATCGTTAAACCATTGGGAGGTTATGCAAAGACAATTGAAAAGAACTACCTGGTAAAACAATATGCGGAAGGGGACCTGGTGAAAATGCAGGAATCAATCGAAGAATTGTGCATCAAAGCCATGAGGGTACGTTTTGAAAAACAAAAAAATGAAAACAAAACAATCTTTATTGATGATACTTTGTTTAAGATCCCGGTGGCGATCAGCGACAGATCGGAAACAGTGCAGGACCTGCCCACAGCATTGATGGGAACTGTGTTTCCTGTATTGGGGGATACTGTGCGATTGTTCATGCAATGGGGAGAGGGATTGCCGGCACAGCACCTGGATATGGACCTGAGTGCATATATCGTGATGCAAACCGGTGAGGCAGCGATCTGTTCATTCTCGCAACTGGTAAACATTGGATGCAAACACAGCGGGGACATCCGTCATATCCCGGCACAGGTTGGAACGGCTGAGTATATCGATATCAACGTGCCTGAACTGAAAAAAGCAGGAGCAGATTATGTAGTGTTTACCTGCAATGCTTATAGTATGGGAAGCCTGTCTCCAAAACTGGTTGTAGGATGGATGGATTCAAAAAATAAAATGACCATCTCTGAAACAAGCGGAGTGGCCTACGATCCATCTTGCGTGCAGCACCAGGTAAGAGTAACAAGGAGCCTGAAAAAGGGATTGATCTTTGGGGTGTTGAAAGTAGAAGCGAATGAAATCGTTTGGCTGGAGATGCCGTTTGCCGGGCAATTAGTGCAGGGAGTTAATAAAAAAAGCATTGAGCTGATGCTTGAAAAATTGTCGTCCAAATTGAATGTAGGTGCATTGCTCGAATTAAAAGCAGAAGCACAGGGTCTGAAGCGGATCGACACACCTGTAGCAGATGAGAACTATACCATGGAATGGGCAAGAAATACAGCGGCAGTAACGCAGTTGCTGATCGATTAAATCAGATTGCCAATCACAATGGTTGGCAATCATTTTAAATTTCAGAGTTTAAAATGAAGGAGATAACAAACATATTATCAAGCATAGAAAAAAAGAAGAAAGTCAAAATACTCTATGCCTGCGAAACTGGCAGCAGGGCATGGGGCTTTCCTTCGCCAGATAGCGACTATGATGTTCGGTTTATCTATATGCATGAAAGAGACTGGTATCTGTCTTTAACTGTTAAAAAAGACACGATCGAACACATGGATGGAGACCTGGATATAACCGGTTGGGATTTGAAGAAGAGCTTAGCCTTGCTGAAGAAATCAAATGCATCATTAATAGAGCGTTTTCAATCGCCAATAGAATATTATTCTGTTGCAGGATTCAAAGAAGAGTTCAAAAGTCTGATAGGAAGTTATTATTCGCCAACTGCTGTATTCTTTCATCATTACTCTCTGGCCAATAAGTTTTGGGGAGAAATAAAAGATAAGGAAGAATACAAATTAAAGAGTTGGTTTTATCTCGCCAGGTCATTACTTTCCTGCAATTGGATAGTTAATGATAAATCAGTTTTGCCTATGCATATAGAAGGGTTGATGAAATATGCTGATGAAAATGTTTGCACCAAATTAAGAGCATTGACAGATTTAAAAAAGTCAGTGGGGGAAAAATACCTGCATCGCAAGGATCGTAAACTGCATGACTGGACAGATAATTTATTCAGGGTGCTTGAAAAGTCAAAGAATGAGCTGGGAATTAAAAAAACCAGTATGTCGTTATTGAATGATTTCTTTTTAAAAAAAATGTATGAGTAAGTTAACGATTGATTGGATAAAGGAAAACAGCTTATTGGTGCTTGAGGTAATAACGGGAAGCAAAGCTTATGGATTGGATACAGAAAAATCGGATACTGACATCAGGGGTGTGTTTGTATTGCCCAAGAACATGTATTATGGATTGGAATATACTGAGCAGGTAAATAATGATACAAATGACATTGTTTATTATGAGTTGAAACGTTTTATGGAATTGCTGGCCAGGAATAATCCAAACATATTGGAAATGCTGAACACGGCTGAAAACTGTGTTTTACAAAAGCATTCAATCATGGAGTTTTTAAAGCCAGAGTTATTTCTATCAAAGCTATGTCAGCAAACTTTTGCCAACTATGCTTATACTCAAATAAAAAAGGCTTTTGGCCTGGAGAAGAAAATTTTAAACCCGGTAGATGAAATAAGAAAGTCGGTTTTGGATTTCTGTTTTGTATACGAAGGGCATGATGCTATTCCGGTAACCAAATATTTTGAACTAATGGGATTGGAACAGAAAAAAGCAGGCTTGACAGCTATCTCACATTTACGGAATTGTTACAATTTATTTTATACTGAAGATGGCTCTTATTCAGGTATTATGCGAAAAGAAGAATCGAACGATGTGAGTTTAAGTAGCATACCTAAAGGCGAAAAGCTTATAGCTATGTTATATTTTAATAAAGATGGATACACCGTCTATTGTAAAAAGTATAAAGAGTATTGGAATTGGGTGGCTAAGAGAAATGAGGAGCGTTATAAAACAACTATGTCGCATGGGAAAAATTATGATTCGAAGAATATGATGCATGTTTTCCGTTTGTTGTCAATGGCGAAAGAAATAGCGGTAGAACGTAAGATTAATGTATTAAGGAAAAATAGAGAGTTTCTTTTATCTATTAAAGAGGGTAAGTTTGAATATGATGAATTATTGAATAAAGCGGAAGTATTGAAAGATGAGTTACCAACTTTATATCAAAACTCAGGTTTGCCAGACGAACCAGATATTGAAAAAATTGATTCGCTGTTAATAAAAATGAGAAAAACTTATTATAAAGAAGCATGATGATGCCCAGCGAACAAAACCCTGAATGAAGCTTAGCAACTTCAGTTCAATAGGAGTTACTAATGCTGGCAAACAAAAAAGAAAAATGAAATTGAAACTAACAGGAAAAGAATTGCGAGCCATCGGCTTCCCCGAAGGACCGGTGATCAGCATAGCTATGAATGTGATGCAAAAAAATTACAAGCATCGCACAAAGGAGGATGTGATGGAATTATTGAAGAAAGTATTGGCCAATCCAATAGGATATAAAGATGATGCGTTGTTGGCATTGATAGCAGAACAATTATTACCAAAGCCGTCAACAGATGGAATGGAAATTTCATTAAATCAGAATGGAATACATTTCAATGTATTCGGCCAGGAACATATTGAAGAAGGCGCCATGCACCAGATGTACCAGGCAGCTAAACTGCCGATCAGTGTGGCCGGTGCATTAATGCCCGATGCACACAGCGGATATGGTTTGCCAATTGGTGGAGTATTGGCAACGGAGAATGCTGTGATACCTTATGGTGTTGGCGTAGATATCGGTTGCCGCATGTGCCTGAGCATTTTTGATATTAATCCGAAAGAGTTGATACAAAAAGAATCCTTTTTCACAAGAGAAATAAATAAAGCCACTTTATTTGGCGGCGGGCAACAATTTGATACTGCATCCGATCATGAAGTAATGGGGAATGAATTATTTTATCAATTGCCATTACTGAAAAACCTGCATGGACGTGTATGGAAACAATTGGGTTCATCCGGTTCGGGTAACCACTTTGTGGAGTTTGGTATCATTGAAATTGAAGAGAAAGATGATGTGTTGGGAGTAGATGCAGGAAGCTATGTGGGACTATTGTCTCACTCCGGTTCAAGGGCATTGGGCGCTAACATTGCGAATCATTATACAAAAATTGCCATCAGCAAAAGACGTTTGCAGCAAGATGCAAAGAACCTGGCCTGGTTAACCCTGGATGAAGAAGAAGGAATGGAATACTGGCTGGCGATGAATCTCGCCGGTGATTATGCATCGGCCTGCCATCATATCATCCATGAAAAAATTGCAACGCAGTTGGGAAGAAAACCCATAAAGATGGTGGAGAACCATCACAACTTTGCATGGAAAGAAAAATGGGAAGTGAAAGATGTGATCGTTCACCGTAAAGGCGCAACACCAGCGGGTAAAGATGTGCTGGGAATTATTCCGGGTTCCATGACTGCCGATGGATTTATTGTAAAAGGAAAAGGCGAATTAGCTTCTCTTAACTCTGCCGCACATGGTGCAGGAAGAAAGATGAGCCGTACACGGGCAATGGCATCTGTTACCGATAAACAATTTAAAGATGAACTGAAAAAGTTTGGTGTAAAGTTGCTCGGCGGCGGATTAGATGAATCGCCTTTTGCTTATAAGGATATCGAAATGGTTATGAAGTCGCAGAAAGCATTGGTGGATGTGATCGGAAGATTTACTCCTAAAATTGTAAAGATGGATGGGGCAAAACATCGCAACTGGGGAAAGAAAAGAAATGAAGAGGCAGGAGAATAATGAAAATAGTACCCCTCAAATACTGCAATTTGCAGAATTTCGAATTCTAACAATGTACTTTAGTTAGCCTCCTATCGGGTTTTCTCCTTCACGCAACCAAGGCTACATTCGAGCTGCTATTATTAATTATCAGATATTCTTGATTGACAAATTAAAAGCAGTGTAGAAAGGCTTTCAAATTTGAGAAAAGCCAGATTTAGCTTTTGATAAAACTTTCAGTTATTTAAATTTATAGTTACCGCAAAATTGTCTCAATTTTTAATTATAAAGTTTTAGCTTATTCGATTACTTTTATTACTTATCATGTCCGACACCATTACCTATCAATATGCTTTTCCATCCTCACTGGTAAAAACCGGTAACCAGGACGAATTATTTCTGGCTAAATACAGTGAAGTACAGAAAAAGGAAGCTCCATGTTTTTTTTGGGGGCACCTTGAAGATCCTTTTACTACTGCCCGTTGCCTGATCACTTTGTCCAATGTAGTACAGTCAAGCTTTAATTTATCTCCGTTTGAGTTGGCAAAATTTAAAGACCCTATTGTAACTGCCGGTAATGACAAGATCAGGTTTGAAGGGTTTAGTCATTGTGCGGGGGTTTATGCAAGAGTAGATGTATTACCGGGCGGCTATGATGGTGAGTTTCCTGAAAATGGCACTACCAACGTTGACTTTAATCAACCAATGATCTCCACACTAAGCCGGATCGCCAAAAATGAAAAAGTATTGCTTTCCGTTGGCAAAAAAGAGATAGCAATACAACAAGGCAAGGAAAAAATAGTGGAACGAAAAGTCCCGCTTCCTGTGAAATGGATCAAAGGTCTCACTACAGTACAATTATTCCTGGCAGAAGCAGAAAAAGTTTTTTCATTCAACCGTATGCAGGCGTTAAAATTATTTCAAAGCATACCAACCGGTAAACCCAAAGCAGATTATTACCTGGTGATGAGGGGCAACAAACCTGTATTTTCTCCTGTTAAATCAGTAAATGCCATTTGCATAGGGGGATTGCATCGGTTGAAACTGATCGAGCCATTATTGGCCTATGCGGATGAGTTGAGGATCTTTCCACACCCCCAGATGCAATCAACCACCTGGCAGCTTTATTTCGGCAATCTTCGGTTCAGTCTTTCATTGTCCAGAGATGCCTGGCGGGGATTTTCGGGTGAAGGAGCTGCTTTAGAATCACTAATAGAAGATGTGCCTGATGCCTGGATTGATGCCCTGGATAAATATAGCTATGCCAACCAGGCCTTTAATCCTGCAATGCTGGCAGTGGAAGAAGGATTGGATATCCGGAAAATTGATAATATTACGGGTCGTTTGTCGGCAATGGGGTTACTGGGTTATGATCTGGACGAGAATCATTTTTTCTACCGCAGGCTTCCATTTAAGCTAAAAAGGATTTTAAGCTTGAATCCACGAATGAAAGATGCCGAAAAATTATTGCAGGACGATAAGGTAGAAATCATGCTGAAAACTGACAACAGGGTCGAAGCGAGAGTTGCTGGAAGTGGCGTCCACCATACTGTTATTCTTGATGGTGAAAATGAACGTTGTACCTGCACCTGGTTTAGCCGTCACCAGGGCGAAAGAGGATTATGCAAACATGTACTGGCTGTAAAAAAGAAACTGGCTCAATAAATTTAGCTTGAATGGAACCAGAAGAATTATTTACGGTAATCCTCGAGAATAAAAGGGAAGGAGAATTATTCCGATTTTTCAAATCTCTGGAGAATAAACAACGAAAAAGTCTCGCCCCTGTAATAAAAAAATTGGCAAAGCATTATTTGTCATACCGGGAAATTAAGAAACCCGGGGAACAATATTCGAGGTATGAACAAATAGCAACTCCTGAGCAATACAATATCCTTGCTTTTGGCTCCTTTTTTTGTTTTCCGGAAGCAGATTTAAAAAAAACATTTTATGCGGGCACCATATTAGACAGAAATAAATTACACCTGATTCTTGAATGGTTTGTGCCCGATTGGTTTGATAGTTATATTAACTCCTTTGGCAAAACCGAATATGTGCCATATCAGCTGAATTATGACTGGCTGATGGAATTATTTAAAAAAGGATTGGTGGTGCCACAAAAGGAATTACTGGTCAAGTTAATACCTGGAATTCCTTTTGAAAGAAAAGAAAATAATCATTGGTTATGTAAACCGGAAAACCTTCTTAAATATCCCGAAACATTAAATGAACATATCTGGTATCTGTTTGAGGTAGAATCCAATATTCATTACAGCGACCGCTACCTGACATTTGCGAATGAACAGGTGAAAGAATTGAGTGGATGGGTGTCTATTATTAGAAATTTTGCCGCAACTGGCCGGATAGAAAGGAAAAGATTGCTGCGGGAATCTATTTTAGCAAGCAATAAAAACTTCAACAAAGTTTTGTCAGGATGGTTTGCGGATTTGTTTGTTGCACTGGAGCCGCAAAAAAATGAATTATTGAGTTTACAAAAAGAGTTATTCACCGTATTGAATTCGCCGCACAGCAAGCCGGTCAACACAGTATTACAGCAGGTTAAAAAAATTATTCCCGAAAAAGAATTTGATGTAACATCTTTTTTGGACGCCGTGCCGGTACTTTTTGCGAACACAACTAAGAATGTGGTCGCAACCGCACTAATGATAATTGAAAATATTGCCCGCAAAAAAAAGGATCACTTTACACAGGTTGCACGGTTATGCTGCCAGGTATTTGTGCAGACCGATGATGAGCTGCAGGTAAGGGCAGCCAGGATTATTGAAAAATTCGGCGACAAATCTGACGAACAACTCCGCACAGAATTGACTGCTTTACGTTCTGTACTTCTGCAAAATTCTCAGAAAATATTAGTTGATTTTCTTGATACTGAATTCATGCATAGCTCATCACACATTAATTTCCCGGGCAGTGAAATTGTGCAGGCAGAAGAAAGGCTTCAGCCAATTCTGCCGGTTGAAACCACTGATGATCTGTTGTTCCTCGCCAGCCAGGCATTTGACAATAATGAATCCTGGCATTTCGATATACTGCCTGCCGCACTGGTGAATTTGCAAGATCGGCTTACTGCTACTGTTTTACCACAATTGCAACCGGCATTGCAAAGGGCACTGCAAACATGCCGCACAGGTCTTCGATCAACAACCGGTTTTTATGACCACATGTTGGCGCTTTTTTTTATTGATGTTTGTGTGCACTTGGTAAGAAAATATCTGACTGATGCTAGTGTATTGAATGATGTATTTGAAAATTTCACTCAGCAAGATGGCAATACTACCCGTAAATGGATGAAGATCGAGCCGCACAGTTCTTATGTTTCAATATGGGATAATTATTACCACGATCCATTTTATCTTCCCTGTAAACAGTTCCTCGTGGAAGCGTTGGAAAAAATACGCCAGGGGGACAAATTACCACTACTTTCTACGCCCACACATTTGCCCGGCTGGATAGATCCGGAAATTTTGGTTGAAAGAATTTATTTGTACCAGGAGCAAGGCGCTTATGCCGAAACCTGGGACGGACAATTAGCCCTGTCACGTTGTTATTTAAAAAGTACAGATACAGCCATCGCACTGGCAAAACAAAAACTAAAAGGAGAATGGCTGCACTTAATGTTGTTTCTGCTGCAGGAAGAAAAAGAGCCAACCGGGGAAATTACACAGCCTTCAGCATGGATGATCGCCTCTTTGAGTCTGCCGCACAAAAAAAAATATGCGGCGTTGGAAAATTCCGGCTATTATGAAAACAGTTTTGAAAAATACACCGGACAACTGGGCTGGCGCAGCATTGTGGAAGAATATGAAACCGACAGGTATGATTATAAGCTGCAAAAATCTGTCAAAGTAAAAGACACAAGGAAAATTTTAAAAATAGATTTTCCACAACTGCGTAAAAAACAAGAAACTACAGGTGTACAAAAATTTTTAAATAAGTTATGGAATAAGCAAAAAACAAAAGAATTGGCACTGCTCATTTATGACTACCTGTCTATAAAATCGCAGTACTTTTCGCATGAACACAACGATATCCGCAGAGCCTTCCTGATGGTGCCGAACAATCCGGAAGCCTTTCTTCCGGAAATACTTTATCACTCCCTGAAATATCCAACATTTATGGGCGAGAATGATAAACGGATGGTTATTGCGGTGTTGCAGGTGTTACACGAAAATTGGGAATCCCAAGGAGAAATGGCCCATCTTTTTCTCGCAACATCTCTACTCTCGTCCGATAAAACAGCTGCCAATTTTTCGGCAGAGATATGGTTGAAAAATGCACCTAGTGAAAAAATAAATAATGCGTTATTGGGAAAAATAATTGGCCTGCACGAAAACATAGAATTCGCACCTCTAAAAAGATTGACAGATCTTATTATGCAATCTCTCTTTAATGTTTCACCGGCCCACAACAAGATGCTGCACACGGTGCTGCAAAACATATTGCCCGAATTGCCGGCTACACCGATCAAAAATTTAAAAAAATTATTAGAAATTTTTTCTGAATTGTGTAGTAACAATCTACAAATGTTCGGCCCTTCAATCACTGATAAACTATCAGTTTGGAAAGAAACCGTCTCCTTAAAAACGGTTACAGAAACGCTGCTGAAAAAGGGCAATTTTGTGCCGTGAAAGCCTGATCCAGGTGGAAAGTGGCGGAAAACATTTTTGACTGATTTTTTGTTAACCCTGATTTCAGAAATATCTTTTGTTGTGCCGCAATATTATTAATTAAAATCTCTACTTCGCATACACTGCTTTAGTATCTTCATAAGGGCCAGAAATGTCCGCACATTTTTGTCCTCTTTCCTGTTTTGTGCACTGTCCGGGCAGTGCACATTTTCATCATTTTCCCTTTAGAATACCGATTAATTCGTTACTTTTCGATGCCATCCTTGGAATTTCATGCTGCACCAAAATCAACTTAACGAAGCCGATACACGGTACAATTTAATTGACCCGCAACTGGAAAAAACCGGTTGGAAATTTGCCGACCCCCTCTCCGTCGGTTTTGATATACATGTTGACGGATATGACGTCGCACATGGCTAACATAATTTTGCAATTTTTTTCATAAAAAATTTTAATCAATTACAAGGTACATTCTCCGTCATATAATACACCCTGTACGTTCCGTTGGATCGCAGCTGTATCTGAACGGTGTCATCGTTATATCCGTCACTGCAATTCGCATTTCGTCCATACGTCCATTCCCCAGTTCCTTCATCATCGCCACGGTCGGTCCGAAATATATTAGCGACAGTGACGGTTTGCAGGTACAGATAGGCGGTGCGTTCAGTCGGGTGCCCAAATTGATGTCCAGCTGAAAAAATAACAGACTTGGGTTTTACAAGATTGACTAAGGCCGTCGAACTGCCATTTCTCGCACCGTGATGAGGTGCAATAAGAACAGTACAGGGCAAGTAGGTCGCTGCCTGTTGCACAAGAAATTGTTCGGTAGCTATTAGTGCATCTTCGGGATCATCACGGTGCCGGCCTACAGCATCACCTGTAAATAAAACTGAATTGCCGGCAAATTCTAATTTCATTACGATGCTGACCCCGTTAAGTTTTTCTGCTTTATCCAGTCCCTGCCAACCAGGATCTGGTTTGCCAAACCCGCACAAAAAAGTAAATTTTACGCTACCTATCTGGAAATGATTACCAGTAACAATACTGCTGTCCCGTTCGTGCAGATTAATATTTTCTGTTCCGGGCCGCTGTGCCAGCATCGCCACCAATCTCGTGTAAGCTCCTGTTCTTGTGCCACCCACCATCGACGCTTCATATCCTGTCCATAGCACTTTTTTCACCGGATAATCCCGCAATACTTGTTCGGCAGCGTTAATATGATCGGCGTCACAATGACTAAGCACCATCAGTTCCACAGCTGCACCTGCAGGAATATATTCTTTGATCTGTGCCAATGTGCGGTTACCGTTCAACCTGGCATCACTGCCAGCATCAAAGATTACATATTTGTCGCCCGGTAGCTTGATCAGTGTGCACAGACCGGCGCCCACATCCAGCACCCGGATATCGACTACGGCATTATTATCTGCTACTGGCACCACAGCTTCAATATCACCTTCTACTTTTCGCACCAGTGTCCGGTATACCCAGCCTTCCTGTCCGCTCTGTCTTCCCCGCACATGGTAATAGGCGTTGGTTTGATCGGCTTCGAGTAAAATAAGGGAATCACCGGTGTGCACTTTTTCCAAGACCTCAGATTCGGTGGAAGGTTCTGCCCGCATATTACCGTTTCGCTGAACGATAAGAAAGTCGGCGCTGGCAGTATAAGCAATACACAGACAAAGACAGGTAAACAGAATTTTCATTGTCGTAGGTTTTGTAACTGAAATTTACGACCGAAATCAGATTCTTCAATAAGATTATTTTAAGACAGATATTTTTGCCCCAACCCATATATTTTGGTTACTAAAGAATAAACTAAGCCTTGTCCCTACGTTTTTGATTAGCCCTCGCATTTTTGACACCCTTTGAATAGTGCACATTTTCACCATTTTCCATAAAGCATATTGATATTATTCCTAACTTTAAACAATGCCATCCTTGAAATTTCATGCTGCACCAAAATCTACTGCACAAGTCCGAACCCTGGTAACGCTGAATTATCCCGCAACTTAAAAAGGCGGGGTGAAATTTGGCTGATCGCCATTTCCCCGGTCCATAAAATTTCAGTTTACGAATAAGGTGCCTAACCGTCGAATGGAATTACCAAGTATTTGTTGTGAATGTGCCGGGTATATGGGCAGTAATTTGACAGTCGTGCAGTAGTCAGAGAATAAAATTATTTAATGAGACACAAATTTTTTTTGACAAGGTTGTAACAATTGCTATCCGAAATTACACGGCCTTGTAGTACAGTTCATTAACAGTACACAATTCTAAAGAGAGGAGGGCTAAATTTTGAATTTATAGTTATCTGAATTTTGCTGCACATTTTTAATTCATGTGCGGCCTCCATCCCGCACATGAATTTTTTGTTAACAGGCAAAAAATTCACGGCGCTTTATCGCCGTAATTATTTTTTCTTATCTGATTATGATACCTTCAAGTTCCCATCCGCACCATTCTGCAGATAATTTCAAAGCAACTGCTGTAGTTAGTACAGTTAGTTTTTTGATCAAACTCCCTAAAAATTGATCCTAAGGTTTTTTTTATGGGGCTATGTTTATCAGGCGGTGGTGCGGCTGAAGCCATTTAATTTGGTACCTGATGAGTTAATAAAACCAAGTCCGCACATTTTTGTCCTCGTTCCTGTTTTGTACACTTTCCGGATGCTGTACATTTTCACCACTTTTCCCTTTAGAATACTGATATTATCCCTAATTTTAAACAATGCCATCCTTGAAATTTCATGATGCACCAAAATCAACTTAACGAAGCCGACACACGGTACAATTTAATTGACCCGCAACTGGTAAAAGCCGGTTGGAATTTGGCTGACCGCCGCTCCGTCGGTTTTGAAATTCCTGTGGACGGATATGACGCCGCTCCAATCAACGGCATTACTGATTATTGTTTATATCGGGAAAACGGCGAAGTGCTCGCCGTAATCGAAGCGAAGCGGACACGGCGGGATGCACGGGAAGGAAAAGAGCAATTGCATCAGTATCTCACAAAAATTGAAGCCCGTCAAAATTTCTGCCCTTTTGGTTTTTTGACTAATGGCGATAATACCTGGTTTTGGGATTCTGTGCAATACCCCGAACGCCCCGTGGCGGGATTCTTCACAAAAGATGATTTAGAACGGCTGCTTTTTCTGCAGCAAAACCGCCAACCGTTGTCGTCCGTCAAAATCAAAGAAAACATCGTAAACCGTTCGTACCAGGTAGAAGCAATACGCCGCATCAGTGAACATATTGAGCGCCGCAAAAAACGCAAGGCGTTAATGGTGATGGCCACGGGCAGCGGCAAGACCCGCACTACGATGGCGCTGATTGATATTTTTTTACGGGCTAAGCAGGCGCAAAGAATTCTTTTTTTAGCGGACAGGGACAGTCTTGTCGACCAGGCGATGACAAAAGGATTTAAAGCGTTTATTCCCGACGAAAGCCGTGAACGGATACGGACGTACTTGCTAGATGATGAAAAAGAAGCAACAAAAATCAGAGGTGCGAGAATATTGGTGTCAACATTGCAAACACTGGAGCTGTGCTTTGAACGATTTTCTCCGGCCGCTTTTGATCTGATCGTGGCGGATGAATGTCACCGCTCGATTTACAATAAGTTCAGCGATATCCTGGCATATTTCGACGCCGTGCAAATCGGGCTTACTGCCACGCCAGCGCATTTTATTGACCGCAACACTTTCCGATTTTTTGAAACAGACGGTGCGGCCCCGACTTTCCTGTACACTTATGACCAGGCCGTCAAAGAAAACTATCTTGCAGATTATAGCGTGTACGCCGCTCAAACACGGTTTCAGCGGCAGGGAATCAAGGGTGTTGATTTGCCGGAGGAAGAACAGCAATCGTTGCGAGAGCGGGGCATTGATCCTGGCAGCATAAATTACGAAGGAACCGACCTGGAAAAAAAAGTCACCAACAAGGACACATTAAGACGGCAATGGGCGGAGTTTATGGAAATGTGCTACAACGATGCTGGTGGACAATTACCCGCCAAAACAATTGTATTTGCTATTACACACAAACATGCGTTGCGGCTCGAAGAAACCTTTAATGAGATGTATCCTGAACACCGTGGATTATTAGCAAGAACGATCACTTCGAAAACGGAAAGAGCCAAAGACCTGCTGCGCCAATTTGAACTTGAAAATTTACCGAGAATTGCCATATCTGTTGACATGTTGGATACGGGTATTGACGTACCTGAAATAATGAATCTTGCATTTATGAAACCGGTGAACAGCCAGATAAAATTCTGGCAGATGATCGGGCGGGGCACACGGAGTGATGAGGCGTGCAAAAATAAACAATGGATACCCGGATACAAAAAAGAAAATTTCCTGATCGTTGATTACTGGCAAAATTTTGAGCACTTCAATATGATGCCGAAAGACGGCGAGGAGGGCACGCAACAAATTCCGGTATTAGTCGGGATTTTTAATACACGATTGGCGAAACTTGAAATATTAATTGGCGAGCAAAACAGCGACGATTTTTTGCGTACAGTTACAGAAATACGGGCCGACATTGCTCGGCTGCCGCTCGATTCTTTTACGGTAAAACAACATTTAAAAGAAATACGGGAAACATTTGACGATGATTGGTGGAAATTGATGACCGCAAATAAAATTGAATTATTGCGGCTGAAAGTGGCGCCGCTTTTACGTTTTGCCTCCGCGGGAAGCCTGGCGGAAGCTTTTTTTATTTCTAAGATGGAACGTATTGGTTTACAACTAATGCAACAAAAAGATATTGCAAATGCAAGCGCCGCTATTAAAGAAGAAGTGGACCTGCTGCCGCGCAACCTGCCACAAATAGCGCCATGTGCGGCGCTGATAAATGACATGATCGGTAATAACTGGTGGCAGGATATTACCGTGAAAAAATTGGATGATGCACGGAAAAAACTGGCGCCATTGATGAAATACAAGCGGGAACAACCGCCGCTTGTAATTGAATTAGGATTGGATGATGTAATTGAAAGCCGCAAATGGGTAATTGTAAATAAAGGCGGCCAAAAACTGATGGTGGAAGAATACAAACAAAAAGTAGAAGCAAGAATACAAGAACTGGCTGATAAGCACCCGACGATTAAAAAATTGCTGCACAAAGAACCAGTAACGCTGGATGACCTGATAGAACTGGAAAGAACACTGGAAACCGAATTGCTGGGCGATGAAATAACCCTTACAGAAGACAACATGCTGAAGGCATTTGGTGTGCGGGTGGGTGCATTGACCGACTTTTTGAAATATGTACTGAAACTGGAACACCTGCCTGACTTTAAAGATGTAGTGCGAAAAGCCTTTGATGCTTTTATATTAGAACACCGCTACGATGCCGACCAGACCCGTTTTCTCCGTACCGTGCAAACGGTATTTGTACAAAAACGCCGCCTGGAAGTTGCCGACTTGTACGAAGCGCCGTTTACCAATTTTGGATTGAATGCAGTGGAAAAATTATTTAGTGAGGATGAAGTTGGAGAGATTTTGGAACTTACAAAGAGATTGATTGCGTAATTAGTAAAACTTTGCAAATATGGAAAAATCAGTAAATCATGATATTGTAAAAGAGATAAACGAAATAAGAAACCAATTTTCATATTCTAAAAGAATTGGTTTTTTATTTGGTGCTGGTACATCTAAAGCTGTTGGCATTTCTGATATTGCTACTCTGACAAGCAAGATTGATGAGGCAATAAAAGATACAAAAACTGAATTTAACAAGCTTAAACTCAATGATGATAAAACACCAAGAAACATTGAAAATATATTAAATAAGGTTCGCTTAATCAGACAAATTACAGACGATAAGAATTCTGAAAATTTTCACGGAATTACAGGTGAGAAATCCAAAAAATTAGATTTAGAAATATGTAATATTATATACGAGATTATTTCTAAAGAAGAACTTACAGCAGATTTAAATCCAGTAAAAAAATTTCTAACATGGCTTAATTGGTTAAGCCGCGATTTTGCAAAAGAAATATTTACGACTAATTATGATCTGCTAATCGAAAAAGGGTTTGAAAGTTTACAGATTCCTTATTATGATGGATTCGTAGGAGCTCATGAGCCCTTTTTTGTTCCAGAAAGTTTAGAAAAGGAAAGTAAATATGATACCCCACCGAATGCTTGGATTAGACTCTGGAAAATTCATGGTTCATTGGGATGGTTTTGGAAGAAAAATGCAGCAAATACTTCGTATAGGATAGTTAGACTGGGTATTCAAGCAAAAAAGCTTAATCCGGAAAATGAATTAGTGATTTTCCCATCGAAAGACAAGTATGAGTCATCAAGAAAACAACCGTTTATTGCTTACTTTGATAAATTAAAGTCTTTTCTTCAAGATGGCGAAGGTTTATTTGTTATATCAGGGTATTCTTTTTCTGATGAACATATAAATGCTGTAATATTTAATTCATTGAATCAAAATAACCGGCTGCATATAGTAAGTTTTTTCTTTTTAGATGCTGATATAGAGAAACTATATAAGAGTGGCAATATATTTCTTAACTTAACTGCAATAGGGCCTAAAAAAGCTATAATCAAGGGTTTCTTAGGTGATTGGCAAAAAGTAAAATCCGATTCTTTGGTTGATATTTTTTGGAATAACACATCTAAATCAACCAACCTTGGTGATTTCAATGAATTGGTAAAATTCTTCGTACTAACTTCTGGACGTAGTGAAAAAATAGAAGTTGAAATAAAAAACAAGGATGAAAAATGAGATTACATATTTAGGCAGAGTTATTAATGTAAATAGTAATAGTGTTGAAGTCGAAATTTCGAAAGAAATCCCATCAGCGGCTCCTATAATTAATGGAAGACTATACAAAATTGGGCAGATCGGAACATTTGTGAAATTCCCAATTGGAAGCCTTACATTGTATGGTATAGTGTCTTCCGTAAGCAACTCTCCTGGAAATATTGAAATAAAAACATACGAACCAAATTATGGATACCGATTTCTGCAGGTTCAATTGATTGGTGAACAATTGGCGAATTTAAATTTTGATAAAGGAGTTGGGACCTTTCCTACGATTAATGACGAAGTCCATTTAGTAACAGAAGATGATTTGAAAGCAATTTATGGCGGCTACCAAGAAAGCTTATTTGAGATAGGAAAACATTCCTCGTCTGAAAATTTGTCTGTTTATGTAAATACTCTTCATTTAATATTAAGACATAGCGCAATTCTCGGATCTACGGGAAGTGGTAAGTCAAATACTACGGCTAATATATTAAAGAGTCTTCTTCAGGATTATAAAGGCTCTAGAATTGTGCTTATTGATCCTCATGGCGAATATGCTGCTGCATTTGAGGGTAAAGCAAAAATATTTAAGATTAAAAACAAAACAACGCCTCTTTATATCCCTTTTTGGACAATGACCTTTGATGAGTTATCATTCTTTTTAGTTGGGAGGGCATCAGGCCAAGAAAAACCTGAAGACAAATTGCTTAGGGAGAAAATAATTGAGCTCAAGAAATTAAGCGCAAAGAAATTAAAGGCTGGGATCGTAAATGAAGACTTTATAACCGCCGATTCACCAATACCATTCGATATTAAAAAGCTTTGGTATGATTTTGACCGGCAAATCAATGCGACTTATGCAGATGCCTCTAGTCAAATTACTGATACGGAGGAATTGATTAAAGAGGGGGATTACAAAAAAATGAGACCTGCGGAGTTCAAACCATACTCACCAACAAATACAGCGCCATATAAATCTAAGAACCAAATTATGTATCCCTATGTTGGAAAGATTTATTCACGATTAAGGGATTCAAGGTTTGATTTCATGTTTAATCCCGGCGATTATGAAAATGCTGAGTGTAAATTTGATATTGATGAGTTATTGAGAGAATGGATAGACCACAATCATAGATTAACAATTTTGGATTTAAATGGTGTCCCATTTGAACTTATAGACATCTCAGTAGGATTAATTACTAGATTCATTTTTGATTCTATGTATTGGGGTAGATTTGAGGAATATACTGGACGCAATAGGCCATTGCTTATGGTTTTTGAAGAAGCTCACTCTTATTTGCCTAAAGGCGAGACAAGTTCCCATATTTTTGGATATGCAAGAAAAGCTGTCGAAAAAATATTTAAGGAAGGCAGGAAATTTGGGATTGGTGCAATGGTTGTTACTCAGAGGCCTTCTGAGATTTCTGAAACTATACTTTCTCAAGTAGGAACATTTATTGCATTGAGATTAACTAATAGTAGTGATAAAGGAACAGTTCAATCTGCTTCCCCCAACAATATGACAAGTTTAATGGAATTACTTCCATCTTTGAGAGTTGGAGAAGCAATTATTGTCGGGGAGGCCATCAATATACCTTCTCGTGTTCGTATCGAATTAGTTGAACCCAGACCCAGTAGTAATGACCCTAAATTAGTCGAGTGTTGGAAGAAAGAATTTGTGCAAAGTAATGAGCACTATAAAAAAATTGTAACTGCAATAAGGGAGCAGAGACATATTGAATCTAAAAAATAAAATATATAAAACATGGAAATGGTTAATGTAATATCATCAAATATTGAGAAAATTGGATACGATGAGAATACGGCACTACTCGTTATTCAATTTAAAGATGGGTCTGCGTATGAATATTATGAGGTTCCGCAATATGAATATGACGGATTAATAGGTGCTGAATCGCATGGTAAATATGCCCATCAAAATATCTATAAAAAATATCGGCAACAAAAAATATCATAAAGATTATATGTCTTACTTAAGAATTAATCAAAAATTGAAAAGAATTGAAATTGAAGGTTTTGAAATTAATAATGATATTGTTTTCAATTATTTCAATAACCTTCCTGAAGTGGATAGAGACGAAAAATTAGTTCGGGCAATCTACATAGGCATTTTGGCTTTAATGGAGGACAGACTTTCCTCATTTCTTGCAAAGACCTCAAATGAATTAGGAACTGAATTGGAAAGCCTGAAGATGATATTTGACATGAAACAGGAATTGTTCTTCAAGTCTGCTATTAAGGGTTTGGTAGCGGAAGAAGATATTGCCACTGCTTTGCAGAATTTTCTTTCAGAGAAAAAGATTAGGGATAGGGTTGAGTTAACTGGAAATACCACTGGTGTTATCCCTAAGAATAAGACAGGTGACATACTTTGTTACATTGAAGGGCATAGTGAGAAAAGAATTGTAATAGAATGTAAGTTTGATAAGAGCCTTCGTCTTGGCGATATTGAGTCAAAGGATATTCTTACAAGAAAGTCTGATACCGCATGGAGCCAATTATTAGAATCACAGGTAAATCGGGATGGTAAGACAGCAATAATTGTTTTTGATATTGCTTTAGTTGATGTTTCTATTCTGAAACAATTTGATAATGTTGGTTACATTCCGGAAGTAGGTTTTGTTTCTGTTATAGATTCTCAACGGGGGGATTACAAGAATCTTTTTATTGCTTACTTATTAGCAAGGGATATTGCTGTTTCTGCCAAATCCATTAAAATTGATCAACAAGTATTGACAATCTTAATGAAACGGATTATTAAGGATCTCACGGGAGTGCTTTCCATTAAGAATCTTGTTCAGGCTAACATTGATAACAATATTGCAATACTCCAGGAACTAGAAAAGGGAATGCTGCTGATGGAATTTAATTATGACTATCTATCGAAGTTTCTAACAGATGGAACTCTTACCAAAGATGATCTTTTGCAATTTTATAATGGAGAGGAAGTAAAAGAAAAGTATCGGGTAATTGAAAAAGAAATTCAGCGTCAAATCGAGGAAAAATAAAACTGAAGAGAATCTAAAGATATTCGAGACTTCGCTCAATGTAAACCGCCTTGCAATTGCTGAGCAAAGAACAGAACGTACAAGAGTGCGACGCAACGAAACTGATAGTAGTACCTTCGCCCGGCTCATAAAAAAATAAAAATGCTCACCGACAATAAACTCAAATCCCAAATAGATGCTCTCTGGAATCGCTTCTGGAGCGGGGGCATCACCAATCCGTTGACCGCTATTGAGCAGATGAGCTATCTCATTTTCCTGAAGCGGCTGGAAGACCTGGAGAATTCAAGAACAAGAAAAGCAGCGAGGAAGAAAGAAGTATATACAACTATATATGAACGCTACATGCAATGGCGGCGCAAAGAAGAAGGCGCTAACAACCTGCCCACCGATCTGAAAAATGATAAGCAGGGTGAGAAACTGAAATGGAGTTACTGGAGTCAGCTGCCCGGTGATGAAATGCTCAGCTATGTCCGTGATCATGTGTTTCATTTCCTGCGCAACATGGGCAGCGATGGTACCAGCTTTACCCAATACATGCTGGATGCGGTGTGCATCATTCCCAAAGCATCGCTGCTGCAGGAGGCGGTAAAGATCATTGAAGACCTGCACATCAGCGAACAGAATGCCGATGTACAGGGCGATATATATGAGTACCTGCTCAATCAACTTAGCAGCAGTGGTAAGAACGGGCAGTTCCGCACACCCCGCCATATCATCCGCATGATCACCCGGATGGTGGATCCAAAAATTGGTCAGCGCATCTGCGATCCGGCAGCGGGTTCGGCCGGTTTCCTGGTGAGTGCTTATGAACATATACTGGAGCAAAATACCAGCAAGGATATTCTTACCTACGATGAAGAAGGTAAGGCACACAACCTGATCGGCGACCAGATCACCGATGCCAAAGCGCATAATTTTTTAAAGAGCAAAGCCATCAGCGGTTTTGATAATGATATTACAATGGTGCGTATAGGAGCCATGAACCTGATGCTGCATGGTATAGACAATCCGCATTTCATCTACAGCGATGCACTCAGCAAAAGTTTTGAAGAACGCAACCGCTATGATGTGGTGATGGCCAACCCGCCCTTCAAAGGCAGTATTGATGAAAGCGATATCAATGCACGTTTCAAAACCAAAACTAAAAAGACCGAACTGCTTTTCATGGAGCTTATCTATGATCTGCTGGTGATGGGTGGCCGTGCCGGGGTGATAGTACCCGATGGTGTTTTGTTTGGCACCAGCAATGCCCATGTGGCGGTAAGGCAGTTGCTGATAGACAGTTGCCAGTTGCAGGGAATAGTGAGTATGCCCAGCGGTGTGTTTAAACCTTATGCCGGAGTAAGCACGGCCATGCTGCTGTTTACTAAAGGTGGTATTACAGATAAGGTTTGGTTTTACGATATGCAGGCCGATGGTTTTAGCCTGGATGATAAGCGGCAGAAGATTGCTGATGATGATACCAAAGAAATTGTAACTGAATATCACAAATGGCAAAGCAACCCAACAAAATACAAACCGGCGAATAAGAAAATAATATTGGTGGATGTAGCCGACATAAAAAAGAACAAGTACGACCTCAGCATCAGTCGCTACAAACCGGTAGAATATACAGCCGTGCAATATGAACAACCCGAAGAGATATTAGACAAACTGATGCTGATGGAAGACGAGATTGGATATATAGTAAAGGGATTGAGAAGTAAGATGAAGTAAATGGTGGAGCCCGGCGGCAGTGCTACTATGATCGTCTGTTGCGTCGCACTCTTGTACGTTCGGTAATTCTATTGAGCAAATTCGAAATTTATAATTAGTGATGAATTTTCAAATGACTAAAGTCGGAGAAATATGCCAATTGAAATACGGTTCAAGTTTACCTGAGCGTTCCCGAGAAAGCGGCAATGTGCCTGTGTATGGTTCTAATGGAATTGTCGGTTTCCATAATAAATCAGTTACAAATGGACCAACTTTAATTGTTGGTCGAAAAGGCTCTGCTGGAAAAATACAATTCAGCGATGTCGGTTGTTTTCCTATTGACACAACTTACTATGTTGATGAAACTTTAAAGGAATGTAATTTGAAATGGTTGTTTTATTGTCTATCATTTAATGACCTTTCAAGATATAACAAAGCCGCTGCGGTTCCGGGTATAAATAGAAATGATGTTTATGATCTTGCAGTTCCTTTTCCAGGTTTAAAGGAACAAAATGAAATTGCGGATGTATTAGAACAAGCCGACAAAGCCCGTCAGCAGCGTCAAGCTGCCAATGCCCTCACCGATCAGTTTTTGCAAAGCAGCTTTCTTTCTCTCTTCGGCGATCCGGGGAGGAATGAGAAGGGATGGGAGGCGATGACTTTAGAAGATGTATGTGATAAAATAACAGATGGTACACATCATTCACCAGTAAATTTGGAGGCAGGAGATTATAAATATATTACAGCAAAGAACATCAAGGAAGAAGGCATACTCATGAGCAACATTAGCTATGTTACCGCAGAAGCTCACAAAGCTATCTACTCAAGATGTAATCCAGAATTTGAAGATGTGCTTTATATAAAAGATGGCGTAACGACTGGCATTGCAGTTGTTAACCATCTCAAAGAAGAATTTAGTATGCTGTCAAGCGTTGCTCTCTTAAAATGCAATAGAAAAAAATTATCTCCTTATTTTTTAGCTTCATATTTAAATAATGATAGCGTTTATGATGGCATTAGAAAGAATATGGGAGGAGCAGCGATAACAAGGGTGACTTTGCAAAAAATAAATGCGATTAAAATAATTCTTCCCCCTCTTTCACTCCAGCAAGAATTTGCCGGTATAGTAGCGCAGGCAGAACAGTTGCGGCAAAAGCAAAGGGAGAGTGAGAGGGAGTTGGAGAATTTGTTTCAGGGTTTGTTGCAGAGGTATTTTGGGTAAAACACTCCTTTAAAGTTATCAGGATAAAGGTTAAATTTGTAAATAACAAATAAGACTATGGGCACAGTTAAATCTTTAGACAAAGAAATATCTCATTACCTCCCCCGGTTAAGCAGCCGGCAAAAAGAAACAGTGCTGACCGTTGTAAAAACTTTTGCAGAAGAAGCGGAAACAGACAGGTGGAAGGATAAAGTTTTTATGGCTGAGATGGACCGGCGTTTTTCAGAAATGGAAAGCGGCAAAGTGAAAACATACACTCTTGAAGAAGTGGAGGCAGAAGCCCGGCAATCTTATAAAAAAAGGAAAAGTAAAAAATAATGTCCTGGCAGTTCCGCTTTCATCCCCTTGCCAAAGAAGACTACAAAGCAGCTTATGCGTGGTATGAAGACCAGCAATCTGGTTTAGGCGAACGTTTTGGGAAAGCCATAAGACAAAAGCTACATCAAATAGCTGATCATCCCGAAACATTTGGCAGCAGAAGTAACATAAAATTCAGGGAAGCAGGTGTTGAATTTTTTCCATTCCAGATAGTATTCAAAATCAGGAAGCGCAGTCATGAAATTTTTATCAGCGCCATTCATCATACAGCACGAAGTCCCCGGAAGAAGTACAGGAAATAATAACTGTTTAGTAAGAAATCAAATACTAAAGTCATAGTACATGCTTGATGACGATTTTAAAAATCTGAAGCGTTCAGCCATCGTAGTAAAGCCCCGTCAGCCATTTATTGACTGGCTGCTGAGCCATGATCCTGTCATGATCATAACAGAAGAAGTGAGAGAAGCCACCATTTACCTGCTGCCGGATTATGAAACGATTCAGGAAATAGAAAAATGGCTTAAGAAGAATTTTAATGAATTGTTTTCCGAACAATTATTCCAATGGTATGTAGATGAAAGCATGTGGCCGCAGAAAAGAACTTATAAAGTATTCGGCGAATGGTTTGAGTATTCCCTTCACACCATGATTTTTGATACGCAAAAAGGGTTTATTGAAAAACTCTGAATAATAATGCAGACCAGGCAGAAGCGACCGGAGAAAATACAGGAAATAATATTCCTGGTATTTTGATTTATATTCTTGATTCGCAATTCGCAAATTGCGAATTTTTATTATCTTTACTCAAATAATTACCATGAAACTGCATAAAGGCATGCGGCCACACGATATTGCTGTGCTGCTTAAAATAGCGGCAAAAAAAGAACAGCCCTGGTTAAATAAAAACCTGGCAGCCGAACTATTTATCAGTCCGTCAGAAATTACAGAATCGCTGGGCCGTTCTGCTATCGCAGGTTTAATTGATCCTGGTAAGAAAAAAGTATTCAGCCGGTCATTCCTTGATTTTTTGCTCAATGGTATGAAATATGTGTTTCCGGTAATACCTGGTTCATTGGTGAAAGGGATAGCCACTGCCCAATCTGCACCCGTAATGAATAAATATTTTTCATCACAGGAAAAATATGTGTGGCCCGATGCGGGCGGAAAAGAAAGAGGGATGCTGATTGAACCTTTGTATCCGGGTGCCGTAAAAGCGGCAGTCAATGATAAAGTGTTGTATGATTTACTTGCTTTGTGCGATGTGATAAGAGTAGGGAAGGCCAGAGAAATTAAAAAAGCAGAAGAGTTGCTTTCAAAATTATTGAATCAATAGTCTGACGGTTATGAGATAAGTAAGCCATCCGGGCAATGGAGAGGGCTTTAAAGCGACCGCAAATGCCTATACTGCTGCTTACACTCTATGGCAGCAACGTTCCCCGATATTAAAGCCGGGCTTAAGGAAGGGGTGTTTACCCGATACCTCTCGCTGGAGGCCCGGCCAGAGGAATTGGTGCAGTATATGGAAGAGATGGTTGACAAATGACCAATAATACCGGGGGGAATAGTTAAGATAGTGCCTTTAGCTGCAATTTTTTTAAGCAGGAAATCAACATGTTATTGAAACTGAATGCTTCGTTATTGAAAAATATATTAATAAGATTTTTCAATAACGTAAAATATATTACCTTAGCCTTCAGATGAAGGCTGATCATATCAATACAATTGACATTAGTACGGAGTTTGGTGTGGAGACACTGATGGCAGAACTTTACGACAACCGCTTTTTTACCGCAAAGGATCTGAATATTTCCAGCCGGACCATCAGCTATTGGAAAGAAACCGAGGTGCTCACCTGGTTCCCTCCTTTCAAAACCGGCCGGTACAGTTTCATGGAAGCTGCTTGGCTTTGTATATTGAAATTCCTGCAAAAGGCAGGGCTTTCAATCGAGTTAATGAAAAAACTTACAACCAAATACATTGACGAGCCTTTTAAACAAAACCTCGCTGAAAAGCTGATCAAAAATGAGCTGCGTCAACTAAAAGCAAAAGGAGAAGAAAAATCATTAAGGGCAGTACGTTTGAAAGAGTGTCTCAATTCAAAGACTGATATGGAGAAGTTAAGAAGGGAGATGAATAATTTCACCGGGTTAATTCAAAAAGCTATCAGGACAAGACAGCCTTGTGGAATTATAATTAGCCATTCCGGTGAGCCCACTACTTACGATGGCAATACTTTTAACGAAAAAGAAACTCTGGTACACCTGCTCTCCCAATTCCATATTATCATCCCGTTGATGCCCGTCCTTACTGAATTAATAAGTATAGAGTTTGATAAAAATAATTTTGATTTCCCAATGCTTACCCCAGATGAAAAACTGGTACTAAGGGAAATAAGAAGAGAGGATGTCAGCAGCGTTATCGTGGAAAAAAATAAAAAGAAAATGAACATAAAAATCACTAAGGAGGGTGAAATAAACAGTCGTGGATTGGCTGAAAAGATAATGAAGGGAAGTTTAAATGGCTGGGATGGGATTTCAATATCAAATCGGAACAATGATACCTGGTATATCAAACGCCATAAAAAGATTTAGAAATGACCCGAAGGCCTCGGCTCATAGTAGAAATAGTCATAACCCTGAAAGCCTCAGCTATGGATCATGATTTGAGCTGTGAAAAACAAAAACAATGAAGAGCCAAATGAAAAAGAACTAAAAGAACTCAGGTTAACAGAAGATCAGATAAACCCATTTGAATGCTTTGCTTATTTGACCGTTGAAGAAAAAGAAGCATTATCAGCGTTCGTATTTAATATATCATTTGTACTTTATAAATCTTTTAAAAATGAGTCAGCTTGATTATTTCAAAAAGTTCTCTCCTAAAAAGGACGCCAGCGTACAAAGCAATTTTGCTGTTTGGTCTTATACCCGGGTTAGCTCAAAGGAACAATTTGAGAAAAACTCAAGCGTTGAAAGACAGAAAGAAGCAAACCAGGAATATGCCAGCAAAGCAGGTCTTACAATTATTGAAGATTTTGGTGGTACATATGAAAGCGCTAAATCCGATTTTACCCGCAAAGAGTTTAGCAGGTTAATTGAAAAAGTAAAAAAAAGCAGGAAGAAACCTTACGCCATCCTCGTTTACAAGATGAGTCGTTTTTCACGTTCGGGTGGCAATGCTATCGGTCTGGTAAGTTATTTAGTTGATGAGCTTAAAGTACATTTAATTGAAGTAAGTACAGGCCTGACGACCACTACGGACAGAGGTAAGTCGGCAGTATGGGAAAGTTTGTTTCATGCGTTCAGAGAGAACATGGAAAGAAAGGAGATTATTATCCCGAATATGAAAGCATTTCTGAAAGCCGGTAAACGTTTTTCAAGGGCGCCAATAGGATATGACCATTATGGCCCAAGGGTGCGAAATGGCAAATTTTTAAGTCCTCAGCAAAAAATTGTTATCAATAAGATAGGTAAAATATTAAAAGAAGCCTGGCAGTGGAAACTTTCCGGCCATTACAGCGATGCGCAAATATTACAAAGACTTGCAAACCGGGGTGTAATATTAACGCCGCAAAAAATCAGTGTGATATGGCGTAATCCTTTTTATTGTGGCATTTTGACGAATAGATTGTTGGATGAACCAGTGAAAGGTAATTGGCCCTCAATTGTGTCAGTAGAAGATTTTATGAAAGTGCAACTAATATTAGAAAATAATCATTCGGGGTATCAGCACAAAAAAGAAGTAGAAGAGAGACCATTGACCCGGCTGTTGCGATGTGATAAATGTGGTGGTTATATGGTTGGATATAAAAACAACCAAAAAAATCTTCATTACTACCGCTGTCTTAATTGCCTTGGTGTAAGTTTAAATGCCAGGACAACTTTGAAACAAAGAAGAAAAAGTGCAGAGCAATTATTTGAAGAGCTGTTGGAAAAGTACCAGATTCCTCATAACATTTCTCCATTGATTGAATTACAACTGATCAAATTATTTAATCATTATAATTCAGATAACGCCTCCAGTGAAAATGATCTTCAAAAACAATTGGCTATCCACCAGAATCAGTTAAAACAAGTCAAAATCCGCTTCGGACTCAATCAAATTGACAAAGAAACCTATGACATAACGGTTGAGCATTTGGATAAGCAAATGCGGGAAATCAACAAAGAATGTAACAGTGGAAACCAGACAATATCTAACTTGGAAAAATTGATTTCTGAATCATTAAAAAAGCTCGTAAAACTCAATACAGTGTGGGGTTCCAGCGATTTGGATGGTAAACGTATTTTACATAAAACTTTGTTCCCGGAAGGAATATTCTACAATGTTCAAAAACACGAATATCTAACTCGAAAAGTCAATAGTTTTGTTGAATTAGTGTCCTCAATTTCAGCTTCTTGTAAAGAAAATAAAAAAAGGAACTCTCAAAATTTTATTGAAAATTCCTGTCCTGTACGGGGAAGCAGACTTGAACTGCCGACCTTCGGGTTATGAATCCGATGCTCTAACCAGCTGAGCTACCCCCGCAAATATTATAATTCAACAATCAACCATCTTGAACTGCCGTCCGCCGCGGCGGATATGAATCCGATGCTCTAACCAGCTGAGCTACCCCCGCAAATATTATAATTCAACAATCAACCATCTTGAACTGCCGTCCGCCGCGGCGGATATGAATCCGATGCTCTAACCAGCTGAGCTACCCCCGCAAATATTATAATTCAACAATCAACCATCTTGAACTGCCGTCCGCCGCGGCGGATATGAATCCGATGCTCTAACCAGCTGAGCTACCCCCGCAAATATTATAATTCAACAATCAACCATCTTGAACTGCCGTCCGCCGCGGCGGATATGAATCCGATGCACTAACCAGCTGAGCTACCCCCGCAAATATTATAATTCAACAATCAACCATCTTGAACTGCCGTCCGCCGCAGCGGATATGAATCCGATGCTTTAACCAGCTGAGCTACCCCCGCATTTGGTTTACCCACTATCTCATCGTTCTTTATTGTAGCAGGGCGGCAAAAATAACCAATTCGGCTTGAAGATTGAAATGAAATTGCCCTTAATTTAGCAAGTTACTATGATAGCTCTACGCCTTGCTACCCCTGCTGATGCCAAAAACATACTTGCCATTTATGCTCCCTATATAGAGAATACTTCTTTCACCTTTGAAACTGAAGTGCCTTCGGTTAATGATTTTGCAGAAAGAATAAGAACATATCTCCTTAACTGGCCCTGGCTGGTTTGTGAAATTGACGGTATAATTGCTGGTTATGCCTATGCCACCCGCCACAGGGAACGAACAGCTTATCAATGGTGTGCTGAAAGTTCTGTTTACATTCATAATGATCATCAACGGGCCAGGATTGCCCGAGTTTTGTATACTGCCTTGTTTGAGATCTTAAAAAAACAGGGTTTCAGAAATGTGTATGCAGTTATCAATCTTCCCAATGATCAAAGCGTTGCCTTTCATGAGAGTTGCGGCTTTCAATATTTTGCCACTTATGAAAAGGTGGGCTATAAATTAGGTAAATGGAAAAATGTTGGGTGGTGGAGGTTAATATTAAATGAATTTGGTGACGAACCGGCTGGGCCAATAGAATTTTCAAGATTAAATAAAGATTTTCTTAGCGATTTATTTGATAGAGCCGTATTGTCAATTAATAAAAAGTAATTAAAAAAAAATTACGGGTACTTTAAAAAATTTTTCTATGAGAAAAAAGTATTTTGTTTTTCTTTTCACCTGGTTGTTTCTTTTATCTTCCCAAACAACATTTTCGCAAAAAAAGATATTAGTCTTTCAAACTGATTTTGGTGTTAAAGACGGGGCTGTTTCTGCCATGAAAGGAGTGGCGATGGGAGTATCTCCCGATTTAAAAATATTTGACCTTACTCATGACATACCGGCTTATAATATCTGGGAGGCATCGTACCGCCTTCAGCAGACAGCTCAATACTGGCCTGCAGGTTCTGTGTTTGTTTCTGTTGTTGATCCCGGTGTAGGATCAGAAAGAAAATCAATCGTATTAAAAACAAAGAGTGGACATTATTTTGTTGGCCCCGATAACGGGCAGTTTACGTTGATAGCACAAAGCCTGGGCATTGCTGAAATACATGAAATTGATGAAGTGTTGAACCGCCGGAAAAATTCACAGGCATCTTATACTTTTCATGGTCGTGATGTGTATGCATATACCGGTGCCAGGCTGGCAGCAGGAATAATTAATATAGATAAAGTGGGAAAACTGTTGAAGCCGGAAGTTGTTACTATTGATTTTCAAAAGGCAGTGTATGCAGATGGAGTGATAAAAGGTAATATCCCCATCCTTGATATTCAATATGGAAATGTGTGGACGAATATTGACGGCGATACTTTTAAAAAACTAAACCTGCAATACGGTGATATGCTGCATGTGGAAATACGGCAGGGTGATCAGAAAATATTTGAAGGGGAGATGCCTTATGCAACTACTTTCTCAGCAGTAGAAAAAGGGAAACCGCTTTGTTATTTAAATAGTTTACTGAATGTTTCCTTTGCATTGAACCAGGGAAATTTTTCAGAAATAAACAAAGTTTACAGTGGCCCGGACTGGAATGTGATTATAAAAAAGAAATAAGAGAGATATTTTTCAGGCAAAAAAACAAAGGCGCTAAGACAAAAGAATAATCCTTTACATCTTAGCGCCTTTGCGGGAAATTTATTTAAGATCAAAAGCCAGTTTCGCAAATAACCTCATTCCATTAAAGCCCATTTGAACAGAATCCCAGGGTCCACCCGATTCATTATCACCTGCCCATCCTTTTGCTTTTGGATTAACGCCAAGATCAGGATGCACATTAAATAAATTATCAGCACCAAAAAACAGGTTTATCTTCTTATTTAATTTATAGGAAGCATAAATATCTGTAGTGATCTTACCGTTGAAATTAAATTGTTCCGGTACATATACATTGGGGTCGGCATCGGTGGGTACTTGTGGATTAATACCGGAATAATTCGGATTGTCACCGGAGGGAGAAGCCCCGTCACCAAAACCTAATAAAACAATTTTTCCATAAGAAGTAAAATGAACACCAAAGCCACATTTATTATTATGGGTATAATCAACTCCCAATGAAAATTTGCTTTTTGGTGCAGAGGCTTTCAGGAAAGCTTCTTCCCTGTCACTATAAAATGTTTTTTGGTGAAGCTTAGTATCATTCAGCGCTGATGGCACATGAATAGCATCTATTTTTATACTCTGAATATTTCCTGCCAGCAATATTTTCAAATTATTTTTTCCCCACTTTTTTGCATAGTCTGCCACAATATCTAATCCGGTATTGGTGGTGTTAACTGCATTGGCGAAAAATTGGGCTGTTGATACTTCAGCAGGGAATTGAGAAGTGAAGCTTACTGGCAATGTTGCATCATCTTTACTGAACAAACCAGAGAGCACCACCCTGTCATTAACTTTTACAAGATAGCCATCTACGGTTATGGTGAATCCTTTTGAAGGTTTCCAGGAAAAACCAAGACTGCCGTTTACAGATTTTTCTTCTTTCAATTCCGGAATACCTGCTGCTCTTGTTATTTGATTGGTATTGGGAGCTATCAAGGACTGAACAAGTTGGCCGCTGCTGAAAGAAGTTAATGTATTGCTGAAATGTATTTGAGCTAAAGAGGGAGCCCTGAAACCTGTACTTACCGAGCCCCGTATATTAAAGTTATCTGAAGCTTTGATACGGGTAGCTAATTTGCCCGTAAACACTGATCCAAAATCAGAATAATTTTCAAAACGAACTGCCCCATCAATCAGCCAGGCTTTTGTAGCATCTAACGCTGCATCGGCATAAACGGAAAAATTGGATCGGTTTGCTTTTACTGCATCTGTATTACTAAAACCGGGAAATCCCTGCGAGCCGGAAGCCGGTGTTCTATCTTCATCTACATTAGGATAATACAAATCTGAACTATGGTAGCTCTTATATGACAAATCTTCTCCGCTGTAAATTGTATATCGCTCATACCTGAACTCGGCGCCCAATCCTAATGTAAGACCTTTGGCAATTGTTTTAAATGGTTTACTGAAATCAACATTTAGTGTGTTTTGTAAAAAATTAAATCCGCCGTCATCAAAATGAGTGGGAGTTGATTTGCCAATTTGCGAAGCATTAAATGTTTTATCGCCATAATAATGGAAATCATTATAACCAATATTATTGCTGACATCCCAGCTCCAGTTACTGGCAGCTGTTCCTCTTACTCCTGCTGACAGAGAAAAGTCTGAAATATGTGTTTGAATATGTGGGTTGTAATATATTTCTCCATCATTGGTCGTACGCATGATATCGGCAACATAAATAAGGTGCCCGCCTGCATCTACCGGGAAACGATTGGGCTTGGCACTCCAGTTTCTTGAATAGGCAAAAGCATCAGAGGCTTTATAATTGTATCCTCCAAAAGAATAGAATGTGGTTTTGCTATTGTTGCCGGACGGTACTTCCAAATTGTACATGGCACCACCGGTTTTCACAGATCCATCACCAAAAGCTCTTCGTCCTGAATTAATATAGAGTAAAGAATTTTTATTCGTTAGCCCGTTGGTGGTATCCACTTGCCGGTAAGTTTTGGCCTCGCTAAGAAAATCCAGTGAGAAATTTACAAAGCCACCCTTTTTTCCTAACGCCACTCCATTGTTTGCCGATAAAGAATAAGTTCCTCCATCAATGGCATTGCCGGAATAATACTGGTTGCCTGCATTAAATTTCCGTGCATTAAACTTGCCATCGCTATAACCACTCCAGCCTGTATTAATCGTCCAACGATTGATATCTTTTTTAAGAATAATATTGATTACACCTGCTATGGCATCCGAACCATATTGTGCGGAAGCGCCATCACGCAATATCTCGATTCGGTCAACGGAAGCTTCCGGAAAGCCATTCATATCCACACCTGAATTACCACGGCCACGGGTTCCAAACAATCCAACAAAGGCAGTTGGGTGTCTTCTTTTTCCATTAATCAACACCAATGTTTGATCAGGGCCAAGACCTCTTAACGTACCTATGTCAATATGATCGGCGCCATCTGCGCCACTTTGCTTATTGTAATTAAAAGAAGGCGCTGCCTGGTTTAATACGGAAGTAAGATCCATTTTGGCAGTAGGCAAACCCACCTGGTTGATGCGGATGATATCCACGGGTACAGCTGTTTCTGTTTTAGCTCTGCCGGAACCACGGGTACCTACCATTACTACCTGGCTCAGTTCTTCAGTTGATTGCACCAGCACAACTTTAATTTCACCGGCGCCTGCAGGTACAGTTTGCGATTCATAACCAACAGATGAAAATTCCAATTCATCTTTAGCGCTGACTGACAGGCGAAAAGAACCATCGGAAGCTGTTGTTGTTCCCTTGCCGGTTTTTTTTGATTTCACTGATACATCTGCCAGCGGTATTCCATGGGCATCTGTTACTTTTCCGGTAACAGTTTGTTGCGCAAGAGTAACATTGGCAACAAATAAAAAAGAGAGAAAAAGAAAAATGGTCTTTCTCATATTGGTTTGTGTTTAAAACCACGCATTGGCGTGGTTGGTTAAAAGATGGGCTAATATAACGCAAAATTCACCTTTGGGAAAAGTTGAACTAATAAAAAAACAATAGTGTGAGGAAGTAGTGGAAAAGAAAACGGTTGTCACACTGAGCTTGTCGAAGGGTGCTTGTGGGGCTTCAATAATTGCACATTGAAATTATCCTAATAGGTCAAAGATTTCCTACAAAGGCTTCGACAAGCTCAGCCTGACAGGACTCTGTTATTTCATCAACACAGCAGCAGCTTTTTCAATCACCATTCTTCCCGGATATACTTCCAGCGCCTTTTGCAAACAATCCATCGCTTTGTTCAGCGAATCAGTATTTAATACATAAGCCAAACGAACTTCATTTTTACCTAAACCTGCAGTGCCATAAAAACCAGTAGCAGGCGCCAGCATCACCGTGGCTTTGTTATAAGAAAAATCTTCCAGCAACCACTGGCAGAATTTATCACTATCATCAATTGGCAACCGGGCAATTGCATAAAAAGCTCCACCAGGGTTGGGGCAAAAAACTCCCGGCATATCATTCAATCTTTTCACCAACAAATTTCTGCGGCGCAGGTATTCTGCTTTAGGAGCATCAAAGTAACTACCTGGTAAATCTACAGCAGCCTCACCCAGAATCTGCGCCAAACCGGGTGGACTTAATCTTGCCTGTGCAAATTTCATCGCCGTATCATACACTGCTTTGTTCTTTGTTACAAATGCACCGAGCCTTGCACCGCAGGCGCTGTATCTTTTTGAAATAGTATCCATCAACACTACATTTTCATCCAGACCTTTCAGATGCATGGCGCTGACATATTCACCATCGTAACAAAACTCCCGGTACGCTTCGTCGCTGAAGAGATATAAATTATGTTTGATGCAAATTTCTTTCAATGCTTCCATCTCTTCCCGGCTGTACAAATATCCTGTCGGGTTATTCGGGCTGCAGATGATAATCGCTTTTGTTTTAGATGTAATCACTTTTTCAAAATCAGCAATAGGAGGCAGGGCAAACCCTGTTTCAATGCGTGATGTTATCGGCACCACATTCACACCTGCAGCACAGGCAAAGCCGTTGTAGTTGGCATAGAAAGGTTCAGGAATAATTACTTCATCGCCCGGATTCAGACAGGTGAAAAACCCAAACATGATAGCTTCACTGCCACCGGTGGTAATTAATATTTGTTCATGAGTTACATCAATGCCCACTTTTTTATAATACTCCACCAACTTGCGGCGGTAGCTTTCATTGCCGGCGCTGTGACTGTACTCCAATACTTTTATATCAGCATTCCGTACCGCATCCAGTATGGCAGGTGGTGTTTCTATATCCGGTTGGCCGATATTCAGGTGATACACTTTAATGCCTTTCTTCTTTGCAGCCTCAGCATAAGGCACTAATTTCCGGATTGGCGAAGGTGGCATTTGCCGGCCACGGTTAGAGATTGATAACATGGGGCAAAGGTAAGAAACTCACTGTCACCCTGAGCTTGTCGAAGGGTGAAGAAAAGGAACGAAAACTATGTAGCTAGCCTCAGTACTGAGCGAAGCCGAAGTATTCATGGCATCGCCTGTTGCGTACTCTTGTATGTTCAGTAATCCTACTCGCATTTGCAAAGTCTTGAAAAGTAGCCAATGATGTTATTAAGCAATTTTCATTGCAAAAGAACATTTAACTAAATTTGTTGGTATGGTAAAAGCAATAGACATAAAACCATTCGCTACTGAGTTGCCGAGCTGCTATGCAGACAGGCTCGGACAAGTCTATGCTAAAACTGTTACGATACAGCACAAGAAGGACAATGGACAGTTTTTTACTCCGACAGAAATTGCTCACTTCATGGCAGGACTCGCCAAACAAACAAAGGACAAACTCAAAATACTTGACCCAGGTTGCGGTACAGCTATTCTTTCAAGTTCACTGATTGAGATACTTGCAAAACAAAATGAAAACTTAAAAGAAATCGAACTTGTTGTTTATGAAACTGACCAAGATATTTTACCTTACACACAAGCAGTGCTTGATTATTTAGGCAAATGGCTAAAGCAATATAAAATCAAGTTTAAGGCAATACTTGACACAAATGATTTTGTTCTTGAAAACAAAGATTGCTTTCAAGTATCTGCGACACTTTTTTCTGAACCAAAAAATGCTACTTACGATATTGTAATTTCAAATCCACCGTATTTTAAAATATCAAAAGAAGATAAACGGGCAACTGTAGCAAAGTCCGTTATTTGGGGGCAGCCTAACATTTACTCAATCTTTATGATGGTTGCAACGAAGCTTTTAAAAGAAAGCGGCGAACTAATATTTATTACACCAAGAAGTTTCGCTTCGGGTAATTATTTCAGAGCATTCCGTGAAGCATTTTTTCAGGAAATAGAAATAGAGCACATTCATTTATTCGGTTCAAGAACTGACACTTTTGACCGTGACAGTGTTCTGCAAGAAACATTAATATTAAAAGGTAAGAAACAAAAACAAAATGAGCAATTGCCTTCAATAATTGTAACTCATTCTAATGGAATCAGGGATATTGAAAATTTTACAGAAAAGATTTATAGAGCCGACGAACTGATTGATTTAAAATCAAAAGAAAAGATCATTCACCTTCCAACTAATGAAACAGACGATAAAGTAATCAAGCTGTTTAAATCATGGGCAGGTAGTTTACGGCAATATGATATTCAAATTTCAACAGGCCCAGTTGTTTCTTTCAGGGCAACTCAATATTTGTTTGAGCAATACCAAAATGGAACATTTTTTTTAGTTCCATTGTATCAGCTTATCAACACAGCCAAAATGCAATTTGAATGGCCTGTTACAAAAAGGAACAAACCTCAATACATTCAACTTTGTGAGGAAACCAAATCACTTTTGCTTCCTAATAAGAATTATGTTTTTCTTCGCCGCTTTAGTGCAAAAGATGATAAAAGCAGGTTGGTTGCAACTCCATACTTTGTTGACATTACCCAAGCAGAATATATCGGCGTTGAAAATCATCTCAATTATATTTACAGACCAAAAGGACATCTTGAAAGAAATGAAATATTGGGGCTTTCGGCTTTGTTGAACAGCAATCTCTTTGACACATATTTCAGAACCTTCAACGGAAATATAAATGTGAGTGCAACCGAATTAAGGGAAATGCCTTTGCCACCTTTAGAGGATATAAAACAAATCGGCAACCAAATAATATTACTAAATGACTTTTCACAATCAAAAGTTGATAAAATCATAAACAACTACTTTGATATAGAACACATATTCGCTTATGAGCAAAATTGATGAAGCAAAAGAAATCCTTAAGGAATTAGGATTACCAGCAGCACAACAAAACGAAATTTCAGCCTACACATTGCTTGCCCTTTGTGATATTAAGCCTCGTGGTAATTGGAGTAAAGCGACTAAGGCAAGCTTGAAAGTTTCAAAAGGGATTATGGCATTTTGTAAAGACGTTTACAAAAAAGAATATGCACCCAACACAAGAGAAACATTTCGCAGGCAAGTGTTGCATCAATTTGTTCAGGCAAGAATTGCAGATTATAACCCAGACAATCCGAAACTGCCTGTCAATAGCCCGAATGCTCATTATGCAATAACAAGCGAAGCATTAGAAGCTATCAAGACTTTTGGAACAAAAGCATGGAAAGAAGGAGCAGAAAGATTTAAGTCAGAGGTAGGCGAACTTTCAAAACGTTATTTAAAAGAGAGAAAGCAGAATTTAATTCCTGTAAAATTGAGTAACGGCAAAACCCTTAAACTCTCCGCAGGAAAACACAATGTTGTACAAGCTGCAATTGTTCATGATTTTGCAGCACGTTTTGCAAATGGTAGCGAGGTTCTTTATTTGGGCGACGCGGCAAACAAAGACCTTTACGTTGACAAAAAAGTATTAAAAGAAATAGGCATCCCAATTACAGAACATAGTAAACTGCCTGATGTAGTTCTATTTGACAGAAAGAAAAATTGGCTTTACTTAATTGAGGCGGTTACTTCTCATGGCCCTGTTTCACCAAAGCGAATTGTTGAACTGGAAGAATTGCTTAAAGACTGCAAAGCAGGTAAGGTTTATGTTTCAGCATTCCCCGACTTTGCTGAATTTAAAAAACATTCAACCAGCATAGCATGGGAAACAGAAGTTTGGGTTGTAGATTTTCCTGAACACATGATACATTTTAATGGCGACCGCTTTATGGGGCCAAGATGATTTTCCACTATCGCATCAAAATAAACGAATGCCCCGTTGCCGCACCACGCAACGAAAAGTATATCATCAACAGGTTTGTGGAGTTAAACCCGGTCTTAGTTATCAGCATTTTTTTTTAATAATGCCTGGCGTTTAAGTTTTATTGTTTCATATATTATCAGTCCTATAAGAAGACCAAAAAGAATGAGCGATGCCCCACGGGTGCCATAGTCCAACCCGCCTTTTTCATGCGGTTTTGTAAGCAGGTCACCGAAGGTGGCGCCAAAAGGACGGGTTAAAACAAATGCTATCCAGAATAAAACAACCCGTGAAATTTTAGTATGGTAATAAGCAAGCACCACTATCAGCAGCACCCCGGTAATTAACAATGCACTGCCAGCAAAACCCAATCCGGAATCATCTGCGAGAAAATCACCCAAAGCAGTGCCCAGTGTATTGGAGAATAAAATAGCTATCCAGTAAAATGTTTCTCCCCTGAACGACCTGATATTCGTTACAGATAATGTTTTTTCTGTTAGCCGCCAGGTTATTAAAGTAATGATTAAGATAGATACAAGGATCATTGAACCCACGGCATAGCCCAGGCCAAGGGTGCGGTCCATATAATCTGACATAGTGGTGCCTGCCGTACTGGTGGCAACAATAACAGCCCAGAATATTACAGGAATATATCTTTTAGCAATCAACTGGCAGGTAACCATTACCAGGAAAAACGCAAAAAATATAAGGGTACTGGCAGCATATCCAACATTTAATGTCTGGGCAAGTAAATCACCACCGGTTTCCCCCAATGTTGTAGCGGTAATCTTTGTGATCCAGAATAAAATTGTAAGTTCAGGAATTTTGTTCCAAACCCGTTCATGATTACTGTTTAACTTTTGCAAATGGATCAGTTTAGCTTTCTTAATCATGTAATTTACGTTATATACTTGTTTGTGTATTTGGATCCTTGCCTGACACCTGATTTCACCTCCATTATCCTCTGCAATCCTTAACATTGCATAAATTTTTACGTTGCAACAGATTGCTCCTTATTTTGGTTACCTGGCTTCCACGGCACTGATTATTGCCCTGCTGCTGAATAATGATCTTAAGTTCAGATGGTTTAGTGCCACAGGCAGCACTTTCTTTATTATATATGCAAGTATCATTCATGCTTTTCCTGTTCTGTTAACGAATAGCATTTTGTTATGCATCAATATTGTTTACCTCGTAAGAGTATATAACAGGAAAGAAGTTTTTGACCTGCTGGAATTTAAAGGGGAAGAAAAACTGGTAAGCAAGTTCCTGGCATTTTATCAAAAGGATATTGAGAATTATTTCCCTGTATTCAGTGCCGGAGAATTGAAAGACAACCTGAATTTTGTTGTTATCCGTAACCTGGTTATTGCCAATATTTTCAGTGCATCTCTTTCCCCGGAAGGCGATGCTACGGTTCTGATCAATTTCACCGTAAAAAAATACAGGGATTATAAGGTGGGCCGTTTCATTTTTGAAAAGGAGAGGGACAACCTGGTTGCAAAAGGTGTTAAAAGAATTGTGTATGAAAAAGTGCACAATAAATATCATGAAAGATTTTTGAAAATAATGGGGTTTAAAAAAGTGGCTGATGGTGAGGCGGCAGTTTATATAAAGTCATTATTATAAACGGTATTGGTGATAAACTTTCATTGGCGCTTTTTGTGCGCAATAAAACTGTATTTTTAAAAAAAATTGTAATGAAATATTTTCTTTTCCCTGTGGGCCTCTTTTTTACTCAGATCGCATCTGCACAAAAATCTTTGCCCGATTCAACGATGAAAGAATTTACCCGGCTAACCTGCGAATGCGCCACCCTGATGAAAATAGATCAGAGTGAAAATAGAAAAGCGATACAGGACATCGGCACCTGCATCAACTCAACGGTTAATGTTTATGAGGAGAATGGCTGGATAAAAAAAGAATGGATGGATGATTCTGTATGGTCAAAAAATTTTGATAACGAAATGCAGGTAAGTCTCGTAAATACCTGCCCTGTATTTAAAACACTGCTGGATAAAATAAATAAACCGGTTGATTCTCCACAGCCTTTACCTGGAATAGATGAAAAATATTTTCTGGCCAGGGCATCAATGATACAAAAGGGACTGGAAGCAAATGAAAATGCAACCACTGAAAATATGAGAAGGTGGAGTGCGGTAAACATGAATAATGCGAAAATTCATATGGTCTTTGATATCCGTTTTATTTTTAAAGATGAGAAGGATGCTGTTTCTTATTTCAAAGCAAACCTGGGTGATTTAAGTGAAGGGGGGAATTTGACAGCCAATACGCTGGATAGTTTTGGAGCCAGCGAAAGCAAAGTGTATGGTCCCAATGCCCGTATGTTAGAGGCTTTTGGTGATCTGGACATTACTCAATTTAATTTTGTATTCCGGGTAAAGAACGTGGTGGCCAAAGTTTTTGTTTCTGCCACTAAAAAAACAAGTTATGCGGAGGCAGTTGCCTTCGCCAAAGAAGCGATCGGGAGAATTAAAGCAGTCAAATAAAAATACTCGTTATTTGATGTCTTCTTTTGGGCAGATTAAATGAGTTAAATTTGCCTAAATTAAAACAGCCGATTTGTACAAGTGAGTGTCGACCTTTTTCAAATGCGAATATTCCTATTATCAATTAGTATTTGCCTTTCTTTATTTACCCATGCACAATTATGCACCGGTAGTCTTGGAGATCCGGTAGTCAATATCACTTTTGGCACGGGTGCAAACCCCAACATGGGATTTTCTCCTCCGGGTTACACCTACACTTCTTCATTCTGTCCCAATGATGGCTATTATACCATCACCAGTTCCACTTCCGGTTGTTTTGGAAATGCATGGCATACGGTAAATGCTGATCATACGGGTAATGGCGCCTTTATGCTGGTAAATGCCTCTTACCAGCCCGCCGACTTTTTTGTTACCACAGTAACCGCTCTTTGTCCGAATACTACGTACGAATTTTCCGCATGGATCATGAATGTGCTGCTTTCACCCACCGGCATTCAACCCAATATTACTTTTACAATCGAAACGACGACCGGCACAATATTAAATACTTACAATACCGGAGATATCAGTGTGACATCACAACCGGTTTGGAAACAATATGGATTCTATTTTACAACTTCTGCCGGTAATCCCAATATTGTTTTGCGTATTACCAATAATGCACCGGGTGGTATCGGGAATGACCTGGCTTTGGATGATATTAGTTTTCGTCCCTGCGGACCCACTCTTAGCTCTGTTATTTTGGGTAACAATTATATTATTGATGTTTGCAGTTATGATCAAACAGATTATGTTTTTAGTTCAGTTATATCACCGGGTTTTTTGTTGCCGGTATTTCAATGGCAGGTAAGCACCGATTCAGCATCAACATGGTCTGATATAGCGGGAGCAAACAGTCTTACTTATCAACGGCGACCCACTGCTCCGGGCAACTATTGGTACCGGCTTACCGTAGCTGAAAATGGAAATACAGGTATCAATTCCTGCCGTATCGGTTCCAATGTGCTGATCATAAATGTATATCCTAAGCCAACTGTCAATGCCGGGCCGGACAGGATATTGATTAATGGCAGGCATATCACCATGGCAGCAACAATCAACGGAGTAAATAATGTTTTTTCCTGGTCGCCTCCGGATAGTTTAAGCAGTACAACCATTCTTAATCCTGTTGCATCGCCAACCAGAGATATGCTTTATACACTTTCTGCTGTTTCTGAATTTGGTTGTATAAATAGCGACCAGGTATTTATAAAAGTGGTGGCAGGTATTTTTGTGCCATCTGCTTTTACTCCAAATAATGATGGCAAAAATGATAGCTGGACAATTCCTTATCTCGATCCCTCATTCGAAGCAAGGGTGAATGTGTACAACCGTTATGGGCAGATAGTTTACCAGGCCTCAGGAATAAAAGTAGATTGGAATGGCAACTTCAATGGCTTACCACAACCTTCAGGTATTTATGTTTACCAGGTTCGTTTTAAAGATGGCACTCCGGATTTGAAAGGCACCATAATGCTTATCCGGTAGAATAAGTGGGCTATCAATTATTTCTCCGGCAATATTTCAGTAATTAAAAAAGAAGTAATTTACCAGAAAAAATATGCTCCGGAAATTTCTGAAATATTTTGCCATTGTTTTTGTGATTGCAGCGATTGCTTTTTTTGTTTTTGCTCCTGCTATCATAGACAAATCGAAAAATAAAGTAACAGGTAACGTAGTTAATCCGCCAAAAGTTAGCTGGTACGATTCAATACCTTTCATCGCCGACCTGCATTGTGATGTTTTGTTATGGGACAGGAACATTCTCAAAAGGCATAACTATGGACATGTGGATATTCCGCGGATGCAGGAAGCTAATATGGCATTCGAGGTTTTCACAGTAGTCAGTAAAACACCCAAGGGAATAAATATCGAAAAGAATGATGATAAGACGGACCAGGTGGCATTGCTCAGTTTTGTTCAACTTCGTAACCCCAGGGATTGGTTTAGCATAAAAGCAAGGGCGCTGCATCAATGTGATGCATTATTTGCTACAGCGAAAAAATCAAAAGGGCAGTTCCGGGTTATTACCAACCAGGAAGAATTGAAAAAATATATCTCAGACCGGGGTGCCAATAAAAATTTAACAGCTGGTATGCTTGGTATAGAAGGGGCGCAATGTTTAAATGACGATATAGATAACCTGCAGGTTTTTTATAATGCCGGGGTCAGGTACATTGGGCTTACCCATTTTTTTGATAATGAATGGGCGGGTTCAGCACATGGCGTTAATAAAGGCGGCCTGACTGAAAAAGGAAAACAACTGATAAAAAGAATGGACAGCCTGCATATGATTATTGACCTTGCACATGCATCGCCAATAACCATTGATGATATTTTTTCTTTAACACAAAGCCCTTTGCTTATTTCACATACAGGGGTTAAAGGGATTTGTAATAATACCCGCAATTTATCGGATGCTCATTTGCTGGAAATAGGAAGGAGAAATGGTTTGGTTGGTATTGGTTTATGGGAAACGGCTGTTTGTGGCACCGATGCAGAGGCCACTGCAAAAAGTATCCGTTATGTAGCTGATAAGATTGGAGTTGACAAAGTGGCGCTTGGCTCTGACTTTGATGGTGCTATTACCGCTCCATTCGACGTCACAGGTTTTCCTTTGATCGTAAATGCGTTAATTAAAGAAGGATTCAACAAAGAAGAAATTTATAAAATAATGGGTGGAAATGTCAGGGACTTTATGTTAAGAAATTTACCGGCACGGTAAATCATAGTATTCATATAAATATTTGTCAGAGTATCCTTACTTCGGTTCTCCTGTTCAATTGCCTTCCCTCTTCAGAACTATTGTCAGCAACGGGCATGGTGGCACCATAACCTTTCGCTGTCAGCCTTGTTGCTTTTATGCCCTTCCCGATAAGATAAGTACGGATTGTATTTGCCCGGTCCTGTGAAAGTTTCAGGTTATGTGCATCAGTGCCGACATTATCAGTATGTCCCGCAATTTCTATTCTTAGATCCTCATGCCGTTGCAGGTATTCTACTAATTCTGTTAACTGGCTATACGAATCAGGCCGCAACGTAGCTTTATCAAAATCAAAATGGACATTATCAAGTCTGTATTGACGTGCTGGTTCAAATTTTATATTCACCCAGAATGGTTCGGAAAAATATTCATCTTCGGCAAGTGCCGGTATATTAACGATTGCGTATTTCATGGTATCTGTAAAACTTTTCAAACTGACATGGTAATTATCTCCCGGAGGAAGTAGTTGTTTTATTTTTCCTGTTGCATCAGAAATTCCTGAAAATAATTTGCCGGTGGTTTCTCCCCGAAAAAGTACATCCTCGCCTTTTCTTGGTCTGGCTTTCATATCCGTTACAGTTACATTCACTGTTGCCATTTTCGGCAATGAGTCTGTAACTGGTTTCTGATGTTGGGCATGGGCTGCGCCGGTAAGGATAAAAAGCAGTAACAGGAGGCTGGTTCGTGTCATCAGATGAATGGGTTCTTTTTTTTCACCAACGGGAGGATATGATAAATATTGTATGCTCAGTTGTGTTTCATTTCATCGTTATCTGATGTGTTCAAAATATAAATGAAACAATACAAAATAAAATCCCCTCACAAAGGTGAAGGGATTTTGTATTTTTTAATAACCTGATGTATTAAGCCGGTTGGCTTAAGGGTAATTATTTATTTTTAACTGGTGCCGTTGTTATCGAAGGTGATGATGAATTCTTTACCGGAGTAGTTGTATTCTTTACCGGCAATGCTTCGTTCTTTACAGGTGTTTCTCCTTTTTCTTTCATATATGCGTCATAAGCCTCAGGAGTAAGAACTTCACCGGAAATATGCACAGATTTAGGTTGTTCAACCCCGGCAATTTTAATAAACACATCTTTATTAATTGGGGCAACCGCCGCCGCATTATACTGTACTTTCAGCCTGGCTGTTTTGCCGGGTAGAATAGGTTCTGTAATTTTTTCAGGCGTAGTGCAGCCGCAACTGGCCCAGGTATTTTCTACCACAATAGGTTTGTCTGAAATATTTTTGATTTCAAAGTCATAAGTAACAGGAATGCCCTGCTTTACTTTTCCGAAATCATGTGTGTCAAAATTCATCTTGATGACACTGTCCACTTTTGACTGTGCAGTAACAGCCAGGGTAAATACAAATGCAGTTGCGAGTAAAATAATCTTCTTCATGGTTTCAAATTTTAAAAGGTTTGTTTTTTTAATAAATCAATTGAAGCATTGGCAGGTGCTGGTCCTTCAGGGGCTTTCCATACCGTGCCTTTGATCTTTAATTGTTTTGGATTGTTTGCTATTGTATGTAATTGTAATGTATTTTTCAAAATAGTTTTCTGCAGCTGCATTATATCCCACTTTAATTTTTGCTGTGGCCCCCGGGGCTATTGCATCACGGCTCCATTCGGGAGTGGTGCATCCGCAACTGGCATGTACATCATCCAGTTTCAAAGCTGTTTTCCCTGTATTTACAATGTCAAAAGTGTAATAAACAGGTTTGCCCTGTGGTATCTGGCCAAAATCATGCTCCGCTTCTTTTATCTGCAGCACATCTTCAGGTGCAACCTGATTTTGTGCGCCAGCCATAAAAAAGGCAGTCATCAGTGAAAGAAGAGTAAAAATTTTCTTCATATTAAAATAAATGGAAGCTTCAAATATAAGGCAAAGATGGCATATTTTATAGAAGGGTTGCAGCCGTTGAGGGTATTTTTTCCACCTGGTTTTTCCTGGAATACATAGGAGAGGGGAGTGTATGCAATCTTCCTATTTTTGCTACATGGAGAATAGCGCCCCCGGGATAATAACTGATGCTGAAAAACTTTCCTTCGACAGGTTCAGGGAAGAAGTGCTGAATGATTTCCGTACTGCCTGTATCAGCCGGGAGACCAGTCTTTTAGGCCGTAAAGAAGTATTGAGTGGCAAAGCTAAATTTGGCATTTTTGGCGATGGCAAAGAAATTGCCCAGTTGGCAATGGCTAAATTCTTTCAGCCAGGCGATTTTCGGAGCGGTTATTATCGTGACCAGACTTTTATGTTCGCTGCCGGCCTTTCAACATCGGAGCAGGTTTTTGCTCAGTTATATGCCGATCCCAGCCAGGAAAGAGATCCCTTTAGTGCAGGCCGCCAGATGAACTGCCACTTTTCAACAAAAATGGTAAATGAAAATGGTGAATGGCTTGAGCTTTCCCGTTTAAAAAATATTTCCAGTGATGTGGCACCTACGGCAGCACAGATGCCCCGGGCCATTGGATTAGCTTTTGCTTCAAAAGCATTTCGTAACATAAAGGAGCTTCATTCTTTTACAAACCTTTCTGTTAATGGTAATGAAGTTTGCTTTGCCACCATCGGCGATGCCTCTACCAGCGAAGGGCATTTTTGGGAAGCAGTCAATGCTGCCGGCGTATTACAAATTCCGCTGGCAATTTTTGTTTGGGATGATGGGTATGGCATTTCAGTTCCTAAAAAATATCAAACCACCAAATCTTCCATTTCAGAAGCGCTTAGCGGGATGCAAAAAACGGAGGACAGCAATGGTCTTAATATTTATAAAGTAAAAGGTTGGGATTATGCCGGCATGTGTGAAGTGTTTGAAGAAGGAATACGCATTACCCGGGAAACACATACCCCGGCTCTTTTTCATGTAGAGGAGATTACCCAGCCACAGGGTCATTCCACTTCCGGTAGTCATGAAAGATATAAAAGTCCCGAACGTTTGGAATGGGAAAGAGAATGGGATGGGATTAAAAAAATGAAAGAATGGATCGTCGAAAATTCACTGGCCAATGAGGAAGAACTAAACGAAATAGCTGAAAAAGCAAAAGCATTTGTTAGGGAAAGCAGGGCTTCGGCATGGGAAAAATTTCTTGCTCCAATTAAAGACCAGGTAGTAAGAGCTGCTGATCTTATTAACAATATGGCAGGCAAACTGCCACAACAAGGCGAGACATTACAAAAACTGGCTGTTGATTTATCAGCTAACCGTGAACCCCTGCGCCGGGATGTATTAAAAACATTGAATGCAGCATTGACACTGGCAGGCGATTCCGATGCAGCATTTTGGACAAAAGATTATTATAACGACCTGCTGGCAGAAAACAAGAACTTGTATAATACTCACCTTTATAATGAAGGGCCAAAGAGTGCATTAGAAGTGAAAGAAGTAAAAGCCTTGTTTGATGATGATGCCCCGGTTCTGAATGGCTTTGAAGTCTTAAATAAGTTTTTTGATAAATTATTTTCCGACAACCCGAAAGTGATTGCCTTTGGTGAAGACCTTGGCTTTATTGGCGATGTGAACCAGGGCTTCAGCATTTTGCAGCAAAAACATGGCGAAGAAAGAATTTTTGATACGGGCATAAGAGAACTGACGATCATGGGACAAGGCATTGGTTTGGCGATGCGTGGCCTTCGGCCAATTGCAGAAATCCAATACCTCGATTACCTGTTGTACGGGTTGCAACCATTAAGTGATGACGTAGCGACATTGCATTACCGTACTGCGGGCATTCAAAGCTGCCCGTTAATAGTCCGCACAAGGGGCCACCGGCTCGAAGGTATCTGGCATAGTGGTTCGCCGATGGGCATGATTATTAATTCGCTTCGTGGTATGTATGTATGCGTACCCAGGAATATGACACAGGCTGTTGGTATGTATAATACATTATTGCAGAGCAATGACCCCGGTCTCATCATCGAATGCCTGAATGGTTACAGGCTGAAAGAAAAATTGCCTTCCAACCTGTTAGACTTCACTGTTTCGCTTGGTGTTGCTGAAGTGATAAAAGAAGGAACTGATATTACCATTGTTTCTTATGGCTCCACATTGCGTATTGTGCAGGATGCTGCGAATATGCTGGAGACACAAGGTATCAGTTGCGAAATAGTGGATGTGCAAACATTATTGCCGTTTGACATTCATCATAAAATTCTTGAGTCGTTGAAAAAAACAAACCGCATCGTTTTTGCAGACGAAGATGTGCCCGGCGGCGCGGCGGCCTATATGTTTAATAAAGTGATGGAAGAGCAGGGTGGCTACCGCTATCTTGATGTGGCTCCAAGAACTATCACCGGTAAGGCTCATCGCCCCGCTTATGGCAGTGATGGTGATTATTTCAGCAAGCCAAATGCGGAAGAAATAGAAGAGGTAATAAGGCAGATGATGGCGGAATAAAAAATAGTAGTATCTTATACTTCTAATCTGATCATTTACTTAAAACCAATTACCATGGCTATTGTAAAAGTTATTGAAGTAATCGCTTCATCTGAAAAAAGTTTTGATGATGCCATAAAACAGGCAGTAAAAGAAACATCTAAAACTATCCGCAACATTGATTCCGTCTGGATAAAGGATATGAAAGTGCATGTGAAAGACGGAAAAATAAAATCCTACGGGGTTATCTGTAAAGTTTCATTCCGGGTTGGCAAGGATAAAGCTGAAAAAAAGGGAAAGGAAAAAGAGGAGAAAAAGGATAAGGAATAAAAAACGGCCGGACTGCAAATTAATTTTGATTGACCCGTCACCTCTGAGTTTGGCGGGTTAATTTATTAATGAAATAATTCTTCGATCAATAATTCAAAAAAACAGGATAATGAAACTGACGCTTTACCAGGTTGATGCATTTTCGGATAAGTTATTCGGTGGTAACCCTGCCGCCGTGATACCTCTGAAAAAATGGATAGATGATGAACTGATGCAAAAGCTGGCTGTGGAAAATAACCTGGCTGAAACAGCTTATGTTGTTCCTTCTAAAAATAAGAAAGCAGATTTTGATATCCGCTGGTTTACACCCACTCTTGAGATTAATCTTTGCGGACATGGCACCCTGGCTTCGGCTTATGTTATTTTTGAAATACTAAAAGCGAAGAAGAAAAAAATAGTGTTTGATTCCAAGAGTGGGTTACTTACTGTTACCAGAAAGAAAGGAATGCTGGAAATGGATTTTCCTTCCTGGCCGCCGGAAAGAATAACGGAATACCCGGATTCCTTGCTGGCATCTTTGGGCAATCCTGAAATAACCGGAGTATATCAAAACAGGGAATATCTTGTCGAACTGAATAATGAGGTAGCAGTAAAAAACTGCAAACCAGATTTTTCGCTGATGAAAAAAGTAGACCGGATGATTATTATTACAGCGCCGGGAAAAGAGGTTGATTTTGTTTCCCGTTTTTTTGCACCCAATTCCGGAATTGATGAAGACCCGGTTACCGGTTCGGCTCATTCACAATTGATTCCATTCTGGAGTGATAAACTGGGAAAGAAAAAGATGAAGGCGAAACAACTTTCCCGCAGAGGGGGAATACTTTATTGCGAACAAAAAGGTGAAAGAGTAGTTATGGGAGGAAATTGTGTTTTTTATATGAAAGGATTGATAGAAATGAAATAACTTTATTTTAAATAAATCTTATGTCAAAATTCCCTTTTAATTTATTGCCCGATGAACAGGTAATAGATACCTGGACATTATTATATACACCTCCGGGTGGTGGAAAATATAATGGCAAACTGACGATCACAAACAAGAGACTTTTGTATGATGCAAAATATGATGTGTCGGCAAAAGGATTGTTGTCAGAAGCCATGTTTATAAAGTGGGGTAGTGAAGGTTACCTTGAAATTAATAAAGCGGATATAACCGATGTACAGGTGGAGAAAAGTTTCCTGGCTAAAAAAGCCATACTCACCTTAACGGATGGATCAAAACACAGCTTCAATTATGGTGCATTGAATATTGATAAGGTGGTTACTGCCATAAATGCAAGGTGACCTCTAATCAAGAAACCTTTCTCTCAGTTCCGGTGCAGGCACCATACATTCATTTCTTTTTCCAAACCACCGGTAGCGGTTGCGGGCAATGATATTGTAGAAAAAGTCACGGATGAATTTTGGAATGATGATCAGCCCGAAAAATAATTTCCATCCACCATCCAGGTGCCTGCATATCCTGATAGCAGCAGAAGACTGTGTATAAGCTTTGCCCTTATCAAAAAAAATGACTGTACTAAGGGAGGTTGGATTATTAGGATATTGCGGAAGTAGTTGCTTTGCCGTTTCTCCCTGCAGGGTTGTAAATTTTAACTTCTTTTTCCGGTCTCTCTTTATGGCAAAATTGACCCAGTAATTGCAGAAAATACAAACGCCGTCAAAAAATACAATTGGGTTTTTGTTCACGGTGCGAAATTAAGATAAGCAAAGCTTATCCCATATTATGAAACACTTTCTGCACATCCTCATCTTGTTCTAGTTTCTCAATCAGTTTACTTACATCCGCAGCCTGTTCATCATTTACAGGAACAGTTGTGGATGGTATCCATTCCAGCTCGGCGCTGATGGGAGTAATATTTTTATCTTCCAATGCTTTTTGCATATTGCCAAAATCGGTAAAACCGCAACGAACCACTAAGATATCTTCTCCGTTTTCGCCGGTTCCTTCGCCCAGTTCTTCCAAACCAAAATCAATCAGTTCCAATTCCATATCTTCTGCATTCAGTCCTTCGGGGTTTAGTTTGAATACTCCCATCTTTCTAAATTGGAATGCAACACTACCGCTGTTGCCGAGTGAACCGCCACCTTTGTTGAAAAGTGATTTTACATTCGCCACTGTTCTTACATGATTGTCAGTAGCTGTCTCTGCTAATATGGCAACACCATGCGGCCCGTAACCTTCGTACAAAATCTCATCATAGTTAATTAATTCTTTTCCCTGTGCTCTTTTGATAGCAGCTTCCACCCTGTCTTTCGGCATACCCACACTACGGGCATTTTGAAAACAACGGCGAAGGGCCGGATTTGAATTGGGATCAGCGCCACCCGCTTTTACGGCAATGATGATTTCTTTGCCAATCCGGGTAAAATTCTTCGCCATTTTATCCCAGCGGGCAAACTTCGAGGCTTTACGTACTTCAAAAATTCTTCCCATAATTCTTTTCATCCTGAGCTTGTCGAAGGATGGGCTGCAAAAGTAAGGCAATGGTGCTAAAAGAAAAACCGTCCCGGTATATCGGGACGGTTTAGAAAAATATTTTTTTAATTAGCTTTTATCTTCAGCCCGACCCAGTTTGCTTGCATAAAGTCCTAAATGCACAACTGAAAAAGCAATAGAAATATAAAGCAATGTTCTATCCGCATCAAAACCCACTACATACTGATGCAGCAAGCCAACAATCACTAAAAGCCCCGAAAGTGCCAGTCCCGTATAACGGGCCATTCGCATCCCTTTCCTGCTGGTGGTTCCATTACCAAGTTTGCTGTGTTTAACACCATACACCAGGTAAATATCAAGACCAATTAACATCCAAACGAGTAGCCGTATCCATGTATCCATCGGCAGAAATACCATCATGAATAAGCATGTGGCAATACCCAAAATAGGAATTAATGGAACCATTGGTGTTTTAAATTCTCTTTTTAATTCGGGCATTTTTTTCCGCATTACCCAAACGCCGATACACACCAGGATGAATGCAAACAATGTTCCGATACTTGTCATTTCCCCAACAACTCTTGCTGGTACAAACGCAGCAAAAGCACTTACAAACAACATGAAAAACAAATTGTTTTTGGCCGGGGTTTGTGTTTTAGGATTTACAGCAGAGAAAATTTTTGGCATCAAACCATCTTTACTCATACTGAAGAATACCCGGCTTTGTCCCATCAGCATCACCAGGATCACAGAAGAATATCCAAATAAAATTGCCACTACTATGGCCCGGTTCAGCCAGGGCTGGGCGGGTTGAATGTATACTGTTTTTCCGGCTTCCTGGAATGCGAAGACAGTATGATCAAGGTTGGCAGGGTTTACGGTCGATGCGTCCACAACAGGACCCATGTGATTAATGGCAACAGCTACCGGAGCAATTCCATCTTTGCCAGCGAATGTTGTATAGCTGGTGACACCCGTCATAACATGAGCAAAGAGTATATATAATATTGTACATATCAGCAGCGAGCCTAAAATTCCGATTGGCATATCCCTTTTTGGGTTTTTGGCCTCCTGTGCTGCAGTACTCACAGCATCAAAGCCGATGTAGGCAAAGAAAACGATTGCTGCTGCCCGGATGATGCCGCTAAATCCAAAATCACCGAATTTGCCGGTATTATCAGGAATGTATGGATCGTAATTAGAGGTATTAATATATTTCCATCCAAGGAAAATAAATGTAAGTACAACTGCAATTTTGATAGCAACAATTATGCTGTTTACAATGGCGCTTCCTTTAGTGCCTCTTATCAGCAACAAACTCATCAGCACAATAATAAATACTGCAGGAAGGTTAATAACACCGCCATCCCACGGACCACCTGTTAATTCGGTTGGAAGTGTGATGCCAAACCCTTCCAGGAATTTCCCTAAATAACGGCTCCAGCTTATTCCCACAGTTGCAGCACCAACTGCATATTCCAGCACCAGGTCCCAGCCGATGATCCAGGCCATAAATTCACCCATCGTTGCATAACTATAAGTATAAGCACTGCCAGCAACAGGGATCATGGAAGCAAACTCTGCATAACAAAGCCCTGCAAAGAGACAGCCTAAACCTGCAACAACAAATGAAAGAGTAATAGCAGGACCGGCATGATTTGCTGCCGCCATACCTGTAATGGAAAACAAACCAGCACCAATGATAGCACCGATCCCCAGTGCAATCAAACCTCTGGCTCCTAATGTTTTTTTAAGTGTATGTGTTCCGGTCTCAGCTGCTTCGTTCATCAAAGCCGCCATAGGTTTTCTGACAAATAAACTCATAGTTGGTTGGGTATAATTTGAATGATGAATAACGAGTTCGTAAAATAAAGAATTATTCGCTTCAGACCCCCAAATCTTTTACAGAATGTTCCAAAGGAATCCCTTTGGGAGAGATTTAAAGGATAAATGTCCTGACAGTCGGTATTTTTTCCGATTTTCGGACTTCTTTACCTGTTAATGCCTGCATATGAAAGGAAATCGCCTTACTATTTTCATACTGATTGCCATGGTGCTTGGGGTTGCTGTGGGATATTGGGTTCATGCCAATAGCACAGCAAGTGCAATTCAAGAATTTTCAACCAATATAAAACTTCTAACTACTATCTTTCTTCGCCTGGTACAAATGATCATTGCGCCATTGGTTTTTTGTACACTGGTAGTTGGTATTTCTAAACTAGGAGATTTAAAAACAGTTGGCAGGGTAGGTGGCAAAGCGTTGTTGTGGTTTGTTACCGCATCATTGGTGAGTTTATTGCTGGGATTGGTATTAGTGAATTTCTTTCAACCCGGAAATGCCATTGACCTGAGCGCAGCTGATACGGCCGGCGCCAAAGAACTGATCGGTAAAACACAGGAGTTTTCTTTAGCAAAATTTATTGAGCATGTTTTTCCCAAAAGCGTTTTTGAGGCGATGGCTAATAATGAAATTCTGCAGATCGTCATCTTCAGCATTTTCTTTGGGGTGGCTGCTACGGCCTTACATGATTTTGCAAAACCGGTGGTGAAGGCATTGGACGCAGCTTCTCATATCATTTTAAAAATGGTAGGATATGTAATGAATTTTGCACCGCTGGGTGTGTTTGGCGCTATTGCTGCAGTGATTGCTGTAAAAGGGTTATCTGTTTTTAGTTTTTACGGGCAATACCTGCTTTATTTTATTATTGGCATTTTGTTACTCTGGGCCATTTTATTAAGTGTCGGGTACCTGATTTTAAGAAATAGGATTCGTGGACTATTAAAACGCATCGCACAACCTTTACTCATTGCTTTCAGCACCACCAGTAGTGAAGCTGTGTTTCCAAAACTAACGGAAGAGCTGGAACGGTTTGGATGTAAAGACAAGATCGTCGCATTTGTGTTGCCGCTTGGTTATTCCTTTAATCTTGACGGCAGTATGATGTATATGACTTTTGCCAGTATTACTATTGCGCAAGCTTACGGAATTCATATGGATATAGGAACTCAGTTAACCATGCTGTTGGTATTGATGTTGACAAGTAAAGGAGTTGCCGGAGTTCCCAGGGCAGCGCTGGTTGTTATATTGGCAACCTGCAGCATGTTTAAAATTCCACCAGAAGGAATTGCATTAATATTGCCAATTGATCATTTCTGCGATATGTTCAGGACAGCTACTAATGTAATTGGAAATGCGCTGGCTACATCAGCAGTCAGTCAATGGGAAGGAGCCCTGGCTCATGCACCCCATCACCCCCATCATCCCGGACATGAAGATTCAAATAATGAACATCATTAAATAAGAAAGAATTTATGTTTTTATTAGATGCTTTTCACTGGAGCCAATTATTGCAACCACAATGGTATGTGGAGAACGGTGGTTTATGGTTGTTATTATTTGTAGTATTTGCAGAAACGGGACTGTTTGTTGGTTTTTTTCTTCCCGGAGATTCCCTGCTATTTGTGTCAGGCATCTTTGCTCATGAAATTACTACCCAAAGTGGGGAGATAAAACCCGGTCTTGGTTACCAGGTGTTAAGTCATTTTGGATTTAATTATCCTTACTCTTATTGGGTTGATTTATTTTTATTAGTAGGATTAATTTCACTATGTGGAATTTTAGGAAATACCGTTGGCTACTGGACAGGGCGAAAAGTAGGACCTGCCATGTATCAATGGAAAGACCGGATACTCTTCAAAAAAAAGTATTTGCAACAGGCACATGATTTTTATGAGAAGCATGGAGGGATTGCTGTTATAGGTGCAAGGTTTCTTCCTTTCATCCGGACGTTTGCACCGATAGTCGCCGGCATCGTTCAAATGGATAGAAAAAAATTCCACTTCTTAAATGTGGTTGGTTGCATAGCCTGGGTAGCCACGATGATCCTGGGCGGTTTCTTTTTACAAAAATGGATTTTGAAGCAGTTTGATTTTGATTTGAAAGATCATCTTGAATTGATTGTACTCGGCATTGTATTGGTAACTACTGCGCCAGTCTTAATAAAAATATTTTTTCCAAAAAAAAAGAAGGCCGGGTTACCGCTTAATGATTCAAAATAGTAGTCAGTATGAATCAGCAAAAAACTGCTTCCATTTTTAATATTGCTGTTATCGTTGCAGCACTGGGTTATTTTGTTGACATCTATGACCTTCTGTTGTTTACCATCGTGAGAGAACCAAGCTTAAGTAGTTTAGGTGTTGACCTTTCAATAAAAAAAGATGTAATAGCGGCCAGCACCCATGTAATCAACTTGCAGATGTGGGGTTTGCTGATTGGTGGTATTATCTGGGGTATTATGGGTGATAAGAAAGGAAGACTGAGTGTTTTATTCGGATCGATCATTCTTTATTCAATCGCTAATTTTTTTACCAGTTACGTTCAAACTGTGGAGCAATATGCTTATGCAAGATTTGCCACAGGCATTGGTCTTGCCGGAGAACTTGGAGCTGGCATCACACTGGTAAGTGAATTATTACCAAAAAATAAAAGAGGTATCGGTACTTCGTTAGTGGCGGGGATTGGTTTGTTTGGCGCTGTGGCGGCTTACTTCACATTTAAGTTTACTGATAATGATTGGCGCTTATGTTTTAAAATCGGGGCCGGCATGGGAGTTATGTTATTGTTCCTCCGGATCAGTGTTGCTGAAAGTGGAATGTTCAACCATGTAAGGCAGCAAAAAATATCCAGAGGAAATGTTTTTATGTTCTTCAACAATGCAAAACGCTTCAGGAAATACATACTGGCGATATTAATTGGTATGCCCACCTGGTTTGTGATCGGTATATTAGTTAATTTAAGTAACAGATTTGCCACCGAGTTTTATGGAAAAAACGCAATTGAATCCGGCCGTGCCATTATGTACGCTTACGCTGCAATTGCCATTGGCGATATATTGATTGGTTTTGTGAGCCAGTATTTCAAAAGCAGGAAAAAAGCCTTGTATCTTTTTTACTTTTTTGCAATTATTTCAGGAATTTATTTCTTCAGTGGTAATATTCAGAATGATGTTTCCATGTATATCGCTTGTGCAGCATTAGGGTTTAGTACCGGTTTTTGGGCCATCTTTGTAACGATGGGCGCTGAACAATTTGGAACTAACCTCAGGGCTACAGCCGCCACCACTATTCCCAATATGGTGCGGGGCTCCCTTCCGCTGATCAACCTGATGTTTGTTAATTTATTTCAGAATAGTATTGGCTGGCCGTTTGTGAAAAGTGCTATGATCACCGGGATAATTGTAATGGCGATTACATTAATTGCCGCTTATTTTACAGAAGAGACTTTTAATAAAGATCTTAATTATGTGGAAGCAGAAGACCTGCTACCTTAATTTATTACAGTGCCTAAATTCCTCATCATACGTTTTTCCTCTATTGGTGACATTGTTCTCACTACTCCTGTCATTCGTTGTTTAAAAAGACAGGTGCCGGATGCGGAAGTGCATTTCCTGGTAAAACAATCTTTTCGTTCGGTGGTTGAGCACAATCCCTATATTGATAAGCTACATGTGCTGGCTCATAGCTGGGAACTGATGATTGAGTTATTGAAAACGGAGAATTATGATTACATCATTGACCTGCACCATAATATAAAAACTCTCCGGATAAAAAAAGCACTGAAGAAAAAATCATTTTCTTTTTATAAAATCAATATTCAGAAATATTTCTACACTGCCTTCAAAATAAACATCCTTCCAAAAGTTCATATTGTTGACCGCTACCTGAAGACAGTAGAATCATTTGGCGTGAAGAATGATGGTGCAGGACTTGATTATTTTATAGCGTCGAATGAAGCAACAAAAAAAGAAGACATACCCGTCTCTCATTCCGCCGGCTATATTGCCTGTGTAATCGGAGCTGCACTTGGAACTAAAAGATGGCCGGTACATAAGTGGAAAGAATTTTGCAGTAAGATGAATCACCCGGTAATTTTATTGGGAGATAAAAATGATAATACAGCAGGAGAGGAGATTGCATCTGTAGATAATGTGAAAGTCTACAATGCCTGTGGTAAATTTCGTATTAATGAAAGTGCCGACCTGGTAAGGAAAGCAAAAATTGTAATTACCAATGATACCGGGTTGATGCATATCGCCGCTGCATTCAAAAAACCAATCATTTCAATGTGGGGGAATACGGTTCCTTCATTTGGAATGACACCTTATTATGGTGATAATCCCGTTTCAGATGTGATAATGCAGACAAATAAATTATGGTGCAGGCCCTGCTCCAAGATAGGGTACAAAAAATGTCCGCTGGGGCATTTTAAATGCATGGAAAAGATTGATACAAATGAGGTGCTGGAAAAAGTCAGGCAAAGCGTATAGCAATCCCTGCCTGACTTTCAGAGTCAATCAATTTTAATTGTTGTAAAAGAAAATAAAAAGAAGTGCAAAGGCTACAAGGAAACCTGTGATGAACAGGCCTGCCTGTACATCTTCACTTTTAAGCATGAGTCGAATTTTTTTCATAACCTGATTTTTATGTTTACAAATAGATTTAGTAACCAGGTTTTCAAGGAGGCTGGGTAGTGGGTGTTCAGAAAGGATAGGGATCAGGTAGTAGAAGCTAGGCAAAGCTAAGAGGGAATAGTTTATTTACAAATGAATCTTCCACAATTTTCCGATTTATTCTTTGGGAAGAGGGAAAATCGGAAAAATACGTTTCATTTCTGCCCGATAATTTAGAAATAGGTTGTACTTTTTAAAAAAATATCACCCTTGTTCCGGTTTTTCTTTTTTAATTATTTCCTGTTTTCTTTTTACCCTGCACTTTATGGGCAGGTAGCTGCCAGTCAAATCGACTCATTTTATTGCAATGGAGATGTAAAAGTTACTATTGACAAGCCGCTGCATTTCCTGTCAGGCAAAAAAACGATTATTACTTTTTTCGCTTTACCCAATGGCAATTCAACAGAGCAAACAATGGGCAAAAAAATGCAGCCCGGTGATGACTGGCATTTTAATATTCAGCACATTCGGGCACAAACAAAATTTATCCGGCAGCAGTTACCGAAGAGAAATTTTGTTGTGATCTACCTGGAGAATAAGTATAAAAGCTGGCCATCCTGGAAGCAGAAACATCCAGACTTTAAAAAAGAGATTCCCCGTCTTATTGATTCACTGAAAGGATTAATTTATGCAAAGCATAAAGTCATTTACCTGAACGGTCACAGCGGGGGCGGTAGTTTTATTTTTGGCTACCTGGCAGGAGTGGAGCGAATACCTCCTGATATTAAACGCATTAGTTTTCTTGACAGTGATTATGGCTACGATAGCAGTTATTATTCAAAATTAAAAAACTGGTTGCAGAAAACAAAAGGAGCAGCATTGAATGTGTTTGCTTATAACGACAGTATTGCTTTATATAATGGAAAGCCAGTGGTGTCGCCAACAGGTGGTACCTGGTACCGAAGCCACTTAATGTTATCCCATCTTCAAAGTGATTTTTCTTTTTCAAATACAGAAACAGATAGCCTTATTATCTATAAAAGCGAGAACAGGCAAATTCAGTTTTACTTTAAGCACAATGTGAACGGTGGGATCTATCATACACAGCAGGTAGAATTAAATGGCTTTATTCATTCTGTGTTGTGCGGAACAAAAAAGGGCTCAAAAAAATATAAGTATTATTCTGCAAGAGCTTATGATGGATTGATTGAATAATCTACATGTGAAAAGCGATTCCTGTCGAAAAATTATAATTAGTCTTTGGTGCTGTTCCTGCCGGAAACTCGTCATGCAAGTAATTCCATTTCAATGATAACCCGAAATGCTGTGTGGCTTTCAAATAAAAACTAACCTGGTTCATAACCCGGTAGTCGGAGATTTTTTTAAGCAATGGTTGAAAATAGGTGGTACTGTTTAGTTCCATATTTTCCCTTGGTATCCATGAAAAGGACAAATAACTGCTATTGCGCAGATCATTATTTACAATAACGGGTGTAGTTCTTTCTTTTTCCCTTTCAAACATAAAGAGACTGGCCGCATACAAGTGGAATGTTTTCTTTTTAACCAGTTTAAAACGTGGGCCAGTACCCAGCAATATCCTGGAATCAATCTGTGTGATAACATTGTTCTGGAATTGTCCAAAAAATTCCCATCGAAGCCACTCATTTAATTTCCGGTTGTAACGCAAATGCGCCAATCCATCTGAAAGAATACGGTCACCATTTATTTTTAAAAATCCAAAATTGCCAAGAATCAGCCATAAGCCCTGGTCATTCCTGGTTTTATACTGCAAATGGGTCTCAAGATTAGTTTGGAATATCTTGGAAGTGCTTTGCGAGAGTAAAACGGATGCTCCTATATTGCCCATCCAGCCTACGGTGTCGGATTGCATGCGGGCACTTTCAATATTTACTATCTGTGCTGTGCTATTAGTGTAGCTCCAAAAAGATAGTAGAATAAGAAAATAGGATCGGCTTCTTTTCATATTATTTTATTCTAGGAATAAAAATAACAGACTTCAACTAATATTCAAAAAACAGAAATACTTATTGCATTATTTCACTCAGCTCCAGCCAGCGGAATTCTTTTTCATCCAGCAGCCGGGTTACTTCACCAATGCGTTGTGAGAGCACCTGGAGTTCTTCAAAAGGAGTAAGGCCGCTGGTTAGTTTTTGAGTTATAATTTCTTTTTCTTTTATCAGGTCAGCTAATTCTTTTTCCAGCAGTTCAAACTCCCTTTTTTCTTTGTAGGTGGGTTGTCTTTTTTGCAGTTTGTCCGTTGACCGTTGATCGTTGTTTGCCTTATCTGTTACGGGCTTTTCAGTCATCGTCGTTCGGTCAATTGTCATCGCCATCCTATACTGCGAATAATTACCCGGGAAATCTCTTATTACCCCATCGCCTTCAAAAACAAATAAATGATTCACCAGCCGATCCATAAAATACCGGTCGTGGGATACAATGATGATGCAGCCGGCAAACTCACTTAAGAAATTTTCCAATACACCAAGGGTAGGAAGGTCGAGGTCATTGGTAGGCTCATCCAGAATCAGAAAATTAGGATTGCGGAATAAAATGGAAAGTAAGTGCAGTCTTCTTTTTTCGCCACCGCTTAAACTGTTCAGGTAAGTATATTGTTTGTCGGGGTCAAATAAAAATAATTGAAGAAATTGTGCAGCATTGAGAGAACCTCCGCTTGCTAATGGAAAACTTTCGGCCATTGTTTTTACATACTCAATCACCCTCATGTCTTCTTTTACATCCAACCCCTGCTGGGAATAATTTCCAAAGATGACGGTATCCCCGATATTTATTTTTCCGCTGTCTGCCTTTTCAAGACCCTGTAATATGTTGGTGAAGGTCGATTTGCCCACCCCATTTTTGCCCACCACACCAATGCGATCTCCTTTTTTAAATGTATAGTCAAATCCTTTCAGGATTATTTTTTCACCATAGCTTTTGTAAACTTTTTTCAGTTCAATTACTTTACCGCCGAGGCGGTTCATTTTCATATCTAATTGCAACTGTTCATCAGCTATCTTTTGTTTGGCTATTTTTTCTACTTCATAAAAACTATCCTGGCGGCTCTTGCTTTTAGTGGTTCTTGCTTTGGGTTGTTTTCTCATCCATTCCAGTTCTCTCCGGTAAAGATTCTTTGCCTTATCAATAGTAGCAAGGTCATTTTCCACCCGGGCTGCTTTCTTTTCAAGATAATTTTCGTAATCGCCTTTATAGATATACATATTACTGCCATCCAGTTCCCATATTTCTTTACAAACATTATCGAGAAAATAACGGTCATGCGTTACCAGCAGTAATGTGACATTTTCTTTATCGAGATAGTGCTCCAGCCATTCCACCATTTCCACATCAAGATGATTGGTGGGTTCGTCCATAACAAGCAGGACATGTTTATGTTCGAAGCCAATATCAATAAGCGTTTTTGCAAGGGCTACTCTTTTTCGTTCACCGCCGCTCAGTTTGCTTACTGGTAGGGTAAGATGATGAATATTTAATTTACTGAGTACCTGTTTCACTTTTGCATCAAAATCCCAGGCTCCGAGTTCATCCATTTTAATAATAGCCTTATTTAATTTCTCCGGATTGCCTTCATCGCTGATGGCTTCAAATTCTTTTATCGCATTAATGATGGGATGGTTATGAAAGAAGATATTATCCAGGACAGATTTTTCTTCGATAAATGAAGGGTTTTGTTCAAAGAGAACTACATCTGTTTCTTTATTGATCCAGACTTTTCCTTCATCCGCTGTTTCTTTGCCAGCCAGTATTTTTAATAGGGTGGATTTGCCGGTGCCATTCCGGGCTACCAGGGCAATTTTGTCGCCTTCTTCTATATGAAAGGAAATGTTCTCAAACAGTGGCTGTATGCCATAACTTTTTGTCAACCCCTCAACCGAAACATAATGCATACGGCAAAGATAAATACTAACGCCCCATCAACCAGATAAAAAGGCAAACGACCCCGACAATGAAGAAGATGATAAAAGGCTGATACTTTTCCACTTTTTCTGTGTGTTTTTTTCGGATAATTAATTCTGTAATTATTTTCTTGCTTTCTGTTTTATCATTTGCCAGTTTGATTAGTTGCGTAGCTACAATTTCCGCCTGTTTATACTTTAACGGTTCCAGCGTTTTTAGTGCTGTGATGATGATCTGTTCGTTAATATGATCTTCATTAAATGTCTGTAGTTGTGCAATTACAGAATCAGAAAGAACATCATTGATATAATCTGCCAACCCCTGCTTATCCATCCGGTGAATATCGAGTGTGAAAACATATTTATCAAGTTCGAGGAGCTGCTTTAGCACGGTGACAGGAGTAGTCACTTCCTTGTTCTTTCTTCTTCCAATGCTTTGATTGTACCAGCGCTGTTGCAGGTAATATTCTTTTTTGGCAGGGTCAGTGAGCACTTCGTATGCTTCTTTTATTTCAGCAAATTGCGCAGCAGCGTATGGATCATTTTGTTTTTTGTCAGGATGGAATTGCTGCGCCAGTTTCCGGTATGCCTTTTTGATCTCCGGTAAAGTAGCAGAAGTTTCGATTTCCAGAATGCCGTAGTAATCTTTCAGTTGCATGGACAAATGCGAAGGTAATGGATGTCAATTATACGTATTAACCCGGCGATAATTCTTTCTTTCGCAAATAGCTTTACCTTTATCGGAAAATTAATAAATATGAAAATCAAATTTCTATTGCCGGTTGCATGTATTGCACTGTTTACTGCCTGTAACAATTCTTCTGAGAATAATGAAAAGAAAGAAGATTCTACGATGAATAATATGAACATGGACAGTTCGCACCAGATGCCGGGTTCCGGCACCAATGTTGCGGACTTACCGCCGATTCCGGAAGGGGCAAAAGTGGTTTTTAAAAACCTGAAAAATGATGCCACCATCAGTTCTCCTTTTAAACTGGAGATGGGCGCAGAAGTTATGAAAATAGATACAGCAGGACCTGTAGTTGCCGGTTCAGGTCATTTTCACATATTTATTGATGCGGAAGATTCTTTGGCTGCCGGAACAATGGTACCGAAAGACTCAACACATATTCATTTTGGAAAAGGGCAAACCGAGTATGAGTTAAAGCTTTTTCCCGGCAAACATAAACTGACTTTGCAAATGGCGGACGGGATGCATCGTTCTTATGGTGGCAGGCTGGCCTCTACTATTACAGTGAATGTGAAAAAATAGGATTACTGGTTTATTTGTGCTACAAATATGGAAAGGCTACCCGAAGGGGCAGCCTTTTTTATTTAACCAGGGTATAAGATTTTGCTAAAAGTTCTTTCTGTTCAATTTCTTGCAACCATTATGGCATAGTTATAGCGTCATAGTATTGCCGCACAGGATCGTAACAATATTATGAAAACATTTATTCCACAAAAAAAATTATAGCTATGAAACTTATTAAAATAACTGCTCTTGCACTGATCATCATGCTGGGCAGTACCCTGCCAAACAAAACATCGGCACAGAATTACAACAACCGTAACGATGTTTCTTACCAGACATTTTATGACGAACTAAGCCCCTATGGCCAATGGATAGATTATCCGAATTATGGCTATGTATGGGTGCCGGATGCCGGGGCCGATTTTCGTCCTTACAGCAGTAACGGGCATTGGGTATGGACCGATGATTATGAATGGATGTGGGTATCTGATTATGAATGGGGCTGGGCGCCTTTTCACTATGGGCGTTGGGAAGAAGACAATGACTATGGATGGTTCTGGGTACCCGGTTATGAATGGTCTCCTGCCTGGGTAGCCTGGAGAGATGGTGGTGATTATTATGGCTGGGCTCCGCTGAGACCGGAAATTAACATCAGTATTAATTTTAATATTGGCAGTTATTCACCGCCTTATAATTACTGGAGTTTTGCCCCGCGGCGATATATCACATCACCCCGCATTTTTGATTATTGTGTTGACCGCCGGCAAAATGTAACCATCATTAATTACACGACTATCATTATCAATAATAATAACCATTATGGCTCTAATTATGGTTTCAGGTCAGGACCTAGCAGGTATGAGGCAGAAAGATATTGTGGCAGAATTAACCCGGTAAGGTTCCGTGACAGTTACACTCCCGGCAGAACCCAATTCAGGAATAATGAAGTAAGTTTTTACCGGCCGAATGTACGCCAGGATGATGAACGCCGTTTTGCTCCCCGCCAGTTTGATCGTTATGAAAGAAATAACGATAATCGTATCGTAAGAAATGAGAATGGCTTCAGGAGAAATAATGATAATGAAAATGAACGTGGTGATAACCGGGAATCAAATACAAGAAACAATAATGATTTCAGGCAGCCGGGGAATAACAACGAAAATCGCAGGTTTGACCGGAATGAAAATAATGGGCAAAACAACCGTACAAACGATAACAGGATAACCAGGCCTTCAGAAAGATTTGAAAGGAACAACAACCAGTCGAATGATAATAGTAACCGTCGTTTTGAACGGTCTGATAATAACAACGAAAACAGAAATACACCTGTACGTCAGCAGGATGTTAGAAGTAATGATTTGCCGCAGCGGCAACCCCCTCAACAAATAGAAAGGAGACAGGAACCGCAGCCCCGCCAGTTTGAACGCCGGGATGATAATAATGGCAACAGAAATACCACAGTCAGGCAACAGGAAGTAAGAAGCAATGATCAGCCGCAAAGACAGCCCATTCAACAAATGGAACGAAGACAAGAACCACAACCCCGGCAATTTGAACGGCACAATGAAGACAACCGCCAGCAAAATTCCGGCGATGGAAATAACGGAAAAGGCAATGGCAGAAAAAGATTTTAGTATTAGCCCTGATTAAATAAAAAGACCCTGTCTGATTGGAGTGAGACAGGGTCTTTGTTTCAAAAGCCTTTGCTGTAAAATATCTTAGCCTACTTTTTTTACATTTACGGCATTCATGCCTTTTTTGCCTTCCTGAAGGTCGAATTCTACTTTGTCTCCTTCATTCACCTGGTCAATCAGACCGCTGGAATGAACAAAAGTTTCTTTGTTGGAGTCATCGTGTTTAATGAAACCGAATCCTTTTTCACGGTTGAAAAACTTAACGGTTCCCTGGTTTTTGTCGCTCATTGTATTATGTATTAATGTTTAAAGAAGTTAAAGATAGGGGTTTAAAACCGGAACTGTCGGAATTAAAATCCTGTTGTTCAAACCTCAGCAGATCAGTTTCTTACTGAAATGTTATTCAAGAGGACAAAAATTTGCTTATTAAATATTAATGAGTAATTTTCTCTCTAAATTTTTTAAATATGAATACTATTGAAATGCGTCTTCAAAAATTAGAGACCACTAATCGTCGTTATAAAACTATCCTTGTCATAATGATTGCTTCGTTTGCCACCATATTTATGGCATTCAAAAGTCCCAAAACAGTTCCGGATGTACTTCAAGCCAGAAGATTTGAAGTAGTAGATTATAGTGGCAATGTATTGGTAACACTTTCCCAGGATGACGGTAAAGGACTTATTAAAACTTACAATAAAGACGGAAAAAAATTGGTAAATATCACTTATACTTCCAACCAGGAAGGTTACATCGGATTAGAAGACGGTAAAGGGCAGGAAACGATGCGGCTTAGCAGTTCCAACGAAGGTGGGGGTGGTTATTTTAGTATTTTTAATCCCTCCGGTAAAAGAACCCTGACTTTTTGCAATGATAACAGCGGTGGAAATATATACGTAGGGAATAGCGATGGAGACACCCGGGCTGCCGTCCAATGCAACAGCAGTGCCGGTGGATTTCTAGGGTTGTATAATTCTTCCGGAAATACAGCCATTAAGCTAACGCAAACCAGCAGCGGGAATGGAGACCTTTATGTTAATAACAGAGAAGGAGATGAAAGGGTGCGTCTTTCGGTCAGCGCTTCAGCCGGTAATTTTCAAATAAAAAATAACAGCAAGACGATGATAGTTGAGTTGGGCGGAACGAATGGTGAAAATGGTACAATCAATACTTACAACACAAGCGGAACATTTGTGCAGGGAATCGGGAGTAGTTATTGATAATTACACTGCTGCTTGCATCCGCCGCTATGCTCCGGATGACGATTAGGCTTCGGCTTCCATATATGATTTCACCGGTTCGCAGGTGCAGATAAGATTCCTGTCACCATGGGTATTATTCACTCTTGCCACCGCCGGCCAGAATTTATTTTCTTTTACATAAGGCAAAGGAAATGCAGCTTGTTGCCTTGAATAGGGATGTTTCCATTCATCCTCAGTAATTACAAACTGGGTATGCGGTGCATTTTTTAGCGCATTATCTTTTTTATCGATACCGCCTTCTTCAATCCTTTTTATTTCTTCCCTGATAGAAAGTAAGGCATCACAGAAACGATCCAATTCGCCTTTGTCTTCGCTTTCTGTTGGTTCAATCATGATGGTACCCGGAACAGGAAAACTCATTGTGGGTGCATGAAAGCCATAATCAATTAAGCGTTTTGCAACATCTTCTGCTTCTACTTCAACTGATTTTTTGAATGGTCTTAAGTCAACAATAAATTCATGGGCACACTGTCCGTTGTTATTGGTATATAAAATATCAAATTGACCTTCCAGTCTTGCCTGCATATAATTCGCATTGAGAATGGCATATTCTGTCGCCGTTTTCAATCCTTCATACCCAAGCATTCTTATATAGCCGTAGCTAATAAGTAATATTGAGGCGCTTCCATATGGCGAGGCGCTGACAGCTCCAAATGATTTGTCGATGGTCGATGGTCCATGGTCCATCAACGTATGGCTGGGTAAATGTTTCGCCAAATGTTTCTTCACACAGATCGGTCCCATGCCCGGGCCACCACCACCGTGAGGGATGGCAAATGTTTTATGTAAGTTCAAATGACATACATCTGCACCAATCAAACCCGGAGCAGTAAGGCCAACCTGTGCATTCATGTTTGCCCCATCCATATAAACCTGTCCGCCGTGTTGATGAATAATGTCTGTAATTTCTTTTACAGTTTCTTCATACACACCATAGGTACTTGGATAGGTAATCATGATGCCGGCAAGTTCATTGCTGTGTTGTGTTGCTTTTGCCTTCAAATCTTCCACATCAATATATCCGTTATCCAATGCTTTCACCACCACTACTTTCATTCCGGCCATTACCGCTGATGCCGGGTTAGTGCCATGGGCAGAAATAGGTATCAGCATTACATTGCGGTGATGATTGCCGTTTGCTTCGTGATATGATCTGATAGTTAACAAACCGGCATACTCTCCCTGTGCACCGCTGTTGGGCTGCAGGCTGCAGGCATCAAAAGCAGTTATTTCACAGAGATATTTACTCAGTTCATCAAGGATGAATTGATATCCTTCTGTTTGATTGCCGGGAGCAAAAGGATGCATCTGGCTCCATTGTCTCCAGCTAAGCGGCATCATTTCAGATGCTGCATTCAGTTTCATCGTACAACTTCCAAGAGAGATCATTGATGTATTCAATGAAAGATCTTTGTTCTCCAGTTGTTTAATATAGCGCATCATCATGCTTTCGCTGTGATATGTATTAAAAACAGGATGAGTAAGGAAGGATGATGTTCTTGTTAGTGCAACAGGAATGTGATGCAATTCTGCATCCTGGTGAATGGAAAAAGCTACCGGGTCTTTTTCGTTTTCAAAACAATTGATCAAATCATACAAATCGCCAATATCTGTTGTTTCATCCAATGAAATTCCGATATGGGCATTGTCAATATAGCGAAGGTTAATAAGCTGTCTTTCTGCTTTGGCCTTAATAGCCACAACATCTTTTGTTTTTACAACAATGGTATCAAAGAAGTTATTGGACACTAATTCAAATCCCCTTTCTTCAATAGCACCTGCCACAATTTGTGTAAGCAAAGTAATTCTCCTGGCAATATTTTTTATGCCGGCAGGTCCATGATACACTGCATACATAGCGGCCATATTGGCCAGCAATGCCTGTGCTGTGCAGATATTGGAAGTGGCTTTTTCTCTTTTAATGTGTTGCTCTCTTGTTTGCAAAGCCATCCGCAATGCCCGGTTACCCTGTGCATCAATGCTGATGCCAATGATGCGGCCGGGCATATTTCTTTTAAAATCATCTTTGGTAGAAAAGAAGGCGGCATGTGGCCCGCCATAACCAAGTGGTACGCCAAAACGCTGAGCAGAACCAACAGCCACGTCAGCGCCGAGCTCACCGGGTGGAGTTAATAATGTCAAGGCCATTAAATCAGTTGCCATTACAACATATGCTCCGGCTGCATGAACTTTTGTAATAAATGAACGATAATCTTCAATTGAACCTTTGTCATTCGGGTATTGGACGATAGCCCCAAAATAGTTTGCATCAATTGATGCTGTTTTATAATCACCTTCTACTATTTCAATTCCGAATGGTGTGCCCCTTGTTATCAATACATCTTTTGTTTGCGGAAAAATTTCCCGGTCAACAAAAAATTTTGATCGCTCAATATGATCCTGCTTATTGAGTGTATTAAAGAACATGGTCATTGCCTCAGCAGCAGCAGTGGCTTCATCCAATAAAGAAGCGTTGGCAATGGGTAACCCGGTTAAATCACTTACCATGGTTTGAAAATTCAACAGGCTTTCCAAACGCCCCTGCGAAATTTCTGCCTGGTAAGGAGTGTACTGCGTGTACCATCCCGGGTTTTCAAAAATATTTCTCAATATAACAGACGGAACAATTGTATCATAATATCCCTGGCCGATATAATTGGCAAAAATTTTATTCTTCAGCGAAACTTCTTTGATATGTTTCAGGTATTCATGTTCGCTCATGGCTGAAGGCAGGTTCAGCGGTTTGCTCATACGGATGGATGCCGGAACAGTTTTATCAATTAAATCATTTAAACTGCTTACGCCGATTTGTTTCAGCATCTGTTTTGTGTCTTGTTCATTGGGTCCGATGTGGCGGGAAGTGAATTCGTTTGCCTGTTGTTCAAAGAGATTCATATAGTTGAGGAGTTTTAAATAATCAATAATTATTAATTAATAATTATTGATTATTGCGGGGCAAAGTTAGGGTCTGAAGCGCAGATTTCAGATGATCAGATTTTGTTTTCTTTCTCCATTTGTCTCAACTCATCACTGGTTTGTGTGCTGCCATCATGGCTCCAGCCGGGTGGGCCAAACAGGTAGTTCCAGCGTTGTTTTAATGTCAGTCCTTTTTTACTAAGGTCTTTTCCTATGTTTTTCCATTCATGGAATACCAGGTTTACCGGGTCTTCCTTTTTTAATGGTGTGGTGAGGCCATATTTTAGCGGCTGGTATTGTTCCGCCGGCAATTCCGGCTGAAAAGTGCCAAATAATTTATCCCAGATGATCAGGAACATGCCCATATTTTTATCCAGGTATTTTATATTGGAAGCATGGTGTACCCGGTGATGCGAAGGAGTAACAAAAAAATATTCCAGCAAGCCGGCTTTATTTATTTTTTCTGTGTGAACGAGAATGCCCCATGTTTGCGTGGCGGCAAATATGAAGGCAATATCTATTGGTTGAAAACCACAAAGAGCAATGGGTATAAAATAAAGGAAACGATATAGCGGCTCCATCACGGATGAGCGGAAACCAACGGTAAGATTGTATTGGGGTGAAGAATGATGTGTAACATGGGTGGCCCAGAATAAGCGGCAAACATGATCTACGCGGTGCAGCCAGTAGTACATAAAATCTTCAAACAGCAGTAAAACGATCCAGTAGATCCATGGATTTTTGATTGGTTCAGCAACCCGGTGATCGTAAAAGAAAGAAAGGATGATGCCGATATAAATGGCCCGGAACAACAAATCGATACCGCCATTCAATAACATCATGTAAATATTCTGAAGGGTATTCTTCCAGGTATAGGTTTTTTGTTTGCGGAGATGACTGATAAAAAGTTCCAGCCCTATTACAATTAAATAGAGAGGAGTAGTTATCAGAATCAGTAATTGTTCCCTTGCTGTTCCCATGTTCGCAAAAATAACAAAAGTCATACATGTCAAATAAGTCATATAAGTCAAACCCGAAACACTTTATTTGACCCATTTGACCTATATGACTGTTATGACTTAGCATTATCTTGCAGCATGTCCAGGGATATTTTAATTAATTGGAAAAAAAAATCAGGCGAAAGGCAAAAAGAGTACAAGAAGTTTTTGCACCGGGCTAACAAGAATAAAGTGCTGAAGCAATTACCCGATCTGAATGAAGAAGCTTTTGAAAAAGTAGATTGTTTACAATGCGCCAATTGCTGTAAACAGTATTCCCCCCGGTTTACTCCACCTGATATAAAACGAATCAGCAAATTTCTTGGCATGAAGGATGGTGATTTCCGTGAGACTTACCTGCGGGTGGATGAAGAAGGAGATAATGTATTGCAAACATTGCCTTGCCCTTTTCTTGGCGCCAATAATTATTGCAGCGTTTATGATGTTCGCCCCACCGACTGTGCCCGGTTTCCTTATATGGATGATGATTTTATGCTGAAGCGCCAACCACTTGCCTTAAAGAACTCTACTTTTTGCCCGATTACTTATTATGTGATTGAGAAGTTGATTGAGGTGGAGAAGGGGAAGTGATATTTATAAATCGCCGAGTCGGCTATGCCAGACTCGGCTGGGAAGAGAGAATCAAATATCGCATAGGGGAAACGTCCTTATACCAATTTGGATGTTCTTCCTTATTCCAATTTTCTAACATAATACTTTGCGGTAGGCTTGCTTGTAACGATTCGGCATTGCCGAAGTTTGAATGAAGGTAATTAAAAGCTAAGTTATTCGGAAGCTGATTATAGTACAAAAGTTGATTAGAGATATGCAGCCGGGAAATCAAAAGCGATAGGAAGTTCAATGTTTAGCAAAGAAGATACTTTGGCTAAGCATAATCTTTAAGGAGAGTTGGTGCTTTTGATTTACATATTCGTAAAGCCGAAGCTTTTAATTACCGAAAAGTCAAACTGAGGTCAAAACAACCCGAATTTCGGCAATGCTTTTGTTGGCTGAAGTATTGCTGCCGCTTTTCAATCTCTGGTTGTTTTGTTGCCGAATCGTTGGCTAAAATATTAGGGCTGCATAGCTACGAGGAACGAGTAGCGCAGACCGTGTGAGAAGGCATACCGTAATGTAATGAAGGTATTAGCGGAGCAATATTTTAGCCAACGTTTGTATTTGCGAACCTTCTTGTTTAAAAGTTAATTGACAATCAGATCAAAGCTGAACAAAAAATTTATTTCCTATTTCACCGTCAACTCTTCATAAGCCGCCGTCAACGGCCTTTCTATACCATCGGTTTTCCAATCTTCGCCGCCGGGTATTATTTTGGCTTTTAATATTTCATCTTTTGTTTTCCCGGCTTTTATTTCGCCTTCCACAAACTTCAACACATTGCCAAGATAATCTCTGAACTTATTCAGGTCATCGGCTTTACCGGTTACTTCATACCCCGGGCCGGAATGTCCGTAAATAAATTGTGTCTCGCTGTCAAATTTATTTATGGCTTTGTCCAATACTTCTATCCAGCTTTTTATATTGGCGCCGGCGCTGCGATCAATATAAGGATGGCGGCGGTTAAAGACCAGGTCGCCCATGTGTACGATGTTGGCATGTTGAAAATGGATCATTGCATCGCCATTGGTATGACCGGCGCCATAGTAATAAAGACAAATTTTCTCTTTACCAAATTTCTGAGACCATGTGTCGGTAAATGTCTGGTCGGGATATAATTGTTTGTCCTCGCTTTTATTCTTTATGGCTACTTCTTTCTGGCTCTTCAAAGAATTTTCATGCGCCAATACATGTGTTACGATTCCTTTAAAAGAAATATTACCCGATGTATGATCCATGTGATGATGGGTATTAATTAAAAGTGAAAAAGGGTTTTCGCTTTTTTTCTTTAATTCATCAATCAGGTGTTTGCTCTGGTCAGGAAATTGTGCATCTACCACCACGATTTCTTTTTTGGCAAGCAGGAAGGCAATGGTGCCGCCTTTTTCAACGAAAGTGCCAATGTTATCTGTCAGCATTTTTATTTTCCAGGGGTCTTCAAAAAAAGATGACAATAGATTTTGCTGAACTAATGTCAATGCACCAAATGTGAGTGCAGCGTTTTGGATGAAGGAGCGGCGATGCATAAAGAATCGTTTAAAGTTTAAGGTTCTTTAAAGCACAGTAGTTTTTAAAGTCAACGAAATGCTTTTGTGAATTTAAATAATAAAAAGGAATCATCGGCCTAAGTCTCCCCTTTAGGGGACAGGGAGTCAGTACTCAAACTTCCTTAATCCCGGCGCTTTGAACCAGGTAAAAATTACTACCAGCAGCGTCATGCATCCACCGAAGATGACGGAAGGTACAGTGCCGATAGCCGCCGCCGCCACACCACTTTCAAACTGGCCCAGTTCGTTGGAAGAGGTTATAAACATCGAGTTAACTGACGAAACTCTTCCCCGCATTTCATCAGGGACAAATAGCTGCACTACCGTTCCTCTTATGATAACACTGACGCCATCAAATAATCCACTAACAAATAATGCAGCAAAACTTAACCAGAAATATTTGGAAATGGCAAACAAAAGAATACAAAGACCGAAACCTGTTACCATATACAACAATATCTTTCCCTGTTTCTTTTTCAACGGATGCGTAGTAAGCCAGGCAATAGCAAGAAAATTTCCAAGATAAGTGGCGGCTACCAGCCAACCCAATCCCAGCGGACCTACATGTAAAATGTCGCTGGCAAATGCAGGTAGCAGGGCAGTGGCTCCGCCAAATAATACGGCAAACATATCAAGACTCATGGCGCCGAGTAATGCTTTTTGATGAAATACAAAACGCAAACCATCTTTTACCGCATCCCATGTTTTGCTATTGCCCGGATTCCAACTAATGGGTTTTGCTTTTATTTTTTGAAAAAGAAAAAATGCAACGGCAATTAACCCACACACAATACTGAACGCAATGGTGATATTGGTGTAGCCAATTAATATCCCCGCCACAGCAGGTCCTGCCACGGCAGCAATCAGCCAAACCATGCTGTTGATGGAGATTGCTTTTACCATCTTATCTGCAGGAATAAGCTGCACCATGAATGAATTAAAGCCGGAACCGGCAAAAGCCCTGACTGCGCCTGTGCCAAACACCAAACCATAAATGCTCCAGGTCATAATCTGTTTGGAAAAATTTTCCTGCATCCATTGGGAAGTAACTAATAATAAACCCAGCATCAGGAAAAAATAGAGGCTGATACAAATGCTGAGCAGTTTGTGTTTATTGCTTTTGTCCACCTTCACCCCTGCAGGTAATGCAAGCGCAATGGCAGGAATAACTTCTGATAAGCCTAACATTCCAAGTGCCAGTTTGCTTCCGGTAATTTCGTATAAACGCCAACCCAATAGTACAGGAGTCATCCTCAGGCCGGCGATGAAAAGAATACGGGCAATGATGAACCAGGTAAACTCTGAATTAATAATAGAACCACGATTGAAAGGATTTCGCATGGATTATTGGGAATGTTATGGATTTACATTTTTATTGTGAAGTCTTTTGAATTGCAAAGATTTTGCTCCGAAGTTAATAAGCAATCCGATCTCATGGCCTGAAGCTTCCAGGTAATTCAATGCCTGGGCAAGATGTACATCATCAAATTCGGTAACAGCTTTCAGTTCTTCCATAATTTTATCTTCCACAAAAAAATCAACTTTTCTGATTCCAATTTTTTCGCCGGAATAATAAATGGGCATTTCATATTCACGGATGAATTTCAAGCCAGCTTTCAGCAATTCAATTTCCAAAGCCCGTTGATAAATATATTCCTGGAAACCGGATTTTAATTGGCTATGCACTTTCATGGCACAGCCGATAATTCTCTCTGTTATTTCAGCATACTTCATCATAATAATAAAGAAAGAAGGAATATGGAAAGGCCTGGTTTCCCAATAATCAAATATAAATCTTATTAATCATGGTTCTATGGCAATGTAAGATAATGCTGCCCGTTTTCATATTCTTTGCTGAGGGCATCAATTAATACCTGCAGGTGCTTTTCATTATACAGGAAATCGGCATTGCTGGCATCTACAAACAATGTTTTGATATTATGCTGCCTGATATAATGTGTATACGTTTCCTGTATGTTGAATAAATATTCGTCAGGAATATTTTGCTCATAACTCCGGTTTCGGTTTTTAATGTTGGCCTGCAGTTTTGAAACAGGTGCATGCAGGTAAATAAGTATATCCGGTTGTATCAATTGCTGGTTAATAATTTCAAACAACCGCTGGTACAGGCGAAACTCATCTTCTGCCAGGGTAACCTTGGCAAACAAAAGGCATTTGGTAAAAAGGTAATCTGAAATAGTGAGGGTTTGAAACATATCTTTCTGCTGCAGAAATTCTTTTTGTTGTTTAAAACGTTCGGCCATGAAAAATAATTCCAGCGGGAAAGCATACTGTTGCTGGTTTTCATAGAATTTAGCCAGGAAGGGGTTGTCGGCAAATTCTTCGAGGATAAGTCTTGCATTGTAATGTTTGGATAGCAAATGTGCCAGTGTTGTTTTTCCGGCGCCGATATTTCCTTCTATGGTGATGAAGTTATATTTCATGGACTTGTCAGTTGGTCGATGGTCGAACAAAAACAGCGAATGCAAAATAGTGGGATAAATATTGCTAACAGTTAAAACTTTTTCACATCCAAATTATCCGGACAGGTATCCAGTAATTGAGCAATCGTTTTATTCAATACCGGATGCACAATCCCCGGCACTATTTCTGCCAGTGGCAGCAGGGCAAATCTCCGGTTGTGCATTTCAGGGTGGGGCAGTTTCAGGAAATGATAATTGTGCTTTTCATTATTAAACAGCAATATGTCAATATCAATAAGGCGGGGACCATATTTTTCTGTTCTTATCCTCCCCATCAATTTCTCTGTTTTCAAAATGCGGCGGATTAACTGTTTTGCATTTAAAGGAGTGCTAAGTTCCAATGCCTGGTTTAAAAATGCCGGTTGATCAGTATTTCCCCACGCTGCTGTTTCGTAAAGGGATGATGCTTTAATAATAGTGCCGCAATGCAAGTTGATCAATTCTCTTGCGGTGGCAAGGGTTCCCTCCCTGTTTCCCAGATTTCCTCCTGTAAGTAAATAAGCCCTGTTCATAAATTTGATTGATCAATGGGTCAAATATCTTTAATTTCCGCATGGAAACAGCAGATTAAATACATTTGCCGATTATCATGAAACAAACAGAACAACCTTACAGCAATTCAAGAGCATTATGGGCTATTACGAAAGCTAGTTTTAAGTCAATCCTTGCTACCCCGACGGCTCTCTTTTTCAGTCTTGTATTCCCGATAATTTTTATTTTGATATTCGGGGCATTCGGAAATGAAGGACCCATCCGGTATAGGATTGCTTTGTCAGCAGATAGTGATACCAGTAATATATTTTTCAGCGCACTGAAGTGGAGTCCCATGGTCAGCATCGTGCAGTATAGTGATACCATCAGCCAAAATAATGATTTGTATAAAGGGAAAATCACTTCAATACTCTTTATCCATCCCACAAAAGATTCATCAGGAAAGGAGCAATACCTGGTTAGTACCCGATCAACCACGGCAAGTTCTAATACGTTCCAGGGGTTTATACAGGTGCTGGATTATTTACAACTGAAATTACAGTCCCAACTTTCCGGAAATAAAAATGAATTGATAAAAATTGAACATAATGAACCGGAACAAATCAGGAAATACCGGCAAATAGATTTTATTCTGCCCGGAATGCTTGGTTTTTCAGTACTCTTCTCTACACTTTTTGGGATGGCTTTTTTGTTCTACACTTTGAGAGAACAATTGGTATTAAAGAGATTCTATGCGTCACCTGTCAGTCGTATTAATATTTTACTCGGCGTAGGAGCAAGCCGTCTTTTCTTTCAACTGATGAATGTGGTAATATTAGTTTTATTCGGACATTTTTTTTTGAATTTTACCCTTATTCATGGTGTTTTCACTTTTATCGATATTGTTTTGATGACCATCATAATGCTTGCTCTTTTGCTGGGAGTGGGTTTAATTTTCAGCAGTATTTCAAAAACGGATGCCAATATTCCTTTATTAGTAAATCTTTTTGGTTTTCCGCAAATGATGATGGCCGGCACATTTTTTCCTATTGAAGTTTTTCCAAAATGGCTTCAGGGAATTTGTCACATACTGCCACTAACGCAATACAACGATGCTATAAGAAAAATTTCTTTTGAAGGTCTGCATATTACTGACTGTTTGGAGCAACTGGGCATACTTGGTATCTGGATCCTGGTTATTTATGTGATTGCCGTGCGGGTTTTGAAGTGGGAATAAATGCCGGGGAGTTAAATCAGTCATACAAATCATATTGGACAATGAGAGTAATAAAATTAGGAGTCATCAGTCTTGTGGTGTTCTCGCTGCTGATAACATTTATCTCTTTCCTTTTTCCCTCTCATGTTCGTATTTCAAAAGCTATTGATATAAATGCGGATGCCAAAGTGGTAATGGCACAACTCAGCGATACCAGCAACTGGAAAAATTGGTACCCAGGCGCTGATTCTGCTGCAGTGCTTCCGTTTATTATTTCTGTTACCGACTCATCTGTTTTAGCAAACACAACATTGATGAACGGGAGGAAAGGTATTACCGGCCTGAATATATATAATGCTGCTATTCCAAATGCTGTTACTCTTCAGTGGTACATGGATTTTCATCTGCGCTGGTATCCATGGGAGAAATTCAGCAGCCTGCTGCTTGAAAAAAGATATGGCACCATGATGGAACAGGGGCTTGCGAAACTTAAAGCATTGCTTGAAAAATAATTTAAGCGGTAGATATATTGCAGCATTTCTGTCTAACTTTATATCCAGTCTTTTAAAATTAATTTATGAAATACATTCTTTTTTCACTTCTGCTGTTAACAACAATAGTGGCATCCGGGCAAGAAGATAAATCGAAACGTCCCAGCCCGCCTGCAATTGTAAAAGAAACGCTCAACAACGGTGTATCGGTAACCATTGACTACAGCCAACCGGCTGTGAAAGGACGTACGATTGGCAAAGACCTGGAACCAATGGAGGGAAAAGTATGGCGAACCGGGGCCAATGAAGCAACTGTTTTTGAAGTGGACAAAGATATAAAGATTGAAGAGCAGGCATTGCCTGCCGGAAAATATGGATTATTTACCATCATGGATGATGATGAATGGACTATCATCTTTAACAAAACATGGAACCAGTGGGGTGCATTTAATTACAAAAAAGCCGATGATGCATTAAGAGTAACAGTAAAATCCGGAAAAGCTCCGCAGTTTTCAGAGCGAATGACTTTCCTGGTTACGAAAGAAGGGAAGGTATCCCTGCTCTGGGGCGATATAAAAGTTGATTTTATGGTGAACTAAATCTTTTTAAAAAAACTGATACAGGTTGCCTGAAGGGCAGCCTTTTTTTTGCCGAACCCTGTAATCTTTTTGATTGTTCTTCGGGCAATAGCTAATTTTATTGATCTAAACTTTTGGTTATGCAGGTAATTCAGAAAATATTTTCAGGAGTTGTTTTGCTGTTTTCTTTTTCAGCTCTTCATGCGCAGGTGGACTCTGTATTATTTCAGCGGGACAGTGTTATTATGCCGGAAACAGATCTTACTGTTCTTTTTTTTCAGCAAAATGAAAAAGCAGCAAACCCTTCCAAACTGTTGCTGCTGACAAAAACCAATAAAACAATAAACCTGCCTGAGTTTCTTAAAAGCCTTGGTATTTACACCGATCATGTTTTAGCTGATCTTGATAATGACGGAAAAAAAGAATTACTGATTTCCAATTATACCGGTGGGGCGCATTGCTGCGATGAAATGTATATTTTTAAAAACATTGCCCCAAACAAATACCAGCAAGCGGTAAAACTTTTTGCCGGCAATACGGTGATAACCGGTAAAAAGGAATTTGCCTATAATTTTTATGAGCAGTTTGGATATTTCTTTACCTGTTATGCCTGTGCTTACACGGATACTACAGATGAAGCGCCAATTGATCTTCATAATATTTTGCTGAGGTATAATAAAGGAAAAATGGTGGTTGTTCCCGGTGATAAAGAATTGCGCAGCACCATCACGGATAACCTGGGCAAGCTGGGTGAACGGCCTTATGAAAAACTTGAAGATGCTTCATCATTCGATGATGGTCTGCGTAAGGAATTTGCCATCAACCTGGCCGTGTTTTATTATTCCTTTGGAAAAAATATTCTGGAAACGCAAAAACTGTTTAATAAATATTATAAATATCCTGATGCAAAGAAAGTATGGGCTGCTTTTGTAAAGCAATTGCAATACCTGAAAAAGGATAATGACTTCTGATCAGTCTCCGGAAATAAACTTCAGGTTTCGCTGAATGCCTTTATATGTTGCCCGTCGCAGCGGCGAATTTTTAAAAATACTTTTATAAGATTCCTCTGTCATCATTTCCCATTCAGTCACAGATAAATCCAGAATTTCCGGAATGGGTGAAAACTCCGGTTCGGCATGCGGGCCACTGAAACGGTTCCAGGGACAAATATCCTGGCAGGTATCGCAGCCAAACATCCAGTTGTCAAATTTCCCTTTCATTTCGCCTGGTATCAACATTTCTTTTAACTCGATCGTGAAATAAGAAATGCATTTACTTCCATCAATCAGTTTGCCGGGTAAAATTGCATCAGTAGGGCAGGCATCAATACATCGGGAGCAACTGCCACAGTAATCTTTGGCAAAGGCATCATCATATTCCAGTTCGAGATCAGTAATTAAGGTGGCAATGAAATAAAAAGAACCGCTTTGTTTGGTAATCAGGTTGCCATTTTTACCTAACCAACCCAACCCGCTTCGCTGCGCCCATGTTCTTTCCAGTACCGGGGCAGAATCAACAAATCCACGACCATTTATTTCACCAATTTCATCTTTCATCAACCCGATTAATTTGTTCAGGCTTTTACGAATTACATCATGATAATCCTTTCCAAAAGCATATTTGGAAATTTTTGGAGTGCAGGGTTGTTGTTGGTCAGCAGGGAAATAGTTTTTTAATAAAGTAATGACCGACCTGGCCCCCGGCACTAATTTGCCCGGATCAACCCGCAGGTCAAAATGGTTTTCCATGTATTGCATAGTGCCCTGCAGGCCTTTGTTCAGCCATTTTTCCAGCCGGCGGGCATCATCATCCAGCTTTACCGCTTTGGCAATACCACAATAGTCAAACCCCAGCGAAGCGGCTGTTTTTTTAATAAAGGCGGTATGTTGCTGCAATAATTTCACATTTTTTAGTTGTCTTCCCCCTTTGCCAAATAATATCTGTAATAAGTCATGGCAAGTTTGCTTTTTTTTATGTAAAATTGAAAATTAACTGCAGATTAAACCACACAACCACATTCCATGAAAAGAAAACTGCTTTGTTCTGCTATTTTCTACTTTTTAATAGCGTCTCAGCTATTAGCACAGGAGAAAAATAATATAAAATTTGGCGGCGTAACCGAAAAAGATTTTGCCACCAAAATTTATTCCATTGACAGCAATGCCAATGCGGTGGTCATTGCAGATATCGGGTATTGTTCGCTTGACGGGAACGATAAAGGCTGGTTTTCTGCTGTCAGCAAACACTTTAAAAGGGTTCATATCCTTAATAAAAACGGGTATGATATTGCCAATGTATCTATCGAATTATACTCAAACGGCGAGGCTGAGGAGAAGCTTGACAAACTGAAAGCTGTTACCTATAACCTTGAAAACGGGAAAGTGGTGGAAACAAAATTAGACACCAAATCGTCTGTATTTGAAGACAGAATTGATAAAAATTATAAAATTAAAAAATTTACTTTTCCTAATATTAAAGAAGGCAGTATTATTGAGTTTGAATACACCACCATATCAGATTTTATCAATAGTCTTGATCCCTGGGAGTTTCAGGGAGCCTATCCCCGGTTGTGGAGTGAGTTCAACCTGACGGTTCCCTCTTTTTTTTACTACACTTTTTTTGCGCAGGGATATCTGATGTACGATATTAAAACCGGCAAAGAAGGACAAACATCTTATCATGTAACGATCCCCGGAGGAACCAGCGCCAATGAAAATATAAATTTTAATGCAAATTATACAGATAACAGGTGGGTGATAAAAAATGTACCTGCCCTGAAAGAAGAAAATTATACGTCGACTATCAAAAATCATATACAGAAGATTGCTTTTCAGCTGGTGGAACAGCGGGATCCGCTGAAATATCACCGATACATAGAATCATGGGCGCAAGTGGCAAAAGAAAAGCTGGAGTCTGAATATTTCGGGGAACCGCTGAAGAAAGATAATGGTTGGCTGAAAGACATTATCAATCCTTTGATAAATGCCGGAGACAGTAAAACCGATAAAGCCAAAAAAGTATTTGCCTGGGTAAGAGATAAACTAACCTGCACAAATCATCACCGCAGTTGGATGGATCAAACTCTTAAAGGATTAGTAAAAACAAAAAATGGAACGGTAGCTGAAATAAACTTATTGCTGACAGCTATGTTAAAATACGTTGATGTAGTTGCTGATCCTGTAATACTGGGCACCCGGTCTCATGGGTTTACCTATTCGCTTTATCCGATGATGCAGCAATATGACTATGTGATAACCAGGGCCACTATTGACGGCAAATTTTTTTATTTAGATGCAAGCGAACCACATCTCGGTTTCGGGCGCCTGCCATTGCGCTGCTATAATGGACATGCACGGGTAATAAATGAAAATGCAGAAGCCATGGAACTGAACAGTGATTCTCTTACAGAAACCAAAACTTCCACCATATTTATCATTAATAATGAAAAAGGAAACTTGATTGGAAGCCTGCAACAAACTCCCGGTTATTATGAATCCAACGAATTGCGTGACCGAATTAAAGAAAAAGGGTCCGACCAGTTGCAAAAAGATATTAAAAAAGATTTTGGTGCTGAGATCATCATCAGCAATTTCGGGGTAGATTCATTGGAGAAGTATGATAATGAATTGAACATTCATTATGATTTTGATATAAAAGATGAGAAGGAAGACATCATTTACCTGAACCCGTTGTTTGGCGAAGGATATAAAGAAAACCCTTTTAAATCTGCTGAAAGAAAATACCCGGTAGAAATGCCTTATGCCATGGATGAAACGGTGAATCTCCAGTTGGAAGTGCCGCAGGGATATGTGGTGGATGAGCTGCCCAAATCAATGATTGTAAAACTGAATGAGCAGGATGATGGTATGTTCGAATACCGGATTACGCAATCCGGCGATAATATTTCATTTCGTAGCCGGGTGCGGCTTAAACGGTCTTACTTTATGCCGGATGAATATGAGACGCTCCGTGAATTTTTTAACCTGGTTGTAAATAAACAGGCCGAACAGATTGTATTCAAGAAGAAAAAATAGTTAATCATAATCTAAGAAAGAAATTTTCTGTAAAATTGATAATTAACCATAAACTTTATCACCTAAAACACCTTCCATGAAAAGAAAACTGCTTTGTTCAGCCCTGTTATTATTTGTATTTGTTGTACAAATTTCTGCACAGAAAAAAAATGAGATTAAGTTCGGAGATGTTACTGCAAAGGATTTTGACAACAAAGTTTATTCAATTGATAGTAATGCCGGCGCTGTTATTATCAGCGATATTGGTTCCAGCAAAATAGAAGGAAACAGCAAGGGCTGGTTCTCACTGGTGTATAAGCGGCATAAAAGAATTCATATTCTTAATAAAAACAGCTACGATCTTTCCAATGTTTCCATCCGGCTTTTTTCAAAAGATGATGATGAAGAGAAGCTGGATAAAGTAAGGGCCGTAACCTACAATCTGGAAAACGGGAATGTGGTGGAATCAAAACTGGATGTAAAACAAGGCATATTTAAGGACAAGATTGATAAAAATTGGGTGTTAAAAAAATTCACAATGCCCAATGTAAAAGAAGGGTCCATTATTGAATATGAATACACTATCGTATCTGATTTTCTCGACCACCTGCAGCCATGGGAGTTTCAGGGATCTTATCCCCGCCTGTGGAGTGAATACAATCTTTTTCTGCCCGATTTTCTTGGTTATGTCTTTCTGACCCAGGGCTATAAAAAATACGACATTGAAGAAACAAAATCCAAGTTTGAGTCCTTCGAGGTAATAGTGACCCAGGGCACAGGAAATTCTGGTTTCGTTCCTTGGGTGACCAATCGTTATGTCATCAGCTCTAACGTGGTGCAATACCACTGGGTTATAAAGAATGTCAATGTATTAAAAGAAGAAAATTTCACTTCATCTATTGGTAACTATATCGCCAAAATAGAATTTCAACTCACTGAATACAGGGCGCCACTTCAGGAAAGAAAATTGATAGAAAGTTGGCCAAAACTGGCAGCGGATATGATGAAGGATGAAAATTTCGGGCAGCAGATAAATGCGGATAACATCTGGGTAAAAGAGATTGTTGAACCACTCAGGAAAGGTTCCACCGGCAAAATGGATATGGCTAAAAAAATATTTGCTTTTGTAAGAGACAATTTCGCATGTACAGACTATAACAGAAAGACAATAGACCAATCATTGAAAAGCCTGATTAAAAGCCGGAAAGGTAATGTTGCTGAATTAAACCTGCTGCTTATCGCCATGCTTCTTCAGGAAGATATCAAAGCAAGTCCTGTATTACTCAGTACCCGATCCAATGGATTCGTTTATCCTCAATTCCCGCTGCTGCAGCAGTATAATTATGTAGTGGCAAAAACAAATATTGACGGACAAATTGTTTTTCTTGATGCCAGCGAACCGTTACTTGGTTTCAACCATCTTCCTTTGCGGTGTTTTAACGATGAAGCAAGGATGATAGATGAAACAGCAGAGGTTGTAGCTTTCAAAGCTGATGCGTTACAAGAAATAAAATATAGTACCGTTTTTGTAATAAACGATGAAAAGGGAAATATGGTTGGAAATATGCAGAAAACTCCGGGCTACTATGAGTCGTTTGAACTCAGGAAACGGATCGGCGATAAAGGAAAAGAACAATTGCAAAAAGAGATGGAAAGAGATTTCGGTACAGAAGTAGTGATCAGTAATTTCGCTATTGATTCGCTGGACCAATATGATGAAGTGCTGGGTATTCATTATGATTTTGATTTAATAAGTAAAAAGGAAGACATCATTTACCTGGACCCCATGTTTGGAGAAGGTTTTAAGGAAAACCCTTTTAAAGCTGCTGAACGGGTTTATCCCGTTGAAATGCCCTATGCTATGGATAAAACCTATAACCTGCATTTAGAAGTTCCACTGGGCTATGTAGTGGATGAGTTGCCAAAATCAATAGTAGTAAAACTGAATGAAAAGAGCGATGTTATGTTTGAATACTCGGTTTCACAATCAAATGAAAATATTTCGGTGCGCTGCCGGGTACATTTTAAAAGAGCTTATTTTTTGCCTGAGGAATATAAACCACTCCGTGATTTTTTTAATCTCATTGTAAAAAAACAGGCCGAACAGATTGTATTTAAGAAGAAAAAATAATATGCTGAAAAACACATCTATATTTTGCACCACCCTTTTTTTATATGTAACTGTTTTTGCCAAAGGCGGAGAAGGTGAATATGCCGTTTCGAAGATTCCGGACTCGTTACTGAAAAATGCGAATGCTGTGCTGCGGTTGGAAGAAACAAGGTATGAGGTGAAAGGCGCCAAAAGTTATGTCATGAATTATCACTATGTAATTACTATTTTAAATGAAAATGGAGAAAAGTGGTCACGGTTTTCTGAATGGTATGACAAGTTGCAGTCAATTAAAAGTGTGGAAGGATACCTGTATGATGCAAATGGCGTGCAGCTAAAAAAAATGAAATGGAAAGATTTACAGGATATAAGCGGAACTGAAGAAATTAGCCTGGCAGATGATAACCGTATCAAAGCACACAGCTTTTATTACAAAACATATCCATACACCATTGAATATTTTGAAGAAGTTGATCATGCAAGCACTTTTTATTTTCCAAAGTGGATTCCACAGGGCGGTGAAAAACTTTCTGTAGAAAAAAGCATTATGGAATTTGTATGTCCTGCTGACTATAAATTCCGTTACAAAGCATTTAATTATAAAGCTGATCCTGTTCTTTCAAATTATAAAGATAAACTGATGTACACCTGGTCGGTATTCAATTTGCCGGCAATAATAAAAGAACCCTTTCAGCCGATGCTTCATGAAATTACTCCGACTGTTCTTTTCGGTGCGAATGAATTTGAGATGGGAAATTATAAAGGCGATATGAGTACCTGGAATGGGTTTGGGAAATTTCAGAATTTGTTGAATGAAGGCAGAGATATACTTCCGCCGGCAGTAAAACAAACTGTACATCAACTTACAGATAATATCAGCGATCCCAAAACCAAGATTAGTTTGTTGTATGATATGTTGCAGAAAAATACCAGGTATATAAGCATACAGTTTGGTATTGGCGGATGGCAACCCTTTGATGCAACTTATGTGGGCACAAAAGGATATGGTGATTGTAAAGCATTGAGCAATTATATGAAAGCTTTGTTGAAAGAAGCCGGCATCAGATCCTGCTATACAATTATACGGGCTGGCGCAAATGAGAAATATATTACTGCTGATTTCCCTTCTAATCAATTTAATCATATTGTTCTTTTTGTGCCATTAAATAATGATACAACCTGGCTTGAATGTACCAATCAGTATGTTCCGGCAGGTTATGTGAGCAGTTTTACAGATGACAGGTATTGTTTGGCTGTTGATGAGGAGGGAGGTACTTTGGTGCATACACCGAAATATGGAGTGAAAGATAATCTCCAGGTAAGAAAAATTTCTGCACAGTTAGATTCCGAAAATGGGTTATCCATAAAAACATCAGCTCAGTATTTTGACCAGCAACAGGAACCCTATTTCTGGCTTATTCACTTAAATGCAAAAGATAAATTAAAAGAAGAACTCAACGACATGCTTGATTTTGCGACTTATGATATAATCAGTTTTGAGTATAAGGAAGAAAAATCAAAGCATCCTCTTATTAAAGAAGATTTAGATTTATATGTAAGCAATTATGCTGTAATTACCGGAAAAAGACTTTTTATTAATCCGAATGTTATGAGCCGTAGCCAAATTAAACTTAGCCCGGATGAAAACAGGAAATATGAAGTGCTGCTGAATAAAGAATATTCGGAAGCGGATTCTGTGGAAATTGAAATTCCGTCAGGGTATTCTTTGGAATCACTGCCACAGACAGTTTCGCATACAACAAAGTTTGGTAAATATCAAAACCAGGTAAGGGTTTTGGATAATAAAATATTTTATTACAGAAACTATGAGCAATATAGCGGTCGCTTTCCTGCCAAAGATTATGCTGAGCTGGTAAAATTTTATGAAGCCATCTATAAAGCCGACCGGAATAAAGTGGTGCTGGTAAAGAACCAGTAAGCCATCAATGTTATTTCTTGTCTTCAAAGTGCAACCGGTGAAAAATCCGGTGGATAGCCGGGGCAAGAATAACGCCAACATTCGTGATAAATACCACACCACTAAAAAGCGCATAGGCTGATGAGAATATTTTTCCGCTGACTGTCTTGATTTCCACCACGGGTCCCATGCCACCCAATATCATCGAAGCATTGTGAACTGAATCGATCCAGGAAGCCTCTCCCCAGTAATGATATCCTGCAATACCAATGATGAGGCAAACAGTCATTATAATAAGGGCAATGATGATATGTTTTAAAATGCGCTGGTAAAAAGTGGCTGTGGAGGCAAGTGGCTGTTTGTGGTGTTCGAACATAAAATATGAGTTGTAAAAATTAAAGTTAGCAAATCGGCGCTTTGTTCAGATTATTTTCAATAATTTTTCAGGCAATAATAATAGCATATGCATTTAGCCACCAACGACCTGCTTGTTTTTCTGCTTTATTTTGTTATTGTAACTTCCTATGGTTACTGGGTTTACCTGAGAAGAAAAACTCAGGAGCATGATTCAAAGGCTTTCTTTCTGGCCGAAGGTTCTCTTACCTGGTGGGCGATAGGTGCATCGTTGATTGCCTCCAATATTTCTGCTGAGCAATTTATCGGCATGAGTGGTAATGGATATTTTGTTGGTATAGCAGTGGCTGCCTATGAATGGATAGCTGCGGTAGCGCTTATCATAATCGCTATATGGTTTATGCCGGTGTATCTGAAGAATAAGATTTATACCATGCCGCAGTTTTTAAAAACCAGGTACAATGAAACGGTGTCGGTTATTATGGCGGTATTCTGGTTATTCCTTTATGTGTTTGTCAACCTTACATCCATTTTATATCTTGGTTCAGTAGCTATCAGTGGGTTGGTGGGGCCTGAATACCTGCACTGGATAATGATTGCATTAGCAGCCTTCGCCATCTTTATTACTCTCGGTGGTATGAAAGTGATCGGTTATACCGATGTGATACAGGTATTGGTGCTGATTATCGGCGGCATTGTTACGGTAGTGATTGCACTGGATAAAGTAAGCGGTGGCCACGGACCCATCAGCGGATTATCAACAGTGATGAAAGAAGCGCCGGATCATTTTCACATGATGTTGTCTAAACCGGGTGCATCTTCTTCGCAGGATTATATTAATAAATATCTTATTCTTCCAGGTATATTAATGTATGCTGCAGGCCAATGGATTGCCAACCTGAATTACTGGGGTTGCAATCAATACATTACCCAACGGGCCTTAGGTGCCAATCTGCCAACGGCAAGAAAAGGACTTGTCTTCGCCGCCTTTCTAAAATTATTGATGCCGGTAATTGTTATGTTACCCGGTATTGCGGCCTTTGTGCTGGTAAAGCAGGGTGCCATTCCTGCGTTAGCAAACCAGGACAGTGCTTATTCATCGGTACTGAGTTTTTTACCGGAAGGTATAAGAGGATTGTCTATTGCTGCATTAACGGCTGCTATTGTTGCTTCATTGGCAGGTAAAGCCAACAGCATCTCCACCATTTTTACACTCGACATTTATAAAAAATATATTGATAAAAATGCATCGGAGAAAAAAATGGTGATGACTGGAAGATGGGTGGTGCTCTCCGCCATGATTATTGCAATATTATTTACCTGGAATGATCTGTTGGGTATTGGTGGCGCAGGTGGATTTACTTTTATCCAGAAATATACCGGCTTTATTAGTCCCGGAGTATTCGCTATGTTCCTGCTGGGTCTGTTCTGGAAACGAACCACAGGCGCTGCGGCAGTAGCAGGCTTGCTGACAGGCTTCCTATTATGTGTGTTCTTTAATGAATTTGCACCGCAGCTATTCGGGAATGAAACTTTCCTGTATACGGCTTATCCGAATGGACATGGAGGTTTTGAAATTCCTTTCCTAATCGCCATGGGGCTTTCATTTATGTTTACGGTGATTGTAATGGTAGTGATGAGCCTTGCCGGGCCAAAACTAAATCCAAAAGCGTTTGAACTGGATAAGGAAATGTTTAAGATCAAACCATCTTTGCTGGTGCCAATCGTATTAGTGTTGCTGATACTAACGGCGCTGTATGCAAAGTTCTGGTAAGGAGAGAAAGCTGTTATCCTTTAGCTAATAGCTATAAGCTAACAGCTTTTATTATTTGCAATCCGAATCAATTTGCTGATCAATGATTTTTTTTATTTCAAGATGTGCATTGGCCCTTTCTTCGCCCAGTAAATTTTTTACAAAAACGATATAGGCGTAGCCCCTGCAAAAATCAATCATCGGCCAGGTGCCAAATAAACCGGGGCAAGCTAAGGAAGTTGCCTGTACCACGGGAATATACATGGGATTCGGCTTAGCCTTACCCTCATGTGTAACAATGACTGTATCCGTCGTTTTGCTTTCCACTACCCAACTGCCCAATGCATAAGTAAAACCTTCTGCTGCTTTCGGCGCATATTTTATTTGTTCTGGTTTGTCTTGTATCTGCATCATTTCATTAACTGATTTTTCACTGAGTACCTGCTGACCTTTATATTTCCCTTTGTTCATCAGCATCACTAAAAATTTCATGTAATCATCGGCCGTTGAAATGGCCCCGCCCGATGGATTGACAGCTCCTCCATTCAGATCGTTGAAAGTCGTATTCCTCATCTCAAGCGGAGTAAAGAGTTTTGTTTTTATCAGCACTTCAAATTTTTTCTTGCTGATAACTTCCAGTATACGACCGGCTATGTTCAATCCAACATTTCCATACCAGAAATCGGTTCCGGGTGTGGCTCTTATTTCCCTGGAAGCAAAACTGTTTACCTCTTCTTCCAGTGTTGAATATTTTCTCCGCTGCAATAATCTTTTCAGCAGGGTTCCTTCATCGGCGATACCTGTCATGTGTGAAAGGCATTGCCTGATGGTAATGTATTTCTTAAAATATTTTTCAAACTCGGGAATATATTTCACTACATAATCATCCAGCGACAACTTCCCTTCATCCACAAATTGCATCACCAGTGCGGCAGTCAGCCATTTACTGCAACTGGCAATCGGCGCTTTTGTTTTTGAATTGAACTCTCCCATCTCCTTTTTATAGATCAGGGAATCGCCTTTCTCCGAAGGAGTCCCTTTGGACCAGAGAAGACAAACAACATTATTGCCCAACAATTTTTGTTTGGCCTGTAGCTCGGCATCCAGATCGGTCCAGTTATATTGGGAGTAAGCAGGCTGCAACAATAGCAGGAAACTAATTATAGATATGACTTTGGTGCAGATTGAACTAACTTTATGTGACATAGTAGCACGCCTGATACACCTGAGGCGGAAATGAATGATTTTTGATAGTAACATGTGTCTTGTATTTATCATGGTACAGAAATCAGAGAATAAATTTACTAACTAAAAAGCTAATCCCCCTTTAGGGGATAGGGGCATATGAATTTAGGAAACTTTACGATAAAAGCCGCCGAAGCCATTCAGCAGGCGCAGCAATTAGCTTTCAATGCAAAGAACCCGAACATTGAGACGGAACATATCTTGAAGGCGTTGCTCGATCAGGAAGATTCTCCGGTGGATTATTTATTGAAGAAAAATAATGTTACCGTCAATCTCGTTGACAGTAAACTGGATGAACTCATCAATAAACTTCCCAAAATTTCTTCTGGTGAACCGGCACAAAATATTGGTCGTGATGCCAACAGCGTGGTATTAAGAGCCGGTGCAGCACTCAAACAATTCAAAGATGAGTTTGTAACCCCGGAACATTTATTACTTGCTATTGTGCAGGGCAATGATGCCGCTGCCAAACTTTTGAAAGATACGGGCCTTACTGAAAAAGGATTGCTGGCTGCTATCAAAGAATTAAGAAAAGGAGAAACTGTTACTTCTCAAACACAGTCGCAGGAATTTAATGCGCTGAATAAATATGCCAGGAATTTAAATGAAATGGCAAGACAGGGAAAACTCGATCCCGTAATTGGCCGTGATGAAGAAATAAGAAGAACACTGCACATACTTTCAAGAAGAACAAAAAACAATCCCATCTTGGTTGGCGAACCCGGCGTAGGTAAAACAGCCATCGCCGAAGGTATTGCCCATCGTATTGTAAATGGTGATGTGCCGGAAAATCTGAAATCAAAAATTATTTATGCATTGGATATGGGATTGCTCATCGCCGGTGCAAAATATAAGGGTGAATTTGAAGAACGTTTGAAAGGAGTGGTAAAAGAAGTTAGCGGCAGTGACGGGGAAATAATTTTATTTATTGATGAGATTCATACACTGGTAGGTGCAGGCGGCGGCGAAGGCGCCATGGATGCAGCAAATATTTTAAAGCCGGCGCTGGCCAAAGGTGATCTGAGAGCCGTTGGTGCAACTACACTCAATGAATACCAGAAATTTTTTGAAAAAGATAAAGCATTAGAAAGACGTTTCCAGAAAGTGATGATTGATGAACCTTCGGTGGATGATGCTATTTCTATTCTTCGTGGATTGAAAGACCGGTATGAAACACATCACCATGTCCGCATTAAAGATGAAGCTATCATTGCAGCGGTAGAATTATCCAGCCGTTATATCACCGATCGTTTTTTGCCCGATAAAGCCATTGACCTGATTGATGAAAGTGCAGCTAAGCTGCGGCTGGAAATGAACTCCATGCCCGAAGAACTCGATACACTCGAAAGACAAATTCGTCAACTCGAAATAGAAAAGGAAGCCATCAAAAGAGAAAATGATGTGCCTAAACTGCATGAACTGAATACAGAGATTGCCAATCTTTCTGTGGAAAGAGATACCTACAAAGCAAAATGGAAACAGGAAAAAGAAATTGTTGAAAAGGTGCAGGCTGCCAAGGAACAGGTAGAGCAACTAAAACAGGATGCAGAAAGGGCCGAGAGAGAAGGAGATTATGGTAAAGTGGCCGAGATCCGTTACGGAAAGATTAAAGATCAGGAAACATTGATCAACTCCTTAACTACTCAACTTCTCAACTCAACAGAGAAACGTCTCTTAAAAGAAGAAGTAGATGCAGAAGACATAGCCGAAAGTGTGGCCAAGTCAACCGGCATACCGGTAACAAAAATGCTGCAGAGCGATAAAGAAAAATTACTGAAGCTGGAAGACCATCTGCATGAAAGGGTAGTGGGACAGGATGAAGCCATTACTGCTGTAGCCGATGCCATAAGAAGAAGCCGTGCCGGTTTGCAGGATCCCAAGAAACCGATTGGCTCTTTTATTTTTCTTGGAACAACAGGAGTTGGTAAAACAGAATTAGCAAAAGCATTAGCAGAATATTTGTTTGATGATGAAAGCATGATGACAAGGATTGATATGAGTGAGTACCAGGAAAAACATACGGTAAGCAGATTGGTCGGCGCACCTCCCGGTTATGTAGGTTATGAAGAAGGCGGCCAGTTAACTGAATCAGTGCGGCGCAAACCTTATAGTGTGGTGCTGCTCGATGAAATTGAAAAAGCAAACCCGGATGTATGGAATGTATTGCTGCAGGTATTGGATGATGGAAGACTAACGGATAACAAAGGCCGGGTGGTGAATTTTAAAAATACCATCATCATCATGACCAGCAATATCGGCAGCCCGGTTATCCAGGAGCATTTTGAAAAAGTAAATGAAAAGAATGTGGATGAAGTAACAGAGAAAGCGAAAATAGAAGTAATGTCGCTGTTACGCCAAACCATACGGCCGGAGTTTTTAAACCGGGTGGATGAGATCATCATGTTCCGCCCATTGATGATGAAAGAAATAAAAGGCATTGTGCAGATACAATTAAACAACCTGGTGAAACTGGTGGCTGACAGCGGCATACAATTACAGTTTAGTGATTATGCCCTTGACTATTTAGCCGAACAGGGTTTTGACCCGCAGTTTGGCGCCCGGCCATTAAAGCGGTTGATACAAAAAGAAATTGTGAACCAGCTAAGCAAGCGGATACTGGCGGGGGATATTGATAAAAGCCACCCGGTGCTGGTTGATGTGTTTGACAACACTGTTGTTTTTAGGAATGAAACTCCGACCACGATAGCTATCGGGGTGGAGAAGAGCGGGAAGAGGAAGTAAAGAGTAAAGCCTCGACATCTTTACAGGGCACAAAAATTTTTTGAAACTTGACTACCTTTATTAGTGAGATACAATAATACAGACATTACCTGTAATTAATAAATTCTCGAGTAAATACATGCAACATATTACCTCCATCAAATTCACTAATTATAAAAGTTTTAGTCAATTCTCGTTAACCTTGTCACAGTTTAATATTATGGTTGGGCCAAATAATGCCGGAAAGTCAACGGTGATTGGGGCTTTAAAAGTATTAGCAGAAGGAATTAGAAAAGCTAGGGCAAGGAAACCTGTTTTAATAGAATGCCCAAAAGGAAATCAGGTATTTGGATATCAAATAGATTTGAGCCAAGTTCCAATTGCAATAGAAAATATTTTTTACAACTACGAAGAAAAAAACCCTGCTATTATTAGATTTAGATTGTCTGATGGAGCTTTTCTACAGATCTTTTTTCCGAGAAGCGGGGAATGTTGCATGAACTATGAATCTGAAACAAGAATTATTCACTCACCAAGTGAATTTAAAAAATACGTTACTATCGAAATTGGTTATGTCCCAATACTAGGTCCGGTTGATCACACTGAACCTCTTTATCAGAAGGAAGCTGCTCGATTGGCTTTGTTAACGTATACAGCGTCTAGAAATTTTCGAAACATATGGTATCATTATAATGAAGACTTTGAAGAGTTTAGAGAATTAATAATGCAAACCTGGCCTGGAATGGATATTGGCCTTCCGGAATTGAATAGATCTTCGAAAATTACCACCTTAGATATGTTTTGTCCGGAAGAAAGGATTCCACGAGAAATATTTTGGTCTGGGTTTGGCTTTCAAGTATGGTGTCAAATGCTGACTTACATTGTAAAGAATAAAAACTCTTCAATATTTTTAATTGATGAGCCAGATATATATCTGCATTCGGATTTGCAACGCCAACTTTTAGGCATATTAAAATCTTTGGGACCTGATATTATCATTGCTACACATTCAACCGAGCTAATAAGTGAGGCCGATCTAAATGATATTTTAGTAATAAATAAAGTTAACCAATCAGCACATCGAATAAAAGACCCTACTCAATTAATAGATATTTTTCAAGTTCTGGGCTCTAATCTAAATCCTGTCTTGACGCAAATTGCAAAAACTAAAAGAGTTCTTTTTGTTGAAGGCAAAGACTTTTCTGTATTCTCTAGAATTGCGAGAAAAATGAAAAAGGATCAAGTTGCTAATAGATCAGATTTTGCTGTTGTACCTGTTGAAGGGTTTAATCCAACAAGACTTCGGGCATTCAAAGAGGGTATTGAGAAAACAATAGGTTCGAAAATTCTTTCAGCAGTAATATTTGATCGAGATTACAGATCAGAGTCTGAGGTTAATAGTGAAAAAAAGGAATTAGAAAAAGTGAACCTCTTTGCCCATATTCACTCATGTAAAGAAATTGAAAATTTTCTGATAATTTCTGGTACAATTGAAAAGGCCATAGAAGAAAAACTCCAAGACTTTAATAAGAGGTATGGAAAAACAATTACATTTAAAGAGGATATTATTGAGCTTTTAAAGAAAATATCCGATGATTATAAATTTAAAACTCAAGCACAACTTCAATCACACCAGTTTAAGTTTGAAAAAAGTAAAGATCCAAAAAGCCAAGATTCAATAATTATAGAAAAAATTCTAAAAGAATTTGATATTCAATGGGGCAATATAGATGAACGGTTAAAATTATTGCCTGGGAAAGATTTTTTTTCATCTTTGAATGGAATACTACAAGATAAATACAGTATAAGCATTACTCAAGGGAATATAATAAATCACCTACAAAAATCTACAATTCCTGAGGAGCTCAGATTGTTAATCGAACAAATGGACCAATTTAGAAAAACTCCAATTTTAAAAGATAAAGCTTAATTTTTCATCCTTGCCGGTGTTCCCAAAAATTATCACGGCGTTGTGTGTTGTGAGTGGGCAATGCAGCAGTGCAAGTCAGCAACGAAACTAATAGAGTAAACTACATCCAACAATTGGTAAAGCTAACACAAGCACCGGTTCAATGCCAGCAGTGGCGTTAAATAAGTTTTAGTAATAAGCCAGTAATTTATTTAGCTTTGGTTACCAACATTATAATTCAATTTTGGTTTGAAAAATTATTACTACATATTAGGTGTAAAAGAAAAAGCGAGTAATGAAGAAATAAAGAAAGCGTTTCGGTTGCTTTCAAAGAAATTTCATCCAGATGTCAATTCTGGGGATAAATATTTTGAAGAGAGATTTAAGGAAATTCAGGAAGCTTATGAAATTCTTATTGATTATTCAAAACGAAAGAAATACGATGAATTATTAGTGAAGCAATCCAGACAATCAAGTAATGAATATACCGATTCAAATAAGAAGAAGTATTATGACTTTCAGGAAGAAAAAAAGCAATATGAGAAAAAGAAAAAACATGAAGAAGAAAAATTGAGAAATGAAAGGGAGGAGTTTGAACGTCAGAAAAATGGATTTTTAAAAAAGAAGTCAAAGGTTGGATTTGGAAAAATTCGTTTTAAAAGTGTATTATTCGGCATTGGTCTACTTGTTATTACAGCAATTACATTTTTATCAATTCGGCTTTCTAATAAAGCTAATATCAAGGAAGCTCCAATGGGAAATAAGGCAACCTCTGGATTTACACAAAACAAAGTTGACGAATTTACAAATGATTCTGAAAGAGTGTATTATTGGAGTGAATGTGATGAACGCCAATATCATAAATCAAAATCTTGTTTTATGATTAAAAACTGTAAGTTCAAGGAAATTGATTGGATGACTGCTGATTTATGGGAATTGAAAATTCACAATTGCAAAGAATAGCAGCCCCCGGCTGATCGTAGTGTTCAATAAACCTGCCTGCCGTCAGGCAGGTAAAAAAATGCTGAATAGTTGTGGTTAGTCTGCGACTAACCATCAGCTTCAATGAAGCTGTCTTCGGATCAATAATACAATTTCAAACTTTCAGTGTCTTGTCATGCCGAGGAACGAGGCATCTCAGAGACTACAAATATCTTGATTGTAAAAGTCTTTGAGACTCCCGGCTGCTCGTAGTGTTCCCGGCTGCTCGTAGTGTTCAATAATAAAAATATGCTGAATGGTTGTGGTTAGTCTGTGACTAACCATCAGCTTCAATGAAGCTGTTCTTCGGATCAATAATGCAATTTTTCGTCTTTCCCGGTAAACGAAAGCACCCGCAAATAGAAAACAGTTTTAAAACCCCTCACTTTCCACCTAAAATATTGAAAAATAAGCTTTTGATCTTCGTTGGAAACACTTTGGAACTCGTTGGAAGCACTTTGTAACTCGTTGGAACCACATTGCAAACCGCTGGAAGCACATTGAAACCCGTTGGAAGCACTTTGGAACTCGTTGGAAGCATTTTGGAAACCGTTGGAAGCACATTGAAACTTGTTGGAAGCACTTTGAAAACCGTTGGAAGCACTTTGAAAACCGTTGGAAGCACTTTGGAAACCGTTGGAGGCACATTGAAACTCGTTGGAAGCACATTGAAACACGTTAGAAGCACATTGAAACTCGTTGGAAACGCATTGAAAGCATCAGGAAACGGTTTAAAAATCGGTGGAATCCGTTATCTGTTAAAATTTTGACTTAGTGATCAAAATTTTTCCTATTGTTTTGCGACAACTACCGAAACTGAATCAGTCTTTTGAACTTCCTGTTGGTTTTTTACAAATGCTTCTACGGCTTTGATATGTGCTTCTTTTTCTGCACTTGTAAGTGTAACAACACTTCCATGCCCTTCAAAAAAATAATGGATAGCAATGAATTTCTTTACATGCTTTCTTGTTTCCTGCGGCAGAAAATTTTGTAACACCCAATAATTTTTGCTGCCTGATCTTTTAATAGCTTTTGATAGACCACCTGGCCCGCAATTATAAGCGGCAATTACGAGTAACCAGTCGCCATATTGGGCAAACAGATCTTTCAGCAATCCGGCGGCGGCCTGTGTGCTTTTATAGTAGTCAAGACGTTCATCATTATGCTTCGGAATTTTAAGACCATATTGTTTTGCTGCTTTCGGCATCAAAGCCCATGGTCCCACAGCGCCTGACCATGAAATAGCATTATACTTAAACCCGGATTCAATAAAGGCAAGATATTTTAATTCAACAGGCAGTTCCTGCTGTGTAAATACCGAATCAATAATAGCAAAATAAGGATGGCTCTTGTCTTTGATCTTATCCAGGGAAAAACCATTCTCCTTATTATATTTTTTTACAAAGGCCGCTGCATTTTTATTAAGCTGTATCCTTGGCGCAGCCACCAGTTCTTCCTTTGTAATAAAAGGAATACAGGTACATAAACCACTGGAATCAAAATGATGCATTCCGGTTTTGTATGCGGCAGCTAAAGGCTTGCCGGTCTTTATATAAATTGAACGGCTGCCCGAATTCATTGCCATAAGAATAAAGCAGCTTATAATAATGCTGGCCTTATAAAGTTTTCTTTTTAACATTATTTGTTTTTATATAAAACAATGCCGACCTCAGGGTTTGGATTTTTTACAGAAAAAAATCAGTACAGGAATATTGTGAGAAAATTACAGCATGTTTTCCGGGGTACGGTTGTGTACAGGTTTTTCAAAATAACGGAACGCTGTATGAAATATTTATAAAGAACACCGCAAAGATAACCCGATAATGCTGCGATAAGGTGTGTTTTCAGAGATGGTTATCCACTGACATGTTAACTAGCTGAAAGTCATTAATGAATTTTCACGTTTCTGAAAAATTGTCATTGTATATATACGATTCATCGTAAATCTACCCCATGCTGAAATATTTATCATTATGATGCGCCAATATGATTTGTTTAGCTATTACCAAAAGGATAAAGTTTTGTTACATTTGGTTTAATAAACCTCCAATGAAAAAGAGTATTCTTTGGTTATTGTTTCTGCATTTAATTGTCACAACTGCTTTTTCTCAGCACCTGGAAAAAGAATGGAAAATCATCTGCGGCGATTGTTCACATAAAAAAATAAAAGACACACTCAGGCACCGCTGGCATCCTTATGCAGGTGTTCATGTGTCCGGCGATGCGGCAATGGTTTTTATCGGTCCTTCATTTCAGGCAGGTGTTGATTTCCAATTAAAAAGGAAAGTTGTTCTCAGTGCCTATTTGCATTATTTCCACAAAAAAATAAATAATACCTGGGACGGGGGTGGTTATGAAAATGGGAGGTTTAAAACAATAACAGGAACAATACTCTGCCAGTCAAACAGCAGCAGGAACCCTGACAAAAGTTTTTTTATTGCCGGCGGGGTAGCCATCCAGAGATGGGTGCAACTGTATAACAGCGATTATGATAGTTGGGATGATAAAAGAACAACAATAATACCTGCTGCAAGACTTGGTTATTTTTTCCCGGTTGGAAATAATAAAATTACTGTTGAACTAAACGCAACAGGTCCTTATTCGTATGCTGATGCTAACTCGTCAGTAATAGAAATTCTTACACAGGTCTCGTTTGGTCTCCGGTATATTTTTTAAGGTACTTCATCGTTATATGCAAGTAACCCCGGCATTAATGCCGGGGTTAACCAACGCAGCATCTTTCCGGGCTTTAACCTTTCATAATTCTTTTAGTGATAACTGAATTGTCTTTATTGGTGATCCGGATAAAATAAAATCCGGTTCTCAGTTTCTGCATAGGTATGGTAATTATTTTTTGTTCCGAATTTACAATTTGAACAAACTCTGTGTTTCCCGCTGCATTAATAATTTCAACTTTTGTTACTCCGCTCGTATTGTTGCTTTCAATAATCAATTGATCTTTTACCGGGTTGGGATAAAGGGTATAGTTAATTGCCGGGATGGCATTATCAGTAAAGAAAGTATTTGAGCTTTGCTCATCCATTTCAAAATATTGAAGCCTTATTCCTGATGGAACATTTTTGGGAATTTCTTTTTTGAGGTTGTCAGCCGAAGCCCTTCTGTCGTATAAACTTTCAGTAAGGAAAACCAGCAGATCTTCTTTTTCATCTTTTGAAAGAGAAATACCCTGTTTTAAAATAGGATCCAGGGTGACCATTACATTTATCATATCTGAACTTTTGTATTTCAGATCCTGTGGCACACCGAACACATAAGGATTATAGGTTGCTATTTTAACAGATGGATTTAAATGAAAGTCCAATGCGTCTTTTAATTTTCTGAAACTGCCGTTGTGAAAAAATGCGGCCTGTACTTTAAGATTGCGTAAAGGAGAACTTCTGAATTTATATCTGTCGTTACTATTGCCTGTAAATTCTTCCAGCCCATAATCCAGTGTTCCGGTAATTGTTTTATTGGGGCAGGCAAGCTCGGAGAAAGGAACATTACCTGTGCCAACGCCAAATACCGGGTGTATCTGTGGTACACCTGCATTGTGCGAATTAAAATCACTGAACATCTGGTTAGAGTTTCCATTTACAGCATGACAGCTTACACACTTGCCTTTTGTAAAAAATATGATAGCCCCTTTTTTTTCTGCATCTGATAATGCATTTTTATTGCCCATGGCATATTTATCCAATGGGGCTTTGGCAAAAGTTAAAGAGAACTCAAACTCAGCCACCACTTCACCTACCATTATAAAATCCACAGGGGCGCCATTCTTTACAGAAGGATAAATGTTGCCAAATAATTTCCTGTACTCTCTGTTGGCATTGATTAATTCCAGCACTTTGTCGCGGATACGGAAGTTGGAAGAATTGATGGAGGGATCAATCGGCGGAACCGGAAAACCATGTCCGTCATTAAAAATACCAAAATCAGGGTCGGTACAAACACCTGTGTTTGCAGAAACGGGCTTATTCTTTATTGAAGAAAAAATCAGGGGAGATGCTTCCTTATTTTTTTTATTTCCACTGTTTGGAATTGTTAGTCCGGAAAAACGGGAAAAGGAAAATTTGCTTTCTTCTTCTTCTGTTGTGAATCCCGCCATTTCCGGAAGTTCTGTAAAAGGAATATGAGCCTGTGCTATCAGAAGATGTTTTGCTCTTGCCACATAAGGAGAGCCATTTTTAAATAAGTTATCTTCCGGTGGAGGAAATAGAAAACCCTGTGAGTTATTGAAAGGATCTCCGCTATTGGATGAAAACCTTCCATTCCACATCAATTTCGGAAAAAAGGCAGTGTTAATGGCTGAAGGGGTTCTTCTTTGATTTCTGGGACCTGCTCTGTGCGGGCCGACTGTGTCATTATTATCAACTCCGATGGCCATGGGCTGCGAATCTCCAAAACCATTGCCCGGTGAATGGCATCCTGCACATGAATTATCCTGGTGCAACCCGAGGCCTTTATCAAAAAAGACAAGTCTGCCAAGATTGATCTTGTCTTTGTTTAATTTTCTGCCGAGTTTTTGTTCCAGCTTTTCCTCGATGTGTCCGTCAAAACCATTTTGTTGTAGAAGTGTTGTCAGCGTTCTGTCTAAATCTTCTGCCCCGTTTTTTCCCGAACTAATAAATCCTGATAAGATAAACAGGCCTATACAGGCAATCGCAGTTGTTAGTTTCATGGCATTTATTTTTTTGTGATAAAATTTATTTAGCTCATTTTATTATTTAGTAAAACCCGGATTAACTAAAGTAACCTCAATTTTTATTTTTTACGCCTGACTTTCACACCGGGGTTATCGTTTTATTTTACAAACCACATGAGATGTAAGGGGATTTATTAATCCGGCTGTTGGTGATGTTCTTTCACCGTTTCTTGTGTTCTGAAAAATACATCACTCTATTTTGGCATGTGATGGATTGACGAGATATCTGGCAAAACATCAGCCATGGAGACACCCTGCTGGGCTTTGAATATGTGAAAGCTATTTGAATATTTATACTAGTTTATGATATTATTAATAAACGGACTTTACGATTAATACCTATTTTAGCCACTTAATCAATCAAACACCTTTAAAATCAAATTATGAGTAATGTAACTAAATGGATGAGTTGGGAAGGCGGCATTGATCTCGTAGCCTTAACGTCTCCTGACCTTCAAATGCCCAATGTAATTGTACATCTTGGCCGCATGGTGAACACACCTGTTGGTAATGCGCCCAGCGGTATGCTTTTCTGGCAACCAGATCCCCATGCTGCGCCGTTGGTATTCGGATTTGTTGGAACAGATGAAAAAGTTGGTGCCTACTTTGGCCCGAATATTTTTGCCGGAACACCTTTTGAAGCAGCTCCGGTATTAAAAGCAACTATTGATATTGAAATTTATGAAACAACTGCAAAGGCAAAATGCGTAACCGGTGATTATACCTTTGAAGTGGAGATGAGTGATTTTAGTGCGCCTTACCTGATAGACAGGAAGCCCGCAGCCATGCCCCCCTTTTATCAGCAGGGTGTGGAGATTCATGCAAGAAAAGCAATATTGAAAGTAAATGGTGAAACTATCAATATTATTATTCCTCCCATTGGCATCAGTGGTGGCCCGGCCAGTGTAATAAGCCCGAATGGAGTTTATGCGAGGTAATTAGAAATGAATCTGGAAAGCAGCCATTCCGGCTGTTTTTTTTATGGGCATGATTTTTTAGTACGATATTGCCGGGTTGGTATACACCTTAAAAGTATCGACATAACCTCCTGATTTTCAGAGTGGGACTTTCGTGTTAGGAAAATAATGACAGATGGATTTGGCAGGGTGCAGAAAAATATTATCTTCAAGCGATTCAGAGTTGTGACGGACTGGCATAAACGCCTTTCTGTCAACCAAATGGCTGGAAATTTGTTATATACAAAACCTACTCCGCATCAAGGAATGGAATAAATAAAAAAAGGAGATATAAAATGGCTTTTAAAAAAGATGATGTAATTATTATTGAACCAAAAGAAATGTTTGTGGGCAAAAAAGATGCCCCGGTTACTCTTGTGGAATTTGGTGAATACGAAAGTGAGGAATGTGCCAAAGTTAATGAAGTAGTGAAGCAGTTACTCGAAGAGTATGAGGGAAAGATAAGATTTCAGTTCCGCCATTTTCCGCTGACATTAATACACCAGCGGAGTTTAAAGGCAAGTGAATCGGCTGTTGCTGCAGGACAAGAAGGTAAATTCTGGGAAATGCACAATGTGCTTTTTGCCAACCGTCGCAATTTGGGAACTACCAGCTTAAAATTATATTCAAAAGAAGCAGGCATTCATAACAAAAAATTCCTGGACGAATTGGTTAATGGCGTTTATGGCTGGCAGGTTCAGGATGATCTGAAAGAAGGAATTAACCGTGGTGTAAAAGACATACCGGCATTTTTTATCAATGATATTCCGTTTACCGGGAAACCTACATTTGCCAATCTTAGTGTTGCCATTGAATTGGCGCTAAAGAAAAGTAAAAAGAAATCAACTGCTAAGCAAAAGGTTTGATAACCGGATCCCAAAGATTTTATCCCATTCTGAATTAAACAGAGTGGGATTTTTTTGGCTGAAATTTTTAATGAGAAACTTCTTCGGAACTGTTTTCCATTGCAGAAGCTTCAGTGTCTGGATCTGCAGGTGAAGTCGTATTGACTATCATTAGTTGAAAAGAACTATTCATACTGAATTCGTAAGCCTGGCTCCGGATAAGCAGGTTAGTAATTTCATCCTGTTGTAAAATGGCGACCAGGTCCCTTGCTACCGGAGGTTGATTGTTGATATTCTGAATCCGGCCTTTTAGCAGCGTAATTGAAAATGAAAATTTTGCTTTTCGTCCGCCGGCGGCCCTTTGGAAATCTGTCTGGTTCATATCCAGCTTTTGCTTACCGTTAGGAGATCGCTTCATTAATATCTTAATGATGGGTAAATAGATAAGCCACGCCTGGGAAAACATATGCCGGTAGTTTTAATTAATTAACAAATACAATCCAGATAACTAAGTAATCTATAAATCGGTTTATTCTTCAGAAAGTCGTGTAAACTCAGTGCCATTGAATATCCGGGCCAGATTCATATCCTGTGTTTTTTTCCATTGCTCAATGTTTGTATTGGATACAATGCGCCAGAAATTTTTTGATTTCAGTTCGTCATAGTCTTTTCCCTGGATGAACAGCCCTTTAATGGTGCTGCGTTGTTTGAAATGTATCTGCAGGGTCTTATCCGTATGATTTTTTGTTTCTACGTATTTTATAATTGCTTCGTTTGTCATTTTCTGGCAGTTTATTGAGTAATAAAAAGGGAGAGTTGCTTTCAACCCTCCCATAATAGCATTTGTTTCTGACAACTGTTATTACCAGCGGTTGTTGCTGTTGGAATAAGACGGCTTTCTGGCCGGTCTTTCTTCTTTTGGCCTGGCTACGTTCACTTTAATAGAACGGCCATCTACCGTGGCGCCATCCAGCTCAGCAATTGCTTTCTGGGCTGCAGCGTCATCACTCATTTCCACAAAACCAAAACCTTTGCTCCGGTTAGTGTATTTGTCCATAATAACTTTAGCAGAAGTAACTTCTCCGTACTCCGAAAAATAACCCCTTAAGTCTTCATCCTGAACGGCGAAGCTTAAATTTGAAACATAAATGTTCATGTAAAAAAAATTGACTTTTAAAAAATACTTGAGAAATACGCAACGTAAAGAAGACTAACTATTAGCAGAAAAAATCGTTCACTTACAAAATGCCGTGTCACTCAAATTAACGAGGCAAAGATAGGCTTTTAAAGTGAGAACCGGGTTTTTATTTTGAGTAAATTAGGTAAGGATGAACTTAGTTTGATTTTTCAGGCGATTCTATATTAAGTATATTATTATTTTCTTCTTTCTTATGAATACCGAAGTTGTAACGCAGATTGATGCCAAGCCTTCTTGTATCGGCCTGGCGGAAACCACTCGCATTTACAGATCCTTGTTGAATAGTGAAATCATTTTTATTGGTGGCAAAAATATCATTCATGCTGAGTGTGACAGTCAGCTTCTCTTTAAAAAATTTTCTATTGATGCTTGAATTCAGTGAACCGAATGAAGACAACTCATAAAACTGCTGCTGGCCTTTAAGCCTTACAAAACCATTCAGTGTTATTGTCGATCTTTTATCCAGTTTCAGGGTATGATACGTAAAGAAAGTCCAGGTGCCTTTTTTATACGATAATGGTTTGTTTTCATATAATCCCTGGTAAAAATTGTGATTGTATTGGGCGCCCAATACAAAAAAGTATTTGTGTCCCGGTGGTATAGCCCCTAATCCCCGTAAATACCATTCTTTATTTTTGCCGAGGTTATCATACGTTCTGTATGCTTGCCTGGGTCGGCCGGGGTCGGGCTGGTAAATTACACTGGTGAAAATATCTTTGGTATCATTTACTCCCACAGCAAGCAAAGGGGTTTCATCTACACTGATATTGAATTCATAATTGTTGGTGAATTGCGGATGAAGTGATGTATTACCTGTCTCCGTTAAAAATTCATCCACATAACGGTGGAGGGGATTCAACTGATCGTAAACCGGACGCCTGATACTGCGGCGATAAACAAGATAAGCCCGTAGATCAAAACCGGCGATCTTTATTATTTTTTTACTCAGGTAAACATAAGGAAACAGATCAGTACGTTGAATAGAAAAAGAGGTATCACCGGGAATAAACTGCCTGCCAATCATATTTGTGTTTTCCAGCCTTGTGCCTAGTTTGACAATAAAATCCTTTCCAAGCGTTTTTGATCCCTGCAGGTAAAATGAATTGATGTTTTCATTATACCTGAATGTATTGGTTCGGGCAGTATCTTTTGTGCGGATATAGTTGCTTTCTTTGAAATAATTTGTTTCGTTATGATATGAATGTATTGTTGCCTGTATTCCTGTTTCGAGGGTAATTTTTTTTTTCAATTTTAATTTCAAATCAGACCTGCCGGTAAAATAATTCCGGCTGTTATTGGCGCTGCCGTCTCCTCCTGTTAAAGTCAGCCATGGAGCATTGAGATAATTGGTGAAATAGTCCTGGTTGGAATTGTTTTTTGAATAAGTAAAATAAGTATCGTTGGTCCATTCAGATCCCAGCGTATCTATTTTCAATTTTGATTCAAAACCGCTGCCCAGTGATAATGAATAGCCGTCGTTGTTTACTTTATTTAGGCTGTTGTATAGTATTTGCGCAGTACTGATTTTCCTGATACTGTTATTGTTTTCAGAACGGTTCTTGTAATTATTATAATTGATGGAGCCATCATAGGTGATTTCCCATTTCTTACCAATTTCCCATGTTATGCCAAAAGCTGTGTAAGCGCTGCGGGCCGGGTATTTTGTATAGGCCTCCTGGCTTAGCATTGAATCAATAGCAAACAACCGGTTGGTATTAATGCGCTCATAATTATTACGGTTTCCCACACTGAGATTTATGTATGAGGTCTTCTTGCCGTCATTATTATTAAGGTTGAAGCCGATAAACTGATTGCCATAAATGCCCTGCTGCATGCCGGCAGTTACACTTCCCGTCATCCCAAGTTTAACTCCTTTCTTTAATACCACATTTACAATACCGCCGCTCCCGGATGCATCATATTTTGCAGAAGGAGTTTTTACAATCTCAATTCTTGCGATGGAATTCGGCGGCAGGTTTTTTAGCATGGTGGCAATATCGGCGGTACTCATTTTCATATCCCGGCCATTGATCTGAACAGTAGCAGGTGTAAGACTGCTGATATAAATATTTCCATCCTGGTCAACAAACAAGCCGGGTGTTTTTTCAATTATTTCATAGCCATTGGTTGATGCGGCAGCCAAACTTTCCGGTTCGATGATTGTTTTATCGTCTTCCTGCCGCATCAATGGCTTTTTGGCAGTTACCACAGCCGCATCCATAGTTTTTGGTAAACGTTCGGCAACGAAACTGAATAAATTCTGATTTCCTAAAACAAGAATACCTTTTTCTATTGGCTGGTAGTTAACGGAAGTAATGCTGATGGTGTATTGCCCGTTTTTTACTAATTGAAATGTGGCTTTACCACTGCTGTCGGCTACCTTTTTTATTATTTGTGAACTGTCGGCCCGGTTAATCACCGAAATGGTGGCATAAATAAGTGGCTCTTTTTTTTGATTGGTTACTTTGATGGTGACAGAAATAGTCTGCGCTGTCACCTGTAAAACGGGAAATAAGAAAATAAACAGGAAAAATAATTTTCCCGGAATATGTGCTGCATTTTTCTTCATAAGGATAGCCATTGGTGCGTAATATCAAAAATAAGTAAATAAAAACCCGGCAGAGCCCTGATATGGATAAACGGCTAATTTTTGAATTTGTTTAACCTTTGTCAAAATTTAGAGAAGCCGTATGTTTATGATATGAAACCTGTTCATTTTACTGTCACATTGCACAAGTTTGAAAAGCAGGGAGAAAAAACCGGCTGGACTTATTTTGAAATACCTGCTGACATTGTTCAACAGATAAAACCCGGCAATAAAAAATCATTTCGGGTAAAAGGGAAGCTGGATAATTATAAGATATCTGGTGTTGCGTTATTGCCAATGGGTGGCGGTGCTTTTATTATGCCGGTTAACGGGGGGATGAGAAAAAGCATTGGCAAACGGCATGGTGCAATGTTGAATGTGCAACTTGAAGAAGATAAAAATCCATTTAAATTCAATAAAGATTTTATGGAGTGCCTGGCGGATGAACCAAAAGCAAAAATTTTCTTTGAAACGTTGCCCGGATCTCATCAACGCTATTTCAGTAAATGGATTGACGGCGCCAAAACAGATGAAACAAAAGCAAAACGAATTGCCATGTCGGTAAATGCTTTGGCAAAGAAATGGGGATATTCTGAAATGATAAGAGCTACACAGCATAAGCGATAATTATTTCTTTTATTTGCAGCATGATTTCTTCCATCAATGATTTTCAAAAGCCTTTTTTCATTGGCATTGCCGGCAGCGGCATGAGTGCTATTGCACAGTATTTAAAAGGCATTGGCAAAAATGTTTCCGGCAGCGACCGTTTTTTTATTGAAGGAGAATACAATGAGATCAGGGAAAGATTAGAGGCGGAAGACATCGCCTGTTTTGTTCAGAACGGAGATGGAATTACTCCCGGTACTGACCTGGTGGTTGTATCAACAGCTATTGAAGATACTGTGGAAGAAGTGCAGAAAGCAAAGCAACTCAAGATCCCAATTATTAAACGTTCTGAGTTACTGGCATTGATTGCTGCCAGTAAAAGAACCATTGCGGTTAGCGGAACCAGTGGAAAAAGCACTACCAGTGCTATGTTGTTTGATATTTTGGAATATGCAGAATTAGAACCAAGCATCATCAGCGGCGCAGGATTAATAAGTATTATTAAGAAAGGAAAAATTGGAAACGCAAAAATTGGAAAAGGTGAGTGGTTAGTAATCGAAGCTGATGAAAGTGATGGATCAATTGTGCAATATAAACCAGAGATTGGCTTATTACTGAATGTAGATAAAGATCACCAGGAGATTGATGAACTGATGAATTTATTTACAACTTTCAAAAATAACAGTAAGTTTTTTGTGGTCAACCAGGCTCATTTACTTGCCCGGCAACTTTCTCAACATACACAACAGGATTTTTCTGCAAACCCGGATTTCTATGCAGGATATTCGGCAACCGACTTTCATCAGCAGGGTCTCTCTATCAATTTTAACGTTCAGGAAGTATCTTTTCAACTAAATCTTATTGGAAAGCATAATATGGAAAATGCTTTAGCTGCTGTAACAGTTGCTAATGGAATAGGAGTTAGTTTATGTGCTTGTGCAGAAGCATTAAAAAATTATGAAGGCATTTATCGACGTCACCAGGTATATGGAAATAAAAAAGGGGTTTGGCTGATTGATGATTTTGCACATAACCCTGTTAAATGTGCAGCTGCTATCCAAGCATGCCAGCCGGTAGCGCCAAAAGTTATTGCCTGGTTTCAACCGCATGGATATAAACCAACCAAATTTTTGAGAAATGATTTTGTAAAAGAGATAGCCGGGGTGTTGCGGGCTGAAGATGAAATATGGATGAGTGAAATATTTTATGCCGGCGGCACAGCAACAAAAGATATTTCTGCCAATGACGTGGTCAATGATTTAAAAACATTAGGTAAATCAGCCTTTTTTGTTGAGAACCGGAATGATTTTTTAGAATCTGTTCGTCCTCATCTCGCTGATAATTGTGTGCTGCTGTTAATGGGTGCAAGGGATCCATCACTGGAGCAGTTTGCTAAAAAAGTTTGGGAAGATATATAGCCTTTTATCAGGCAAACTCAGCAGTATTCTCTTTTGCCACGGGCAAAAACATATACCAGCACAGCGCCATCAGCAACCCGGGATGCGAGGTGGCCGCCAGGTTCTTGTCTTTTTTAATATTCACTGCTGTGTTTCCTTCTTTTGCGTTCAGGCTGCAAGTAACAAATGGCTTATCTTTTGATTCCTTATAAAGTACCATTTCTTCCTGGGGTTTGTTTTCGGCTGAATAATAGAATCGTTCTTCATAAATATCTATAAAATTTTCCTTATTCTCATGACCTAATTCGCCGATTTTAACTCCATATTCATTCCTAAGAACAATTTTATTTCGCAGGAAACCTTCTTTACGTATCAGGAATACCCTTTTTTGTTTTTCACATTCCACTCTAGCCGAGTTGGAAAAGGGATTAATAGATAATGTCAGGATTTTCTTATCGTCTTTATAAAGATGATAAACTTCGTTAGTGGATGTGGTTGCAACTGGTTCCCATCTCATAGTAAACAGGTTTTAGGTGTCGTGTATTCCAGGTAAAAATTACTAAGCTTTTTGCTGGTAACAAGCCATTAACCTAAAATTAATATTAACTTCATATTGGAAGAATTCAGGTGCATAATCTGTGGACATTCGTGGACTAATCCACATTTTTGACCCTGATGTCTTCAAATAAATACACGATTTATGCTTACAAACCGAGAATACAAATTCCTGGGAAGGGCCATTGAATTATCCCGTAAGGGAATGAAAAGCGGATCGGGTGGTCCTTTTGGCTGTATTGTTGTGTTGGGAGATGAAATAATAGGAGAAGGTTGTAACATGGTTACTTCCACCAATGACCCGACAGCTCATGCAGAGGTAGTGGCTATTCGCAAGGCCTGCGAAAAATTAGGCAGTTACCAGCTTAACGAATGTGAGATTTATACCAGTTGCGAACCCTGCCCGATGTGCCTGGGCGCCATTTACTGGGCAAGGCCCCGGAGAGTGATTTATGCCAATACAAAAGAAGAAGCGGCGGCCATCGAATTTGATGACGATTTTATTTATCATGAGATTTATGCTAAAATTTCAGAAAGGAAAATTCCTTTTATCCATCAGCCGCATCCCATGGCAAAACAAGTTTTTGACGAATGGAAGAATTGGGAAGCCAAAATAAAGTACTGATTACGGGTTCAGCATCCTGTGTAGTATTATATAACTGATAACAACAAGAAGTATAAGTATAAGAATGGAAATATATAACCAGGGTTGATCCTTTATTTTCATTTTTTCCCGCATCTTCTTTTTCTTTGCTGTTTTCTTTTTCAGGTCACGGTTCAGCATTTCTACCATGTATTGTATCTGCTGCTTGTCTTTAATTTCCTGTAAGCCTTCCATTGCATCATCGTCAAACTCATTCTGGATTAGTTTTTTTTCTACCTCATGTTTCGTTTCTTCAGAAAGCTTTCCCTGCAGGTACAACAGCAGTGTTTCCTGGTCCACATCAGTTGATAAATTGGATAATATGTCTTTATAATTTTCTGACATGTTATTTTCGATTCATTTGCTCCTGTAATTTTTTTTCAATCAATATTTTTAAATTTCTTTTTCCATTCTGGATATAACTTTTTACCTGTAGCATATTATAACCTGTTTCTTCACTTACTTCCTGGTAACTTTTCTTTTGCAGGTAAAACAAAGTTACGCATTGCTGCTGCTCCGCATTAAGCTCCTTTAAGGCCATACCCATTAGTTCCAGGGTGTGATCATTTTGCCATAATGTTTGCCGGTCAGTTTCCTCTTCCGGTTGGGCAATAAGCCGGTCATGCAATTCTGTAGTAATTTTTCCCTGCTTTTCCCGCAACTTCATCAGGCAATGATTTTTTGCCACCATATAAAGCCAGGATTTAAAATATTCCACTTTGTATTTATGCAATTCCTGAATCACTTTTAAAAACACCTGCTGCACTCCGTCTTTTGCTGCTTCTTCATTCTTTAAATACTTCATGCAAACACCGAGCAGCAGCAATGTATATCGCTGCAACAGGATGCCCAGCCATCCATTATCATGATCGGCATAAAACTGTTCTAGCAGTTCCTGGTCTGTTAGGTGCTGGAGTTTGTCAGTCTTCACAAGCGAAAAATAACTAATTGTTTTGAGTTAGATGCAGGTGGTATCAATTTCTGCAAAAAATTACTGCTATAGATTGCCTATTTTAGTAAAAACTTTATCGGTATGGAGTACGCTATTGTAAATGTTCCTGCTGCGCCGGTCAGAAGGAAACCCATGCATCAAAAGGAAATGGTAAGCCAGTTATTATTTGGTGAAACAGTTAAAGTGCTGAAGTCAAAAGGAGAATTGTGGGTAAAAATCCGTAGCCTGCATGATGGCTATGAAGGCTGGATGACCAATACTTTACTTGATGAAGCAGATGAGACGGCTGCTAATACCACCAGTGTATTTGCCACTACTGATTTGCTGAACCTTGTTATGCTTGACAATAAAAAACTAAACATTCCGGTTGGTTCATCATTACCTTTTTTTGAAAACGGGAAAGGGAGATTAGGTAAAACAGAATATCAGTTTTTTGGAAATTATTGCAAACGGGATGAACAACAACCCGGTGCTGAGTTATTACAGCAGCTAACACTGCCCTGGTTAAATGCACCGTATTTATGGGGTGGCCGCACACCGCTTGGTGTTGATTGCAGTGGATTTGTGCAGGTGATTAATAAACTAATGGGTATTGATCTGCCCCGTGATGCATGGCAGCAGGCACAAGAAGGAGAGCCGGTGAAAAAATTCAAAGATTCACAATCTGGTGATCTTGTTTTTTTTGATAACAAAGAAGATATTGTACATGTTGGCATTCTATTGGGCGATGGAAAAATTATTCATGCATCCGGTAAAGTGAGGATGGATGGAATTGATAAAAAGGGAATTATTAATGCTGATACAGGAAAGAGAACTCTAAGGCTGAGAGCAATAAGGAGGTTGTGGTAATATTTCAATTAAATATTCCCTTCACCCATTTCACAATCGCATCATCCCAATTCAGCATTTTAAACGCCGTATAAAAAAGAATAACTGCAAAAATCTTTTTCAAAACGTCCTGGTTTATTGAGAGGGCAATCTTACTGCCAAAATAACCGCCAACCAAAAACCCCGCAGCTAAAAGCGCCACAATTTTCAGATCAATCGGTGTTCCCAGTTTCTGGCATTGATTATAATAAGTAATAGATGCTATGATGACAACCGGCAATGTCAACAATGCCAGCGAGGTGCCCTGCGCCTGGTGCTGGGTATAATTCATAAAGAAAACCAGCGCTGGCACCATAATGATGCCACCACCTACACCTACCAACCCACTCAGCATGCCGGCTGCCAACCCGATAAACAAGGTTGTTATGATCAGTTGCGTTGTCATAATATGTTTTTGATTGCTGTTCATTTATTTTATTATTTAAAATCAAAATTCTGTCTGTTTCGTCCCGCATGAGGCGGGATCAACATGACAGAATTTTGTCAGCCTGAACTTGCCGAATGCTTAAAAGTCTCTTTATAAAAAGCAATGGCCTCTTCAATAATGCGGCAGGCCGTTACTTTATCCTGGAAGTTATCAATCTCCACTTTTTTATTTTCCAGCACTTTGTATTGCTCAAAAAAGTTTTTCAACTCCAGTAAAAAATGATTGGGCAGTTCTTCCATTTTAGTAATATGATTCACGGAAGGATCTTTGGCCGCCACTGCAATAATCTTGTCATCATTGGTGCCACTGTCTATCATCTGCATATTCCCAATCACATTTGCTTCCACCAGGCAAAGCGGCTGGATGGATTGAGAACAAAGAACTAGGATATCCAATGGATCATTATCCTGTCCCAGCGTTTGCGGAATAAAACCGTAATTGATAGGGTATTGAAAAGAAGAATAAATCACCCTATCCAATCTCAGCAACCCGGTTTCTTTATCTACTTCATATTTCGAACGGGAGCCTTGTGGAATTTCAATCAGTGCATTCACCGTTACCGGGGCTTTTTCTCCAAAACTGGCGCCATGCCAGGGATGTTTGACGGTAAGCATTGAAAATTTTTAATTTAATAATGGTCGTTCAGGTTCGATGTTCAACATTCCTTATTCAATATTCATTATTCCTTTCCTTCCTTTTAGTAATTCAGACATATTTATTAAAATATTGAACATTGAACAAGGAATATCGAATGATGAAGTTTATCTCGTAATCTTTATACCAATATAAGTAGCCAGTAAGCCCAACACTACACTTACTGCAACATAAGAAAAAAATAATGCCAGCCGCTGTTCTCTGATTAATCCGATCCCTTCCAGTGTAAAAGCTGAAAATGTAGTGAAGCCCCCGCATAAACCAACCATGAGAAATAATTTCCAGCTTTCATTACTTTCAAATGTTTTGAAACTGGTGCCCCATAAAATTCCGATCAAAAAACATCCAATAATATTTACACCAAGAGTTCCCCAGGGAAAATGATGGGGGTAAACGGAATAAGCCCAGCGCTGGAATAAGTAACGGGCCATGCTGCCCAGGCCGCCGCCCAATCCTACCAATAAAATATTTTTAATCATTGAATACTGTCTTTATGCATCGGTTTATTGAGAAGCGTATCGGCATCATGTTGATACAGGTATTTCAGATCAACAAGCCACTGCCCGGTTTGTCTCACAATTTTTAATGTATCATGATCATTCTTAAAGGAGTTGGAAAAAATAATCACAGTGGTAGAATCATTCACTGGCGTTACCTGGTGGATATTGATGGAAGATGCCCGGTAATCTCTTTTTATTTCTGCATCTGTTTTCTGGTAACTGCGTTCAGCCACGTCCAGGTAATTAATATTAACTGAATCGGGAAGCAGAAAAGTCCTTGCTTCGTTAAATTTTCCGTCAAGAGCGGCGCGGATAAAATTGCGGGCGGCGTCAATATCATTTTCTGATTTGCCGGATTGCTTTTTATTGCTGCAGGCATACAAACAAAAAAGCAGGAATAAAAAGATGGAATAGTTTCTTTTCATTCCTGCAAAGTAATAAAACTTTTGCAGTGCTATTACTCCGGCTTGTCCTTCTTTGTTATGGCCGGTGGTTTCCTGTCAATATAGTCCTGCGGGTTTTCTTTTTCATGTTCCTTATTATAGGCCCTGAGTATTTGTTTCACCAGGCGGTGCCGCACCACATCTTCTTCATCCAGTTCAATATGAGCAATGCCTTCAATATTTTGTAAAATACGGACTGCTGTAATCAAACCGCTACGTTGGTTCCGCGGCAGATCCACCTGTGTTATATCGCCGGTGATGATAGCCTTGGCATTGGCACCAATCCTGGTAAGAAACATTTTTATCTGGAGGTCAGTGGCATTCTGTGCTTCATCCAGTATGATAAAGGCGTTATCCAAAGTACGGCCACGCATATAAGCCAGCGGGGCAATTTCAATGGTTCTTGTAGTCATGTAGTAACCCAACTTGTCTGCCGGTATCATATCGTCCAGCGCATCATATAGCGGACGCAGGTAAGGATCAATTTTTTCTTTTAAATCTCCGGGAAGAAAACCAAGGTTTTCGCCGGCTTCTACAGCGGGACGGGTAAGAATAATCTTTTTTACCTGTTTATTCTTTAATGCTCTTACGGCTAATGCGACGGCTGTATAAGTTTTACCGGTACCTGCAGGGCCAATGGCAAAGACGATATCATTTTTTTCTGCCTCCTGTACCAGTTTCTTCTGGTTAGCGGTGCGGGCCCTTACTGATTTACCATTGGGGCCAAATACCAGCACTTCATTCGGATTTCTTTCCAAGAAGTGATCTATCGTTTCAGCGTCGTCGCCGCCAAGCACCTGCTCAAAATAATTTTCACTCATGTGGCCGTTCCTTTCGAGGTAGGAAACAATCAGCTCAATTTTTTCCCGTGCATTTTCTATCTGCTCACGGGAGCCACTCAGTTTTAGTTGTGTGCCGCGGGAGAGAATCTTCAGCAGGGGAAATTTCTTTTTGAGGATGTCTAATTTGCCATTGTTAACTCCGAAAAACTCAATAGGGTTTACGGTTTCAAGGTTGATGATCGTGTCTGTCAATGCATCTCGGTTTATGTTTCAAAAAAGCCGGTGAAGGGCGGTGCCGGATTCTAAACGTCTTTTGCCCATTTGCAAAAGCCTGCCCTTCATTTTCAATATTAGTTATGAATAGTATTCTAACCTAAAGTTACTTATTCACAGATGTTAATACAAATTGATGGTATAAAGGTTTAGTTAAGAAATTTTTCTGTATATGAGTGATGATAATCAGCAATGCCTATGTCAGTCATCAGTTGGTCTGCCTGCTTTATTTTTATCTTTGTTATATGCCGGAAGAAAATAAACCTATCAAACGAAGTAAGCAACTGGCACCGCTCAGCCGGGAACATCATGATGGTTTATTATTTGCCTGGAAAATAAAACAGGGCATTGAGCATAAAACTCCGCTGGAGACAATGCGGCAATATGCTTTGTGGTACTGGCGACATCATGTAAAACCACATTTTTTCCAGGAAGAAAAAATTCTGTTTCCTCTTTTGCCCGGCAATCATCCGATGGTAGTGAGATTACTGGAAGATCATGATCATATCCGGGAACTGGTGCTTGGTCTTGATGATGTAGCGGATATAAGATCGTTGGTTATTCTCTCTGATTTGCTGAATACCCATATCCGTTTTGAAGAAAGGGAATTGTTTGGCTGGCTCGAAACATCACTTACTACGGCACAATTAGATACCATCTTTAAGCAACTGGAAAAACACCCGGTTCATGCTGAGGTAGACCCGATAGCTATCGGGTGGCAAGACGAGTTTTGGTTGAAGAAATAATTACGGCTCACCGTCATCTTAAAATTTATTGTAGCTTATTTAAAATGCCTGTTCATAACCCGCCTGCATGAAGGCTTTACTTTCTGTTTGTTTGGAGGGAATCCAGTAATAAAAAGTAATGAACAGGTTTTTATAAGTAAATAATACCTGTGGGCCAAAAGCAATGTCCCTTGATGTATTGTCGAAGTAGAGCCTGTCTGTGATGCCCAGCCAGATATGTTCAGAAGGCTTATAATAGATTTCGCCCCAATGCATAAAATAGGACGGCATTTTTGAAACACCGATCACATATTGAAGCTGGTTGAAAATATATATTTTTTTCTTGTCGTATTCTATAGTTGGAGAAGTTGAAATGCCGGTGGTGCTACCGAATGTTACTCCCTGCAGAAGATGAAAGTTCCAGTCTTTGTATTTTAAAAAGGCGCCGGCATAGAGAGATAGATTTTTATCCCAGTCGTAATTATATCTTGCTTCCAGCGAAAATTTTTTATGATCGTAGGTAACCCAGGCGGCAGACGTAGTGCCGGATTTAAGAAAATCGAGGTAAGCCTGAACGGCTATATTGTTTTTGAACTCTTTTTTTTCTTGAGCTGGCAATGGACCGGTGAAGTAAATGGCGGTAAGAAATAATATAAAATGTTTCATAAGAGTTCATTAATAAATGAGTGCATAGATAAAGGAACTAAGATAGGATTTTCCTTTTGCTTTCATCCGCATGTGATTAACTGCACACAACAAGCAGTAACTGAGTATTATTTTTTGGGAAGACCAAGTGGCAAAATAGTTGGAGGCAGGCTTATTATTTGTCACTTCGGAATGTTATCACAAATTGTGATAAGCTCCAGATGCCCGGATTTGTGCCCCCACGAATCTGATCTGTAAATTTTTAATTTCATTGCGTGGAGATTACTGCGTGGTACGGGGCAGGCACGCAATGGGACATTCTTATTTTTAGCCGATACTAACCAGGTGAGAGAAATAATGCCCCACTTGCATTTAAAAATTTTTCTTCTATATTTACTGGCTATTCTTTTCATAAACAAAAAACAACGAAAACATGAAACAGATCAAAATTCTTTCATCGCTTGCTATCAGTGCGGCGATGCTTATGGGCATGCAGTCCTGCAACTCCTCCGGTGAAAAAAAGGGGGATAATAAAGATTCAACAGGAATGAAACAAGACGCCAATGCTACTACCCCGGCAAAACCCAACGATATACTGGTGGTAATGCACAAAGTGTCCAATTTTGACAAATGGCTTCCGGTATTTGAAAGCGACGATTCCGCACAAAAGGCGAATGGCCTGACAAGGACGGTAGTTTGCCGCGGTATTGATGATTCCAGCATGGTATTGATCGGGTTCAGGATGGAAGATTATAACAAAGCAAAAGCAATGAGCGGCTCACCAGAGCTCAAAGCCAAGATGGAAAAAGGCGGAGTGGCCGGTCCTCCAAGTTTTCATTTTCAGAACATGCAGGTGATGGACACCACTACCAATTCAATGACCGACCGTATCATCATTTTCTCCAAGGTGAAAGACTACGATGCCTGGAAAAAATCATTTGATGAGCATAGCGATGTCAGGAAAAATGGTGGTGTTACTGACCGTGGCGTTGGTTATAGTTATGAAGACAAGAATGATGTTACTGTTGTGCTGGCCATCAACGATATGAAAAAGGCAAGAGACTTTAGTAAATCACCGGAATTAAAAGCCAGGATGGATTCTGCAGGCGTTATAGGCAAGCCGGATATCTTCTTTTATCATGTGGTGAAACAATATTGATTGGAGGGATAATAAAAAAAAATTACTTTGATTTTCTGCTACCCGGATTCGTGCCTCAACGAATCCGGGTTTTATTTTTCAATTCCGTTGAGTGGGGCGACAACGGGGCATTCTTATTTTTAATGGGCACTAACCGGGGTGGAGCATTTGTTGAATTCAGTGATGCCTTTGTTGTGTGTTGTGTGATGGCTTTGTGCGATTGCAAGACACCAACAAAGTGAATTAACGACACCAACTCCGGCAATTACTCAATTGTAAGTAAGATAGGGTTTTCCTATAGTTCGTGTTGCTGGTGTTTTTGCCTGGCTGCGATACCTGCACACAACACACAGCAACGGCGTGTTATTTTTTTTGGAAGACCAACAAAGGCAAAAAACCACTTGTCATTTGTTTTTTAAACTTGGGTCAAGCTGATAAGCTTTTTCTAAATAGTAATTCTTTAAATTGATATCACCTTTTGCTCCATATAAATTTCCTAAAGCAAGATAGGCACTAGCGTACGCTGAATTTAGAGTAATGACTTTTTTAAAGTAACTTATCGCAGTTTCTAATTCTCTTTTTTTAGTATAAATAAATCCTAACCCGTAATAAGCATCAGGATATTCCGGATTGATAGAAAGAACTTCTTGATAATAGGCAATTGCAGTTTCAAATTCCTCCTTAGAAGTATATATTCCACCTAAACTATAATATGCGTCAGTATATTTAGGGTTGATTTCTATAGATTTTTTGAAGTAAGTAATTGCAGTTTCAAAGTCTTTTTTGTCCCGATACACAACTCCTAAATTAAAATAAGTTTGAGCAAATCTTGGATTAATCTCAATTGCTTTTTTGAAGTACATTATTGCAATTTCTATTTCCTCTTTATCACAATATGTGGCTCCTAAATTATTATAAGCTTCTACAAATTCTGTATTAATGGCAATTGCTTTTTTGAAGTAGCCTATTGCAGTTTCTACCTCTCCTTTTTCTTTATACTTAATTCCCAAGTTATAATATGCATAAACATATTTTGGATCGAACTCAATAGCTTTTTTGTAGTATGCTATTGCATTTTCAATGTCTCCTTTTTTACTATACGCATTTCCTAAATTATAATAAGCACCAGTATATTTTGGATTTATTTTAATAGCTTTTTTGTAGTTATCAATAGCAGCATCGTAATTATTTTGATCAGATTCAACATTCCCCTTATGTAAGTAGAAACTAGCAGAAAAATCTTTTGGTTCTATACCTGCTTGCTTATAAATTTTAAGCACTTCATTAATTGGGATGGCAAAATTTAGATTTTGCCCATTGGTTATGGTTAAAGTTGTGATAGCAATTAATTTTCCTTTGGAATCAACCACTGCGCCACCACTTGAACCAGGAGAAATAGCAGCAGAAACTTGTATAAAGTTCTTGGTTCTTTCTTCATAGCTTCTCACACCGCTTATAATGCCTTCGGTAATGGTATTTTCAAAGCCCATTGGACTACCAATAGCATAAATCCTTTGTCCTACTTTGATTGAATCACTATTTCCTAAAGATATAGACGGGAAGGTTTTATCCGAAATTTTTATTATTAAAATGTCTTTTTCAACATCCAAGCCAATTATAGCAGTGTGTTTTACTACTTTATCTTTATGCTTTACTACTAATTTTTCTGCCCCGGCGTACACATGATAGTTGGTTACTACCCACCCTTTATCATTCAGTACTACACCGCTTCCTTGTTTTATTAGTTTCCCATTGGCATCAAAAGTATAGATGGTTACAACTGCATCATTAACCTTTGCATAAACCTGTTCAGCAGTCAATTCAGGGAAAAGGGGACTATTAAACCCCATAATTTCGTTAACCCTTTTCCGTTTTGTTAAAAAAAGAACTGAACTGGGTAAATCATTTTCATCTTTCATCAATCGAAGCCAGTTGCCGTTTTTATCAATAAAACTGTCATCATCCCATTTTAATGTAACTCCTTGTGAATATGCATTAGAAAAAAGATTTTTTAATATGTCAAAATTTTTCGGACATCGATAAATGATAGATACGTTATCGCCATCTTTATCATAAGTAAAATATTCTTCAAATTCAATTTCATTACCAAGATCAATAAAAACTACAAGCATAGAATCATTAGGGAAATAGCATTTCTTTGTAGTGCTTTTACCGTAAAATTCCTTATAAGTTTCATACTTACTTTGCGAAATTGCTTCACTTGAGTAAGTGAGAAAAAACATGAGAACTGGTATAAAAAAAACCTTGTTCATAATATTGAAGTTACAATATTTCTTGCATTTTCATCCCCCTTTGTGCTGGTGTGACTTAAACATGAACACGGCATGAATCCTTAGTATCTGTTTTTACATGGGTTTTGGGTGAGGCACTGAGTGAGAAGGAGCGTAGTATTCAAATATTTTTTTTGTCAAATCTTCACTACTTGGAATTTTAGTTAGTTCAATAATAGATAATAAAATGGCTGCTGTACAACAAATATATTCTACTTGTTCTTCCTTGCATACATCGGGGATTTTGTTCCCATGGACGAAATCATTTCTTTTTCCATACATTTCATAAATTATGTCCAATGTTTTTTTCTTATTTTTTTTAACCAAATGATATGATATTAGAGAAGTTTTCAACCTTAATTCATCACTTATATTATATAATGCCTCTAATGTGGAACAACAATCAAGAATCGAGTCTAAAGGGTCATTCCTTTTGTAGGAAGCTGAAAATCTATGTAAAGCAATTTTGAACCTTTTGTTTTTATTATCTTTTAATAAATCAATGCCTTGTTTTATCAATCTGATTGCATCGTTATCTAGTTTACCTAAAGGAATAATAGATAAATCTTTCTTTTTCGTATGACTCTCAATGTCATTGATGGAAACTGCTACTCCTCTAAATAATGCGTCATGTAGTTTTTCAGAAGGAATCAAATAAAATTTCCAATTTCCTAGAACTAAATCCAAAAGTGTAGATAAATCTTTTCCTTCTATTGAATTGTCAAAATAAAAAATTCCCATTAATAAATTTTCAAACCCCTTTTTATGTTGTTTTTCACAAATCGCTTGTAAAATATAGTAAGGAATATTTTTCCAGTCTTCATATGCGTATTCTATTTTTTCTGATTCGATTTCTTTTAATCTTTTAAATTCGAATTTTAAACCCTTATATTCAAAACTTAAGTTTTTAGGTTTGATTAGTATGTATGTTATTGCATTCATCAAAATATTAAGCGTATTTGCAGATTGACACAAATTCTTCTTCCAAATTTAATTCATTATGTATAGAAAACTGAAGAGACAACTAACTTCCTTTGAAGTTTAGTTTATAATCACCACCTCGCCACAATCTTAAAATTAATCAACCGTGGTGTCAACCGATTCGGTAATAAATAAACCGTGTTGGAAAAATCTTTGATGAAGAGATAAGAAATAGTATTGGCCCGGTCAATGATGTTGAAGACTTCAAGGCTGGCCCAGATATTGTCGAAGTTGCGGAAAGGAGAGTGGCTGCGGCGTTTGCTGCGGTCATCATCCATCAGCAAGGCACTTAAACCAATATCGCAACGGATATAAGCTGGTATATCTGCTGCATTGCGGTACTTTACTGCATTGGGAATATTATAGGGCATATTACTTCCATACAACAAGTTCAGAAATGCTTTGAAGTTTTTATTGGTTGGTAAATAATCCGAGAAATACATACCGAATGTAATGCGCCTATCTGTTGGGCGGCGCAACCAGCCCACATCAAAATTCACACTGTCCGCCACCACCTGGTCGGCGCTTTGTGCAGTAATAAATTCACCGGCTGCGTTTTTATATTTATAATAATGATCGCCAGTAATATCTTCCGCCGTTTTCATAATGCCAAGGCTTATCCAACTCTCCGCATCTTCCACCAGTTCGCCATGCAAACGCATTTCAATACCGGCGGCATAGGCTTTGGCATTGTTCTCTCCAAAATACCGGACACGGACATTGTCAATATCATAAGGCACCACATCGGTCATGCTTTTATAATAGGCCTCGGTGGTCCAGCGCATGGGGCGTCCACCAAGGCCAATAAAATTGTAATCGAAGCCTGCAACGCCCTGCAAACTTTTTTGTGCTTTGAGATGCGTGTTAACTGTTCCGTCATATCTTCTTAACTCACGATAGAAAGGTGGCTGATCATAAACACCGGCAGATGCTTTGAAGACAATATCTTTTTTCCATTTGGGTTTCCAACTGGCACCAATGCGGGGAGAAATTAAAAATTCCTGGTTGAGTGAATTGTAATTGAAGCGAACTCCGGCAGTAAGTGTAGCGGAATGAGTGGAATCCTTTCCCAATAAAATATTGTCCTGTATGTAGCCAGAAAATTTATTGATATCCAAATTGGCGTTTGATTTTATCACTTTACTCAACTGCAGCATATTGGGTTGATAAGGCAATGAATAACCGGCAGAATCCTGGAATTCCCATTCATTCAGTTTGTCAGCAATCTTTGTTTTATCATAACTGAGTCCCCATTGAAAAGCATGTTTGCCTGCATCGTAATTTCCTTTGTGAGAAATATTCCAGTTCTCTACATTGAGTTTATTCCTTGCAAGGTTTTGAAAAACACCTGCGCCAAGAGGATTAACAATCAAACCATAGGTTGCATTTCGTTTGTCAAAATCCCTTTCACCAAATAAATAAGCCCCGGTGATATCAATATTTTCACTCTCATCATTTGCAAATCTTGACACCATCCATTTTAATTTCAATTTTTTACTGGCCTGGTTTGTTAATGCAAAACCCAGCATGTTCGTTGTGTATTCATCCTTTTCACGGCCTTCAAAATTTATATCAACACCAATGGTAACACTGAAAAGAGGAGAGAAGACGGAAGTAGTAAGCTGGCTGAACTCAGGTATTAACGTAAATTTTGTTTTGGAAATATTACTCAACAACTCGGCCTGCCATTTGGGATTGAACTGGTAAGTAAGCAAGGCCTGCAAATCAGCAGAGGAAGGAACATAATTGCCTTTGGTATCCTGCCGGCTTAATAAATTCCTATTGCTGCGGTTGCGGATGCCAAGTAAATAAGTAAACTTGGAATTTTTATTCGTTCCTTCCAATTGAAGGCCCTGCTCAAGAATGCCGACATAAGCAGAGCCACCAAAATGCCTGGGCTTTTTGTATTGTATATCCAGCACACTGCTCATCTTGTCGCCAAACCTGGATTGGAAACCGCCATTGTAAAAATTAATATTGCGAACCATTTCAGGATTGATGAAACTTAATCCTTCCTGCTGACCGCTTCTTACTAAGTAAGGACGAAAAATTTCAAAGTCGTTTACATAAATCAGGTTTTCATCGTAGCTGCCGCCACGAACGGAATATTGCGAAGTGAGTTCATTATTGGAGCCGACAAATACTTTTATCAAACTTTCCACTCCTGTAATGGCCGACGGAAGATTGATGATGGTTTTTGGGTTGGGTCGTATCAATCCTGTTTCTCTTCTTTCCCGCTGATCGGTAATCACTACTTCAGTTAAAGTTTTTTCTCCTTTCTCCAGCTTAATGGTTAATGTTTCTTCTTCTCCTTCATTCAGCAGAAAATTCTTTTGTTCTGTATTTCTCCCGGCATGACTGAATACAATGGCAAATGCTTTTTCGGCCGCTACTTTTATCCGGAAATAACCGGAGTCATTGGTGGTGATGCCTGTAGATTGCCCGAGGATGACAACAGAAACATGGGGCAGGGGGTTTTCATTTTCATCTACTACTTTGCCGGAAACGAAAGCGGATTTTTTTTGGGAGAAAGAAATGACAGTAAGCAAAATGCAGGTTGCAGTCAGTAGTATTTGGCGGCTGTTGATTTTCATAAGCGAATGCGGTTCAAGATACGGAGAGATTAGGAGATTGGGAAAAGTGTGAATGGGAAATTGGGAAATTATTCTTTAGGTAGAGTTTGTGCTCACCGCTTTATGGCAAACTATTTTATTGAATCAGAAATTAAAAACTGTCCAAAAATTTCCCAATTTCCCAATTCGAAAATTTCAAAATCAAGAGATTGATTTTAATTGCGCAATCGTTGCTTTCGGATCAACCGATTTAAAAACCGTATTCCCCGCCACCAGGACATCGGCCCCAGCAGCAATAATAGAGGAAGCATTTTCTAATGTGACACCACCATCAATTTCAATCAGTGTTTTCAATCCTCTTTCATCAATCATTTTGCGGAGCTGCTTTATTTTATCGATAGTATGTGGGATAAATTTCTGTCCGCCGAAACCCGGGTTCACACTCATCATGCATACCAAATCAATATCGGACAGCACATCGGCGAGTGCTGATACGGATGTATGTGGATTGATGGCCACTCCGGCTTTCATACCCAATGATTTTATCTGCTGGATGTTTCTATGCAAGTGAGTGCAGGTTTCAATATGAACAGACAAAATATCAGCGCCGGCATTTTTAAATTGTTCAGCGAATTTTTCCGGTTCTTCAATCATTAAATGCACATCACAAATTTTTGTTGTTGCTTTTCTGAAAAACTCCACCAGCATTGGCCCGAAACTGATATTGGGAACAAAGCGGCCATCCATTACATCAAGGTGATACCAGTCGGCTTCGCTTTCATTGAGCATTTTACAGTCAGCTTCCAGGTTCAGGAAGTTGGAAGAAAGGAGAGAGGGGGCAATGATGGGCATTACTTAGAATTTGCAGTGCAAGATAATACTTGAATGTTAATTGGGGATTAGTTAATTGGTTAATTAGGCATTAGGGACCAGGGATTCACTACTGGATGCAGCAGCACTTTCAATTGTTTAATTAGTTGTCGTGACCAGACAGGGAAACTTTATTCTTTAGTGCCTGATTAACAAATCCCCAATTAACTAATTAACTATTTCAATCTATCAGCCGCTTCTTTCGCTTCTGTAAAACTATTATCCAATCCGTAAGCTCTTTGATAGTTTAGCTTTGCTTCCTCTTTTTGTCCTATGGCTTCCTGGCATCTGCCCATCCAGAAATAAGCATCCGGGAATGTGGCAGAGATAGTGTTGGCCAGCTGAAAAGTTTTCAGCGCCTCAGTATATTTTTTTTTCATCATATTGAATTGTTCCTTTTTCAATGTAGGCATTCAGGTAATAATAGTCATGCTGAAGGGCTTCATTAAACATGGCTAATGCTTTTGCTTTGTCATTTATATTTGAATAATAAATGCCTTTAAAATAATAGGGCTCCGGGTGAATATGAAGAGAATCTGCATTTATCAGTGAATCGCAAAGATGGATGACTTTTGAATTATTAGCTGAAGCATATTTATCAGCCAATAAGTAATTAAGATTAATATCAAAGGGAGTAAGCGTATAAGCTTTTTCCAAAATCTGTATAGCCCCGGGCAGGTCGCCTTTTTTATCCAGCAGGTCGGCTTTCATTTTTAATACATCCACCTGTTCCAGATTTATTAACAGGATGTCATCACATATTTTAAGCGCTTCATCTAATTTGTTTTGGGCATCATACCCCCGTGCAAGCGTCAGTCTTAATAAAAAACTATTGGGTAATTCTTTCAGGGCATTATTCAGGAAGATGACGGCTGAATCAGGTTTTTTAGCCAGTAAAAGATTGCTGATGCCGAAGGCATATTTTTCTTCCTTTTTTAGTGACCATGCTTGTTGAAAATCTGCCAGTGCCGGTTCGGGAAGATTATTTTGATTGAGCAATACTGCCCGGCGAAAAAGAAGATCATCTCTTTTGGGCTCTTTTCTAATGCTGTCAGTTAATGCTGCATAGGGTGGCTGGCTGAGAATTTTATCAAAAGGGGAAGAATTATTTTTATCATGACAGCTAATGAGTAAAATCATAGCCGTAAAACTCCAGGTTATTAGTTTTGCAAACTCATTCATTATTCAAAACTATATGATTTTGTAAACGGAGACATGACAATTGCCTGACAAATGAAAAATTTTACGAAAATACCTTTGCCCTCGCTGAAAAAACGAAAAAATATGAAAAAACTTGCCTTCTTGTTTTTGATTGCTATATCAATAACTGCGTTTACTTCTTTCAGGTTCGACTCACGACTCACAATTCACGACCTGCCTGCCGGACAGGCAGGCTTGCGACCTACCAAAGACACCATTCAATATCCCGAAGAAATTCATCTTAAAAATGTGCAGCAGTTAACCTTTGGCGGCGACAATGCCGAAGCATATTTCAGTTTTGATAATAAATGGATCATTTTTCAGCGCACTAATCCCAAAGAAGGCATTATGTGTGATGAAATTTTTATAGGCAAGGTGCCAAAACCGGGCGAAAAATTTGAATACAAAAGAGTAAGCAGTGGTAAAGGAAGAACAACCTGCGGCGCTTTTATGAAAGACGGCAAACATATTATTTATGCATCAACACACCTGGGAGCAGATACCTGCCCGCCTATACCCGACAGGAAAAAATATGGCAACAGATATATCTGGCCTTTATACGATAGCTATGATATTTTCATGGCCGATCTGAATGGTAAAATTGTAAAACAGTTAACGCATTCTAATGGATATGATGCGGAAGCCACCATTAGCCCTGATGGCAAGAAAATGATTTATACCAGCGATAAAGATGGCGATATTGATTTATACATTATGGATTTGAAAACCGGCAAAGAAAAAAGAGTTACCAATACGCTGGGTTATGATGGTGGCGCCTGGTTTAGTCCCGATGGCAAAAAAATAATCTGGAGAGCATCAAGGCCAACAACCGATGCAGATGTGAAAGAATACAAAGACCTGCTGGCAGAAAACCTGGTAGCACCAACCAATATGGAAGTATTTGTAGCCAATGCAGATGGCAGTAACGTTCACCAGGTTACTCATTTCGGGCAGGCCAACTGGGCGCCGGCTTTCTTCCCGGATAGCAAAAGAATCATCTTTGCCAGCAACCAGGAATACAAACGGGGATTTCCTTTTAATCTTTATTCTATTAATGAAGATGGGAGCAATTTGCAAAAGGTAACGCATGAAAAAATCTTCGATGCATTCGCCATGTTCTCGCCCAATGGGAAAAAACTAATTTTCTGTAGTAACCGGAACAACGGCGGCACAAGGGATACGAATATTTTTATTGCTGACTGGGTGGAGTGAGAAGTTTAAAGTTATAAAAGTTTAATGTTTAAGGTTGTCTTTGGCTCAGAAAACTTAACTTTAAACTTTAAACCTGAAACTTTAAACTATTTATTTATGTACAATGGCCTGCTTCATTTACACAGTGTTCTCCGCTGGATAATACTTATTTTATTACTGGTAACTTTTTACAAGAATTTTGTTGACAGGAAAGCGGCATTTACAGACAAGCATAGGAAATTAGGCCTGGTTCTGATGATTTGCGCCGATATAATGTTGCTGGTGGGCATCTATCAGTGGGTGGCTGGTCCGCTGGGATTAAAAAACATACAGGCTATCGGGATGAAGGAGGCCATGCGGAATTCCTATTCCCGGTTTTTTGCTATTGAGCATACCACAGGAATGCTGATTGCCATACTACTGATCCATTTGGGATATTCTTACAGCAAAAAATCTGTTCCTGATGTTCAGAAACATAAAAGAATTTTATTGTACTTAGGCCTGGCACTGCTTATCATTCTTATATCAATACCCTGGCCGTTCCGGGCTGTGGGTGCAGGCAGAGTTTGGTTCCCGGGCATGGGATAGTTGAGCTGACGGAGTTTGTAAATTAATTTTTCATAATATTTTTTCATGCACAAACCAGCCGTTTTCATATCACTCATTTTATTTGTTTCATCCGTTGTTGCTCAAAGCACCATCCGGTTGGAAATAAAATCTTACCGTATTATACCCACAGCGGATAGTAGCCTGTATGCTGCCGGTTCTTTCAACGGATGGAATCCGCGGGATGAACACTATAAGTTTAAGCGGGATGAAAAAAACGAATATGTCTTAGAATTCAAATTAAATCCCGGGATATATGAATACAAAATTACCCATGGCAGTTGGGATAAAGTGGAATGCAAAAAGGATGGGGAAGCTGCAGAAAACCGTTCATTAAAAGTGGATGCCGATGTAACCGTTGAACTGAATATTGAAGAATGGCAGGAACATTTTCCTCCAAAACCAAAAGCGGCTACCGCCGGAAAGAATGTACATATTATTGATACTGCTTTTTTAATCCCTCAACTGAACAGGACAAGAAGAGTCTGGATTTATCTTCCGGATGATTATGTTGTTTCAAAGAAACGGTACCCGGTATTATACATGCACGATGGGCAAAATGTATTTGATGATGCCACTTCCTATTCCGGTGAATGGGGAGTGGACGAATGCCTTGACTCAATGAAAAAGAAATGTATTGTTGTGGCGATAGACAATGGTGCCAGCAAAAGGATCAATGAATATTGTCCCTATGATTTTTCTTTGAAGACTCTTGGTTTGTCCAATGCAGATACATTGAATAAAGGAGAAGGGGATCAGTATGTTGATTTTCTCGTAAAGACATTAAAGCCTTTTATTGATAAAAATTACCGGACACTCAAAGACAAGAAGAATACTTTTATCGCCGGTAGTTCAATGGGCGGCATCATTTCCATGTATGCAGTATTGAAATATCCAAAAGTGTTTGGCGGTGCCGGTGTGTTTTCTCCTGCTTTCTGGGTAGGGCCAAAAATCTTTGATGATATTAAATCAAAAGGAAAAAAAATAAACTCCCATATTTATTTCTATGCTGGTAAACAGGAAAGTGAAAGCATGGTGCCGGATATGCTGAAAGCATTTAACGGAATGGCGGCTGTATCCAAATCAAAAATGACAACGGTGATAAGGGATGAAGGGAAACATAATGAAACGAGGTGGAGGATCGAGTTCCCTTTATTTTATTTTTGGATGATGTATCCTAATAGTACGAAAGAAATTTATAAGTCTCTTTAAACTTCATAACACACACCTTCCAGCGCCAACTCAGTGTTTTCAAAAACCTCTCTTGCTTCCACTTCAAATTCCTCCAGCGTATCATACTTACTGCTGAAATGACCAATCAGTAATTTTTTTACACCAGCTTTCTTTGCAAGCTCTGCCGCCTGTTTGGAAGTGGAATGAAAACGGGCTTCCGCTCTTTCACGAAGATTATCTAAGTAAGTTGTTTCATGATAGATCATGTCAGCATCCCGAAAATGAGGAATGAGCGATTCATCATATTTAGTGTCGGCGCAGAAAGCATATTTTTTCCCCGGTTCGGCGGCTTCGGTAACCCATTCATTTTTTACGAGGCTGCCGTCTTTACTGGTATAATCTTCCCCATCCTTCAGTCTTTCATAAAACGACAGGGGAATTTCAAATTCCTTTGCTTTTTCAGGCGCCAGTCTTCTTGGTTGTTTTTTTTCTGTGAACACAAATCCGTAACATTCGATGCGGTGATTGGTGCGGAAACACTTTACGGATAGTTTCTCCGTTTCTAAAAGAGTGGCGGCTTCAGTAATAGTATGCAGGTGTAAGGCAAAAGGCAGTTTTGTGTCTGATACCTTTAATTGCAGTTCGATGATCTCCTTTAGCGGTGATGGCCCGAATACATGGAGCTCCTGCTGGTGATTCAGCAAACCAAAACTATTGATAAGCCCAATAAGACCGAAATAATGGTCGCCATGTAAATGAGAGATGAAAATATGGGATATTTTGCTGCGGCGGATTTTATAATTGATCATCTGTATCTGTGTTCCTTCACCGCAATCCACTAAATAGTTATTGCCGTCCAAAGTCACCACCTGGCTGGTGGGATGCCGGTCAAAAGCAGGAACAGCAGAGTTATTACCGAGAATAGTAACAGCAAACATGAAACGGTCAGTGATTTTTGGTGTGATGCTTAATAAAGTGAAGACTTGGAAAGAAACAAAATCGCTGCATTGAACGGAACGATAAACAAAATATCAGTAACTAAAAACCCTCCTCCCCACTTATCAATTCCCTTTCGATCTCTTCCATCTGCACAATATCCCATGCTTCGCTTTGCGTTGGGGTAACATTCATCATTTCCAGCAGTTCCTGCTTGTCAAGAAACTCTTCTACATTTTTCTGCAATTCGCAAATCACAAAAGAAGCATTGTTCTCATAAAATTTTTGCTGTATGTAAACCAGCTTTTCACCGGCAGAGATGTCTATTGATTCAACGTCTTTTAGTGACAGAACAAGGTTTTTGACATCGTTTTGCAGGTAAGGAAGTAAATAATTGCCCAGTTCATCTGTCATTGTAGCAGAAAGTGAAGGTTCCGGCACCGTGATGACATGAAATTTCTCTTTGGTATCTATTTTGACATTCATAATTGAAATTTAGTTAAACAGGTCTGTCCTGTCTGAACCCGTTGCTAAAGTAAAGTGATAAAAAGGTCAGTTCCAGACAACTTAAATTATCAACATTCCGTTTATAATTAGTGAAGATCAGGAACCAAATTTATTCGTTAATATTGTATCATAACCAATTATCTAAAAATGGATAATAATTTTTCAACCCAGGTTAAAGAGATTATATCGTTTAGCAGGGAGGAGGCTTTAAGACTTGGAAATGATTTTATTGGCACCGAACATCTTTTGCTCGGCTTGATCCGGGAAGGAGATAATACCGCTGTCCGTATCCTCAAAAGTTTTAATGTTGATCTTTATGAGCTTCGCAAAGAAATTGAACTGGCCGTAAAAGACAAGACAGGAAAAAATATTGCCAATATCAACAGCCTGCCACTTACCAAACAGGCGGAAAAAGTAATCCGTGTTACAGTGCTTGAGGCAAAAGCTTTAAAGAGTTCAACCGTAGAAACAGAACACCTGATGCTTTCTATTCTCAAGAATAAAGAAAATATTGCAACACAAATTTTAAATCAATTTGACGTGGACTATGATCTTTTCAGGCAGGAGTTGGGAATTGTAAAATCAAGTGATCCCCGGGCCGAATTTTCTGAAGAAAATGAAGATGATTTTGATGAAGAAAAAAAATACTCACAATCAAAAGGAAGCAAGCAGCCCGGTAGTGCAAAAAGCAAAACGCCTGTACTTGATAATTTTGGCCGTGATATTACCAAGATGGCTGAGTTGGGGGCACTGGATCCGATTGTTGGCCGTGAATCTGAAATTGAAAGAGTCTCACAAATTTTATCCAGGAGAAAAAAGAATAATCCCATATTAATTGGCGAACCCGGTGTAGGTAAAACCGCCATTGTTGAAGGATTGGCTCTTCGCATTGTTCAGCGAAAAGTTTCCAGAGTTTTATTTGACAAAAGAGTTGTTTCTCTTGACCTGGCCGCATTAGTGGCCGGCACCAAATACCGGGGCCAGTTTGAAGAAAGGATGAAAGCCATCATGAATGAATTGGAAAAAAACAGGGATGTGATATTGTTCATTGATGAGTTGCATACCATTGTTGGTGCAGGTGGCGCCAGCGGATCACTGGATGCCAGTAATATCTTTAAGCCGGCTTTAGCAAGGGGCGAACTTCAATGTATCGGAGCCTCTACTTTAGATGAATACAGGATGTATATTGAAAAAGACGGCGCCCTTGACCGGCGTTTTCAAAAAGTGATGGTAGATCCGCCCAGTGTGGACGATACGATCCTGATATTAAATAATATTAAATCAAAGTATGAAGAATATCATAATGTAAATTATGATAAGGAAGCCATTGATGCTTGTGTGAAATTAAGTGACCGTTATGTTACTGACCGCCTGCTTCCGGATAAAGCCATTGATGTATTAGATGAAGTGGGGGCAAGGGTGCATTTAAAGAATATCAATGTTCCTGAAAATATTGTTGACCTGGAAAAAAAGATTGAAGAAGTTAAGAACGAAAAGAATAAAGTAGTCAAAAGCCAGAAGTTTGAAGAGGCTGCCTCTTTGCGTGATACAGAAAAACGATTACAAGAAGACCTGGAAAAAGCAAAAAATATTTGGGAAGAAGAAAGCAAACACAAGCGTTTTCCGATTGGTGAAGGAGACATTGCTGAAGTAGTGAGTATGATGACAGGTATCCCGGTAAAAAGAATGGTGCAGGCTGAAACAGAAAAGTTGCGTAAGATGGCCGAGGATATGAGGCAGATGGTCGTTGGCCAGGACGAAGCAATAGGCAAAGTAGTAAAAGCCATCCAGCGGAACAGGGTGGGTTTGAAGGACCCGAAGAAACCAATTGGTACTTTCATTTTCCTTGGTCCTACCGGTGTGGGTAAAACTGAAATGGCAAGGGCCCTGGCGAGATACATGTTTGATTCCGAAGATTCATTGATCCGGATTGATATGAGTGAATACATGGAAAAATTTACGGTAAGCCGTTTGATTGGTGCACCGCCCGGCTATGTGGGTTATGAAGAAGGCGGTCAGTTAACTGAAAAAGTGCGACGCAAACCTTACTGCGTTATCCTGCTGGATGAAATAGAAAAAGCACACCCGGATATTTACAATTTATTATTGCAGGTGCTGGATGACGGACAATTGACCGATGGTCTTGGCCGGAAAGTTGATTTCAAGAATACCACCATTATTATGACGTCAAACATTGGTGTCCGCCAGTTGAAAGATTTTGGAGCCGGTGTGGGATTTGCTACCGCATCAAGGGTGGAGAATGAGGATGAAGCCAATAAAGCCGTTATTGAAAAAGCCCTGAAGAAAACTTTTTCACCCGAATTTCTGAACAGGATTGATGATATTGTCATCTTCAACAGTCTTAGCAGGGAAAATATCTTCAATATTATTGATATATTAATGAAAGGGGTGACAAAGCGGCTGACTAATCTTGGATTCAGCCTTGAATTAACGGCCAATGCAAAAGCTTTTCTGGCTGAGAAAGGATACGATGTACAGTTTGGAGCAAGGCCCCTGCACCGTGCTATTCAGAAATACCTTGAAGATCCACTGGCTGAGGAGATACTGAATCTGAATGTGAAAACAGGCGATGTCCTGATTGCAGATACTGATGCGGAGAATACTAAACTTTCATTTTCTTTTAAAGCAAGGGCTGAGGAGAAGTCGAAGGCATAATTAGTCTGAATAAATATAATTGATAGGAGTGCTGTTGTCAGTCACTCCTTTTTTATTACATAGGTCCAAGTCTCTATTCATCAATGCGAAGTATTATTTTTGCCTTTAAGTTATGGCAAAAAAAATAATTATAGCAATTGACGGCTGGTCAAGTTGTGGTAAAAGTACTTTGGCAAAACAACTCTCGAAAGAACTGGGCTATTTGTATGTTGATAGTGGAGCGATGTACCGGGCTATCACTTTATATTTTTTGAGTAGGCATATTGACTGGACAGATATTAGAGAAGTGAATAATGCGCTGAAAGATATTAATCTTGAATTTATTTTTAATCCAAAAACGCAGCTCAGCGAAATGTGCCTGAATGATGAAAATGTGGAGCACTTAATCCGTGAACTTGCTGTAGCAGAGAAAGTGAGTGATGTGTCTGCAATAAAAGAAGTAAGAGAATTTGCCGTGGCACAGCAAAGAAAAATGGGTGACAAAAAAGGGATAGTGATGGACGGCCGTGATATTGGCACAGTAGTTTTCCCCAATGCAGAATTAAAAATATTTATGACGGCTGATAATGCAGTGAGGGTGCAAAGACGGTTTAAAGAGTTATTGGAGAAAAATCCCAACGTATCTGTTGATGAAGTAAAGAAAAATCTTGAGATGCGGGATCATATTGATTCTACCAGGAAAGAAAGCCCATTAAGAAAAGCTGATGATGCACTGGTGCTGGATAATACTTTTCTTACACATACCGAACAGTTCAAACAAGCTCTCGAGTGGGCAAAAAATATTATTGCTAAGAATTGAGTTTAAGCGTTAGTTATTTGCTGAATTTATTTTTTAACTTTATTGCAAATCAACTGTTTTGAACAAGCCTACCTACCGGCTGCTGCAACCTTTTATTATCCTGCATATCATCATTATTACAGGTATTACAGGGTATATGGTTATTGAAAAAATGAGTTTGCTGGATGCGTTGTATATGACCACTATTTCTATCACTACTGTTGGCTATGGCGAAATACAACCATTAAGTGAAGCCGGTAAGATTTTTACTATAGGTCTTTTAATTACCAGCTGGGCCACTTTTGCTTTTGCTATAAGTCGGATTACGCAGTTTGTAGTAAGTGGCGAGGTTAATAAATATTTTAAAACACGAAGGCTTATGAAAGATATTGCAAAGTTGGAGAATCATGTTATTCTCTGCGGCTATGGAAGGAACGGTCACCAGGCTGCCAGGATGTTAAAAGCTCATTCAGTTCCGTTTATCGTGATTGAAAAGGATGAACAACTAATGCAAAAAGTGGAAGCGGAAGGTGAAAAAATTCTGCATATTGAAGGAGACAGTACGGAAGATGATGTATTGAGGCATGCCGGAGTGGAAAGAGCAAGGGCTTTAATTACTACTCTGCCCGTGGATGCACAGAATGTATTTATTGTGCTTACAGCAAGGGCACTTAATCCAAATTTGCAAATTATCAGCCGGGCATCGGAGGCCAGTTCAGTTACCAAATTAAAAAAGGCAGGTGCTACTAATGTAATCATGCCTGATTTTATCGGCGGTACTCATATGGCCACTCTTGTTTCCAAACCGGATGTGGTGGAATTCATCGACTACTTATCCGGTGAAGAAGGAGAGGCAATTCATATGGAGTCAGTTGATTATTTGCAATTGCCTGAAAAAATCCGGGGTAAGACACTGCGTGATGTGATGGATTGGAATAAAACCGGGGTAAATTGTATTGGGGTAAAAAATACAGAAGGGAAATTCCTTATCAATCCACCAAATGATATACTGATCTCACCGGGTATGAAAGTAATTGTATTGGGAAACCGTGAGCAAATTATGCAGATGAAAGGAAATTTGTCTTAATACCAATAGATCATTAAGAAAGTCTCAAAAATATTTTTTAGCTACAGGGATTATTGTTTTTTCTTCACATCAAGCAACTCTACTTCAAATAACAGCATGGATCCACCGGGAATTTTCGGGCCATTGCCCATCACTCCATAACCAATATTATAAGGAATCCAGAATTTATATTTAGAACCTACCGGCATCAGTTGCAGACCTTCTGTCCATCCGGGAATAACATCTTTTACTGCCATCTTCAGTGGTTCGCCGCGGTTATAAGAAGCATCAAACTCTGTCCCATTAAGCAGTGTTCCCCTGTAATTACATACAAACGTATCTACAGCAGTTGGTTTTATTCCTGTTCCTTCTGTAATTATTTGATATTGCAAACCAGAGGCAGTTGTTTTCACTTCTGGTTTCAGTTTATTCTGTGCTAAAAATTTTTGTCCCTCCTCAATAGCCGGTTTTACTTTTTCTGATTGCAGTTTTGTCATATAGTTATTCAAAAGTGCATTAGCAGCCACGTCGTCCAACAATGTTTTCTTTTTACCAAGTATATCATTCACGGCTCTCATGAAAGCTGTATTGTTGATCTTTACATCTCCCAGACCCTGTTGTGTCAGATTGTAAGCCGCTATCTCGCCCAGCACATAGCTGACAGAGTCAATGGTTGTTTTTAAAATATTCACAGGTTTTGTAACCGGTTTAGAAACCGTAGTAGTCTTCTGTGCATTCAAAGCACACATATTTGCCAACGACAGAACAGCTAAAATAATTTTTTTCATAAAATGATTTATTGTGGCGCAAAAATACAGGTTGAACAGATAAAAATGATGCATGTTATCAATTAATTTTAATAGGAATAATTATTAAAAAACAAATGTCACTTTTAATTTCCATACTGTTTCGATGGTCGATAATACCCTGATTTTCGTCCTCAACCTCCTCACCTGGTTTTAACTTTTCTTTGTACATTTACTTTTCAAATTCTCAACATCATGAGAACTGACAAAAATGTAAGGAAAAGAATACTAAATCTTTTTATTATCCTTCTTCTAATCATTCCAACCGGCATTTCGCAATTACAAGCACAAACGGAAGGAGAAGGCATTTATAAAGGAAAATTCTCGCTTCCATCTGGTTCACAGGATAATGTCGCATATTATCAAAACTCCCTAACTATCACAATTGATAAAACGAAAACAGTAACGGGAAAACTAAATTTCAAAGGAGGTTCAGCAACAGAGGCAGAGGAATATATTCACTTTGCTGGAACTTTTAAAGGTTTATTGCAAGGCTCTTCGTTTGAAGCAAAAGGCACAACTACAATGCTGATGCTTGATAATAAGCAAGAGAGCACTGATCATATCAGTTTTAAATTATCCGGGCAAATTTCAGTCGTTGGTACTACTTCACAAATCACAGGCCGGCTATCAATAACCAATAGCGAACAAGATGGGGGTACACAATTTCTTTCTTTTACAGCTAATCTATTGGCAGGTGAGGGTCTTCAACTTAAATTTCCCTTAGGAGAAAGCCCAATGGTATTTGATAAAGGGTGGAAATTTGGAGCCAGTTGCATTCTAAATGAGGGTACTGAGAGTGAGATTGATCTTTCGGAAAGCATCATATGGAGTGGAACAGCAATATTTAAACCTGACAAGGGTCAGTTGTCAAGCCCGGTATTCAATAAAGAAGGGACTAATAAAATTATTTTAAGAGTAAAAGATCCTCAAGGAAATTTATTGGAGAAGGAATTTAAAGTGGAGGTTGTAAAAGCTTCAGAATATGCTCACACAGGATGTATTGCCTATTGTCCAGCTGATGCACACGGTTGCCCAGCCTGCCCTCACTCAACAGTTGGTTTTATTACGGGCAGTATTTCAGATGTAACAATCAATGGCCTGGCAGCTGTTGTTGTTGGTGATAACGGAACCCATGCAGTTTGTTGTCAGTCGAATACCTTCGAATTAAATAAGGGTGACCCTAACGTACTGATTTATGGTAAACAGGCTGTCGAACTTGGAGCGAAAACGGAACATTGTGGGGGACTTGGCTATGTAATAAAATATATACCCTCTCTGGGGCAGGTGTTGACCGCCAACGATTCGGCGTATTACATTGATCCCTGGGGAAAACCTGATAGAGTTAATAGTGACAGATACCAACGTTTAGGTACAAAATTAATTGGCACTACTTATATCACCCGTGAGAAAGGCAGCCTTACACTGAGCCTATTACCGAAAGGTATTTTAACAGCAGGACCAAATTCGCAATTAACTATTGTATCGGACGAAGCAGGTATTATGAAGATAAAAGTGGATAAGGGAAATTTATTTTTCAATGGACAAAGTACAGGACCCGGTGAAGTTGTTATAGAATTGAAAGATTGCGGTTTAGTACTAAAAGGGACCCGTTTTTCATTATCAGTAAATGAACAATCGCTTAAACTTGATTTGCTGGAAGGAAATGTTGATCTGAAGTTTAACAAGAACAGGGAAACTGTTGAAATTCATGAAGGCGAGTCAGTAACTTCTGATTTTAATTTAATCACTGAAAGAAGGGTTGTTGATGTCATTGCAGTTAATATGCAATGGAAACAGGTCGCTAAAAATACACCAGGGATCAGACTGATTGAGGTTAAAGGATCAGAAGAAAAAGTTAGCAGGAATAAATTCTTTACCAGTAAAGTATTTATTTTGGCCGCTATCTCTGTATTGTTACTTATAGTTCTATTTTGGTTATTGCGTAAAAGGAATAAGTAAAAACTTTTCAGGAAAGTACAGGATAATTCATCACCCGTTCCACCACCTGTTTTAATAAAAGCAGATGTTACGAAACCTGACCAAATCATTCAATCACCTCCTGAAATAATTTCACCCAAATTCTCTACATTGTGTGGAACATCCCTGAAAAAGGGATCGAAATTTTGTAGTAAATGTGGTTTCATAACTGATAAGTGACAGACTTTTATTCGGAATTTACTTTTTTAATAAGGAGTTCTGTGGTTTTCAAATCAATATGGTAATTCCTGCATTGAAATTTAATAAGTATAATACAAATATTTCAACGTAGTTCCTTTATAGAAAAATTATGAATGGTGTGATAAATAAGGGAATTTAAAAATATACCACTTTGTTTGGAAACCTGGCTGCATAACTATTGAGGAGGTTGCGGATAAAGCTGTTCTCTTTATAAATACTCAGGTAGTCTTTTAATGTATCAGGGTTTGTAATTTGTGCATCAGCAGGAATATAGCCCATACCACAAAATTCTCCTCCCTGTACCAGTATGCAGGATTTGTCATCTTCATTCAGACCCTTATCAATAATAGCGAAGGAGGGTTGGGACCGGATAGCATCACCTGCTTTTTTTACCCGTTCATTATAGTCGGCTGGTTTTTCTTTTTGTTCACAAGCACCAAAACAGGTTTCAAGTTTAATGCCCTCACATTTTCCCGGGTCTCTTTGCATAAAACATAGTTTGGGGCAGAGATTAAAATCTTTTATCAGCTTGCGGAGAATGGCATGACCATCTGCGATATAATGAAAGGTATAAACCGGGTTTAATCTTTTCCTGTTTTTATCAATACCCAGCCGCAGGTAACCATTCTGGTCTTCAAACATAAATATACCATATACATCTTCCCATCTTTTTTGTGACTGATTGAAGATGGGCCACTTCTTTTTTATCTCTGTTGATTCCAGTATGCAGGCCATCAGCTCTGTTCCGCATGATTGAAAACTGATAGCATGAACATGCTGCATGAAATTTTGCTTCTGCCGGCTTTCCGAATTATTACTGAAATGACTGCTGACACGGTAGCGGATATTATTCGCCTTACCCACATAAACAATTTTTCCTTTTGCATTATGAAAATAATAGACACCGGGAGTATAGGGTAACTGGTCAAAATGTTCTTTGGGCACATTGGGTGGTAATATGGCTTCTTTTGAATTGCGAAGCAGGCTCTTTTGAATATGCTGTTCTTTATCATTTGCCAGGAGCCGTTGAAATATTTTAACGGTAGCCTCTGTATCACCCCCGGCCCGGTGATGCCGTTTATTAATTATCCCGAGTGACAGGCATAGTTTGCCAAGACTGTAAGAAGGAAATCCCGGAAATATTTTCCGGCTCAGCCTCACAGTACAAAGTTTTTTGCTGTTCAGGTCAAAACCATGTTCCCGCAAATGGCCTTTAATAAATGAGTAGTCAAAACTTACATTGTGAGCAATGAATATTTTGTCATGGAGAAGGGTATAAATTTTTTCAGCTATGTCAGAAAATGACGGAGCATTTACCACCATTTCATCTGTAATCCCTGTCATGGCCTGGATGTAATAGGGAATGGGCTGGCCGGGATTGATCAATGTTTCAAATTTTTCTATTACTGAGTCGCCATCAAACACATGAATGGAGATTTCAGTGATACCGTTGGCGGCAGCATAAATACCTGTGGTTTCAATATCAACAATTGCATACATGAAAGGAACAGCTAATTTCGTAAAAATTTACCGCAGTTGACAGATGAGAAGATGATAATGTTCAGAAACAGGCTGACAAAAGTTTTCCGGCACCTTGGCAAGCAGGCAAAACGGCTTGCCATAAGTTGTTACCGGGTATATGACCATGATTTGCCCGAGTTTCCTTTTTGTATTGAATTTTATGGTGATAAATTATATGTGGCAGAATACAAAAGGCGACATGGAATGACAGATGAAGCACATGAAGAATGGGTGGAAAAAAGTCTTGAAGTAATAACAGAGATTTTTTCTGTCGAAAAGGAAAATATATTTCTCAAACTCCGGCAACGTAAGCCGGGAAGATTAGGGCAGTATCAGAAGTTTGGAGCTGCCATGCATGAATTTGTAGTAGAAGAAAATCAGTTGAAGTTTATTGTCAATCTGAGTGATTATTTGGATACCGGGTTGTTTTTAGATCATCGTGTTACCCGGCAAATGGTGAGAGAAAAATGCGCCGGGAAAAAAGTGCTGAACCTTTTTGCTTACTCTGGTTCTTTTTCGGTGTACGCCGCTGCAGGAGTAGCCAATGAAGTGATTACGGTTGATCTTTCCAATACCTATTTGAAATGGGCGCAAAGGAATATGGAGCTCAACGGGTTTATAGATCAGGTAAAATACCAGTTTATTCAGGCTGATGTAAAACAATATCTGAAAACAATTACACCCGGTTATTTTGATATTATCATTATGGACCCGCCGACTTTCAGCAACAGCAAACGGATGGAAGATTTTCTTGAAATACAAAGAGATCATGGGGAACTGATCAATGATTGTCTGGTGGGATTAAAACCCGGCGGGATTCTTTATTTTAGCACCAATTTCCGAAATTTTTTACTTGAGAAAGAAAAGATAAAAGCCGCCATTATTACTGATATTACCAAAGCCACAACTCCGTTTGACTTTGAAGGAACAAATCCCCGGAAATGTTATTTTATTATAGCATAGTCTGAAAGAAAATGATAAAATTTTTTCTGTTACTTTTGTCCATAATCAAACCCTCTTGAATGAATCATCCCAAAGGAAAACTGATTGCCATCGGCGGTGCCGAAGATAAAGGCACAGACCTTGAAAAAGGAGAGATTTATCGCAACAACCTCAATTTTTTTGAGCTGGGTATTCTTCGGCGGGTAGTAGAAGAAGCCGGCGGCATCATGTCGAGAATTGAAGTGATTACAACTGCCTCCACTATTCCTTATGAAGTGGGAGAGAATTACCTGAATGCATTTGGAAAAATCGGTTGTACCAATGTGGGTGTCATGCATATCCGCAACCGCCAGGATGCCATGGATGATGAATACATTGAACGTATTCGTCATTGTGATGCAGTGATGTTTTCGGGTGGAAACCAACTCAGGTTGAGTGTAACAGACGGTGGCACTGAATTTTTATCCATCCTGAAAAAAAGATACCAGGAGGAAAATTTTTTAATAGCAGGAACTTCTGCGGGTGCCATGGCCATGGGGCACACAATGATTTATGAAGGCAATGCAGCCAGGGCGCATTTAAAAGGCGAAGTGAAGATGACTACCGGCCTTGCTTTTATCAGTTCCATAATTATTGATTCGCATTTTGAAAAAAGAGGAAGGTTTGGCCGGCTGGTGCAGGCAGTAGCTACCAACCCATCTGGTATCGGCATTGGTTTAGGAGAAGACACCGGCATGTTAATAACAGAAGGCAATAAGATGGAAGCCATCGGCAGCGGACTGGTGGTAATAATTGACGGGCATGATATTCTTCATTCAAACATTGCCGATATACCTGATGGCAACCCGGTGAGTATTGAAAACCTGAAAGTGCATTTCTGCGAAAAAGGGAATGGTTATCTTATAAATGAAAGAAAATTTTTACCCGAAGCTTCTGAGGGTGCTGTTGTGAAAAAGAAGGTGGATGTAGAATGAGTCGGGAGTCTTGAGTCGTTAGTCATAAGTCGGTAGCCTGGAGCAATAAGAGATTTAAAGTTCATTAACGACGCAACCTCATTGGAACAAATAAGCATCTGTTAATCCGGGTGCCTGCCGGTCAGGCAGGCTTTTGTATCTTTATGTAATAACAGATTAGTATGAAAAAGTTTTTATTCGTCTCAACAGTTTTATTTCTTTCCTGTGCCTTTGCTCCTCAAAAGAAAACTAAAGTGATCTTCTTTGGAGATTCAATTACCGAACTGGGAGTGAAACCCGGAGGTTATGTAACAAGGGTTGACAGTATGTGTAAACTGGAAGGCAAAGCTGACCAATATGATTTTGTTGGTTCCGGTATCAGCGGCAATAAAGTGTATGACCTGTATTTACGGATGGAAGATGATGTATTAAGTAAAAATCCGGATGTCGTAGTAATCTATGTTGGCGTAAATGATGTATGGCATAAAACATTACTGGGAACAGGAACAGATGCAGACAAGTTTGAAAAGTTTTATTACGCCATTCTGAAAAAATTAAAAGACCGAAATATTAAAGCCATTCTTTGTACACCGGCGGTAGTGGGAGAGAAGACAGATTTCAGCAATCCTTTGGATGGCGAACTGAACCGTTATAGTAATATCATTCATGATATAGCAAAAAAGAGTAAGCTGCCATTAATTGACCTGCGGCAAAAATTCCTGGAATATTATAAAACCAATAACCCGGAAAATAAAGAAAAAGATATTCTTACTTATGACAAAGTGCATCTGAATGCAAAAGGTAACCAGTTAGTGGCAGAGGCAATGTGGAAAGCTGTGAAAGAGCTTTAAATTAACTGCTTCAATAATTCTGAAATTTCATGGTGCTGGTCCATTGTCATAACATGTGTTCCGTCTTTTATAATATGATCAGCTGATACGAGTCGACAGGGTAAAAGTTTGTCTGCTGTGCCGTGAATATGAATGATGTTTTCAGGAACAATTGAATTTTTCCAGCGGAGTATAGCCCCGATGGCCCATCTGGTAAATGTCATGTCTGATTCCCGGATGATCTGCTGCAAAAGTCTTTTATGCTCCGGTTTTCTTCCTCCCAGTATCCATGTGTTGCCAAGCATCATTTTTTTTGAAACACCCGGAGGAGACCATTTATAGAGTGGCAAATATTTTCCAATTCGCAGCCAGGAAGGAAATTCTGCCGCTGTTTTATTACTGGAGATAAGAATAGCCCTGATATTACAGTCATGTTTTGCCATTTCTGTCAGCAACATGCCACCAAAGGATATGCCTGCTACAGTAGGATGTGATTCAGGTATCTGGTGCCGGAGCCTGAGGGCATAATTTTCCAGAGATTCATCAGGAAGAGGATCGATCCAATTGATAAAAACAGGCTCGCAAAATGACAGATCAAGAAAAGAAAAAATTCTTTTATCAGCACCAAGACCACTGATAAAATATACTTTAGTCATATAGACTGATTAATCAATTCCCGTAATAAATCAAATGGCCTGCACCAGATAATAATTCTTCTTCCCTTTTTGTACCAGTAAGTATTTGTTGTGTAACAACAAGCTGCTTTCGATTTTGAAATCTATAGTTTCCACTTTTTTTCTGTTGAGACTCACGCCGCCACCCTGCACCGTTTTTCTTGCCTCTCCTTTGCTGGGGAAAATAGTTGTTTCAGCTAAAAAAGAAACTACATCAATGCCGGCAGCAATTTTTTCTTTGGCAAAATCAATTTTTACCACTCCTTCCATTTCTTTCAGGTCTTCAACGCTCAAACTTTCTGCCGGAGCGTTTTGAGAAGAAAATAATTTCTGCGTAGTCTCAACTGCTTTTTCAAGTTCATCTTTGCCATGAACAAAACTGGTTACCTGTTGTGCCAGTTTTTTTTGCAATATTCTTTCAGATGGATTTAATTTGTGCTCATGAATCAACATCTCAACTTCATCTTTTGAAAGAAAAGTAAAAATACTTATCCATTTCTCAGCATCCTCATCACTTGCATTCAGCCAGAACTGGTAGAATTGATAAGGAGTGGTTCTGGTTGCGTCGAGCCACACATTTCCTTTCTCCGTTTTACCAAATTTATTTCCATCTGCTTTAGTAATTAACGGGCAGGTAAAAGCAAAGGATTCGCCACCGGTTTTTCTCCGGATCAATTCTGTGCCTGTAACAATATTTCCCCACTGATCACTACCGCCCATTTGCAGTTTGGCATTTTTGTTTTTGTAAAGCCAGTAAAAATCATAACCCTGAACCAATTGGTAGGTAAACTCAGTAAAGCTCATGCCGGTATCGCTATCAATTCTTTTTTTCACACTGTCTTTGGCCATCATATAGTTTACCGTAATATGTTTGCCCACATCCCGGATAAAATCAAGAAAGCTGAAATTTTTAAACCAATCATAGTTGTTTACCATTTCGGCACAATTGGGTTTTGATGAATCAAAATCCAGGAATTGCATCAATTGTTTTTTTACTCCTTCTACATTTTTATGGAGAACTTCTTCACTCAATAAATTTCGTTCTTCACTTTTTCCACTCGGGTCGCCTACCATGCCTGTGGCGCCACCCACCAAAGCAATAGGTTTATGCCCGGCTTTTTGCAAATGAACCAGCAATAAAATGGGGACAAGACTCCCGATATGAAGACTATCTGCTGTCGGATCAAACCCGATATATGCCGAAGTCATTTCTTTATTCAGTTGTTCTTCTGTTCCGGGCATTATATCCTGGATCAAACCCCTCCATCTTAATTCAGCTATTAAATTCATACCTAAGTCAGTGATTTGCAACAAAAGTAAGGCAGAATGAGTTTGCAGGCTTTCAGATGCAATATTTTTCTAATAACTTCGTTTTCAACAGATAGTCTTTTTGCTCCACAACCGCTTGATTTTACCGGCTTAAAGACTAATTTTACAAGCAGCCGTATTTATGAAAGCATGTCTTTACCTAATGCTTAATAGAAAATTCAATTAATGAAAACGAACCGTTTATACCTAACCTTGCTTTTTTCTCTTTCCTTTCTATTTGCCAACGCACAATTCAGGAAATATTCCAACGAATTTTTGAATATTGGAGCAGGCGCCCGGGGTTTGGCCATGGGTAGTTCCCAGGTTGCATCCGTTAATGATGGAACAGCAGGCTATTGGAACCCTGCAGGTCTTGTGGGTATACAGGATCATCCCCAGGTAAACCTGATGCATGCTGAATATTTTGCAGGAATTGGTAAGTATGATTATGCAAGTGTTGCTTTTCCAACAGCAGAAAATAAAAGGACCATTGGAATTACATTACTTCGCTTTGCCGTTGATGACATTATGAACACTTTATTTCTTGTGGAACCCGATGGGTCTATCAATTACAATAATATCCAGGCTTTTTCATCTGCAGATTATGCCTGCATATTTTCTTTGGCACAGAAACTGAAGGAGACAGAAAAAAAGAATATTCATTTCGGGCTAAATGCAAAAGTGATTCATCGCAGCGTAGGCAAATTTGCCAAGGCATGGGGTTTTGGACTGGATGCTGGTCTTCAGATATATCATAACGGTTGGAAGTTTGGTATTGCAGCCCGTGATATTACCACTACATTTAATGCATGGTCATTTTCCTTTACTGAAAGAGAAAAGCAGGTTTTATATCTTACCAACAATGAAATACCGGTTAAATCAACTGAGTTAACAGCCCCGAGATTAGTATTGGGTGTTGCCAGGAATTTTAAACTAAGCAATAAACTTAGTCTTTTGGCAGAGGCAAATATTGATTTGACTTTTGATGGACAGCGTAATACATTAATCAGCGCTGATCCGGTAAGTGCCGATCCCAAACTGGGATTAGAACTTAATGTCAATAATGTTTTTTACCTGCGGGGCGGAATTAATAATTTTCAAAGGGCTTTATCTGATGGCGACACATTGAACCAGAAAAAAGTATGGATCTATCAACCCAGCGCAGGAGCCGGCTTTCGTATTTCAAACGTTACTATTGATTACGCTTTTACTAATCTTGCTAACCAGAGCAACCCATTATTTACTCATGTATTTTCTTTGAGGTTAAACCTGGTAGCAAACAAAAAAGAATAATAACAAACCCTATCCTTTTGATGATAAAAATTTGGTCAATGAAAAAATTTTTACTTCCCATATTGCTATTTACAAGTGCCCTGGCGTATTCGCAGGCATTTAATAACGAATGGATAAATTACAACCGTACTTATTATAAATTTAAAGTAGGGGCTACGGGGTTATACAGGATCAGTCAACCCACACTTACCTCATTGGGTATAGGGAATATTCCTGCTGAACAATTTCAACTTTGGAGAAACGGGCAACAGGTTCCGATATATACTACCGTGCCAACAGGGCCGATGGGGGGGACAGATTTTATTGAATTTTGGGGGGAGATGAATGATGGAAAAGCAGATAGTGTGTTGTATCGTTATCCGGACTTTCAATTAAATGATAAATGGAGTCTTGAAACCGATACTGTATCTTTTTTTCTTACCGTAAATCCTGCCGGAAATAATCTTCGCCTGGCTCCGGCTGCAAATAGTCTTCCTTCAGCCATTCCACCAGAGCCATATTTTATGGTTACCTCCGGGAAATATTTTAAGGAAACAATCAATCCGGGATATGCCGCTGTAGTAGGATCATATGTTTATTCATCTGTTTATGATCAGGGTGAGGGATGGACATCTTCCGATATTGGTACCGGTGCAACAAGATATATTGAGTTATCTACTTTGAGTACATATACAGGCCCAGGGGCACCGGCACCGGTACTTAAAGTTAATGCCAGCGGTAATGCACTTAATCCAAGACAATTCAGTGTAAAAACTAATGGTACTGATAGTGCGGATATAACTATGGATTTTTTTGATTATGTAAAAACAAGTTTGCCTGTTTCTGTCAGTAATATCAGCAGCGGATCGGCATCGGTTGAAATAAAAAATAATTGCCCGGCTGCCAATGACAGAATGGTTGTTGCACAAGTTGAATTGACCTATGCCCGGACTTTTAACTTCCCGTCTGGTGATTTATCTACTAATTTTTCGTTTGAGTTGCCTGCCAATCCTGCCGGTAATTATCTTGAAATAACAGGATTCAATTATGGTGCTGTAAGTCCGGTAGTATATGACTTTACTAATGGGAAAAGATATGTATGTGATATTTCAGATCCCACACGGGCAAAAGTGCTGTTAGCACCATCGGCAACTTCCCGTAAACTATTACTGTTTAGCCAGAATCCTTCACTGGTTAATTCCGTTACTTCAATGCAGCAAAGAAATTTTGTTAATTATGGTCTTGCGGCTAACCAGGGTAATTATCTAATCATTACTCACCCGGCATTAAGTACAGGTTCACCAAATCCTGTTGAAGATTACCGGGTTTACCGAAGTTCTGTAGCCGGAGGCAGTCATAATGCAAAAATTTATATGATTGACCAGTTGATTGATCAGTTTGGATTGGGAATAAAAAATGACCCTCTTTCCATCCGCAATTTTATCCGTTGGGCAAGAAATAATTTTTCAGCACCTATCAAAAATGTATTTCTTATTGGTAAAGGATTGAATTATGTGCAATTCAGGGTATATGAGAATAATCCAGATATTGATAAATTATCCTTTGTTCCAACATATGGTTTTCCGGCTTCTGACAATTTACTTACGGCCGATCCCGGCCTAAATGAAATTCCCAATATTCCAATTGGTCGTTTGTCGGTAATTAATACCGGAGAGATAGCAATTTATCTGGCTAAAGTACTTCAGTACGAACAGCAACAGGCATTTCAATCGCCACTTATCAGTGATAAAGCCTGGATGAAAAATGTAGTACATGTAGTTGGCGCCAGTGACTCTACCTTGGGAGCCATATTGCAAGCCTATATGACTCAATATAAGAACATAATTGTTGATACACTTTATGGAGCAAATGTGAATACGTTCAGCAAGATCACGGCGCAGCCCGTGACACAAGCCAGTAGTGAACGGTTGTATAATCTTTTCCAGGAGGGGATTGGATTAATTACCTATTTCGGGCATTCATCAGCAAGTACGCTTGAATTCAACCTGGATAACCCTGATCAATATAATAATCCGGGTAAATACCCTGTCATGATTGCATTGGGTTGCAATGCCGGTAATTTTTTTAATTTTAATACGCTCCGCCTTCAAACCAAAGAGACACTTTCAGAAAAATTTGTTTTAGCCAACCAGCGGGGCACCATTGGTTTTATAGCCAGTACTTCACTGGGCATTGTTAATTACCTTAATATTTATAGCACCAAAACATATACTGCGCTGTCAACGACTCATTATGCAAAGTCTCTGGGCGAAATAATGAAAGAGGCGATTACACAGGTTTATAATATTACTACTCAAAATGATTTCTATGCCAGGTTTCATTGTGAACAATCTTTGCTACACGGAGATCCGGCACTTAAGATGGATATTTCCATGCCAAAACCGGATTATGTCATCGAAGATCAGCTGGTTAAAATTATACCACCTTTTATTTCCGTTGCTGAAACGCATTTTAGCGTGGATGCAAAGTTTATGAATCTTGGTAAGGCTATTGATAAAAATATTGTTATTGAAGTAAAGCGAACTTTTCCTGATCTTACTACACAAGTTATCAGAAGGGATACTATTCCCGGTATCCGGTATATTGATTCGCTTTATTATGATATTGATATTGTTCCTACAAGAGATAAAGGGCTAAACAAAATAAGCATTTGTGTTGATGCAGATAATGATGTAGATGAATTATATGAAACGAATAATTGCATCACCAAGGATATATATATTTATGAAGACGAAGCAAGGCCGGTTTATCCATACAACTATTCGATTGTTAACAAACAGGATATTAAACTGGTTGCTTCCACTGCCAATCCCTTTAGTGGGATGAAGCAATACACAATGGAGATGGATACAACCGAATTCTTTAACTCACCGTTTAAGATCAGTCGGACAATAAGTTCATCCGGCGGTGTGCTGGAGTTTTCTCCGGGAATTCCTTTTACAGACAGTACCGTATATTACTGGCGGGTGGCGCCTGTTCCGGTCAGTGGTCAGCCAGTTTGGAATAAATCTTCGTTTGTATATTTAAGTAGTACTGGTCCCAACGCCAGTGACCCGGGTTTTAATCAGTCTCATTTTTACCAGCATACTAAATCCGGTTACGACAGAGTCTGGCTTGATTCTGCCAGCAGAACTATAAAGTTTGGCACGATATATAATAATTTGTTTCTTAGAATGGGCACCTGGGTTACCAGTGGTGCTGTTCAGGAAGCATCATTGTCAGTTGCAGTAAATGGCATAGCTTCCATAAGATTAACTAACTTTTTCCAATCAGTAGTGTTTAATGTATTTAATCCGGTTTCATTTAAGCCCTGGTTAAATGTCCAGGTTAGTCCGGCTAACTGGCCTGCAAATTTGGGAGAAGGGCTTTATAAAAGTGCCACTCCTTTATTTTTTGGAAATTACAGGCCATTTAATTTTGAATACAGGTACACTGATTCAGTATGGAGAAAAAGGGCAATGAATTTCATGAAAGATTCCATCCCTGATGGATATTATGTCGTTATCAGAAACTTTACACTCTATCAAAATACTTTTCCTGATACAAACTCTTTCCCTCAAAGATTTATTGCCGACTGGATAGCAGATCAGTCTGTATACGGAGCAGGGAATTCTTTATATCATTACCTGAAGAATGCCGGATTTGGGGGAATTGATTCATTCTACAGGGCAAGACCATGGGGCTTTGTTTATAAGAAAAATGATCCTTCATTTACTCCCAAATGGCTGGTAGGTGAAGGGGTATTTGATAATCCTACTTTATCGGTTGACTGTCCTGCAACAGACACTCTTGGCTTTGTAACATCTCCACTTTTCGGGCCTGCTAAAGCATGGAAGCAACTAAAATGGAGGGGTAGCAGCGAATCAACTCCCGGAGATGTGACCTCTGTTGATGTTATTGGCGTAGATAATAATGGGGCGGAAGGAATATTATTCAGCAATATCACAATATCGCAACAGAATTTTGATGTATCCTCAATCAATGCCACTGTATATCCTTACGTTAAATTAAGACTTCGTACCCAGGATAGCATACACTTCACGCCATACCAGCTTCGCTACTGGCGGATAACTTATGTACCGGTACCAGAAGGCGCCATTGCAGCAAATATATATCTGAAGGTAAAAGATACGGTTGATGTTGGCGAACCAATGGATTATAAAATAGCCTTTAAAAATATAAGCGAAGTTCCATTCGACAGCCTTAAAATAAAATTGGTGATTACAGACAGAAATAACGTGCCGCATATAATACCATTGCCCCGAAAACGACCATTGCCTGTGAATGATACCCTGCAGTTAGGTGCAGTAATTAACACATCCACTATTGCCGGACTCAACACCATGTATCTGGAGGCCAATCCAGACAATGATCAACCGGAGCAATATCATTTCAACAATTTTGCTTTCAGAAATTTGTATGTCAAACCCGATAGCCTTAATCCATTATTGGATGTAACTTTTGATGGTGTGCATATTCTGAACAGGGATATTGTTGCATCGAAACCGGACATTATTATTAAATTGAAGGATGAGGCCCGCTGGATGATTTTGGATGATACATCCCTGCTTACTTTACAGGTACGTTATCCCAATGGTAGCCTGCGCAGATTTTATTTTAATAGCGATACTGTAAGATTTACTCCGGCAGGTCAGGCTCCTAACGTGGATAATACTGCCGCTATTAACTTCAGGCCTTATTTCCCGGTGGATGGTGAATATGAAATGCTTGTTACTGGAAAAGACAAGAGCAATAATGCGGCTGGTACCATTCAATACCGGGTGATATTTGAAGTTATCAATAAGCCGATGATTTCAAATATGCTGAATTATCCAAATCCTTTTACTACTTCTACTGCATTTGTATTTACAGTAACAGGTAGCCAGGTGCCGCAGAATTTAAAAATAGAGATCATGACTATTACCGGCAAAATTGTAAGAGAAATTACCAAAGATGAACTGGGGCCGGTGCATGTAGGAAGAAATATCACAGAATTTAAGTGGGATGGAACCGATCAATATGGACAAAAACTGGCCAATGGCATCTATCTCTACCGTGTTGTCACCAACCTGGATGGTAAGATATTGGAAAAATACAGAGCTGATGGCGATAATACCGACAAATACTTTAATAAGGGTTACGGTAAAATGTACCTGATGAGATAAGAGAATAAATAACAAATACTAAACAGCAAATTTCAAAGTCTTCGCCAAAAACGGAGACTTTTTCTTTCGGAGTTCGTAAGGAAAACAATCTGCTTGTAGTTACATTTGCCCCAAATCTTAATTTGGGATTTGTAATTTGTTTTTTTTGGTTTATGGCAAAGATTGGCATTAATATCGCAACGGGCAATTTGCAGCAACAGGAAATGATTGTTGGTATTGATTTGGGAACTACAAATAGTCTGGTGGCCGTCATTCATCCGGATACCAAAAAACCGGTTGTTTTAAAAGAGCATAATGGAGCGGCCCTTGTTCCATCCATCATTCATTTTGGAGAAGCCGGGCTTATTTCCGTTGGTGATGAGGCTAAAAAATATCTTATTACCGAGCCACAGAATACAATTTTTTCAGTAAAGAGATTGATGGGCAAATCATACGGTGATGTGAAAGAGCATGCATCTTTTTTTGCCTATAAAGTGATTGATGACAATACGGAGAGCCTGGTAAAAATACAGGCAGGAAATAAATTTTATTCGCCGGTTGAGTTATCATCATTTATTTTAAAAGAATTAAAAAACAGGGCAGAACATATTTTAAAAACACCGGTAACAAAAGCAGTAATAACTGTGCCGGCATATTTTAATGATGCTCAGAGGCAGGCTACAAGAGATGCGGGAAAACTGGCCGGTTTGGATGTATTGCGGATAGTAAATGAACCAACAGCGGCGAGCCTTGCGTATGGTCTAGGTATGAGAAAAGATGAAACGAAGACGGTGGCTGTTTACGATCTGGGTGGTGGTACTTTTGACATTTCAATTCTTCGTATCAGCAGCGGCATATTTGAAGTACTTTCTACAAATGGAGATACTTATCTCGGTGGTGATGATTTTGACAGGGTAATAATGAACTTCTGGACTGAGCAGGTAGGATTAACTTCTGATGAATTACAGATGAATAAAAGTGTAGCGCAGGAATTACGTTTACTGGCTGAAGAAGCAAAAAAATATCTTAGTGCAAATGAAGTCTTCGCCGTCAGGGTGGCAGGTTATGATTTTTCTCTCACAAAAGAAAAACTCGAAGAATTAATAAAGCCATTCATTGCAAAAACTATTCAGTGTTGTAATAATGCATTGCAGGATGCTGACATCAGCATCAATGAAATTGATGAAGTGATAATGGTAGGCGGGTCAACAAGAATTCCACTTGTCAAAAATGCCGTCGGAAATTTTTTCGGAAGAAAAGTTCATGATACACTAAATCCCGATGAAGTAGTTGCTTTGGGTGCAGCCGTACAGGCAGATATCCTGGCAGGGAACAACAAAGATTTTTTATTGCTTGATATTACACCACTTTCGTTAGGCATAGAAACAATGGGAGGATTAATGGATGTACTGATACCCCGTAATTCAAAAATTCCTTCGCAAGTTGGAAGGCAATACACCACACAAAAAGACGGACAGGGCAGTATGCGGATTTCAGTTTTCCAGGGAGAAAGAGACCTGGTAAAAGATAACAGGAAGCTGGCCGAATTTAATCTTACTGGAATTCCTGGAATGCCCGCAGGATTACCGAAAGTGGAAGTATCATTTTTGGTAAATGCTGATGGCATCCTGACAGTAAAAGCAAAAGAGCTGCGTAGTGGTATTGAACAAAGCATAGAAGTGAAACCTCAGTATGGACTTACCGATGCGGAAGTAGAAAAAATGCTGATGGATTCTATTGCGCATGCAAAAGAAGATATGCAGACAAGGGCATTGGTAGAAGCACAGACGGAAGCAAGGCAGATAATTGCGACAACCACACAATTTATTACTAAAAATAAAACGTATTTAACAGAAAAGGAATTGTCAGAAACGAGAGCAGCTATTAAAAAACTGACTGACCTGGTTTATGGCGGTGATAAAGATGAAATTCATAGTAGAATTGAGGAACTAAATGAAATTTCAAGGCCTTATGCTGAAAGGCTGATGGATGAGGCCATCAGTAAAACACTGACAGGTAAAAATATTATGAAATAGGCTTAATTCTTTTTTTTGTTTCTGCAATTACAATATAAATAAGCAAGATTGAAAGAAGCGAAAGGCTGATGATAAATGCAGTTCTTATATCGTTGGCTTCGTAATAAATTACAACTTTATGTTCGCCTCCCGGTATTCTAAATCCCATAAAACTGATGTTGGTATTTTCAACTGATGTTAGTTCACCATCAACAGTTACCTTCCACCGGGGATAATAGTTTTGAAGCAAAACAATATAACTGGCCTGATTGGTTTTTATACTTAACTCAATCCGGTTAGGCTCAAATTTTGACAGGTTGAATTTTACAGAATCATTTTTTGAATATCCCTCTATTGCTTTAATGTCTTTAATAAATGCCCATTTTGAGAGGGTGTCATCTTTGGCTCTTGACCGATCATTGATTGCAGCAATGAAATCAGCTTTATAAATGAGAGGATATCTCATTACCATGTTCCTGAATTTTTCATCAAACCAAAAACTATTCTGCAATAACAGGTTGCTTGGAGTGATTCTATAGTCTGACCGGCCAATTTTTTTATTGTAAAGATTCAGACATCCCATTTTCTCCAAATACTTTTCGTTGTCAACGCTGTTTTTTTCCAGCGTTTCATTAGGATTGGGTAAAGGATATCCCTGAACCAAAAAACTGTTTATTATTTTTTGTGTACCAATTGCCGTTTCTTTTTTTATTGCTGTAAATGGGAGAAAAAGAAATGTAAATAAGATACCGTTAATGATGGCGGTAATGAGAAAATATCCCGGGTTAAATTTCTTTATTAAGAATTTATATAGCAGGTAGAAGAATGGCAACTGCAGCAGCGTATTGATAACAGTAATATCTGCAAAGCTGATTGCATCCAGTTTTTCTTTTAAATAATTAATAATGCCTGTGCCATTATTTGGATTAAACAATTGTGAAAAAGATGATGAACTAAAAAAAGAAAATGGTGTAAAGAGCGAATAAATTAAAACTGTCAGCATAACAAGCAATGTAATCAGGAAGTCTTTCTTAATACTATTTTGATTTGTTTGCTGTTTTATGATACTGTCGAAACTGAAACCTACTAGCAGACAGGAGAAAAAGATGGTAAACATTCTTGCATTGGCCGGGTGACGAAAACTATTCATCAACGGCATAACATAATATGCCAGCGATCTTAATCCGCCCCATTTTCCTAAACTAAATAAAAGGAAGATAATGACAGCCCATTTACTGAATATAGCAAGACGGGAACGAAATTTTATAAAATAACCTGCAATCAGAATAATAATTCCGGCAAGACCGATGTATGAGTTTCTTTCAAGTGGGTCGGTGGTATCTACTCCCGGCATTTTCCAAATTGAAAGCGGCGTTGTGTAGGAGCTTAACAATGCCGGGTGCAATGAGTTACTCATGGCTTCTGAATAACTGGCTCCGCTTCCTCTTTCAGTTAAAGGAAGACTTTGGTAATATGATAAAATTGCAGGGCTGGAAAGAACAAGAAAAATGACGGCCAAAAACAAATGCGAAACAAAAAAATCAGCAGTAAAAAATTTCTTCTTATCTCTGAAAGCCATGACCAAATGATATATGAGCATTGCCGCCAGAACGTAGGCTGTCAGAATAAAATCGGCTGGGTATGCACAGGTGAATAAAAGGAAAAGTGCGATGCCGGTATAAATTCCCTGTTTGATTGATTTTTCCTCCAGGCATCGGGAATAAAATAGAATAGCAAAGGGCAAAAAGGCTGTTCCTGCAATCCAGTTTAGGAATTGAGCCGAATCACTATTAAAGCCACAGAGCATATAAGCAACAGAAGCCAGCAGGTTGGCAGTCGGATGAACTTTATAATGTTTTAAAAGAAAAAACATTCCGGCTCCACCCAGGTATATATAAAGAAGCGTTTCCAGTTGCAAGGTGTAAAGTGTGTACGGGCCAAAAAAAGAAAACAATTGAACAATCGGGTTCCATACTCCTGATTGCATATCGCCATGCAGCGGATAGCCCAGATTCAGATAAGGAGTCCAGAGCGGAAGAATATTATTGTGATAGGACTCGCTGACCAGGTGCCTTACAGGTAAAAAATAATTTAATGCATCATTTTTGAGACTCAGTACATGAAAGCTTAATGGCCAGTAAGCAACTATCGTAATAAGAAAAAGCAGCAGTAAGTAATATAATGAATGCCGGTATTTATTTTCCGGGGCAATATATGGAATAGTAATTGTCATATCAGGGTTTACGATACTTGCGTCGTAATGAAAATATCTCTTTTATAACAAATGGAAAATCGAGAATATTTATTTTTGATCCACCGGGGTCTTTCCATTTGGCCAGTGGCACTTCAATTCCTTTGGCCTCCGGCATGTTCTTTTTTATCCGGAGAAAGATTTCTACGTCAAAAAACCATTTGGTAATAAATTTTTCCTGACAAAAAATATCAATCAATTCTGTTTTGAACCATTTGGCACCGCACTGGGTGTCGTAAATTCCCAACTTATATTTTGAATCAATGATCGTTGCAATTATTCTTCCTGTTATGTGCCTGAAAAAAGATCGTTCAATATTTGTATGCAACATTTTTACCCGTGAGCCTGATAAATAATCAACTCCGCTTTTACAAATAACCTGGTACAGCCGGTAAAATTCAGTAAGGCTTGTTGAAAGGTCAGCATCCAGGTATCCAACATAATGATGACTGGTTTTTTTTTGGGTTGCCAGCAAACCTTCTCTCACTGCATTGGCCTTGCCGCCTTTTTTATTAATAGAAATTATTTGTACTTGTTCGGGGCAATTTTTCTTTATTTCAGTTAATATAGAAAGAGTAAGGTCAGTGCTTCCGTCATTGACAAAAAACAAGTCAGCATCGGTATGTGACTGCAGGAAGCCAACAAATGCCTGCGGCTGCAAACGTTTTGCTTCATTATAACAGGGAATTATGACGGCAATTTTCTGCATATACAATAACAGGATAAACCCGGAAGGTGAATGCCAATTCCTGAAAGCGAATGGCAAACCCGGAAATCTGCCCACAAAATACTTGAAATTATTCTTGTAAGGAATTTGTTTCCTTTCCAGTTATCAATAGATTTTTTTGTTTTTCTGAGTTTTAGTTTTTCAAGGAACAATTGAAAGAGTCTTGCCGGTAACAGGCTAAAGAAAAAATAACCGCTACTGAGTATTTCCAGTTGCTGAGATTTGCAAATTTTCATTATTTGTTTTCGGGAATACCTGCGGTAATGTTTCAGGAGAATATCGTGTTGCGAAAAAAATTTTTGAAATGCAGGAACCGTAATGAAAAATAAACTGTTTCCGGTTGTAAAATTTTCGGACATCAACTGTTGTAATAGTTCTTTGTCATTTTCACAATGTTCCAATACATCAAGAAGCAGAACACAATCGCTTTTATGTCCCGCGGTTTCGTTAATTCCCGGGTAAAAGTTGATATCACTTGTATAATGATTTTTTTTTAACTGATCAATGAGTTCGTTGGTATAAGCCGAATCAATTGCGCTATAAGCATCGGCCGTTTTATTTCCAGCCAGAGATTGTAAGATAAAGATGTCTCCGCTGCCGATATCTGCAAGATGAGAAAAGGGGGTCTCATATTTTTTTAATAAATAGCGAACTGCTTTTGCCCGGGTTATTTCCCAGGGATGTCTTTTAAAATTTGCAGAAGATTTTATCCTGTTTAATTCAGAGATGTCCATTATACAGCCAGATTAACCAATATGTTTCTTCATTGTTAGTTCTTGTATTTGTTTTTGAGTCCGATAAAATAACTCTCAAAATATTTAAAGCTTAGTACACTTATTCCAACAGCAATTAAAGCCGTGATAAATGAAGCTGAAATCCGGGCTGGCAAAAAGGGAAGAGCATTGCCCACCCATTCAGCAATAATGCCACTTGCCAAAATGTATATTGGCCAGTGATATACATAAAGCCCATAAGAAATTTTGCCAAAAAATTTCATTAAACCATTATTGAAAAGAAAGTTTATGATTTTATTCCTGCCGTCAATTCCTTCGTATACAAGTAAGGCAAACATAATGGCAAAAGTAGTATAGCCAACGATGGCCAGGTAAGGGAAAGAAAAATTATAATAACGATTAAAGAAATAAAACAGGAAATTCATTCCTGCCAGTCCCAACACAATGAATGTTGTATATTTTCTCAATATGTTGGTATTAATTCTTTGTATCAATGCCAGCATGCTTCCAATACAAATACCGTCTACTCTTGAAAACGTATACAGGTTAAAATAAGCTAAGCTTTCAATCTTATAGGTCCACAAAATAAAACGCAGGCTTATAACTGAAAGCAGGATAACTGCTAGCAGCATGATGAGAAACCTGGGCTTGCGGATAAGTAATATTGTAAGTGGCCAGAGTAAATAGAACTGTTCTTCAACAGCCAATGACCAGAAGTGATGCAGAATATCTGTAGAACTGGTGGGTTTAAAAATATACAACCAGTTTTGCAGGTAAGTCCAGAGCCATACCTGGTTATCTGAATAATAACCTAGCGCTGCTTTATGACCTGGAAATAAAGGTAAGATCAGCAGGAAAATAACCAGGCAGAGATAGTATAAAGGAAATATTCTTAAAACCCTCCGCATATAAAAATTTCGGAGGTAATTGGGTTTACCTAAAGCATTTAAAAGAATGTCAGTAATCAGAAAACCCGAAAGAACAAAGAACAGGTCAACTCCCAGCCAACCAAAGAAGAAAACATTGATAAATCCAAAGTTGTGATAGATTACAACAAGTAATATAGCAAGCCCTCTTAAGCCATCCAGGGCAGAGTAGTGTTGCCTTTGGGGATTTTCAGGATCCATCAGGTATTATCTGGGTTAGTTATTTCTCTTTCAAAGATAATCTTCTGAGCAGATACTTGCCAATCATATCAAATTCAGCATTTATGCTATGTCCTTTCTGCATTTTTTAGATACCATCCATTGGGAATGACCTGTTTAACAATACAAGTGGATTCGAAAATGCCTTCAAACAGGCCCCCAAAAATCATTTATATTTCTATTTTCTTTTTTCAGGTTTGCCACCTATCTTTGCGTTCCTAAAAATCATACCGAAGGAGGTATTTAATTTATGCTGATTATTGATTCAAAAGATTGCGAAAACATTGACAAGGCACTGAAGAAATACAAAAAGAAATTCGAAAAGTCGAAAGTATTACTGCAGTTGCGTGAACGCCAGTGCTTCATAAAGCCATCTGTAAGACGCCGTGGCCAGGTGCTGAAAGCAATTTACAAGCAGAATATTGTCAGTGGCAAGATCGAAAGCTAATTTGCCCGGTTAATATAATTAAGAGATGGCTGCAAAGTTTTATAGCTTTGCAGCTGTCTTTTTTTATTATATATGACGAAGCCTTAGCGAAGTTTAATGACATTACTAACCCATTCATCCATCCGGTCCTTTCTGGAGTATCTTAAATATGAAAAAAGATATTCTCAACATACACTTATCTCTTATCAAACCGATCTGCTTGAATTTATTGATTACCTGGAGGTGAAATATGGAACACTTTCACTAAATGAGATCAATCATACTTATGTGCGTAGTTGGCTGGCAAATCTTAAAGAGAAAAACCTGGCTTCAAAATCAATTAACCGAAAGATATCAAGCCTCCGGTCTTTCTTTAAATACTATTTGAGGACAGGAGTCATTCAGGCTTCACCCATGTCAAAAATCATTAGCCCTAAAATAGGTAAACGGCTGCCAGTTTTTGTAAAAGAAGAGGATACAAAAAGCCTGGAGAAAACGTTGAGTGAATCAACAGAAAACTGGAAAACACTCAATGCAAAAATGCTCGTCTTCATTTTTTATGCAACCGGGATGCGGCTAAGTGAACTGATAAACCTGAAAGACAGACAAATTGATTTTGGCAGATCGCAGATAAAAGTGCTTGGCAAAGGCAATAAGGAAAGAATTATTCCTGTTAGTAGGGGTTTAGTAGAAATTATCAGGAATTACCAGGATCTAAAAAGGAAAGAATTTGGGAATACGAATGAAACACTTCTTGTAACTGAGAAGGGGAAAAAAATGTATCCGAAATATGCCTACCTGCTGGTCAATAAGGTTTTGGGCATGGCCGGCACTCTTGATAAAAAGAGTCCACATGTACTTCGTCACACCTTTGCCACACACCTGATGAATAATGGCGCCGACCTGAATGCTGTTAAAGAGCTATTGGGACACAGCAGTCTTGCTTCCACGCAGGTTTATACCCATAATACGATCGGGAAATTAAAAGAAATTCATAAAAAAGCCCATCCAAAGTCTTAAAATTTACCCTTGGCACAATAAAAAATCGGGAGAATTTTGTTTTGGGGAAACGTCTTTTTGATTTAACTTGAATCCTGACAAAAGAACCCGACCCCTAAGAAAACAGGTTTCCTAAAGTTCTTTATTTATTGTTTCACTGTTAAAACCACGATGACTATGAACGTAAACATTCAAACAGTTCATTTTGATGCGGACAGCAGGTTGATTGAATATGTCAGCCAGAAGTTGCAAAAATTAAACAATTTCACCGATCGCATCATCCGGGTAAATGTGTTTCTGAAACTCGACAATGTAGTTCATGCCGTAAAAGACAAGATCGCTGAGATCAGGGTGCATGTACCCCGTCAGAATTTTTTTGTTAAATCAACCAGTAAATCTTTTGAAGAGTCGTTTGATGAAGCTTTCGACTCATTGGTAACTCAAATTAAAAAAAATAAGGAAAGAAAAGCTGCTTAATAGCATTCAAGACCCCGCAATTTGGGGTCTTTTTTATTTTACCAGGTTACTTAAAAATGTTTTGGGAATAAAGCTATTATGCATCCCCGGTTTTTCATAACCCTTTTTGCCATCATCATTTCATTCTCCTGTAATATAAAGGGCGAAGATGAAATTCCTGATTCTTTGCATAGCCTTAATTTTGGTACAAAAGAAAATCATTCACTGGCGATAGTTCCTTTTAAAGGAGTTGATAGTGGGGTTCTTAAAAAAATAAAAAACGGGTTGCAAAAAAATCTGGTCATTGCAATTACTATACTAGATGAAGCGGAGCTTCCTTCTTTTGCTTTTTACAAACCGAGGCAACGGTATATTGCTGATAGTCTTCTTGTGTTTTTGGGGCAAATAAATAATGGAAGGTTTGAAAAAATAATAGGAGTAACAACAAAAGACATATCTACAAAGAAAGAGCCTCATGTAAATTGGGGAATTCTCGGATTGGGAGATTGTCCCGGTGAAGCATGTGTAATTTCTTCTTTTCGTGCAGGGAAAAATAAAATATCCGGTAAAGATTTTATTCAAAGGATGATTACCCTGGCTTTGCATGAAATAGGCCATACCTATGGACTGGAACATTGCTCTGTTGCCAATTGTATCATGAAGGATGCAGAAGGAAAAATGAACCTTGATGATGGAAATTCATACTGTGAAGCATGCCGGAATTATCTAAAAGGTGTCGGTGTTCTTGAATAGTTTGTAATTCTAAAATCATTAATTTGCAAGTGGCTGAATACAAGCAAAAAAATCCAGCACAAAATTTTTCCGATTATCAATTTCCCTTACCTTTGCCTCCCCTTAAATAGGGGTAGATCTTTATTGTTTCGACCGCCATAATATCCTGAGCACTGATTAGACTGAAAGCGCAGCTTTTGGCGAAGGCAGCGGCCGTAGGCCAAAAGGAGGAGGGCGGGCATTTAAGATGCCACTTTAGCTCAGCTGGTAGAGCAACTGATTTGTAATCAGTAGGTCGTTGGTTCGATTCCGACAAGTGGCTCATAGTTGGGCAAGTAGCCAAGTGGCCAACGGCAACAGACTGTAAATCTGTCCTCTTCGGAGTTCGGTGGTTCGAATCCATCCTTGCCCACATTGTTCGCCAAAGCATTAGCTGTGGTGGACTGGTAAAATAGAAAAGTTCTTTAAAAAGTTTTATCCGCCGATGCATAAGTATGGCGGACAAGCGGAAGTAGCTCATTTGGTAGAGCGATAGCCTTCCAAGCTATAGGTGGCGAGTTCGAGCCTCGTCTTCCGCTCAGGGCGAGTCAAAAAAGTCAAATTAGTCAATGAGTCAGAAGATGACCTATATGACCTGGATGACCCACTGACCTCAATGACTCATAAAAAGCCGTTGTAGCTCAGTGGTAGAGCACTTCCTTGGTAAGGAAGAGGTCAAGGGTTCAATTCCCTTTAACGGCTCATCTTTCGACAAATGCTGATGACATGGCGATCAGAGGGTATGTCGAAGTTTGCTGGGTGAAGTATAGAAAGATGAATGGATCGTTCCAACAAAAGTTGAAAGAAGTAATTTTGCTGGCTTCATAAAAAATAGTAATAAAGATCATAATTAATAATATAACACAACCTAAAAACAGATAAAGATGGCAACTAAAGAAACATTTAAGCGGGACAAACCCCACGTTAACGTTGGTACTATTGGTCACATCGACCATGGCAAAACAACTTTGACTGCTGCTATTACTACCATTCTGTCAAAGAAAGGTATGGCAACTGCAAAAAAGTATGAAGAAATTGATGCTGCTCCTGAAGAAAAGGAACGTGGTATCACAATCAACACGGCTCACGTTGAGTATTCAACGGACAAGCGTCACTATGCTCACGTTGACTGTCCCGGTCACGCAGACTATATTAAAAACATGATTACGGGTGCTGCGCAAATGGATGGAGCCATTTTAGTTGTGGCTGCCACTGACGGTCCGATGCCTCAAACCAAAGAGCACATATTACTGGCCCGCCAGGTTGGTGTACCCTGTATGGTTGTGTTTATGAATAAAGTTGATTTGGTTGATGATCCTGAACTTCTGGATCTGGTAGAAATGGAAATCAGGGATCTGCTGACTTTCTATGGTTTTGATGGAGCTAATACCCCAATTATCAGAGGTTCGGCCACTGGTGCATTGGCGGGTGAAGAAAAATGGGTGAAAGACGTAGAAGATTTGATGAAAGCAGTTGATGATTATATCCCTCTGCCTGCTCGTCCTGTTGATCTGCCATTTCTTATGTCAGTAGAGGATGTATTCTCTATTACTGGTCGTGGAACTGTTGCTACAGGTCGTATTGAAAGAGGTCGTATTAAAGTAGGTGAGCCGGTTGAAATAGTTGGGTTGCTGGATGCTCCGCTTGCTTCTGTTTGTACAGGTGTAGAAATGTTCCGCAAATTGCTTGATCAGGGTGAAGCTGGTGACAACGCTGGTTTACTCCTCCGTGGTATTGAGAAAACTCAAATACGCCGCGGTATGGTTATTGTAAAACCAGGGTCAATCACTCCGCATACTGAGTTCAAATGCGAAGTATATGTTCTCAGCAAAGCAGAAGGTGGTCGTCATACTCCATTCTTCCAGAAATACCGTCCGCAGTTCTATTTCCGTACTACCGACGTAACAGGTGAGGTGGAACTGGCTGCCGGAACAGAAATGGTAATGCCGGGTGATAATACATCATTGACTGTTAAGTTGATTCAACCAATTGCAATGGAAAAAGGTTTGAAATTTGCGATTCGTGAAGGTGGCCGTACAGTTGGCGCTGGTCAGGTAACTGAGATTTTGAAATAAGAAGATAAGCTATAAGCTATAAGCTTTTAGCCATAAGCATTGTAAAGATTTTATATCTTTGCGACATAATTCTAAAAGCTGTTTCGGTAACACGGAATAGCTTTTAGCTTTCTACGGGCATATTTCAATGGTAGAATGAAGGTCTCCAAAACCTTAGATCTGGGTTCGAATCCTAGTGCCCGTGCTTAATAATATTTGAAATTTAGGGGCTGGGTTCCAAGTATTGCTCCTTACAATTAAATATCGAACAATCATGAACAAGATCACAACTTATCTCAAAGAGTCTTTCAAAGAGCTAACAGAAAAAGTTACCTGGCCTACCTGGCCACAGCTTCAGCAATCAACTATGATTGTATTGGCAGCTACCCTGGTCATTACATTTATTGTGCTGGCGATGGATTTTGTGGCCGGTAACGGGCTCAAATTTGTTTATAATATTTTGAACAAATAAAATAATGGACACAACAACAAATACCGAAAATATTCAACAGGATACCAAATGGTTTGTGCTGCGGGTAATTAGCGGGAAAGAAAAAAAAGTAAAAGAATACCTTGACAAGGAAATTTCCCGTGGCGGCTGGAGTGAGATTGTAAAACAGGTTTTCCTGCCTGTTGAGAAAGTGTATAAAGTGGCCAATGGAAAAAAGGTAGTGAGAGAAAGAAACTATTATCCCGGCTATGTAATGATTGAAATTGCACAGGGTAAGCTGAGTGATGATCTGCGAGATGTTATTAAAAATACTGCCAACGTAATCCATTTTTTAGGCAAAGAAAATCCGATTGCTTTGCGTAAAGCCGAAGTGAACAAGATGCTGGGCAAAATGGATGAGATGGCTGAGGCCGGTGGAACCAGCATGAGTGAACCATTTATTGTGGGAGAAACGATTAAGATCATTGAAGGTCCATTCAATGACTTTAATGGTGTGATTGAGGAAGTAAATGATGAAAAGAAAAAATTAAAAGTAACGGTAAAAATATTCGGCCGTTCTACACCGGTGGAATTGAATTATATGCAGGTGGAGAAGATCAGTTAAAAGTGATTCAGCGAGATATTGAAGCCATCCCGGTTATAAACGTCGGGATGGTTTTTTGTTGAAATTACATTATGCTGGCAGGAGTATTAAACCACTTTAAATGCTACAAAATAGTAGTTGTTAGCAGCTGCGATGAGTTTTAAGTTAATGTAGTAAGATTGAACAAAATCATGAAAAGCTTTAAACTCATGGGTAGGAACAGCAAATTCGTCAAAGAAGATTATATCGTCTTTTTTCAGAAAAGGAGCTAATGAGGTGAGGACATATAGCGTTGCAGAATACAGGTCTGCATCCATCATAATAATATTTCTTCTGGTATTATTTAATTCATTCAAAAAACCAGGAAGAGTTTGCTGAAATAAACCCTGGTAAAACTTTACTCTTTTGTCATCAATTTGAGGAGGTTGTGTGTTATTATTAAACATCCCTTTTTTATATACACCAAAATCTTCCGGTAACCCCGTAAATGTATCAAAGCCATAAAAACGACTTTCGGGATTCGTAATTTGAGACAAAAACCATCGGAAAGACTGCCCGTTTGCTACGCCAAACTCAAGATAGTTAACCGGGTTCAAGATCAGGTTTTCTTTTTCCAAAACCCATTGATACATGGGATATCTCTTTTCATAATTCCACCTGGAAGGAAAATCATTGTATTCAATTTTTCTGTTCTTATTTGCCCAGAATGATAGTTTGGAGAGATAATTCAGGTTGGAGAAAAAGCCAGAAAAGAGATTGAAGAATACATGAAGCCTTAAGTAGATAAATGTGATTTTGATATGCCGAATAAAAAAGAGTTTCATTTATGACTGTTTTAAAATGATTTTTTTGGGATCGACTACGTTTATTTTTAAGTAGGATTTATACGAAATTATTTACCATGTTTTCATAATTCAGCCTGCAACCGGCCTGAAAGTAGTGCATAAAATAATTTTGGAAAAATCTACTTAAATTTATCATATAATCCTTATTAACTTTGTTCTAATTAGTTCTTTTTAGTTATGTCAATGGGAATTATGCCAATTTGTGGAAATATTTATAATTTTTTTTGGAGTATATTAGATGTTGTTAATGAAAAAATTAATATTTAATGAATAAAATAAACAGTATCGCCAAACTTATTAGTTTAACAGTTATTATTTCGATTGTTAATCTGAGCTGCAGTAAAACAGAAAATTCTAATAATCCTAAGGCTCCCGATATTTATGTTGCAGGGTTTGAGAATAATGGAATAGTTAATGTGGCAAAGTATTGGAAAAATAATATAGCCGTTTCCCTTACTGATGGTACCAAAGCTGCAACCGCTAGCTCTATTTTCGTTTCAGGAAATGATATTTATGTAGGAGGGAATGAATCTAATGGCACTGTGGCGGTGGCAAAGATCTGGAAAAATGGAACACCGATAATACTATCAAATGGTCAGCAGAATGCAAGCATAACTTCCCTATTCATTTCAGGAAATGACATTTATGCTGGTGGAACTGAGTATAATGGAACAGCCAATGTGGCTAAATACTGGAAGAATGGCATCCCGGTAACTCTTACAAATGGACCGGATAATGCCCATGTTTCGGGAATTTTTGTTTCAGGAAATGATGTTTATGTAGCCGGAAACATAAGCAATCTTTCTGGAACTTCTGCAACATATTGGAATAACGGAGTTCCCGTAACATTACCACCTTCAGCTACTGGCCAAAACAGTTCTTATGCAACATCGATTTTTGTATCTGGTATTGATGTATATGTAGCCGGATACCAAGTTACGGGTGGTGCATTTGTGGCTAAATATTGGAAAAATGGTATGCAGGTTCCGCTAACTGATGGCACCCGTGAAGCATATGCTTTTTCAATCTTTGTCTCTGGTGCGGATGTGTATATAGGTGGAGAGGAAAAAAATGGGAATAATAGTGGTTATACTTTGCAGTATTGGAAAAATGGAGCAGCTACAACTTTGACAAATGGAATGACTGACGGTTCAGTCAGATCAATATTTGTTTCAGGCAGTGATATATATGCAGCAGGTCTTGAGAAGGATGGAAGTAATGCTAATAAAGCAAAATATTGGAAAAATGGAGCAGCTACATCTTTGACCGATGGCACAAAAAATGCATGGGCTACATCAATTTTTGTTCATTAAAGAATCGTTTTTTTCGATAAAGTCACTTATCTTTGCCGCCCCAATTAGTTCTTTTGAAATCCGCCAATGGCGGGTGAGGAATCCGGTAATTATCGGATTGGGAGACTAAGTAGTTCGCCAGCTGGCGAATGAAAAGTCGTTAACACCAAAAAAAGATTAAAAATGGCAAAAGAAGTCAGCGGCTTTGTAAAGCTGCAATGCAAGGGTGGTCAGGCCAATCCTGCACCTCCGATCGGTCCTGCACTGGGTTCCAAGGGTGTCAATATCATGGAATTCTGCAAACAGTTCAATGCAAGAACACAGGACAAACAAGGGAAAGTTCTTCCCGTATTAATTACAGTTTATACCGACAAGAGTTTTGATTTTATCATCAAAACCCCTCCGGCAGCAATTCAACTGATGGATGCGGCAAAAATTCAAAAAGGTTCCAAAGAGAGCAACCGTACGAAAGTTGGCAAAGTAAACTGGGATCAGGTAAAAGCAATTGCTGAAGATAAGATGCCCGACCTGAACTGTTTTACTATAGAAAGCGCCATGAAAATGGTTGCCGGAACGGCCCGTAGTATGGGTCTGACAGTGGAAGGTAAAGCTCCATGGGAAAATTAAAACCTTGATTTTTAAAACGAATTACAATGGCATTCATCAGTAAAAAAAGAAAAGTTGCAGAAACAAAAGTTGATGGCAACAAAGCATACACATTAAAAGAAGCATCTGCATTGGTAAAGCAAATTACCACCTGCAAATTTGATGCTTCCGTAGATATTCATATCCGTTTGGGTGTTGATCCAAAGAAAGCCGATCAGGCTATCCGTGGTACCGTATCCCTGCCTCATGGAACGGGTAAAACCAAAAAGGTGCTGGTGCTTTGCACACCAGATAAGGAAGCTGAAGCAAAAGCAGCCGGCGCTGATTATGTAGGCCTCGAAGAATTTGTTACAAAAATTGAAGGCGGTTGGGTAGATGTTGATGTTATCATCGCTACTCCTTCAGTGATGCCAAAAATTGGTAAGCTGGGTAAAGTGTTGGGACCAAGAAACCTGATGCCAAATCCCAAGACAGGAACTGTTACTAATGATGTGGCCAATGCCATCAATGATGTAAAAGGCGGAAAGATTGCTTTCAAGGTTGATAAAGTAGGAATCATTCATGCTTCTATCGGCCGGATAAGTTTTACACCGGAAAAAATTGCTGAAAACAGCCAGGAACTGATCAATGCTATTTTGAAAGCAAAGCCTTCATCATCTAAAGGAACTTATGTAAGAGGGGTCAGTATGGCGAGTTCGATGAGCCCTGGTATTACTATTGATGCAAAAACATTTGTTCATTAAAATCATTGCTAACGTCCGCCAACTGGCGGGTTAAAATAAATAAAATGACTAAAGATCAAAAAAATGAAGTGATAGAAGTACTGAAAGGAAAGTTCTCTCAGTATAATAACTTCTATGTTACCGATACAGAATCACTGACAGTAGCACAGGTAGGTAAATTGCGCCGTGCCTGTTTTAGCAAACAGGTAGAAATGAAAGTGGCAAAAAACTCTCTCATAAAAAAAGCACTGGAATCACTGGATAGTGAAAAATATGCAGGAATGTATGATTCGTTGCATAAAGTAACCGCCCTGATGTTTTCAGAGAATCCGAAAAACCCGGCGTTAATCATCAGTTCCTTCCGTAAGGAAACCAGTGGTGAAAAGCCGGTGATGAAAGCCGCTTTCATTAATGGAGATGTGTACATGGGAGATAACCAACTGGTGGCATTAACGAAGATCAAGACGAAGAACGAATTGATCGGAGAAGTAATTGGCCTGTTGCAATCACCAGCCAAGAGAGTTATTGCTGCTTTACTGCATAATGCAGAAAAGAAATCAGAAGTTGCAGCAGCTGAATAATTGAGTAATAAGCATAAAGCTTAACTATAAACAAACAATTTTTTTAAACCTCCGTCGGATTGATGGCTTTAGTTTCAGATTAAAGACAACAAAATGAAGACGGAAAAAATTAAAACAAAATGGCAGACGTAAAAGCATTAGCAGAAGGCCTTGTAGCCTTAACAGTAAAAGAAGTTCAGGAATTAGCCGACTTCTTAAAAACAGAATATGGCATCGAGCCGGCAGCAGCAGCAGTAATGGTAGCCGCTGGTGATGGTGGTGGCGCAGCCGCAGTGGAAGAAAAAACTGCATTCAACGTTTTGTTGAAGAGTGGTGGCGCTTCCAAACTAAACGTAGTTAAAATCGTAAAAGATTTAACCGGTCTTGGTTTGAAAGAGGCGAAAGACCTTGTTGATGGAGCACCTAAGAACATCAAAGAAGGCATTTCCAAAGCAGAAGCTGAAGAAATTGTTGCAAAGCTGAAAGATGCAGGCGCTGAAGTTGAAATAGCTTAATTCTGTTTACTGGAATGATATTTAAACCCTTCGTATAGCGGAGGGTTTTTTATTGGGTAGTTAAATACGGGGCAATCTTATTATAAACCTCTTCCGTTACCGCCATCACTTTCTTAATATCTTCCAGTTTTGCAAAGGGCCCATGCTCATTTCTGTAAGCAACAATCGGATTGGCAAGAGCCCATTTGATATATGGGTGAGCTTTTAATTCATCAACTGTTGCTGTGTTGATATTGATTTTTCGGATAGAAGTATTCTCAAGTTTCAGGTATTGTTTTATTTTCTGAAAAGTAGAATCTGGCAAACCATAAGTTTCACCAACCTGCGCCACAGAATAAAAGCCGCCTAATTTATCCCTGAAGTTTACAATCCTTGCTGCCAGTTTGCTACCGATACCTGGCAAAGCAATGAAAGCCGTTGTGTCTGCTGAATTAATATCAATAACAGCGTATCGCGGAGTATAAGTTTTTGCAGGCTGATTTTCAGTTTGCGGTTTATCAGTAACGTCTTTATAGGTTTTTGATTCGCCGGCCAGTTCAATTTTTATATAAGGAGCAATTCTTTCATATTCATTGGGGAAAAGTCCATAAATTTTTTGCAGGTCTTCTGGTTTTTTAAAGTGGCCACCCTTGCCGAGATAGTTTTGAATGGTGTGAATCGTTTTCTCCCTTAATCCCAATCTTTGCCATCCTTCTGCTGATAAAGTGTTGGGATCAAAATAAAATAGCTCTCCTTTTGGCTTTCCATAATAATTGCTGATGGAACGATCATACTGGTAGTTATTGCTGTTATCATCATTATACTGCCTGTATTGCTGATTGTTATTATCAGTTTCTTGTTGCTCCAGTTTATTTAGAGCAGCCATCCAGGTTGTGTCTTTATTGACAGGTTTTGCTTTGGCGTTTGTGGAGATTAATTTTGGCAGAAAAAAAATTATCAGAAACAATGCCAGGATTATCAAGATTCCTATCCTGTCGCGGCGGGTGAAACTAAGGTAGTCAGTTAAAAATTCTTTCCATTTCATAGCCAAGGTTTGATTCAATTTACAACAATATAACAGCTTGAAAAATATCCACATTAAGGTATTTTTGGCCGGGTTCTTGTTGGCAAATTTTTCTTGTTCAGGAATTATAAATCCTTACCTTTGCCATCCTTTATTTTGGCCAATAATATTTTGACGCTTCAAATCATGTTCAAATAGTTGATTCTCACAGACTTTTGCTTCTCCTGATTCAAAAGCCTGTTAGTGATTTGTACGTCCTCAGTCTCGTAAAAACTGGTAATTACACATATGTCCTCTACTAAAATGAATCAAAGGGTGGATTTCGGTAAAATCAGGCATTTGGCTGAGACCCCCGACCTACTTGAAGTACAGATCCAATCATTTAAAGAATTTTTCCAATTGGAAACAACCCCGGACAGGCGAAATGTTGAGGGATTGTTCCGTGTGTTCAAAGAAAATTTTCCGATTACGGATACCCGGAACATTTTCGTATTGGAATTTCTTGATTATTTCATTGATCCACCCCGGTATACAATCGAGGAATGTATGGAACGAGGGCTCACCTATGCAGTGCCTCTGAAAGCTAAACTTCGCTTGAGTTGTAATGACGAAGAGCATGTGGACTTTCAGACAATTGTTCAGGATGTGTTTCTCGGAAACATTCCATACATGACACCCCGTGGTACGTTCGTTATCAACGGAGCCGAAAGGGTGGTTGTATCACAACTTCATCGTTCGCCGGGTGTGTTCTTTGGCCAGTCTGTTCACCCGAACGGTACCAAAATTTATTCTGCCAGGGTAATTCCTTTCAAGGGGGCCTGGATGGAATTTGCTACGGACATTAATAATGTGATGTATGCTTACATCGATCGTAAAAAGAAATTTCCTGTTACTACTTTGCTTCGTGCCATTGGTTATGAAACAGACAAGGATATTCTTGAACTATTTGGCATGGCAGATGAAGTGAAAGCAGATAAAAAAACGCTGGGTAAATATGTAGGCAAGCGTCTTGCTGCAAGAGTGCTCAGAACCTGGGTGGAAGATTTTGTGGATGAAGATACCGGTGAGGTTGTATCTATTGAGCGCAATGAAATAGTAATGGAGAGAGATACCGTGCTGGATGAAGAGGCCATTTCAACTATTACTGAACTGGATGTAAAAAGTGTATTTATTCAACGGGAAGATGTGGGAGGTGATTATGCAATCATCTACAATACCCTGAATAAGGATACATCAAACAGTGAACTGGAGGCGGTTCAGTTTATCTATCGCCAGTTGCGGGGTGCTGATGCACCTGATAATGAAACAGCCCGTGGTATCATTGATAAATTATTTTTCAGTGATAAACGTTATGACCTTGGCGAAGTTGGCCGGTATAAAATCAACAGAAAATTACATATCGATCAGCCGATTGAGAAGAAAGTGCTGACAAGAGAAGATATTATTTTGATCATCAAATATCTGGTCCGGTTAACAAATGGCAAGGCTGAGATTGATGATATTGATCACCTGAGCAATCGTCGTGTACGTACAGTTGGCGAACAATTGTATGCTCAGTTCGGTGTTGGTCTTGCCCGTATGGCCAGAACAATCCGTGAAAGAATGAATGTTAGAGACAATGAGGTATTTACTCCTGTTGATTTGATTAATGCAAGAACACTTTCCTCTGTAATTAATTCTTTCTTCGGAACATCTCAGTTGTCCCAGTTTCTTGATCAGACAAATCCTTTATCAGAAATAACGCACAAACGTCGTATCTCAGCACTCGGGCCAGGTGGATTGAGTCGTGAAAGAGCAGGTTTCGAGGTTCGTGACGTACACTACTCTCACTATGGTCGTTTGTGTACTATTGAAACCCCTGAAGGACCCAACATTGGTTTGATATCTACACTTTGTGTGCATGCCAAAATTAACGATATGGGTTTTATTGAAACTCCTTATCGCAAAGTGCATGAAGGAAAAGTCAGCATGAAGGAATTAACTTTCCTTAGTGCGGAAGAAGAAGACCTGGCAAAAATTGCACAGGCAAATACTCCACTGGATGAAAAGGGAAATTTCACAGAAGAAAAAATTGTAAGCCGGGAAACCGGTGATTTTCCGATCCTGGATAAAAACGATGTGGAATTTATGGATGTGGCACCCAACCAGATTGTTGGTTTAAGTGCTTCATTAATTCCATTCCTTGAACATGATGATGCCAACCGTGCCCTGATGGGTTCTAACATGCAACGGCAGGCTGTACCACTTATCCGTGCCGATGTACCTATTGTAGGCACCGGTCTGGAAGGCAAAGCGGCCCGCGATGCAAGAATACAGATTCATGCTGATGGTAATGGTGCCGTTGAATTTGTTGATGCCAATGAAATTCATGTCAGATACGACCGGGATACACAGGAAAAATTAGTGAGTTTTGAAGATGACCTGAGAATTTATAAGCTTACTAAATTCATTAAAACAAACCAGGAAACCTGTATCAACCTGAATCCTGCTGTAAAGAAAGGACAGAAGGTAAAGAAAGGGGATTTCCTGACAGAAGGATATGCTACACAGAATGGCGAGATAGCTCTCGGTAAAAATCTGAAAGTGGCATTTATGCCATGGAAGGGCTACAACTTCGAGGATGCTATTGTTATCAGTGAAAGAGTAGTGAAGGAAGATATGTTTACTTCTGTGCACATTTCCGAATATGAACTGGAAGTGAGAGATACCAAGTTGGGTGAGGAGGAACTGACACCTGATATTCCAAATGTATCTGAAGAAGCAACTAAAGACCTGGATGAAAATGGAATTATCAGAATCGGCGCACAGGTGAAAGAAGGAGATATCTTAATCGGTAAGATTACACCAAAAGGTGAAAGTGATCCTACACCTGAAGAAAAATTACTCAGGGCCATTTTCGGTGATAAAGCCGGTGATGCTAAAGATGCTTCATTAAAAGCTCCTAACGGAGTGGAAGGTGTTGTGATCGGTAAAAAATTATTCCAGCGGGCAAAGAAAGATAAGAATGCGAAAGTAAGAGAAAGGGCAATGATTGAGAAACTGGAAAAAACACATGAGAAGAATGAAATTGATCTGGTAGAAGTGTTACTAGAAAAACTGACAACCCTTCTGGCTAATCATACATCTGCCGGTGTAAGTAACAATTTTGGCGAAATCCAAATTGGCAAAGGAGCAAAATTCACAGAAAAAAACCTCCGGGGTCTCGATTATGCAAACATTAATCCGCTGGGTTGGACAAGTGATAAAAAAGTGGATGACCATATCAATACTCTTTTGCACAACTATAATATTAAGTTTAACGAAGAGTTGGGTCGTTATAAAAGAGAAAAGTTCAACATCAGCATTGGTGATGAATTACCTGCCGGTGTATTGAAGCTGGCAAAAGTTTACCTCGCTGTTAAGCGTAAGCTGAAAGTGGGAGATAAAATGGCTGGTCGTCACGGTAACAAAGGTATTGTTGCCAAGATCGTTCGCCAGGAAGATATGCCGTTCCTTGAAGATGGAACCCCGGTTGATATCGTGTTGAATCCATTGGGTGTGCCAAGTCGTATGAACCTCGGTCAGATTTATGAAACGATTCTTGGCTGGACAGGCGAAAAGCTGGGATTGAAATTTGCCACACCTATTTTTGACGGAGCTACAGTGGATGAAATTGCTGCGTATTGCAAGCAGGCAGAAATTCCAATGTACGGTCATACTTATTTATATGATGGTGAAACCGGTGAACGTTTCCATCAGAAAGCTACAGTTGGAATCATTTATGTCATCAAACTTCACCACATGGTGGATGATAAAATGCATGCCCGTTCAATTGGACCTTACAGCCTGATCACACAACAACCTTTGGGTGGTAAAGCCCAGTTTGGTGGTCAGCGTTTTGGAGAAATGGAAGTATGGGCACTGGAAGCGTATGGTGCATCAAACATTCTTCAGGAATTATTGACCATTAAGTCAGATGATATTATTGGCCGGGCCAAAACTTATGAATCAATTGTAAAGGGAGAGAATGTGCCAAGGGCCGGTGTTCCTGAATCATTCAATGTGTTGGTACATGAGTTAAGAGGACTTGGTTTAGATCTCAAATTTGAATAAGAGAAAGTTGTTAGCCGATAGCTTTAAGCTGTTTGTTAGCTGACACGCATTGAATTTGAATTAAAAGTATTTTAAGTAAAGCCCTTGGCTAATAGCTAAAGGCTCACAGTAAAAGCTCAAAATAATATGTCTATCAGAAAAGAAAATCGTCCCAAAGCAGCTTTCACAAGTATCACCATCGGTCTTGCTTCACCGGATACAATTTTAGAAAGAAGTTATGGTGAAATATTAAAGCCCGAAACAATCAACTATCGCACTTACAAACCTGAAAGAGATGGTTTGTTTTGTGAAAGAATTTTTGGCCCTGTAAAAGATTATGAATGTGCCTGCGGAAAATACAAACGTATCCGTTACAAAGGTATCGTTTGCGACCGTTGCGGAGTGGAGGTAACAGAAAAGAAAGTCAGGAGAGAAAGGATGGGTCATATCAAACTGGTAGTACCTGTTGTTCACATCTGGTATTTCAAATCATTACCCAATAAAATTGGTTACCTGCTGGGCGTTAGTTCCAAAAAATTGGAAACTATCGTTTATTATGAACGTTTTGTTGTAATCCAGTCGGGTATTCGTGCAGATAAAGGTCAAAACCCCGGCGATCTGCTGACGGAAGAAGAATACCTGGATATACTGGATACTTTGCCAAAGGATAATCAATTTCTGCCCGATGATGATCCAAATAAGTTTATCGCAAAGATGGGTGCAGAAGCTGTGCATGATATGTTACAGCGCATTAACCTCGACCAATTATCATTTGATCTGAGAAATACAGCGGCCACCGAAACATCTCAGCAACGCAAGGCCGATGCACTGAAACGATTAAGTGTAGTAGAGGCTTTCCGTGATGCCAATACAAGAATCAATAACCGTCCTGAATGGATGGTAATGCAATATATTCCGGTTATTCCACCTGAACTGCGTCCTTTAGTACCGCTGGATGGTGGTCGTTTTGCCTCTTCTGATTTAAATGATCTTTATCGTCGTGTTATTATCCGTAATAACCGTTTAAAAAGATTGCTGGAGATTAAAGCACCTGAAGTCATCCTTCGTAATGAAAAAAGGATGTTGCAGGAAGCGATTGACTCATTGTTTGACAACAGCCGCAAATCAAATGCAGTAAAAGCAGAAGGTGGAAGGGCATTAAAGTCATTGAGTGATGTATTAAAAGGTAAGCAGGGTCGTTTCCGTCAGAATTTACTTGGTAAACGTGTTGACTATTCCGGTCGTTCTGTAATTGTTGTAGGTCCTGAACTGAAACTGCATGAGTGTGGTTTGCCAAAAGATATGGCCGCCGAATTATTCAAGCCCTTTATCATTCGTAAATTGATTGAAAGAGGCATTGTAAAAACAGTGAAGAGTGCAAGGAAATTAGTGGATAAAAAAGAAGCGGTTATCTGGGATATTCTTGAAAATATTTTGAAAGGACACCCGGTAATGCTAAACCGTGCCCCAACGCTGCACCGTTTATCTATCCAGGCTTTTCAACCTAAACTAATTGAAGGGAAGGCGATACAATTACACCCACTGGTGTGTACAGCCTTCAACGCCGACTTTGATGGTGACCAGATGGCGGTGCATGTGCCGCTGAGCCATGCAGCAGTTCTGGAAGCTCAGTTACTGATGCTGGCTTCTCATAACATTCTGAATCCGCAAAACGGTACGCCAATCACTCTTCCTTCCCAGGACATGGTGTTGGGTCTTTATTACATTACCAAGGGCAAAAGGACAACTGATAAAGAAATAGTAAGAGGAGAAGGGAAAATATTTTATTCTGCCGAGGAAGTTATCATTGCCTTCAACGAAGGTGTTGTGGATATGCATGCGTGGATAAAAGTAAAAACGAATATCCGCAACTCAGATGGATTGCTGGAACACAAGCTGATTGAAACAACGGTAGGACGTGTGATATTTAATCAACATGTTCCGGCTGAAGTTGGTTTTGTAAATACATTACTGACAAAGAAAAATCTTCGGGAAATCATTGGTGACATCATTAAGATTACCAATGTGCCAAAAACAGCAAAATTTTTGGATGACATTAAAACATTGGGTTTCCGTACCGCTTTCCAGGGAGGTTTGTCATTTAGTATTAATGACCTTATCATCCCGGATGTTAAAGAGCAGTTGTTGGTGAATGCAAAAGTGGAAGTAGATGAAGTATGGGATAGTTACAATGTCGGTCTTATCACCAATAATGAACGTTATAACCAGATAGTAGATATCTGGAGCCGTGTGGATACCAGGATTACAGAATCATTGATCCGTGAGCTGGCAAATGACAGGCAGGGTTTCAATTCTGTTTATATGATGCTTGATTCCGGAGCCCGGGGTTCTAAACAACAGATTAAGCAGTTAGCTGGTATCAGAGGCTTGATGGCTAAACCAAGAAAGTCTGGCTCTACCGGATCCGAGATTATTGAAAACCCAATTCTTTCCAACTTTAAAGATGGATTGAATGTATTGGATTACTTTATCTCTACTCACGGTGCCAGAAAAGGTTTGGCGGATACGGCTTTGAAAACTGCCGATGCCGGTTACCTGACACGTCGGTTAGTAGATGTGTCACAGGACATGGTTATTACCGAAGAAGATTGCGGAACATTGCGTGGCATCGCTACTTCTGCATTAAAGGATAATGAAGATATTATTGAACCACTTTCTGACAGAATTATGGGACGTACATCATTGCATGATGTATATGATCCGGTGAGTGAACAACTCATCATTCCTGCCGGTGATGAAATTACCGTTGATATATCTAAACGAATAGAAGATGCCGGTATAGAAGTAGTGGAAATCCGTTCGGTGCTTACCTGCGAAAGCAAGCGGGGTGTGTGTGTGAAGTGTTATGGCAAAAACCTTGCTTCAGGCAACCTTGCACAAAAAGGAGATGCTGTCGGAATTATTGCTGCACAGTCAATCGGTGAACCAGGTACACAGTTAACACTCCGTACATTCCACGTGGGTGGTGTGGCAAGTGGCGGTTCCGTTGAATCTACCTTAGCTGCCAAATTTGATGGAGTAATTCAATTTGACGGTTTGCGGACTGTGACGATTGAAAATAATGAAGGTCAAAAATCACAGATAGTTATTGGACGAACCGGCGAGGTGCGTATTATTGATACTAAAAATGACCGCCTGCTTATTACCAACAACATTCCTTATGGCGCCACGTTGAACGTAAAAGACGGGCAGAAAGTAAATAAAGGTGATATTGTTTGTACATGGGATCCATTCAACAATGTTATCATGGCCGAAATCAACGGTTCGGTGAAATTTGATAATGTGATAGAAGGGGTTACTTATCGTGAAGAAGCCGATGAACAGACAGGTCACCGTGAAAAAGTGGTAATTGAAACAAGAGATAAAACTAAAATACCTTCCATCATTGTTCAGGGTAAAGAAAATAAATCATATAACCTGCCCACCGGAAGCCATATCATTATGGAAGAAGGGGATGATGTAAAAGCCGGACAGGTAATTGTGAAGATCCCCCGTGTCTTAGGTAAATTAAGAGATATTACCGGTGGTCTTCCAAGGGTTACTGAATTATTTGAAGCAAGAAACCCAAGTAATCCTGCTATTGTTTCTGAAATTGATGGTGTAGTAACAATGGGCGCCGTTAAAAGAGGTAACAGGGAAATCATCATTGAAGCAAAAGATGGCGTACAGAAAAAATACCTGGTGCCATTGACAAGACAAATTCTTGCGCAGGATGGCGACTTCGTAAAAGCAGGCGCCTCATTAAGCGACGGGCAGATTGCGCCATTTGACATCCTTTCAATTAAAGGGCCATTTGCGGTGCAGGAATATGTGGTGAATGAGATACAGGAAGTTTATCGGCTGCAGGGTGTGAAGATCAATGATAAACATATCGAGTGTATCGTTCGCCAGATGATGCGTAAAGTAAATATTGTTGATCCGGGTGATACCCGCTTCCTTGAAGATGACCTGACCGACAAATTTGAATTTGTAGAAGAGAATGATTACATCTATGATAAGAAAGTGGTTACTGAAGTAGGTGACAGTGCAAAACTCCGTGCAGGACAAATTGTAAGTCTTCGTGAAGTAAGAGAAGAAAATTCTGTACTTCGCCGTAGCGATAAAAAACCTGTCGAGTATCGTGATGCCAAACCGGCCACATCCTCTCCAACTTTGTTGGGTATTACCAAAGCATCGTTAGGTGTGCCAAGCTGGATATCTGCAGCTTCCTTCCAGGAAACTACTAAAGTATTGTCTTCTGCTGCTATCAATGGTAAAAGGGATGATATGCTGGGACTGAAAGAGAATGTTATTACAGGCCATGCGATACCTGCAGGTACCGGGCTGAGAGAATTTGAGAGCATGATTGTGGGAAGCAAGGAAGAGTATGAGCTGCTGCAAAGCACCCGTGAGGTAATGGCTTTTGATGAGGAAGAATAATTTTTCTGATTAGATGAATATGCTAATGATACTAAGGAGTAAGAGTTTTCTTGCTCCTTTTTTTGCTCATAGCTCTCAACTAACAGCTGACAATTTCTTTCGTGTTAAGTCTTTCCTAAAGTAAACTGAATCCTTATATTTGCCCGCCTGTTCATGCGTAATTTGCAAAAAAAGAACTGATGAAAAAAGGATTACTGATCTGGAATGTGATACTGACCCTGGTGGCAGGGTATCTGCTTTTTTTACAGTTTAACTCTAAAAAAGGGAGTACGTTAGCCGGCAAAAATCCCACAAAGGATACAACAACCAGTCAACCGTTTCAGATTGCTTATTTTGAAATGGATTCAGTGGAGGCTAATTTTAATCTGGTAAAAGATGTAAAGGCAGAAATCAATGCAAAGGATATTGAATACAATAACAACCTCAACCATCTTGACCAGGTGTTTAAAGATAAATACGACAGTTACGTTTCAAAAGGCTCGATGACTGATGAAGAAAAGGCAGAAGCGCAGAATACTCTGAACCAGTTGGGTGAAACATTGAAAACACAGAAGCAGGATATAGAACAGAAGTACACAGATTTTGTGATGCGGAAAAATCTTGATGTGAAGAAAAAAATTGAAGAGTACCTGAAAATTTATAATAAGGATAAGAATTATTCTTATATTATTTCCTACGAGCAGGGGTTGTTTTATTTTAAGGATACTGCCTATAATATTACTGCCGATGTGATTAAGGGGTTAAACAAGTATTATAAAATAGAAAAAACAATAAAATAATTTAAAAAAACGGTGAACGTCCTTCCAAACTGGAAGGACGTTTTGTTTTGTGGTTACTGTAAAATGCCCTGAATTACTTATCTTGAATTCTAAATCAGGATTCATGGCAGAACAAAGTTTATCTACTTCAGAAGACCAGCAACCAAAGTTTAAACCTACGCTGGGATTATTTGACGGCACCATGATAGTGGCCGGATCCATGATTGGCTCCGGTATATTTATTGTCAGTGCCGATATTACCCGGAATGTGGGAAGTGCCGGCTGGCTGGTTGCTGTTTGGCTGATTACCGGGTTTATGACACTGACTGCCGCCCTCAGCTATGGCGAGTTGAGCGGCATGTTTCCAAAAGCTGGCGGACAATATGTATATCTGAAAGAAGCCTATAATCCACTGGTTGGGTTTTTATATGGCTGGAGTTTTTTTTCAGTAATACAAACAGCTACTATTGCCGCAGTAGGTGTTGCTTTCTCAAAATTCCTTGCTTACCTCGTCCCGGAACTGGGCAACGAATATTTTTTATTTGATGCCGGTATCATAAAAGTATATTCAGGTCAGTTGGTAGCCATTATTATTATTTGTTCATTGACATATATTAATTCGAAGGGAATCAAGGAAGGAAGATTCATTCAAACATTATTTACTTCTGCAAAACTGCTGGCATTATTTGGCCTGATCGTTTTTGGATTTTTATTGGTGAAGCATAGTTTCTGGGCAGAAAACTGGAAGACCGGATTTTCCGCCATGCAGATGGAAAAAGATACGGCCGGAAATTTTATACAGGGAGGAAATTGGCATGGTATCGGAGGTGCTGCGTTGTTGGGAGCTATTGCTGCCGCCATGGTAGGTTCTATTTTCAGTAGTGATGCATGGAATAATGTAACATTCATTGCCGGTGAAATGAAAAATCCTAAACGAAATATCGGGATGAGTTTATTTCTCGGTACCTTGATAGTAACCATTATTTATGTTTGCGCCAACCTGATGTACCTGAATGTACTTCCGCTTACAGATACAGTGCATGGATTGGCATTCCCGACTGATGACCGGGTCGCCGTTGCGGCAGCCGATACCATCTTTCCATCCTTTGGCACCATCATGATTGCTGTCTTGATCATGGTTTCCACTTTTGGTTGCAATAACGGACTTATCCTGGCCGGGGCAAGGGTTTATTATGCAATGGCAAGAGACGGACTATTCTTTAAAAAAGTTGGTGAGTTGAATAAAAACGCCGTTCCCCAGTTTGCGTTATGGGTTCAGTGTGTCATTGCCTGCGCCTGGAGCCTGAGCGGAAAGTATGGCGACCTGCTGGATATGATCTCTTTCGTGGTGGTCTTGTTTTACATACTAACCATTGCCGGCATTTTTATTCTCAGGAAGAAAAGACCAGATGCGGATCGTCCGTATAAAGCATTTGGTTATCCTGTTCTGCCTATACTATATATATTGATGGGAGCTGCATTCTGCGGGTTGCTGATTATTTATAAACCACAGTTTACCTGGCCGGGATTAATTATTGTATTAATTGGCATACCGCTATATTACCTGGCTATTTCTCAGCAAAAAAAACAATCCTGATCTTTGCAGTATGGAAGACTTCAAAAAAATATTCAAATCTTTTTCATCTCTGAAAGTGGGAGTGATTGGTGATGTAATGCTGGACACTTATATGTGGGGGAAAGTGGAACGTATCTCACCTGAGGGACCTGTTCCGGTCGTTTCATTACAATTTAAAGAATACAGGATTGGCGGCGCAGGTAATGTGGCATTGAATTGCCAGTCTTTGGGTGCACAGGTCACGGCATTATCAGTTACTGGCAGTGATACTGATGGGTTTTTATTAGAGGAATTAATGCAAGAAAATAATATTGATTCCTCCTTCCTGTTAAAAAGTACTGACCGGGCTACTACTAATAAGATGCGCATCATTGCTCGGAATCAGCAAATGATGAGAATAGATGCTGAAATGACAACTGATCTGAGCAGCCAGGATGAAAAGGGTTTACTGGATAAGATCAAAGCTTATATTTCTATTGCTAAACCTGATTTGATAATATTCGAAGATTATAACAAAGGGGTACTGACTGCAAATGTGATTCAGAAAACAATTGAACTCTGCCGGGAAGCAGGAATAATAACAGCGGTTGATCCAAAGTTGAAAAATTTCTTTTTATATAAGGGGGTAGATATTTTCAAACCTAATCAGAGAGAAGTTAAAGATGGTTTGAGTATGATCTCTAGTGAAGTCAGTCTACCTACGCTGAAAAATATCCATCAGGAATTAATGACTATCCTTCAGCATAAAATATCCCTAATCACTCTTTCAGAAAAAGGAGTTTTTTACCAGCAGGATGATAAGTCGGGTATTATTCCTTCTCATATACGCAACATCGCCGATGTATCAGGAGCAGGTGATACAGTGATTGCCGTGGCGGCGATGGTTTATGCTGTTACAAAAAATGTTCACCTGATGGCGGAAGTGGCCAATATTGCCGGTGGTCTTGTTTGCGAGGAAGTGGGTACTGTCGCTGTTAATAAAGAGAAATTATTAAATGAGTGTGAACTACTGCTCTCCTGACTCTTTCTTCATGTCAGTCATGGCCTTATTGAGTATGCCATTGTAATTGACAAATACTTCAAAAAATATTTTAATGATGGCAAAAATGAGAATGAAGATTTTTCCTGCACCAAAGGTCAGGAAGATGCTGCCAAGAATAACGGTTATTTGCTGGATAAAAATCCGGCCATAAGGTTGAAACATTAACAGCGTCATCGGGATGATTCGGTACTGCCTGGATAAAATAAAATCAACGACCATTTTATAGCCATACACAAAAACAAATGCTCCGAGCATAATCAGCGAATCATTACTGATTAGTTGCGGCCATTTATAAAAAAAACTGAACGCATTAATATTACTTCCTTTGCCGATGCCTGAAACGCCAAAAAAGAGACCCATTTGCACTCCAACAAATATTCCGTAATGCATCAGGAAGTATAGCATGAAGAAAAGCCCGGATTGCTTTGTCTGGGTGGGGCCATTATACCATATATCTGTTTTTCTTACTGCCGTTATTATTCCCATTTTTACCAGGTTAATAATCCCGATGATGATCGTTTCGAGGCAATAAACAAGAAACACTTCGTATGGGCTCCAGTCCCAGAGCCATACGCCAGCCACGGGCAGCAGGTTGGCGGCCATTAAAAAATAATCTGATCTTGTGAGTACTTTCTTTATCATTCTGGACAAATCAATTAATAGGCGGCAAAATAACTAATTTCGGGTTTTTAGAACATTAAGCGGCAATATAAATATGTCAAAATACACTTTAGTCATTCACGGCGGTGCAGGAACAATCCTGAAACAGGATATGACGGGTGATAGGGAAACTGCTTATCGAAAAAGTTTGGAAGATGCCTTGAATGCCGGTTATAGTTTGCTTGAAAAAGGACTGCCTTCAATTGATGCAATAAGAGCAGCCATTGTTTCTTTAGAAGATAATATACTTTTTAATGCAGGTAAAGGTGCTGTATTTGCAAAAGACGGCAGGCAGGAAATGGATGCTTCCATTATGGATGGAAAAACATTAATGGCCGGTGCGGTAGCTGCTGTAAGAAATATCCGCAACCCGGTAGAGTTGGCTTATACTGTTATGACCAAAAGCCAGCATGTGATGCTGAACGGACAAGGCGCTTATGATTTTGCAAAACTGCATGGAATAAAAACGGAACCGGATGATTATTTCTTCTCACAGTTTCGTTACGACCAATGGAAGCAAATGCAGGATTCGGATGAATCAGCATTAGACCATAATGTAATTGTAAAAGACAGATCCCCCTACGCTAAAGCTTCGGGGGACAAGGAGAAATTCGGAACTGTTGGTGCAGTTGCCTGCGACAGTCATGGAAATATTGCTGCTGCTACAAGCACCGGTGGCATGACCAACAAACAATTTGGAAGAGTAGGGGACAGCCCGATCATTGGCGCCGGCACTTATGCCAATAATAAAACCTGCGCCATCAGTTGCACCGGGCATGGTGAACCCTTTATCCGTGCGGTGACGGCTTATGATGTTAGTTGTTTGATGGAATACAAAGGACTTTCTTTACACGAAGCTATGCATGTAGTGGTGCATGATAAATTGCTGAAGTTAGATGGCGAAGGCGGAATGATTGGCGTGGATGCAAAAGGAAATGCTGCGATGGTATTTAATAGTGAAGGGATGTATCGGGGGATGAGGAGTAGTGATGGGAGAACTGAAGTTTCAATTTATAAGTAAACGTAATGAATAAATACGCCATCATAGTCGCCGGAGGCACCGGAACAAGAATGGGAGCCAAACTGCCCAAGCAATTTATGCTACTGAAGGGTAAACCGGTGATTTATTATACCATCAGAGCTTTTTTGGAGGCCTATGATGATCTGCAAATAATTCTTGTGCTTCCTTCTGAATATATCAGTACAGGCGGGGAAATTGCAAACGGATATTTTGATAATAAAAGAATTCAGATTACTGCAGGCGGCGATACAAGGTTTCAATCAGTAAAAAATGGGTTGGCATTGGTAGAGGAAGAGTCGATCATCTTTGTTCATGATGGAGTTCGCTGCCTGTTGACAAAAAAGTTAATTCACCGTTGCTATCAAAAAGCATTGGAAACCGGAACTGCTATCCCTGCTATCACATCAAAAGATAGTATCCGCTTACTCAGCCAGGAAGGCAGTGAAGCATTTGACCGGAATAAAGTAATGCTGGTACAAACGCCACAAACCTTTCAGAGTAAAATATTATTACCAGCCTTCAGTGTTGATTACAAAGATGAATTCACCGATGAAGCAACCGTAGTAGAGGCAGCTGGTGTAAAAATTTCATTGGTAGAAGGTGAAGAGAATAATATCAAGATCACCAGGCCAGTGGATTTGCTGATTGCGGAGTCTTATCTCAATACTTAGTACTCAGTACTGAGTACTAAGACTTCATCCATTTCAAATAAAAAGGAAGCCTGTTCAGCTTCAAACCTGCATAATATTCTTTTACTGCGCCAAAGCTGCTGTAAAAAAATGCAAGGTTGGGCATATCGGAACCTTCAAAATCCAATAACAAATTCTTTCCTGCATGATCTTTAATAAATGCATCAATCAGTGCATGAGAGGCGCCGATGGTTTTTCCATCCGGGTGATTGCCTACTAAAATATAGTAAGCTCTGTTGTGCGAGAAAAAGAAAACTGCGGAAGCAAGCAATTGGGTCTGCCGGGAAAAAACGCCATACGTTATCGCCATATTTTTTTCGCTGAGAAGTTGATAAAGTCTTTGAAATCGTTGAACATTGTCTGCTGATTCTTTACTGTGATTTCTCATCTGCAATACAGCAAGCTCAATTACCTGTTCAACGCCAAATCCTTTTGCAATGGTACATCCCAAATGGATTGCCTTTTTTATATTTCTTTGGATATTCTCCCGGTAATTATTGTAAAGCTGATCGTAAGGCTTATTTAAATCAAGAACAAAATTGCTTCGCTGGTACAGGTTAAATTTTTTCAGAGGAAGTACATTTCCCTGGTTAATATATATATCAAGGTATTTAAATTTTGCTGGAATAGCTTTTAAAAAGTATTCCAATAGCTCTGAACTGATGTTATTGCCAAACACTCCCAGTTCTGCTGTAAGAAAAGGCTGGTATAAATAATGAATGCCGTATTTTTTATTCCATGTCAATGGCATCACCGCTTTATAATCATCAAGCACCAGGGCATCCCAATATTTTGCCATGTTATCAAGATACCATGAATAAGCATAGATCAAACCATTGTCAGCCTTATCAATACAGTTGTCCCATTTGGATTTATCAATTTGCTGATTGGTTAAGTAGTGTATGTTGCCGGGGCAGCTCATCACAAGGCAAGATTTCGTTCAATTTTCCGGAAGCTGAAATTGGAAATATCAATAGAGAAAGAAATTTTCTTCCAGAACCTTCCCTGCTTTTCGATGACGGATTGAATATAATCTTTATAGACGCTGCTGTAAATAAGCGGCACATATATATTAATTAAGTCCCTGCAAAATGAAATTTGCAAACCGGCATCATACAAAAACCGGTCGTTTGCTGTTTTATTTTTCCAGGCTTCGGCATAGGTACCGATATCGAAAAAAATCTTCAGCGGAATTTTAACCGGCAGTATGCTCAGGGGATTAATACCCGGAGGAATAGTAGTGCTGAAATTGGCTGCCGCCAGCCAATCATCTGTCTTGGCCACTTTTTCTGCCAACAGGTCTGTTCTCACTTTGAAACCGCCATCCCGTATCATGATCTGTTGACTCGGCAGGGCCAGGAATTTATTCCGGCCGATAAAATAATCACTGTAAGTATAATCTTCATAGCCATTGGCGCCGGTCATGTTCAGGTGATAACGGTCAGTAGCAAATTGTTTGGCAAATGTTTTGGACCCGGTATAAAAAAATTTGCCTGCAAAAAATCTTACATTCAATCCACCCTCTTTGGGATAGTTGAAAAAATAATTTCCGGTAAAGGCAGTGCGGACAAAATCTTTGCCCTGCTCAATTTTCAGTTCACCGCGGTAAGGATAAAGTGCCCGGTTGTTTTCAATAACCAGCCGTATCTGGTTCAATGTTCTTTTTTCGGTAATGGTTTTGTTTGCATTGACAATGCTGGTATCCGGACCGGGCAATGTAATAACGGTATCACGAAAGAAATGAAGGTTCTCTTCAGTTATTAAATACGATTTAAACTGAATGAAGCGATTGAAGTTACTTCTTGGGTTTTTTTCTTTGAATGTAAATTTTATCCCCGGCACAATTTTTTGAAAGGCAAGAGATATTTTCTGGTTGGCGCTATTGCTGAATTCATCAGCAGTAAAAGTGGAACCACTAACTCCCAATTCAATTCTCCTGAATATATTTTTGGGATAGAAACTGTAATTGACCAGGCCAAGACCTCTTATTTTTTTTGATCCGGTTGCATACATTGGCGCCAGCAAAAATTGCAGTTTTGAAGGTGGCAGCTTCATATTGGTAACAAAGGCGCCGATCATAATCTTGTCATAGCTGTTTGCTCCAATAACAGGACTTAAGGTCAGCAGGTCTTTGGAAGGATTTTTTAAATAATTTTTCAGGACTTTGAAGTCTGGAACGAAGAATGTCTTTACCCCGCTTCGCTGCTGGCTGGGCAATATTCCTGTTTTGCCGAGATAAGAAAAAACAGAATCAAGATTTTTGCCACTGCTTTCTTCTATCACTTTTTTAAAATCTTCAGGTTGCGGATGTTTATACTGCCAGCGGCGAAAATATTCCTGCATGGCTTTATTAAAAACCTCCGTGCCAAGTTGCGATTCAAGATACCGCATCCATTCTGCTGTTTTGTAATAGGCTACGAGGGCATAATTTGTTTCAGTATATTTTTCTGAGGGCAATTCAATTGGCTGATCAGTCTTTGTTACAGTTTTTGTTTCAAACAATATTCTTTCTGTTTGCTGTTGCCTTCCATATTTTAATAAAGTATATCTGGCTTCATAATAACTATTGATACCTTCATCCATCCAGGGATGCTCTCTTTCATTGCTGGCCAGAATTCCATAGAACCAGTTATGACCTATTTCATGAGCAATCGTAATATCTAATTCTTTTACATCTGATGCCGGTGAGAGGATCGTAATAGTCGGATACTCCATGCCGCCTCCAAGGTTGTCAGGTCCCTGCACTACCTGTACAATATTGTAGGGATACTCACCCACAAGAGATGAATAGTGACGAACAGCATCTTTTGAATATTTTACACTATTGTTCCATCCCTTTAGTTGCTGTGAAGTATAATATGTAAATACATCGATCACATTACCGGAAGCAAGACGACAAGTATCATAGTTTACAATAAAACGTTTATCGGCAAACCAGGCAAAGTCGTGAATATTGTTTTGTTTGTATTGGAGTGTTTTACTTTCTTTCGCAGATTCAGGAAAAAGTTGCAGCGTTGATTTAACCTGGCCAAAAGAATTTTTTTCTTTTCCTTTTACTGGTTCCCAGCTAAAGGATGCTCTTGTTTTCAACCATTCTTTTTCTTCAGCATTTTGCAATTCACCGGTAGCAGCTACCACATAATTTTTCGGCACTGTAATTCTAACATCAAAACTTCCAAACTCGCTGTAAAATTCTCCCTGGTCAAGATAAGGCATCGGGTGCCAGCCATACTTGTCATAAACTGCCGGCTTGGGATACCATTGCGTAGCCTGGTAGCTCTGCCCGTTATGTCCGCCTCTCGAAAAATTATAAGGAAGTTTCTCATGAAATGGAGTCGTGATAATAATTTTTTGTCCGGGAGGGAGGGCAGTGGGCAAAACTAATTTTACGATATCAATATGCTGTGGATGATCTTCTGTTGTTGCTGTAATATTATTGACTTTAAAATCAAGCCGGTTGATATAGCCCTTTTGTTCCTTATCGGAGAAATAGAATTTAGTGTTGCCATTTTCCAGTTCCTGGTCAGTAAATGCTGTTCTGTCATTTTTATAAGCATTGGGCCAGAGGTGAAACCAGATGAAAGTTAATGTGTCGGGAGAATTGTTGATGTATTCAATTTTTTCAAATGCATCTAATGTGTGTTCTTTATCATTCAGCGAAACGTCAATGGTATAATTGACCTGTTGTTGCCAGTACTGAGAGAAAGCTGTGAGCTGTAAGCCAAAAGCTGCGAGCAGAAAAAAAATGAATTGTCTCAAAGGCTGGAGTTTTTTCAAAAGTAAAACTAAATCTGCTCCCGATAGCTATCGGGATTGAAATCCAAAATTATCACCTCCCTTTTCCTTTAAAAATAATCCTCAGCGTATGAATCATTATTTTAAAATCAAGTGCAAGGGAAATGTTTTCTATATACAGCAGGTCAAATTTGCTTCGTTCAATCATTTCCTCCACATTTTCGGCATAGCCAAACTGTACCATTCCCCAACTGGTGAGGCCGGGCTTCACTTTCAGCAGATACTTGTAATAAGGGTTTCGGGCGGTGATTTGGTTAATATAAAAACGACGTTCAGGTCTGGGCCCAACCAAACTCATTTCACCAATTAAAATATTCCAGAGCTGGGGCAGCTCGTCTATTCTCCATTTGCGCATTATCTTACCCCATTTAGTAATGCGTGAATCATTTTTAGAAGAAAGTGCAGGCCCGTTTTTTTCTGCCTCATTTATCATTGACCGGAATTTATACATCCGGAACGGTTTGCCTTTGTATCCTATTCTTTCCTGGGAAAAGATAACAGATCCCTTAGAAGAAAATTTTACCCTCAGCGCAGCATAAATAAATAGGGGAGACAAAAGAATAAAACCTGCAACTGCTACCGCAATATCAATGACCCGTTTTATATTTTGCTGCCACTCCGGCATCAGGCCCGTTTGCAGATCAATCAATGCGGCGCCCATTACATTGCTTGTTTTTACAGAGCCGGAAAGAATATCAATTGTATCGGGCTGTATTTTTATCTCTACATCTTTTTCACTTAAGCGGTTGATGATATTTTCCAGTAATGATTGTTCACTTTTTTCCATGGCAAGTACTACCAATTGAATATGTTTGTCATCAATAATCTTTTCCAGGTCATCTATGCTACCCAGTTTAGGCATCAGTTTATGAATGCCAATTTTTGTATCCCGATAGTTATCGGGATCAGGAGTTATAAAACCGGTATACCTGTAACCGCCATTCAGCAGATTTTTTTGAGTTTCTTTAAAAATGCGGATAGCATTTTCCTGGCTGCCCACCATTAACGTATTGAAGTAAACTTTTCCGCTCAGCAGTTGCCGTTTTGCTTTGTTTAGCAGCAGCCATCTCCCGGAAAATGTAAGGCTAAAATGAATGCCTGTTAAGGCTGCAAATACAATATAGTAATAAGAATAGCCGGTGTGGGGATCATTTAACACGAAGAGTAACATCAGTGCAATGCATCCTATAAGAGTGCAAACAAAAGTGAGGGTAAATTCGGCCAGCCTTGATTTTTTGTAAAGAGCATGATAAGTGCCTGCAAGGCCATAGAGTATCAGCCAGGCCATTGGAACAAAAACAAATATTAATGACCATGTCTGCGGGCTTATGGGATAAGCCCCGGCATCATGAAGCAAATGGCTGCGAAAAAAATAGAAAAGAAGCCAGGCCAATGCAGCCATCAGATAATCCAGCGCTGCATACCAGCCAATCGCTATTTTTTTTCCGGGTTGCATCAGCGGGTAATAATGTTGTTGCCTATTTTCTCCAGTATCTGGTGCGCCACATCCATTGCCATCAGGCCGTCTATTTCAGATACCGCGGGTTTAGTGTTATTGAGGATTGCATTTTTAAATTCAGTGAGTTCTTCTTTTATGGCATTTACTTCTGGAATGACCGGGTTGGCCACGGCAATTGTTTTTTTGCCCGATGCAGTATGAATATCAAAAGCAAATACATTGGAATCCTGTGGTTCTTTCAGCCGGATGATTTCTGTTTTTTTATTCAGAAAATCTATACCGATATATGAATCTTTCTGAAACAATCGCATCTTTCGCATCTGCTTCATGGAAATACGGCTGCTGGTAAGATTGGCCACACAGCCATTATCAAATTCAATACGTACGTTGGCAATATCCGGTGTTTCGGTCAAAACATTTACACCGCTTGCAGAAATACTTTTTACATCACTTTTTACAATGCTTAAAATGATATCAATATCATGAATCATCAGGTCAAGTATCACACTTACTTCAGTTCCCCTCGGGTTGAATTGCGCCAGCCGGTGAACTTCAATAAACATGGGGTTTAGCTGCATGTTTTTTAAAGAAAGAAAAGCGGGATTAAATCTTTCTACATGTCCCACCTGGAATTTAATGCCTGATTCTTTAACCAGATTTACCAGCAGCCTTGCTTCTTCCATGGTATGGGCCAATGGTTTTTCCACAAAAACATGCTTGCCTTTTTTTATAGCTTTTTCGCATAATTCAAAATGGAAATTGGTGGGAGCCACTACGTCAATGGCATCGCAGGCTTCCAGGAGTGCATTGGCATCAACAAAACGGGGTAATTGATATTTTTCCAAAACAGTTTTTGCCATGTCATCATCAGGATCATAAAACCCAACTGTTTCCACGCCATTAATTTCTTTCCAGTTGTTCAGGTGAAATTTCCCTAAATGCCCAACGCCAAAAACGCCAATCTTAAGCATAACAATAAATTAAAGCTCAAAGATACTACTACGTCCCGTTTAAAGCGGGACTACATAGTACAAAGTAAAGATTGAACAACGGAGATACCCGTTAGTTTTAAACAGGCTTAATTAATTTAAAACCAGTGAATGCTCAATGTAGGAGGGGTGATAAACAAAAAGGCAGGAGCCTTCTTTTATAGTATTGATAATGGGTCGGGATGCCTGTACCGGAACAGCCGGGCAGCCCTCGCTGCGGCCAATATATCCCTGGGAATTGACATAAGCATCGCAAACATAACCGGCGCCATGAATTACAATCCCTCTTTCATAAGCATTGTCGTTGATGCCTTTTTCTATTCCTTCCAGTTTTAAAGAGAATCCATTTTTCCCTTCATAGGTTTCACGGGTAATGTAAAAACCCGGGCTGCTTTTAAAAGAAGAAGCCTGGTTAGAAAAACAAGCGGATATTTCACGACCTGTATTTCTTCCATGAGCAACCAGGGTATTAAATAAGACTTTATAATTTTTCAGATCCAGAATGAAAAGTCTTTTTTTATTGCTGGGCAAACTGAAATCTATAATGGAAATGATGGAATCATTCAGCAGCTTTCCTTCCCCTATCAAAATGTCTAATCCTTTTTTTGCATAATCAAAAGCCTGCTGGCTTAGCCCCTTCAGGCTTAAATGCAGACTGTCATATACCGATTTTAAAGCAGGAACAAATGACACTGAAGTAATAGTGATTTTTGTCGTCGAATCAGCTGGGGGGTGATAAAAAAACTTAGTACCCGTTGCTGATTTTGCAAAAGCAAAAGGCAGATGTAACAGGCCGATAACTACGGAGGAAATTAGAAGATAGAAACCTTTGAACTTTTTCTTCATTGCTGCTTTTTAAACCTGTAACTAATTAAATACACGTCTGATAGTAAACGCAGCGCAGTAAATTCTAATCTTTTCTGAGCCTTATCCCTCTTTAAAATTATTTATCAGATATTAAAAATGCCCGTGATACTCTCACCAGGCAGTTAATTTGGATTGGTTGCAAAGATACCGATTCAAGGCCTGAATTTATTTCTGTAATGAAATCAAACTGTTAAAACTTGAGCATGATCATCTTTCAAACGATTGCTGGTTCTTCATTCTTGATTTATAAGTAGGATAATTTTAATCAGGTTAACATATCAACTCAGGAAGAGGCAATTTATAAAATCAAAAAAGCCCTGCAATATGCAAGACTTTTTTGCGGACCGGACGGGACTCGAACCCGCGACCTCCGCCGTGACAGGGCGGCATTCTAACCAACTGAACTACCGATCCAAATTTTTATTCAAAATATTCATTGGTTGGACTGCCAACCATCTCAAATACTTTTTATTACATCTTTTCAGTCTCTTCTCTAATTCTTCCGCCTCTTTTCTTGTGCGAAATTCAGCTAAAAATACCAATATCCAGGGTCCTTTGTTTTTGGTAAAGGTGTTTATGCCATCATTATGCTGAATTAACCGTTTATTAAAATCCGAAGTACTTCCTTTATAAAAAATACCTTTTGGATTTTCAATAATATAGGTAAAGAACATAAAGAACTGATTTTTGGCAGGGCGTCTCGCCTCAGGCGAGATAACCAACTGATCTACCGATCCAACTCCTCAAAATGATTCGAAACCCGAGCCATTTTTCAGGACGGCAAAGATAGCCCCGCCATCCTTTTCAGCCAAAAGTTTTTCCTTTATCTGCTGCGCAATATCAACATATCCGTTTAAAATGATCATTATTATTTAATCCTTAATTTAGCCCCACATTTATTACCCATGCCAACTGATGCCAACAGACAGTTTCTTGAATTTGAAAAGCCCATCAAAGACCTGATTGATGAAATTGCCAGTATGAAGCATCGCCAGGAGAAAACCAAACTTGACCTGAGCGATACGATTCAAAAACTGGAACAGGGCATCCTCGATAAAAGAAAGGAAATAACACAACATCTCAGCGATTGGCAAAGGGTTCAGTTGAGCCGTCATCCGGACCGGCCTTATACCATGAAATACATAGATAAGATGTCCGACAGTTTTGTGGAATTGTTTGGCGACCGGAATGTGAAAGATGATAAAGCAATGGTCGGTGGCTTTGCAAGCATTAACGGCGAAACCTTAATGATCATCGGTCAGCAGAAAGGCATCAATACCAAGACAAGGCAAATGCGGAATTTTGGAATGGCAAATCCCGAAGGATACAGAAAGGCATTGCGATTGATGAGGCTGGCGGAGAAATTCAATAAACCTGTTATTACATTAATTGATACACCCGGTGCTTACCCGGGGTTGGAAGCTGAAGAAAGGGGACAAGGTGAAGCCATCGCAAGAAATATTTATGAAATGATTCGCCTCAAAGTCCCGGTCATAGTAGTAGTAATTGGAGAAGGTGCCAGCGGCGGCGCTTTGGGCATTGGTGTTGGCGACAGGGTATTTATGATGGAGAATACATGGTACTCCGTTATTTCACCGGAAAGCTGCTCTTCTATTTTGTGGCGTAGTTGGGATAAAAAAGAACTGGCAGCAGAACAACTAAGATTGACAGCCGATAAAATGCTTGGCTTTGGTTTGATTGACGGCATTATTCCCGAACCTGTTGGCGGGGCTCACTGGGATTATATTGATGCAGCGGAGAAACTTAAAAACTATCTGCTACCGGTAATAAAAGAATTAAAAGCGATTGACCCAGAAAAAAGAGTCGCCGGCAGAATTGAAAAATTTGGCAAGATGGGGTTTTGGGAAGAAAGCCCCCTGCCCCCGCCAGCTGGCGGGGAAACTTAAATCGAAAAGTTCTTTTATAGAACTATTAACCTGACAGTAGTAAGGGTTCATCCCCCTCCTGGGAAGGGCGAATTAAGGATAATATTGTGCTTTGTGAAATTGGGGTGGGTGTTTTTTAACCAGCATTAGTTTTTCATGGCATCGTCTGTTGCAAGTTTACCCTTAGGTAACGAAGGGAACAATTCATCTTTTGGTTCTTTACTCAGCAAATAAGTATTCAATAATAAATAATAAATATCAATCATTAATGTCACTCAGAAATAAATTCACCGGAACGGGTATCGCCATCGTTACTCCATTTCATGAAGATGGTAACATCGATTGGGAGAGTTTCAGCAAATTAATTGAGTTCTGGATAAAAGGACAGGTAGAGTATTTAGTGGTTCTCGGAACCACCGGCGAAAGCGCAACCGTTCATGGCGAAGAGAAACAACAGGTATTTTCATTTGTAAAAAAAGAAGTAGCAGGCCGCCGCCCATTGGTAGCTGGTATCGGTGGCAATGATACGCATGAAGTAATTGAAGCATTCAAAAAATTTGATCTCAGCGGATATGATGCCATCCTTTCCGTTTCTCCATATTATAATAAACCCAACCAGGAAGGAATTTTCCAGCATTACAAGGCATTGAATGCCGCTGCACCGCTTCCTATTATTATGTATAATGTGCCGGGCCGCACGGGGCAAAGTGTAACGGCTGACACTCAACTCCGCATCGCACATGAGCTAAAAAATATTTTTGCCACCAAGGAGGCCAGCGGCAATTTTGATTTGATTAACCAGATTATAAAAAATAAGCCGGCTGATTTTATGGTCATCAGTGGCGATGATCCGATAACATTGCAAATGATAGCCGCCGGTGCCGAAGGATTGATTTCTGTAGTTGCCAATGCATATCCATTAGAGTATTCCAACATGGTTCGTCTCTGCCTTCAGGGAAACTTCGATAAGGCAAAGGCACTTCACTATAAATACATTGATATCATCGCTTCTATGTTTGCCGAAGGAAGTCCCAGCGGTGTAAAAGCTTATTTATCAGAAATGGGACTTTGCCAGAATAATTTCCGTCTTCCTGTGTGGAAGGTTAGCGATAAGCATCATGCAAAAATTAAGGAGTTGATGAAGCAGGCAGGATGAAGGGAATATTTTATACCCTGACTTATCTTTTCCCCAGTTCAATTACTTCGCAGTCTTTCATTTCTTTTCCATCAATAACAAACCGGATGATGGTTCTTATTTTATGCCAGCCCTGTCTGCCTGCTGCGCCGGGGTTCATATGCAGGCACTGAATTTTTTCATCAAACATTATTTTCAAAATATGGGAGTGACCACTGATGAATAATTGTGGTTTATGGATCAATAATTCTTTTTTGGTTTCAGGATTATAGCGGGGAGGATATCCGCCAATATGCCTGATCATTACTTTTACCTCTTCACACATAAAAACCAGTTGCTCGGGAAATTCAGTTCTGATATCCAGGTCATCTATGTTGCCGTAAACTCCTTTTAATACATGTGTCATCCTGAGCTTGCCGAAGGATGTACTTTTGAAAAGCTCATCACCCCAATCTCCCGCATGCCACACTTCATCACAGTCTTTGAAATACTCAAAAACCTTTTCATCCAGGAATCCGTGGGTGTCTGATATTAATCCGATCCGTTTCAAGAGGAGTTTGTAGATTTGGGAAGCAATCTAAAATCTTAAATCTGAAATTAAAAATCAGATTATGCCTTTTCACCGCAACTTCACTTATTATTTTGACAAAAGAAAATGGAAATATATTTTCCTGCTTGCCACTTTGGAACTATCCGGGAAGAAAAGCTATTAGCTAACAGCCAACAGCTTTTAGCCAAATTTCAATTTTCAACTTTCAATTTTCAACTTTCAAACCATGCCCCACTATTATACACTCGGAAATATCCCGCACAAACGTCACACACAGTTCCGTAAGCCAGATGGAACATTGTATAGCGAACAGTTATTTTCCACCGAAGGATTCAGCGATGATTATGCATTGCTCTACCATTGTCATCCGCCCACACTGATCATTAAAACAGAACCGCCGGTAGATGTTTCGCCGCAAATTGCTGAAGAAAAAATGCTTAGCCACCGCAGCTTCGAAGGATTTAATGTGAAGCCGGTAAAAGATTTTTTGGGAAGCCGTGTGCCGGTGCTGGTAAACAGCGATTGTCATATTGTACTGGCTGCACCGCAGCAAAGCATGCGAAATTATTTTTACAAAAACACCGATGCCGATGAAATGATCTTTGTGCATGAAGGTAGCGGCACGGTGCATACACAGTACGGCGAACTGCCATTCTGCTATGGCGATTATATTGTTTTGCCGAGGGGAACTATTTATCAAATCGAATTTAAAGATGACAAGAACCGTTTGTTTATCGTTGAATCATTCACACCACTTCGTTTTCCAAAGCGATACATGAGTCGTTTCGGTCAGTTGATGGAACATTCTCCTTATTGTGAAAGAGATATTCGTCCGCCGCAGGATTTAAAAACCATTGATAAAAAAGGTGATTACCTGGTTAAGGCAAAAAAGAAAGGAATGCTTTATGGTTTGCATTATGGCACACATCCTTTTGATGTGGTTGGCTGGGATGGTTGCTGCTACCCGTATATATTTTCCATTCATGATTTTGAGCCTATCACCGGCCGGGTGCATATGCCGCCACCCATTCACCAGACTTTTGAGACGAGTGGGTTTGTTGTTTGCTCATTCGTACCACGGCTTTACGATTATCATCCCAACGCTATTCCTGCCCCGTACAATCACAGCAATATCGACAGCGATGAAGTGCTCTATTATGTGGAAGGTGAATTTATGAGCCGCAAGCATGTAACGAAAGGAATGATAACATTGCATCCTGCCGGCATACCACATGGCCCACATCCCGGTGCTGTGGAAAAAAGTATCAGTGCCAAAGAAACCAAAGAACTGGCCGTGATGGTGGATACATTCAGACCATTAATGTTGACAAAGCAGGCATTGGATATAGAGAATAAAAATTATGTGATGTCTTGGGCGGAATGACGCTTGCCCTGAGTTTATCGAGGGTGATGAGTTGGGCAGAGTGATGAAAGAAAGTATAGAGTCCGTCTTATTATCAATTTGCCAACTAACAAATAATAAACTTTCAAAAATGAGAGCTTTTCTTTTATTAGTCTTGATATTTTTCACGTCAATAACTTATTCCCAGGTATCGAGTCAAATAATTGATAAGAATACACTATTGCCTGTTCCTTTCGCAACAATTAAAGTACTTAATAAAAAAGGAGGCGTTATAGCATCCGAAAAAGGAGAGTTTCAAATACAATTGAGTCCAGATGATAGTATACTCATAAGTTGCATTGGTTATTACTCTATTATGTTAATTGGGAAAGAGATTAAAAGTACAATATCTATTACCCCCAAATATAAATCTCTCGTTAATGTAACTATTCAAACACATACAATAGTTGAAAGTATATTAATAGGCGATAAGTCAAAAAAATTTAAAGACTTGGAATATTGGGGGCCAGGCGGATTAAATTTAAAGGAGGAATTTGCCCAAAAAATGGAATTACCTGATTCAATTTCAACTTACAGATTGAAAAAACTCTTTATTCCTTCAAAAAAAATTGGTTGCCAGGGGCCGCTATTACTTCATATTTATGCGGCAGATACAATATCTCAGGTACCCGGTGAAGAAATATTTATGAAAATGATCCCGGGTGATAAAATGAAATACCATAAACGGAAATTATTAATTGATGTTAGTGGGGAGAATATTTATTTTGATTCAACTAAATATTTTTTTCTTAGTATCGGTTGGCCTGAAGAAGACTATTCTTCAAATTGCATTACCGTAATTATGATATCCAGGAATTCAAGTCAAAGAAGTTATACACGATATCTAAATAGTAATGATTATAAATGGCGGCAATTCGGTTTTTTTAAAGATCATAATGGAATCCCTTATCAGGCATCAACCGTTTATTCGACTCTTTTAGACAAGTTGAAGTAGAGGAATGGCAGCACTATCTAAAGGAATAAGGCCCGATTCACTCCAAGACTGTCTTCACCCAGAAAATATATTTTGTCACTAAAGATTGGTTCTTTATTTTTGTTAACCATTTGGTTAAACTATATGGTTAAAAAAGAAAATACACCATCTGCGGAGCAAAAGATCCTGGCTGCGGCGCACAAAGTCTTTACCACAAAAGGTATGGCCGGTGCCCGTATGCAGGATATTGCCGATGAGGCAGACATTAACAAAGCTATGCTTCATTATTATTTCAGGGATAAGGATAAGTTGTTTGAAGTTGTTTTCCTGGATGAGGCACAAAAATTTTTCCCTAAAATAAATGCCATATTCAATTCAGATGCTCCTTTATTTGAAAAAATTAAAAATTTTGTAAACGAATATATTGATGAGATGCAGGAGAATCCTTACCTGCCCTGGTTTGTGATGAATGAAATTAATCGTGACCCGGAGCAGTTTATGTATAAAATCTGGGGCAAAGAAAACCTTCCCAAACCCGGAAAATTCCTGGAGCAGATAGAAAAAGAAATAAAGAATGGAACAATTAAAAGCATCAAACCTGCTCATTTGCTGATGAACCTTTTATCGATGACCATTTTTCCTTTTGTGGCGAAACCCATGCTGACCCGCAATCTCCGGCTCAGTGATGCGCAGTTCCGTTCCATTATGGAAGAGAGGAGAAAAGAAATTCCAAAATTTATTATTGATTCTATAAAGAAATAATTGACAACGATGAAAAAATTATTGATAATAATTATTAATTATTCATTATTGATTAATAATTCCCCAGCACAAGAGCCGCTTAGTTTGCAGAAAGTCTGCGACCTGGCCCAACAGAATTATCCATTAATCAAACAGCGGGACCTGCTAAAACAGACCAGCAGTTTTACAATTGATAATCTCAGCAAAGGATTTCTTCCGCAATTTAACCTGGGGGCACAGGCTACATACCAATCAGAAGTTACTGAGGTAAAAGTCCCGGTTCCGGGAGTAAACATTGAGGCGCCTAATAAAGACCAGTATAAAATTCTGGCAGATATTAATCAACTGCTTTATGATGGTGGAGTCATTAAACAGCAAAAAAATATTCAGCAACTGAATCAGGAAGTGGAGCTGCAGAAAGTGGAAGTGGAACTCTACAGGCTGAAAGAAAGAATCAACCAGCTTTTCCTTGGCGTCCTATACCTGGATGAACAACTGAAACAGGTTGATTTGATAAAAGCTGATTTAAACAACGGGATAAAAAAAGTAGAAGCGCAGGTAAATAACGGTGTCGCCTTTAAGTCAAACCTGAATGTGTTGAAGGCGGAACTACTTAAGGCAGGCCAGCGTACTATTGAAATTAAATCTACAAGAAAAGGATTGATTGATGTGCTGGGATTATTAATCAACCAATCATTACCGGTGGAAACAAAACTGGAGAGACCATCTGTCGCCGTTGCAGCTCTTGCCAATGAGATACAAAGACCTGAATTGAAATTGTATTCAACACAGGAAAAATTATTGGGCGGACAATTCAATCTTATTGATTCAAAGAATAGGCCAAAAGCAAGTTTGTTCTGGCAGGGTGGTTATGGTCGTCCCGGTTTGAACATGCTGAAAAATCAGTTTGACTTTTTTTATACAACTGGTCTCCGGCTCAACTGGTCATTTGGCGGCTTATACACACAAAAAAGAGAAAAGAAAATAATTGAATTGAATCAGGAGACAGTGGATATTCAGAAAGAAGTTTTCTTGCTCAATACTAACACTCAATTAAAACAGCAGCAGGCCGAAATTGATAAATTACAACAACTGATTGCGGCCGACAAAGAAATTATTGATCTAAGAATAAAAGTTAAAGATGCTTCAAAGGCTCAACTGGAAAATGGGGTGATTAGTGCGAATGATTATTTGAGGGAAGTAAATGCGGAAGACCAGGCAAGACAGAGTTTAATTGCCCATGAAGTACAATTGTTACAGGCACAAATAAATTTTCAAACAATATCGGGAAAACAATAAGGTATCTCCTGATTTTTCCGAAAGAGGAGGCTTAAAAAATACATGTATGAAACTAAAATCTATTTTATCAATTGTTATTACAAGTGCAGTTCTTTTATCCTGTAATGGGAACGGAAAAAAATTTGATGCTTCCGGCACCTTTGAAGCAGACGAAGTTATCGTCTCATCAGAAATGACCGGCAAGATTCTTTCTTTCAATGTAAAGGAAGGGATGCTGCTAAGCAAGGACAGTATTGTTGGTGCCATTGATGCTGTCAATATCGGCTTGCAGCAGCAGCAGGTGGAAGCAAGCATTATTGCGTTGAACGAAAAAACTTTTGATGTGAATCCGCAGGTTCAGCTATTGCAAAACCAACTGGCTGTGCAGCAATCGCAACTGGATAACCTGGTGCATGAGAAAAATAGGATTGAGAATCTCCTGAAATCAGATGCCGCAACAGGAAAACAACTGGATGATATCAATGCACAAATTGATGTGATGAAAAAAAATATGACTGTTACACAACAACAGGTGAATGTTCAAAAAAATAATATTGCCACCCAAAACCGCAGCATACTCAGCGAAGCAGAACCTCTGAAAAAAAGGATTGACCTGTTAAAAGACCAGGAGCAACGGGCCAATATTGTAAACCCAATCACGGGTACAGTGATAACGAAATATGCAGAAGCGGGTGAAGTAACATCAGCAGGAAAAGCCTTGTATAAGATTGCAGATCTAACTGAGCTAAACCTTCGGGCATATGTAACAGGAATGCAGCTTCCTAAAATAAAATTAGGTCAGTCGGTGAAAGTGATGATTGATGATGGAGCAAAAAAGTATAAGGAATATAGCGGCACGATTGACTGGATTGCGGATAAAGCGGAGTTTACCCCGAAAACTATTCAGACGAAAGAGGAGAGAGCTAATTTGGTTTATGCCATTAAAGTAAGAGTAAAGAATGATGGGTATTTAAAAATTGGAATGTACGGGGAAGTGAAACTAAGCCAATAGCTGTTAGCCATTAGCTGATAGCATAGAAATATTTGTTCTTAAAAAAGCTAATAGCCAACAGCTAATATCTAAAAGCTAGAAATGAAATCTGTAGAGGCAAATAACTTAACCAAAACCTACGGCAAGAAAAAAGAAGTAACTGCCCTGAGTGATATTTCATTTTCTGTGCCAAAGGGAGAACTGTTTGGAATTATCGGCCCGGATGGTGCAGGTAAAACTTCTTTGTTTAGAATACTTACCACGGTTTTACTGGCAGACAGTGGTAAGGCATCGGTTGATGGATTTGATGTGGTGAAAGATTATAAAGAAATACGCAAAAGGGTTGGCTACATGCCCGGAAGATTTTCCTTGTACCAGGATTTATCGGTGGAAGAAAATCTCAATTTTTTTGCTACCATATTTAATACAAGTATTGAAGAGAACTATGATTTGATAAAAGATATTTATGTGCAGATAGAACCTTTCAAAAAAAGAAAAGCGGGTAAACTTTCCGGAGGTATGAAACAAAAACTGGCGTTGAGCTGTGCATTGATTCACCGTCCTTCGGTATTATTTCTTGATGAACCTACCACCGGTGTAGATGCAGTAAGCCGTAAAGAATTCTGGGAAATGCTGAAAGGATTAAGAAAGGAGGGAATCACTATACTTGTATCAACACCTTATATGGATGAGGCTGGTTTATGTGACAGGGTTGCTTTAATCCAAAATGGAAAATTTCTTTCAATTAATACTCCTCAAGAAATTGTGAACAGTTTTTCTAAACCCCTTTTAGCCGTTAAATCACCAAAGATGCTGCATTTATTAAACGAATTGGAGAAACAGGATTTTGTGGACAATGTTTATCCATTTGGAGAATATCATCATGTAGTGATGAAAGATAACTCCGGTGGGCAAATGCTTCAGCATTTTATTCAGCAACGGACAGATGAAGGTGTAGTTATGAAGCAGGTAAGACCGGATATTGAAGACTGTTTTATAGCATTAATGAAGCAGCCATTCCCTGAAGGGGAGTAAAGAGAATCATTATAACCAGTAATTTTTTTAAAATTGAAAATTGCTATTGTTGAAAAAATTTGAAATCATAGGAATGCTAAACGCCCCGCCGATTGGCGGAAATGGGGGCAAAGTCATAACTGCAGATAAACTCACAAAACGTTTCGGTGATTTTACTGCCGTCGATCATATCAGTTTTGATGTGTATAAAGGAGAAATCTTTGGGTTTCTTGGTGCCAACGGCGCTGGGAAAACTACCGCCATGCGAATGCTATGCGGACTGTTATTTCCATCTTCTGGTCAAGCCACTGTTGCCGGATATGATGTGTATAAAGAAAATGAAAAGATTAAAAAAAGTATTGGCTATATGAGCCAGAAATTTTCTTTATACGAAGACCTCACCGTAAAAGAAAACATGGAATTTTATGGCGGCATCTATCACATGAGTGATAAATACATAAAAGAAAAAACGGCTTCTATCCTTGATCAACTTCATTTGCAAAAAGAGGCGAAAGTATTGGTGAAGTCGTTGCCACTGGGATGGAAACAAAAACTGGCATTTGCTGTATCCATATTTCATGAACCTGGTATTGTTTTCCTGGATGAACCTACGGGTGGGGTGGACCCGGTTACAAGAAGAGAATTCTGGAACATGATTTACCAGGCCTCAGACCAGGGAACTACCATATTTGTTACTACTCACTATATGGACGAAGCAGAGTATTGCAGCCGGGTCAGCATTATGGTGGATGGAAGGATAGATGCGTTGGATACACCTGCTAATCTTAAGCAAACCTATAATGCTTCATCAATGGATGAAGTGTTTTTACAATTGGCGAGAAAAGCGACCAGAGTTGAAAGTTGAAAATGGGAAGTTGAAAATTAAAAGTTTTAAATATGAAAGAAAATATTACAGCACAAAAGTCAATAGTCTTTGCAATTTATGTTATCAATACATATAAAATGCTGACTACTGAAAGAAAAGAGTATGTATTATCTAAACAATTTTTAAGAAGCGGAACAGCAATTGGTGCATTGATCAGGGAAGCAGAACATGCAGAATCAAAAGCCGATTTTCTTCATAAAATGAGTATTGCTTTAAAAGAAGCCAATGAAACAGACTATTGGTTATTGCTGCTTAAGGAAGGAAAATTTTTGACTGAACAAGAGTATGTTGCTTTGGCAAAGGATTCACTTGAGTTAGTAAAATTGTTGGCCAGTATTGTAAAAACAACAAAAGCGAACTTGAAAAAATGAAAAACCGCTTTCCATTTTCCATTTTCAACTTTCAATTTTTTGCATTTGTAAAAAAAGAATTCTTCCATATCTGGCGGGATAAACGAACTATGTTTATCCTGCTCGGTATGCCTGTAGTTCAAATTGTGATTTTCGGATTTGCATTGACCAACGAAGTAAAAAATTCAAAGATTGCCATATTGGATAATTCAAAAGATGCTGCCACTGCTTCACTCACGGCTCAATTAGATGCCAGCCGTTATTTTGATCTGGAGAAAAACCTGGTAACTTATAACCAGGTGGAAAAGGAATTTAAAAAAGGTAAAATAAAACTGGCTGTTATCTTTCCCCAGCATTTCCAGGAAGACCTTCAGCATTTTAATAAAGCACAGGTTCAGTTGATTGCGGATGCATCAGATCCGAATACCGCAAACCAGTTGGCCAATTATGCCACGGCCATCATCATGGATTACCAGAATCGAATTACCCATGATAGAAAATTGCCCTACACAATTAATACCGAAATGCGGATGTTATATAACCCGCAACTAAAAGGAGCATTCAATTTTGTTCCGGGTGTGATGGCGATGGTGTTGCTATTGGTTTGTACTATGATGACAGCTATCACGATTGTAAAAGAAAAAGAATTAGGGACCATGGAGGTGATACTTGTTTCTCCGATGCGGCCACAATTAGTGGTGCTGGCCAAAGCAGTTCCTTATTTGTTGCTATCCATCATCAACATTAGTTCCATATTATTATTAAGTGTGTTTGTGTTGGAAGTGCCGATCAATGGTAGTCTGGTGCTGCTGGTTTTTGAAAGCATTCTTTTTATCCTGGTTTCTTTATCACTTGGCTTGCTTATATCATCAAGAGCTGAATCACAGCAAGCCGCCATGTTTATTTCACTGATAGCCTTATTTCTCCCAACGATTATGCTGAGTGGGTTTATGTTCCCGGTAGAAAATATGCCGTGGCCATTAAGAACAGTTTCCAATATTGTACCCGCAAAATGGTATTACAGCATTGTAAAATCAGTGATGATAAAAGGTCTCGGGATAACCGGTGTGTGGAAGGAAACATTAATTCTCGGCGGCATGATGACCTTCTTTTTAACCATGGCGATAAAACGATTTAAAATAAGATTAGCATGAGGAGTAAATATTTTTTTAGCCAGCATTTGTTCCCTGATCATCGTCCCTTGCGTCGCACACTTGTACGTCCCGTTTTCATGGCATCAGAAAATAATTTATTAATCTAAAAATCAAAAACTCCCCTTTAGGGGATGGGGGTATGAGAACCTTAAAATTTTTATTGCGAAAAGAATTCCGCCAGATATTCCGTGACCCGGCTATTATCCGGCTTATTCTTATTATGCCGGTAATTCAACTATTGGTTTTACCCTGGGCTGCCGATTATGAAATCAAGAAAATCAAACTGGCCGTTGTTGACCAGGACCATTCCGAATATTCCCGTCAGCTTATCAATAAGGTTACATCTTCCGGTTATTTTATACTCACGGACTATTCTTCTTCCTACGAGCAGGCATTGGAAAAAGTTGAACACGACAATGCCGATCTTGTGTTGCAAATACCGCAGCATTTCGAAAAAGAACTGGTAAAAGAAAATGAAGCAAAACTTTTTATGGCATTGAATGCCATTAATGGTGTAAAAGCAAATCTTGGCGGCGCTTATTTACGAACCATTATCCAGGATTATAACCGGGAGGTAAGAATGAAATGGATTCAATTACCAAGATTCAGCCCCGAAGTGCAAATAGAAGTGGTATCATCCAATTGGTTCAATCCGTTGATGAACTATAAATATTTTATGGTGCCCGGCATCCTTGTTATTTTATTAACCATGGTGGGTACCAATTTGACCGCCATTAATATTGTAAAAGAAAAAGAAATCGGCACCATTGAGCAAATCAACGTTACCCCGATAAAGAAATATCATTTTATCCTTGGCAAGCTTATTCCTTTCTGGATTATCGGCTTATTTGTTTTAACGATTGGATTAATCATTGCCAGGTTAGCATACGGAATTATTCCCGCTGGAAGTTTTCTTACCATTTATGTTTTTGCTGCAGTTTATCTGCTGGCAGTTTTAGGTTTGGGATTATTAATCTCCACTTATTCTGTCAACCAGCAGCAATCTATGTTACTTTCCTTTTTCCTGATGATGATATTCATACTGCTCGGCGGGCTTTACACTTCTATTGACAGTATGCCGGAATGGGCCAAATGGATCACCCGTTTCAACCCTGTTTCTTATTTTATAGAAGTGATGCGGATGGTAGTGCTGAAAGGAAGCGGCCTTTCCGACATTAAATACCATTTATTAGCGATGGGTGGTTTTGCGGTTGCATTCAATGGCTGGGCGGTAATCAGTTACCGGAAAAGAAGTTGATGAGGACTGATGATGCTTCGGAAAAGCTGGGAATAGATAACAGGCGTATTCTTTAAGATTCTTAGCCCCCTTATTTCACTATTTCTCTAATCTTTTTTATATTCGGATATTAAAACGAATGCTATGCTTAAGATCAGAAACTTAAAAGCCGGGGATATTATTAATGTGGAAGATGAGGGTATCACCAGGGAAGGTGTCATTGTAAGTATCAGTCATGAAGAGAACCAGGCGCTGGTTGACAATGGTGTTCAGGAATTTTGGTATAGCCCGGAGGCAATGTATGCTATTCCTTTGGATGAAAAACAAATGATAGGCCTGGGCTTTACCAGGGAAGAGGCGGACGGCGCAGTGAAATACAAAAAGGATTCTTTCAGGTTGGTTACTCCCCAAAAAGGAGATTTTTCGAATGTTGAAATGTGGTGGCGGGAGGACCGGCGTCATTTCAACACACCGCTGGGGGTGCATGAGTTCCAGAATTTATACATGGAAATGACCAAAATTCCGCTGGATAGGCCCTGAAAATCAAAACCACAGAGGGTTTTATGTTGATTGGTGTACTTTTTTTGAGCAACCCCTAAAAATAATCGGGGTTTTTTCTTTTTTAGGCCTGATACACTTACCTTTGCGTTCCTAAAAAAATATGTCGAAACAACCCCTTATTAAACAGGATGGTACGATCATAGAAGCTTTATCGAATGCCATGTTCCGGGTAAAACTGGAAAACGGGCATGAAATACTGGCTACAATCTCAGGAAAAATGAGAATGCACTATATCCGCATTCTGCCGGGAGATAAAGTGGGAGTGGAGTTGTCGCCATATGATTTAACAAGGGGAAGAATAAATTTCAGATACAAATAATTCGATCATGAAAGTAAGAGCATCCATCAAAAAACGCAGTGTTGATTGCAAGATAGTTCGTCGCAAAGGCAAGCTTTATGTTATTAACAAAAAAAATCCCCGCTTCAAGCAACGTCAGGGATAAAAAAGCTATTGGCTAATAGCCAAATTGAAAGATAATTAAAACTTTAAAAATAAATTATGGCTCGTATTGCCGGTGTTGACTTACCAAAAAATAAAAGAGGCGAAATAGGTCTTACCTACATATATGGTATTGGCCCCTCCACTGCCAGGTTTATTCTTGACAAGAATAATATTGACCGTAATAAAAAGGTAAATGAGTGGAATGATGAGGAACTGACTGCTATCCGTAATGTGATTACGGAAGAATTAAAAGTAGAAGGTCAGCTTCGTTCAGAAGTTCAAATGAGCATTAAACGTTTGCTGGATATTGCCTGCTATCGTGGACTTCGTCATCGTAAGGGTCTTCCGGTTCGTGGACAGCGTACCAGGACCAACAGCCGGACAAGAAAGGGCAAGAGGAAGACGGTTGCCGGTAAGAAGAAAGCGGCTAAGAAATAGTCTTGAGTCGGGAGTCTGTAGTTCAGAGTCCCGGATTCATTATTATAAGACTTACATTTTATTGAATCAATTTCGGATCGCTTCGTAAGTCAGCAGGAGGATTGATTCGGCCCCGGCAAGATCGGGATGATTTTTAAAAATTAAAAGATTACCTCAGAACAAAAATTATGGCAAAAGCCCAACAACAAGCCTCCAGCCCAAAAGCGGCGGCTAAAAAAAGAGTAGTAAAAGTAGATTCATACGGAGATGCACACATCTCGGCTACTTTCAATAACATTATTATCAGCCTTACCAATAAAGCAGGTCAGCTTGTTTCGTGGAGCAGCGCAGGTAAAATGGGTTTCAAAGGTTCAAAAAAGAATACCCCTTATGCGGCACAAACTGCAGCAGCAGATGCGGCCAAAACAGCTTTTGATGCGGGATTGAAGCGGGTGGATGTGTATGTAAAGGGTCCGGGTTCAGGCCGGGAGAGTGCTATTCGTTCTATTGCCCAGTCGGGAATTGAAGTGGTGATGATTAAAGACGTAACTCCGTTGCCACACAACGGTTGCCGTCCTCCAAAAAAGAGAAGAGTTTAATTTTTTTATATAGTTATAATTGTCCTGAAAGGATCAGGGCAGTTCATTTTAGAAAGGGTGCCTGATTGATTTTTAACGCTTTTACTGATCAAAGCACCGTTACAAAAAAGCGTAAATGAATAAAAACTATGGCAAGGTATACTGGTCCAAAGACCAAGATTTCCCGTCGTTTCGGTGAGCCTATTTTAGGCAATGGTAAATGGCTTGACAAAAACAGCAATCCTCCCGGGATGCATGGCGATAAGAAAAAGCGTAAAACATTAGGTGAATACGCTTTGCAACTTCGTGAAAAACAAAAAGCCAAATACACTTATGGCATTTTGGAAAAACAATTCCGTAAAACATTCGAGGAAGCCGCACGCCGCAAAGGGGTAACAGGTGAAAACCTTATTAAATTATTAGAAGCCCGTTTGGATAATACGGTTTTCCGCATGGGTATTGCACCCAGCCGCCCTGCGGCAAGGCAGTTGGTAAGCCATAAACATATTGAAGTAAACGGAGATGTTGTGAATGTTCCTTCTTTCCAATTAAAAGCAGGTGATGTCGTAACTATTAAAGAAGGCAGCAAAGGCAGAACATCAATCACAGGTGTTATCCGGGGTAAAAATCCAAAGTTTAGCTGGCTTGACTGGAGTGAAACAGAAATGAAAGGAACTTTTATCACTTATCCTGAAAGAGAAAGTATTCCGGAGAATATTAAAGAGCAGTTGATTGTCGAATTGTATTCTAAATAAGCTGTTAGCTATTAGCTGATAGCTAATAGCTGGCGACAAACTTCAAATTAAAATTTTAAATATGGCCATTTTAAATTTTCAGAAACCCGATAAGATCATCCTGCAAAAGGCAAGCGATTTTGAAGCTCAGTTTGAGTTTCGTCCCCTGGAACCAGGGTATGGTGTAACCATCGGTAATGCACTTCGTCGTGTATTGCTGAATTCTTTGGAAGGCTATGCAATCATTGGTGTCAAGATTGAAGGAGTAGATCATGAATTTGCCACCATGAAAGGCATTAGTGAAGATGTGGTCGAAATTTTTCTGAATCTAAAGCAGGTTCGTTTCAAAAAAGCTGTTGATCATGAAGTGGCAAATGAAAAAATCATTTTGTCTATAAAAAACAAGACGGAGTTTACCGCCGGCATGATTGGTGAAGGCACTCATTCTTTCCAGATCATGAATCCGGATATGATGATTTGCACATTGGATTCATCTGCCCGTATGGATATTGAATTGACCATCGGTAAAGGCCGTGGTTATGTTCCTGCAGAGGATAACAAACCAAAAGACGCACCGCTGGGTTATATTCCTATTGATTCCATCTTTACCCCGATAAAAAATGTGAAGTACACCATTGAAAATACAAGGGTGGAACAAAGGACTGACTTTGAAAAACTGATCATGGAAGTTTCTACCGATGGCACCATCCATCCGGAAGAAGCAGTGAAGCAGGCTTCAAGAATCCTGATTCAGCACCTGATGATCATCACTGATGAAAACATCACATTCGATAATAAAGAAGAGAAGAAAGAAGACCTGGTGGATGAGCAGACTTTACAATTGCGTAAAGTGCTGAAGACTCCATTGGAAGACCTGGATCTTTCAGTTCGTGCCTTCAATTGTCTGAAAGCTGCAAAAATTAATTCGCTGAGCGAGTTAGTTCAATACGAGCAGGAAGACCTGATGAAGTTCCGCAACTTTGGACAGAAGTCACTGGCTGAGATTGAGCAGGTGCTGACTGAAAGAGGTCTTCATTTTGGAATGGACCTGGTGAAACTGGGGATTGATTTGAGCGAATTTTAACCCCCCCACCCCCTAAAGGGGAGAGAAATATGTTCTTTTAAATAACAATAATTAATAATCGTTTCTCTTCTATTTCAAATAAAAGAGGACAAAATCTTGTAATTCCTGACACGGTACAAGGTTCTAAAACTTAAACGTCATGCGTCACGGAGACAAAGTAAAAAATTTAGGCAGAAAGAAAGCACACAGGGATGCGTTGCTGAGTAACCTCGCCTGTCAGTTGATTCAGTACAAAAGAATTGTAACTACGACGGCAAAAGCAAAAGCTTTAAGAGTATATGTTGAGCCTTTGATTACAAAAGGCAAAACAAATACAACTCACCAGCGTCGTGTAGTGTTTAGTTACCTGCAGGATAAAGAGGCTATAACTGAATTGTTCAGTAATGTGGCTGAAAAAGTAGCTGGTCGTCCCGGTGGCTATACCCGTATTATTAAACTGGGTGCCCGCCCCGGTGATAATGCTGAAACTGCCATGATTGAACTGGTTGACTTCAACGAAATTTATGGTAAGGGTAAAGGAGAAGCGAAAGCTGCAACCAAAAAGACCCGCCGTGCAGGTGGAGCAAAGAAGAAAACAGAAACAGAAGAAAAAAAGACCGGTGACACGGCTGAAAAAAAAGCCGCCGAATAATAGTGCAAAAATTTTATTTATACCAGCTCCCTCGCTCCAGGCGAGGGAGCTTTTTTTATAACTGTGAAAAAGTAAATAGACAGATTCTTTGCCGAATCATTTTATTTGTAAAATAAATTTAAGCATGTTAGAAAAAAATATACCTGCAATCTTATTATTGGCCGACGGAACCATTGCTCATGGAAAAGCTTTCGGCGCCATCGGTACTACAACGGGAGAAATATGTTTCAATACCGGCATGACAGGGTACCAGGAAGTTTTTACCGACCCAAGCTATTTCGGGCAAATACTTATTATGAACAGTGTGCATATCGGTAACTACGGGGTAAAGGACGATGATATAGAATCTGATAGTGTAAAAATAAACGGGTTGATTGGAAGAAACCTGGAAGAACAGTATTCAAGAAAAATGGCGAATGGATCATTGGAAGATTACCTGAAGCAAAATAAGATTGTTTCTATTGAAGGTGTAGATACAAGAGCATTAGTAGCACATATCCGAACCAAAGGTGCCATGAACTGTATTATCTCTTCCGATATAACAGATATTGATATATTGAAAAAGAAACTGGCTGAAGTGCCGGATATGAACGGATTGGAACTGGCTTCAAAGGTTAGCACTAAGCAAGCTTATGAAATAGGCGATCCAAAATCAAAAATCAGGGTTGCTGTCATGGATTACGGAGTGAAGAAAAATATTCTGAATTGTATGGTGGAACGGGGAGCTTATGTAAAAGTATTTCCCGCAAAAACTCCATTTGCCGATGTAAAACAATTTAATCCCGGCGGTTATTTTATTTCTAACGGTCCCGGCGATCCGGCTCCAATGGATTATGCCATATCCACGCTGAAAGAAATACTGAAAGAAAATAAACCGGTTTTTGGGATTTGTCTCGGTCACCAGTTGCTTGCATTGGCCAATGATATTCCAACTTTCAAAATGCACCATGGCCATCGTGGATTAAATCATCCCGTGAAAAATATTATTTCGGGTAAGTCAGAAATTACAACACAGAACCACGGCTTTGGTGTTGACCCGAAAGCTGTGAAGAAAGCAAGCCATATTGAAATAACGCATGTAAACCTCAATGACCGATCCATTGAAGGCATCCGGGTAAAAGGCAAACCTGCCTTCTCGGTGCAATATCACCCGGAAGCTACACCGGGGCCTCATGATTCAAGGTATTTGTTTGATGAGTTTATTGGTTTAATTCAAAAGTCAAAATGAAAAAGTCAAAAGAACTGACAGCTTTTGCCTTTTTACTTTTTAATTTTGGCTTATTATGAAAATCGCCATCATCAACGGCCCCAACTTAAATCTTCTTGGTAAAAGAGAACCCGATATTTACGGCAACATGTCTTTTGAACAATTTCTTGGATCATTGAAAATAAAATATGCCCATATTGAAATCAGTTATTTCCAAAGCAATGTGGAAGGAGAACTGATTAATGAACTGCAAAGAGCAGGCTTTGATTATGATGGTATTATTTTTAACCCCGGTGGATACACACATACATCAGTGGCTATTGGCGATGCGGTGGCTGCCATAAAAACACCGGTTATTGAAGTGCATATTTCCAATGTCCACTCACGGGAGGAATTCAGAAAAATTTCTCATGTCTCCGGGAAGGCGGTTGGTAGTATTATCGGGCTTGGATTGAAAGGATATGAACTGGCTCTTGAATGGTTTACGGGTCAATAATTTACCTGATGTTCCTCATGCATAATCTTAATTCTGGTCATTTTCATTTTTCTATTATTCGGTAGCTTTGCAACCGATGAAAATACCAATTGTATATAAAACAGCTCAACAGGCATTATCTGTTGTAAAACCAGGCGACAGAATTTATTTGCATGGTAGTGCACAAACTCCCACATTTTTATTAAAAGCTCTTGCTGAACAAGCTTACCGGCTTAAGGATGTTGAACTGGTTTCTATTTCAGTATATGGCGATCTGCAGGTGAATAAACCTGAATATGAAGGAATTTTTCATATTAACTCCATGTTTGTTTCTGAAAGCATCCGGAAAGATGTAAACGAAGGCAGGGCTGATTATATTCCTGTATTCTTAAGCGAAATACCGGAACTTTTTAAACAAAATATTCTTACACTCGATGTAGCCCTTGTGCAGGTTTCACCACCTGACAGTCATGGTTATTGTTCATTAGGAGTATCGGTAGATATTGCCCGGTCGGCTGTTAATATGGCCAGGCATATTATTGCACAGGTAAATCCGAATGTGCCCCGCACACATGGCGATGGATTAATACATAGCAGCCGCTTCCATAGCATGGTGTATTGCGAAGATCCTTTGTATGAAGTGAGGTTTGGCGATAAAGTGACCGGGGTTGAATTAACAATCGGTGAATATGTTGCTGGCCTTATTGAAGACCGCAGCACCATGCAAATGGGTATTGGTTCCATTCCCGATGCGGTGCTTCAGTCATTAGGTAATCATAAAGACCTTGGTGTGCATACAGAAATGTGTTCAGACGGCATCATAGATCTTTTTGAAAAAGATATTATTAATAATAGGTACAAGCAGGTTCATCCCAATAAATCAGTAACAGGATTTGCACTCGGCACCCGTCGGTTGTATGATTATGTAAATGATAACCCGGCTTTCCAGTTCCTGGATATTGATTATGTGAACGACCCGCACATCATCCGGCGGAATAATAAAATGGTAGCTATTAACAGTGCTGTTGAAATTGACATTACGGGGCAGGTCTGCGCCGATTCCATTGGCACCTACCAATATTCAGGTGTTGGCGGACAAATGGATTTTATGCGGGGGGCCGCACTCAGTGAAGGAGGAAAACCTATTATAGCTCTGCCCAGCCGCACGACAAAAGGAATCTCAAGAATTGTTTCTGTTTTGAAACCGGGTGCAGGCGTAACAACAACAAGGGCACATGCCCATTATGTTGTTACGGAATATGGCATTGCTTATTTGTTTGGAAAAAATTTAAGGCAACGGGCCAAAGCGTTGATCAATATTGCACACCCTGACGACAGGGAAGATTTGGAAAAAGCCTGCTTTGAGCGATTTAAAGTGTTTTAATCCCCGGAAATAAGCCTAACCGGCAACAAGAAAAATAATTTAAGGTGGTGGCGAAACTCTGCCAATCTATCTTTAACTTCAACCTCAAACTAATTGTTATGAAGAAAATCCTTTTTCTCCTGGCCACTCTTTTCAGCAGTATTTTATTTGCGCAGCAATCCGGTATGACGCCGAGGCAAATTGCAGAACGCAACAAGCCCGGTACCGTAATGATACAGGCTACTTTTAAAGGAACTGTTAGTGCTGTACAGCCGGAATTTGATCAATCCTCCCTGGAGGAACTTGCGAAGCAGGTAAAACAGCAACTGGAAAATGAAGGGAAGTTTACTACAGATTTATTCTGGAATATTTTTATCAGGACTTTTAGCGCCAACGTGGATAAGTATATGATGAAGGGAACTGAGACGGTCAGTAAAGATTTGGATATTACCATGATGGGTTCTGGTTTTATCATTACCCCGGATGGATATGTAATTACCAATGCTCATGTGGTGGATGAAAATGATGAAGAAACCAAGAAAAGTTTTGCCGAACAGGCTTTCCAGGAAATACTGGAAAAAGATGTGACAGAACTGGAGAAGTCAATGGGCCGTAAAATGACGGATGAGGAATCCAAGGCGCTGATTGATGCCGATAGCTGGTATTTTTCTCAAACATTACAGGTGGGTGACATCCAAAAGGCATTCAGCGTGGTGTTTGGTATTACAGGTGCTAATGGAAAGATTGTTCCGATGATTATTCCTGCCAAAGTGGTAATGCAGGGTAGTCCCATTCCGGGAAAAGATGTAGCTGTCCTGAAAATGTCTGAGAAACATACTTATCCAACTATCCGCATTGGCGACGATAAAGCGATGAGTGTTGGCGACCAGGTGTATGTATTAGGATACCCTGCTGTAGCAACTTTTCACCCCCTGATCTCAGAAGAATCAATATCTGAAGCATCATTGACGAGGGGGCTTGTAAGCGCCAAAAAAAATATGAAAGATGGCTGGGAAGTATTGCAGATTGACGCCGCCATTACGCATGGTAACAGTGGCGGTCCGGTAATGAATGACAGAGGCGAAGTGATTGGTCTTGCCACATTCGGAAGTATTGATGCGCAAAGGAAGCAGGAAGTACAGGGCATGAATTTTATTGTGCCCGCTACTATTGTACAGGAGTTTATTGAAAAGGCAAAAATAAAACCTGAGATGAGTGATATTTCATTGGCTTTTGAAGACGCCATGAACCTTTTTGATAAATCCGGATTTAAAAAGGCGCTGGTAAAATTTAAAGAAGTAAAAAGCATGAATGGCTCTTTTCCTTTCATTGATAAGTATATTTCCGATACGCAAAAAAATATTGACAAGGGACTGGATGTTTCACCCAATGCCTTTATGGAATTTTATGATAATAATAAACTGCCGATTCTGGTTGGTGGCGGCGCCTTGGTGCTGATACTGATTTTGGTGGTGGCATTGAGGAAAAGGAAAAAGGCTTAATTTCTTTTACTATATGAAATAAAAAATGCGAAGTCTTTGGCTTCGCATTTTTATTTAGTAGTTTATTTAAGTCATCTTTTACTTCACTTTATCCAGTAAAGAATTCTCCCTTTCGGGGAATACGGAATTATATGACCTGCAGTTTTACGAGGGCCTGCACTTTATTTTTCACTTTTAGTTTTTTGTAAATATTTTTCAGGTGTTTCTTTACCGTTTCATGGCTTATATCCAGCTTGTCTGCGATACGTTGGTAGGATAAACCAATTGCCAGCAAGGCAACCACTTCTTTTTCTCTAGGGCTGATCAGTTTGGTTTTCATTTTTTTATTTCCGGTCAAGCGGAAGACATGTGTTGCCTTTAGCTTATTCCCCGCAGTTTCTGATTTTAGTTTGATTCTTGTTCATATAAAAACATTCGCCATTTTTTCGGGTAAACAGACTTGATTCATTATCGATAACCCATACTAATAAATCATACACAACCGGGATCACTATTTTCCCGGTTTTGTCAATAGCACCGTATTTATCATTTTGTTTTATGATGGCGATAGAGTCATAAAAATTATCGGCGCCATCGTATTGAAAAGGAATTATGATTTCATTTTCTTTGTTGATAAAACCGTACCTGCCATTTTGAATTACACAAACCAGATCTTCATTAAACCCCAGCCTCCTATCATCTGTAGTAACATCAATTGATATTACATTTTCTTTTTGGTTCATTGTGTAAATTACAACTGCCCCTGTAATTATTTGTTCATCTTTGTCATAAATACAGGGTATTATTTCTTCGGCTTTTAAATTAACAAATCCCACTTTGCCGGACTTCACTACTCTTGCATAACCATTACTAAAGTCGGTTACCTCTTCATATATTGCCGGAATAATAACAGTTTTATTCCTGTCAATTAAACCAAATTTTCCATCTTGCTTTATTCTTGAATTATGTGAATGTTCAAAAGTGTAATCAATTGTATAGGGTTGAGCATTCGCAAAGTGAATAATGAAAATTGCAAATACGGGTAATATTCTTTTTTGCTTCATTTTATAACTTATATAATAATTGCGCTTCGCCTTGTGTAATTGCCCGGTTATAAATTCTGAAATCATCAATCGCTCCGTTTAGGGGAACTCCATTGCCCGGTACGGGTGATCTTCCAAGCATTAAATTATAACCCGTCACATCAGTGAAATTGGCATAAGGATTCGTAAAATCCCAGAATAACACGCCATCAACATATAATCTTAATGTAGTGTTCTGTTTAGCAAAAATATAAAGATGCCATTCGCCTGTATGACTATATGTGCCACTCGCCTGTCCTCCGGCGCCACTGCCAAGATATAATCCAAACTGGTTTAAAGAAGATGAAAGAAAGAATCTAAAAGCCGTATTGTTTTGTGGTGAGACATTGCCTCCTTTGTACATAAGAGTTTGCCAGGAAGTTTGTGTATTCCCGTCAACTACGTTGTTACTTATACCGTCTTCACCGGAATAACTATCCATTCTTAACCATACGGCAACTGAATAACTTGATATATTATTTAATGAAGTTGAACTAGGTATTGTAATGGAACCGGGAGAAGATACGCCGCCAAACTTATAAGCACTGTTGGCATTTCCCTTATGATCTGCCGTCAGTACAGCCCCATTTACTGTTCCATTATTGTTATTTCCACTAAGATCATTTGCGTTTCCATTGAATGGCATATTTACAACCAAACCAGAACTAATATTGTCAGAAGCGTTTGTGATCTGGGGAAATGCAATGTAGCATTCATTCCCAACAACCGCAGATGGGAAGAAACTATATGAGATCCACAAGCACCCATTGTCTTTCCAATAAGGGCCCCAGGAATTCTGAATTTTAAAAGCTGCCTTTGAATCATCATACCCTACAACAGTCAACGCATGTCCGCCACGAACAGTTCCAAATTTAGATGACCAGATATATGGTGGCGGTAAATTATCAAAACTTGCATCTACCGCTACTGCTATAAAAATTGGGTATTTGGCAGCAATACAAGATTTTAGTTGGTTAAGATTGGTTTTATCTACCTTCTTCCACGCAAATATTTTATTATATGCGGCAGCTGTGTTTTGTGTACTGTTAGGTTGTAAACTGCATTCAAAATCATTATATGGCATATCAGCCAATGTGCATACTCCTTTGTTTAGTAAAATATTTAAATTTTGAGGAATGGATGTTCCATTACAAGCTCCATTACTAATTTGATTATATACATATTTAGGGCTGCACAATTGCTGGTTGGAAGAATAGTTTGTTCCATTTAATCTGTTCATAAAAAAACTCATGCCTGCATAGGCAGCTGACCATGATACGCAGGAACCCTGCATTCCCTGGTTTCCAATAGGAGGCATACTGAGAAATGAACTTGCAGGTAGGGAACTCGTAATAAAATCCGGAGTCCATGGCACACCGGCTGTTTCAGCAGGAGTGGCATAGGTAAGTCCTAAACCACCCGGGTCGTTCGAAGGGTTATTAGTGCTATCGCCTTTTTTACAGGATTGAGTTGTCAGGATAAGCAGGAGGGCAAAAAATCCAATAATTTTCTTTTTCATTTTTTTTAATTTTAAAAAAATTAACCTGATTTAATTTGCCGTAAAAATGAAGGCAGAAAGAGGAAAAAACAATTCCCCTTTCGGGGAATACGGAATTATACGAAATCCAGTTTTAAAAGCGCCTGCACTTTATTCTGCACTTTCGGTTTTCGATAAATGTTTTTCAGGTGTTTCTTTACAGTCTCATGGCTGATGCCCAGTTTGTCAGCAATACCCTGGTAGGATAAACCTTTTGCCAATAAGGCAATAACTTCTTTTTCTCTTGGACTAAGCAATAGGAAAAACAATACCCCATTCGGAGAATCGTTTTTTAAAATTATTCGCACTTCTCCATCTCTTTATTGAAAATGGTTTCGAATAAATGTTTATCTTTTTCGCTTGTAAATTTTTTTTCAACTTCTAATGTGAAAGCATCAGCTTTATTCCAGGCCTCGTCCAAATCTTTTTTTAATTTTTGGTCAGAAGGATTTTTATCTGCCTTCCCCTGAAGCTGTAATGCTTTGCAGGTATACCCTGCAAGTTTTAAAGCATCTGCCTCTACTGAACCGCTGGCTTTATTATCGTCATTTTTTTTGTCACCACAACCTGTGGGGATATTAGGCGAACCATTGTCACATTCTGCATAACACATTCCATTCACTCCGCAGCCGCCCGATGAAGCATCTGCAAAACATACTTTTGTAACTGTAACATACAGGTAATTGTTATCCGAATTAAAATAATAAGAAGTCGCATTGGTGATGGTTCCTGGCTGTAAAGTAAAATTCCCTATTATTTTTTCTTCATTACCCACCTTCCACGACATATCAAAAGTTACTTTTCTGTCATAATTATTTTTGACCTGGCAACCCCATTCATATTGATTGACGACTTTATTAAGGCCAATGTTTTTCATGCGGGCTTCAAGTCCTTTAAAACAGGATAAGGTAGACCATTCCGACCACTGATTTTGAGCATTAGTTTGAGTTATACTATAAATGCTAGTACACAAAAAAAAGACAACATTTTTCATAATTTAATTATTGTTTGAGTTAATAATTTCTGTGAAAATTGTGAAAAGCAAAAATGATGGAAGTGAAAAGACAAAACAATACCCCTTTCGGGGAATAAAGAGATTATAACAGGCGGAATTTATTGATGGCTTCGATCTTATTCTGCACATGCAGTTTCTGGTAGATATTCTTCAGGTGTTTCTTTACTGTTTCATGGGTGATGCCAAGTTTTTCGGCAATTTCTTTATACAGCAACCCTTTGGAAAGCAATTCCAGCACTTCCTTTTCCCGAATACTCAGTATTGAACTCTCATCAGCGATGAAAGGTTTCTGAAAACTACTGATCACTTTCCTGGCTATATACGGGCTCATGGGAGAACCGCCATTATATAAATCACGGATGGCTTTTATAATTTCATCGGCCGTAACCGGGTCTTTGAGTATATAGCCAGAAGCACCGCATTTCAATGCTTCAAAAATGGTATCATTATCATCATGAATACTGCAAACCATAAACTGTGTCTGTGGCATTCTATCTTTTAACCGCACGATCAAATCCGTTCCCCTCATCCCCGGCAGGCTGATATCCGAAATAACAATGTCTGTTGGATTTCCAGGCAATGCAATCAATGCTTTTTCAGCGCTGGCATAAGAGCCAATTAGTGCGAATTCATTTTGCCCTTTTATAATCGCTTCCAGTCCCATGCGGAACTGATCGTTATCTTCAACTATTGAAACTGTGATCATAGAGATGAATTGAGTGGTATTTCAAAAGTTAAACTAAGTCCTTTTTTGCTTTTAATTAAAAATATTCCATTCAACTGTTCCATCCGCCTGCGCATATTTTTCAAACCATTTCCTGCCTGGCTGTTTTCATCCGGGTTCATTCCTTTTCCGTTATCTGAAATTGTAATGTGGAGTTTATCCTCACAGTTTATTTTCATTTCCACGTTATCTGCACCGGAATGTTTGATAATATTATGCAAGGCTTCTTTTACTGCAAGATATATATGCCGCCTTGCTTCACCGCTGATTTTTATATCGGGAATAATATCCGGTACAGAAATAGCAACCGTACAGGGAAAATGTTCCATCATATGCCTGGCCTGTTTTTGTAAATAGGCAACCAGGCTGCTGAGACTGTCATTTTCTGTATTCAGGCTCCAGATCACTTCTTTCATCCTGGCAGAAACATCGCCCACAGAATTATATATTTTTTCTATTTCTGAAATACTCTGCGGGTCTTTCGATTTTGTTTTCGCCATTTCTGTCATCAGTCTTACGCCGGAAAGACCAGCGCCGATATCATCATGCATTTCAGAAGAAATCCGTTGCCTTTCCATTTGCACAGCCAATTGTTTTTCTAAGAAGGTTTTTTGTTTCCGCAATCTTGATAAATAAATGAGGCGGGATATAAATAACAATAAAAGTGCAGCGAATAAAATTATTGCCGCCTTAAACCACCAGGTTTGCCACCAGGCAGGGCGGATGATAAAACTATAAGTAAAAGCTTTTGTCCATTCTTGTGTTTCGCCTATGGCTTTTACCTGGAATTCATAGTTGCCATGTCTTAGGTTGCGATAATCTGCTATATTTTCTTCTTTGGGGCTGCTCCATTTTTCATCCAAACCGATCAGCCGGTAACTATATTTTATTTTTTCCGGAGCTGACCAGTCAATGGCCGAAAAATGAAAGGTAAGGTGGTTCTGGTCATAAGAGAGTTTCAGTTGCTCTGGATAATTTGCAAAAGCAGGTACAAGGCTGAATGAAATATTTTTACTGATACTGTCAGGAAGATTCCGAAAATCATAATACTGCTGATTGATTTCTATAAAATTCAGACTTAATGAACGTGGCGTAGTTAACTTAAATGCGGTGTTCAAATCAAGTGAGGCTACTCCTTTACCTGTGCCCCACCAGATGCGGTTGTTATTGTCAATGCAAACGCTGTGCAGATTAAAATCAAGTGCTTTCAGGCCATCCTGTAATCCAAAGCTGTGAATAAAATATTTATCATTCAAACTTTTTCGATTGACAGTATCAGGAATAAAAAGTGAAAGACCTTTATCTGTACCAAACCAAAAATGCCCGGAAGAATCTTTTGAGATTGACCAGACATTATTGTTAGACAAACCTTCCCGTTCGGTATAATAAGTAAAATTATTCCCATCAAATTTGCAGACTCCTGCGCCCAAAGTACCTAACCAGAGGTTTCCTTTTTCATCTTCAGCAACAGAAGTAACACTTTTACAAAATAAACCTTCCTTTTCTGTATAATTAATAAGATGGTGGCCATCATATTTTGATAATCCACCGCCATCGGTTCCAAACCATATATTCCCTTTTTTATCCTGGGTTATCGAAAAAATTGTATTAGCGGGCAAGCCATCTTCCATTTTATAACTGGTAAAATTCTTCCCAACCAACCTGATAATTCCGTCTATTTTCCCAAACCACATAGTTCCACTTTTATCTTCCAGAATAGAAAAGACAGACCCAAATTTAAATCCTGATTCAGTCGAATAGTTTGTAAAATGGTTTCCATCAAATTTACTTACATCACCAACCTCAGTTCCAATCCAGATGATACCTTTCTTATCGCTCAGCATAGATCTTTGTCCTTTGCTGGGCAAGCCATCTTTTTTTGTGAAATAAGTAAAATCATTCCCGTTGTATTTTCCAATCCCTGCACTTTCAGTTCCAAACCAAAGGTTGCCGTTCTTATCTTTCAGTATTGGCCTCACCTTGATGTTTTCAAAAAGTTCATTTGGGATTAAGTAATTAAAACTTGTATTGTTCAGTTTATTTACACCACCTCCATCTGTGCCGAACCAGATATTACCATTTTTATCTTCTATCATTCCCTTTATTCTACTGTTTGTTAAACCTTCTCTTTGGGTATAATGAGTAAAATATTTTTCTTTAAATTTTATTAACCCTTCGAGACTGGTGCCTATCCAGATATTACCATTTTTATCTTCGATCATTGACCCCACTCCATTATCAGTGAATCCTTCCTGTTTGGTATACTGCGTAATTTTTTCTCCATCATATTTACTAATACCTCCTAAACGAGAACCAAACCAGATATTCCCGTCTTTGTCTTCCAGCAGTGTAGAAACATTGTCATTTGTCAACCCTTCTTTTTTTGTAAAATATGTAAAACTATTTCCATCGAATTTGACTGCTCCAAAAAAAGTGCCTATCCATATATTCCCATTTCTGTCCTCCATACAGGCAAGTACAGAATCGCTGGGCAAGCCTTCTTTAACAGTATAGTGAGTAATTTTTTCCCCGTCATACTTACTGATACCTCCCTGGGCTGAGCCAAACCAGATATTTCCTTTTTTGTCTTGCTGTATGACTACAACCTTATTATTGGATAAACCTTCTTTTTCGGTGAACTGTGTAAAATTTTTTCCATCAAACATGGTTACTCCGTCATAAGTACCCATCCAGATATTTCCTTTTCTGTCTTCAAGGAGCGAGGTAACAATGTTGCCGGTCAACCCTTCTTTGACAGAATAATTTGTAAAACTTTTTCCATTGTATTTACTCACACCAGACCCATCCGTACCAATCCAAATTTCTCCTTTCTTATCTTCCAGTACAGCATAGACATAAGAAAAACTCAGGCCCTGTCCAACATCCAGGTATTGAATGTTAGTGATGGCGTCATCTTTAAATCGCAGCGGCAACGCCATTACTGGTTTTGGTTCACTGCACGGAATTTTTTTTCCCGTAATAGGTATTGGTATTCCTGTTTGTACAATACCTGTGGAATTTCGCAAAACGAAAGATTGCTTTCCTTCTCCAAACTTTACTTTCTTCAGTTTTATTGTGTCAACGGGAATAGTTTTTAGATTATCCGGTACAGGAAGTATATTGCTTGCGATGGCGATCTTGGGTGGGTTGCCTACTCTGAATATTTTTGGCTTTAATGTTTTTGTGGAATCAATGATCTTACCCTTGAAAGGAATGGGAATACCGGTCTTGATGGTATCTCCAAGAGAATTGATTAATGGTTTTATGGAATCACCTGTGATCTTATTGATGGCATATCCTCCGGTTGTGTTCAACGCAACGGTAATAGGATCAGGGAATAAAGGCAGATCTTTTTCAATTGCCTGGTTAGAATTTTCTTTACATCCTGCCAGGAAAATTAACAGGCTGAAGTATTTCAGATTAATATTCATCTGCAGCAGCGTAATCTTTTTACTTTTTTAATTTGGGTGAAAAACTATTTTTACTGCCTTCAGAAAATTAATCTTGCTCCGGCACTGCTTCATCATCGTCATCTGCCGGTCTTCTGGTTTCAGTTGTCTTTGCTTTCGGTTTCTTCTTTATCCACTCCGGATCTTTCTTCAGCATCTGTACATCATCCAGTTTACTTACATACAAACTACGGCCATGGGTGCCCAATACAATTTCATTTTCCCTTTGCTGTATAGCGATATCATGCACCGGAACTGATTTTGGTAACCCTCCATTCCATGTCATAAAACTATTGCCCTGGTCAAAACTTACATATAAACCACCATCCGTGCCTACATAGATGATGCTGTCATTCTTCGGGTCTTCTCTTACCACATTAATGGGTTCATAGGGAAGATCTTTGCCTATCTGTTTCCATATATTTCCATAATCATCACTTATAAATAAATAAGGGGCAAAATGATCACTTCGGTAACCATTGAGAGATGCATATACTCTTCCTTCGCTATGCTGTGATGCAACAATACGGCTTACCCATAAGCCGTGTGGAATTGTATTAACAGGCGGCTTCCTTTTTTTTGGTGGCAGACCTATCATCACATTTACTCTTGTCCATGAATAACCACCGTCTTTTGAAAGTTGGATATTCCCATCATCTGTTCCTGCATACAGCAAACCGAATCGCAAAGGTGATTCACTTAATGTAGTTAATGTCCCATAAGGCACATTACCGGGAACTTTTCCATTGGATAAATCACCGGTGATACCAATCAGCGTATCGCCTTTGTTTAATGAGCGATACAAACGATTAGCCCCGATATAAAAAATATCCTGGTTCTGCTTGCTTAGCAGGATAGGCGTTTGCCAATTAAAACGAAGAGGAGTCTCGCCTAACTCATGTTGCGGACGAACCGATTTTCTATCGCCTTTAGTTTTGCGGTTCAGTCTTGAATACACACCAAACTGCGAACCGGCATAAGTAGTTGTATTATCTCTGGTATCTACCTGCACCTGCATACCATCACCACCTACTAATGATTTATAAGGATAGTCGCCGGAACTCTGCCAACCAACACCGGCCCGGTAAGAGGAAGGCCCATACCATACATTATTATCCTGCAAGCCGCCATAAACATTATAAGGTTTGTCATCATCCGTAACAACAGAATAAAATTGCCCAACGGGAGGTGTATTGGCAAAAAACCAATGTTCCCCATTATCATAAGTGATATTGCAACCGCCATCATTACCATTGATGATATGTGAATCCCGTTTCGGGTTTATCCAGATGGCATGATGATCGCCATGCACATTGCGCTGGTCAATATTTTTAAAAGTCTTACCTCCGTCTGTTGACATCTGTACAGAAACCCCGGTAATCACTAGCTTATGTTCATTCACCGGTGAAACATAAATTTTCCCGAAGTAATAACCATAAGTACTGTATATGCTGATTGCTTTGGTATTTGTTTTTTTCCAGGTCACACCGGCATCATCGCTCCGGTACACTTCACATCCATGGATGCCTGAATTTTGAAAGCCATCATCACTGTCAAGATAATCCCATACAGAAGTTGGTTTCACTTTATCAGTCGCCACCATATCTTTTACGATGGCTGCTGTGTATTTGCGGGGAAAGAAGGTCTTTTTTAAAAAAGTATCCAGCTTTTTATTATCAAGTTCAGCAAATTGCTCTTTGGTTAAATTTTTAAAGTCTTCTTTTTTATACAGTGAGTCATTCTTTTTTGTTGTGTCAGGTTTTGGAGTATTGTTATCTACAACTGCATAAACGATGTTTGGATTTTTGGGATAGACTGCGATACCAATCCTTCCGATTTTTTCTCCTTCCATAAAACCAGAACCGGGGCCTGAAACTAATTTCCATGTTTCGCCACCATCACTGCTTTTATAAATACCACTGGTTTTTCCACTTTCCACAAATTTCCAGGCAGCCCTTGTTTTATACCACATGGCCGCATACAGTTCATTGGGGTTGGATGGATTAATATCAAGGTCAACCGCACCTGTATTGTCATTCACGTACAAAGTTTGTTTCCATGTTTTGCCGCCATCGGTTGTTTTGTAAACACCTCTTTCTTTGTTGGGGGAATATAAATGACCCAGCACTGCCACCCAGGCGGTATTATTATCCGTGGGATGCAATTGAATTTTTCCGATATGTTGTGATTCAGGCAAACCAAGATACTCCCAGTGCTTACCGTTGTCATTGCTCTTATAAACGCCAACACCGGCATAAGAAGAACGGCTGCTGTTTACTTCGCCAGTGCCAACCCAGATGGTTCTGGTATTCCAGTTCACCACAATATCACCAATAAACAAAACATCTATGCTGTCCATGACGGGGATAAAACTTTGCCCGTTATTGGTGGTGTACCATAAACCACCTGTGGCGTATGCCACATAAAATTCAGTTGGATCGTCAGGATTAACATCAAGATCAACAACACGACCACTCATAATGGCAGGGCCAATATTGCGGAAGGGAATACTGTTGAGAACAGATTTTTCTTCCAGCAGTTTGCGCTGCTGAAGGCCTTTCATTCTTTCATCTGCCGGGGTAGGGCTTAACTGTGCAAATACGAATGAGGCAATGTGCAAACATGACAAAGTCCAAATAACCCTTAGCAGAAGTTTTTTCTGGCCTGGTAATTTTTTTAACATCCGGAACATAAAGGAGTTAATTTTCGTTAGTAAATTGCAGAGATTGGCGGCTCGTAGCTCACAGCTATAAGCTCATAGCTTCTTATCCAAACTTACTAAACAATGCGCTTTATTATCATTTTTTTTCTTCTTACTTCTATTAACGGGTTTAGCCAGTTGAAAGACTATAAAATCAGTGTAAGAGGCGATACATTAAACAGGGTGGATAAGAATGGTAAAAAACAGGGGCCATGGGTTATTCATGTGGATGAGCTGCGGGGAGAAAGAGGTTATGAGGAAGAGGGTTATTTTGAAAATGATAATAAGGAAGGCACCTGGAAAAGATATTCATTAGATGGAGTAAAAATTGCTGAAGAAAATTACCACTGGGGGAAGCTGCACGGGAAATCAAAATACTATACCTACAATGGGGGCCTGCTGCGGGAGGAAAGCTGGCGGGCCATGGACCCGGCCAATGCCTACGATACGGTAGTGGTTTATGATCTGAATGACCCGACCAAAGAGTTGGAAAAAGTTGTCATAAAAAATGACGGCTATGCAGTGAAGCATGGCAAGTGGACGTATTATGACCCGGCGGAAGGAACAATAACCGGAACTGAAAACTACTGGCTGAACAAACTGAAAACCGATGAAGGGCAACTACTCAATGATGATGAGATAAAACCTTTGGCGATAAGTACCGGAAAATTAAAATCGGACACAGCTACCAAAAAAACAGTAACCAAACCCAAAGAAGTACTGGAGTTTGAAAAGAAAAATAAAGGCAAGAAAAAAATTAAGGTGAGGGATGGGAGTACGGGGAATTTGCCAAAACCGTAGGTACCTTCAGTTTCTTTATTTACTTCTCTCAAAATAATTCTTAAAGAAAAGCAAATGATACTGAATGGAGTTTCTCCAGTAAGGCCATTCATGTTTGCCCGGTCGTTCGGTATAGTCATGCGGAATTTTTAATTTCAGCATCTTTTCATGCAGATTATGGTTGGGCTCATAAAAAAAATCTTCGGTGCCGCAGTCAATAATAATCGCTAAAGAATCAGCCCCGGCTGACAGGTCTTTGAGATAATTGTCAATTACATTCATTACAATGTATTTTTTCCAATTATCTGCATGTTGAATAGTATCACCGATACGTTTCATTATATCAAATTTGTTGCGGGAATAATTAAGGTCCACTCCGCCACTCATGCTGCCGCAGGCGCCAAATGTTTCTGCATGGCGGAAGGCAAGAAATAAAGCGCCATGGCCTCCCATACTCAATCCTGTAATGGTTCTTGCCTTTCTGTCTTTTATCGTTCTGTAATGCACATCAATATAATCAGGCACTTCCTTACCGATATAAGTTTCATATTTAATCGTTGAGTCAAGAGGACTGTCGAAATACCAACTGCTGTAGCCACCATCGGGACAAACAATCAGCAGATTATATTCATCAGCATATTCTTTAAGTTCCGGTACACGAATGATCCAGTTGCTGTACCAGCCACTATAACCATGCAATAAATAAACAACCGGGAAGCTATTTTTTTTCTTTTTATAAGAAGCTGGTTTTATGACCACGCATTTAAAATCTTTATGCATGGCGTTGCTGTAAATGCTGATGGTGTCAACTACCGCAGCATCAGCAGAAAGAAACAAAAACAGGAAGCAGGGTAAAATGAACTGGCGGAGGGGCATAAAAAATATTTTTTGCCAGTAAATATAGTTGGTATAAATTTGATATCGTTTTGATATCAAAAACTAAATTATATGGAAAAGATCATCAAACCAATATCAGGATTTATTGTCCTGGTATTATCACTGGCAGGTATTCTATTTGCTGTTTATTTAATGACGCTGAACTTTCATGAGCAGGAAACACCTGCTTTTCAGTTTTGGGCCGGGCTGGTGTTATTACTGACTTCTTTATTTTTTCTAAAGGGTCTTACCGTTATCAATCCTAACCATGCTGTTGTCTGTGTCTTTTTTGGAAAGTATGTGGGTACTATAAAAGATAACGGGTTAAGATTTGTAAACCCTTTTTTTGTGAAGTACAAAATTTCTCTGCGTTCGAACAACTTCGAAAGCACCCGGTTGAAAGTAAATGATAAAATGGGTAACCCGGTGGAGATAGCCGCCGTCATTGTTTGGCAGGTAAGTAATACATACAAAGCGTCTTTTGAGGTGGCTAATTACATGGAGTATGTAAAGATTCAGAGTGAATCAGCGATTCGTCACCTGGCTACCAGCTGTCCTTATGATGAAATGGAAGATTCAAGTGCAGAAGTAACCTTGAGAAACGGTGGAGAAAAAGTAATAGCCATGCTGGAGCAGGAATTGAGTGAAAGACTATCTGCAGCTGGTATTATTATCAAAGAAGCAAGAATTACTCACCTGGCGTATGCTCCCGAGATTGCCGGTGATATGCTGAGAAGGCAACAGGCTACTGCCATTGTCGCAGCCCGGTTTAAAATTGTGGAAGGTGCAGTAGGCATGGTTGAACTTGCTTTGGAAATGTTGTCAAAAAAAGAAATTGTTCAACTGGATGAAGAAAAGAAAGCGGCCATGGTTAGTAACCTGATGGTTGTGCTTTGCGGCGAACGAAGTGCACAGCCGGTATTGAATACGGGAACTTTATATCAATAATTATTATTTAGTTATCCTGTGAGCAACAAAAAATCATTTGTGATAAGAATTGATAACGAAACTTACCGGGCTCTTGAAAAATGGGCGGCCGATGAGTTTCGCAGCGCCAACGGTCAGATTGAATGGATTCTTTTTCAAAAACTGAAAGAGGAGGGAAGAATAAAAGATCCTGAAGCGAAAGCAATTGCTAAACCTGTTGCGAAGAAATAAAAAAGTCCGTCCAGCCTTAGGTGGGACGGACTTTTAGAAATAGTTCGGAAAAAATCAGAATGCTTTTTTCTCCTTTGAAGTCTGCATCGGGTTTTTTTGCGGTCCGCCACCAAAACCTCTTCCTCCTCCTTCTTGTTTGAACACAGTAAATTTAGATGGCTGCGGCACACTCGGCCATTTATTATTACTTTCATCAATATCGGCAGTTTCCCTCATCGGGTCAAGCCGGACAGCAGTTACTTCTTTATCTTTCATAAATACTTTGGTCAGGCTTTTTTCATTCTTCCGCCATACCTGTGCAGGTATTCTTTCAATTTCTTTTGTGCCGTCTTTATAAGTCCATTCAAGAATGATCGGCATGACTAACCCGCCTTTATTGGTGAATTTTAATTCATAGAAACTTTTGCCGGAAATTTTTTCTTTTGTTTCGTCATCCAATGGAGAATTGCCTGTAGTTGTATTTACGGCATAGCTTGAAGTATCATAGCTTTCTATTCCACGGGCATACCTCCAGTAGAAATCACGAAGGGTAGTATCGGCGTCTGTTTCAAATTTGGTGTTAGCATCTTCCCGGTTACGGATTTTTGAAATATCATCAAATGCATTCACCTGTGGTTTTTGATTCTTTCTCATTACTGTCGTGTCTCTTACACCGGTAGCAGCAGCGAAATCTGCCTTTAATGATTTAATAGTATCGAGAGAAATATCGCAGGCATCGGTTCCAAAAAACCAACCTCTCCAGAACCAGTCAAGATCTTCGCCGCTTGCATCTTCCATTGTACGAAACAAGTCTGCGGGTTCGGGATGTTTGAAGGCCCATCTCCTGGCATATTCTTTAAAAGCATAGTCAAATAATTGACGTCCCATAATGGTTTCCCGCAAAATATTCAAACCGGTTGCCGGTTTGGAGTAAGCATTGGGACCAAATCCAATTATGTTTTCTGAATTGGACATGATAGGTTCCAATTGGTCTTTTGGCAATTTCATATAATCAACAATGGTGTAAGCCGGGCCACGGTTGCTTGGAAATTTGTTGTCCCATAGTTCTTCCGTCAGGTATTCAACAAAAGTATTCAGCCCTTCATCCATCCAGCTCCATTGTCTTTCATCGCTATTGATGATCATTGGGAAAAAGTTATGGCCCACTTCATGTATTACCACACCCAGCATTCCATTTTTTGTGCCTTCACTGTAAGTTCCATCTTTTTCTGTACGACCAAAATTGAAACAGATCATCGGGTATTCCATTCCGCTGCTGGCTTCCACACTTTGTGCAACGGGATAAGGATATGGAATGGTAAAATGGGAATAGGTTTTTATTGTATGTGCCACAGCCTTGGTGGAAAATTTTCTGTATAAACCATAAGCTTCTTTACCATAATAACTCATGGCCATAACTTTTTTACCTTCTACCTGTGTTGCCATTGCATCCCAAACAAATTTTGGACTGGAGCCCCAGGCAAAGTCACGAACATTATCAGCTTTAAAAATCCAGGTCTTTTTACGGGGAGAAGTCGAGGCAATCTCTTTTGGATTCCTCATTTCTGCTGCTTTCGCTTCATCCAATGTTACAATTTCCATCACCTCTTTTGATGTTTGTGCTTTTTGCCAGCGGGCAAACTGTGCAGGACTTAATACCTGCTGGTAATTTTGACATTCGCCAGTGGCGCCAATGATATGATCGGCAGGAACTGTCATTTGCACTTTAAAGTTGCCAAACGTTAATGCAAACTCACCACGTCCGGTAAACTGGTGATTCTGCCATCCCTGGAAATCGCTGTATACACAAAGGCGGGGATACCATTGTGTCATGGTGAAAAGGGAATTCCCGTTATCGGGAAAAAGTTCATAACCACCACGTCCGCCTTGTTTCATTTTGTTAGGTATGTTATAATACCAATCTATTTTGAAAACAAATTTCTGTCCCGGTTTTAATACCGTGGGCATTTCAACCCGCATCATGGTTTTGTTTATTGTATATTTTAAAGCTTTACCACTTGCATCTGTTATCGTTTTTATCTGATCACCAAAGTCATTTGGTTTGGATGCATTTTCCATTCTGTCAACCATAGATGAAGGCATCCTTTCCGGCATGGTACTTCCATCCTGGTAATTGGCATTATTGGATGAGCTATGCTCATTTTCGTCCAGTTGCAACCACAAATAAGTTAACTGGTCTGGTGAGTTATTAAAATAGGTGATTATTTCAGACCCGGTTAGTTTCAGATTTTTTTCATCGAGGTCACATTTAATATCATAATCACAACGCTGCTGCCAGTATTTCGGGCCCGGCGCACCACTGGCTGAGCGATATTCATTAGGAGTTGGTAAAATACCGGCCAACTGCTCAAACTTATTCCCATGATTTGAGTTGGCGTTGTTCTGGGTATTCTGAGCAGGAAGAAAGCTGTAAGCTATCAGCTGCAAGCAACAGGCGATAAGAAATTTTTTCATAACTGGTTTATTTATTTTAAGAACATTAGTGTCATTTCAATTGGAAGAATTTAATCCCATATTCTACAACTTACCAGGGAATTCTTTCCAATGCCATTTTCAATGCCAGGCTGAATATACCCGCCGAAAAAAAAATCACCCATTCCCGCCTGTTAATTTTAAACAAAGTCAAAATAGCCCATGCCAACAATAAGATAATTGTTACTACTACAATCTGCCCGGCTTCCAGTCCCACATTAAAACCAAATAATCCCCATCCTAAACTTTGGTCTTTTGCCAGCATAAATCGTATAGCATTGGCAAAGCCCATTCCGTGAATCAAACCAAAAAACAGCGCTAAGAAATAATTGACCCGGATAGATTTTGGAGTGAATTTTTTTTGGAACAAGTTACTGATTGCAGTAACAACAATAGTACAAGGTATTAAAAACTCCACCCAATTGGAATGAAAACGGATGATATTTAATACACTTAAAACCAGGGTAAGTGAGTGGCCGATAGTAAAAGCAGTAACCAGGATTAAAACCTGTTTCCAGTCTTTCAATAAATAAATAATGGCCAGGGCAGTAATGAAAAGCAAATGATCCAATGCTTTCCAACTCATAATATGCTCCCAACCCAGGTTAAAATAAAATCTGAAATCATTCATAAAATTTCCGGGGCAATCCTGAAACGATTGCGCTATTTTTAGCGTCTGTTCTTTACTAGGATTGAAAATAACCCCAAGTTTTGTAAACAAAAAAAATATTGTTCCAATGGTATCATCTGTCAATAAATGGCTGTTATTTCTGCTTACAGGGAGTTTATTCAGTTTTAATGGAACTACAACGTATAGTTTCTCTTCAACTCCCCTTCGGGAGGCAGGAGGGGCTCACCCTTTTCATGTAAGTGTAGTGGAGATAAATCATAACGCTGCTGATAAAACCCTTGAAATAAGTTGTAAAATATTTACGGATGATTTTGAAAAAGTGCTGGCACAGAATTACAAAACCAAAATTGATTTGATAAACCCACCGAATAAACCTGCGATGGATACGTTAGTAAAAAAGTATGTATTCTCTCATTTGTCAATCAGCGTTGATGGCAAACCTGTAAAATTATCTTATGTCGGTTTTGAAAGAGAAGCGGAAGCTGTGTACAGCTATGTACAGGTGGACGGTATACCTTTCGTAAAAATAGTAGGTATAACGAATAAACTGATGCATGATTTTTTTACAGACCAGATAAACCTCATGCATGTAATAGTGGGAGGGAACAGGAAAAGTACGAAGCTGGATTATCCGGAAACGAATGCTTCTTTTAGTTTTTAATGCAATGATGAACAGATGAACAAGGAATCATGAACACCGAAGTGTGCATTAATTCATTATTCTTCATTTCTTGTTCAACATTCGATATTCTTTACTCATCCATTTCCTCTCTCAATTCCTCGCTTATTTTCACCAGTACTTTATCAATGCGATGCCCGTCCATATCAACAATCTCAATCTGAAAACCCTTCCATTCCATTTTATCACCAGTATTGGGAATGCGTTCCAGCTCATGCAAAATGAAACCGGCCAGGGTATCAAAATCATGTTCTCCTTCATTCATCCAACCGGCTTTTTCAAAGTAAACCAGGAAATCATAAAAAGGTATTTGCCCGTCAATAAGAAATGAACCGTCATCCCTTTTCCTTATTTCATAATCCGGCACATCGGGTTGGGGCATATCACCAACAATGGCTTCAAGGATGTCGTTTAATGTAATCATTCCTAAAACGCTTCCATATTCGTCCACAATAAAACAGGAATGTAATTTTGATTGCTTGAATTTTTCCAAAACCTGGTATGCTGTATTGTTTTCCGGAATAAACAACGCAGGCTGCATTAGTTGTTTAAAAGGAATATCGTCAGGGCTTACATATAAATCTTTTATTGACACTACCCCTTTAATATTATCTATTTCACCATCACAAATCGGGTAAATTGAATGTGGCTCCTGCAGAATTTTTTGTTTTATTTTATCCTCGTTGTCATCCTGGTTAAACCAGATAATGTCACTGCGGTGCGTCATCAGCGAAGTAATATTTCGGTCGCCGAGATGAAACACCCGTTCAATGATTTCCTGTTCTGCTTCATCAATCGTTCCTGCTTCTGCTCCTTCTGTTATAAGCGTTTTAATTTCTTCTTCCGTTACGGCTTCATCTTTGGAGCGTTTGATATTAAAAAGACGGAAGAACAGGTTGCTTATCTTGTTTAATATCCATACAAAAGGATGTGTGATACTTGCAAAACCATTCATAGGTCTCGCAACAAGTTTAGCAATCCTTTCTGCACGAAGCAGGCCAATTCTTTTTGGTATTAACTCGCCAAAAAGAATAGAAAGGAACGTAACAATGATAACAATAATTGTAGTAGCGATACTTTCCGCATAAGGTTTCAATGCCTCATTTTGTTCAAACCATGGCTGAATGTGATGGCTGAATCTTTCGCCGGAATACACACCCGTAAGGATAGCAATGAAAGTGATGCCGATTTGTGCAGCAGCTAAAAATTTTTCCGGGTTATTGGAAAGGTCCAGAGCTCTTTTTGCTTTTAAATCTCCTTTATCTGCCAGGTTTTCCAGCCTTGATTTGCGGGCAGAGACTAATGCGATTTCCGACATGACAAATAACCCGTTGATAAAAATTAAAGCCAGCAGTATGAAAATTTCCATTTACTAAAAAAAGTTAATTACCGAAGATAGCAAATCCGGGCTGTTTTTGTATTACTTTAAGCGGATACCCTGTTTAAACCTGTATTTGTTTTTAGTTTCATATTTTGCCTCAGGCATAAATGGGAAAAGTTATTACAAAACAATGTTTCTTTGTTTTTAATTACCTTACCTCCGGATTCAAAAAAATATTGTAACAGGACAATATCAGTTTACAATCAATGAAAAAAATTATTCAACCCTTGTTAATACGATGGATGCTGGTAAACGGCCTTTTCTTTCTTTTGCTTTTATCCATTTTTCGTTTTCTTTTTCATTTCATTTTTTCTCCTGCTGATGAAAAGAATATTATGGGCGCCTTTTGGATGGGGTTCAGGTATGACGCCAGGGTGGTTTGTATATTTCTGCTTATTATTTTCATGGCAGGGTTATTTCCTTTTTTTAAACCATTTGCCGGTTCATTTTCAAAAAAAATCTTATTGATCTATACCCGTTTTTTTGGCACGGCAATAATTTTTATTTACACATTCGATTTCTTTCATTTTGCCTACTTGCGGGAAAGACTTAATGCAAGTATTCTTAATTATGCTGAAGACGCAGGGATTTCTTTGAAGATGGTCTGGCAGAGTTATCCTGTAATTAAAACGCTGATTGCATGGGTCATCTGCTTTGCAGGAATTTTTTATGTTACACGTTTCTTGTACCGGATCAGCAAAGGATTACCGGAAAAAATGACGAGAGTGAAAAGATTTATTACCTGGGCTATTTGCTTTTTAATTTTGGCCCTTGCTATTTTTGGCAGGGCAGGCCAGTATCCTTTGCGCTGGAGTGATGCCTACCGGTTCAGCAGTGATTATAAAGCCAACCTGGCGCTAAATCCTTTCCAGAGTTTCTTCAGTAGTCTGAAATTTCGCAAAACAGGATTTGATATTCAAAAGACGAAGCAATATTACAACCTGGTTGCGGCACAATTGGGTATAAATAATCCTGATTCATCATCTGTAAATTTTCATCGTAAGACAATACTCAATGATTCAATACCCGGCAACCATCCAAATATCGTACTGGTAGTTTGTGAAAGTTTCTGTTCGTATAAAAGTTCGATGTGGGGAAATCCATTGAACACCACACCTTATTTTAATGAATTATGCAGGAATGGTATTTTTTTTAAAAATTGTTTTTCTCCTGCTTATGGCACTGCCCGGGGAGTCTGGGCAATTATGACTGGTATTCCTGATGTAGTTGAATTAAAGACGGCCAGCCGTAATCCAAACATCGTGGATCAGCAAACGATTGTAAATAACCTGCCTGGTTACGATAAATTTTACTTTATCGGAGGTAGTGCAAGTTGGGCCAATATCAGGGGAGTACTCACGGGCAATATCAAAGACCTCCATTTATACGAGCAGGATGATTACAAAGCCTCAGCTGTTGATGTGTGGGGCATCAGCGATAAGAATTTGTTTTTGGAAGCAAATAATGTTTTAAGAAAACAAACCAGCCCGTTTTTTGCCGTAATACAGACAGCAGACAATCACCGCCCGTATACCATACCAAAAGAAGATATGCCATTTATCACCATGCGCAATTTGCCAAAAGATACGCTGGAAAAATATGGTTTCTGGACCAACCAGGAATTAAATGAATATGCCTATACCGATTATTGTTTTAAAACTTTTTTTGAAGCAGCCGCAAAAGAAAAATATTTTAATAACACCATTTTTGTTTTTGTCGGGGATCATGGTTTACGGGGCAATGCAGGCGAAATGTTTCCAAAAGTCTGGACGGATCAGGCGCTGACAAGTCACCATGTGCCTCTTTTGTTTTATGCGCCGTCGCAACTTAAACCGCAGGTAGTGGAAAGGAAAGTATCCCAGGTAGATATCATGCCGGGGATCGCATTCCTTGCAGGGCTTCAGGTTAATAATACCACCTTGGGGAGAAATATTTTTCTGAATACTTCTTTAGCAGACAGTAATGAGATTACCAATAATACTTTTATTCTTCAGCCCGACAATCACCTGATCGGATTATTAACAGGAAAATATTATTATAAATATGACCTGCAGTCAAAAACGGGAACTGTTTTTTCATTACTGAATAATGATCCCCTTCCTCCGGGAGAGCCAGATAGTTCTTTCATACATCAAATGCATGATCTTACGTTGGGGTATTATGAAATATCCCGTTACATGTTATTCAACAATAAAAAGAAAAAGTAAAATTTTTAACCCTGAATTTTTCCCCTTGGTTGAAGGCCAAAGAATTTGTTGAACAGAAGACTGGTGATTGTTCCGTAAATTATACCCAGCATCATTCCGCCCGCAATATCTGAAGGATAATGAATTCCCACATACACCTGTGCGTATCCAATACTGCCTGCCCATAAAAAGGCCAGCAACATCCAGTTTTTATACAGGTGACGGAGTGTGAGAAACAGGAACATTGCCATACTAAAATGATTGGCTGCATGATTAGAAATAAAACCGTAGCCACTAGGGCAGCGAACCAGTAATCGCAGGTGTGCCAGCATATCAGGGTTATTGCAGGGGCGGATACGTTCAAACCCATGTTTGAAAATATTAGTTCCGGTCATATCTGTTAATGCAACGGTAACGAGGAAGAAAACTATCCACCAAAGCCCCTTTGCTTTAAAATTAAGTACGGCGAAAATGAAAAGGAAAAGATAAAGCGGAACCCAGTGTATCGAATTGCGGAGGAAAGGCATAACAGCATCAAAAAAAGGATTGTTCCAATCACTGTTGATTAACCTAAACAATGATCGGTCCCATTGCAGTATTTTTTGCCAGAATATTGGTTGTAAAAAGAACATTTAAGCAAATGTACTGGAAGGCAGTTAATAACCGTAGGCCCGGAGTGGCAAAATAAGTGCCGGGGATATTGCGGAAACGATATTAATTCTATTCTTTTGCAAACATATACCAGCCAGTGTTCAGGGATAAATGAATCGTCACCATTGTTTGTAAAGTATAAAATACCGAAAACCATCCTGTGGGTCATTAACCTGCTGCTTATCTTTCTGCTGATATTTACCCTGTACAGGCTGGTTACTTTTTTTGCCTTCCGGCATAAATTCTATCCCAATGGGATAAGTTTTGGTGATGTAATTCCTTCTTTTTTACTGGGCATACGATATGACCTTCGGTGGATTGCCTTTATCCTATTGCCGGTTGTTGTGCTTAGCCTGTTTCCGCAACTCTCCCCCTTTTTTTCAGCAAGAAACAAGAAGATCTGGACTAGTTATCTTGCTGTGGTAACATTTTTTATATTTTTCTTTTTTGCTGCAGGTTTTGTTAACCTGTCTTACAACCAGGCTCCGCTGGATGCAGGTGCTATGAATTTTGTGGAAGATTTCAGTATATCATGGAAAATGATGAAACAAACCTACCCGCTATTCTGGATGATAACCGGGTTGCTGGTCGCTGTTCTTTTTTTCCGCTGGATGTATCATCGAAGTCACTGGCAGATTATTAACAGAACAGATGGCAAGGGTATTCAGTACCGCAGAAAACATTTTATGATTGCTTCCCTAGTACTGGGCATATTTTCCTGGGGAAATTTATCCTGGCCTCCGCTGGGCCGCAATGATAGTTTTAAATTCAGGAATGAATTTAAGTCTTATCTCGCCATTAACCCGATGCAGAATTTTTTTGCTACATTGAAATTCAGAAAGCCGGATTTTAACGAACAAAAAGCAAAAGATGTTTTCCCGGTAATGGCCGAATGGATGCAATTACCTTATCCAAATAATTTTTCTTACCGGAGGATTGTACCACCCCGCAGCGGATCGTTTGAAAACAGGCCCAATATTGTGCTGGTGCAGTGTGAATCCTTCAGCATGTATAAAAGCAGTATGAGCGGCAATCCATTAGATGCAACTCCTTTCTTTGATTCATTATGCAGGAACGGAATTTTTTTTGAAAGATGTTTTGCGCCGCATTTTTCTACGGCAAGAGCTTTATTTGCTATTCTAACCGGCATACCCGATGCACAGCTGTTCAAATTCTCCAGTCGTAATCCCGAAGCGGTAAAACAACATACGATTATCAACAGCTTTGAAGAGTATGATAAGCATTATTTCCTCGGCGGTGATCCCGAATTCAGCAATTTTGAAGGCTTGCTTAAAAATATTAAAGGGCTGCAGATGCATACACAGGGAAGTTTTAAGTCAGCGGAGATTAATGTTTGGGGCATCAGTGATAAAGATCTTTTCCTGGAAGCGGATAATGTGTTTAAAAAACAAATCAAGCCTTTCTTTGCCTATATCCAGACTGCCGGCAATCATCATCCTTATGATAAATCTATTTCTGAAAAAGATACCGATTTTAATAAAGTGTTTGTGGCAGATGAAGAGTTGAAGAAATATGGCTTTGGTTCGTTGGATGAGTTGAACGCATTCAGGTATTCAGATTATTGTTTCAGGAAATTTATGGAAGCAGCAAGGCAGAGCAGTTATTTTGCTAATACGATTTTTGTTTTTGTTGGCGATCATGGGGTGGCAGGCAATGCCGGGGCGCTGTATCCCTCTGTGTGGACTGAACAGCGCCTTACTGATGAACATGTGCCGTTGCTTTTTTATGCACCTGAATTACTGCAGCCGCAAAAAAGAAGTGAAGTGGTTTCGCAGATTGATATTTTGCCAACCATTTCAGGCATGCTTCATCAATCTTATGTGAATACAACGCTGGGGAGAGACCTTCTTGACTCTGCTAAAAAGAATAACTATGCATTCATCACCAATACTGCCGGCGCCATTGGAATAGTGACCGATGATTTTTATTTTACCCGTAATATCAATTTCCCCGATGAAAAATTAAATTCCATGCATTACGGAATATCTCTCAGCAGGCAGCAGGAAGATTCTGTTAAGCAAAAACTGTCTGCTTTTACCAATGCATTTTTTGAAACATCCAAGTATCTTATTATGAATAATAAGAAAGACTAAGGAATGTTTTTCTTTGCAATTAAAATTAGTCTTGGAGTTTTGCTCACATCATATTTATTGAACAGGTAATCTCCAAAAATTTCCTGCACCTGCAAACCCTGGAAAGCAAGCATATCAGTGAGATCTCCCAATGAAAATTTGGCTACTTTTTCTGTGTTTTCAAGTGGTTTGGTTAAAGAAGGATCAGTTACCGTAATCTTTTTATAAAAATGTGTTTCATCATCCCAGCGGTGTATATCATAAACGGTGTGGCCAATTTGTTTTGTTTCATTATGTACCAGGTGATCTTCTGCATAATGCACATTCAGGTAATCAATAACGAACTGGCCACCCGGTTTAAGGCTTTGGGCAATGGTGCGAAAGGCGGCATCATGTTCCCGCCTGGTGTTGAAATAACCAAAGCTGGTGAAGAAATTAAAAGCATAATCAAAATAATTCGTCCAGAATGGCAATCGCATATCATGCACAGAAAAACTAAGATTGTTCTTTTCAAATTGTTTGGCATAGCTAATGCTGTCTGGAGAAATATCAATACCGGTTACATCAAACCCCAGTGAAGCCAGAATTTTACTGTGCCTTCCTTTTCCGCAGGCCACATCCAGCATGCGGCTGCCGGCAAGCGGCTGCAGGTGTTCAAGCAGTTTTAGTATGAAAGCTTCCGCTTCTTTGTCATCCCTTTCAAAATATAGTTTATAATAAAAAGGAGAATTAAACCAGTCTTTGTACCATCCCTGTTCTGCCATAAGCAAATATAAACCGTTGCTTACACTGTTTGACAGGATTAAGAAATGATTGTGTACCCCTCGTATTGCTCCTGATAGTTCGGTACTTTTACCACTTTAAACTTTAAACGTTCATTGTGCCATTAATTAAAAGTATATCAGGAATAAGAGGAACTATTGGAGATATTCCCGGCGAAAACCTGACGCCTGCTGACATTGTAAAATTTACCGCAGCATTTGCAGAGTTGTTGCTGGAGAAGAAATTATCAAAAAGGAATAAGGAGTCTGCTTCGTCCCGCTCTGGCGGGACTCGCAGGAAAATAGTGATTGGTCGTGATGGCCGCACCAGTGGCGAAATGGTTCGTGGCCATGTGGTGAATACCTTGACCCAGATGGGTATTGATGTTATTGACCTTGGTTTGTCCACCACACCAACTGTGGAAGTGGCAGTGAAGATGGAAAAAGCGATCGGCGGAATTATCATTACTGCCAGTCATAACCCGGAAGAATGGAATGCCCTGAAATTGCTGAATAAAAGAGGTGAATTTATTTCTGCAAAGCGGGGAGAAAAAGTGCTGGCACTTGCGGAGAGCAAAGATTTTGTTGTTGCTGCTGCAGATAAACCGGGAATTGTTATTACTGATGATAGCTACCTGCAAAAACATATTGAGGCCATCCTGCAATATCCATTGGTAAATGCAAAAGCTATTGCGAAACAGGAATTTAAAATTGTGGTGGATGCTGTTAATTCTACCGGGGCCATTTTTGTTCCGGCTTTATTAAAAGCATTAGGAGTAAATGATGTGGTGGTGCTGAACGGGGAGGTAAATGGAAAATTTGCTCATAACCCCGAGCCATTGCCGGAGAATCTTACGCAACTGAGCAATGAAGTAGTGAAACAAAAAGCCCATTTGGGTATTGCCGTTGATCCGGATGTGGATCGTTTATGTTTTGTGTGTGAAGATGGCAGCATGTTTGGCGAAGAATATACACTGGTGGCAGTGGCTGATTATGTATTGAGTAAAAGGAAGGGAAATACCGTCAGCAACATGAGCAGCACCAAAGCTTTGAAAGAAATTACAGTAAAACATGGTGTCAAATATTTTCCATCGGCGGTGGGAGAGGTGAATGTGGTAAAGAAGATGAAAGAAGCGAAAGCTGTTATCGGTGGCGAAGGTAATGGCGGCATCATCGTTCCCGATTTTCATTATGGCCGTGATGCACTGATCGGCATCGGTCTTTTCTTAAGCCATTTGGCTAATCATAAAAAAGGGATCAAATCACTCCGGGCTTTATATCCCGATTATTTTATTTCCAAAAACAAGATTGAATTACAGAAGGGGATTGATGTGAAACCAATATTTGAAAAAATAAAAAAGAAATACAAAAAGCACCCCATCAATACCGAAGACGGATTAAAAATAGGATTTGATAATGACTGGGTGCATCTCCGTACTTCCAATACCGAGCCCATCATCCGCATTTATGCTGAAAGCGACCTGGAGACCAAGGCGAATAATATGGCGATGCAGCTGATGAGGGATATTAAGGAGTTTGGGGAGCGATATTGATAGCTTGTGGCAAACTGTATTTTACCAACGGTGTTTCTCGGCCAAATATTATATAATGGTTATTTTCTATTGAGTAATAATATCGCCTTTACCTCCCCGCTGATTTATCTTGCTCAAAAAAATATTATTCGAAGTAAAATAATTCATGTCACTTAAATCGCCGTGGTTTATTTTATAATTGTCGTCTTCTTCTCGATATTTCCAGAAGCCATTCTTAATATTAGAATTGACTTCGTTTTTTGAATAACACCAGCCAGATTTATCCGATATAAGTAATATAAGATAAAATTTACCTTCGTGGTTAGCAAAGTCTATAAACTTTTTCCCAATCCCAAAAAAAGGTTTTGCAGAACGACTAATTTTTATCGCAATTAAAGTTTTTGTATCCCGAAATTTGAAATAATTAGAACGATTAAAAATTTCCTTTTCTTCAATACTTAATTCTATAGCATCAATGCTATTAATAAATGTTTTGATTTCTATGTCCATTTTGTTATTTGTTTTTTAGTTCATCATGTTGATAGTTGCTTGGCCCAACATTGCCACTAACCATAAATTTACACCTCTTTCATTACATATTTTACTCCTGTCAGCCTGTTGCTTATCTTTGCGGACATTTAAATTGAATTTCCCCGCCAGCTGGCTGGGACAGGGGCATGAACAGAATTTACTTCGATAACGCCGCTACCACCGCACTCGACAAAGAAGTGCTGGATGCTATGTTGCCATACATGACTGAAAAGTTTGGCAACCCATCTTCTATTTATTCTTATGGAAGGGAATCAAGACTGGCGGTTGAAACGGCGAGGAAAACTGTTGCCAAATTGTTGAATGCCCATCCGGGTGAAATATTTTTTACCAGCGGCGGCACGGAAAGTAATAACACCGCCATCGGCGCTGCCATCCGTGACCTTGGATGCCGTCATATCATTACTTCTCCAATTGAACATCATGCCGTGTTGCATACGGTTGAATATTTTGATCATGAGGAAATGGTTACTACCAGTTATGTAAATCTCTACAACAATGGCCATGTAAATATGGATGACCTGGAAGAGCAATTATCATCTCATAAAGAACGCTGCCTGGTTACATTAATGCATGCCAACAATGAGATCGGTAATCTGCTGGATATTGATGCGGTAGGAAAATTATGTATGGCGCACAATGCCATTTTTCATTCTGATTGTGTGCAGACGGTGGGTCACTATCCATTGAACCTGCGTAAAACTCCTGTTCATTTTATTTCGGCAGCCGGTCATAAATTTCACGGGCCAAAAGGCATTGGAGTTTTATATGTAAATGATAATATCCATATTAAACCTTTTATACTTGGTGGCGGCCAGGAAAGAAATATGAGAGCAGGTACAGAGAATGTTTATGGCATCGTTGGTTTTGCCAAAGCTCTTGAATTGGCGATGGCAAATTATGAAACTGACAGCAAGTATATCCAGTCGCTGAAGACTTATATGATAGAACAATTGAGGGAAAAAATTAGGATAGTTCAGTTTAATGGCGACATGGAGGGGAAAAGTTTATACACAGTGCTGAGTGCGGCTTTTCCGAAAAATGAAAAAACTGAAATGATTTTAATGAATCTTGACATGAGCAATATCTGCGTTTCCGGTGGCAGCGCCTGCAGCAGCGGGGCTCACCAGGGTTCACATGTTATAAGGGCCATCAATAATAATCCCAACCTGGTTGCGGTTCGTTTTTCTTTCAGCAAACACAATACAAAAGAGGAAGTGGATGCGGTGGTGAAAAAACTTCTTGAATTGATTTAGGCAAAATTCAAAAAAGGAAGATCTTCTAAAAGCAGGAAGTAACAGGAAAAACAAGAGGCTTGCATATTTTCACATCCCCATAAGCACATTTAAAGTTTTGCTGTGAGGCGGCTGAGTAGCTGATATAATAGCGCAAACTCATTCCTGCCGGGAAAATATTATTATCTGAAAAATTCAATATAATATATTTACTGCCTTCCATTTTCATAGCAAATGAAGTCAATACATTCCCATTGGAATTTACAACTGCCAATTTTACTTTTACAGAATCAGCCGCATAAAAATAAATACATCCCTGATCCTGGCAGGGATTTGGAAAAGCCACTGGTTCATTTAATGCGGAAACGGTTGTATTATTCAGATCCACATTATCAGGAAAATTTAAAAAAGATTTTTCCAAAGAAGAAAACTGTGACCAGTCCTGTATTTTCCAATCGTTTCCGGCAGATCCAATTAAGCCCATCCGGACACCTAAATTATCAGTCAATACAAAACCTTCTATTTTTATTGTCTCTTTTTGTCTATCATCTTTTTTGCAACTGGCAAAAAGAAACCAAAATAGAATTAAAAGAGATATGAACGATTTCATATTCAATAACGAATTTCACAAATAATACCACGGATTCCTTTTCGCCGCCCAAATATATTTTCTCATATTTCTAAAGAAAGCAAGAATGAGATAAATAATAATGGGAGAGCCCATCGTGAGGAGGGAAGTATAAATAAAATACTGCCGGATTTTGCTGGTGGCAATGCCGAGACGGTTGCCGATAGCAGTGCAAACCCCAAATGCATTCCATTCAACAAAATTTTTGAATCTGTTCATAGCCCTAAATTAAAAAAAATAAACCATTCGGCCAATCAGGAGTTATTCAGACTGCTGATTTTCGTACCTTCGCAGTTCTTTTACGGTCAGTGAGTCATATCAGTCATATTAGCTCTGGAAACTGACCAATTTGACTCATTTGACCCTCCCGATAGCTATCGGGATGACTTATTTGATTGCAACCTTCAAATTTAATAGAATGATTTTCGATCTCGACCTCATAAAAAAAGTGTATGCCAACTTCCCCGCCAAAGTAGCCGCTGCCCGCAAACTGGTTGGCCGGCCACTGACAATGACGGAGAAAATATTGTACGCACATTTACATGGTAATTTACCATCTGCCTCCTTTACACGGGGAAAAGATTATGTGGACTTTGCGCCGGATAGGGTTGCCATGCAGGATGCGACTGCGCAGATGGCTTTGTTGCAATTTATGACAGCTGGTCGTTCTAAAGTGGCTGTTCCGTCCACGGTGCATTGCGATCACCTGATACAGGCAAAAGTTGGCGCAAAACAAGACCTGCAACAGGCAATTGAAACCAACCGTGAAGTGTATGATTTCTTAGCCAGCATATCTGATAAATACGGAATCGGTTTCTGGAAACCCGGTGCTGGTATCATTCACCAGGTGGTATTGGAAAACTATGCCTTCCCCGGTGGTATGATGATTGGTACGGATAGCCATACTCCCAATGCGGGTGGTTTAGGAATGGTTGCCATTGGTGTGGGTGGAGCTGATGCAGTGGACGTAATGGCTGGACTTGCCTGGGAATTAAAAATGCCAAAAGTGATAGGCGTAAAACTCACCGGTAAAATGAACGGATGGACATCTGCAAAAGATGTGATTCTTTGGGTAGCCGGGCAATTGACAGTAAAGGGTGGCACAGGTGCCATTGTAGAATATTTTGGAGAGGGTGCCGATAGTATGAGTGCAACAGGAAAAGGAACTGTTTGTAATATGGGTGCCGAAATTGGTGCTACCTGTTCCTTGTTTGCCTATGATGAAAAAATGAGTGCCTACCTGAAATCAACAGGACGGGAGGAAGTGGCAAAAATGGCCAATAAGATAAAAGAACATTTGCGGCCCGATGCAGAAGTATATGCCGATCCTGCAAAATATTATGACCAGGTTCTTGAACTGGATTTGAATACGCTTGAACCTTATGTAAACGGTCCTTTTACCCCGGATCTTGCTACGCCTGTTTCTAAAATGAAAGAAGCTGTAGAAAAAAATGGCTGGCCTGCTAAACTGGAAGTTGCTTTGATTGGCAGCTGTACTAATTCTTCTTATGAAGACATCAGCCGCAGTGCTTCTATTGTAAAAGATGCCATGAGCAAAGGATTAAAAACAAAATCAGAATTTACAATAACACCGGGCAGCGAACAGGTACGGTTTACCATAGAAAGAGATGGTTTTATTAAAGAGTTTGAAGATGCGGGCGGTGTGGTGCTTGCAAATGCCTGCGGTCCCTGCATTGGTCAATGGGCCAGGCATATTGATGACCCGAACAGGAAGAACACTATCATAACTTCTTTCAATCGGAATTTTGCAAAACGAAATGACGGATTAGCCAGCACACATGCTTTTGTTGCAAGTCCCGAAATTGTAACTGCCATGGCGATAGCCGGTAGTATCGCCTTTAACCCCTTAACTGATAAACTAAAAAATGACAAAGGCGAAGAAGTTTTGCTGAAAGAACCGGTTGGTTTTGAATTGCCACCAAAAGGTTTTGCAGTGGAAGATGCCGGTTACCAGGCTCCGGCGAAAGATGGAAGCAGCATACAGGTAAAAGTGGCTGATGATTCCAAACGTCTTCAGTTGCTGGAACCTTTTAAGGCATGGGAAGGCATAGATTTAAAAGGATTAAGACTTTTAATAAAAGCAAAAGGCAAATGCACAACGGATCATATTTCTATGGCGGGGCCCTGGCTAAAATTCCGTGGGCATCTCGATAATATTTCAAACAATATGCTGATCGGCGCTGTCAATTTTTATAATGATAAAACCGATAATGTAAAAAATCAACTTACTGGCGAATATGGCCCGGTACCCGCAACCGCAAGAGCCTATAAAGCAGCCAACATCGGCAGCATTGTTGTGGGTGACGAAAATTATGGCGAAGGATCATCAAGAGAACATGCAGCCATGGAGCCAAGGCATTTGGGAGTAAGAGCTATACTTGTAAGAAGTTTTGCAAGAATTCATGAAACCAACCTGAAGAAACAGGGAATGCTGGCACTAACGTTTGCCAATAAAGAAGATTACGATAAAGTGCAGGAAGATGACAGCATTGATATTATCGGCCTTGGCACATTTACTCCCGGTCAGCCGTTAACAGTAATACTGAACCACGCCGATGGCACAATGGATGTTATTTCTGTAAATCATACTTACAATGAACAACAGATTGAATGGTTTAAGGCAGGCGGGGCGTTAAATGTAATAAGATCGGCTTTCGGAAAGTAATCAAATCGGGGATTATGAAGTTTATTAACTGAAACAATGATTTGATTGAATTTTGGAAGAAAGAAAGAATCGCAAAGTACATTTCCTTTACATACTAATATATCCCTGTGGCAAATTTGGTCAGGTCCTCTTCAACCGGAGCTTATTTGCCACCTGCATCTTTCTCCTAAGTCGTTACGATTCAAAAAATATTGGTTAAAATATTAATATTTGTTCCTGGCATGATGAAAATCAGTGGAAAACTATCAATAATATAATAGTTTGGCAATGAGAAAATTTGGAAACAATCAAACTATTAAAGATGAAAACACTTCAAACCAAATTACCTGATATCTTCCTGGTCATTTCTTTGATAACTATTCTTAGCCTGTCTAATTGCGGTCAACAAAATTCTGATAAAAAAGCTGATGTAACTACGGAGCCGGTAAAAGAAGAAGTAAAACCACCTGCAGTAAATACCGACACTACGACTACTGTTCCTGTCACCACTGTAAATAATGATAAGACAAATACCACTCAGCCTGCTGATAAAACGAAAGTAACTGAGCCGGTTAAAAAACCTGTAGTGGTTCAGCCTGTTGTTACCAATAATAAGCCAGTAACAAATACCAATATTACTCCAACCGTAACGAAACCGGTTGTCAAAACTGAAGACCCTCCAGTTATTGTTGCTGATCCTGTAAAACCAACAGTAGAAACAAAACCTAAAACAGAAGAGGTTACAAAACCAGTGGTTGTTGACAAACCCCAACCTGTCCAAGATGACTGGGTTGTTCCGGCAAAATATAAAACAATGACCAGCCCATTTGCGGTTGATAAAGAAAGCTTAGACCTCGGGAAAAATTTATATGGCACTCATTGTAAATCATGCCATGGCACCAAAGGAGAGGGAAATGGTCCGAAAGCTGCCCAGATAGATGCAAAAATGAGGTCATTCCTTTCTGCTGAATTCAAGATGCAGAAACCGGGTGAGGTTTTTTATAAAACAATTTTTGGACGTAAAGACATGCCGAAATATGAGAATAAAATTCCTGATAATGAAGAGCGGTGGGCTGTTGTTAATTACATTATTAGTTTAAAATAGCCGATCGTTTTATATCCCTGCCCTGATGTTTGCCGGGCCAGTCGTTTCGGGTTCTATATTTTTTTGCAGTTGACTTGTGCCACTGGCCAAACAGGAAGTGATAAAAATCGAATATGAATAAACTTATCCTTTGTTGTTGGTTACAACTCCTGGTTATTACCGCTGCATCGCAGTCTTATGTTGATCCTTTGCAGATAAGATATACGCATGCTTTCCGCTCACAAAACAAAAGCAGTGGCACTCCATTTACACATATTTGGGTTGGCAGCGATCTTCCGGTTGAGATAAAAAGCAAAACCTATTTGCTGCTGAGTCCTTATTATGAAAACTGGCAAATTGATTCAGCATCTGTAAATAATGTTTTGCCAACCCTGCAAGGAGTTGTGTTTCCAGTGGGATTGTTACTTCCGCTGAAAAATCCGAAGTGGATGCTGTCACTAACTACCATTGTCCGTTCAAACGGAGAGCAGTTATTTGCCCGTAAAACATTTCAGTTCGGGGGAGCCGGTTTTCTCAGTTATGAAAAATCTCCTGGTAAAAAGTTACGCTTTGGGGTTTATGTTAATTCTGAATTTTTTGGATTTTTCTTTATGCCCTTGCTGGGCGCCGACTGGCAAATGAATAAACGGAATTATTTTTTTGGACTATTACCCGGGCGATTTACCTGGGAGCATCAATTCAATTCGCATTGGTATGGAGGAGTCACTTTCAGGGCTATAACCAGCAGTTACCGGTTGAAAAGCGGGCAATATATACGGGTAGATGACAACCAGCTTTCAGTTTACCTGGATGCCTACCCGGCAAAACATTTATGTATAACACTTGAGCCGGGTTACGGTATCATGCGCAAATTGCGTACAGGAACTGAAAAAAGAAAATACAACAGCAAAGGAGAATGGGGCGATGGGTTTTTTATTAAACTGAGTGCCGCTTACCGGATCCGTTTACCAAAAGAGAAAACAACACGATGAATATTTTCTTCCTGCCAAAACCACTTCCAGGATTTTATAAAGGTTTGTTTTTGGTTATATAAGTTTTTTCAGAATCGTTTCCAGGATTTTTCTCAACGCTGCTGCCTTCTGTAATATCGCAATGTAATCTTCTTCAGAGCCTTCGGCTTTTAGCATAAATATTTTTTTCAGCAATTTTTTTAATTGGCTGTTCTCTCTCCATTTTTTTTCGGTTCTCATCAGTAGAACGCACCAGTTTTTCAAAATGAATTGAAGTTTTTCTTCCTGGTAGTTTTTTATCTGAAGCAGCTTTGCCAATTTTAAGAATGAAAGTTCCTCAGCTTTTTTCCTGTTATTGTTGTATTGATTTTTTAATATTTTGGCATAAGCAAGACTCAGATCGGTTGCGTCAAAACTCACAGCATTTTTTTGTAAGATTATTTCCATTCTTGAATCAGCCAGCTTCTTTAAAATTGCACCGGAACTCCGGTAACCAGGATTGGATTTTATTTTCATCACTTCTGCTTCTGCAATCAGTTGCTGTTCTTTTTGGACAGGGCGAAACCCCGCATGATAGTAAACCCAGAATGCTCCCGAATGAATACCATCACTGTTTTCTTTCCCGATCTGGTAGGGATCAACACTAAAGCGTTTTAATTTATAAACTTGCCGGTGAAGTTGGAGTACCTGGTCAAAAATAAATTGTGATTCTCCACCACGGAACGAAGGAAAAATATTTAAACCGATCCGGCCACTATCAAACAATATCCATGAACCGGCATAAGCAACGGGCAAACCATTTTTAAAAACCACATATCCCATATAACTGTCAATTGGGTGTCTCCGTTCTGGAACCATACCCATCAGCGCCACTGAAAGACCCCGCTGTAATTGATAATAAGAAACCAGCTTTGCCGATGTAAATGTAATTGGATCAATTTCACGAAGATGACGCACTAATATCATCCTGCTGCATTCGATGATTTGTTGAGCTTCTGTTTCATCCAGGTCAACCCGGTACGGTTTAACAACGGTTTGTTTCCTTGTGTGATTCTTTTTAATAAGCGAACGATGGTAGTAAGGAGTAACTAAAGAACCGGGAAGATGGCAATGCGTGGGAAAGTTTATTTCCACATTTACTCCAATCGTATTCCAAAGTTCATCTTTTACTTCCGGGCGGATATCTGTTTCGTTGAAAATGGCAATAAGCCTGTCCAGGATATCTTCCCCTTTCTTCATTGATTGTTTAAGCCATGATCTCCAGGTGGCATTGCCATCCTGCAAAATTTCTGACTCTACTTTTGGCATCACAACAGAGAGTATAGATTGAATCTGCCCCTCATCAGCATCAAAGGAGTTGAACCGGACATCTTTGGGATGATTTGTTTTCAGCCATTTTACCAATTCAAAACTAAAAGCGGCGCAAAGCTGTGTATTTGTGATGCCGGAATTATATAAACCGGTTTTTATTTTTTTATGCGATTGAATGAACAATTGCAGTTGCTGCAATGATTGATTGGCCAGGTTGTAAATTTCTTTGTTGTCGGGGTAGGCGATCAGGAAAAGTAAAGTGTTGCAATATAACTGCAGGGCTTTTTGAGTATTGACCGGTTCCTTTTGCAGGAAATTCAGTAAACTCAATTTTCGAGATGAAAATTCTTTTCCATATTTATTACGGATAGAAAATAGTTTAAACAACTGCGAAACCGATTTATTCATTCAATATTTTTTTTCATGAATTTTAGATATAATCAAATCCTGAAGCATATAGAGGGCTGTTTTCGGTTGCATATATTTCTTGAGGAGTCATATTTTGATAGGATGCCATTATGTATACATCAGAATCTTTTACAAATTTGTTGATCAATCCTTGTTTACCATACCGGATCAGGTCCTGCCGATAAGGACATTTTTCGCCCATCCAGAACAAAGCAGATTTTAATTTTTCCTGCACCAGTAACCCTTCAAATAATTCGTGAAGTAGTTTTTCTTTTCCTGGTTTGAAATAGATTCCTTCGAAAGCAAGAAATAAAAATTTCTTTGGATTGAATAACCGGTTGAGCAAAGGAATCCGGGGAACTACGTTGAGAACTATTTTTCCCATGAACCCGGGCATTTTATTGATTACCCAATGAGCTTTGTGAAACTGGCAGCCAGCTACTATTTCATTGTTCTCTCTGATTACATAATAATTGTTATGCAGAAAAAGATAATCAAACTGAACCAGTGCATGTTGCCGGTATTGATCTTTCAATAAAGCAATTACTTCTTGTTTTTCTGCTTCAGAGTTTACCTGCTGAATCCTTTTAGATTTCTTTGGGAAGAATCTGCTGAATCCTACTGTTTTAATGGTGCCGATAGTATGGTAGCCTGCTGATTCAGAGACTTTATAAGAACTTTTGTTGCCTCTTTCAACAAAGCCTACAAAAATAGTTTTCGCTGTTTCGTCTTTACGGATAGAACTCATTACCTGTATAGCCAATCGTTTAATAACTCCTCTTCCCCTGATAACTGGTGATGAAGCAAAATACCGGGTGTAATAATAATTAAAAGAGTTGCCGGCCACAGTTACCTGAGGGTTACAAAAAACCGCCGTGCCCATTATTTTTCCGTCTTCCGTAATAGAAACCAGGTAAGGGTTGGTAATATATTTGAAATGCTCGGGTGTGTTTTTATGTTCGTAAACTGCCCCATCGCTTCCCCACGAAATACTGTCGAGAAACTCAATGGCTTCAATTGGTATTCCTTGTTCTTTCCAGATGGAAAAAGTTTCGTCTTTTAATAATAATGTCTTTTCCATTTAATTAAAATTTTCAGTTTGCATCATCACGGCTTATTTTGAATTCTTTTGATCTGAAAATGGAAGCATCAGCCACTGTTACTGCTTTATCTTCGGGTAAGTTAATGGTGGCATCACATGCCCCAATAATATCTTTTTCAATATCTATGCCCGGCATTACCATGAGCAGAATCAAACCTTTTTCAGTAAGTGTAAATACACCCACATTGGTAATATAAAAAATTTTCTTGCCTGCTTTTAATCCTGTCGCACCGTTAAATGTAACCTCATCAACCTGTTTCACAAATTTCGGTTTTCCTTTTTTTGTTAACAGCAACTTGTCGTCTTTGATCACAAACTTTCCTCCGGACATCCATGTGCCGACAAAAAGAATAACTTTTGCTCCCGACGCAATATCAGGGAAACCGCCAGCTCCCACATATTCAGTAATTTTTTCTCCTCGTTTTGAAGCGTTAACATTTCCCCGGCTATCTATCTGAAGAAATCCTAATATGGCTGCATCCAAGTCATGCCGGTAACGGTGAAAAGTTTCGGTAGAAGACTCGAGGAGAAGAGGATTGATGGAAGCCCCAAAAAAAACACCCGATGTGGGAAGACCACCATATGCACCTGCTTCGGTGGTAAAAGTAATGTTATGTTGCAGGTTGTATTTTATTAACTGGTTGACTACTTCCTCCGGGAAACCCACACCAATATTTACCAATGCATTTCTCCTTGTTGCTTTTGCAAAAATCATGGCACCTAATCTGCCAAGCAAATGGTCTGTCTTGCCTCTTACAGGGGTAATTTTTAAAAACCTGTTTATGAATCTGACTTTTGTTATCGCATCAACCGGTTCTTCATTGAAACCGGGACTAAACATGGGCCAGAATTTTTTTTGCTTTATACTGGCAGTTTGTTCGTTATAGGGATGAACTACGATATAATCAATATCTGAAGCAGGCATGCTGATCATCGTTTCGTCTTTGGGTATTATTGCTGAAACGGTTACAATAACCTTTCCGCCATTGGCTCTTGCTGCTTTGGCCGAAAATTTATTTTCGGTGATGGTAGCTGCATGGTGAAAATAAATATTTCCCTCACTATCGGCGTAGGGTGCACAGAAAAAAGAAAAATCGATGCGGGGCAAACTATATCGCAATTGGTCTCCATCTGCTGATACAAATTTATTTTTTGCATTGGGTGTAATAGCAGTGCCACCTCCGGTACGGGGATCAAATAATGTATCCAATCCGACGATAGAGGAGTAATGATCCTTTGGATTTTCATTTCCCATTTCTTCCAGTATAAATGCCATTACTCCCTGCGGAAGAGCATGCAATTCCAGTTTACCTTCTTCAGCCAGTTTCAACTGTGCTTTGGCAGTTTCATGATGACCGGTGATATAACATTTCAATAATCCGGGAATCCCAATTTCTTCAATAGTGCCGGGAACCTTTCCCCTGCCACCTTGTGCGGCTACATTTATCCATGTCAGGTCATGGGGATGACCGTTTTTTTGAAACGATTCACGAATAGCCCAGAAAAAAACAGAGCATCTTGCATTGCCGGCAATTCCACTGCTGATGCATACTGATCCGTCAGGGATTATGGCAGCGGCACGCCGGGCTGTAATAAATTTTGCTGAAACATTTTCCCCGGGAAGAAAATCAAGATTTTTTTTATCCCAGTTCAGTCTCCAGTGAATAAGATGACCAATGGTTTTAATCTTTTCAAAAATTGTCATAGCCTTCTTCGGGTTTAAAAAGATATACTACCTTCACGGAATGATGTAGATTCAATAATGGCATTGATGAGATATGGAATTCCTTTGTTCATACTTTGCAGGGCATTTTTTATTGCCTGTTCAAATCCGTCAAGGGTGTCTGTTCGTTCTCCGTCTGCGCCAAATGATTTTGCAATAAGATGGTAATCTGAACGGGGAATTAAAGTAGCCGTATTGGTGCCCAATAAAGTTACCTGCTCCCTTGCCACCTGTGCCCATGATCCGTTGTTGCCAATAATTGCACAAACCTTTAAACCCAGTTTTGTAAATGTATCAAACTCGGTAATACTATAGCCTGAGCTGCCATCTCCATAAATAATAAATATATAATCTTCCGGATTGCATAAGGCAGCTCCGAGGGCAAAACCACCGCCTGATCCCAGGGTGCCAAACACACCAGAATCAATCCAGCTTGATGGTTTCCGGGGACGAAGAATGTAAGAAGAAGTGGCGGCAAAATCACCACCGTCGGCAACAAAGATTGAATTTTCAGGAAGCAGTTGCTCCATTTTTTTAAATAAAGAAACGGGGTTGATGCCACTTCCTTTTTGTGCTGCCAGTTCAATTATTTCAGCTTCTCTCTGAGACTCCCGGTCTTTCAATTCTTTTTTCCAGTCATTCCAGTTTGGCCAGCTTTCTTTCTCTTTTGATAAGGAAATCATACAACTGGCCGGGTTGCTGAGGATGGTTTGCTGAGGGTTGATATTTTTCCTGAGTTCCGGTTTGTTCAGATTTATAGTAATTTTATTTGCTTTAGTTGAAAGTCCTCTTCCATAATTTAAACGAAAATCACAGGGTAGCCCCGCCAGGATGATGAGATCGGCATTTTTTAATGCTTCTTTTCTTTTATGATAGAAATGAACGGGGTTGTTATGACCCAGTAATCCTCTTGCCATACCACTTAAATAAGTTGGAATACCTATCCTGCTGATTGCCTCAGCTAATTCATTTGCGAGGGTAGGTTTAAACATCGCCCCACTGCCTGCTATTAATACAGGATTTGAAGATTGATTGATCATATCAGCCAGTTTTTTCAACTGCTGTTTTGTTGCCACCGGGGCAGGACGGTCTTTCAGTACAGACAATGCTTTTTGTTCTGCTCCTTTAAAAAGTTTGTTGACATGATTTTGAATATACCATTGAATAATTTTCTTTTTGAAGCTTTTATTATTTTTGTTTTGGTATAATGAATACCAATCTCTGACAATAGCTTCCTCGTACAATACATCAGCAGGGCACTCCATAAAAACAGGGCCGGGAACTCCATTCCTTGCAACTGACATTGCCTTTTGCACAGCCGGGCCGAGATGTCTTAATCTTGAAACGATAAATGTTTTTTTCACCAATGTTTTAACGATAGAAGTCTGGTCAATATCCTGGAGGGCGCCCCGGTTTCGGAGCAGGGTGGCAGTGGCCCCGGCAATAACCAGTATTGATGATTGTGCCAGTTGTGCATTTTTCATTGGAGTGATGCAATTGGTAATACCCGGGCCTGCAGTAACGGCCACTATTCCTGTAACAGCGGTTAACCTTGACACAGCATCCGCCGCAAAGACTGCCGTAGCTTCATTACGGACGTCAATAACTTTTATGCCAGCCTTCTCTGCTTCTATATACACGGGTGACACATGCCCCCCGCACAGTGTAAATAAAAATTTTACCCCTCTTTTTTTTAACTCCTGAGCAATTATGCGGCCACCATTCATAATTTAAATTTTCATTTAAAAATACCGAATATTCCTTTTGGAAGCCCGGCTAAGCCAGTATTAAAATGACGGAAGCCATATAAAGCTGACATGACCTTTTCCATATAAAGAACTGATTTTTCTCATATCGCCACCATATTTTCCTGTCTATTTTTGTATGGATATTTTATTTGTGGAAACAAGGTCACCTTTTTCTGCAAACGATTGCTTAACTATTAACTATTATTGTATGATTGCAACAGAACAAACCGCCATTGAAAAGTTTATGCAGATGGTGGAAAAGCGAAATCCCTCACAACCCGAATTTCAGCAGGCTGTTTATGAAGTAGCACTGGCTGTTATTCCTTTTATTGAAGCACATCCAGAATACAAAAGAGCCAACATGCTGGAACGTATGATTGAGGCTGAAAGAATTCTCATCTTCCGTGTGCCATGGATGGATGATGCAGGTAACTACCGGGTAAATCGTGGTTACAGGGTACAAATGAATAATGCTATTGGCCCTTACAAGGGCGGATTGCGTTTTCATCCAAATGTCACACTCAGCATTTTAAAATTCCTGGCCTTTGAACAGGTGTTTAAAAATTCACTGACAACTTTGCCTATGGGCGGTGGTAAAGGAGGTTCTGATTTTGATCCAAAGGGTAAATCAGATAATGAAGTGATGCGTTTCTGCCAAAGCTTTATGACCGAGCTTTTCCGTCATATCGGTAAAGACACTGATATACCTGCTGGTGATATTGGTGTTGGTTCAAGAGAAATCGGTTACCTGTTTGGACAATTTAAAAGACTGACAAATGAATTTACCGGTGTATTAACGGGTAAGGGATATGCTTATGGCGGCAGCCTTATACGTCCTGAAGCTACTGGTTATGGCCTGTTGTTTTTTGTGGACGAAATGCTAAAAACAAAAGGCGACTCAATAAAAAATAAAAAAGTAGTAATATCCGGCAGTGGCAATGTGGCGCAATATGCTATTGAAAAAACGCTGGCTTTCGGAGGGATTCCCATTACAGCATCAGATAGTAATGGATTTATTTATGACCCCAGGGGAATAGATACCAATAAACTGGCTTACCTGATGGATTTAAAGAATAAACGTCGGGGACGTATTATTGAATATGCAGAAGAATTCGGCTGCAAGTACTACGAAAATGAAAAACCCTGGAAAATTCCATGCGATGTTGCATTGCCATGCGCTGTGCAGAATGAATTGAATGAAGAAGATGCACAAATGCTGATTTCTAACGGTTGCAAACTGGTGGCCGAAGGAGCCAACATGCCCACCACACCGGAGGCGATTTCCTTGCTGCAAAAAAACGGAATACTCTATGCCCCGGGCAAGGCTTCCAATGCCGGCGGTGTGGCTGCTTCAGGACTTGAGATGACACAAAATTCCATCCGCCTTTACTGGACAAGGGATGAAGTAGAGAACCGCCTAAGGGTGATTATGGAGAACATACATGAGCAATGCCTTCAATACGGAAAAAATGAAGATGGCAGTATTGATTATGTAAAAGGAGCTAATATAGCCGGTTTTGTTCGTGTGGCCGATGCAATGCTGGCTGAAGGACACGTATAGAATTTTTAATACAATCAAATAAAGCATACCCCGATAGGTAATCATCTATCGGGGTTGTTTTATTATTATCGTATTGTTTAGCTCCTGGCTTTGATGAAAAAGAGAAAGCTGTTGCGTCTATTGCAACCAGCATCCTTGCATTTCTGATAATTGATTTTATGGTTTATGTTTAAAAAAAAAATAAAAGAAGCAACACTTCGCAGGTTTGTCAATACAAAGGAAAGATTCAGTGAGGCGCAATAAAGTTTCTTTTAACGAAGGAAATAGCTGGGGTGATAGGAAGGAGAAAACAGGAACTTGCCAGATGGAAGGCCGGTAGAAAAATTTGTTTAGCTTTGGAATATCCCAGACTTTTAAACATAGTTTATGAAATCATTTTTTTTAACCCTGATTGCCGTGATTCTCATTATAAGCCGTAGCCATGGTCAGGCCATTGATACTGTGCAAACAGTTGATTATGGCAAAATGCCACCGGTATATTTCTCCAACAAAGTTTATTGGGAAAAAAATTATGACAAGGATAATCACCTCATGTTTGAAGCACTGAAATATAATTCCTGCTACATTGGCGCCTTTATCAATTATTGGGATAACGGAAATGTGAAGACCTCCGGGCAATATTTTCAGGATACAACTGTTAGTATCAGGAATCTGGAAAGTCATGGCCTGTGCACTATTAAGGATGGTGAATGGAAAAATTATAATAAGGAGGGTATTCTTATCAATACTGTTCTTTACAATAAAGGGAATCTAATAAAAGAATATTAAGACCCTGACCAGTTCTATTCCCTGGTTTCAATCAAATAATACAATGAACAGATTAAAACCTGATGTTGACGTGGTTCTTGATATTTTACAGGCCGTGCTGCTGGCACAGCCTGAGTCATCTTTTGTTCAAAGTTTATTGCACCAGTACCAGGAAAGGGGGGGGCTGAGCAAAAAACAATTGCAGGGATTATACAGCAAGTCCCAGAAAATAAAAAGCATTCCATCTGGTAAACTGGCAACCCTTGAAGCCATTATTTTGAAAAGGCCCACAAGGGATGAATCACCATTGCCCTCCACGGAACCCTTGTATAAAAAAGATGAGGAAACAGGCAGAATGATGGCAGCAATACTCTCAAACTATCCACAACACAAAAGAGTATTGTTCCTAAAATCTAAATATGACAACAATGAAGTTCTTTCAGCGTCTGAAATAACTGAATTGCAAAAATTCAGTAAGCTGCTGAAATGATTTTATATGCCATGAACTTGATTCTTTATTATTAATAATACTTTGAACCCGGCGAATATGGTTGTGCCGGCTTGCTTTTTCCAGGGATTCTTCTGGCTATTGTATTTACCCGGTTTGTTCTATTGTTATTTGCCGCCAAACTAATGTGAGGATAAGAATAAAAATCCTACCTTGTATGTTGGCTTTGAGGCAACCTTTGACTTCCATATGCCGATTTATCATTGAAACACTACAATATTTGCTATCCGCAGAAGAATTAACCTACCATGTTGAAGCATGTGCCTTCAATAGCAGGGAGAGTCAAAAAGTAATATATAACTCTTTCTATGGATATGCCATGGCCATTTGTGGCCGGTATGCCAATAGGCAGGATGATTCGGTAGAAATCCTAAATGATGGGTTTCTTAAAATTTTCAAAGAGATACACCACTACCGGCCTGCATATACAGACGTCATCAGCTCTTTTAAAGGTTGGCTGGGAAAAATTATGGTATATACGGCCATTGATCATTTTCGGAAAAATCAGAAACACCAGATGGTTACGCAGCTGGATGATGTAGTGTATCATATACCAACGGTTAATGAAGATGCAATTGAAAAATTATCTTATGAAGAAATTATCCGGGCTATCCAGGAATTGTCACCCGGATACCGCACAGTCTTTAATCTTTTTGTTATTGAGGGAATGAGTCATGAAGAAGTTGCCATTCAACTCGGGATTTCACCGGGCACTTCAAAATCCAATCTTTCCAAAGCAAGAAGACAGTTACAGAAAATTTTATTTAAGCTAAATGATATAAAAATTGCCAAAAATGCAGTTTGAAGAATTTGATAATAAGGTAAGAGAGGCGGCTGAGCATCATCACCCGGCTTATGATGAAAAAGCATGGGATAAGATGGAGAAACTGCTTGATCGTCATCTTCCCCAAAAGAAAGATGACAGAAGAAGATTCTTTTTCATTATTCTTTTTTTCCTGTTGTTGGGCGGTGGCGCCTGGTTACTTATCAGCAACTCCCGGCTCACTAATAAACATATTGCGATCATCAAACCGGTTGTACAGAAATCCAATAGTGCTATCCCTGGTTCCACCTCTGAAGAAAAAGCAGATAAAAGTGATATCCTGCCTGAGGTGAGTAAAGAAAAAGATGCCTACACCAATGCGCCAGATAGCAAACCAGAAACAGTTAAACAAACTTCAATACAAACTATCAGAAGGATGAACCTGGCAGACAAAAGGAAGAACATGCCTGCAGTTGTAATGATGGATGCCGGAAAAAAAATCAACCAGGAAAAAGAAAGGATGAAGGTTGAAATAAATCAACCCGGTAATGACATTGCTAACAACCTGGCTGGAAAAAAAATTAGTGAAAAAGAAAAATCAGATTTAATCAACAGTACCATACAGGATGACCAAAAAAATACAGAACTGGTAGCAGTTGAAAAACCCAAATCAATAAATGATGCAAAGCCAGTAACTAATGAGATACCTGGTGCATCAAAAGAAAAGGAAGAAAAGGCTGTCGTTGATCAAAAACCTTCCACAGGCAAGACAAAACTTAAGAGCAAAAAAACTAACACCTTCTTTTTTACATTTTCAGCTGGCGCAGACGTCAGCGCTGTCAACCTTAACCAGTTAGGTAAAATTAAACTTCTCACCGGAGGAGGAATGGGTTATACATTTAAAGACAGGCTAACTGTCAGAACTGGTTTTTACACGGGGCGAAAGGTTTATACTGCTTCTCCGAAAGATTATTATCCCCCTGATGCCTTCTGGAGCTATTACCCTAACCTTCAAAAGGTAGATGCAGATTGCAAGGTTTATGAAATACCCTTATCCCTCAACTATAATTTCAATCGTTCATCAAAGCAACAGTTTTTTGCATCAGCCGGAATTTCTTCATTACTGATGAAGAGTGAAACGTATAATTATTTTTACAAATACACCGCTTCAGGACCAACAGTAACCAGGAAATATACAATCCTGGATCAGAACAAACATTATTTTTCTATACTCACTTTGTCGGGAGGGTATCAAAAAAATATAGGAAAACATTTCGCAGTCACTGTGGAGCCATACCTGAAAATTCCATTGAATGGTATTGGGTATGGGAAAGTAAAATTGAATAGTGGTGGTCTGCTTTTTTCTGTAGATATTAAACCTTTTAATGCCTCAAAAAAATAAAACATTGTTTGTAACTATTCTTTCGACTACGTGAGGCAACTTGTTTCAACATGATTCCGTTCCAATAGGAAATAGTATGTATGAAACTGTTAATCACCTTTCGGTCATTAAGTTTATTTCTTTTCTCTGTCGTTTTTATTATTTATTCATGCAGTAAGGGTGGTGACACTCCTCCACCTGCTAATCCTTGTACAGGAGTTACGATAACTGTGACCGCCACAGTTGCAAATCCTACTTCTGCCGGTGCCAGTGATGGGAGTCTTGCTGTGTCAGCTTCCGGCAGCAGCGGTTTTACCTTTAGCCTGAATGGAGGTGCTTTCCAGACCTCTTCTGTTTTTACCAATCTTTCTGCTGGTACTTATTCTGTTGTTGCGAAAAACGGAAGTGGTTGTACAGGTTCAGCAACTTTTACATTAACAGCTCCTAATCCATGCGCAGGTGTTACTATTACAGTTGCCGGAACATTTACCAACCCAAGTGCACCGGGTGCCACAAACGGAAGTATAACAGCATCTGCTTCCGGTGGCGCAGGCAGTTTTAGTTTTAGTATTAATGGAGGAAGTTTTTCGGCATCTGGTACTTTCAGTAATTTATCTGCGGGAGTTTATATAATAACAGCTAAAGATGCCAATGGCTGTACTGGCTCATCAACTTTTACATTAACGGCTCCTAATCCCTGCGCAGGTGTTACCATTACTGTTACCGGAACAGTAACCAATCCAACTGCACCGGGTGCTTCAGACGGCAGTATTGTTTCGTCGGCTACCGGAGGAACGGGCAGTTTTACTTTTAGTATAAATGGTGGCGCTTTCCAGGCTTCAGGAACATTCAGCAATTTAGCCGCAGGCTCTTATACAATAACAGCCAAAGATGGAAACGGATGTAGCGGTTCTGCAATATTTACTTTGACAGTTCCAAATCCATGCGCTGGCGTTACTATCACTATGTCAAATGCAGTCACTGGTAATATACCCTGCCAGGCACCTGCAACCGGATCAATTACAATAACACCTGCTGGCGGAACAGGCCCTTATACTTTTAAACTGAATAACGGGGCTTTCCAGTCATCAAATATTTTTTCAAATCTTGCCGCCGGCACTTATGCTATTACTGCAAAAGATGTTAATAACTGCACTGGTACCAGTAATGCTACAGTGGCTGATCTTCCGGCCGGCCCGCTTTTCAGCGCTGTAAAGCTGCTCATTCAAAATAACTGTGTGACTTGTCATAACCCCGGCAATCAAAATGGAGGAATGGATTGGACCGTTGATTGTAATATTGTAACCTTCAAAAACAATATTAAATTAAGGGCAGTTGACGGCATCCCGTCACCTATGCCACCAACAGGTTTACTGTCTGCTTCAGAACGGGTGAAAATAACTAACTGGATAAATGCCGGGGGAAGATTTACTGATTAAGCAGTAGTAGTGTTTCTTAATGTGTGTTTATGAAAAAGGTTCTCAGTTTTGAGAACCTTTTATTTTCCCCAGCGAAATGTATTCATATTAAGACCGGCAAGATCAAGAACCCTGTCAACAACTGTAGCGGCAACCGCTTCAATTGTTGTTGGTTTGCTGTAAAAAGATGGAGTGGCCGGGCAAATGATACCACCGGCCAATGTTACCGTTTCCATATTGCGGATATGAATCAGGCTATAAGGAGTATCCCTGACTACACAAATTAGTTTCCTTCTTTCTTTCAGTATTACATCTGCTGCTCTTGTAATCAGGTCGTTGGAAATTCCGGCAGCAATCCGGCCCAATGTGCCCATGGAGCAAGGAATAATGATCATGGTATCATATTGACCAGACCCGGAAGCAAATGGAGCTGAGAAGTCAGTTGTATTGTAAAATTTCAACGGGTAATTTTTCCAGGAATCATTTTCCAGTTCTGTTTTCCAAACCTGTTTTGCATTCTCCGTAATTACAACAGAAAGTTCAGTCCATTGGTCATTTGCTGCCATTAGTTTATTCAGCAGAAGTTCTGCATACACGGAGCCACTGGCGCCTGTTATTGCTATTACAATTTTTTTCATAAATCATTCATCAATAATCCGGGAAAGCCGGAGCAAGTTAGAATATTTAAATCGAACGATTGTCATGACAATTGGTTGACAAAAGCTCCAAAATTATTGAGGGGTATCAATTACTTGAATTTTTTGGCACTTTTTTAAGGTGAAAAGGTTAAAAAAGTAACATTTAATTTCGTGGTATTAAAATATTACCGATATTAGCATTGAATTTTCATAGGATAAGGTTTAATGGTTAATGGTTTTTGATTAGGGCCCTCCCGATTCTTCGGGAGGTTCTTTTTTTAGCCCTGTCTCCAGTGAGGGGGATTAAAATATTTTGATAAATAAAGATGCCCGGAATTTTTTCCCGGGCATCTTTATTTGAAGATCCCTTTTTTATTGCTAAAATCCTTTTTGTTGTTTGCCGGGTTGATTTGGCTTTTGTGTGTTTTCATTTCCAAGGTTTGTGAGTATCCAGTTGGTCATCTTACTCCAAAGATGGAAGGTGGTGTTGTCCTGCATGCCGCCGATACCATGATTTTTATCGGGGTAATAGGCGCTTTCAAAATCTATATTGCTTTTTACCAGTGCTTTTATCATCTGCACACTATTTTGGAAATGTACATTGTCATCAGCCGTGCCGTGAATGATAAGGTATTTGCCTTTTATTTTGTCGGTAAAATTAATTGGAGAGTTGTCATCATATCCTTTGGGGTTTTCCTGTGGCGTACGCATATATCTTTCGGTGTAGATATTATCATAGAACCGCCAGTTAGTTACAGGAGCTACTGACACCGCAGCGCTGAATTGTTCATTGCCTTTTGTAATAGCCAGGGCACTCATAAAACCTCCATAACTCCAGCCCCAGTGTCCAATATTATTTTTGTCAACAAAGGGCATTGTTCCCAGGTATTTTGCCGCATCCACCTGGTCTTCCATTTCAAACTTGCCCAATTGTAAATAGGTTTTCTTTTTAAATTCTTCGCCACGGAAGCCGGTACCCGTATTATCAACACTTACTATAATAAATCCTCTTTGCGCCAGCAACTGATGCCAGGAACTTACAGCGCCAAACCTGTTTGCCACCTGTTGTGAACCGGGGCCGCCATAATTGCAAAACAAAACAGGGTATTTTTTTGTGGGGTCAAAGTTGGAAGGTTTCAGCAACCACCCGTTCAACGTATCACCTTTACTATTGGGAACTTTGATAAATTCTGCTTTGCCATATCCATATTCATCAAGCTTTGATTTCAACTTACTGCTTTCGCTGATATTCTTAACGAACACAGCATTTGTTTCATTTCCAGTAGTTGTAATATCAAATAAAGAAACTGATTGAGGAGTGTTCAGGTCCGATTTAAAATCATAGAATTTGGTGAAATCATCATTTAATACAATCCGATGCCATGCTTCACCCTGGGTAAGCTGAGTTGTTTTTTTGCCTTCAAAATCGGTTACAAATAAATTTCTGTCCATGGGCCGGGGATAAGCCATCGTGTAATAAATCAGTTTATTCTTTTCATCTACTCCGTTTACATCCGTTATTTCATAATTGCCGTTAGTTACCTGTGTTTTATTTTTCCCATCAAGGCTGTACAAATACAAATGACGAAAACCATTCATTTCACTGGTGAAAAGAAAACTTTTGCCGTCTTTCAGGAACCACCAGTCGTCGTTGATCTCTACAAAATACTTGTTCTTCTCCTCGTAAAGCAAATGACTGGCGCCGGTGATGGCATTGGTTTGTAAAAGTTTCAGGTCATCCTGGTGACGGTTCATCCAGAAAACAATTAGTGAGTTGTCATCCTGCGTCCATTTTATGCGGGGAATATAAATGTCTCCCTGCTCGTACTGCGCTTTTACTTTTTTACCGGAGGCAGTATTATAAATATAAATATCCACTACTGAATTCGCCTCGCCAGCCTTTGGGTATTTATAACTGTATTGTTTGTTATACAAATTGTCGAACTGGGTAAACTCATATTCTTTCACCTTGCTTTCATCAAAACGGTAGAAGGCAATATAATTTCCTTTCGGGCTCCAGTCGTATGCCTGGGTAAATTCAAATTCTTCTTCATATACCCAGTCACAATTGCCATTGATGATATAATTCCACTTGCCGTCAGTAGTAATGGCCTTTGATTTTTTGGTGGCAATGTCAAACACATAAAGATTGTTGTTCATTACATAGGCAATTCTCTTTCCGTCAGGTGAGAGGGAAGGGTGCAGGACTTTTTCCGTGGACAGCTTAGTAAGTTTTTTTGTGTTTACCTCGTACAAATAAACAAATGCTTTGGAAGAGCGGCGGTAAATGGCTTCCACTCCTTTCTTCAGCAAAACAATGTTGGGATAAGGTTCACTGAATATCTCATCATCGGCCTGGCCAAATAGTTTACCTGTTTCATCTTTCAGGCTGTCAGTTTTTATTTGTGGGTCTTTACCTGGTTTCACAAAATCGGCTTTCACCGGCTCGCCACGAAATGTTCCTTTTTTATAAATGTCTTCTAAAGTGATTTGTTTTTTTTGTGCCACGGCAAATAATGGCAGCAGGAGCAGAAGAATAAAGAGCTTGCGCATAACGAATGATTTTTAATGGATATAAATGTAATGGAATAATGGGAAACAAGGTTGCCATACAAATAAAAAAGGCCGTCAGCCGGCCTTTTTTAAAAATGAACTATTTTTTATTTGACATCCGCCATATCGGGAATATTCTCCACTTTGTATTCACCGGCATCCAGCTTCTTCTTGGTTTCAGAGAAAGCTGTCAGCGTAGCTTCAATGTCTGCATCGGTATGAATGGCCGAAGGGATCAACCGGTAAATGATATGACCTTTTGGAATAACAGGATAAACTACGATAGAAGCAAAAATGCCATAGTTCTCTCGTAGGTCCATTACCATGGCGGTAGCTTCCGGCACATCACCTTTCATGTAAACGGGAGTAACAACTGAATCCGTTTTGCCAATATCAAATCCTCTTTCTTTTAAACCACTTTGGAGTTTACGGGCATTCTCCCAGAGTTTTTCTTTTAACTCAGGATGTGTGCGAAGCAATTCAAGTCTTTTAAGATTGCCAACTACCAATGGCATGGGTAAACTCTTGGCAAAAATCTGGCTGCGGATATTATAACGGATATAATCAATAATTTTTCTATCGCCGCCGATAAAAGCGCCAATGCTTGCCATTGATTTGGCAAACGTGGAAAAGTATAGATCAATGGCATCCTGACAACCTTGTTCTTCGCCTGCGCCGACTCCTGTTTTTCCCAATGTGCCAAAACCATGGGCATCATCTACCAACAACCTGAATTGATAATTCTTTTTCAGCGCTGCAATTTCTTTCAGCTTTCCCTGGTCGCCGGCCATGCCGAAGACACCTTCAGTGATAACCAATATTCCTCCTGCCTGTTGTTTTTCAATTAATGCAGTCGCTCTTTGCAATTGCTTTTCGCAATCCTCTATATCATTATGTTTGAAAACATAACGGTGGCCGGGATGCAAACGCAAACCATCAATGATGCAGGCATGGCTTTCTGCATCATAAACAACAACATCATGTCTGCCACAGAGTACATCAATCAGGCTGACCATTCCCTGGTAACCGTAGTTCAGTAAAATAGTATCTTCTTTGTGAACGAAGGCAGCCAGTTCAGCTTCCAATTGTTCATGCAGGTCGCTGTTGCCGCTCATCATGCGGGCACCCATGGGCAGGGCAAGGCCATATTGAACAGCGCCTTCAGCATCTGCTTTTCTAACTTCAGGATGATTGGCAAGGCCGAGATAATTGTTCAGGCTCCAGACAATAACTTTTTTGCCACGGAATTTCATCCGGCTGTTAATTTCGCCTTCCAGTTTTGGAAAGGTGAAATAACCATGAGCTCTTTCACGATGCTGGCCAATAGGGCCGTAATTCTTCAGTAATCTTTCAAAAATATCTGCCATGTGTAAGTACGATTTTAGAAGTAATGACTAAAATATAAATTGCGGCAAAGGTAAGGTTTTGAGCCTTGCCTGCAAAGCGTAGACAGGCAGAGTTCAACTCGTTATTTTGACTTTAATTCATTCCATTTTTTTGTTAGCTCCTCAAATTGTTTTTGCGCCTCTGCCAATGCAGCAACTACCTGTGTTGTCGGTGGCCGGTCGCTATCCTGCAACGTATTGAAGATGGATGCAAATACATTATTCAACCTGCTGAAACTTGGCTCATTGCTTCCACGAGGGGTGCTTTCCAGTTCTTTTGCTGCTTTATCTTTTTTATTCAACTCGTTGGCTACTGTAACAGGAGGATTAGTCATCTGGCTTTGCAGCATCAGCCTGAATAATCTTATCTCTTCCAGTATTTTCATACATTCTTTTCTTCCTTCATAACATTGCAGAGAAAGGTCATGTTGCTTCTTCAGATCGGCAGTACTTGTTTTTACTCTTGGATCCATTTTAATAGTAAATGCAGTCGTGTCAGCTTTCCCGTCGACAGTTAATATAGCGACATAATCTCCCGGCATTATCCATGGTGCAGTTTGATCCGGCGCTGTATTCATGTAAGTAGCACCAATAGGATAGGAGGGTGGCACATTCAATGGCACATATTTCATATCCCATAAGAACCGGTGATGTCCTTTTTCTCCTGATAAAATTTGTTGGGGGCGAATCCAATATTCCGGAATGTTTACATTCCCTATTTTATAAAGTGTATCATCGCCGGAATATTTTCTGATTGTTATTTTTTTCCAATAGGCAATATCCCCGTTCGCATCAATTACTGGTCCGGTAAATATTTCCAGTGTTATCTTTTTCGCTTCATTACTTAAGTAATAATCAATCATTGCCCCATCCGGCGGGTTTTGTCCGGCAGGTTCCTCCTGCGGCAGTGGGGTATCAGTCCACATATTCCATCTTACACGATATGCTGTTTGTGGTTGGTAAAGAATAGCGGATTGGCTTGCCATCTGAACAGATAACTGACGTAACGGAGTTATATTATCCAGTATCCAAAAACTTCTTCCATGTGTGCCGATAACCAAGTCATCATCCTTAATAACTAAATCTCTGATTGATGTTGCTGGCATATTCAATCGTAAACTTTGCCAATGCTCACCATCATCAAAAGAAACATAAACGGCTCTTTCGCTGCCGGCAAATAATAATCCTTTGCGAACAGGATCTTCCTTCACCACATTGATTGGATCGTTGGGCAAACCCTTTACAATTTCTTTCCATGTTTTGCCACCATCTCTTGTTCTGTAAATATGCGGATGCATATCATCGCAACGAATCCTGTTTACAGCGGCATAAGCGGTATTTACATCGGTATGACTTGCATCCATCAAGGATACCTTGCTCCAGCTTGTAATTTCAGGTGGCGTTACATTCTTCCATGTTTTGCCTCCGTCTCTTGTTACATGAATTAATCCATCATCCGTTCCACACCAGATCGTGTTGATGTCTTTGTAAGAAGGGGCAACAGTATAGATAACACCACGACGGGGCATGGTCTTCATTTCTTCTGAAGTATAAATGCCAACGCTAGATGGCACATCATAAGTTTCTCTTGTCAGATCAGGACTGATGACCTGCCAGCTATTACCGCCATTCATTGTTTTGAACAAAACATTACCGGCATAGTACAATGTTTTTTTATCAATGGGATTGAACAGGATCGGCGCTGTCCTGATAAAGCGGTAATTGCCTCCACGTCCGGTTTCCGGAGAAATATTTTGTGTCTGCCCTGTTCGTTTATCATATCGGGAAATCTTTCCGCCGTAAATAATATTGTTATCCAACGGATCGGCCACTACATAACCATATTCCTGGGCACCGACAGGATGCCATTCACGAAAAGTTATCTGGCCATCATTACCTCTTGATGCAATGCCCACACTTCCGCTCTCCTGTTGACCGCTGTAAACATTATACGGAAAAGCATTATCAGCGCTGACATGATAAAGCTGTGCAGTGGGCTGGTTATACCAGCTTGAAAAAGTTTGTCCGCCATTCACCGTGACGATAGCTCCCTGGTCGCTGGCTATTAAAATAATATCTGTGTTGTTTGGATTGATCCAGATACGATGATAATCATCACCACCCGGTGCACCGCGGAATGCATTCCATGTTTTGCCTCCGTCAACAGATTTCCAAACAACTACATCAGCGCTGTAAACAATATCTTTATTTTTCGGATCCACTTTTACTTCGGCAAAATCATCTCCACGGCCCCACAGTCTTCCATCTGCATTAATTTTTGTCCAGCTTTCACCAGCATCATCGCTTCGGTAAATGCCGCCTTCTTTTCCTGCATCCACGGTGGCATACATTCTTTTTGAATCGGATGAGGCAATGCAAAAACCAATTCTTCCCAATCCCTGTTCCGTGGTTGGCAAACCATTGGTAATTTTTTTCCAGGTGGTTCCGCCGTCAATACTTTTAAACAATCCACTTTCTTTTCCGTTCCATGCGCCATTTTCCCAGGGGCCTTGCCGGCCGGCCCATAGATCCGCAAAGATGATATTTGAATTATTGGGATCAATTGTTACCTGTATCGCCCCGGTATTTTCATCTTTATATAAAACCCGTTCCCATGTTTTGCCGCCATCAATGGTTCTGTACACACCTCTTTCTTCATTGGGTCCATAAGGATGACCAAGCGCCGCAACAAAAACCCTGTTCTCATTATTGGGGTCAATGGCTAAGCCACCAATTTGTTGTGCATCTTTAAGCCCCGTATTCGTCCATGTCTTTCCTCCATCGGTTGATTTATAAACTCCATCGCCAACAGAAAGATCAGGTCGTTGAATCCCTTCACCGCTGCCTGCATAAATTACATCGGGATTGGAAGGAGCCACGGCCACATCACCAACAGAGCCGGTTGGCTGATCATCAAAAATGGGAAACCATGTTCTTCCATAGTCAGTCGTTTTCCACACACCACCGTTATTAACGCCGATATAAAAAATATTCGGTTGTTGCGGCACACCCACTGCGCCAACTGTCCGGCCACCCCGGTGCGGGCCAATCATCCGCCATTTCATATCATTGAAATATTTTGAATCGAATGATTGAGCCTGGATGAAACCAGCAACTGTTACTGCCAGCAGGCAGGAGATAAAATATTTAGACATATAATTACGACCTTGTCGTCTAAGATAAGGAATCCAAATAAAAGCGATGAGGCAATTTACATGGAATGATATAAGTTTATTGCAGGTAAGTTTTCATTTTGCTGAGCCCTTCATTAATTTCACCGGCATTTATTCCTGAATAAGCAAAACGGATGTATTTGTTGGGTTCATTGTCAAAAGGTTTTCCAAAGTGTAACCGGGTACAAAATGAAACACCTGTTTTACACAATACATCTTTGCGGAATGTTTCATAATCAGGATAGCCCTTTCGTTCCATTAACCGGGTTACATTGGGAAAAAGATAAAAAGTAGTGTTGGGCTTAAAACATTTTATTCCGGGAATAGAATTTATTATATCCACAGCAATATTGCGTCTTTCTTTAAGCACAGTCAACAGGTTTTTAACTTCAGCCTGGTCACCGGAAAACCCGGCCAGTGCACCATACTGGATAAAATGATTGGAGCAGGATTCATCATTAACATTCAACCTGGCAACTACATCTATTACATCTTTTGGTCCAATAGTGGCACCAAGCCGCCAGCCAGACATGGCGAATTTTTTTGAAAAAGTATATAAGATGATCGTTCGTTCCTGCATGCCGGGGAAACTTGCAACCGATAAGCTTTTCCCTTCGAAACGGATATCAAAATAAGCTTCATCACTTAACACAAGTAAGTTGTGCTCAATAGCCAGTTCGGCCAATTGTGCTATTTCTTCTTTTGAAAATTCTGCTGCCGTTGGGTTTTGCGGATCATTAATGATCAGCATTTTTGTTTTGGAATTGATTTTGCTTTTCAGGCTTTCAATATCAAGTTTAAAATTATGTTCTCCTTCGGTATAAGTGTAGGGAACCGGTATGCCACCATTGAAGGCAATCTGTGATTCATAAATAGGATAACCGGGATTGGGATAAAGTACTTCATCACCGGGGTTCATCAGCGCCAGGATGAATTTTCCGATTGTTGGTTTTCCCCCGGGTTGAACAGCCACATTTTCCATTTTATAATGGGTTCCCCTGGCTTCATTGATATTGGCAGCAATCGCCTCTCTTAATTCAGGTATTCCATGATTCGGGCAATAACCGGTTTTACCATTCTCAATTGCTTTGATTGTTCCGGTAACAACGGTGGATGGTGTTTTGATGTTCAGGTCGCCGAGATGAAAGGGATAAACTTTATTACCTTTTGATGCAAACTGTGCTGCTTCTTCCGATACTGCAAAAGCCGTTTCCGTACCTAATAGTTTGATCCGGTCCGCAATCTTCAGCATGGTGCTTTATTTTATGATTGTTGTAAAAGCTTTTCTTGAACCAGGGGTAACCGTTTTTTCCCTCCTTTTACATAGGCCATAATAGCTTGATACTGGCTTTCTCCGTCAAGCCCTGCTTCTGCAACAACAGATTCTGCTTTGCCGCTTCCCAGGAAATGTCCTTTTTTAAATGGATAGAGTGTATGACTTCTTCCATAGCCCGATTGTACCCAGCGATACATTGTAGATAATGTGAAGCCGGTGATGCCCATTGCCATCATTGCATTTTTTTCCGGAAATATTTTTTCCTGTTCTTCTGCCGGAAGCAGGTCAAATAATTCGGCGCTTGCAACATAATAAACGGCAAGGTCAATTTTATCCCTGATAAGCATCGGCAACGTTGTTTCTACAAAAGCATTTGCCACTTCGCTGCCCTGCAATACAAGAATAACATCCGGAGTGTCTTTTACGGGTTTGTTAAGTAAGTAAATTCCTTTGGTGGAATCTGTAACCGGGGCCAGGTTTAGTAATTGCCTGTCGAAAATTTTTTCATTTGGCCTTGTTACAAACGGGCATATCACTGCTGGTCGTTTGTTTAGCGCTGCTGTCATCAATGGAAATATTTCCTGTGGATCCCATGGGGTAAGAGTAATGCAGGTTCCCTTTGGAAAATTTTCCTGGATTAATTGCAAAGGCTGAGGGTCGGCATGTGTAGGGCCATCTTCACCTGTTTTAATACCGGTATGTGCCGCAACAAGTATAAATGGATTGTACGGACCTTCAGCCATTGCCTGCCTTGACTGGTTGCCGATGGCATGAAGCCGGGCAGCAATATGTCCAAGCGCAACAATAAAAGCGCCATAAGAAGAACAAACGCCGATATGTTTTCCGAATGCAGAAATGCCTGACATGATACCCGCCATGGCATCTTCGCAAATACCACCGATTGATAGCGTTCTTGAAAAAGGATTGGTATCTGCATTGAAATATCCATTGGCAAAATCCTTGCTGATTGTATTTACACTGGTAGAGCCTAAAAGATCGGCAGCCGCAGTAAATACTGCGCCATTGCTTAATTTATTATAATGACCAAGTACTTTGCCTAATTCGCCACGGAGTGTTGTTGAAGAACCGGGTTTTAAGAGTAGTCCGTCCGGAATGGCTGCTGATTGTGCTGCGCTTTCCAAGTATATCTTATCCAGCTCAGGAGCATCCTTTCTTTTCTGACGGTTCAATACATTTAATTTTTTTCCGGAAGAAATTATTCTATTGGCCAATACTGATGTCAATTCAGAATTTTTTTCCAGAATATCCCTGATGACAAGCAGGGCGTCCCAGAAACATTGTTCAACGATGGTAATATCCTTGCCGCCTTTGCAATCCTGAACATCGGTACAAATTTTTATTTCCCTGCCCGTCATTTTTAAAACGGGTGAAAGCGCCTGGTAAAAACCGGCGCTGCATAAAGCATGTCCGCCTCCATGCGATTTGCTTCCCTCGATACCATAGTTCCAACCTTTGATGGTTTTATAAACGATGGCAGTAGGTTGATTGTTTTTTATTAAAGATGCTTTGTATTGGGCAGCAAAAATTTGCCTGAAATCTTTTCCGTCTTCAACAAGAATGGTATTCCAGTCGTTTAAATAAGTTAGTTCACAGGGGTCCCATTGTACATAGTCACCGGGGCGTGAATCTTCCCGGCAAACCATATTAGAATCAATGGAAGCCTGGTTCCAGTCAATATGCAAAACTGTATTTTTTAAAGAAGCGGTACCGGCAGCAGCAAGGCTTTCACTCACTCTTCCGGGTGTTAATCCTCCTTCTCCTTCAATGATATTTATTTGTGGCGATTGATCTCCAAAAAAATCAGCAGCAGCAAAAGATAATCCAATGGACGAAGCCACACCAACACCGGAAGCGCCGGTAGATAATTTTACAAATGGAGTGGCTGGCGTAGGGTGACCATCCAATGCTTTGGAATTAAATTTTTTAAATAACGGAGTATTGGTATTTGGATTTTTTCTGAAACCAAGTAAATCTTCCAATCTTAATTGCTGGCGGGTATCCTTTGGTAACATACCAGGACTTGAGATCCGGATAACTTCATTGCGCAATGCCCAAAGTGCATACAGGCCAAGGGCTTTATGTCCTGCCGAATAGGAAATGATATCAGCATCCACCCGGTCCGGATCTGAAATATCATACATCATCGTATCATACAAAAGTGCTGTTACAATTCTGCCCGACGAGATGGACCCACCGGGATGACCCGAAAGCGGGGCATAATTGTACATCATTGCACAAAGCGACCGGTAAATGGTATCGAAGGTTTCAAAAAGTTCGATATCTTTTTTGGTAATTGTTGTAGCAGCAGAAGAGGAGTTGATAAGGAGAAATTCACCTCGCCTGTGTCCGAAGGGAGTGATTTTTTCTATATGCATACCACAAGAGTAAATACAACCAGTCAGACAGCCAATGATTTTCTGAATATTGTGATATGATTTTTATCAATTTGCCGTTAATGGGTTGAGATGAAAAAAACTTTTTGAAATAAAATCTATTGTGTAGACTTCACACAAAAAAGATGAGATCCGGTAATATCAGCGCTGTGTTAATGGGGTTTACAAAAAAAAGGCATCAGCTTATCCAAAAAATATTCGCAAAATCTATAATGGTCTGTGTCACGGAATCGAAGTAATCCTGGTTTATTATTTTTCCTTGTGGTTTCATTTTTTTTAAAAAAAATCAGGAATAAGTGCTTTAAAAAGCCAGGCGATTAAGATAAGCAATCCGTACAAAAGCTATTTTTTCCATTTATTGTCCGGGATGGATTTATATCGTCTCCAGAATTTATAATGCGTGAAGGAAAACAGAGAAATCAGTTTTCCGACAAATTTTATTTTTAGTAATTGATGCTGGATATAATAGGAAATCCACAACAGGATAAAAAAAACAATGTTGGATATTATGAACCGGGCAAACCCGGATTGAATAAAATCTAACAGGCCTTTGTAAAGTAAAAAAGTAATAAACCCGTTCAGGATGATTAATGCTGCAAAAAGTCCGTGTGCTGTTTCAATGGCCTGTTGCGGGCAAAAGTTCATGCACTTCATACAGCTTTCGCATTTAAATGTCCAGAAGGGTCTGCCGTTGACATGAGTAATAGCATTTACCGGGCAAGTTTTTATGCAGATATCACAGTTGTCACATTTTGGTGAAGCGTAAAATGATTTTGCAAAAGCAAAGCGTCCGATTAAATAGTAGGTTAACGAAACCGGCGAAATCAAAATATCCTGCACTAAATCCCTGTATGCGGGAAAAACCCGTTGGCCGGAAAATATTTTTGTTGAATATTTTTCTGCACGGGAATAATTTGTTGCATGCAAAAATGCTACTGCCTTTTTTCCTAATACCGGGTGAATCGAAATCCAGTTGGAAGGCATGTCAAAAGGAATTTGTCCTTTTATCTTATATCCTTTTCTTTTTAATAAAAAGGAGGATAACAAAAAGGCCACGCCGGTTAGTCCCGGGGTTACCCACCGGCCTATTCTCATACCTCCCCTTGTATTCATCAGGATAATATTATTTGTTCCTTTTGGAAAATGCTCAATAAAGTTCAGGATGATCTTTGGGAAATTAAATCCATGCACCGGTGAAATAATCATGATTAATTCATCCGGGCTGAATGCTTCAAAAGTGCCAATCTCCGTTTTTGAAATATTATACAGTTGGCATCTTATGTTTTGTTTAGCTGCAAATTCAGCAAACCAAAGGGCAATTCGTTTTGCATTGCCTGTTCCTGAAAAGTAGAACAGTTTTATTTTTTTGACAGCGTCCATTTCGGTAATAAACTTTTGCCAAAGACTTGTATCTGCGCCTGCTATTTCCGGGTAGCGTCTATTCTCTTCCCAAGGTCAGGTATCAATGCTTTAAAAAGAGTAGCGGCTGCGGCCACATCTCCCTCCAGGTCGCCATACGGCTGACCACCACAATAGTAGATGAACCCTTTTACTTCTTTGCTGCTGCCGGTGTAAAGAGCTAACCTGTCAGTGGTGCCGCCTGTGCAGCCTTTCTGCACATCTTCTTTCCTGTTTTTAATATGAAGATTATTGATGGCGGTTGCAAAAGAATCATAAGCAGTTTTTGTTAATACTAATGAATCTTCTGCAACTACTTCGCCATAAACATCAATGGTGAGATAAATTTTTGCCGGCGTTACCATAATGGTATAACTCCGGTGATACTTCGGCGGAACAGAAGCATCACCAAAATGATAAATAAGGGTGTCGCTGCTGCTGGCAGCCACTGTATCATTTTTAGTTTCGGCCTTTATTTTTTTTTCATTGTTGCAGGCAAAAACAGATGCGGCAATAAGCGGCAAGGCAAGAATGGTGATAAGATTTGCAGGGAGTTTCATTTGTAGATTTTGTAATAGCTAAGGTAGTTATTTATTTTCCATACTCTTTGAGTGCTTTAATGAAAGCTGCTTCTGTAAATTTTGTTCTGCTTATTCTGCGGGATGCCCCGATGGTGGAATAAGTAGTATTTAAGTACTCCGTTATTTCTTCCACCTGCTTCGAGATGGTTTTCCTTTGGCTATTCCTGAAAACTTTCTGCCACCAGGCTTTAAAGGGCTTTGCTAAAAATACTTTTTTATCTGTTTCATTCACGGCTCCAATAACTTTTAACCGCACCAACCCGGATCGTAATTCTTTCCAGTTGATAATTGAATGGTCAGCATAATCAATGAAAGCAATCATGCCTTTTAAATCAGCGCCTCCTTCATCTGCCATGCAGATAGAAAGGAATAAACAACTATCGTAGTATCCGAATTTCATTTAGTTTTTTACATAGTTCATGTTGTATCCGTGCTATTTTAATTTTTCTTTTAGTAACTTATAGTTTTCTGTATTTGTATCAATCTTTAGTTTAGCTAATATGTTAAGTGCTTTTTTCTTTTCGATTTGACCATACACGTCATAAGCACTATACAACAAACTATTGAAAATAGGTTCATGATTTTCTTTGTCAGCAAGTAAGCTATTATATAGAGTTTCTTTCAAGTCAAAAGGCACAGGTCCAGCCTGCTCTAATAAACGTACTAACGCTTTTTTGTTGGAGTAATTATTTACTAATCCCTGCCAGGAATCTCTTACTGTCGTTTCATCTTCGAAAAACTCAACCCATAAAACATAACCGACCGGGTCTGCATAATAATTTTCAGAAGCCAAATAGTTCATGAAGTGTTTCCAAATGATTTGTTTTTCTTTCGGGTCAATAATCTCTTTGTTTCTTATTCCATGGTAGAGTGGTGTCAAGAAATGATAGTAACTTGGAAATGTCTCATAAAGTTCAAATCCTAATGAAATCTTTTGAGTATTGGTCATTGAAGAATACCAAACTTTATCAGACATTTCATCAAACAAGTCCCATGTTGCTGATTGAAGTTGCTTAATTACGCCCCTCTTGCCACAGTCAATAGAAACTGTTTTTGCTTCATTACTGAGTCTGTCAACGTCAGATTTGCTTAATTTATATGCTGAGAAAATGTCGTTAAGGGTCTGCATAAGTATTGCATACAACTCTGTAATATACTTCACTCCTGGCATAAATTTCTATTTGCATTTGTGCTGGTCCCCCAAATCTTTGAACGACCTTTGTTATGTCTTGCGAAGCTTGCAGAGAGACCAACAAGCGAACAGAGGAGACCCTAAAGTACAGCAGCTGATGAGGCTTGCACACAATGGCTTACTTGCGACACCAACTTTTGGCGTAAAAAAATTTTGCCGCCAACGGATTCTGTTTATTTATTGACTATCTGTATGTCGAAACCCGCCGTGATTCTCTGTGCTCTCTGTGGTTTATTTTACCACAGCGGGCACAGCGATACACAGAGAAAGCACAGCGTTTCCCAATAGTCAGTAAAAAATTTTTAAAAAAATTTACAAAGCCCCGGACTCATAGCTATCGAATCCGGGGGCTTTACTATGTACAGGGATTATCCTAATTTCTTTTTCAAATTAGTATCTATCGCATCCAAAAATTCTTCGGTATATAAATAATGCTCTTCATGGTTTACTTTATTTCCATGAATGCAAACCGCAAGGTCCTTGGTCATCTTGCCTTCTTCCACTGTTTCAATACAAACTGCTTCCAGTGCATGGCAAAAATCAATCAAGGCCTGGTTGCCATCCAGTTTTCCACGAAAAGCCAAACCTCTTGTCCACGCAAAGATTGATGCGATAGGATTAGTAGAAGTTGGTTTGCCCGCCTGGTGATCACGGTAATGCCTCGTCACAGTGCCATGTGCCGCTTCGGCTTCCATTGTTTTTCCATCAGGTGTAATTAACACAGATGTCATTAATCCTAATGAACCGAAGCCTTGTGCTATAGTATCGCTCTGCACATCGCCATCATAATTTTTGCAGGCCCATACAAAATTGCCATTCCATTTTAAGGCGCTGGCCACCATATCATCAATCAGGCGGTGTTCATACGTTATACCCGCTGCATCAAACTGCACTTTAAATTCAGTTGCATAAATATTTTCAAAAATATCTTTAAAGCGGCCATCGTATTTTTTAAGAATGGTGTTTTTTGTAGAAAGATATAAGGGCCATTTTTTACTGAGGGCCATATTAAAACAACTTCTTGCAAAACCTGAAATACTTTCATCGGTGTTGTACATACTCATCGCCACGCCATCACCTTTAAAGTTAAACACTTCAAAGACCTGTGGTTCGCCACCACTTTCAGGAGTAAAGGTCATGGTCAATTTTCCTTTTCCTTTAATCACGGTATCAGTGGCACGGTACTGGTCGCCAAAAGCATGACGCCCTACAATAATAGGAGCGGTCCAGTTAGTCACTAATCTCGGCACATTGCTGATAACAATCGGTTCCCTGAAAACGGTACCATCTAAAATGTTCCGGATGGTTCCGTTGGGGCTCTTCCACATTTGTTTCAGGTTAAATTCTTTCACCCTTGCTTCGTCAGGTGTAATGGTGGCGCATTTAATACCCACGCCACATTCTTTAATGGCATTGGCTGCATCCACCGTTACCTGGTCATTGGTCTGGTCACGGTATTCAATGCCAAGGTCGAAATACTTAATATCAACTGATAAATAGGGAAGAATAAGTTTTTCTTTAATGAACTTCCAGATAATGCGGGTCATTTCATCACCGTCCAGTTCTACCACCGGGTTGGCCACCCTGATCTTTTCAGACATAAAATTTTGATTTTAGGGATTAATAGTCAGTGCTTTGTCACTTATTAAACAGGTTGCAAAATTAAGAGATTATCCTGAGTCAGAGTCTGTAAGAAATGTATAAATGAATAAATTCAGGATAAAAATCATATGGCCGATTGATTTGAGTCAAGTTTTTGTCGTACCTTTTTCTTGTTTTTTAACACCATGGAATCTGCAAAACAACTTCATCATTATCTGAATAAGTTTGTTCATCTCAGTAACGAAGAGTTTGATCAATATTTTCTGCCCTATATTAAAATCAGGAGGTTAGGGAAGAAAGAAATCCTGGTCAGGGCTGGTGAAGTAGATAATAGTATCAATTTTATCATAAAGGGCTTAATCCGTAAGTACTACAAAAAGGGGAAGGCTGAATTCAATTCACAGATTTCTTACGAAGGGCATATCATTCACTGCCAGGAATCTTTTCATGGCCGCACCCCTTCTGAATATTATGTAGAAACCATCGAACCTTCGGTAATAGCTTCCATTAGCTATGATGACTTGGAAAGAATATTTGGTATGAGTATAAAAATGGAACACCTCGGTCGTAAGGTAATCACCCATACAATGATTTTAAAGGATAAATGGCGGATGCAACTGGTGAAACTGACACCAAGGGAACGGTTCCTTGATTTTGTAACAAGAAACCCTGAGTTGCTGCAACGGGTGCCACAAAAATATTTAGCATCTTACCTGAATATCAAGCCGGAAACCTTCAGCCGGTTTAAACATTTGATCCGGGAACATGTGAAGAATGAAGCTGCCGGGTAATGAGAGTCAATTATTCGGTTTCTGCTGCTGAAGTTTTTAAAACTGGCGTTTCGGTTTTATAAACAATCAACGATTATTATCCATCACTTATCATTGAACATTCACTATTCACTTAAACACTCACCACCAGTACAGGTATTTTCAGTTCATGCCTCACCGAGTTAATCGTCTGTCCATAAAACCAGTCTTTTATCCCAGCATGTCCATGTGCCCCTATCACAAGCATTTCAGCATTGGTTTCTTTAATAATGCGAACAATCTCTTTTGATCGTCGGTTAAAGCCCAGTATGCCAGTGGCCTCGTATCCCATTTGTTGAATTCTCTGTGTATAAATGTCAAGATGTTCCTGATCGGTTCTTGTTTCCAGATCATCGCTTTCTTTTTCGAATATTTTTGCTGGCACACTTTCCACCACATGAATCAATACAAACGAACTGTTTTTATTGGCTTGCCCGATGGCATAGGACAACAGCTTTTCATCTTTTTCACTAAACTCCAGTGCCACCGCAATTTTATTATACACCGGTACCGCAATCTTTTGTAAACCGCTGGCCTCAGGATGCAGTTCAACAGGAATATGGCGGCGTTTTTTGCTCATAAGTGGATACACAAATGCAATGATGAGTAAAGCTACAAATAACAATCCGCCCATGATGATAAGGGCTTTCCAGAAAATATTATCGGAGGTAACGAAATAATTACCTGCCTGCTCAGTTACCATGCGCAGGTTGAGATAAACAAGAATGGAAGTAATCAACCATGCCAGTACCTGGGTAAGTGGCTTAATTACAAAGTCACCCATTGTTTTTTTATCACTCACAAAAAGTATCAGCGGGATGACGGCAAACCCCAGTTGCAAACTCAATATTACCTGGCTAAAAATTAACAGGCTATCAATATTTTTTTCACCATTGATAAGAATTACAAGCAGGGCAGGAATGATGGCTATCAGCCGGGTCATTAGTCTTCGTATCCAGGGATTGATGCGGAGATGAAGGTAACCTTCCATTACGATTTGCCCGGCCAGCGTTCCGGTGATGGTAGAACTTTGCCCGGCGGCAATTAATGCAACAGCAAAAAGGGTTGGCGCCAGTTTAGTACCCAGGAAATCATTCAGTAATTCATGCGCCGTTTTTATTTCTGCTACATCCGTTCTGCCGCTTTTAAAAAAAACGGTGGCAGCAAGTATCAGTATAGCAGCATTGACAAAGAAAGCCAGGTTAAGTGCAATGGTGCTGTCTATGAAATTTAACTTCAATGCTCTTTTGATACCTTTCTTATCTCTTTTAAATTTTCTTGTTTGCACCAGGGCAGAGTGTAAGTAAAGGTTGTGCGGCATCACGGTGGCACCAATGATGCCAATAGCAATATATAATGCTTCGTTTCCGGGAATCACCGGTGCAAAACCCCTGGCTACTTCTCCGAGGTTTGGTTTGGCCAAAATAATTTCAATAAGAAATGATAAACCAATAATAGCAATCAGTGCAATAATAAAAGCTTCCATTTTCCGCATGCCCAGTCTTTGCAGCATCAGGAAAAGAAAAGTATCCAATACGGTAATTGATACGCCCCAGATAAGCGGCAGCCCGGTCAGCAACTGGATACCGATGGCCATTCCTAATACTTCCGCAAGGTCGCAGGCAGCAATAGCTATTTCGGCAAGACCATATAAAGCATAATTGACATAGCGGGGATAAGTTTCCCGGTTGGCTTGTGCAAGATCTCTTCCTCTTACAATTCCTAATCTTGCAGACAAACTTTGTAACAACAATGCCATTAAATTACTCATCAGCAAAACCCAGATGAGTTGATAGCCAAATTTACTTCCACCTGCCAAATCAGTTGCCCAGTTACCGGGGTCCATATAACCCACACTTACGAGGTATGCGGGACCAAAGAAAGATAATATTCTTCTCCATCCCGGTCTTCTCATACTGGTGGTGTCCACACTCTGGTGCACTTCACTTAATGATTTATCGTGGTGTTCTTTACGAACCATATCTCACAAAAATGTTTTTAGCCAGTTGTCCGCTGATGGTGAAAGGCATCCTGCCTGCCTGCGAGTTTGATTGCTGGCGGATCTTTATTTCTATTGAGTTGTCAAAATCAAATTTCTTTTTTACTTCCAGCCGGGTGCCGATGCTGATATTTTTATGTTTGAGCAGCTCCAGTATTTCGCCGGATTGATCTCCCACATTACATACCACGGCAGGTTTATTAAGTAAAAGCTCGGTGATACAAATCTGTTTACTGGTTTCAATCTTTCCGTTACTGTCGGGTATGGGGTCGCCATGCGGATCAAATTTTGGGAATTGAAGAAATTCATCCAGTTTGTCAATAAGTTTTTTACTGCTTACATGTTCCAGGTGTTCGGCCACCTCATGTACTTCGTTCCAGTTGAATTTTAATTTCTCTGCCAGGAAATATTCCCACAAGCGGTGGCGGCGGATAATGCCCAGTGCCACTTTGCGGCCTTCTGCTGTAAGCCTGAATCCCTGGTAAGCCTGGTAATGCACCAGCTTCCGGGTTTTTAATTTCTTCATCATATCCGTTACGGAGGCAGGCTTGGTATTCAAACGGTCAGCCAGTTCATTTGTTGTTACGTTACCATCTTCACTTTGCAGGTGAAAAATGGCTTTGATATAATTCTCCTCAGCGGTTGAATAATTCAACATGGCTAAAAATAAGTTTAGGCGAATCTAAAAATATTTATTTAACCCACATAATTTATTTTTAAATAAATTATCATCTATCCATTTTCAATTATCAACTTATTGCAGAATCGCTTACATTCGGGTTCCAAATACCCGTAATGATTAGTTTAAGAAAATTGCCGTTGCTGCTGGCTTATAGTTTGCTGGCAGCCTGTACCCATAAAAAGAAGCCTTCCATGACCGGTCAGGATCCCGTGAAAGTGTCTGACTTTATTGAATTCTTTCAGCCGGTTAATTTTCCTGTTCAGTTTGCCGACAGCAATTTGTCCAAAAAAGAAAAAGATTCATTGCTGATCAGTTATAAAATTTTTGTCCAGTTTATTCCCGATTCTGTTTTGGGTAAAGTGTATGGCAAGGGAACCAAGCCGAAAGTGTATGCCTTGGGAAAAACAGAAGTACCCAAAGGAGAAACTTATCTTTTTGTAAAGACCGTTGCCAATGATAAAAAAGCGATCTGGATTTTTGCCTTCGACAGGAAACAACAGTTCATGGCAGGTATAGTTGGTTTACGGCCTGACCAGAATACCGCTACCATGCAATCTGTGGTGATGGACAGAAAATATACCATTACCAAAACAGTATTGCGGAAAAATGCAAATGGAAGCATGAGTGAAGGGAAGGATGTTTATATACTGAATGGCGATGCAAAAAATTTCATGCTCATCATGACAGATGCACTGGAAGATAAACCCACTGTACTGATCAACCCGATTGACACATTGGCCCGGAAAAATAAATTCTCTGCTGATTATGGAAGTGGTAAAATGAATCTGGTTTCTATTCGTGATGGCCGCAAAAATGACCGCATCAGTTTTTTTGTACATTTTGAAAAGAATAAAGGGGAATGTACCGGTGAGTTAAAAGGAGAAGCGCTGTTCCGTACAAAAAATATGGCAGAATATAAAGTGGATGGAGATCCCTGCATATTGAAATTTACTTTTACGGCTGCAACCGTTACATTAAAAGAAGAAAGTTGCGGCTCCCGGCGGGGACTGCAATGTGTATTTGATGGAAGCTTCCCGAGAAAAAAAGATACAAGACCAAAACCCGGGCTGAAAAAAAAGTTACCAGGAAAATAATTCTTTATTTATATCAATAACTGCAGTTGATTTTTTCAACAATCTGTGTATAAACAACCTATTATCTGCTCCTTCATCCTTCAATTCACGATTTACCTTTATATTGCGGCCTCGTGTAAAAAGAACACATTATGAGTTTAATGAATTTTTCCGTCCCATATCCTGTTGATGGCCGTTATGCCAAAAAAATTGCTTACTTCTCCATGGAGTTTGCTACACACCAGCCGCTGAAAATTTACAGCGGTGGTCTTGGTTTTTTGGCTGGTTCTCATTTGCGAAGCGCCTATGAATTGAAACAGAATCTTGTTGGCATTGGTATTTTATGGAAATATGGATACTACGACCAGGAACGCAACCAGGATCAAACCCTTGATGTGGCATGGAATGAAAAGCAATTTTCTTTCCTGGAAGATACCGGCTTAAAATTCCAGGTTAACATACATGAGCATCCTGTTTGGGTAAAAGTGTTTTACCTGAACCCCGAAACTTTTAAAACGGCGCCTCTTTTTTTATTGTCAACTGATGTGCCCGAGAACGATTATGTATCGCAAACGATAACACACCGCCTCTACGATGCCAACGTGGCTACCAAGGTGGCGCAATTTATTTTACTGGGTGTTGGCGGCGCCAAACTGATGGATGTGATTGGTTTTAATCCTGAGTTGTATCATTTGAATGAAGCCCACGGATTATCCGCCGCATTTTATTTATACAATAAATACAAGAACGATGTTGTGGAAGTAAGAAAAAGGCTTGTCTTTACCACGCATACTCCTGAAGAAGCCGGTAATGAGAAGCATGATATTTATCTCTGTCATAAGATGAATTATTTCTGTGGCTTGTCGGTTGAAGAAGTAAAAGAACTTATTGATAACACAGACGACCTGTTTAGCCATTCACTGGCGGCATTGAGGTTTGCAAAATTGGCCAATGGCGTTTCGCAACTGCATGGAGATGTTTCCAGGTCTCTTTGGGGAAAGTATGAAAATATCTGCCCCATCATTTCCATTACCAATGCACAGAACTGGCGTTACTGGGCCGACAAGCAATTGTACAAGTTTATGGAGGCCGGAGATGATTACGCCATTGATGACCGGAAAAAATATTTGAAGAAGAGAGCTTTTGAAATTGTGGCTGACCAGACGGGTAAAATTTTTGATCCCTGTGTATTCACCATTGTATGGGCCCGGCGTTTTGCCGGGTATAAACGGGCCGGGTTACTTACTACGAACCCGGAACGTTTTGACAGGTTGATGAAGAGCAGTAAATACCCGGTGCAGATTATCTGGGCCGGTAAGCCTTACCCGGTTGATCATCCGGCCATCAGTGAATTTAATCAACTGGTGCATTTAAGCAAGCAATATAAAAATATGGCGGTGCTTATCGGTTATGAACTTACTTTATCCAAACGGCTGAAACAAGCCGCAGATATCTGGTTGAATAATCCCCGTGTGCCGCGGGAAGCTTCCGGCACCAGTGGCATGACAGCTGCTATGAATGGCGCCATAAATTTATCTACGGATGACGGATGGATACCGGAGTTCATCAATCATGGACATAATGGTTTTGTGGTGCCGAAAGCAGATTATGGAAACATGGCGGTGCATGAACTGGACGAATATGACCTGAACCAGCTTTACGAAATTTTAGAGAACGAAATATTGCCTTTGTATTATAGCGACTACAATACCTGGCGCCAGGTAATGAAAAACGGGATGCAGGATGTACGTTTTCAATTTGACAGCAACCGCATGGCCAATGAGTATTATGAGTTGTTGTATAAGTAGGAAGTTGGAGGACTGAAGTCAGAGGTCTGAGGTCTGATCTCAAATTCCCTATATTGTTTCAGGCGAACAAAAGTTCAATATTTTTTCGATTTTTTACACAGTTCATTCTTTGTCCCGTAGGGACATCTCACGGGTAGAATGATAAAACCAAACGGGTATCAACGTTCCATTGGAACGTTTTGTACAATTCTCAAATTTCATTGCAATCACAATGTGTTCCTACGGAACGCTACCCATCTCCGCAACATTTTTTCTACCCATGAGGTGTTCTGCTGGAACACATCAACTTTTGTACTTTAGGTGTCTTTCTCCTGTTCGTTTGTTGGTCTCTTTGCAAGCTGCACAAGACCTATACACAAGACGCAACAAAGGCCGTTTAAAGTTTTAGGAAGACCAGCGAAGGCGAAAGGCCTATATACATTGGACCTTTTGTTGTATAAGCAGCCTTTGGTAGTTTTGAATTCCATTTTTCACAACGAAGATTATAGTTTTTTATCCTTCGAGCCTTTGTCTAAAACCCCAAACCAAAAGACAAAAGCGGCGATGGCAACGAAAATTAACACGTTAAACCAGTCAGGGCCGGTGAGTATAATGTCGTCTCCAACCGCTTCCATACCCTCTCTTGTTTGAATCCATTTAGTATTACCAACATGCGTCTTGGAAGTTGCTTCAAGAATTGCATAGACCACAAGCGTAATAAAAATCATTGCAGCAAGAACTCGTGTTAATATATATTCAACTTTGGGGCTTAGTTCCCATCTACTCCATATCCATCCAAGTATTAACCAAATTAGGAATGGAATAACAATGATGTAACCTATGCGAATTGCTAACCATGCTGGCCAAGAATAATCAATTGGCCCCCAAAAAAGTAATGCTACAAAGGTTACTCCAGCTAAATATTTTCTAAATTCCATAATACATTTTTCCCCGCCCGGAATCTCGCCCCGGAATTCCATTCAGAGAAATTATTTCCTCCTAATGCTTTTTTACCGATTAAAGATACGGCGGACTCGGGGCGGAAAAAGAACTCACTTAAATAAAACTTCTCTCCAACTCTTTCATTATCTCCTTCACCCCATAAATATCCGCCAGTTTACTTATCACTCCCTCCACCAATGCATCGGGGCAGGAGGCGCCGCTGGTAATTAATATGCTTGCCGGCTTTTTTTTGGGAAGAAAATCAGTGGTCAGCAATTCTTCCTTTGTATGAAAATTGTAATGAAGAATTTTATTGGCCGATAAAATTTTTTCATCATTATTAATAAAATAAGTCGGCAATTTTTCTTCGCATAGCTCAACCAGGTGAGAAGTATTGGAAGAATTATAGCCGCCAACAACTATCGCCAGGCCGGCATCCGTTTCCAGCATGGCGCTAACGGCTGTCTGGTTATCGTTGGTGGCGTAGCAAAGCGTATCTCTTGTGTCAGCAAATCGTTCTTCGGTATCTCCCGGCTGATACTTTTGTATCATCACCTCCTTCAGGTAATCTGCAATAGACTGTGTGTCGCTGGCGAGCATGGTGGTTTGGTTTACCACGCCGATTCGTTGTAAATCTTTCTCCACATCAAAGCCATCCGAATATTGCCCTTTGAATTCAGTATAAAAATCATCCGCAGATTTTTCGCCGGCAATATATTTTGCTAATTCTATTGCCTCCGGCATGTCTTTAATAATAACAGACGGCGCATGGGAGGCGGCATGAGAAAAAGTAGCTCTTGTTTCTTCATGCTTTGGTTTGCCGTGAATGATAACCGTGTAATTTTTTTTAGCGATGGCTTCGCTGCGGTTCCATACTTTTTCTACAAAGGGGCAGGTGGTGTTGTATTTCTCCGTATGGATGCCGATGCGTTTTAATTTTTCTTCTATTTCCAATGTGGTACCAAAAGCGGGTATCAGCACAATATCATTTACAGTAATTTCTTCAAACGAGATCAGTTGCCTGCCGTAGGTGTCCTGCAAAAATTCAATGCCATGGGCCTGCAGGTCGGCATTCACCTGCGGGTTATGTATCATTTCGCTTAGCAGGAAAATTCTTTTCCCCGGGTTTTCTTCCACGGTTTTAAAAGCAATTTCTATTGCATTTTCCACGCCATAACAAAAACCAAAATGCCGGGCTAAAAAAATCTGCAGGGAACCTAAGTCAAGAAGGGTGGGAGTAAAATCCTTTTTCATATTATCCTCCTCTTTCCGCTTTTTCTTGATAGCAGAAATAAGAGGGCTGCGGTAAATAATCGGGACTTCAAAACTCTTCATGGATGCAAATTTAATGAACTCAGTCTTCAAACTGTCACCTTGGACTGTCGAAGGACTGTCACCCTGAGCTTGTCGAAGGGTCAGTCCTCAGTTTTTCTTACTTTCACAGCAAACAAACAGGCCGATGAAATATTTGTTTACGATTGCAGCCATTACTTTGCTTGTAAGTTGTCATAATGATTCAAAACAAAAATCTGTTTCAATGGATAGGAACTCTGTATTTAAAACTGTTGACTGGGTACATACTACCAATATCTATGAAGTAAATATGCGGCAGTTCACTCCCGAAGGAACTTTTAATGCCTTTGCCAATGAATTACCGCGGTTAAAAGAAATGGGAGTGAAAACAATCTGGTTCATGCCCCTTACTCCCATTGCACAAAAAAATAAAAAAGGATCACTGGGCAGTTATTATGCCTGTTCCGATTATACTTCCATCAACCCGGAGTTTGGAACAATAGATGATTTCAAGTCCTTAGTGAAGCATGCGCATGAAATGGGATTTAAAGTTATTATTGACTGGGTGGCCAATCATACCGGATGGGATCATGTATGGACAAAAGAACACCCGGATTATTATTTAAAGGATTCTGCCACCAATGATTTTAAAATAGCTTCCGGCATGGATGATATTATTGAACTGGATTATAAAAATCCTGCCTTGCGAAAAGCAATGATTGATGCCATGAAATTCTGGGTAGCGGAATGTGATATTGACGGCTTCCGCTGCGACCTTGCTTTTTGGGTGGAACTGGGTTTCTGGAAAGAAGCAAGAAAAGAACTGGATGCAGTAAAACCATTGTTCTGGCTCGGCGAGTTTGACGAATTGGAAAAACCTGAATACGGCGAAGCCTTTGATGCAAGCTATACCTGGACATGGATGCACCGAACAGAGGATTTCTATAAAAAACAATTGGCATCAGATTCCCTGTACACCGTATTAAAAAAATATGATGACCTTGGCGACAGCACCATGCGGGCATGGTTTACTACCAACCATGATGAGAACAGTTGGAACGGAACGGAATATGAAAAATATGGCGATATGGCAAAGGCACTTGCTGTATTCAGTGCTACATGGAATGGCATTCCACTGCTTTACTCCGGCCAGGAATTGCCCAATAAAAAAAGAATAAAGTTTTTTGATAAGGATACCATTCACTGGACCAGCAATAATGAACTAAATGATTTTTATAAAACATTGCTGAACCTGCATAGCAATCACCCGGCTCTCAGGGCTGGCGATACTTCGGTACAAACATTCCGTATTAAAACTACTGAGCCAAAATATATATTCGCCTATTTAAGAAAGAAGGAGAACAAGGAAGTGCTGGTGGTGATTAATCTTTCTTCACAGAGCAATCTCCATTTTGATATAACTGATCCGATGGTTACAGGCATTTATAAAAATGCTTTTTCAGGTGCAGCCAATGATTTTACAGAAGAAAAAAGTTTTGAAATGCAGGGATGGGAGTTTCTTGTATATGAAAAATGAACTGCTGATTATAATGATTACCGGATTTGAATGAGGCGATACAAAAATTAAGAAAGCCACCACAAATAGCGGTAGCTTTCTCATTATAATCAATTAATCAAAGTACCTGCCTGCCGGCAGGCAGGTCTGTGGTTATTCTCCTTCAATATTCAGCGGGTACCTGTAAATACCTTCATAGCCGGGATACATTCCTTCCAACTGGATACTTTCTCCGCGAAGACTTCTGATAGCCTGGCCGAGTTCTTCTATGCTGGAAATATCAATACCATTTACGCTGGTGATAATAAATCCATCCTGCATCCTAGTCTTGCTGAAAAGCCCGTCCTTTATTATTTTCTTCACCAGTACGCCTCCTTCAATTTCATACTGCAAAGCTTTTTTCTTATCCAAAGTTTCCAGCTCAGCTCCCAATTTGCTGCCTATACTTGCTGAAACGGCTAATTGATCATAGGTACCTGTCTTACTCGTTAAAATAGCCGTGGTTGTTCTCTCTTTCCCATCTCTTTTATAAGTAATAGAAAGTTTTTCGCCAGTATTATAAGATGAAATAGTTGCCTGGAGTTCTGTCCATGAGTTGATGGGCACATCATTTATTTTGGTAATAACATCTCCTTTTTTAAGATCTGAAGAGGCGGCAGCGCCATCTTTGGCCACATCACCGATATGGGCGCCATCGCCGGCATCCATTTTATCCTGGTCAGCCGAAACTCCCAGGTAAGGTTTTTTTACATCGCCGTATTGGATCAGGTCATTCACAATTTTCTTTACCAGGTTAACCGGAATCGCAAAAGAATACCCGGCATAAGTTCCATTTGGAGCATAGATGGCAGAATTAATACCGATAAGTTGTCCGTCTGTATTAATCAGGGGCCCGCCACTATTGCCCTGGTTTACGGCCGCATCGGTTTGTATAAATGATTCGATGGGTGTATTGCTCTGGCGACCATTAATACCAATATTTCTGCCTTTTGCACTTACAATCCCGGCAGTAACGGTTGTTTCCAGTGTTAATGGATAACCAATAGCCAAAACCCATTGACCCAGTTTTACATTATCAGAATTGCCATATATCAGAAATGGAAAACCGTTGCCATCAATTTTCAATACGGCTATATCACTGCTGGCATCTTTGCCGATTACTTTTGCTTTATACGTTTTTTTATTGCTGAGCGTTACGGTTATTTCATCTGCCACACCTGTTCCTCCATCGGAAATAACATGGTTATTGGTGATGATATATCCATCTTCGCTGATGATAACACCGCTGCCCGATGCTCTTTGCTCAGGTTGAATTTGCGGGCCAAAGGGGTTATTTAAAAACTGATCCAGCAAATCCTGCATATCGTTGCCATGGCTGTTGCGGGGCAGTTGGTTGCTTATTTTTTTTGCAGCAATCTTTGTTTTGATATGGACAACTGCCGGTACAGCGGCGCTGGAAGCTTTGGTAAAATCAATAGGCTCGCCGGCATTGGCGGCGTTGTCATAAAAGCCTGCATAATTTACCGGTACTTTACCATCTGCAGATTGAACAAAGGATGATTTTTTCTGGGTTGCTTTACTGTACATCCACACACTGCCAATGGCAGACACAGCACTTATGGCAATGATCAATAAAATTTGTTTAAGTTTCATAGCGTTAAATACTTTTTCAGGTTATTTTTTTTATCAGGCATTTATCTCAATTTTTATGCCTTCAAATACAAAGTAACAAACTGTCAGTTTACCCGCCCTTACGATTACATTAGTTTAACAAATCTTTACTAAGAGCTTCGTACTTCTTTGGTCCCGTAAATTTATTAAGAAATCTTGTTATGAAAAAGACCCGTCCTGAAGATTGCAAAGAAACCGGAGGGTATCAACTCCATCAGCATAGTCATTAATGACGGGGTACTGGCTTTGGCCGAAGGGGACAAAGTTCTTACCAATAATGCATTGCAGGCTTGGGTTGCCCGATAACTCTTTTATTAGTTTATCGTGTGAGTCATAAAACTCATAGTTCAATTGGCTGATGGGGGAAAACAAGGCCGGGTCTTCAATTAACAGGATGGAGCCATTGGTCATGTAATATTTTTTATTCAAAATTTGAATGGCGAGGTTATAATCATAATTGTTTTTATACTTGTGATGGTCGGCCAGGTAGTTATATTTTTTGAACGCTTCCAGTAGCGGTATAAAATCATAGGATGTCGGCACATAAATTTTAGTCACATTGCGGCAGCCCAGTCCAAAATACTGGTAAACATCATCCGAGAGCTTTTCCAGTTCATTCTTTGTTTCTTCACCAGTCAGGATGGCAACGGAAGTTCTGTTACGGCGGATGATATGGGGATATTTTCCAAAATAATAATCAAAATACCGGGAAGAGTTATTGCTGCCTGTGGCGATATAAGCATCACAGCTCTTCAGCATTTCTGAGAACCGTGCAAACTCATTTATTTCAGGATTCCATTCACCCATTTTTTCTATCAAATGTTTAATCAGCACCCGGTCTTTAGAAGATAGTTTTATGGTGGCTTTATGCCCGCTGATAAAAACGGAGAGGAGATCATGAAACCCAACCAGGGGAATATTGCCAGCCATCACTATTCCAACGGATCGGGGTTGCTGGTTTTCTGCCGGAAGTTGGTAGTTCTCTGCCCATGTCTCCAAAATGCCTTTTTGTAAAAATGACTTTCCAATATTTTTTGTGGCCAGTTCCAAAAATCCTGGAATAAACCAGCCGTTTTCGTACCCGGCTTGCTCTTTGGCCTGTTGCCACGGCTCCTGGTCCGATAAAATATATTCGCCAAGCTGCCCCAATAATTTAATTCGGTATTGTAAATTCATTTCTGGTAATTAAATTTGCTGCAAAACTAAGTTTCAACACTTTAATCAACTAATTATGGCTATCAAGATTACAGAAGAATGTATCAACTGCGGCGCCTGCGAGCCGGAATGTCCCAACAATGCTATTTACGAAGGTGGCGTAGAATGGGCAATTGCTGATGGTAATACTGTAAAAGGATCATTTACCTTAATGGATGGATCGGTAATGGATGCTGAACAGAAAAATGCGCCAGTGGCTACCGACCTTTACTATATCGTACCAAACAAATGCACCGAATGCCAGGGATTTCATGAAGAGCCCCAATGTGCTGCAGTTTGCCCGGTGGATTGCTGTGTACCGGATGAGATGTACACAGAAACGGTTGATCAACTGATGGATAAGAAATCAAGGTTGCATATTTAATAAGCAGGGTCTTTTCTGTGCATAAATTCTGCATTTGAAATATTGACTTGTAAGAATAGTGTTCTATCTTACAGTCGTATCGCATTAATAAGGCAGTGAAAGCTGCTGAAGCAGTAACGGGTGATATTTCCCGTGTAAAAAGGTGAAGGAGAAACGGCCTTCACCTTTCTTATGCCCGCACCCAAACCCCAAAGAGGGCTTAACAGGATTTGCTTAAATCAAATTCTGTTGATAGTGGCAGAAAATTTATAGTATTTTTTGTTAATGCTTTTCGATAACTGTCTTTTACGTTGTCTTTCTAAATTTTTTCTCTAATATTTGTATTGCTAAACCACACTATACACCCACATGAAGAAGAACATAGCCCTTGTTACCGGTGGTTTTTCCGGAGAGGCAGTAATATCCTACAAAAGCGTTGTAACGATTGACAATAATCTTGACCGCCACCTTTTTAATGTTTATAAAATTGACATTAATCCGCAGGGCTGGTTTCATGAACTGGCTGATGGAAGAAAAATAGAAGTTGATAAAAATGATTTTTCTCTTCCGATAGATGACAACATCATAAAATTTGATGTGGTTTTTATCGGTATGCATGGCACACCCGGTGAAGATGGAAAATTGCAGGGCTATTTTGATACATTAAAAATTCCATACACGGGTTGTAATGCTGCCACCTCAGCTCTTACTTTTAATAAACGTTATGCAGTGGCAGTGGCTGCTTTTTCCGGAATTAATGTGGCCAGGTCAGTTTTGTTTGTAAAAGATAATTTTACTAGCCCGGATGAAGCAGTACAGTATTTAAGGTTTCCTGTTTTTGTAAAACCAAACAATGGCGGTAGCAGTATTGGCATGTCAAAAGTGAACAAGCCTTCTGACGAATTGGGAGCAGCAATTGAAAAAGCATTTAAAGAAGATAAGGAAGTATTGGTAGAAGAATATATTAGCGGCAGGGAATTTACTGTTGGTGTTTTTAAATCGCAGGGCAATATTATTGTATTGCCGTTAACAGAAGTAAGGGCAGATGTGGGGCAGGCTTTTTTTGATTTTGAAGCCAAGTACCAGGGTAAATCATCCGAGACTACACCGGCTGAGGTAGATGAAGCAGTGGCTGACAAAATAAGGGATACAGCAAAAAAGATTTATGAAGTGTTTAATTGCGGGGGAGTAGTCAGGATTGATTTTATTTATAATGAAGAAACGGGTAAGCCTTTTATGCTGGAGGTAAACACCATTCCCGGACAGAGCGAAGCCAGCATTATTCCACAGCAGGTAAAAGTGATGGGATGGAGTTTGAAAGAATTTTATACTAAATTGGTGGAAGAAGCATTATAATAATTGGCAAGCCAGAATAAGAAGGCAATTTCAAAATATTAAAAATTAAGCAGTGTTCAAATTCATCACACATCGCCCTTTATGGGTAAATATAATAGCAGGTGTCATACTGGCATTGGGTGTTTTCTCTGTCTTTTTGCTTTCACTTAAATGGATAACACATCATGGTCATGCAAGCACTGTGCCTTCCGTAGCAGGAAAAAATTATGATGAAGCAAAGAAACTGCTGAATAAGGCGGGTTTTGATGTGGAAATTCAGGATTCTCTTTATATAGATACGTTGCAGCCTCTTACTGTTATTAAGCAAATACCTGATGCAGATGAAGTGGTAAAAACAAATCGTACGGTGTTTCTAGTAATCAGCAGGTCAGTGCCACCTATTGTAGAAATGCCTAACCTTGTTGGTTACAGTTTCCGCAATGCAGAAATGGTACTTCATAATATGGACCTGCGGATTGGCGATACGATTTTTAAACCTGACTTTGCCAAAAATGCAGTGCTGGAACAATTATATAATCATTCTCCCATTGCGCCGGGAACAAAGATCAGGAAGGGCAGTATTATTTCACTGGTGTTGGGAGATGGTGTGGGTAACATGGAGTTTACTGTGCCGGTGATAACAGGGATGCAGTTCTGTGATGTAAAAAAATTGCTGGGTGAAAGCGGGATTTCAATAGGAGCAATCATCATGGATGGAAATATTTCCGATACCTGCAGCGCCTGGATATACCGGCAAAACCCGGAACGTTTTGATGAAGAAAAAAAAATAAATCATATCCGTTCAGGTCAGACCATCGATGTATGGCTGCAATTGGATAAGCCTGCCAGGAAAGACACTGTTGAAACACCCGAACCATTGTAGCCAACGATAGTTTATGCAAAATATTTCTGTTGAAGAACTGAAAGCCCGCATGGATGCCGGGGAAAAGTTGAATATTATAGATGTTCGGGAACCAGATGAGTATGCTGAGTTTAATATCGGTGGTAAACTAATACCACTTGGTAATATTCAAACTATGCAGACAGATGAGATTGATGATCTGAAAGAAGAAGAGGTCATCATTCATTGCCGCAGCGGGCAGCGTAGTATGATGGCCTGTATGTTCCTGGACACATTGGGTTTTAAAAACACCAAAAATGTTACTGGCGGTATGCTGGAATGGCAGGAAAAGTTTGGAAAAAAATAGTTAATCAGTTTACGGGTTCCAGAAGTTCATGAACCTTCCAATTGAACTTGCGAACCTGAGAAACTATTGAATTTACAATCTCACATTCACTCCAACCATAAAATTCGTTCCAGCCATCGGGAAATAATAGTTGTTGACTGATAACTCACCCCCATAGATATAGTTGTAGGTATAGCCATTGGGTTCATATTTCGTATTCAAAATATTATTTACCTGTGCACAAACAGTAATTTCTTTCGGCAATTTCTTTTTGATAGTGTAAACAGCCCGCATGTCCTGCGTATAAAAAGCTTTTAATAACCGCTGATTGTTTTGGGTATTATCAAGATATTGCTTGCTTACATATTTGCTTAACAAGGTCAACTCCAGTTTTTGTGTGGGCAAAAAATTGATGATGGCTCCACCTACAATGTTTGGCGATAAAGCAATATCGGCTGATTGATAGATATTTATTTTTTGCCCGCCGTTATCATAATCATCAATGTATTCCGTAAAGTCTTTCACTTTGTTTTTGCTGATAGCAAGATTAGCGGAGGCATTTACCCATGAAGCAAATTTGATTCCTCCCTGTAATTCAATTCCTGCCCGGTAACTTTTAGGTATATTGGTTCTTGTGTAGGCTCCCACATCGTTTATCTGTCCTGTCAACACCAATTGATCTTTGTAATTCATATAAAATAAAGTGGCTGACCAATTATAGTTATTTTTTGTTCTTTCAATACCCAGTTCAATATCAAACAATCTTTCCGGTTTGGGTTGCCGTTCAGTGCCTGCTTCAAAATCATCCCGGTTGGGCTCTTTATTGGCAATACTGAAAGAGATATAATTTTTCCAGCCATTCTTAGAGTAACTGATACCGGCTTTGGGATTAAAAAAGTCAAATTTGTTTCTGACTATCAAGGAAGGATTATCCCTGAAACCATTGATATTATATTTTACATGCCGGTACTGCAGGTCATAAAACAAATTCCAGTTATTGGCAAACTGTGTTTGTTCTTTCAGGTAAATGTTGAAATCGGTTTTCAGAGCACCCAGGTCATACCAGTTTTTTAATTCTGTTAATCCTTTTTCAGCCCAGACCACTTTTCCATAATGCAATCCGTTGTACCGGGTGATGCCTCCTCCCAAAGTAGCCTGTGTCTTTTTATATTTATATTGAAAGGAAAAGATGTTGCCATAAAATTTATTATTCAGCCATAGTTGTCTTATCATGTCTGATTTTGTAATTGGTGAACCTGCTGATGGAGGATTGGGCAAATTATAAGAAGCATATTCCTGGTCGGCTTTGTATTGTTCATAATACCCTTTTCCGGTTGTAATGAACAAAGCAGTATTAAAGGAAATGCGTTTGCCAAACAATTGGCTGAAGAATAGCTGGTAATGATCCTGTTTATAATTATCTGTTTCATTATCGTAAGGCTCACCGGTTTTTTCAGTGCCCGCATAATTTATTTTTCTATTGCCTGCTTTCAGGTCGGCTTCTGAAATGCCATACCAGGCCTGGCATGTTTTTTCTTTGCCTGAAAAAATATTCAACCTCAGCGAAGATTTTTTACTGATAAAAGCGGTAGTAAAATGAAATGATTTCAGATTGCTGCCTGCCCTGTCAATAAAACCATCACTGCTGATGCGGGACAAGCGGGCATCAACCAGGAAATGATCATTTAATAATCCGCTACCGGCTTTCAACGTATTTTTCCAACTGTTGAATGAGCCATAACTGTTATTTAATTCTGCATAAGCTTCTTTATTCACTTCATTTGTACTAAAGTTAATGCTGGCGCCAAATGCACCGGCACCATTTGAGGAGGTGCCAACACCTCTCTGGATTTGTATACTTCCTGCAGAAGAAGAAAAATCGGGGAGATCAACAAAGAATGTTCCCTGGCTTTCGGCATCATTGTAAGGAATGCCATTCAGTGTAATATTAATTCTTGATGCATCAGTGCCGCGGATGCGGATACCGGTGTACCCAATGCCATTACCGGCGTCAGAATTAATCACTACGGAGGGAGTCTGGTTCAGGATAAAAGGAATATCCTGCCCGAGATTGTTCTTTGCAATTTCTTTTTTTGAAAAATTCGTTTTGGTAAAAGGGGCATTATCCCCTGCACGGACGGCACTTACTTCAACCGGGGTTAATAAATAAAAACTGTCTTTAGCAAGTTCATCATGCTGGGCAAACAGGCTGATGCATCTGGAAATAAAAAAAGCGGAAACGACAATCCTCTTCATTTTTTAAATTTTTACGAGTTAAAAAATAAGAGGGAAACGCTGTTGAGAAAGGATCATTGAATCCTCCTTCCCTTCGCAGGCATTACCCTGACCAGGTTCTACGGGTTTGATCTCAGATTATTTGCCTGCTTCAATTAGCTCAGCATGACAAACAAACACCCCGGGAAACACTGAAAACTAAAGCCATTAATCCAATGGCTAAGAACTCGGGCAAAGGTAAGTAAGAAAAAAGTTATTCCGGGTTGTAACTTTTATACACCATTCTTCGTACCACATCAAAACCATAGATTATGAAGAAATTAATTTTATTCTTTTTACTTACAGCTATCATAACCGGGGCTGCTTTTACACAAAAAACAATTAATGATCCCAATGCAGAAAAAAGAAATGTCGATGGCTTTCATGGCATTGAAGTGGCCACCGGAATCAAGCTGGTGCTAACAGAAGGCAGTTCAGAAGAAGTTGCTGTCAGTGCATCTACTACAGAATTCCGGGACAAGATTGTTACCAAAGTGGAAAACGGTATTCTGAAAATTTATTATGAGAACAAGCTTCATTCCATGAATAGCAGAAAGGAAAAGAAAGAACTAAAAGCATGGGTTTCATATAAAACACTTGATCGTCTGAATGCCAACACCGGTGCACAAGTGGAAATAGAAGGAATATTGAACGCAGCATCACTGAAAATGAATGTGAATACCGGGGCTACTGTAAGAGGGCTGGTGAATATTGATGAACTGGAAGTGAGTCAGAATACTGGTTCTGTTGTTACCTTCACTGGCAATGCAGGCAAACTGGATGCGGAAGGTAATACCGGAAGCATTTTTAAAGGCATTGATCTCATAACAAACAATTGCAAGGTAACTGCCAGTACAGGGGCTGGTATCTATATTACAGCCCAAAAAGAATTGAATATTAAAGCCAATACCGGCGGGTATGTAAAATATAAGGGTGATGCAGGTATTCGTGAAATAAGAACCAATACCGGTGGCTCAGTATCGAAAATATAATTATCAATACTTAAAACCTGAAAAATGAAAAGAATAATAGTGTTACTGGCAGGACTGCTTATTGGTGCAGTTATACATGCACAGCAAACAAATGATCCGAATGCGGAAGTAAGAGAAGTGAAAAATTTTCATAGTATCAGTGTTTCCAGCTCCTTTGATGTATATCTGAGCCAAAGTAATGAAGAAGCAGTAGCCGTTAGCGCCAGTGAAAAAAAATACCTTGATCGCATCAGCGTAGAAGTTAAAGACGGTATTCTGGTTATAAAGTATGACAATGAAGGAATGCAATGGAATTCTGGTAAAAAGAAATTGAAGGCATATATTTCATTTAAGCAGATTGATAAACTTACGGTCAGCGGAGCCTGTGATGTTTTTATTAATGGCACATTAAAAGCAGATGATCTGGTTATTAAGCAATCAGGTGCCAGTGATCTGAAAGGCAGGATTGAAGTAAATAAACTGTCAGTTGATCTTAGTGGTGCTTCTGATATGACCGTAAACGGAACCGCTTTGCAATTGGATGTGGAGGCAAGTGGCGCCAGTGATTTCAGAGGCTTTGATCTGGTAACTGATATTTGCAATGTGTCTGCATCCGGCGCCAGTGATATAAAAGTTACCGTCAATAAAGAATTATCGGCTCATGCCAGTGGAGCAAGCGACGTGCGGTATAAAGGAAATGGTGTGATAAAAGATTTACGAAGCAGCGGTGCCAGCAGCGTATCTAAAGGTTAGTTACAGATAAATAGTATAGCCATGAAAAATATTCCGGTTATCCGGAATGTTTTTTCTTTGGAAAGTAGCCATCATACGGTTACCTTTGCCGTCCAACACCGCGAAGTAGAGCAGCGGTAGCTCGACGGGCTCATAACCCGTAGGTCGGGAGTTCGATCCTCCCCTTCGCAACAGAGAAGTCCGCCTGAAAGCGGACTTTTGGTTATGTTCACGGTTTATGTATTATATAGTATAGCTTTCAGAAAGATCTATATTGGCTATACATCAAACCTCCCTGAGCGTTTCAGATCGCATAATGAACTGGCAACAAAAGGGTGGACGATAAAATTTAGACCGTGGAAAATAGTTCATGAAGAGATATTTGAAAGCAAGCAAAATGCTATGCGAAGAGAAAAGGAATTAAAGACTGCGAAAGGAAGAGAGTGGATTTGGAAATTGATAAATGATCTTTAGTTTTTTGTCTCATATCCGCCAACTGGCGGACGGGAGTTCGATCCTCCCTTCGCAACAAAAAAGCCATCCAATAATGCGTGGCTTTTTAAACTTTTCTAAACAGTTGCACATCAACTGGCAAAGATTGATTACCTCCTCCATTCTTTCGGCCCGAAGTGTGCAACTTCGGTTAAATCATGAAATCTGGATTTGTAAATATTTTTGGCAGACCTAATGCAGGTAAAAGTACATTGCTCAATGCGCTGATGGGGGAGAAGTTGGCCATCGTATCACCTAAAGTTCAAACAACAAGGCATCGCATCAAAGGAATATTGACAGAAAAAGAATACCAGATTATTTTTTCTGATACACCGGGAATCATTGAACCAAAATACAAACTGCATGAAAAAATGATGAGTGCTGTGAAGAATGCACTCGAAGATGCAGATCTGGCCCTCTTACTGGTGGATATTAAAGAAGACTGGAAAGAAGCGGATGCAATATTTGCTGCATTAAAATTAAAAGTGCCTGCTGTAGTGGCACTAAATAAAATTGACCTCGTCAGTGAATCAACCATAAAAGAGGCGATTGACTTTTTTGCTGCTAAATCATATTGTAAAAAGGTGATTACTATTTCTGCATTGTCAGGAATCAATAAGAAAAAACTGATCAATGGGTTGCTTGAATTTTTACCCGAGGGAGAACCCTTTTATGAAGGGGATGATATCAGTGATTTGAATACGAGGTTTTTTGTGAGTGAACTGATTCGTGAAAAAATCTATGAACTGGCTCATGATGAAATTCCTTATCATACAGCAGTGCTGGTAAGGGAATACCAGGAAAAAACAACGCTGGTAAAAATTGTTGCCGACATTATCGTTCACCGGGAAACACAAAAGGCGATATTGATTGGCGATAAAGGCTCCATGATAAAAAAAATTGGAACAGCAGCAAGAGCAGATATAGAAAAATTTATCGGGCAAAAGGTTTTCCTTGAATTGTTTGTAAAAGTGAAACCAAAGTGGAGAGAGAATGAAATGCAGTTGAAAGAATATGGATATTGAAAACGGTCCATGGCTCATAGTTGATAGTTCATTGCAAAATGAACAGCTATGAACCATGAACTATTAACTATGAACTAAAAAATATGTCGTTTACCGTAGCAATAGTAGGTCGTCCTAACGTAGGAAAGAGTACACTCTTTAATCGTTTGCTGGAACAGCGCAAAGCCATTGTGGATGATGTGAGTGGCGTGACCCGTGACCGGCAATACGGTGTTACAGACTGGAATGGCAAAACCTACAACGTCATTGATACCGGCGGTTTTGTAGCCGGCAGTGAAGATGTATTTGAAAAAGAAATTGCCAAGCAGGTATTGGTAGCGGTAGAAGAAGCCAATGCCATCATCTTTATGGTAGATGCCATTACCGGGATGACCAATCTTGACGATTCGATGGCCAGTGTATTGCGCCGCAGCACCAAGCCGGTTTTTTTAACTGTTAATAAAGTGGATGATAATAACCGGTTGCTGGAAGCATCAGAATTTTACAGCATGGGTTTCGAGCATGTTTTTTTTATAGCCGCTGCCAGCGGCAGTGGCACCGGAGAATTGCTCGATGCTGTTGCAGACTTGATTACCGATGATGCATCGGTAGATACGCAAAACATTGCGTCTTTACCGAAATTCGCCATCATCGGCCAGCCTAATGTGGGCAAATCATCATTGCTGAATGCACTGATAGGTGAGGAGAGAACAATTGTCAGCGAGATTGCCGGCACTACCCGTGATACGATTCATACGCATTATAATTTATTTAGTAAGGAATTTATACTCATTGATACGGCCGGTATCCGGCGCAAGGCCAAAGTGCATGAAGACCTGGAGTTTTATTCCGTCATCAGGGCCATCAAAGCAATGGATGAAGCCGATGTTTGTTTGTTGTTACTGGATGCAGAAAAAGGAATTGCAGCGCAGGACCTGAATATCTTCAGCCTGGCGGCCAAAAAAGGAAAGGGAGTTGTGGTATTGGTAAATAAATGGGACCTGGTATCCAAAGAAACTAATACAGCAAATGAGTATGAGAAAAAATTGAAGCAGCGGCTGGCACCTTTTTCCGATGTGCCCATCCTGTTTATTTCTGCCAAAGACAAAACAAGAATCTTCAAAGCCATCGAACTGGCACTGGAAGTGTATGAAAACCGCCAGCGTAAAATACCCACATCAGAACTTAATAATATTATGCTGAAGGCCATCCAGTCTTATCATCCACCTGTGGTGCGGGGTAATTCCATTAAAATAAAATTCATTACCCAGTTACCTACAAATGTGCCGTCGTTTGCTTTCTTCTGCAATTTTCCGGATGATATCAAGCAGCCGTATAAAAATTACTTAGAGAACCAGCTCCGGGAAAATTTTCCTTTGTCAGGGGTGCCGGTTCGTATTTTTTTCCGGAAGAAATAGGCAATATTCTATTAATGATGCAAGCATTGTACTAAATAATATTACTTCTTAGGAAAGTATATCCCGGCAATTGACGCCGGGTTTTTTTTCCACAGAAGCTCCAAATTTGCAGGAGAATCATTAAGTTTACGTTGAAACCATTAGTTGACACTTATCCTTTCTTTTTGAAAACCTTTTTGGACCATCCGTTCCCACATAATCAAAAATGTGGATATGAAAAGGTTTTTATTAATATTTTCTCTTCTGGCAATTACTTTTATTTCACAATCTCAGAAAAAATGGGATGGTGGGGCACTAACATCTAATTGGAATGATGCTGCAAACTGGTATCCGGATGGTGTGCCGATTGCAACCGACAATGTTTTGCTGGATAATTCACTTTATGCATCAAGCTACACAGTTAATTTGCCCAGTGGAGCAGTTACTGTAGCTATTAATACATTAACTATTACTCCTGCAGTAACAAGTAGCATTACTTTAATACTTCCTGTCTCAAATACTGCTGACCCAGGCCTTGATATTACAGCAACAAGTGATGCGTTAATCCTGAATAACGGGGCTGTTTTAAAAAATTCTTCCGGGGCACTATCTGGTTCAGGTATTTCAATTACTGATACATTTCGTATAAATAATGGCGGACATTATATCCATAATACAAACAGGGGAAATGCTGTCATCATTGATCATCTTTCTCACGCCTCTGGAACAGAACTTGGGGAATTTGAGTTTGATGACCCTTCAGGAAGTACTACTGTATCCTTGACAGGCAATACATTTGGCACATTAACTTTATCAGCAATTACGTCTGGAAGTGCCTCTTACATTGGTAATGGGGCTTCTGTTTGCAATATAAGGGGGCATCTAAATATTAATGCAGGAGCTAGTTTTTCTATTGGTATGTCGGCTGATTTAATAATTTCCCGTGATTATAATCAGGCGGCCTCTTCTACTTTTAGTCTTCAGAATTCCAACCATAACAATTTTGTAAAAATAGCCGGTAATTTATCTATTGCTGGAGCGATGATTGAATCCGGATCTGGGATACCCACTTTAGAATTAAATGGTACTTCAATTCAAAATATAACTGTTACTGGAAGTATTAATGATACAATAGATTTTAAGATAAATAATACAGCAGGTGCCACATTACTCAGTAATCTTACTCTTCCTTATCGTTACACAATTACTTCCGGCAACATTATTTTAAATGATTATGATTTTATAACACTGGCTATTAACCAGGTGAATGCTGCTACGCTTACTTCAAACCATATAGTAACAAATGGTACAGGAGCATTAACAATTAAATCTATTGGTACCGGTCCAGTTGATTTCCCTGTTGGGCCTTCGGCAGATTCTTTAAATACACTAACAGTAACAAATGGCGGCGGAAAAGATTACTCACTTAGAATTAATAAGGGACTAGTTCCTTCCATTGCATTTCCTACTTATGGTATTAACAGGACATGGAATTTAAAAGCCTCATCTGTTACACAGGGTGTCACTCTTGCTTTTCAGTATGTAGCCAGTGATGTGAATCCAGGCGCTAATCCTCCATCTCAGGCAATGGAAATTTTAGAGTACTCGGGAGTAGCATGGAGCATTATTAACCCAAACATTACACCAACTGGTTCTTATTGGGTAACCAGCACACTGAGTCTGACGATTCCCAACACTTTTACACCTTATGCTATTGGTAAAAACGGTGGATGGGCATTGCCCCTCGATTATATTATTTCCTGCAGGGCACAAAAGAAAGATAATACAGGTGTCATCAACTGGACAGTAAACAGTTGCGCTGAAGTAAACAGTTTCGAAGTGCAGCGTTCTGTCAACAACTCCGGTTTCCGCACCATTGGCACTGTCAATCCTGTGGTTAATCAAACTGAATTTCGTTTTACTGATGCAGCCTTATCAAACGGTACTAATTTATACCGCATTAAAGTAAACCGCTTCACCGGGTCAATAAAATATTCCAATACCGTTTCGTTGGTTCACAACTGCAATGAGATATTAATTTTGTCACTTGCTCCAAACCCTGTTCACAATATGCTAAAAATTACAGTAAGTACAGGCAGGCAGAGCAATGTTGATTTTAAAGTGCACAATATGACGGGTAGCCTGGTGAAGCAATGGCATTCTAATATTGCCGAAGGCAATAATACAATTGAAATGAATATGGAGGAATTGCCAGCGGGTGTGTACACTTTATTCGTATCTGCCAAAGATGCAAATGCGGTTTCCCGTTTTATCCGGCAATAAACAGCATCTCATTAATATTTCTTTCATAATGGAAGCGTTTTTAAGTTTTATTCGTAGAACTACGATAGCGGTATAAAATATTTATCTGTGATAGCTTGCATAATAAAACCCTTGTCATTATTTTGTTTGACTGTTATTTCGTATGCCCTTATCCAACTCGAATTAGTTTTGGAATGAAAGCCAAAAAATTTTACTCCTCCCTGAAAGCCCCATCATCCTCATTTTTATTTAATGAATAACCAATTAGCTGACAAACGAATCTGTGATCAGATCCACCACCAATCCTTTTGAACAGCCAGAAAAAAATTTACAACCAAAAAACTGTTCAATATGAGAGGTTTTTTTATTTCAGCCCTGCTGTTTTGTATCACTACCGGTCATTGCCAGTTCGCAGCAAATAGTAACAGGCTGCATTTGGCACAGGATTCTTTTTATAATAAGACGAAACCCGGTGTTATTGATTTCAGTGATGTAACCGGAAAAATAAAAATTGAAAAGCCGGATCATTGGCGGCTCAATGGAAATAAACTGGTAACTGGTGGCTTATTGGTAATTTCAGGGGCTGCGAAAGGTTTAAACGAAACTCTCGAATTTAACTGGAGAGGATTTTACGCTGTTTTTCCTAAAGCCAATCCCAAATGGTTCTGGCCGCAGCAAAGTTTTAAAAACAAGTACAAGGATGGTGATCCTGCCAGGGGAGCGAAATTCCCTTTATCCACTTCATTGCTTGTAATGACTACTGATCAGTACCACCTTGATAACTTTATTCATAAAGCCACGATTATTTCGGCTATTGTAATTAAAATCGGGGAGGGGAAAAAGTCTTTCCGTCATTATGTATTTGATGCCTTGTATTATTCTGCCTGTTACCAGTTAGGATTTGGTGGTGTGTATTACTATTTTAAAGGCAGGATGTAAACCTGATTGCCCGGACAGGGGAAAGTATTATCCAGTAAATAAGACTAACTAAACCTGGTGCTTAGTTCATCTGCTTTTTTAATAAAAGCGGAACATGATTCTTCCTGTCGCCGTATAAAACTATTTTCAGACAGCCTGCCCATCACATTTTCCATTTCCTTTTCTGTTTCATACATCATTTTCCGGAATGGATTGTTGTAATCTTTGGCCCTTGAGTCATAGATACATTTTGCCATCCATTTTTTTGTTGTAACAGCCTGCTGCAACAGGTTCAGAAAAAATTTTTTGGTAAATTTTCGGGGTGGAAGATTGAGTACTTCCAGCAACGATGCGAATGCATGCCTGAATTTTTCTGTATGATACCTTGAGCTTTTGTCTTTATAAAAGAGATGCACTTCGTCCCAGCTTTTTATTTTTCCTGAGCGGATATTACGGATCAGTGTTCGGACACTTGCTTCCGGCATCAGTTGCCCGCCAATGTTTTTCCATTGGTTACGGAGGGGTTTACCGGGTAATGCCTGCAATAATTGTTGCCAGGACGAGATATTTTCTTGTTCAATAAATCGGATCAATTCCGTTATGCCGTAATACACCAGGATCTTTTTAAACAGGTGATAAGCTTCCTGTACTTTTAATAATTCCACTTTGCGGTTACTGTTTTCAAAACCTGTTGCCAGTATTTCAAGTTTGGCTGCCTCATTTTTTTCTAATCGTTGTGCTCCTGTTTTAAGAAGATCCTTGCCGGCAATTTTCTTTTGATTTTTCAGGGCATAAGCTTTCCCGGTAAATTGCGCTAGCAGTTTCAATGCATCAAATAATTCATTCACACTATCCGGCGCCAGGAAATCATATTCTATTATCTGTGTTTTATCGGTTCGTTTATCTCTTTCTCCATATTTACCGGCATTGCGGGTCAGTGCATACATATTATACATAAACCAATAGCCCGGCATCACTACTAATTTATCCCCGCTTACATCATTACTTATTAAGGAAAATGGAATCGGAATATTTAATTCAGCAGGGAAATCACCCTTGGCAATTAATGTGAAGGAAGCAAATTTAGAATTGTGTTTCAGGCTTACACATAAGCTGGGCCAGAAACCGCGGCCGGCTATTATTTCGCCATCGGCGCCTCTTGAATTATGATTGGAGCCAATAGTGGCACCTGCAGCCATATTGCTTTGTCCCATTACCGTTGCAGCACATAAAAATGAATTATTATGGTGCTGCTCATGTGCCGGGAAGATAAGTGAATTGAGCACCTCGCAGCAGGAGATGGTGGAATTGTCGCCGAGATAAGAGTTGATAAGTCTTGCGCCATATTTTAACTGAGAGTTGGAGCCCATCATAAAACGAACAGCTTTTACTCCGTAAAATATACGACAGCCAAAACCAATAATACCGTTCACTAATTCGCAACCTTCACCAATCTGAGATTTTGCATCAGGAGATGAATTGATGGTGATGTTTTTTATTTTATTGGCTCCTTTGATATATGCGTCGCTGCCAATCCATACATCTTTAATGATCCTGCAGTTTTTAATAACGGTTCGGTCTCCAATTTTCCCATAATAACCTCTTTGTGTGTCAAATTTTTTATCAGTAAACTCTTTAAATTTTTGCAACAGCTTTTCATCATCCCTGTATTTGGACCAGAGCCATGCATCGCCTGCCTGCATCCCATTAAATGGCAACACACTTCGTCCTGCATTTTCGTTGCATATTTCCATCCAGATGCGAACCGATTCTTTTTCGCCAACTTTAAGTACGCCATTGCCGAATTTGGAATGATCGGTAGTGGCCAGTTCGTTAATGTTGACCAGTATTACTTCGTTACCAGTAATGTAGTGGCTCATGAAGTTGACATTATCAATAACCACATTATCGCCAATGTCGCAACTGATAATAGTGCTGTGATATAAGCCTACCGGAAGACGCAGGTTATTGAATTCAACAAAATATGGCTCGAGTTTTCCAATGCGGACCAAACCAAAAAAACTGCAGCTTTTTACAAGTTGAGGGTTAAAGGCATCGGATACGAGTACCTGGTTCCAGTCGTCGGAACTGTTGGCATGACGCTCCAGAATTTTAATTTCAGCAACAGTGAGTTTACGGTAGTTGGTGCCGTTGCGGTTCTGAATATTGCGGAGATGATATTCGTTCTTTCCTTTTGGAATAAATTCTTTCAGGATAAAATTATATCCTAAGGAAGAGATTGGTTTTTTAAATATATGATTCATACCCCAAACCCCTAAAGGGGCTTTACCCCCAGCCACTAAAGGGGAGTATAAATCACTCCTGTTTAGAAGATGGGATTAGTTGTTTAATATTATTTTTGTTGAGCAGGGAACAGAAAGATGAACGGAGCGTCGCAACTACAGTTGATTAGCGATATAATGCCCGTTTCATAATCTTCTTCTTACTGCTTTAAAGAACATTGTAAATATAAAAGTATTTTTGACCTAAGTTTCCCCTTTAGGGCAACCGAGCCTTAGCGAAGGTTGCGAACATCGTTCAGGAGGTTATTATTCCACAGTTACCGACTTCGCCAAATTCCTCGGCTTATCCACATCACAACCTTTGGCTACGCCAATATAATAAGCCAGCAACTGCAACGGCACCACGCTCAGCATTGGCGCCAGTATTTCATCGGCTTCCGGAACGATCATCACATCGTCAGCAAGTTCCTGTGATGCTTCATCACCTTCTGTAATCACAGCAATTACTTTTCCTTTCCGGGCTTTTATCTCCTGCATATTGCTCACCACTTTTTGATGGTAAGCATCTTTGGTGGCAACAAATACAACCGGTAAGGTTTCATCTACTAATGCAATGGGCCCATGTTTCATTTCGGCTGCCGGGTAACCTTCCGCATGGATATATGAAATTTCTTTCAGCTTTAATGCCCCTTCCAAAGCCACAGGGAAATTATATCCACGTCCGAGGTAAAGAAAGTCATGAGCATCTTTATATTTCTCTGCCAGCAGTTTTATGTTGTTGCTATGATTTAATGTCCACGCCACTTTTTCCGGAATCTGTTGCAGTTCATTCAGCAGATTCATATAACGTTCTTCTGAAATAGTTCCTTTCAGATAGCCAATTTTCAAGGCTATCATGGTGAGTACTGCTAACTGAGCGGTGAAGGCTTTTGTACTTGCCACACCAATTTCCGGTCCCGCATGGGTGTAAGCACCACCATGACTTGTGCGGGCAATGGATGACCCAACAACATTTACCACACCTAAAATGATGGCACCTTTTTCTTTTGCATTTTCAATGGCCACTAATGTATCAGCAGTTTCACCGCTTTGAGAGATGGCAATGATTACATCACCTTTATTGATAACCGGATTTCTGTAACGAAATTCCGATGCATATTCTACTTCCACATTGATGCGGCAGAGTTCTTCAAAAATATATTCAGCTACCAGGCCTGCATGCCAACTGGTGCCACAGGCTACCATGACGATGCGGTTAGCCGTCATTATTTCTTCAGCATATTGCTGAATGCCACTCATGGTGATGGTGCCTTCGGCGGCATCTAATCTTCCCCGGAGGCAATCATGAATGGTTTGCGGTTGTTCAAAAATTTCTTTCAGCATGAAATGTTCATAGCCGCCTTTTTCAATGGCCGCCAGTTCTATATCGAGCTTTTGAACATAGGGAGTGATCTTTTCATTGCCAAGGTTTTTCAGGATGAGTTCATCCGGTTTTATAATGGCCAGTTCATAATCATTTACGTAAACTACTTCTTTGGTGTACTCCAGCATGGGCGATGCATCGGAGCCCAGAAAATGTTCGCCTTTGCCAATACCGATTACCAGCGGACTTCCTTTTCTTGCTGCAATGATGGTGTCGGGGTTATCTTCATCTAATAATAAAATAACGTATGCGCCGGTCACTCTTTTCAACGCCACCCGAACAGCTTCTTCGAGGTCGCATTGATTATTTTTTTTTATTTCTTCAATAAAATTCAGAAGGACTTCCGTATCTGTTTCGCTGGTGAAAGTGTAGCCTTTATTGGTAAGTTCTTTTTTTAACTGGGAATAATTTTCAATGATACCATTATGTATCATCGCCAATTTGCCACTTGAAGAACTGTGTGGGTGAGCATTTACATCACTGGGTTCACCATGGGTGGCCCACCGGGTATGGCCGATGCCGGTTGTTGCATGAAGGTTTTTTCCAATAATGGATTCTTCAAGTTCCGCAACTTTCCCTTTTTTCTTATAAACTTTCAGTCCGCCGTTTTGTAAAGCAACGCCGGTGCTGTCGTAGCCGCGGTATTCAAGCCGCTTTAATCCTTTAATGATAATGGGATAAGCTTCCCTGAGGCCGGTGTATCCAACTATTCCGCACATTGGTTTTTAATTTACGGTGGTAAAGGTATTGATTTCAAATTGTTCGTACAGGGCAGATTGTTCTGGTTAAAATGACCTGCTTAAAAACAGGAAATAGTTTATAGATAAAAGGTAATAGATAAAAATGGAAAACCCCGGTTTTATTTTGAGGTTATCAATTGTAAGGTATTGCCGAACTTTGAAACAACTATTATCTTTTCATTATTATCTTTTATTTGCTTATGATTCTTCCTTTTCTTTTTATTGCACCCGCATCGGGTATGGGCCGGGGAGTTTTTACTTTCGAAAATATTGAAGCAGGAACCATTGTGGAAGTGGCGCCGGTAATTATTATGAAAATGGAAGAAAGAAAGCTGCTTGACCAGACACTGCTGCATAATTATATTTTTGAATGGGGTGCAGAAAAGCAGCAATGCTGCATGGCATTGGGATATGTGCCCATTTATAATCATTCCTATAATAGTAATTGTGAGTATGAAATGAATTATGACAATAATAGTATCTGCATCCGGTCGGTTCATGCTATAAAAGCGGGGGAAGAATTATTTATTAACTACAATGGAGACTGGAATGACAGCAAGCCGTTATGGTTTGATGCAAAATAAGCCTGAGACTGGTTAAAAAAGAAAGCCGTTGGAACTATTATTCCAGCGGCTTTCTTATCAAAATGTAATAATTTATTACTGGAATTTTATTTGTGCCCTTATTTCTCCGGCAGGATATGCGGCAGTTCTTAATTGAATATAATAATTACCATTTAATATATCCTGTTCTTTTACCACAAATCCGTCAGCCAATAATGTACCAGAATAGGTGCCGGTAGCCAAAAGGCCTGTTGTGCTGATAGTTTGTACAGGGGCAGTTGGTGAAACGGCAAATCCTTCTGGTGCCAGACCATAAACGCCTATACCTACCGACGGGTTACCACTAAGACCAGACCAAATCATAGTGTAGCTCAGCAGTCTTGTTTCTTTCGTATAGAAGATGGTGAGTTTACCTAATGCAGTTGAGTTGCTTGTAGGTATTACTTTAGCACCTGTCATTGGTATGTCGTTCTGCTGATAATCAGTCAGTTTCTTTTTCTCTGCATTTTTCTCGCAGGAACTGATGCCTGATACAAAAATAAAAAGTAAAGAGGTTAAAGCAGTTAGTTTGATCAATTTCATGATTGCGTGATTTGAAGTAAAAATAAGAAGTTTTTTGAAATGACCACATTTTTTGAAAAATAAGGGGACAACTGTGGGAAATCTGTTTATTTCAGCCTGTTTTTAATCTCCTGAAGTTTCAACAGCGCTTCAACAGGGGTGAGCCGGTTAATATCTATGTCTTGCAGCAATTTTCTTATTTCTTCAAAGGTCTCGGTATGGGCATCAAAGATGGAGAGTTGAATTTTTGGATTGCCCAGGTTCTTAAGAGTTTGGCTGCTGCCGGCAGTCTCATGGGCATCATCCACATGCTTGCTTTCAAGGTGTTTTAAAATTTCATTTGCCCGGTCAATTAATGAGGGGGGCATTCCGGCCATTTTTGCCACATGAATACCAAAGCTGTGAATGCTGCCACCCCTGGCAAGTTTTCTTAAAAAGATAATCTTGTTACCCACCTCTTTATTGGTGATATGATAGTTCTTTACCCTTGAAAATTTCTCTTCCAGTTCATTTAGTTCATGATAGTGGGTAGCAAAAAGTGTTTTGGGCTGATGGGGAGAATTGTGCAAATGCTCGGCAATGCTCCACGCAATGGAAATTCCGTCGTAGGTGGAAGTACCTCTTCCTATTTCATCCAGCAATATGAGGCTGCGTCCGGTAATATTATTAATAATGGAGGCGGTTTCATTCATCTCCACCATAAAAGTGGATTCACCGCCACTGAGATTGTCGGAAGCGCCAACCCGTGTAAAAATTTTATCAGTCAGGGAGATTTTTGCATCCAAAACCGGGACAAAACTTCCCATATGAGCCATTAGGGTGATGAGGGCCGTTTGTCGTAGCAGGGCAGATTTACCGCTCATATTTGGCCCTGTTAGTATTATAATCTGCTGATCAGTTTTATTTAATTCAAGATCATTGCTGATATAACTTTCCCCTATTGGCAAATTTCTTTCTATCACCGGGTGCCGGCCGTCTTTAATGATCATTTCTTCGCCGATGTGCAAATGTGGTTTTTTGTACTGATACTGGATAGCATTGCCGGCAAAACAGCATAAACAATCCAGCACAGCAATGATATTGCCGTTGGTCTGCACTGGAGCTAAATAATCAAACAACTCATTCAGTAAGGCCTCGAATAATTCTATTTCTATTTTTAAAATCTTTTCTTCCGCCCCGGTAATCTTTTCTTCATACTCTTTCAGTTCGGGGGTGATGTATCTTTCTGCATTCGTCAGTGTTTGTTTGCGCATCCACTCGGCCGGCACTTTATTTTTATGCGAGTTGGTAACTTCCAGGTAATAGCCGAATACATTATTAAAACCGATCTTCAGTGACGAGATGCCTGTTATCTCCGCTTCTTTCTGCTGTAATTGGGTAAGATAAGATTTGCCGCTATGTGCAATTTTCCGCAGTTCGTCAAGCTCACTGCTAACTCCGCTGTTCATCATTCCACCTTTTATGGCTAATGCAGGCGGGTTGTCAACTATTTCTTTAAATATTTTATCAGCTATATACGGACAGGGATTCAGTGCATCCCCCAATCGCTTCAAGTATTCATTGGAGGATGAAGGACAAAGTTGTTTTACTGATTCCACCTGTTTCAAGCCTCTTGCCAGTTGTAATACTTCTCTTGGATTGATTTTTTTCAGCGGAATTTTAGAAACCAATCTTTCAATATCGCCGCATTGTTTAATGTGCTGCAATATTTTGTGCCGCAGGTCAGTTTCTTTTATCAAATGTTCAAGTGTGTCTAACCGCTCATTGATCTTCTGAATATCTTTCAACGGGAAAACGATCCATCGTTTCAATAACCTGGCCCCCATTGGAGAAACCGTATTATCCAACACACTAAGCAGTGTATGGTTCCCCTCTGAATTTCCAACTACCAGTTCAAGGTTCCTGATGGTGAACCGGTCCATCCATAAAAAATCATCCCGGTCAATCCTTTGCAGGGAATTTATATGTTGCAGGTTGGGATGCTCTGTATCTTTTAAATAATGGATGATGGCTCCCGCCGCAATCATCCCGTTTTTTAAATCTTCAATTCCAAATCCCTTGAGTGAATGGGTCTGAAAATGCTTCAGCAAAGTATCTTCAGCATAGGTGTTGTCAAATATCCATTCATCCAGTGTGTAAGAATACATTTTGCTGCCAAAGTATTCTTTGAAGTCTTTTTGTTTATGTCTTTGAAAAACCACTTCCGCCGGTTTGAAACTCTGTAGTAATTTATCGGCGTATTCCCTGTCGCCTTCGGCAAGTAAAAATTCACCCGTTGAAATATCAAGGAAAGCAAGACCGTAACGGTCATTATCAGCAAAATGAACAGCGCCTAAAAAATTATTGCTGTGATGATCCAGCAATTTGTCATTTACCGCAGTGCCGGGGGTTATCATATCTGTTACACCTCTTTTCACAATGCCTTTGGCCAGTTTGGGATCTTCCAATTGGTCGCAGATAGCAACCCGGAGACCAGCTTTTACCAGTTTATGTAAATAGGTATCGAGTGCATGATGGGGAAAACCGGCCAGGTCTGATGAAGAGGCGGCGCCGTTATTTCTTTTGGTTAATGTGATGCCCAACACCTGAGAGGCCACCACGGCATCCTGGCCAAATGTTTCATAAAAATCACCGACACGGAAAAGCAGGATAGCATCCGGGTATTTTTGTTTAATAGCCCGGTGCTGCTGCATCATGGGTGTATCTTCTGTCTTCGTCTTTGCCATTATAGGTGTTGTCATGCTAAACATTCCAAATGTTTGCAGGGCAACAAAAATAAGGAACTGTTTATGTAACCTTTCTTCTTTTGGCATCTCTTGAAAAATAAAAAAGCCATGAAAAAAATCCTCCTGTTAGCCGGGATAGTATTTTCCTATGCCGTATCGGATGCGCAAAATCTGCCCCATGAAAGAAATGACACCGTAAGAGTGGATGCCACTATTAACAATGCGACTGTCTATTTTGGCTATGGCGCCGAATTGACCCATCAATCAAAAATAAAAGTGGATGCCGCCACTAAAATTATCGTCATCAGCCAGCTTAGCACCACGGTGGACATCAACAGCCTGCAGATAAGTGTACCGGAAGACATTGCCTTGTTATCGCAACGCTATAGTGTGTTTTACCCAACAAGTCCACCAGTAGTTAAAAGTAAAGAAGTAGAAAAGCTGGAAGACAGTATTGCATTGCTGCAAAAAGAAATTGGCCGGATAAATAACCTGATCTCCATTGAACAGGAAATTTTGGTTAAAACCGGGCTGCTCATTGAAACTACCATTACTACCAGCGGTAATAAAACCATCACCAGTGAAGAGTTATTGAAATTGCTGGAGTATTATAATACAAAAATTGATAAGTCGAATACCAATATTTACAATCATAACCAGAACATCGGCCTGCAGAATAAACGTATTGAAGAAATACAGAAAAGAATTGCAAAATTATCAACGCCAACTCCCGTAAATCAAAAACCTTATGGTCAGGTGTTCTTACAGGTAATGTGTAAAAAATCGGGAGAAATTCCTGTTGATTTATCTTATTACACCACCAATGCCGGATGGACTGCCATGTATGATATCCGGGTAAATTCAAAAACCAATAAAGTAAAAATGGTTTATAAGGCCTCCTTGACCCAGACAACTGGAATTGACTGGAAGAATACAAAACTTACCCTGAGCACCGGTACACCAAGTTTTGGAGTAGTTGCTCCTGTGCTTACTCCCTGGTTTTTACAGTTATATGTTCCGGGGCTTTATACAGATTTGCAAAAAAGAGCGGCAACAGGTAATGCACAGCGTAACACGATTCAATCTTTTAGTAATGACGATAAACTTAAGGAAGAACTTGTTAGTACTGCTGATGGACAAATAAGATTGAGAGGAATGTCGAGTTTTAATATTGACCCAAGCACTTTACAGCAATATACAACGCTGAATGAGGGCCAACTGAATACTACTTATGAAATTGAACTGCCTTATGATATTGAAAGCGATGGCCAGTTGCACAGCGTAACCATAAAAGACCAGGAGATTGCATGTACACTTAAGAATTATGCGGTTCCAAGAATAGATAAAGAAGCATATTTACTGGCCGAAGTAGCCGATTGGCAAAACCTTGACCTGCTTCCCGGCGATGCAAATATCATCATGGATGATACCTATATCGGTAAATCTGTCATTGACCCGAATACAACGGCAGATACATTGAACCTGTCATTGGGCAGGGATAAAAGAATTGCCGTTAAGCGGTCATTAGTAAAAGAGTTGAGTAGTTTAAAAACAAGTGGTGGCAGCAACCGCCAGGTATTTACCTATGAAATACTGGTGAAAAATAATAAACTCACCGATGTGAATTTATTGCTGAAAGACCAGTATCCGCTGAGTACTATCAAAGAAGTGGAAGTAAAACTGGAAGATGGAAGCGATGCCATGGTGAATGCAGAAACCGGGGTGCTGACATGGAAAATTGATTTAAAACCGGGAGAGAGTAAGAAGGTTCGCTTCAGTTACAGTGTAAAATATCCGAAGGATAAGAAGATTGTGAATTTGAAGTAAGATAAAAGTGGGATTGGTAAATAAGGTATATAAAGTATGGAGTTTCCGAAATTGCAAAATACTTTATATACCCTATTTACTTGTTACTGTTATTCTCTTTTATCCTCTTAACTTACCTTTGCCCGATGCGAAAACTGAGCATGGCCGAACTGGGCCGGAAATCCGTGGAAGAATTCAAGGAATCCGATAAGTTTCCCATTATTATTGTGCTGGAAAATATCCGCAGTGCCTATAATGTGGGCAGTGTGTTCCGCACCAGCGATGCATTTCTTATTGAGGCCATTTATATTATCGGATATTCGGCCAAACCGCCGCATAAGGAAATAAAAAAGACAGCGCTTGGTGCAGAAGAAACAGTGGAATGGAAATATTTTAAGACAACTGCTGAAGCAATTGAAGAATTGAGAAAAGAAAATTTTAAAATTTATGCAGTTGAACAGGCAAAACGGAGCTGCAAGCTGCAAGATGTGAGATTCGAGCCGGATAAAAAATTAGCTGTCATTTTTGGTAATGAAGTGACCGGGGTAGAACAATCAACTATTCTTTTAAGCGATGGGTGTATTGAGATACCACAAATGGGAATGAAACATTCATTGAATATTGCAACAGCAGCAGGGGTGGTGTTGTGGGAACTGGTGAGAACTAGAAGCCCCCTGTTCCCCGAAGGGGAACTTAGGCTGCAAATTCAAAAAATTAATTTGTACGATGTCTAAAGTAAAAAGTTATTTAAGTTTAATAAAATTCTCTCACACCATTTTTGCAATGCCTTTTGCGTTGATTGGTTTTTTTATAGGGCTAACTGAAGCAGATTATAATCCCTTTATTGGTGCTTGGCGAAATTCCAATGGGGTCTATCAATGGAATCTAAATAAGACTGTGGCAAGCCCTGAATGGTGGTATCCTCTATTAATAAAATTTATTCTTGTTATCCTCTGCATGGTCTTTGCCCGCAGCGCTGCCATGGCATTCAATCGTTATCTCGATAGAAAATTTGATGCAAAAAATCCGAGAACGGCAATAAGAGAAATTCCGAAAGGAGTTATTTCACCAAATAATGCTCTCATCTTTACCCTTGTGTCTTGCGCCTTGTTCTTTGTCACATGTTACTTCATCAACAGTCTTTGTTTTTATCTCTCACCTGTTGCGTTGGCAGTAGTATTGGGTTATAGTTATACCAAACGATTTACACCGCTCTGTCATTTGATACTTGGTTTGGGTTTATCATTGGCGCCAATAGGAGCTTATCTGGCTGTAACTGGAGTTTTTCATTGGTTACCGATTTTATTTTCTTTTAGTGTTTTGTTTTGGGTGAGCGGTTTTGATATTATTTATGCTCTGCAGGATGAACAATTTGATAAGGAGAATAAATTATATTCAATGCCAGCCTGGCTGGGCAAAGCAAAAGCATTACATATTTCTGAGTTTTTACATCTTTTAAGTGCTGTCTCAACATTGTTTGCAGGTTGGTATGGAAACTTTGGCTGGCTTTATTGGATTGGCTCAGCAATTTTTATTGGAATGCTTGTTTACCAGCATTCAATTGTAAAACCCAATGATCTTAAAAAAGTGAATGTGGCTTTCATGACTGCCAATGGATTTGCTTCAGTAGTTTTCGCCATCTTTGTAATCACCGATTTATTTATTAACTGAATTTGAACACCCCTTTAGGGGATAGGGGCTTTATGGCAAGAATCATCTGTATAGACTTTGGACTAAAACGAACCGGCATCGCCGTTACGGATCCTTTTCAGATTATTGCAACCGGACTTATTACTGTTCATTCAAAAGAACTAATCCCCTTCTTGAAAGACTATTTTTCAAAAGAAGCAGTCGAAATGATCATTATCGGCTGGCCAACCAACTGGGATGACTCCAGCACTCATGCCACCCCGCTGGTGGAAAAATGTATTAAAGACCTTCAAAAAAATTTTCCATCTGTTCCCATCAAAAAAGTGGATGAACGATATACTTCCAAAATGGCCAAAGATGCCATGCTGGAAATGGGCATGAAGAAAAAGGACCGTCGCAATAAGTCATTAGTGGATGAAATAGCGGCTACCATTATGCTGCAGGAGTATTTGAGGGCATTAAGTTGATAAGGTATCTAAAGTAAATAAAGGGATCACAGTTTGGCTTTTACTTTTTCTGCCAGTAATTTTGCATGCTCAGGACTGCCAGGCACTTTATTTACCATTTATACTTTTTTACCCTGTCCATCTAAAAATTGAATTAAAAAAAATGATTCTTCCCATCGTAGCATATGGTCATCCGGTACTTCGAAAACTGGCTAAAGATATTACTCCTGATTATCCCAATCTGGGTAATTTAATTGAGGATATGTGGGAAACTATGTATGCCAGCCACGGTGTAGGCCTTGCCGCGCCGCAGATAAACAAAGCTATCCGGTTGTTTATTATGGATAGCGAACAAATTTTCCGCCTAATGCAGGAAGATGGTGAAGAAAATGAATACCCTGATGCCCCGGGTGTTAAACAGGTTTTTATCAATGCACATCTTGCAGAACTTGGAGGTGATGAATGGTCATACAATGAAGGCTGCCTGAGCATTCCAAAAATCCGGGAAGATGTTTACCGGCAGGAAACCGTAACACTTCGCTACCAGGATGAAAATTTTGTTTCGCAAGCCAAAACCTTTAATGGGTTATCCGCCAGGATTATTCTTCACGAATATGACCATATTGAAGGCAGGCTTTTTATTGATCATATTTCTTTGCTTAAAAGAAAATTGATAAGAGGGAAATTAAATGATATCTCAAAAGGCAACATTAATGTGGATTATAAAATGCTTTTTCCCGGATGACAAATACGTTTTTTTAGCGAAGGAGAAGTATTCATTAGCTAATTAGTTCTCCTCATTATTCCGCACTATTATTTTTATTTACACTCCTAAGCCACCGTTAGCCTTGCCTTTTTCCCTGGTATTTTCCCGGCCGAATGGAATGAAGGACTAGTATAAAAAAATAATGGGAAATATAATTGGGAGATATGAATGTTCTCGCTAATTTGCACTTAGTTTCGACCCCGGTTAAGTTTCTTCTTTAGTAGCGTCCATTATCCTTAGATCAACCAAACTATTCCTGCCTTCATGAATTTTTATAACCATTAAAAAATACGCTTATGAGAAAAAGAATTACCCTCTCATGTTTAGCGGTGTTTCTGGCCGTTTCGTTTGCCCAGGCACAGGTTCCTTCTTTAAATCCGATTAACGGTGTTGTTCCGGCAATTTTAAATGCAGCCGGTGGCAGTTTCGATGACCCAACGTCGTACTACCGTTATGAATGGAGTTTTGGAGAACTGCTGCTGATCCAGGCCTTTGCACCCGCCGATAGTTCAATACTCGTTACCCAGGGAGTATTGCAGCCATGTACAGATAAGATCGGTTACTCACCTTTTACTTTGCTGTTTGATGAAGGGGATTATAAACTTTTCCCTAATCCAACCAACGGCAAGTTTGAGGTGGACTTCTTTGTAAGAACACCGGGGCAGATGAGCCTTCAACTGATTAATTCCGTGGGCCAGATACTGACAAGCAAGAGCTATCATTATGATGGCTGTTGCCGTGTCGAACTGTTCGACATATCAAAATACCCCAACGGGTTGTACTATGTTGTAGCGGACCTGAAGCCCGACATAAAACGTCCGGGAGATAACCTGGAAGTGATCCGTCACAGCGGATTAAAAGTTGTAAAACTAACCCAATAAATAAACCAGAAACCAAATACAAAAACTGAAAAGCAATGAAAAAGATTTTATCCTTAATAGTTGTGATACTGCTGGTAGTAACAGCAGGCTACAGCCAGTCACCTTCTCCCGGTATATTTAATTACCAGGGAGTAGCCCGCAATAGTGTGGGTAACGTACTGATTAATCAAGCCATAAAACTGCGGCTGACCATTCATGATGGTTCGGCAGTAGGTCCGACAGTGTACCAGGAATCAAGGGCAGTAACGACCAATCCCTTTGGATTGTTCAATGCACAGGTGGGCAGCGCAGGTGCCACGAATGTAACCGGAACGATCGCCGGGGTGAACTGGGGTGTTGGCAATAAATACATCCAGGTGGAGATAGACCCCGCCGGAGGAACAACCTTTATCAATATTGGTACGGCGCAAATTGCATCAGTACCATATGCATTGTATTCTTCTTTATCAAACGACCTTGTTTTACCATTTAATAAAACACAGGCCGATGCAGGAACATTATTTAAAATAACAAACTCAGGTACCGGAGCAGGTAGCACAGCCCTGGAAGGTTTAACAAACTCTACAGCCGGTAATGCCTACGCTATTATTGGAACAGTGACACCGGCTAGTCCCGGAGGATTTTCAACAGGTGTGAGGGGTATCAACAATGGAACCGGTGGATTAGGAATAGGAGTATGGGGTAGCCAGGCTGGAAGCGGCTGGGGTGTATATGGACAAACACCTGCTGGTATTGGTGTATATGGATTAAGCACCAGCGGATTTGGTGTGTATGGACAGTCAACCAGTGGCGCATCAGTTTATGGCATTCAACCAGGCACTGGTACTGGCAATGCTGGTTTATTTCAAAATACAAATGCGGCAAATAATTCGCCAACAGTTTTAATAACTACAAACGGCACAAGTGCACCGGCACTGTCAGTAACGGGCCCCAACATATGGGGAAGTGCCATAGGTATTACCAATACAACATCAGGCATGGAGTGGAGAACCAGTGTGAATGGTACCAGCTATCTTATTACAAAAGTAAGCGGATCAACTTTTACTCCTGTTCAATTATTCAGTACCGGCGGAATGGATTTCTCTAATACAGCAGGTACTTCTATTATGCGTTTGCTGGAAAATGGTAATGTGGGAATAGGTAATACGGCTCCTGTTTCAAAGGTTTATGTAAGAGGGTTTAACTCGACCAATAACCTTTATTCCTCTTCAACAGGGTTTCTTGGTGCAACTGGTCTTGGTTTAAGTGATGTGACAGCCCAGCCCACCAATGAAAAATGGGGGATTCATACCTATGTAGATGGTGCAGTAGGAACACAGCATGCAATATTTGCCGAGCCGGGAACTACGGCTGCTGTAAACGTTGGTCTTTTCGGAAGAGTAAGTACAGCGCCGGTAAGCGGCAACTCTTATGCTTTATTTGCATTTGATGCTATAAACAATGGAACAACTACCTGGGCAGCTAACATTGTTGGTAGAATGAGATATGCAGATGGAACCCAGGGCCTCAACAAAATATTAAGAAGTGATGCTAATGGTAATGCCAGTTGGACCACATTGGCAGCTGCAGGTTTGGTAACCGGGACTGGAGTAGCTACCCGGGTTGCATTTTTGGAACTCTGCTACATCAATTTCTTCAAACGCCAATTTGTACTGGGATGACGTAAACTCAAGATTAGGTATTGGTACTGCCGCTCCTGCTTATCCTTTGGATGTAATACATGGCGGAGCTACGGGTGCCCACATCGCATCAACAGCCAGTTTCTCTGTTGTAGATATTGATGCTTTCACCGGTGATGCTGCTTTGCGTTTATTTAAAGCAGGTGTTGGCCAGTGGAATATCCGCAATCGTCCTGCTGATAATTATTTAGAAATATTTGAATTAGGTGGTGGCGGAAGCCGTATGGTTATACAAGATGCAACCGGTTTTGTAGGTATTGGTGGTGGTGCTACTATTGCTCCTGCTTATCAATTGGATGTTGAAAACACCGGTGCAAATGGTATCCGCAGTAAGTCTTCTGCTTCTTTCTCTGTTGTTGACATTGATGCTAACAGCGGAGATGCAGCCTTGCGTTTCCAGAAAGCAGGTGTAGGCGAATGGAATACCCGCAACCGTCCTGCTGATAATTATTATGAAATATTTGAATTAGGTGGTGGCGGTAGCCGTATGGTTATACAGGATGCAACCGGTTTTGTAGGTATTGGCGGTGGTGCTACAGTTGCACCGGCTTATCAATTGGATGTTGAAAACACCGGTGCAAATGGTATCCGCAGTAAATCTTCTGCTTCATTCTCTGTTGTTGACATTGATGCCAACAGTGGAGATGCTGCTTTGCGTTTCCAGAAAGCAGGCGTTGGCGAATGGAATACCCGTAACCGCCCTGCAGATAATTATTATGAAATATTTGAATTAGGTGGTGGTGGAAGCCGCATGGTGATACAGGATGCAACGGGTTATGTGGGTATTGGTGGTGGTGCTACTATTGCTCCTGCTTATCAATTAGATGTTGAAAACACCGGGGCAAATGGTATCCGCAGTAAGTCTTCCGCTTCTTTTTCTGTAGTGGATATTGATGCTGCAAGTGGTGATGCTGCATTACGTTTTGCCTTTGCAGGTGTTAACCAGTGGAATATTCGCAACCGTCCGGGTGATAACTATCTTGAAATTTTTGAATTAGGTGGTGGCGGCAGCCGTATGGCCATTCAGGATGCTACTGGTAACGTTGGTATTGGTACAACCGGAGCTGGTATTGCTTACCGGCTGGATGTACAGCATGGTGGCGCAACCGGTATCCGCAGCCAGTCAACAGCTTCTTTCTCTGTTGTTGATATAGATGCATTCAGCGGTGATGCTGCTTTGCGTTTCCAGAAAGCCGGAGTTGGCCAGTGGAATACCCGTAATGAACCCGTAAACGACGACTATCAGTGGTTCGAGTTAGGCGGTGGCGGTGAAAGGATGAGAATTCAGCGTGCCACCGGTAATATTGGTATTAATCAGCCTGCTCCTGCTTACAAATTAGATGTATTGCATGGCGGAGCTACAGGTCTCCGGGTGCAGTCATCTGCCACTTTCTCTGTTATTGATATTGATGGAAATAACGGTGATGCAGCCCTTCGCTTCGCCAGGGCCGGTGTTAACCAGTGGAATATTCGTAACAATCCCGCAAACGATGACCTCCAGTTCTTTGAACTCGGTGGCGGCGGTGAAAGAATGAGGATTGAAAATACAACCGGAAGAGTTTGGGTAGACGGTGATCTCCATGTAGATGGTACTTTGTCCAAAACTGCCGGAGCATTTAAAATTGACCATCCGCTGGATCCAGAAAATAAAGTTCTGTGGCATAGTTTTGTAGAGAGTCCTGATATGATGAATATTTATAACGGCAATATCGTAACAGATGCTTCCGGTAAAGCTACTGTTCAGCTTCCCGATTATTTTGAAGCTTTGAATATGGAATTCCGTTATCAGTTGACTGTAATTGGCGCTTTTGCACAGGCAATCATCAATAAAGAAGTCAGCGATAATAAATTTGAGATCGCCACCAACCAGCCGAATGTAAAAGTTAGCTGGCAGGTTACAGGTATCCGTCATGATGCTTATGCTGAAAAACATCGCATACCTAATGTTGTTGAAAAAGATGCAAAAGACAAAGGCAAATACCTGAATCCTGAAGCATTTAATCAACCTAATTCAAAAGGTATCGGATATACTGAAGAAAATAAAGTTTCTTCACTCAATGATGTGACGCCTGCTACTAAGAAAGCAGTTGATCCGGCCAGTATAACTGGCGGTAGCCTAGATTACACAGCTCCAAAGGCCACAACCAACAAACCAACTGATAACAGCGGTAGTGTTGCCAATATGGAGCCAACTAAAACAGTTGTAAAACCAGTTGATAACAGCGGAAGTGTTGCTAATACTGAACCAACTAAAACTGTTGTAAAACCAGTTGATAACAGTGGTAGTGTTGCTCCTGTAGAATCTAATAAGCCTTCAACCAAGAAGCTGGATAATTCAGGAAGTGTTTCTGATAAAGAAATTCAGAAACCAGTTAGCAATACTCAGGCTCCTGTTGTAGATCAGGTAAAAAATATTGAACCTGCAAAACCAGTTAAGGAAGTTCTTCCTGCTATTTTGAAAGGGACATCAATGGATCCCGATGCCAAACCAGTAATGCCAGTGAAGAAAGATTAATAAGCGCAGATTAAAATCACATAAGAACAGAACAAGAAGGCCCCGGCAGGGCCTTCTTTTCATTAAGACCTCACCCCGACAAGTATAGTTTTTCATAACGAACGGAATGCTCAAATTCCCCTCTCCAAGTGGAGAGGGGAATTTGAAAATCTATTTCGTTTTATAACGAATAGGTGAAAGGGGTGAGGTGGGTGAGGTAAAAAAAAGAGAAGACCATTCCGGTCTTCTCTTTCAATTCAATTTTATGAAATCTATTTTACTGCCCTTTGGGTTTTGTTGCTGGTTTGGTTGGTGTTTTAGTTCCCCCTTTTAAATTCTTATCACATACATTCAGGTTCCCCTTTGCTCCGGCAAAATCCGGAAATAATTTTAAAGCCTGCTGAAAATCTGCTTTGGCACCTGCAAAATTTTTAGCATCCAACTTTAATACGCCTAAAAGATTGGCGGCTGCTGCATCTATCGGCACTGCCTGCTGGCTACCATCGGCCATGGTAAAATTTACCCCAATTCTTTTACTGGTAGTATCAGCCATGGCAGCCCTTGCTGAAGCCTCACATTCAATTGTGCGTTTCAACTGGTACTGACAAACTCCCATCTTATAAATATGGTAAGGACTTTTGGTTTTAGGAACTACTTTTTCATAAAGACCGGTGGCTGTTTTCGGATCGCCCAATTCATCATAACACTCAGCAGCTCTGGCCATGGCAATCACATTCTCCGGGGCAGCTTTGTACACTTCTTCGGCCAGCAGCAATGAGCTGTAATAAGATTTTACATTAAAATATAACATGGACAACGTATCCTTATAAGGGATGCCATTATCTACTGCAATATAGTTTTGCAGGGCATTGATGGCTGCGTTTGCATCATTGTAGGTCAGAGCCTGGTTATATACTTTCAGGTAATGTTTCCTTAGGCCAATACTATCCTGTGCAGTAACGCCGGAAACAATCAATACGGTAAACAAAACGGGGATCAATTTTTTCATCATAAAAGGTTTTTAATTAGTGGATAAAAATAAGAGTTCCGGCCAAGATTCCGAAGCATTTTTTAATTCATTTTCATCATCGGGAAAATAGCGGGAAAAAATATGACCTACTGCCTGTGGCCTGCTGCTGATGCATATTTTCTCCATTTCTCAATCACCAAATCCATGTCTTCCGGCAATGCCGCATCATAGAAGACTTCTTTATTGGTGGAAGGATGAATAAAGCCCAGGGTTTTGGCATGTAAAGCTTGCCGACGGCATAGTTGAAAACAATTGTCAACAAATTGCTTGTATTTGGTATACACTGTTCCCTTTACAATTTTGTCACCACCATAAAAATCGTCATTGAACAATGGATGGCCGATATATTTCATATGAACCCTTATCTGGTGTGTTCGGCCAGTTTCCAAAACACATTCTACCATTGTTACATAGCCAAATCGTTCCAGCACTTTGTAATGGGTAATTGCTTCTTTGCCATGATCGCCTTCAGGATATGCTTCGAATAATTTTCGAAGCCGCAAATGCCGGCCCACATGGGCAACAACGGTCCCGGCATCTTCTTTCAAATCACCCCAAACCAATGCCACGTATTGTCGCTTTACTGTATGATCAAAGAATTGTTTGGCCAGTTGCCGCATAGCTTTATCAGTTTTGGCCAATACCAAAAGACCGCTGGTATTTTTATCAATACGATGAACGAGTCCGAATCTTGGTAACACGTCTTCCGAAATCCCAGGATTTTGTTGTTGCAGGTAATAAGACACACCGTTTAATAATGTGCCTGAATAGTTGCCACTACCCGGATGCACTACCATTCCCGCCGGTTTGTTGATGATCATCAGGTCAGCGTCTTCATATACAATGTTCAGATCCATTTTCTCCGGAACCACATCTGTTTCATCAGGACTCATGTCCGAATAAATAATGATAGAATCGAGCGGCTTTATTTTATAATTGGAACGAATGGCAACTCCATTTACCAATACCAGGCCAAGGTTAATAGCCTGTTGCAATTTATTGCGGGTGGCACCTTCTATCCGGTTGGCGAGGAATTTATCAATCCGTAACGGTTCCTGCCCTTTGTCAATAGTAATGCTGAACCGCTCGTACAGTTCATCATTATTATCCTGGATATCCGGATTATCTTTTTCCAATTCATCCTTCATAGTCTGCAAAGGTAGCGGATGGAGTTTTGTTGGTAGATTTGTATTTGAGTTATGGAGAAACAGCGAATCATATTCAGGGACCTTGGCTTATTGGATTATCAAATAGCCTGGGATTACCAGGAAAGATTGTTGAAGGAAAATGTGAGGAGGAAGTCGGAAGCCGGAAGTCAGAAGTCGGAAGTCAGCACTCAGCATTATCTTTTATTCACAGAGCATCCCCCGGTTTATACATTGGGAAAAAGTGGAAAAAAGGAGAATGTCTTGTTAGGTGATGATGAACTGGAGGACAGGGGCATTCAATTTTTCAATACTAACAGGGGTGGCGATATTACTTTTCATGGACCCGGCCAGGTAGTGGGTTATCCCATTCTTGACCTGGAGAAATTCTATACTGATATTGGCAAATATCTTCGCAACCTTGAAGAAATGATTATTCTGACTTTGGCAGAATACGGCATTAAAGGTGATCGTTCAGCCGGAGAAACTGGTGTGTGGATTGACCCGTCTGTGCCGGGGAAGGAAAGAAAAATTTGTGCAATAGGTGTACGTTGCAGCAGGTGGATTACTATGCATGGCTTTGCGTTTAACGTCAATACCGATCTTTCTTATTTTAACCACATCATTCCCTGTGGCATCACTAACAAGCAGGTTACTTCATTGGAAAAAGAAATGGGTTATAAAGTGGATATAAAAGAAGCAAAAGAAAGAATCAGGAAAAATTTTGAAAAAGTTTTTGAAGCAGAGCTGTTATCAGAAATCTTTTTCTAAGTAGAACTTATTTTTTTCCAGCAGCTTTCCCTCTTCAAACATTTCAAACCTGAACCACCCGGAATGGTAAAAGTTGGTTTTATCCAGTTTGAAATCTTTTTCTTTAATGTCTTTTAGTTCAAACAGGAAGTTGCTTTTATCATCAAAAAATTTTATAGAATATTTTTTTACTTTTTCAGTTTCCGGCAGGCTGATCCGGACATATCCGTCCCGGAAAGTGTACACATATAATGAGGGTGTAAAAGTGTTGGGCACTGGTTTAATATAATCGGGATTTGGCACAGCCACTGAATCACCCCATTGCAATGAATTAATTTTTATCACCACGGGCCGGGCCGTCACCACAACGAGTTTCCCATTTACAAGAACCGTATCAGGTATTCCATTCGATGGATTTCTATCAATAAGAAAAGGGTTGTTTTTTCGAAGAGAATCCAGCATGGCTTTTTTAGTGTCGCTGAAATAATAATTACCATTAGCAAGAACCGGGTTGGTTTTTCGAAGAGTATCCCCTGCAGGTTTTTTTGTTGCGCTGAAAAGATAAACTCCTTTATCCAATAATATATAAAGACGGTAAAACATGTGGTCGTTCGTGGCTTTTGCATCCATATACCCGTTCTGTATTGCAGCAGGGTCGGGAACAGTGAGAATGGTTTTGTAATTTAAAAGGCTATCAAAAGATCGCTGAATACTGATTTGCCGGATGTCAGGATAGTTATTTACCCACCCAATAACAATCCGGTTATTGCCCACATCTTTTAAAAAAAAATTTGGCAACGTATCTGCCCGGCCCGGCATCGATGACTGGGCAAGCCCGGTATTACAGGTGATGCAGGCAATAATTAAAAAAACAGGGATTAATTTTTTCATACAGTAACAAAAAAATCAGGTTCTCTTGTTGGGTATAACAAAGATAAGTTTGCAGAGGAGAAAATCTAAAATATTAACGTTCCCTTTTTTAGCGAATCATTGCCCTGTAATCCGCCACAATGGATAACTAATAGCCTGCTTTTTCCGGGAAAATAATTTGCCGCTATCAAATCTGATATGGCATAAAATAGTTTGCCACTGTAAACAAAATCTGAAGGTATTGATGTTTGCCTGTAAAACTCATTCATAAAATCAAGCAGCACGGGTTTGTATTTTGCGTAACCACCAAAATGATAATCATGGATTAGTTGAAAATGTTTTTTTTCATTCCCCGATAAAGAGGTTATCTCATTTTCAAGGTCAAAATAATTTTTTAAAACACTGATAGAGATGACTTGTGTTGAAGGATGAACCCCTTTAATCAAACCTGCCGTCGTTGTACCCGTGCCTGCTGCACAACATATATGAGTGTAATTATCTTTTTTGCAATGATCTAAAATGGTGGCTGCTCCTTCAACCCCCTTTATTCCATAACCGCCTTCATTGATAAAGTAATTTTCTTTTGCCCTGATTTGTTCTGGTATTTTTTTCTTTTTGTAATCCTCCCGGCTGATGAAAATAAGCTGCATGCCCGTTTCTTTAGCTTGCATTAAAGTTGTCGAAAGATTACTTGCTTCTTCACCACGTATTATACCGGTGGCTTCAAAGCCATTTAATTTACAGGCGGCGGCTGTTGCAATGATGTGATTAGACCAGGCTCCGCCAAAAGTGACTATTCTTTTTTTATTCAGTTTTTTTGCTTCTTCCAGGTAAAAGCGGAGTTTAAACCATTTATTGCCCGAAATAACCGGGTGAATTTTGTCTAACCTCAATACATCAGCTTCAATATTTTTTTCGGCCAATATTGGAAGAGATAATTTATCAATAGTAATATTGCGGAAATTTATTTCCTGCATAATAAAATATCGGGCTTGGCGAATTTACTTTATTTTCGGGCCGTAATTTTTATTAGCAAATTATGAAACCAACATTGGTCATATTAGCAGCCGGCATGGCTTCCCGGTATGGAAGTATGAAGCAGGTGCAAGGATTTGGGCCGGGCAATGAAACGATTATGGATTACTCCATCTATGATGCCATCCATGCGGGATTTGGGAAAGTGGTCTTTATTATCCGAAAAAATTTTGCTGATGATTTCAAAAAAATATTTGAACCAAAATTGAAGGATAGAATAACGGTTGACTATGTTTTCCAGGAAATGGATATGTATTTGAATGGATATGAAGTGCCGGCAGAAAGAACCAAACCTTGGGGAACAGCGCATGCAGTGCTTTGTGCGAAAGATGCAGTGAAAGAACCTTTTGCGGTCATTAATGCCGATGATTTTTATGGCAGGGATGCTTTTAATAAGGCACATGATTTTTTAGTAAAGGAGTGCAGCAATAAACATTATTGCATCATCGGGTATGAGTTAATAAAGACTTTGTCAGAACATGGGTCAGTAAGCCGGGGTGTTTGTAATGTGGATGCGGATGGCTTCCTGATTGCCATTAATGAAAGAACCAATATTTATAAAGAGAGTAACAGTATAGTGTATGAGGAAAAAGGCCAAAAACATGAGGTGCCTTCTGGTTCAAAAGTGTCGATGAACTTCTGGTGTTTTGATACTTCAGTATTTGGGTTAAGTGAAAAAATGTTTCATAATTTTCTCAAGAATAATATGGACAACCCGAAATCAGAATTTTTTATCCCGATCGTAGGCGACCAGTTTATTAATAAAGGGTTTGGCAAAATAAAAGTGATTCCCACCTCATCCCAATGGTTTGGCGTAACATATAAAGAAGATGCGCCGGGAGTGCAAAAAAGTATTAATGAATTAATCGGGAAAGGAGAGTACCCGGAAAAACTCTGGAACTGATCATTTGGAGTTATTTACATAAACAAAAAGCTATTCATCATTGACGAATAGCTTTGCTTTTTTATAGGGTTAATAGAATTAATCTCCTTTTACCATAAAAATAAATTCCTGAATTTTTTTTACTTGTTGCTTTTTGTCAAGACCACGAACAGTTGACTTAACGGGTAATTTCAGGGACTGGTAGGCAGTATCTTTTTTCAATTCGTCAATTGCCTCAAAAATATATTTAGATTTGATGGCAAATGCCACACCTTCAGCCTCAGTTTCTTTGTTGCTTAAAATGCCAATTATTTCCCCATCATGATTAAACACAGGCCCGCCACTGTTGCCCCGGTTGGCGGCGATACCCAATTGGCAACTAAGCGAATCACCATTGAAGCCTGTTCCGGCACTCAGGTATCCTTCGCTATACACAATGTCATTGCGGGGATAACCTAAAGTATAAATAGGTTCTGCCACATCATTTACTGTTTTACTTATTCCGTAAGGAAGTGATGTAATCGGTGTGAAATTTTTGTCTTCGATTTTAAGTATGGCAATATCCCTGGCATTGTCTGTTCTCAGAACAATGGCTTTATATTCCTCTCCTTTATTATTGATGACTGCAATATTCCTGGAGTTGCGGACGATATGGGCATTCGTAATAATGAAACCTTTGCCATCAACTAAAAATCCTGTACCACCCGACTTAAATTGAATTGATTTTGCATCAGTGTTTATCTGGTCTTTAAGATTATTCACAACAGCTTTCTGATCCCGTTGTTCTTTTCTCACTACTTCAATTTGGCGGTTCAGCTCCTGTATTTTGGTGTCTGCTTTGGATGAAAATGTCCAGACAAGTGCACTAATAGTAAGAGTGGTAATGCCTGCAATGGATGCTGCAATAACCACCACTCTTTTATAACGTTTCCATAAATAAACCACTTTGGCTTTACCCCTGAGCTTCATTGAATCAATCTTTCCTTTTTCTGTAAGATCTGTATGAATATCGTTTAAGGAAGATTTAAAAGTTTTTCTTTCGCCAAAATGGTTGAGTTGTTGCAGAAACAAAGTGTGTTCCACTACCAGCTGATCAATTTCAGCATTGGTTTTACGGAGGTTTTCAAAATGCAGCCTTTCATCCGGTCTCATTTCACCACGTATATATCTCTCGATAGTGTCTAAAATCTTAATATCATTCATCACTGTTCCCGTTTTTATAATGAGTAAAAAATATTTTTTTCAGCCGCATCAGGCATTTATACTTCTGGTTTTTGGCGTTATCAGCATTGGTATAACCAAACCGGCTTGCTATCTCCTGCATATTTTGCTTTTGCAGGTAATATGCCTCAATCAGGCTTTTGCAGGGTTCACCTAAGTGAGTGATGGCATTTTCCATCATTTCAAACTCTGCGTTTCGTTGTTCATGGTCATCAATGTCTTCATCCACCGAAACCACCGGCTCAATGTTATCACCCGGGGAAGAAAACCGGTTCTGTTGTTGCAACCGTTTAAGCCATAACCTGCGGGATACTGAATAAACAAAGGTTTTAATCTGGCAGTTAAGCTCAAAATTCCCTGATCTTGCCTTTTCATAAAGAACTATCATTGCTTCCTGAAAAATATCCTTGGCATCATCTGCAGAGCCATTGTTGTTGATTACCAGGCTCTGTACCATATTAAAATTGTCCCGGTAAATGACTTCAACAGCCTTTCTGTCGCTGGCAGCTAATCCTTCCAATAAAGCCTTTTCATTATTCTCTGGTTTCACTGTTCCTTTATTTAATACTGGATTTTAAAAATAGTAACCCCAGCCCGAAAAAAAAATTTTAAAATATCCGGGTTACCTTTTTGGATTTGTGGAATAAATAGCGAAATATTTCAAACAATTTCAAAAAAATCAAAAAAAATGAAAAAAGTACTTGCAATTGCATTGATCGCTGCATCATTTGCAGCCTGTAACAACAGCTCTGACAAAAAAGTTGAAGAAACAAAGACAAGCGATACTACAAAAGTAGTTACACAAGACACTGCTACCGTAGTTAAAGACTCAACTGTTAAAACTACTGTTACGACAGACACCCTTAAAAACAAGTAATTTATCAACCGGTTAACCAGGTTGCTTGTAATTATAACTGGTTTTATAAAAGTCTTTCATATAGCAAGCAATCGTTAGACGCCTTCCTGTTCTCAGGAGGGCTTTTTTATTTACAAGTAGTTCATTAGTACTTTGTAATCAAAATACATTAGTCTTTCCCCTCTTTAAAAGCTACCTTTGCCGCTTCTTTATCAATCATTAAAATTGAACTAATCAGTGATTACATTCGAATCGTTAGGCATTGAAGAAGGCCTCCTTAATTCTATAAAAGTCTTAGGCTTTACAGAGCCTACTCCTATACAGGAGAAAGCTATCCCGGTTTTATTACAAGGAACCAAAGACTTTATCGGGCTGGCCCAAACTGGCACCGGTAAAACAGCAGCTTTTGGCTTGCCTCTATTACAACTTATTAATAAAGATGACCGCTTTCCACAGGCACTTATTGTTTGTCCTACCCGTGAACTATGCCTCCAAATTACCAGCGATCTGAATACTTTTAAGAATAAGAAAGGACCGGTTGCCGTTACGGCTGTTTATGGTGGCACATCCATCAGCCTGCAAATAAGGGATTTGAAGAAAGGAACTCATATCGTGGTAGCCACACCCGGCCGTTTGATTGACCTGATAGAAAGGAAGGCGATCAATCTGGAAAAAATTCATTATGTAGTTTTGGATGAAGCGGATGAGATGCTGAACATGGGATTTAAAGATGATATTGAATTTATTTTAAAAAATACTCCCAACCGGCAAAGTACCTGGCTCTTCAGCGCTACGATGCCGGCTGAGATCAGGCAGGTGAGCAAAAGGTATATGGACAAACCTTTTGAAATCACTATTGGAAAAACAAATGCAGGAGCTGCTAATATTGACCACCAGTATTATGCCTCACAACATCATAACAGGTACGAAGTGTTGAAACGTATTATTGATTTCAATCCTGGCATTTACGGAATTGTTTTTGCCCGAACTAAAGCCGATACGCAGGATATTGCTGAAAGACTGACCAGGGAAGGATATGATATTGACGCTATACATGGCGATCTGACACAGCAACAGCGGGATAAAGTGATGGGCCTTTTCCGTGATAAAAGCATACAACTATTAATTGCTACTGACGTGGCTGCCCGGGGAATTGATGTATCCGGTATCACCCATATAATAAATTATGAATTGCCTGATGATGTGGAAGTGTATACTCACCGGAGTGGCCGTACCGGTCGTGCCGGCAAAAGTGGTATCTGTATTTCAATTGTTACACCCAAAGAAATATACCGGCTGCGTCAGGTAGAAAGAATATTAAATTCCCGGATTCATAAAATGGATGTTCCAACGGGTAAAGATGTTTGCCGGAAGCAGTTTTTTTATTTCATTGATAAAATGCTGGGAGCAGATATCAGTCATGGACAATATGAAACCTACCTGCCTATGCTGAAAGAGAAATTTGGTGAAATAGAAAAAGAAGAGATTCTGCAACGGGTGGCCGCTTTGGAGTTTGACCGCTTCCTGAAGTATTATGAAAATGCAGCTGATCTTAATGTGCGGGGAGATGACAAGCGAAGTGACCGGAGAAGTGAAAGGGGAGAAAGAAGAGAATCATCGGGAGACAGGGATACTAAAGGCAGAAGTTTTGGAGGTGGAAATTACCAACGGCTGTTTGTTAACCTGGGAACAAAAGACGGGTTCTATAAAGCAAGTTTTTTACAATTCATTCTTGATATGAGTGATTTGAAAAAAGAAGTGCTTGGTAAAATAGACATGAAGGAGATGACTAGCTGGATTGAAATTGAACCCTCTGCAGGTAAAAAAATGATAAAGGCAATGGATGGGAAAAATTACCGGGGCCGCAAAATCAGGATGAACGACGCTAACACCGGCGGTAACAGGAAATAATTTTTGGAAGTAGTTGGATTTCACAATTGCAAAAACTACATTTGCTTCATGACACTGACGAAAGCATATTTAAGCTATTATTTTAATTATTTCTTTTTTAGAAGAAAGCCGGACATGCTTTTGTTGATAACAAACTAGAAAAACAACTAAAAATCAACATAAGACTCCCGGCCAAAAAGGCCGGGATTTTTTTTGCTATGACAACAACAGTTTCAATACAGGGATATGAAGGCAGCTTTCACCAGGTAGCAGCCCAGTATCTTTTTGGAAAAGATATAAGAGTAATTCCTTGTAATACATTTAAAGATGTAATAAAAGTAGCCGCTTCAAAAAAAGAAAGTGACGGAGGCGTGATGGCAATTGAAAATTCGATAGCCGGGAGCATCCTTCCAAACTATAACCTGCTGCAAAAAAGTAATTTAAAAATCACCGGAGAAATTTATTTACAGATTCGTCAAAACTTATTGGTTAATCCGGGTGTAGAGCTTTCAGATATCCGTGAGGTGCATTCTCACACCATGGCATTTCAGCAATGCTATGAATTCCTGGATAAATACAACTGGAAATTAGTGGAAACTGATGATACAGCATTAAGCGCTAAGCATATTCATCAGCATAAAACCAAACATATTGCGGCTATTGCCAGCAGATTGGCTGCAGAATTATTTGATTTAAAAGTGCTGGCTCCGAACATTCAAACATTAAAAAATAATTATACCCGGTTTCTTGTATTGCAAAGAAATGAAATGGTGAAACCACTTGATGACGCTGATAAAGCCTCTGTCAATTTTCATACAGATCGTTCAAGAGGAAGTCTGGCGAAGGTGCTGACAAAAATTTCGGAAGGAGGCATCAACCTGAGCAAACTGCAAAGTTTCCCTATTCCCGGCAGTGATTTCAAATACAGCTTTCATGCCGATATGGAATTTGAATCATTGGATCAGTTCTACAAAGTAATTGAAATAATGAAACCACTTACAGTTGAAACAAAAATCTATGGCGTATATAAAAAGGAGTATGGAAGTAGCAAAGCGATTAAATGGCATTGGTGAATATTATTTTTCTCATAAGCTGAGAGAAATAGATGAACTGAACAAGGCCGGGAAGAATATTATCAACCTGGGTATTGGCAGCCCCGACATGCCACCCCATCCTGATGTTATAAAAGTATTGCAGGAAGAAAGTACAAAGCCAACTGCTCATGCCTATCAATCTTATAAAGGCAGCCCCGTATTAAGAAATGCAATAGCAGATTGGTATGAGAAATGGTATCATGTAGAATTAAACCCAGCTACTGAAATACTGCCTTTAATTGGAAGCAAAGAAGGTATCATGCATATTTGTATGACCTACCTGGATAATGGTGATGAAGTTCTGGTGCCTAATCCTGGTTATCCTGCTTATACCAGTGCAGTAAAACTGGCGGGTGGTAAATGTGTGGAATATAAGTTAGAAGAAAAAAATAACTACCAGCCTGATTTTGCCAAACTGGAGAAAAGGAAACTCAATAAAATGAGGCTAATGTTTGCAAACTATCCGCAAATGCCAACAGGACAATTGCCAACAAAGGAGTTGTTTGAAAAAATAGTAGCATTTGGTAAGAAGCATAATCTGCTTATCATTCATGATAATCCATATAGTTTTATTCTGAATGAATACCCAATGAGTTTATTAAGTATTGCCGGTGCAAAAGAAAATGTGCTTGAGCTCAACTCCTTAAGTAAAAGCCATAACATGGCAGGATGGAGAGTTGGCATACTATGCGGTGCAAACGAAAGGATTGAAGAGGTACTCCGTTTTAAAAGCAATATGGATAGCGGGATGTTTTTGCCGGTGCAGTTGGCAGCTGCAAAGGCGTTGTCGTTGGGAAAAGAATGGCATGATGAAGTAAATAAAGTATATAATGAAAGGAGGAAAAAGGTTTTTGAATTATTGAGGCTGCTTAAATGTAAATTTTCGCTGGAGCAGGCAGGTCTTTTTGTTTGGGCTAAGATTCCGGCAAAATATAAAAATGGGTTTGAGCTTTCAGATAAAGTGTTATATGATGCCGGTGTGTTTATTACGCCGGGTGGTATTTTCGGAAGCGCCGGGAATAAATTTATCCGGGTGAGCTTATGCACAACTGAACAAAAATTTGAGGAAGCGATACAGCGAATTAAAAACTAGAAAATGGAACGAAAAAGAATAACTATTGTAGGTGTTGGCCTGATAGGCGGTTCATTAGCCATTCAACTGCATGAAAAAAAAATATCAGCAAGACTAATAGGTGTGGAAATAAACCAGGAGCATGCAAAGAAAGCATTGGAACTGGAGTTGGTAGATGAAATAACGCCGCTAGACGAAGCAATAGCCTCATCAGATGTAGTTGTATTGGCTTTACCGGTTGATAAATTGGTTGAACTATTACCTTATGTTTTGGATAAACTGGATAAGCAGGTTGTAGTGGACCTGGGTTCTACCAAAAGCCAGTTGACAGAGGCGGTAAAGAATCATCCGAAGCGAGGAAGATATGTAGCCACGCATCCCATGTGGGGAACAGAATACAGTGGCCCGCAGGCAGCTGTTCGGGGTGCATTCGAAAACAAAGCTGTTATCATTTGTAATGCAGAAGATAGTGATGAAGATGCATTAGAATGGGTGAAGTATATGTATAAGAAAATCGGGATGCATTCGCTGGAGATGGAATCCAAAGCCCATGACCTGCATGCGGCCTATGTAAGTCATATCTCCCATATCACTTCCTTTGCACTGGCGAATACGGTTTTGCAAAAAGAAAAAGAAGAGCAGGCGATTTTTGAATTAGCTTCTGCCGGTTTTGAGAGCACCGTTCGGCTGGCAAAAAGCAACCCTGCCATGTGGGTACCTATCTTTATGCAGAATAAAGAAAATGTGCTGGATGTATTGAAAGAGCATATTGCACAGTTGACAAGATTTAAAGAAAGTATTGAGAAAGATGACTGTGAATATTTAATGAGGTTGATTGAGGAGGCGAATAAGATAAAAAAGATATTAAAATAAATTTTAAGTCATGGAAAGAATAGAATTTTTTTGCACCGACTATAACACTGCCCTTGAAAATGAGGCTACTAACTGTAGCAAATGCGGTTCAGACAAGAAGACAATTCGAATTATCGTTGAAGATGAGGTGAAGTTGTATGAACAAATTAAAATAAAATCAAAGGGCAAGAGAGGAGATCGAAAGTTAAATCAAGAGCATATTGATGGACATGAATTATCTGCGAACGGAAACGTAGTTGACAAAGTCAGAATCATTGACAACATGAATGATGTCTATTTTGAAGAAATTAAAGATTTGGATGGTAAAGTTATACACAAATGTCAAGAGAAACTTAGTGAGCATAAGGGGCACGGCAATGCAAAAAAGAAAAATGCTGAATAGAATTACAGAACGATGAACAGTGCGACGCCAGGAACGATGATAGTAGTACAGGCGATGACAACCCACCTTCGCTAAAGCTCGGTGGACAGGCAATAAAAATTTATCTTTACATACAATATCGAAAATGCAAACAAAAGAACAAGCAATAAAAGAAACGGTTCAGGTGACATGGGATAAAAGACCACTGATCATCAGTGGGCCGTGCAGTGCAGAAACAGAAGAACAGGTATTGGAGACGGCAAAAAGATTGGCCGCTACCGGTAAGGTGGATATGCTTCGTGCAGGCATCTGGAAACCCAGAACCAAACCGGGAATGTTTGAGGGAGTAGGAGCAAAAGGATTACCCTGGTTGCAACAAGCAAAAAAAATAACGGGCTTACCTACCACTGTAGAAGTAGCAACCGCCAAACAAGTGCAGGAAGCACTGACATTTGATGTGGATGTATTATGGATTGGGGCAAGAACAACAGTGAATCCATTCAGCGTACAGGAAGTGGCCGATGCATTGCGTGGTACTGATATTCCTGTGCTGATAAAAAACCCCATCAACCCTGATCTTGAATTGTGGACCGGCGCTGTAGAAAGAATTGCGAGGGCGGGAGTGAAACAGATCGGTTTGATACATCGTGGATTTTCTTCTTATGGCAATACCGAATACCGCAATGCTCCCATGTGGCACCTGGCGATCGAAATGAAATTGAAGCATCCCGGTATGCTGATGATAAATGATCCATCGCATATTTGCGGTCGCAGGGATATTCTATTGGAAGTGGCCCAAAAAGCGATCGACCTTGACTATGACGGGTTGATGATCGAAAGTCATATAGATCCCGATAATGCATGGAGCGATGCGAAGCAACAGGTGACACCGGAACGGTTAAAAGAAATGCTGGACAGTATCATCTGGAGAAAAGAAGATGTTAACTCGGAAGAATATCATATAGCATTGGAAAAATTGCGGCAGCAGATCAATCACCTGGATGATGAACTGATGCAAATACTTGGTCAGCGCATGAAGGCGGCGGAACAAATTGGTAAATACAAAAGAGAGAACAACATTACCATTTTACAAACCAGCCGATGGAATGAGATCATTGAACGGGCATTTATGAAAGGGGATAAACTCGGGTTGAGCAAAGAGTTTATTATGAAGTATTTTGATGCCGTGCATATGGAAAGTATTAATCACCAGAAAAAAGTGATGGATAGCCCCCCGTCCCCCGAAGTGTGAACTTAGGTTAATGTTCTTAATAATATATTCAGTTCTTTAAAGTAGTTTGCTCGAAAATTATTTTGCCAACTGCAGTAACAGAGATGATCAAATATTAACGAAATTTCTAAACTCCCCGCCAACTGGCGGGATAGGGGGTATGAATAAACTAACATATAAATTTTCAAATTCGTTCACTGAGTACTACCTCGCTGGTAGTATCAGTCATTTGAAAAAAATTACTGATCCAAAAGCAACGGTATTAATAACAGATGAAAATGTTTACAAGGCTCATACCAAAGGATTCAAGGGATGGAATACGATCATTCTGAAACCCGGCGAAGAATATAAAGTGCAGGCAACGGTTGATGCCGTGATTGAAAAGCTGATTAAAATGGAAGCTGACCGTAAAACAACATTGGTAGGCGTTGGCGGTGGCGTAATAACAGATATTACCGGTTATATGGCTTCTGTATATATGCGTGGGCTCAGATTTGGATTTATCCCTACTTCAATCTTGGCATTGGTTGATGCTTCCATAGGAGGAAAGAATGGTATTGATGTAGGGCTATATAAAAATATGGTGGGTGTTATCCATCAGCCATCGTTTATTTTACATGATATGGTTTTCCTGAACTCATTGCCACAGGTGGAATGGGAAAATGGATTTGCAGAGATTATCAAGCATGCCTGTATAAAAGATGCAGCTATGTTTGCTGAACTGGAAAAGAATTCGATGAAGACTTATATGAGTAAGCAAAAAGTAGTTTGTGAGTTGATCCAACGGAATGCTATTATTAAAACCAAAGTGGTACAGAAAGATGAATTTGAAAAAGGAGAAAGAAGGTTGTTGAATTTTGGTCATACGCTTGGGCATGCATTAGAAACGCAATATGAGTTATTACATGGCCAGGCCGTTTCTATCGGGATGACGTATGCCTGTCATATTTCGGAACAACTGGCAGGCTTTACACAAACAGAAAGGGTAGTAAACCTTTTGCAGAAATATAATCTTCCCACTTATGCATCTTTCAACTGGCAAAAAGTATTTGATGTACTGAAAATGGACAAGAAAAGAGAAAGAAAAGAAATGAATTATGTGTTGCTTGAAAAGATTGGGAAAGGAGTGGTGAAAAGTATTTTATTAAAACAATTGGAAAAAATTATTTCTAAATTTTAATTTAATAATCCCTTTCAGGGGATAGGGACATGATAGTTACGATACATCCATCCCGGTTAAAAGGAATCATCCAGGCTCCGGCTTCTAAGAGTTCTATGCAAAGAGCTTGTGCTGCAGCACTACTAAAACAGGGAGAAACCATAATTCATAATCCCGGCCATAGTAATGATGATAAAGCCGCCATAGAAATTATAAAGGCATTAGGAGCTGAAGTAAAAATGGAAAATGGAGAATTGAAAATTGAAAGTGCGGGAGTTAAACCTGTTTCATCGGAAATTAATTGTGGCGAGTCTGGGTTAAGTATCCGGATGTTTACTCCTCTCGCAGCATTAAGCAATAAAGAGATTAGAATTAATGGTGCAGGTAGTTTAGCAACAAGGCCGATGGATTTTTTTGATGAAATTCTGCCGCAGTTACATGTAAAAGTAAAAAGCAGCAATGGGAAATTACCATTAGTGATACAAGGCCCCCTGCAGCCTGCGAATATAGAAGTGGATGGCTCGCTGAGTTCCCAGTTTCTTACAGGCTTATTGATGGCTTACTCAGCCGCCGGGGCAAAAGATATTTCCATCAAAGTAAATAACCTTAATAGCAAACCTTATATTAGTCTGACATTAGATGTGATGAAACAGTTTGGATTGAAAGTGCCCAAGAATAAAAATTTTGAAGAGTTCTACTTTGATGACTCGACTCCCGACTCCCGATTCCCGACTCCCGATTATAAAATAGAAGGCGATTGGAGCAGCAGCGCATTTCTTCTTGTTGCAGGCGCTATTGCCGGTCCGGTAACAATCAGGGGATTGGATTTGACATCATCGCAGGCTGATAAAGCAATTATTGATGCGTTAATGTCAGCAAATGCGGGTATTGCCATAGAAGCGAAAGGAATAAAAATTCATCCGTCGGACATGACGGCATTTGATTTTGATGCAACAGATTGCCCGGATTTATTTCCGCCATTGGTTGCCCTTGCTGCTTATTGCAAAGGGGAAACAAAAATTAAAGGAGTAAGCCGGTTGGTTCATAAAGAAAGTAACCGGGCTGACACGTTGCAGCAAGAATTTGGGAAAATGGGAGTGAAGATTGATTTGACAGGTGATATAATGATTATTTACGGAGGCAATGGAGTAAAAGGGGCAAAAGTTCATTCGCATCATGATCATCGTATTGCTATGGCTTGTGCAGTGGCTGCATTAAAGGCAGAGGGGGAAACGATTATTGAAGAAGCCGGTGTAGTTAAGAAATCCTACCCGGATTTTTTTAATGATTTAAAATCTTTGGGAGCATCTGTATCTTTACCATATCAAAATTTCAATTTATAAAATTTGAATTCCTTCGGTCGCATATTCCGCATTTCCATTTTTGGTGAATCGCATGGCGAATCAGTGGGTATTGTTGTGGATGGTTGCCCGGCTGGTTTATCATTAAAGGTGGATGATTTTCTGCCTGACCTTGAAAGAAGAAAAGGCGGCACACAAAAAGGAACCACACCAAGACAAGAAGAAGACCTGCCCATTTTCAAAAGCGGCATTTTCAATAATAAAACAACCGGTGCGCCGATCACTATTTTATTTGAGAATAAAAATATACGAAGCGCCGATTATGAAAGACAACGGGATATTCCCCGCCCGGGGCATGCAGACTTTGTGGCAAGAAAAAAATTTGGAGGTTGTGAAGATTTTCGAGGCAGCGGCCATTTCAGCGGCAGATTAACAGTAGCGTTGGTGGCTGCCGGTGTAATTGCAAAGAAATTATTAAATGAGATAAAAGTTGAATCAAAGATTTTAGAAATCGGTGGCGAAGCTGATTTAAATAAAGGACTGCAAAAAGCAATTAACAACAAAGATTCCATCGGTGGTATCATTGAATGTGGTGTCAACGGATTGCCGGTTGGTTTGGGAGAACCTTTTTTTGATTCAGCAGAATCATTACTCAGTCATATTGTATTTGCCATTCCTGCTGTTCGTGGTATTGAATTCGGGGCTGGATTTGCTGCAGCAAAAATGTTTGGCAGCCAGCATAACGATGCGATTGAGAATATGGAAGGAAAAACGAAAACCAATCATGCCGGCGGAGTCGTAGGTGGATTGACGAATGGAAATGAACTGGTATTCCGTATTGCCATTAAACCAACATCATCCACTCCCAAAGAGCAGATGACACTGAACTGGGAAACAGGAAATGTCGAAACTCTTTCAGTAAAAGGCCGTCATGACTTATGTATTGCATCAAGAGTGCCGGTTGTCCTGGAAGCTGTAACGGCCATCGTTTTGGCCGACCTTCTTTTATTAGAGCAAAAAATAAAAAGAGTTATAACCCCAAACCCCTGAAGGGTCTTATCGATATGCCTATAATTTATCATGTAACCACTGCGGCTGACTGGAAAGCCGCACAACAAAAAGGTTTTTATGAGCATCCCTCATTGAAGGATGAAGGATTTATCCATTGCTCTCAAGACTATCAGGTGGCCGGAGTGCTGGAAAGATATTTTACTGGTAAAACTGATTTGGTGAAACTGGTGATTGATACGGATAAGCTAACCAGCAAGTTTGTTTTTGACTGGTCGCCATCAACAGCTGATACTTTTCCACATGTTTATGGTCCGATTAATATTGAGGCAGTTACTGGAGTTATTGCTTTATAATTTTTTTCAATTTTTTAAAATCAATATCCAGAATCTCAAACTTATTTCCATTTGGCAGAAAAAAATGCCACCATTCGGTATCCAACGCTTTAAAACCATATTTCTCCATTGTTGACTTTAGTAAACTCCGGTTTTGTAAAACTTCTTCAGGCAGGTTGGTGAATGTCTGATGTGCCGTATCAGAAAAATTATCGAAGCCGGTTCCCATATTCAATTCCTGGCCTGTTTCAGAATTGATGATGGTCAGGTCAACTGCAATGCCCCGGTTATGCCCGCTGCCCCTGACCGGGTTGGCCACATATCTTTCATCGTGTACCAGTTCCCAGAATTTTACCGTAACAGCATAAGGTCGATAGGCGTCAAAAATTTTTAACCCAAGTCCATTTTGATTTAACTCCTTTTGTACTTTTTGCAGGGCAAAAGCTGCCGGCAGTCTTAAATAAGTATTCGGAGTGTTTTGGGGATACATCAGCCGGTGCATAAAATTATTTGTGCTGGCATATCTAAGGTCATATACGATGCCCGGTATAATTTTCTTTAACTCTACCATTTCCCTGGCAGAATCCAGCATTACCTGTTTCTTATACACTTTCCATTTGCTGGTTACATCAGGCCGGATCATGGCTGAATCCTGCGCCTTTGTAACCTGGAAAAGGGTTATTGAAAAAATAAATAGCAGCAACTGCCTTATGTTGAAACGTTTTCTTACTTTGTTAGCCATATCCTTCCGGTTCTGTGCAGGTAAATTAATGTAAAAAACGGATAATTGTTTTGCCATTTCACTATGTATATGAGAATAAAAAGTTTTTTGATCCCCGTACTTATCGGTTCACTATTCATGTTTGTATTTGCAGCCTGTAATGGAAAGAGCAAGCAAACTGAAACGGTGATTGCTGCTTCCCCGGAGGACATGCAGGAAAAATCCCCGGAGATTATCCGGAGTTTACTTGAACAGGCTGTAGATGCAGAAGGCAAGTTGGAAGATTCAATTATGCTGAACCAGCCCCATCTTTCAAAAACTATTTATGAGCAATCAGGTTTTGAACCCTTGTGGTCCAAAAAGGAAAAGTGGCTTTCAGCCGGGGACTCATTAATTCAGTTTATTGATAAGGCAAAACTTTATGGCTTATTTCCCGAAGATTATCACGCAATGGAGATAATGGGAATAAGAAACAAATTCAGGGAGGACAGTTTAGCAAAAAATGACCGGAGCGATGCCACCTTGTGGTCAAAAGCAGATATTCTGCTGACAGATGCTTTTGTAAGAATAATAAAGGACATCAAATTGGGCAGGCTTCCGAAGGATAGTGTAACACTCCGGAAAGATTCTGTTTTAAGTACTGAATTTTACCTGCAGCAGTTCCGGGCTTTGAAAGAAAATGTCACATTGAGTCAATTAATAGCAGCACTTGAGCCAAAGGAAATAGGTTACCGGTTATTAAAAAAAGGCATTCAAAAATTTCTCGACAGCGCCGATTACAGGCAGTTTTCCATTATAACTTCCTTAGGGAAAGATCCCGTTCAATTCAAAAAAGCATTGCAAAAAAGATTATATGAAGAAGGATTTATTGAATCAGACAGTATCGCTGTTGATTCATCACAATTGGCGCAGGCAGTAAAGAAATTTCAACAAAAAAAAGGGATCACTGTGGATGGAAAAGCCGGGGAGGGAACAATCCGGATGATGAATATGAATGACAGGGAAAAATTTATCCGTATTGCAATCAGTATGGATAAATACAAAATGTTGCCGGAAAAAATGCCGTCGCGGTATGTTTGGGTCAACTTGCCGGGTTACCAGATGCAGGTGATAGAATCGGATTCGGTGAAATTAGTATCAAAAGTTATTTGCGGGAAGCCATTAACAAGAACACCAGTACTTACCAGTGCTATTTCCGAATTAATAACTTATCCACAATGGGTGCCACCACCCAGTATTATTATAAAGGAAATTTTACCGGCGGTTAAGAAAAATCCGAAATATCTGGCCAAAAGAGGATTCAGCCTTGTCAATTCCAAAGGTGAAGAAGTGAACCCGGATTCTGTGGACTGGTCAAAATACAGCAAAACCATACCTTATCGTGTGGTACAGGGGAGTGGTGATGCAAATGCTCTTGGGATTCTAAAATTTGCTTTTAATAATAAATATGCCGTTTACCTTCATGATACCAACCAACGTTATTTGTTTGGGTTGGCCATGCGGGCATTGAGCCACGGTTGTGTCAGGGTGCAGGAATGGGAAAAACTGGCTTCTTATATAATACGCAACGATTGCCTGAACGATAGTAAGACAAGTAAAACAAGAATTGACTCAATGCAGCGCTGGTTGCAAAAAAAGCAGAAGCATAGTATTATTATCAGGAATAAACTTCCGGTTTTTATCCGCTATATTACTTGTGAAGGGAAAGAGGAAGGGATTGTGTTTTATGATGATATATATGGGGATGATAAGATGCTGAGAGAAAAATATTTTAGCAGAAAATAACAAAACAGGTGGGGTAAAATGCAGGGGTTCGCTGCAAAAATCTGGTTTTGGGGAAAAATCGGCCAATTCTATTAGGTGAATATGAGTGAAATAATTTATTTTCGGATATAGAAGTTACCTGTTATTTTTGTTCAGTTTATAACCAAACTATCTCTTTATGAAGAAGATACTCTCTTTGTTGTTCGCACTATACCTGATATTGCCTGCCGGCTTTGGCCAAAAGGAAAATTATATCAGACCCAAGGCCATAGGTGTCAGTTTTTTTCTTAATGACTTTATTACACCTGCCCGTATTCGCACCACTTCTTTAAGCCAGGTGCTAAGTGATAAAAAATTTGCCAGGATGAGGGAAATGTCTCCTGGTCTGGCAATTCATTATTTCCGGGGCATAACCAACCATGTTGACTTTACCGCTAATATCGGTGGGTCATTCATCCGGTATCCGATGCCCAACAGGAATTTTACGAATGAAAATTTCCTTTTCGAGGCAAGCGCAATGCTGAACCTGAAATTGACAACAGAAAAATACTGGGTACAGCCTTTTCTTGCTGCTGGCATCGGGGGGCATAAGTATGAATATTTTTATGGAGCGTTCTTACCGGTAGGTCTTGGAGTAAAGGTTAATTTTTGGGATGATGCCCATCTGTTTGCAACGTCAATTTACCGTGTTCCAATTACGCTTGAAACATCCAACTATCATATTCAACATAGTATTGGTATCGCAGGGGTGTTGAAGAAGAAAGCACCAAAAGTAATACCTATCCCTGACCGGGATAAGGACGGTGTTCCCGATAATATTGATGCTTGTCCTGATGATCCGGGTCCAGCTGAATTACATGGTTGCCCTGACCGGGATGGCGATGGCATTCTTGATAAAGATGATAAATGTCCTGATGTAAAAGGCGTGGCCCGTTATCAGGGTTGCCCGATTCCTGATACAGATGGCGACGGAATTAACGATGAAGAAGATAAATGTCCTACTGTTCCAGGTTTGGCCCGTTACCAGGGTTGCCCGATTCCGGATACAGATAAAGACGGCATTAATGATGAAGAAGATAAGTGCCCAACCGTTCCTGGTGTGGCCCGTTACCAGGGTTGTCCGATTCCGGATACCGATGGCGATGGTGTAAACGATGAAGAAGATAGATGTATTACTATTCCTGGTCCGAAGGAAAATTATGGATGTCCTATCATTCCCCCGGAAGTGAAGAAGAGAGTTGATCTGGCAGCAAAGAATATTCTTTTTGTTACCGGTAGCTCCAAATTGCAGAAATCATCATTTAAGGGATTAAATGATGTGGTTAAGATCATGCAGGACAATCCGGGAATGCTGCTGGCCATTGATGGTCATACCGATTGGGTGGGTACGGATGAATACAACCAGACATTGAGTGATAACCGAGCTGGTGCTGTAAAGGCTTATATCGTAAGTAAGGGTATTGATGAAAGCCGCATCACCTCAACTGGTCATGGTGAAACCATGCCAATAGCAGATAACAAAACTGCTGCTGGTCGTCAGAAGAACCGCCGTTCTGAAATGACATTGAGTTATTATAAATAAACCTGCTGCTTAATAAATAAAAAGTCCTTTCCATATTGGGAAGGACTTTTTATTTTGATTGAAATCTATAAAAATTTGGATTTAGTTCAAGTGGAACACTCTTAATATTATTTTATTCCATTTTGAAATAATTTAAATAAACTCATCAGGCTTGACAGATTTTTTTCATCGATGTTTAATAATCGATTAAGGCTGGTTTGTCTTTTTAGTTTTGTATTTTGTAAGTAAATACAGAAAAGTGGGAATAGTTTTTTATACTATTATTGATAACCCAGTTATTGGAATAGTATGACCAAAAGCATTTTTTTCACACCTATCAGTAAGATCAGGTTAAACTCTCATTTTTCGCCATTTTCCCTTACCTTTGCGCCTCCAAAATATAAAGGGAAAAACTTATCATGGCTGATTTAAAATTTCAAAGAAACTTCGGTATTGCAGCTCACATTGATGCGGGCAAAACTACTATGACGGAACGTATCCTCCGCTACACCGGTATGATCCATAGGATCGGTGAGGTACATGATGGCGCCGCCACTACCGACTGGATGGAGCAGGAGAAGGAAAGAGGTATTACCATTACTTCCGCTGCTGTAAGCTGTGAATGGAAATTTCCTACTAAAAAAGGAGTGGCTGATCCAAATACTAAAAATTATTATTTCAATATTATTGATACACCCGGCCACGTTGACTTTACCGTAGAGGTAGAACGTTCAATGAGGGTACTGGATGGTTTGATTGCATTATTTAGCGCAGTAGATGGAGTGGAACCTCAGAGTGAAACCGTTTGGCGCCAGGCTAACCGGTATAATGTTCCCCGTATCGGGTTTGTAAATAAAATGGATCGTGCAGGCGCTGACTTTCTGAATGTGGTGAAGCAGGTAAAAGAAATGCTGGGTTCAAAAGCTGTTCCTCTCCAATTGCCCATTGGCGCTGAAGATGATTTCAAAGGTGTAGTTGATTTGATAAAAATGAAAGGTGTCATCTGGCACATGGAAACAGAAGGAATGACCTTTGATGAAATTGAAGTACCTGCAGATATGCTGGAAGAAGCAAATGAGTGGAGGGCAAACCTGGTAGAAGCTGTAGCTGAATATGATGATAAGCTGATGGAAAAATTCTTTGAAGATCCTAACACGATTACTGAAGATGAATTGCATGAGGCCATTCGTAAAGCAACCGTTGACCTGAGTATTGTGCCCATGCTATGTGGCTCAGCTTTTAAAAATAAAGGAGTGCAAACTGCATTGGATGCTGTTTGCCGTTACCTTCCAAGCCCTGTTGATATTGCACCGGTAGAAGGCATCAATCCTGATACTGGTGAAACGGAGATACGCAAGCCCGATGCAAAAGAACCTTTTGCGGCGTTGGCTTTTAAAATTATGACTGACCCATTTGTTGGTCGCCTGGCTTTCTTCCGTGTTTACTCAGGTCACTTAAAGGCAGGTTCGTATGTATTGAATGTAAGAAGTGGTAAGAAGGAACGTATCAGCCGCATCATGAAAATGTTTGCCAACAAACAAAATCCGATTGACTTTATTGAAGCAGGTGACATTGGCGCTGCTGTTGGGTTTAAAGAAATAAAAACCGGTGATACACTTTGTCATGAAGATCATCCGATAACGTTAGAAAACATGTTCATCCCGGAGCCTGTAATTTCTGTTGCGATAGAGCCAAAAACTCAGGCTGACGTAGATAAAATGGGAATGGCAATTGCCAAACTGGTAGAAGAAGATCCTACCCTGCGTGTAAGAACGGATGAAGAAACTGGTCAGACTATTCTTTCAGGTATGGGCGAATTGCATTTGGAAATTATTGTTGACCGGATGCGCCGTGAGTTTAAAGTAGAAATAAACCAGGGGGCTCCGCAGGTGGCTTATAAAGAAGCATTTAATGCTACCGTTGAACATCGTGAGACATTGAAGAAACAAACTGGTGGTCGTGGTAAATTCGCTGATATTATTTTTGAACTTGGACCTGTTGATGCTGACTGGCAGGCTGAAAATCCTGATAAGCATTACCAGTTTGTAAATGATCTTTTTGGTGGATCAATTCCCCGTGAATTTGTTCCGGCTATTCAAAAAGGGTTCGAGCAATCAATGACAACAGGTGTATTGGCAAGTTATCCTGTTGCCAACATGAAGATCCGGGTGTTCGATGGTAGCTTCCATGCGGTTGACTCTGACTCTATGTCTTTTGAATTATGTGCAAAAGCAGGATTTAGGGAAGCAGCAAGAAAGGCAAAGCCTGTATTGCTGGAGCCGATCATGAAAGTTGAAGTAGTAACTCCTGATCAATACATGGGTGATGTTACTGGTGACCTGAACCGTCGTCGTGGCATGCTGGAAGGAATGGATAACCGTAACAATGCACAGGTGATTAAAGCCAAAGTGCCACTGAGTGAAATGTTTGGATATGTAACACAGCTTCGTTCTTTGTCTTCGGGCAGGGCGTCATCCACTATGGAATTTTCTCATTATTCTCCTGCACCCGCTGGTATTGCTGAAGAAGTGATAGCAAAAGTGAAAGGAAAGGTGAGTGCATAATTGATAGAAATTAATTTTGATAGTATCCCGTCCTGATTTATTGGGACGGGATTTTTTATGAAATGGATAAATACTTAACCCAAATCAATCTGGCTGGTAATGGGTGGCATTGTGTTTGATTATTACATTGTTGAAATTCACTTCGTTTTTAAAATTCTTTTGTTGGCCCCTGGTCAATATATGAAAAACACAATGTTCTAAAGGTTAAGGACTCGGCAATGGGTCCTTCTTTTTTTCTTCTAAAGGATGATAGAAGACAAAATACAAAGCCGGTAACGATCCGATTAATGTACAGAGATAAAATAGCAGGCTGATAACAACTGCAATGCTTGGATCCAACATAAAAAATATTGCTCCTTCCCGGAATACAAATTCCCTGGTTCCTAATCCTCCTCCGAGTGAAATGGGTAAGACTGTTATCACTGCGGCAGCAAGAAAAATAAATATCCAGGCCGACTGTTGGATTGGCAAATGCAGGGAAAGTATTATACAATATACACAGATAACCTGCGAGGCTTGCACTAATAACCCAAACAGAAGTGTCGGAAGAAAACTCTGGAGAAAATCCTTCAGCCAGAATTTAATGATAAAATAAAGTGCAAGAACTGCCAGGACAGATCCGGTAATGAGTACTATAATGTATAAATTCTTTTTTAGAACTAGTAAACCATAAAAAGCAAGTATCAGCCCAAGCCCCAATAATCCGCTGAACCGATCTAATAATACAGCGGTGGTTGTCTTTTTATATGGGATATCATATTTTTTTGTCAACAGTATTACTTTATAAGCATCGCCACTGATGGAGCCGGGCAGAAACAAATTATAAAACATCCCGAGCCAGTAGAGTTTAATATTTTGCCAGGCAGGTAAATGAATATTAATGTTGCGGAAATAAATATTTAACCGGATGGCAGCCATCAGTTTTGAAATAATAAATGCTATTATTGCCAGCAATAAATAATACCAATTGGCATTTCGCAAGGCAGTTCCTGCTTTTGCAAAATCAATTTTGCCGGAAACATACCAGAGGCAGGCAATGGTAACGGCTATTTTCAGCAGTAGCTTCAACCACCGGGAAGTTCTGGATTCTTTTCGGTTATTATCTTCCATTAATGATGTAAATTGTTGCAAGTAAACTCAAATTGATGATAAAAAAAATACCGGCTGCTATATTCATTATTTTCTTTGCTGCGGTTCTTCATGCCCAGGACAAGCCTCTGACAGCAGGAATGAAGATCAGCAAAAGCACAAAAATCAGGAACGGAATATATAAAATTAATGCACCGGCGAAGATGGAAGAGGCCGTTATCATCATAGAAGGTAATAACATTACTATTGATTTCAATAATGCGGAACTAAAAGGAAGTAATAAAACAAAGAGACCGGACGAATTTACAGGTGTGGCCATCATAATACAAAATAGCAAGAACGTTACCATTAAAAACCTGAAGGCGAAGGGATATAAGGTTGCTTTGAGAGCTACAAATGTTGAAAAACTTGTATTGGATAATTGTGATCTCAGTTATAATTACCGCCAGCATCTCAACAGCACACAGGAAAAGGAAGATTTGTCAGACTGGATGAGTTATCACCATAATGAAAAAGATGAATGGTTGCGGTATGGGGCTGCCATGTATTTGAGGGATTGCAATTTTGCAACCATCAGAAATTGTAAGGTTACTGGTGGGCAAAATGCCCTTATGTTGATGGAGTGTAATGATGGCCTTATAGTCAACAATGATTTTTCATTTAATTCAGGGATTGGGATCGGTATGTACAGGAGCTGCAGGAATAAGGTTATGTATAATCGAATCATCTTTAATGTTCGTGGCTATAGCCATGGGGTGTACAATAGGGGACAGGATAGTGCCGGGATACTGGTGTATGAACAGAGCAACAATAACATTTTTTATAAAAACAATGTTACTCATGGGGGGGATGGATTTTTTCTCTGGGCGGGGCAAACAACGATGGATAGCGGCAAGGGTGGATGCAATGATAATGTAATTATGAGCAACGATTTTTCTTATGCACCTACCAATGGAGTGGAAGTTACTTTTAGTCGTAACACTATAGCTGATAACCGGATTTTTGAATGTGATCATGGCATCTGGGGCGGATATAGCTTCGAATCGAATATCAGCAGCAATAAATTTCGAAATAACAGAATAGGAATTGCCATTGAGCATGGCCAGCAAAACAAGATCATCTACAATGTTTTTTATAAAGAGAAGGAAGCTATCCGTCTTTGGGGAAATAAAGAAGAACCTTCCAATTGGGGTTATCCAAAATATCGTGACACAAGGAGCCGTGATTACTCCATCGTTGCAAATACTATTAACAAAGTCCCTGTAGCACTTAATATCAGTCATACGGAAAACCTGGTTGTATTTAATAACAGTTTTTTGGACTGTGATCGCATATTCAAATCTGATTCTACGGTAATAAATCTTGATACTACATTAAATGATGAGTTGGCTTTGCAGTTATCAATGGATACAGGAATGTCTGTTCCTTCTGTTATTAAACCCAATGATCCTTTCAAAGGTTCGGTTTCCTTAGCAGGTAGAAAAAATATCTTTATCACCGAATGGGGTCCTTATGATTTCCGATATCCGTTGATCTGGAATACTAATCCGGTAAGTAAGTCTGACACAATGGAGTTTGAATTATTGGGACCAAAAGGAAAATGGAGTTTACTGTCATCTGAGGGTGGCGACTTTCCATATGTTAAGCAGGGATTATTTGGACCAATGAAATCCATGTATGATATTGACGTCCTACCCAAAAAACTTTTTTTTATAAAAGATACATGGCCTGGTTCAGCTAACGACAGCAGCACTGAAAATACAGAACTGGTATTGGAATTCAGGGGAAATTCATTCACTGATCAGTTTGGAAATTCTGTTCCTGCAGGCAAGCCCTATAAAGTGAAGTTTCAAAAATTCTTCCAGCCAATCAACTGGGAAGTGATGTTTTATCCATTGGATACCGCAAGCCATAATCCCATCAAAACAGGAACGCTTTTTTCGATGTTTGAGAAAAAGGCCCCGTTTAAAACAGAGAAAGTAAATAAGTTGGACTATGCCTGGTGGGGCGGTATCAAAGAAGCAGGGGTTAGTTACCCGCAATTCATTACAGTGGCTAATGGATCTGCTGTATTTCCCAAAGGGGAATATGAACTTTCAGTAACATGGGATGATGCTATCAGGGTATATATTGATGAAAAACTGGTTATTGATGAATGGAATCCTTCCCTCTATACTTTTGATGAATCCCCCAACAAAAAGCTAAGGCTAAGTTTGGATGGAAACCATCAGTTTAGAGTTGAACACATTGAGTTGGGTGGTTTTGCTACTTTAAGCCTGAAACTGAAGCCTGTAGATCAGGATTAGTCATACTGTAATATCTTTTCCAAAGTATATAAATTTCTTTTCCAACTATTTGGAGAATATAGCCCTCAACCCTACCTTTGCACTCCCAAAAGAAAATTGGGTTTTCACACATGTCTCAACGTATTAGAATAAAATTACAGTCTTACGATCATAACTTGGTGGATAAATCAGCCGAAAAGATCGTAAAAACAGTTCGCAGCACCGGTGCTGTCGTAACAGGCCCTATCCCTTTACCTACCCGTCGTAAAATATTTACTGTGTTGCGTTCGCCCCACGTTAACAAGAAGAGCCGGGAGCAGTTCCAGTTAGCTACACATAAGCGTTTACTGGATATCTACACCTCTTCTTCAAGGACTGTTGATGCATTGAGCAAACTGGATTTACCCAGCGGTGTGGAAGTAGAAATTAAAGCATAACCCCCATCCCCTGAAGGGGAGAGGGGGCATAGTTCTTATATATAATAATAATTGTAGTTATCTCTCAATCCAGACTCGTCGGGAGAAAAGAGCTCTGACAATTTTAAAATTCTTATCCGCCAATTGGCGGATAGGGGCACATAAAACAAGCCATTCAGGGTTTGTTTACTGCCGGTACTTCCCCAGAAAGGAAAAGGTCGGTAGCAAACGGGGATTGAAGTTCAGACTTTCATGGTCTGAAATGTCCCAATAATCCTGCAGGCATAAATAGGAATAACATGAAAGGTATTATTGGGAAAAAAATCGGAATGACCAGCATCTTCGATCCTTCAGGCAAACAAACGGCTTGTACGATTATTGAGGCAGGTCCCTGTGTAGTTACTCACGTTAAGACCAAAGAGTCTGACGGCTATAATGCTCTGCAGCTTTCTTTCGGCGACAAAAAAGAAAAGCACTCCACCAAATCTGAAGTAAATCACTTCGCAAAAGCACAGACAACTCCCAAAAAATTCTCTAAGGAATTCAGAAATTTCTCCATCGAAAAAAATATAGGTGAAACTATTACTGTTGACATTTTCGCTGAAGGCGATGATGTTGAAGTTGTAGGTACAACAAAAGGAAAGGGCTTTCAGGGTGTTGTAAAGCGCCATGGATTTCATGGTGTTGGTGGCCAATCACATGGTCAGCACGATCGTAGCCGGGCGCCAGGTTCTTTGGGTAACTCATCTGACGCTGCCCGTGTAATGAAAGGAATGAAAATGGCCGGACGTATGGGAACTGATCGTGTAAAAATGAAGGGACTAAAAGTTGTAAAAGTTTTTTCTGATAAGAACTATATCCTGGTAAGCGGTTCTGTTCCGGGTTATAACGGTTCAATTGTGTTAATACAAAAGTAAAGACGATGTCATCCTGAGCTTGACGAAGGATTTATCTCCTAAAAAGAAATAAAATGCAAGTTGAAGTTTTAAATACAAAAGGGAAAAAAACAGGTAGGACAGTGGAACTGCCCGAAGAGATATTTGGAGCAGAGCCAAACAATCATGTCATTTACCTGGCAGTAAAGCAATACCTGGCCGCACAACGTCAGGGTACTCACAAAGTGAAGACCCGTGCCGAAGTACAGGGAGCCAGCCGTAAACTGCATCGTCAGAAAGGTACTGGTGGAAGCCGTAAGGGTAATATCCGGAATCCTTTATATAAAGGAGGAGGTACCATTTTTGGACCAAAGCCACACTTGTATGATTTTAAATTGAATCGTAAAGTAAAAGATCTGGCTAAAATTTCTGCACTTTCTTATAAAGCAAAAGAAAATGCGATTGTAGTTGTAGAAGATATTACGCTGGATACACCAAAGACCAAAACTTTTGTTGACATACTTGGCAATCTTAAAGTGGCCGATAAAAAGATCATGTTTATTCAGCCTGAATATAATGACAATATTGAAATGTCTTTAAGAAATGTTCCTTCTGTTTTAGGTGTGTTACTGAGTGATATCAACACGTATGACATAGTGAATTCTGAAGTAATTGTATTGACGGAAAGCGCTGCAAAGATTTTTGCAGAAGAAGAAAAAGCTGAAGCATAATTAATAAAAAGAAAAGGAAATGAAACTTTCTGAAGTATTGATAAAACCCATTTTGACTGAAAAGGCAAATGCGCAGCAGGAAAAACTGCGCCGTTATGCTTTCAAAGTGGCTAAAAAAGCAAACAAACTGGAGATCAAAAAAGCCATAGAAAGCTTTTATGGTGTTACTGTAACAAATGTAAACACTTCGGTATCTCCTGGTAAAAATAAAAGCCGCTTTACTAAAGCTGGAGTAATCTCAGGCCGCAAGCCTGGTTACAAAAAAGCTTATGTAACAGTAGCAGAGGGTGAAAATATTGATTTGTATTCGAATATTTAATCACTCTCTTTCCTGAAAGGGAAATTAGAATGGCAATCAACCGCCGCGAAGTGTTGGAATTTGGGATTTTAAAATTTAGGATTTAAAAAATGGCACTAAGAAAATTTAAACCAGTTACCGCCGGCACCCGTTGGAGAATCGGGAATGCTTATGCAGAGGTTACTACAAATGTTCCTGAAAAAAGCTTGTTGGAAGCTAAACCAAGAACAGGCGGTCGTAATTCTTCTGGTCACCTGTCTATGCGTTATAGAGGTGGTGGTCATAAGAAAAAGTATCGTATAATAGACTTTAAAAGAAATAAAGCAGGTGTTGCAACGGTAGAATCAATTCAATATGATCCTAACCGTACAGCCTTTATCGCATTATTGAATTATGCTGATGGCGAAAAACGCTACATCCTTGCTCCGCAGGGTTTGCAGGTTGGTGCCAAAGTTGAAAGTGGTGCTGATGTAGCTCCGGAGATTGGTAATGCTTTACCAATGAAGAATATGCCTTTGGGTACAAATGTGCACAACATTGAAATGCAGCCAAGCCAGGGTGGCAAGTTGGCCCGCAGTGCTGGTTCATCTGCTCAATTGACCAACAAAGAAGAAAAATATGCCATATTAAAAATGCCTTCTGGTGAATTGAGAAAAGTGTTGATCAATTGCTATGCAACTGTTGGTGTAGTAAGTAACAGCGACCATTTTCTGCAAAGCATGGGTAAAGCCGGTCGCAACAGGTGGAAGGGAATTAAACCAAGAAACCGTGGTGTGGCAATGAACCCTGTGGATCACCCGATGGGTGGTGGTGAAGGTAAGGCTTCCGGTGGTCAGCCCCGTAGCAGGAATGGCCAGTATTCAAGAGGCTTGAAGACAAGAACAAAAGGTAAAGGAAGTGATAAGATGATTATTCAGCGTAAGAGTGGAAGTAAGTTAGCCAAATAAAAATAATTAATAACACAACGTCATAAATCATGGCTCGTTCAATTAAAAAAGGTCCTTATGTAGCTACTCATCTCGAAAAAAAGGTGATGGCTATCAATGAGGGTAAAAACAAGAAAAGTGTTATCAAAACCTGGAGCCGTCGTTCTACGATCACTCCTGATTTTGTAGGTCACACTTTTGCGGTGCATAATGGCAACAAATTTATTCCTGTGTATGTAACAGAATTTATGGTGGGACATAAGTTAGGTGAGTTTGCACCCACCCGGCAGTTTAAAGGACACTCAAGTAAGAAAGTAGAAGCATAATATTATTGGTGTGAATTGATTCTGTTTTTCCATTGGAAAATCAGGAAACAATAACCAGAAAAAGAAACCAGAAAAAATGGAAGCCGTAGCTAAACTAAAAAATTATCCAACATCGCCCCGCAAAATGCGCTTGCTGGCCGATCTTATTCGTGGCCAGAAAGTAGAAAAAGTGTTGGCGGAACTTGAGCATCATCCCAAGCATCCGGCCGTGCCTTTGCGCAAACTGGTGCTGAGTGCCATCAACAACTGGAAGCAGAAAAATGAAGGCGGGGATGAAAGCCTGTTGGTCATAAAGACAATATTTGTAGATGGTGCCCGGACATTGAAACGTATGCGTCCGGCTCCGCAGGGCCGTGGTTACCGTGTTCGCAAACGCAGCAACCATGTTACTGTAATTGTTGACAGCAAAGAATCAAAAAATTAAACGTATTAACGAATAACCAATAAACATGGGTCAAAAAGCAAATCCGATTGGTAACAGGTTAGGCATCATCCGTGGATGGGAATCTAACTGGTACGGCAGCAAAAAAGATTATGCCGGCAAACTAATCGAGGATCACAAGATCAGAACTTACCTGAATGCCCGTATTAACAAAGGTGGTATCTCAAAAATTGTTATCGAAAGAACCTTGGGTAAGTTGATCATTACGATTCATACCTCCAAACCCGGGATCATCATTGGAAAAGGTGGTGGCGAAGTAGATCGTATCAAAGAGGAGTTGAAAAAACTCACCAGTAAAGAAGATGTACAAATCAATATCCTCGAAATCCGCCGTCCTGAACTGGATGCTATGATTGTTGGAGATACAATTGCCCGTCAGATAGAAAACCGTATCAACTATAAAAGAGCAATCAAAATGTCTATTGCTTCTGCACTGCGGATGGGTGCCGAAGGAATCAAGGTAAAAGTTGCAGGTCGTTTGGGTGGATCTGAAATTGCCCGGACAGAAGAAATCAAACAGGGTCGTGTACCGCTGCATACATTCCGTATGGATATAGATTATGCCAATGTGTTTGCTTTAACAGTATATGGCAAAATTGGTATCAAAGTATGGATATGTAAAGGCGAGGTATTGGCAAAAAGAGATTTGAATCCAAATTTTGTTGGAGGAAAGAATGAAGGAGGAGAGAGAAGAGAAAGGAGAGATGACCATCGTGGTGGTGATCGCCGTGATGACAGGAGAGGTGGAGGCGGTGGAGATAGAAGAGGTGGTGGTGAGAGAAGAGGCGGTGGCGGTGGTGGAAGAAGAAATTAAAAAGAAGCCGTTAGCTATAAGCTGTTAGCTTTTAGCCCGGCGTTGATAAAAATATTTTTTGCTGAAAGCTGCTAATAGCTAACGGCTAAAAGCTAAAAAGCTAAATAAAATGTTACAACCGAAAAGATCGAAGCACAGGAAGATGCAGAAAGGCCGTATGAAAGGCAATGCTAAAAGAGGTACAACCATTGCTTTTGGCACATATGGATTAAAAGCATTGGATCAGCATTGGATTACCGATCGCCAGATTGAGGCTGCCCGTCAGGCACTCACCCGTGAAATGAAAAGAGAAGGTAATGTATGGATCCGCATTTTCCCGGACAAGCCAATAACAAGAAAACCGGCTGAAGTAAGGATGGGTAAGGGTAAAGGTAACCTGGAATTTTGGGCTGCTGTGGTAAGACCGGGTCGTATCTTATTTGAAGTGGATGGTGTGGATGAGAAAACTGCCCGTGCATCTTTATCACTGGCGGCAGGCAAATTGCCTATTAAAACAAAGTTTATCAAACGCAGGGATCTTGAAATAGCGTAAAAATTAATAAATCGTAACTCGATGTCAAAGAAAGCAGATTTTGTAAAAAGCATTCACGGGATGAATGAACAGGACCTGAAGGCCAGGTTGGAAGAAGACAAGCAACGTATGAAAAAATTACAGTTTGCTCATACTATTTCTCCCCTGGAGAATCCAATGACCCTTCGCGGATTGCGCCGGGAAATTGCCCGCTTGGAAACCGAACTGAAGTTAAAGCAACAGCAAGCTTAATAATACAATCCCGTCTCAGGCGGGACTGAACTAGAAATTAGAAAAAATGGAAGCAAGAAATTTAAGAAAAACCAGGATAGGTGTAGTAACCAGCAACAAGATGACTAAAACCATTGTGGTTGCTATTGAAAGAAAAGTGAAACACCCCATCTATGGTAAGTTCGTAAAAAAAACTACCAAGCTTCATGCTCATGATGATAAGAATGAGTGCAGCATTGGTGATGTAGTAAAGATCATGGAAACCCGTCCCCTGAGCAAGACGAAGCGTTGGAGACTGGTGGAAGTAGTGGAAAAGGTTAAGTAAGAAAAGCTACGAGCTACGAGCCATCAGCTACGAGCCGTAATGATTAATAAATGTTTAAACTGCTCGCAGCTCACAGCTAAGAGCTCAAAGCTTAAATAAAATGATTCAGCAAGAAAGCCGGTTAAATGTAGCGGATAACAGCGGTGCCAAAGAGGTGCTTTGTATTCGTGTACTCGGCAACAGCGGTCAGCGTTATGCAAGGATTGGCGATAAGATTGTGGTAACTGTAAAAGATGCCATACCCCAGGGGGGCATTAAAAAAGGCACTGTTGCAAAAGCAGTAATAGTTCGTACTACTAACAAACTGCGTCGCAAAGATGGTTCTTATATCCGCTTCGACGATAACGCCGTGGTAATATTGAATCAGTCTGATGAACCCCGCGGCACCAGGATATTCGGGCCGGTAGCAAGGGAACTGCGTGACAAGGGGTATATGAAAATTATTTCGCTTGCACCGGAAGTATTATAAAGAAAAGCTGCAAGCTGATAGCCTTTAGCTGTTAGCTTGTGATAAAATAAAAAAAAATATTACTATAGGTTGCAGCTAACAGCTAAAAGCTAAACATAATGAAAGCAAGATTTAAACCAAAGTATAATATCCGGAAAGGAGACAATGTAGTGGTTATTACCGGTGATGATAAAGACTTATCAAAACCCCGGGTAGTAAAGCAGGTTTTGGTGGAAGAAGGAAAAGTGTTGGTAGAAGGTGTGAACATCATTACAAAACACAGCAAGCCATCTGCACAGAATACGAAAGGTGGAATTATCAAAAAAGAAGCGCCAATCCACATCAGCAATGTAATGCTCTGGGATGCTGCTCAAAAAGCCGGCGCCAGAGTGACAAGAGTGAGAAAGGATGACAAAACAGAACGAGTTTTTAAAACTAAAAAAACTCAGGGAGGTAAATAATAATGAGTACAAAAAAATATACTCCAAGACTGGCAGCTAAGTACAAAAACGAGGTTGTACCTGCCCTGGTAAAAAAATTTAGCTACGATTCAGTAATGCAGGCTCCAAAACTGGAGAAAATTTGCCTGAACCGTGGTGTGAATGGTGCTGTAACAGACAAAAAGCTGGTTGATATTGCACTGGATGAATTGACAACTATTGCCGGTCAAAAAGCAGTGGCTACCATGTCAAAGAAAGATATCTCCAACTTTAAACTGCGGAAAAATATGCCGATAGGTGCAAGAGTAACGCTCCGTGGCGAAAAAATGTATGAGTTTCTTGACCGCCTGATTGCTGTTGCCCTGCCCCGTGTCCGTGACTTTAGAGGAGTAAATGACAAAGCATTTGATGGCCGTGGCAATTATACACTGGGAGTAACAGAGCAAATTATTTTCCCTGAAATTGATATTGATAAAGTAAATAAGATTACAGGTCTTGATATCACTTTTGTAACAACAGCCGGCACAGACGAAGAAGCGTATGAGTTATTAAAAGAACTGGGAATGCCTTTCAAAAACGCAGTAAAAAATAGTTCAAACTAAAAAAAGAATAAAAAATTATGGCTAAAACATCAGTAAAGGCCAGGCAAAGAAAAAGAGAGAAGATGGTTGCCCAGCATGCCGTTAAAAGAGCAGAGCTGAAAAAAGCCGGTGACTGGAAAGCTTTGGATGAGCTTCCAAAGAATTCTTCCAGGGTACGGTTAAAGAACCGTTGCCAGATTACAGGCAGACCAAGAGGGTATATCCGCTACTTTGGTCTTTCAAGGATTGCAATGCGTGATATGGCATTGAACGGAAAAATTCCGGGGTTGAAAAAAGCAAGCTGGTAAAGTGTGATGCGAGATGCGGGATACGAGACCCGTATCTCGGATACCGAATCAAAAAAATTTAGAACTGACTAATTAAAATAATTATGGTAACAGATCCTATAGCAGATTTCCTGACCAGAATCAGAAATGCACAAATGGCTGGTCATCGTGTGGTCGACATTCCGGCTTCTAATCTGAAGAAACGGATGACGGAAATTTTGTATAACCAGGGCTATATCCTGAAGTACAAATTTGAGGATGATAAGAAACAAGGCGTTATAAAAATTGCTTTGAAGTATGATGTGGCAACAAAACAACCTGCTATTCAAAGCATGGAAAGGGTTAGTCGACCTGGTTTGCGCCAGTATGCCAGGCCAGAAGAATTTCGCAGGGTGAAAAATGGTTTGGGTGTGGCAATTCTGTCAACCTCTAAAGGAGTAATGACAGATAAAGAAGCAAAAGCCAATAATGTGGGTGGTGAAGTTCTTTGCTATATATATTAAACCCCCAACCCCTAAAGGGGAGTAAGGGAGAACATAAAAGTTGTGGATATAGTAAGCAAACTGTTTTTGCTGATAGATCAACAACAAACTATAAACAACAAACTATAAATTGAATTTATGTCTCGTATAGGAAAAAAACCGGTAGTCGCTCCCAGCGGTGTTACGATATCTGTGAATAAGGAAAATGTAGTGACTGTTAAGGGACCCAAAGGAGAATTGAAACAGGCTATTGATCGTGATATTACTGTTGAAGTAAAAAATGGAACAATAACTTTTGCCCGTCCTACAGATCAGATACGTCACCGTGCATTACATGGCCTGTACCGTTCTTTGGTATCCAATTTGGTGAAGGGAGTGACAGAAGGCTATGCGAAAAAACTGGAATTAATTGGGGTAGGTTTCAAAGCGGCTAACCAGGGTAATGTGCTTGATCTTTCTTTAGGGTTTTCTCATAATATAATTTTTGAAGTGCCGAAAGAAATAAAAGTAGCTACTGCCCAAGAAAAAGGACAGAACCCGACTATTACATTAGAAGGAATCGACAAACAATTGATTGGCCAGGTAGCAGCAAAATTAAGAGGTCTTCGTAAGCCAGAGCCTTACAAAGGAAAAGGTATTCGCTATGTAGGTGAAGTGGTTCGTAAGAAAGCTGGTAAAGCAGCTGGTAAATAATAATAAATAATTCCTGGCAGAATCAGGACACAAACTAAAAGATCATGAATCCAAAGGTTAAAACATTAAGAAGGAAAAATATTCGTTACCGGATCCGGAAGAAGATTGGCGAGGGCACAGCTCAGAAGCCCCGGTTGGCTGTATTCAGAAGTAATGCAGAAATTTATGTACAACTGGTTGACGATACCAAAGGCCAAACATTGGCTGCTGCCTCATCAAAGGATAAAGAGATAATGGCTCAGAAGGTTACAAAAGTGGAAAAAAGCAAGTTGGTGGGTGCTGCTATTGCGAGGAAAGCTACAGAACTCGGTATCAAAAATGTAACATTTGACAGAAGCGGATACCTGTATCATGGTCGTGTAAAGTCGGTGGCTGATGGTGCAAGAGAAGGAGGCCTTCAGTTTTAATATAACTTCAAACTTTTAATAACAAGAATAAATGTCAAAGTACAACGTAATCAGGGTAAAAGCAGGCGACCTGGAACTTAAAGACAAAGTGGTTTCCATCAACCGTGTTGTGAAAACAACCAAAGGCGGCCGTGCCTTTAGTTTCTCAGCACTCGTTGTTGTTGGAAACGAGAATGGAGTTGTTGGTCATGGTTTGGGAAAGGCCAAAGAAGTGCAGGAAGCAATTACCAAAGGGATTGAGGATGCTAAAAAGAACCTCATTAAAGTTCCTGTAATGAAAGGTACTATTCCACATGATCAGTGGGCGAAAGAAGGTGCCGCCAAAGTGTTGATTAAGCCGGCAGCTCATGGTACCGGTGTAATTGCCGGTGGCTCTATGCGTGCTGTTCTTGAAGCTGCGGGAATAACAGACGTATTGGCTAAATCGTTAGGTTCTGCTAATCCTCACAATGTGGTAAAAGCAACTTTTAAAGCTCTTGCATTGCTTCGTGAACCAATCCAGATTTCTAAAACCCGTTCGCTGGGATTAAAAAAAGTTTTTAACGGTTAATGCAGATAACAAACGAAGAGAATTATGAAAAAGGTAAAAATAACATTGATCAAAAGCCCTATCGACAGACCTGAACGTCAAAAACTGACTGTACAGGCTTTAGGTCTTAATAAAACAAATTCAACAAAAGAAGTTGAAGCCACCCCTCAGATATTAGGTATGCTGCGTAAATTAAAGCACCTGGTAAAAGTGGAAGAATTAGCAAATTAGAGAATATGCAAATGTGCAAATGAATTTTCGAAATACCATTTGCACATTTGCTGATTTTTTATTAGCACATTAATTTAAGCGAGGGGTGATTCCCCGTTAAGTATAAAATCGATAAAAATGAAACTACACGAATTAAGACCCGCAAAAGGATCGACCCACAAAGTAAAAAGAGTTGGACGTGGAGATGGATCAGGACATGGCGGCACTTCTACAAAAGGTACAAAAGGCGGACAGAGCCGTGCCGGTTATAAAAGTAAAATGGCTCATGAGGGTGGCCAGATGCCCATTCAACGTCGGTTACCTAAACGTGGATTTAATAATATCCACCGCGTAGAATACAAAGTGCTGAACCTGGGACAGGTGGAACAATTGGCGGAGAAATACAATATCAAAGAAATTTCCCTGGAAAATCTTTATATCAATGGGCTGGTTAGCCAGAATGATAAAATAAAAATATTAGGTAACGGAGAGCTGAAGAACAAATTCACTTTTAAAGTGAATGCAGTGAGTGGGAAAGCCCGGTCAGCCATTGAAGCAGCCGGAGGATCGGTGGAGATTATAAAGTAAAATTGCTAAATTGCAACGACGCATTAACCATGCGTCTTTTATGTTTTAAGTGCTTTTAAATTTTTTTCCGTGAAGAAATTAATACAGACACTCAAAAATATCTGGAGCATCGAAGAGTTAAGAGGAAAAATCCTTTTCACGCTGATGATGATTGCCATTTACAGGGTAGGTTCACACATTGTATTGCCCGGTATCGATGCCACCCAATTGAAGACCGGAGAAAGTAATGGCGGTATCCTTGGGTTAATTGATGCTTTTTCAGGAGGCGCTTTCAACAATGCTTCCATTTTTGCATTAGGTATTATGCCTTACATTTCTGCATCTATTTTTATGCAATTGATGACAGTACTGGTACCCAAGTTTCAAAAGATGCAGAAAGAGGGTGACAGTGGTCGTAAAAAAATTACTCAGTACACCCGGTATCTTACCGTTGCAGTTACCACCTTACAGGCATCGGCTTACGTTAAATACCTGGAAACGCTGACTTCCCAGGGTGGGATGATGGCGGGATATTCACCTTCTTATTTCTGGCTGACTACTGTTGTTGTATTAACAGCAGGCACTTTGTTTGTTATGTGGATGGGCGAAAAAATTACAGACAAAGGGCTGGGCAATGGTACTTCATTAATTATCATGATTGGTATTGTGGCCCGTCTGCCGCAAAATTTTATTCAGGAGTTAACACACAAGTCGAACCGTAGCGGAGATATACTAATATTTATTATTGAGATTGCCATCCTTATTGCCATTATCATGGGTTGCATCCTGCTGATACAAGGCGTAAGAAAAGTGCCTGTAAATTATGCGAAGCAAATAGTAGGGAACCGGCAATTTGGCGGAGCCCGGCAGTTTTTACCATTGAAGGTAAACAGTGCGGGAGTAATGCCTATTATCTTTGCACAGGCTATAATATTTATACCCACCATTTTTACATTAGGGAGTAAACAGGGATTAGGAGGTGTATTGACAGATCACAGGAATTTCGGGTACATGCTCATTTATGGTACTGTTGTAATCGGATTTACTTTTCTCTATACAGCATTAATTTTTAATCCCAAGCAAATCGCAGATAACCTGAAGCAAAATAATGGGTTTATTCCTGGTGTAAAACCCGGTCAGCCTACGGCTGATTATATTGGAAACATTATGGACAGGATAACTTTTCCCGGAGCTGTTCTGCTTGCTTTTGTTGGTATATTGCCGGGTATTGCACAGCGGTTTGGAGTTACACAAGGGTTCTCTACATTTTTTGGCGGTACCTCATTGCTGATTATGGTTGGGGTAATACTGGATACCTTGCAACAGATAGAAACACAGTTACTGATGAGGCAATATGATGGCCTGATGAAGAGCGGCCGCATTCAGGGACGGCAAACAACTTCAGCGGTTCAGTATTAAAAGATTTTTTATTTATATAACCAGAACCCGTCTCGCCTCAGGCAAGGCGGGTTTCGTTTTTTAACGGATATTTGCGTGTATGATGATCTATAAATCAAATGAAGAAGTGGAACTGATGAGGCAAAGCGCTTTGCTGGTGAGCAAAACACTTAGCGAAGTAGCTGTTTTGTTGAAGCCGGGAATAACAACACTTTCTATTGATCAAATGATAGGTGGTTTTATCAGGGATCATCATGCCATTCCCTCTTTTTTAAATTACAGGGGTTATCCTTTTAATTCCTGCATTTCTGTAAATGATGTGGTGGTACACGGATTTCCCGGCAAAAAAGAACTGAAAGAAGGAGATATTATTTCTATTGATATTGGAGTAATACTGAATGGTTGGCATGGTGATCATGCTTATACTTTTTCCATTGGTAATCCCGGTGAAGCGGTGATAAAGCTCATAAAAGTAACAAAGGAATCTTTATATAAGGGAATTGAAAAAGGGGTAGCAGGAAACAGGGTGGGGGATATTGCTTTTGCCATACAGAATTACACTGAACGAGAGAATGGTTATGGTGTGGTGAGAGAATTGGTAGGGCATGGACTGGGAAGAAGCCTCCATGAAGATCCGCAAGTGCCTAACTATGGTAAAAGGGGTAGTGGTCCAAAATTAAAGGAGGGCCTGGTGCTGGCCATTGAACCCATGATTAACTTGGGTAAAAGAGATGTTTATACAGAAGAGGATGGATGGACAGTAAGAACAAAAGATGGAAAGCCTTCCGTCCATTTCGAACATGATATATGTGTAAGAAAAGAAAAGGCAGATATACTTTCTGACTATAGCATTATTGAAGCTGCTGAAAAGAGTAATCCAAATTTATACAGCGATTTTTAAAGAGAGAGACCAGGTTATTTGGCCTGTTATAGTTTTAACCATATTGAAATGAACCTGATAAAACTTCGACTTTCATTGCTAAAAATTGAGCATTGCCAAAACAGCTTACAGTAATAGGCGGCGGGGCAGCCGGTTTTTTTTGCGCAGTGAATGCGGCAAGAATGAACCCGGCATTAAAAATTATTCTCCTTGAAAAGACAAACAAGTTATTGGCAAAAGTAAAAGTAAGTGGCGGAGGCAGATGTAATGTAACCCATGCTTGTTTTGACATTGCTGAGTTGAGTAAAAAGTATCCACGGGGGCAACACTTTGTGAAAAAAGCTTTTCACCAGTTTTTTACACCAGACACCATTCAATGGTTTAAAGAAAGAGGAGTAGCACTAAAAACTGAAGCAGACGGCAGAGTTTTTCCTGCTTCTGATTCATCCCAGTCAATCATTGATTGCCTGCTGAAAGAAGCAGATAAATACGGAGTTGAGATAATGATGAATACTGAAGTCAGAGGTCTGAAGCAGGAAGGAGATAAGCTTCAGATGGAATTATCAGATTCCAGAATTCTGACCTCCGACTTCGTATGTATTGCATCAGGTGGTTATCCAAAATCCTCCATGTTTGATTGGTTAAAGAATTTGGGACATTTAATTGAAGACCCGGTTCCCTCTCTATTTACTTTTAACATACCCAAGCATCCACTAACTAAACTGATGGGTGTAAGTGTTGAAAATACAAAGGTGAAGATCATTGGAACAAAATTAGAGCAAGAAGGTCCTTTACTTATTACGCACTGGGGGCTAAGCGGCCCCGCAGTGTTGCGCTTGAGTGCATGGGGAGCAAGAGAGTTAAAGGAAAGGAATTGGGAATTTGGAATAAGCATTAACTGGCTTCCTGATTTCAGTGAGTCGCAAATGGCAAAAAAAATTCAGCAGCTTCGGTTTGACCAGGCTTCAAAAAAAATAGACAACAAAAACCCGTTTGGTTTGCCACAACGTCTTTGGGAATTTTTATTAGAATACGCTGAAATTAAAAAAAAAATACGATGGGCTGATCTGTCGGTAAAAGAAGCCAACAGGCTTATTAGGCATTTGTGCAGTTGTGAGTTTAATGTAAAAGGCAAAACAACATTTAAAGAAGAATTTGTTACTGCTGGTGGTATCGGACTAAATGAAGTGAATCCGAATACGATGATGAGCAAGAAAGTTCCCAACCTTTTTTTCGCCGGAGAAGTGCTCGATGTGGATGGAATTACCGGTGGTTTCAATTTTCAGCATGCATGGACAAGCGGATGGATTGCTGCAAAAAATATAGCAAATTTGTCTTTGTGATCCTATTTATCTAATTGCGGTTTTAACTGGCTATATGACCATGCAGTAAAAGGCATCGCCAATAAGAGAAACAGTGCCCACCAGCATTTTGTGAGGATCAATATAACGAATGTAATGATCAGAAGGAATAAGGGGTACACAAATAAAAGAATAGCAATGATTACAGAGTCGAAATGATCATTATCATGTGTTCGTTTCCATGTAAATTTCTTAAGTGGCAGATAGATTGGTAAATGAATCAGCCAGCCAATGACAGCAGGGATAATTAATAAAAATTTTATTAATAAAGAAGGCCTTAACTCAAGAATCTCCTTTTGCTTTTGTTTATCACCTTTCGGTATTTCAAAAACCAACTGCTCCAGTTGTGCCTGTAATTTAGAATTGAAAGATTGATGACGAAGACCATCGGGTTCACTGAAATTAATATCTTCTTTGACTATGAGATCACCAAAATTTATAAAAATATTTTTCCCAAAACGTTGAAATGAACTGTAGTTGATTCCTACAGGCAGCACTTTTAGCGGAATGTTTTCTTCCCAGGCTTTTATTGCAAGCCTGGCTGTTCCTTTTTTCAAAGGACGGAGATGCCATTCATTAATGCATTTTCCCTCGCTAAAAATTGCAACAACACCATTTTGCCTGAATATTGAAAGGCAGGCATCAAATGTTTTATAATTTTCTGATAGATTCTCTGTTCCTTCACTGGTGCGGTAAACAGGAAACATTTTTAGTGCTCTGAGGATTCTGCTAATTACTTTATTTTTAAAAGCATCTCCTCTCGCCAGATTCCAGACGGGCTGATGGAATATCGTGTCAAGAATAACTGAATCCAAAAAAGAGTTAGGATGATTGCTGGCTATCAGCAATGGCCCTTTTTCTTTTAAAAAATCTGGTTTGTTGATAATAACCCTCCTGCACCATACTAACATGGCAAGACGGGAGAGTATTTTTAGAAATTGATACAGCAATTTTTTTTTTGTGAATATAGAAAGAATTGGCATATAGTCAACAATGGGCTGCTAAATTTTTGCTCGTAATTAAAACTAAATCAAGCTATTGCAACCTGCGGTAATGCATGAAAACTCTGGTATTTTCTATCCCGATTATAGACTATATTCTCTTATCTTTGCTGCCCCGAAAATAAAACCCTTCGGGACTATTTTATCATGTTTGAAAACATTATTCGAAAACAATTAAACGCTGATGCACAGGAGACTGCTTCTGAAAATACAGAAGTATCTACAGCGACAACAACTGCACCTGTGGAGGAGCCAACTCCGGCAAAAGCAGAGCCGGTGATTACTGCTCATGATGATTTTGACTGGAGCGTTGACAAACGCAACATTACCTCTTACAATGAAGAAGAAAAAGAAAAGTATCACAAAGTGTATGATGACACTTTTGTGCAACTTGACGATGGACAAATGATGAAAGGCACTGTGGTTGGTTTGACAAAAACTGACGTAGTACTGAACATTGGATTTAAAAGCGATGGATTGATTTCATTGAATGAATTCCGTGACTTACCTAACCTGGCTGTTGGAGATGAAGTGGAAGTAATGATTGTGGAAAAAGAAGACAGGGAAGGACATCTTAACCTGAGCCGTCGCCAGGCCCGCATTACCCGTGCATGGGAGAGAATTGTGGAAGTACATAAAACCGGCGAAGTGATTACTGGCTTAGTTACATCTAAAACAAAAGGCGGTTTGATTGTAGATGTATTTGGAATGGAAACATTCCTACCGGGCTCACAAATTGATGTGAAGCCTGTTACAGATTATGATCAGTTTGTAGGAAAAACAATGGAGTTCAAAGTGGTGAAGATTAATGAAACTATTAAGAATGCCGTTGTATCTCACAAAGCTCTTATTGAAAGCGATATTGAAGCACAAAGGGCTGAGATCATGAGTAAACTGGAGAAAGGCCAGGTGCTGGAAGGAACGGTGAAAAACATTACTGACTTTGGCGCCTTTATGGATTTGGGAGGTCTGGATGGATTACTTTATATCACTGATATTTCATGGGGACGGATTTCTCACCCAACTGAAATATTGAAACTTGATCAGAAGATCAATGTGGTAGTACTTGATTTCGATGATGAGAAAAAACGTATTAGCCTTGGATTAAAACAACTGACACCGCATCCATGGGATGTATTGGCAGAAAATATTGTTGAAGGAAATGTAGTAAAAGGGAAAGTGGTCAATATTGAAGATTACGGTGCTTTCCTCGAAATTCAGCCCGGCGTAGAAGGATTGGTGCATGTATCTGAAATTACATGGGCTAATACACCTATCAATGCCAAAGAATTTTTCAAACTGGGTGATGAGCATGAAGCTAAAATCGTTACGCTGGATAAAGCCAGCCGTAAGATGAGTTTATCGATTAAGCAATTATCACCTGATCCATGGAATGATATCGAAGTGAAATTTGCAGAAGGTAGCCGTCATACCGGATTGGTAAAAAATATTACTAATTACGGCGTATTTGTAGAACTGGCACCGGGCATCGGTGGCATGATTCATATCAGCGACCTGAGCTGGTTGAAACGCTTTAACCATCCGGGTGAATATACTAAGGTAGGCGCTAATATTGATGTAGCGATCCTGGGAATTGATAAAGAGAACCGCAAATTGCAATTAGGTCATAAGCAACTGGAAGAAGATCCCTGGAATACTTTGCAAGACACATTTGCTGTCGGTAGTATTCATGATGGAACTGTAAGCCGTCGTGATGATAAAGGCGCCACTGTTCAATTAACTTATGGCCTGGAAGGATTTGCTCCCAATCGTCATCTTACCAAGGAAGATGGAAAGAGTATTGTAGCAGACGAAACAGCACAGTTTATGGTGATTGAGTTTGACCGCAATGAAAAACGCATTGTGGTTTCTCATACACGAATCTGGGAACAGGGCCAGGTAGAAGAAGCAGAAGCCGTTAAAAAAGAAGCAAGGGCTGAAGCCGACAAAACAAGAAAAGCTGTAAAGAATGTGCAGAGTAAAGTGGAGAAGGCTACTTTAGGCGATCTTGGCATTTTAGCTGACCTGAAGAAGAAAATGGAAAGTGGAAATGAAGAAGCAGGCACTGCTGAAGAAGCAAAACCTGAATAATTCTGAAAGTAAATACAAAGGCCTCCTGCAAATAACAGGGGGCCTTTTTTTGCCCGCTACTTCGCTGTTATTCTTATGTTTCGCCTGCAATTTCTTAAATTGAGCCATCATTGCCTGACAAAAAAAACTGTATGCTTTCCATTAAAGAGAGATTAAGAAATTTTCATCCCGTCAGGAAGATGGTCTATTTTTTTGTAGGCTTGTTTTCTTATCCCGGTCTTGCATGGGTGAATAAATTGAAAATATCCGGCACAGAACATTTTAAAAACCTTCCTCCGGAGAATGTGCTGTTTGTCAGTAATCACCAGACATATTTCGCCGATGTAATTACCTTTCTTCACATTTTTTGCGCTGTTAAATGGGGAAAAAAGAACCGGCTGGGTGTTCCTTATTATCTTCTCAATCCATTCACCCGGGTGAATTACGTGGCAGCAGAAGAAACAATGAAAGGTAGCTTTATCAGCAAATTATTTTTACTGGCTGGCGGTTTAACCGTAAAGAGAACGTGGAAGGCAGAAGGCAAAGAAATCAGGAAGGGGTTGGATCCTTCTGATACCAGGAAAATTACAAGAGCATTGGAAAATAATTGGGTCATCACTTTTCCGCAGGGAACCACCAAGCCCTTTGCCCCCGGAAGAAAAGGCACAGCGCTGATCATAAAACAAAAAAAGCCTATTGTAATTCCGGTTGTGATAAATGGTTTCTGGCGGGCTTTTAATAAAAAGGGATTGAAATTTAAGAAGAAAGGCACAACTCTGTCTGTTACATTTAAAGAACCACTGGTAATAGATTATGATGCACCATCAGAACTTATTCTTGCACAAATCATGGATGCGATTGAACAAAGTAAAAAATATATGATGATGGGTGGGCATCACTGGCTTACAAGGGATAAATGATTCCTGCAACCTGAATTAGTCTTTCACAAATAATGCCTTTAATTCTGTGGCATCATTCGGTTTTAGTTTTCCACCAAGAATCAATCTAAGCTGTCTTCTTCTCAAAGCACCGTCGAAGAGTCTTTTTTCTTCTTCTGTCTCAGGAATTATTTGTGGAACCGGTTTTGGCTTCCGGTTAGAGTCAAGAGCTACAAAAGTGTAATACGCCTCATTGCTTTTGTATTTGTATTGTTCTGTCATGTCTTCTCCCCAAACATTCAGGTGAATTTCCATGGAACTATTAAAGGCCCTTGTAATTTTTGCCTCAATGTGCACTACGTTTCCCAGTTTGATGGGATTTTCAAAAGAAATATTATCAACGGAGGCGGTAACCACCGGTGCGTTACTATGTTTTTGTGCTGACAAAGCAGCAGCTATGTCCATCCAGTACATCAGTCGGCCCCCCATCAGGCTACCATGCACATTGGTGTCATTGGGTAACACGATTTCAGTCATAATAATTAAACTGCCTGCCACATTTTTTTCTTCCATAAAATAAAATTTGGGCAAAGGTATTCAAATCATGACGAAGCTCAGGTAGCTTTCTTATTTACTCATTTTTTTGAAAGGATGAAACAATTACTTTTGCCCAATTAATACGATTGCTATGGAATCATCACTGCCTGGTATTTCTTTTGATAACACCGCCGTTGCCTTTCAATACAAAACGAGTAAGCAACTTAAAAAAGCCCGTTTCCTTTTTTCAATGATGGGCAACCCCTGGATTGTAAAAATGGGAATTCGTCTGGCACCCTGGTCAGTTAATGTCGGATTGCCGGTAAAAGGACTTATCCGTAAAACCATCTTTGCCCAGTTTGTGGGAGGTGAAACGCTGGAACAAACTACAGTAGTTGCAAAAATGCTGGGTGATTATAATGTGCAGGTCATTCTTGATTATGCCGTAGAAGGAAAAGAAGGAGAAGAAAACTTCGAGCATGCCTGCAATGAATTTATCCGGGTTATTAATTATGCTGCCACACAACCCAATATCCCATTTATGAGTGTAAAGATGACCGGAATGTCGAGGTTTGCCCTGCTTGAAAAAATGGACAGCCTGATGCGCCGGCAGGAAGGATCGCTGATGAAAAGATATTTAAAAGCAGTGGAGGAATTGCCTGGTGAAGAAAAAGAAGAATGGCATCGTATCCGGTTTCGTATGATGAGGGTTTGCGAGGCTGCGGCAGCAAAAAAAATCTCAGTGTCTATTGATGCAGAGGAAACATGGATACAGGAGCCACTGGATGCTCTTACCATCATGATGATGGATACATTTAATAAAGAAAGACCGATTGTTTTTAATACTACACAACATTACCGTACCGACCGGCAAAAGTTTTTGAGTGATTCTTATGAAGCAGCGAAAGAAAGAAATTTTATTCTCGGTGCCAAGCTGGTAAGAGGAGCTTATATGGAGAAAGAAAGAAAGAGGGCGGCGGAGATGGGTTATCCTTCACCCATTCATCCGGATAAAGAAGCCAGCGACAAAGACTTTAATGACACCATCAAATTCTGCATTGACCATATAGACCGGGTGGCGCTGGTGGTGGCATCGCATAATGAGTACAGCAATATGTATGCGGCGCAATTACTGCAGGAAAAAGGGTTGCCATTAAGTCATCCTCATGTGCACTGGAGCCAGTTATATGGTATGAGTGATAATATCACCTTCAACCTGGCGCATGCCGGTTGCAGTGTAAGTAAATATTTGCCCTTTGGCCCTATTAAAGATGTAATACCTTATTTAATGCGCCGGGCACAGGAAAATACTTCAGTAAAAGGACAAACAGGAAGGGAGTTGGGGTTGATAAAAAAAGAGTTGGAGAGGAGAAATAGTCGTTAATGTTTTGACTTGCCAAAATTCATTTCTCCTGCTTTTATTTCTGCTGATAAATCATTTTCTTTTGGTGGGATTGGACAATTATAACCACTTCTGAAAGCACAATAGGGATTGTAGGACTTGTTGAAGTCAATAAGTAGTTTATTATCAGGTATAATATCTCCAATAATAAAATCAATGTATTTGCCACCGCCATAGCTGTCTATTCCGCTTGTGCTATCGGTAAAGGGAATGAAGAAATCTTCTTTATGCTTATCATTATTCATAAGGAAAGCCAGTTGGTAAGCGAACAACTCATACTTTTTACCGTGAAGATTGAATTTTATCAGTGCATACCGGATTGCCTGATGTATTTTTTCACCCGATGTAGGCATCGGGAAAAAAAATTGTCCTTGCAATTTTTCAACTGTCGCCATTACACGGTATGATGAATCAATTGGGAAAAATCTGACAAAAGCAGTATCATTTTTTATTATTGAGTAAAGATCTTTTTTATAACCTTCCTGGTATTGCAAAATGCTGTCCGAATAAGAAGTTTGGCCGGAGGCAGCAAGGGAAAAAAAGCAAACGAGTATTAAGTAGAATATTTTTTTCATTAATATTTTTATACTAATCACAAATATACAGGGTGTTTCTTTTCTTTGAATTTTTCTTCGATCTACCTCTTCCTCACAAAGCGCTACTCATAGTTGATTGCTAACTCCTTTCTTACAGAGTGAGTTTTTTATAAACATCTTCTTTAATAAATTGCCTGATTGAAGATAATTTAAACTTAAGTTCAATTGTTGGTCCCAACGCAAGCCACATGTGAGGGAATTCGCAATCGTCAAAAATCTGAAGAAAGGATTTGCTCAACTTGAATTTTTCCAATGAAGAACTAGTGTTGCAATTTTCTTTTGCATAATTCATTGCGAAATAATAATCTTCTTTGGTTATCCTTTTTGCATCAAGTTCTTTTTTCATTTCAAATTTATATGATTTCATGGCTGCAGCTTTTCTTGCTGTTACCAGCTTTATGAACTCATTGTATTTTTCTTCTTTGATAATATCTTTTGTAGAAATTGCTTCACCTGTTTTCAAGTCAAAATTCAGATACTCCTTCCAAAAAGTAGGATAAGCAGCAACACCTTCAAGATAAAATTCCAGAGATAATATTCCCTTCTTATTGAATGCTATTTCGTAAGAAAGATTTGTTAATACGTCATTTGCCTGAGATTGAAGCGCAGAATCAAGACTGACCAAGGAATCTTCATCTTCACCTTCGAATAATATTGTTTTTCTTATTACGTCGTTAATCTTTTCTGCAATGTGATTATCATCAAGTTTTACAAGCGGATAGAAGATAGTAGTAGAGTCATAATTAAATTTTTCTGACAAAGGCTTTAGCCGCAATTCAGAAAATTTCGCAATCTGGCTTAAACAGAATGTCGGCATTAGGTAAAGAAGTATCAATAACCTTTTCATTATTCCAAATGTAGTGAATCCACAGTTTCCCCACATCTCACAACTCATAGCTCACAGCCCGCCGCTTTCTCCCTAACTTGCATTCATGCAGCAATACCTCAATCTTCTACAGCATATTATTGATACTGGTGTTCATAAAGCCGACCGCACCGGAACCGGCACGCAAAGTTGTTTTGGCTACCAGATGCGTTTTGATCTGCAAAAAGGATTTCCGCTGGTCACAACCAAAAAAGTTCACCTGAAAAGTATTATTCATGAACTGCTTTGGTTTTTAAAAGGGGAGACGAATATTGCTTACCTGAAAGAACACGGCGTAAAAATCTGGGATGAATGGGCAGATGAAAATGGTGAACTAGGCCCGGTATATGGCAAGCAATGGCGTAGCTGGGAAGGTAAAGATGGTAAAGTAGTGGACCAGGTTTCTGATTTAATCACACAAGTAAAAACAAACCCTGATAGCAGGCGTTTAATTGTAAATGCATGGAATGTGGCTGAGTTGCAAAAGATGGCACTGATGCCTTGTCATACGATGTTTCAATTTTACGTCACACCCCCCAACCCCCTGAAGGGGGAGTTACGAAGCAGGCTTTCATGCCAGTTATATCAAAGGAGTGCAGATGTGTTCCTTGGTGTGCCTTTTAATATTGCGTCTTACTCATTATTGGCAATGATGATTGCACAGGTATGCGACATGGAGCCGGGTGAGTTTATTCATACATTCGGCGATGTGCATATTTACAGCAATCATATGGAACAGGTGAACCTGCAGTTGAGCAGGTCCCCGTTTCCTTTATCAACAATGAAGCTGAACCCGGATGTAAAAAGCATTTTTGATTTTAAGTTTGAGGATTTCACATTGGAAAATTATCAGTGCCATCCGGCGATAAAAGCACCGGTGGCGGTGTAGACCCCCTGTCCCCCTAAAGGGGAGACTTAGTTCAATCAGTCATTATTTTATACAAAATTGTTTAAAGAAATCAGGTGTGGTTACATTTGTATTAAATTAATTCACTCTCCTGATAAATGAATTTTCAAAAATTCCCCTTTAGGGGCAAAAAGAATTTTCAACTTTGGGATTAAAACTGGGGGTATGACTATCTCTCTCATCGTCGCTGCTGCCACCAACAATGCCATCGGAAAAGATGGCAGGATGCCCTGGCATTTACCCAATGATATGAAGCATTTTAAAAACATTACCTGGGGCATGCCAATCGTGATGGGAAGAAAAACTTTTGAATCATTGGGAAAGGCTCTTCCCGGCCGCAAGAATATTGTTATTACCCGCCAGCCGGGATGGAAAGCTGAAGATGTAATTACCGTGAAGAATATTGAAGATGCATTGTTTGTAGTAAAAGAATCCGATGCTAAGGAAGCAATGGTAATTGGGGGAGGAGAAATTTACAAATTACTTTTTGATAAAGCCCGTCGCATTTATCTTACCCGTGTGGAGGCGGAGCCGGAGGCCGATACTTTTTTCCCATCACTAAATCCGGAAGAATGGCACCTGATGAGCCAGCAGAACTATGAGGCTGATGAGAAAAATGCATACAATTATTCTTTCCAGGTGTGGGAGAGGATCGGGTAGAATGAGAAAGAAATAATTAGAAATGTGAAATCAGAAAGTTGAGCATTTCTCAAACCAGGAAACACTTTCTCATTTCTTATTTTTTATTTCTAATTTATTATTTTCAGCTATGTATTCCAAATGGCAGTTAGCCAGAAAATATCTTGCCTATTATCTTACTGCTTCAAGTCGAAATGGTCATGGCATTCATTCGCCATTCATTTTTCGTTTTATTACTCGTGTGCTGAATGATAAGCATTACTACCCTGAATATAAAATAGCAGAAGGCCTGAGGGAAAGTTTATTCAAGAATAAGACAACGCTGGCTATTGAGGATTTTGGAGCAGGCTCATCTGTGGCAAAAACTAATCGGCGAACAATTTCTTCTATTGCTAAATCGGCTGCCAAGCCTAAAAAGTTCGGTCAATTATTATTCAGGATGATAAAAGAATATAAGCCTGATATAATTCTTGAATTGGGAACATCTTTGGGCATCACCACATCTTATTTGTCACTAGCAAGACCGGGAAGCAAAATCCTTACACTGGAAGGGGCAAATGAAGTGGCTGCTATTGCAAATAATAATTTTAAGTTACTGGAGTTGCAAAACGTCTCAATTGAGACAGGAAATTTTGACAGCACATTATCGTCTGTTGTCAGTGAACTAAAGGCTGTAGACTTTGCATTTATTGACGGCAATCATCGCCGGGAACCCACAGAAAGATATTTTCAGCAACTATTGCCTAAAATAAATAATGATTCTATTCTTGTCTTCGACGATATCCACTGGAGCGGGGAAATGGAGGAGGCATGGGAAATCATTAGTAAACATCCGGTTGTCTGCTGCACAATTGATCTTTTTTTTGTAGGAATTGTCCTTTTCCGGCAGGAATTCAGGGAAAAACAACATTTTAAGATTCGATTCTGAGAATGATTAAAAACATGCGGGGAGCTGAATAAAATCAATATTTCCGGGTATTGCACTCTTAAAAAAATCTATACCTTAGCGGCCATTAGAAAATTTATTTTTCTATACATAATAAAGATTCATTATGACGATTGGTCTGCTCAAAGAACCCGCCCATGAAACCAGAGTATCCCTTCTGGCCGAAGCGGTTACCACCCTCAGCAAAAAAAATATTAAAGTAATTGTAGAAGCTGGCGCCGGGGACAAAGCCTTTTGCAGCAATGATGATTATGAAAAGGCAGGGGCACAAATTGTGAGCCGTGCCGAAGTACTGGCAGCTGCTGACATTATTTTAAGTATTTATCAGCCTGGGCAGTCTGAGATCAGTAATTTAAAATCAAAGGTGCTGATTGGTGTATACCAGCCATTGTTTAATAACGATATGATGAAACAGTGGGCTGCTGCTGGCATTACTACTTTTTCTTTGGATATGCTGCCCCGTACTACCAGGGCACAGGCCATGGATGTGCTGAGTTCGCAAGCCAATATTGCCGGTTACAAAGCGGTGCTTACAGCAGCTAATATGTATTCAAGATACTTTCCGATGTTTATGACCGCTGCCGGAAGTATTAAACCGGCCAAGCTGCTTATTCTTGGTGCAGGGGTGGCAGGTTTGCAGGCAATTGCAACAGCAAAAAGACTGGGCGCAGTGGTAGAAGTATTTGATACAAGGCCGGCGGTTAAAGAAGAAGTATTAAGTCTTGGCGCAAAATTCGTTGAAGTAGAAGGTGCAGCCGATGCCAGCAAGGCAGGAGGATATGCGGTGGAACAGAGCGAAGATTTTATACAGCGGCAGAAAGCAAAAATTGCAGAGAGTATAGCCAAAGCCGATATTGTAATTACAACAGCACAAATACCGGGTAAAAAAGCTCCAATATTAATTACGGAAGAAATGATAAAGGCCATGCGTTCCGGTTCCGTAATAATTGATATTGCTGCCGCTACTGGCGGTAACACACCTCTTACAAAAAATAATGAAACAGTTGTGTTTAATGGAGTAAGCATTGTGGGTAATTCCAATTTACAGGCCACGATGCCTTCTGATGCCAGCAAAGTATTTGGAAAAAATGTGCTGAACTTTTTACAGCTGATAATAACAAAAGAAGGTACAATTAATCTGAACTGGGAAGATGACCTGGTAAAAGGAAGTTGTATGACTCATAATGGGGAAATAACAAATGACCGACTAAAATAAATTTATGGAACCTTTTTTTAACTGGATTACCACCAATCAGCAAATAATTTACATAGTTATCCTGATGATTTTTGTAGGAATTGAAGTGATAGGTCATGTGCCAAGTGTATTGCATACGCCGCTGATGAGTGGTGCCAATGCGATACATGGTGTAGTAATCATCGGGGCCATCATTGTGATGGGCAAAGCTGAAAACGATAATTACCTGGCATTGGTTCTTGGATTCCTGGCTGTTATCCTGGGTACCCTGAATGTGGTAGGTGGGTTTGTAGTAACAGACAGGATGCTGGAAATGTTTTCGAAGAAAAAAAAGAAACCCTAAATCCCTAAAGGGACTTACGGAATTTTTTTAAAGTTTGAATAATCTTTGGTTTTTTAGTAAATAATAAAAAATAATAATTCACTTACTGCTATTTGGGCTGTGAGTGGATTCTCCACCTTTAGGGGGAGTCAGAGGGTTTTTTTTATGGAACTTAACATACTTACACTTTGTTATCTTGTCGGAGCCATCACTTTTATTCTTGGTTTGAAAATGCTTTCAAACCCGGCTAAGGCAAGAAAAGGAAACCTGGTAGCAGCTTTTGGAATGACAGTTGCCATTTTAGGAACTATCTTTTTATACAAAGACGATAACGGCACCAGGTTGCATAACTATGGATGGATATTCGGTGGAATATTTATTGGTGCTATCATCGGCACCCTGGCTGCCAAAAAAGTAAAGATGACGGCTATGCCGGAAATGGTGAGTATGTTTAATGGAATGGGAGGCGCCTGTGCAGCATTGATTTCAATCGTAGAATTCAGTCACATAGAAAATATAAGCCAGGAGCCGGCAAGTAAACTTGTGATTATTTTCGCAGGACTTATCATCGGCAGTGTTTCCTTTGCCGGTAGTATGGTGGCATGGGGAAAATTAAATGGCACATTTAAAGACTTTTCATTCAATGGCCAGCATATTGTAAATATTCTCCTGTTATTAGCTGCAATAGGCGTGGCTGTCTGGATTATTACAGCAACTCCGGAATCGTCACATACCATAGTTTATATATTGTTTGCATTGTCTCTTCTTTATGGTATCATGTTTGTGTTGCCCATCGGGGGCGCTGATATGCCGGTTGTAATTTCTTTACTCAACTCTTTCACTGGTGTGGCGGCGGCCTGTGGCGGTTTTCTATATGATAATAAAGTAATGATGACCGGTGGTATTCTTGTTGGTGCAGCCGGAACATTGCTAACGATATTGATGTGTAAGGCCATGAACCGCTCAATCATGAATGTATTGATTGGTTCATTTGGCGCCGGGGCAAAAGCAAGCGGTGGCGCAGCAAAACAGCAGGGCGCTTATAAAGAAATTTCACTCAGCGATACAGCCGTGGTAATGAGTTATGCCAATAAAGTATTGATCGTGCCGGGATATGGTTTGGCCGTAGCCCAGGCACAGCATGCCTGCCATGAGTTGGAAAAAATTCTGGAAGAAAAAGGTGTAACTGTAAAATATGCCATTCATCCGGTGGCTGGCCGTATGCCCGGACATATGAATGTATTATTAGCTGAAGCAGATGTGAGTTATGAAAAATTGCTTGAAATGGAAAATGCCAATGAAGAATTTCCAACCACTGATGTTGTTCTAATTCTCGGGGCTAATGATGTAGTAAACCCAGCTGCAAAAACTGATCCTTCTTCTCCAATATATGGAATGCCTATCCTGGATGTGGAACTTGCCAAAACTGTGATTGTAAATAAAAGAACCATGAAACCCGGTTATGCAGGAATTGATAATGATCTTTTCTTCCGGCCCAAAACCTCCATGTTATTTGGCGATGCAAAGAAGGTATTGCAGGATTTGATTGGGGAAATAAAAAATCTGTGATCAACTCTTTTGCTATGGGATTAATGAGAATTTTGACAATTCTCCAGTGAATTATTCTTCCCAAATTCAATTTCATTAAAGTATCTTTCAGCTTTAATAAAAACCACGATTATGAAACAATTGAACATTGTTTTGATGTTCCTGCTTTTAGTTACAGCAACAAATGCCCAAAAAATAATGGGCTTTACAGATGCCAATGCAGCAAAACAAATAGACTGGGAAAAACAATTTGATGCACAGCTTAATGCTAAAAACCTGGATACATGGATGCAGTTCCTGTCCTCTCATCCACATCATGTGGGCAGCCCGCAGGATAAAGCGAATGCTGAATATATGGCCAACCTCTTTAAGCAATGGGGTTATCAAACCGAAATTGCATCTTACTTCGTGTTGTTTCCAACACCTAAATTCAGACAACTTGAATTACTTGGTGATAAACCTTATAAAGCAAAGCTGGAAGAATCAGCATTGGCGACTGATAAAACTTCCGGGCAAAAAGCTGAACAACTTCCGTCATATAATGCCTATTCTGCCGATGGTGATGTAATGGCAGAAATGGTTTTTGTCAATCGTGGTATTCCATCAGACTATGACGAACTGGAAAGAATGGGAATAGATGTAAAAGGAAAAATTGTGATTGCTAAATATGGGGGATCGTGGAGAGGTATTAAACCAAAAGTTGCTGCGGAACATGGCGCTATTGGTTGCATCATTTATTCTGATCCGGAAGATGATGGGTATTCTGCTGGTGATGTTTATCCTGAAGGTGCTTTTCGTCCGAAGGATGGTGTTCAGCGTGGTTCGGTGATGGATATGCCTGTTTATCCCGGCGACCCTTTGACTCCGGGTATCGGTGCAACAAAAGATGCAAAGCGATTGGAGATTAAGGACGCCATTACTATTATGAAAATTCCTGTGTTGCCCATCTCTTATGAAGATGCATTACCATTACTGCAATCATTGGGTGGACAAGTGGCACCTGCAGCATGGAGAGGCGGATTGCCGATCACTTATCATGTGGGTCCGGGCAAAGACAAAGTGCATTTGAAATTGCAATTCAACTGGGATATAAAACAATTATATGATGTGATTGCCAAATTGCCGGGAACTGAATTGCCCGACGAATGGATCATTCGTGGTAATCATCATGATGCCTGGGTAAATGGCGCAGATGATCCTATCAGCGGCATGGTGGCAGAAATGGAAGAAGCAAGAGCTATTGGTGAGCTGGTAAAAAAAGGATTTAAGTTAAAACGTACATTGGTGTATTGTGCATGGGATGGTGAGGAGCCTGCCCTGCTGGGCTCAACAGAGTGGGCAGAAGATCACCAGGAGGAGTTAAGAAAAAAAGCAGTCTTTTATCTGAATACAGATGGTAACTCCCGTGGTTTTATTGGCGCATCAGGTTCACATACATTAGAACCATTTTTTAATGAGATAGCCAATGATGTTATTGATCCGCAAACAGGGGTGAGTATTAAAGAAAGAAAATATGCTAATGCCATTGTAACTGCTGATAAAATAGCAAGAGCAAAATTGCTGGGCAATAAAAATATCAAACTCGGTGCGCTGGGTGCAGGTTCCGATTGGTCTGGCTTTCTTCAGTTTTTAGGAATTGCATCCATGAATCTTGGTTTTGGCGGAGAGGGTAGTGGCGGAGAATATCATTCCATTTATGATTCCTACGATCATTTTGTAAAATTCAAAGATCCCGGTTTTAAATATGGAGTGACATTATCAAAAACTGCCGGTAGGGCTATGATGAGAATGGCCAATGCAGATGTATTGCCATTTGATGTGAATAGTTTTTATAAAACAGTTGCTGATTATGTTGCGGAACTGAAAACACTGGTTGACAATACAAGAACCGAAACCGATCAGGACAATAAAATGATCCAGGATAAACTGTATGACCTGGCAAAAGACCCGACAAAAACTTACAATGCTCCAAAGGTGAAGGAGGTGGTGCCTTTTCTCAATTTCAGCGACCTCGAGAATTCGATGGTGCAATTGAAAAAGAGTTCTGAAGAATTACAGAAACAATATGCAAGCGCCATCCTGTTACCGGCAGATAAGCAAAATGAACTGAATGAAATTTTATTTAAGATAGAAAGAAGCCTGATCAATGAAAAAGGATTACCGAGGAGGTCATGGTATAAGCATCAAATCTATGCACCGGGTTATTATACGGGTTATGGGGTAAAAACATTGCCGGGTATCCGTGAGGCCATTGAACAGGGAAACTGGAAAGAGGCACAGGAAAATATTGAAATCGTTTCAAAAACAATGGATACTTATACGCAGCAGGTGCAGCAGGCAATAAGTGTGATGATAAAAAAAGCTTTTTAAGTTAAGGGTTGAGAGTTGATAGTTGGAAGTTTGTTTATAGTTTTGGAAAGTGCATTTACCTGAAACATTTTTAAATTCATTAACTGGTATCAAAGGGTTTGATAAGGAAGCTTTTGAAAAAGTACATGCATCGGGTGAACAAGTAACGTCAATCAGGATTAATCCTGCCAAACAGTCTAAAATCCAAAATCTAAATTCTAAAGTTCTCTGGTCTCAATACGGCTACTATCTCTCTCAGCGTCCTTCCTTTACGTTCGATCCGCTTTTTCATGCGGGTTGTTATTATGTGCAGGAAGCCAGCAGTATGTTATTAGAACAAGCATTGGCGCAAACGGTTGATCTTTCACAACCATTAAGAATTCTTGATCTCTGTGCAGCGCCGGGAGGAAAGTCCACACATATACAGTCCCTCATTTCAAAAAATAGTTTATTGGTAAGCAATGAAGTGATTCGTTCAAGAGCCAATGTTTTAAAAGATAATATTATCAAATGGGGATGTGAAAATGTAGTGGTTTCCAATAATGATCCGAAAGATTTTACAAAGCTTGAAAATTATTTTGATGTTATACTTGTAGATGCACCTTGCAGCGGTAGTGGGTTGTTTCGCAAGGAACCTGCTGCAATAGAAGAGTGGAGCAAAAATAATGTACAATTATGCTCACAGCGGCAGCAGAGAATTTTGGCTGATGTATGGCCAGCATTAAAGAAAGATGGAATATTGATTTATTCCACCTGTTCCTATTCAAAAGAAGAAGATGAAGAAATAGTGAAATGGGTAATGGATAATTTCTTCGTGGAAGTACGTTCATTGGTTGTAGAAAATTCCTGGGGCATCATTGAATCGGGTGGAGGCTACCGTTGCTGGCCTGGCAAAGTAAAAGGAGAAGGATTCTTTATTGCCTGCTTTCAAAAAAAAGAAGGTGAGAAAGAGCCATCAGTCAAAAACAGGAACAGACCTGAACAGGCAACAAAGAGGGAAATAGAACTCATTGAAAAATGGGCGGGAAATGAGGGTATAGAGTTTGTAAAGCACATAAATACGGTATATGCCTGGTCCGGACAACATATAAACGATTTTAGTTTTTTGTTAGGACAACTTCGTGTTATTTACTCGGGGATCTTGCTGGGAGAGCTAATGAGGGATAAACTGGTTCCCGGTCATCCTCTTGCAATGAGTCATGTAGTTAGTGATTCAGTTCAAAGGCTGGAACTGGATTATGATCAGTCAATTCAATACCTGCAGCGAAAAGAGCTAAAATTGCCAACAAAAGATAAAGGCTGGCAACTGGTCTCTTACCAGGGAAATTCTCTGGGCTGGGTAAATATTTTACCCAACCGGATCAATAATTATTACCCCAAAGAACTGCGTATATTAAAAGATAGCTAGCGGTTCTAAGAAAGCAAAAAAACCACATCTTTGCAGGAGAAATGATATGACTATGAAAAAATTTCTCTGTATATTTTTTGCGTTGCTGTTTATTTCAAATTTTGTTTTAGCTCAAAAGGGGGACTTGATTTTAAAAAACAGTGAGAAGGGCCTATACCTGGAGCATAAAGTACAGCCGAAAGAAAGCTTTTATTCTGTCGGAAGGTTTTACAACGTTTCACCAAAATTCATTGCTTCTTTTAACAAGCTTGATTTTAATAAAGGACTTTTTATTGATCAGAAAATCCGCATTCCTTTAACAGATACCAACTTCACCCAAAAAGGAAACAAAGGCACACCCGTTTATTATAAAGTGAAGGAAAAGGAAGGTTTGACTGAAGTAAGTTCCGGTAATAAAAATGTTTCATTATCAAATTTAAAATTGTGGAATAATCTTTCCGGAGATAAAGTAAAGGAAGGGTCCAAACTTATAGTGGGTTTTTTGTTAAGTAAAGAAATGCCAGCTATTACGATAAATAATAAGCCAAAAGTAGAAGAACCTGTTATAAAATCTGAAGAAAAAGTGGAAGAGAAACCTGTGGTTAAAACTCCTGAAAAATCTGTTGAAAAAGTGGAAGAGAAGCCGGTAATCAAATCCGAAGAAAAAAATATTTCCGCAGGCCAGGGATATTTTAAATCATCATATGACCAGCAGGTTAAAATAAACCCGGTTTCAAAAAATGAAACACTTACTTCCGGAATTTTTAAAACCACCAGCGGATGGCAGGATGCCAAATATTATTTGCTGATGGATGGAGTGCAGCCCGGTACTGTTGTAAAAATTATTAATCCTGATAATAACAAAGCAATTTATGCAAAAGTGCTGGGTGAGATGAGCGGCATCCGGCAGAATGAAGGCCTTAATATACGGATAAGCAATGCAGCGGCTTCGGTGCTGGAGATAGCAGAACAGGATAAGTTTATTGTAAAAGTGAGCTATTAATCTTTTTAAATTGATAAGTATGAAAAAAATATTTTTTGTCCTTCCAATCTTATTAATCACTGCTGTGCTGTTTGCTCAGCCTAGTAACAATCCTTCAACACCTCCTCTGTTTTTTGGAATAAAAAAAATTGAGGCTACTCCGGTAAAAAACCAGGGAATGACAGGAACCTGTTGGTGCTTTTCTGCTACTTCACTGGTAGAGAGTGATGAAATCAGGAAAGATCATAAGGAGATTAATTTGAGTGAAATGTTTACTGTAAGAAATATTTACATTGAAAAAGCGAAAAATTATATTTTAAGGCAGGGCAAAGCTCAGTTTGGTGAAGGAGGTTTAGGACATGATATGATAAGGACAGTTTCAACCTATGGCGCAATGCCACTGGATGCTTTTACGGGTTTGCAAAACGGACAATTCGTGTATAATCACCAGAAAATGGTTGATGCGTTACAAAAATACCTTGATAGTGTCCTTAAAAAGCAACCGGTATCAGCTGATTGGCTCACAGGTTATACTAAAATTCTGGATGATAATTTTGGAACTGTTCCAGCAACTTTTACTTATGAGGGTAAGACTTATACCCCAAAATCATTTGCAAAAGAAGTGTTGAAGTTTAATGCCAATGATTATGTCAGCCTGACTTCATTCACTCATGAGCCGTATTACCAAGCATTTATTTTACAGGTTCCGGACAATTTTTCTAATGGATCATTTTATAATCTTCCTTTAAGTGAACTGATTCAGGCAGCAAAAGATGCCGTAAAGAGAGGCTATACAGTAGCCTGGGATGCAGACGTAAGTAACAAAGGATTTATGCAAAGACTTGGTTTCGCAGTGAATCTTGATGCTAAAATTTCATATGTAAAGGACTCTATCAATCCGGATATGAAAGAAGCAGTTTATGATGCCAAAATTCGTCAGGAATTATATGAGAATCTTACTACACAGGACGATCACCTGATGCATATTACCGGCTTAGAAAAATCGGCAAATGGGAAAACTTATTTCCTGGTAAAAAATTCATGGGGTGATGTTGGGCCTTTTCATGGTTATATAAATGTATCGGAAGCATATTTTGCTATGAATACCATCAGCCTGGTTATTCCTAAAGCGGCTATCAGCAAGGCTTTACTATATAAGTTGAAAATACAATGAAACTGTTATCAATAAAATACTTTACCAACGTTCCGGATTTACGGAACGTTTTTTATTGTTTTAAACGATAACCGGTTAAAAAATCTTTTACAGGCATTCGTTTTTTCCCTTCCAGTTGTACTTCAAGTAAATGTAAATAACCATTTGTACAGGCAAATTTTAAAAAAGTTTTTCCATCGGTTTCATATTCGCCTTCGGGGATAGATGGAAATATTATTTCATTATGAGCTTTGTAAATTTTAAGTATTCTTTCATTGATAACTGTAAATGCTGCCGGGTAGGGGCTTAATCCACGAACAAGGTTAAAGATATTTTCTACAGGCTGGCTCCAGTTAATCCGGCAGGTGTCTGTAGTAATTTTGGGGGCATGTTTTAATGTTGAAAGTTGAAAGTTGAAAGTTGAAAGCTGAGGGATTTCTTTCAATCTGTCGTCTGCTAGTGCTTTAATTGTTTTTACTAAAAGCTGTGCACCAATTTCTTTCATCTTATCATGCACATCTCCGGCATTTTCATTTTCCCCAATAGTAAAACTCTCCTGCAATAAAATATCACCGGTATCAATCTCATGTTTCAGTTTAAAGGTGGTTACACCCGTTTCTTTTTCTCCATTTATTACCGCCCAGTTGATTGGTGCAGCGCCGCGATACTGTGGTAATAAACTTCCGTGAAGATTAACAGTGCCCATCGGTGGCATATTCCAGACTACCTCTGGTAACATACGGAATGCAACAATAATCTGCAGATCGGCGTTTAATGATTTTAATTCAGATAAGAAATCAGGACTCTTTAATTTTTCAGGTTGTAAAATGTTCAGCCCTTTTTCAACAGTATATTTTTTAACAGCACTTTCAGTGAGTTTCATTCCACGTCCGGCTGGTTTATCCGGGGCTGTGACAACGCCAACGATATTACATCCGGCTTTTACCAATGCATCCAGCGATGCAACGGCAAAACCAGGTGTGCCCATAAAAACAATTCGCAACGATTTAAAATCATTCATTGTTGCGAAGGTAAATAATCAGCGTAAGAATCAGTTTACTTTGTAATACCTGGTCTTAATCTCCGGTATCAAAGCTGATAAATTTTTAATTCTTGTTTCGTCACTTGGGTGGGTAGATAAAAATTGCGGTAGCTTTCCTCCTTTATTTTGTGCAGCCATCCGCTGCCAGAAAGGGATTGCCTCTTCGGGATTATATCCTGCCATGCTCATAAAAATTAATCCCAGTTTATCTGCTTCGCTTTCCTGCATCCGGCTGTTGGGAAGTGAATACGCAAGGGTTGAACCCACCATATACAATCCCAGAAAAATCAATTGGGTTTCTTGTTTTTTATCTTTGAGGGCTTCTTCCAGCACCATTCCACCCAGGCCAACCAATAAGCCCTGGCTCATTCTTTCATTCCCATGTCTTGCAATGGCATGAGCAATTTCATGTCCCATTACCACAGCTAAGGCTGTTTCATTTTGTGTAACAGGCAGAAGACCTGTGTACACAACAACTTTACCTCCGGGCATGCACCAGGCATTAATAATATCCTGCTGTATCGTGTTGAATTCCCATTTAAAATTTTTCAGGTCTTTGCCCATGTTGTTTTGAGACATATAAGTTTCTACAGCTTGCTGAATTTTTGAGCCAACTCTTGTTACCATTTGTGCCCGGCTATCATATTGCGAAAGGGTAGGACTTGCCTTTACCACCGAATCGTATTGAGTAAAAGCCATTTCCCTGATCATAAAATCTGGGACGAGGTTCAGCTGTTTGCGGCCTGTTACCGGAACAGTTTTGCAGGCGGTAAAAGAGATCGCTAAAAAAATACTGTATAATGAGATTAAGATTTTTTTTTTCATTAGTGATTTATTTTCTTTCATAAAACGTACGCTTCTCTTGCAAATTAGGATAAAATTTTATTTTCAGTTGGGTAGTTTAATAAAACATTGGCTGCAAGGGGGGCTATATATCCATGCATTGCTGAAAGCGGTACTGCCAGTATAAGGGCCATCTCTTTGAGTTACTTTATCGGCCTGCAAAACAAGACTCCATTCTTTTACTCCGGAAAAATAATGTTTCATAAAACGGTAGGTTGCTTTTTCCAATGCTTTGTTTTGAGTGGATAATAATGTTCCCCAGCTATCTGTATTATTTTTTTTACTCCATGCTTCAATTACACTTTTTTGCGGGTTGATAGTAATTGTATTACCGCTGATCTGGTAAGTGCCATGCTCTCTTGTTAGCAAGAGTTTTTCATAAACATATTGAAACGTTTTAACGTAAAAATCATAAGTGCCATTTGCATTAAAACAATATTGCCTTACGATGTAACCATTAATGCCATTATCTACAACATAGCCCGACTGATCACTTCCGCTTATTCCCCAGGTGCCAACAACAGAACTGTTGTCATTGTTATTTCCTGTTGCTGGTGTAGATACAGTTTCTGGTTTTTGCAATTCAACCGATGTCAAAAATGTTTCAATGTCTTTTAAATATTCCTGACTATTGGTTGTGGCAATAATACTTACACAGCGTTCAAACCCACTCATGGTAGTAAGCATGGCAAGCGCATCTGCTTTATTAAATGTAAATTTTACTGCCCCTGTTTTTATTTTCCACCCCTTTGCATCCGTTGCATCGTTCAATGTTGGTGCTTCAGTTGGTTTATAGCTTTTTACGACCAATTCCTTCCATTCGCTTTCAAAATCTTTTTCTATGCTGCCTTTGCTGATAGTACTTTTTACAAGATTAATCCGGCACCAGCTATTTGTTTTTTGATTTGAAATAGTGAAACTGGTTACCGTTTTGTTCACATCTTTTTGCCAACCTTTAGGGGGTGTGTATGTTGTCAAATCGAAAGCTTCTTTTTGTGCAAATAATGCAGCCACGAAAAAAAAGGATAATAGGAAACTGAATAAAATTTTCATAATTAATTTTTGGTATAATAATTTATTTAGCCAATCCATATTTTGTGTAAATGCCAGAGCCCGGATAATCTGCATCCAGCAGGTTTAGAATTCTAGCACCTTTTATGCAAGACCAAAAGGCGTGATAAGTTCTTGCCCTGGTTTCAATCATTGAAAATTTAACTTGCCAATTATTGGACACTGTAAGTTTACCTGAGGATTTAACTTCGTTAAACTTTGCAGTGCCTGCCATTCCTTTAACTACTAATAATCTCCAGTTATAAGTATTACCTGCATTAAAAACAAATTCTTCGTTTGACTGGTTCATATTCATGCCTGCATATTGCCCTGTATACACATTATACATTTGTTGAATGCCTGTAAAATCGCTTGTCCACTTGCCTTTAAAGTCGGTTGCTGCAATACCAAACTTGTTATAGTTTACCATTTGCGCCAATGGGTTCATTAAGGAAGACTCGCTATCCCATTTTATAGTTTCAGGGTCAAATTTATATTGCCGGATAAATGTGTTTTTATCTGGAACAATAAACTCTATCCAACCGGATTGGCCTTGCCGGAAGAAAACAATAAATACATTTTTGCCTGTGGCATTTTCAGTTGCATAACCCATGCCCAGGTATGGCCTGTCGGAAGTACTGATATAGCTTGTTTTATAATTTTTAAGATTACTATATCGGGGTGCCACCAGAATATTCCATGCAGCATTGGTCAATACATCAGGGTCTGCCGGAAAAATTGTTCCTTCTTTTGGGTAGTGAATTAATGCTTTAATATTTCCTTTTGTTACTTCCACCCAGTTTTCCTGCACTGTGCTTGTCCATCCATCGTCAAAATTTGTGGTGGCGAACGCAAAGCCGTCTTTTTTAGCAGCTGGTATTTGCTGTTGTGTGATGACTGTATTTGTTTTGGGTTTATCGGGTGGCTTTACCGTGCCTGTTGGTTTATTCAGTGTTATAGATTCCAAAAAAGCAGACATTTCAGTTTGATAAGCATCTGTATTGGTTAGTATGATAATATTCACCATTTTTTCAAGACGGCTGGAAGTGACCAGTAAGACGATGCCTTTGGAGCTCTCGCTTTCAAAAGGTGCATAACCGCTTTGTACCTCCCAGCCATTTTCTGTGGCTGCAGGCTGCATTTCCGGCTTTGTTGTAACACTTACCATTTCTTTTACTAATGTCTCCCAGGCCAGATCAAAATTTTCTTTTGAGTCTGGTTTGCCGGAAATGGACTTATATAATGTGATCAGGCAATACGTACCTGTTGCGGCATCTTCCCTGGTAAACTGGACGGCATTTTGAGAAGATTGTTTTTTCCAGTTTTTGGGAGGAGTATAAGTAGCGAGGTCAAAATTTTGTTTTTGGGCGGATACTTTGACAGGACATAATACTAGTGCCACAGTAACACAGAATACAATAAAGAGAATTATTTTTTTCATACTTATAATTTTATCATTCAATTTTATTTGCGATTGTCACTTAATCGTATCCTGTAAATAAGGAATTTTCTTTCCTATCCCTCTTTAGAGGATAGGGTCTTAGTCTTTTGTTATTTTAATATTGCTGATATAATATTTATCATTCTCTCCTGAGTTGTAACTATAAAATGACATGGCGTTGAATAAGTGAGCTGCCGGTATTGCTTTTTCATATTCGGCTATTTTAGTATTATCAATAAACAACTGAAGAATTTCATTCGTTTTTTTAATAGTTATTTTAATCAGGTTATTCTTTTTATTGTTTGAAAAACCGGGAGCCACAAACGAATTAGCGCCGTTTGAATAACCCGGCGGCGAAGGGAATTTTGTTTCAAGAGATGCATCTCCGTCTCTGCCATCAAAACCGGGGCGAAGTCCCAAATCCAGAAAGGATTCTTCATTACCCGGAGAAGTTTCTTTAGCCAGTTTAAAATGTAGTCTTTTAGCACCCCAGGTAAAATTTTGAGAGGCTGCTAAATCAAACCTCAATGTAAAGTTTTGGGGCAATGGTTTTTTCAAGAGGTTCGGGGTTAGTTTATTGTCTGTTATTAATACCCAATTTCCTTCTAAACCATTCAATTTTTCAATTACACCGCCTTCTAAACCAAATTCGGATCGCCAGCCAATCGGTTTTTTCCCAATGGCAGTTGTGGAGAAATCTTCAAAGAAATAAATGTTTTTATCGGTTATATTTTTTTTACTGGCTTCCGATGCTTCGGTAACTACTACTTGTTCTTTTAAAGATGGTGAACGAAGCGGTTTATAAGGCTGGCCCTTTACCTTCTCAGGGGCAAAGAAAAAGTTATAGACGTACTCAAAATTAAAATTATTGATGATAGCTTCATGCTGTTGTTTTTCTGTTAGGTCACCGGGCCAATATTCCCAACTAACCAAAATCCATTGGGGTTTATCCTTTTTGCAAAGCTCGGCCATTGCCGGGTCAACTTTGTAAACCGGGTACCTATCAGAAGTTGATTCAGGATCTGTTAAATATTGGCTGGTAAATACATCCCTTCCATTTCCCAAATCAGAAAGACCTGGCTGTGAACTGGTCATTGCCAATTCCCCGAGCCGGTTCTTATATTTTTCCCTGTTCTTTTTTAAACCCGTTGTGTATCCTTCAATTTTTTCATCTAATTGTTTTAGAGGAAATATCATTTGTTGCTGATTACCTTGTTCTGCTTCAGCAATTCTCTTCCTTTCTTTTGTATAAAATACCGGTATTGCAGTTTCCAATGCCTGTAAGTATTCGCCTTTAGTTATTTTAATAAAAGGAGATTTATTGTCTTTGCATAAAATAACATTTTCTGTTCCTCCCCCGAATCCCATATTTTTCACCCAGAAGCTGATAAAGGGTTTAATGGAAATATTCTTACTCACATCAAGTAGTTTTTTGATTTTTTCTTCTTCGGCTTCTGTTTCTGCTGTGGGCATTGTAAAATAATATTGGGTAGACGAGCAGATCTCACGGATAGGCCAGTCTCCGGGTATTTTGTTTGCAGATATATTCCACCACACATGACTGTTGGTGAATGGTTCCATTTTACGGCTGCTATTGTATTTGAGCTCAATATAGGTTTTGGCATAAGCGCCATAGCTCTGTGGTTTGCCGGCTGTATGCTGATTATACAAGCCTAATTTTTCTGAAACCGATTTTTTTACATCACCCAACCCGCCTTTGGGCATATAGCTGGCCTGTATCCAGTTGGCAAAAGAATCACAAAGGGAGATCTGGTTAGCGGAATATACTTTATCGTCAACTTTCGTCCCCACTTTGACGCCTTTAAAGTTGTACACTTTCATCCAGCCAATCACACTGTCCTCAATGGATTGATGGGGGATGGGTTGGGCAAATGAGCCGGTTGCACCAACCAGGAGAAAACTGAGTAAGAATATTTTTTTCATGAAACTTGCTTTATTAATTAAATAATCCTTTTACCGGTGTAAATGTTCCCGGGACCTGTACACCGGAATTAAGACTGGGTTGCAGGCCGTTTGTATCGAATTGTTTCTTAAATTCTTTAAGGTCAGTATATACTTTGTTTTTAGAAGCAATATCAGGAGTTGTTGTTTTAGGTTTTATTGTTATTTTTTTTGTTACTGTTGGACCTGAGTCTTTCGGTGCATCAATCTCCAAAATAGATCCATCTTCCATAAAAACTGCTTCAGAACCATCGTCATATGTTACATAAACTATATTACCATCCTCTTTTGTTTCCTTTACATTCTTTGACGGGGCATCAATCTCCAAAATAGATCCATCTTCCATAAAAACTGCTACAGAACCATCGTCATATGTTACATAAACTACATTACCATCTTCTGTTGTTTCTTTTATATTCTTAGACGGCTCTTCAATAGTAAGTTCCCCCATTGTAACTTCAAAAACCGGGGGTTTATATTTGTATTTATTTACATTTTTACAATCGGCGGTCATCATCTTTTTAAGCAGCTTTTTTACGAAGTTGTTTTTATGCAGGTCTGGTAAAGGGACCAAATCTTCTGTATATTGATACTCCTCTAACATTTTTCCCGGGTCATATTCGCTAATCATACCCGGCGAAACACTTCCATTGGCTGTTTTCACAAAAGGCGATCTGCCAGGCTGGGCAATAGTGCCGGTGCCTTCACCAAAAGCTATTGAGCTATTCGGTATAGGATTATGTGCATTCTGTTTGATACCCGATGTATTGTTATCGAAATTTTTTGCCGCATTGCTCAATTGCTGCCAATCCCGGCCCATGGGGATGCTGACCACCGCAGGACAGGCAAAATTGGGGATCTCAGGTTCAGTAATTGCCATTGAACCTTGTTCTCTCGGAGGTTTGCAGTGATCATCTATGGCCACCTGGTACTCCATGGCACTTTGATACATTTGTTCCAATAAGCCGACAAATCCCAGGTCCTGGATCATGACCGAATTTTTGGGATTGCCTGCTACATACCAGTTCCAGGTGATGTATGCATTCACCCATTGCCTGAATTCTTCTGCTTTCTCCCTAAAGAATTTTTTAACCATGGGGTTTACAGCCCGCATATACTCATTGGCCGCAGCATTAAATTTTGGGCAGGTATATCTTTGTTCGCCTTTCAGGTTATTAATTGTATTCTGGTACACCTGGTTGTATTCTTCTTTTAGTTTTACTACTTTCTGTGTCTCGTCGGCATATTTAAGCATCCAGTCTTTTAGATAGTTCATCAAAACCATCAATACCGAAACAGCAGGTTTGCTCATAAAGCTTAAACCCTGCATGGTTTCTTTGGCCATTGTTTTTACAAACTCATCTTCGCCTTTATCTGCTAAATTCTCTAACTCCTTGCTTAGTTCATTTGTCATGGCCTCTATTTTTTCCGTCAGCCGGTTACTCATTTTATCATAACCTGTTTTGGTTGCATAATCATTTGCATAGCCGTTTACGTCGGAGGATAGCAGCGGTATTTCCAGCATCCAGTCCCTTGGAAGGTATTCATAGATTGCAATGCTCCGTTTTATTTTTTCAAAATCAATCTTATCCAGTTTGCCTTGCCCCTTATTATTTTTTATCATTGTTTCAGTAAAAGGGTTTACAGAATTTTCCATCGATTCAACGTAATCATCTGTAGCCTTGATGGGGTCACCTTTAATTTCTTCCATCAAACCGCCACAGAGCTTGGCATCGGGATGGTTAGGGTTGGCCCGGATTGCATACCCGGAATAGGTTTTTGCACTATCGGTTTCACCTAATCCGAGCCAGGCATATGCAAGGTTATTTAACACCGTACTGTTGGTTGGGAATTGGGTTTTTAATTTTTGTAGAACCGGAACAGCCTGCTCCGGATAACCATATTGTGTAAGCAGGGAAGCCATATTGTTTTGCCAGTTGGCACTGAAAGGATCTGTTTGCACTGCTTTCATGCTTAATGCCATGGCTGCCTGCGGATGTCCCTGCATCATGCAGAGAATAGCAGCACTGCCTAACTCATTTGCCTTTGAAGATTGTGCAATTACTTTTTTTACAATCGCTATTTCGGCAGCATTTCCTTTAGTCATTATTTTATTATAGAGATTTCCTGCATAGGGACTCATATCAGCCTGTGATAATTTTTTCTTTGGTATGGCATTTATTCTTGTCATATCTTTTTTGGGAACTAATTGCTTATTGCTGGTAAATTCAGGGTAGTCAGCCATTTTACTGTTCTGCCCCATCAGGTCAGGCATTACATTACCCATTATCTTTTTCATCTCTGCTTTTTCTTCCGGGCTCATATCCTTCATGGCTTCTTCCATTGCCTTATCCATTTCAGACTGGGCTGGTTGTTTTTGTGCAGGTTTTTTCCCGGGTTGAGCAAAAATTATTACTGATACAAACAATACAGCCAATGTTGCAAAATATTTTTTCATTTTACTATTTTATTAAATGAAGATTTTTTGAAAATTTATCTATCACTCCTTTAAAATTTTTATCGCTGAAGGCAAATACAACGCATGCCGTTGCATTGCCTTTTCTGAATGAATTCAGCATTACAACGGATTTCTTTTTCTTTTGATAAAAATTCCCAATAGCCACTGTAGATACCCAGCCATCCCATATTTGCTGTGTATATATCCTTGCAGGTTTTTTATCGGCCTTGCTTAATTGGTTTAAAACATATTCATTCCACTGTCCCTTCACATCCTGTATCACACTGGCTTTTGCTGGCTGGCTTTTGTATAGGGTGATGGTGCAAAAACTGGTGTCGTTATTTGTAAGGTTAAACTGTACCCTTGAAGGCAGGCTGGTTTTGGTAAAAAACTCTGGTGCCTGGTAGGTAAATACGCTAAAGCTATCTGTTTGGGCAAACCCAATAATTGCAAATACAATTGTATTAAGGAATACCAGCAGAAGATATTTTTTCATATTTGTATTTTCAATGAGGCTTAAAAGGTATGGTATATATCATTACTAAGAGAAATAATAAGAAAACTGACTAAGAAAAAATATAAAATCCTTTTATAGATTATTCTTCACATATATCCCACTTCCATAAGGCACAGGATGAGTTAGCATGGGCATAAGAAAGGAAAATAGATGCTGATGCACTTGCATAACAGGTTATCCCGAATTGCACAGTCCGGAGATCAGTTTTTGGATTCACCGTCTCTTCAGTTCTGGTACTTGATTTGTTTATAAACTGTACAAATGTTACAGGCGCCACCACCGAATACATTTCACCATCAACAGAAAAATCATCTGTATTGGCATTTGTTGTGTAAGCAACAGTTGACCAGGAGCATCCCAGAATAGTAAAAGCTGTACCCATACCCAACCAGTCAAAAGTCTTTTTGGATCGCAGTGATTTGTTATCTATTGGAAAAGTGCCGGGCATTGACACCGTATTATGGAGCCAGCCTTCGCATTTGTAAATACCTAAAAGTGCAGCATCAGCGCCTGCAACAATTTCCGGTGGGCTGGGTGGGTTTGCCGGAGCCACCTGCACTCTAGCGCCACCAATTATACTTGCTTCAAAAGCAGTTGCCCCCCTGAATAATGAATTTGCATTAATGCAAATATTAGTTGGTGCCGGTGGTGTTGGCGGTGGTGGGGGAGGCGTTGGTTTTTGATGAGTTGATCCTATTGTAAAATTCAAAAAATCACCAAAGGTTATTATTTCTTTTATGTTTGCGGGGAAGAGATTTTTTAGTTTCTGCTGAAAGGCGGCATCATCTATCTTTGCCTGGTCCCATATTTTTCTTACAAAAGGGTAATATTTTTTCTGAAATTTTTGTAAAAGAGAAAATTGTTCTTTGTTATCTTTTACCTGGCTTAGCTTTTGCATTTCTGCGGAATAGGAAGCGTAGGTTCCTGTAATATCTTCATTAAATAATTTTTCAATCTTTTCTTTGACAGGTTTAACTATTTCGATAATCTGAGCTTCTATTTCTTTCGTAATGTGTGTTTTTTTTGCAGGCAACTCTTTTAATTGTGTTATATTTCTTTTTGAATCTTTCTGACCATGCGTTGTTATCACACAAATCAGTAGGGAGAAAAGAAACAAAATGGCCTTTAGTTTAATTGATTGTTTCATGTGTTAATGTTTTTTGTTTTAATTATTGGCAATAATTATTCCGGGAGTAAAAATGAGGTTTTTAAAAAGAATTTTTTCTCCCTGAAAAACAGGATATTTCAAAAAAATAATAGAAAGGGATACTTGTTATATAGTTGAAACATTCTATTTAGTGTAACAAGGGGATATTGGACAAAAGAAGCAGTAATACCCGCAAAGAATGAAATAGCCGGCTCAAAGAAAGATGCAATTAATCTTTTGGTTCAAAATTTCTCCTTTACCAACCGAATTTATTCTGTTCCTGTTGAATTGAATCTTGTCTTTTTCGGACGAGGGGGTGGTGGTGGTGGCGGAGGAGGTGGAGGGGGCACAGCATTTCTATCCTTTATGTCGGCAACTATTCTAAGTAAGATAGTATAATTGCCATGGCCAACTGTATTGCCTAAATTTTCCTCATTATACGATACCGGTAAAATTCCTTTGCCATAGCCATAATCTTTTTCTGCTATTATCTTTATAGTCTTGGGGCTTAGCACCAGTAGTTGGGAACTGAAATCCCAGGTGGGATAAAGGCCAATAGGTCGGGAGGCCAGTCTGTTTTTATTGGCAGTGAACATCCCTGTATACTTTGCATCGAGGCCAAGAGACCAACCAGCCAGCAAAAAGCCGTAAGGATTGGCGTCATTATAGATATAATGGTCTCTGAAGTTCCAGATATTTTGCTTTATTGACATATCATTAAATGCATTATTTGTTGCCACACCAAAATCCTGAATGGGTGTTACGCCAAAAGTCCCTTCATCTCTTTCCCAAATAGTTGGTAGGATCACGATCAATGTATTTTGTGAGCAAAAAGTAGTAATGATAGCGTAGTTGGAAAGAATGTTCGGATCATTATCTCCATACACCCCTTCCCGGTAATAACTATCTCCTGCTTTTAGCCCTCCATTGATCGTGGCTGTACCGGCCTTGACTCTGTCATGAAGAAAAAAATCTTCTCCGTAAATTCTTGACAGGCCATTAAAATTTGCACGGTTATTGGCAACAGATGTCCAGTTCCAGAAATGAACACTCACTTCATCACCCACGCCATCCATGCCCAGGCCATCATCATTGGTAGGTCGGTTACAAATAAACCCGTGAAATGAGATGGTAACAGGTCCATAATAATCTTCTGTCTGGGCTTTTGCACTGTGTATGCTGACAGCGAAGAAAAGGGTCTGTAGTATTTTTTTCATGCTCATTCTTTTATTTTAGAAGTTAACAGGACTTATAATTCCCGCAAAAACAATACCTGAATATAGGATCTTTTTTTAAAGGACAAAAAATCATGGAAAAAGGGGAGTGAGAGTAAGGTTGCATTACTGTTTATTTGTATAATGGGCGTAAAAGACTATTTTACTGTATGAGAAAAATTTTATTTAGCCTGTTTTACATTTTCTGTGTTTTAATCTCAACAAGTGCTCAGCAACATCTTGTTGATAGTATAACAAAGGAGTTGCAGCAACCCATGTCAGATACTAACAGGGCTGTTAGTATGATGCGGCTGGCTATTGATTATGAATTGGTGGATACTGCCAAAGCATATAAGGCATACCGGGATGCAATAAATTTTGCCAGGGGAAAAAAACTATATTATAATTTAGGACGCATTTATCAGAACCAGGCATTTTTATTGGCTAATGCAGCAAATTATAATCAATCAAGAGCCAGCTTGGATACTGCCATATTTTTTTATCAAAAATCAGATCATCCAAAGGCTAAAAAATTTGAAGCCAGTGCCTATAATGATATGGCCACCAGGTTAAAAGATCAAAATAATCTAGACGAGGCTTTGCAGTACTATTTAAAAGGTATTTCACTACTTGAAAAATTAGGATTGGATGCAGAAATGGTAACACCTTATTGTAATCTATCAATTGTTTTTGGCGACATTAATGATAATGCAAAACAAAACAAATATGCCAATAAAGCTCTTGCTGCTGCAAAAAAAACCGGCGACCGCCAGAAAATATTTATGGCATACTTTATCCTTGCTAATGCGTACAGCAAGAAGGAAGATAATTTATCGGCAAAAAAATATATTGACAGTTCAAAATTATATTTTGATGAATCGGCTAATATCAACAGCGTTGACTTGATATTCAGTTATTATCTTATTAATGCACAGGTTTTCAAAAAGCAAGATAAGTTGGATTCAGCATCTTATTACTTCAAAAAATGTTATGCAGTTTCGGAGAAATATAATTATAACTATGGCAAAGCAGAATCACAGTTACAGTTGGGAGGTGTTTGCATAATGCAGAAAAAATATACCGATGCTGAAAATTATTTGCGGAATGGAATTAAACTGGCCGATAGCATCGGCAATTTTAATATGCTGGATGACGGGTATAAATATCTTGCTGATGTGTATGCGGTAACTGGCAGGTATAAACAAGCTTACGAATATTTTCAAAAATATAAAGAAGTTAGCGACTCGGTTACCAGTCTTGATGCAAAGAAATATGTGACTAACCTGGAAAAAAAATATGAATCAGAAAAAAAGGATAAGCAAATAATGCTTCAGCAAGCACAACTGCAAAAAAGAAAAATACTAAACTATTTTCTTTTTGGCTCTGCGGCTGTGTTATTGCTATTCTCTTTTCTTACTTACCGTAATTACAACCAAAAGAAAAAGCTTCAACAGCAGCGTATAAATGAATTAGAAACACTGCATCAATTAACCGCCACCGAAGCAGTATTAAAAGGAGAGGAGCGGGAACGAATCCGCCTGGCAAAAGACCTGCATGACGGATTGGGAGGTATGCTGTCGGGCATTAAATACTCATTTCAGACTATGAAAGGAAATCTTATTATGACGCCTGATAACCAGCAGGCCTTTGAACGCAGCATGGATATGCTGGACAGTTCTATCAAGGAAATGCGTCGTGTTGCACATAATATGATGCCGGAAGCACTGGTAAAATTTGGACTGGATACTGCCTTGAAAGATTTTTGTAACGACATCAATCAATCCGGGGCATTGCAGGTAAGCTATCAATCCATCGGAGTGGAAAATGAAGTGATTGAACAAACGGCTGCTGTTAATATTTACAGGATTGTGCAGGAGCTTATTAATAATACGATGAAACATGCGGCTGCAAGAACCGCTATCGTTCAGGTGAGTAAGACAAATGGCACAATCAGTATTACTGTTGAAGATGACGGGAAAGGATTTAACCCGGTAATTTTGCAGGGTGCAAAAGGAATAGGCTGGAGCAATATTCAAAATAGGGTTGATTTTTTAAAAGGCAGTTTAGATGTGCAATCAGAACCAGGCAAAGGAACTTCTGTTCATATAGAATTAAACACTTAAAACTTTTTTTCTCCGTCAGTTAGCGGAATAAGGACATGGCAACAAAAGTTTTTATAGTTGACGACCATTATATGGTTATTGAAGGTATCCGTTCTTTATTACAAAATAAAAGGGCCATTGAATGGACGGGTCATGCCACTAATGCCGCTTCCTGTCTTTCTTTTCTGCAACATCAATTGCCTGATATTATTTTAATGGATATCAGTATGCCTGACAAAAGCGGCATTGACCTGTGTAAAGAAGTAAAAGAAAAATATCCATCCATTTTTATTATTGGCCTCAGCACATTTAACCAGCAAAGCTTTATACAGAAAATGATGGAGAACGGCGCATCAGGTTATGTATTGAAGAATGCAACGCAAGAGGAGCTGATGGAAGCAATTGAATTGGTTGCAAAAGGTAAAACATACCTGAGTGATGAAGTATCAAAGGTGTTGCGCAAGCAGGATGATACCCATATTGTTTTAACCCGTCGTGAAAAAGAAGTGCTGGGACTGATAGCAGAAGGAATGACGAATAATGAAATCGGCGGAAAACTTTTTATCAGCCCTTCCACGGTGGATACACATCGTAAAAATTTGCTGGCAAAGTTTGAAGCAAAGAATACGGCTTCATTAATCCGGATTGCTGCGCAGATGCAGTTTATCTGATTATTCAAAAGTCTTCATACAGCAGATACTTCTTCCTGATTTTTTTGAATTCACTCAGCTTCGGCTCCCAGCTTTTCCTTATTTCTTCTTCGCTTTTTCCATCTTTTATCTGCTGCATCAGCACATCATTTCCTGCGAGGCGGTTAAAGCTGTTTGTTTTTAAAAAGAAACTGTCTTTTCCAGGAAAAATTTTATAGGCATTGATCAGCCATTTCAATTGTATTTTTTTATTTGTTGCTTTAAGTACCTTCTCAGTTGTGCCGCCAAAATCCCAGCCATAACAAATTTTTCCATAATGCTTGGAGCTTTTTGCTCCCTCATTCGGATTTGGAGTAAAAGAAAACATTTTATTTGGAAGAGATGGGTGGCCAATATATTCAAAGGGTTTTGCAGTGCCGCGGCCCTCACTCAATGCGGTTCCTTCAAACAGGCAGGTAGTGGGATAAAGATAAATTGCCTGCATTTCCCGCAGGTTGGGAGAAGGATTTACCGGTAAAACATATTTGCTTGTATGCGTATAGTTCCGGCATTTGATAACAAGAAAATGAAAAGGAGTATCAGCAGTCGGCTTTGTTGTAATATTATAATTATTGATTTCATTTGCTTTTGCCGACACCCATTTTTCACCAAGCAGCATCATGGCATATTCGCCCATCGTCATTCCATATACAATAGGTATTGGTTGAACGCCAACACCACTTTTAAATTTTAAATCAAGTACGGGCCCGTCAACATAAAAGCCATTGGGATTTGGCCTGTCTAAAAGCAACAGTGGTTTGTGATTTTCTAATGCAGTTTCCAAAAAATCCTGCATGGAATTTATGTATGTGTAAAAACGACAACCCACATCCTGCAGATCAAAAATTAATATGTCAACATCCTTCAAATCCTCAGCAGAAGGTCTTCTTTTACTTCCATATAAAGACACAACAGGTATCCCGGTTTTTTCATCAATATAATTTCCTACTTTTTCACCGGCATCTGCCGTGCCTCGAAAACCATGCTCCGGCCCAAATATTACTTTGATGTTAACACCCAGTTTCATTAATGTATCAACAAGGTGAATGTTACCCACCATGGATGTTTGATTGGCAAAGACGCCGACCGTTTTTCCTTTTATCAACGGCAAATACACATCTATCCGTTCGGCACCAGGCAAAATTCTTTGTAGTTTATTATTTTGTGCAGAGCAGTTTAATATAAATAAACTACTCAAAACGAGTAGCAGGTATTTGCGTTTAATCAACTTATTCATGTGATCAAATTTCAGTAAAGTTATTGTTTTGATGCTTTTAAATATTTGAATGGTTGCATTGGCGTAATTAGCCTACCTTGCGAGCCATTTTTAATTTTAAAAACAACAAAATGGCACAGGTAAAAAGCGGAGATAAAGTGAAAGTGCATTATCATGGCAAATTAACATCCGGAGAAACATTTGACTCATCAGAAGGCCGGGAGCCACTGGAGTTTGAAGTGGGCAGCGGCATGGTGATAAAAGGTTTTGATGATGGTGTAACCGGAATGACTGTTGGTGAAAAAAAGACAATTAATATTCCTTTCGATGAGGCATATGGTCCCAAAAACCCTGAGATGGTGATTCCCATGCCGAAAGATAAATTTCCGGAAGAGCTTGAAATTGAAGTGGGCACACCTTTGGGAATGAGTGACCAGCAGGGACAGGAATTCCAGGTGACCGTGGTAGAAATTAAAGAGGATGTGGTAATGTTGGACGCTAATCATCCGCTGGCAGGAGAGGATCTTGTATTTGATCTTGAACTGGTAGAAATTGTTGGAGACACTCCGCTGATCATAATGCCGTAGTTAGTCGTGAGCCTATAGTCTTGAGTCGTTAGCCAGGAAAAATCATTTGACTCCTGACTAACGACTAATGACTATTTTCGATTCAGCCACCAACCCAGCCATATTCCACAGAGCCCCCAGGCTACTACTGCATCAAGCATATCACCCCTGATCATGCTTATTGGCAGATCGTACCATACATGTCCGGTATAAGGTCCCCACAAAAATGTAATAACACCAACAGATAATGTGCCGGTGAAAACTCCCATGAATTTCGGTAAGCCTCCTTTGGTAAGAAGAACTATTAAAAGAAGAACAATTACAAAGTTTACCAGTAAGCCACGGATCATAGACATAATCATGTGGTCATGAAATGATTTGTGATAAATAATGGAAGCCCAGGGTTTGCCTTCCATTTTTTTCTTCATTTCCTGGTGATCATTCATGGAACTGCCGGGTTTGGCGGTTGGCATCATGTATGCCCCTTCTTCAGTTATAGTGGAAGAAAGAAAGCTGACAATACTGTCCTGTGCCGGGTGATATTTTCCTGCATCCTTATGAATATTGAGTGCCATCCAGGAAAGTCCCTGCCAGCAAAACATAATAAAGGCTCCGACTAGAGAACCAATGATCCATTTTTTCATGTTATTTGATTTTGGTTTGAATATAAAAGGTAAAACTTTCCACGGTTTCCAGCAAAAGGTTTTCAGGGAGGAAAATATTTAGTTGTATATTCGATGCCCGAAAAAAACAATAATATGTTTGAGAATTATAGATTTACCGCAGCCGAACGATTTCTCCGCTATGTTCAGATTGATACACAAAGCGACTCTCAATCTTCTTCCAACCCGACAACAGAAAAACAAAAAGACCTCAGCAGGTTACTGGCTGATGAATTGAAGCAGATGGGACTTACTGGTGCACATATGGACGAATGGGGCTATGTATATGCCACTATTCCTTCCAATACCCAAAAGAAAGTACCCGTTATTTGTTTTTGTGCACATGTGGATACGGCGCCCGATTGCAGCGGCACGAATGTGAAACCGATTGTTCATCAAAATTACCAGGGACAGGATATTGTGTTGCCCGATGATAAGACACTGGTGCTGCGGCAGAGCGAATATCCTTACCTGAAAACACAATTGGGAAATGATATTATCACGGCTTCAGGATTAACGCTGCTCGGATCGGATGATAAAGCCGGGGTAGCGGAGATTATGGACCTGGCAAATTTTCTAACAACAAATATTAATGTGGAGCATGGCGAAATAAAAATATTATTCACTCCCGATGAAGAAGTGGGGAAAGGAACAATAAAAGTTGATTTGAAAAAGCTGGGCGCTGATTATGGATATACTTTAGATGGCGGTGACGCAGGTTCGTTGGAAGATGAAACTTTCAGTGCTGATGGGGTGCAGGTAATTATACATGGTGTAATAGCGCATCCCGGCTATGCAAAAGACAAAATGATAAATGCAATGAAAATTGCCGGAGAGATTCTTGCTGCTTTGCCCAAAGACCGCTTGTCACCCGAATCAACAGATGGTAAAAGAGGGTTTATTCATCCGGTTAGGGTGGAAGGAATTGCTGAGAAATGCACTATTGATTTTATTATTCGTGATTTTGAAACTGCCGGTCTGGCAAAAAAAGAAGATTTTCTGCGTACACAAATAGAAGAAAGGATGCGGACTTATCCCAAAGCCAGTTTTGAATTTCATGTAACAGAGCAATACCGGAACATGAAAGAGGTTCTTGATATAAATACACAGGTAGTAGATAATGCCAAAGAAGCTATTTCCCGTGCAGGATTGACATTAAAGATGGAAAGCATCCGGGGCGGCACCGATGGCAGCCGCTTATCTTTTATGGGCTTGCCCTGCCCTAATTTGTTTGCCGGGGAGCAGGCTATTCATTCAAAACTGGAGTTTATTAGTGTACAGGATATGAATAAAGCGGTGGAAACAATGGTACACCTGGCTCAGATCTATAAAGAGAAAAGTTAGTCGTACCTTCCCATTCTAAATTTTATTTTATGGACGCAGCACATTTTTTAGCAGCCTATTGGTGGTTGATTGTATTACTAATTATTTTTCTGGGTTCATTCTTTACCATCAGCCAGGGATATGTTGGTGTGGTAACCATGTTTGGAAAATATCGCCGGGCGGCGAGGCCGGGACTAAACATGAAGATTCCAATATTTGAACAGGTACTTAAAAAAATATCCATTCAAAACCGTTCCGTAGAACTGGAGTTCCAGGCCGTAACGATTGACCAGGCCAATGTGTATTTTAAAAGCATGTTACTTTATTCCGTCCAAAACCAGGAAGAAGAAACAATCAAGAAAGTAGCTTTTGTATTTATCAGTGACAGGGATTTGATGCAGGCCCTGACAAGAACGATTGAAGGTTCTATCCGTGCATTTGTTGCAACGAAGAGACAATCTGAAATTTTAGGTCAGCGGAAAGAAATTGTGGAATATGTAAAGGACCAGATTGACCAGACACTGGAGAAATGGGGTTATCATTTGCAGGATCTCCAGATCAACGATATCACTTTTGATAAAGTTGTTCTTGATTCCATGAGCAAGGTAGTGGCATCAAATAATCTTAAGGCTGCTGCTGAAAATGAAGGACAGGCTTTGCTTATCACCAAAACCAAGGCTGCCGAAGCGGAAGGTAATGCCATCAAAATTTCTGCCGAAGCTGAAAGAACTGCGGCCCAATTGAGGGGGCAGGGTGTGGCTTTATTCCGCCAGGAAGTGGCCAAGGGAATGACGGAAGCTGCTGAGCAAATGAAACAGGCCAACCTGGATACTAATGTTATCCTCTTCAGCATGTGGACAGAAGCCGTAAAGAACTTTGCTGAGTATGGGAAAGGCAATGTAATATTTCTTGATGGTAGTGCAACAGGAATGGAAAATACGATGAGGCAAATACAGTCACTAATGGTTAAGCATGCCGGCGTAGAAAAATAATTTTTCTCATTCCTTACCTCCTTCTCCATTTATGGAGCAACCGATCCCGCCAAAGAGGCGGGAGAAGGTTGGGAACGTAGTTTGGGGGTAAGGTGTTAAAGAACTCTAAAACTTCAATGCCACGTACAACGTGGCATTATTTTTCTCGTTCAAGGAGACATTATCACCAGTTGTTGATAACGGCTGAAAATAATTGAACAGTTAATCCATTATTTTTACGAACCTAAAGAACAAAATTTATGTTAGACCTTTTACAAATTACAGACACACTGAACAAAGTGGCAAAATTCGCAACAGGCGACACCAATCACGATGGAAATTTAAGTTTCTTTGAACTGCTGAAAATGGGCGGCTGGATCATGATTCCCCTTGGCATTATGCTGTTGCTGGCAGTATATGTATTTGCTGAACGAACCATCGCTATCCGCAATGCAGCAAAGATTGATGACAACTTCATGAACATTATCCGTGATAATATTGTAAGCGGTAATGTAATTGCCGCCAGGAATTTTGCCAAAAACAATAATACCCCGGTAGCCCGGATTATTGATAAGGGTATTCAGCGTATCGGCAAACCAATCGACAGTATAGAAAAGAGCATGGACAATGTGGGTACATTGGAAATGTATAAACTGGAGAAAAACCTCAACCTTCTTTCTGTTGTTTCAAAAGCAGCGCCCATATTTGGGTTTGTGGGTACACTGGTAGGTTTAATGCAATTATTTTCCCGTATCACCACGTCAAATGACTTTGAAGTGGGCACTATTGCCGGAGGTATTTACACTAAACTAATTACTTCTATCTCTGGTCTTGTTATCGGTTTGGGGGCATACTTTGCTTACAGCTATCTGAATACACAAATTGATAAGACCTCTAATAAAATGGAGTCTGCTTCTGCTGACTTCCTCGATATTTTACAGGAACCAACCCGTTAAACTGATTACTCATGAAATTCAGAAAAAAGCATAAAGGCGAGGGAGGTGAGGTCTTTACAGACTCACTGAACGATATTCTTTTCATCCTGCTGATGTTCTTCCTGATTGTGGCAACACTGGCAAATCCCAATGTGGTGAGAGTTAATTTGGGCAAGGCTAAAAAGGATACAAAAGCGAGACAGGATATTATGGTCTCAATCGACAGGGATCAGCAATTTTATATTGGCAGTACGAAGGTTAGCGCCTTTGATATGGATACGCTACTGACCCGGGAAATAAGGAAATATAAAATAATAAAGGATACTCCCGTGGTTGTAATTAATGCAGATACGTCAGCTTACTTTGGAAATGTTTTCAGGATCAGGCGAATCGCCAAGCAGAATGAAGTAAGAATGGTTGAAAGAGTGAATGGCAATTAAAAAGCATTGCATAATTTCTATAATAGACCGGATCTGACCATCCGGTCTTTTTGCTGCATATCCTTTTTCAGTTCTGTTGTATAGCCAGAATCATTAAAAAGCTTTACAACAGCATCACCAAGATTTTCATGAATTTCACAATAGATGCTTCCGTTTTTTTTAAGATGCTGTTTTCCAAAATCAGCTATCGCTTTGTAAAATATTAATGAGTTGTTGTCGGGAACAAATAGAGCTGTTGAAGGTTCATATTGCAGCACATTGGGATTCATCGTTCCCTTATCTTTTTCCGGAACATAAGGAGGATTGCTGACGATGATATCAAATGAAGGGAGATGGCTTCGTTGTTCTTCCTTTAAGAAATCAAGCTGGATAAAATTCACATCGGTTCCAAGTGTTGCAGCATTTCGTTTGGCAACGGCCAATGCCCCGGCACTGACGTCACAACTCCAGACTTCGGCTTTCTTTAATCTTCTTTTTAATGAAATGGGAATACAACCGCTGCCTGTGCCGATATCTAATATCTTCAATTTATCTACTGGAAATCGACAGTTACTGATTATCCATTCTACCAATTCTTCTGTTTCAGGTCTTGGTATTAATACATTTTTGTCAACATAAAATTTTAATCCGCCAAACCAGGATTCATTCAGTACATATTGTACCGGCTCATGTGTAAGCAAACGATTGATGATGGTCTCAAGTTTCTCTTTCTGTTCAGTTGTAAGTATTATTTGGTTGCCTGGTGATCTTTCCAGCTTGCTTTTTCCGGTCAGATATTCCAGCACCCAGTCTGCGATGCCGGCTGCTTCGCCTTCATCATAAATGCTGAGGAGTTTGTTTAAAAGATAGTATGTTGCTTCCTGCACAGTCATATCAGCAAACTTAGATTATTTTTTTTCACGCAAAGGCGCAAAGAATATATAAATAAGCCGCTAAATCCTCCGGGGCTTTGCGAAAACTTTGCGGCTTTTCGTGATACCAGGGCAGTTTCATTTATTTTTGGTCAATCATGCTACCAGACCATTATTATACTATTGAAAAACCATCCGTAGCAGAATTTAAAGACCGTGGCAGCAAATTTATTGCTTATGCTTACCCGGTGGCAGATGTTATTGGGTTTAAGGAGAAATTAGCTGCTATTAAAAAAGAACATCCGAAAGCTACGCATCATTGTTTTGCTTACCGCATCGGGCTGGATGGTACTATTTACCGGGTGAGTGATGCTGGTGAACCTTCCGGTTCTGCCGGCAGACCGATACTTGGACAGATAGACAGCAAACAACTGACCAATGTTTTGATTATAGTTGTCCGATACTTTGGCGGTACGTTGCTTGGTGTGCCGGGATTGATCAATGCGTATAAATCTGCCGCAGCGCTGGCATTGCAACTAACAGCCATCGTACAAAAGGCGGTGCTTATTAATTACCGGCTGCAATTTGATTATACACAGATGAATGATGTAATGAAAATTGTAAAGAAGTTTGATTGTGTGGTGCTGAAACAGGATCCCGATAGCTATCGGGAGCAGTTATTTTGTTCGCTGGAGATTGGTGTGCCAAAGAACAGGCTGAAAGAAGTAATGAATAAGTTGAATGAGTTGAGAGGAGTGGAGGTGGCGGGTACATAAAAAATCGTTGGTCATAAGACCAACGATGAAGAATAAATTAAATTTATAAATAGCCTGTGTAGTTATTGCTTTACGATCTCAACCCTCCTGTTCTGGGCCTTTCCTTCTTCTGTACTGTTATCGGCCACTGGTTTGGTTTGTCCCCATCCCTTTGAAGAAAGGCGGGCCTTATCAATTCCTTTTGCAATGATCGCATCCATAACGGCCTTTGCACGGCTCTGCGATAATATTTGATTTGCTGCAGCAGTGCCCACATTGTCCGTGTGTCCTTCGATCCTGATTTTAATAGAAGCATCGGTCTTCAGCATTTCGGCTATTTGATCAACGATGGATTGCGATTCAGGTTTAATAACAGATTTGCCGGTTTCGAAGTTGATATGTAAAGTAATGGAGCCGCTTTGCTTCAGGGAATCTAGCATGACATTGGCGCTGATTTCCTGTTTCATTTCTTCTATTTCAAGAATATTCAATACGAAATTTCCGGTCTTGGCGCCTGAACCATCAAGCAGCACCACCCAGATATTCTTGCCTCCGGATTTTGTAAATAAGGTTGCAACGCCGGCATCTTTACTGTAATAGATTCTTTTGCCACCGGATTTTGCCAATGCATTTTCAAAATTTTTTACGATCTGTAAAAAGGAAGGAGCAGTCGCCTCTTCAAGGTTATAAACATATTGAATGGTTGTTTTTGTTCCCTCTTTCGTCACCGTATTATCTGAACTCATGGGAATCTCCAGCTCATCATAATTGGAGGAGCATTCGCTGATCACGGTATTCGGCATGCGGTTAAAAAGAGGACTGTCTTTGCAGCCCGGCACATCCGGGTTCTCATCCTGTGCATAGGTAAAAAGGGAAACAAAAAGAAGAGCGATCAATACAGGGTACTTTTTCATAAAGATTATTTTAAGTTGAAAGTACACTAAATCTCTGTCTAATTATAAGTTCTTTATTTTGAGAAGCACAAACTGTAAGGAATGCTGAATATGTTGAGAGATTTGAGGGAAGTGGAGAAGTTTTAGTGTGTCGCTTGAAGCGACATAATAAGAATGCGAAACTGGAAGTTTTGCAGAGCTGAGCAACAACTTTAAAATACTACTTCTTTTAATTTCGCAGTTGTCTTGCACAGCCAATCTTTAGTATTATTAGAGGGATTAGGTATCCAGTTCAGGTTAATAGCGATTTTGAAATGCGTTATTGGAAATCCTTCAGCAAAAAGGGTATAACAAAACTCATATGTGCCATTTTCTTTAACAACTGGTAGTCTGACAAAATCTTTTTGGCTGTGCAAAAAGATTCCTGGTTCAGCATGACGAATTGCGAACAAATCAATTGTTCCTTCATCTTGAGGTAATATAGTTTTGCTAAATCCAATTTGCCATGCCCATTTTAAATAGTTTTTATCCGGGGATTCTAACTTTGACCCGTCGGGAAGAACTATATGATTTAAGCTACATAAGGTTCGAACAGCCGCCATGTCAGGACGTTTATTACGAACGGAAATTTTGTATACGTTTTCCCAAAATCCTCCAATATGATCTTGAAAGGGAATCCAGCCAGAGAATTCAACATTCGATAAAGCTAAATTTCTTGAAAATTTTTTTGACCACCCTTTTTCTTTGACTAGTTTTTTTACTTTGGCATATAAATTTTTTTCACTAGTAAATATTTCTGGGTTACTCAGTATGTAATTAATGAACCCCTCTCGTCCAGATCCCTTTTGACAGAGTGCAATCATATCGGTGAATCCAACATTATAGGCTAATGCAAGTTCTTGATGTGTAAATAATGAAACTGATAAATCTTCTGGATGTATATGACGACGTCTGCGACGAAAATCAATAAATAGATAATAGTCTGATGAACGAAGTTTTTTTGTTATTATCATTATGTCGTCAAGGCTCTGTACTTTAAAAGCCAAATAGGCAGAGAGGGAAAAATGTTTTGTAAGAAGGGAAGCAATTTTCTCGGCAATTTTTCTTTCACTACCTCTTTGACCGCAACTAATGAATACTGTAGCCATAAATTTTATTTAAACCTTCCACTCACCACCAACTCCTTACTCCCCGCCGTATAAACATAAAACCCTTCGCCGCTTTTTGCTCCCAGCTTTCCGGCTGTTACCATATTTACCAATAACGGACAGGGTGCATATTTTGGATTGCCAAAGCCATCATGCAATACATGCAGGATGGAAAGACAAACATCCAGGCCAATAAAGTCGGCAAGTTGCAACGGTCCCATCGGGTGGGCCATGCCGAGTTTCATTACCGTATCTATTTCTTCTACACCGGCCACGCCTTCATATAAACTATAAATAGCTTCGTTGATCATCGGCATTAATATGCGGTTGGCAATAAAGCCGGGATAATCATTCACCACACAAGGCACTTTACCCAATTGTTTACTGAGTGCAACAATTGTTTCTGTTACTTCTTTGCTGGTGGCATAGCCATTAATTATCTCCACTAATTTCATTACCGGCACCGGGTTCATAAAGTGCATGCCGATTACTTTGCTTGCCCTGTTGGTGGTAGCCGCAATTTTTGTAATAGAAATGGAAGAAGTATTGGTGGCGAGTATCGCTGATTTGGGAGCATGTATATCCAGCTGCTCAAATATTTCCAGTTTCAACTTTATATTTTCTGTGGCGGCTTCTATTACCAGTTCAGCATTTTTTATTCCTTCTACAAGATTGGACTCCATCGTGATATTGGCCAATGCTGTTTTTTTTTGTTCTTCCGTGGCAATGCCTTTGGCAATCTGCCGGTCAAAGTTTTTGGCAATGTTGGCAACGGCTTTATCCAGTTGCGACAATGATATATCTACAATGGTTACTTTAAAACCATTTTGGGCAAATACATGAGCAATACCATTGCCCATGGTGCCGGCGCCGATGACGGAGATTCCCCCGGTGATAGTCATATAGTTCAGATTTTCTTTTGCCCCTAAAGGGGAGTTTATGGAAACTCTTTTAGGGGGAGAGTTATAAATTAGTTGATAAGCAAAAGTAAGCATTAAGAGATCATCCCCTCCATGGAGGGGCGAAATGAAACAATCTTCTTGCTTTAGGAAAATGGGGTGGGTCAGATGCCATGAAAACGGGACGTACAAATGTGCGACGCAAGGGATGATGCCATGAAAAACTGCTGCTGGCTAAACAAATAAAAACTAACTGATAAAAAGAATTGTAGAAGTGACAATGACACATGGATCTAAGTCTCCCTTTGGGGACAGGGGCCGTAGCTAGTTCTTATTCTTAAAATCACCCCGTTTCCATGCCTGAATAAAATCCATCCAGGCTGCGGGGTTGAAGATGTTCATCGGAGGTGTTTGTCCCTGGTAAACGGCCCGGTTGGCTACTTTATTCATTTGAATTCTGGTGGCTTCGCCGCCATCGGCAGGAATGCTATGCAATAATGCACGGCGTTTGGCAGAGCTGGTATTTTGCCGGGCAACTTCAATATCATCGTCGGGTACTTTATTTTTTGCAAAGTCACGGGCAAATTGTTCCGGCGTTGGCCGTGGACGAATAATGGTTGCCGGTAAGTAAACTGTGTCAACTATCATTAATTGCACCACGCTGTACTGGTTGCCTTCGAGGTTGCGGGGGATGATAATCGTTTTCGGTTTATAAGTAACATGGGTAAATTCTACCTGGTCGCCTTTCAGCACTACGATGGAAAAAACGCCCTGTGCATTGGAGATGGTGCCACGATTTTGTCCCTTCACCATTACACTTACAGCAGGAATACCCACCAAACTGTCTGCCGTCATGATAACGCCATATAGTTGCACCACAGAATCGCGGTAGGTTTCAAACTGGGCCTTTGCAGTTTGAGTAAAAATGAAAAGCAGTATGGCTGTATAAAATAAAATTTTCTTCACTGCGCCAAAAATAATAACAAGTTGCTGATTTCGTAAAACAAATTGCCCTGCACAATGGTTAACTTTGTCGTTTTATTGACTTTTAACAAATACTTGGAAAATGACAAAAGAAAAAGTACTGGAAGCATTGAGTAATGTGCAGGAGCCCGACCTGGGCAAAGACCTTGTTACATTGAATATGATAACGGATGTAGAAATTGAAGGCAATTATGTTTCTTTTAATGTAGTGCTGACTACGCCGGCCTGCCCGATGAAAGACATGATCAAAAACGCCTGTGTAAATGCCATAAAATTATTGGTGAACAAGGAAGCAATTGTGAATGTGAAATTTAGTTCCAATACCACTACTAAAAGAACAGATGAAGGAACTGTTATGCCGAATGTGAAAAACATTATTACTGTAGTAAGTGGTAAAGGCGGAGTAGGTAAATCAACAGTGGCTGCCAATCTTGCTCTCGCCTTATCACAGGGTGGTGCAAAAGTAGGATTGATGGACGCCGATGTTTACGGGCCAAGTGTGCCGATCATGTTTGGGGTAAGAGGTGAAAGACCCATGATGATGGAAACGGGTTCGGAAAAAGCTGTGATTATTCCGCTGGAACGATATGGAATAAAGTTGATGAGTATTGGTTTACTGGTGGATGAAAATAAAGCCGTTGTTTGGCGGGGACCGATGGCCAGCAGCGCCATCAGGCAATTTATTGCGGATGTTTTTTGGGATGAACTGGATTATCTGGTTGTTGATATGCCACCGGGAACCGGCGATATTCATTTAACGTTGATGCAAACAGTGCCAGTGACCGGGGCGGTGATAGTTACCACACCACAGGATGTGGCGCTGGCAGATGCTAAAAAAGGAATTGCCATGTTTGGCCAGTCGCAGTTGAATGTGCCCATAATCGGGTTGGTGGAAAACATGAGCTACTTTACTCCGGCAGAATTGCCAGAAAATAAATATTATATATTTGGAAAAGATGGCGGTAAGCGGTTAGCCGATGAATATGATATTCCTTTTCTTGGACAAATACCATTGGTGCAAAGCATCCGTGAAGGCGGAGATGCAGGTGTGCCGGTAATGATGGGTGATGATGAAATTACAAAAAAAGCTTTCCGTGAATTTGCAGATTATGTGGTTCGTAGTATAGCCATGAGGAATGCAAATATGAGTGCTGAGAAAATTTCTGAGACTGTCTGATTGTTGGATGTTGGAAGTTAGAAGTTGGAAGTTTTCGTGAATATCAAAATTTTCATATTATGGCTACCATCACAAAATTTGAAGAATTAGAAATTTGGAAATTGGCGAGGGAGCAGGCAAAAGAAATTTATCAATTGACTAAGGACGGCATGTTTTCAAAAGATTTTGATCTTAAGAACCAAATAAATGCTGCTGCCGGGTCTTCAATGGATAATATTGCTGAAGGGTTCGAAAGATTCACCAATAAAGAGTTTGCTCAGTTTCTTGTAATTTCCAAAGGGTCGAATGGCGAAGTAAGGTCTCAGTTATACAGAGCTTTTGACAGAAACCACATTTCAGAAGAACTGTTAAAAAAGAGGCTGGAGTTTTCAGTGATGTTGGGTAATAAAATCAAGTCTTTTCTGGATTACTTGCAATCTTCAAAATATAAAAGCAAACCACGGAAAAAGGATTAACATCCAACATCAAACATCGAACTTCCAATAATTATGTACAACTACCCCCACTTTAAAGAGCAAGACAAAGAAGAAGTTCTTGACTTCATGCGGCAGCATCCATTTGTTACCTTGATTGGTACAGATACAAATGGCAGAATGGAAGCTACTCATATACCCGTGTTGATTGATGAAAGAAACGGGAGAATTTTTATATCCGGACACATAGCAGCCAAAACGGATCATATCAGGGCTTTGACAGAAAACCCCAACGCATTGGTAATTTTTTCCGGGGCACATACTTATGTTAGCTCAACATGGTACACCGGTAATCCACAAATGGGAAGTACATGGAACTATATTGCCATACATGCAAGGGGAAAAATAAAATGGATGGATGAAAACGGGTTGATTGAAATAATGAAAAAGCTATCGTTGCATTTTGAAAACGGTGATACTTCATCTTCTGCTACCTATGATAACCTGCCCGATGATTACAAGGAGATGATGATTAAAGCCATCAGAGGTTTTGAAATTGAAGTAACCGAATTGGATCATGTGTACAAGCTAAGCCAGAACCGGGATGAAAAAAGCTACGATAATATTGTGGCACAATTAAAAAAACTGGATGGCGATGCAAAAGAGATCGGCGAACTGATGGAGAAAAGAAAATCAAAAGTATTTCCGTTATGAAAAAATATTTTTCTATTTTTTCTTTACTAATCTTTATGAATTGTTCAAATCAAAAGAATATTCAAAGGCCCCCTTCAGGGGGTTTGGGGGCTTTCGATAGAGAAGGTCACCGTGGCTGCCGTGGCCTGATGCCGGAGAATACCATTCCTGCCATGCTGAATGCATTGGGACTTGGCGTTACCACACTGGAAATGGATATCAGTTTTACCAAAGACAAAAAAGCAATTCTTTCGCATGAGCCGTTTTTCAATCATGAGATCACTACAAAACCTGATGGCAGTTTTATAGAAGAGAAAGATGAAAAGAGTTATAATATTTACCAGATGACCTATGAGCAGGTAAAAACATATGATGTGGGAATGAAACCGCATCCCCGTTTTCCCCAGCAGCAAAAGATGAAAGCGGTTAAACCATTGCTTAGTGATGTCATTGATGCAGTCAATAAGGATATGATGACAAGGCGGAGACCTTTTCCTTATTATAATATTGAAACAAAAACACAACCGGCTACCGATAATATTTATCATCCTGCTCCGGCGGAATTTGTTGAACTGCTGATGGCAGTGATAAAAGAAAAAGGAATAGAAGACCATGTCATCATCCAGTCTTTCGATTTCAGAACGCTGCAATACCTGCACCAGCATTACCCTGATATTAACACGGCTATGCTGATTGAAGATTTTGACAAACGGGGACTTGACGTACAATTAAAAGCCCTGGGTTTTACTCCCACTATTTACAGCCCGGCTTACCAGTTGGTGAATGAAGCACTGGTAAAGAAATGTCATGAACTGAACATCAAAGTGATCCCCTGGACAGTGAATGAGAAGGCAAAGATTGATGAATTAAGAAAGATGGGAGTGGATGGAATAATTTCTGACTATCCTGATTTGTTTAATGAGTAGGTTTTTTTGTAATTTTACTGAAACTGAATTCTATGTCTGTATTAAAGTTTCCCTTGTTGTTTGCTGGCTCCGAAGGAGAAAAAAAACTATACGCATTATTTGATAGTGGTGCAAATCTCTCCTGCATAGATGAACAGCATTTAATAAATCTTGAAAAACCAGTCCATCTTGGCCGCATAAGAAAACTGACAACTGCCAGTGAAGGACATTTTATTGAAATAAAGGACGCAGTACGACTTGATTTTTATATCAATGATATTCTTTTGTCCGACGAATTCCTTGTAGTTCCAAACCTGAGTGAAGAAGCCATTATCGGAGCTGCCACCTTGCAGAAGTGGAGAATCAAACTGAATTTTGAAGATGATAAGGTGGAGGTTGACCCTAAAGTTGCAAAGCTTCAATTAATATAAATCAGCCGTCAGATAAAAATCTTTCTGCCCGGGACAATTCCGGGCATTTTTTTGTAATAGTTTCTGGTTAATTAGTTTAAACCCCGGTTGACTAATCAACTAATAAACCAATTAACTTCGCATCCATGACCCGCCAGCAACTCGTTGATCAGATCTATAAAAAGAAATCCTATCTCTGTGTTGGACTGGATACTGATATTACAAAAATTCCCAAACATCTTTTATCAGCACCAGATCCGGTCTTTGCATTCAATAAAGCAATTATTGATGCTACAAAGGATTTATGCATTAGTTATAAAATCAACACGGCATTTTATGAAGCTCTTGGAGTAAAGGGCTGGGAAGCAATGGAGAAAACGGTTCATTACATCGGCGACGAACATTTCAAGATAGCTGATGCCAAGCGGGGAGATATTGGAAATACTTCTGATCAATATGCAAAGGCTTTTTTTGAAACGATGCCATTTGATGCAATTACCGTTGCACCATACATGGGAGAGGATAGTGTAAAACCTTTTTTGCAGTATGCAGGGAAATGGGCTATTGTTTTGGGGCTAACTTCCAATAAAGGAGCCAACGATTTTGAATTATTCCGGGTTAATGAAGACACAACCTATGATTGTTTATATGAAGTGGTAATGCAAAAAGTCGCTGAATGGGGCACTCCTGAAAATTTAATGTTTGTAGTGGGGGCCACCCAGTCAGAAGAATTTGAAGATATAAGAAAGTTTATGCCCAATCATTTCTATCTAGTTCCCGGTGTGGGAGCTCAGGGCGGCAGCCTGAAAGAAATTTCTGAAAAGGCTATGATCAAAGACACTTCGACTGCCGCTCAGTGTGGTATTCTGGTAAATGTTAGCAGGGCTATTATTTATGCTTCGGATAAAGAGGATTTTGCAGAGAAGGCAAGGGCTATTGCGAAGGAGTACCAGTTTGAGATGGCGCAGTATCTTTAAGTTTTGCTTTCCTCTTTTTATGCCTGATACCTAAAATATTTCCTGAAACAGCGCCGCCGATAAAAGATAAAAAAAGAAGAAGCATGATTTCATCAAATTCTCTGATGATTGCTCCTTTGGTGAATAACAGGGCTATGATAAAAGAAGAAATGAGAAACAACAGCACTGAAAAATTTTCTTTCTTTTCTGAAAGTAAAGCACATACAAATCCACCGGTGCCACTTGCAATTAAAAACCAAAATACCACAGCTATCCCGATAATTAAGTCATTTTTCCATTCATCTGCAGGAGGCTTTGTGAATAAATAAAGATGAAAAAAGTTGTCAAAAATTAAATATACGACAGGGTACAGGACGAGCCCATCAAGTATTGTTGCTGCCAATGCAGCCGATACTGGTAAAATTAATTTCATTGATTATAGATCACCGGATAATTAAACCAAATATCCCCCTTTTTCTTTTATCCGTTACCTTTGAGCCAGCAAAAATCTAAAATCTAAAATCAAAACTCAAAAATCTTAAATAACAATGGCTGCCCGTACAGACCTTTTTACCAGTCCCGATTACTTTAATGTAGATGAATTGCTAACCGAAGAACACAAACTCATTCGTGACGCTGTTCGCAGTTATGTAAAAAAAGAAATTTCTCCCATTATTGAAGATTATGCACAACGGGCAGAGTTTCCTCAGCAAATTGTAAAACAGTTAGGTGATCTTGGTTGTTTTGGCCCAACTATTCCTGAACAATATGGCGGTGGTGGATTGGATTATATGTCATACGGATTAATGATGCAGGAACTGGAAAGAGGCGATAGTGGTGTTCGTTCTACTGCATCCGTACAGGGTTCGCTGGTTATGTTTCCTATTTATCAATATGGAAGCGAAGAACAACGTAAAAAATATTTACCCAAATTGGCAAGCGGCGAATGGTTGGGTTGTTTTGGATTGACAGAACCCAATCATGGCAGCGATCCATCCAGTATGCTGACAAATATTAAGGATGCCGGTGATCATGTTATTTTAAACGGCGCTAAAATGTGGATCAGCAATGCGCCTTTTTCGCAGGTGGCAGTTGTATGGGCAAAAGATGAAGCGGGTGAAGTTCGTGGATTGATTGTAGAAAGAGGAATGAAAGGATTCAGTACACCCACCACTCATGGCAAATGGAGTTTAAGAGCATCCGCCACCGGTGAATTGGTTTTTGACAATGTAAAAGTGCCGAAAGAAAATATTTTTCCGAATGTAAAAGGATTAAAAGGCCCATTGGGTTGCCTTACCAAGGCAAGATATGGCATTGCCTGGGGTGTTATCGGTGCCGCCATGGATTGTTATGATACAGCATTGCGTTATTCAAAAGAAAGGGAACAGTTTGGCAAACCAATTGGCAATTTCCAGTTGCAGCAGAAGAAGCTAGCTGAAATGATAACTGAAATTACCAAAGCACAGTTATTAAACTGGCGGCTGGGAACGTTAATGAATGAAGGCAAAGCCACACCGCAACAGGTGAGTATGGCCAAAAGAAATTCCTGCGAGATAGCAACAAATATTTGCCGTGATGCCCGGCAGGTGCTCGGCGCTATGGGAATTACCGGCGAATACTCAGTAATGCGCCACATGATGAATCTTGAAAGTGTTATCACTTATGAAGGCACACATGATATTCATTTGCTGATAACAGGAATGGATGTTACGGGTTTTAATGCGTTTAAGTAGCCCCTGTCCCCGAAGGGAGACTTAGGTTACAGAGGGTTTTATTTATTCATAAGTTCTTTAAAGTAGTTAGTTGAATGATTGTGTTCCGAGCTTCAGTTCCCTGAGCATCTGTAGTTTCGTCGCACACTTCAACTGTAGTAATTCTAATCATCATTAATTAAAACGCTTCGAATTAATCGGAGAGTTTATAAACACCCCTTTAGGGGATGGGGGTATGAAAATCTTCCTCATTGGTTTTATGGGTTCTGGCAAATCACACTGGGGCCATTTATTGAGTCAAAAGCTCAACATACTTTCTTTTGACCTTGATGAGCAGGTGGCTTTGCAGGCGGGTAAATCAATCGTTGAAATTTTTGCATCAGTGGGAGAGGAGCAATTCCGGGTGATGGAAAAAGAGGTGCTGCATAAGATCACTGAAACACATGATAGTTTTGTCTTGGCCTGCGGCGGAGGTACTCCCTGCTATTTTAATAATATAGATTATATGAACCAATCCGGCGTTACCGTCTGGATCAACACACCGGTTGAAATTTTATTTCAACGGCTGGTGAAAGAAAAAGAGAAAAGGCCACTGATAAAAAATCTTCCTGATGAGCAATTAGAAAGCTTTATCATCAAAAAATATTCAGACCGGAAAATTTATTATGAGCAGGCAAGTCTGAAAGTGGATGAAGAACCCGTTCGCCTGGAAGAATTAATCGAAAAAATATTATATGCATAAGAACAATTTAATTGCAGCTGCTATTTTCGGCGGATTGGCGGTAGCACTGGGTGCATTTGGAGCACATGGTCTTGAAAGCATTACAAAAGATGAAAAGATTCTGCATGGTTTTCAAACGGGAGTACAGTACCAGATGTATCATGCACAGGCTTTACTGGTTCTTGCCATCTTATATGCAAGTAATAATTCCAAATGGATAAGATGGTCAGGACTATGTTTTATCACTGGCATCATCCTGTTTTCCGGATCACTCTATTTGCTTACTTATTTAAATATAGAGGGAAGTACTGCTGTTAAAATGGTTGGGCCAATAACTCCTTTGGGTGGAGTTTTCTTTATTGCCGGTTGGATATTTCTTTTGGTTGCCGCCATCAAAAAGAATAAGTAGAATAATTGTATTTGCAAGCCAGGATGTAGACCCGGTTGCTGAATGCTTTCACCTTTTTTGCTGATGGGCATAAGCGCCATGGCAGTTTCAATAATAATCTTGGCCCTAAACCAATTATCTTTGTCCTCATGGCTAACAAGCTAAAAAAGAAAGGGGAAACTAGTCCTGCGAAAAAACCGGCAAAGTCCAATGCATCATCTTTTCGTGCAGAAAAGGAAGAGAAGATTGATTTGAAGTCACTGGTGCGGGATGAAAGGACATGGAAAATTGTCGGCGCATTTTTTCTGCTGATTGCCCTTTTTCTTTTCATCTCCTTTATTTCCTGTTTGTTTACATGGAAGGAGGATATGGACATTGCCCAGCAGGGATTTTCTGCCTTGTTTAAAAATGATAAACCTGCTGCTAATCTTTTAGGACGACTCGGCGCTGTGGTTTCCGGTTTTTTTATTTTTAATGGATTTGGTCTTGCCTCTTTTCTTATCTGCACTTTCTTTTTTGTAGTAGGTGTTAACCTCTTGTTTCGCCAAAAAGTTTTTTCCATCTGGCGCAATCTGAAATATGTTACCATTGGGTTATTGGTATTATCCGTTTCACTGGCATTCATTTTTGGAAACAGTGGTTTCCCGTTTGGCGGGGCGGTGGGAGATATGGTGAGCGGAAAATTAACCAGTGCCTTTGGCAACTTTGGTACGGCTGCCGTTTTGTTTTTACTGGCGCTGGGATATTTCATCTGGCAGTTTAATCCTTCCTTTAGCTTTCCCTCCAAAAAACAAGAAGCAGGTTTGGATGAAGAAAGTGAATCCACAGAAGATGCTATATCTCCTGTGACCGGAACTAAGACCATCAATGATCTCTATAATGAAAAGGGAGAAGCAGTGCAAAGCGGAAATGCACTTTCAACCGATGCAGGCATGGTGATAAATTTCCCGGATGAAAAACCACTTCATGATCTTAAGGTGATAGAAAAAGATGAACCGCAGAAAGAAAAAATTGAAGCCCAGCAGTCAACAGTGGAAAAAGAAATTGTAAGCGAAATGCTGCATACGCATGAAATTGGAGAGGAGATTATTCAACCGGTTAAGGAAAAACCTGTCAGCAATAAGTCTGATGAAAATCTTGAACTGGAAATAAAAGCAACGCCTGATAAAGTAGTGGTGGAAGAGCTTCCTGAAAATTTACCTCCCTACGAACCCACCCTTGATCTGCGGGATTATAAATATCCCACACTAAGCCTGCTTGAAACACATGGAAGTGAAAAAATTGTTCAGGATACCAATGAACTGGAAAATAACAAAAACCAGATCATTGCAACGCTGAGAAATTATGCCATTGAAATCCAGAAGATCAGCGCCACGGTAGGCCCCACAGTTACTTTGTATGAAATTGTTCCGGCGCCCGGAGTTCGTATTTCCCGGATTAAAAACCTGGAAGATGATATAGCCCTGAGCCTGGCCGCACTCGGCATACGCATCATTGCTCCCATACCCGGCAAAGGCACTATTGGTATTGAAGTGCCCAATGTAAAGAAGACCATCGTAAGTATGAAATCACTGCTGGCTTCTGAAAAATTTCAGATCAATAATTACAGCCTGCCTATTGCCATCGGAAAAAAAATTGACAACGATAACTTTATTGTTGACCTTACCAGTATGCCGCATCTCCTGATGGCAGGCGCCACCGGGCAGGGAAAATCAGTGGGGGTAAATGCCATTCTTGTTTCATTGCTTTATAAAAAACACCCTTCGCAGTTAAAACTGGTGTTGATTGATCCCAAGAAAGTGGAGTTAAGTCTCTACCGCCTTATTGAAAAACATTTCCTGGCTAAACTGCCCGGCGAAGAGGAGTCCATTATTACCGATACCAAAAAAGTGGTGCACACCCTCAATGCGCTTTGTATTGAAATGGACAACCGTTATGATTTATTAAAAGAAGCCGGGGCGAGAAATATTAAGGAGTACAATGAAAAATTCATCAAACGAAAACTCAATCCGCAAAAAGGTCACCAGTATCTTCCTTTTATCGTGCTGGTGATTGATGAATTTGCCGATATGATTATGACGGCAGGCAAAGAAATTGAAATGCCTATTGCCAGGCTGGCGCAACTGGCCCGTGCTGTCGGCATTCATCTTATTATTGCTACGCAACGTCCTTCCGTAAATATTATCACCGGTATTATTAAAGCCAACTTCCCTTCCCGTGTGGCATTCAAAGTTTCATCAAGAATAGATTCCAGAACCATCCTGGATACCGGCGGCGCTGAGCAATTAATTGGCAAAGGGGACATGCTGATCTCGCATAATGGAGAAATTACCCGTTTGCAATGCCCGTTTGTTGATACACCGGAAGTGGAACAGATCGTTGAATTTATCGGCAAACAACGAGGTTACCCGCAGGCTTTTTTATTGCCTGAATATGTTGATGAAAAAGAACTGGAAGGAAAAGATTTTGATTTATCAGACCGTGATTCTTTGTTTAATGATGCCGCCAGGCTGATTGTTCAGAACCAGATAGGCTCTACTTCCTTATTGCAGCGCAGGATGAAATTAGGCTATAACAGGGCTGGCCGTTTAATGGATCAGTTGGAAGCAGCAGGCATTGTAGGCCCTAACCAGGGAAGCAAAGCAAGGGATGTTTTAATAAAAACAGAGATGGATCTTCAGCAACACCTTGATATACTGGGCTATTAAGTTAGTGGCTTGTTAAGAAAACCTGTTCTTTACGTGGCAGCACAACCACATTACACCATTACCCATCCTTCTTTGTACAACCTGTTACAAGAGAAATTGTATTATGATAATTCAGTTATCTTTGGCTTCTTTTAAAGCTTGTCCGCCGGGGCCATGCTTCGGTGGAAAAATAACAGGCAGGAGCGCCACACAAACCCAGAGTAATGAAAATATTTTTTTTTACCACCATCGCATTATCCATAACATTGTTATCCGGAGCACAAACAAAAAATGACCCTGCCGCAAAAGCCATCCTGGATGGTGTTAGCGCCAGGTTCAAAACGTACACAACTGTTCAGGCCACATTTTCTTACAAAGTGGAAAGCGCAGCCGGTAAAGCGCTGTCTAACAAGACAGGCTCTATCATGATGAAGGGAACAAAATACCGGGTAAGTTTTAGCGGCCAGGAAATATTTTGCGATGGCACTACTGTTTGGAATTACGACAAAGCAGCCAATGAAGTTACCATCAGCAAACTGGATGCCTCCAATGGAATGATTACCCCGCAGAAATTATTTACCAACTTTTACGACAAGGATTTTTTGTACATGCTGAACGGCGAGAAGAAAGTGGGCAAAAAAACCTTACAGGAAATTGAAATGACCCCGGTGGATAAAAGCAAACCGTTTCATAAAGTATATCTGCAGGTGGATAAAACCGCCAAAACAATTTACAGCACCAAAGTCTTGGAGAATGCCGGCAACCGCTACACTTATACGGTGAGTACCATGAAAACAAATAAGGCTTTAGCTGATAACCAGTTTGTTTTTGATAAAACAAAATATCCCGGTGTAGACGTTATTGATCTGCGATAGAATTACCTTCTGCGTTATATTAACCGGCAGCTACATTAAGGCAGCGATAAATTTTATTGAAAGGCATGCAGGATTTGAAAAAGAAAAATCAACTGCAATAAAACTGCGCCAACGAGCCTGCGCAACAGATTTGATAATATTTTCTTGCACAACGAGCAGGTATTGCCGATGGTGGGGAAATTTATATTCGTCCGGGGCGAGACGGTTTTATCATGAAAGCAATAGGCAAAATGTAAAAAAAAATCCCGGCTGAGAGGCCGGGATTCATTTTCAATTTTCCATTAAGCCACCGCCTTCTTCACCAAATCTGCTGCTTCACTTAATAAAATAGCCGACTGCACTTTCAACCCGCTTTCATCAATCAATTTCTTTGCCTCTACCGCATTAGTGCCTTGCAAGCGAACGATGATAGGAATATTGATGTTGCCCAGATTTTTATACGCATCAATAACACCCTGTGCTACCCTGTCGCAACGAACAATGCCGCCAAAGATGTTGATCAGGATGGCTTTTACATTCGGGTCTTTTAAAATAATCTTGAATCCTGCTTCCACGGTTGGTGCATTGGCTGTGCCACCTACATCAAGGAAGTTAGCCGGTTCGCCTCCGCTGAGTTTTATCATATCCATAGTGGCCATAGCCAGCCCGGCGCCATTTACCATGCAGCCAACATTGCCATCGAGTTTTACAAAGTTCAGGTTGTGTTTACCGGCTTCCACTTCAGTCGGGTCTTCTTCTGTTATATCTCTCAGCGATGCAAGATCAGCATGGCGCATTAATGAGTTTTCATCGAGACCCATTTTGCAATCCACGGCAATTATTTTATCGTCTGATGCTTTGAAGAGCGGATTAATTTCCAGCATAGAACAATCCAATCCAACATAGGCAGTATAAAGATTGGTGACAAATTTTACACAGTTCTTAAAAGCTTCACCACTCAACCCGAGATTGAAAGCAATTTTTCTTGCCTGGAATCCCTGCAGACCACCGGAAGGATGCACCCATTCTTTAAATATTTTTTCCGGAGTATTATGCGCCACTTCTTCAATGTTCATTCCGCCTTCGGTGCTGTACATAATCACATTCTGTCCTTTGGTACGATCGAGTAATATGGAGAGGTAAAATTCTTTTCTTTCACTTGGGCCATCATAATACATATCGGCCGCAACAAATATTTTATTCACCACTTTACCGGCAGGGCCGGTTTGAAGAGTGACCAATGTGCCTCCTAATATTTTGCGGGCAAACTCCTGGATGTCTTCCAGCGATTTGGCCACTTTTACCCCATTGATTCCATTTCCTTTTATTGTACCCTTGCCACGGCCACCGGCATGTATCTGTGCCTTTACAATGGCAAATTTGCTTCCTGTTTGTGTCTTTATCTGGCGATAAGCATCTTCGGCTTCCTGAACGGTGCTGCAGGCAAAGCCTTCCTGCACGGGAACATTATATTTCTTTAATAATTCCTTGGCCTGGTATTCATGGAGATTCATTAGTGAAAATTTTGTCCAAAGGACTCCTTTGGAGCTGCGAAGATAACGGATAGTGAATAGGGAATAGTGAGTAGTGAATAGTTTTTTTTATCTTGGGAGATGCATAGGATATTGCTTGTGTTGTTTTTCATTGTTTCCTGCCAACCGGTCAAAAAAATGCATTGGCCGGAACGAAGTTCATCAACCACCGGCAATGAATTTTATCACCGGGCATTTGCCATGCAATGGGCGGCCAGGGATTCATTTGCAGTAAAAGAAGTGCTGGCAGGAAATGTTCCCGGGTTTCTTAAAAAATTTGCAGCCATCCATGTTTCAATTGTTGATTCATCAACCGGTAAAACAATCAGAGCCACTTATTATTTAGCGCCGGATTATTTAAGCATCGGTAATGATAAAGATTGGGCAAGAATAAATATTACTCCTTATGCTGCGCAAAAAATTGCGGACAGCTTTCATTGTTTTTTGCCAACAAGAAAAATGGTGGATGATATTTATAAAGCAGCCAAAGTAAAATTAGAACCCGTGCCGATGTATGCCTATCGTGACAGTACACCCACCATGTGGCAGCATCATTTAATTGTGGAAGGGCAGCGGAAAGGAAGAAAGGGATTGATTGCCGGCATTCAGAAAGATGTGGTGATCAGCGGAAAAATTACAAGAGATGCCAAGCCAGACCGGGTGGCTATTTATGGATGGCATAAATTGGACGGCAAACCCATTCAGCCATTATACACCGGGCATGTTTACTGGTGGGTTGATTACAGCCAGGGAATACGATTGATCTATCGCAAAATAAAAGTAAATGGCAGATGGATGGATTATATTGATGTATTAATAAATCCGCACTTGCAAAAGCTTTTATGCGACGAAGAGTTTTGCGACTTCTTTTATTACAAGAGTGGAAGTTTCAAATAAATGAAGGCGATTACATTTTTTTTGTTTCAAACTGATAAATTTTGCTAAACAGAATACCATAGTTTTGCCGCCGCAATAGAAAAATATCTTACATGAAAAACTTCTTTAGCTTTTGTTTACTATCTCTTTCTTTATGGAGTAATGGACAGATAACTTTATCAGGGACCAGCTATACTCAAAATTTTGATGGTGTCGCTTCCGGCCTTCCTTCGGGTTTCCAGGTTGCTACTAATTCAACAACGACAAGCCTGGGAGCAGCAGCAGCTTTTACTATTACAGCTACATCATGGAATTCGACGACACCAGGGTGGAAAAATTATGCATCTGCTGATGGATTAATTAGTACGTCAACCACTACTGAACAGAATAATAGTTCTGATAGGGTAGCTGCAATTCGACAAAGTACTGTTGGAGATCCAGGTGCTGCATTAGAAATGCAATTAGCAAATACTGTTGGCTTTTCTGGGTTTTCAATGAGCTTCAAATTACAATCTCTGGATGTTACATCACCCCGTACCACAAATTGGAGAGTAGATTATGGTTTTGGAGCATCCCCATCTGCTTTTACTTTAGTTGGTACTTCTCCTGTTACAATTACAACTGGTAGTTCCTTATTTACTAATACAACTGTTACAGTCAATTTTGGTACTGCTCTTGATAACATCAATCAGCCAGTTTGGATTCGAATTGTAACTGTTGTTGCATCGACAGGATCTGGTAACAGACCGACAACTGGTATTGATGATCTTGTTTTGAGTTTTAGTGGTGGTGCCTCCTGTACTCCCCCTGCCACACAAACCAGCGCAGCAGCAATCAGCAATATTACTGCTTCTTCTTTCGATATTAACTGGACAGCAGGCAGCGGTACCAATTCATTGGTGGTGGTAAAGCAGGCCAGCGCTGTTACTGGAACACCCACAAGCGGAACTGCTTATACTGCGAATACGGTTTTTGGATCAGGACAAACTATTGCAGCCGGCGAGTTTGTTGTTTACAATGGAGTCAGTAATACTGTTTCAGTAACTGGTTTGGCAAGCGTTACTACTTATTATGTATCGGTATTCAGTTTTAATAGTGTTGATAATTGTTACAATACAACAAGCCCTGCAATTGCAAATGCTACGACAAGTTGTACCCAGCCAACTGCACAGGTTTCAACTATACCGGTTATACCGGGAAGTACTACTGCAAGTATCAGTTGGTCGGGGGGTAATGGTAATTCTTTCTTAGTAAGATTAAACGCCTCGAATAGTTTTACTGCACCAACAGATGGAATTACATACACGGCTAATACAGTTTATGCCAGTGGAGAGCAGACGGTATATTCAGGTACAGGCTCTTCAGTAAACGTTTCCGGTCTTAACGCAAGTACCACTTATTATGTTACTGTTTATACTTATAACAGTTGCGGAGGCACACCTGATTATTTAACAACAGGAAACTTAATTCAAAGTTTTAGCACCACATCAGGCGGTGGTGGCGAACCTCCGGGTTATTATGCATCAGCGGCAGGCCTTACATGCGCCGCATTAAAAACAGCATTAAGTAATATCATTACAACCGGAATGACACCAAAGACATACGGTGATCTGTGGACTCAATATCTTGTTTCTGATATCAAACCCCGTGAAGTGGGACCAGGGACTTCACCAAATGTAATTTGGGATATTTATAGTGATAATCCTTCAGGTCCCGATCCATACAATTTTACACCCGGTACAGTAGCCAGTGGTGGGCAACAGGATAATGGAACTGCAGCGACCGGGGAGGGGCAGTATTATAACAGGGAACATAGTATTCCGCAAAGCTGGTTTGGTGCCAGTGCTGGTTCGGGTTCCATCGGCCCTGAGAGTGACTATTTTCATATTTACCCTACAGATAAAATTGTAAATGCCAACCGCGGTAATTATATATATGGGATGGTGAGTGCCCCAACATTTACCAGCCAGAATGGAAGTAAACTCGGACCAAATACTGTTGCCGGGCTTTCAACTACTGCATTCGAACCCATCAATGGGTTTAAAGGAGATTTGGCAAGATCGTTTTTTTATTTTGTTACCCGGTATCAAAGTAATATGGCCGCATGGCAAACATTAAGTGTTGAAGGGAATATGGCTTTTGACGGTACCACATGGCCTTCAATAGAGCTCCCTTATCTTATTATGATGCTCCAATGGAATAGCTTAGACCCGGTAAGCCAGAAAGAAATTGACCGGAACAATGCCGGGTATATCTTCCAGAACAACCGGAATCCGTATATAGACCATCCTGAATTTGTGAGCCAGATATGGTCAGGCGGTTGTGGATTATTGCTTCCAGTTGAACTGACTGCGTTCAATGCAAAATATGCTTCAAATTCTGTGGTGCTTAGCTGGAAAATTGAAAGGGCAGATGGATTTAACCATTTTGAAATTGAAAGAAGCAGCGATGGCGGCAGAACTTATCAGAATGCTGGTATTGTTCCATGGCAAAGCGGGGTAAATGATTATTCTTTTACAGATAATGTTGCTTCTTTGGATGGAACTGTATTATACAGGCTAAAGATGGTGGATCAGAATAATGTTTATAAATACAGCCAGGTTGTTCCGGTTAAACTTCCGGGCTTTGAAGGAGTGGCTGTATTATATCCTAATCCTGCAAAAGATTTGCTGACGATAGCTTTCAGGAAGTCAACGGGTGCCATTTTATCTGTCAGCATTTTTGATATTTCAGGCAGAACTATCAGTGCTTCAAGATTATTACCTGGTCAGTCTGTTTACTCGTTTAATGTTAGCACTCTTTCGAATGGAAAATATATTTTGAAGATTCAGGACAGAGACAAAACATCATACACTCAGTTTGTAGTTCAGAAATAGATGTTTTTCTCACATTACTCATACTTTTAAGCCACTTCGACAATGAAGTGGCTTAATTATTTTGAAATCAGTTAATAGGCAGGGAAAATTTATATTTGCAGGCTCAACTTATTTCTATGGGGAAAAAAGCCATGCATCAATTTAGCGAAACAGTAAAATTTCTGAAAAAACAATATAAGGAAACGCCGGTAGCAGGTATTGTGCTGGGCAGCGGCCTCGGAAATTTTATTGATGAGATTACCATTGAAAAGGAAGTAGCGTATGAAGATATTCCTCATTTTCCTGTATCAACAGTGGAAGGGCACAAGGGTAAACTGGTGTTTGGCAAACTTAGCGGTAAAACAGTAGTAGCAATGGCTGGCCGTTTTCATTATTATGAAGGATACGAGGCGCAGGATATTGTTTTCCCTATCAGGGTCATGAAACTGTTGGGGGTGGAGACTTTGTTATTATCCAATGCATCAGGTGCGGTGAATCCCTCGTTTCATGTAGGCGATCTGATGATCATTACAGATCATGTAAGTTTTTTTACCCCCAATCCATTGGTTGGGAAAAATATGGCGGAATTTGGCCCCCGGTTTCCTGATATGAGTGAGCCATACAACAAGCAGTTGATTGCAAAAGCAAAAGCAATAGCCAAAGCAAATAGTTTTGAAGTTAAGGAAGGAGTGTACCTGGCTGTGACAGGTCCGACGTTTGAAACAAAAGCAGAATACAACATGATTCATGTGCTTGGTGCCGATGTGGTGGGTATGAGTACAGTGCAGGAAAGTATTGTGGCCAATCATGCAGGCATGCAGGTATTTGCCATGAGTGTGGTTACCGATATTGGTAACAGGGAAGAGATAAATAAAATCACTCACCAGGAAGTACTTGAAGCAGCCAAACAGGCTGAACCTAAACTGGCCATTATCTTTAAGGAAATTATAGCAGCTATTTAATTAACAGTTTTATTGCTGAATTAAACAATTTACTTCATCGCTCTGCAGGTGCGAATTAGTACTTTTGCGAAACTTGTTATTCCAGAAATTTTCTGATAAGACAAAAACATTTTCACTGAATAAAAGATTTACATATCTGCTGCTTACCGGAACGATTTTTTTTTCTGTAACTATTCAGGCGCAGGAACCTGTTATCAGAACCATAGGTCAAAGGGTAAGACAAGTGGGCGGGGCAGGTAGAAGAACTGGAGGAGAGGGCCAGAAAGACAGTTTGCATCATAGAAATAAACTGGAAGATTCTATCACCATCAGTTTCCGTTATCTCGATTCTGCCAGGTCTTACAAATTGGATTCATCCATTGGAGATTTTACTCATCGCTTTCCCATGCCGGCTACTAATATCTACCTTGGCAATATTGGCACAGCTTCCCGTTCACTATTGTTTTCACCGAATTTTGCAGCAGGCTTTGACCCCGGTTTTCACGCATTGGATATCTATACATGGAAACCGGAAAGAGTAAGATTTTTTAATTCCACCAGGCCCTACTCGGAAATTACTTATCAACTGGGAAGCAAGGCGGAGCAGATGATTGAACTGTTGCATACCCAAAACATAAAACCTAACTGGAATTTTTTGTTTCAATACCGCCTGATCAACTCGCCTGGATTTTTTAAGAACCAGAAAACCAATCATAATAACTACCTGCTTAGTTCCTGGTTTCAATCAAAGAATAAACGATACAATAATTATTTTGTATTGCTGGGAAATAAATTACTCTCAGCAGAAAATGGCGGGATAAAGGATAACGCAAACTACTTGGATAGTTCTGTTTTCAAAGACCGGTTTAATATCCCGACAAAAATTGGCGGCGACGAGGGATTTTCTACAAATTTTTTCAGCAGCAGGATTACAACCGGCAATAAATATTCCGAATTTACTTTCTTCCTCCGGCAGCAGTATGATCTTGGCCGGAAAGATTCGCTGGTAACAGATTCAACGGTTGTTCCTCTATTTTATCCACGGCTTCGTTTCGAACATAGTTTTTCACTCAGCAATCTGAAGTATAATTTTATTGACCTGGCTCATTCTTCAAATTCAGGAATTTATTATGTGCCTGATTCACTTTATTACCAGAAATATTATGGATATACTTTATTGAATGATACATTCTCACTGCAGGATAAGTGGCGTTCCATAAGTAATGATTTTTCCGTTTACCAGTTTCCGGATGCCAACAATTTGCAGCAGTTTATCAGGCTGGGTATTATGTTGCAAAATATCAGCGGAGAATTTTTGTCCGGCAAAAAGAATTTTTTTAATACAGCTGGTCATGTTGAATACAGGAATAAAACCCGCAACCAGCATTGGGATATCGAAGCCAATGGTAAATTATTTTTTACAGGATTAAATGCCGGAGATTTTGAGGCGCATATAAGTTTGCAAAGGTTATTGGGAAAAAAGATTGGTTACCTGCAACTGGGATTTGAAAACACCAACCGCACTCCCTCTTTTATTTTTGACAGCAGGAGCAGTTTTTATTTGCTGCACACTACGGAGAATTTTAAAAAGGAAAACAACACGCATCTTTTCGCTTCTTATTTTCTTCCTTCATTTAAATTCAGGCTTACCGGCCATTATTTTTTACTGACGAACTATTCTTATATCAGTAGCTATTACCAGTTGCGGCAGGAAAGTACTTTGTTTAATGTATTGCAGGTTGCGCTTCAGAAAACAATAAAGTTGGGTAAGCACTGGAACTGGCATGCCGATATTTATTTTCAACAGGTTATTGGCAATTCCCCTGTGAATCTGCCGGCAATTTATACCCGCAACCGCATAGCTTATGAGGGAAATCTGGGATTCAAAAACCTGGATATTGCCATGGGGTTTGAGGCCCGTTACCGTTCTCCATACAAGGCAGATGGCTATTCGCCTCTGCTTGGACAATTTTATCACCAGGATAGCATTACAATAAGAAACCCATTGCCGGATATTTCTGCCTATGTCCATTTTAGAATCAAGCCATTTAAAGCATTTATAAGAACTGAAAATCTGAATGCAGCAAGAAAGCCTAAAAACAGTGGATTTGGCTTTACTAATAACAATATTGTTGCTCCCGGTTATCCCTTGCCGGGTTTGCAAATCAGGGTGGGTGTCTATTGGAGTTTTGTTAATTGATGCACAAATCATTGCCATTTGTATAATTCCCACGGAATAATGCTGTTTCTGATAAAAAAATTAAAACTACCTTCGTGTTGTTCATGAAAAAAATAGTGGCATCCATATCACTGGTCTGTTATCTTGTAGTAAGCAACGGTGTAGTAATCAACTTTCACTATTGTATGAACCGCCCCTCATCCAAACAGTTATGCATTGCAGAAAAAGAAAATTATGGCAAGTGCGGGATGCATACAAAGAAACCCAGCGGATGCTGCCATGATAAAGTAAAGGTGGTTAAGCTGCAGTTAGATCAAAATACAATTTCAGGGGTTTCTTATAATCTTCTTTCCGTTGATGTACCTGTTAATGTTCCTTCTGAATTTATTACTGCTGCTTTTTATAATATTAGTGAAAAAAGGGATTTCCAAAATCATTCCCCGCCTTTGCTTTCTGAGCAGGACACATACCTTCAGAACAGCGTTTTCAGAATTTGATATTTTATAAGGCATAAATCACTCAATTTGCTTTTATGAATAGCAGTAAGTTTTGCCATATTGCCAAATTCATATTTGCACGATTTGTATTTCCAGGATCAATTTTTTAAATTTGAAATTATAAATAAAAAATTATGAAAACGTTTAGAATATTTTCTTTTACAGCATTATTGATGGCACTGGCCACCGTGTCTTTTTCGCAGGTAAAAACTGATGTTTTTAAAGTATCTGGTAATTGTGGAATGTGTAAGACAAGGATTGAAAAAACAGCCAAGCTGGCAGGTGCCAGCGAAGCCAATTGGGATAAGGATACCAAGCAGCTTGCTGTTACTTATGAAAGCAGTTTGACAACTGCCGCAAATATCCAGCAGAAGCTTGCTGAAGTGGGCCATGACAATAATGGTTATGTAGCAACAGACGAAGTGTATAATAAACTGCCCGGATGCTGTAAGTATGAGAGAGCACCCGCTGGAGAAGAAAAAATGGACTGCTGTAAGGATGGCAAGTGCAGTAAGGAAGGCCATAATGGCAAAGATTGTTGCATAAAGGAAGGCGAAAAAATGGATTGCAGTAAGAAAGGTGCTGAAAAAATGGACTGTTCAAAAAAAGATGGAGAGAAAATGAACTGTTCAAAAAAAGAAGGTGAGAAAATGGATTGCTGCAAGAAAGGCGCTGAAAAAATGGATTGTTCAAAAAAGGATGGCGAAAAAATGGATTGCTGCAAAGATGGCAAGTGTACAAAAGAAGGGCATGATGGCAAAGACTGTTGCAAAAAGGCGGAATAATAGTTGCAGGTAATTAAAGGATGAATGCGAAAAATATCCGGAGTATCAAGCTCTGCAACCATAAGATGGCGTTGTAATTTTTTGCATTAATCTTTTGACTAATAAACTTATTATATAATTTTTTAGCCCGTAATGTTTCTCTCCTCCCAATCTTGGTGGGAGAGAAACATTTCCCATTGGTGAGTATGAATAATTTGAAAAAATATTTTTTGATTGGAATTGTTTTTCTTGCTTCATCGCAGGTAAAGGCACAGGTTAAGCAAGGCTATGATGCACCGGAGGTCGCTTTGCCTGCTGTGAATGGAGATACTATCCGGCTGTCCTCATTGAAAGGTAAAGTTGTATTACTTGATTTCTGGGCATCCTGGTGTGGCCCCTGTAGAAGTTCCAATAAGCAACTGGTAAAACTGTATCCTAAATACAAGGCAAAGGGGTTTGAAATTTTTGCCGTTTCACTGGATGAAGATCAAAGTAAATGGGAGAAAGCAATCAGGAAAGATAATATTACCTGGCTGCAGGTGAACGACGATGGAGGATGGGATGCAAAAACAGCTGCTATATGGAGCATAAATGCAATACCTACTTCATACCTGATTGATAAAAATGGGAAACTGGTAGCGATGGACCTTGAAGGAAAAGAGCTGGAGAAAGCGTTGAAACATCTTATTGAAGAGTGATGAAACAGGGATAATTGAAAAACAGCGTGGCTTTATTATTTCTTTTTTTTCAATGAATTAGAATGCAATAGGCAGGGAATAAGCCACCGGAAGCAGAATAGTTGAAAAAATGAATAAAATATATTATATCTTAGCTTTGGTTTAAAAGATAAATGAAAAAAATTTTCATTGCCATATTTGCCATTTTCTATCTTGCTATCAGCAGCGGATTTACCATACATATGCATTATTGCATGGGTAAGCTGGCTGATTGGGATTTGGGACACAATAAATCCAAAACCTGCAGCACATGCGGTATGAAGAAAAGCAATGAAAAAAATAATGGTTGCTGCAAGGACGAGCAAAAATTCATTAAGAACAATACTGACCAAAAAACTGACGATGCGGGGTTTCAATTGATGCAGCTGACTACTGTAGCGTTACCCGTTTCTTTTATCCAATTGCATCCTGGTGATTTCGCAGCAGTAGCAGAAGAAAGTCCAGTCAGCCACGCACCTCCCCGAAGTTATGGCGTTGCGGTTTACATCCGCAATTGTGTTTTTCGTATTTAAAGATTCTTCTCTTAAATAGACCAGGCAATTTTATTGCCGGGCTATTGGCATTTCTGTATGCCAGCTTTATTATACACTGAACATTAAAAAAATACAAATGAAATCAATTACAATGCTGATCATGGCAGCTTTAACCACCTTGTCTGGCTCTGTTTCCGCACAGGATACTGTAATTCACAAAATAAAAATGCATAAGCAGAAGACTGAAAAAATAAAATACAGTTGCCCGATGCATGCAGATGTAGTCAGTAAAAAGCCCGGCCAATGTCCTAAATGCGGAATGGATCTGAAAGAGAAAGCTACGGTTGTTTATTCTTGTCCCATGAAATGTGAGGGAGATAAAACATATAAAAGGTCCGGCCAATGTCCTAAATGCGGAATGAACCTGAAGGAAAAAGAGAAGACTACTGTTGTTTATTCCTGCCCCATGAAATGTGAAGGTGATAAAACATATGATAGGCCCGGCCAATGTCCTAAATGCGGAATGAACCTGAAAGAAAAAGTGAAGACTTCTGTTGTTTATTCCTGTCCTATGAAATGTGAAGGAGATAAAACATATAATAAGGCCGGTCAATGTCCAAAATGCGGTATGAACCTGAAAGAAAAAGAGAAAGCTACGGTTGCTTATTCCTGCCCCATGAAATGTGAGGGAGATAAAACATATGATAAACCCGGCCAATGTCCGAAATGCGGTATGGATTTAAAGGAAAAGAAAGATGACCATTCAACCCATCATCATTAATAAAACATGCAAATGAAAAAACTACTTTTAATAGTTGTTATTTTTTATAGTATTAATGCGTGGTCACAGGCAAACACAACTTCCAAAGCTGATACGACAATTACATTGCATGTTTACGGCAATTGCAGTATGTGCAAAGAAAGAATTGAGAAAGCCGCAAAAGGAAAAGGCGTCAGGCAAGCTGTTTGGGGTATTGATACAAAAATTTTGGCCCTTACATACAATCCATCAGCAACTTCTGTCGAAAAAATTCATAAGCGAATAGCAGCAGCCGGGCATGATACGGAATTAGAGAAGGCAAATGATGCAGTGTATAGCGAATTGCCGACCTGCTGCCTTTATCGTGACAAAAATAAAATGGCTGGTTTAATGCCGGCAGATACTGCAACTGTTAACCTCGATTCTTTAAACAGGCTTATAAATAATTTGGCAGATAATAATTCTTCAAACTCATTACGTGTAAAAGGTGTTGTACTGGAAGAAGATAAAAAAGGATCATTTAGACCTTTAGTTGGCGCATCCATTTTATGGTTGGGTACAACTAGCGGAACAATGAGTGATACTTCAGGAGTGTTTAAATTGAGGCAGGCAGGTAATGCAAGCCGGGTTGTGATTAGTTATGCAGGCTATGTTTCAGATACCATTGCGATAAAAGATTTAACTGAATTGAAAATAATTCTGGCAACGAATAAGCAGCTAAGCGAAGTAAAGATTATTTCTTTACAACGTTCTACTTATGTTTCGGCTGTTAATCCTCTGCGCACACAGGTAATGACGGAAAAGGAACTTTTTAAAGCTGCCTGCTGCAATCTGAGCGAAAGTTTTGAAACCAACCCATCCGTTGATGTTTCTTATAATGATGCAGTAACCGGAAGTAAACAAATACAATTGCTGGGACTTAGTGGAAATTATACGCAGCTAACTGTAGAGAATATGCCTGGGCCAAGAGGTATTGCTACTGCATTAGGATTGAATTCGATTGCAGGTCCATGGGTTGAGTCAATCCAATTGAGTAAAGGAGTAGGTTCAGTAGCCAATGGTTATGAAAGTATTGCCGGGCAAATCAATATAGAATTGAAGAAGCCGGAAAAAGCGGAAAAATTGTTTGCGAATGTTTATATTAATGACAGGGGCAAAACAGATTTGAATCTGAACCTTACTCAAAAGATTGGGAAAAAATGGAGTACAGCTTTGCTGTTACATGATGATTTTCTTAATAACAAAGTGGATAATAATAATGATCTCTTCCGTGATTTGCCAACCGGTAATCAGTTCAGTATATTAAACCGCTGGAAGTTTGATGATGGAAAAGGTTTCTTAACGCAGTTTGGAATAAAGATTTTGAATGATAACCGCACTGGTGGAGATATAAATTTTAATCCGGGAAAGGATAAGTTTACAATGAATCACTATGGATTGGGTATTCATACTGAGCGATTCGAAGGATTTGCAAAAATCGGGTATGTTTTTCCAGAGAAGAAATACAAAAGTATTGGATTGCAATTATCAACCTTTAATCACCGGCAGGATTCATATTTTGGATTGGATGGGTATAATGCAAAGCAGCAGAATATTTATGCTAACCTTATTTATCAGTCAATCATTGGTACCACGATTCATAAATTCAGAACGGGTTTAAGTTTTGTTTCAGATAAGTATAATGAATATTTTGAAACAGATAATTATAAAAGAACTGAAACAGTGCCCGGTGCATTCTTCGAATATACTTTTACTCCGGTTGAAAAATTTAATATTGTTGCCGGTATCCGTGCCGATCAGAACAGCTTATACGGTTGGTTTGCTACTCCGCGGCTGCATGTGAGATATGAACCTGTAAAAGGGACAACAATTCGTTTAAGTGCAGGCCGTGGTCAGCGAACAGCAAATATTTTTGCAGAGAATACAAGTGTATTTGTTAGTTCAAGGTATACTATTATCATTCCTTCTCTTCCGGGGAAAGGATATGGTCTCAAACCTGAAGTGGCTTGGAATAAAGGCATCAGCATAGATCAAAAATTCAGGCTATTTAATCGTGATGGGACATTAAGTCTTGATTATTTCAGGAATGATTTTATTGACCAGGTGTTGGTTGATATGGAAGGTGCAATGACTATTAAGTTTTATAACCTGCAGGGTAAATCATTTTCTAACAGCTTCCAGGTTGGTTTGGATATTGAACCCATCCGTAAATTTGAAATGCGTTTTGCTTATCGTTTATTTGATGTGAGAACTACTTATGCCAGCAAATTTTTGCAAAAACCATTTTCATCTAAACACAGGGCATTTGTTAATCTTGCTTATGAGATAAAAGGCTGGAAACTGGATTATACGTTTAACTATATTGGTACGCAAAGAATCCCCGATATGAAGAGCAACCCTGTTCAATACCAACTAAACAGCACTTCCCCTGCTTATGTGCTGATGAATGCACAGGTGAGTAAGACGGTTGGTAAAAAACATCCTTTTGATATGTATTTTGGCGGGGAGAATCTGACAAATTATTTTCAGAAAAAAGTAATCGTGGCGGCTGATCAGCCTTTTGGGCCATATTTTGATGCGTCAATGGTTTGGGGACCGGTTAGTGGAAGATTGTTTTATTTTGGATGGAGATATAAATTGAAATAAATATTTCCAGTTATTAAAAATATTTTAATAGAGCGGTTTTTAAAATAAAGAGATAAGAGTTCTTAAAAAGTGCGAAAGTGATTGTTGCTTATTGATCCAGCTTATTTTTCAAAATAAATAAAACTTCCACCCACCCATTCCTTATCCTTGTTGTAGCGAACGCCGATCATTTTTCCTTTGCTTAGCCTGCCCAGGTTATTGGTAGCAACGGGTCTTGCTGCTCCTTCTTTCCAGAAATAAAATATTCTTATCTCTGCTTTGGCTGGTGTATCCGGCGTTTCAATTACATCAGCATATTTTACTTTACGTTGCAGTATCCAATTTTCCGGATCTTTTACCTTATCAATATCCTGTTGGGTTATATCTATGATTACACCCTGGCCTGCAAAGGAGAATAATGGCTTTAATACATAGTTTTCCAGGTCGGCAGGAATTTGTTTTATTTCATTCAGAAAAAAAGTTTGCGGCACATATGGATGATGGATAAATGGCAAAGTGTATTTACTGATGCGGTAAAACCAGTTAGGGTGGGGACACCATTCCACATCCAGCTCTTCAAAAAACAATTTTCCTTTTTCCTGTACTTCGGGAGTTTGCTGCTGCAGGTCATCAAAAATAATACGGTTATAAATTCTTTTTATTTCTGTTTTCTTTCCTTCATGCAGGTAATATAGCTTTTTACTTTCCTTGATTAATTCTGTCAGGCAAACCATTTTAATACCGAGGTAATCTTCCGTACAATAAAAATCAATCCGTGTTTTCTGTTTCCGTGGAAATATTTCGAGCAGGATCACATTTTCAGGATGGTGTTTGCCGATGGTTATTTCTTTTAATAGTTGAACATAAGTTTCCCGGGTGTAACCATTCAGGTAGCAATCGAAATTGACCGGAACAGGAAAATGTTTTCTGAAAATATCATCTAATAATACTTCGTAAGCAAACAGGCTGGGGAAGCCCTGCATTTCTATCAATTGTGGTTCGTATTCACCGGCCTCATTAATGCAGATGCCAAAATCAAATGCAATAAAATCAGAATGATTATTTTCTCCTGGCACTTTTAAGTTTTCCGGTATAGCATTTTTTGAAAGCTCTTTGAATGTTGGGTCAATAATAATATCAATAATACTTTCACAGGCGTCCAGCATTTTTTTTGTAAAATCTTTTGGAACAAAAATGGGTGTTTCCGCCACCCTGAATTCCAGTGCCCCGGGATGAGCCTCGTGCAATTCTTTTAAGAATGCTTCATATATTTCTTTGGTAAATGCTTCGTTATATGCTTTACGGATAGACGGTATCATGCTTGCCGGTTGTTATTGGATAAAATTAAGGGTTTGTTTTGTATTGACTATATTCCAAATGCAAAGGCACGGCGATTGCACCGTGCCTTTGCGAATGTATTTACTAATTTCGTTATTGATTTATTAGTTTCACCGGCCTTTCTTTTATTTGTAAATCCCTGGCTGGTTTGATAAGGGTTGGTGCTTTTTTTGCAATTACCCAGGCGGCTCTGCGGCCAACATTGTTTGAATTATAATCAATCCACATATAACCGTCTTCGCCCCAATCTGTTCCCCATGAATTTTTTAATAGCCAGGCATGTTTGCTATCGTCCCATCCAACAAGAACAATGGCGTGGTTAGTGCTTGGGCTGGCATAATTACTTGCAAATTCATTAAACACACCGTTGGTATAGTTCTGAAATGCATCTGTTACAAATACACTGGCGGCAATGGGACCGTATTTGCATATGGCGGCTTTAATATCGTCAACAGAAGCAATTTTTAAAATATCGCCGGAAGGATCCACTACTCCCCAGTCAGTGGCATAATATTGTGAGGCAGGTGTGCCACCGGGACATCCACCCACTGTTCCCGCATCAGGTAAGGTAGCATCTGTTGCTACATTTTTAGTATTGTCAACCATCCAGTCAAAAACCTTGTAAGCTAATCCACCGGCAGGTCCGCAGTCTCCACCACCGGAACAGTTTACTACATATTGTTCAGATGCGTCGGCAACAACACCATTCACTCTTTTGAAGCTGGCTTCGTATGCTCCCATAGCAGAATAGGCCCAGCAATTACCACATTGCTGATCCTTAACCGGTGTAACATAACCTGCATTTCGGGCATCATAATATGCTTTTGAAGCAAAGCAGGCGGTTGCCCATGCTTTAATAAGGTTCTGTGCATCCATTGAAATAATCCGGTTTGCAACTTTAGCTTTTAAGATATTTGCCTGGCTTACATTAATATCACTTTCCCCGGTAATAGCTGATCTTGCTCTTAATGAAACACCGGTAACTCCCACATTGAAAGTCCATTTGTTTTTAATAATATCAGCTCTGAGATTAGTAAGCTGAATTTTTAATTCTGGTGTTGCCCTCTCTTCCCTTACTACATATTTCTGTGTAAGTTTTGGATTGATCTCCAGTTTTCCCGGTTGTGCAAATGCAGACAGACCCGAAGTTGTCAATGCAATGAATAGGAATAAAAAGAAACGTAATCGAACAGTTTGATTTGTTAATTTCATAAAATTCAAGTTGAGGTTTATAAATAAATTCGTCAGGTTATCTTAATAAAATATTTTTTTCTTTCGGCATTGGCATTCAGTATTTTTTTTCCAGGGTCTTTTATAAACAAATGAAATGGTGGAGGATCCGGTTTTGAGTGCTTTGAAAATAAAGGTTTGAAGATCGGGTTTTGCCGCCATCTCTGTGCTGTCAGTAATAGTAGTTGATCGGACCAGGGCCAGATAATTTTTATCCAGGGAATCTTCCAGCATCCATCGGTTGCCCGTTCCCAGTGCGGCCCTGATTTCGATACGAAATTCGGCACCAGTTTTTGTTTCAATAGTATCTGTTGGCAAAATATTATTTTTTCCCCCGTCTGTCATATCATTCTTGCCTGGTTGGGTAGTGGCAGATGGGTGAGTATTACAATAAAAATTTGCAAGCGATAAAAGTAGAATAAGAATTTTCATGACAACTGTTTATGGCGATAAAATTCATAATACCTCAGCATGCTTTCCCGTTTCGAAAGAGGGATACTTTCAATACCAGACTAAAGTAAAGAATAATCAGTTGCAAGGTAATGCAATTGAGGGTTCAAAAAATATCACTTCCCTGTTATATGTTATGAAATAATCCAGACATCCGGAATAAGTACAGGCCGGTAGTAACTCCCTATACTTCAACAGCCATTAGATGTTCAATTCCCAGGTTCAGGAAATTGGGAACGATATGTGTATGAGTCCACATAATCTTGTCCGGATCATCTAATTGCGCCAGCATACTGTTCAATTTTTCTTCGCCGTGATTTTCAATCACCGTTTTTCTTTTTTCTTCGGTTTGCAGGTACATGCTCATGCCCGGGGCATCGGCTTCCGGGTGAAACTGGGTGCCGACCATGTATTCATTGAAACGGATTCCCATAATGGCTCTTTCGTATGGTACATGCGGACGACTTTTTTCAATACAAAGAATTTTGGCGCCCATCTCATTCAGCAAATCATGTTTGGGTTGTATTACCTGGTAATCCCGGCTGTCCACAGCATAAAAAGGATCGGGGAGACCTTCAAAAAGCGGTTCATCTTTTCCTTCTTCAAGCAGGTGAACAGGAAAAACACCAAATGAAGTTGACTTCCTTTTGCAGACCAGCCCCACTTCAAAGTAGCGGCTCGCCAGTTGAAAGGAATGACAAATAAATAAGATATGTTTTTTCTGATAGTTGGAAGGGTTGGTATTCCAACGTTCCATTTTGTCAAGCCAACGGCACCAGGAAATATCCCAATCTTCAAAACGGCTTATCAAAGGATCGCCGGGGCCGCCGGTGGAAATGTAAATGTCCCAGGAATAATCCGGTGTTTCGTTTTTGAGGCGTACATCAAATTCTTTGGATTCAATTTCCAGATTGTTGGCTTCGCCCCAGTCTTTGATGATCTCACGGATACAACGCATGCCCTGGTTGGCTGCGCCTTCATATAGGTCGAGGATTGCTATGCGGATTAATCTCCTTTCCGTACCACTCATGATGCGACAAACATAATGATTTTTTTACTTTCAGTTCTGTCGTTTGGTTTACTGGTTACCCACAAATGTGGATTAAATGATTTTGATTAAGGGAATTCATGTTACAAACTGTAGTACTACTATCATCGTCCCTTGTGTCACACACTTGTACTTCAGTAATTCTGCTGATCTTGCAGAAGTATAGCTTTTTATTTCACGCAAAGACGGCAAAGGTTTCGCTAAGCTGAAAAAAAAATTATGGCGACTTTTGTGTTTTTTCTTTGCGGCTTTGCTGAAGCATAATTATTTTTTTTCATAAACTTTCTCCCCACCCAAAAAAGTCTTCAGCACTTTTACATTCAGTAATTTTTCCGGAACCACTTTCATAATATCCGCATCAAGAATAACAAAGTCAGCAAATTTTCCTTTCTCCAAACTACCTTTCTCTTTTTCCTCAAAATTTGCTTTGGCTGCCCAGATGGTCATGCCACGCAATGCTTCTTCTCTTGTTAATGCATTCTCCTTTTGATAACCTGCATCCGGCCATCCTTTGGCATCTTTTCTTACTACGGCTGCATAAAAAGTTTTAAAAGTAGAAATATCTTCCACCGGGAAATCTGTGCCCAATGGTATCCATCCGTTTTGATTTAATAATTGTTTGTAAGCATAAGCACCTTTCACTCTTTCTTTTCCCAAACGATCACCTGCCCAGTACATATCACTGGTGGCATGCGTTGGCTGCACAGAAGGAATGACGGAATTGACGCCAAATAAATTAAAATCATTTTGATTCACCACCTGTGCATGTTCAATTCTCCATCGCAGATCATTTTTACCTTTTAAATATTTGGCATAAATATTCAATATCGCTCTGTTGCCACTGTCACCAATGGCATGTGTACACATTTGCCAACCATTTTTGTAAATAATTTTTGCAGCGGAATCAAAATGCTCCTGTGAACTTAATAAGAAACCAGACCAGCCGGGCTTATCGTCATAAGGTTGCAATAAACAGGCACCTCTTGATCCCAATGCCCCATCGGCATATACCTTAATGCTTCTTACATTCAACCGGTCAGTTTTAATGGTGCCCATTTTTTCCAGGTAATTATAATTTTTCTTTTCATCACTAAGCATGACATAGAATCTCATTTTTAAATCACCGTTTGCCTGCAAGGCTTTTATTCCTTCCACTGTTTCAAAACCCAACCCGCAATCATCAATTGTAGTAAGCCCGACTGCAAAACAGTTTTTTTCTGCAGCCTGTAATGCTTTTTTTAATTGCACAGCTGATATGCCGGGAATTTTTTCAGCAACAAGATCAACAGCATTATCAATGAGAATGCCGGTCAATTTTCCATTCTTTACTTCCACCTCACCACCTGTTAATTTCATGCCGGCTTTTACTCCTGCTAAACCCAATGCTTTTTGATTGACAATAGCAGCATGGCCATCTATCCTTGTCAGCAAAACAGGACGATCCGGAAATAAATAATTTAGTTCTGTATTATCAGGAAATTCTTTCACCAGCCAATCGTTTTGATCCCATCCACGGCCGATTATCCACCCTTCTTTGCCTGCCTGTCCGGCAGGCAGGTTCTCCGCGGCATAGGTTTTCAGTTTTTCAATAATTTCTTTCCAACTATTGGTGCCAACAAGATCAGCTTTCTGCAATCCCAAAGCATATCCCACAAAATGTGCATGTGCATCAATAAAACCGGGATAAATGAATTTGCCCCGGGCATCCAGTTTTTCTTTTGCCTCAAATTTTTTTTCAAGATCAGTTGTTTTACCAACGGCCACTATCTTTCCATCTTTTACCGCCATGGCTTCGGCCGTGGAGAAAGAAGCATCAACTGTATAAATGGTGGCATTGTAAATTAGCAGATCCGCATTTTGTTTCTGTGAGAAACCGGGTAAGCTGAACATAAGCGCAATAATTAGTAATATCTTTTTCATTAATAGTAATTACTCATTTTTAGTTTAAAAATTTTTCCGGATGTTTTTTGTTAAACTCCGTTTTATCCTGGAATGCTTTTGCAGCCGCTAAGATAGTGGCTTCATCATATAAGTTTCCAATCAAAGTAATACTTAATGGAGATCCGGTCTGGTTAAATCCTATGGGCATGCAGACAACCGGGTGACCGGTAAGATTGGTTATAGATAATTGCCGGCCGGAAAATGTTGGAACAATCAGTACATCATAATTTTTCATAAAAGCATTCATGATTTTGCAAAGATTGAAGCGGTAGCGGTTGGCATTAATATATTCAACCGCCGGGATAGTTCGGGCTGACCGGAAGCTGTTGGGCCAAAATCCTTTATCCTGCCTTTCAATGAGGTCATCCCGGTTGGTACGGGTTAGTTCATCAAAAGCTGCTGCGCTTTCAGCGCTTAATATAATGCGGATAAAATTTACCGGGTACATGGCAGAATCCGGAAAGTTGATTGCCTTTACATCAGCGCCAAGCGAACGATAAATGTCCAGCACTTTCCATTCAGGAGCATCTGGTTTTAATTGCTTAAAATAATTTTCAGCATAGGCAATACGGAGTTTTGCAAAATCTGTTTTACCGGTGTAATTAAATGTATGCCTGATCGCCGATGGATCGTTCCCGTCAGTGCCATGAATAAATGCATACACAATCGCTGCATCTTCGGCACTACGGCATAAAGTGCCTGCTTTATCCAAACTCCAGCTAAGCACCATCGCACCATAGCGACTCACTGTTCCGAATGTTGGCCTCAATCCTGTTACTCCACACCTTGTTGATGGAGATACAATTGAACCCAATGTTTCTGTACCAATCGCAAATGGCAACAAGCCTGCTGCTGTTGCTGATGCAGAACCGGCTGATGATCCGCTTGATCCTTCTTTGAGGTTCCAGGGATTTTTTGTTTCACCACCAAACCATTTATTGTTTTGCGCCAATGCACCCATAGAAAGTTTGGCGCATAAAACGGCGCCAGCTTTTTTCAGTTGCAGGTACACATAAGAATCTATATCAAGCACCTGGTCTTTATATGGTGTGCTGCCCCAGGTGGTTTTAAATCCTTTCACAGAAAACAAATCTTTCAGCCCATAAGGAATACCATGTAATATGCCACGGTAAATGCCTTGTTTCAGTTCATCATCGGCCTGCCTGGCCTGTTGCAGGGCAAGGTCTTCTGTTAATGTGATAACGCACTCTAACGTATCACCCCATTTTTTTAAGCGGGCAATGAAAAATTTTGTAAGCTCAACAGAACTTATTTTTTTATTCAGAATTAATGAAGCCAGTTGCGGAATGGAATAAAAGGCAAGATCATTTATATTGGTTGGGACTACAGTCCGGAGGGGAATATCCCAGGCTATTTTTTCTTTTTTGGAAGAAATTTTCATTCCTGGCGGGGCAGGATGAAATGCAAAAGGATAGGGGATATCATTTGCAGGCAATGTTTTGTGCATGCCTTTGTATAATTGATAATACCCCGTCACATTACCAAGCAACGAGTCTGCCTCGGCATCGGTAAAATCAAGATCATACCATTTTACCATAGTACGGATTTGCTGGATAGAATCAGCTTTTGTTTGTGCTTTGGCAATATTCAATACAGCACATAAAAAGGCAATAAATAAATATCTCATACAATTAGTCTTTTGCGGGTGATGAAATTAAGTAAATTCTTTACCTTTTGCTCAAATCAACTTTTATGCGAACTGCTCTTTTGTCTTTTTTTGTTTCCATCCTGGTTATTTCCTGTCAGCAGGCAGATAAAAACCCAACGGGCGGCAATATGCCTGTTTCGCAATACTTTAATTACGGCGATAGTGGTGTGCAATCGGCCGGGATAAAAATGATTCCTATTAAAACACCGGTGGGTGATTTCAACGTATGGACAAAACGATTTGGCAATAATCCCCGCATCAAAATATTATTGCTGCATGGCGGACCTGCCATGACACATGAATACATGGAATGTTTTGAAAGCTTTTTTCCGAAAGAAGGTTTTGAATTTTATGAATATGATCAACTCGGTTCTTATTATAGTGATCAACCAACCGATAGCAGCCTTTGGACAAACGAAAGATTTGTAGAAGAAGTGGAGCAGGTTCGCCAGGCCATTGGCGCTGACTCCACCAATTTTTATTTATTGGGAAATTCATGGGGCGGCATTCTGGCGATGGAATATGCACTCAAATATCAAAAGAACATGAAAGCATTGCTGGTTTCAAATATGGTGGCCAGTGCACCGGAATATGGAAAATATGCAGCGGAAGTTTTGGCTCCACAGTTTGACCCGGCGGTACTAAGGGAAATAAAAGCGATTGAAGCAAAAGGAGATTTTAATAATCCAAGATATATGGAATTGCTGATACCAAATTTTTATCATAAGCATTTATGCAGGCTGGAAGAATGGCCCGATGGTTTGAACCGTGCAATGAAACATGTAAACGGAGAAATATATACTATGATGCAGGGCCCCTCAGAGTTTGGCATATCCGGAAGATTAGCCCAATGGGATATTAAAAACAGGCTGAAAGAAATAAAAGTACCGACGCTGATGATAGGAGCAAAGCATGATACAATGGATCCGAAAGCGATGGAAGAGCAAAGTAAGCTGGTGCAGCATGGCCGTTATCTCTATTGCCCCAATGGCAGTCATTTATCAATGTGGGACGACCAGCAGGTATTTATGAGCGGAGTGATAAAATTTATTAAAGATGTGGATGGAGGAAATTTTTAACTTTCATCATCGTGACTGATTTCTTTCAATGTTTTAAAAGAATCATCGAATTTTTCAACAATCTTTATTTTTCTTCCGGTGGCGCCCAGCATCAGTTCCAGCGCACCGGCCACCTGCTTTTTTAACGGGGTCAGCACCCATTCCATTTCCACCGGACCATTCTTTACTTCTTCATTGATGCGTTTACGGTAAGTTTCTTTCATGTCACTGTTTAGCGCTTCCGTGTCTTTGGTTGTTTGCCAGTGTTTTTCGCCTATCAGCGGCACGGCATATTCCAGTACTTCGGCGACTTTCCAGTCATAGTTTAACTCGGAAAAGGAAAGAAATTTGGGGCTGATATTAGCAACAGTCAGTTCATTCTTTTCTTCATTGAATTTTACCCGCAGGTCTTTCAGATCAAGACCGTACTTGGCCACAATGCTCACCTGCAGGGCGCCTATAAAACGAACTTGTTTCTTTTCATATTCACTTTTTTCATTCCATACCCTTGTAAAGTTGGTATTCACTTCCATCAGGCCCAGGTCTACCACACTTTTTATTTCTGATATATTCAGCTTACGGTTCCGGAGTTCCGTGTTCTCACTTTTCAGTGACGTGGTGGCACGGTCACTATCCTTCAGTTGTGTTTTTAAACTATGTATCTGGTCATCCTTTTGTTTTATCAGAAGATGGTAGGCTGCCACCGCGGCAGAACCCACACCAAAAACGATAAGGCCATAGGCAAGAAACTTATTCAGGATAAGCACCAGGGCAACTGCTATAATAGCTGCCATAATGAGGTACATCTTCAGATTATTGAACATGGTTTCGCTTTTTAGATGAATAATGGCAGGCCGGGGCTTTGCAAAAGAAGGACATCTGAGTTGAATTGTGAAAATGAATCATTGAATATACGGAAACCTGCTGGAAATTTTTTTCAGGTTCTGTTCTTTGCGTCAACTGCGGTTGGTGTCTTGCCTGCGCTGCTATGCCGTATGCTACACCAATCTCGGTCTGTTGTTTTTTACCGAACATTTGAAGGGGAGAAAAAATATTTTTTTATTTGGTTTTTTACACAGTTCAAATTAGCGGAAATTTATTTTTTTACTCGAATCCACGTTAAAGTTCTTGTAACGGGTAGATTACCATTATTTGTTGAGAAAAATAATTGTAAAGTATCTTGCGAAATTGAATATTTCCTGGTTAATACTTTTCCAATATCTTTTTTATCAATTGTTCCTTTTATATTGTGATTTACTTCATGTTTCGAAGAGTCAATAGTATAAGTTCCAAAGTAAGCATCATATCCATTATATGTATTTGAATTATTGGAATTAATTTTATTATTCGTGATTATGCTGTCGGTTCTATTTCGTTTCATAATTTGGACAGACATATTCCCAAAAGAATCATACATTAAAAGTGCAATAGGGTCGGAGCCTAAGGTTGGTTCATTTACCGTGGAATCATTTTCAGTTTTATCGATCCTTGAAATCAGTTCCCATGTACCTTCAAAACCTATCGCATTGCTTACATCATTTCTTGAGGTGCGATTGACACAAGCAATTAAGCTTGCTACTATAAACATAGTAAGAATTAAATTCGCCTTTTTATTGTTCATTTCTTCAGAATTGCCGCTAATGTAAGTATTATCGAATATACGAATGTTTAATTTTTCAAGTCGGTAAAAATCGTTTGTCTGATTTTCAGTTCTTTAGATTGGTTTATGCAAGATTTTTTTGTCCTTGGGGTGTTGCGACAATACAACTTGCCAGTATCACAACCCCAGCACCTCCTTCATAGTAAAGAAACCTTTCTTGTTTTGCAGAAACTCAGCAGCCATTACTGCACCGAAAGCAAACCCTTTCCGGTTATGTGCAGTATGAGTGATTTCAATATTATCAATAGCAGATGAATACTTAACGCTGTGGGTGCCGGGGGCGGGGTCTATCCGCTGGCTGATGATCTCAAGGTCTTCGGGGTTATCACTCAGTTCATTTACCCATTGTTTTTTTCTTTTTACCTGTTCTAATATTTGTGTGGCAATAGTGATGGCTGTTCCGCTGGGTGCATCTTTTTTTTGTGTGTGGTGTGTTTCTTCCAGTATCACTTCATATTCTTTATGTGCCGCCATCAATGCGGCCAGTTTTTTATTTACTTCAAAAAAAATATTAACACCCACACTGTAGTTGCTGGAATAAATAAATGCGCCATGCTTTCCGGCACAAAGTTTTTTCATTTCATCAAGGTATTCTGTCCACCCGGTAGAACCGCAAACTACCGGCACGCCAAACTCCAGGCATTTTCTTACATTTTCCAATGCACTGTGCGGATTGGTGAACTCGATGGCCACATCGGCTTTCGCCATGTTTTCTTTGGTGAACTCATGAAGATTGGGCTGGTCAATTTTTAAAATAACTTCATGTCCGCGGTGCAGCGCCACTTCTTCAATGGCCTTGCCCATTTTGCCGTAACCGATGAGAATAAGTTTCAAAGTTTAATGTTTAAAGTTTAAAGTTTAAGGTTCTGTACATCGAAGGATACTCAAAGTTATAGGATAACCTTAAACCTTAGACTTTCAACTTTAAACTTTTAACGAATGTGCAAAACAAAACTTATTCCATTCGTTCCCGCCATTTCGCTATGGCCGGGTTTTATCTGCAAACTAAGATCGGGGCTTACATCAAAACTTTTAAGATGGGCATCCACCGTGGCATCTACTACGTTCAGTCCCCAAAACAATATAAAAAAAAGGACGGAGTAATCAATATCCTTCCGGTACTGGTTCCGGTAATTGCGAAGCGACTCTTCGCTCAGCGGTTTCATTAATGGGTTTATACTGGAATATAAAGATGAATCAGTTCCATGTACCCGCATATTGTATTTTACTTTGTAGGCAAACTTTGTGTCTTTATAGTATTTAATGTTGTAAAAGAAAATGCCGGCGCAGGTGCCTAATGCGCCATATACAATGGGAACTTTCCAGTATTTTTTATTATAAATCTGTCCCCATCCCGGTATGATGGCTGAACGGATGGCTGCTGCTCTCGGAGGGTGAGCTTTTGTAGCCGAATCATATTTGTTTAGTGTGGGTTTTTTTACCAGGGCAGGTATTGAATCTTTCTTTGGAGTATCTGAATTATTTTTCAGTTGAGCAAGAGAAACAATACCGGTCATTATTAACAGGGTCAGTGTCAGAAATATCTTTTTATAATGACTATACAAAGTTTGAAACATTTTAAAAGCCCCTTTAGGGGATGGGGGATTAATCAATACCTGCATTCATTTGTCCGAGAATCTTATTCAGTTCCTCTGTCGAATAATATTCGAAGATGATCTGTCCGCTGCCGTTACGGCTATGCCTGAGTTTTACCCGTGTACTGAAATGCGATGCTAATTTATCTTCTATTCGCTGAAATACAGGTGGCAGGTGGCTTTTTGAAGATTTTTTAACAACGCCCTGTTTATACAGGTTGCGGACAAGTGCTTCGGTTTGCCTGACGGACAATCCTTTTTCTTTTATTTCTTTAAAGATAAAAAGTTGCTTGTCGATGGTGTCAACATTAATCAATGCTCTTGCATGGCCCATACTCAGTTCGCCCTTGCGAACGGAAAGTTGAATATCGGGTGGTAGTTTTAACAAGCGGATAAAATTAGCAACGGTGCTCCGGTCTTTTCCCATTCTTTCGGCCACTTGTTCCTGTGTGTAGTTCAGTTCTTCCATCATTCGTTTGTAGCTGAGAGAAATTTCCATGGCATTCAGATCCTCCCGCTGCAGATTTTCCAGCAAGGCCAGTTCGAGTAATTGTGAATCGTTGGTGTGACGGATATAAGCCGGGATATCCATAATTCCGGCAAGCCGGGCAGCCCTTAAACGTCTTTCGCCGGTAACAAGGCGATATTTTCCACCAGCCATTTTTGAAACGGTAACGGGTTGAATAATATCGTGGAGTTTAATTGAATTGGCTAATTCCTGTAATGCCTGTTCATCAAAATCACGGCGTGGTTGTTTGGGATTTGTTTCAATCAGGTCAAGAGGAATGCGGTTAGTACCTGTGGCATCTTCAACAACAGTGGTCTTCAATGAGCCACTGGTTGTTTTAAGATCTGCATCTATATTCTGCAATAAGGAACGGATTCCTTTGCCGAGTAGTTCTTTATTTTGTTTTGGTGTCGTCATTTTTTTAGTTCATAGTCGTTAGTTCTGAGTTCAGAGTAGAACCCTAAATAAATTTGTCGGGATTTTGAATCATATTCCATATCATTTTTCCAACTTCATTATTTCTAAATGAAAAGTCATCGAATTCTTCTGCTAATAAAAATTTACAATCTTTTGAAAAATTAAGCCAAACTTCTGTTTCAGCATTCTCAGTTTCTGAATCGTTTAGTTTAGAGAGGAAATGAGCTTTATATCTTCTTCGCCGGTAAGCCTCTACAAAATTCACACAAACTGATCTTGATGATCTTCTTATTTGGTCTGTCAGGCTGAATTTTTCTTCCGGGGGAAATTTTTTAGTTCTTTCAAAAATATCCATTGCCAGTTTGTAAGCTTTTTGATAAACTATTAAATCCTGATAGTCCCCCATATTTTTTAAAAGTATCTGATTAAATAATGAATTCAAAACTTTAAGATGCTGGCTTTGAACTCAGAACTCCCGACTCATAACTCCAGAATCCTTTCCTCGTTCTTAATTTTCGTCATGTCATTCTTCTGGAGGATTTCTTTTGCAAGATTAAGATAATTCATCGAACCTTTGCTATTGGCATCGTATAAAATTACGGGTTTGCCGACACTGGGAGCTTCGGCCAGTCTTGCATTGCGGTGAATGATGGTACTGAATACCATGTCTTCAAAATGGCGGCGTACTTCACTCACTACCTGGTTGCATAGCCGGAGGCGGCCATCATACATGGTCATTAATATTCCTTCAATCTGCAGGGCTGTATTCAGCCTGCTCTGAACAATCTTGATAGTATTTAATAATTTTCCCAAACCTTCCAATGCAAAAAATTCACACTGAACCGGAACTACAACGGCATCAGCCGCAGTTAAGGCATTGACTGTAATTAATCCGAGTGACGGTGAGCAGTCGATGATGATAAAGTCATATTCATTCCTGAGAGGTTCTATCAGATTCTTCAACACCATTTCCCGGTTAGGATAATTGATCATTTCAATTTCAGCGCCCACCAGGTCAATATGCGATGGAATCAGATCGAGGTTGGGGATTTCGGTTTTTAATACAACATCTTTTGCCCTTGTGTCATTCACCATGCAGTCATACAGGCTTTGCGTGACATTATGAAGGTCAAATCCCACACCTGTTGTGCTGTTGGCCTGCGGGTCGCCATCCACTAACAAAGTTTTAAACTCCAGTACAGCCAGGCTTGCTGCCAGGTTAATAGCCGTAGTGGTTTTGCCAACTCCTCCTTTTTGATTTGCTACACCGATGATTCTTGCCATTTTGCCGAATACTCCTTGATAGTGATTAATTGAAAGTAGTAAAATTGCCGTCTGAAACCAAGAATACAAAATTAAGTTTTGCCCATTTTGATGATGATTGCGGCAAAAATAATTGTTAAACCGAAAGCCCTTGAAATTAGTCTTTGTAATTTTGAATTTTATTTATGCGTAAATCTCCTTTTTGGTGGATATTGATGAGTTTCATGTTGCTGATTGATATCTATTTCTTCCAGGCATTACTTGTAGTCACCCATGACATAGCATCTGCTGTCATTCGTATTGGCATATACTCCATTTACTGGGCTATATCTGTAGCAGCGGTAGCTATTTTCGTGACATTGCCGTATATCCGGAATAAATATCATGCCCGGTTGTCCCGGACAAATATTTTTTCACTTCCGCTTGGGTTGTTTTTTGCCAAATTCATCGCATCATTTTTTTTCCTGACCAATGATATGTACCGGTTTGCTCATTGGGTCGGCGGCGAACCTGTTTCAAGATCTTATATGCTGAGCTGGACTGGAATTATAGCAGGGGGCAGCTTGTTTGGTATTTTGGTAAATGGGTTTGGCAATAAATACCGCTACCAGGTAAAAAGAGTGAAACTTAACTATGATAATCTGCCCGCAGCTTTTGCCGGTTTGAAGATTGTGCATATTTCCGATATTCATTCAGGAAGTTTAACCAATAAAGAAGCGGTAAAACAAGGGGTGCTCCGGATAATGGAGGAAGAACCTGATCTCATCCTTTTTACCGGCGACCTGGTCAATAATGTGGCGGATGAGATGAATGATTTTATGGATGTGTTTGATAAATTATCTGCTCCTTTGGGGGTTTATTCCACATTAGGTAATCATGATTATGGTGATTATGTTAGCTGGAAAAGTCAGGAAGATAAGGAAGCAAATCTTGAAAGATTGAAACAGGTACATCATTCGTTGGGCTGGCGATTGCTGATGAATGAACATATTGTTCTGGAAAAGGGAACAGATAGTATCGCTGTGATTGGTATAGAAAACTGGAGTGCCAAAGCCCGGTTTCCGAAATACGGCAATTTGCAAAAAGCTTATGAAGGAACAGATTTGCATCCTTTCAAAATATTACTGAGCCACGATCCTTCTCACTGGAAGGCAGAAGTGTTGAAAGACTATCCTGATATTGACCTGATGCTGTCCGGCCACACGCATGGTATGCAATTCGGATTTGAGCTACCCTGGTTAAAATGGAGCCCGGTTCAATATGTGTATAAAGAATGGGCAGGATTGTATGAAACTGCCAGGCAACGCCTTTATGTCAACAGGGGTTTTGGTTTTATTGGTTACCCCGGCCGGTCCGGAATCCTGCCTGAAATAACTGTATTAGAGCTTAGTTGACCAGATTTCTATTGCTATCTCCAATAATAATCCCTTTGTTTCGTTTTTTATTTGATTTTTCAATTGTTAAACTTTATTTTAACTTTTAGGTCTTAAAAATCAATGCTTCATAACCAAAAAATTTTTGAAGCCTGTACAACTGCCTGATGCTAAAAAAATGGTCAATAGTGATGGCCTTTCTGCCAGTGGGGATTGCTGCATATTCTCAAAGCAATTCTGTTGATTCTGCAATTGTACCTAAAAAAGAAATGGCTGTAATTGACACTTCTATTAATTACGAAGACCTTTTCCAGGATTTTGATGCATTTATGGATTCCATTCTTTCACCGGGCAGTTATTTTCTTGCCAGCTTTTCCCTGAGCAAGGGCTATTATAATTTTGAAAATAAGAACACTTCATTGATAGAGCCTTCCAGGAAACTCACATATTCGCCAACGCTGGGTTATTATCATAAAAGCGGATTTGGCATTACCGGCACTGGTAATATTGTGAACGATGAAAAAAATATGAATTTTTACCAGTTCTCTCTTTCTCCCTCATTTGATTATTTACGCAATAAGAAAATAGCCACCGGATTTTCTTTTACAAAATTTGTTACCAAAGATTCACTTCCGTTTTATACCACGCCTTTACAAAATGAATTATATGGCTACTTTACTTATCGCAAAGCATGGATACGGCCGACAGTAGCGGTAAGCTATGGTTGGGGCAGCCGGACTGATTTAATGAAAAGGGAATCCATCATCCAGGACCTTCGCTTGCGCAGAAGGGGGTTCACCTATATTAATACGAAAGAATCGGTCAGCGATTTTTCTGTAATGCTGTCTGTTCGTCATGATTTTTACTGGCTTGATGTGTTTACATATAATGATCATATACGGTTTACCCCGCAACTGACTTTTACCAACGGCACACAAAAATTTGGTATCAATCAATCGTCCAGCACCTATGCTACTGTTGTACGAACCGGCTCCAGTGTTTTGTACAGCACAGAGGATCTGTTCCTGGATGATCAACTAAAATTTCAGCCACTCTCTGTTTCATTAACACTTCGTGGTGAATACTCTATCGGCAGGTTTTTTATTCAGCCGCAGTTTGCATTGGATTATTATTTCCCCTCGTATTCCAATAATTTAACCAGCCTGTTTTCCCTCAACGCCGGGTTTATATTTTAATTTTGGAAAAGCTTCACATTCCGCAGGCAATAGAATAGTTACATTTTTTGTTATTGAGTTTACATAATTGTCGTCAATAAAATTTAACAAGGATGCCGGGTAACTGGCACTATACTTGAAATTCTTCCAGAACAAAAACTATTTAGTTATGAAAACAAAACTATTGTCCCTTTTTGCGGTATTACTGGTTACACAGTCCATGATGGCACAGTTCCATATCGGCGCCAAAGCCGGTGCCAATATCATTAAGATAAATGGCAAGTCGTTTAAAGATCAATTCAGTTACGGTTACCATGCAGGTGGTTTCGCAGAAATTGGATTTGGCGGAAAACTAGGCATTCAACCCGAAGTGCTATTTAATCAATATTCCACTAAGGTTGACAGCAATTTCAGCCATGTGTATCAGAATGTTTTAAAACAAGGTATCGTTAAGCTGAATTATCTTTCTATACCTATCCTGCTTAATATTAAATTGATCGGGAATTTTCTTTCCCTCCAGGCAGGCCCGCAATTCAGCGTGTTGATGCAGCAAAGCAAAACGTTATTGCAAAATGGCAGCGATGCATTTAAAAAAGGTGATTTCTCTATGGTTGGCGGGGCACAGGTAAAATTGGGTCCCATCCGGATAGATGGACGCTATGTGGTCGGCTTAAATAATATTAATGATATAGATAACCAGGAAAAATGGAAGAACCAGGGTTTTCAATTATCCGCTGGAATAGCCTTATAAAATCAATACAAAGTGGCAAAACTTTGATGTGCTACGTACCTGGTGAACAAAAGTCCTCTCGCCTCAAGCGGGAGGCTTTTTTATTACAATCCCTTACCAGCCCCAACTGCATACTTTGTCAGGTATTTTTCCCACGGCATGAATCTTGACAATACTGATTTCCCGGTATATATTTACCCCGTCTGTCCCTGCTCAGGTGGGGTGGATGACAGAATGTCTAAAGAAGATTTTAGTTATGAATATTGAACAATTATTATTACGCTCAGAAGATGAAATGGATTTTCTTCCCATCATTCCTTTAAATGAAAGTGACCAGGAAGACCTGAGTGGCATTGAATTTCCGGCTGAGATAGCATTGCTTCCCCTGAGAAATACCGTATTGTTTCCCGGCGTGGTATTGCCCATAACAGTGGGCCGGGATAAGAGCATTAAAGCAGTGAATGATGCTTATAAGTCTGATAAATTGGTTGGAGTGGTGGCGCAAAAGGACAGTAATGTGGAGGACCCGGAAATAAAAGACCTGGAAAAAATTGGCACCATTGCAAAGATTGTGAAGCTCATCAAAATGCCTGATGGCGGCACTACTATTATTATCCAGGGCAAGAACCGTTTCCTGATTGAATCCATTTTTGAAGATGATCCTTATTTTAAAGCAAAGATTAAAAAGCTGGAAGAAGAAGAATCGCCGAAAGATGAAGACTTTAATGCGTATGTGGCCAACATTAAAGACCTGGCCGCAGACATAGTTCAGCTTTCGCCTAATATACCAACAGAAGCATCCATCATTCTTCGCAATATTGAAAATCCTTCTTTCTTAATTCACTTTGTATCAAGTAACCTGAATACGGATATAAAAGACAAGCAACGGTTACTGGAATTAAATCAAATCCGCCAACGGGCTGACCTGCTGATGCAGTTGCTGCAAAAAGAATTGCAGTTTGCCGAATTAAAAAATAAAGTAACGACCAAAACAAGAACGGAACTTGATAAACAGCAGCGGGAATATTTTCTGCAGCAGCAGATGAAAAGTATCAAGGATGAACTGGGTGGTGATTCCAATGTGCAGGAAGTAAAAGAAATGCAGAAAAAAGCCGAAGCAAAAAAATGGCCGGTTGCCGCCAAAGAATTATTTAAAAAAGGAATAGAGAAACTGGAAAGAATGCATCCCAGCACTCCGGACTATTCAGTAGTATATAATCACCTGGACCTGATGCTCGATCTTCCCTGGGAAACTTATACGGAAGATCATTATGATTTAAAAAAGGCCAAAAAAACATTGGATGCAGATCACTATGGGATGCAAAAGATAAAGGAAAGAATTTTAGAATACCTGGCCGTATTGAAACTGAAAGGGGATATGAAAAGCCCGATACTTTGTTTTGTGGGTCCCCCGGGAATTGGTAAAACATCATTGGGCCGCAGTATTGCCAATGCTATCGGCAGGAAATATATTCGTCTTAGTTTAGGTGGCCTGCATGATGAAAGTGAAATAAGAGGCCACCGCAAAACATATATCGGCGCTATGCCCGGGCGGATATTACAAACCATCCGCAAAGTAAAATTTTCTAACCCGGTGATGATACTGGATGAAGTGGATAAAGTTGGCAGCGATTTCCGCGGCGATCCTTCTTCTGCCTTGCTGGAAGTATTGGACCCGGAACAAAACCACACTTTTTACGATAACTATCTTGAATCGGAATATGATCTCAGCAAAGTGTTGTTTATAGCAACGGCTAATAATGTACAGAACATTCAGCCTGCATTAAGAGACCGTTTGGAAATTATTGACCTGAGTGGTTATGCAGTAGAAGAAAAAATGGAGATAGCCAGGCGGCATTTATTACCCAAGCAAAAAGATTTGCATGGATTAAAGAGCAGCAACTTTAAGATCAGTGATAAAGTATTGGAAAAAATAATACAGGATTACACCAGGGAAAGCGGTGTAAGGGAACTGGACCGGCAACTGGCTTCTATTATGCGGCACCAGGCCCGGCAATTGGTATTGAAAGGAAAATTGAAAGCAACACTGACTGCTGAGGATATTGAAAAAATGCTCGGCAAACCGAAATACAGCAATGATATCTATAAAACAGCCAACATGGCTGGTGTGGCCATTGGCCTTGCATGGACCTATGTGGGCGGTGAAATTCTTTTTATTGAAACAAGTTTGAGTGATGGCAAAGGAGAACTGAAACTCACCGGTAACCTCGGTAATGTGATGAAGGAAAGTGCCAGCACTGCATTGACTTATTTGCAGTCAAATGCGAATAAGTATAAACTGGATAAAAAATTATTTGAGAAAAAAAATATTCATATCCATGTGCCGGAAGGAGCCGTACCCAAGGATGGCCCCAGTGCCGGCATTACTATGATGACGGCTATTGCTTCTGCATTAACCGGTAAAAGAGTAAAACCATTTTTGGCAATGACCGGTGAAATAACGCTGCGTGGACAGGTATTACCTGTTGGTGGCATTAAGGAAAAAGTATTGGCCGCAAAAAGAGCCGGGTTAAAAGAAATAATTCTTTGCTCGCAGAATGAAAAAGATGTGCAGGAGATTGAAGCTGATTTTATCAAGGGCATCAAATTTCATTATGTAAAAAACATGGGGCAGGTGCTGGAAATGGCGCTGGTGGATTGATGCAGGATTTTTACAAGTTGGTTTGTAATCAAAGTGATTTTTACAACTTAATTTACGGACGCCTTGAAAACCTATGAAGTAACTCGCATTCCTTTGGAATTATTTACTAAACTTTTGGAACAACATCTTCCCTGAAAGAAATCTAAAACTTGTATAAAAAAAATCACTTCATTCCTTTGCTTTACCTTAGCATCACAAAATAAAAGCTATGAGAAGTTTATGGAACATAGCAGATGCCGGCAAATTGGGCGATGATCTTTTAAAACTGCGGGTTTATTCTTCCCGCTTACTTGGACAAGAAGAAGATTTGGTATTGCATGGCGGAGGCAACACTTCTGTTAAAATAAAAGAGAAGAACATCTTTGGTGAAGAAGAAGAGATACTTTACATAAAAGGTAGTGGATGGGATTTGGCTACTATTGAAGAAGCAGGATTTGCGTCGGTGAAACTTAAGTCGCTACAGCAAATGGCAGCGCTTGATCATCTCACTGATGTGGAGATGGTAAAATATCAACGGGTGGCCATGACCAACCCTTCGGCGCCCAATCCTTCGGTAGAAGCAATTCTTCATGCTATTATTCCTTACACTTTTGTTGATCACACCCATGCTGATGCGGTGGTAACCATTAGTAATACGCCGGGCGGAACTGATCGGATACAAAAACTTTTTGGCAGCAAGATGTTAGTCGTTCCTTATGTTATGCCCGGTTTTATTTTGGCTAAAGAGTTATATAAGCTGACCCATGATTTTGACTGGAATAAAATTGAAGGCATCATCTTACTACATCATGGCGTATTTACTTTTCATAACGATGCAAAGCTGAGTTATGAAAACATGATTAAAGCTGTTACCAAAGCTGAAGAATACCTGGAAGAGCATGCCGCTGCTGAACTTAAAATATCGGGCAAAGGAAAAATTGATCCGTTAAAGATGGCGCAGGTTAGAAAAACTATTTGCCATGTTTGGAAAAAACCGGTTCTTGTTCAACCCGATAATTCGGAGGAATCAACTGCATTCAGCAAGCTTCCGAATATGGCGGCTATTGTAAACAAAGGCCCATTAACACCCGATCACATTATCAGGACAAAAAGAAACCCGGTTATTCTGTCCGGCAATTATGAAGATGATATTCTTAACTATGCAGATGAGTATAAAAATTATTTCAATGAATTTAATACCGGGAATTTAAAAACATTAGACCCATCGCCAAGGTGGGCGGTTTGGCCGGGTTATGGCAATTTGTTGTTTGGATCAACCTTGAAAGACATAAATATTATCCGGGATATTACGAGGCATACGATGAAAGCCATATTCCGGGCGGAGCAATTAGATGGTTGGGAAACCCTTTCTAAAAAAGAGCTGTTTGAAATGGAATACTGGATTCTTGAACAGGAAAAATTAAAGAAAGATCCTATTTCAAAACCTATGTCTGGAAAGATAGCATTAGTGACGGGGGCTGCCAATGGTATTGGTAAAACATGTGTAGAAAAATTGTTTGAGGCAGGAGCAGTAGTGACAGCAATTGATATTAATCCTGCGATTCATAACTGTTTTAATCAACCTTCAGTTCTCACCATTGAATGTGATGTAACTAATACAGAGCAATTAATTAACTCGGTTGAAGAATCCATTGTTCATTTTGGAGGCCTTGATATGATTATTTCCAATGCGGGCATTTTTCCGGAAAGCTCATTCATTGGAGATATGGATGAAGAAACCTGGAATAAAAGCATAAGAATTAATGTGACCAGTCACCAGCAACTCATTAAATCCTGCTTACCTTATTTGTCATTGGGCATTGACCGGGCCATTGTAATTATCGGATCCAAAAATGTTCCTGCCCCCGGACCCGGTGCTGCGGCATATTCTGTTGCAAAGGCCGGGCTAACACAACTTGGCCGGGTTGCTGCTTTGGAACTGGGAGCAAAAGGCATCAGGGTAAACATCCTTCATCCCAATGCTGTTTACGATACCAGTATCTGGACGGACGAAGTATTAAAAGCCAGGGCCAGTCATTATGGATTAACTGTTGATGCCTATAAAACCAATAATGTTTTAAAAACAGAAGTCACTTCAAAAGATGTGGCAGAAATGGCGGTGATGATGCTGGGACCTGTTTTTTCAAAAACTACCGGGGCTCAAATTCCAATTGATGGAGGTAATGATCGTGTTATTTGATAAATAACAGGATTTATACATTTCAAATAATGGGCTATTGAAATAATTAAAAAAATATCATTGATTGACCCAAAAGAAAAGAGCCTTATAACAATTTTGTTACAAGGCTCTTTCGTTTTACTATGTGATCCCGCTCTGATTAGTATCGGGGGCCCTCCCGATTAAAATCGGGATGCTCTACCCTTCGAAATCAATTCCTCAATATATTTCTTCGATTTCATACGTTTGATTTTCATTTCTCTTTGCCTGGCTATCCCGGCTGTTTCATGCTCTTCCGTGTAAACAATTATCCATGGAATTCCCAGGCTTGTAAATTTTGAATGTCCGATATTATGTTCGTATAACCTTCTTTCAAGATTTATACAAGACCCAACATAATACTTGTCGAGTTTTTTCGAGTATAGAATATATGTAAATGGCATAAAAAAAGCCTCTGCTTTCAGAGGCCTTTGAAGTGATCCCGCAGGGATTCGAACCCTGGGCCCCAACATTAAAAGTGTTGTGCTCTACCAGCTGAGCTACGAGATCTCCGAAGAAGTCAATTGGACAACCGTTCCTTTTTAAAGGAGTGCAAAAATACAGTCTCACCGTCTTTGTGCCAAAACTTTTTCTATTTATTATCAACAGGTTTTTGAGGATTTGTGAGGATTTGCCTTGATTCCTGTTGAGTTTGAGAAACACCGTTATTTTTTTCTGCCAGTATCTCCAGTAATCTTGCCAGCATTTCTGCATATTGATCAATTTTGCCGTGCTGCGTTTCAATATTTATATAGCGAATGTTTCTTTCGCCACAGTAAATACTCAGCGATCCGTCTCTTCTGGCATTTTCATTATCCTGCCAGATGCTGTTGTAGCCATTATCAGCCATTTTTTGATAAAGAAGGCTATCGGTTGTAAAAGCAATATCATCCGCATCCTGTAAACTGTCTGCAAAAACTGCTTTAGCATCAAACTCCCTTATATTCCCGGGTAAATAAGTTGTAACAGAGTAATCCCCATCCATATTATTATGCAATGCGATAATGCAGGAAGTGTTTTCAGGAATCAGCATTAGTAAGCGCTGTGCAAATTTTGTTACTTCATCAATGGCGGGGCTGCTTGTTCTTTTGTTTTCCCTGAATGTTTGTTCAATTCCTTCCCGGGAAAATATCCTGTTGGGATCAAAGGCATAGTTTACGCCTTTTAATCTGAATCGGATCAGCCGCTGCAGATTGTTTTCAATTTTTATTAATGTTCCGCCTTTTACTTCCAGCAATGATTTAGCCGCCTCCACAGATGTATTTTCATTATCATGAAGACTGATGTAAACAATATTCGTTATGTCACCGTATTGAAACAGGCTGATGGGAATGGTTTTACCTGCCAGCTTATAGAATATGGTTTTTTCCAACGGTATAAACTTAGCTGCTGTTGAAGAGTGGTCGTTATTGCCGGGCTGTGCAATAGCCTGTGCAGAAAGAAGAAGATAGAGTATGGGCGCTGACAAAAATTTCAAAATACTGATTTGAGAATAAAAATACCTAACTCCGGAGAATTTCAGGTTCATTAATACTGGCTTTAACATTTTGGGGAAAAGAAATAATGATACTTATTTCCTTATTGTAATTCCTCTTTCATTTTGTGCATCACATCTTTTTCAATCATTACCCGTGCCACCTGTATCATATTCATAAAGGCTTTGGCTCCGGAAATGCCATGCCCGATGATAACTGGTTTGGCTACACCCAGCACCGGGGTGCCGCCATAAATTTCGAAATTGAATTTTTCGAAATAGTCGCTGGTAATATTTTTCCCCCGGCTGATTTCAAATAAGGATTCAGCCATTTTTAAAATAACATTGCCGGTGAATCCATCGCAAACCATTACATCAGCTTTATCCAGCAATATATCCCGGCCTTCAATATTCCCGATAAAATTGATATGCTTGTTTTCTTTTAGCAACGGATAGGTTGATTGTGTCAGCAGGTTTCCTTTTCCTTCTTCTTCTCCAACATTGATCAATCCAACTTTTGGATTGCTGATACCCAAAACAAGTTGGGCATACACAGAACCCATGATGGCGAACTGGTTCAGTTGTTCCGGTTTGCAATCTGCGTTCAGGCCTACATCTACCACAAGGCCAGTGTCTCCGTTAACTTTAGGAATAATGCTTGAAATAGCAGGCCGTATAACTCCTTCCAGGGCCTTAATACTGAATAAGGCGCCCACCAGCATTGCCCCGGTATTGCCGGCACTAAGGAATGCATCCAATTGACCGGAGGCCAATAATTGAAAGCCGATTGCAATAGAAGATTTTTGTTTTTCTCTTAATGCCTTGGTGGGATGCTCATGCATATCAATCACTTGTTCTGCATGAATGATTTTTACATGTGCTGATGATAAGTTGTGTTCAGCAAGAAGTGCCTCAATTTTTTCTTTGTCTCCAATAAGCACCAGGCTGGCAGGAGTAGTATGCCCCGAGAGATAGAGTTGTACCCCCTTCACTGCTTCCAGCGGGGCAAAGTCGCCACCCATCATATCTATGCCTATATTCATCTTGCTGTTGAAATAAAAATTCCTAAAAGGTACATTTAACAAAACAACAATCCCGATAACTATCGTCCGTCTTCACAGGGCGGACAGATATCGGGATAAAAATATTGATTCGTGAGAGCTGTATTATTGAGCCCTCGGTGGTGCTTTTTCTGCCACCACTTTGCCTTTATAATACAATTTTCCTTCACTTACATGGGCACGGTGGCGAACATGAGTTTCACCAGTGGTGCTGTCAGTTGTCAAAGTGGAAGTTACCGCTTTGTAGTGCGTTCTGCGTTTTGCACTTCTTTGCTGGCTGTGTCTGCGTTTCGGATTTGGCATAACTCAAATATTAATAATTCGTAAATAACTTTTTGTCAATTGTCAATGGTGAATAGAGTTTATATATTTAGGGAACCACTCACTAATCACAACTCACCATTCACTATTCCAGGTCTTTAAATTTTTCCAATCCTTTCCAGATCGGGTTCTCTTTAACTTCTTTAACTTCTGGCTTCAATTTTTTCAGTATCTCCAATGCGGCTACATTGCAGTAGGGACCGTTCATTGTTTCAAACCCACAGGTTTTCTGCATCGGGAGACTGAGATTGATGAATTCATAAATCCAGTTGGCCACATTAATATGGCTTTCACCCTGCGAGATGTAATACATATCAGGGTCATCTTCCTGCCCGTTCATCAGTTCTGTATCTTCTACCAGTTTTATGGTGATATTGAATTCGTCCCACAATTCCAAAGGCAGGTTGTTGTTGCACCTGTCACAGGTTACTTCAAGCGTACCGCCCACTTCAAATTTCAATTGCATAAAACTGCTTTTCTTATCCAGCAGTAATTTTACATTGGCCTTGCAGTTGCGGAAATCCTGCTGCTGAAAGGCCTCAAAGAACTTGTCGTTAATTGAATAGTTGTACTCATGAACACCGGGCTTTAATCCCACAAAAGCTATCTCAAACTCCCTGCGACGGCTCATTTGTCAACTTTTTAAAGAGTGTGCAAAGGTAGGGGGAATCAGGGAAAATGGAATTAGTAATTTGCACTTTTTTTATTGAATTCATGCTACTTTAGCAGAATCGCTTAACCCCTAATTACTAATTACTTGCAAAAATTTATTACCACTGTTTTCGCCCGTCTGATGAAAAGCTGGAGCTGGGTTTTGCTTATTGTATCCTCCATTCTGATAAAATGGGTATCCTGGTATCCCGGGTGGGTAGAAAGAAATTACAGCCAGGGCTTTTATCCCTGGCTGGCCAAAGTACAGCGGTTTCTTTTTGGGTGGATATCTTTCAGTATCGGCGATCTTTTCTATGCTTTTTTAATAGTAGTTATCTTTTATAAGACTTTCCAGTTTTTCAAAGCCATTTTTAAAAAACGGTTCACCCGCCTGTATTTTATTACCGGGTTACAACAATTCATCTTTTTTTTCCTGTCTATTTATGTTTCATTTAATCTGTTTTGGGGGTTAAATTATGACCGCCAGGGTATTGCTTATCAACTTGGACTTAATGTAAAAAAATATTCTGTGGCCGATCTGGATACGCTGACCACAGTTCTTCAGGAAAGGTTGAATTATAATTCCAATTTTGTAACAGGTACAAAATGGGATGCGTTTAATAAAAAGAAAAAATTATTCAGCGCTGCTGATGAAGCTTATGATGAACTGGCAAAAAAATATTCGTTTTTGAAGTACCAGCCCCGGTCAATTAAGCCTTCTATTTACAGCTATCTTGGGAATTATCTTGGTTTCCAGGGTTATTACAATCCATTCTCCGGAGAGGGGCAGGTAAATACGACCATCCCCCGCTTTCTGGAACCATTTGTTACTACTCATGAAATTGCTCATCAATTTGGCTATGCCAGGGAGAATGAAGCGAATTTTGTTGGCTACCTGGCCTGCCGTTATTATGCATCACCTGTTTTTAAATACTCCGTGTATTTTGATATGTACAGATACGCAATTGGCGAACTGTATAACCTGGATTCAACGCTGGCAAGAACCTACCAGCAGAAATTACTTCCTCAGGTGGTAAAAGACCAGAAGGAACTAAGACGGTTTTTTGAACGCTATAAAAATCCAATTGAACAGCTTGTAATGTGGGGCTATGGACATTTTTTAAGAGCAAACAATCAACCGGCAGGACAAAGAAGTTATAATGAAGTGGTGGCCTGGTTAATTGCTTACTATAAGAAGTTTGGCATCGAAGCTCTTTAAGCCAGTCGGGAGTCGTTAGTCATTAGTCAAGAGTTTGGGTTCGGGAGTATTCAATTTATACCAGGATTCATTGTTTGAAGGGTTATGGACTCCGAACTCCCGACTAACGACTCCTGACTCCTGACTAAAATTTATTCTTCCACATCATACTCTCCACAGGTTTATCGGGCTGATTGCTATACTTTGAATTTTTCTTCTCGTTGTATTTTATTTCTATTTCACCGTCTACCGGAAAATAAATGAGCTGACCAATGGGCATACCCTTATAAACTTTCACGGGTTGCTTTACTGATATTTCCAAAGTCCAGTTGCCACAAAAACCCACATCACCTTTACCCGCTGTGGCATGAATGTCTATTCCCAGGCGACCAGTAGATGATTTGCCTTCCAGGAAAGGAACATGAGCATGTGTTTCGGTGTATTCTTCTGTAACACCCAGGTAAAAAATATGCGGATATAATACGATTCCTTCATTGGGTATTTCAAAATAGTCAATCTGGTTATGTTTCTTTGCGTCAATCAGGTGTTCTTTGTAGGTAGCCAGTGTTTTGCCGAGATGAACATCATAAGAATTACTGCCCAGGCAATCCCTGTCATAAGGAACGATTTGGATAGTGCCTTTTTCTATTTCTTCCAGTATTCTTGTATCAGAAAGTATCATATTAATTAATGTAGTTTTGATTTTTACCGCAGAGAAAAGAGTTAAAGGAGTTTTCGCAGAGTTAGTCCGAAATCTCTGCGTAGCCTCAGCATCTCTTTTTTCTCAGCGGTGAATTATCTTTACTGGTTATTAACCGCTGGCAAATTAAAGACGAAACAATAACTAATGCCGATTTTTTTTCAACAACAGGTCAACGAAAATACCCGGCTGGGTATATGGAAGATTGAAGAGAACGAAGACTTCTTCAAAGGTAATGTGCCCCTGCACCGGGATGTGACACATCCGCACAAACGGTTGCAACACCTGGCTGGAAGATTTTTACTTCAATTTCTTTTTCCCGATTTTCCTTATCACCTGATTGAGATTGCCGATACAAGAAAACCTTTCTTGCCGGACGAGCAATATCATTTCTCCATTTCGCATTGCGGGGATTATGCAGCAGCCATTGTAAGTAAAGATAAAAGGGTAGGGATTGACATTGAAATTCCAACTCCGAAAGTTGAAAACATCATGCATAAGTTTCTGAACCAGGAGGAACAGCAACGATTTAACAAGAGCCGACTCACGACTCACGACTCACGACCCACGACTCTCCTCTGGTCAGCTAAGGAGTCGGTATTCAAATGGTATGGAGATGGGGAAGTAGATTTCAAAAAGCATATTCAACTGAAGGAGCAGCATGAAGGCAAAGAAGCTATTGATTGTTTTTTTGCAAAGAATAATATTGAGTTAACTATTCACTACCGGCAGTTTGAGCATTTGGTGCTGGCCTGGGTAGTGAGCTAATCCAACTGGAGATCATCAGTCCCATCACCCAATAAATTGAGGTCAACATCAGTTCCCGAAATTCCTTCTATAGAACCACGAACATGGGCGGCACTCAATAAAACTTTTTCCAGTTGCTTCTCTCTTGCTTTCCATAATTTTTCCATGGCATCTCTTTCTTTTTGTATGGAAAGTTTCATGCTCATAAATCCTTCACGGATGGCTTTCCATTGCTCTGCAAACTCAACACTGGTAAGATAATCATAGAGCAGGTGCATTTTATCTCCTCTATTATCCTGGCTTTTAGTGGCATTGTAAATTTTGATGATTCCATCCCGGAGCATCTGAACTATTGGTTTTACTTCTGCAAAACTGCAGATCCAAACGCCATCTTTTGCCCCGAAGTGATTCATGTCTTTAGGTAAGGCCTGTGTAACAATGACGGCGACATCAGCACCCTGGTTTCTCATATCAGCCTTTAGTTTCTCAATCCAGTCTGCTGCAAAGTCTTTGGTTCTTTTGCTTTCAAAAATGATTTTGCCACATTCCTGGCCAAAATTGTTTCTTACTGTTTGAATACAATCAGCGCCACGAACACCCTTGCCCACTTCAGCCACCACATCAAACGGAAAGGCAGACCGCAGCATTTCTTCCAATGCCAGTTCCTGTACTTCGCCCTGTAATTGCATAGAGCCCTGTTCAGATTTTCTTCGCATTTCATCGGCTAATTTTTTCTGGTCTTCTAATTGTTTTTCCAGTTCCTTCACCTTCATCTGATGTTCCGTATCCTTCATTGAATTCTTTTCTGCCTCCTCTTTCCTGATAATTTCAGAAAGTAAATTTCTTTCTTCTAATAGCAACCGCTGAATTTTTAAGTCAATTTCTTTTTCTTTACTCAGTAATTCCTGTTCTTTTTTCAGATACTCCAGCTCTTTTTGCCTGGAAAGTTTCAGTTTTTCTTCATTGTCTTTATTGTTTTGCTCAAGAAGGCGGAGTTTGGTTTCAAAATCTGAAGTCACATTTTTGCGGATACTATCTTCAATTTGTTTTTCTTTTTGTTTTTGCCAATCCACCATTTTAGTACGCAGTTCTTTTTCTATCTCATTACGGATAAGATCAGTGGGTTCAAACTCATGACCACAATTGGGGCATTTAATTTCAGTTGCCATTTATTCTTCTTTATTTTCAAATCTACAAATAATACAGGTGTCAGACGCTCTGGTGAGACGTCAGACACCAATAAAAAAAGCGACTCATTTTATTGAATCGCTTTTTTGTGCCCCGGAACGGAGTTGAACCGTTACGGACATTGCTGTCCACAGGATTTTCTTACCTTCTACAGTTTTCACTGCTCCCGTTTAAAACGGAATTTGTGGTCTGGACTATCCCTTCACCTTTTCCAATCCATTAAGATTGAGTTTAGGTGCCCTCCGTCTAGTCTCTACACCTTTCCTCTCGCCTCAGGCGAGAGAACTTGGCTCGGGATTACCATTTTGCTGATAACAAATAAGGCTTCCCCGAATTTGAAGGGTTCTGCTCCAAAGGTTTCCCTTTGGGCACTCAAATTCTCTTGTTCTTTGCTCTAAAGGTTTCAGTTTGGCTGTGACAATTCGGGCAGAGTAACTTAAGGTTACTTAGTTTGTGGTTCTGCCTTTTACCATCAACATGATGTAATTCCAGGTTTAATTGTTTGCCCAGCCATGATGAACGACCACATGTTTTACAAACATTTTTTTTTACACCTTCTGCTATCAACCTCTTCTTTAATTTAAATGACTGATAGTGCGGATAAATTCCCTTTTCAATGATATCAGATAAAGGAATCTTTGGAGATGTTTTCTTTAATCCTTTACCAGATTGATTAGGCTTGTAACAACCAAGTTCAATGGCTCTTTTCTTAAAAGAATTAAAATGAAGGTTCAGCAATGCTGCTGCCTCTGCCATTGATTTTGAATCATTGCATGCTTTTCGAAAAGCGTCATCATTTATCCGGTTTTTTATCAGTTTCTTATAAATCATCGAGTAAATTGTAAGAAGAATGAAACCTGAAATTAATTAACTGACTTCCTTTTTCAAAGAACTTTCATTTAAGTCCTGCGTGTCTACCAATTCCACCACCAGGGCATTTATTTTAAAAAAAATCCTCCGCCTGTTGGCAAGAGGACTTAGAGCGGAAGACCGGGCTCGAACCGGCCACCCCGACCTTGGCAAGGTCGTGCTCTACCAAATGAGCTACTTCCGCATAAAAAACTTTCGTTCGAAGTATCCTCTGTCAAACTGGCCTGATGGCCATCCCGACCTTGGTCTCGCCTGAGGCGAGATGCTCTACCATCCCGATAGCTATCGGGAGAGCTACTTCCACATGAACACCGGAACTCCATTCCGGCTAAAAATTTATCGGAATACAATTCCGATTTCCAAAGAACTAAAGGGACGCAAAAATAGGGCATGTGCCCTTTTTAAAAAAATTTTAAACCAACTTATTTGTACTTGGGAGTGTATAATGTGCTTTCCTGCACATTTACTTTAGGGTTGTTAAATCGTTTAGTGGACAGCATATAACAACCTCCTAAAATAAAAGCAACAATACATGCTACCTGCAGGTAAAAAAGAAAAGCAGAAGATGAAACCCAGTTATGTGTAAAATCCTTATCCTGGATTTTTTTCAGTTCCTGCTGGTATTCCTGTGGATTAGTCATAGTAAATTTTTGTGCTGCAAAAATAAGGGTTCAATATAAAAAATCACTTTGTTTTACTCACAATTTCTGAGAAACGGGTTTTCTTTTTGACGAAATGCTGCCACACTATATTCTTATGTAACAGACCTGAAAGGCTACTTTTTTTTGTAGCGGGAAATACACTTTTCTTCTTGTAAAAGAACCACCATTTCATAAAAGCCAGTTGTGCCCGCAGGATGGCAATAAAATAGCCTCCGTCACCAGACAGTAACCCTTTCCAGGCAGAAAGACCATCTAAAAAATTCCGGGCTGGCATTACCCATATTTTTTTTGACAACGGAAGATTTTTTGACAGCATGATCCTGTTGTTCCGGAAGTTGAGATATGTTTTTAAAGAATTGCCTCTTGGTAATGTGCCTCCACCAACATGATAGACAACCGATGCAGGACAGGAATAAATTTTATAACCCGTTAATTGCATTCTCCAGCACAGGTCAATTTCTTCCTGGTGGGCAAAAAAGTATTCATCAAAACCTTTCATTTCATGAAAGACTTTGGAGCGGATAAAAAGCGCAGCACCGCTGGCCCAAAAAACTGGTTCTGACTGATCATATTGTCCATTATCTTCTTCGCATACATCAAAAATTCTTCCTTTGGCAAAAGGATAACCATATTTATCCAGCCATCCTCCGGCAGCGCCGGCATATTCAAATAGTTTTTTATTATTATAAGAAAGAATTTTTGGTTGGCAGGCGGCGATAGTTTTATCACTTTCCAAAAGATCAACCTGGGGTTGCAACCAATCGGGTGTTACTTCCACATCTGAATTCAATAGAACATAATAATCGGATTCAACCTGTTTCAAGGCTTCGTTATAGCCTTTGGCAAAGCCGTAGTTTTCCAAAAATCGAATGAGGCGGATGCCGGGATATTTACTTTGAAGAAATGAAATGGAATCGTCTGATGAGCCATTGTCTGCAATCACCACTTCGAAATTGGAATAATGCGTTGATGATACCGAAGGCAGAAACTGCTCCAGGTATTTCTGCCCGTTCCAGTTCAGTATTACAATGGTAATTTTTGGTGAAAGATTCAAGGGGGTGTAAATATTTATTCAAAAATAAGGTAAGCCGGTTTATCCTTGCTAAATTCGAAACATGTTTCGGCAAATTATTAATTGGAGAACAGGGCTGGCATTAATAGCAATCGGCATTGTTGTCGCCACTATTTTTTATTCCAGGTATGTTTCAAATAAAATTGCCAGGGAAGAAATGGCAAGGGTTTTAGCCTTTGGCGAATCTTTAAAAATAAGAGCTATTTCGGAAGACCAGAATGTTTTGGAATATACCAGCCGCATCACGAATGAAAATATAGACATTCCCATCATCGAAACAGATGAAAACGATAATCCGTCGGGCAACCAGGTTAACCTGGACACGTTAAAAATAAAAAAAGATTCAGCCTATCTGAGAAAAATGGTAAAGCATTTTTCTGTAAGGGCGCCGGTAATAGTAGAGATCACCAAAGAACCCCTGACGTATAATAAATATTATTATGGCGATTCAAAATTGCTGAACGAAGTACGCTATTATCCGATTGTTCAGCTCGGCATTGTTGCCTTATTTATTTTCATTACCATTCTTTCCTTACGCAGCAGTCACCGGTCAGCTCAAAACCAGGTATGGGCCGGCATGGCTAAAGAAACGGCTCATCAATTAGGCACACCTGTTTCATCACTGGAGGGTTGGGTGGAAATGCTGAAAGAGAAATCCGGTAACGAAAAGATTGTGCAGGAACTGGAAAAAGATGTTGACCGGTTACGATTGGTGTCAGACCGGTTTGGAAAAATTGGCAGCACGCCGCAGCTCGAAGAAATGGATTTGGTAAGCCAGATAAACACGATGGTGGATTATATGCGGAAGAGAGCCACCGGGAAAATAAATTTCTCCGTAAATACACATGGGCAAAAACAAATTATTGCCAGGGTATCAGCCCCGCTGTTTGACTGGGTTATTGAAAATCTTTTAAAAAATTCATTGGATGCATTAGAAGGAAAAGGAGCTATCATCGTGGATATTAGTGATGAAAAAAAGGCGGTAAATATTGATATTACCGACACGGGTAAAGGAATTGCCCGGCAAAATATACCGATGGTCTTCAAGCCCGGATTTACAACCAAGAAGAGAGGGTGGGGGCTGGGGTTAAGTCTTTCCCGGAGAATTATTCAGCAATATCACAAGGGAGAGATTTTTGTAAAACATTCAGAGTTGGGAAAAGGAACAACGTTCAGGATTGTGCTGAAGAAATAGTTTCATAGTTCACTGTTCAAAGAGGTTATTTCAGCATTTCAACTTATCAATTATATTTGCACTCCTGAAAAGGTTAAGTATAAAATTATTTTACTGGCATCGTGAACTTATTAAATTTTTAACCTCTGAAACGTCTGGAACTTATAAATGCCCGGGTGGCGAAATTGGTAGACGCACCACTTTGAGGTGGTGGCGCCCGAAAGGGTGTGCTGGTTCGAATCCAGTCCCGGGCACAAAGCTTCAGTTTTCCTGAAGCTTTTCTTTTTCTGTCACTTTTCTCAAAAGCCGGTTGGTCTTACTAAATGCATCCTTCAATAGCTTCTCTTTTTTTTCTTTCACGGCTGCTTCCAGTATTTTTAGCAAGGCGTATTCAGGGAATAGTTTGGGGAGATAGTCCTTCCTGAAATGTTTGATTTTTATCTCAAATACCTGGTGATCCTGCCAGCTTCCAAAATCATCCAGGATATGATGAAGATCTTTTTCATAGTCAATCTCAACTTGTAAAGGCTCCTGGATTATTTTAATCCAGTAATATATTTCTTTGAGGTATTGCCGTAGTTTATGTGGTTGTTTGTAAAAAATCCGGCTATTAACAAGATTATTGTTAATGACGCCGGTTATTTTATTTCTTAACTCTTCCTGTGTTAATGTCAGTCCATTTTCTTTCAGCATTAATGAAATAGCCCCCAGTTCTTTCTTTTTATATACGTTCACGGCCTGCCTGGTCCATTTATGGGCAATGACTAACAGGGATTGGAAATAGTGGTTCAGCTCCGCAAATTTTTTACCGGTTTCATTTTCGAAAGCAGTTAAAAGTGCTAAACATATTTCAATGTCCCGCTGTTTTCCCAGGATGCTGAAAAATTTTTCTGTTTCCTGTAACGGATATTCCCATAACGGCTCTCCGGAAATAAATACATACAATTGCAGGGCAGCTCTTAATTTCTTTATACTTACCCTGATGTCGTGAACAGCATCCTTGCCGGGATGTTGTTTAAGAATAGCCAGATTTTTTCTGAATACCTGCTGTTCTTTTTTCCAGTAAGTAAATATAAAACCCGGGTAATCCATAATTTATCAATGATAGAAATCTCCTGCAGATTTATTATTTCAACAGTCGGTTTTCCCAATCTTTTACCATCCAATGTTTTCCTTTTTGAGTTACTTCATGTCCTTCATATTCCAGCAGTTCGGCTTGTTTTTCAATTCCACCCGGATATTTTTCATTGAGAATGCCACCTTGTTTAAGGGTTCGCCAGTATGGAGTAATTTTTTTACTGCCTTTCTTTTCTGCTTCTGCGGCTGCATGAGCAGCTATCCAGGAAAAAATTCCTGTAGTAATGGGACAGGCAATATCGGCATGATGTTTTTTGGCAATTTTTTCCCTTATCCTGTTAATGGTGATCAGCTTTCCGGATGTTACTTTTTTCATAATGGCGTTTACTTCCAATGGAGATGGAATGGCCATGGTTTTGGCTCCCAATTTTTTTTGTTGCGGTGCAGTCAGCTTTATTACTTTGGGCAGATCCCTGCTGTCATTTAATTTTTCCTGCCAACTCTTCTTTAAGGAAGCCATAATAGTAATTGATGATGGTCAAGGTAAGGCAATAAACAGAGACCAGCCAATGAGAGTTGTCAGATTGCGGTGTGATTAAGTTCAGGACTATTGTCCAAACGTATAACTGTATTCAATTTTGCCGGTAAGTTCTTTACTGTTATTGAAGAGGGCTTCTTTGGTTTTAAGTCCCTTGTCATCATAAATGTACCGCCAGATCAGGTAGCCAAGATGCAGACTTGAAATAGGCGTTATTTTTTGTATCACCCGGTCATTATCATCATATTCAAACATGATATCAGGTATCAGTTTTTTCAGTCTTGTATTGTAGCGGACAATATCCGTAAGTCTTTTTTTATTATCATAGTAGTAATAAACTGATGATGACTCTACGCCATTCTTTAAAGTTCTTTCATCCCCGATATTACCATCCTCATCCGGTTTAAAAAGAATTTGCAGGCTGTCGCTGCCATTAATGATGCGCCACATTTTATCCACCTTTCCATCCGGAGTATATAACCATTTGTGTATTTCGACCTGGTTAAAATCAGTGGCTGTGTCTTTTATTGTATTTTGAATAAGAGTAATTCGCCCGGCTTCATCATATTCATAAGTTGTTATGCTTTGAATACCCACGGACGAATCAGTGATGCTGATCAGACGGCCTTGTGCATCAAAGCGCTGATAAAATACACTGTGGCTCAAATCGGAATTCCTTGAAATCTTTAAAGCATTTCCGTTTTCTTTTACTTCCTGAACTTCTGCAAAATCTGTTGCTTTGGACCCCTGTGGTGTATATCCTGTTGCTGACATCGTTTTAACTTTATTGGCCAGGTAGGTTTTCATTTGCCGGTTGGATTCCTGTGTGCCCACAATATCATTGTAATAATACTGAGCCTGCAGAACAAATGAACAAAGTAGTAAAACGGGAAGCAAAAAGATTTTCATCCGGTAGTATTATTTTAATTGGCCAAAGTTACCTGAATTGTTTAGTAAAGGAAAAAGAAAGGGGTATTGTATTTTTTTTGTACTTATTTTTAAGAAAATTTTAAATTGTTTCGCCTGCTGCATAGAAGAGAAAAGGGTTGCCTGTTGATCAATTACTATGATGCTGATCCTGCTTCTTTGCTTCATTCTCTTATCCGCCCTTACTAATAATTTAATAATGTATGAATACAACAGCTACAGATGCTTTTTCCAGGTTGATTGATATTATGAATGACTTGCGGGAAAAATGTCCCTGGGATAAAAAGCAAACCATTCAATCGCTCCGACAGATGACGATTGAGGAAACTTATGAGTTGGCAGATGCCATTACAGAAGGAGACTGGCAGGGCATTAAAGAAGAACTGGGAGATATGCTGCTGCATATTGTATTCTATGCAAAGATCGGGAGTGAACAAAAACAGTTTGAACTGGATGAAGTGGTTAATGCTATTTGTGAAAAGCTGATTGCCCGCCATCCGCATATATATTCAGATGTAAAGTTGAACGATGCAGACGAAGTGAAGAAGAACTGGGAAAAACTAAAACTCAAAGAAGGAAAGAAATCTGTTATTGAGGGTGTTCCAAAATCATTACCTGCTACTGTAAAAGCCATGCGGCTGCAGGAAAAAGCAAAGCAGGTGGGGTTTGAATGGGATAATAAAGAGCAGGTTTGGGAAAAAGTGAACGAAGAGATTAATGAGCTGAAAGCAGCAGTCAGGAGACTGGAGTCTGGAGTCGGGAGTGAGAACAGAGAGAAACTTCAGGCTGAAGTAGAACAGGAATTTGGTGACGTTGTGTTTTCATTAATCAATTATGCACGGTTTTTGCAGGTGGATGCCGAAAATGCGCTGGAGATGACAAATAAAAAATTTATCCGCCGGTTTACACAGATGGAGCAGCAAGCTTTGCAGAATGGTAAAGACCTTCATAATATGACCCTGCAGGAAATGGACGCCATTTGGAATACCATCAAACAACAGCCTTCCGAATAGTGAAGCCACTTTTAAAAAATATTTCTGGTCTTAAATACAGCTTTTTGATATTAGCTGTATCTCTTTTTAGCCTGTCCTTTGTTTTTAATAAACTTTATTCCGACAGGTCTGCTGTTTTACGGGAAGCAAGGCTTGCCGGTCAATACCTGGAAGATCAGCAAAACGATTTCAACAATTTTTTAAAGGATACTGCATTAATTAATAAGCTGGTCAGCAACACTGAAACATTAGACCAGTTTTTCCGCCTGGCATCCAAACGATACAGCATTTTTCTTTATACAGCAGATACATTTGGAGCCACCGACATGAAATTCTGGAGTGAACAACTAATAACTCCTTCCCCGGAATTACTACAGGCAGAAGATGGCGAATATTTTTCAAAGCTATCCAATGGATGGTATTACACTATTAAAAAAACGCTGGGTACTGCTTACATACCCGGCGGGGTTGTTTCGTATGCCATGATACCGGTGCAGTCAGAATTTTTTATTACTACTGATTACCTTCCCGAAAAATTTGCTTACAGCAAAACTGCCGAAAAAAGAGTGTTGATTGCCAAGACTGAAACAGAATTTCCCGTAAAAAATGCTTCCGGGAAAACCGTTTTTTACCTGGATAAAAAAAATTCCGGTACTGTGCCTTATAATAGCCAGCTGACAATTTTTTTACGCTTTGGTGCTCTGCTTTTTCTTTTAGTTTTTTTTTATGTGCTGGCAGAATCTACTGCTGAGAAAAAAGGAGTATGGAAATCTGTCGGCCTCCTCGCATTGTTATTATTAGCGTTTCGCCTGGCAACTTATTATTTCCCGTTGCTGTTAAATCTCCGGCAGTTTGAGTTGTTTAGCCCGGTTATTTATGGGTCAAACCCGGTGCAGCGTTCACTGGGGGATTTATTAATTAATTCCATTCTCTTTTGCTGGGTTGTTTTGTTTGCCTGGTCGAAGCTGAGTAAAATAAAGAATCCGGCAACTGATTTTTCAACCCGTTTAAAGTGGGTAAGTGGGATTGTTTCATTATGCCTGCTGATCTTTTCAACATTTATCCTGGCGGCTGTTATCAGAAGCCTGGTAGCTGATTCAAAAATTTCTTTTGATGTAACAGATTTTTTCAGCCTTAACCGTTATACTGTCGGAGGCTTTGCAGTGCTTTCCTGTTTGTCATTATCCTATTATTATCTTTCACAGTTATTATTTCGTTTCATCTTTCAATTATTTGAGGGTAGAAAGTTATTGGTCTATTTTGGTATCAGCTTTGCCGGCCTCATCTATCTTACTATCCGGTCCGGGCATTCTGATGTTCTGTTCTATATACCTGTATTATGCTGGCTGCTTATATATACATGGCTGGTGAATCATGAGGGAGTAATAATAAATAAAACCCGGATCAGAATTGCAGGCATACTTTCCTGGATATTTATTTATTCTGTTTCAATTTCCACCATTATGCTGTCTGAAAACAGTAATGTGGAATGGGCAAAGAGAAAACGGATGGCGGATAAATTGGCGGTGCAAACTGATCCATCCAGTGAACGGCTGATGAGTATTGCCATTCAATACCTTGATAATGTCTTTCTGTCCGACAATTTTTATCGTTTCAGTGATTCCGAAAAAAACAAAATGCTTAGGGACAGCATTATCAGGGAGAACTACAGTGGTTATCTGAATAAATATGATACACGGTTGTATGTGTATGACTCCAGTAATCAGAATCTTTACAATGAAGACCCGACATCCTATGAAACGCTGAACACCATTCTGAATGTGCAGTCGAAACCTACCAATACAACAGGTTTGTATTATTATGAAACTTCCTTTGATAGGTTTAACTACATTACCCGCCGGCAGATAACAGATACGGCAAACAGGAAGCTAGGCTCATTTTTTATTGTATCCAATCCAAAAAATTACAGCAGGGATGCGTTGTTTCCTGAACTTTTCCGGCAGTTTAAACAATCAGACCCTGAAAATTCACCAATTTATTCTTATGCGGTGTATGTGAGCAACCGGTTGGTTTCCCAGCCGGGTAATTATCCATATGCCACCTGGCTTACAAAAGATGAAATACCAAAAGAGGAATTTTTACACCGGATCAATGGTGATTTTGATGAACTGTGGTACCGGGCAAGCAATGAAAAAGTAGTGGTGATTACCCGGAAAAAAGAAACTACTATCGAAGCAATTACATTGTTCTCGTATATTTTCTGTTCGTTACTGTTCCTGGTGGCTTTTGTGCAACTGATTGCTTTTATTATTAAAACAGGATTCGTCTGGAAACGGTTGAGGAAACTGATGCAACTGAACATCCGGTTGCAGGTGCATAGCACCATCATCTTCATCAGCATTTTTTCTTTTCTTATTATTGGAATTGCCACCATTTCATTTTTCATCAACCGGTTTAACAGGAACAACAACGACAAACTGAGCCGGACCATGAAGATTATGGTGAATGAAATGGAAAAGAAAATGTCAGATCACAATACGTTTGATGATGTAGTGAAAATATATGATTCAATTTCCAATACCGGGTTACAAAAACTGGTAGATGAAGTTTCTGATATTCACGGGGTGGATGTGAATGTGTATGACCTGAAAGGTAATTTACAGGTTTCCTCCGAGGCCAATGTTTATACCAAAGGCGTGCTGAGTAAAAAAATGGACCCGGCTGCTTATTATCATTTAAACAGGTTGCGGCAGGTGCAGCATGCACAGGAAGAAAAGATCGGCAATTTCTCTTATCTGAGCATTTACGCACCGGTAAGGGATGAGGATGGGAAAGTGTATGCCTATATCAATATTCCTTACTTTACCTCCAAGCCGGAGTTACGACAGGAGATTTCGAACTTCCTTGTTACCATTATCAACCTGAATGCCTTTATCTTTTTGATTGCTGGTTTGATTGCTTTATTTATCGCCAATCGTATCACCGGATCTTTCTCCATTATCAGCGACAAAATGAGGGATGTGAACCTGGGAAAAATGAATGAACCTATTATCTGGAACCGCAATGATGAGATTGGTGATCTGGTAAATGAGTATAATAAAATGGTGGCCAAATTGGGCGATAGTGCAGTTTTACTGGCCAAAAGTGAGAGAGAAGGGGCCTGGCGGGAAATGGCAAGACAGGTGGCACATGAGATAAAAAATCCGCTGACACCAATGAAGCTTAGCATTCAGTATTTGCAGAATGCCATTAATAACAACCAGCCGAATGTAAAAGAACTTTCAGGCAGTGTGGCTAATACCCTGGTAGAGCAAATTGATCATCTTTCTAAAATTGCGGCTGACTTTTCTCAATTTGCCAATATTGGTAACACCCGGGTGGAGTTGTTTGACCTGCATGAGGTAATCGGTTCCCTGAAGGATTTGTATCAACCTAACCCGAATGTGGTAATAGACTGGAAACCGGTGAATGAAAGAGTGATGGTAAAAGTTGATAAAACACAAATGAACCGATTGTTCACCAATCTTCTTGCCAACGCCGTGGAAGCATGCCTGGGAAATGGTATTTGTAAAATTGAATTGAGTGAAATAATCAATGGGGAATTTATCAAAGTAAGTATAAAAGATAACGGAGAAGGCATTGCACCTGAAATGCAGGAAAGTATTTTCATCCCCAACTTTACCACTAAATCATCCGGCACTGGTTTGGGATTGGCCATGTGTAAAGGAATTGTGGAGCAGGCCAGGGGAAAGATTTGGTTTGAAACCGAACAGGGCAGGGGAACTAGTTTTCATGTTGAACTACCACTGGCTTCAGAATAAGAGAGTATAACATCCCCCATCTGTTTATTGAATGATGAATCAGTGAGCAATGTTAATTTTCATGCTTGGTTACCCGACTTCGACCTTCTGATAGGCAGTATTACTTAGTCACTGCTAAATTGATTTGGTATAAAGCAAACTCAGTGATGTAAATAGTTGCTATCGTCTTCTTTCACTACCATCTTTACACCAGCAATTATTATTAATCCTGAGAAAAACCAAAAGCCACTATCCTTATCTCGTTAAACCGTTAACAAAAACTAACAGCCAAAACCTATGATCCTTTGAAAACTAGCTTAATCCTGTGAAAAGTTCCTTGAAAATCCAATTCCAATGAATCCCGCCTCTCTTCGAAAAAAATCCTTTGATAATACGTCAGAGGATTTTTTTTCTTTTAGCCAGGTTCTATACGTAAGCACTTAGCCTCAGCTAAATTCATTTGGTAAAAAGATAAATCATGACGCCTTTAATTTGTAATAGGGCCATCTCTGTCCGTTCTTTATACAGGCAATCACGAATTAAGAAAAAAAATATTATCCTGAAACGGAAAAAAAACATCATGTACCCTCAAAACATAAATCAGGAAATCCTTCTCTTTACCGGCACCAGCTTTGCCAGGAGAGAATTCTGTTACAGGCAAAACGGGAGTAAAGAAGGTAAGTTCATTTCAACGCATGAAAAACTGGAAAAAGCCTGCTGGGATGGTTTGTTGGGCGAACTGTTACCTGAAGTGGCAAAAGCTCCGGGTTCAAAAAAAGAAAATTTTATCTGGCAAATTATTGCTGCAGATAATTTCCTTTGTATCAACATGGGTGCATATGATGAACCGATGATAGGTGAATCATCCATTGACCCTTATTGGTTTATTACATCTCAAAATATTAATTAATTCAATAGCCCGTAAAAAATAAAATAATATTTTATGATAACTACCCTGGCCATCCTGCTTTTTCGCCAGTATCGTTTGTGCGGAAGCCGGCAATTGTTTTTTAGATGGATGTACCAGGGCATTAGCTGCAATGCCTTAAGAACCGGTCACATTGCTATGGCTTTTTTTCTTATGGTTATTTTATTAGAAGCTTAAAATAAATTAACTCATTACAATAAAAACCTGTGTTATGGAAAAAAATAGTAGCCTCCAACTTTCAACCGACCTGCACAATCCCTCGCCATTGCAAAATGTTGTAACTGCCTTTACCGGTATTCAGCCCCTTCATTTAATGCCTGATAAAAATAGGGCAGACTTGCTTATGCCCGGGGAATCAGCGGGCCATTCTCCTTCTATTATGGAAATGAAAATGGAAAGTAATGAAATAGCAGTCCCTCCATTTTTTAATATTATGCTTAACCAGGTTGCTGCCCGGTTGTCAGATATTGAAATGACGCTTGATTGTTACGATATATCCAATCTTGAACTTTCCACTCATGCGTTGAAAGATTTGTTTATTACTATGAATATGCAGACAGCCAGCCGTTATACCGGGCAGATGGAAAAAATGATGAAGGAATATAAACTGCAGGAAGCCGGGCAATGGTTGCTGGAGATAAAAAAAATGGTTGCACAGATTGTGCGTAATAGTCAGCCATTAACCGACTGATATTCTCTTCCTTCATTCACTCTGTTTACGTCAAATCACCAATATGATCAGGGTAGTTGCTATACGTAACCACTTAGGGCCCGCTAAATTCATTTGGTATAAATCAAATTCAGGCACTCGTTTTTTTGGATCTGATAGTTGTCAGCCCTCACCTTTATATCATCATTCAACATCCTTTAAATAACAAAACCGATAGCTATCAGTTTTATAACTCTTAAAATCCAAGACATGAAAGTCCAATCAGCAAAAAAATCAAACCCAATCGCAGCGGTGAAGTTTATGAAAACAGCACACAAAAAAGCTGCCTGTCTCAGTAACAAGGCTATCTATTTAATGGTGCTGGCCGGCCAGCTAAAAAAAATGTTGGGGCCTGCATCGCTGCAACATTTCATTGAAACCGGCGAAACCGTTGTATTAAGCAAACAAGCTTCCTGACAACGATTTTTCTGCCGGCATTTATACCCTAAACCTATCCGTACCCTGCAGTTCTTTCCAAAAAAGAGATTATCCACCCTTTTAAATTTATTGTATGAGTATGCGCCAGTTAAAAATCACCCACTCCATTACCAACCGTGATTCACAAAGTATTGATAAGTACATGCAGGAAATAAATAAGCTGCCTTTAATTCCACCCGAAGAAGAAGTAAGATTGGCAGAATTAATTAGGAAAGGAGATAAGAAGGCTCTTGATAGTTTAGTTACCGCCAACCTTCGGTTTGTGGTTTCTGTTGCCAAGCAATATCAATACCAGGGGCTTTCACTTTCTGATTTGATTAATGAGGGCAATCTTGGTTTGATGCATGCTGCCCGCAATTTTGATTACACCCGTGGGTTTAAATTTATTTCCTATGCCGTGTGGTGGATCCGGCAGTATATTATTCATGCCCTGGCAGAAAATTCCCGTGTAGTCCGTCTTCCGTTGAACAAAGTAACGATGAAAGGCCGTATTCAAAAAGCTGGTTCAATGCTGGAGCAGAAGTTAGAAAGAACTGCTTCGGTTGATGAACTGGCAGAAGAATTACATATGGATGTAAAGGACATCGCAGAAGGCCTTAGCATGAATGAAAAAAATATTAGTCTTGACACGCCGCTGACAGAAGACGGGGAAGACAACATGCTTGATGTTATTGAAAACCCCAATGCGGTCAGTACAGATAAAGAAATAAATTATACCGCTTCTTTAAAAACAGAAATTGACCGCATGCTCCATGTCCTTAATGAAAAACAAAGGGAAACACTCTGCTACCTTTTTGGAATTGGGGTAGATCATCCTTTAAGTTTGGAGGCTATTGCTATTAAGTTCAGCCTGACAAGCGAACGGGTGCGGCAGATCAAAGACAAAGCCATTGGCAAACTAAGAACATGTGGTAACATCAATGTACTTAGAACTTTCCTGGCAGCTTAAGAACAAATGATGAAATCCGGGAACTTCTGTTACTGAATATATGAACCGTATACTGATTATTTGGAAACGCTGTGCTTTCTCTGTGTATCGCTGTGCCCGCTGTGGTAAAATAAACCACGGAGAGCACAGAGAAATCACGGCGGATTTCGGGCATCATACTCTTTTTTCTTCGCCTTGGTTCATGAGGTAATCACAAGTTTGAAAACAATAGGTAATAATACATAGTAAATCACTATCGTATTATTTTTTGTGGCCTGTTTGGCTTACCTTGCGTTTTTAAACTGAGTATTTTATTATAGAAATCTCGGATACTTACGGTATCTCTTCGAAACCTTATCGATTGGTTAGGCAAAATGAGGCCAACCGTACCGGACCGGTCAAATAAAATGCGGCCAACCTGATTTGCTCGAACGGTACCACCAACTACCGGATGTGGTCAGGCATAGTATAAATATTGTTAATGGTGGCACTAATTATGTCACTAAAATTGCAAGCCTGTTAGTTATTGCAACAGGACTCCTTTTTTTAGCCGGATGGTTTTTAGATATTTCCATTTTCAAATCTGTATTGCCCGGTATTATTTCTATGAAAATTAATACCGCTGTTTGTCTTATTCTGTCCGGTTTTATTCTTTATCTTCCCGATGTGCCTGACGGCGGCCAACGCCGTAAAAATTCATCTTGCGATTTTTTATTGCCCGGCCTCAAATACAACATGAATGAATTCAACCGGCTGATAAATGATTTTTCAAAAAAATCATTTGGGAAAAAAAGTCCGGTAAAATTAATTTCATTATCAATCGGTGTGGTAAACCGATTTTAAAGTAATACTTCTATGCGTAAACAAAAAACAGGTAATAAAAAATCGAATAAGGTAGTTATTGCCGATAAAGAACCTGCCAATCAAAACAAAAACAAAGAAAAACGGGCGGCTGAGTTAACGATTGCCAACAAAGAGCTTGTCTTTCAAAAGAAAGAAAAAAAAATGCGGGCAGCTGAGTTGATCATTGCAAACGAACTTATCATTCAAAACGAAGAGAAAGAAAAACATTCAACGGAGTTGATCGTTTCGGAGACCCGCTATCGCCGCCTCTTTGAAGCGGCCAAAGATGGCATACTTATCCTCGATGTGGAAACAGGCATCATTACGGATGTGAATCCGTTTTTAATTGAGCTTTTAGGCTATACAAAGGAAGAATTCGTTGACAAAGAGATATGGGAAATAGGTTTCTTTAAAGACGTAGTTGCAAATAAGGAAAAATTTATTGAATTACAGAAGGAGGAATATGTCCGGTATCATGATCTGCTACTCGAAACAAAAGACGGGAGAAAGATAAATGTTGAGTTCGTCAGCAATGTGTATACAGAAGGTGATCATAGGGTGATCCAATGCAATATAAGGGACATGACCGAACGGAAAAAAGCAGAAGTTGCAATCCGTGAAAGCGAAGAGACCTTCCGCCGGTTGTTTAATGAATCTGCTGATTCAATATTATTGCTTGATGATACTGGCTTTATCGAATGCAATCAATCCGCAGCTTCTATTTTAGGATATTCTTCCACAAAGGATGTTCTTATTAAGCAGCCCTGGGAAATTTCACCTGAAAAACAACCCGATGGCCGGCTTTCAACCGAAAAAGCAGCAGCAATGATTGCAAAAGCAGTGCAGCAGGGATATAACCGTTTTGAATGGGTTCATACAAAAGAGGATGGAACTGAATTTGCCGTTGAAGTGATGCTGACACCAATCATTTTAAATGGCAAGCAAACTTTGTATACCATCTGGCGTGATATTTCAGAACGGAAAAAAGCAGAAGAAAAACTAAAGATAAGTGAACAACGCTATCACGATCTGTTCCACCAGGCAAACGAAGGGCTTTTGATCATGACCCCTGAAGGGCAGTTATCCGATTTAAACCAGGCCTTTGCCCAAATGCATGGCTACACTGTGGATGAACTAAAGAACTACGACATCAGAAAACTGGATGTACTCGGGGAGAAAACCCTCGATGACCGTGCCGACCATGTTGGCAGCATACTTGCCGGCGAGGTAGTTCGTTTTGAGGTGGAGCATTACCATAAAGACGGGCACATTTTTCCTTTAAGCGTTACTGCAAGCCTGGCTAAAATAGGCGGGCAGGAGTTCTTCCTGGCTTTCCACCAGGATATCACCAGGCGCAAGAAGGCGGAGGAAGAGCACATTAGATTAAGCAAAGCAATTTTCAACTCCGGGGAAGTGGTTTTTATGACTGATAAAGAAGGAATCCTGATTTTTATCAATCCTGAATTCACCAGGCTATATGGATATACCGCTGAAGAAGTTGTTGGAAAGTGTACTCCAAGAATATTGAAAAGCAATCAATCAACAAAAGAAGGATACGAATCTTTCTGGAATACTTTACTTAGTAAAAAGAACATCAGTATAAATCAATATGTTAATAAATGCAAGGATGGCCGGTTAATTAATATTGAAGGCTCAGCACAACCGATCCTGAATGATAAGAATGAAATTATCGGTTTTCTGGCAATCCAACGAGACATCTCCGAACGCAAAAAAGCAGAAGAAGCTTTGCTCCAAAGTGAGGCAGATTACCGGGGACTATTTGAAAACAATTCGGCAGTGAAATTGATTATTGATCCTGATACCGGGCTATTGCATGACATGAACCAGGCTGCCGTTGAATTTTATGGATGGACAAGGGAGACGATGAAAAAAATGAAGATTCACCAAATAAATGTTAGTGATTCTTACAAAGAACTTTCAGACCGGTTAAAAAAATCAGAAAAAATTGAAAGCTTTCATTTTGAAGTGAAACATAAATTGGCGGATGGCAGCATAAGAGATATAGAGGTTTATGGAAATCCGATAACGATGGCCGGAAAAGTTTTCATTCATTCCATCATGTTTGATATTACAGAACGGAAGAAAATGGAAGTTGAATTGCAAAAGAGTGAGGCATTAAATAAGCGGATCATTGAGAGTTCTGAGGACTGTTTCAAGATTTTAGACATGGAGGGGAAGCTGGTATTTATGAGCGAGGGAGGCCAGCGGCTATTTGAGATTAGTGACCTGTCCGTTTACCTGAATAAACCCTATCTTGATTTTTGGGATCGGCCTTATAAACATGCGATTCAGACAGCCATTGAAAAAGCGAAGAACGGAACCTCCGCATCGGTCAAAGGTTTTTGTCCCACAGAGAAAGGTAGTCCCAGGTGGTGGAGTGTAATCATTTCACCCATGGTAAGCGTAACCGGCAAAATAGAATCGTTGCTGGTGGTATCCCGTGATATTACCCGGCAAAAAGCGTTGGATGATGCCTTGCAGGAAAGTGAATTGAAATACCGGGAATTGGTAGAAAATTCTCCCGATGCTATCGTAATTTATATAAATGGAAAAATTGTTTTTGTAAACCGGGCATCAATTTCCCTGATGGCTGCGGCCTCCAAAGAAGAATTAATAGGAAAACCCGTGCTTCCCTTTGTGCATTCTGATTATATACCGGTGGTAATGGAACGAATGAAAAAAATAATCAGGGAACAGGTGGCGCTGCCCCCGATGGAAGAAAAATTTATTCGTCTCGATGGTTCTGTTGTAGATGTAGAAGTAAATGCAATGCCTGTCAGGTTCGAAAATCAACCGGCCGTTCAAATGATTATCCGCGACATCACTGAACGTAAACAGGCGGAGAAGGTATTGCAGGAAAGCGAAGCAAGATTAATTGATGCGCAGGCTGTATCGAAAGTAGGCAGTTGGGAAACCAACCTGTCAGATTTGAAGGTAATATGGTCAGCGGAGACCTATCGGATTTTTGAACTCGATCCGAACAGTTTTCAGGCATCTCATCCGGCCTTTCTGGAATTCGTTCATCCGGAGGATCGTAAGAACGTGGAGGAGAAATTCGCAGCGTCGATTGAAAACAAATCTGACAACAATGTTTTCGAACATCGGATTATAGCAAGCAGCGGGACAATAAAATTTGTAGAAGAACGATGGCGGATTGTTCATGACGCCCAAAGAAAGCAAATGCTGGCAATAGGCACTTGCCAGGACATCACCGAACGCAAACAGGCGGAAGAGAATCTGAAAAAGAATGAAGAGATTTTTCGTACCATACTTGATAACGCACCAATCGGCATCTGGATGCTGGATGGCGATGGTCACATGTTGTTTGTTAATAAGGAATTCTGCAATTCGGTTGGTATTTCTGAAAAACGCTTTCTGGAAGTACCCCATTATGCCGAACTTTACACCCCTGAAATAGCTGCTGCCTGCATTGCATCGGACAATACTGCCATTGCCGAAGCTGGTTTGCATGTCTCATATGAACAATTGCCATTCACAGATGGGAAAATACATGATGTGGAAATCTACAAGATCAGGCTGCTTGACAAACAGAATAATTACACAGGTCTTATCGGCCTGATGCGGGACATTACCAAACAGAAACAGGCGGAAGAAAAACTAATTGAGAGCAGGCAGAACTATAAAAGCCTGCTTGAAAATATGAATGACGCTTTTGTTACTGATGATATTTTGGGTAGGGTGGTTTTTACCAATAAGAAATTTTTGGAGATGTTTGGTTTTAGAGAAGATCAGATAAATAGCCTCAATCTTGAAAGTTTTATTGCCCCTGAATATATTGAAATAATCAAAGACAGGCACAGTAGAAGAATGGCAGGAGAAAAAGTGCCAGACGTTTTTGAATTTGAAGGGCTGCGGAAAGATGGCAAAAGGATTTGGCTGGAAACGCATGTAAACCCGATTATTGAAAAGGAAATGGTCATTGGTACGCAGTCCATTTTGCGGGATATTACCGATCGTAAAAATTCGGAAGAAGAGCTTAATAAATTTGCATTAGAGCTGCAGGCATCAAACACAGAACTGGAACGCTTTGCTTATATAGCCAGTCATGATCTGAAAGAACCCCTGCGCATGGTAAGCAGTTTTTTGAATTTACTGGAGCAAAAGCTGGGCGACAAATTATTAGATAAAACCGACAGGGAATATATTCATTTTGCCGTGGACGGCGCCACCCGCATGAAAACACTTATTAATGATCTGTTACAGTATTCAAGAGTGGGCCAAAATATAGAAAAATTTTTATCCGTTGACACAAAAGAAATAATGGAATATGTACGTCGAACGCTACAGGATGATATTGAGAAAACCGGGGCAGTTATAAAAGTAAAGGCTCTTCCGGTTATTACAGCCAGTAAAACACTTTTCAGCCAGTTGTTAATGAACCTGGTTAGCAATGCACTGAAATATCATGGCGATAAGCCTCTTGTAATTGAAGTAGGCTGTATGGAAGAGCAGGATAAATATATATTTTATGTAAAGGATAATGGTATTGGCATTGAATCCAGGTTTTTTGAAAAAATATTTATTATTTTTCAACGACTGCATGGTCAACACGAGTATTCAGGCACCGGGATTGGCCTGGCTATTTGTAGAAAAATTGTGGAAATTCATAAAGGGAAAATATGGGTGGAGTCGGAGTTAGGCAAAGGCAGCACTTTTTATTTCAGTTTACCTGCCGAACAGGCAGGCCTGCCAAAATAAAAAGGATTGTCAGGTTGAGCCTGTCGAAACCGTTTAATAAAACGTATTCACACTTCGACAAGCTCAGTGTGACAGGATAAAAAGGCAGCATTTTTTATTTCAGTATTCCAAAATAAACAGATGAACAGGCAAGTGAACATCTTACTGGTAGAGGATAATGAAGGTGATATTGTACTGACATTGCATGCTTTTAAAAATGCCGGCATTAGCAATGATATCACTATCAGTAAGGTAAACGATGGGGACGAAGCCCTGCAGTATTTAAGAAAAGAGGGAATATATAAAAATGCCATAACTCCTGACCTTGTCCTGCTCGACATTAATCTGCCCAGGATAGACGGTATGGAAGTACTTATAGAAATTAAAAATGATGAAAGCCTTAGTGTGATACCCGTTGTAATGCTGACTACTTCCGAGTCGGAAAGAGATATTGCAGAATCGTACCGCAACCATGCCAGCAACTATATAATTAAGCCGTTGGATAAAAATAAAGTTATAAGCATATTACAAGTAATCAAAAATTCGGGGTCACCGTTATGAAGAAGTAATAGTGCCAGGGTAGCAACCAGGAAAAATTTTATTACCGGCTGGTTGTTGAAGATGCTCAGGGATAATACAGGTTTCCGGGCATGGAGTATGTTTTCAATTTTTCCCGACCCCGCTGAACATAACATAGTGATCAAATCCTGCCCGGATATCTGGAATACTTTTTTTCCAGTGAAAACCAGTTTAACCCATTAAGTATTTATACATAGTTATTTCAATATGTCCGGTTTTTATGTTGCATAATTCTTACTTTGTGCTGCAGTGATATTGAATTTACGCCCACCGTAAACAATTCATAGTCTATCAATGAATCCTTGTGCAATTAATTAGAAAAAAAGAATAACCTGATATGTACGGACCCGTATCACAAACATTCGAAAGCGATCAGGAATTACGAAAATATTTTGAAACACGTCTCTGACTATATCACTAAAGTTGCCAGCCTGTTAGCAGTAACGGTGGGTTGTCTTGTATTAACCGGATGGTTTTTTGATATCCCATTTTTTAAATCTGTTTTTCCTGGTATAGCCTCCATAAAATTTAATGCCGTGGTATGCTTTATTTTTTCCGGTATTGCCCTTTACCTGCTCAATGTGCCTGCTGGTTTGCCTGCCGGGGCAAACAGCCGGCGGCGCAAAACTATTGCCTTTATTTTAGCAGGGATTATACTATTTGCCGGTTTGCTGACTCTATTGGAATATATCTTTAACCGTAATTTGGGTATAGATGAATTACTCTGGAGAGAAGGGCCGGGAACAGCGGCCACCATTTTTCCCGGGCGGATGAGCCTGTTTACTGCTATTAATTTTGTGTTGCTGGGTTTTATTTTCATTGCGCTTGCTAAAAGAAAGTATTATCAATTTATACATTGGTTACTTGTTGCCATTGTTTCAGTTTCGCTGTTGGCCATTTTCAATTACTATTTTGTTATCAGATCATTAGACAATATTCTGCCGCTTGATACTATATCCCTGCCTTCTGCCATATTATTTGTGGTGGTGAGTACCGGTATTTTATTTCACCGAACGCTTTTGGATACCCTTTTTTCTGTTTCTAAAAGAATTACCGGAATTGTTTTAATAATTTCTTTGATGCTGGCTATTACTTTTTTAGCCATTCATAAGAGTAGAAAGCTTGATGTTTTAGCTGACAAATGGTTGCAACGAACCAATGAAGAAATAGCAGGAACTCAAAAGGTAAATACATTGGCCAGGGAAATGCAAAGCGGTGTGAGGGGTTATTTATTAACAGGTGATGAAGACTATCTGCCGCTTTTTAGCCAGGCTGCTGATAGTATTAGTATACATATCAACCGGCTATTGGTATTAAAAAAAGATATGGCTGATGAGCTGGCTGAGATGGGAACAATAAAAAATCTATTAGATGGGTATATAAATTCCCGGAAAAATCTGGTAAGAGTCCGGCGGGAGAAAGGATTTGATGCGGCCCTGTTTATTTTTAAGAATGACACCGGGAGCTTACTTATTGATAAAATAAGTTTCCAGCTTGCAGGCAGTTTGCAGCAGGAAAACAAGCTGATGAGAGAATATAATAACACGCATGGAAAAGCCTTGAAAGATATTTCATCGCTTATCCTGCTCTTCGAGTTATTTATTGGTTTATTCTTACTGGTTGGCGCAATTATAGTTTATTATTACGCCCATTCAAGAGACAGGGCGTATGCTTTATTAAAAAAGAATGAAACCCGTTTAAATGATATTATCTTAAGTATTGGAGACTGGGTTTGGGAGGTGGACAAGAATGGAGTTTATACTTACAGTTCTGAAAAAGGGATGGAGACATTAGGAAGAACAGCTGATGAAATTATTGGAAAAACGCCTTTTGATTTCATGGAACCGGATGAAGCCAAAAGAATTTCGGCCATATTTTCTGGAATAATAGCTAAAAGAGGACTGATAAGGGATTTGGAAAATTGGATTATTGGTAAAGATGGAAAAAGAATCTGCATGCTTTCCAATGGCGTGCCCATTGTTGACGGGGAAGGAAATTTTGAAGGTTATCGTGGAGTAGATAAAGATATCACTGAACGCAAGCAGATAATGGAAGAGTTGGTCTTAAGCGAAAAAAAATACAAGACCTTGTTTGAAAAAGCAAGTGATGGCATATTGATCATGAATACGGAGGGGGAAATTATTAAAGTAAACGAATCATTTGCTAAAATGCATGGGTACACCGTGGAGGAGATGGTGCAAATGAATCTGAAGACGATCGATACTCCTGAAATAGCAAAAAATCTTTCCGAAAAAATAAAAATTATAATGGCAGGAGAAACCCTTCATATGGATACCGATCACTTTCATAAGGATGGGCATATTGTTTCCTTTGCCATATCATCCAGTCTTATCCAGGTGGGCAATGAAAAGTATATACAGGCATTTCACCAGGATATTACCGACCGTAAAGCAGCCGAAGAAAAACTAAAAAGGCTTACAGCCGAACTGCAGGCTTCCAATGCCGAACTGGAAAGCTTTGCTTCTGTCATCAGTCATGATCTGAAGGAGCCCCTGCGAATGGTAAGCAGTTTTTTAAAACTGTTGGAAGAAGAGATGGGGCAACAACTGAACGAAAACAGCAGGGAGTTTATATTTTATGCAGTGGATGGGGCCGTACGGATGAAAAAACTTGTTGATGACCTGCTTGCATATTCAAGGGTTGGTTTCAAAAATGAGAATTTTGTCCCTATTAACCTGAATGAAATAATGGATTATGTAAAACGTGTGCTACAGGAAGATATTGAGAAAAACCAGGCCATAATAACAGTAAAGCCCCTTCCGGTTATTACAGCGGATAAGGCCCTTTTCGATCATTTGTTTATTAATCTGGTAGGCAATGCACTGAAATACCGTAGCGATAAACAACCCATTATTGAAGTGGGTTGTACGGAGGAAATGGATAACTACATTTTTTATGTAAAGGACAACGGTATCGGCATTGAGCCAAGATTTTTTGAAAAAATATTCATCATTTTTCAACGGCTGCATAGCAGAAATGAGTATTCAGGTTCCGGTATCGGGCTGGCTGTTTGTAAAAAAATTGTGGAAATCCTTCGTGGAAAGATATGGGTAGAGTCGGAGCCAGGGAAAGGCAGCACTTTTTATTTCAGCCTGCCTGCCGGACAGGCAGGTATTTCCAAAAACAATCCGCTATGAAACGCTTATGAACATCCCGGTAATAATACTAACCATTTCAGAATATGAAAAAGATATCAGGGAGTCTTATCATAACCATGCCAATTGTTATATTGTAAAGCCGATAAATAATGATAAACTCATGGAGATAGCACAAACAATAAAAGATTTTTGGATCAGTATTGTGAAGTTGCTATGAAAACTTTTTTTGATACGTCTATTTAAAATATGTAAATTTTGACTGTTTTATGGGCAACAAAAATAAACCATATTGTTTACTGGTAGTAGAAGACAATCCCGGGGATTATATATTGGTAAAACAATATTTGGAGAAAAGTCAGTTAGGTATTAAAAAAATTTTTCGTGCTGAAAGAATTGCCGCAGTACCTGAATTAATAGCAGATAATGTTATTGATATTGTCCTGCTTGACCTATCACTTCCTGACAGTTTGGGCATTAACTCTGTTATAGCAATGAACCGGTTATTGCCTAAAACACCAATTATAGTATTGTCCGGGCATTCTACAATTGATATGGCCATTGAATCCATTTCGCTGGGAGCGCAGGATTACCTGGTAAAGGGAGATTTTGATGAGAAACTTTTATTCAAATCCATTCAGTACAGTATTGAAAGAAAGAAAACACTCGAAAAACTCAAAGAAAGTAATGAAAGGTATGAGCTGGTAAACAGGGCCACACAGGATACTATCTGGGAGTGGAATTATGAAACAAGCAAAGGCCATTGGGGAGATGGAATTATTAAAGAATTCGGGTACAGCGAAGATAAACAGGAGTATCAGGAAGGCTGGATAAATGAATTTGTTCACCCCGATGACAGGGAAAAGGTTGCACAAATTTTAGACTACAATCTCAAAAATGGTTCAAATAGCTGGAAAGGTGAATATCGTTTTCGATGTGCAGATGGCTCCTATAAATTTGTGTACGACCGGGGGTTTATCATGCGGGATGAAGAAGGTAAGCCCTTCCGCATGATTGGGGCGATGACGGATGTAACAGAAAAGAAAAGATTGGAAAGGGAACTGGCAGAGCAGCAAATCAAACAGCAAAGGCTGATCACTGAAACTACCATCCAGTCGCAGGAAGAGGAAAAAAATAACTTAGGCAGGGAGTTGCACGATAACATTAACCAGATACTTGCCACAGTAAAAATGTATTTGGGTATTACAAAATCAGGGCAGGGTGTACAAGACGATCTGGTAGGGAAAAGTTATGAATACCTGAATGAAGCGATTGACGAGATCAGGAAATTATCCCATTCATTGGTGGCTCCTTCATTGGGCGGCATCGGCCTTCGGGATGCCGTGGAGGATTTGGTGGAAAGAGTTACTATGGGCAACGATTTGAAGGTGCAACTGATCAATGAAATCGGGAACGGCCAGTACGTAGATCAAAAAATAGAACTGATGTTTTACCGCATTATACAGGAGCAGATAAATAACATCATTAAATATTCCCAGGCCAAAAATGCGGTAATCAGTTTTAGAAAGGATGAAGAAAAAATTTATTTAACCATTTCAGATAATGGTGTGGGGTTTGATACCACCAAAATAATAAAAGGAATCGGGTTAAAAAATATTCAAAACCGTATTAATTTTTATTCAGGTATTATGAAAGTTGTTTCAGATCCCGGAAAGGGATGTACTCTTGAAATTGAATTACCTTTTAACAGCCAAACAGAACCATCATGAAAAAAACTACCATTGCAATCGTTGATGATCATAAATTATTCAGGCAAATGTGGTCAATGATGTTTGCCGGGAATAGTGAGATTGAAATAACAGGAGAAGCGGGAACCTTTGATGAGGCCATTGAAATGATCAAGGCAAAGCGACCGGATATTGTAATACTGGATATTAACCTGGAAGAAAAGTCAGGGCTGGATGCCGTGCCACTGATCCGGAAATTTTCGCCCGGCAGTAAAATCATTGCCGTTACAATGCATAACCAGCCAGCCTACGCCAAAAAAATGCTGCAGTTGGGTGCAAGGGGATATATAACAAAAAATTCATCTTATGAGGAAATGCTGAAAGCGATTAAAGATGTTATAAATGGGAATATATATGTCTGTATAGAAATAAGAGATATATTATCTGACCAGATGTTTAAAGATGTTTCACTCAAACCCAATGCAAGGGAATTATCGCTGCGGGAAATAGGCATCATTAAACTCATCAAAGAAGGGATGTCTTCTAAAGAAATTTCTTCTGCACTGAATATTTCAACACGTACTGTGGAGGTACACCGGCACAATATTCTCAAAAAGCTGAAACTAAAAAATACAGCCTCTCTTATCAATTTCATCAATACAACAGATCTTACTTTCAATTGATGAATGCCAATAATCAGGAATCCGGGATTTAAGTAATGTTATTTATTTTTTTTTTGAGCAGGAAAGATTCAAATTCATTCAATGAAAAACTGCTCAGATTGTTTTCTTTTGTCAGTCCTCCTTTCTGTGCAGCTAACACACCATACTTTACATCATCAAAACCATCAAGGGAATGTGCATCCGGGTTAATGGAGAGCAATACTCCTTTCTCCATGGCATAGTCAATCCATTTCCAGTCCATGTCAAGCCGGCGGGGGTGAGCATTTATTTCTATCACAACATTATTAGCCGCACAAGCCTCAATTATTTTCTTATGATCAACCGGGTAACCATTGCGGCTAAGCAATAAGCGGCCCGTCATGTGTCCAAGTATGGTAGTGTAAGGATTTTCAATTGCCATTATCAATCGCTTCATAGCTTTTTCTTCGGTCATCTTCAGGTTACTGTGCACTGAAGCAATAACCAGGTCAAAGGTCTTTAATACAGGTTCAGGGTAATCCAGGCTGCCATCGTTCAGGATATCACTTTCTATACTTTTGAAGATTTTAAAAGGCTTAAGTTTGGCGTTTAGTTCATCAATATAACGATGTTGCTCTCTTATCCGGTCTTCATTCAAGCCGTTGGCATAAAAAGCAGCCTGGGAATGATCCGAAATGACAAGGTACTCAAGTTCCCGTTTAATACATTCGCTGGCCATCTCCTCAATAGTGTTCACTCCGTCACTCCAGTTGCTGTGACTGTGAATGATGGAACGGATATCTTCCGGCTCTATCAGCAGTGGCAGCTGGTTCTTTTTGCTTTTTTCAATAATAGTTGCCGTCTCTCTCAGGCAGGGTGGGATATAGGGTATTTTGGCTTCGGTAAAAATGGATTCTTCGTTAGCAGCAGCATTTAATTTTATGAAAGGAAATGCTTTTTGAAAAGCATCGGTAAACTCGTTGCTGCCTGTCGTGATGAATTGCCGTTCAGTAATATTTTGGATTCCTGTATATAAACGTAGTTTTAATCCGTTCTTCAACTTATATAAAAGGTTGTCCGTATTTTCTTCCAGCAACTCAGGAGGTTGTGCTGTATTAAATTTTGACTTTATCGTTTCATTTGTTTCTGCAACAACAAATTCCAATTCATCAATCGTTATTGCTTGTCTTCTGTAGGCCCCGGTTACTCTTACTTTTTCTGATGAAAATATTTTTTTTAGATAGGTTTCTATCTGTGGGAATACTTCGTCGAGCTGCGCATAGAGAAAATGTCCCTGGTTTAAAAAATAAAAATTAATGGCTTCCTGAACATTTTTCTGTGTTTTTTCACCAAATCCTTTATAAAGCGTCAGCCTGTTTTCATTACAGGCATAGAGTAATTCACCCAAAGATTCGATCTCCATCTGCTTCCAGATGGTATTAATTTTTTTGGGACCAATGCCTTTTATGTTCAGCATTTCAATCACACCGGCTGGTGTCTTACCTATATATTCGTTCAGTAATTCCAGGTTACCGGTGTCCAGCATTTCAATAATTTTTCTGCCCACACTTTCACCAATGCCTTTCAGGGTGAAGAGTTTTTCCCTGGGAGTATCTTTCAGGGAAACAGGCAGCTTTTCAATGTTGAAAGCCGCTACAGCAAAGGTTTTCGACCGAAAGGAGTTTTCGCCGTTTATGTCCATCAGCTTTGCAAGAAGGTACAGATTATCGGCAATGACGGTATTATCCATTCCACTAATTTATGATTTATTAAAAGTATGAGCATAAAAAAAAGTCCCGATTGAATCGGGACTTTCTATCTCGTTTAAGAACGTCTTAAACTTATTTCTTTTTCTTTGCAGCTTTCTTCTTAGGAGCAGCTTTTTTCTTTGCAGCTTTTTTCTTAGTAGCCATTTTGTTAGAATTTAATGTTAGTAAAAAATGGGTTAACGATAGTAAAAGTAACAATTATTTCATATTACCCAAATTTTTTTTCCACAAAATTCTAAATGGGATTTTTTTTATGCTTCAACAGCAGCTACAGAAACATAGGTTCTGTCGTTTTTTCCCTTGCGGAATTCAACGACACCATCACTTAATGCAAACAATGTGTAGTCTTTTCCAACACCAACATTTTTGCCCGGATGATACACGGTACCACGCTGACGAATGATAATGTTGCCGGAAATAACGGCCTGGCCGCCAAAAATTTTTACACCAAGGCGTTTGCTTTGAGAGTCGCGGTTATTCTTTACGCTGCCTTCACCTTTCTTATGTGCCATTTTATTAAGTTTATAAGTTTTAAGTTTATAAGTTGATATGTTTCTGTAAACTTATCAACTTGTTAACCAGTTAAGGGGTTAAGCTATGCTTGTTACTTTAATTTTAGTATACGCCGTACGATGTCCTTTTTTCTTGTGGAAACCCTTTCTTCTTTTTTGCTTGTAAGCAATAACGGTATCTCCTTTTACCTGGCCAACAATCTCTGCCTGTACTTTTGTATTTACGGATGAACCTACTGAGAGTTTACCATCAGTGTCGGACAGTAATACTTCCAGATCAATTTTATCGCCTGCATTTCCATCTACATGAGGAACGTACAAAGTCTGATCTTTTTCTACTTTATATTGTTGTCCGGCTACTTTTACTACAGCTATCATATGCTTAAAATTAGGACGGCAAAGGTAGGGGGAAAAATTGAAGCTGCAAACGGAAAATCAAAGAATTATGCTCATTAAATGATCCGATTTTGCCTTCCCTTCCTTTATATTTGTGACCCTTTCAGGGTCTTCTATTGCATAAAGTATGAAAATCAAGTCCTTCTTAGCCCGGCCGTTTGCTTCATATATATATAAAGGTATCAGAAAAGGAATGGCTTCGGCAGTGGCCGACCAGGAAAATATCCTCAGGATGCTTATTAAAACCGGGCGAAATACTGAATTTGGAAAAGAGGCAGGGTTGGCTAAGGTGGATACTTATGAAGAATTCAGGCAGGCAGTTGTCATCCGGGATTATGAGCATATGAAGCCATGGATTGAGCGCATCAAGGAGAATCGTCACAATGTTCTTTGGAAAGGAAAGCCTATCTATTTTGCCAAAACTTCCGGCACTACCAGTGGCACCAAGTACATTCCCATTACCAGGGATTCTATTCCCAACCATATTAATACAGCCCGCAACGCCCTGCTTTGTTATATGGCTGAAACAGGCAATACCCGGTTTGCCGATGGTAAACTTATTTTTCTTTCCGGTTCCCCGGAGTTGGAAAGAGTAGGAGGTATTCCCACGGGCCGGTTGAGCGGTATTGTCAATCATCATGTGCCAAAATATCTTCGGAATAATCAAATGCCTTCCTACGAAACAAATTGCATTGAGGATTGGGAAACAAAGCTGAAGAAGATAGTTGATGAAACAATAGATAAGAATATGACACTTATCAGCGGCATACCGCCGTGGATGCAGATGTATTTTGATGAGTTAATAAAAAGAAGTGGAAAAAAAGTGGGTGAGTTGTTTCCTGATTTTAGTGTAATGGTGCAGGGAGGTGTAAATTTTGAGCCATATAAAGCAAAACTGCTGGAATGTATCGGCAGAAAGGTGGATACCATTGAACTATTTCCTGCAAGCGAGGGTTTCTTTGCTTTCCAGGACTCGCAGCAAGAGGAAGGATTATTACTGAACACCAACAGTGGTATCTTCTTTGAATTTGTTCCTGCCGGAGAAATTTTCAATGAAAACCCAACCCGGTTGTCATTGAAAGATGTGAAACCGGGAGAGAATTATGCTATGATCATTAACAGCAATGCCGGATTGTGGGGATATAATCTTGGAGACACGGTAAAATTTGTTTCCACAGAACCATACAGGCTGGTGGTTACAGGAAGGACCAAACATTTTATCTCTGCGTTTGGAGAACATGTGATCGGAGAAGAAGTAGAATCGAGTATGTTGAAAACGGCTGAAGAAGAAAATGTGCATATCACCGAATTTACAGTGGCTCCCTTTGTAAGCAGTGATGAAGGAAAATCCTGTCATGAATGGTTTGTGGAGTTTGAAAATAAGCCTTTCAACATGAAATCATTTGCCGAAAAACTTGATCGTCATTTAAGGGAAACGAATGTATATTATGATGATTTAATCAGCGGGAACATTTTGGCGTCACTGAAAATTACTCCTGTCCGGAAAAATGGATTTATTGATTACATGAAATCAATCGGTAAATTAGGCGGCCAGAATAAAGTACCCAGGTTGAGTAATGATAGAAAAATTGCAGATGAAATAATGAAGTGGAAGGAAGATGAACTGATTACTAATTAATAATTAGTAATTAAAAGAATAAGAAATGAATACTGAAACTATTATTAAACGCATCGCCATTTTTGGTTCTACCGGTTCTATCGGCACCCAGGCATTGGAAGTAATTGAAGCCAACCCGGATAAATTTTCAGTTGAAGTATTGACGGCACAGCAAAACGATGAATTACTGGTGCAGCAGGCATTAAAATTCAGTCCAAATGCAGTAGTGATTGGAGATGAAAAAAAATATGCTAAAGTAAAAGAGGCCCTTGCTGTTACGGATACAAAAGTTTTTGCAGGAGTAAAAGCGCTGGAAGAAGTAGCGGCGATGGATTGTTATGACCTGATGCTGGCAGCTATAGTTGGTTATGCGGGATTAAGGCCAACGTTGAATGCTATTGCCAATGGCAAAGCCATCGCATTAGCCAATAAGGAAACCCTGGTGGTTGCTGGCGATATGATTATGCGGAAAGCAGTGGAGCACCGGGTGCCTGTTATTCCTGTTGATTCAGAACATTCGGCTATTTTCCAATGCCTTGTTGGCGAAACAAGAAACAGGATTGAAAAAGTAATTCTTACTGCATCCGGGGGGCCATTTCTTGGCCGCAAGCCCAATTACCTTGTGAATGTGAAAAGAGAACATGCATTGCAACATCCCAACTGGACGATGGGTGCCAAGATTTCAATTGACTCTGCGACGTTAATGAATAAGGGGCTGGAAATGATTGAAGCAAAATGGCTTTTCAATTTAAAACCTGACCAGATACAAGTAGTCATTCATCCGCAAAGTATCATTCACAGCATGGTGCAGTTTGAAGATGGAAGTATCAAGGCACAAATGGGATTACCGGATATGAGGTTGCCCATTCAGTATGCCCTTGCATTTCCCAAAAGGATAAAAAATAATTTTCCCCGTTACGATTTTAAGAAGATTGGCACACTCAGTTTTGAAGAACCAGATGTTAAAACATTCAGAAATCTTGCACTGGCAACAGAAGCATTGAAGAAAGGAGGAAACCTGCCCTGTGTAATGAACGCTGCCAATGAAATTGCTGTGTATGCCTTTCTGCACAACCGTATTAACTTTCTTGATATGACAGAGGTGATTGAAAAAGCCATGCAAAACATCCCATTTATTGAAAAGCCCACACTGGAGGAATATTTTGAAAGCGACGGTGAGGCCCGTAACTTTGCTGCCGATCTGATAAAATTATAAAAGTTCCCAACCGCAGGTTGGGATGTTTTTTAAATACTATGATTAATTTATTAGCTATTGACTGGAGTGTTGTTGGTATAAAAGCAGCGCAGTTTATACTGTCATTTTCTATTCTTATCCTGTTGCATGAGTTTGGCCATTTTATTACAGCCAAATGGTTTAAATGCAGGGTAGAGAAATTCTATTTATTTTTTAATCCCTGGTTTTCACTTTGGAAAAAGAAAAAGGGTGAAACAGAATATGGCCTGGGCTGGATTCCACTTGGAGGTTATGTAAAAATTTCCGGGATGATTGATGAAAGTATGGATAAAGAGCAAATGAAACAGCCGGCACAGCCACATGAGTTTCGAAGCAAACCTGCATGGCAGCGGTTGATTATCATGCTGGGAGGTATTATTGTAAATATTATTCTTGCTATACTCATCTTTATTATGATTCTATGGGTGTGGGGTAAAGAATATTTGCCGCCTGTTAATGCGAAGTATGGAATAGTGGCGGACAGTCTTGCTCAAAAATCAGGGCTTAAGGATGGAGATATTATTCTTAAAGTAGGTGGTAAGGATGTGAAGAACATTTTGAGAATAAGGGCGGATATCGTTTATAATGAAGGGCCAAATATTTTCACCGTTAAAAGAGGTGATACCATACTGGAGTTGAGCTACGATGAAAAAATATTAAGAAAACTGAATAGTCGTGATGCAGGTGATTTTGCTTCAGTAAGGATACCGTTTATTATTTCAAAATTTGGGAAAAAGTCAACAGGAGAAAAAGCGGGGTTGCAAAAAGGGGACAGGATCATTGGAGTAAACAATAGCCCCGCCTTGTTTCATAATGAATACCAGGAACTGGTAAAGGATAAAAAAAATGTTGATATTTCATTGCTGATTGTGAGGGGCAATGATACAATCATGAAGACAGCCCGGCTTGATGAGGACGGAAAACTTGGTGTCAGCATTGAAACAGATTTGAAAAAACTTGGATTTGTTACTGAGAAATTAAGGTATAATTTTTTTCAGGCTATACCGGCAGGTTTTAGAGAGTGCTGGAGTACACTGGCAAATTACATGAAGGGATTGAAGCAGCTTTTCAATGGAAAAGCAAAAGCAAGTGAATCGGTTGGAAGTGTTTTCAGTATCGGGGGTATTTATCCTGGTGAATGGGATTGGCATATATTCTGGACACTTACAGCGGTATTCAGTATTATTCTTGCCTTCATGAATGTTTTGCCAATACCGGGTTTAGATGGTGGCCATGCATTATTTACATTTGCAGAAATGATTACGGGGAGAAAACCAAGTGATAAGTTTCTTGAATATTCGCAGATAGTTGGAATGATATTATTATTCGGATTGATGGCCTATGCATTGGGTCTGGATATTTTCAGGATGTTTAAATAAGTCTTTAGTCGTTAGTCAGAACTCCGGGCTAACGACTCCCGACTCAGGACTAACGACTCAGTAAGGGGGTGCCTGGTATTGACAGCGTAGATCTTTGAAAGTGTAAGCATGTGCTGCGTTGCGTAATTAGCAGCTAAATCTGAATACGAAAACCTTAAATGGCAATACACAATTTGCCATGGCTGCCTAATCAGTGATTAAGTAGTCATTATGGCCGGGTGAAAGGCTGGCTTGTAGCCCGTTGCCCCGCCCAATCAACAAAACAATACGAGCTGCTGCAACCAAAGGCTGTGCTGGTTGCTTAAGAATATTCAGCTAAGGAATCAATCGGTTGTCTGTTCCCAGGTGGTTTCTGACAAAATAAAACAGAATAAACATGTAGAAAGCTTTTGAAGAATATGTTTGGACATCGGTTCGATTCCGATCACCTCCACATCAGGAGTCCTGACGAAGCATAGCTTGTCAGGATGCTGACCGTAGCGTCAGCATTCGACTCTCCTCACCTCCACGTAAATAAATCCCTGATCGGCTAACACAAAACGATAGGGATTTTTTTTTCGCTAAACTACTTCCAGAAACATTTTTGATAATTGTGCATCATATAAAAATTTCATATAAATGTTGATATTACTTTAAAATCCTTGAAAGTCTTTGAATTTTATATGATTTGCTTTTTTTACTAGTGCCATTGATAAGTGGTAATGCAGTAGAAAGAAATAGCAATACTTATTAAGTGGAAGTACTTAGTTAGTATTTTTTTTAGGTAAAAGTCCAAATAAATTGGAAGTATTACTGTTAATAGTAGGGAGCTTTGCTTACCTTTCGAATAGCATAAATCCTTATTTTGTTAAACCAATCCCTTTATCCACATGGAAAAAATCACCATCCTCCTTGTAGATGACCACAAACTTATAAGAGATTCGTGGTCTTATCTCCTCAACAATGACCCTCGATTCAGTGTAATCGGCGAGACGAGTAACGGCGAAGAGGCCATAGAGTTTGCAAAAACTAATAGGCCTAATGTTATTTTGATGGATATCAATATGACTCCGCTTAACGGATTTGACGCCACCCGGCTTATCCGTAAATACTCCCCCGGTTCTAAAGTAATCGGCGTTTCTATGCACTCCATGCCGGTCTATGCAAAACGAATGTTGCAAATGGGGGCCATGGGCTATGTTACAAAAAATTCTTCAAAGGATGAAATGATGTCTGCAATTGTGGCAGTTGACGGCGGTAAAAAGTATGTATGTGAAGAAGTGAAAAATATTTTGGCCCATCAGGAACTGGAAGATGACAGCCCCCACCAGGATCTAAATGTTCTTTCCCGGAGGGAAATAGAGATCATTCAGCTCATCAAATCAGGATTGTCTTCAAAAGAAATTGCCGGCAAGCTGGACATATCTATTAAAACGGTAGAAGTACATCGTTATAATATTCTGAAAAAGCTTGATCTGAAAAACACTGCAGCATTGGTAAACTTTATTAACGCACAGGGTTTATAATTCTGTAATACTATGAAGTGCCGTTGAGTTGTTTTTCCAATACCTATTTTACCAATATCCAATATGAAACAAGAGACAGGTAATTTTTTTTCATTATCAGGAAATGAAAAAAGAATCAACAAGCTGATCAACAGCCTGGAGAGCGGTGTCTTATTACTTGGACCGAAATCGGAAATCCTATCCGGTAATGAAGCAGCGTTGAAAATTCTGGGATTGACCAGGAATGAACTCAACGGGAAGTTATCATTTCTTTCTGAATGGGATGCTATACATGAGGACGGGTCACCGTTTCCGGAACCAACACATCCTGTTTCAACAGTCATTGATACAAAAAAGCCACTCACGAATATTATCATGGGAGTGCAAAGGCTTGTTACAAATGATAGGATATGGCTCCTGGTAAATGCAGAACCATTACTGGATGATGAAGGCGAAATAATAGAAGTGATTTGTAGTTTCAGTGATATTACAAAACATAAAGCAGTAGAAGAAAAACTGACCTGGTTATATCAAAGTCTTGAAATAAAGGCATTCGAACTCGCCACCTCCAATACTGAACTGGAGCGGTTTGTATATGTAGCTACACATGATTTGCAGGAACCTTTGCGGATGGTAAGCAGCTTTACACAACTGTTGAAAAAGAAATACGGACAACAATTGGATGAGCAGGCCAATGAATATATTAACTATGCTGTAGACGGGGCCACCCGTCTGAAAAGACTGATTTTAGATTTACTGGAGTATTCAAAGTTTAGCAGTAACAGGGAAGAATTTACACACACTGATATGAATGCTGTATTGCAGGATGTTACAACAATGTTTTCCCATGAGCTTGAGAAGACTGATACAGAATTATTTATTTCAGAACTACCTTTTATTTATGCAAAGACGTCGCTGATGAAGCAGCTTTTGGAAAATCTTATTGGCAACGCTTTGAAATATCGCAGCACCATCAAACCGGTAATAAAAATCAACTATAAGGAGGAAGAAAATAATTATCTGTTCAGTGTCTGTGATAATGGGATAGGGATTGATCCTAAATATTCTGATAAGATATTTATTCTTTTTGAGCGGTTGCACAATGGTAATGGTACCTATGAAGGAACAGGAGTAGGGCTTGCTATATGCAAAAAGATTGTGGAGATGCACCGGGGTACTATCTGGGTGGAATCTGAACAGGAGAAAGGCAGTACATTTTATTTTACAATTTCTAAAGCGCAAAACCAAACACATGAAAAACTATAAAAAACAGATATACCTGTTTCTGTATATTTCATTGTTTATTGTAATAAGCAGTTTTGCTGTATTATTTGTCAATTTCCGTAAACAGGTCAATTTGCAAAATGAAATTTTAAAAATCGAAAATAATTTAATCCATGCAGACTCACTCTCAATTAATTTACTTCAGATTGAATCCGATAAGCGGGGATTTCAGCTTACAAATGATGTTAATTACCTGAGAAATTATTATAAAATAAAAGTCTCAAGCAAAGAAAACTTGAGATACCTGAAAGACCATGTAATTGAGAACTCAGACGAACCGGTTATATATCAAATTGATTCATTATTGAAATTAAGGATGGGAAACCTCGACAGTGGAATTGTTGTATTTACAACCAAAGGGTTTGAACCGTCCATTGAATTTATGGAGATAAAGAGTAAGAAAAGTATCCGGGAACTGCTTAATCAAAAGCTAGAATCATTAGTTATAAATTTTCATCAAAAATTAAAAGAAAATAAATCTGATATAAATAACAGGAGTAATCATAACTTAATCGGCCTGCTTGTTTTATTGTCAATTTTTATTTCATTGATGCTTGTTGCTGCAAGAACATTCAGGCTATCGCAGAAAAAAATGATTACAAATCATATTAAGTTTAAAGAGGCACAGCGAATAGCCAAAATCGGAAGTTGGGAATGGGATATTGCCAGCAATAAGCTTATCTGGAGCCAGGAGCAGTTCAGGCTTTTTGGTGAAGACCGGAATACATTTGACTTGACATACGAAGGCTATTTGAGCCATTTATCTGACAAGGAGCAGGAGAATACCAAAGCATTAATAAGGGGCACTTTGGAAAGTAAGGCCAACTATGCCGTAGAACATGAAATAATTAGGAAAGATGGTTCAAAGCTGATGGTATTTGAACAGGGCACTGTTTTATTTGATAAAAATAATAAGCCAACTGGCATGTTTGGCACAACGCAGGATATTTCCGAACAAAAAAAGGCGGAAGAAAAAATTAGGGCTGAACGCCTGCTACTCCGAACACTCATTGATAATATTCCGGATCCAGTTTATCTTAAAAACATATCAGGCCAAAAAATATTGGCCAATAAAGTTGACATGAATTTCATGGGGGTAGCTTCAGAAGTAGAATTTGTTGGAAAAACAGATCTGGAATTATTCCCAACTGAAGGTGGGGTGAAGGGTCATAAAAATGACCTGGCAGTTATGGAAGCTGGTCAGCCGGTTATTAATAAAGCAGAGGAATTTATAGATGTAAAAGGAGTGCAACGCTGGTTGCTTGCTTCGAAAATTCCTTTGTATAATTCGGAAGGAATATTAACTGGTTTATTGGGCATTAGCCGGGACATTACCTTGCGGAAGAAGGCTGAAAATGAATTGATAGAAGCACAAATGAAATTCAAATCAATTTTTGACCATACGGCCGATGGAATTTACCAGAGTACCCTTGATGGAAAATTCCTCATAGCCAATCTTTCTATGTCAAAAATATTGGGTTATGATTCTCCTGAGGAACTTACCCGTTCTGTTACCAATATTGGTACCCAGATTTATGCTGATCCTGTTGAACGTAAAAAAATGACTGCGTTAATTCTGGCAGAGGGCCATGTTGAAAATTATGAATTGCAGTTGTTGAAAAAAAATAAGGACATTATCTGGGTAAGCGCCAATATTCGTATTGTTCGGGAGGATACTGGGGATATAAGTTATTTTGAGGGAGTATTAGAAGACATCACCAAACGGAAAACAACAGAAGAGCAACTTATAAATCTGTCCAATAGGTTACAGCTTGCACTCAAGGCCACCAGTATCGGTATCTGGGATTGGGATATTATTAATAACAGTACTGTTTGGGATGGCGAAATGTATAAAATATATGATGTCAACCCTGATACTACAGTAAATGTAAGCCAGGCCTGGGAAGCTGCTCTTCATCCTGATGATCTGGATAGAGTAAATGAGGAACTTACATTAGCGATAAGAGGAGTGAAAGAATATGACACCGAGTTCCGGGTAATCTGGAAGGACAAAACTATTCACCATCTTACAGGGAATGCAATTGTTTTGAAAGATCAGTCCGGCATTCCTTTGCGTATAATTGGAACTAATAGGGATATTACCCTTCGTAAAGAAGCTGAAGAAGAAATATTACAGCTCAACCAGAACCTTGATCAGTTTGCCAATATTACAGCCCACGATCTGCAGGAGCCCATAAGAATGGTTAGCGGATTTTTAGGATTAATTGATAAAAAATACGGAAACGTAATAGATGAACAGGGGAGATCTTATATATACCGGGCTAAAGATGGCGCCGACAGAATGAGTATTTTGATAAAAGATTTACTCGAGTTTTCCCGTTCAGGTAATAAAGCAGCCAAAAAAGAACCGGTGGATCTTGCAGTTGTAATGGAACTGGTAAAAAGAGATTTAAGTATAGTAATGGCAGATACCGGAACCCTTCTTCATATACCGGATTCATTCCCGGTAGTAACAGGTACGCAAAGTGCATTGTACCGTTTATTTCTTAACCTGATAAGCAATGGCATTAAATTCAGAAAAAAGGATACAGCACCTGAGGTTACACTTACCATAAATGAATTGCCGGAATTTTGGGAATTTCATCTGAAGGATAATGGCATTGGTGTTGCGGAAAAAGATCAGCCAAAATTATTCCAGGCTTTTCAGCGTCTTCACCGGCGGGAAGAATATCCCGGAACGGGGCTTGGCCTGGTTACCTGTAAAAAAATAGTGGAAACGCATGGAGGAAAAATCTGGATGACATCTGAACCTGGCATTGGCACTACTTTTCATTTTACCATTAGTAAAATCCTATAGTCTTTTATGAATCAGGTATTCTTTATTATTGACAAAAAAACAATTAAGGCAGGGAAAATAAACAACTAAGAAGAAGGATATGGAAGAAAAAATACAAAATATAAACGATCAGGCGAATCTGCTTCAGGATCCGGATAGTAAAAACAGGGAAATTGAAGAGCTAAAGAACAAACTTGAAAATATTACAAAGGAGATGAATCAGTTTACCTATATTGTATCCCACGATTTACAGGCACCTTTGCGTACAATCGCCGGCTTCCTCGATTTGCTGGAAAGAAGATATGCTGACAAGCTGGATGATGCAGCCAGGCAGTATATTGATTTTGCAGTTAAAGGAGCTTTCAAAATGAAGGATTTAGTGTTTAATCTGCTGGAATATTCACGACTGAGTTCTGTTGCCCTGGAATTTACAGATGTGGACCTGAATGTAATCTTACAGGAAACAAAAGAAAAACTCTCAACTGTTATAGAAGAAACCGGGGCCATCATTACTGCCAGTCATTTGCCATTGGTAAGGGCCAATAAAAAGCAGATGGGTCAACTATTTGAACATCTGTTGGGAAATGCAATAAAATTCAGAAGCCCGGCAGTACCGGAAATTAATATAACTTTAAAAAATGAAAATGCCGGCCGGCCGGACAGGCAGGGCTTTTGGGTGTTTGCCATTGAAGATAATGGAATAGGGATAGACCCGGCATTTTTTGAAAAAATTTTCATTATCTTCAGAAAACTAAATACGGATGAAGTAAAATATGGCGGAACAGGAATTGGATTAGCCGTTTGTAAGAAAATTGTTGAGTTGCACGGAGGTACTATTTGGGTAGAATCAGCAGTGGATAAAGGCAGTACTTTTTATTTTACGTTGCCGGTGAAATCCTGAACAAATAATTAATAATAAACATTAAAAAGAAAGGAGTTATGAGTGAAGTAAACATTTTACTGGTTGAAGACAACGAGGGTGATATTATTCTTACCACAGAAGCCTTTAAGGATATGAAACTTGATAACCAGATTTCAGTTGTACGGGATGGGGAAGAGGCTCTCCGGTTTCTGAAAAAACAAGGGGAGTATACTACTGCCCCTACACCCCAGTTGGTTTTAATGGATATTAACCTGCCCGGAATGGATGGCAAAGAGTTGTTGGATATAATAAAAAAAGATGAGGGGCTTAAAGAAATACCGGTGGTCATGTTAACGAGTTCTGATACTGATGCCGATATCAGTGAGTGCTATGATAAACATGTCAACTGGTATATAACGAAGCCGATTGATTACGACAAATACACCAAAGTAATGCATGAGATAGAAGCATTCTATGTCTCTTTTGTTCCATATCGAAAAAGCGGTAAATCATAATATTTGGTATGATAAATGCTTATGTCCATTAAATCCTTGAAAAATTTTAAATAGGAATTCGTACATTTCGATGACTTTATTAAATCTTTTCTTTGAAAATTTATAAATAACCCATATAGGTACCTATGAGTGAAATACAGATTTTACTGGTGGAAGACAATGAAGGAGATATCCTGCTTACCCTTGAGGCATTTAAGGAGATAAAAGTTAAAAACAGTATTGCCGTAGTAAAAGATGGGGAAGAGGCTATCGGATTTTTAAAAAAGCAGGGACAATATGCCGGGAGCCAGTTGCCTCATTTAATTTTGCTGGACATAAACATGCCAAAATTAAACGGAATAGAAGTGCTGGAGTTTATAAAAAAAGATGACAATCTTAAAAAAATACCAGTAATTATTTTAACTACTTCCTCTTCTGAATCGGACATTTCAGAATGCTATGAAAAAGCAGCCAATTGCTATATTACGAAACCCATTGATTTTGGAAAATTTCTGACCGTAATTGAGGCGATAGAAACATTCTGGTTAACTATTGCACAGTTGCCGAAAGCCACTTCTTGATTGACGGCAAAATAAATTCATCCCTGAATAATACACAGATGCCCGGAAAAATAAGTGGTACTACTTATTTGATTTCACAGTAACTCTTAAAAAGGTAATTTACCTATTTACATTAATGTATAACGATGCTATTATTGCGTTGTATCAATGACAATGCTGTCTTAGAAATAAAGCAGTATAATAAATCCATTCCTTGTAAAAGCTACTTATGAACAAGCCAGTATCCAACCAGTTCAATATTTTTATAAAATTGGACGAACAAACTGTTCATGATTATTTTAACCAGCATGATCCTGCACCACTATACAAGCGTCAATTGGGGCATGAGTTTGAACAGTATATTTATAATTCGCTTTTAACTTCAAAGCGGAATGCTGTTATTAAATACCAGGTTGTCTGCCTGGAATATTCTGATAAACGATTTATAGAACCCGTCACCCAGGCCATAAGGAGTCATTTCAACCTGAAAAAATTCCTGAAGGAAGAAGAGTTTAAAAAATTCAAACGCCGGACCTTCAAACTGCTATTTGCAAGCCTGGTTATCGTATTGTCATTGCAAACAATTGCACCATACCTTATTGATGGTATGAATATGGATGAGAAGATGGCCGCATCCATACACAACATTGTGGATGTATTTAGCTGGGTGATTATGTGGAAACCCATTGACCGGTTAATTTTTTACTGGAACCCCTTTAAAAAGGAACTCCATTTACTCAACAGGCTGGCCAATGCAGAAATAACTGTACTTGAGAAAAACAAAACGATCGGGAAAGAGAATAGAAAAGTATCTTAAATTTTAAAAACATTTCAATCCCTTTTTTGCTTGTTCAACAATTTTTAAGCGGGCCATTATATTACGCCGGGATTTATTATGAGGTTGAACTGGAAAAAAGAGGAAATAAATTATACAGGTTTATACTTAGATTAAAATAATATTATCTCATAGCCTCTAAAATAAAACAGTAAAACAAGCAAGTATGATGTAATTCTTTTAATATTTTATGTTTTAAGTAATTTTCCGAATTCCTAAAATCCAATCTAATGAAAAAACTATTCACCTTGTTATTGCTATTTATTGCAGTCTGTACACAGGCTCAGGTAAAAATCGGTAACAACCCCGGCACCATTGATGCTAATTCTTTACTGGAGTTGGAAAGTACCAATAAAGGGTTTCTTCCGCCCCGGGTTGCTTTAAACAGTAACAGTTCTGTTTCACCACTAACTGGTACCGTTCCCGCCGGTATGTTAGTGTACAGCACGGGTGGTACTTTAACGGATGGATATTATTATTGGGATGGCGCTAAGTGGAAAATGATCGGAACTACCAGGCAAAATATGGTCTCTAAAACAGCCAATGCCACACTCCTTCAAACAGAAACATTTGTACTGGCAAGTAATGATATTACTTTAACCCTGCCGGTTGTTACTTCCGCAGATGATGGATTAGAGCTTACAATAAAACATATTGGATCACATACTGACTTAATCACAGTTGTGGGTAGTGCATCAGCAACTATTGACGGGATTGCCGAATCTTACCTTACCAGGTGGATGGGGCAAACCTTTGTGGCGACAGGTGGTAATTGGGTAATAAAAGAGCCACATAAATTTTTTGACCACCGTTATGAATTAGATGAGAATGCCAGTTGGCAAACACTGCAGGAAGTAATTGACTTTCTCAACCTTCACATGTTTGCTCCATCTGTAATTATCCTTGCGGATGAAACCTATAATATTTCTTCAACCATTACTATTAATCTCCCTTATGCCCTCACCATTGAAGGCTTATCCTACAGCACTACTACCATTGCTGCTGCCAGCGGGCTTGCCGGTAAACCCATGTTCAGGTGTTCGTCTGAAACTTATTTCAAAATGCTGACTTTTGAGGCTACTACGTTGTCGGGTTATGGTACTTCTGCCGGTGAAGATGCTATCAGGTATATAGGAAGCGACACATACAATGAAATAAAAGACTGTTCATTCAACAGGTTTTACAATACTATTTTAGATTCAACAAATGCAGAGCTTTGGGTATTTGAAACGGATATTGACAGTGCTCAAAACAATGGCTTATTAATTCATGGCGCTGATGCGGGTGTAATAATAAAAGTGGCTGAAACAGATTTTATCGGCTGTAAAAGGGGAGTAAATATGGACAAAGGTAGTGGCGCTACCATTCAACTGGCATCCGGTGGATATTATAATGCAAACAGTACTGATACGGCCATCATTTGCAGGCCTTCCACATTTACTTCTTATTCCAATATATCTATCAAGGGAAATTTGTGGAACAATACCGGGAAATATATTGAAGGATTTGATTTTACCCGCACAGATGCAAGAGATGCGAATGTAGTATTAGAAGGTAATTCAGGTATGGGCGATAAAAAACCTTATTGTTTTATTAATGTCATTAATAGCGGTACATCTAAAACCTTAACCGCTCAGAATACCTGGTATAAAGCAGATTGGGGATCAAACACAATTGCTGATACCTGTAAATGGACAATATCCAGTAACAAGATTACGTACCAGCCTGTCAACCGGAAAAACGGAATATTCTTTGTTGCCGGGAATCTTTCTGTAAATAGCTCCAGCCAGAATATTAATATTGCAATAGTGAAAAACGGGGTCTCTACAACAAGATATGGCGAAACAACACTTAGGGTCACAACATCAGGTCAGCCGTTTCAATTTTCATTTATTGCCTTTATTGCTGATATAGCCCCTGGTGATTATTTTGAGATTTATTATTCAGATGCAACAGAAGCGGGTAAAGCTGTTACCATTCAGGATATTCAATGGCTTACCACCACTCAATAGATTTAACATGAAAAAAAATATTCTATTAAATATGCTTACCCTGTTTTGTGTATATGCAAATGCACAACAGGCGATCAGCAACAGCGGGAACCTCCAAATTCATTCTGGCGCCTCTGTATCCGGGTTTGGTAATTTCACCAATACATCAGCCGGGGTATTTGTAAATAACGGTTCATTATATGTAAAAGGAACGCTTAGTAATAGTGAATCTGCAATGGCTGCCGGCACCGGCACTTTATACCTGGACGGCAGCAGCGCCCAGTCGGTGGCAGGTTCCCAGACATTTAAAACATACAATCTTGTTACCAATAACAGTTCAGGCATTACACTTAACAATGATTTGAGTGTAAGCGGGGTGCATACTTTTACCAGCGGATTAATTGTAACTTCTGTAACACCTAATTTTCTTGTGTATGAGGCGGGATCATCTTATTCGGGTAGTGGCGATTCGAAACATGTAAATGGCTGGGTAAAAAAGATCGGAAGCACAGGGTTCACTTTTCCTGTAGGAGATGCCACATATGAAAGAGCTATAGCAACCTCAAACCTGTCTGGCAGTTCAGAATATAATTGCCGCTATTATACCCCCACTTCAAATATTTATAACTTGACCTCGCCACTTGTACAGGTTAAGGCAAATGAATACTGGCGGCTTGATAAGGTAAGTGGCGGCACGGCACAAATAACGCTTAACTGGAATCACAGTAAAGTGCCAATGGATAATGTTCTGATTGCTGATATCCTGTCAGCACAATACACAGGGGGCAACTGGACAAGTACTGGCGGCTCTGCTTCAGGTAATGTAACCACAACAGGAACTATTACTTCTAATGCACTTGGTTCAATTGGCCCTGTTACATTAGGGTATAAGTCTTTTCCTGTACCGCTGAAGCTGCTTTCTTTTACAGCAGAGAGAAGGACAGGTACCAGCTTTCTTAAATGGATAACAGAAAATGAACAGAATGTTGGTTACTATGATGTGCAACAAAGTTATGATGGAAGTATGTTTACAACAATAGGTAATGTAACTGCACGCAATAGCGGGTCATTAGAGAATTATTATTTTGAAGACCGAACACCGTTAAATGGTATCGAGTATTACAGGATAAAAAGTATTGATGTTGATGGTAAGTTTAGTTTTTCCCGGATAGCTGCTGTATCTGAAACGGATCTGCATTCAAACACATTTGTCGTATTGAATCCTGTGCGGACTGCCATAACAATATTTAACAGGTCAGGACAGGAGGGGCAATTCGATTACCGTTTGTTTAATGCCGGAGGACAGTTGATATTACAGGGCAATGTAAGCATGGCCAATAACGGGGGAACGGTATTGCCGCTTCCTGCGCAAACAGCCGCCGGTATATACATCCTGGAGCTTGCAAATGATAAAACAAAATTCCGCCAAAAGATAATGGTTGAAAAATAAAGATCGTCTCACAGTTCTATTTTCCATAGATTGGATTTAGCGTCCCGTACCCTGAGCTTGTCGAAGGAGCGGGACGATTTTTTATGGGCAAAAAAGTATTTGCAGATTAGCGTTAAAGTAGTAGGTAGGTCAAATAATAAGTACAAAGGAATTCTATGAGAGGACAAAGAAGTCAACAGGAAAAGGTCTCAACAAAATTGATTCACCTTTCCCAGGGCAAAAGTATGCTTGATTTTATTTTAGGCTTTGAATCTGTAGCTGGCCGTGGCCTGTGGATTACCCGGGCATCCGTATTTCTGAGAGGCGCAGGAAGTAACTACGATTACAATGGCAAGTAGCATTAAAGCAATAATAGAGTTGATTTTCATATGAGGTGGATATTTGGTTATGTATTAACGACAAAATTCGGTGATTATTATATTATTACAAAGGTAGAAAAACTGCGTTGTTTTTCGATTGTACTATAAGCCAACCAAATTGTTGTATAAAGAACTGGTTATCTTTGTTTCGTAAATGTTTCTTGCTTTTAAATTTCCTTTTGATAAGTACAGCAAACTGTTATCTTTGACGGATTAAATTTTACGTTTAAGAGAAATTACTTACCCAATGTTGCAACTGAAGAAACCCATTGCTTTTATTGACCTTGAAACAACTGGCATCAACCTGGGAACAGACCGTGTTGTTGAAATAGCCATTGTAAAAATACTTTCTGACGGAAGCAGAAGTGTAAAAAGAAAGATCATCAACCCGGAGATGCCTATCCCCAAAGCTTCCACTGATGTGCATGGGATAACGGACGAAATGGTAAAAGGTGCCCCTACTTTTAAACAAGTAGCCCAGGAATTGAAACAAATGCTGGATGGCTGCGATTTTGCCGGGTATAATTCCAACAGGTTTGATATTCCACTGCTGATGGAAGAATTTTTGCGGGTTCAGGTGGACTTTGATATGAAGAACCGTAAACTCCTGGATGTTCAGAATATTTTTCATAAAATGGAACCCAGAACACTGGGTGCTGCTTATAAATTTTACTGTAATAAAAACCTGGATGGTGCACATGGCGCCGAAGTAGACGCTACGGCTACACTTGAAATACTGGAAGCGCAACTGGAACGTTATCCTGAATTAGGAACTACGGTAGATTCGATCTTAAAATTAATTGGCGAAGATCAGATTGTTGATTTTGCCCGTCGCTTTATTTTGGAGAATGGTATTGAGGTATTCAATTTTGGCAAACACAAGGGGCGCCCCGTTGCTGATGTATTAAAAGCCGAACCGCAGTACTACGACTGGATGATGAAAGGCGATTTTCCCAAACATACCAAGCAAAAGCTTACTGAAATTTTCACCCGGACAATGCTTAAGAAAAGTTGATGCGTTATTTTGCGGGTGAACAATTTTTAACAGGCTTTCATTCCCGATTATTGTAAATTCGTTGCTTACTCATTTTGCATCAAAGTGGAGAAATTAGTCATCATACCAACTTATAACGAGAAGGAGAATATCTCTAACATCCTTCATGTCATTTTTGGATTAGAGGGCGATTTTCATGTATTAGTAATTGATGATGGTTCGCCAGATGGTACAGCAATAATTGTAAAAGAACTTCAGCCAAATTTTCCTGAAAAATTATTTATTGAAGAAAGAAAAGGTAAACTTGGTTTGGGCACAGCTTATATTCATGGTTTTAAATGGGCCATTGCAAAAGATTACCAGTTTATTTTTGAAATGGATGCAGATTTTTCTCACAATCCAAACGATCTTTTAAGATTATACAATGCATGTAAAAATGAAGGTGCTGATGTTGCCATAGGTTCCCGTTATGTAAAAAATGGCGGCGTGGTAAACTGGCCGAAGAACCGTATTGCCCTGTCAAAAGGTGCATCTCTTTACACGAGGATAATAACCTGGATACCGGTAAAAGATCCTACTGCAGGCTTTGTGTGTTATAAAAAGGAAGTGCTGGAAACCATCAACATGGATCAGATTCATTTTGTCGGGTATGCTTTCCAGATTGAAATGAAATTTGCCGCCTGGAAACTTGGATTTAAAATAGTGGAAGTCCCCATCATTTTCCAGGACAGAACCAAGGGTGTCTCCAAAATGAACAAAGGCATCGTGAAAGAAGGCATACTGGGTGTACTCAAACTTCGTTGGCATAGTTTATTTACAAATTACAGGAAGAGAGTAAAAAAACCGGAACCCGGAAATTCTCCTGTAAAAATTGCCCGACAAGAATAAATGCAGGAGAAATATTTCTGCCTTACACTTCTAATTACTTTTATTAGTTTGCAGCCTGATGAAAAAGGCCTTTCTTCAACTCCATATTGCTGTTTTTCTGGCAGGCTTTACCGGCATTTTAGGAAGGCTTATTACATTAAACGAGGGCCTGATTGTATGGTACAGGCTGTTGTTTACCGCTGCAACGATGTGGATTTTGTTTGGCCTGATGAAAAAACTGCGGAAGATTTCATTTGTTGATATTATGAAAATAACCGGCGTTGGTTTTATTGCTGCCATGCATTGGGTTACTTTTTACGGGTCAATTAAATATGCAAATGTTTCTGTGGCATTGGTATGTTTTTCGGCCATCAGTTTTTTTACTGCCTTATTCGAGCCGCTGATATTGAAAAAAAGATTGAACCGGGTAGAGCTATTGCTCGGGCTGATCACATTGAGTGGTATTTACATTATCTTTCATTTTGATACACAGTTCAAAACCGGGATTGTCATTGGTATCATATCGGCTGTTCTCGCTTCACTGTTCCCGATTTTCAACCGGGAGTTTCTAAAACGGATCAATGTAGAAACATTACTTACCTGGCAGCAAACAGGTGGATTACTGATGCTGTCCATCTTGATGCCTTTTTACCTGCAAAAATTTCCTGCCGGATCTTATATTCCAAATTTGGAAAACCTTGGCTGGTTGTTAATGTTAGCATGGCTTTGTTCTGTGGTAGCATTTCAGTTTTCAAGTAATGCATTAAAAAGACTTTCGGCTTTTACGGTAAACCTGACCTACAATCTTGAACCGGTATATGGAATTATTCTTGCTTTTATCGTGTATAAGGAAAACAAGTTTTTGAGCAAATGGTTTTTTGTTGGTTTTAGTATCATTGCGTTTGCGTTAATCATTCATATTATTATGCTGGCAAAGGAAGAAAAAAAAATAATTGTCAATGCCCCCGACTGAATTTCACCGGAAAATAATTGAATACTATAAAGACACAGAGAATGCTTACAAAGATTCCTGGGACTTGAACAACAGTCTTGCCATTCATTTTGGTTATTGGGATGAGAAAGTGAAATCATTTTCCCAATCTTTGCCGCGGATGAATGAAGTGATGATGGAAGCAGCCGCAATAAAATCAACAGATAATATATTGGATGCTGGTTGCGGGGTTGGTGGCAGTAGTATTTTCCTGTCTTTATTATTGGGCTGTAAAGTAACTGGTATCAGTTTGAGTGAAAGACAAGTGGAACAGGCTAAAGCCAATGCAAAGCAAAGAGGAATGGAGAGGCTGGTTGATTTTAAAGTGATGGATTATTGTGCTACTGATTTTCCGGATGCAAGTTTTGAAATAGTGTGGTGTTGCGAAAGTATTTGCTATGCTTACGACAAACAGCAGTTTGTAAAGGAAGCCTGGCGTTTACTGAAGCCGGGAGGGAGATTAGTGATTGCAGATGGTTTTGTATCCGATTATAAACATAATAACAACCCCATCATCCGCCGGTGGTTGGATGGATGGCAGGTGAATTACCTGGAATCGCCGCAACGGTTTGAAACATTTATGAAGCAGGCAGGCTTTCAAACTATTGTTTACAAAAATATTTCTAAAGAAGCTGCACATTCTTCCCGCCGCTTATATAAATATTATTTTCTCGGTAGTCTTTATTTACTCTGGAAGAAAATTAATTTTTCCAAACCTGCCACTGAAATGCAGAAGAAGAATATTGCCGCCTGTAAATATCAATACAAAGGGATGAAAAAGGGCTTTTGGCAATACGGGCTAATCACCGGCCTCAAACCTTGATGTAGTTACACATTTTACTTTAACTTAGTTCAAAATTCAGGGAATGAAAAAGATTGTTGTTATTATTCTTTCACTATTCACTATTCACTATTCACTTGCACAAAAGAAACCACTCGATCATACGGTCTATGATAGCTGGCAGCACATCGGCGAACGGATGATCAGCAATGATGGCAAATGGGTTGTTTATACCATTGATCCGCAGGAAGGCGATAATGAACTGGTGATACAATCTTCTGATGCGAAATATAAAAAATCTATTTCAAGAGGATATAATGCTGTAATTACCGAAGATAGCCGCTATGTTTTTTTTAAAATCAAACCTTTTTTTAAAGACGCAAGGGAAGCAAAAATTAAGAAAAGAAAGACGGCTGACATGCCGAAAGATTCCCTGGCCATTGTGGAGTTGGGAAAGGAAGTAATTTGGAAAAAGGAAAAGGTAAAAGGATATAAGACTCCGCAAAAATCTTTCGGATGGGTGGCTTACCAGGTAGAGGAGCCCGTTCAGCAACCAGGAGTATCTAAAAAGATGGAAAACGGAAACGGTACTAATAACAATAAAAATATTACAGATAGCCTTTCACATATTATAGATTCGCTGAATGCAGTAATTGAGGATATGCCTAAGAAGAAGAAAAAGCATAAAGATGATGAGACTCCCGACTCGGAACTCCTGACTCCCGACTACTTTGATGCCGATGGAGATGAAACCGGAAGCGCTGCCGATGATAAAGGAAACGACCTTGTGCTTCGTAACATAACCACCGGGGAAGAAATTATTTTCTACAACACATTGGAATATTATTTCAGTAAAACAAATGAAAAGCTGTTAGTAGAAATAGCCCGCAATCCAAGAGACTCTTTCAGCATTCCACAGGTTTTGCTTTATGATTGTAAAAATGCTAAAACAACAATCCTCAGTAAAAGCGGCAATGATTTTAAAAATTTTGCCATGACGGATGATGGCTCGCAGGTGGCTTATGTAGCAGAAAGAGATGCAAAGCCAAAGGATCTCCAAAAATTTTATAAGCTCTGGTATTACAAAGATGGAATGGACAGCGCTGCATTGCTGGCCGATAAATTTTCAGTAGGTATGAAACTGGGAATGACCATCAGCGAATACGGCAATCTCAGTTTTAGTAAAACTGGTAAACGATTATTTTTTGGAACAGCGCCGATACAACCGCCAAAGGATACAACATTGATTGACTTTGAGCATGCCAAGCTGGATATCTGGCATTATAAAGATGATTATCTGCAAACAGTGCAAACATTCCCGGCAAGATTGAAAGCAGCCCGGGAAGAAAATTTTCTCGCTGTATATAACCTGGAAATAAGAACTATCAAACAATTAGGCAGCAGAGAAATTCCGCAGGTGCTGCAAACCAACGAAGGTGACGGCGATACATTTGTCGGCGTTACAGATTTTGGAAAAAGAATTGAAAGCCAGTGGCAGGGGTATACTTTAAAAGATGTGTATGCCATTGATGTAAATACAGGGGAAAAGAAAAAAATAAAAGAAAACCTGTTTGGGCAGGTCTATCCATCCTCCACAGGAAAATATATCATGTGGTATGACCGGAAAGCAAGGAATTATTTTGCATGGGATGGAACAACAACCAGAAATATTACGGAAAAAATAAAGGTTCCGTTATGGAATGAAGAAAATGACTCACCGGATGAGCCAAATAATTATGGGGTGATGGGATGGCATGAGGGAGATTCGGCGGTGTATGTGTATGATAGGTATGATGTGTGGAAGGTTTCAACTGATGTTATTTCGTCTCAAAGTTTATTTGTAAGCCATAGAAAAGATAAAATAAGGTATCGTTATATACGCATTGACACTGAAGAGAGGTCTATTCGCAGGAATCAGAAATTATATTTTAGAATTTTTAACGAGGCTAATAAGCATGCAGGGTTAATAATGTATGATAAAGAAAATTATCCATATTGGATACCATATATTCATGATGAACCGATTGCATTTGATGTTATTAATAAGGCTAAGAACTCAGAGGAAATAATCCTAACGATTGAGAGTTTTGAAAAATCACCAGATTTGTTTGTCAGGTATCCAGTTAAACCAATAATTACAGAGGAGACTGAAATCATAAATAGGTTTATTCTCTCGGCTAATCCTTTATCTTCCATCAACCCCCAGCAATCCAACTACCTTTGGGGCACCGCCGAACTTTTCAAATGGAAAGCCTATAACGGAAAAGACGCAACAGGCCTTGTGTATAAGCCTGAAAACTTTGATCCAAAGAAAAAATACCCGATGATTGTTTACTTCTATGAAAAGCTGAGTGATAACTTGTATGATTACAAAGAACCGGCGCCCATTCGTAGTGCCATCAACGTACCGTTCTTTGTCAGCCGTGGTTACATCATCTTTATGCCGGATATAGAATACAAGGTGGGCTATCCCGGTAAAAGTGCATACGATTATATTGTAAGCGGTGCAAGGGCATTAGTAAAAAAAGGTTGGGTGGATAGTACAAACATGGCTTTGCAGGGACATAGTTGGGGCGGTTACCAGGCGGCACAAGTTGCATCTATGACAAAATTGTTTAAAGCTGTATGGGCCGGTGCACCTGTCGCCAATATGACAAGCGCATATGGTGGTATCCGTTGGGAGAGTGGTGTAAGCCGTCAATGGCAATACGAAAGATCACAAAGCCGGATCGGCGGAACATTATGGGAGAAGTTGCCACTATATTTAGAAAACTCCCCGTTGTTTCATTTGGATAAAGTAACAGCACCCATGGTCATCATGTCCAATGATGCAGACGGCGCCGTTCCCTGGTACCAGGGTATTGAATTATTTAGCGGACTGAGAAGATTAGGAAAGAAAGTCTGGATGTTCAATTATAATGGGCAGGGGCATGGATTGACACAACGGCAGGATATGAAAGATTATCAAATCAGAATGCAGCAGTTTTTTGATTATATGCTGAAGGGAGAAAAACCAGCGAAGTGGATTACAGATGGTGTGCCTGCTGTGAAGAAAGGAAAGGAATGGGGGTTGGAGGTTGAGTAGTTTAAGGTTTTATGTTCGATAGTCGATGGACGAAAATCCGACAGTGAAGTTAATTGTGTTCATTTTTTTTGGCTCCACAGGAGCGGAATATTAGTAGCAAAGAATTTTTCCCCGTTCTGCTGAGCCCCGGAGGGGCGAAATATTTTTTCATATTTCTCTCCAACGGAATTGAATATTCTAATGGTAAAAAATAGTTATGAAGTATTTGATTTTAATTGTCCTGCTTGCATTTATCAGTTCCTGTGGTAATACATTTTATATTGTTCGTCATGCAGAAAAGGAAACCGGTATTGATCCGCAAACCATGAAAACATTTATTAACCCGCCGCTGACTTTTGGAGGACAGCAAAGGGCATTGAAGCTAAAAGAAATACTTAGCAGTAAAAATGTAAAATATATTTTTTCTACCAATACACTCCGCACCATATCAACTGCCAGGCCATTGAAAGAATTATTTCTTGGAATGCCCATCCGGATTTACAGCAGCAAACCTGATTCGCTGGATGCCTTTATTCAACAACTAAGAGAAATCCGGAAAGGCAATGTTTTGGTGGTTGGTCATTCCAATACAGTAGATAATATTGCCAATAAGCTTTGCGGTAAAACAGTTGTACCCGGTGATTTAAAAGATAATGAGTACAACAATCTTTTTGTAGTAAAAAGAAAAGGGAAAGGGTTTGTTTTTAAAGCAGAAAAATATGGGGCGCCTTCGAAATGATTTTCGCTGATGCTCAGCAGCGAACCGAACGATGAAAGGTGCGACGCAAGGGACGATGATAGTAGTACAGGTGTTGGCTAAATAATATAATAATATGATATAGGAATTGTCGAAGTCAAAATGTATAATCGATCTAAGCCTCCCCTTTAGGGGACAGGGGTTTAATATTCTCTATCTCCATTAAAATTCTCCAACTCTTTTGCTACAGACGTTAAGAAAGTAGCGCCAAGACTTCCGTCAACGATGCGGTGGTCATAGCTCATGCTCAGGTACATCATATGCCTGATAGCGATGCTATCGCCATGAGGAGTTTCAATAACAACGGGACGTTTCTTAATTGCACCAACAGCCAATATGGCAACTTGTGGTTGATTAATAATAGGAGTGCCCATCAAACTGCCGAAAGACCCGACATTGGTCATGGTAAATGTGCCACCTTGTGTATCATCAGCCTTTAGTTTGCCGTTGCGGGCATTGTCGGCAAGAGAGTTTACCTGTTTTGCCAATCCCACCAAATTTAATTGATCTGCATTTTTAATGACCGGCACAATCAGGTTGCCACTTTGTAAAGCGGTGGCCATCCCGATATTAATATCTTTCTTAATGATAATATTATTCCCGTCCAGGGAGCAATTGATCAATGGAAATTTTTTAATACAACGAACAATCGCTTCGATAAACAAAGGTGTGAAAGTGATTTTTGTTCCTTCTCTTTTTTCAAAATCCTTTTTCACCTTATCTCTCCACATCACCATGTTAGTAACATCAGCCTCCGTAAAACTGGTTACATGCGGACTGGTCTGCTTGCTTCTTACCATATGCTCCGCAATCATCTTACGCATCCGGTCCATTTCAATTATTTCAACGTTGCCGGTATAAGTTGTGAGCTGTGAGTTTTGAGTTGTGAGTGGTTCAGATTCTTTAAATACTGAAATTTCCTGCTGGCTTGCAGCTCGTGGCTTATAGCCCGAAGCTTTTCTCTCACTTACATACTGCAATATATCTTTCTTCGTCACCCTTCCTTCATTACCGGTACCGGGAATTTTCTCCAGTTCCGTCATGCTTACTCCTTCACTGGCGGCAATATTTAATACAAGAGGCGAGTAAAAACGGTTGGAAGAACCATTGTTGGTTGCTGGTTGAATAGTTTCTACTACAACGGCTTCTTGTTCCTTGTTACTTGTATCTTGTGCCTTATACCTTGTTTCTTGTTCCTTTACAGGTGTTGAAACCACCGGCCTGGAAAAAGCAGTTTCAGCAACGGCAGTTTTTATTCTTGCAATTACGGTTCCGATAGGAACCACATCATTCACCTTATATAAAATCTCTTCAATCACACCTTCAGCCGTGCTGGGCACTTCGCTGTCCACTTTATCGGTAGCAATTTCCAAAATAGTTTCATCCATCTTCACCATATCGCCAACTTGCTTATGCCACTTCAGAATGGTGGCTTCCATAATACTTTCACCCAGCTTTGGCATTATTAATTCAGCGATAGCCATAAAATTTTATTTTGTTCGTGAGCTGAATTGCTACTATCATCGTCCCTTGCGTCGCACACTTCAACTGCATTAACACGGATAAGCAAGGAAGACAAGCAATCAATATCCGGCCAAAGGTAAATGTTTCCATTTAATCCTTTTAAATCCTCCTAATCCTGGTTCTTCAGTATAAACTTTCTCAGGAAATTCAGGGCATTTGCAGCAGTCATCTCAATATTTCGCCTTCTGTCAAACCGGAGATTGAGTTTCAGTGTTTCTGTTTTTTCTTTATTGCCAACCGCAATCCATACCGTGCCAACAGGTTTTTCTTCTGTGCCGCCATCCGGCCCCATTATGCCAGAGGTGGCCAATGCATAATCCACATTCAATGTCCGAATGACTCCTTTCAGCATTTCAATTACTGTTTCCTCATTTACTGCTCCAACGGTTTCCAGGGTTATATGCTGAACGCCAAGCACATTTTCTTTTGTTTCATTTGCATAACTAATCACACTGCCTTTATAATAATCTGATGAACCTGGAATGGAAGTAATTAAATGGGCAATATAACCTCCCGTGCAACTTTCAGCAGTTGCCATCGTTTTGTTTTTTGCTTTCAGAATTTTTCCGACTACCACCTCCAGCCCTTCATCTTCATTGCTGACAAGAAATTCTTTCACTTGCATCTGCAACTGTTCAAAATAAGGCGCCAGTTCTTTTTCCAATTCATCTTTATTTTCTCCCTGTGAAGTTAATCGCAGCTTCACCATGCCATAGTTGGGTAAGTAGGCCAGTTTTATATGCGAAGGCAATGAAGCTTCAAAACCTTTCAGCATTTCTGCAATCATTGATTCACCTTGTCCTGCAGTAAATGCGGTTCGATGAACTATTGCAGGTAATTCAAATTCTTTCAACAACCTTGGTATTACTTCATCAATCAGAAGTCCTTTCATTTCATGGGGCACACCGGGCAATGAGATGAATACGGGCAAAGCCTCCCTGCCCTCCAAAGGAGGGTTCTCAGACTCCGATTGTTTAATATTTCTTTTCTGCAGCGATTGAAAAATTTTATTTAATACATTGTCTGTATTATTAATTATTTCTTCGTTTGTAAATCTTATAACTTTAAAACCTGACTGGTTCAGCTCAATTGTTCTTGCAGTATCGCTTAATTTATTTTCGGGTGACTGGTGAATCAGGCCATCAACTTCTATAATTAGTTTTTTGGGGATGCAAATAAAATCAGCAATAAATGAACGGATGATATGTTGTCTCCTGAATTTATATCCGGCCAGTTTCTTATTCCGAAGCTCTTTCCATAATATACTTTCTGTGAGGGTTGGGTTTTCCTTATGCTGTTTTACATAATTTTTGAGTAAACCATAACCAACAGGATCAGATGTCTGATACCAATAATGTTTAGTAGTAGTATCAGACTCTAAAGCCCCTCCTTCGGAGGGGTTTGGGGAGGCTGTTCCTTGCTTGGGATTTAGGGGGGCTTTTGGGGGGCTGAACCACATCCCCGGTGCCGTTCCTCTTTTATTATGCAACACAATACAATTGTCCGGCACCTCCGCCTGTTTCAGATTGCTTTCTAATATCGGCCCTGGTCTGCGAAATATTTTTTCAAATAAATATTTTACATGCGCAAGCACTTCTTCATTCACCACTAATTTGCCACCAAAATATTTGCAAAGCAATGGTTTGGTAATATCATCTGCTGTTGGCCCAAGACCTCCTGTGATGATAACAATATCAGATTGTTCACTTTCTTCATCCAAAGCCTGCCAGATATCATCATACACATCACCGACAGCCACTCTTCTTTTTACCCATACGCCAATCTTATTCAACTCCTGTGCAATAAAGGCAGAGTTGGTATCAATGGTCTGGCCAATAAGCAGTTCATCGCCGATGGTGATGATGGAACATAGAACCATGATATGTCGGATTAAGAAATGATTAAGAAGAAATGAATTAGTTTTAAGCAAAGTTATAACCACAGGACTATGAAAAAAGTTTTCCTTGTAGCAGGTTGCTGGCTTGTCCGCTGTAGCCTTGGCGTAAGCGGATTGCTGGTTGCTTCTGCTTCTTTTTCCCAAACCATATCTCAAAAATTGCAAAAGGCTTTTCAGCAATTTGAAAGCGATAGCCAGTTGAAACATGCCATCAGTTCTTTGTATGTGATAGATGCCGCAACCGGGCAGCTGGTATTTGATAAAAATTCGCAGGTTGGTTTGGCCGGAGCTTCTACACAAAAAATAATTACGGCGGCGACGGCTTTTGAGTTGTTGGGGAAGGAGTATCGATATAAAACAAATTTTTATAATCTTAAGACCAATATATACAGATTAGATATTATACCAAGCGGTGATCCAACTTTTTGTAGTTGGCGATGGCGTTCTACAAGTGCTGACTCAATTATTTATAATCTCATCACTGCACTTAATAAAAAAAGTATTCAGAGGGTTAGAGATGTGTTTATTGATAATTCGGGATGGGATGCAGAAGCTATCCCTGATGGTTGGATATGGCAGGATATCGGCAACTATTATGGAGCTGGTGCACATAAATTAAACTACAGGGAAAATCAGTATGATATAATTCTTCAGTCCGGGGAAAAAATTGGAGATTCAGTTCATATTGCTTCTGTAGTACCTCAGGAAGCAACAAATAAATTACTTTGGCTTACATCAAAATTAAAATCTGCTGGAAAAGGTAGTGGAGATAATGCCTACGTTTATTTGCCAGATGACAAATTAAACAAGTATAGTATTAGAGGGACTATTCCAATAAATGAAAATCATTTTTCAATCACCGCTAGTAATACAGATCCGGAATGGACATTTTCTGTCCCATTGCTTTATCGTTTACAGGAAGAAAAGCAGTTTGACATTGGTCATGGAACTTATGATGTGTTAAATAATAATTTGTACGATAGTTCTAACTCAAATCTGATTTACACTCATTATTCCCCTTCCCTCGATTCCATCATCTACTGGTTCCTCAAAAAAAGCATTAACCTTTACGGCGAAGCATTAATAAAAACATTTGCTTATGAAAAACAAGGCTTTGGTTCGACAGACAGCGGCGTTGCCATTGTAAAGAAATTCTGGAAAGACAAAGGCCTTTATGAAGATGAACTGAATATCTATGATGGCTCCGGTCTTTCGCCCCTCAACCGCATTACTACTCATGCACAGGTAGAGATTTTGAAATATGCAAAGACCAAAGACTGGTTTCCTTATTTCTATGATGCCCTGCCAGAATACAACGACATGAAAATGAAAAGTGGCACCATCAATGATGTAAAAGGTTTTTGCGGTTATCATAAAGCCAAAGATGGCAAGGAGTATATTTTTTCTTTCTTAGTCAATAATTACAATGGAAAAACATCCGGGGTGGTTAATAAGATGTATAAGGTGCTGGATGAACTTAAATAGCCGGGAGCCAATCGTCATTAGTCAATGTTTCAGGGAAATGCCTTACTTTCAGCTTCTCAAATAGAAACAAAAAACAAAAAACTAAAAACTAATTTTTATGAGCGAACAAAATTTTAAAAACCACACCAGGTTTGTTCCGTTATATCATTATATAACCGGGACTTTGGTAATTGCCATTTTTGGTGGCAGCATCGTTAATTTTATACATGCAGATGCCCAAACTCATTATTCAGCAGCATTGCTTGTATGTGTTGCTTTTGTTCTTGTAATGCTGTTCTGGTATGCCCGTTGGTTTGCACTCAGGGCACAGGACAGGGCCATTCGTGCTGAAGAAAATTTCCGGCATTACCTGCTAACAGGAAAACCATTTGACAGCAAATTAAGAATGGCTCAAATCATTGGACTTCGTTTTGCCAGCGATGCGGAATTTCCCGGTCTTGCTAAAAAAGCGGCGGATGAAAATTTGTCGCAGAAGCAAATTAAACAAGCTATTCAAAACTGGCGGGCTGATTACAACAGGGTATAAAAATTTTCAGGTATCCTGATGTATTTCCCCTCCCCGGAGGGGCAGAAAACTTTTCTAATAAATAGCTTTATACAAGGGGTGGGTCAAAGTCCAAACCGGTGAAGAAAATACATGTCCATGTTTATAAGCCATGGAGATGCAATGCCTGCTGCCCAAATAATTAAAATAAAAATTTTACCAGCGATTGAAATATCCTGGAGCAGGTGGCGGTGCAGCAGTCCTTTTATGGCGGTCATTATTTTTTCTTCTTTTGCATCGTATTCATAGGGCGGAGACAGTTGAATGTCTTTATAAGCCGGATGTTCCTCAATAATGATATTCCTGATTCGCCAGTAGTCATTGTCGGGCAGGTTTTCGTAGTCAATATCAATATGAATATTCTCCGCTTCAATTCTCTTTTCTATCCCTGACATTTTCTTTTCCCCGATAAAGCGCAACAACATCATTGCAGGAAAAATATATAATACGGGGAATTTAGTTTTCCAGGCAACCCAGCAAAGAAAGCCGGCAGAAAGAAAAACAAATCCTTTGCTTATCCAGCTTTCTTCATCAAGAAAAACACGGTTCAGCAGTTGGCCTCCATCCAATGGATAAACAGGGAAAAGATTAATCAGGTTCAATATGATAAGCAATAAGGAGATGGTGTCAAACGGGATGCCGGCAACAGCAAGTAGCGGATTGCTATCATAGAGAAAGTACAGGATGATGCCAAGAATAATTCCGGGAAGCGGTCCCGCCAGTAAAATAATGGCTGATTCTTTTTGTGATACTTCTCTTTTTGTGCCAGATACATAAGCACCGAGTAGTGGTATAAAAAAAATACCAAGGTCCTTATACCGAAAAAATTTCATGGCAAAAAAATGACCCAGTTCATGAAACATTACAATGGCCGTTATCAGCAGCAGCATTTTAAAGCTGTGAAAAATGTAATAACCCAGCACCAGGTAAAGGGTAAGGCTCAGAACAGACTTCATCCAGATATTGGCAGTTTGTTCAGGCTTTGCATATTTGGGTGGAAAAACAATTGCATCTTCCGTTGAAGCTGGCGCATTTTCATTATTCATTCCTGGTAACTGTTCTTCTGAATTTTCCATCGGGTAAAATTAGTCAGAAATTTTAGTTGATAATGAAATTCGTTGCATCCCTGACAATCCCGGCAGTAGCGTCGGGATTAACTAAAGCAGGATCGCATTTTCTCCAGCAGTAGTGCCGGCATGGTGGCCCGTTTCATGGTTTTGGCTTCCATAAAATATAAAATAATTTTGCCGATCGCCAGCAGTTCATCCTTTTCATTAAACACTTCGTGGTGAAATTCTATTTTATGATGCACAGGAAGTTCTTTTATCATGGTTTTAATGGTGAGCAGGTCATCGTATAATGCAGGGCGCAGGTACCGGCAATGCACATCAACAACCGGCATTACAATGCCCGTTTTTTCCATTTCTGCGTAGGTAAATCCAAGGTGCCTGATTGATTCTGCCCTTGCCGTTTCAAAGTAAAGAAAGTAATTACTGTGATAAACAACACCCATCTGGTCTGTTTCAGCATAGCGGACTCTTATTTGTGTTTCTGTATTAAACATTTTCGAAGCTAATTATTTTTTTCTACAGATTAAATTTGAATGCAATATTGGGTTAAATACAACAACAAAATGTTAAAGCCTTCCAAACATAGCACTTATCCACACCTGTTTGGAATGATGTTTGGTTTAACTTGAAATAATTTGAATATTCGCAACGTTAACCAGTATCGGTTTAAAGGACAATCTTCATGAAGAATTATAACTTACTTGCTATTACCATTTTTCTCAACATTTCCGCCTTTTCGCAACAGACCCGTTTTTTTTCTGACCCGGAGGCCACTTTCAAAGAAGCTAAGGAGTATTTCCAAAAAGAGCAATATAGTCTTGCTTATCCCTTATTCAGGGACTTGCAGCATTCAGTAAGAGAAACGGATAAGGCCAATACAGCCATTACCGTTCAGGAGATAAACTATTATACCACCGTTTGCGCCCTGAAACAAAATGAAGGCAGGGCAGAAGAGGAGGCGCTACAGTATGTTAGCCTGGAAAAGAATACGGCCAGGGTGCAAATGATGAGTTTTCATTTGGGAGAGTATTATTTCCGGAATCAGCAATTCGGCGATGCCATTCAGCAATTTGACCAGGCCAATATTGTCAATCTCAGTAATCGGGAAATTGCCGACATGAAGTTTCAACAGGGGTATTCCTATTTCAACCTGCAGAATTTTGTCAAAGCAAAACCTTTGTTCAACAGCATCCGGGGTATAAAGGATGATCCCAATTATATGGATGCAAATTATTACTACGGATTTCTTGCCTTTCGTGACAGGCAATATAGTGATGCGTTGCAAAGTTTCCGGGTGGTGGAAAACGAAAAGAATTATGGCACCGTTGTTCCTTATTATATTGCCCAGATTTATTATATACAGGGCAAAAAAGATGAAGCCATAACATATATACAAGGCAAGTTACAATCAGGCAGCAGTGCCCAATATTATGATCTTGAACTGAAGCAACTGATCGGTCATGCTTATTTTGAAAAAGGAGAATATGCCAAAGCCCTGCCTTACCTGGAAGATTATGCAGGCCGCTCTAAAAAAATACGCAGGGAAGATTTGTATGAACTGTCATACTGCTATTACCAGGAAAAAAACCTGGCGAAAGCTATAGAAGGATTTAAGCAACTCAGTGGCAACAGCGATTCGCTGAGCCAGCATGCCATGTACCTATTGGGAGATGCTTACCTGAAGACCGGGCAAAAATCAAATGCGAGGAATGCCTTCCTGTTTTGTTCTTCCAACAGCAGTAATGCGGAACAAAAAGAAATTTCTAAATATCAATATGCAAAACTTTCTTATGAATTAGGTTACCAGGATGAAGCATTAAACAGCCTGGGTTCTTTTATTGCCGATTATCCCAATTCAAAATATAATGCGGAGGCCAAAGAACTGATGATAGATGTTTTGACAAACACCAATAATTATAAAGATGCACAAGCCATGCTCGAAGGTTTGAACAAACCTTCAGACAATGCAAAGAGAATTTACCCGAGAATATTATATGGCCGTGCCACTGAAATGATCAATGACGGACAACTGGCCGATGCTGATGCACTGTTGAGTAAAGTACTGGAGAATTCATACAATGGCTCAGTTCGTCCTTTTGCTTATTTCTGGAAAGGGGAAATTGGATATCGCAACAATAAATTAGATACAGCCATTAAATATTACCAGGCTTATGTAACAGCCGGGTCACCCGGTAATGGTGAGGCAAATGCCATTAATGCCCGTTATAACCTGGGGTATGCTTATTTGCGGAAAGAAAATTACCCGGTGGCACAAACTTATTTTGAACCATTGGCTAAAGCACCTGCCTTGAACTCCGATGCATTTACACAGGATGCTTATATCCGCACAGCCGACTGCTATTTCATGCAAAAAAAATATGATGTGGCAAAACCGATGTATGATAATGTGATCAAACTTTCCTGGCCTGCGGAAGATTATGCTACGTTTCAGAATGCAATGCTGGCGGGAGTAAAAAGTCCGGCTGATAAGATATCCCTGATGAATACCATGATCAGGAAATTTCCCAATTCTTCTCTTACCACCGATGCCAACATGGAAATAGCTAATACTTACATGGGTGAAGAAAAATTCAGGGAAGCCATTCCTTATTTAAGCAATGTGGCAAAAAACACAACGAATACCAGTATGGTGCCACAAGCCTATTTAAAACTGGGTACTGCTTATTATAACATTAATAATAATGAAGAAGCGCTGAAGCAATTTAATATACTGGTTGACCAGTATTCCAATTCACCCGAGGCGGAAGATGCACTGGATAATGTAAAAACAATTTATATCGAAGATGGCAAGCCGGATGCGTATGCTGATTTTATGCGGAAGGCTGGCCGTCCGCTTAATGTGAATACCGAAGATTCATTGACCTATGCTGCGGCAGATAAGCAATATGATGACCAGAATATCAATGCCGCACTAGCAGCCTTCAATAATTATTTACAAAAATTTCCCGAAGGGGCTTATGCACTGGATGCCAACTTTAACCGGGCCGAAATATATAATTCAAAGAAAGATTGGAATAATGCATTGACGGCTTATGAAGCAGTGGCATCCAATGCACCTAATAAATATGCGGAGAGATCAGTGCTTACAGCAGCAAGAATTTGTTTCTTTGAACAAAAAAATTATGCAAGGGCTGAAACTTATTATACCCAATTAAAACAAATCAGCGCCAGTCAGGAAAATAAACTGGAAGCCATGCGGGGATTACTGCGATGCCAGTATCAGCAGGAAAAATGGACAGAAGCTGCTGAAAACGCCAAAGAACTTACGGCCGCCAAAGGAAGCAGTGCCGATGACAAAACACTGGCCAATATGGTTATTGCCAAATCATACGAAGTAAGCGGACAGTATGACCTTGCCATTAGCAATTTCAAACAGGTAGTACAATTAAACAAGGCAGCGCTGGCAGCAGAAGCAAGGTATGAGATTGCTTTTTGCTGGCTGCAGGTAAATAAATTAAATGAGGCAGAGAAAGCGGCATTTGAAACAATCAATAAATCCGGTTCGTATGATTACTGGATAACCAAAGCCTATATCTTACTAGGTGATGTTTATTATAAGCAGAAAGATTATTTCAATGCCAAGGCCACCTTGCAAAGTGTGGTTGATAATACGATAAATGCTGAACTGAAATCTGAAGCACAGGCCAAACTGGCGCAGGTTACAGAAGAAGAAGGAAAATCAAGTAAGGTGAATAATTAGAGGATAGATAAAAGATAATAGATGAAAGTGACGGTAAATTGAAAAAGATATAAAGAATGATGAAGCAACAAGTATATAAAATGTTTTTCCTTGTACTGGGAATTTTCTTATACGGAAATTTATTTTCACAAAAGGACACTACCAAAAAAGGCGGTGTTGAAATTATTTCCAGTTTTAAGCCAATACTCCGGCAAGCAGCAAAAATTAATTTCAATGCCACACCACCAGTGGCGGATACTGAAAAAGTAAAATTGAATTACGATATTCCCAACCAGAATTTGTTATTTGCTTACCAGCCGGGTTCATTAAAACCGCTGGCCATGACAATTGATTCTGCCGGAATTTTCGATAACAGCAGTTATGTAAAAGCCGGATTCGGAAGTCTTCGGACACCCTATATACAGGCAGGTATTAGTTTTGGTGATGGCAAAACAGCCGGTCTGAATATTTATGCCAAACATGTTGGTTCCGATGGAAAAAAAGAATTTCAGAAATTCACCAATACGGATGTAAAACTGGCTGGTTATTTTAAAACAGGTAATAACCAATGGGATGCCAGCATTGGCATGAACCAATACCGGACTTATAAATACGGGTACGAACCCGATACACTTTTATTCGTTACTGATTCACTGAAACAGAATTTTCAAACGATATCCGGTCGCATTGCCATGCACAATATCAATAAAACAAAGTTTGGATTAACCTGGTGGCCTGAAGTAAAGATTGATGTTTTCAGCGATAACCGGAAAAATTCGGAGAGTAATACGGTAGTGAACCTGCCCTTGCAAAAAACAGTGGGCAAAGTATTTGCCGTCAACCTTGGTATCACATTCGATCTTACCCGGCTTACACTCAGCAACAAATCAACTGTTGATAACACGATGTATTATATTTCGCCATCGGTGATATTTAAAACGCCCAATGTTATTGCAGAAGTGGGCATCAGGCCATCCTGGGATAATAAGACATTTAAGATGTTTCCGAATGTGCTGGCCGACATCAGCACAGACGACAAACGCTTTACTTTCCAGGCAGGATGGACAGGCTATGTCCGCAAAACAACTTACCAATATCTTGCCTCACAAAATCCGTGGTTATTTGTTCCGGCTGAATATAAAAATACCTGGATAGAAGAAAGGTTTGCCGGTTTCAAAGGATCTATTGGCGATAATTTCAGTTATGCCGCTAAAGTCGGGTTCAATAAATTAAATAATCAACCCCTGTTTGTAAATGATTATTCAATCGGGAAAGGTGGCAAATCATTCCGCGTAGTGAATGAGCCGCAGTTAAATGTAGTAAACTTTGGTGGTGAGATTGGGTATAATATTGCTGAGAAATTTTCTCTTATCTCCGGAGTTACATTTAATCAATACACCGGGTTAAAAGCGAATGCCAAAGCATGGGGGCTGTTGCCACTGGAATTAAAAGCTAATATGCGGTTTCATGTAATTAAGGATCTTTGGCTGAAAACAGATTTGTTTGCATGGAGTGGCCCGCAATACCTGAAGAAAGACGGCAGCGCCGGACAACTGGCCGGAGCTTTTGATTTGAATGCGGGTCTTGAATTTAAAATAACAAAGAACCTGAATTTGTGGACACAGCTTAATAACCTCCTGAATAAATCATACCAGCGTTGGAACCAGTACCCGGTTTATGGCTTCAACTTTACCGGTGGTATTGTATTTTCGTTCGATCAAAAGAACAAATGATGTACGAAACGCTGTATCAATATTTCATTCTTCATAAAAAATTATCCATACCGGGCATCGGCACTTTCTTAATGGAAAGAAAACCAGTAGTAAATGATTTTGTGAATAAGCAAATGCACCCGCCTTCCTATGCTGTCAGTTTGCAGGCGGCTACTGATTCTCCGGCTACTCATTTTTTTAAGTGGATGGGAGGGGCACTGCATGTTTCTGATCGTGATGCTATCATCCGCTTCAATGATTTTGCATTTGATTTAAAAAAACAAATCGGCAGCGGAGATATAATTGCATGGGATGGCGTAGGCACATTAAGCAAGGGTCTTGCTGCTGAAATAAAATTTGTTTCTTCGGAAAATAAAATTTTTGGAGCACCTGTAATGGCGGAGAAGATAATCCGGGAAAAAGCTGAGCACATGGTAAGGGTGGGAGAGGATCATAAGACTTCCGTTGAAATGACGGAAATGCTTAATCAATCTCCAGGAAAAAAATCTTATTGGTGGATACCCTCCTTAATTATTGCTCTGCTGGCTTTCATGTTTATTGGCTGGTATTTTTCTGAGCATGGACTTGATGTTTCTTCTACGGCAAATGAACAGAAACTAATTCCATTGGAAACATCGGCTCCGTATGAGATTCTTCCATAGCCCACCCCAAAATGATTCATGTGTTGTGAGATCCCTTTGCCAGGGTGTCTCAAGTTTTTTTTTACCACAAAGATCACGGAGTATTCACAGGGCACACAAAGTGAATACTCAAATACCATATCTCTGTGTTCTTTGTGAAAACATTTTGTGAACTCTGTGGTTAAAAAATAATGACAGTGGAGGGGTGGGATTATTACATAAGGCCATTTGATGATTTTGATTTTACTTTGCCAATCTCATATGCCAGCTTTCATTCATTATACCCATTGCCCTGTTTGCGGATCTGCCGAAATAAAATATGTTTTATCTGCAAAGGATTATACCGTTAGTGGAAAAAACTTTCCCATTGCGGAATGTAATAGTTGCTCACTCCGGTTTACACAGGATGTTCCGGATGCAGTCTCCATTGTGCCTTACTATAAGTCGGAAGATTATATATCACATACCGATACTTCAAAGGGACTTATTAATCGTTTGTATCAATCAGTTCGCAAAAGAACGTTGCGGAAGAAAAGAAAGCTGGTGGAGAAAATAACCGGCGTCAAATCTGGAAAGTTATTAGATGTAGGCAGCGGCACAGGCGCCTTTGTAAATGAAATGAAACAAAATGGCTGGCAGGTTACCGGGCTTGAACCCGATGCAGATGCAAAAGCTGTGGCGAAGAAAATACATAATATAGAACTGGAAGATATCAGCCGCTTTTATCAATTGAAAGCCGGCAGTTATGATGCCATCACTCTCTGGCATGTGCTGGAGCATGTGCATGATCTCTCCGCTTATGTTCAGCAGTTAAAATCATTATTGAAAGAAAACGGCAGGCTCTTTATTGCCGTTCCCAATTATACTTCAAAAGATGCGGATATATATAAGGAATGCTGGGCGGCTTACGATGTGCCGAGGCACCTGTATCATTTTTCTCCCCGTTCCATGCAGGCATTAATGGAAAAGAATGGATTGAATTTGCTTGCTTGTAAGCCCATGTGGTATGATAGTTTTTATATTTCTATGCTAAGCAGTAAATACAGGCAGGGGAAGACAAACCTCTTTGCTTCTTTCTTTAACGGTCTTCGTTCGAACCTGAAAGCACTAGGTAATGTGAAGAAATGCAGTTCGGTGATTTATGTAATAAATAAGTAGATCGGCTTTTCTCCACAAAAAATGCTTAACGTTCAAAGGCGATGTGTCAGATAGCCTTGTGCGATCGGGCTGTGGCACTCGCCGTGGTTATTGAATACAGCTCCAAAAATTCGTACATTCGGTAATGCCGGTAAAGCGACAGATTACTGAATTAGAGGGAGTATATTTTATCACTTTTACCTGCTATCAGTGGAAACCATTGATAGAGATTACCAATGGTTATGATTTTGTATATGATTGGTTTGATCATCTGAAAAGCAGGGGCCACTATATTGCAGGGTATGTGATTATGCCTAACCATGTTCATGCTTTGATTGCCTTTCGTAATACCAGGCAATCTATTAATACAATAGTTGGGAACGGCAAACGTTTTATTGCTTACGAAATCATAGAAAAACTAAAAAAGCAAAACGAAGAAAAATTGCTGCATCAGCTGTATTTGTCTGTTCAGGCTAAGGACAAGGAAAGAAATAAGAAGCATGAAGTATGGGAGGATTCGTTTGACTGGAAAGAATGCCGGACAAATGAATATATGGTGCAGAAGCTGAACTATATGCATCATAATCCGTGTAAAGGGAAATGGAACCTTGCTGCCGCACCAGTGGATTATGAACATAGCTCTGCAAAATATTATATTACCGGTGGGCAGGGTATTTATGAAGTGCTGAATTATTGTGAGCTGGCGGATATTAATTTGACTGTGCCAGTAGAGAAGAACGCCGAGTCCACCCCACGCACAAAACCTGGCGGTGAGACATCGGCTTAGAAGCGTTAATTTTAGGACACTCGGCGGGGAAGGGAATAAGAAGAATTGGAAGCGGAGTCAAGGTGCTTTTCATATTTGATCAATCAGGAATAATAAAAAGCACTTTAACTTACCCCGTGCTATATAATTGAAATTTTTCCTGCTCCAATGTCCTGAGGTGTGCCCCGGTTGTCCGTAGGTATCCCCTGTTATCAGCAGAATGTTTGAGGTCTCATCACAATGATAAATATGAAAATTATCGGAGTCTAAACCCCTCCTTCGGAGGGCAGGGAGGCATTACTGACTAAACTGCACCTCATACAATTCCGGCCACAATTTACCCGTAATATAAATTTTCTTTGATGCGGCATCATAAGCAATTCCATTGGGTACATCCGCTTCGGGGTTAATTGCTTTTATTCTGTCCCACATGCCGGTAAGATCAGCTTTGGCCACTATCATACCGGTGGCCGGATCTATTTTGAAAATATAAGGCGCTTCATACTGGTTGGCATACACAAAGCCATTGATATATTCCAGTTCATTAAGATCATGCGTGGGACTGCCGGCATCAGTTACCGTTTGGGTTTTTAATAATTTAAAGGTGGAAGGTTCGTAATAAAATAAATCGCTGCCGCCGGTACTTACAATTAAATTTTTTCCATCATTGGTCAGTCCCCAGCCCTCAATATCCAGCGGTATTTCTTTTATCTTTTTAAAATCTTTCAGGGTGTAAACAAACACAACTTTATTCTTCCAGGTGAGTTGATACACTGTGTCGTTTAAAATAGTAACCCCTTCACCAAAGATTTTTTTGTCCAGGTCAATGCTTTGCAGCGCCTTCCCTGTTTTAAGATCAACTTTCATCAGCCTTGATTTTCCTTCAAGCCCGGTGCCTTCATACATGACGCCATTATAAATAATCAAACCCTGCGTGTAAGAAGAGGTATCATGCGGGTAAGTGCTAACAATGGAATAACTCATTCCTTTCGGGGCGTTGGGGTCAGTTGTATTACCGTTTTGGTTATTGTCCTCCTTATTTTTACAGGTTACGAAACAAGACAGCAGGATGATGGGCAGAATTTTCTTCATGAAAAAATTGATTTGAAACAAAAATATGAACTGTTATGGCTACTCCCTGTTAAAGCTTACACAAGGAAAGCAGTAAATCGGAAAACTACGATACAAATACTTCTTGCACAATAGATAAAAAAAATTATCTTTAGGAATTCATAGCCTTGTCCACAGAAAACTCTTCCGCAAAATCGTATCCCTGAGACGCCTTTTTTAATTCCCATTTATCCTTTTTCGTACTACAAAGCTTTAGCGAAGTAGTATTTATTTCCAATTCCACTTGAATAACTCGTGGCAGTAATTTTTTGCCATGGATTATTAATGAGCAAATGAAAAGGGTCTATGAGGAAGGGGTTCATCATTACAGTTTTTGCACTGGTGTTTGCCAGCCAGCTTACGGCACAACGCTGCACTACTTTTGCCTACCAGCAGGTGTTGATAAAGAATGACGCTTCGTTGGCAGAAAGAATGAACGCCATTGAAACATTTACCAGGCAACATGCCGTGGCTGCTGAAAATAATATTGCCGGCCGGGTGGAAGGCAACGTCATTGTCATCCCGGTTGTTGTTCATGTATTATATCATGACCCATCAGAGAAAATAACAGATGCACAGGTGCAAAGCCAGGTAGAAGTGTTGAACCGTTGTTTTCGTCACCGGAATGCGGACTCGGTAAAAACTCCTTCTTATTTTAAATCACTGGCCGCCGATGTGGAAATTGAATTCCGGCTGGCCACATCAGACAGCCGCCGCAGATACACTAACGGTATTGTCAGAAAATATACCCCTGTTACCAAATGGGGGATGGATGATAAAATGAAATTTTCTTCCGCTATGGGGGATGATGCCTGGGATGCTAAAAGCTATCTCAACATCTGGATATGTAAATTAGATAGACTGGCCGGCTACTCCAGCCTGCCCGGCAGCGATGTGGCAAAAGATGGATTGGTGCTGGACTTTGGCGCCGTAACTGCAATTAATTCAGGCGGCGGATATGATATGGGCAAGACTGCTGTGCATGAAGTAGGTCACTGGCTTGGCCTGAAACATTTGTGGGGTGATGAGAACTGCGGTGATGATGGGGTGGATGATACACCAAAACAAGCCAGCTATACTTCGGGTTGTCCTTCAACTTCAAGAATTACCTGTGGCAATGGCCCCAATGGCGACATGTACATGAACTATATGGACTTTACCAGCGATGCATGTATGAATCTTTTTACCAAAGGCCAGAAAGCAAGAATAAGGGCTTTATTTGATCCGGGTGGCCCCCGCTACTCCCTTCTTACATCCAAAGGATTAAATATGCCGCTGATTTTTGAGTCGCCTTTGCCCGAGACCGATCCGCAGTGGCTGCATGTGCAATTATATCCTAACCCGGCCAGTTCCTTTATTACCCTTGACATGGCCTACGATACAAGGTGGGTGGGAAATATGCTCCAGATGACGAATCTGCAGGGGCAAACCGTGATGGAAATACAGGTTACATCCAAGATTCAACTGGTTGATATAAAAAAAATACCCGCAGGGATCTATTTCCTTGCAGCGAAAAGGGCGGATGGGGAGTCTATTAAGTTGAGATTCGTGAAATTATAGTCACAATCACGGGTCAGGCGGAAAATCGCCAGGCCCCAAAGTCGCAACCAATCCTACCGGCAAGCAAGAAAAAGGAGTCGTCTCATTAATAGTGGGACGACTTTCTATTTAATTGAGTGTTTTTGTGGTTTCCCCAATTTTATAACCGTTGTGATAGACCTGCATGGAGTAATTTCCATCCTGGTAATCATCGGGGCTGAGAGTAAATACCAAATGTTTTGTTTCGCCTTTCTGGTAGTCAAATTTTACCCGGCGGGTGTAGCTTATTTTTCCGCCATCGCTGGTTTCCATTGAAAAATCTTCCCATACATCGTTCTTCATCACTTTACCATCGGGCTGTGTTATTACTACAAACACTTCGGTATTGTTGTATTGGTTCAAATTGTTCTGTACATCAAAAGACACAACGAGTTTGCTTGCTTTTCTTGCCAGGTTGGTTTCTACTTCCTTGTCATTTTTAACCATGACAGGGGTGAGTTTTAATTCTGATACAACGAATACAGAGGCCAGTTTTACTTTTTCTGTCAGCACTTTATTTTCCTGGCTTAGCTGCTGCATATTGCCCTCGAGGTTTTTTACCTGTACGTTTACTTCATCCAGCGCAGCGCTGATCTGTTTTTTTTCTTCTTCGATGCTGCTGTTTTTATTCTGCAATTCAAGGACGAGTTGCTGAAGCTCGGCGGTTTTTTTCCGGGCCAGGTCGATGTCTTCTTTTTTTACATTGTTTTTTTTCAGGATAGCAGCGATTTCGGCCCGCAGGCGATATATCTCGGAGAGTTTTGTATTGAGTTCTCCTTTCAATTGCCCGGCGGTGTTTTTGGTAGAGTCTAATTGAGTGCCGAGGTTATTGATGGTGAGGGAATAAATTCTTTGCAGTGAATCCTGGATGCCCTGTGCTACTGCGGCGGAATCTTTAATGAATACTTCATTTTTATGGCTAGTGTAAACTGATTTATCATAGAGATGATAGACCCATGTACTCACCAATGCAACAGAAAGTATGGCTAGCAAAATAGTTCTTGTGTCTTTCACCTGTCCAAACTAAGTAAATGCCAAATGAGAGGAGGAAAAAAGAGTTCACATTGTGGAAAACCGTCTCGCCTCAGGCGAGGTGGGACGGCTTCTCCTTTCTGCAAAAAAGCAACCCCCGTCACCGGCAGGTTTCTTATTTTTACAGTCTGTTACCAGTATGAATAAAATTATTTTCACCGAAGAATTTTGCCAGCCCGAAAACCTCCACCCCTTTACCCTCACCCGGCAGATACAGGATATCAGGGTGGGCATCCTCACCATCAGGCAAAAATGGGAACGCTGGCTGGGCCTGCCCTCCTTCGACAAAAAAGAAAATGATTACAAAGACCTCGACCGTTCCGTAAACATTGATGAAGCCGCAGGAGATGATGTGTGTTTTATCATTCATGGTAACCTGCTGCCAAATGATGAACTGGTAAAAGCCACCCGGAAACTAAAAGACGGCGAGTTTATTACCGCAGGTGGCAGCTCCGGTATTATCTTCCGGGTCACCAAAAAACAAATCCAGGGGAAATATAAAATAAAGGTGACAAAAGCCGTGGCAGTAAAGTCGGATATACAAACCATTTGCTATCCATGGGATATTTTTCAATTAAATGATAGCGCCATCCGCCAGGATTTTGAATTGCTGACAAAGAAAAGGAAATCACAACCCATTTCTAAAACTAACCGGGTAATAAAACCATCACAGGTATTTATTGAAAAGGGAGCCAGGGTAGAGCATAGCATCATCAATGCATCTACCGGTCCGGTGTATATCGGGAAAAATGCCGAGGTAATGGAAGGCTGCATCATCCGCGGCCCATTTGCCATGGGCGAAGGAGCTTGTTTAAAAATGGGAACAAAACTATATGGCGCCACCACGCTGGGTCCACGTTGTGTGGTTGGTGGCGAAATAAAAAATTCCGTTTTATTTGGCTACAGTAATAAAGCCCACGATGGTTATCTTGGCGATTCGGTAATAGGCGAGTGGTGCAACTTAGGCGCCGGCACTACCAACAGCAACCTGAAGAATAACGCAAGTGCTGTAAGAGTATGGACACCCGGCGGAGAGATGAATGCAGGAAATAAATGCGGGGTGATGATGGGCGATTATTCGAAGACAGCCGTCAATACAGCTATCAATACCGGTACGGTGATAGGTGTTTGCTGCAATGTGTTTGGCACAGGGCTTACACCAAAATACATTCCCAGTTTCTCCTGGGGCAGCGAAGGAATAAAACGGTATGAACTGGAAAAAGTTTTCCCTGATATTGAGGATTGGAAACAACTGAAGGGCGAAACGATGAACGATAATGAGAAAATTATTTTGAAGTATGTGTTTGAGAAATTTTAAAAAAGCTAACAGCTAACAGCTTTCCTGATCATTAATAAACAACCAATAATCAACAATAATAAAGTATGAGAAAACAAATCGCTGCGGCTAACTGGAAAATGAATTTGACCTATCAGAATGGAGAAAAATTACTGGATGAAATTCTTGGTGCTGATATCCGGCTGGAATATAACCGGCAGGTAATCTTTGCTGTATCTTATCCCTATTTAATTATGACAAGAAGCGAAGTGGAAGAGGAATATAATTATGAAGTGGCTGCGCAAAACTGCCATCATAAAAAATCCGGCGCCTATACCGGCGAAGTGTCTGCAGAGATGCTTCATTCCATGAGAATCAATTATTGTATTGTCGGGCACAGTGAGCGGAGAGAATATTTTGCTGAAAGCAATGCCCTGCTTGCAGAAAAAGTAAACTTATGTCTTGAACAATCTATTACTCCCATTTTCTGTTGTGGTGAGCCTTTAAGTATCCGGGAAGCAGCCACGCAAAATGATTTTGTAAAAGTGCAATTAAAAGAATCGCTGTTTCATCTTAATGCTAATGCGATAAAACATATTATCATCGCTTATGAACCTATCTGGGCTATTGGCACGGGCAAAACAGCCACTACAGAACAGGCACAAGAAATGCATGCATATATACGTTCTGTATTAGCCAAACAATACGGTGCAGCAGTAGCCAATGAAATATCAATTCTTTACGGGGGAAGCGTAAAGGCTAATAATGCAAAAGAATTGTTTGGCTGTGCTGATGTGGACGGTGGCCTGGTAGGCGGCGCTTCAATAGTGGCGGCAGATTTTATAGAGATTATCAAGGCGTTGAAATAAGAGGAAAGTTGAGAATGGAAAATGAAGAATGGAAAGTTGAAAAATGAATATGCTGTGGCATTATTAATTTTCAACTTTCAACTATAAACTTTCAACTATCACTACTCCCTACCATATCATTCTTCAGCGTAAAAACCAGGTGCTGCTGAGTTTTTTAAAGATCAGGGCCGTGGTGAACGGGAAAGAGATATATCCGTTGCTCAATACCAAACCAGTGGTGATACCAGTGCCGGAAAACAATCCGAAAATTGTTGTTACCGACGGGTATCATATTACCAGGCCTCTTAAGCTGGTGTACAAAGATCTTCCCGTTTGTTGTTTCAAAGTAAGCTGTGCCATTACCGACCGGCAATTGCTGGTGGGGTCCATGGTGCTGGCAATTTTATATTTAACCGGGATGTTTACAGGCATAACGCCCATCAAAGTGTTTAGTTTTCTTCCGCTGATTTACCTTGTAACGTTTTATTACCTGAACCGCCGGGAATTTCTCCGACTGGTTCCTGTTTTGAATTAATTGGAAATTGCCCCTGCAGTTCCTGGTAATGTTACCCTGTCAAATACATTAAGCTTATCTACAGAAAGAATGGTTTTGGATTTGTCTTCATTGGGATGGTACATCAGTCTGAACTTTGCGCCCCAAATAATTTCAGAACTAACATAAGAAGTTCTGGTGGTAACATTGTTGGAAAAAACAGAATCAAATGCTTTTACATATACCATGATTTCCATGTCAGTACTTGCAATGTCTTCTTTGCTGAGTCCATAAAAAGGGCTTTTATCATCAATAGGGTGAACAATCGTCCAGCTTAGCGAAAGGCCGTTTACTTTTGCAAATTCCAGTTCGAGGTCAAAAAATTTATCAGTTAACTTTCCATTTTCTTCAGTGCTGACAGCAAGTGTAACTTTCGTTTCCACATCAGACAGGTTATTATTCTTATATGGTGCCATGCGAAACATTAATGCTGAACCATTTTTATATGGCGCTATCAGGGCATTGTTGCTAAACTTCAGGAATGCCTGGGGCCGGGAAAACCGGCCATAAAACAAACCTGTGGCAATGGCAAAACTCAGCAGGCCAAGAAATGCTTCTAAAGTGGAAATGGCGCTTGCTGCAAAACCCACCGGACTGATACGTCCATAGCCAACTGTAGTGAATGTTTGTGCGCTGAAGAAAAATACTTCCGTAAAATTTTTTAAAGAAGAACCAGTGTTTACACCGCCAAGGTGATTAATACCCACCATATAATAAATGCCTGCAAAAACAAGGTTGATACCGATATAGATCGTAAACAGCAGTAACCCAAATTTCCAGAGCTTCATGCCAAGCAGGGTGTGGTACCAACTATAACGATCCAGTATGCCTACACCTTTTTTAATCACATTAGGCTGTCCGTCTTTGTTTATAAAACGGCCACCGGTATTGTTACTGCTGGTGCCAAAGCCGGTGTTAATTTCTGATATTAAGTTGTGGAGTTTTTTGTGCAGGGCCATAATCAAATTTAATGCTTATTTGACTTTACATGTTTGCCAGGGCAGATTTTGTTTACAATTCATGTTAGGTTATTTTTATTCCCTGATGGGGCAAAAGAAAATACTCTGGCTTTGCAGTTGGTATCCGGGTAAAACGGAACCTTTCAACGGTGACTTTATTCAACGTCATGCCGGAGCAGCTGCCTTATATAATGATATTTATGTGATTCATGTTATTGGCGATGCAAGCGGGCAGATCAAAAAAACAGTAGAGGAGATTAATAAGCAAGGCCAGCTTACCGAGCAAATTATATATTTTAAAAAATCATCTTCAGTTCCTGGTAGATTTATTGGGCAGTATCGTTTATTTAGTCTTTACAGGAAGGCAATCAAAAAGTACATTGCTGAATATGGCCTTCCTGATCTTGTTCATGTACATATACCAATGAAAGCCGGGTTAATGGCATTATGGATGAAAAGAAGATTTGGAGTTTCTTATTTAGTTACTGAGCACTGGGGGATTTATAATGAGGTAGAAAAAATGAATTACTCCACCCGGAATAATGGATTCAGGAATTTTACCAAAATGATTTTCAACAACGCCACAAAGTTTATCAGTGTGAGCCGCTACCTCGCAGAAGGTGTAAACCGGCTGGTGCTAAAAAAAGACTATGCCGTTATTCCTAATGTTGTAAATACTAATTTGTTTTTTTATAAAGAAAAAACAAATTCAGTTTTTCGCTTTATTCATGTATCCAATATGGTACCACTTAAAAACGCTGAAGGAATACTCAGCGCCTTTAAATTGTTTGCTGAAAAACTAAGTAATGTTCAATTAGTAATGGCAGGAGATACCGACCCCGCCATCCGGCATTATGCTGCCGGATTGGGTTTAACGGATGACAAAGTTATCTTTCGTGGAGAAATTTCGTATGCGCAGGTAGCAAATGAAATGCAGCAGTCCAATTGTCTTATCCTGTTCAGCAATATTGAAAATTCTCCCTGCGTAATCGGTGAAGCATTATGTTGCGGATTGCCGGTAATTGCCACCAACGCAGGAGGCATCCCGGAATTACTGGATGAAAGCAACGGAGTATTGATTGAGCCAAAAGATGAAACAGCCCTGGCCAACGCAATGCAGAAGATGATGAATGATTATGTAAAGTACAGTCACAATAAAATAGCTGAAGATGCGCAATGCAAATTCAGCTATGAAGTAATTGGAAAAAAGATGGATGAAATTTATTCTTCACTTGAGGCTAACATCCTTCATTAGCCTTTCAGTTTTTTTACGAGTTCTACATACTCCATCATGGCATCAGTTGTTGATTTTCCTTTTAATGCAGCCCATGCTTCATATTTGGCTTTGCCAACAAAATCAAAAGGGTTTGATGGAGGATCCATATTTACATCGCCAATACTTCCCTGCTTGTATAATGAATAAAGCTGAAGCAAGGTTTCATTGTCAGGTTTCGCAGAAAGAGTTTTACTATCGGTTGCGGCCTGTTCAAACTGTTCTTTTAGTTCCATGGTGATAATAAGTTTATATGGTTAATTTTTTAATGTTGATTATTTACCCCGTGCATTATCAATAAATATGGATTGCACCTGTCGTTTGTTATTAATTATGCTGTAAAATTCATCCACATACTCCACGATTTCTTTTTTGATCCGGGAACTTAACAAGGGGAAATTATTTATAAGACTTGTAATGCCATCTTTTTTATTCCTGAAAACAGTGAATGTAGCCTCAAGTTCCTCCATTGTTCTTGCAAATCCCCTGTAAACTCTTTCAGTTACTTTTTCAGTGCCTAATAATTCATCGGGCACGGCATATCCTGCATTTACAAAACCGGAATGGTCAAAATCATACGGTACAGCAAAAGGAAGTGCTGTTTTATCTTTTTTACTATAAATAAGCTTGATATTATGGTTAACAGGTACCGACCAGTCGCCGTTGCTGATCAAATATTCAAAAACAGCCACTTTTGTCATCGTCGACCTGTTGGTGCTTTCTGTAAGAACCTGGGCTTTATCTTCTTTTACACAATGATTTCTCCTGGCCATATCCTTGTCATCTTCTATGAAGAAAGCATATTGGGAGAATGGTTTTAGTTTGTTCCTTGTGTCCCGGTAATTGACTCTTACCAGTCTTACCCTAAAGCTTTTCTCTTCAAGCAAATTATAAATTTTATAAATCAAATATTCTTTTAGCACTAATTGCTCATCAGTGTTATTACTGCCGCAGCCTATCACCAGTTTCAGTTTGCCCAATGAAGATAGTTTGGGAGAAGTGGTATTGTGAAAGTTCAGCAGCAGGGGCGGGATGTAGCAGAGCTCCCTCCGGAAATGCCCTCTCGCCGCTATTTTTATTGTTTCATCTATTACAGAACTGTCGGGAAAACTAAAGTTGACAGTGGCATCCTGGTACACTTCTACTCCCTTCTCTGTTTGCAGCTTTTTAATATCCGTTGTCAGCGTTATATTAATTAATCCTTCATCCTTAAAAAATTTGATACTGTCGACAGGAGATATTTGTGCATTGGTTAAAATGCTGGTACCTGGTAAAACAAAAAGCAAAAACCATTTAATTTTTTTCATAAACTCAGGGCTTTATTTTTTTGTAAATAAATATTCAGAGAGCCATTAGTTGTTTGCCAATAATTTTATTTTAGTACTTCTTCAATTGGTTTGCCCACACAACCGCTTGGCATTTGGATATGCAGCATGGCAGCAAGCGTTGGGGCAATGTCGGTCATATATACTTCACGGTTTGTTTTGCCGGGTTTAATGCCCCATCCGTACCACAACAACGGAATATGCGAGTCATAAGGATTCCAAAGGCCATGCGTGGTGCCTGTTCCACTATAAGCATCAATATAACCGGGCTTCAGAATTATTTGTATATCGCCATTTCGTGGCGGGTAATAACCATTGTTCAGCATATTTCTTATCGTGGCTGGCAGTGGTACTATATTCAGGTCTTCTATTGCAAAAACTCTTGCTATGGCTGAATCAGAAGATAGTTTATCAACAACCCATTTTATTAGTTCCTTTTTATCCACTTTAGCTGAATCAAGTAACGGGTGGTTCAGGTGCAACTGGTAATTATCATTGGCAACAATAATATTGCTGATATTGTATTTATCATTCAGTGTTTTATTTAACTGGCTCATCATCGTATTCAGATATATTCTTCCCCCTGGAAGTTTATTCTCCTGCAAAAATTCAGGCACATGTGCCACGCCATGATCGGCAGATAAGAAAACGGTGTATTGGTTTTTGCCAACTTTATTATCAAGAAAATCAAGTAAGCTACCCAGTTCTTTGTCAAACCTCAGAAAATCGTCTTCTGCTTCTACTGAATTGGGCCCGAACGTATGCCCGATATAATCAGGAGAAGAAAAACTGATGGCCAGGAAGTCAGTTATATTATCTGCACCAAGCTGCTCGCCGGTAATAGCTGCTTTGGCAAATTCAGCAGTATAGGTATTGCCCATTGGTGTGGCAGCAATTTTTGAATAATCTTTTCCAACAAAATTTTTTAAGTCATAGGGAAATTTTGGACCGAAAGGTTTTGCTTCATATGGTTTCTCATCTGCTGTACTCTGCAGGTAAGTATTATCAGGATAAAGAAGATTCCATCCGGACTGGTAATATTTATCAACCAATTTTTGCGCATTAAAATCAGTTACCCATTTTGGCAATTCATTCATGTAATGGGTAGAGGTGATCCAACTTCCGATTGTATTATCATACCAGTAAGCTGCATTGGCGCTATGGCCGGCAGGTAAAATGCCTCCCCGGTCTTTCAATGACAGACCAATAACTTTGCTTTTAAAATTTGTAGCCAGCCTCAGTTCATCACAAATAGTAGTTACCAGCAAATTTTCAGGACTCATTTTTCCCAATGAAGAATTACTGCCGACTGTATTTGCATTTTTATCATCCGTGCAATACACGGTTTTCATTTGTTGTTTGTTCCACCAAAAATTCCCAACAATTCCGTTGATTGCCGGCACAGATCCGGTATAAATACAACTATGTCCAACGGCTGTAACAGTGGGAGTATATGGTATCATGGTGTTTTCACAACTGAAGCCCTGGCCCAGCATTCTTTTGAAACCGCCATTGGCATCATAGCGGTCATAATAACGATACAGGTAATCCCAACGCATCTGGTCTAATATGATGCCCACAACTAATTTTGGCCGCTGAATGACTTTTTGTGCGCTGGCAGTAATAGTAAAAGATAAAACCAGTAATAATTTGAATAGCCTTTGCATGAAAATTTATTTTGACAAATGTACGGGTTTGCCGTTTGTGTTTCTTTGAAAGCTGATGGGGGGCAGGCCGGAAGAGCATGCTTTGAAATTTAAGGAAATATATGGCAGTTATTTCAGTTTCTTAAACAATGAGTTTGGCTGAATAGCATGAAATAATAATTGAGTAGTGAAAGCAGTTTTAGATTTTGCTTAACCTCCAAAAAGAATAAGATGCAAGAATAGAAAAACCACCTACGGCCCACCATAATACATTAAACCCGGCGTATTGTGCCAACTGTGCCCCGCCCATCGGGCCAAATGTTTGAGCCACTGACCATGCCATGGTGTATAGCGCCGCATATTGTCCGCGGTTTGAATCTTTTGTTCTTGTAATCCAGTAGCTGTTCATAAAAGGCATGGAAAGTATTTCACCAAATGTTATCATGATAATCATGCTGACAGCAACGAAAGCAGGCGACAATGGAATGTTTAGCATTAAAAAAGAAAGCCCCATAAGAAAAACCCCGATGGTGATATAGAACATGTTTTTTCTTTTTCCTTCCAGTTTGTAAATAAGCACCATTTCCACCAATGCAATGATAATTCCATTGATGGCCATTAAGAACCCAATAAAGGGTTCTGAAAAATGAAATTCTTTTTTGAAGTAAACAGGAAGATTAGTGAATAACTGAAAAAAGCAACCGGCAAATAGGATGGTTATAAAAATAAAATAGATAAATATCTTGTCTTGATAAGCCGGTTGTAGGGCCGGTGCATTAATATTTTTCTTTTCAGGAGATTTGTACAGCACAGGCTTTAGAAACAACCACAACAAAATGACGGCAGCCAGATTTGTACTTCCATCTACCCAAAAGAGCAATTCATAATTTATATGTGCCAGGAAACCGCCAAGGCCACCACCTACTGCCCATCCAAGATTAATAGCCAACCTGTTTAATGCAAATGAACGGGTACGGTTTTCTTCTTTACTATAAGAAGCAATGGCAGTGGAGTTGGCAGGGCGAAATGCCTCATTAACAAAACTGAGCAGGAAAGTAAATATGCAGATCAGCGGATAGGTCCTCATCTGCCCCAGCGTAAAAAATAGAAGACCGCCGCCGGTAAGCGTCATTAACTGTACGGGATAAAATCCAATTCTATCTGTTAGCTTTCCACCCACCCAGGCGCCACTGAAGGCGCCTGCCCCAAACATACCAAATACAACACCCGCCTGGCCAATTGTAAAGCCCATTTTGCTGGTGAGATATAAAGTCATAAAGGGTACCACCATGGTGCCGCTGCGGTTGATCAGCATAACCAGCGACTGGAGCCATGTTTCCCTGGACAAACCCGAAAAAGCATTCCGGTATGTTTTAGCTGTAGCATTTATCATACAAGTTGGCAAAGTTACCGGATACGTCTTTTAAGCGCATTACCATATAAAAAGGATAATTACCACTGGCAACCTGAAGCATTCGGTCATCCATAAGATGGGTTGTAATAAATAATTTCTATATATTTATCAATAAACAAACACCAACATGAGAAAAATTCTTACACTAACAGTAATAACAGGCGCCTTGCTTGTATTTTCAAATTGTAATCCCGGGAAGAATGCAGCGTCAAAACGCATACCTAAAACAACTTATGCAACGGGGCTTTCAGTGGTAATATCAAACTATTGTGCTCCCTGCCATATTCCTGCCAAAGGTGGCCGCAAAAAAGCTTTTGACACTTATGTAAGTGTGAGAACAGATATTGATGAAATGATCAGACGCATTGAACTTAATCCGGCAGACAAAGGCTTTATGCCATTCAGAAGCAATACCCGGCTTTCCGACAGTGTTATCTCTGTGTTTAATAAATGGAAAAATGATGGTTTGCTGGAAAATTAATTAGCTACTATTTTTTTTGAATAGTACCTGTTTGCCATCAGCGAAATGGGAAGGCCGATTGCTATGATAAGAATCCCTGCCGCTATCAGTGCAGCGGGAAATTTAACGGCTATTCCTGTTCCGAAAGTTAGCGGCACCACTACCAGGTTCATCACAGTCCATACAAAAATGGCATACAGGATGCCTGTGATGTATTTATTCTTTAACATCATTATTATACGGGGATAGAATAAAAAGAATAAGAATGTAAATATCATGGCTATTACCAGGTGGAAGAATAGACCCCACGCTGCCATGCCATAAAGATTTTCTGAAAGCGCATTCTTTCCAAATACACCGCTGGCAATATAGCGAAATACCCTTGCCGGGTTCATACCCGTTTTAATATTGTATTGAATACTGGCAGCAGTGGCATCAAGTCCTCCTGCCAGCAAACCAGTCAGTAAAACAGTCCTGGTAAAATCCTTTTGAAATTTCATTTGATAATTTTTTACAATGACAGGCCAATATAAAAAATTATATAAAAATTTACAGTTTGATTTGATGAACGGTAGTACGTCGTTTTGGGTTATTTCAAAAAATAAATTGCTGAACGACTTAGTGAAAACAAGGAAGAAATAGTTATCTGTTTTTGATCAGTGAGCGGTACGTTTTCCTGTCAAGCCCTGTTCTGAGAATGGTAAATGAAAATTTATTATTGATTGCCTGAGTTTCCAGCAGTAATCTTTCTGTATATTTTGAAATATACTGGTTAAGATTAATTTTCTTCCACCTGTATTTTTTATTATCAATAACCCTCTTCAGTAGTTTTTCAATACAAGAGTCGCAGGCGGTGATTGTTTTTTCTGCATTGCATTTGCCTGATTTGTCGAAAATATATATTTCCTGTATGATTGTTTCTCCCGGGCCTTTCACTTCTCTTGTTATGGAACTGTCCGTTTCAATTATTTTGGCAGAAGTGCCTGGCAGGTTTAAGAAAGATTTGCCAAGCATTTCTTTTACATCGCTTCTGTTCTTGTTAATATAATGCTGTGAATAACCTTTTGCAGAAATCAAAAGCAGCAAAACAATAAAGATGGGTTTCATATATTTATCTGTTAAACCAGGCAAAGATGGCAAAAATAGTTTGTTTACTGTTAGATAAGTCAACTGCTAAATTCAGCATATCCCGGTTTTTTTATTTGTATAATTTTTCTCATTATCTGAATAACACTGATTACAGGGCGGGTAATGAGATCCCATAGTAGATTTTTGTCTTGTATTAAACTTCCATCTATCTTTAATCAAATTGTTTTTATGAAAATAAAAATGCTACTGTCAGCTATTGTAGTCCTGTTTTATTTTTCTGTTCCTGCGCAAATGTTCAGATCAAATAATCCTCTGGCACATACTTTTTCCATAGTGGCACGGGATTCCATAACCGGTGAAATGGCTGTGGCGGTGCAAAGCCATTGGTTTTCAGTTGGCACGGCAGTTAGCTGGGCTGAAGCCGGTGTGGGAGCAGTGGCTACCCAGTCATTTGTCAATAAATCATTCGGTATCCGGGGACTTGAACTGCTTAAAAAGGGGTTGACATCGCAACAAGCCTTAGACAGTTTATTGAAGAATGATGAAGGCAGGGAAGTGAGGCAGGTGGCTATTGTTGATACAAAAGGAAATGTAGCTACTCATACAGGAAAAGGATGTATTCAATATGCAACGCAAATACAGGGTAACCAGTTTTCAGTTCAATCAAATATGATGCTTGGAAACCAGGTGTCAATTGCAATGGCTAATGCTTTCAGAAAAAGTACAGGCAAACCATTGGGTGAAAGAATGCTGCTTGCATTGGAAGCTGCCCAGGGTGCAGGCGGTGATATCCGTGGGCAGCAATCGGCTGCATTACTGATTGTTCCTGCAAAATCAGAAGGTAAACCCTGGGATGAAAGAACTATTGATCTGCGGGTAGATGACAGCAAAGAACCCATTAAAGAACTTCGGCGGTTGTACACCGTTCAGGTGGCGTATGAGCACATGAACAAAGGTGATCTGGCCGTGGAGAAAAATGATATGGCCGGGGCAATGAATGAATACAATACTGCTATGAAAATGATACCCGGAAACCTTGAGATGCAATACTGGACAGCGATAACTCTTGCCAATAATAAACAGGTGGACAAAGCTCTGCCGATGCTGAAAAAAATATTTATCAAAGACAGGAACTGGAAAGAACTTACACGCCGACTGCCCCCCGTCAAACTCCTAACGGTTAGTGATGCTGATCTGAAAAGGATACTTGCTTTATGATTTTATTTTCAGAACAACTTTTCTTAAAAGAAATGCATAAAAATTAAACTGCACTAACTTTATCATTTCAAATTTAGTAATGATAAAGGTCAGCATCAGTGATAGTTTATTCAACCTGCTGTCCATCTTTGATGTGGAGGCGCTGATCAGGTATGGCGGATTGCTGATGGTATTTTTAACGGTATTCGGCACTACCGGCTTATTCTTCTGTTTCTTTATTCCGGTTGGCGCTGTTTTATTTACAACAGGAATATTTATCGCAACGGGTGGGCTGGGCTATGATATTTTCACGGTTTGCAGCCTGCTGATATTGGCTTCGGTTTTGGGGAACCTGACTGGTTACTGGTTTGGCTGGAACGCTGGCCCGATGTTGTACCGGAAAAAAGATTCAAGGTTTTACAAGAAGCGGCACCTTACAACAGCAGCAACTTTTTATAAAAAGTATGGCTGGCTGGCATTAACGGCAGGTTTGTATTTACCCATCATCCGCACATTTGCTCCTATTGTTGCTGGTATCGTCAGGCTTAATTTTCGCCGTTTTCTATTGCTGACGTTTTCAGGTTCCATAGTTTGGATAATTAGTTTTGTATCTGCCGGGTATTTTATTGGCAGCCGGCCTTTTTTGAGACCCTGGTTAAAATATATTGTTGTTGCTTTCATCCTTGCTGTTACCATTCCGCTTATTGTCTGGACCGCCAAAGAATTAAGAAGAATGCGGAAAGCAAATGAGAGAAAAAAACAAGAATGAAAACATCCTGAAATTATTTCTCTGCACTTATCACCATTGCGCTGGCATCTATTGCCACATGACCGGGATATCTCTGGCTCACCACTTCAAATACTTCTTTCTTTATTTTTTCCCTCATGGCATCATCGGCCTTGCTTAAAGCCGCCACGACCGGAGCGCCGATTTCTGTGATCATATTCCAGTAGGTTTCTACGGTGCCACTGTTCAGTTTAGACGGCACTTCTTTTTCTGTGACATTTTTGAAACCAGCTTTTTCAAAGATATCTTTCATCAAGCCGGGTTTTGCACAGCGGAACATGCCGGGGGCGCCGGGTGGCGGTGGTGGTAGTTCCATATTTTTATTGATGGTTCCCATAGTAGCCGTAACCCAAAAATTCTTTTCCGGCACATTCCATACTGATATGGCGATTCTTCCACCCGGTTTCAATACTCTTAGCATTTCATCAGTGGCTAATTGCATGTCGGGGAAAAACATAAAACCGAAGCGGCAGCTTATTGCATCAAAACTATTATCAGCAAAGGGCAGTTCACAAACATCACAGGCTGTTGTTTCAATATTTTGGATACCCCGGTGTGCTGCATTTTCTTTTGCGATCATCAGCATATCTCCTGACAGATCGGTAATGGTCACCTTTCCCCCATCCAGCATCGTGGCAATAGTAAGCCCGGGTTCGCCTGTACCGGCGGCTATATCCAGTACAGCATCATTTCCGGAAGGTTTAATACTGGTAATGATTTCATCGCCCATGGGTTTCAGAAAATCCATGGTCAACTCATCCCATTTTTTCCAGCCGGGAGAAAATTTGTCCCAGGATTGCTTTTGCTGTTCCCGGATTTCTTCTAATCGTGGATTCATGTTGCAAGGTTTTTGTTTCTTAAAAAAATTACCAGGATTTCAGCGGGACGGGGAAAGTTGTTGTAAGGTACAGAGAACAGAAGAATTTTTATTTTTTTTATTTCATTATTATTCCCGGCTGATTTCTTTTACAGGTATGCCGCTTTCCTGTTTCTTAATGGTAGCCACAATCAGGCTTTCTGTAAACTTTCTTTTCATGTTTGTAAAATTTAAAATTAACAATATCACTCGTTGTTAACTCTTATTTCTACTGGCCGAACTTTGGGGGAGCTTACATGTATTTGCTCAACAGAATTACTGAACCCCGAACGGAGCGTCGCAACGAAAGCTCAATCAAGGAACAAAAGCTGGCTAATAATCCCTCAAAAACCACACACCCTTCGGTAGGTTCAGGGTGACAATAACTCGCAGCTCAAGGCTAAACCCTCGCTGCTTTCCCGTACCTTTGCCGCTCTTGAAAATGAGGTAAATCGTACATGAAGAACATCCGCAATTTTTGCATCATTGCACATATTGACCATGGAAAATCCACCCTGGCTGACCGCCTGCTGCAAAGCACCGGCACTATCAGCGACAGGGATATGATGGACCAGGTACTTGATGATATGGACCTGGAAAGAGAGAAAGGTATTACCATTAAGAGTCATGCTATCCAAATAAATTACAAGCATAAAGACGGCCAGGAATATATCCTCAACCTGATTGATACTCCCGGCCATGTGGACTTTAGCTACGAAGTGAGCCGGGCATTGGCTGCCTGCGAAGGTTGCTTGTTATTGGTAGATGCTACACAGGGCATACAAGCCCAGACCATCAGCAACTTATATCTTGCTATTGATAATGACCTTGAGATCATTCCCATCATCAATAAAATTGATATGGGTGGGGCCATGATTGAAGAAGTGACGGACCAGATTATTGATTTGGTTGGATGCAAGCCAGAAGAAATTTTGCTGGCAAGTGCCCGTACTGGTGTAGGTGTGGAAGCGATATTAGAAGCTATTGTAAAAAGAATTCCGGCGCCGGTAGGCAAACCTGAGGCGCCATTGCAGGCATTGATATTTGACAGCATGTTCAATTCATTCAGGGGCATCATCGTTTATTTCAGGGTGAGGAATGGTCGCATCAGGAAAGGTGATAAAGTAAAATTTGTTTCTACTGACCAGGAATATACAGCCGATGAAGTGGGTATTCTGAAACTGAAGATGTCGGAGAGGAACGAAGTGACCTGCGGCGATGTAGGTTATTTGATCACCGGCATCAAGAATGCAAAGGAAGTAAAAGTGGGAGATACGATCACATTAGCAGCTAATCCTACACAAGAGATCATCAAAGGTTTCCAGGAAGTAAAGCCAATGGTGTTTGCCGGCATCTTCCCGATAGATACAGACAACTTTGAAGAGCTGCGGGATTGTATGGACAAGTTGCAACTCAATGATGCATCACTGACCTACGAATTAGAAACATCACAGGCACTTGGTTTTGGTTTTCGGTGCGGCTTCCTTGGTTTGCTGCACATGGAAATTATACAAGAGAGATTAGAGAGAGAGTTTAATCAAACGGTAATTACTACTGTTCCCAACGTTAGCTTTATTGCTTACACCACGAAGGGAGAAAAAATTATCGTCAACAACCCAACCCAGTTTCCTGATCCTGTAAGAACAGATCATATTGATGAACCTTTTATCAAAGCGCAAATCATTACCAAGCCGGAGTATATCGGCAACATCATGACACTTTGCCTGGGCAAACGGGGTATTTTAATGAACCAGAGTTACCTGACACAAACAAGGGTAGAGTTGTTGTTTGAAATGCCATTAACAGAAATTGTATTTGACTTTTACGATAAACTGAAATCGCAGACAAGAGGTTATGCTTCTTTCGACTATCACCCGATTGGCTTCCGTGAGGCGGATATTGTAAAAATGGATATCCTGCTGAACGGTGATAAAGTGGATGCATTAAGTGCATTGATACACCGTGGCAAAGGGCAGGAGTTTGGAAGAAAGCTTTGCGAAAAATTAAAAGAACTGGTTCCCCGTCAGCAATTCCAGATTGCCATACAGGCAGCTATTGGCGCTAAAGTATTAGCAAGAGAAACAATATCCGCCATGCGGAAAGATGTAACAGCCAAATGTTATGGTGGCGACATCAGCCGTAAGCGTAAACTTCTGGAGAAACAGAAAGAAGGAAAGAAAAGGATGCGGCAGATAGGAAATGTAGAAGTGCCGCAGGAAGCGTTTTTAGCGGTGTTGAAGCTTGACGATTGAGTCGGGAGTCAGGAGTCAGGAGTCAAGAGTTGCTTCCATAATTCATAAACCTTTTCAGGTGAAAAGCGTTGCATATTGGCGACAGCCTTTTCCCCCATTTTTTTTCTCAGAGATGCATCTTCTATTAATTTGGAAATAGCTTTGGACATTTGCAAAGTGTTTTCGGTATCAACTAAAATTCCGTCTTCGTTATTTGTTATTACATGCCTTGGGCCTGTATCACAATCAAATGCTACTGCAGGAACGCCATGGCACATAGCCTCTGCCAGCACCATACCAAAAGACTCCATGCGGGAAGTAAGTACAAAAATAGAAGCATTCTGGTAATATTTTACTATATCATGACTTGCCGGTTTTTCCAATACTAACCTTCCTTCTAAATTATTTTCCTTTATAAAGTCAAGAAGCTGCTCTTTCAATTCTCCATCACCAATAATTCTCCAGATCCATGCTGGATATTTTTTCAATACATTATTGGCAACTTTCATCTGTAAGTCAGTTCCTTTACGGCGTATAAGCCAGCCGACCGAAAGAATTTCTCTGCTGGATTCTTTTTGAACAAATAATGGTCGCAGATGTAAATGATAAGGAATGGTTGTTGCGCTACATCCCATCTGCCTGAAGAATGGAACTTCATCTTTATTCTGGCAAACTACCAGATCCAGCTTTGGGTATGTTTTAGTAAAAAGAAATTGCCAAAGTCGGTTACGTTTAAGCCAGTAAAAATGATGATGCTCCCAACTTATTACTTTAGCCTTTTTTTTTGCTCCCGCTAAAATACAGGCAATGGAAAATTGGTATTCAGTGCTGATGATAGTTTCAGGTCTGATTTTCCTTATTATATTTTTTAATTGAAAGAGATTACGAAGAAATCGTATTTTTCTTGTAACCATATTACCTTTGCTTTCAATGCCAAAATGCAAATTTTTACTTCTAATTTGAATGTCCGGATTTACAGGATAAAAGCAACGATCAGTTTCATCTAGAACCAGTAAAGTTATATCATGACCTTTTTCATGTAAGAGGTTAGCAAGATTAACGATAGTTCTTTCAGTTCCCCCAGGGAGATCGAGACGGGAACATATTAAAGCGATATGGGATTCTTTTTTCAAATCTATTTCGATTGAGTTCTATTTACCTTTCACTATTCGTTTGGTAATTCTTTTTGCAGAATAATATAATTTACGGGGAAGTGTGGTGTATTGATTAAGAAATTCAAGGGCTTCCGTGGCAATCTGAAAATGGGGCTGCCTGTTTTTTATTATGTCATTATATAATTTTATTCTTTCTTCAATAATATTTTCCGGAGAAAAATAATCAAGTAACATTTCTTTTGATTCAGTAGTAATTGAACCCCGCCATTTGTTATTGCATTGATGCAATAACGAATCAGCTAATAATTCAGCTGAACCAGAAGGGATAGTGATAACGTTTTTATCTTTTATAAAAAGGTAAGCAGCTCCTGTATTTTCAGTCATCAGCAACGGACGCTGATAGAAAACGGCTTCTAATGCGAAATAATTAAAAGTTTCCCATATAGAAGGTATAATGGCCATCCCTGCAACACGAACTTCTTTTAATAAAATCGAATGAACCTTTTTGTCAATCCAAATGAAATGCTTGTTCCAAATATCTGTATATTTCCTGGCGAGATAGGAAGAAACAGGTTTCACGCCGGGTGCAGTATGTGTGTCGCCGCCAATCCAATATACCTTCCAATTTTTATTCTCTTTTATTACAATCCGTGCGGCTTCCGCCATTATCGCAGCGCCCTTGGTCATTTGCAATCCGCTAACAACAATTTGTGCTCCATCTTTTACTGCAGATATTGAACCAGGATCAATTTCAACAGGTGGAAGCCATGGTGCCCGGGCAAAGAGTACGTTTTTCCCTGTAATTCGTTTTAGGTCGGCAACATTCAAGGGACTATGAGCTACTATCGCATCACTATGAGCATACGATAGAGCCTCTAAATTTTTTACTACCGAAAAATGTGCATTATCATCAATATAATTATACCGTGCAAGTTGCAATGCACTGGAGTGGCCAATTATAATAACAGGCGGCAGGTCATCATTGATCATGAATATGCCTGAACCGCCATAGTCGCTGATTTCAATAATGTCAATCTTATATTTCTGATGATTATTTTTGAGCCATTCATTCACAGCCCTTCCTATTGCTATCCATCCGGGTGCGCCATAGCTGCCCGGACGGAAAAATTGTGAATAATAGTCTCTGTGCTTTGCATAAGTTGAGGATAAAACTACTTTGACAAAATTCTTTTCTTTGCTGATGGTATCTGGAGTTGTGGTTTTGGCTTTTTCGTCAATTGTAAGTATGATAACCGTGTGTCCAGCTGCCGTCAGCAAATCACTTAAATATTTAATATAGCCAGCTATTCCGCCGATAAGAGGATAATATACATCTGTGGCTATACATACAGTCATGAGGCTGTTATTTTCTTTTTAATTTATTAATCAAAAGCTGAAAAAGAACCTTTCTGGCAAGTGGACGATTTATTTTACAGTAAGACTCGTAAATGCCATTTTTCCCAAGCCCATTATCTTTCAGGAAGCCGAATCCGATATACCTCTGTATAAAATACAAAAATAGTTTCTTCTTATCAGTAACAGAATTTTCCTGAAGCAGGTACTCAAGTATGCGAAAATATTCAATCTTGGAATATTTGTTATAATCTTCGGATTTGGAATGATTTTTTTCATGTTCTCTGTAAGAGTTTAATGGCTGAGGGATATAAGCAATTTTTCCGTTAATAGCCATTCGAATATAGATAAGCCAGTCACCATGATAACGGTATTCAATTACATTTGGTATTTCTTTCAACAATCGTGTACGGTTAAACAAAACGGCACTTACATTATTGATCACACACTGCCACTTCAGACTCTCGTTGATTTCCTGTTCGCCAGTGTTAGAATAAGAGTGTAGCCATTTGGTAGTATTAAATTCTATATTCTTTTGATTAGCATATTTTGATTGTTTTTGATCCGTTGTAGAATTGTCGATAATGAAGCTGTCGCAATAGACCAAAGCCACTTTTTTGCATTTGACTGCTTTTGCCATAGTTTCCAATAAAAAATCGGCATGAGCATAATCATCGCTTTCAGCGATCCATACCCAATCACCTTTTGCCAATTCAACTCCTTTTCTCCATTGTCTGAAGGGTGAGCCACTGTTGGTTTCATTGTAAGCAATATGACTGACCTTAGGATGGGTACTGTATGTTTCAATAATTGTATGGCTATTATCTGTTGAGGCATCATCCAGGATAATCAACTCAAAATCTGTGTAGGTTTGGCGCAGAACAGATTCTATTCTTTCTATTAAAAAAGAAGCATGATTGTAATTGGGAATAATGACAGAAACCTCAGGCATATTTTATGGCTCAGTTGCTAGTCTAGTTTTTTTGAAAAATAGTTGCTGGAGTTTATATTTTACCCTTCTGTAGTATTTTTTATGCAAAATAAATAAGATATTTTTTGGAGATAGGTATTTTTTGAAAGAAGGTTCATATATCAAATCTGCCAATTTTGTCCCAGTTATGTATGGGAGTATCGGTTGAATTTCTTTATCTTCTATTGATAGTTTCATAAAAGGCCTTTCAAAAAGATCAATCATTAGATGTATGCAGCGTTGTATCCTTCCTTTGTCAAGAAAGTAGGGCGTATTGTACTCCTGATGGGAAAATGAGACTATTTTTTCGTGATACTTACTAATGTCGTATCCAAAGAGGTAACTGAAATGCCAGCCTGTATGAACCATGCTGGCAGCTATTCTGTTATTGGTCAATTTTGGATAATCTTGGAATCGGAAGCCGAGATCTTTATCCTTCAGGAAAGACCAGGTGCCAGCAAGATTGACAAAAAAGCATGCATTGGTTTTTACATTGACAAAATAGTAATACATGGGAAGTTCAATAAGTGCAGGTAGTTGTAAGCCAGAAAAAGATAATACATCTTTGATATTGATAATTTCATCCGCATCCGAAATAAAGATGACATCATCATTTGAACATTGTTCGAGTCCTTTTTTAATATAGTTTCTCTGGTGAAATTCATATTCCCATGCCGGTAAATCGTTAGCAGGAGTGATAACATGAATGATTTTGGGATGAAATTTTGAAAAGAGATGTTTATTAAGCTGGTAGTACAATGGTTTGTTAGCTCCCGATAATGTTCTCTCGGCTTCTACAATTACAAAGTGATCGACAACATCATTGAGAAAATTCAACCGTACTTCGAGCATGTCAAGTTCATCGTTAAATATAAAGCAATCATAAACTTTCATGTTACTCAATTTTCCAGTTTGTATCGGTAAACATCCTGACATGTGACGGGAACCCATCAGGCCGAAGCACCTTATTAGAGTTTAATACATTGAATTCAAAGTAATCTGTGAAGGCATGACACATTTCATCATTATTTAAGATGAAAATATCAAGCGAATAAGGGCCCGGCGTCATATTTAAAGAAGACATGTTGGCTTTTATAGCTATTGTTTCGTTTTCATCGGCCTGTAATTGTAATCGATTGTCCAGAGTAGTGCTATGCGTAACAATCTCGCCATAAATATTTTTAATATTAAAAGCTACTTCGATGCCCTGTAGTCTCTCATTTGCTTTAAATATTGTTTTAAGTGTTATAGGGTAACCCAGCAATGCATCAGCTACAGAGGAAGCATTTGATTCTAAACAACAAGAAATTATTTTTGCTTTACCATTTCCATAGCTTTTGCTATTATTAGAGATCAGTGAAATTTCGTTCAGGTATTTTTCAATAACCGTATATGTTGTGTCAAAATATTGGATAGTACCGTTTGACAAATAAAGTGTTTTGTTGCATAATGACTGGATAGCACCCATGTTGTGACTTACAAAAAGAATTGTTCGTCCATGTTGCTTGCTCACTTCCTCCATCTTTCCCAAACATTTTTTCTGAAACTCCATATCGCCAACTGCCAGCACTTCATCTATCAATAATATTTCAGGCTCCAGGTGGGCGGCCACCGAGAAAGCAAGACGCAGTTGCATGCCACTGCTGTAATGCTTGAGTGGCATATCAATAAATTTTTCTACGCCACTGAAGTCAATTATTTCCTCCAGCTTTTGTTGAATTTCTTTTTTACTTAATCCTAAGATTGCGCCATTCAGAAATATGTTTTCCCTGCCGGTAAGTTCGGGATGAAAGCCAGTGCCAACTTCCAGTAAACTGGCCACCCTGCCCCGAAGTTTTATATTCCCGGTTGTTGGTGGAGTGATCTTGCTGAGGATTTTCAGCAGTGTACTTTTGCCTGCTCCGTTTCGTCCAATGATACCAACTCTTTCACCGGGCTGAATGTTGAAATTAATATCCTGCAGGGCCCAGAATTCTTTTTCCTTTTTGGCTTTACTAAATAAATGTTTACCTGCATTACTGATCACATCCCGCAATGCAAGGTAACGCTGTGTTTCCGCCAGCTTATATTTTTTACCTAAACCTTGTATTTCAATAATCGGGGACATCAGGCTATATCAGCAAAATAATTTTCTGTTTTACGGAAATAAAATAAACCAATGGCTGCCGCTAACAAAGCAACTGCCGAACTTATAAGAACAATATTCATATCAGGCGATAAACCCGTCAATGCTGCACGGAATAATTCAATAGCTCCATTGAGAGGATTGATGGCTAAAATATCTTTCAGGTAAGGTTGGTTGATTGATTGCAAAGGATAAATGACCTGGGATGAGAAAAACAATACTTGCAGCAGAAAGGGTACCACATAACGGAAATCACGGTATTTAATATTTAGCGCTGCTAAAAAAGTTCCAAGGCCAAAAGCGGCAAGCAACGTTAATAAAATACCTGCCGGAAAAAAAAGTAAAGCATCCCATGCAACAGGTTGTTTATACCAAATACATAGTACAATAAAAATGACCAGGGCCATCAGGAAATCAAATAGTGCCACGAGGATAGCAGAACAGGGAATGATGAGCCGTGGGAAATAAATTTTTTTGATGATATTGGCATTCTGGATCATGCTTTCCGCAGCATGAGAAACTGAACTGTTGAAAAGCCCCCAGAGAATTAAACCAGATAAAACAAAAACAGGATAGGGGATAGCGCCTGTTTCAATTTTTAATGTTCGGGAAAAGATAAAAGTAAAAATGACCATCATTCCTAATGGTTGAAGCAGGGCCCACAACACTCCCAGGTAGGTTTGCTTGTACTTTACCTTGATATCCCGCCAGGTAAAGAAATAGAACAACTCACGGTACTGCCACAATTCTTTTAGTCCCAGTGAAAAACCTGAAGGCGGCCTTATGTTGGTTGTAACATTCTCCATCGGCCATAAAGATACTACTTCGGCGTTTGTTGGTAAGCCGGGTTTACTTACACAGGCCTTCGAAGTATGAAGTAACCAAAGCAGGGTGAAAGTGAAAGCAGTGAAAGGGATGATTAATTATCGTAATTGATCTGATCTTTTTTGTTTTCCTTCGTTTTATTCTTATCAGTTTTTTCCTGGAGTTTTTTTTCGTCCTTGTTTCCTTTATAATCCATTAACGGGTCGCCAACCGGCGCCTGCCCATCCTCAAGTTTATAGGTAAAAACTTTATCAATATGCATCCATTTGCCATTTTCCCATTTAAATCCTTCCTGGTCGCCATCAGGCACATAGGTCCATTGATGCTCGTCATCATTATTTTCAGAAACCAGGTGGTCCACGAGAATCATTTGCAGTTCTTCAATATAATTTACCAACACCCGGGTGTCTTTTTTAAACTCAATACTAAACCTGTATTGTGTTGGCTTGGGAATACTATCATTTGCGTAGCTGAAAAACGGGCCGCCGAATACCGGTTCATTTTTCTCGTTAAAGGAGAGGACTTCCATCCATTTCTTGCTGCTCATGACACTGTTGTTATCAAATCCGAATAAAGTATAATAATTTTTATTTTTATTCTGTGTTTTTATGATGTTATAATAAACAGCGCCGATCCAGTTCATTCTTGTTCGGGCGGAATCAATTGGCTTATCAGTAAATTCAGAAACATCCCGCAAGGGGAAAAGTTTTAATGAGCCATCTGCAGTCCGCATTTGAATGGCTCCTTTTTGTCTTGAATAATAATCATCGAAGGCAATCTGCCAGGTAAATATCCGGAATGAAGTATCCGGTGCATACAATTTTGATATGCCAAGCACGGAATCAAATGGGTAAAAGAAAGAATTCTTTATTTGCAGGGCTCTTACCAAAGTCCTTGTAAAAATACTGTCGGAGATCATCCTGTCTTCTGTGAGGCTGTCGGTGTTCAGATACATGGCATATTCTTTCAGTGTATCTTCTTTGGCTCTTAATTTTTTCATGTCAGCAGACGAAATTTTCTGCGACAAGACAACAAGGGATAAAGATGTAAAAAAAATAAGAAGGAAAGATGATTTTAAAATGTATTTATGCACTGGAATGTTTTTTTGATCCGATAACTATCGGATTTGTTATACTAAGTTACAACCTGCTTATGATGCAAGTAACGTAAAAAGAGTTGTAAAATTTTGCTAAGGATTATAAAGCCCTGGCAAATTCGTACAGCGATGCAAACTTCAGGTCAATATCCGGGTGAGGAAAGGGTGAATCAGGGTTGGTGGTGGCTATAAAAACAGTGTAGATGCCTGCATTTTTTCCAAATTGCATATCGCTGGGTTTGTTTCCGGCAATAATGGATTTGGAAAGGTCAATTTCCGGGAAATCTTTTTTTGCCTGAAAAGCCATGCCGGGATTGGGCTTGCGGTCTGGGTGCCGGTTGTCTGTGCTGGTACAATAATATATTTTATCAATATGGCCTCCGGCTGCTTCAATTTCCTGCTGCATGTTTTGATGAATATCAAGCAGGTCTGCTTCAGTCATTAATCCTTTTCCAACTCCCCGCTGATTGCTGACTATAATAATTTTTCCAAATTTCTTGCTGAAAAGTTTAAAGGCATCTTTAACGCCATCATAAAAACGGAATTCCTGCCAGTTGAGAATGTAATCCTCTTTTTTCTCCTGATTGATCACCCCGTCACGATCTATAAATAAAGTCCAGCTTTTATCAACATTTTTTAAATCAAGCGGTGGTTTGCTCAGTTCTTTTTGTGCCCGGTTGTAATCTTCAGGAATTCCAATGTCAATAAAATACTCATCCTGAATTAATCCATATATACGCCGGTCTGTACCCTTCGTCTGGCTCAGGGCTTTTTCCAGGTAATCTTTTTCAAAAGAGAATTTTTCAGGAAACTCCTCATCAAGGAATTTACCAATATTCAAAAGATAAACACCGCCATTGATATTTCCTTCCTTGTAAAACTGTTTTTCTTTAAAGCTGGTAATAAGCTTTTCTTCATTGACCTCTACAACTCCATAGCGGTCAATATTTGACATCGGTTTAAGTGCCAATGTACATTCAGCTATATTATGAATATGAAACAACGAAGCTTCATGAAGATCAACTTTGAAAAGTGTATCGCCATTTGCGATGACATCATTTTTTTCAGTTGCCTTTGTTATGGCAAGTTGAATAGCGCCGCCTGTTCCCAGCGGTTCTTCTTCCACGGTGCATTGAAAATTAAGTGTTGAGAACTGGCTGTTCAAATACTCCTCAATCACTTCATGCTTATAGCCAAGGGAGAAAATAAATTTTTCAATGCCCTGGCTTCGTAAATAATTAATAACATAAAACAGGAATGGACGGCCTGCAACAGGTGCCATGCATTTAGGAAGATCAGGAACTGTTTCTTTTAATCTTGTTCCAAGACCACCTGCAAGTATGATACACTCTTTGATGCCCCCAAACCCCCGCCAGTTGGCGGGGGCTTTTAAAAAGTCATTGTTATTTTGAATTTTGTTAATCAATTTGAGAACATTTTCACTCTCCCCTTTAGGGGCGGGGGTATATTTTTTCTTCCACCAACTGGCAAATAATATGTCCAACCATAATATGGCTTTCCTGTATGCGTGGTGTATCTGCTGATGGAATATTTATAAGATAATCACTGGTTGATTTCATTTGTCCGCCGGAGAGTCCTGTAAAAGCAACCGTTGTGATTCCTTTTTCCTTAGCAGTTTCAAAAGCCTTGATAATATTCGCAGAATTGCCTGAAGTGGACAGACCTACCAACACATCCCCGTTTTGCCCGATGCCATCAATCATTCTTGAATAAACAACATCATAGCCATAATCATTGGCAACGGCAGTTAAATAAGAAGTGTTGCAATGCAATGCTTCAGCAGGTAATGCTTTTCTATCCGTATAAAAACGACCGGAGAACTCTGCCGCCAAATGTTGCGCATCGGCAGCGCTGCCACCGTTGCCACAGAAATAAACCCGGTTGCCATTTTTGAATGCTGCTACAATCAGATTAACCACTTCACAAATAGTATTCAGCAGTTCTTCATTTTGTAACACCTGCTGCTTGGTTTCAATTGAAGCCTGAATAATAGTTTTTATCTTTTTCATAACTAGTACGTGAAATTAGAAATAAGAAACAGAAAAATAAGGAATGAGAAAAATTAGAACGTCACTTTCTCATTTTTCATTTCTAATTCCTTATTTCTCATTTATAAAATATCAACTTCAATCTTATATTGTCCAGGTCTTAAGTCCATGCTCCACAAACTGGTAATTTCGGCTGTAGCCGCCAAATTTTTCCAGCCGTTGCATTACTGTATATTTTGCATTGCCGGGGCAATAAAAAATCATAAACCCGCCACCACCTGCTCCTGAAATTTTCCCACCTGTTGCGCCGGCTTTTTTTGCTGTTTCATAAATGTCTTCCATCAATGGGTTGCTGATGCCTTCTGCCATTTGCCGTTTTTGCTGAAAGCCAAAATCCAGTATTTCGCCAATTTCATTCAATTTACCTTTCAATAATGCTTCTTTCATTCGCTGGGCCTGAAGTTTCAGCTGGTGCATCGCTTCAATGGACTTATCTTTTTTATCGGTCACATTTTTACTCTGCTTTTTGATGATCTCTGCAGATTCCCGGCTGGTAGAGGTATAGTAAAGTATTAAATTATTTTCCAGTTCAAACAAATGTTGTTGTTTTACCCGAAGGGGGTTTACAATTACCTTATCATCGGCATAAAATTCCATGAAGTTTACTCCGCCGAATGTGGCGGCATACTGGTCTTGCCTGCCACCGGCTAAATTCAAATCTTTTCTTTCAATCTCATAGGCATAATGCGCCATATCATATTCACCAAGAGGTAAACGAAGCATTTCTGTAAAAGCGCCAACAATTGCCACAACAAGAGTAGAAGAAGTGCCCAGGCCTGAACCGGCAGGCGCATCAACATAAGTAGATAAACGGAAGCCCTGTTCTTTCAGGCCATAATCTTTTTGAATACGATTATAAACACCTTTCAACAAGTCGAGTTTTCCGTTTGTTGGTAATTCAGTGTCCCAGTCAAATTCCTGTTTTTCATTTCTGTCAATCGCTTCTAAAATAATTTTCTTTTCCTCATTTGGTTCAATGGTGGCATTTGCATATAATGAAATGGTGGCATTTAATATGGCGCCGCCATATAAGTCGCAATAGGGACTTACATCGGTGCCGCCACCGGCCAATCCAATTCGTAAGGGAGCTTTACTTCTGTATATCATTTGTTAACTGGGTAATTGTTTTGATCATATTGGCCCAACTGTATTGTTGTTTTTCACTGCGAAGATGCGGAATAAAATAATCCTCGCCTAATTGATAGAATTTGCGAATACCATCTGCAATTGCTGTTGGAGTTGGTTCAACAACTAATCCAACTTTTCCGTCAGGAACAAAAGTGGGAAGCCCGCCAACATTAGTAACTACCATCGGTTTTTCAAAATGATAGGCGAGGGGAGTAACGCCGCTTTGCGTGGCATTCCGGTAAGGCTGTATCACTGCATCTGCGGCACAGAGATAATATTTTACTTCACTATCAGGAATAAAATCAGTTCTTAAAATCAGATGATCTCTTATTTGCAATTTGTCAATTTGTTCTTTGTACGGTTTCTCATCTTCATAAAACTCTCCTGCGATGAGAAGTTTGAGGTTTGAGGTTTGAGGTTTGAGGTTCTTTAAGATTGACATTGCTTCCAATAGCAGATCAAGGCCTTTATATTTCCTGATAAAGCCGAAGAACAGAATTATTTTTTCATTTTCCGGCAGCTTCAGGTGTTTCCTGGCATTTGATTTTGGAATGATGTCTCCGAAATTATCATACAGGGGATGTGAGACCAACCTGGCTGGTTTTACCTGCCTGCCGGTAGGCAAGGTTTTTTGAAATAATCTTAAATCACTCATTACTTTTTCACTCATAGTAATAAAAGCATCGCAACTTTTCAGAAAATATTTGGTGAATGATTTATCCCCGAATCTTTTTTCATGGGGAACCACATTATCAGCAATGCAAATTATTTTTGTGTGTTTATTTTTTCTTACCCGCCTTAAAATGGTGCCAAGTGCAGGGCCCATGAAAGGCAACCAGAAGCGAACGATGACAATATCTGCTTTTTCTTTTCGTAGTCTGTTGCCAATTTTTATCCAGTTTAATGGGTTGACCGAATTAATAACTGAATGAATAGTCAGTTTCTCCGGTGCAGGTTCATCACTATATTGTGTTTTGCCGGGAAAAAGAAAAGAAGGGTATTGTAATGAAAAAGAGTAAATGGAGCAATCGTTTCCCTGTGCAATAAATTCTTTTGCCAGCCGCTGGTTGAATGTAGCCAATCCGCCCCGCAACGGATGAGCAGGTCCTATGATGATGACTTTTGCCATCACAAACCGGTTTTCTTTTCAACTAAATAGGAATTACGGTTGGGTGAATTTCTTGAAATCAGTTCCCCGATAAACCCGGCAAGAAATAATTGCATACCAAGAATCAATGAAGTTAGTGAAAGGTAGAACCCGGGTCTGTTTGTAAGGGTAAAACTGTTGTCCACAAATTTTGATATTATAAGATAAACAGCAATGCCAAAACCAATCAGAAAGCATAATGTTCCCCAGAGACCAAAGAAATGCATGGGTCGCTTGGAGAATTTACCTACAACTGAAATGGAAAGAAGGTCGAGAAAGCCATTCACAAATCTTCTCCAGCCAAATTTTGATTTACCAAATTTCCGGGCTCTGTGTTCCACTACTTTTTCGCCGATCTTTTTAAATCCGGACCATTTGGCCAGCACAGGAATATAACGATGCATTTCGCCATACACTTCAATGCCTTTTATGGTGCGGTTTCTATAAGCTTTTAATCCGCAATTAAAATCATGAAGTTTTATTCCTGATACACTTCTCGTAACGGCATTAAAAAATTTGGAAGGAATATTTTTTGTGAACGTGTTGTCGTAACGTTTCTTCTTCCAGCCACTCACCATATCATAACCGTCTTCAACTATCATTTTTCTTAGTCCGGGAATTTCATCCGGGCTATCCTGCAGGTCAGCATCCATCGTTATTACCACATCCCCGGTCGCAGCACGGAAAGCTTCATTCAAACCGGCCGACTTTCCATAGTTCCGTTGAAACTTTATGCCTTTGATATTTGAATTTTTCAGTCTCAACTGTTCAATTACTTCCCATGAATTATCGCTGCTGCCATCATCAACAAATATGACTTCATAGCTGTAATGATTTTCATTCATTACTTTTTCAATCCAGGCCGATAATTCCGGCAGCGATTCTGCTTCATCTATAAGTGGTATGACGATTGATAAATCCATGTTTTATTTTCTCCGGGTTAAAAGGGCTGAAGCAGCAGCTGTGAGGCCTGCCCCGATTATCAAATATCTGAAAATTGCAATGGAAACAACCGTAATCGGGTATTGTTTTTTTGCTTTCGCCGACATTTCCTCAATTTCCAAAGGCGTTTTATCACCTTGTTTCAGATAATATTCCCTGGTGGCTATTGACTCTTGTTCGGCAAATTCAGGGTGCATTTTAATGAAAACAGCTGTAAAAGCCACCATCAGGAGTGTAGTGATAATAAAACACCTGAAGCCCTGGCTAAATAATTCTGCAAACCTGCCTGTATAAGCCGATGATGTTTTGACAAAAGCCATAAGTGTCCATACAATACCAGCCGCATATAAAACATATACGAGGTATTGAATGTTTGGGTTAATGGAATCCTTTACCCGATCAATGGCCAATGAAGCGATTATCATTACAACAGCCGTAATAAGTCCTTTTATAGCAGGGGAGATTTTCATTTTTTGAAAAACAGGTAATTAAGAAAGGAATATTTTATCACCGTTAATAATACCGGCAACTTTCCCGGTAAGCTCCTTCCCGATAAAGGGAGAGTTTTTTGATTTTGACCGGATATCTTTTTCAGAAACGATCCATTTTTTTGCTGGTTCAAATAAGGTAAGCGATGCTTTTCCTCCTTCCTTAATACTGATTGTTTCGAGACCAAACAACTTTCTTGGATTTTGGGATAAAAGTTCTATCCATTTATCCTGTTTAATTTCAGGAAGGGATGTGCTTAATGCAGCATAAGCAGTTTCCAAACTAATCATTCCGAATTTTGCATATTCAAACTCAATTACCTTACTGTCTGTTTCATGCGGCAGGTGATGGGTGGCAATACAATCTACAGTACCATCACTGATTGCTTTTTGCAAAGCTTCTTTGTTTTCTTTACTGCGAAGTGGTGGATTCACCTTCAGGTTGGTATTATATTCCTGCAAATCCTCATCGCAAAAGAAAAGATGATAAGGAGTAACCGAGCAGCTAACTTCAGTTCCGCCTTCTTTTCCTCTTCTAATATACTCCAGTGATTTTTTTGTGCTGACTCCCGTAAAATGAAGTTTCGAGTCAGCATATCTTGTCAGCTTAATATCCCTTGCTACAATCAGTTCTTCCGCCATGGCTGGTTTGCCCGGAAGACCCAATTGTGTTGAAACAATTCCTTCATTCATCAATCCGTGAGGGTTAATACTTTTATCATCGGGGATCTGAATGATGATACCGTCAAATGCTTTTATATATTGTAAAGCTTTTACAAGTAAACCGGCTGATTGAACACTGTTGATCCCATCACTGAAAGCAATAGCGCCACTGGCTTTCATGTCATACATTTCTGCCAGTTCTTTTCCTTCGGTATTCCTGGTAACAGCGCCAACAGGATGAATGTTTACCGGCAGCGATTTATTCTTCTGAATAATATATTCAACGCCTGATTTATTGTGAATGACCGGGTTGGTGTTTGGAATAACAAATACATCTGTATAACCTCCCGCAGCGGCAGCGGCAGCGCCTGTTTCAAGTGTTTCCTTAAATTCATAACCGGGGTCAGCAAAATTGGCAAACACATCCACCCATCCCGGTGATACATGAAGACCGGCAATATTTATTTCTTTATCTGCTTTTTCGGAAATGCTGTGGCTGATTTTTGAAATGATTCCATTTTCAATAAAAATATCTGCTGTTTGTCCGTTGAAAGGAGAGTGGGGGTCAATAACCCGGGCTTGCTTAATGAGTATTTTCATTAAGGAGCGAAGATAAAGGTTGTTTTTGGTACTGAAAAATAGCAAAAAGCCCTACTTTTGCTGTTCCCATCTGATATTCTTTTGAGTATAAATGTTCGGGACGTAGCGCAGCCCGGTAGCGCACTTGCATGGGGTGCAAGGGGTCGCTAGTTCGAATCTAGTCGTCCCGACACTTTTAAATAAAAGACTCTTGATTTTTCAAGGGTCTTTTATATTTTTGACATGTAAGGTTGGTCATTTCGGGATGTAGCGCAGCCCGGTAGCGTACTTCGTTCGGGACGAAGGGGTCGCTGGTTCGAATCCAGTCATCCCGACTTTATAAGCTCTGAATTTTCAGGGCTTTTTTTATTCGTCACTTCAATCTTTCCAGAACTCCTTTACGTTTGATAATGTTTTTATAATCCCATTGAATATCCCTGCACTTTTTTAGCCAGCGTTTCAGGTCTTTTGTTCTGATCTGTTCTGCGGAGGTATAAGTGACCGATGCATCTTTGAATTTTCCTGTGCCCGGTTGCAATGCTTCCTCATCAAAAGACTGACCGCTCCAGAACAACAGGCGGATAGAATCTTTCAGTTTACTGTAACCAACAACAGGATTTCCATCCAAAAACCAAACCGGATGTGCATGCCATATTTTATTTTCTGCCTCCGGCAAATTGCGATTGATTTCCTGAGCAAGCAGGTTACAAATTTTTCTATTCCCGGTTGATTGAGAGCTATTGTATGCTTGAATATCTTTGTTCATCAGTTTATTTTTTTAAAATTATATTCTTAGCAAACCACGGAATCCCCTGGCAGCATAATAAGATTCTGCACCGTTATGATAGGTGAAGACATGGTTGAAACGGCGATCGCAAAAAAGGGCGCCGCCGAGTTTCCTGATAGCATCAGGAGTTTTTATCCAACTTGATGTTTTAAGGTCGAACTCACCAAACTTCTGTAATTCCCGGTATTGTTCTTCCGTTAAAAGCTCAATACCCATATCGGTTGCCATATCTATAGCGCTGTTTTTCGGTTTATGTTCTTTTCTTGAAGCCAGCGCCTCGCCGTCGTAACAAACACTTCTTCTGTCTTTCGGAGTTTCCGGTGAGCAATCATAAAAAATGTATTCACCCGTCTTTTTATCATAACCAACCACATCGGGTTCGCCGCCGGATATTTCCATGTCATCGAGTGACCACAATTTACCAGGATTAGCTTCGAGCCTTGACTGTACTTTGGCCCAATCAATACCCTTATGCCGGCTCATGTTTTTTTCGAAACGGGTTTTCAATACATTGAGCAGTTCTTTACTTTGTTGGGGTGACAGTTTCTTTTTATTACTCATAATTTTTTTGGATTGTTGACAGTCCTGAAATAAAGTTAATTTATTTTATCATTGTTGCTGTATAGAAATATGGAAGAGAGATGCTGATTCTCCTTACTTCCTTAAAATCTTTTCCATTTCCTTTCCTTTTGCCAGTTCATCAATCAGCTTATCCATGTAACGGATCTTTTGCATGAGTTTGTCTTCGATCTCTTCTACACGGTATCCGCAAATGACACCTGTAATTTTTGAAACGTTTGGATTGATCTGAGGTGCCTGTGCAAAAAAGGTTTCCAGATCAACCTTCTTGTCTATCTGCTGCTGCAATTGTTTCTGAGAATATCCTGTCAGCCAGCAAATGATGGTATCCAGTTCTGCTTTTGTATGTCCCTTGGTCTCCGTTTTTTTTAAGATAATGCGGATAAACACTTCCGAATACCAGTTTATAGACTCTTTCGGTTTTCATTGTAGTTGTTTTACGAAAGTTATAATTTTTCTGGTTGTTTCGTAATTTCATTACATGACTGGCAAATACAGCAACCATTTTTACAATAAAAATCTCCAGCCTTACGCCAACCGCCTGCGTAAAGAAATGACCAAGGCAGAGGCCTGTTTGTGGAAATATGTTTTGCGTGCAGGAAAGATGAAGGGTTGTCAGTTCAGGCGACAGCGACCGGTGCTGAGTTATATTGCTGATTTTATGTGTAAAGAGTTAATGCTGATCATTGAAGTGGATGGAAGTATTCATGAGCTGGAGGAAGTCAGGAAGAATGATGAGGAAAGACAGAAAGCATTGGAAGAAGCCGGGTTTACTGTAATTCGGTTTACTAACGAGGAAGTGCTGACGAATATACAATGGGTTAATAGTTACCTGGAAGACTGGATTGAAAAGAAAATTACTTCACAGGGTTAGCGGTTTACGAAATTCAGACTCTCCATTGTCCCCCGCATTCTACGCCCTGCTAAAATGAGACTGCCTGCTGTCCCCCGCTGGCGGGGGAAGTGGGTTGGTCATAAACCCTGCTTCAACTTGGGGTGGTCTTTAAGCGCCGCTGTTTTATCCACCCCAAAACGCCTTACTTTCTCTAAGCCACTCCCAAAGTATTAAAATTATATACGGAATCATTATTATAGTTAATGATTGTGATTTTTTTTCTTTCCCATCCATTGTAACAACAAATCCCCCTAATAAACAAACTGATGCAAAGTGAAAAAGAATTGCAGCAGATTTGGCTTCACCTTTCGAGTAATAAACTGATGTATTTACCAAAAGACCCATCAATAGTAAAATTTCAATAAACATAAAGCTGCCAATTAATATATCGAAGGGATTATTAGAAAACTCCTCACTTTGAAGTCTTTTTTTAGCCGCAGGGCTTAATAATAGCCTAAAGCATGTTTGTATTATCGAGAAAGCCACAGTAATTAGAATTAATATTAGCAGTGTTTTTAATACTGAGGCTTTATCGGGCAATATTCCTAAGAAAATCATAACCTAACTATTTAATAGAAAATATATTTAGTTTTTACGCCGCTGTTGGTGTTTTCTTTTCACCAACAGCATGAATTAAGGATACTTCAAATAAAAAAACAACCTGTCAAATTGCTCAATAGAATTACCGAACGATGAAGTGTGCGACCACCGCCTTTGGCGGGGCAGGCGCAACGGACGATGATAGTAGCACCACAGCTGGCTACATCCTTCGACTTAGCTCAGGACTCTCAATGATCATTCAACGGCAACCCTCTTTTCTGCCATTCTTTCCAGTTAATGTATTCATCCCCTTTGCGGTGAACTTCCATCGTAATACAATTGTCAACCGGGCAAACCAGTTTACAGAGATTGCAGCCGACACATTCCTTTTCAATTACAGTATAAGTATTGTATGGATTTCCGTATTCCAAATTTATAGACTGGTGTGATGTGTCTTCACAGGCAATATAACAAAGACCGCAGTGAATACATTTATCCTGGTTTATTTTGGCAATGTGGTGATAGTTGATGTCAAGGTCTTCCCAATGCGTAATTTTTTTAACTGACTTGCCTATAAAATCATCTAATGTTTTAAATCCTTTTTCATCCATCCAGTTATTGAGGCCTTCGCACATATCTTCAATGATACGAAAACCATGTTTCATCACGGCAGTGCAAACCTGCACATTGCTGGCGCCAAGTAACATAAACTCCACCGCATCTTTCCATGTGCTTACACCACCAATACCTGAGATAGGAACTTGCATTGTTACATCATCCTGTGCAATGGTAGTAAGCATCTTCAATGCAATTGGTTTTACTGCCGGGCCGCAATAACCACCAAAGACAGATTTTCCAGCAACATAAGGATTAGGAACCAATGTATCCAAATCAATTCCGGTTACTGATTGAATAGTATTTATTAACGATAATCCATTTGAACCTGCTTTAACAACAGAGCGACCTGTTGGTACCACTGAATGAACATTGGGAGTAAGTTTTGTAATCACGGGGATTGTTGCCACTTCCATCACCCATTCCACTACCATGCAGGCAATCTCGGGGTCTTGCCCAACGGCTGCACCCATTCCACGTTCCGTCATTCCATGCGGGCAACCAAAATTTAATTCCAATCCATGTGCACCGGTGTCTTGTACTTTCTTTATCAATTCATGCCAGCTTTTTTTATCATTATCTGCCATCAGCGAAACGATCATGGCTCTATCCGGAAATAATTTTACACACTCGGCTATCTCTTTCAGGTTTATACCCAGCGGACGATCGCTGATCAGTTCAATATTATTAAAACCCATTACACGGCCACCGTTAAAATCAACTGCTGAATACCTTGATGAAACATTTTTCACCTGCGATCCTAAAGTCTTCCACACAACACCGCCCCAGCCCGCTTCAAATGCACGGAGCACATTATATTTTTTATCTGTTGGTGGCGCACTGGCTAACCAGAATGGGTTAGGTGATTTGATGCCGAGAAAATTTGATGATAAGTCTGCCATTTTTTAATATGTTGAATTTTGGATGTTAAGTGTTGAATTATTTCGGGGTCAAAGACTCCTGAGATGTTTTAACAATTTTTGTCAGGATATTTATTATGTGTTCAATTGTCGTCAGATAAACGGTATAATCAGTTTTTACAATCTGACTCTTATCCAAAAGTCTCAACCAATATTTTGTTTCTCTTGCTTCCTTTGAAGCAATGGACATTTTGGTAATAAAGTCTTTTTTGGTTTGTGCAGCATTTGCCTCCTCGACATTTGCCCCAATGCTGGTAGCGCTTCTTAGCAGTTGTTTTGAAATAACAAATTCATTGTGCTGAATCAGGATTTTATACAATCCAATAATCTGAATAGAGAAATCAAAAGTCAATGTCAATATTTTATTTTCTTCCTTCATTTAACATACAACATTTAACATTCAACATAATTTAAGGTATTTCAAAATTGCCGCAGCTCCATCTTTCCCCGCCTGTACCGCATCCACCACTTCCTTGCCACCAGTTACAGCATCACCACCGGCAAATACTCTTTTCATATTAGTTGCACAATTTTTATCAATCACCAACTTCCCATTCTTGTTTTCCAGTTTATATTTCTTTATTAACTTTTCGAATGGAACCTGTCCCGCTGCTTTAATCACCATGTCAACATTCAATGTAAAAGTTTCGCCGGTGTCAACAGGAGAACGGCGTCCACTAGCATCAGGTTCACCTAATTTCATTTTACTGCAAACAAGTTGTTTTACTTTTCCCTGGGAGCCTTTCACTTTTTTGGGTGCAGCCAGCCAGATCACTTCACATCCGTCTAACCTGGCAATATTCAGTTCAACATCTGTGCAGGGTTTTTCTGCTTCTGTTCTACGGTAAATCAATGTCACTTCTTTAGCACCTAATCTTTTTGCCTGTGTAGCTGCATCAATGGCCGTCATGCCCATGCCGATCACAGCCACTTTATCCCCGACAGACACAGTTGGATAACCTTTGTCCCGGATATTATAGATAAACTCAATGGCATCTACCACGCCTTCCAGTTTTTCACCAGGAATATCTAATTGCCTTGCTATACCGACACCGATGCCGAGATAAACTGCATCAAATTCTTTTTTTAATTGGGACAACGTAAAGTCTTTACCTAATTCCTGGTTGTATTTAACTTCTATACCACCAATTGATAAAATATAATTTACTTCATCTTCACAAAACTGTGGTGTTACTTTATATGCTGCGATGCCATAGGTCATCAAACCGCCGCCTTTACTTTCTTTTTCAAAAATGGTTACATCAATACCTTCTCTTGATAAGATATGAGCACAACTTAAGCCTGCAGGACCGGCGCCAACAATTGCAACTTTACCCCCAGCCCCTAAAGGGGAGTTTTTGCGTTCAAAGAGTTGCCATTTTTTCTCCATTGCTTTTTCAGTGCTATATCGCTGGAGTTTTGCAATGGGAATTGGTTCTTCTTCCAAAAGATTATACACACAAGCTCCTTCACATAATTTTTCTACGGGACAAACTTTGGAACAGCCTGCTCCCATAATATTCGATGATAAGATTGTATACGCCGAGCCTTTTATATTATCTGTAGAAATTTGTTTAATGAATTTTGGAACATCAATACTTGTAGGGCAACTTTTAGTGCAGGGGGCGTCGTAACAAAACAAACAACGATTGGCTTCCACCTGCGGCGCTGTTTTATTTTCAAAAGGCGGGTGAATGTCAGCAAAGTTTGCTACGTATTGCTCTTTTGAAAGTCTGTTATTGAGAATTGCCATATTTAATTTTTTTACCGCAGAGAACATGAGATAAAAGAGATTTCGCAGAGAACCTCTGCGTTAACCTGGAGTTCTCCTTTCTCTGCGGTTAATAATTTCTATAGTTCAACAAGCTTCCCATACGTTTCAGGCCTTCTGTCACGGAAGAACTGCCACACACTTCTTACTTCTTCAATCATATCAAGGTCAAATTCTGCAATCAGTAATTCATCATTATCTTCCGATGCCTGCGCAAAAATTTGTCCTCTCGGATCAACGAAATATGAGCTGCCGTAAAATTTGCCGAGGTTCCAGGGTTTTTCTGTTCCCACACGATTGATACATCCCATGAAATATCCATTGGCCGCTGCATGAGCAGGTTGTTCCAATTTCCATAAGTATTGAGAGAGACCAGCAACAGTTGCAGATGGATTATAAACTATTTGGGCACCATTTAATCCTAATGCCCTTGCACCTTCCGGGAAGTGCCGGTCGTAACAGATATACACACCCACCTTTGCATACTTGGTTTGAAAAACCGGGTAGCCTAAGTTGCCGGGTTTGAAGAAAAATTTTTCCCAAAAGCCTGAAGTATGCGGGATATGATTTTTTCTGTACTTACCGAGATAAGTTCCATCAGCATCAATCACTGCTGCGGTATTGTATAATACGCCGGCCTGTTCCTTTTCATATACCGGAACAATCATCACCATATTATACTTCTTTGCATACTCCTGCATCCGTTCAATTGTAGGGCCGGGAACAGTCTCAGCACTTTCGTACCATGCTTTGTCCTGGCCGGGGCAGAAGTATGGTGTATTAAAAATTTCCTGGAAGCAAAGTATTTGCACTCCTCTTTTCCCGGCTTCTTCAATGAGTGGAATATGTTTCTGCACCATGGCTTCTTTAATTTCTGCAATGGTTCCTTCGCCTTCTGTTTTTGGAAGACTGAGTTGAATGAGACCTGATTTGATCATTCGTGGCATAAACTGATTTTGTTGTCACCCTGAGCTTGTCGAAGGGTGATGTTAGAATTTTTATTTGCAGGCTTCGACAAACTCAGCCTGACATCCTGTTTAAATTTTTCCTTCAACTTTATTTCTCTTAATAAATTTACCATATCCTTTATCAATATGGCAATGGTTATTTTCAATGGCCACTTTTCCTCTTAGCAAAACAGTTTTTACTTTTCCCGTTACTTCCCAACCTTCATAGCCGGAATAATCAACATTCATGTGATGGGTTTTGGCAGAGAGTTTATGTTTTTCATTAGGATCAAAAATCACAATGTCTGCATCACTTCCCACTGCAATTGTTCCTTTCCTTGGGAACATGCCAAATATTTTTGCAGGGTTGGTACAGGCAACCTCTACATATTTATTCAAAGTTATTCTTCCTTTATTAACCCCTTCACTGTATAATAATTCCATCCGGTTTTCAATAGCCGGATGCCCATTGGGAATTTTTGAGAAATCATCTTTGCCCATTAGTTTTTGTTCCCATTTAAAAGGGCAATGGTCAGTTGCTACCACTTGCACCAGTCCCTGGTTTATTCCAGCCCATAATGTTGCCTGGTCTTTCTTTTCTCTCAGCGGCGGACTCATTACCCATTTGGCTCCTTCGAAATTTTGCTCATATAAGGAAGCATCAAGTATTAGATACTGAATACAGGTTTCCACAAATACTTTCTGGTTTCTTCTTGTGGCATTACGAACGGCATTCAAGGCGCCTTCGCAAGTCAGGTGTACAATATAACCGGGGCAACCGGTATAGTTGGCCATATCAGCAAAACGTCCGCTGGCTTCTGCTTCCGTTACTTCCGGTTGGGATAAATAGTGGTAGAGCGGTGCTAATTTTCCTTCGGATCTATGTTTGGCAATTAAAAAATCAATCATATCACCATTGGTAGCATGTACATTGATGAGTCCGCCATGTTTTTTTACTTCCTGCATCAGGCCAATCATTTGCCTGTCATCAATCATTAATACGCCTTTATATGCCATAAATGTTTTGAAAGAAGTGATGCCTTCCTTCTCAACCATTTCCTGGATTTCTTTCCTGGTATTTTCATTAAAGTCTGTCACCGCCATATGAAAGCTATAATCGCCTACACAATTATTATCACTTCTTCCTTTCCATTCTTCCAATGCAGAGCGAAGAGAATTGCCCTGTTTTTGTAAAATGAAATCAATCACCATCGTGGTGCCGCCAAATAGTGCAGCTCTTGTGCCCGTTTCATAATTGTCCGAGGAAAATGTTCCCATGAAGGGCATATCCAAATGCACATGCGGGTCAATACCACCGGGGAAAACCAATTTACCGGCTGCGTCTATTTCTTTAGCAGCATTTACTGACAGGTCTTTGCCAATTGCTTTTACCGTTTCACCTTCAATGAAGATATCTGCTACATAATCGTCCGTAGCAGTAATTATTCTTCCGTTTTTAATTAATATACTCATAGTAATTTATTTTGAATGTTGTGTGTTGAATGTTGAATGAAGATCATTTATCATTCAGCATTTAACATTCAACATGTTATTTTTTCTTCATCAACAACCAATATACAAACCCGCTAATTAAAAAACCAACAAACCATGCATAATTATACAAACTATTTACCCATCCGGGAAAAACATTATTTGAAATTACTTTTATCTGTAATAAAAATCCAGGCAAATTGGGCAATATGCCACAAAGCAATGCAATAATGGCATAGCGGTTGAATCCATTTTGGTACTTGTATACGCCATCATGTTTATACAGGTCATCTGCCACTAAATTTTTCTTTCTTATAAAATAATAATCTGCTATTAAAATTCCACCGATCGGACCCAGCAAAGCCGAATATCCGTTTAACCAGGTAAAAATATAACCACCCGGCGTGGCGATCAATTTCCAGGGGAAGATTAATACACCGATGATCCCGGTTATATATCCGCCTGTTCTGAAATTTATTCTTTTAGGCGACAGGTTTGAGAAATCATTCGCCGGACTTACAATATTGGCTGCAATATTTGTAGCCAATGTCGAAATAATTATTCCAATCATCGCAAAACTCACCATCATTTTATTTTCAAACTTGCCAGCTAGCTTCACAATATCCCATTCTGTTTGTCCATAAATTATTGCAGTAGCAGATGTAACTACTACTCCAATAAATGCAAATAAAGTCATTGACGGGGGCAAGCCGATAGCCTGTCCTCTTATTTGCGCTTTTTGTGATTTGGCATAACGGGTAAAGTCAGGGATGTTTAATGAAAGTGTTGCCCAGAAACCAACCATGCCAGTTAATGCAGGAAAAAAATAATTCCAGAAGGCAGCGCCGGAAAGTTTCGAGGGCTGTTCAAGTATTGGCCCAAGACCTTTTGCAGCAACAATGGCCCATGCTAACAAGGCCAATGCAGCAACGGGAAGAAAAAATGCTTTAAACACCAATAGTTTCCTGATACTTTCTACGCCGAGGTAAACTATAAACATATTCAATAACCAGAAAGCAAGAAAACAGATCATGGGTAATACCTGTGGAAATAATGAAGTGCTGTCAATCTCTGCCAGTGAAGGATTCCATGCCCTGATCAGGTTATAAAGCGATTCGCCGCCGATCCATGTCTGAATGCCAAACCATCCGCAGGCAACGATGGCTCTTAACATGGCCGGGATATTGGCGCCCTTCGTTCCGAAACTTGCTCTCGCAAAAACCGGGAATGGAATTCCATATCTGGCGCCAGCATGTCCATTTAGGATCATCGGGATCAATACGATTGTATTTCCAATGAAAATAGTGAGTATGGCCTGCCACCAGTTCATACCACCTCCAATCAATGAACTTGCAAGCATGTAAGTTGGAATGCATAGGCTCATGCTGATCCATAAGGCGGCATAGTTCCAGGTGCCCCATGTTCTTTTGGATGATGGAACAGGAGCAAGGTCTTCATTGATGAGAGAGGAAGCTCCCCTAAATCCCCCGCCAGGGGGGACTTCAGAATCCGACAGTATGGAATTTTCTTTAGCCATTTGAAATTATATCCTTTAGGGTTCCAAAGTCCCCCTTGTGGGGATTTAGGGGGCCGTATTTTCATCCGCAATCATTATTGCTTCGCTAATTATTTTCAACCCTTCATCAATCTGCTCCTTTGTCACGATCAACGGCGGTGCAATAAAAATATAACTCCACCTCACAAAAGTGTACATCCCCAGATCTTTGATCTTTGCTGCCACTTTATTCATCACGGCCATTTCATCCGGCTTGGCGTTGAATGGCGCCATGGGTTCTTTTGTTTTCCGGTTCTTCACCAATTCAATACAACCCAGTAAACCAGTATTCCTGAAATCACCAATACTCGGATGTTTCTTTTTTAACTCTTCCACTCTTTGCTCCACATATTTTCCCATAGCGGTACAATTTGCAATCAACCCATCATCTTCATAAATTTTTAATGTCTCCAATGCAGCTGCACAACTAACGGGATGGGCAGAGTAGGTGAGGCCCAGTGATAAAACAGTGTCATCATATTTCGCGGCGATCCTATCTGATACCATTAAGCAACCAAAGGGGAGATAACCACAGGTCAATCCTTTTGCCATCGCAATCATATCCGGAATGATACCATGATTTTGAAAACCAAACCATTTACCCGTTCTACCAAAACCACTCATTACTTCATCCATAATCAGTAAGATGCCATGTTTGTTACAGATTTCTCTTACCGCTTTTAAATAACCAACCGGGTATTGCAAACAACCTGATGACCCTGATTCGCCTTCTAATAATATCGCAGCGATATTTCCTGCACCTTCATAAGCAATCACTCTTTCTAATGATGCTACTGCTTCTTTCAACAGATTTTCTTCACCATATTCCCAGCGATATAAATAGGGTAGATCGAAATGCACAAAGTTGGGCGACTGTTGTGTATCCATCGGCAAACGTCTCGGATCACCACTGGCAGACATAGCCCCATACGATGCGCCATGATAGGATTGATAACGGGTTAATATTTTATGACGGCCCGTATATAATCTCGCCAGTTTGATTCCATTTTCAATTGACGTAGCGCCGCATAGCGTAAAGAATGCTTTATTCAGATCTCCGGGACAGATCTCCGCCAGTTTCTTTCCCAGTTCACCACGAACCTTCGTTACACAACTCGGCGTTACATAGGCCACTTCCTGCATTTGTTTCACCACGGCATCCGTCACTCTTTGGTTACCATGGCCGATATTCACATTCATCAGTCCCGATGAAAAATCGAGATAACGTTTGCCATCATAGTCGTAGAGGTACACACCTTCGGCATGTTTTACGGCGATGGGTGCGATGCCTTTTTGTTTGCTCCAACTGAACAAGGTATAATCAAGGTTATCTTGAATTATTTCCTGCACTTCGGAGATAGTTTTTGTATTTGTCATATATGGTTAAATTGAACATTTGATTAAAGTTTGGAATAAAATTTATACTCTTTGATATTTCCTACGTTAAATTTTACAGAAGCTAAAAGTTTATTCAGATCGTTTGGTCGCAGGCACTCTTTGGGGTTATTACTAACCGTAGAGAAAACCCTATAAGTCTTATTATTTGCTCGGAAAACATACCCCAAAAGGGCTAAATCATTTTTATTTTCATAGATGAGAAATTTCTTTCCAGGTATTTTTTCAATTGCTGTATCACTACGTTCGCACTTATATCCAGCCTGGGAATACTGAAAGCAAATTCCTTCTCCTATGCCTTCAAGTGATATATGAGCTGATTTTGTATCGTGAACTTCCAGAAGTTTACTTGAAGAATCAACACTGATATAAAGGATACAAGCTCCGGTATTGGATTGAATGATTCTAGAATTCACAGTTATTCCGTTAGCGGTAATGGAAGTATCTTGTTGGCTAAATCCCGCTGGTAACGAAATTGTAAGTACTTCATCAAGTGTTATAGATTTCCATTTATTTTCCTGGCCTGCTAGATAAATTGCAGGTAATAAATAAAGTATAAGGAACGTTGCTTTCATAATTTGGCTATAATATATTTCTTAGATACTTTAACTCATCCAATTCACCCCCGCCTCAGCATTCCACTTCGTTGTACTTTTCTTCAACTTTATTTACTTGCTTTAAACCCAATCCTTCTTCTGTCTTCCCATTTCTTCTGTGCCACTTTTTCATCTAATAAGTTTTCCATCGCATCATAAAGCTGGTTTAACTGTATATCATGTTCGCCAATTCTTTCTTTTATTTGTTTCATTTGTTCCCGTAAATCATTTTCCCGGATCAAGATCCTTCTTATTTCCACAAATGCCCGCATGATAGCTATATTCATGGCTATTGCTTTGTCGGAGTTGACGATTCCGCTTAGCATGGCAACACCCTGTTCGGTAAAGGCGTAAGGCAGATATTTTGAGTGTTGTCCCCGGCCTTTCTTTAAGGTTTCATTTTGCAACCTTAAAGAATCTCCGGTTTCTAAGGTTTCAATTTGAAACCTTATAGTTTCCCACTCTTCAGGAGTAAGCTGAAACATAAAATCCTTTGGAAACCGCTTAATATTTCGTTTTACAGCAAGATTGAGTGACTTTGTCTCAACCTCATAGAGGTTTGCAAGGTCTCTGTCAAGCATAATCCTTTCACCCCTTATCTCATAAATTCTGTTTTGAATGCTCCTGATTATTCTCATTTTTAGGTTTTTTGATGTCGTCACAATTTGTGACTTTGAAGAATCACCCACCTATATTCTCAAAGCAAATTGTTTTCCTCATTTTCGCCCCTCCGAGGAGGGGAAGTTTCCGGAAGAAGAACTATTGGCTTTCAACTTCTTTATTATTTTAGTGACTCACCGATCTAAGTTTCCCCTTAAGGGGGACAGGGGGTCTCCTAACTCATCCAATTCACTCCCGCCTCAGCATTCCACTTCGTTGTACTCTTCTTCAGCTTTGTCCAAAACTCAATAGAACTTTTTCCTGTTATATCACCCACACCAAACTTACTTTCATTCCAGCCCCCGAAAGAGAAGGGTTCCCTGGGTACGGGCACACCCACATTTACACCAATCATTCCGGCGCTGGCACGGTCAATGATATAACGGGCCATGCCGCCATTCTGAGTAAATACAGAGGCTGCATTGCCATAAGGGTTTGCGTTTTCAATGGCCAGTGCTTCATCCACTGTTTTGGTTCGCATAATTGAAATGACCGGCCCAAAGATTTCTTCTTTGGCCACACTCATGTTAGGAGTTACATAATCAATCACCGTGGGGCCAACATATGTCCCTTTTTCTTTTCCTTTCACAATTGTATTGCGGCCATCCACTAAAATTTTTGCGCCATCTCTTTCTGCTTCGCCAATATATCGTTCAATTCTTTCTTTACTTTCTTTGCTGATAACTGCACCGAGATTTACTCCCGGAATTATTTTTCTTGCTTCATCGCAGATTTTATCAATAATGTGGTCAACATTTCCTACAGCAATCATTGCCGATGCGGCCATACAGCGCTGCCCGGCGCAACCGCTCATACTTGCAGCAACATTCTGTCCTGTCATATCCGCTTTTGCATCGGGTAAAACCAGTAAATGATTTTTTGCACCGCCTAATGCCAATGCTCTTTTGAAATTTTGTGTAGCTCTCTGGTAAACTATCCTGGCCACTTTGGTGGAACCGACAAATGAAACAGCTTCAATGCCGGGATGATCGCAAATGGCTGTAACAATTTCACTGTCGCCATTTACAATATTGAAAACTCCATCTGGTAAGCCTGCTTCTTTTAATAATTGAGCTAAACGGCCACAACTCAACGGCACTTTTTCAGATGGTTTTATGATCATACAATTGCCCAGGGCAATGGCATTGGGTAAAGTCCAGTTGGGAACCATAGAAGGAAAGTTGAATGGTACGATGCTGGCTACCACACCCAACGGTACATGTTCGGTTCTGCATTCGACGCCCCGGCTTACTTCCAGTATTTCGCCGGTAACTAATTGAGGTAATGAACAGGCAAATTCAGTCAGTTCTATACTTTTTTCAATCTCGGCGCTGGCTTCGCTATAGGTCTTGCCATTTTCTTCCTGTATTAATTCAGAAAGTTTTTTCAAATTTTTTTCCAGTAATGTTTTATAACGAAAAAAAACCTGCACTCTTTCTTTGATCGGTGTTTTGCTCCAGGCAGGAAAGGCTGACCTGGCTGCTTTCACGGCTGCATCTAAATCCATGGCAGTTGACATCGGTACGTTGGAAAGCAGGTTGCCATCCAGCGGGGAGACCACATCCATAGTTTTTTGAGAAGAAGCATCAACAAATTTTCCATTGATATAATTCTGAACGGGGGTGTATTTCATAAAGTTTGTTTATTTATAATCATCAACTATAAATATACTTAATTTAACGAAGTTTGCAAGCTAAAGTCTTCAAGTTCAATGACACCGGAAAGAATACATCGGCTTAGTTCCGTATTAAACAAAAGACAGGGCAATATAACTATTGTGCTGGAAAATGTTTTTGACCCGCACAATATTTCCGCAGTGATGAGGACCTGTGATGCAGTAGGTGTGCAGGAAATATATGTGTTGAATACTAAGATTCCACCTCATAAAAAATGGGGAGCCAAGAGCTCTTCTAGTGCTGCTAAATGGCTTACCATTCACCAGTATGAAAATGCAGATGAATGTTTTTCATTGTTGAGAAAAAACTATTCAACGATTTTAACTACCCATCTCAGCAGCGATGCTATAAGTTTGCATAGTATTGATTTCACCAAAAGCATTGCACTGGTATTTGGCAATGAACACAGCGGTGTAAGTGATGAGATCAGGGCATTGGCTGATGGCAATTTTATTATCCCGCAGGTGGGTATTATTCAATCATTAAATATTAGTGTGGCTTGTGCAGTAACTTTATATGAGGCTTTCAGGCAGAAATCAAATGCAGGTCATTACAATCAGCAGAGTTTGGATAACGTCAGGTATGATGAGTTATTAAAACAATGGGAAAATAATGGGAGGGACGGGGATATTCAATAAATCAATAATCAATGCGAAGAAACTTTCTGATCATATTTTCAGTATTCATCTCAGGTTTTATTTTCGGGCAGGAAATAAAGAAGGTGAAGATCACCGATCTGGAAAAAACAATTACCGAAAGCAAAACGCCATTGATTATAAATTTCTGGGCCAGCTGGTGCAAACCCTGCCTGGAAGAAATTCCATATTTTATGGAAGAAGTTCAGAAACATCGCAAAGACAGTTTGAAATTACTATTGGTGAGTCTTGATATGAAAGAGGCTTATCCGGTTCAGATCAAAAAAACAATTTCAAAAAGAAAAATTACTGTTCCTGTGCAGTGGCTGGATGAAACGAATGCCGATTATTTCTGCCCAAAAGTAGATCCGAAATGGTCAGGCGCTATTCCGGCCAGTCTTTTTATAAATAATAAGACCGGCTACCGGAAATTCTTTGAAGAACAACTATCGCATGAGGAGCTGAAAAAAGAAATCATGGCTATACTTAATACTCATTGAGCAGCTTCTTCTGCTTCTAATTTTTCTTTGGCTTTTGCCAGAATGTAAAGAAAGTAAATACCTGCCCCCAAACTTATAAAGGCAAGTAATATACCCATTACACTTCCGGTGTAAAAGGCTTTGGCAAGGCAGAAGCCCACCAGGCCCATAAAGCCGAGAATAATAAGACGGTTGATGAATGTTTTGTAGATCATAAGCCGGTTTTTGGATGAATGATGGTGGTTTAAAACGCTGTGATGCAAGTGGGAAAACATTCCATACGGGGTTGAAAAAAAATACTGCCCAGGTTGGCCGGGCAGTATTTGAAAACGTTTTATTGAAATCCTCAACTTCTTCTCTTGATAGCGCAACCCACTGAGCGGGTCTCTTTTGTAGAAATCTCTTTACCGGCCACCATTTCATCTATCGCAATGATGGCATGCTTGCGGGTAACCTGGTCCGGCCCGTTCGAATTATCATCAATAGCGCCGTGATAAACAAGCTTTCCTTCTTTATTGAATAGGAATATTTCAGGAGTACGATTGGCTCCAAAGGCATCTGCCATAGCCGAATTATTATCCACTGCATAATACCATGAATAACCATTCTTTTTTCCGTATTCTTTCATATCATCATAAGAGTCCCCATTATCCCGATATGCCTCGTTCGGGTTTAGAAGAATAACGCCGATTTCATTATCCAAAGCATATTTGCATATTTCGTTAGACCGGGACTGGTATCTTTTTACCACCGGGCAGGTATTGCAGCTGAACATAACCAGCAGGCCATTCTTTTTTTGAGCATCTTTAAAAGAAACCTCAGCACCGGAGATATCTTTCATCTTTACTTCCGGGCTGGGAATAGGAGAACCTATTGGAAGCGGATCGTTAATGCTCTGTAAGGCCAACACAGCAATGGCCGCTACAGGTAAGGCAGTAAACAATATTTTTTTCATGATGTTGATTTTTGTAACACAAATCTCGGTAATTATTCCGGTTTATCGCCCCCGTTTACTTCATTATCTTTCCGTTCATCGGCTATTTTTTTCAGGGAAGTAATACTGACATTCAGTTCAAAGCCAATTAAAAGAACCAATGAATTGGTGAAAATAAGTGCCATCAATATAAGTACACTGCTGATTGAGCCATAAAGCTGGTTATAGTTTCCAAACCTGCTTACCCACCAGGAGAAAAGCAAAGTCATTAATAGCATTAAAACAGTTGCAAGAATTGACCCCGGATTTAACAACCGCCATTTTTTATGTACTGAGGGAGCATGTCTGTAGATGTAGGAGATAGTATAAAAATAGAGCAGTATGATCACCAGCCACCGGGTATTGATGATTATTTTTTTGATTACATAGTTAATCCCAATTAGGTTTAACACTTTTCCCTGCGCCACCAACAAAGTCACCGATATAAAAACCAGGATGTAAATAATAAATGTGATTTTAATTGCGGCCAGCCTCTTTTGAAATTCCTTTCTTTTTTTAAAGCCGATATAATTTTTGTCAAAAGATCTTTGAATTCCCATAATGGCGTTGGAAGAAAAGAACATGGATAGCAAAAAGCTAAATGAAAGCAGGCCATTTCGGGGATTCCTGATAAAGTCCCGCAGGAAATGAATGACAGTGGCATTATTTTTTTCTCCAGGCACTATATCTCGGATGATGCTATAAAGGCTTTCTTCAAATTCTTTTGATATCGGTAGAAGAGGGATTAAGGTAAACAGGAATATGATGGCAGGTGGAATAGCCATAACCAGGTTATATGAAATAGCCGATGCTCTTTCCGTCATTCCCACTTTTCTCACCTGTTGAATAAAAAACATTACCACATCATGTATGGGTATTCCCCTGAAGCCTGGCAATGAAGTTTTTTTGCTTCTGTTTATAATATGCCTGACAGGAGTAGAAGAAATTATTTTGCTGCCTATTTTATTAAAGGGAGACATTACTTATTTTGATTGACTTTTTTTAGCAGAATCCATCCTTCTTGTCAGTTCCTGCTGGTATAGTTTTGCAAATTTCGAGTGATCAGTAAGATTGGTGGTAAAAACGCTGCTGCCATCAAATCTACTGCTGGCTACAAAATAAAGATAATCGGTTTGTGGAGCATAAAGAACAGCATCAATTGATTCAACTGATGGAGTACAAATGGGTCCTGGTGGTAGTCCTTTATTGATATAAGTGTTATACGGCGATGCTGTTTTCAGATGCACACTCAAAATTCGTTTCAGGGCAAAATTTTTCATAGCAAATTTTATGGTAGGGTCGGCTTGTAGTGGCATTCCCAAACGAATACGGTTGAGGTAAGCACTTGCAATATTGGGCTTATCCGTTTTTTTTAATGTTTCTTCTTCCACAATTGAAGCCAGGGTAGAAACCTCCAACCGTGTTAAGTGAAGACTGTCTGCTTTTGTTTTTCTTTCCGCTGTCCAAAAGGAATTAAAAGTTGTATTCAATTTTTTAAAAACCTTATCTGGTGTGCTATTCCAGTTAAGGGTATAAGTAAACGGCATGATGGCAGCTATAACAGTATTGGTGTCGAGTCCATAATTTCTCAACGAATCCATGTTATTAAGAAAAGAAATCATTTGTAGCGAGTCAAATTCAAACATGCCGGCTGCCTTTCGGGCAAAATCTTCCCGGGTTCTGATTTTGGTGATAACAAAACTTACCTGCGACTGGTTGCCAGACCGAAGCAGTCGCACCAATTTAAAAAGACTTATGCCTTTGGTTATTTTATAACGACCCGGTTTAATGGTTTTATACCGGAGTATTTTTGAAGCAAGGTCAAACCATGTATTACTTTTAATATATTTTTTGGAGAGCAGTTCATTTTTTACATCAGCATAAGTAGAGCCGGTTTTGATATAAAAAAATTCTCCGTTGCTGGTTGATGTGGCAGGACCCATCAATTTCCATGCGGTAAAGCCGCCTGCAATTAAAAGAAGGACAAGAATGCCGGCGATAATTTTTTTCTTCATAGTTGATGTTCAAATTAAACAAAAAAACCCTGACGGATAAGTCAGGGTGTTAAATATTTTTAAAGTGCTGCTATTTTGGAGTTGTACTGCCCGGTTGAACAGGGATAGAAGGGAGGCCTTTTGCCGGGGTAGAAATAGGAACTGTTGCATCTACTTTATCAGGTGCCGAACTTGCTTTGCCTGAAATAAAGAAAACAGAAAACAGGCACAATAAACCGATAACACCAGCAAATATCCAGGTGCCTTTTTCCAGCACATCTGTGGTTTGCTTTACTCCCATAAACTGGTTGCTGAAACCGGCAATATTACCAGCCAATCCGCCACCTTTTGGGTTTTGAACCAAAACGATTAAGCCAAGCACTACAGAAGCCAGAATGATCAGTATAATGAAGATGATAGTCATGTTAAATTCTTTTCTTTAATCCCTCAATTTTCGCTGCAAAATAAGGACTTTTAGAGGGATCAAGCAAACTTAATTTGTTATAAATATCAATGGCTTTTTCTGCATTTCCCTGTTTGTCCCATACTTCAGCCATGGTTTCAGTAACTACATCACGGTTCTGGAGGGAGGTTTCTGCCAGTTGATCTACTTTTTGCCCGGGTTTTGTTTCTACTGCTGCAGCAATTTCAGCAACGGGTAACCTTTTCATGCTTTTAAGCCAGTCAGTGAAGCTTTTGAGTTGCTGCCCGAATTTATCTTTTGGTTTTTCTTCTTCTTTAAATTGAATGCCCTGCGAAGCAAAATAATCAACCGTATGATAAGGTTCAAAAATGAATTCTGTTTTTGCAGCATCTTCTGGTTTTGGCATTAAATCCTGAAGATTAATATTGAGGTCACCGGATCTGTCGCCGGTTGTTTCAACAACAGTTGAAGCGATTTCTGGTTCTTTGTTCTCTATTGCTGTTTTTGCCGGAATAGTCATTTCATCTGCCGCTACCTGTGCAGCTTTGTTAATAGTTGCATTCCCGGTTTCATTCAGCAATTGTTCCACCCAAAGAGGATTATGAAAAAATAGAAATGTTTTTTGAAGTTGTTCATTGTACTGAACATCATTTTCTGTCTGCAATTTTTTGGTAAGCAGTAATTGGGCGGCGCCAAAATAGGGATGCCTGTCTGCAAACTGTTTCAATTCCTGAACACTGCATTGATCAAGAGAGTCCTTTTGCAAAAGCGATTTTACCAGTTGATTGATCTGCACATTCATAACAATAAATTAAGCGAAATACTGCATCTATGATTACACTAAAGCTACGCAGTACACCGTAAAATAGTACAAAAAATTATTGTGCAACGTAAACTTACCAATTAGAGAAAAGTTTATTAAAAATTTCATCTGTCAGTGTTCGCACCATTTCTTCCATCAGGGCAGATTCCGCCTGCTGAAAAGACTGGTCTCCTTTGAACTCAAAACTACGGCTTACATTATATTCCTTCGTGTCATCTGCCTTTCGGTCTACCAGGGTTATATGCAGCCCGACGGTTAACCTGTTATTGGCTACCTGCTGACCTGATATAGCCGACGTACTGAAGGTATAGTCGGATACAAAACCGCTGATTTCCCAATCGGTGTTGTCCCCGCTTGTTTGTGTCAGCCTTGTTTGTCCCACTATTTTCTGGCGGAGTTTGTCCGTAAGCCGCTGTGTTAATTGTGGGTTGATGTAACGAGCCTTGTTTTCAATTTGAATCACCTTCACCGTTTTGATGCTGTCCGGTATAGAAACATCTTTGAAGCGGTAAATGTTGCAACTACTGTTACCGAAGAAAACAGCAAGGCATAAAGCGCCGGATACAAGTAAAAGAAATATATTCCTGATTGTTTTCATTATTCTTCGATGTCGTACTCTTTTAATTTTCTATAAAGTGTTCTTTCGCTGATGCCCAGGTCAAGCGCAGCGTCTTTTCTCTTACTTCTATGTTTTTTCAGGGCTTTGAGAATAAGTTCTTTTTCCTTGTCCACGATGTTGAGGCTTTCCTCCACTTCCACATGATCCTGAATGTCATTGTTCATGATAACAGGTTGTGTTGTTTGAACGCCTGCCTGGTTCCCGATGGTGATCGGTACATGCTGCATCAATTCATGGCCTTTTAAATCTTTCAGTTCATTGATGAAAGATTGGTTCTTTGACACCATATCGGGATTCTGCAAAATTTCCAAAAACATTTTTTTTAATTCCGTTACATCTTTCTTCATATCAAAGAAAAGTTTGTAAAGGATTTCTCTTTCATTCGAAAATTCATGTGTAGCTCCACTTGGTCCTGCCAGCACAGGCATCCTGTTGCTGGAATAGGGCTGCAGAAATTTATTTAATTCCCCGGCGGAAATCTGTTTGTTTTGAGAAAGAACTGATATCTGTTCTGCAATATTCTTTAATTCCCTCACATTGCCCGGCCAGGGATAATTAATTAACAGTTGTTTTGCGTCATCCTGTAGTTGAACCGGCGCTGATTTATATTTATTGGCAAAATCGGCGGCAAATTTTCTAAACAATAAGTGAATATCTTCCGGTCTGTCATGCAGGGCAGGCACACGAATGGGAACAGTACTTAACCGGTAATAAAGATCTTCCCGGAATCTTCCTGTCTGCACCAACTGAAGTAAATCTTTATTGGAGGCCGCTATTACTCTGACATCTGTTTTTTGTACTTTGGATGATCCTACACGGATGTATTCGCCGGCTTCAAGTACTCTTAGCAATCTTGCCTGGGTGCCCAAAGGCAGTTCTCCAATTTCGTCCAGAAATATGGTGCCCCCATTTACTGTTTCGAAATATCCCTTGCGGGCATCTGCTGCACCGGTAAAAGAACCTTTTTCATGACCGAATAATTCGGAGTCAATGGTTCCTTCCGGAATGGCGCCGCAGTTTACGGCTATAAACGGATTATGTTTTCTTGGAGACAGGGAATGGATGATTTGGGAAAACACTTCTTTGCCAACACCGCTTTCACCATTAATTAAAACGGTAAGATCGGTAGGCGCCACCTGCACCGCCACCTGCAATGCATAGTTAAGGGCAGGGGAGTTGCCGATGATGCCAAAACGGTTTTTTATATTTTGAATGTCCATACCCCTATCCCCTAAAGGGGAATTTTATGTCTGAAGAAATAATTTTTCCTAATAATGTTGCTTGCGTACAGTCAATTACTTTTACTTCCACATAATCCCCTTTCTTTAAATTTGAATTTTCTTTTGCAAACACAATCACTTTGTTCTGACTGTTTCTTCCTTTCCATTCTTTATCATTTTTTTTACTATCTCCTTCTATCAGAACTTTAAATGTTTTGCCAATATCTTTTTTATTGCTTTCATGCGATAACCTGTTCTGAACTTCTACTACCTCATATAATCTTCGCTTCTTTACATCCATTGGCACATCATCCTTGTATCTTTTTTCTGCAAGGGTGCCGGGTCGTTCGCTGTAGGCAAACATATAACTGAAATCATACCGGCTGTTTTCCATGATACTGAGTGTGTCCTTATGGTCATCCTCTGTCTCAGTACAGAAACCTGTGATTACATCAGAAGAAATTCCACAATCAGGAATAATCTCTCTTATTCTTTCTACTTTTCCCATATACCATTCACTGGTGTAGCTGCGATTCATCAACTGTAAGATCCTGGAAGAGCCACTCTGAACAGGAAGGTGTATATAATTGCAGATATTATCATACTTCGCCATTGTATACAATACATCATCCGTAATATCTTTTGGATGAGAGGTGGAAAAACGAACTCTAAGCAAAGGAGAAATTTCTGCGACCATTGCCAGTAGTTTCGCAAAAGTGATGGCCTCCCCAAGCCCCTCCGAAGGAGAGGTTTTAGAGTCTTCAATCTTCGAAGATTTTTTACTATTTGCAGACGCTTCCCAAATCCCCTCTTTTGGGGGTGGGGGGGCTTGATAATAGCTATCTACATTCTGCCCCAGCAATGTTACTTCCTTATATCCCTGCTCTAATAAATCTTTACATTCTTTGATGATACTTTCAGCATCACGGCTTCTTTCTCTTCCCCTGGTAAATGGAACAACACAAAAGGAACACATATTGTTACATCCCCGCATAATGCTAACAAACGCAGATACGCCATTGCTGTCCAAACGGACTGGCGAAATATCAGCATAGGTTTCTTCGCGGCTCAGCAAAACATTTACAGCTTTATGCCCGCCAACGGCTTCTGCTACTAACCCGGGGAGAGTTCTGTAGGCATCTGGTCCAACTACAATGTCAACTAATTTTTCTTCTTCAAGGAATTGTGATTTCAAACGTTCTGCCATACAACCCAACACACCTACCAGCAGGCCTTTCTTTTGCCGTTTTAGTTTCTTGAATTCGGTAAGGCGTTTGCGAACAGTTTGTTCTGCTTTTTCACGGATCGAGCAGGTATTTATAAAAATAAGATCAGCATCTTCTACATTCCTGGTTGCTCCAAAGCCTTCCTTATTTAAAATGGAGGCTACTATTTCACTGTCAGCAAAGTTCATAGCACAGCCATAACTCTCCACATAAAACCTCTTTTTGTATAAGTTCGGATCATTTTTGAAGGGTGCAAAAGCCTCTCCTTGCCGGGTCTCATCCTGAACTTTATCTGACACATAGTCAAGCATTCAAAAAAAATTGAACAGCAAATATACAGGAATACCTCAGAATTGCGACAGTATGGCAGCAATCGAAGTGGCCATATCAAACTAGAATTTAGCTATGCACAGTTCTAAACCAGAGTTTTAGCAAGGCTCAAACTATCTTTGCCGTCTAATGAACTGATTTGAAAAAACTACCTCTTCTATTATTTTTTCTTCCACTTTATTTAAATGCCTTTTCGCAGGTTAACGGGCCGGGTATTATTACCGGCAATGTTATGGATGAAAATAAAAGAGCTCTTGAAGCAGCAACAGTGGTGCTGATACCTGTAAAGGACAGCATGAACGGGCGGACAACTATGACAGATAAAAGCGGTGTATTTACTTTTAGCAATATTCCATTTGGTTATTACAGACTCAGGCTTTCTTATACAGGCATGCAAAATCTGACACTGGACAGCATTTATTTTCGCCAGGAGAGATTTGATTTTAACCTCAGCGATGTAATATTAAAACTAAAATCAAGTCAACAACTGGACGAAGTAATTATTTATGCAGAGAAACCTTTGATAGAATCAAAAGATGGTAACATTACCTTCAATGCAGGCGAATCAGCATTGGCCGCCGGCAGTAATGCAAGTGATTTATTACAGAATGTACCATTGGTTTCAAAAGATCCGAACGGGAAAATAACCGTAAGAGGAAAAGAACCAAAAATACTGATTGATGATAAACCGGTAGAATTAAATCTGCAGCAGTTACAGGATTTGCTGGAATCATTACCCGGAAGTTCCATTGAAAAAATTGAAGTAATGACCAACCCTCCGCCGCAATATGCCAATGAACAGGGCGGTGTGATTAATATTGTTACAAAAAAAGGGAAGGTGGGAAGAAGCGGAAGGCTGAATGTATCAGCAGGTACAAGAGGCGAAGTAAGTATGAATGGCAATTTCAGTTACCGCAAACAGGGGTTTTCATTAAGCGTCAATGCAGGTGCCGGTTATAGCAGGTTAAAAGGGGAGGGGTATTCAGCAAGAAATAATTTTTACACAGATTCTTCCAATTTTTTCAATACAAAAAGCAATTACCTGAACAAAAACTGGCGGCCCAACTTCCGGTTAAACATGGATTACGATATTAATAAAACCCAATCGCTGAATTTTGTGTTGCTTTATAACCAGAATAATTTTGATAACCAAAGCCTAACTGAATACACTAATATTAACCGTTTCGGAGGCATTTACCGGCTTAGTGAAAGAAATATTTTGAGTAATGGAGACAGCTATAGCCCCAATGCCAGTTTTACCTATACAAAAAAGGGAAAGATGCCCGGCGAAACATTTAAGTTCATTACAGGGTTTAATTCCTCAGTAAATAAATCAGGGCGGAATTTTTACCAGCAATACTTCAATCCAGATCATACGCCTACTGGTATTGACTCTACACAGGAACAATTGACAGATAATAAAAGCAATGGGTTTAGTATAAGGGTGAATTATGACAAGCCCCTTAATAATAAAAAAACTTTCTTATCCCTCGGCACATTTATTAATCGAAATAACAGCCATATTATTGTGGATGCCAGCTACCTGAAAAAGCCGGAGGGAATTTTTATAAAATCTGATTTACTGAGCAATGATTTCAGGTTTCATCAAACCATTACAAACATGCGGGCATCTGTAAAGCAACTTTTGTCTGAAAACTTTAGTGTAACCGGAGGAATGTCTGCAGAAAAAACTTTTATCTGGTTTGAGTTGTACAAAGACAACCGGAATATTAAAAACGACTATTGGACTTTTTTGCCATTTGCCAACATTAACCGAAACTGGAAAGATAAACTCAATGTCACTTTATCTTATCGCCGTAGTATACGCCGGCCGGGTATCAATGAACTGAATCCAACGATTGACTTTGGCGACCCATATAATATCCGTTTCGGTAATGAAAAATTAGAAGCCTCAACGGCTCATAATTTTGATTTTGTAGTAGGAAGAACAAAACAGTTGTATTACATCAATCTCGGATTAGGTTATAATATCGTTGAAAATATATTCAGCCAGGTAAGAACGCTGATACCGGGAGAAAAGACACAGATTACCTGGGAGAATATCAGCGGCCGCAAAGAATATGAGGTCAGCACCTGGGGTGGGTTGACGATCAACAAGAAACTAAAAACAAATCTCAGTGCAAGCTATACTTATAATGAATATAGTTCATTTGACAAAACGGTGAACCGTTACCGCAATGGCGGATCATTTACTTCCAATATCAATTCAACCTTTACGCCGAAAGACATCTGGAATTTTACCGGCAGTTTCACTTTCAACCGGTTTGCCAACCCGCAGGGCTATGCCCGGTGGAACTGGAGTATGAATGTAGGTATGCAAAGGAAATTTTTTACTAAAAAGCTTACTGTTACCCTCAATATCATTGATCCCTTTTTGCAGGAGAACAGAAGTTATACATATGGAACAAATTTTAACCTGAAAAGTTTCAGTACAGCGCAGACAAGGAATTTCAGATTGAGTATGGGGTATAATTTTACGAAGATGCAGAAGAATAAAATAAAATTACCAAAGAAATAAATTTCCAGGACGAGTCATAGTAAAGATCCCGGATCAAGTCCGGGATGACATTTCGTTCTGAGCGGAAAACGGGACTCGAACCCGCTACCTACAGCTTGGGAAGCTGTCGCTCTACCAGGTGAGCTACTTCCGCTTTTGTAACCCGATAGCTATCGGGACTAAATTACGAAACCTGATTTGAAAATTTTATTTTCCTCATCAACCAGCTATCTTTTACGGGAATGATCCATTTGTTTTCCAATTCTTCTTTAGTTTGTGCCAGGTTATTAAAGTACAATGTATCTGCATCAATAAATCCGTTATCAAAAGCCTGCTGCAAGTGGGAGAGGGGTAGCAACTGGATTTTGTCTTTTACCAAAAAGGCCAATGTGGTTCTGTCAAACAGATTCACTTTATACTTCTGCTCAATTTCTTTTAAAAATCTTACTGAGCTGTCGGTACTGCAACCGCCAACACCTGTTTGGCTTTCATCAGCCACCAGGATAATAAACTGCCCAAAAAATAAATAACCGGCGCCTTTTACTGCATCGCCATGACTTTCCCATTGCCCGATAAATTTTTTCAGCAAGTCTTCAATTTCCAATGCTTCATCCAGGCTGAATAAACGGTTACTTTGATAAACCCAAACCCTTGAGTCGGGATGAAAGTTATTATCAAGAAGATGTTTGTATTCTAGATTCATGCGGCTAAATTACGACAGAAACTGATTAAGGAGAATTTACAGTTCCGGAAAGAATGTTAATCCGGGAATTTCCTTTTCATCAGGAGGAAGAAGAAATATATAAGAAATCCCGCGATAATTGCAGTAAATGCCCTGTGTCCTAATGCAGAAGAAGTCAATAATGTTGAAACAGGATCTTTTACAATAAGATTCCAGATACATTCGACAGCTAATGTTGCAATAAACATATATATGAGTATCAGTAAAAATATTTTCCAGCTAAAGCTTTTCCAGAATCCCTTTTTATTGTTACTCATAAGCTATTCCATCGCTTGTGCTATTAATTCTGCAATATCCATTACTTTAACTGTTTCTTCTTTTTCTGCCTGTTTTACACCATCTGTTATCATGGTATTGCAGAAGGGACAGGCAGATGCAATAATAGCGGCACCTGTACCAATGGCTTCATTACTCCGGTCAAAATTTATTCTTGTTGTTCCTTTTTCTTCTTCTTTAAACATTTGAGCGCCGCCGGCTCCGCAACAAAGTCCGTTAGTTTTGCAGCGATTCATTTCTACCAGTTCTGCATCCAATGCTTCCAATACTTTCCGGGGAGCTTCATAAATATTATTGGAACGGCCGAGATAGCAACTATCGTGGTAAGTTATTTTCTTTCCTTTAAACCCGCCGCCTTCTTTCAGTTTTATTTTTCCTTCGTCAATCAGGCTTTGTAAAAAAGTAGTATGATGAATAACTTCATAATTGCCTCCTAATTCGGGATATTCATTTTTCAGGGTATTAAAACAATGCGGGCAGGCTGTCACAATTTTTTTAATACCATAGTTATTCAATATCTGAATATTCTGGTAGGCCATCATCTGGAACATGAATTCATTGCCGGCCCTGCGAACCGGGTCGCCGGTACACATTTCTTCTTTTCCTAAAATGGCATAATTAATCCCAACCTTATTTAAAATAGTTACAAATGCCCTGGTGATTTTCTGTGACCGTTGGTCAAAACTTCCTGCACAACCCACCCAAAATAATATTTCAGGGCTTTTTCCGTCAGCAAATAATTCTGCAACAGTTGGTACACTCATCTTTAAAATTTATTTCAAAACTAAAGCATATTGAAATTACTTGTAAAATACTTTTATAACTTACAGTTCAAACCATATTTTTGCCGGCTGATGAAGGGTAAAAAATTTTTTAAAAAAATAGTTAACTGGGAACTCTGGAACTTCTATGTCCTGTATGCTCCTATTGGTCCTGTGTGGCTTTGGTACTGCCTTCGCAGTTGGTCGTTCTGGTTTTTCAGTTCATCAAATCCTACCATCACTTTTGGGGGATTTGAAGGGGAAGGGAAAAAGGAAATGTATGACCAACTACCACCCAACCTGGTACCCCGAACCATATTTATTATGCATGACTGGCCATTTGAAGAAGTTAAAAGAAAGATTGACGAGGCCGGCTTCAGTTTTCCTTTCATTGTAAAACCTGATGTTGGCATGAAAGGCATTCTATTCCGGAAAATTGATAGCGAAGAAAAATTAAAAAAATACCATGAAAGGATTCCGGTAGAATATATTGTTCAGGACCTGGTGGAGTTGCCTTTTGAGGTGAGTGTATTTTATTATCGTCACCCTGCACAGCAAAAAGGAACAGTGAGTGGATTTATTCATAAAGAATTACTGCAGGTAAAAGGTGACGGGCAGTCCACCTTAAAACAATTGATCGAAAAACATCCCCGTGCCAAACACCGGATGGAAGAAATGGAACATCGCCATGGACACCGGTTTGACCGGGTAATGCATGCGGATGAAATATTTTACCTGTCTTATGCCGGTAATCACAACCGTGGGGCGCATTTTACAAACTTATATAATGAGATTGATGAGAATCTGCTGAAAGTGTTTGATGAAATCAGTCATTACACCGATAAATTCTACTATGGCCGTTATGATATCAAGACCACTTCGATTGAAGATTTAAAACAAGGCAAAAATTTCCGGATTCTCGAATTTAACGGCTGTGGTGCCGAGCCCAATCATATATATGACTGCAATATGAATCTTTTGAAAGCCTATGGTGTGATATTGCGTCACTGGAAAGCTTTGTTCAGGATCAGCCGGTATAACCACAGGAATGGAACACCATACTGGTCTTTTAAAAAAGGTTGGAAATACCTCCGGGATGCCAAAAGACATTTTAAAATGCTGGCAAAATATGACTAGGCCTCCTTCCGACTTCCCCCGTTAGGGGGAAGCCACCCACAACTCAGCCCTCGCTTATCAAAACATCACTACTGGTTTCGATTCATTCTGTAACTTCATTATAAAGTAATACTCGTTTATGTCTTCTGATGAAAAATTACTGCTGCTGCGAAATTACGACCTCTGGTGCCACCTGAGTGATGAGGAGTATGATAAATTGAATATTGCTCATCATTTTATAGAGGCTAAAAAAGGAGATTACATTTATTTCGATTCACACCATCTCAATAAACTTTATTTTGTTAAAGACGGCTATATCAAAATTGGCTACATAGACCAGGATGGCAACGAGATAATAAAGGAAATTATTAAGGAAGGAGAAATTTTCGGACAGTTTGCCCTGGAGCGGAATAACCTGAACGGTGAATTTGCCCGTGCTTACAAGGGCGATGTCAGTCTTTGTGCTTTTTCAATTGAGGATTTTTAAAAATTATTGAAGCAAAAACCTGAACTGGCAATCAAATACAGCAAACAGATAGGTGAAAAACTCAGAAGGGCCGAGTTCCGCTTAATCAGCATGATTAATAATGATGTTCGGTCAAGGCTGCTCGCTTTCTTTTACCATCTTGCTGTTATGGATGGATATGACGGAACAACCGAATCGTATTCGATTACTAATTTCCTTTCCCATGATGATATTGCCAAACTGATTGGCAGCAGCCGGCAAACCGTTACTACTTTTATCAGTCAACTGGAAGAAGAAGGCTTGTTTAAACTTTCAAGAAAAAAAATCCTTATCCCGGATGTCAAAAAGTTGAAACAGCTGGTAATAGTAACTTAATGAGCCAGAATTTTCCCAGTTTCGCATATTTTTTTGATTTGTTTTGATTTAAGGCCTTCTCTTCAGGGAGGTTTGAAAGGGCTTTCTTATTTTCGTTCCATGCGGCCCCTGATTAAAATTTTTTTTACCGGAATGTTGATTAGTTTCCTCGGTTCTCTTCCACTGGCAACTATGAACGTAGCGGCGATGCAGATTGCTATTTCGGAGAGCATCTTCAGCGCCATGCTTTTTTCATTAGGGTCTTTGTTGGTTGAAGTTATTTATGTTCGCTTATCACTGGTGGCTATACAATGGATTGAAAAACAAAAAAAACTATTTAAGATACTGGAATATGTTACGCTTTTGATTATTCTGGCCCTGGCTGCTGCGAGTTTTTATGCAGCAATGCACCCGGAAGTAAAAAAGAATGTGGTGCTCAGCAGTACATTACCGAAGTTTGTGCTGGGTGCTGCTATGTGTGCGGTAAGCCCGGGGCAAATACCTTTCTGGTTGGGTTGGAGTACCGTGTTATTCACCAAGAAAATATTATTGCCAAAGAATAGTCATTACAATGCATACATTATAGGCATTGGCATCGGAACATTTATTGGCAATTGTATTTTTATTTTTGGAGGGCTGTTGATTGCTCAAAGGATCAGCAGGAATCAGCATATAGTTAACTGGGTTATCGGGGGAATATTCCTGGTGACTGCCCTCTTACAGATTTGGGGGATGATACGAAAAAAGAAAAAATAATGCCCGGCAAAGACTGAATGTTTATCAATGAAAAGATTTTTTCAAGAAATATTTAACTGGGAAAGATGGTCCTACGATGTTATTTACCTGCCCATTGATATTGTATGGCTTTGGTATGCTGTTAAAGCAAGGGCATTCTGGTATTTTACACCAGTTAATCCTTCTCTCATATTTGCCGGGTTTGAAGGTGGAAGTAAAAAAGAAATGTTTGATCAATTACCCGCCTGGTCTTATCCAACCACATTGCTGATCAATCCTGCTGAGGAAATTGAAAATGTAAAAAGCCGTATGCGGCAAGTAGGATTATTTTTTCCCATAGTAGTTAAACCTGACTCGGGTATGGGGGGAGTGTTATTCAGGGTCATAAAAAATGAAAATGAATTGGAAGTATATCACGATAAAGTTGGAGAAAATTATATTCTTCAGACGTATGTGGATTCTACTTTTGAGTTCAGTGTATTTCATATAAGATACCCGGGGGAAATGAAAGGAATCATATCTGGCCTGATTGTAAAAGACCTGCTTCATGTGACAGGTGACGGTAATAAAATACTTGCTGAACTGGTAACTGAACATCCGTCAGCGAAATACAAACAGGAAGAAATGAAAAAGAGGCATGATGAAAACTGGAAAAAAATTATCCCTGCCAATGAAAAATATTTTCTCAACATGGCAGCTAATCACAGTTCAGGAGCTAAATTCATTAACCTGAATCATGAAATAGACCAGCAGCTTTGTGATGTATTTGACAGGATAAGTAATGAAGCAGGCCAGTTTTATTTTGGCCGATACGACCTGAAATGTACTTCACTGGAGGATTTAAAAGCCGGAAAAAATATTCAGATACTTGAGTTTAACGGGGCCGGGGCTGCCATTACTCATGTCTTTGACTGCAACATGAGCTATGGAGCTGCATTAAAGGAAATTGTCAGGCATTGGCGCCATCTTTACAGGATTGGAAAGATCAATAATAAAAAAGGGGTGCCTTACTGGAGTTTTATGAAAGGGTACCGTTTTATGCAAAAAACCAAAAAAAATTTCAGGAGGATGCGTGAAATAGATAAGAATTTGATTTGACTTATTTGATTATACAATGAACAATTTATTACCTCACTTTATTTTATTATGCCAGCCGAATGATACAGGTTTTCTTTTCAGCACTATTAATTAGTTTTCTGGGGCAACTACCATTTGGTAACATGAACCTTACTGCCACCCAGCTGGCCGTGCAGGAAGGATATAAAAATGCATGGAAATATGGTGTGGGTATTGTGCTGATAGAAATGATTTACCTGCGGTTTGCATTAACGGCCATGGATTGGGTGGTGGAACACCACCTGATTTTTAAAATAATGGGATGGCTGACAGTGGCAGTTTTTCTTGCGTTGGGGATTTTAAGTTTGATAATAGCGAGGAAACAGGCTGCAGAAAAAAAAGGATTACTGCTGAATAACAAACTTGACAGGTTTCTGCTTGGCGTTAGTGTGTCTGCTATTAACCCGGTTCAAATTCCTTTTTGGTTTATCTGGAGTACCAATATGATACAGCTGGGTGTTTTAAAAACAACTTTTCTTTATTTCAACCTTTTTACCGGTGGTGCAGCGGTGGGCTCACTCAGTGGTTTGGGCGTTTATATTTACGGAGGCAAATGGCTGATTGCAAAAATGAAAACCAGCAATAAGCAACTGAATATTTTTATGGGAATCGTATTTATCATTGCGGCTTTAATTCAATTGTATAATATGGTTTCCAAACCGGGTTTTATAGTTAAATAATTTGTTGACTTGTTTTGTTATTAAATGAATTGGAAAGGAAAAATATTATTGGTACTTGGCATTTCATTAATGGCCTGGCTGGTATATGCTCAATATGGATTAAAATTCCGGGTATCCGACAAAGAGGCAAAAAGAAAATTTTTAAAAGCAGGCATCACATTATTTACAGAAACAATTGATGTGGGTGGATCTAAATTGCATTATGCTAAAACGGGCAGTGACACCTTGCCTACTTTATTCTTCGTTCATGGCAGCCCGGGCAGTTGGGTAAAGTATGCAAGATTTTTACGGGATACAGATCTGCTGAAAAAATTCAGGATAGTTTCGGTGGACAGACCGGGTTTTGGCTACAGCCAGTTTAGTGATGTGAAGAGCCTGCAGGAACAGTCACACATAATCAGTGCACTATTGGCCCGGTTGAAAAACGGTAAACCCATTTATGCCATTGGCCGTTCTTATGGCGGGCCGATGATTGTTAAGCTGGCAGTAGATAATCCGGGAATATTTTCGGGGCTGGTATTACTTGCTGCCGCACTGGACCCTGCAGCAGAAAAACCGGAAAAGTGGAGACCAATTTTATTTAAATCTCCATTAAATTATTTTGTACCCGGTGCCTGGAAGCAATCCAATAAAGAGATTTGGTATTTAAAAGAAGAATTGAAAACATTAGCTCCCGGTTTTTCAACAATCACTTGTCCAATTTACGTTTTGCATGGCGATAATGACGGGTTGGTGCCGGTAAGTAATGCAGCATATGCCAAAAAAATGTTTGTGAATGCTAAATCTGTTACTGTAACAATCATCCCCCGGGCCAATCATTTTTTTTCCGATCATAATTATGAACTGATAAAAAAAACTTTAATGGGCCTGTATTGAATGGATTCCCTAATTTTAAGGTTAAACAAAAACCTATGCCAATCAAAGACGCTTTAATTGCCGAACTGAAACATGAATCCGCATTAACCAAAAAGATGCTGGAAAGAGTTCCGATGGAAAAAAAGGACTGGAAGCCGCATGAAAAATCAATGACCCTTGGCCGGCTGGCTGCACATGTGGCAGATACACCTCATTGGATTTCTACTATTAGTAATATTGATGATTTTGATTTCCAGAAGCATTATACTCCCTTTAAGGCAGATACCCTGGAAGATGTTTTGAAACTGGCCAATGAAAAAACCAACCAGGCAATTGCCGACCTGGAAAAAATGAGTGATGATGATTTTAAAAAAATGTGGACTGTAAGAAGCGGCGAAAAAGTTTATTTTAATCTTCCGAAAATAGTTGCTATGAGAGGATGGGGTTATTCGCATTTATACCATCACCGCGGACAGTTATCTGTTTACCTGCGCCTCCTGGATGTGCCCATTCCGGGCATGTATGGACCCAGCGCTGATGAAAGTTTTTAATTCAGGGTGAATGTTGTTAACCCCTGTTCATCACCGGCAGAACTTGTGGTGAGTATCAGCCCGACACCTTTTGCATAATAATATTGTGTAAAATAATTCAGGGGAATAATACTTCCGTTCATCAGCAGTTTGCTTTCTGCCTCAATCAGTAAAACATCATGATATGTTTTGCCATTTACTTCTTTGGTAAGACCGCTTTCTTTTACGGTATGCAATAAAATACTTTCAAGACCATTGGCAGTAAATTTTACTTCCCAGGAGTCGCCGGTTGCCGCATTGTCTTTCAGTAATACCTGGAAACTGGAACTGTCCCAATGATTGGCTGTATAAACATCTCCGTCTTTCCGTACCTGTGTTGTATTGGGCGCCAGGGAATTTTTCATGGTAAAAAGATTGCCGTCTGATGCGGTTACTTCATTGGTGTAGCTGTTACCGTCTTTCATTTTGTAAGTCCAGCTATTGCCGGTGGTGAGGGGATAGTATGACATATTGAAGAGGATTATTTTTTCGAAACTAAGAATTATTTCTTACTAAAGTTGTACCGGGCGAATTGAATGTTGGTAATGAGTCCCGATTGTTTCCACATCCCGGATGCCGGTGTCAATTTTCCGGACTGGTATAAAAGAAAATAAGACCTTTCAATATACACTGGTATTTATTTTATAAGGCAATTGAATAATAACAGGGAAAAAACAGAATAATAAGAATCGAAGTGTAAATTGAAATATATCTATAACTTTATCGGCGATGGAAATTTATTATTGCGATGTAAGCAAATAATAACCGGTATATCAAATATCTATGACGGACTTTTTGTTACTTTCTTTGGCTTTACTTTTGCCAATAGCGGGAATAATTTTGATTCCATTACTGCCTCATTCAATCAGAGCTAAGGGCAATTTTCTTTTTGTACTTCTGATCGCTGTAATCACATCAATTCCTGCTGTTAATGTATTAACAGGAAATTCCGTTGAAATTGTTGTTAGTAAAACCCTTGTCTTTGGCAATCTCTCACTTCATATAGACAGCCTGTCGGCCTGGTTTATTCTCATCATCAATTTAACCTGTATTAACGGGGCTTTTTATGGGATAGGATATATGAAACAGTATGACCGGCAAAAAGCTAATCTTTCTATGCACTGGATATTGTTTTTGTTATTTCAATCGTCGATGTTATGGGTTTGCATGATACAAAATGGCCTGGTTTTTTTGATTGTATGGGAGCTGATGTCCATTTCGTCCTTTTTACTTGTCATCTTTGAGCATTACGATAAAAAAACACTTCAGGCGGGTATTAATTATCTCATTCAGATGCATATTGGCATACTCTTTCTTACTGCTGCATTTATCTGGGTATATTTTTCAGAAGGTTCCTTTGAGTTTGCTGCAATAGGAACATTCTTTTCTTCCAATCCAAACCTATGGCTTTTTCTTTTATTTTTTGTTGGGTTTGGCATTAAGGCAGGTTTTATCCCTTTACATTCCTGGCTGCCGCAGGCACACCCGGCAGCGCCTTCACATATTTCAGGCATTATGTCAGGCGTTATTGTTAAGCTGGGTATTTATGGAATATTCCGGATTGTTTTTATGCTCAGGCAGGATTATACCATCATTGGTGAAATTGTTATTATAATTTCTGTGCTTACCGGCCTCTATGGTATTTTAAATGCGGCAATGCACCGTGACTATAAGAAGATGCTTGCTTATTGCACTATCGAGAACATAGGTATTATAGGTATTGGCATCGGACTTGGGTTGCTGGGAATGGGGAATGGAAATCCATTATTAATTGTTTTAGGATTCACCGCAGCTCTTTTACATACACTGAACCACTCCCTTTTTAAATCACTGCTTTTCTTTAATGCAGGTTCAGTCTATCAGCAAACACATACACGGGATATGGAAAAGTTGGGTGGGTTAATACATCGTATGCCACAAACAGCATCGCTATTCTTAATTGGAGGATTGGCAATTGGCGGGCTGCCTCCCTTCAATGGGTTTGTATCAGAATTTATTTTATACAGCGGCCTTTTAGCAGGAATAAAATCCATCGGCATCACTTACATAGCGCTGATGATATCTTCATTGGCAGGGTTAGCAATTATCGGAGGAATTTCCATGATCACCTTTACAAAAAGTTTTGGAACGATATTTCTTGGTTCCCCCCGAACCGGTTTACATCAGTTGCCAAAAGAAGTAAGCCTGGGGTTGCGGTTGCCGCAATATTTCATTTTGGCAATTATGCTTTCAATAGGATTGTTTCCTCAATTTTATTTTTCAATGGTACAGCAAATTGTTTCAGGCTTTATGCCATCAACTAATTCAATAAAAGGAGTAGTACCTGTATCATTACTTAACAGTATATCATCTATTGGAATGTTTGCTGTGCTTTTCATCCTGTTACTGCTTTTAATATACTTCATAAGAACAGGGTTTACCCGGAAAAGAGCTGTTGCCAAAGATACAACATGGGGTTGCGGATATGCAGTACCTTCATCAAGGATGCAGTACACAGGTAAGTCCTATTCGAAATCGCTGGGAAAGCTGCTGAATTTTGTTGTATTGGAAAAGAAAAAATATAAAGAAATCCAGGCAAAGGAAATATTTCCGGAAGAAAGGAAACATTCATCACATTACAACGATTTTTTTGCAACAAGGATTTTCGATGGTATCGTTAGCCGGCTTCTGTACTCTCTGAATTTTTTTCAGTTTATTCAGAATGGGAAAACACAACTATATATCCTTTATGGCATTTTCTTTATTATTCTTGTGTTTTTAGGAACAATCTTTAAAATTATCTGATGCAAATTATAACAGCTTTTATATTAATTATCCTTTTAACCATCCTGCTTATCCCGTTTATAAGCGTAAAATGGAAAGGGATAGTTACTGTAACGGCTGTGATCGTCATTGCAGCACTGAGCAGTATCATTGCAGTTAAATCCTTATCAGGAAAGCAAATTGAATATTTGCTTCCCGGTTCATTGGTAACAGGAGAAATTCCTGTGAGGGTTGATGCTTTATCTGGTTTTTTTATCCTGGTTATCAATTTCACTTTTCTAACAGGTGCTTTTTATGGTTTGCAGTATATGAAGGCTTACCGGAATCAAAAAGCCAGCCTTTCATTGCATTGTATCAGTTTTATACTTGTACAGGCAAGTCTTATCAGCATTTGTTCATTACAAAATTCTATTGCATTTCTTGTTGCATGGGAAATTATGGCTTTATCCTCTTTTATACTTATCATTTTTGAGCACAATAAAAGTGATACACTGAACGCAGGAATAAATTTTTTAATCCAGTCACATGTCTGCATTATGTTTTTGATGCTGGGTTTTATCTGGGTAGCCTTAAAAATGAATTCATTTGATTTCAGGGCTATCACCGCTTACTCTGCATCTAATTCATTACTGACCGGGTTTGCTTTATTCTTTTGTTTCTTTATCGGGTTTGCCATAAAAGCAGGTTTCGTTCCTTTTCATACATGGTTGCCCTATGCACATCCGGCTGCTCCTTCTCATGTATCGGGTATCATGTCAGGAGTGATTATCAAAATTGGAATCTATGGAATACTACGAATGTTATTAGTGATAAAAAGTGATTACCTTCTTATCGGCTATGTTATTTTGTTTATTTCCATACTCACAGGCATTTACGGGGTGATGCTTGCCATTATTCAACACAACCTGAAACGGTTACTTGCTTATCACAGTATCGAAAATATTGGCATCATTGGTATAGGGATTGGACTTGGCTGCATTGGAATAGGAAAAGGGAATAACGTATTAACCATCCTCGGATTTGCAGGGGCATTGCTGCATACACTGAACCACTCTCTTTTTAAATCGCTTTTATTTTATGGAGCTGGTAATATTTATCAGGCTACTCACACAATGGATATAGAAAAGTTGGGAGGCATAGGTAAACCAATGTCTCATACTGCATTTTTGTTTTTAATTGCTTCATTGGCTATTTGCGGATTGCCCCCTTTCAATGGATTTGTTTCTGAATTTCTTATTTACAATGGAATGTTTACCGGCTTGCAAGGTTCTGATAAAGCTTTGCTTTCATGGATAGTTTGCGGTCTGTTCGGGTTGGCATTAATCGGCGGATTAGCGATGTTGTGTTTTACAAAGGCATTCGGGTCAGTCTTTTTGGGTACAGCCCGGCATCAATTTCACCATACCCCAAAAGAAGCAGGAGTTGGAAAACTGATTCCGATGTATGCTGTTGTTTTTTTAATAATGGCAATCGGGTTGTTCCCCAAATTTTTTATAGCTGCTTTTTCAAAACCTGTTTCTTTATTTGCCGGTAATAATTTTTCATCAGGTCATCTGCCTGCAGGGGATACTCTTTCTATGATTGGAATATGCTCAGCCGCTTTCATTCTTTTGGCAGGACTGATATATTTTATAAGGAAAGGGATGACGGTAAATAAACCTGTCGAATTTAATACAACCTGGGGCTGCGGATATACCGGTTCAACTGAAAAGATGCAGTACACGGCCAGCTCTTTTATCCGGGCTTACCGTAAGCTGGCAGAGCCGATTCTTTCCATTCACAAAAAGAAGAAAGAAATAGAAGGAATCTTTCCCGAAAAAGGCGGACAGGAAACGCATCCTTATGATAAAGCGGAAAAATGGCTTATTGATTTTCCGCTGCAGTTATTAAAGGGGTTCTTCAACAGGTTTACGTTTCTGCAAAACGGGAACCTTCAGTTTTATATATTGTATGGAATCGTTTTTATTTCTCTTGTATTAGGAGTACCCTTTCTTTTTGATTATATAAAATCATTATTTAGATTTTTAAACCAGATATAAAGAATGATAAGTCTTATATTAATTATTCTGACAAGCCTGTTCTTTACCGGGATTATCATCCGAACCAAGAGTATTGCGTCCGGACGAAAAGGCCCGGGTATTTTTCAACCAGTGAAAGATGTAATTCGGTTGTTTAAAAAGGGAGCAGTGTACAGCAAAACCACCAGTTTTATTTTTCAGATAGCTCCCAGCATTTATATTGCTTCTGTAATTATGGCTATCCTGGTCATCCCCATGGGGGAATATAAAGGGATTATTTCTTTTGAAGGAGATTTTGTTTTTTTTGCTTACATTTTGGGAATAGGAAAATTTTTTACCATAATTTCTGCATTAGATACCGGCAGCAGTTTTGAAGGAATGGGGGCAAGTCGGGAAGCCCTGTTTTCCATGTTTGCAGAGCCGGCATTTTTTATCCTTATGGGTTCATTAGCGCTTCTTACAGGTCATACATCCTTCCAGGAAATTTTTGCTTCATTGCATTTTGGTTCATATATATCCTACATCATTGGAGTATTGGCTACGTTTGTTCTGGTGATGATTACTCTGGTTGAAAACAGCCGTATGCCGATTGATGACCCAAAGACGCACCTTGAACTTACAATGGTTCATGAAGTAATGATACTCGATAACAGCGGTTTTGACCTGGGGATGATCCTGTATGCCACGAATCTGAAGTTTGCCATGTACGGAGCTTTAATTGCAAACTTGTTTATGGGTTCTTTTCCACTGTATTTCACCATACCCATATTCTTTGGGATGCAAATACTTTTTGCAATCGCAATCGGGTTACTTGAATCGTTTACGGCAAGGTTCAGAATGAATCATAATGCACAATACATTTTGGCACTATCGTCTGTTTCCCTGTTGATTTTTTTAGGTGTATTACTGATTTTAGGGCTGTTCAGTTAACAATTAAAACAAGAAGAAAATAAAATGACTAATGTACTGCTGATAATTTTTGCCATTTCATTGTTGTATTTGGGCATAGCACACCGGCTGCTCACCTATATAAAAATTCTGGCATTCCAGGGAGTATTGCTTTTTGGTATTGCCTTTATTCAGCTTATTGAAATTAATACAGTGAGCCTCGTCTTTGTGCTTCTTGAAACCATCGTGATTAAGGCAATTGCCATTCCCCTGTTTGTGAATTATGTGATGAAGCGTAACAGGATAACCCGTGACGCAGAACCCTTCCTTCCCAACTTTGCCTCTCTTATCATTATTACACTTATTATCATTACCACCTTTGTGTTATCCAATTCCATCAGCGATAACAGGATTAGTAAAATTTATTTTGTAGTAGCCCTTTCCACATTGTTTACCGGATTATACATTATTGTTACAAGAAGTAAAATAATCACTCACATTCTGGGTTACCTGGTGATAGAAAACGGAGTGTTTATTTTATCACTGGCTGTAGGTAATGAAATGCCGATGCTTGTAAACCTGGGTATTCTGCTCGACGTATTTGCCAGTGTCTTCTTACTGGGAATTTTTGTGAACCGGATAGGCGATGTATTGAAAGATGTTGATGTCGACCAGCTAAAAAATCTGAAAGATTAAAAAATTAATATTAAAGCATGACAGGAATATATTTAGCAGGAGCATTTTTAATAAGCGGGTTATTGTTTTTCAACAGGGACAGGATGGTAAACCGTTTGCTTGTAATAGCTTTTTTGCTTTTGCAAATTGGATTTACGATTTATGAATACCTGCATCTCAATACAACTGAGTTAACTTATTTCACGGCTGATTCGTTAGGGTTACTGCTTCTTATGGTATTGTGCATTATCAGTATACCGGCTTTTTATCATAGTTATATTTACCTGGGAACAAAACAGGATAATCCAAAACATACTGCCATCTATTTCGCTGCAATGGTAGCCTTATTGACTTCAATAAGCGCTGCTTATCTTTCCAACCACATAGCTGTTACCTGGATTTTTATAGAACTGACTACACTGAGTGCCTCTGCATTGATTTATCACCGTAGAAATAACCGTTCGCTTGAGGGTACATGGAAATATGTATTTGTTTGTGCTATCAGTATTACCCTTGTATTCATTGGTATTTTGTTTTTAAGTTTTTCTCTGCCAAAGGCTGGAACTGATGACCTTTCATTTGCAAATCTCATCAAAAAAGCTCCGGAACTGAATGTATTCTGGCTGAGGCTGGCTTTTATTTTCATATTTACCGGATTCACAGCTAAATTAGGATTGGTTCCTATGTACACTGCGGGAATAGATGCAAAAGATAAGGCTCCGTCACCTGCCGGGGCATTGCTTTCCAGTGTTTTGATGAATGTTGGATTCGTTGGTATTTTTCGTTCTTATACAGTTGCTGCTAATTCTCCCATTCATCAGTGGGCAAGTCATGTTATACTCATAGCGGCCCTGCTTTCTATTTTTATTGCTACCGTTTATATGACGAGGGTTAAGAATATTAAAAGAATGTTTGCTTATTCCAGTATTGAACATGCAGGTATTATTATGCTGGGCCTGGTAGCCGGTGGGGTAGGATATTATGCTGCAATACTGCATATAATTTTACATTCTTTTATAAAATCAAGTCTTTTCTTTCAACAGGGTCAGATTTACCGCATTTATCAAAGCAAGAGCATTTATGATGTCGGTAATTATTTTAAATATAATCTTACCGGATCAATTGTGATGCTGCTGGCTTTCTTCTTTGCAACAGCCATGCCACCATCCGGTTTATTCATCAGCGAGTTTATGATTTTCCGTTCGTTGTTTGAAGCTGATTATTTATGGATACTGATTGTTGTAATGCTCCTGCTGACCATTATTATCTGGGCTTTTGGGAAGAATATATTCAAGCTTCTTTTCACCCCTGCTGTTGCTTTTAAAGAAGATGGCATAGAAAAAATAAACCCGATGGAATCGGTATCACAATTCATCTTACTGGGGCTGGTTGTTTACCTGGGTCTGAACCCGCCGCAGGAATTTGTAACACTTATCCAGGAAGCTGTAAAAAATCTGCCCCATTAATATGAGTTATATAACTGTAAGAAATAATGAAACCATCCCCATCTCATCTATTCCCGAGTTGGATTACTCCGTATTTCTGGAATTAAATGTTTTTTCCTTAATAAAAGCTGCGGGGTCTCATTGTGTAAGTTATTTCGGGGTTTCACATTCAGGTAAAATAAGGCTGTTCTGTTGTATTGCTAACGATGACATGCATATCATTCAAATCTCATCATCTATTGTAGATACTAATTACCCGCTGCCTTCTTTTTCAAAACAAAACCTTGTCTTTGAAAAGTTTGAAAGGGAGATTCATGAAAACTTCGGAGTGGCTTATACAGACCATCCCTGGTTGAAACCTGTGCGGTTTCCATTTAACCGGTTTAATAAAAGTATGACTGTAGCTGATTACCCTTTTTTCAAAATTGAAAGTGAGGAATTACATGAAGTGGGTGTCGGCCCTATACATGCAGGTATCATAGAACCCGGACATTTCCGTTTCATCTGCAATGGTGAGCAGATTCTTCACCTGGAAATACAATTGGGTTACCAGCACCGGGGAATAGAACAGTTGTTTCTTGAAAAGAAAAAGTTGTTGCAACGGATTACATTGGCAGAAAATATTGCAGGTGATTCCGTAGTGGCCCACACGGTTGCCTTTGTGAACCTTTGGGAAAGTTTATGCAATTATCATCCGGGTAGAGATCTGCAATTGGCCAGAACCATTGCATTGGAATTAGAACGGATTGCTGTTCACACCGGCGATTTAAGCGCCATGTGTACAGATGTGGCTTATCAACTTGGCAGTGCAGTGTATGGAAGACTGAGGACGCCGGTAATTAATTATTTTCAAAAATGGTGTGGCAACCGTTTGGCCAAAGGATTGATCCGTGTTGGAAAAAATAATTACCCTTTCACTGCTGAGTTAGTTTGGGAATTGACCAACCTGCTTAACGAATTTGAAAAAGATTTTGAAGAAATCTCTAAGGAACTATTCAACCTGCCAAGCACATTGGCCCGGTTTGAAAAAACAGGAGTTGTAACCGCAGAACAGGCTGCTATGATTGGAGCGGTTGGTATGTCAGCAAGGATGAGCGGAATTAAAAGAGACATTCGCCATTCACATCCTCATGATTTATATCCTGAATTACTGCATCAGCCGTTGATAAGGCGTCAGGGTGATGTATATGCCCGGGCCCGTATGCGGAAAAAAGAAATCAATCAGTCTATTGAGTATATCAGGGGACTTATTCAAAATATACCGCAGAGCAAACAAAAAGTTGTTCATTTTTCAAATCCTGCACCTGATTCATTCACTATTTCATTGATGGAAGGATGGAGGGGTGAAATTTGCCATTGTGCTATTACAGACGATAACGGAGAATTGATTCATTATAAAATAAAAGATCCTTCATTCCATAACTGGTTGGCATTAGCTTTATCAGTGAGGAATAATGAAATCTCTGATTTCCCCATTTGTAACAAGAGTTTTGACCTGTCTTATTGCGGTCATGATTTATAAAATTAAAGTGGAAGAAAATGTTAGACAATCTTAAAATACTGTTTCACCAGGGCAAGCAATATATTCCCGATATAACCACTGCACAAGTGCCGGGTATATTCAGGGGCAGGCCGGTCATCAATACAGAAATAATTAATGATACTGAGTTGGTGGAAGTATGCCCAACCAATGCTATTACAGCAAGCCCGGTTTATATTGATTTAGGAAAATGTACATTTTGCGGGGAATGTGCCTTTGCATTTCCAAATAAAATAAAATTTACCACCGATTATAAGATAGCAAGTAATGATCGCAACAGTCTTATAATTAAAGAAGGAAACGACCAGGCTATTGAACTGAACCCTGAAATGATAAGAAAAGAAATCAGTAAATGTTTCAGTGGCTCATTAAAATTAAGACAGGTTTCCGCAGGCGGAGATAATAGTTGTGAACTTGAACTGAATGCCTGTGGTAACGTAAACTTTGATATGGGTCGTTTTGGGATTGAATTTGTGGCCTCGCCCCGGCATGCAGATGGTATTGTAATAACAGGTCCTGTCACAGAAAATATGGCCCGGCCCCTGCAAATATGTTATGATGCAATACCAGAACCCAAAATCATCATCCTTGCCGGAACCGATGCCATCAGCGGCGGAATATTTGATGGAAGCCCGGCCTTAAACAGAAGTTTCCTGGATAAATATAAAATCGATTTGTATGTCCCCGGTAATCCCATACATCCCCTGACATTTATCAATGGAGTACTTGAATTGATCAAAAAAAGAAAGTAAAACTTTGCCTGCCGGTTGATTATGCTCATGTGGTTGTTCCGATGGATATGCGAGCCACAAATTTACAAATCTATTGTTGAATTGAGGGAAGAAGTGACTATTACTCTGTAGTATCCTTGTTAAGTGAATTTATTGACTGACTAATTTCTTTTGTTGATATCTCTGTTTTTGCTTTTGTTTCGTTGTTGTCTTTAGTGTTATTTCTTTTCTTACTTCTAACAGTTCTCTGTTTTACATCTTCAAGTTGGATTGGTTCGTAAATAACTCTATTTAAGGAAGTAATTACTTCTTCATCTGTGAATTTGTGCTTGTATTTCTTTTTCAATGCTCGTTTGAGAAAATTAATAACAGGTGTATTGTGGAGTAGTCCAGCAACAGTTTTGGGGTCTAATGCTACACACTTATGCCAAAGCAAGTCAAGTCCTTTGTCTGCGACCGAAATTTTGTGTAGATACTGAATTGTTTCTACGTTTTCTTTTAGTTTTGACAAGTCGCTCAAGTCGATAGAGAAAAGGTTTGTTTCTCTAATTGGTTTTTCAAAATGAATTTTATAAAAGGAAAACTGTTTACCGTTTGTGAGCAAAGCAAAGTCAATTCCTTCGTCAGCACAATACTGTCTGACTTGTCGTAAATTTTTTTCCGAAAGCTCAATACCAAGTTTTTTCACTTCAACTACAATATGTCGCTTGTCTTTTAACTGCACAACATAATCTGCATAAGCCCCACGAATCATATATTCGGTCTTGACTTCTTCAATTGGTGCGAAGCCCAATACTTCTGTCAGGAAAGAGTTTATCATTAGTCGTGTCCCAGATTCATCAAGTTCTGGATTTACTTTTTTGAGGTACTGTCTATAATAAATTTTTAGCGAAGAAAGCAATTGCCGCTGTTTACTTTTTGTCAACATATTTGTTCAGTTTATTGGTTAAATATAATAGGTTGTTTCTTGCCATTGCTATTAACTCAGAGAATGTGCAAGTCTTCTTCCTAAAATTACTGAATTTAAAACGTAAAAGGACAAATCAAAATTGCTCAGTAGCAATGCATCTGGTAACATAAGACATTTCTTCCTCCCCTTTAGGGGCTGGGGGTTTTCATTTCCTCCACCCACTTATCCCTTTCATCCGGGCTAAACTTCCACGGCGCAAAATTATTTTCTACGTTGCTGAACATAGCCGTCCATTCCTGCGGTGCATTGCTTTCTTCCATTACTAAGTAGCGGCGCAGTTGTAAAATAATATCCAGCGGACTGATGCTGACAGGGCATTCCTGCACACAGGCATTGCAGGTGGTGCAGGCACGGAGTTCTTCTACAGAAATATAATCATGCAGCAAACTCTTGCCATCATCTTTATTTTCTTTATTCTTATTTATGTTTCTGCCAATTTCTTCCACCCGGTCACGGGTGTCCATCATAATTTTTCTTGGAGAAAGTAGTTTGCCGGTTTGATTGGCCGGGCAGGCAGCAGAACATCTTCCGCATTCTGTACAACTATAAGCATCCATTAAATTTTTCCAGCTAAGATCCATGATATCTTTGGCGCCAAATTTTTGATGGACGGCCTGATCCCCGCCAGCTGGCGGGGCTAATTCCGGTTGCATGGCATACAGTACTTCTTTCTGTATTGATTCCATGTTTTCCATTTTACCCATCGGCTGCAACCTTGCATAATATGCATTAGGAAATGCAAGAATAATATGCAGGTGTTTTGAATAAGGCAGGTAATTCATGAAGGCAAAAATGCCCACGATGTGCAGCCACCAGCAACCCCGTTCAATTAATTCCAAACCATGATTGCTGATGCCATTTAATATTGGATGGATATATTGAGATAAAATAAAATTTCCGGTAGGATTAGCTGCATAATGTTCAACGCCTCTTGTTTGTAGTAATGTATCGCTGGCATTCAGGATTAGGAACAGCGACATTAAAATTATTTCAGTGATCAGGATATAATTGGCATCGCTTCTGGGCCAGCCATCAAGGTCTTTGCTGATAAATCTTTTTAGTTTGATGATATTTCTGCGAATAAGGAATATGGCACATGCTGATAAGACAATTATTGCCAGTACTTCAAATGCATTGATAAGAAGGCTGTATAACCCGGGAAATGGAGTAGCAAAGAGACGATGCTTGCCCAGTATTCCATCCATCAAAATCTCCAGTACTTCAATATTGATAATGATGAAGCCGGCATAAACAAAAAAGTGCATCACTGCCACCAATGGATTACGAAACATTTTTTTCTGGCCAAAAGCCAGCAGCAATAAATTTCTCCATCGCTGTGCTTTGTTGTCATTCATTTCTTCATCCCTTCCGAGTTTGATATCACGGCTGATCTCTTTTACTTTTTTTGTAAACAGCCAGATAGAAACAATACTGAGAAGTATAAAAAGGATTTGTTGGGCAAGTTGCATGGCAATGAATTACAGTGCTAAATTACGTCTTGAATATGAAAGGGATTAAAAATTGGCGAAGAAACGATAAAACGATAAAACAAAAAAAGCCTGAAAGGCTGATATTATTATAGGGAAATTGGTTGCTAATGTATTTTGAACCCCGAAGGGGTGAAATTTCACCCCTTCGGGGTTTTCGTGAATTAAGAATCATTATTTCTATAATAATTTCATCCCTTCGGGATTAAGAAGATGCCGCTTTTTCAATAATCGGTTTTATGGTACCTGTCCAATGATCAGAAATAAATGGCATGAACTTTAAACTTTCCATTTGAAAATTCAAGCGCAGGAGCCGGGAATTTGAAGGCGCTTAAGATGGTCAGAAAAGACTTCACTGCCTTGCTGTTAGTTTTTATTTTACTCAGGTCAATATCGGGAGCCAGGTACCACTGCCGGTATCTTTTTATATCAGTCCGGTTAAAAATAATATTTCCATTACTGTCTTTACCGATATTTTCTGACGCACCAAACATACCTTCAGCCCCGTAACCAACAGACACAGATAACCAGGCGGGCAATTTACTTTTTGGAAAAAATGATTTCAGGTTAGCGCTGGCCCAGTAGGTTTGCCCGTTGTAATCTTTTATAAAGCTTTGTGTCGTTGAACTACCAAAGAGTTTATCGCTTCGTTGGTTAAGTGTCGGGTCGCTATATGTTTTGTTATGAAACGAGAACTTGAGTTTGATTCGCTGGTCATTCCAGGCCAGTTCCTGTGCTACCAATGCACCGCTGCCGAGAATGTTGGCAGAAAAATCACCCCAGCTCCATCCCCAGCCTGCACTAAAACCATCTAATACTTCAATAACGGTTTGATAAAAAGCGCCGCTCATGCCACCAATCCAGATTCTTTTTTTCCGGTCGATGCCGGTCCAGCGCCAGAGTTCCATACTGGCACGGCTTTCAATATAAGCGCTGTACATGTGGCCAACCTTATCTACCTGCAACCACTCCATATTGTCATTAAAAAAATGAAAACTGGTTTGCGGATAATCATTATACCAGGCGGAATATAAACCAATCATCGCCGTACTGTAAGCAACTACATTGGCACCGGCAACCAACCAGATTCGTTTTTTCTTTTGTTGGGAAGTTAATCCGTGAAATCCTTTTGATTCTCTTTTGAAGCTAAAAGGTTTTACTGCGACAAAAGATGTATCCTGTCCCATTAAGTTTTCTAAGAGAGTTAACAGAATCAGTGTTATGATTATCTTTTTAAACACAGAGGTTACAAAGTTTTTTGCACAGAGTTACACGGAGACAAATTGTTTCAGAACAAATTTACGTTTCCTTTGTGGTTTAGTTTCAAAAGATAAAATTCATAACTTCACTTTTTATCTTTTAACAATCATTATCAGTTTATGGATACAGCAATACAGGCTAAAATAAATGCATGGCTCAATGGAAATTTTGATGAGGAAACGAAAGAAGAAATAAAACGCTTACAGCAGGAGAAGCCCGATGAACTGGCGGATGCTTTTTATAAAAATCTTGAATTCGGCACGGGCGGTTTAAGAGGCATTATGGGTGTGGGCACCAACCGGATGAATAAATACACGGTGGGTATGGCCACGCAGGGATATGCCAATTACCTGAAACAATGTTTTGGTTCATCCTCCTCCGCTAAAGCTTCGGAGGATACAATAAAGGTTGCCATTGCACATGACAGCCGCAATAACAGCCGCTTCTTTGCCGAGACGGCAGCCAATGTTTTTGCAGCAAACGGTGTAAAAGTCTTTTTGTTTGAAGATTTGAGACCAACTCCGGAGTTGTCATTTGCCATCCGTGAGTTGAAATGCCAGGGCGGGGTGGTTTGTACGGCTTCACATAATCCGAAAGAGTATAATGGTTATAAGGCTTATTGGGATGATGGCTCGCAATTAGTGCCGCCGCATGATAAGAATGTAATAAAAGAAGTAGATAAAATTGCTTCTGTTGATGAGGTGAAATGGGGTGGAGGTGAAGCCAACATTACTTTAATAGGTAAAGAAATGGATGAAGCGTATATGGAAATGGTAAAAGGCCTGAGTGTGTACCCGGAAATTATTGCAAAACATAAAGACCTGAAGATTGTTTACACACCCATACACGGGACAGGAATAACATTATTACCACAGGTGCTGAAAAAATTTGGTTTTAACAACCTGCATATCGTAAAAGAACAAATGATGCCGGATGGAAATTTTCCAACAGTGGCTTATCCAAATCCTGAAGAAAGTGAAGCCATGAGCCTGGGATTGAAACTGGCTGAAGAAATAGATGCGGATATTCTTTGCGGCACCGACCCTGATGCTGACCGTATTGCAATTGGTGTAAAGGATTCAAATGGCAAATGGGTGTTGATGAATGGCAACCAGACGGCAGTTCTTGCTTTTAATTACCTGATTGAAGCAAGAAATACAAAAGGAATTGCAGAGCCAAATGATATGGTGATAACAACAATCGTTACTACTCCAATGATTGATGAAGTTGCTATAAAGTACAGGATAGCCTGTTACAGGGTATTAACCGGGTTTAAATGGATAGCAGAAATGATCCGGCAGAAAGAAGGCGAAGAGAATTACATCATCGGTGGTGAAGAAAGCTTTGGCCTGATGATAGGAGATAAGGTAAGAGACAAGGATGGCATCAGTGCTGTGGCCCTGCTCTGCGAAATGGCGGCTTTTGAAAAAGAAAAAGGCAGGAGCCTCTATGAAAAAATGATTGACCTGTATGTACAGTATGGATTCTATAAAGAACATCTTATTTCTATTACCAAAAAAGGAATGGATGGGCAGCAACTGATAGCAGCGATGATGGAAACGTATCGTAAAAATCCGCCGAAAGTTATTAATGGTTCGCCGGTGGTGACACTGCGGGATTACGAACTGCAAATTGAAATAAATCTGCTGACGGGTGAAGAATGGAAAATAGATATGCCCAAATCAAATGTATTGCAGTTCATTTTAGCAGATGGCAGCAGCATTTCGGCAAGACCAAGTGGTACCGAGCCTAAGATCAAGTTTTATTTCAGTGTGAATACGAAGTTGAACAGTGCGGCTGAATTTGAGAAAGTGAATAAGGAGTTGGATGAGAAGATAAAGGCGATTATTGGGGATATGAAGCTAAGAGGATAAATGAGTGAAAGAGAAAAAGAGTTATTAATATTTTCCTCCTTATCTCTTTTTCTCTTTTCTTCTCTTAACCATATCTTGCACCCACGCTTATGAGACCCACCGAAGATACTTACCGGCATAAAGGCCTTCGCAAGAAATTAGTGCAGGGCATACAATCCAAAGGGATCAGTGATGAAAGAGTGCTGGATGCAATCCTGGAAATTCCCCGTCACTTTTTCCTGGATTCTGCATTTGATGATGTGGCATATGAGGACCGGGCCTTTCCCATTGGCGAAGGACAAACCATTTCACAACCTTACACTGTTGCCTATCAATCGCAGTTACTGGAAGTAAAACCTTTCCATAAAGTATTGGAGATCGGTACCGGCAGCGCTTACCAGGCCGTAGTGCTGGCAGAAATGGGCGCACAGGTTTATACCATTGAGCGGCAAAAAAAATTATATGATGCCAACAAAAAATTTGAATTTCCGAAAAAATATTCTTCCATCAAATTTTTTTATGGCGATGGCTATGAAGGGCTTCCCACTTATGCCCCGTTTGACAGGGTAATTATTACAGCCGCAGCGCCGGAGATTCCGAAAAAATTAATTGAGCAACTTAAGTCCTGCGGCATGATGGTGATTCCGCTCGGAAGCGGTGATGTGCAGCAGATGATGCGGATAACCAAACTGGAAAGCGGCGCTTTGAAAGAAGAAGTGTTTGATCATTTTTCTTTTGTACCTATGATTGAAGGGAAGAAATAAAACCCTCCCAACCTCCCTAGAGGGAAGCCACCTACTCACAGCCCTGTCTTTTCGATGAAGCTATATTGCTGGGTATTTTCATGTAAAGGGAAAAGAAGAAAATAGAAGTGCACATTGACCTAAGTCTCCCCTTCAGGGGGACAGGGGGTTAAACAAATTGCTCCAAAAGTTCTATCCTTTTCTGAATCGGGGGATGTGTATCAAACATTTTGCTGAGAAAATTTGTTTTGGTCGATTGTGGATTTTCAATAAAAAGCTGTGCAACATCCTGGCTATGTACTGCTTCTATCAAAGGATCGTTATCTACTTTTTTCAAAGCACTGGCAAGTGCATAAGGTTTTTTGGTCATTTCAGCAGCGCCTGCATCAGCTAAATATTCTCTTGATCTTGAAATGCCAAAACGGAGAAACAAGGAAATGAAATAACAAATGGCCGTAACAGCAATGGCAATAAGAATAATATAAGTGCCGTCTTTCTTTTTCCCGCCGGCAAAACGAAGACTGCGCATGGCCATCTGCGCCAGGAAAGCAAAAATGCCAACAAAGATGATGGAGGTAACGAGAAGCCTTGTATCCCGGTTGGTGATATGTGTCAGTTCGTGAGCCATCACGCCTTCCAGTTCTTCATCATCCAGTTTTTCAATAATTCCTTTTGATAAAGTGATAGAATATGTTTTGGCACTGATGCCGCTGGCAAAGGCATTTAGTGAATCATCATCAATAATATAAATGGATGGCATGCTAATGCCCTGTTGAATGCAAAGGTTTTCAATAAGGTTATAGACTCTTTTGTTTTCTGTCCGTTCCAATGGCTTGGCGCCGGTGGCCATGCGGATAAAAGTGGCATGACCAGCCCATGCGATCATGAACCAGATACCCACTCCAATTAATATAAAAGGCATAGCGGTAAGAAAATGATTATTCACCTGCCCACTATCCTGTTTATCTAAAAAAAAGAAAAGTATATAAACCATCCCCAGCAGTAAAGCGGGAAACGCAACAAGCAACAAAAGTGAATAGCGATTGTTCTTGCTGATTTGTTTAGTGAGGCCTACATATTGCATTTTCTTAACTTCCCGTCAGTTGGCTGGGATGGGCTTTAAAATTGAATCTTTGGCGGTTCCTCCATTTGCTTGCGTGTATCTGTGCCAAGGTCAAACATAATTTCCCTGTTGAATCCAAAATTTCTGGCAATCAAATTACCGGGGAAAGATTCCACTGCATTATTGTATTCGGTAGTAGCGCCGTTGAAGAAGCGTCTTGCTGCAGCCAGCTTGTTTTCAATATCACTGAGTTCTTCCTGCAGTTGTAAAAAATTTTGATTGGCTTTTAAATCAGGATATGCTTCTACCTGCACTTTTAATCCGGCCAGCGCCGAACTCAATTGCTGTTCTGCTTGTATTTTATCATTAATAGAAGTTGCTGTCATCGCAGCGCTGCGGGCCTCGGTAATTTTTGTCAATACATCTTTTTCATGTCCGGCATAGCCCTTTACAGTATCTACCAATTGTGGCACAAGGTCATGCCGCTGGCGAAGCTGCACGTCAATATCAGCAAAAGCATTTTGCCGGCGGTTGCGAAGCTTTACAAGTCCATTGTACAGACTTACCACCCAAATAACAATGATCAGGATAATTCCGACTACAATAAGTACTGGTCCCATAGTTGTTTTGTTTAATTGAGTATGAAATTAGGGAAAAAGCAAATGCCGCAAGGATTCAGGCAATAATATTCTTGTTACAATTATTCTTATCTTCCCTTTTCATTTATTGCCTATGCGTATTATTCCTTTTGCTATTTCAACAGTTGTTACTGCCGGATTGGTATTTGCTCTTAACAGGCCATTTGGTAACAAAGTTCCAATGCCACTTGGAAAATTTTTAAGTCCCCAGCATGGTTTCTGGCAGAATGCCGAGCCAGCCAACCAGAGTTTTGATGCCGACCTGAAATTTCCCGGTCTGAAGGGGAAAGCGGAAGTGTATTTTGATGAAAGACTAGTACCGCATGTATTTGCCGAAAATGATGAAGACCTTTATTTTATCCAGGGATACCTGCACGCCAAATTCCGTTTATTCCAGATGGATTTACAAACAAGAGCTGCTGAGGGCCGTGCCAGCGAGATTGCAGGGGAGAAGGCAATTAACTTTGATAAATCGCAACGCAGGTTGGGGATGAGGTTTGCTGCGGAAAATGAAATGAAAGAAGTTGAAAAAAATCCCCAGGCAAAAGCAATTTTTGATGCATATACAAATGGTATCAATGCCTGGATTAATTCATTAACAGAAGCTCAATTACCGATAGAATACAAGCTGCTCAATTTTAAACCCGAACCATGGAGCAATATTCGTTCAGCTTTATTATTAAAGATGATGGCGAAAATGCTTTCTGCAGAAACAGAAAAAGATTTGCCTTATACGAATGCCAAATCCATTTTTACAGAGGATGAATTAAAGATGATCTATCCGCAGGTTCATGATTCACTGGAGCCGATAGTGCCGAAAGGAACTGTATTTGATAAGCCGGGTATTGTTCCGGTGAAACCTGCATCAGCAGACTCATTATATTTTGGAAATAAAGAAACAGTTGCCGGGAGAGAAGTTTCAGAATCAGATAAAACGAACGGAAGTAATAACTGGGTAGTGGCCGGAAGCAAAACAAAAAGCGGCACCCCCATTTTGTGCAATGACCCTCACCTTGAATTATCATTGCCATCTATCTGGTACGAAATGCAGTTGCAAACACCCACCAGCAACGTTTATGGAGTGTCATTACCGGGAAGTCCTTTTATAGTAATTGGGTTTAATGACAGCATTGCCTGGGGCGTTACCAATGCCCAGCGGGATGTAAAAGATTATTATGAAATAAAATTCAAAGACAATACAAAAAAAGAATATTGGTTCAATGGTCAATGGGTAAAAGATTCATTGCGCCAGGAAGTAATAAAAGTGAAAGGTGGAGCAACAGTATACGACACGGTAGCTTACACCGTGTTTGGGCCGGTCATGTTCGATGAAAGTTTTTCAAATGATCTTTCCAATAAAAGAAACCTGGCTATCCGCTGGATTGCACATGATCCCAGTAATGAGGGTATGACTTTTTACAAACTGAACCGTGCAAAGAATTATGATGATTATACCGAAGCAATAAAAACATTTCAATGTCCCGGGCAGAATTTTGTCTTTGCTTCCAAATCCGGCGACATTGCCATCTGGCAACAGGGAAAATTTCCGGCACGATGGGACAGGCAGGGATTGTATGTGATGCCGGGGCAGGACAGTAGCTATATGTGGCAGGGCTTTATTCCACAGGCAGAAAACCCGCACAGCAAAAACCCTGAAAGAGGATTTTTGCAAAGCGCCAACCAGCGACCGGCTGATTCAACTTATCCATATTTTATTCCCGGCAGTTATATTACGCCAAGGGGCATTACCATTACCAATAAACTGGCAGGTATGAATGGTATTACTCCCGATGATATGATGAAGCTGCAGAATAATTATTTTAATACACTGGCAGAAGATGCAAGAAGCATATTGTTGCAGTTTGTAAGAGAAGGCGATTTGAATGCAACAGAAAAAAAATATCTGGATATATTCAGGAACTGGGATCTGATGGCATCGCCTGAATCAAAAGGACAAACAGTTTATCAGTGCTGGTGGGATAGTTTGGAAGTGGAAATCTGGAAAGATGAACTAAGCAAAGTGAATCCGCAGGCTCCGTGGCCGGAAGAAGAAACTTTAATGGAACTGCTGAAAAAAGATTCGGCTATGAAGTTTGTTGATAACATTAATACGACTCAAAAAGAAACATTGTATGATGATGTTACAGCAGCATTAAAGAAAGCTTCAGTCGGGCTTGCTAAAAAAGAATCGGAAGGAAAATTGGAATGGGCAAAATTCAAAAATCCTACAGTTTATCATTTACTGAAAGAGAATTTACTTCCTTTTGCCCGCAGCGGATTGAATGTTGGTGGTAATGGAAATATTATTAATGCAGTGACACATAGCCACGGCCCCAGCTGGAGAATGATTGTGCAACTGACTACACCCACAGAAGCCTATGGGGTGTATCCCGGCGGGCAAAGTGGTAATCCGGGCAGTAAATATTATGACAATATGATTGATAGCTGGGTATCGGGAAAATATAACAAGCTTTGGTTTATGCGGGAAGGAGACAGGACAGATAAAAATATTAAGTGGACAATGAAATTTGAGAAAGGGTAGTGGTAAGTTGGAAAAAATGAATTATTAATTTGATTAATCTAAACTAGTGATATGAAATTTTTAGTAGCAATAATAGTAACGGCATTACTTGCTTTTATCAGTGGGTTGTTTTTACCATGGTGGGGAATGGCTATTACTTCATTGCTGGTAGCGGTACTCGTACATCAGAAAGCGGGGAAAGCTTTTTTTGCCGGTTTCCTGGGTGTTTTTCTTTTATGGGCAGGTCTTGCCTGGTGGATAGACATGAAGAACAATGGAATACTATCAAAGAAGATTGCTTCGATTCTTCCTTTGGGGGGCAACGTCATATTATTAATTTTGGTAACCGGATTCGTAGGCGGTCTTGTTGCCGGTATGGCAGCTATGAGCGGCAGCTTTCTGAGAAGTTCTAAATAATACATGTAATAATATCCATGAAGTTTCTTTCTTGTTTCTGTTAATTATCTTTGCCTTGTTTTAGAATTTTGCCTAACCTGAAATTAGGTCCCGCCTAAGGCGGAATAAAATTCAAACAACATGGTACAACTACATAATCGTATCTCCCGAAAGGAGTTGAAAGAACGCATTCTGAAAGACCCCACTCCAAGAACTACCATTTCCTTTTATTATTATTTCAAGATTGAGCAACCTGTGGAATTCCGCAACATTCTTTACAGGCATCTGAATGAACTAAACGTATTGGGCAGGATTTATCTCGCCTATGAGGGCATTAATGCACAGGTGAGTGTGCCTTCGGAAAAACTGGAGGAATTCAGAACCTTTCTTTATTCCTTCGAACCATTGAATGGGTTAAGATTAAATATTGCCGTGGATGACGATGGTAAAAGCTTTTATGTGCTGGATATTAAAGTGCGGAATAAAATTGTAGCGGATGGAATTTCCGATCCGGATTTTGATATGGCGAATAAAGGAAACTATGTGAATGCAGAGCAGTTCAACCAACTTTCAAACGATGTCAATACGGTGCTGATTGATATGCGGAATCATTATGAGTATGAAGTTGGGCATTTTGAAAATGCAATAGAAATCCCATCAGATACTTTCCGGGAGCAATTGCCCATGGCGGCTGAACTGATGAAGACAGACAAAGATAAAAACATCATCATGTATTGTACCGGCGGCATCCGGTGTGAGAAAGCATCAGCCTATATGCTGCACCGGGGTTTTAGAAATGTGTTTCATCTGGAAGGTGGCATTATTAATTATGTAAACCAGGTAAAAGAAAAAAATCTTCCGAATAAATTTCATGGAAAGAATTTTGTGTTTGATCAGCGGTTGGGGGAGAGGGTAACCGATGAAATTATTTCCCGATGCCATCAATGCGGCAAGCCGGCCGACACCCATGTGAATTGTGTGAATGATGCCTGTCATCTATTATTTATCCAGTGTGCTGAATGCAAAGAAAAAATGGAAGGCACCTGCAGCAAGGAATGCCTGGATTTTATTCATCTCCCTGTGGAGGAGCAAAAAAAGCAACGGGCAGGAATTGATAAGGGAAGAAATGTTTTTAATAAATCAAGAAAGAGAAAGATTACTGAAGGTTAAAAGCGAAACAAACGCATCAGTATTAAATGACTTTATGAGAATGGTATAGAAATAACAAACTTTCTATACCATTCTTTTTGCTAAAAACTTCGTTCTTTAAATTTCGTTGGTTAAACGTTTAATTGAAGTATGATAAATCAGCGAAAAGGTTTCGTCTTTCAAATATTCAGTAAGTTCTGGCTGCAGTTTTTCAACCTTTTCTGTTAACGTAATCATCTTTTTGTGATTTTCCAGGTTGTCAGGGTCCGTTTTCTGGATGCGGATCACTTCAGTGAATTCATCCATCCATTTACCATAGCGTATCATAAACTCCTGCTGTTCGGGATTTAATTTTTTAATTTCTTCCTGATCAGTAAAGGAAGCCATTGCATTGGAGCCAAGCAAAGTAGTGCCGGCAGTTAAACCGAGAAGTTGCAGGAATTTTCTCCGGGTAGATTCTTTTTCAGACATTAGTTTCTTTTTAGATAATTATTATTTTATACACTTCCGGAATAGAAGGAAGTAAGAATGGACGAAAATACTAAATCTTTGTTTGTTAGTGAAACTTGAACTGTTTGACGGGTTCAGTACCTGCAAAGGTATAAATCTGAAATACTCAGTTGGCTTTTATCCATTTTATGCAAACGGGTTTTCCAACAGCAATTCTGTTACCTGTATCTGTAAGCAATCCTGTCATTAAATTTCTTTTAAAAATTACAATCTCATCACTATTTTGATTTCCCACCAGCAGATAGTTTCCGGTAGGATCAAAATTAAAGTTGCGGGGTGTTTTTCCTAAAGTTGATTGATGACCAACCAGTTTAAGAATTCCTTTTTTCTTGTCAATAGAAAAAATGGCAATTGAATTTGATTCAGCCCGGTTTGAGGCATACAGGAATTTGCCGTCAGGCGATACATGAATGTCGGCACTGCCTGCAGGGCCAGAGTAATCAGAGGGCATTGATGTTTCGGTTTGAATTGGTTGCAATTTCCCTTTATACAATTCAAAAACATCTATTAAACTGCTGAGTTCATTTATGATGTAAAGAAATTTTCCCGAAGGATGAAAAGCTATATGTCGGGGGCCTGTACCCGGCATAGAATAAACATTATAACAGTTGGCTCTGTTAAGTTTCCCATTTTTATTGTCGAAAGGATAAATCATAAGTTTATCAAGGCCCAAATCAGTGACAGCTAGAAATTTTCCATCTGGTGTAAAAACAGTAGTATGCACATGTGGCCCCTTTTGTCTTGTTTCATTATATCCTTTGCCGGAATATTGCATAGAATCTGATAATGTCCCGATGTACCCATCACTTAACACCTGGTAAACAACCAGGTTACCGCTACTGTAGTTGCCTGCTGCCAACCATTTGCCTGTATTGTCAATACTGATATAGCAGGGATTATTTCCTTCGGATGATCGCTGGTTTAGTTGCTTTAATATGCCATCTTTTTTGTTAAAAGAAAATGAAGATATTCCTCCGCCCTTACCGGTGCTATCTGCATTTTCATTTACCGCATACACAAATCTCTGGTCAGGCGACACCGTCAAAAAAGAAGGATTGGATGTTTTTATATGACTAAGCTCTTTTGCAGATCCGTTAGTACTGTTGAATTTGTAAACATATATTCCTTCGCTTTTTGGAGAGTCATAAGTGCCAACAAGCAAGTAATTTTCTTGTGCTGACGATGCCAGGCATACCAGGGAAAAAAAAATTGAAAGGAAGTACCTCATAACTGATTTTTGAAAGTGAATATCCTTTTTTTAAATGATTTTAACAAAACCGTTATTAACGATGGCACGGTCTGGCATAATCTTATCATAGTATCAATGAACAATAAAACATTTTACCATGAAAAAAACTTTTACTCTGTCCGTGTTTACATTTATTGCTGCTATCTTTCTGCAAAGCTGTGTGAAGGATGGTTATACCGGAATCAATGAAAACTACTGGCTCTCCAAAGAAAGAGGCCAGGTAGTGTACAGCGACAGTTATTGCAATTATTATGTGGTGGAAACCAATAATGGCTACACCATTATCAGGGCCTATGGCGGTTACAAGCCATACGAAACAAGCATCGTGTACGGCGATTTAAGTTACAGCGGAACAAAAGATTTTTATAATCGTTCTGCAGGTACTGTTTTTACCGGCACTGTAACAGATTACTGGCTGAGTTATACTGAAGCACAGGATGCACTTAATTATTACTGCCCGATAGGGAAAGGTCAGATAAGAGTGTTTGCGAAAACAAAATAATGATTTACTAACTCTCCAAAAGTTCAGAGCCGTAATGTTACATCTCTTTCAGCTTTCAAACTTTTGGAGAGTTTAAATTTTATAAACCTTTTGCAAAGTCTGCCAGACGGGTAGTAGGTTTTCCCAGTTCATCCCAACTTTGCCGGCTTTCAAATTTCTCCGGGTATTTGTTCAGCGCTTCACAGATATGCCATATGTAATTGAATTTAGCGTTGAAGTTGCCAAGAAATTTCATCAGACCTATCGGTGCTGTTGTTGTGGAAAGCTTTGTTTTTTTATAATTGGCAATAAAAATTTTTGCCGCTTCGCCGGAAGTAAATGCCTCCGGTCCCTGGATATTGTATTCTTTACTCTCATTCCCGGTAGTGCTAAGAGATATGGCTACTTGCTTGCCATAATCAGCCGCAGCAATAAACCACATCGGGACTTCTGATTTACCCAGTAAGGTAACTTTATTACCCCGAATCAACTGGTAAGGGAATGTTTCCATAAAAGTGGAAGGGTAGAAGATGGAGTAGGAAATGCCTGATACTTTTATTTTATCAACTCCAGATTGTTTAATGCGGAAAGCCCACCAGCTAAAACCATTCATCCCTTCATAAAAATGCACCAGCGATGAAAGAAAGGCTAATCTTTTAACGGAGGTTTCCTTTGCCGCTGAAATAATGTTATCAATTCCTTCCCGTTCCGCTTGCTTGTCTTTTTCTTTTGAGGATTGATCTACGGACAGGTTCATATATATGGTATCCATTTGTGCAAAAGCTTTTACAAGAGATGCTTTATCAAACACATCTCCCATTATTACTTTTGCTGAGGGAAATAGTAATTGCATCCTGGTGGTATCCCTTGCCAGGAGTGTTACATCAAAACCTGATTTGATAAGTTGTTCGGCGACTGGTTTGCCAAGCATGCCACTAGCGCCAATAAAAAGTATTTTCATTATTAATTTTTTATAAAGAAATAAAGGTTTGTTCAGGTAAATAACCCTTGTTCGGTGAAGACGGGTTTAATCCCGGGGTGCAGGCTTTATTACAGTTTTTTCAGCGAAGTAATAACCCGTTCGTAGGTTTCCTGGTCGCTTAATTTTTGGGGAACAAATTTTTCGCCGATTACTTTTTCGTACAATTCAATATATCTTTTTGAAATAGTATCCACCCATTCGTCATTCATGGTGGGAACCACCTGGCCTTCTTTGCCCATAAAATTGTTTGCTATCAGCCATTCCCTCACAAATTCCTTGCTCAGTTGTTTTTGCCGTTCTCCGCTTTGTTGTCTTTCATCAAAGCCATCAGCATAAAAATATCTTGAGCTGTCGGGAGTGTGGATTTCGTCCATCAGGTAAATTGTATTACCAATTTTTCCAAACTCATACTTTGTATCAACCAGTATCAAGCCTCTTTTGGCGGCTATTTCTTTCCCCCGGGCAAATAATTTCAAGGCATAGTCACTTACTATTTTCCAATCTTCTCCGGTTGCAAATCCATTGCGAATTATTTCATCAGCCGGTATGTCTTCATCATGTCCGGCGGCTGCTTTGGTTGATGGGGTAATGATGGGAGCCGGAAAAAAGTCATTTTCTTTCATTCCATCCGGCATTTTCACACCACACAGGGTTTTTTGACCGGAGGAATAGGTTCTCCAGGCATGGCCTGTCAGGTTTCCCCGCACTACCATTTCAATTTTAAAAGGAATACATTTCTTGCCTATAGAAACGTTTGGGGCCGGGACATCTAAGATCCAATTGGGGCAAATATCCGCTGTTGCATTGAGCATATATGCTGCAACCTGGTTCAGCACCTGCCCTTTGAAAGGGATAGCCCGTGGCAAAACTACATCGAAAGCAGAGATACGATCAGACGCCATCATGACCAGCAAGCGGTCCTTAATTGTGTACACATCCCGCACTTTTCCCTTGTAAAAGGCAGTTTGGCCGGGAAAAGAAAATTCACCCATGAACCGAAATTAGGAAGGGACTGAAAACCTGCCAATCCGGCCAGCCTTAAGATTTCAACAATTTATCCTTTTCGCTTAAAAATTAAATTTTTAGATAAAGCTTACAATGCTTATTTTTCCGTCAAATTCCAAAACTAAAATCTCCCTACTATGAGAAAAAGCTACCGCTTTTTGACTGCCTGGCTGATTGCCGGATTATTTTCGCTTACAGCTAATGCACAATCTGTTACCATTTCCGGTAAAGTAAACAATAGCGCTTCTAAAGAAAGTGTTCCTGCCGTTTCTGTTGTCGTGAAAGGCACAAGCCAGGGCACTTATACTAATTCAGATGGCGAATTCAGCCTTAAGGTTTCGAAGTTGCCAGTTGTACTTGTATTTAGTTCTATTGGATATGATAACCAGGAACTGACTGTTACTGACGCTTCAAAACCAGTGAATGTTGATTTTATAGTTAATACTTCGCTGGGTCAGGAAATTGTTGTGTCTGCTACACGTACCCCGACACGGTTACTTGAATCACCAGTTACTGTAGAAGGATTAAACAGTGGGGCAATAAAAAACATTGCCGCTCCATCTGTGTATGAAGCACTCGCCAACCTTAAAGGTGTGGATGTGCATACTGCCAGTTTAACTTTCCGCACGGTAACTACCCGTGGCTTTGTAAGCAGTGGTAATCTCCGGTTAAATCAGTTGGTTGATGGTATGGATAACCAGGCCCCCGGACTCAATTTTGCTGTAAGCACAATTGTTGGTTTAACTGACCTGGATATTGATAATATTGAAATTTTGTCCGGCGCTTCTTCTGTTCTGTATGGTTCAGGAGGAATGAACGGAACTGTGTTGATGTCCAGTAAAAATCCTTTTAAATACCAGGGTTTGAGTTATAATATTAAACAGGGCATTATGCATGTGGATGGCAAACAACGCAATGCTGCTCCATATTATAACTGGTCATTCCGCTATGCAAAAGCTTTTAAAAATAAAATTGCCTTTAAATTAAGTGCTGAACTTGTAAAAGGCAGTGACTGGCAAGCTGATGATTATCGCAATAAAGGACAAATTGGAATTCTTAGCGCTGTAAAAGGAGGCAATCGTTTAAACGATCCCAACTTTAATGGTGTGAATGTTTATGGCGATGAAACTGATATTAACATGGATGCTTTCTCTTTTTATGTACAGGACCAAACAAGAAGAGGTGTTTTAAATGCGACTGGTGGAGCATTAGATGTAGTTAGCCTGATGAACATTTATTATGGCGCTATTGGCAATCCGAAATATCCTACTAATGCCCAAAGAGACGGCTTTTACACATTTGCGCCATTTGGAGCACTGGTACTCGGAACAATCAATAACCCTGCTTTAAAGCCGATGATTGACCAAATGTTCCCTTTCTATAATGGCTACAAAAATGGTTATTACAGAAATACGAATATTTCAAGAACAGGTTATCTCGAGAAGGATTTAGTAGATTACAATACACTCAATGTAAAATTGAATGCTGGTATTCACTGGAAGATTACTGATAAAATTGAAGCTTCCTGGAATACTTATTTTGGTACAGGTACCACTGTATATACCGGGGCAAACAGGTACTCGCTGAGAAACTTCATTTTGGCGCAACATAAATTAGAAGTGAAAGCCAAAGATTGGATGGTTCGTGGTTACACTACACAAGAGAATGCAGGCGATTCATATATTGGCGATGCAGTGGGAACTTTTTTAAATGAAGCTGCCCGCCCAAGTGGTTCAATATGGTTGCCTAATTATATAGGTACTTTTTCTGAAGTAAGACGTTCCAGCCAGGCTATCAGTGATATCACCCTTCATAATTCGTTGCGGGATATTATGGATAACGCCACAATCAACCCGTATAACGGTGCAGCAATTGCCGGTTCTCCCCGGTTCTTGCCTGGTACTCCCCAGTATGATGCTGCTGCAAAGCTGATTAAAAGTACACCCGTCAACAGGGCAGGAGGTGCTAAGTTTCTTGATAGATCAGACCTGTATGCGGCTGAAGGACAACTTAACATTTCAGATGCCTTACGTTTTAGTGATAAGGTAGAAGTAATTGGCGGAGCACAATGGAAGCAATGGGTTATGAATTCACAGGGAACTATTTTTGCTGACACCTTAGGCGTCATTAAAGTTGCTGAAACCGGCGCCTACCTGCAGTTAAAGAAAAAATTATTAAATGATGTGCTGACCCTTATCGGTTCGGGCCGTTATGATAAACAAACAAATTATTCCGGTAAGTTCACTCCAAGATTTGCTGCTGTTATCCGGGTGGCAAAAGAAAATAATATTCGTTTGTCTTACCAGACATCTTATCGTTTCCCTTCAAATCAAAACCAATATATCAGTTTAAGACTTGGTGGAGGCAGCAGCTACCTGATCGGTTCGTTGCCAGAGTTTCAGACTTATTACAAGCTGAATTCTACCAAACCCGGTTATACTGCTGCCAGTGTATTAAACTACAGGTCTGGCACAATGGCTGATTCCAGCAGGCTGATAAGAGCTGTGTACACTGATTTAAAACCTGAGACAGTTAATTCTTATGAAATCGGTTACAAAGGAATTATTGCCAAAAGGCTGTTAGTGGATGCTTATTATTATTACAGCGTTTATAATGATTTTATAGTTAGCCAGGCTGTTGTTCAGGGTGGCACAACCGGGAGTCAATATGAAGTTTATTCCGGCTTTAGCAGCAATAGCGTTTCCTACAATCAGAATTCAACGAAGACTGTAAAATCAAGCGGATGGGCAGTTGGTCTTGAGTACAAAGTATTTAAGAATTATACATTATATGGAAACGTCTTTTCTGATGTGCTGAAAGATGTGGCTCCCGGCGATGTTACTTTCTTTAACGCTCCCAAGTACCGCTATAATGTTGGTTTAAAAAATCCGAATGTTTGCCATAATATTGGTTTCAATGTGGTGGTGAAATACCAGGATAACAATTATTATGAAGGAACATTTATCAGTGGCACTTTACCTTACTTTACCTGGGTAGATGCACAGATTACTTACCGCCCCGCAAATACAAAGAGCACTTTCCGTTTAGGTGGCACCAACCTGGGTAATAATTATTACCGCACAGGTTATGGTAGCCCGGCTGTTGGTGGTTTGTATTATGTTAGCTACGGCTTCAATCTTTAATAGGAATTGGGTTATACTAAGTATAAAAAATCCCCCGCATCTGCGGGGGATTTTGTTTTTTCATTTGCGAAACAAATAATCAGTTTATCTGTAGAATATTGATGCTCCTGTAAGTAGCAGGAAAAATTCTGTTAAATAAAATGGTTGATCTTTTTTAATAAAACGCATCAATATAAAGTCAATAGTAATTGCTAATAGGCCTCCAAAAATTTCAATCCTTAACCCCATTTCTCCAAATCCATAAGAGTCGCTCTTCAAAGATTGAAATTCCGAAATTGAATGAATGATATGGATTATTGCAGCTATTGAAAGAAAAGGAATCTTCCATTTCATATTATAAATTTAAATGAAAAAAGGACTATCGGTTTCCTAATAATCCTTTCAAATCTTATAAATCTTAGGTCTAAAGATGTATCGCCTCCCCATACGCCACTTCAATTGCATCTTTAATGCTTTCACTGATGGTGGGGTGCGGGTGAATGGCATTCAGCACTTCCTGATAAGTGGTTTCTAATTTACGGGCCGTTACTGTTTCGGCAATCAATTCGGTTACATTATAACCAATCATGTGTGTGCCTAACCACTCGCCGTATTTGGCATCGAAAATTACTTTGATAAATCCTTCGGTGTGGCCGGCAGCAGAAGCCTTGCCACTTGCACTCAGCGGGAACTTGCCCACTTTTACTTCATAACCGGCTTCTTTGGCTTGTTGCTCGGTGTAACCCACAGAAGCAATTTCCGGAACACAATAAGTGCAGCCGGGAATATTATTGTAATCAATCGGCTCGGGCTGGTGATGATATTTATTTTCATTGTAAGCGATAGATTCAGCACAAACAGTTCCTTCTTTGCTGGCTACATGTGCCAATGCCTGGCCAGGAGAACAATCGCCAATGGCATAAATGCCGGGAATATTGGTTTGCCCATATTTATCCACCAGGATGCGGCCCTTATCAGTTTTAATAGCTAATGTTTCCAACCCGATGCGTTCAAGATTAGCAGTCACCCCTACGGCACTTAATAATACATCGGCTTCCAGTATTATTTCTCCCATAGCTGTTTTCACTTTTGCTTTTACACCTTCACCTGAAGTATCAACTGATATTACTTCGCTGCTGGTCATGATGGTGATGCCCTGCTTTTTATATTGCTTCTCCAGTTCTTTGGAGATTTCTTCATCTTCTACCGGCACAATGCGGGGTAAAAATTCAACAACAGTAACTTTTGTTCCCATGCTGTTGTAGAAATAGGCAAACTCAACCCCAATGGCGCCACTGCCTACTACAATCATTGATTTGGGTGTTTGGGGTAAAACCATCGCCTCACGGTAACCAATGATTTTTTTGCCATCAATTTTCATGGCTGGCAATTCACGGCTGCGGCCACCAGTGGCAATAATGATATGTTTAGCTTCTACTGTTTGTTGCTTGCCATCTTTATCTGTCACTTCTAATTTTCCTTTGGCTACCAGTTTGCCAAAGCCCATAATCACATCAATCTTGTTTTTCCTCATCAGGTACTGAACGCCTTTGCTCATTTTATCGGCAACGCCGCGGCTTCGTTTGATGATGGCTTCAAAATTGGGAGTGCCCGAAGCTTCTATTCCAAAATCCTTTGCATGCTTGATATACTCATTCACCTGGGCGCTTTTAAGCAGCGCTTTAGTAGGGATACAGCCCCAGTTGAGGCAAATGCCGCCAAGACTTTCTTTTTCTATTATGGCTGTTTTAAAACCAAGCTGGGAAGCACGGATGGCCGCTACATATCCACCGGGACCGCTACCGAGAACAACTACATCGTATGCCATTTTTCAGATTTTTAGTATTGAGATATTAGTACTTCGTATTAAGATATTAGTATTTAGACAGAAACTGCGAAACTACTGGAAAACAGTCATTCAGCAAAAGGGACAAGGGAGAAGGAACAAGGTACAAGGGACAAGGGACAAGGTACAAGGGACAAGGTGCAAGGTACAAGGTGCAAGGTACAAGGTACAAGGGACAAGGTGCAAGGGACAAGGTGCAAGGTACAAGGTGCAAGGTACAAGGTACAAGGTGCAAGGAAGAAGGGACAAGGTACAAGGAAGAAGGGGCGGGGAGCGGAAAACCTTTTAATTAACTTGGAAATAGTTGGACCGTCTTTCCACAACTGTGGGTAAAAGGCCGGGAAAAACCTTTTAAATTTCTCATTCTACATTTCTCATTTTACATTTCAAACCCCTACCTTTGCCGTCCAAAAATTACTTTCAATTATGGCCAGAGTTTGTCAGGTTACAGGTAAAGTGCCGATGCAGGGAAACAAGGTTTCTCACTCAAACATCAAGACTAAGCGTCGTTTTCTGCCCAATTTGCAGAAGAAAAGGTTTTACCTGGCCGAAGAAGAGAAGTGGATTATTCTTAAACTAACCACTAATGCGATGCGCTCCATAAATAAGAAAGGTCTTTATACTGTAGTAAAAGAGCTGAGGGCTCAGGGTCAACATATTTAACCCTTCGCCAGGCTTCCACGACTTTCGTCGGGACAGGCAGGGTGACAATTGAAAAAAGAAAATAAAATTTTAGACAATGGCAAAGAAAGGAAACCGGGTACAGGTGATTATGGAATGCACGGAGCACAAAACCAGCGGCAAGCCAGGCACCAGCCGTTATATCACGGTAAAAAACAAGAAGAACAATCCTGAAAGAATGGAGTTGAAAAAGTATAACCCTATTTTAAAGAAGATGACTGTTCATAAAGAGATAAAGTAATTTTGAAAAGTGCAATTGGGAAATTGGGAAATTGCCCGTGAGCACTGTATGAATTTCAAAATTTCCCTCCCGATAGTTATCGGGATAAAATTCAAAATATAAGAAATGGCAAAAGCAGCAAAAACGGCGATAAAAACCAAGGATGCAAGGGCAGCCGCCGAAGCAAAGAACTGGACTAAAGTGATAAAGGCTGTACGCAGCCCCAAGACCGGCGCTTACACGTTTAAAGAGCAGATCATTCATAAGGATAAGATCAAAGATTTTTTGGCTCAAAAATAATGCCCCCATCATCCCCTAAAGGGGAGTAATGATATTAGCTGTCATGCCCTTTGGTTTGGCAGCTTTTTTTTGCCCCCATCCCTGAAGGGGTGTATTCAATTTTATAAAAGACTTTGTTCAGGGCAGAGTCATAATATTCCCCTTTGGGGATAGAGGTATGGGATTCTTTAATAAACTATTTGGCAAAAAAGAAAAGGAAAGTCTTGATGAGGGGTTGAAAAAAACCAAGCAGGGGTTCTTTGCTAAACTTAGTAAAGCAATTGCCGGCAAGAGTACAGTGGATGAGGAGGTATTGGATAGCCTGGAAGAAGCTTTGGTTGGTGCCGATGTTGGAATTGAAACTACCGTAAAGATTATTGAGCGGATAGAGAAAAGAGTTGCCAAAGACAAATACCTGAACGCTGCTGAGCTTAATAATATATTGCAGAAGGAAATCGAGACATTGCTGACAGATGCGCCGGAATCAAATAGTTATGCTTTTGATTCAGAACTGCCATCAAAGCCGTATATCATTTTGGTGGTTGGTGTAAATGGGGTTGGAAAAACAACAACGATAGGTAAGCTGGCATATAACTTTAAGAAAGCAGGCAAAGAGGTTTTATTAGGCGCTGCTGATACTTTCCGGGCAGCGGCGGTAGATCAATTGACCATCTGGAGTGAAAGGGCAGGTGTTCCGATTGTAAAACAGGATATGGGCAGCGACCCGGCTGCCGTGGCATTTGATACGGTTCAAAGTGCATTGGCGAAGGGGAGCGATGTGGTGTTGATTGATACAGCGGGACGTTTGCATAACAAAGCTCACCTGATGGAAGAACTGAGTAAGATTAAAAGAGTGATACAAAAAGTAATTCCTGATGCACCACATGAAGTGCTGTTGGTGCTGGATGGATCTACCGGGCAGAATGCGCTGGAGCAGGCAAAACATTTTACTGCTACCACAGATGTAACAGCGTTAGCCATAACAAAACTTGACGGCACTGCAAAAGGCGGCGTAGTGCTGGCAATTGCTGATCAGTTTAAAATACCCGTGAAGTTTATTGGTGTGGGAGAGAAGATGGAAGATTTATTAGTTTTTGACAAGCATGAGTTTGTGGATAGCTTGTTTAATCTTGAAAAGGCGAATAGCTAATGGTTAGCAATCTGTTTTATTTATGAAGGTGAGGATAAGAAATAATTATGCAGGAACAAGAGAAAACGGAGAAAAGGTTATTTATTCCCTGAAGCAAATTCGTAATTTGAACAGGTGGAATAAGAGGCTATTAAGTATTCGCTGGCATTTAGAAGTCGCTAAATCCTTAAAGGAAAGTTCGGCAAGCTGATTTTATGAAAACGAAAACACTCAAGAAAGATAAAGTCAACATCATCACCCTCGGATGCAGCAAGAACATGGTGGATAGTGAAGCGCTGGGCGGCCAGTTGCTGGCCAATGATATTAATGTAGTGCATGAGAATAAAAAATCAGATCACAATATTGTCGTGGTCAATACCTGCGGTTTTATTGAAAAAGCAAAAGAGGAAAGTATCAATACCATCCTGAACCAGGTTGAATTGAAACGGCGGGGCAAAATAGATAAAGTATATGTGACCGGTTGCCTGAGCGAACGATACAAGAGCAACCTGGAAAAAGAAATTCCGGAAGTGGATGCTTTTTTCGGAACGATGGAATTGCCATTGATGTTAAAACAATTCGAAGCTGATTATAAAACTGAATTGGTTGGTGAACGATTTTTGGCTACTCCTTCTCATTATGCCTATCTGAAAATTTCTGAAGGTTGCAACCGCACCTGTGCCTTTTGTGCTATCCCACTTATGAGAGGCGGACATGTAAGTAAACCAATTGAGGAATTGGTGAAAGAAGCAGAAGGATTGGTGAGGAAAGGAGTAAAGGAAATCATGCTTATTGCCCAGGAGCTGACTTATTATGGTCTTGATAGTTACAAAAAAAGAATGTTGCCCGATTTATTACATCGCCTGGCAGATATAAAAGGATTGGAATGGATCAGGTTGCATTATGCTTATCCATCCAAATTTCCATTGGAGATATTGGATTTGATGCGGGAAAGAGATAATATCTGCAACTACCTTGATATGCCCTTACAGCATGCCTCCAATAATATGCTGACAGCCATGAAGCGGCAAATTACAAGGGAAGAAATGGAAGAATTGATTACCACTGTAAGAAATAAAGTTCCCGGTATCTGTTTAAGAACAACATTGATTACCGGTTTTCCGGGCGAAACAGAAGATGATGTGGAAGAATTAAAAATGTTTTTACAAAAACAACGATTTGACAGGGTTGGCATCTTCACCTATTCTCATGAAGAAGGCACCAATGGTTTTGCATTGACCGATGATGTGCCTGCTGAAGAAAAAGAAAGGAGGGCGCAGGAGATTATGGAAGTGCAACAGGAAATTTCATTTGAGCTGAACCAGGAAAAAATCGGCAAAACTTTCAAAACTCTTATTGATAAAAAAGAAGCAGGCCGCTATTTGGGCCGCACTGAATTTGATTCGGTAGAAGTGGACAATGAAGTAGTAATTTATTCTTCTAAGAAGTTAACCATTGGTGAATTTGTGAATGTCAGAATCACTAAAGCATTTGATTACGACCTGGAAGGTGAGGTTGTATAAAAATTTTTCTATATTGTTTTATGGTATCTGTTGAAACTGTTCGTTTGCTGGCCCTGTCATTTCCTGAAACGGATGAGCATCCGCATTTTCACCTGAAAGCTTTCCGGGTGAAGAAAAAGATTTTTGCTACACTGAATGAAAAACTTATAAGAGTAATGGTGAAGTTGTCTGTAACAGATCAATCTGTTTTTTGTGCTTTTGACAGAACAATTATCTACCCGGTACCCGGAGGATGGGGACGAAAAGGCGCAACGTATATTGAGCTGGGGAAAATAAAGAAATCAATGCTGGTTGATGCACTGACAACGGCTTACTGCAATGTAGCGCCGTCTGAACTCGCAGCAGTTTTTTTACGGAAATAAAAAAAGGGCCGAAGCCCTCTTTTTATTTGCTGTCATTTATTAATCGTCATCATCTTTTTTAACCTGCTCATTCTTTCTCGTTTCTTGCGGGATGCTATCAGCTGCCATGATATTGGAATCACTGTTATTTAATACAGGATTCTTTCCTTCTTTTTCTTCTCCTTCTTCATTTTCGTTAGAATTTTCGCTGGCAACCGCTCCGTTCCGAATTTCGGTATGCCGTATCATACCTCCAAGATGTGCTGTTTGTGCCATCGTGCCGAAGGAAGCCAGTGAAAAAAGAAGCGCCACCGGGAATACCACCCTGGCAATAGCAGCATTCTTTCTTAGAATCAATCCTGCTAATGCAATGATACCTGTTATGATAATAACGATGAGGGATATTTTCGCCATGTCTGCATGTTTGTCAATGGCGGCTTCAGCCACACCGGCTAACTCTTCCACCATTTCTTCTGTTCCTTCGCCTGTAAGAAAAACCGGGGCAGTAAACAGGGCTGCCGCCACCAGCAGGAATAGGGAAAGGGTTTTAAATGACTCATTTCTTATTATCATTCCTGCTATTAATATTCCGCCACCTGTAATAGATAGTATTAAGGGCACATGGTTCAGTGCCAAATGAATTTGCGCTGCATTCATAATTTTTAATTTTATATGATACAAAAAGGATTTCTTGTAATTTCTGCAATTACTCTTGTCAATTGATTATGAAAGGCGGGGAGGGCGAAAAATGGAAAAGGATCGTTGAGGTAAGTTTTCTTCCTGGAAAGCAGTTTTTGGTTTGCCCGCTAACAGAACAAAAGCTTTTTCAGTTGTCTCTTTTATCGTTGCAGGCATTGTATCAATATGACAAATGTTTCCATCAGATTTGAAAGGCAGTTGATTGTCTTCTTCCTCATCATTATCCAAAGGATGATTTTCTGAATAATGAATCCGGAGAAAATCAAAGAATGTGATTGACTTGTCTTCCTGCCGGTGATGCAGGTAATGCGCCAGTAAAGAAGGCAGTTTGAACAACTGGTGTAATTCAGTTGCGCTGTTGAGGAATATACAGCTTAGAAATATAAAAAAAAAGGTGCGCATAGATAATATCACCGCAATATACATTTGTGCTGAATTATTCCGGTGAAATATTTCCGGATGGGTGTTAAAAATTAAAAAAAACTGCAATATTGATTCGTATTAATTTTCCGGATTAGTAGAATCACCATCCAAAAATCCTTTATCTTAGATAATAAACCGGTTCTATGGCGAATGATAAATCTGTCTTTCTTAACCGTGACCTTAGTTGGCTTAGTTTTAATCACCGGGTATTAATGGAAGCCGCCGATAGCACGGTTCCGCTATACAGCCGTATATCTTTCCTGTCTATTTATTCCTCCAACCTTGATGAATTTTTCCGTGTTAGAATGCCTGTTATTTTTGCTTTTACCAGCATTGAAGCAAAAAAAACTTCCCTTCGGGATGATTATCCAAGAGATCTTGTGCAAAAAGTGCAATCAGTAGTATTGGAGCAACAGGAAGAATTTGGCCGCATATTACGGAGCCAGATTTTACCTGAATTGAAACAAAACCAGGTCTGTTTGTATTACGGGGAAACTATCCGTGGCGAGCATACAGAAATGATCAGGGAATATTTCTTATCCCAGGTGTTATCCTTTCTGCAACCGGTGATTTTGCAAAAAGAAAACCAGGCTTCTGTTTTTCCTGAAAACAATGCCCTCTATTTTATTGTGGATATTGAATCTGCAGAACAACCCGGCAAACATGCTTATGCACTGTTGAATATCCCTTCGGGTAACCTGCCCCGGTTTTCAGAATTATCCATGCTGGGCGATGACCACTATCTTGTTTTCCTGGATGATGTGATCAGGGAAAATATGCAGGAAGTGTTCCCGGGATTTATTATTCATGGCATATACAGTATAAAACTTACAAGGGATGCTGAGATGAATATTGAAGATGAGTTTATTGGTGATATTGCCGAGAAGATAGAAAAACAACTGGAAAAAAGAGAAGCCGGTCATGCCACCCGTTTGCTTTTTGATAATACGATGCCTGCAGAGATAAGAGAATTTGTACAGAAATATTTACAATTGCGCAATGAAGAAATGGTGGAAGGCGCCCGCTATCATAATCTGAAAGACTTTGGCAGCCTGCCTAATCCGGTGAAAGGGAAATTATCACAGGCTTCATGGCCGCCGCTGCCGCATCCCGGTTTTGATAATCATCATTCTGTTTTTTACTCCATTGCCGAAAGTGAAAAATTGTTGCACCTGCCGTATCATTCCTATAATTACATTCTTCGTTTTTTTAATGAAGCCGCCATTGATCCTTATGTAAAAGAAATTTATGTTGCCTTGTATCGTGTCGCCGCCAATTCTCATATTGTAAATGCGTTGATCAGCGCCGCAAAGAATGGTAAAAAAATTACCGTGTTCGTGGAGTTAAAAGCAAGATTTGATGAAGCCAATAACCTGAAATGGAGCAAGAAGATGAAAGCGGCAGGCATTAAAATAATCAACAGTATTCCGGGATTGAAAGTACATGCCAAGGTTGCCCTCATCAAGCGACTTGAAAACCTGCCTGACCGGCAGGCAGGCAACCAATGGCAGAATTATTCTTTTATGGCCACCGGTAATTTTAACGAAGCGACTGGCCGTTTCTATACAGATCATGTATTTTTTACAGCCAGCAGGGAATTCGGTCTGGAACTGGAATGGCTATTTGAATACCTGCAGAGCCGTAAGCAACCAGCAGATTATATGAAGATTCCTTTCCGGCATTTGCTGGTGTCGCAGTTTAATATGGTGAGACAGTTTGAAAAATTAATTGACCTGGAAATAAAAAATGCAGGAAAAGGCAGACCTGCCGGCATTATTATCAAGCTGAATAATTTGCAGGAACGGTTCATGGTTGAAAAACTTTATGAAGCCAGCAGGGCAGGCGTAAAAGTGCAGTTGCTGGTTCGTAGTATATGCAGCCTGGCTGCAGGAATAGCCGGGCAGAGTGAAAATATTACCGTGCACCGCATTGTAGACAGGTACCTGGAACATGCCCGGATTTTTGTTTTTCATAATGGTGGCGAGCCAAAATATTTCATGGGCAGCGCCGACTGGATGAACAGGAACCTGCACAGCCGCATTGAAGTGGTATTCCCGGTATATGATGCAAAACTTTGCAATGAGATCAACCAGGTACTTCAATTGCAGCTACAAGACACCCGCAAAGCGGTATTGATAACCAGTGATCTTGAAAATAAGCGGATTGAAGCAACAGGCGGTCAATCTTCCTTTGCTGCACAGGAAGCCATCTATCAATATGTAAAAGGATTGTCCTGAAAATTGTCTGCACTTGTCTTTTTCATAGGGAAAAAGAATAGAAAGTATCCTGTTTCTGACAGGCTGTGCAGGTGGACAACCGGGTATAAAAACAAAGTTTTTTCACTGTTTTCCCAATGAAAATCCTATATATTTGCTTTCGTTAATACTAACATCCATTAAAATCTAAATTGTAAACAACATGGCAACTAAAAAAGCAACAAAGAAACCAGCCAAGAAAGCGGTTAAAAAAGCGGTTAAGAAAGCCGTAAAGAAACCAGCTAAAAAGAAAGCTGCCCGCAAGCCCTCAGCAGCATTTATGAAACCACTTACTCCCAGCGCAGCATTAGCTGAAGTAGTTGGTAGCAATCCATTGCCCCGCACCGAAGTGGTAAAAAAGATGTGGGTTTATATTAAAAAGTACAAGCTGCAGGATGCTAAAAACAGACGCATGATAAATGCTGATGCTAAACTGAAAGTAATTTTTGGTGGCAAGGCCCAGGTATCAATGTTTGATATGGCCAAGCATCTTTCAAAAAATCTGAAATAGAAAAAACTGATTCTTTGAAACTACGGGCTCCGGGCAGGAGCCCTTTTTTTTGCAGAGGTTTGTATCAGTTACCAAAGCTGGTATGATACAGGAGGCATCATATCTCAATCCGCTCCAGTACAATCAGCGCTTCCATCAATTTGTTCCAGGCTTTTTGCCATTCTTCTTTTGCCGTATGCAGTTTTTCATGATCTTCTTCCTTTAATGCTCCTTTTGCTTTTACATAGTCTTCTACTTTCTGAAGAGATTCCTGGTGCAGTTCTTCCAACTTCGTTTTATGTTCCATATTATTATTTTTAAATTGATGATCTTAAAATAATTGCAGGGTGCAAGATAGGAATGAAGCAGAACATAAACTATGATGAAAGACAGTTTGTATTCTGATCTGCATGATAACAATAAAACAACGGTGAGTTATTTCTTCTTCTTTGCTTCATTCTCTTTTACCCTGAACTTTACCATCTTACTGATCAGGCCCAGAGGAAGGGGCCTATCAATTGGAAACTGTACCGTGCCTTTCGAAGTTTTGTATTTGCTTAATTGTTTTTCAAAGGCCGTGATGGCAGAGGAAACCGGATAAAACCCAATATGATTTTTGTACCCGGCAAAATAAACCAGCATTCCATGGTATTTAAATGCAGGCATTTGATAACTGATTGCTTCCTCTGCGCCGGGAGCAGCTTTCTTTATCGTTTGCCGTAATTGCTCAAGAAGGGGTCTTAGATATTCAGGTTGGGCGGCAATATAGGCGTCAATATTTTTTGCCGCAATTGCTTTTGGTTTCATGACATTGCTATTTTTAGTTTCTTACGATAAAAAATATAGGATAAAACTCCCGGGATGATCCAGGCCAGCATCAATAACATCGGCATCATAAAACCGTCAGTTGCAATCTGAGAATAAACAGCACCAATCAGGTCAAAGAGCAATCCTGCATAAGCCCATTCTTTTATCCGGGGATAGCCGGGAACAAGAATAGCGATAATCCCCAGCGCTTTTGCAATACCGATAAATGCAGTGAAGTAATTGGGGTATCCTAAATGACTCATGAATTTTACTGCATCAGGGGCAACCATTATATCGGGTATTGCGGAGAACAGCATCAGGCCGGCAAAGAGAATAGTGAATATCCAGTAAAGAGTGTTCGTCTTTTTCATTTGGTGTATAATTTTATTTTTTCTTTCCTTTGAACGTGGCATAGATGGCCATTGCATGATCATGCCCCAGCTCGAAATCTTCTTTCAGCCATTTAACAATCTCGCCTGCTTTTACCCCTTCTTTTAACAATCCTTTCTTTTCAGCAAGCTTTTTAAAATCGGCAGGTGTTTTACCTGTCTTGGCTTTGATGTTGTCTATGTAGGCCTGGAATGACATAAGTTTTTTATTAAGCGTTGATTATTTTTTCTATATCAAATTTTTTCATTTTCAGAAAAGCCTGCATTACCCTTGGGGCCCTTTCAGGATCGGTCATCAGTTTACTTAAAATGGCGGGAATAATTTGCCAGGATACACCAAACTTATCTTTCAACCAGCCGCACATGCTTTCTTGTCCTCCGTCAGCAATAAATTTGTCCCAGAAAAAATCAATCTCTTCCTGTGTTTCGCATTCCACCACGAATGAAACGCCTTCGGAGAAAGTATAATTATGTTCTCCCGGGCCATCCATGGCAATAAGGGGATAGTCATTCAGTGTAAATTCGGAGAACATCAGTTTTCCCGCATTGGCATCTCCATCGGGATAATGGATCAGCGGATTGAGTGATGAGTTTTTAAATAATGATGTATACAACTTAATCGCTTCTTCTGCTTTGCCAAACTGCTTGCCTGTAAATAACAGGGAAGGTGTAATTTTTTGTTTGTTGCCTTCTTTGTACGCTACAGAAATCTGCCAGGTTAATCCAAACTTGTCCTGCAACCAGCCATATCTTTCACTCCAGGGATATTTATCAATAGGCATCATTGCTTTTCCTCCATCTATTAACTTATTCCACAGATCGTTTGTTTCATTGATGGATTCGCATTGAACAGAAAAGGAAATGGACGGATTGATTTTATACATTGGTCCGCCATTTAATCCCATGATTTTTTTTCCTGCCAATTCAAATAGCACCACGAGAGGCGTATCCGTTGTGATTTTAGAATTTCTAAAAATGGAGCAATAGAAATCTGCTGCGGCCTTTGCATTGCCATCAAACCAAAGGCAGGGATAAATTTGATTTATCATGTTACAATTTATTTAGCTGAACAATTAAACATCCATTGTACACCGTACTTATCAGTACAGCTTCCGAAATAAGCACCCCAGAACATATCTGCCAATGGCATGCTTACTGTGCCCCCGGCTGACAAGGCATCAAATAATCTTTTTGTTTCATCCTTTGTATCAGGTTCCAGGTTGATATAAATATTGTTGCCAAAATTTACGTTGAAACCCATTTGTTCCGGTGCATCGGTACCCATCAGTATATGCCCGCCGGTAATAGGCAGCTCCACATGCATCACGAGGTTTTTCAGTTCATCACTCATTGCCGGGGCGTTGTCATCTGCCGGTATGTCTTTAAAGCGGTTGATGCCGCCATTGAAGTCGCCGCCGAAAACTGATTTGTAAAAATTAAATGCTTCTTCCGTGTAGTTGGGAAAATTGAGATAAGTGCTTGTCCGTGCCATGATGATTTTTGTTTACTGTTTTTAAATATCGAAATGTTGTACCTGGTCAATGTCTTAGTGTTCTTTGTGCTGAAATTTTTTTTGTGAACTTTGTGGTTCCTGTATTTATTTTACCACAAAGAACACAAAGTATTGCACGAAGGACACTAATGTATTTTTTTGAGGTTTATAGTTGATAATTTGTTTCTGCATATTTTTTAAAGTTATTCAGAATAGCCTGCCAGCCGAAACGTTGCAATTCAATTGTATTTTCAGTTTCTGCTTCAAATGATTCTGTTAAGTTGGTTGCAGTTCCGTTGCCCTTAAATATTATTTTCGCTTTTCTTCCATCGCCCATGGTATATGTAATCAGTTCATTGGTTTTTATTTCATCATACACCCCGTTGAAATCAAAACCCATGCTACCATCCCTGGCTTCCATTCTATAAGAGAACTGACCACCTGCCTGCAAATCATTTATGGCAGCAGGACAGTGCCATTCGTCAGAGGCATTGTTCCATTGGATGATGTGTTCGGGGCTGGTCCAGAACTCCCATACTGTTTTTACCGGGGCGTTCACTGTGGTTTCAACAGTGATCATTGTGTGGTTGACTGTTGTCATGATCGTTGGTTTTTGTCTGCTACTTAAATAATGCGCAGGCCTGGTTTCTGTTGTTCAATTGATGATACGAATTTAAGGACTTGACCGGAAACAGGGAACCAAAAAAATTACAAGCGGTTGATGGAATTTAGGTGTAAAGCCTGCAGGCAGGGCAAGCGGCAATAATAGCTTGCTACTTCCTTGGAACAACTTCAAGGGCGGAAAATACCTTACCTGCGAAAATGAGTCACATACTTATGAAAACCCGAGATGATGTTTGCTTTAAAGTGATCTGTGTCCGTGAAGTTTATATCATCGTAATATTCAGTAAGGACTTGCTGGGTTGTGTAATCAACAGCGGTGACCAGCAAGCTGTGGACCGTCTGATCATCTATTACTTTTTTGACAATGTCCCAATTGCCCTGGTAGCTTACATTTGCTGAATTAACATAGATCAAACCTCCACCATCATTGAAAGTAAAGTTTCCATTGGTGAAAGGAAGGTTATCCGTATTGCCGCCCAGGCCAATGCGGTTGACATCGGTTATTCTCCAGGTGCCGATAATACGCTTATCATATTTTTTCAGAAGATCCTTGCTACAACCTGAAAACACAACAAAAGAAAACAGGATGCTTAACGTGTAGATCTTTTTCATGTTAAAGGCTTTGGTTATTTTAAAGTTCCAACCTTTTTTTTACAGGTTAAGTGAAGCTGGATTGAATTAACAAAAGATTTACGCTGTTGCCGGTGTACAGAGTTCTGAGTTGTCGAAGAGTCGAAATATCTTTTACCAGCAACTCCTGCCTGACCAGACGGGCAGGGAAGATGTAATATATCTGAAGATTGTCCTCCTTAGTTCATGTGATCGATAGAAACCGGCGTGTATTTTTTTTGGAACACAGTAAGAAGGAGATTCGGATAAATTAGTTGTTTTCAGAATTTATGATATTTGCTTCTTCTAATAAATCCTTCATTATATTTTTCAATATAATCAAACCCTAAAAACCTGCCTGTTGCAATATATTGGTCGTATTTTGGATTAATATTAATGCCAAATAATTCAGGTTTGATAAAAATTACGTTTTGAATTAATTTTCTATTCGACAATTTTACATTGATCCATAATCTTGAGTACATTAAAGCCTTTTCATCTTTGATTAATTTATTCTTTATCATTTGGCTAAGATTACTGATAACGGTTGATTTATTAATGTTTATATCACAGGGTTGGCTATTAGCAAGTGTCAGTTGAGTCTTTTCCTCGTAAAGGACATTTTGATAGTCTTTTGCTGTTCCATACCCTATACTAAATGAAGTTACTACTATTGGAGTAGTACTGGTATTACAAAGGTTTAAAATCCAATTATCAATAGATTCTTTATCATTAATTGAAGCTTCAATAACTAAAGGACTTTCGCTTTCCCTTTTAAATTTAATAAATGCGAATACAGCTAATAAAGTTGAAAGCAATGCGCCCCAAAGACTTAAAATGAATTTTGCAATTTCATTATATTCCTTATCCATATAAAAAGTTATTTTTAATCATAGAAATCTGCATGAAGTTGCTTTGGAATACAAACAAGGGAGGAGACAAACAACTACCATGGGGTGACTGCCTGCCGTAAGGCAGGTTATATTTATTGAACACCACAAGGGAGGAATAGCTATTTCTTTTTCAGACGAGTCTCCGCAGGGACTCGTCGTTATTTCATTCACTCCTTTATCGCCTCCCTTACCCAATCTTCCAGCTTTCCTTCTTTGTCTGCATCTAATAGTTTGTTTAATGCTTTATCTTTTTTTACATCGCCTCCAAGGTTGTAGCAATTAATGGCACTCTTTAAACCTGCTGTATTACACTTTAGTTTATCCTTGCTGTAGTTATTTTCAAGACAGTAGCGGGAATACCCAGCCATAAATAGTAAGGACAATTCAGGATTTTTTTCAAAGGGCGATATAATTGGCAAACTTACTTCTACAGTAACAGTTGGGCTATTGGTTATCCATATAAGCACCCAGGCATTCATTTTTTTTCTTTTATCCATCTGGGTTCCAACGGGAGTATTCTCCAGCCATTTGGCAGCATTAATAAAGTCTGCTTCAGATTTTACAAATTCTTCTTTTGTTGTGGGTTGGTAGTCGGGTACTTCAAAATTCTGTGCACTGGCAGCAACAGAAAATAACAATAAGCCAATGAGAGGAGATAGTAATAATTTCATAGCAGTGAGTTCGATGGTTTGCCTAAGCTACCAAAGGTTTTTTACCTGAACAAAAGAAATTGTTGAGGAGAGCAGGCCAATAAGTTTATGGGGGCTGCTAAGCTGCCCTGGAGTGTTTTGTTCTTTCCACAAACAGATCATGATAGATCTGCACCCTCATCCAGTATTCAGCAGAGATACCCAAATGCTTTTCCAGTTTAATAGCCAAAGCGGCGCCCACATGTCTTTTGCCATGCAATAACTCGCTGAAGTGGCCGGGTTTCATTCCAACGAATGCGGCAAAGTCAGATTTTTTAATATCCCTGGCGGCTAACTCCATTTGCAAAACCTCCCCGGGATGTATAGATACATCAGTTAAAATTTCTTTGCCGCGGGAGTTAACAACTTTATAGTCGGACATATTTTTTTTATTTATTGGTAATGTTTCGTCAAATCTTCTATTATCAATATATCTGTAACAATTACAGCATCTTTTTCAACACGTAAGATCAGCCGGTAATACAGATCAACCCTGACTGAGTAATAGCCTTTGAAATCGCCTTTCAGGGCTTCAAAGTTCAGCCCCCTGAATTTTCTTATTTCTATAATGCTCCCGGCATGCTGAAGTATCAACACCGTCTTTTTAAATTTAAGTATTACTACCCCGGGGTACTTTGGTTTACCCGGAACTTCTCTGCCTTCATAGAGTTTTTGAAGGTAAGCGTTGTTAAATCGTACAATCATCTGTTTGTATTTACTTCACAAAGACGATGGCTGATCACCTTGTTTACAAGAGCTTTATTTCCCAAAATTAGGGAAATTAATGTAATTACCAAATTTTGGTAATTACGCAGATAATAGTGTTTCATTGATAGCATAGCATTTTGCGATACCATAACTGCTGCTGCTTCCTGCTGCGCAGGCATCAAACCTGTTTGGGTAGTTTACCGGTAATGTTTTGCAGCCAGCGCATAAACCGGTGCGGGATGTCTGCATTGTTGATAAACATCATGGGGCAGCCACCGGGAATAACCGTGATACCATGTTTGCGGCAATAGTCAACTGCCTCTGGGGATACGCTGCTTGTTTTTGCATCGGGTCCCCGGTGCAACCAGACATTATTTATGCCCAGTTCAAAACAATCTTTTACAATATGCGCTGCAATTTCCGGCCTGGTAACAATGATTACTGCTTCGGGTTTATCCGGAATGGCTTTCAAACTGCGGTAGCAGGTATCACCTTCCACCATGGCAGCATGGGGATTAACGGCGTATACCCTGTAAAATTCAGTGCGTAATTTCCGGTAAATAAGATTAGCTGCTTTGTATTGCGTTTTGTTACGGGAAACACCAACAACAGCAATACACTTATGCGCCAGGAAGCTTTTTGTTGCTTCTTTCAGTGCAGGCATAAATTTTCATTTTTGGTTGGGGGATGAAAATAGTACTACCCGTAAATAATAAAGATGATTTAAGTCATAAGAATGATTCCTTTTTCATTGCCGTCGTTTTATTTAAGCCTTCGCCGTTGGCGCTGCGGACAGGCAATGAGTTTTTCTTATCTTTAGCGTCTTCAAAGCATTATAGTCATGACATTTCAATGGAAAGGAATTTTTCCTGCGCTAACAACCCCGTTTACAGCAAACGATGAATTGGACTTACCCTTGTTTGATAAAAGTCTTGCTGCACAGGTGGAAGCCGGGGTGGATGGCATTGTATTAGGCGGCACATTAGGAGAGGCGAGTACATTGACAACTGCTGAGAAAGCAGAATTGGTTGAGTCAGGAGTCAGGAGTCTGGAGGGAAAGATTCCGGTTGTATTGAATATTGCGGAAGGTTCAAAGAGAGAAGCATTAATACAAGTGAAGCTTGCGATGCAGTGGGGGGTGCAGGGATTGATGTTGCTGCCACCGATGCGATATAAAAGCGATCACAGGGAAACGGTAACTTATTTTAAAACGATTGCCGATGCCACCGACCTGCCGATTATGCTTTACAACAACCCGGTGGATTATAAAATTGAAATAACATTAGATATGTTTGATGAACTGCGGGTTTGTAAAAACATAACGGCGGTAAAAGAAAGTACAAGAGATGTAAGCAATGTGACAAGGATGAGGAACCGTTTCGGTGATCGTTATAAAATTCTTTGCGGTGTGGATACGATTGCGATGGAAGAATTATTGCTCGGTGCAGATGGCTGGGTGGCAGGACTGGTTTGTGCTTTTCCGAAAGAGACAGTTGAGATTTATAAATTAGTGAAGGAAGGAAAGATTGAAGAGGCAACAAAAATTTATCGCTGGTTTATGCCGTTGCTTGAATTGGATATTCATCCAAAGCTGGTGCAGTATATCAAACTGGCTGCGGCGCAAACAGGATTGGGCAGTGAATATGTAAGGGCGCCGAGGTTGATGCTGGAAGGAGAGGAGAGGGAAAGGGTTTTGAAGATTATCAGGGAGGGCATTACAAACAGGCCAAAGATTAATTAGAACATCTCTGTGTTCTCTGTGAAAAGACTTTGTGTACTCCGTGGTTTTATTTTTACCACAAAGAACACAGAGTGGTAAACACAAAGGGTCACAAAGAATATTCAATAATAAATATTCAATTTTCAATGTTCAAAGATGCAACAATAAAAGAGATAGAAGATGTAATGCAAAATGCATGGAAAGCTTTTCATGTGTACAGGAAACTTTCATTGAAGCAGCGGGCCAATTTCATGCGGGCTATTGCTGTTGAGCTGGAATCATGCGGTGATGCATTGATACAAACTGCGATGCAGGAAACTAATTTGCCCGAGGTAAGACTAAGAAACGAAAGAGGCAGAACAATTTTTCAATTGAATCAATATGCGGCTGCCTGCGAAGAGGGAACGTGGCTGGAAGCAAGAATAGATACTGCTGTTCCGGATAAGAACCCGCCAAAACCGGATATAAGAAAAATGCTGCTACCATTGGGGCCGGTTGTTGTATTCGGTGCCAGCAATTTTCCTTTTGCATATTCAACCGCCGGTGGTGATACTGCCTGTGCGTTGGCTGCCGGTTGCCCCGTGATTGTAAAAGCACACCAGGCGCATCCTCAAACTTCGCAAACAGTGGCTGAAGCTATTTTAAGAGCAGTCATTAAAAGTAAAATGCCGGAAGGAATTTTTGCTCATGTGCATGGCGCATCTTTTGAAGTTGGTAAAGCGTTGGTCATGCATCCATATACAAAAGCAGTTGGATTCACTGGTTCTTATCCCGGGGGAAAACAATTATTTGATTGGGCCAACCAGCGCAAAGAGCCTATTCCTGTTTTTGCAGAAATGGGAAGTGTGAACCCGGTATTTTTGTTACCAGAAAAAATAAAATCGTCTGCTGTTGAAATTGCAAAGATGTATGCCGGTTCAATTACATTAGGCGTTGGTCAGTTCTGCACTAAACCGGGTTTGATCGTCGGCATTGAAAGCGAAGCATTGCAAACTTTTATTCATGATCTGGGCAAAGCCATTCAGCAAATTGCTCCCGCACCAATGCTTCATCCGGGAATTGTAAAAGCATATAAAGAAAAAAAAGGAAATGCTTTACTGCAGGAAGATGTTCATTTGGTAGCTGAATCAGAAACGGTAGTAAAAGAAAATGAAGGGCTCCCAACCATTGCCACAGCAAGCGGGCAGGCATTCCTGAACAATCCGGTTCTTCACCAGGAAGTTTTCGGGCCTTATTCAATTGTTATTCGCTGCAAAGACATGAATGAAATGATTGATGTAGCAAAACACCTGGAAGGACAACTTACATCAACCTTAATGGCAACTGATAATGATATAAAAAATAATGAAGAGTTGGTTGAGGCAGTTAAAAATATTTGCGGAAGGTTTATCTTAAATGGAGTACCAACGGGTGTGGAAGTTTGTTTGAGTATGCAGCATGGCGGGCCGTTCCCTGCAACCACTGACCCAAGATTTACATCAGTAGGAGCAGATGGCATCAAAAGGTTTGCAAGACCGATTGCTTTTCAGAACTGGAGTAATGATTTGCTGCCGGATGAATTGAAAAGTGAAAATCAATTAGGGATTTGGAGAACAATTAATAATGTTTTGACAAAAAGTTAAAAATCAAAAGTAAAAAGTAAAAAATGCGTTTTCTTACTCTGGTTTTTTTGAATTTTTAATTTTTACTTTTGATTTATTTAAAGAATTATTTCAACTTATTTCAACCCCATAAAACAGGATTCATGAAAAAAATTTTCTTATTTCTTGCATTTCCCCTTTCAGCATTTGCCCAGAAAATAACGCCAACCACCGGTGCACAAAAACTTGCAGCGTTTGAACAGCAAAAGCAATTGTTGCAAAAATCTCCTTTTAAAAATCTTGAATGGAGACTGATGGGGCCTGATAACCGGAGTGGCCGCTGTACAGAAGTAGCAGGCATTACCGGAAATCATTTGATTATGTATGCAGGTTTTGCCACCGGTGGTTTATGGAAAACAGAGGATGTCGGCAAAACATGGATGCCATTATTTGATAAACAGGCCACACAGTCCATCGGCAGCTTTGCACTGGCCCCATCAAACCCGGATATAATTTATGTTGGAACCGGAGAAGCAAATATTTTCCGTGCATCATTACCGGGAATGGGAATGTATAAATCAACTGACGCAGGAAAATCCTTTACGCATATTGGTTTGGAAAATACCGGAACGATTGCAAGAGTTGTCATTCATCCAACCAATCCAAACATTGTATATGTGGCAGCGGGAGGAAATGAATGGACCTATAATATTGACCGTGGCGTTTATCAAACAATTGATGGCGGAAAAACATGGAAGAAGATTTTGTTTAAAGATGAAAAGACAGGTTGCATTGATTTGGTGATGGATCCTTCCAATCCAAAAGTCTTATATGCTTCTCTGTGGAACCGGGTAAGAAGAAGATGGAGTGATCCCGTTCCTGAAGATGGCGATAATATTTATAAGACAACCGACGGCGGCAAGACCTGGAAAATTATTAATAAAGGTTTGCCCGACACAAAATTGACAGGAAGAGTTGGTATTGCTGTTTCTCATTCCAATCCAAATGTGTTGTATGCATTCGTAGATGATCACAATAAAAAAAGAGATCCGAAGACTGATGAATTTGACAGCTATGAAAGAAAAGTACAGAAGGTAGTTATCGGTGCTGCCATTTACAGAAGTAATGATAAAGGCGAAACATGGGAGAAACAAAGTGAGATACATGATTTCTTCCGCCTGTCAGGAACTTATGGTTGGGTTTTCGGACAAATAAGAGTGAACCCGAAAAATGAAAATGAAGTATATGTGTTGGGAACTTCAAGAGCCAGGTCTGTTGATGGAGGAAAAACATGGAAGATATGGAATGGCACGGATAAAGCCAGCGACTGGATTCATGGAGACAATCATGCACTTTGGTTTGATAATGACAACCCGGAAAGAGTGATATTGGGCAATGATGGAGGTGTAAGCTTAACGTATAATGGCGGAGAAAGATGGAGGAATTTTTTTAAAGAAATTCCCACTACACAATTTTACACGGTTACCTATGATATGGAAACTCCCTTCAATGTTTTTGGCGCTGTGCAGGATGAAGGCACCATGAGTGGCAGCTATGCTTATACATTCGGTGTGCCGCAGGATAATACCATCCGGCATTGGATAATGGCGCCGGGTGGTGAAGGCACACAGATACAAGTTGACCCGAAAGATCATAATATTGTTTTCTCCAGCACATATTATGGCCGCCTGATGAAAAGTGATATGAGCAAACCCGACAGTTTGCAAAGCACTCATATAAAAATGTTTGATGTGGGCCGCATTGACAGTCTGCGTGGTGAATGGCTGGCCGGAACCTTAATGTCGAAGTTCAACAACAAAGTAATTTATCATGGCCTGCAGCATTTGTATAAATCAGAAGATGGCGGCGACACCTGGAAGATGATCAGCCCCGATCTTTCTTATAATGATCCATCAAAAATGGGAGTATATCCCTATCTTATCTATCACCAGGCCATTACTTCGATTGCAGAAGGCGATGAGCCGGGGTTTCTTGTTGTTGGTACGGATGACGGAAGAATTTGGCTCACCACAAATGATGGTAAGGATTGGAAAGAAGTAACGAATGGCCTGCCGTTAAACAAGCATGTTGCAAAAATATTTACATCATCTACCCGCAATCCGCCGAATCTATATGCGGTGCTGAACGACAGGAGACAGGATAATAATACACCATATTTATATCAATTGAGTGCTGATGGTAATACCTGGCAATCCATTTCATCCAATCTTCCACCTTCGCCGGTGAATGTGATTATTGAAGACCCTGACAGCGCCAATGTTCTTTATTGCGGCACGGATATGGGTGTGTATATGAGCTGGAACAAAGGCAAATCATGGATGGCCATCAATGGAAATCTGCCTGCATCAGTTTCAGTCAATGACATGTTCATACATCCGAGGGATAAGAAATTGGTGATAGCAACTTATGGAAGAGGAGTGTGGGTGCTGGATGATATTGGAGTGTTGAAATGATTTGTTTGCGTTATGTAAATGCCGTACCTCTTTATTTATTATTCCGTTGCGAGACGACCACTGCCTGGTGCGGGGCAGGCAAGCAATGCAGTATTTTGTTTCGGACAAAACCGGTTGGAAGACTCTGATTTGGGAATAAAAAATTTAATTGAGGTTCTATATACCAACCTGATATTTATTGAATCATAAATTTCTCTGTTACATTTCCAGCCTTCAGAAGGTAAATACCCTTTGCAAGAGTACCGGTAATTATTATTTGAACGCCAGCAGGTAGCTCTTTTCGAATTAACAATACCCCCGCATTGTTGTATAAACTAACTGTTGTGGGTTGATCTAATTGGACGATAAGCTTGCCATTAACTACAGTATTAGAAAGTAGTATTTGATTTGTATTAGCTGTGAAAAGGACACTCACTATCTTGCTGTAGCTGCTTTTCCCATCAATATCCTGTTGCAACAGGCGATAGTAATTGATGCCTTTTGTCGGATTGTTATCAACAAAGGAATAATTTTCTACTGACGAACTGTTCCCGGCACTTGGTAACGTACCTATTGTTTCCCAAATTATGCCATCAGTACTATGTTGTACAAGAAAGTCTCTGGTATTTAGTTCTGTAGTTGTACTCCAGTTCAGTAAAACACTTGTTGCCTGTTTTTTGGCGGTGAAACTGAGCCAGGTTAAGGGTAGCACATTGGAACAATCAAAACTAATACCTGAAGGGGCATTTAAAACTGCAGGTGCAGCAGCAAGAATATATATAGTTACATTAGCCGGATCACCAATTGAGCCTCCAACATTATGACCAAGATACCAATATTGATCATTTGGCAGGTGATAATAAAATGCAATGGTGAAATGCCCACCAACAGAAAAATCAGAATATCCCGTACCAGGGGCTGTACCCTGGAAAAGTTGTACAGTTTTAGGTACCGCAAAAGAACCTGTCCCAGCATTTACTCCCAGCATGCCTGCAGGACTATCACCCCATCCATAAACCTGTCCGCTTGTATTCATTGCGCCCATGCAAAAAACATCTCCTTCTGTATCGCCATCTATCTTTGCTATATTGGCGAGGTCTGTAGTACCATCTGTGCCCTTTACAGTTATAAAAGTGGGTTGGTTAAAAGTAGTGGTGGTATTGTTAATACCCAAAACACCATTAGTATTTAATCCGCATCCATATACTTTATGGTTATTACACAACAAAAATAATGTGCTTGGGCTAGGACCAGTTTTTGTTCCGAGGCATACAAGATCTGTTACAGTTTGGCCGGAAGGAATTTGTGCACTCATATCATATGCATAATTGTAACTGGTTGTAGTATTCGCAACACCTGCAACGTTTGCAGGCGCACCCCAGTAATAAATTTTATTAGTTGCCCCAACTAAAGCAAAAGCACCCGAACTGGATAACGACAGTTTTGTAACCCCGGTCAGAGGAGTAACTCCTCCTGTTAAAGTAACATGATGCCAGATTGCAGAGTTAGCAGCAGCCTGGTCTCCCTGCAGATTGGCTACTGTTGTCAATATATAAACATGCCCTGTAGTGGTAACAATAGCAAGTGCAGTTTGTGAAACAGCTACACGAATAATATCAGATATTGCCACTCCGGCCGGCAGTTTAGCCGTAACATTACTTGCTGCCGTATTTATAGCTATTCCGCCAAAACCGGCATAAGTAGTGATGGATGTAAGATTGGCAGCAGTACCAAAAACATACAAATTAGTAGAAGTTCTCAAAACCATTGCACTTAAACCAGTACTGGATCCGCTACTGCTTGATCTTACTTCATAAGGAATTCCATTATAACTTGCTGCTGAAACTATTCTGGGGGTTGTGTCATTACCTGTACCAATGCCTGTATAATCTTTCATGTTTTGTCCCCAGCCCAATAAAACATTCGAGCCATTATTATTGCCAATATATAAATTAGAATGCCATGAACCTGTAAATCTGTTACCGGTACCGGGATAACAGGCACCGGAAAAAGGAAGATAATGGGGCACATCAGGATCTTCATGAATATATCCGTCACCAAAACCATCTCCTGTTGAGTCGTTCATCAATGGCTTGAATAAAGTATTAGAAATTTCATTTTTTGGAACACCAGGTAAGATGTTCGAAGCGAATGCTCGCTGTTCTGAAGTTGGTCCATCAGAAAGTAACGATGACTGGGCTTCTGTTATTGAAGGGAAGATAAGCAGGAATAACAATGCTGCTTTTTGTGGAAAGGATTCAAATTTCATAAAATGACTTTAAGTAATTTAATGAAATTTACACAGGTTTCTCTTGCTTGCTATTAGGTTCAAGTAAAGCTACGACAAGTTTATTTATATATATGTTTTCTAGATAAGAAATATCTAAAATGGGGCAAATAAATTTTTAAAGAAGTCTTAGAAAGAATGGCTCGTCCCGCAGATGCGGGATTACGGAGTTATTATATTATTTGCGCCGAGTTCACTTTGCGCACATGGCCGGGCAGTGAGACTTGGCAGGAGAAAAAAATTTGCTCGGTCCTGTTATTCTTGTTCCTCATCTTTGTTATCAAGTTCAGGTGTTGCCATAATCCTTGATAAAAAATGGATTGTTCCCTTTTTTCTCCAAACTCTTGTTGCCCATATAATACCAATACAAAGTCCTGTAGCTGCGATGATAATAGCAATGATAAGTTTCGTTGTATTAGGCCTTGGAAAATAAATTATAGCGCCAATTATCAAACCAATCGAAAAAGGAGAGGCAACGATTTGTAGCCAGCCAATAATTTCTGTAACTAACTCAAAAAAATTCCTTTTTTGTTTTATACTTTTCTTTTGGTCGCTGATCCCTGGCATATGTGTGTATTCGGCTTGTAATAAGTTCGGGAGTGCTGGAGAATATATCAGTCTGATATATTATCGCCTTTAATTATACTATAGAGATAAGACTCGTTCGTTATCTTCTTTGTAATGACGGTAACCAAACCAGCCGGTAACAACAAACGATACAATAAAATAAGCCCCCAAAATGTAAGTAACAGAAGAAACATAAGTATTGGCCCCAAACCAGTCATTCTGCTGATAGAGAAAAGCTAATCCCAATCCGCTTCTGATGGCTTCCCAGACAATAGCATAACGGTTCCTGTCTATCAGGTCAGTCAAAGCATACACACTCAGAAAAATAAAACCGGCATACCAGAAAATATAAGAGCCATCAAGGCTGTTAATTAAGGCAATACTGCCAAAGAAATAACTGATGAAGAATAAGACCATCATCAGTTGCACCCAGCTCCATATATTTAATGCTGTTGAGGTTTTGGTATCATATTTTTCAAAGTGATATACATCTTCAATTTTATATACCGGATATTTTTCTATAACATCAGCCGGGCGGTAGCCGGTATGTTTAAACCAGAGGGTAAATTTATCTTTCCAGTGGTTGGTTCTACACGCATCTTTTATAGATAACCAAAGATGGGAGAAATTTATTTTTATCGGATTCCATGTTTTTACTGGTCTTGTAATGCCATAGACAGGCGGCGCTTCCTTTAGTTCTTCCTGGTAAGTTCCAAAGAGTTTATCCCAGAAAATAAATATCTGGCCAAGATTTTTATCTAAGTATTCTTTGTTAATAGCATGATGCACCCGGTGATGCGAAGGGGTGATAATTATTTTTTCCAAAAAACCCATCTTGTTGATATGCTGGGTATGATACCAGAACTGGGCAAACAGATGCAACGGCCCAACCGTTGCAATCACTTCATTGGGCACTCCCAATAATGCCGCAGGGATCAAAAGAAAAGTAAATGGATTGACAAACATGGTAATGCTTTGCCGCAGTGCACAGGCCAGGTTAAATTCTTCACTGCTGTGATGGATGATGTGCAGGTTCCAGAAAAGATTGATGTGATGGCTCCAGCGGTGCACCCAGTAACCGGCAAAATCAATACAAATAAATGCTACGAGGTAAGTGAGCCAGGTAGCTTTGATATGATAGAGGGCAACCTGTTGCACCAACCATGTGTAAGCAATGATGTTGATGCTGAGTCCCAGTACGTCTTTGGTAACATTGGTAACGCCGCTGCCGAGGCTGCTGATCATGTCCATATTGCGGACAGTATCTTTATTTTTTCGCCAGCCCCACCATTTTTCAAAAAGTACGAGAAACAAAAAGGCGGGCATTGCGATGAGTAGTATCTTGCCGTAGGTTTCCATAATTGGAAGCTAATTTACAATATTTGTCAGGATTAATTGCAAGGAGGCCAAGGCGCCAGGGTTCGCCAGGAAAACCTTTTAGAATCTCATTGCGTTACTTTGCGTCTTTGCGACTTAGCGGTTAAGTTTTTTATGAAGCATATCTTCCATTGCATAGATGCTCACACCTGCGGCAATCCCGTTCGCCTCGTAAAAGAAGGTGGCCCGGTGTTGCAGGGAAAGAACATGAGTGAGAAGCGGCAGCATTTTCTCAGGGAATACGACTGGATAAGAACCGGGCTGATGTTTGAGCCAAGAGGTCATGATATGATGAGTGGCAGTATTCTTTATCCTCCGCATAATCCGGACAATGATGTGGCGGTTTTATTTATTGAAACCAGTGGTTGTCTTCCCATGTGCGGACATGGAACTATCGGAACGATAACGATTGGGATTGAAGAGGGACTGATAAAACCAAAGATTGATGGCGTTGTAAGAATGGAAACTCCGGCAGGATTAGTGATAGTAAATTTTGAAATTCAAAATTCAAAAGTAAAAAGTGTAAAACTTACGAATGTTCCGGCATTTCTTCATTCATCGGGGTTGACAATCGATTGCCCGGAATTGGGAGAGTTGGTGATTGATGTTGCCTACGGCGGAAATTTTTATGCCATCGTAGATGTGCAGAAAAATTTTAAAGGACTTGAACATTATCCTGCTGATAAATTAATTGCCTGGGCAAGAGAGCTACGGAAAAATATCAATGCAAAATATGAATTTGTTCACCCGGAGGATGAAACGATAAAAGGTTGTTCTCATATTTTATGGACAGGCGCTGTGCTTGACAAAACATCCACGGCAAGAAATGCGGTGTTTTATGGGGACAAAGCGATTGACCGTTCACCCTGTGGCACAGGCACCAGTGCAAGGATGGCGCAGTGGTATGCAAAGGGGAAATTGAAGAAGGGGGATGAGTTTATACATGAAAGTATTATCGGGAGTAAATTTGTGGGCAGGATAGAAGAAGAGTTGACATTGGCTGGCAAACCAGCAATAAGACCAAGTGTAGAAGGCTGGGCAAAAATTTATGGATACAATACCATCTGGATTGACAAGGAAGATGATCCGTATGCGTATGGGTTCCAGGTGATCTAAAAGATTTAAAGAATAAATCGGGAAAAGTGGGATTGGGGAATTGGGAAATTTATCTAAAGAAGAGAGTCGTTTCGAATAAAGCAAATTTCCGAATTTCGAAATTTACAAATTCCAAAATAACATTCGATATGGAAATACGGCAATACCTCATCGACACTTTTCTTGTTAATGACCATGCCAACAAGATGATGCTGGCGAAAATAAAGCAGTTGCCTGATAAGACAGAAGCTGTCCGGTATTTCAGTCACCTGATTAACTCGCAAAATAAATGGTTGAAACGAATTGAAGTTTACCCGGATGATCCGAAGATGGATTGGTGGGAACCAGTATATGAACTGGATCAATTGGAAGAACAATGGAATAACAGCCTGCACGCATGGCTTGGGTTTCTGGAAAATAAAACAGAGAATGAATTGATGGAAGAAAGAAAGTTTATCGGGTTTGACGGCGCTCATTGGTCATGTGTGCTGAAAGATATAGCTCTGCAATTGAATTATCATTCTATACATCACCGGGCACAGGTGCAGACGATGATTAGGCAACAAGGACTGGAGCCGGATTTTGTAGATTATATTTCTACCAAATACAAAAGACTTTAATAATGAAAAAAGTATTTTTCTTATTGATTGCAATTTCGGCTGTAGCCAAAATTTTTTCACAAACTCCCTTAGAAAAGTTTGAGTTTGTTAATTTTTCTAAAGTTAATATCACCGATGATTTCTGGAAACCGAAAATTGATAAAGTAGCTACGGTTACCATGAAAGCCTGCATTTATCAAACGGAAGTAAGGACTCCCCGCATCCGCAATTTTGAAAAAGTAGCAAGAAATAAAGGAGAAAAGTTTGAAGGCATTTATTATGATGACAGCGATGTGTACAAAGCTTTGGAGGCGATGGCCAATGCCTTAAAAACACATCCTGATTCAGCCCTGGAAGCAAAAGCGGATGAATGGATTGATAAAATTGCAGCGGCACAACTTTCGGACGGTTACCTCGATACTTATTACACCCTGACTGATATTTCAAAACGCTGGACCAATCTTCCTTATCATGAGGATTATAATGCCGGTCATTTGATTGAAGCGGCAGTGGCATATTATAATGTGACGGGTAAAAGAAAATTCCTCGATGTCGCCATTCGTTTAGCTAATCATATTGATTCCACTTTTCGTTTAACAAACAAACAATGGTTCAGCGGGCATGAAGAAATTGAACTGGCTTTGGTTAAGTTATACAAAGTGACCAATGATGATCGCTACCTGAAACTGGCCGACTGGTATTTGCAACAACGGGGGAAGGGTTATTATCCATATGGCAGCAACTGGATCACACCCGGCTACTGGCAGGATATTAAGCCTGTGAAATTGCAAACGGAGATCACTGGTCATGCTGTTCGTGCCATGTACCTGTACACAGGAGCGGCGGATGTGGCGTCGCTGACAGGCGATGCCGGCTATATGGATGCCATGAAAAAAGTGTGGGAAGATGTTGTCTATCGAAATATGTACATCACTGGAGGAATTGGCTCGGCGGGAGACAATGAAGGCTTCAGTAAAGATTATGACCTGCCGAATGAAGAAGCTTATTGCGAAACCTGTGCATCAGTCGGAATGGTATTGTGGAATCAAAGAATGTGTCAGCTCACCGGCGACAGTAAATATATTGATGTACTGGAAAGAAGTTTGTACAACGGAGCATTGGATGGATTAAGTCTGAGCGGGGATCATTTCTTTTATGATAATCCTCTTGCATCAAATGGTCAGCATCAAAGAAGAGAATGGTTTGGAACGGCTTGTTGCCCGGCCAACATTGCAAGGTTGGTTACTTCTGTTGGTAATTATATTTATGGCAAAAGCAATAATGGTATCTGGGTAAATTTATTTGTAGCCAGCAATACAAATATAAAAATCGGGAATACGGATGTGGCAATGAAGATGGAAACCAATTATCCATGGGATGGAAAAGTAAAGTTGAATATTGACCCGGTGAAGAAATCAACATTCAAATTGTATGTCAGGGTGCCGGGCTGGTACCAGGATAAAGTTGTGCCCGGAGATTTATATATAACTGGCGGTGATGATGGCGTTCCGGATATTAATAATCTGATGGTAAATGGTAAGGGGGTTAATTTCCAATATGAAAATGGTTATGCAGTCATTGAAAGAGAATGGAAAAAGGGGGATGTTATTTCAGTTGAATTTCCCATGGAAGTAAAACAAATAACTGCAAGACCAGATCTTAAATATGATAATGAAAGAATTGCCATTCAACGGGGCCCATTAGTATATTGTGTGGAGGGTGCAGATAATAAAGAAGGTGTTTGGAATTTAATTTTTCCGGGGAACACACATTTTACAACGACGGCTTATAAAATTTTAGACGAACCTGTTATTGCCATACAGGCTGAACTTGCCTCAGCGGTTGCAAATAAAAGTGGAGACGGAATAGAAATTCAAAAAAGAAAAGTTACTGCTATCCCTTATTATTGCTGGGCTAACCGCGGTGCCAATGCCATGCAGGTATGGCTGCCAACAAAGATCAGGGAAGTAAAGATTAATTACGCATCCAAATATGAAGACGGAGGGAACTACTGATGAATAAGAGAATGCTCCTTCATTTATTGGCTTATCTTTTTTTAGTAAGTTGCAATCTTCATCAAAAAAAGGATGAAATGCCTGCCACCGGCAAACAAAGAGTTCCTTCTTTTCAGAAACAATTTTATGGAATGATTGGGGCAGACAGTGTACACCAATATACTCTTTCAAATTCAAAAGGCATGCAGGTAAAGCTGCTGGACTATGGTGCTACCGTTACCAATATTATTGTTGCGGATAAAGAAGGAAGAAAGGGTGATGTGGTTTTAGGGTTCGATTCACTGCCGGGTTACCTGCAAACAGGCAACCCTTATTTCGGATCTGTGGTGGGCCGGTATGCCAACCGGATTGCCAACGCAAAGTTTACGCTTGATGGTAAAACCTTTCAACTGGCTGCTAACAATAATGGCAATAGTTTGCATGGCGGACTGAAAGGCTTTGATAAAAAGATCTGGAAAGAAAAAAGTCATGAAACAGGCGAAGAATTAGTTACGATCGACATGGAATATAAAAGTAAAGATGGGGAGCAGGGTTACCCGGGAAATGTTACCGTCACTGTTTCTTATACTTTAACTGATGATAATGATTTAATAATTTATTATATCGCTGCTACAGACAAAGCGACACCCGTCAATCTCACCAGCCATTGCTATTTTAATTTATCTGCAGGAACTGATTCCACGATATTGGATCATGTATTGATGATAAAGGCTGACCGGTATACCGAAGTGAATGATAAATTGATCCCGACCGGTAAATTACCAGAAGTAAAAGGAACTCCAATGGATTTTAATTCTCCCAAAAGAATTGGAGATGATATCGGCAAAGTATCCGGAGGATTTGATCATAACTGGGTGCTTTCAAAAAAGAAAGATTCTTTACAAATGATTGCTTCGCTATATCACCCGGCCAGTGGCCGGTATATGGAAGTGCTTACCACTCAACCGGGCATCCAGTTTTACTCAGGAAATTTTCTGGATAACACGTTAACTGGTAAACAGGGAAAAAAATATACACAGCATGCTGCACTTTGCCTGGAAACACAGCATTTTCCTGATTCTCCCAATCAGCCATCATTTCCTTCTACGATACTTAAACCCGGAGAAGAATACCGGCAAACAACTATCTATAAATTTTCAAACAGGTAATTTCATGAAAGTAGCGATCATCGGCGGCGGAATTATCGGGCTTTGTTCCGCATTTTATTTACGAAAGGCAGGCTATGAAGTAACAATTATTGACCGCAGTGATATTACCGATGGCTGCTCCTTTGGCAACATGGGATATGTTTCTCCCTCGCATTTTATTCCGCTGGCTTCGCCGGGTATTATCAGCCAGGGTTTGAAATGGATGATGAGTTCTTCCTCTCCGTTTTATATTAAGCCAAGATTTAATCTTGACCTGATGCGCTGGGGAATGACTTTTTGGAGAAAAGCCACTGCGAAGAATGTAGAACAAAGTATTCCGCACCTGAACAATCTTCTGCAACTGAGCCGTCGCCTGATGATTGATTTTAAAAACGGGTTGGGAGATTCATTTGATATGATTGAGAAAGGTATCTGGATGCTTTATAAATCTGAAAAGACCGGCGATCATGAAAAACACCTGGCTGAACAGGCAACTCAGTTTGGATTGAAAACAGTAATTTGTAATCCGCAGCAGGTGCAGGCATATGAAACGGAAGTGGAAGTAAATGTGGCCGGCGGTGTTTTATACCTCGATGATTGCCATATTGACTCTTCAAAATTCATGCACTTGCTTCATCATTACCTGGAAAAACAGGGTGTAACGTTTTACCTGAATACTGAAGTAAAATCATTTGAAAAAAACAATGGAAGAATTTCAGCGGTTATTACAAATAAAGGAAAAATTTCCTGTGATGAATTAGTTATTGCCAATGGCTCATGGCTCGGCAGCATCTCCAGGCTGCTGGGAATAAAAATGCTGATGCAGCCGGGCAAAGGTTACAGTGTGGTGTACAATAATCTTGAAAAGAATTTGCAATATCCTTCCATCCTGGTAGATGACCGGACTGCCATCACGCCTATCAATAAATGGTTACGTATCGGCGGCACGATGGAACTCAGCGGGCATAGCTCAACTATCCTTCCTAAAAGAGTGATGGCTATTTACAATGCTTTTAATAAGTATTATCCAAAAATGAATTTGCCGGAGCCAGATACAAGCAAAGCATGGTTTGGCTACCGCCCTGTTACTCCTGATGGAATGCCGTATATCGGGCGGCATAACAAATACAGCAACCTTACCTATGCAGGCGGTCATGCCATGCTGGGAGTGAGTGCAGCGGCGGGAACGGGGCAATTGATCAAAGAAATAATCGGCGGCGAAAAGCCTGTGATTGAGTTGACAGCCTTTAATCCTGAAAGGTTTTCTTAAATCTGTGCACATCTGTGTAATCAGTGAGAAAACAACAAAAGGACTTATTACTTTTACAATCATTTATGAACTGTACATCTACCCGCCTGCCATACCGCCAGACCAATGCCTTCTCAAAGATTGCACTGGATTATATTGACCAGGCGGCTGCTTTGAAATCTTTCTATACTCATCCACCAACCTTACAGGGCATACAGAAAGCCATTGAAGCAAGAAAACAGTTCACAACAAACCTGCCTACCGGACAGGCAGGCAGGGAAGTACTGGTTCAGGAATTAAAGAAACAATATGAAGGTGTTGAAACAAGTGATAAAGTAAAGAAGAACATTGAATCACTTTTATCAGCCGAAACATTTACTATCACCACAGCACACCAGAATAATATTTTTACCGGCCCTTTGTATTTTATTTATAAGATTGTTCATGCCATTAAACTGGCTGATCATTTAAAGACTTCATTACCCAAACATAATTTCGTTCCTGTCTTCTATATTGGTTCTGAAGATGCAGACATAGAAGAACTGAATCATATTTATCTCGGCGGAGAAAAATTAGTGTGGGAAACAAAACAAACCGGCGCAGTGGGAAGAATGAAAGTGGACAAAGGATTGGTTAAACTGATTGGATTAATGGAAGGGCAGTTATCGGTATTGTCCAACGGAAATGAAATTATTTCTCTGCTAAAAGAACATTATAAAGAAGGAACAACTATACAGGATGCCACTTTCCGGTTCGTAAATAATCTGTTCACAGAATATGGACTGGTCGTTTTGCTTCCGGATAATACAGCGCTGAAAAAGCAAATGATTCATGTCTTTGAAGACGAACTGTTGCACCAAACAGCTTCAGAAATTGTAGAAAAGACTGTTGGGAAGCTACAAGTCTCAGGGTACAAGGCGCAGGCTAATCCAAGGGAGATTAATTTGTTTTACCTGAAGGATGATAAGAGGGAACGAATTTCAAGTCTTGGTACGCAGTATTCAGTACTCAGTACTAAGATTGAGTTTACAAAAGATGAAATAATAAAAGAACTGAACAATCATCCTGAACGATTCAGTCCTAATGTTATTCTTCGTGGGCTTTACCAGGAAACGATTTTGCCCAATATCGCTTTTATCGGCGGGGCAGGTGAGGAGGCTTACTGGCTGCTGTTAAAAGATTTGTTTGATCATTATAAAATTCCTTTCCCGGTTTTGGTGCTGCGCAATTCATTTTTAATTGTTGAGAAGAAATGGCAGGAGCGGATCAGTCATCTTGGTTTCTCAGTTGAAGATTTCTTTTTACCCGAACAAGAACTTTTGAACCGGCTCGTTGTCAGGGAAAGCAAAAACGAAACAAAACTCGATGGCCCGCTGACAGAATTGGAACAGTTATACGAGTCATTTAAGAAACAGGCCAAAACTGTTGATGTCACTTTGGAAAAACATGTGGATGCATTGAAACTGCAAACAGTACATCGTTTGCAGGAATTAGAAAAGAAAATGCTCAGGGCAGAGAAAAGAAAATTTACCGACCAGCAGCGACAGATACATGCCATTAAAGAGCATTTATTTCCCGGTGATGGATTGCAGGAGCGGCGGGAGAATCTTTCTTACTACTATGCAAAATGGGGGAAGGAGTTTATACAAAAACTATATGAGCATTCGCTGGGTCTGGAGCAGGAGTTTGTGGTAATAGCTGAAAATTAATTTATTTATCTTAGTTTACTTTCTTTTTCAATATCAATATTCTTAAATGTTTCCAATGTTTCATAAGATATTTGTCGGATACTTGGTAAAATTGGGTCGTTGAGTGAAACATTTTCTCCTGCTGAATTAACTATGAACCATCCAATTTTATTTTTCTTAGAAAGTTCATAATAGTCTAAATCTATTTCGCTATCTACATGAGCTCCACCATCTTTATTTGCTATGGATTGAATTATTGTTCTTCTGGTGAATGCCTTTTGATTCATACCTCTGAGTATTTTTTTATTCTCCCACCAATTTTGAAAATTTACGAACTGAAATCCTGTTTTATTAAGTTTAGGAATGAATTCGGTTTTTTCAACTGAAGTAGTTGCTCTTAAAATAAGAAGCCCCCAATGGCTAAGTAGATTATTGGCAATAAATTTATCTCCTGTGTCTATAAATTTAATATGGTCAAGTTTAAGTTGCCGTAATAATGATTTGCTATTGCTTTTTTCAGAATGATGAAAAATAACTCTTAGTTTAACTGCAATATCTTGCGCTATGTAATAATCGCCTGAATCGAAAATGCCGTTAAAAGTTTCTAGCCTTAAAAGCTGCCTGTTAAGCTGCGTAATTAATTCTTTTTTTGAGAGGGGTTGGTTCATAAAAATCTTTTCCTTGGCTTTACCTCTTCCTCAAATATACATTCAGCGAAAAAGTATTTTTCTTCAACGATGAAAGAGCCTTGGCATAAGAAGTGGCAGATGCATGATCCTTCATATCAGAAAATCCGGCTGCGTATTTTAGTTCGGGTGAAATTGCAAAACCCGATTTACCAAGACCAATATCAACACCCAATCCGCCACTGCCGATAAACAATGATCTCATTATTGGTAGTTTATCTGCCGAAGCGCTGTTCTGGCTGACGAGATAACTGAACGAGGGACCCAGAGAAATATACGGGGCAATATTTTTGGAACTAAATCTTATTACCAGTGGCAAACTGATATTTACAGCAGTACTTTTTACATCAACCGTCTCCGTAACAAAACCTCCACCGCTTATTGGCCGTATTTGAAAATCTACAGAGGTGTTCTCTACGTTTGCTGTCAGTTCGGGGCGAATAAAAATATTACCACCGATATTTACCTGGTAAATAAAACCAAGATCAAGTATTGTAGCAGGGTTACCAACTGCGCCAATGAAACCCGAATTGATATCACCTGAATAAGTTGGTTTCGATTGATTGACTCCGCCGCCCAGTGTAAAACCAAAGCTTGCTTTTCTGAAAGGGCTTTGTTTCTTAACTACTTTCTTTGGTTCATCAGGGTGTGATGGTGTTGATTTCTGAATTAATGTCAATGTTGTCAGCGCACAGGGCCAGTTGGGTGCCGTCTTTACTGCTTTATTGGAATAATACAAGGCGCTGTCTTTATTATTATTTTGCAAATGCAGTAAGGCTAATCTGTTTTGAATATAAGCGCCGTTGGGATCAATCTTCAATGCAGCATAAGCATTTTTGAAAGCTACAGATATATCGCCGTTCATTCCATCTTTTCCAAAATCGCCGCTTGCTTTCAGAAAATACAATCTATTGAGCAATGAGTTGGCAAAATCTTCATCATCTTCTCTTACACTGGCAATTGCTTTTTCCAGGTTAAGGGCTGCTTCATAGTTGGCCTGCTTTTCTTTGGCACTTCCTTCATCGCCACAACCAAGATAACGATCCACTTTAGCCTGCGCTGCATTGATATATTCTACTGCCAGTGTTGATTTGGCATCGAGTGTATAAGGGTTGCCCGGAAATTTTTTACTCAATTGCTGAAAATATTCATCAGCAGAGGAAGGGCCATTGAGTTTATTGGCTTTTACGGCAGCATAAAAGCGATTATAGGTTTCAATCAATGCTGTATCTGCTATTGTGAATTTATTAGTTCTTTCAAAATTGCCGGTAAAAGAATTGCCGCCGCCACGGTTCTGTTGTTTTTTTTGTTTCAGCCATTTTTGCAAATAAGCAGTATCCACCGTGCTGATGACTTTTTCACTGCTTTCTGTACAGCAGAAGAATGGGTCTTGTTTTCTTTTAAAACGTTGTTCGGCAACAAAAGGAACATTCTTGTCAACATAAGCCTGTATCTCATGGAAAGTTACTTTTCTGTCTGATCCGCCGATGGTGTCTGCTACGCCATTTAATCCGTCAACGAGATAATAGGTAAATAGTCCATGACCATTGCCGATGGAAACATCTTCAAGCGATTCCTGCCCGGCACCGGTGGCGAGCATGATCATTTCACCTGCTTTTTTTTCTGAGACAGCGGTGTTCAGAAAATTTTGTCCCTCTTGTCCGCCGGGCAGTTCATTGGAACGGCATGCATCCATGATAAAAAATACTTCGACGCCACGGGCTGTTTGATTTGCAATTTTCTTTTTAAGATTATATAACTGGATGGTTCCGGCCACGAGGTAATTATTTTTATCACCCTGCGGGTTGCAATCATAACCAAGGAAGAAAAACTGGTCTTCATCAATGGCATCACCATGCCCGGCGAGGTAAATGAAAAGCCTGTCGCCCCGTTGCAGTTTTTTTGCATTCAGCCATTGAAAACCTTTGCCCCAGAAATTGGAGTTAATTGCTTTATCATTGAGCAGGGTGAAGATATTATCTTCTTTTACACTTCCACCCCCCGGTGATTTTAAATAATCTTTGAAAAGTTGTGCATCTTTATCGGCATAAGCCAGCGGCCTTACATATTTATATTTTGAAATGCCCAGTATGATGGCGAAGGTCTGCGGCCCTTTGATGGTGCTGTCTCTTCCTTTCAGCGGGGTTTGGGCGGCAACAAAAGATACTGAAGACAATAAAATTTGAATAGCAATTATCCAGGTAATTTTTTTCATAAGTCTGAATTGCAGGTAATAAGAAATGAAAAGAAATCAGGATAGTAATATACAAATTTTTCAGTCAAACTTATTCTCCCAGCCATCTTTCTTCATCTTCTCTACTTTTTCAATTACGTCTGCATTCAGGGAGCTTTTGTAATCAGCTATTTTTTTTGAAATTGCCTGATCTGATGTGCCTAAAATTTCTGCGGCAAGTATACCGGCATTTTTGGAAGCGTTTAATGCCACGGTGCCAACCGGTACACCATTGGGCATTTGGAGAATAGAAAGAACAGAATCCCATCCGTCAATTGAATTGGATGATTTGATAGGGACGCCAATAACAGGCAACGTAGTCACTGATGCTACCATCCCCGGCAAATGAGCTGCCCCGCCTGCCCCGGCAATAATAACTTTCAATCCTCTTTCTTTGGCAGTAGTAGCATATTCAATCATACGATGCGGTGTACGATGAGCCGACACCACGGTTACTTCATGCGGGATATTAAACTCTTTGAGAATATCTGATGCGGCCTGCATAACAGGAAGGTCGCTGTCGCTGCCCATAATAATGCCGATGAGTGGATTCATGATGCAAAGAAACAGATTTCACGCAAAGGCGCAAAGATTCAGGAGAAAAGCTGCAAGGGATTAATAGTTTTTAAGAATCTCTTTGCGTTTTTACGTGAAAATTATCTTACAAGATCGCCTTTCAATTGAAGCAATTCCGTTTCGGCAAGTTTTGTATTATACCTTGCAGCAATAAGACGGTTGTAGGCATCTTCAAGGCTTTTCTGTGCTTCACGTAATTGAATATAAGTGGCAGCGCCTAAGCGATAGGTCTCCAGTACAATACTGACATTTTCTTTTGCCAGCAAAATATTTGCTTCTTCCAGGTCCAATGCTTTTTTCTGTTGTTCATAATCTTTGAAGGCATTAATAACACTGAGATCTATCTGCGACTTTTGATTATCATAAACCAATTGCTGGTATTGAATATCCAGTTGTGCCTGCTGAATGAGTCGTTTGGTATTGAGATTATTTAAAATGGGGATAGAAGCAGTAAGACCATAGTTAAAACCCCGTGTCCTGTTGAAAAGAGTGGAGAAAGAATTGATGACGGCCTGGTTTTTATTGCGGTTGAAATTATAGGCCGAATTAAAAGAAACTGTCGGAAAACGTTCTGCCTTTCTTTCTTTCAGTGTAAAGCCGGCAATGTCAATATTTTTTTTTGCTATCAGCAATGATGGATTATTGTTTTCAAAATTGTTTTGGATATCACCCAGCGACAAACCCATATTCAGCGGAATAGATTCGCTCACTTCATAACTGGTATTGAGCTGAACATTCATTACCTGGTTCAATTGTTCCTTTAGCTGGCTGATTAATGTCTGCTGTTTCAGTTGCGCTGCTTTCTGGGCATTCAGGTCTAATTTACTTTGCAGTACATCCGGTTTTGCACCGGTACCAATATCTAATTTGTATTGAGCCAGTTTTACCCTTTCCTGGTTAATGGACATCTGCTCCTCAATGGCTTTCAGTTGTTGTTTTTGCTTTACGATATTATAATACGTATTGATGACCGTGGCCACTGTGTTTGCAATCCTGCTCTTGATACCCAGTTCGCTTAATTTTAAATATTCTTCCACTTTGTCACGGGTGGAAAACATTTTCAGCCCGTCAAACAACGTCCAGTTAAGCGAAAGGTTTGCCTGGATATTATTTGATTTTAATCCCTTGCTTTCTCTTTTTGTACCGTCAAATAAAATCTGTTTCGTGTCATTATTGTTCCAGGTAGTGCCGAGATTTCCATTGAGCCGTGGTAAAAAAGCTGCATTCCTGAATGAGTAATCCAAGGCTGCGATAGCAGAATCATTTTTTGATAACCGGATATCGAAATTATGCTGTAAAGCTGTTGCAATGGCTTCTTCAATTGTCAGCATACGTTGGGCAGAAGCAGTTGTAGAAGCAAATAATAAAGCCGGTAATAGTATCTTGAACGACCGCATGAGTTCAGGTTTATGTATGATGTACAGTATTTTCAGCCATATTTTCCATCTGATCCAGCTCGCTTTTTTTCTTCTTACTGGAAAGGAAAGAGTAAATGGCCGGTATAACAAACAAAGTAAGGATGAGGGAGAATATAATTCCGCCTACAATCACCACGCCTAAAGGAATACGGCTGGTGGCCGCATCGCCGATAGAAAATGCAATGGGCAAAGCGCCGAGCGACATAGCCAGGCTCGTCATCAGGATGGGCCTCAATCGCATGGTGGCTGCATAGATTACCGCTTCAGTTTTTTTCATTCCTCTTTTTATCCTGTTCTGGTTGGCAAATTCAACAATGAGGATGCCATTTTTTGTTACAAGACCTATCAGCATGATCATTCCAATCTGTGAAAAGATATTAAGTGTATGGCCGAATATCCACAGGGATAAAAGGGCTCCGGCAATCGCCAGCGGCACAGTGAACATGATAATGAATGGATCAATAAAGCTTTCAAATTGTGCGGCGAGAATGAGAAATATCAATCCAAGAGCAAGGATGAAAGCAAAGCTTGTGTTGCTGGAACTGTCGGCAAAATCTCTTGATGAGCCTGATAAGGAAGTTACGTAAGAATCATCCAGTAATTTTTTTGCGATGCGCTGCATTTCTTTAATACCATCTCCAATTGTTTTTCCTGGCTGGAGACCACCGGAAATAGTAACAGACTTGAACCGGTTAAAATGGTAAATATTAGATGGGGTGGTGGCTTCGGTAAATGTAACCAGGTTATCCAGGCTGATCATATTACCTGCATTGTTACGCACAAAAATATCTTTCAGGTCCATAGGATCATCCCGGTCTGAACGGGCCACTTGTCCCAGCACCGAGTATTGTTTCCCGTCTTTTATAAAATAACCAAGCCGCCGGTTACTTAACGATAAATTCAGTGTTCCTGAAATGTCATCTATGCTCACTCCAAGCTGGCTTGCTTTAAGGCGGTCAACACTGATACGCAATTCAGGTTTATTAAATTTTAAATCAGCATCCATTCCCCTTACTACTGAACTATTGTTTGCTTCTTCCAAAAACTTTGGTACTACCTGTGCCAGTTTTTGAAAGTTGTTGTTTTGAATAACAAATTGCACCGGTTGCCCGCCGCGACGGTTTTGCTGAATGGTTTGCTCTTCAATGGCAACCACTCTTCCGTCAGAATATTTCGGAAGATTGCGGTTAATCATTGCAACAATTTGTTTTTGCGAACGGGATCTTTCTTTTGGATCGGTTAGTGTAACTCTTACCATTCCGGTATTGGAAGACCCGCCACTGAAACCGGGAGCTGTGATGGATAATATTGTATTTTTTTCAGGAACAGAATCCAGTGTCAGGTTGGTTAGTTTTTCTACAAATTTGTCGGTATAATCAAAAGATGCTCCTTCAGGCGCTGTTAATTGCAAACGAAACTGGCTGCGGTCTTCCATTGGCGCCAGCTCTGATTGAAGTGAACCGCCAATAAAATAAATAATGCCTGCGCAGATAAGGATGATGACAAATGCAACCCACCGGACCTTCATGAATTTTGTCAGCGAGTTGCGATAGCTGTTCTCAAGCCAGCGGAAAAAAGGTTCTGTTTTAATGTAAAACCAGGAATGCTTGCGTACATTTCTTGTGAGTTTTACATTCAGTACCGGCGTTAGCGTAAGGGATACAAATGCTGAAATAAGTACAGCGCCTGCGACAACTATTCCAAACTCACGGAATAATCTTCCCACAAATCCCTGTAAAAAAATAATCGGAAGGAACACGACAGCCAGTGTCATGGACGTGGCAATAACGGCAAAATAAACTTCTTTTGACCCCTCTTTGGCTGCCTGCCACTTATTCATCCCGGCTTCCAGTCTTTTGTAAATATTTTCTGTCACAACAATTCCATCATCTACCACAAGACCGGTGGCCAATACAATTGCCAGCATTGACAATACATTGATGGTAAACCCGGCCAGGTACATAATAAAGAATGCGCCGATAAGACAAACCGGGATGTCAATCAGCGGTCGTAATGCAATCATCCAGTCGCGGAAAAAAAGATAGATAATCAGGATGACGAGTATTAGTGCAATCAGGAGTGTTTCCTGTACTTCCGAAATTGATTTTTTAATGTACTTGGTCTGATCAAGTGCAATGTTGAGTTTGATGTCATCAGGCACTTCTTTTTTCAGTACTTCAAGACGTTTATAAAATTCATCTGAAATAGACACATAGTTTGAGCCGGGCTGTGGAATGATGGCCATCGCAATCATTGGAATACCACTTTCCCTGAGGCCGGTTTCCTCGTTCTCAGGACCCAATACCACATCGGCTACATTTTCGAGCAGGATATTGCTGCCATTTAAATTTTTTACAATGATATTTTTGAATTCCTCTTCTGTATTCAGCCTTCCGAAAGTGCGGACGATCAGTTCGGTTGAATTACCATAAATTTTTCCGCTGGGTAATTCTATATTTTGTTTGAGCAATGCACTTTGAACATCTGAAGGAGTAAGATTATAAGCGGTTAATTTTTTTGGATCGAACCAGATGCGCATGGCATACCTTTTTTCCCCCCAAATTTGAATACCGCTGACACCGGGGATGGTTTGCAACCGTTCTAACAATACATTGTTGGCATATTCGCTGATCTCTAACTGGTTTCTTGTATTGCTTTGCACTGTCATTGATAAAATGGGATCGGAACTTGCATCAGCTTTTGAGATAACCGGCGGTGCATCTAAATCGGAGGGTAATGAACGGGCTGCGCCGGAAACTTTATCCCGTACATCATTGGCGGCAGCTTCAAGTTCAATACCCAGGTTGAATTCTACGTTGATATTACTGCGGCCCTGGCTGCTGGATGATGTAATGTTTTTTATGCCTGCAATACCATTGATTGCTTTTTCAAGTGGCTCGGTTATCTGTGTTTCAATAATGTCGGGATTAGCCCCTCCATATGAAGTGCTGACATTGATATTGGGCGGATCAATGGCCGGGTAGTCTCTTACTCCCAGGAATTTAAAACCGATAAGACCAAATACAATAATGACAATACTCATTACTGTGGCAAGCACCGGTCGTCGTAAACTTAATTCTGAAATATTCATAATCCGCTTCTGCGTTTTCAAAAATTAATGTTCAGGTTTTTATCAATATGTCCTTAGTTATTTTTTAGGGGGTTTTGTTTCTTCTTTTGTTTTCGGTGAGGCAGTGGACGAAGAAGCATTAACAATTTTACCTAAAATAACTTTTGAATCGGGCTTTAAACTCAGCAGCCCGGTTACTAAAACAGTATCGCCGGTTTTCAGCCCGGTTAATATTTGCACATTGGCAGAATCACGGGTACCGGTTGTTACATCAATGAATTTTGCTTTTCCATTTTCATATAAGTACACTTTTTTTCCTCTTGCCTGCGGAATGATAGCCTGTGAAGGTATAATGAGTGCATTGGTATCGGGTTGAAAGTTCAACGTGACTTTTGCAAATTTTCCGGGAATCAGGTCGGCGGGTTCGCCTTGTACCGCTGCACGTACCTGCAACGAACGGGTGGTTTCCGAGATATTGGACTCAGTGGCGGCCACTTTTGCGGTGTAGGTTTTATTACTGCCTTCAATCACAAAAAATAATGGTTGACCAATTTTTATTTGTGGCGAATATTTTTCAGGAACAGTAAAATCAATTTTCATCTGGTTAAGCTGGGTAATGCTGGTTAATGTAGTGGCAGGATTTACGTAAGCACCGGCACTCACCAATTTCAATCCAAGTCTTCCGCTGAATGGCGCTCTGATTTCTGTTTTTGTGATGCCGGCCATGGTAATTTCAATATCGGCTTTTATATTATTTACATTTAAAAGGCTGGCATCATAGTCCTGCTGGCTGATACCCTGGATCTTTAATAACTGTTCAGAACGTTTTTCGTTTTGTGCTGCAATCTGCAATTGCACTTGTAATTTCTTAAGAGAGGCCTGAAGATCGCCATCATAAAGTTTTGCAATCAGGGTGCCCTTCGATACAAACCTACCTTCACTGATGTTGAGGTAAGTAATGCGGCCCGATGATTCAGGATGAATATCGGTTGATTCATTGGCAACAAGTGTTCCGGGGATATCAATTTTATCCGTCAATGTCACTTTTGTTACCAGGAAAGCATCTGCACGAATTGGCATTTGCCGGTTAACGTTTTCCTTCTGCGGGGCTGCCTGCTTTTTTTCATTTTTGCCTCCGCATCCCGGAATTGCTGCGGAAATGATACAAAAAACAAATAGGGGATATAATTTTCTCATGAGTGGTTTCAATATGCAATTAGTTTGTGATTTTCAGGTAATAAAGATAACTGATAAGAGCCATTTCTTTGACGACAATACCCAGACTTTCTTGTACAGGGAAATGCAGAATGTACAGGCGGTTTCCAAAGGGGATAAGAGGGCCGGCTTATGATTTTGCAATCAGTGTCCTTTTTATTTTATTTGATTTGTGCAGCAAATCCTGTTTATCGGCACTCAAAATAGTCACATGCCCCATTTTGCGGCCAGGCCGGGTCTGTTTTTTGCCGTAAATATGGATAAAGGCATTTTCAATTTTAAGTACCTCCTCCAGTCCGTCATACCTTACATTTCCGCTGTAACCCTCTGCGCCGATAATATTGACCATGGTGGATGGAAGGATTGCATTTGTATTTCCCAGCCGATAGCCAAGCATGATCCTCCAAAGCATGTCAAATTGTGAGCTGTAATGGGCTTCGATGGTATGGTGCCCGCTGTTGTGCACACGGGGGGCTGTTTCATTTACCAGTACATCACCATTCTTATCAACAAACATTTCAACGGCAAAAATTCCCGGCGATTTAAAATTCCGGACAACTGCAAGAGCAATGGCTTCTACTTTATATAAAGTCTGCGTATTAAGTTCTGCGGGGCAAAGTTGGTAGTCGAGTAAGTTCAGCACCGGGTCAAATAGCATTTCAACAGGTGGATACAAAGCCGTTTCTCCTTTTTCATTGATAGCAATCATCTGGGCTATTTCTTTATGGATTGAAACCATTTTTTCCAAAACACCCGGCCCGGCAAACATATCCGTAATTGCTTCTTTTGAATTTATTTTCTGCACTCCCTTGCCATCATAACCGCCTTCTGCCATTTTATACATGGCAGGAAAGAGATATTCAAATTCCGCCATATCTGTTCTGTTGCCGACTATTTTGAATTCCGCAGTCGGGATGTTATTATCAGCATAAAACCTCTTTTGGTATATTTTATTCCTGATTGTTTTTATTACTGATGGTTTGGGATAAACTTTTACACCGGCGGCTTCTAACTTTTCCAAGGCATCCACATTCACATTTTCTATTTCTATAGTGATGGCATCCAGGTTTTTTCCAAAATTATAAACGGCGTTGAAATCAGTAATGTCACCTTCGGTAAAATGATGGCAAAGATGGGCCGCAGGACATTCCGGATCATTTTCGAGTACAAAAGTTTCCACGGGATAATTGGCTGCAGCCTGCAATAGCATTTTCCCGAGTTGTCCGCCACCGAGGATACCAATTTTTTTCATTGAGGCAAAGATAGGCGATGCCAGATTTGGTAGTTATCATATTCTACCCGGGAACTTAATTTTAATTTTTATATTTTTACAAGGCTTGCTATAAATAACCAACCAAATGTTTCAGGAGGAAATAGGTAGTTATTACGACAGTGCTTTACCTAAGCCTGGAAAAATGCTTGAAAATAAATTCAGGCATTTGTGGCATTTGATTGGCAACACGCCGATGCTGGAGATTCATTACAGGTATAAAAATGAATGCCGGAAGATATATGTAAAGTGTGAGCATTATAACCTTACCGGCAGCATTAAGGACCGCATGGCTTTATACATCCTTCAGGAAGCCTATGGACACTCACTCATCAAGCCCGGCGATATTATTGTGGAAGCAACCAGCGGCAATTCCGGCATATCTTTCAGCGCCATCGGAAAAGCCCTGGGTCATGATGTAAAAATAATAATGCCCTGCTGGCTGAGTAAAGAACGGATAGACATCATTCGCAGCCTGGGGGCAGAAGTAATTCTATTATCAAAAGAAGAAGGCGGGTTTCTCGGCAGCATTGAACTGAGTAAAAAAATGGCAGCAGAAAATAAAAACATTTTTTTGCCAAAGCAGTTTGAAAATATTTATAATGCCGAAGCCCATGAAAACACTACCGCCCGGGAAATATGGATGCAATTGCAATCCATTGATGTAACCCCGGAAGCATTTGTGGCTGGCGTAGGAACAGGAGGAACTATTATGGGAGTGAGCAAATTTCTTTTGTCAAGAAATCAATCCATCAAAATTCATCCTTTGGAGCCGGCCGAATCACCTACACTTTCTACCGGGCATAAAGTAGGTTCGCACCGCATACAGGGAATTTCGGATGAATTTATTCCGCCCATTGTAAAACTGGAGCAATTGGATTCAGTTATTAAAGTTTCAGACGGGGATTCCATATTGATGGCGCAAAAATTAGCGGCGAAACTGGGACTGGCTGTTGGCATTTCTTCCGGGGCAAATTTTATCGGGGCTATTCAATTGCAAAATAAACCTGGATATGCTGAAAATGTGGTTACTGTTTTTTCAGACAGCAATAAAAAATACCTGAGTACTGATTTAATGAAAGAAGAACCGGTTAAGGAAGGATATTTTTCGCCTGATGTGGAGCTGATAGATTATAAAGCTATTCACAGGTTGTAAAATCTGCCAGGGCAATAGTAATTCTTATCTGTAAGTGGTTGTAGAGAGTGCTTTTTATTTTTTAACCGGTGCAAAATATATTCCTGGTAGAAATGATTCTTTAACTTTATAAAATGCTTCCCGATTATCCACATAAACTATTTTCTGATGAACGCAGCCATTTCAGTTTGCTGATGGAGGCATTGGCGATGGATGGATATTGATTTTGAAAAACAATTTTCCGATTTTTCAATTCCAAAATTCAAAATCATGAAAACAGAAACCCCCGATAAAACAACTCAAAGTACACAAACAGATTTTCTTCCATTGGAAGGAACAGACTATGTAGAATTTTATGTAGGCAATGCCAAACAGGCGGCTCATTATTACATGAGTGCATTCGGTTTCCAGGCATTGGCTTATGCCGGTCCGGAAACCGGCGTAAAGGACAGGGCCAGCTATGTGGTTCGCCAGCATAAACTCACCCTTGTTTTAACTACTCCGTTGCGGACAAATAATCCAATCGCAGATCATATATATAAACATGGTGATGGGGTAAAATCTTTATCACTTCGAGTGCCTGATGCAACAAAGGCATGGGAGGAAACAACTAAAAGGGGTGCAAAAAGTTATATGGAGCCAACCTGGTTGAAAGATGAAGATGGGGAAGTGGTTATGAGTGGCATTCACACTTACGGCGACACGGTTCATTTGTTTATTGAAAGAAATAATTACCACGGCCTGTTTATGCCAGGCTACCGGGCATGGAGCAATCCTTTTTTCAAGCCAACTGATACCGGGCTGTTATACGTTGATCATTGCGTAGGTAATGTGGGATGGAACCAGATGAATCCCCGGGTAAAATTTTATGAAGAGGTGATGGGTTTCAAAAATATTCTTTCATTTGATGATGAAGACATTTCCACTGAATACTCGGCCCTGATGAGTAAAGTAATGAGCAGCGGGAACGGGTATGTAAAATTTCCTATCAATGAACCGGCTGAGGGAAAGAAAAAAAGCCAGGTAGAGGAATACCTTGATTTTTATAATGGCGAAGGTTGTCAGCATGTGGCCATGGCCACCAATAATATTGTAAAAACAGTCCGGGAGTTAATGAGCCGTGGAGTAGAGTTTTTAAAAGTGCCTGTTTCATATTATGATGATTTGTTTGAACGGGTTGGTAAAATAGAAGAAGATATTGAGCCGTTGAAAGAACTGGGCATCCTGGTTGACCGGGATAATGAAGGGTATTTGCTGCAACTTTTTTCAAAACCGGTGGAAGACAGGCCCACACTTTTCTTTGAGATCATCCAGCGCAAGGGCGCCAAAAGTTTTGGCAAAGGGAATTTTAAAGCGCTTTTCGAGGCACTGGAAAGAGAACAGGATGCAAGAGGAAATTTGTAAAAAAAGAAGTCAGAAGTCTGAAGAACCTTATTGATTATAAACTCTTTCAGACCTACGACATCCGACCTCTGACTTCCTGCTTCCTGTTTCCTCACTATCTTTACAAATAGTTTAGCAGAACTATTGAAATAAAGTCCGTTGACCGCCGTTGACTCTTAACTGAAAACATTATGAAGAACCTGTTGTTTGGTTTTTGTTTCTTTTTTCTTCTATCTGCCGCTTCGGCGCAACCCTCTTCATCAAAGAATGGAAGCGATACTTTTTCATTTATCAACTACCAGAGAACTTTGCCCCGGCCCGGTGAAGCCCTGAAAAATAAAGAGGATACTTTGCAGAAACAGTTTGCCGAAAAAAAATTGCAATGGCCTGCCAAATACATCTATATCCGGTCTTTTAAATATGACAGCCAGTTGGAAGTATGGGTAAAAAATGAAATTACGGCTCCCTTCCAACTTTTTAAAACTTACAAAGTATGTGCACTGGCTGGCACATTGGGACCCAAACGCATGGAAGGCGACTACCAGGTGCCGGAAGGATTTTATTATATCAATGACTTTAATCCCAATAGCAGTTTTTATTTATCTCTGGGAATTAATTATCCAAATCTGTCTGACAAAATATTAAGTGATTCGTTGCGGCCGGGTAGCGATATTTATATTCATGGCAGTTGTGTTACGGTTGGATGTATTCCTATTACCGATCAGCAGATTGATGAATTATACATCTTAGCGGCCTATGCTAAAGACCAGGGACAGGATTTTATCCCGGTTCATATTTTCCCTATCCGGTTTAATAAAGAAAGAAGTATGAATTATCTTGAAACGCTTACCAAAGATGATGCATCGTTAAAAAAATTTGCAGCCCGGATGGAAGATGCTTTCGAATATTTTGAAAAGTATAAACAACTGCCCGTTGTAATGATTGACACAAAGGGCGAATATATTATTAACGATGTGCCACCCAAAAAGTCGAAAATTTTAATTGAAGATAAACCGGTAAAAAAGCCGGCTGTTATTCATCGTACAAGAAATATTGGTGTGATCCCAGATGCTGTTCATCAATGGCCCGAATACCCGGGCGGTGGCGAAGCATTTATGAAATACTTAAATAAGCTGGGAAAAGAAATGACTTCTTTCTTGCCAAAGGGAATCAGCCGGATTTTTATACAGGTAGAATTTGTTGTTGATAAAGATGGCGTGCCTGTTAATATAAAAGTGCTGAAAGGAACAAACGACCAGGAATTTATTGATGAATTAATCACCCGCCTGGAAAATATGGGAACCTGGAAACCTGCTACATTAAATGAAAAACCTGTTGCCAAGAAAATGATACAGACGGTAACGGTTCAATCAAACACCCCCTGAGTCCTAAAATTGATTCAGTTTTCAATTTGCCCCCCCTAAAGGGGGAAAAGCCTAATACCGCCATCGGGAACGACTCCCGCATATTTCTGTAACGACAAAATAAAATTAGTAAAAACACTTTAGAGAAATGAAACTGTGCAATCCCCCTTTAGGGGGAAGAGTTAAAGGCTCATACTGCTTTAGGAATTCAGGGGGTTCATCAATAATTGTATCGTTTCCGGAGTTTGCTGGCGAAGCAGAATCTTTCTTCCTTCTGTTAACTTTTCAAATACTTCTTTTGTATAATGCCGGATGGTCAGCAGCGATAAATCTTTTGCCACCTGCACATCAAGAAAAGAAGAAGCTTCCAGCGCCAGCTTTTCTATTTTTTCAGCCCGGTCATCCAACACACAAACAAAACTGATAGCGCCATTCTGCGTCAGGTTGGGTTTGATGTGGAGCTTTTCAAAAAGATGGTACAGGCGCCCCACATGTTGTTCACCTATAAAAGAAAAATCCCTGGAACTCATTTCCAGCATCACTTGTTTTTCTTTTAATACAATAATAGGAGGCAGGTGATGAATGGGTTTGTTATGAATAACTGTACCCGGTAAAGAGGGATTAATAAAAGATTTTACAACCAGTGGAATATTTTTATTCTGCAGCGGCTTTATTGTTTTTGGGTGAATCACCTGTGCACCGTAATAAGCCATTTCTATCACTTCATTGTAATTCAGTTCTGCAATTGGTTGTGCATCGGCAAATTGTTTGGGGTCGGCGTTCATCACTGCATCCACATCTTTCCAGATGGTCAGGTGTTCAGCGCCCAGCATATTGGCAAAAACTGCGGCGGAATAATCGCTGCCTTCTCTTCCCAGCGTGGTACTTTCATTTTCATCAGTTGCGCCAATGAAACCCTGTGTAAGTAAAATATCAGTATTCCTGAACTCCTCAACTATCAACTTCTCAACTTTCTCACTGGTAAACTCCCAATCAATATTTGCATCCCTGAAATCATCATCCGTGCGGAAAATATCCCGGATATCCACCCATTTGTTATTAATGCCGGCTTCATCCAGGTAAGCACTTACTATCGCCGTGGAAAATAATTCCCCTACAGACACCACCTGGTCATAATAATAATCGTAGTCTCTTACTGGTTTATCATGCAGCAACCATTCTGCTTCTGTAAAAAAATCTTTCAATTGTTTTTCGCAGGGGAGATAATGCGTGACCAGTAAATATTTGGCAATAGTAAGATGTTGTTTTTTTACCTGCTCAAATAATTGCAGCGCTTCTTCTTTTTTGCCTGCATAAAAAGCATCCACTACTTTTTCAAGGGCATTGGTGGTTTTGCCCATGGCCGAAACTATCACCATGATTTTTTCGTTGGTGTAAGACTGCATAATGTGACCAACGTTCTTTACCCTTTCCACCCTATTTACCGATGCGCCGCCAAATTTGAATACTTTCATTGAGATGTAGAATAATTAAGGGGGCAAAGATAGGGAAGGAGGTTTCAGGATGAGAACGTTTTAGGGCTTGCCGCCCTGTCGTGCAATTAGAATGAATTGTTTCTTCTTTGTATATTTGTCAATAGCTTTTTTGTATCTGAATTTTCAGGCAACAATGTGGCCGAACATTCAGGGAGGCAGACAATCTCGGGTATAACCGTTTTCAAAAACAGTTAATTTGGTTCTTAATCACACATCAATAAAACCCAGGTCAGAAAATTATGTGTAGAAGAAACGGCGCTTTTAGTTTATTGTTTTTCATTTTTCTGCTACTTGTTCTTTTTTCATCACAAGGGTATGCTCAATTTGATAATAACTGGTATTTCGGGAGAAAAGCAGGATTGAATTTTAGTGTAGCAGGCGGTCAGAATACCCCACAGGTATTGACCAATAGTGTTATGATATCTTCTGAAGCAGCAGCAACTATGTCAGACGAAAATGGCAACCTGTTGTTTTATACAAATGGGGTTGAAGTTTACAACAGGAACCATCAATTAATGCAGAATGGTGACAACCTCGGTGGAAACATTTCTGCCTGCCAGATGAGTATTGTACCCAACCCGGGAAATCCCAACTTGTTTTACATATTCACTGCCGATGCATTTGAAGAGGATTTTATAAATGGTTATCGGTATTCGGTTGTTGATATGTCAATGGATGGAAACAATGGTGCAGTAATCAGTAAAAACAATTTGCTCTGGCCTTTCTGTTCAGAAAGAATGGCATCCATCAGGCATGCCAATGGCCTGGATGTATGGCTCATCACCAATGATAAAGATTCAGATGTTTTCAGAGCCTGGTTAATTAACTGCAATGGCCTGCAACCTGTCCCGGTGGTTTCAACTATCGGAACCGTTATGAACCAGCATGCTCTTTCCAATGTGGGTGAATTGAAAGCCAGTCCTGATGGGAAATTAATCTGCCAGACTCATTTTTCTATACCCGGATTAAATCAATCAAACTTTGTTCAGCTTTTTGATTTTGATAATTCATCCGGTATGCTAAGTAATGCAAGGACCATTTCGTTGCCACAAACAAAGTATAATCATTGTGAGTTTTCTCCCAATTCAAAATTCCTTTATCTTACAAGGAAAGATGATTTGCAACTGGACCAATTGGAAATAACCCTGCCTTCTGTCGCGGCTATCCAGGCATCAAGAATAAGCTTTCCCACTGTCACCAGCTTTTATGATATACAGTTGGCCGTTAATGAAAAAATTTATCTGACCGGCTCCAGTGCCTTGCTGGCCGTTATTAATTTTCCTGATCAGAAGGGAGCTGCCTGTGATTTCCAGAGAAATGCAATTGACCTGCAGCCGGGTGCAGCTTTTATCGGGCTGCCATCGCATATTAATGATATTGTCGGCAACAAGGACAACGGGTTTGATTATACCATTATTGATAATTGTACAGGAACAGTTCAGTTTAACGGAAACTCTGCACTTCCTCCAACAATAAGCTGGCTATGGGATTTTGGGGATGGTACTACGTCAACTTTGCAAAACCCAATTCATGTATTTACTAATCCGGGGCAGGTTTATAAAGTTAAACTGACGATTACCTCGCTTGCTGCCTGTGGAAAAATTACCCGCTCCAGGCAAATAAATCCTGCCGGTTTTGTAAAGCCAACAGTTGGTTTCAGTTTTGTCAATAAGGCTTGTGATTCTGGTTATATAAGATTTGTCAACGAATGTTCCGGGTTACTACAGCCCGGTATTAATTTTCTTTGGGATTTTGGTGATGGCAATACATCTGCATTGGTGCATCCCTTGCACACATACACTACTGCCGGCACTTATAATGTAAAACTTAAAATGCTGACGGGTTCACCTTGTTTTGATGATTCAATTTCATTAATCGTTAAAATAGAAACATTTTCCATCAACACCATCCCCAACCAAACAATCAATTTTGGCGAGTCAGTAGTATTACTAACATCAGGCCCTCCGGCATCATATGTATGGGATCCGCCAACCTGGCTCAATAACAGTACAATTCAAAATCCCCTGGCAAAGCCCAACGAAACTATTTTATATAAGGTAACTGCAACGAATGCTGATAACTGTAAGGCCGAAGATACCGTCAGGATTACAGTAAAACCTATACCTCCTGTACCTCTTGCCGATGCAGGTGATATTTATGTACCCGGCGCCTTCACTCCTAATAATGATGGCAAAAATGATGTGATGAAACCGTTTCTGCCCCTGAGTTATACACTGAAAGAATTCAGTATTTATAACCGGTGGGGACAAAAAATATTTACCACCAGCCAGAAAGATAAAGGATGGAACGGAAAAATAAATGATTTGACACAGGACTCAGCCGTGTATATATGGATAGTAAAAGCTGTTGACAGCCGAACCGGGAAGTACCAGGAGAAAAAAGGCGTTTTCATTCTTATACGTTGATTTATTATCTGGGTTATCGCAGGCAACTCTCTTGCTTTCAAAAGAAATAAGATTAACGATATTATCTTTCTTTAAAGACCTATTTACATAGGACCACATGTGCCTGTTGCACAACTCACCACCTGTTGATAAAGATATTTGTTTTTCGCATTGTCTGCATAGTAACTTAAACTATGCAAGGCCAAAAACAACTACAACCCAAGATGCTCTACACAATAACGCTGGAGCAACTGGTGCCGGCGGATAATTTTTACCGCCGGTTAAAAAAAGAAATTGATTTAAGCTGGCTGTACACAGCCACAGAAAACTATTACGGCCGCGAAGGCCAGGAAAGCATTGACCCGGTCGTGTTTTTCAAAATCTGCTTAATCGGATATATTAATAATATCAACAGCGACAGAAGGCTTGCCGAGTATTGCGCAGATAGCCTGGGCATCAGATTGTTTTTGGGTTATGATATAGATGAGGCCTTGCCCTGGCACAGTACCATCAGCCGCACAAGACAATTATATGGAGAACAGGTATTCAAGCAACTCTTTGAACAGGTATTTGAAAAATGTATGTCCAGCGGCATGATCGCCGGGCATACACAGGCATTGGACGGTGCGTTTTTAAAAGCCAATGCCAGCAAGGATAGTTTAGAAATAAAACAAGTGAGCCAAAGTGTAGAAAATTATTTATTAGAAAACATAAAAGCCAACACATCGCCCAGGAGACCTGCAAAGAAAAACCGGGCAGAGGAAGAGCAACAACACATGGATGGCGATGATGAAGAACAAACAAGACAATTGAAAGAACTGGATACAAGATACCAGCGACAGGGAAAAGAGTATGAAGAAATGCCGGGCAGTGAAAGCAGGGGAAAATTTTTAAGTAACAAAACACATTACAGCCCCACCGACCCCGATGCAAGAATAGCGGTAAAGCCGGGCAAACCAAGAGAATTATATTATAGCGGGCAGATAGCGGTGGACACAGCGCACCATGTCATCACGCATGCACAGAGTTTTAAAGCCGATGGCAAAGACTGCCGTGATTTAATAACCATCGCATCACAGCTGCAAACAAGATTACAACCTCACGGAATAAAAATAGAAAAGCTGCTGGCCGACGGAGCGTACAGCAGCGGAGAAAATTATCAGTGGCTGGAACAAAACAACATCACACCTTATATACCATTACTGGGCGGTGCCTTAAGCGGCAGCGAAGGATTTATATATGACGAACAAAACGACTGGTACATCTGCGGCAACAATAAATTATTAAAAGGCAGTGGCAGGGTAGTAGACGATGGCAGGGGCCATCCGGTAAAAAAATATTTTTCATTGCAGAGCGATTGCAAAAATTGTCCAATCAGAAACAGCTGTATTACAGAAAAAGCAAAAACAAAAAAGATACAGCATAGCATATACAAAGCCGAACTGGAAAGAGCCAAAGCCCGTCAGCAAACGGTAAAAGCCAAAGTGATGAAGAGAAAACGAAGCAGCACGGTAGAGCCGGTGTGGGGAACGCTGATAAATTTTACCGGTATGAAACGCTTAAATGCAAGAGGATTGAAAGCCGCCAACAAAATGCTCTTGCTGGCCGCCACGGTTTATAACCTGAAAAAGTGGCTGAAGTTTACTGCACCGAAGGTAATTACTAAGGCAGCTCAAATGATAAATCCAAAACTCCGGGAAGGTTTTGGCCTTTTCAAAAACATTATAATGCAACTTATTTTAAGCCCGATACAGTCAGTAAAAACTTTCTCCTCATTGCTGTGCTTTGTAAAAAACTAAAATTAGCTGCCCGGTATAGGCTTACTGGCATTTGTAATAAGAACCCGCAGTTAAGTTTTTTGAAAATTTATGTTGTGCAACAGTGACCACATGTTAGCGGACGTCGTTTTCAGTTTTGAACTTAGGCTTAATTCCAAGATTGAATCCGACAATAATTCCGGCCAATATTATATACAGAGGTATTGTACGCAAATTGAGAGTGTAAGAAAAAAAACTAAAAGTAACCGAATATAAAACCATTGATAAGAGCCAGAATAAAATTGAATATAAAACTGCATTAGGAATTTTATTGGACTGGCCAAGTTTAATCGCTCCAAAGATTCCAACTGACAATACAGCAACAAAGAAAACAATGCTTAGTACCCCGTAAAATCTAACGATGCCAGTGACATATGAGTTTCCGAAAAAAGCGTCGTTAGCCAAAGCAAGTTTAAAGAATATAAGACTAAGGGCAATACCAAAAGCAAATTCACCGGCAACTAAAGCTATCATCGGTGATTTTTTATCCCAGTTCATATGTAACGAAAGTTTGTGGATGTCCTCTTTTCCGTCCCGAGTCTCGCCCCGGAACTTCATTCAAAGAAATTATTTCCTCTCAATGCATTTTCACCCATTAAAGATACGGCGGACTCCGGGCGGAAAAAATGTTATAGGCTGTGCTGGCTATTTAAATTGTATAGCAGACTAAATAAAACAATACAAACTGAATATGCCGTCAAAAAAAATATCGTCTTGGGATGAGTAATGTCACCACCCATAATTTGATGTAAGAAATTATATGTCAAAAGCATAAAAACAATTGCCGATGCGGCTCCTATTGATTTTATTAAGAGATTATTTATTTCGGTTTTGTCTAAAAATAGATAATCAAATAGAAAAGTAAAAATGATGGTACCTAAAAAAGGGTTGTTTTTCCCAAACTAAACATAAGTTCAACTACCTCTATCTATGACATTACCAAAATTAATTGCAAAAGCGGAGCAACAATTATTGTAGTCAACCAAACTTAAATGGGTAATATGTTACTTTGAACTGTGTCACTTGCATTGCCTATAACTCTGTAATATACGCCACTTCTTGTATAGGCATTTCCTGGTAATCAATGTATTTTTATGCAAATGATCCTGCTGAAATATTATAATCCGCAATTTCCTTTTCGCCGGGGTTGGCTTTGCCAAACCCCTGGCGAAACGCCTGTTGATTTGCGTCGATCAGGGAAGATCCCGCAAGGACGAAATGCCTTACTTTTGTCTCGTTCAAATCTGCTATATGATCGTCAACCGAAAAGTTCAAACCCTCGATGAGTTCACCATCCAGCAGTTAAGGGACTTTCCCCATGCCACCGGCGAACTTTCCAACCTGCTTCGTAATATCGGCCTTGCCGCCAAAAGAGTAAATACGGAAGTAAACAAAGCCGGCCTCGTTGATATTTTGGGTGATGCTGGCTCCATCAATGTGCAGGGGGAGGAAGTAAAGAAAATGGATGTGTACGCCAACGACCAGTTTACACGGGTGCTGCAACATGGAATCAGTTGCGCCGGCATTGCCAGCGAAGAGTTAGATGATATTGTTTCTTTTGACGATGCCAAAAGTATCAACTCCAAATATGTCTGTCTCTTCGATCCGCTGGATGGCAGCAGTAATATTGATGTAAATGTTTCTATCGGTACTATCTTTTCGGTGTATCGCCGTGTATCACCCATTGGCACTGTTGCCACATTGGATGATTACCTGCAGCCGGGAAATCAGCAGGTGGCGGCGGGATATATTGTTTATGGTTCTTCCACCATGCTGGTATATGCCACAAGGAGAGGAGTGAATGGTTTTACACTGGATCCTTCTATTGGTGAATGGACACTTAGTCATCCCGATATTAAATGCCCTGATACCGGTAAAATGTATTCTGTCAATCATGGAAATTTTTTCCAGTATGGTGAAGAGGTGAAAGCATACATCACCAACTGCCAGAAAAAAGATAAAACAAATGGCGGCCCATACACACAACGCTATATTGGCAGTATGGTAGCCGATGTACACCGCAACCTGATCAAGGGTGGAATTTTTATGTACCCAGGCACAACTGATAAACCAAAAGGTAAATTGCGGTTGTTATATGAGTGTAATCCTTTTTCATTTATTATAACCGTTGCCGGTGGCAAAGCAACCAATGGTAAAATAAGAATACTGGATGTGCAGCCAACAGAACTGCACCAGCGTACTCCCTTGTTTATTGGAAGTAAACTGATGATGGAAGAATTAGAAACATATCTAAAGGCTTAATAAATAAAAATGACGAAAACAATTATCTCGGTAAAAAATCTTGTCAAGAACTACGGCAACTTCCAGGCAGTAAAAGGAATCAGTTTCGATGTGTACGAAGGAGAAATATTTGGCTTGCTCGGCCCCAATGGAGCAGGCAAATCCACCACACTGGAAATTATTGAAACATTAAGGCCAAAAACCAGTGGCGAAGTAACAGTAGATGGCCTCAATTTGGACAAACAACCGAATGAGATAAAAAAAATTATCGGTGTGCAGTTGCAAACAAGCGGATACTATCCGGGGCTTAACCTGGTTCAACTGATTGAATTGTTTTGTGGTTTATATAATCGTGAAGTCAATCCGATGGAATTGCTGGAGATGGTAAACCTGAAGGATAAAGCCAAAGCAAAAGTAAAAGAACTCAGCGGCGGACAGAAGCAGCGTTTTTCAGTTGCCACTACTTTAATTAACGAACCACGAATAATTTTTCTTGACGAACCCACCACAGGTCTCGATCCGCAGGCAAGAAGAAATTTGTGGGAGTTGGTAAAAAATATCCGCCAGAGAGGAACCACGGTTATCATTACCACGCATTACATGGATGAAGCTGAATATTTATGTAACAGGGTCGCCATCATTGATGCGGGAACTATTGTGGCCATGGATACGCCGGATAAACTGATTGATAATTTAGTGGCCTCAGGTTTTGACAGGCCAAAAGAAATGAAACTGGCCAACCTGGAAGATGTATTTATCAACCTGACGGGGCATTCATTGAGAGAAGAATAGAACTTTCATTTCTTAAGGAGAAACGAATCTTTATTATTGACCAACCTGACTTATATGAGTAATTTGATTACAACCGACCTGCGATATCCCATTGGCAAGTATGAGCCAAGGCCATTTTCAATTGAACAGAAAGTGGAATGGCTGGCAGATATTAAATTTTTGCCGTTGCAATTGGAGAATGCAATGCTGAACCTGGATGAAGATCAGTTACAAACTCCTTACCGGGAAGGTGGATGGACAGTGCACCAGTTGGTGCATCATGTGGCAGACAGCCATATGAATGCTTATTGCCGTTTCAAATTAATATTGACCGAAGACAACCCAACCTTAAAAACTTATGAAGAAAAGCTTTGGGCTGAAATGAATGATGTGCAGAAACTCCCGGTAAATATTTCTACAACATTATTACATGCGTTGCACCTTCGTTGGTACGAATCGCTGAAATATGTTTCAGATGATGAATGGAATAACCGCACGGCCTTTCACCCGGGATTGAAAAAGACGGTAAGACTTTGGTACATGCTTGGTTTGTATGCCTGGCATGGTAAACATCATGTGGCGCATATCACTTCTTTAAAGGAAAGAATGGGGTGGTGAATAATTAATAATTATTAATCAATAATTAATGAATGATTTGAAATGGCGGGTAATAGACTCGGAATATCTCTTCAATGATCTTTGGTTTAAAGTTAGAAAAGATAAATGCGAGACACCCGGTGGCAAAATTGTAGAGCCGTATTATGTGTATGAATTCACAGACTGGGTTACAGCTTTAGCATTAACAGAAGATGGAAAAGTGGTAATGGTAAAACAATACCGCCATGCATTGGGAGAAACCTGTATTGAAACACCCGGTGGTTGTGTAGATGCAACAGATAAAAATTTTGAAGAAGCCATTGCAAGAGAGCTTTTGGAAGAAACAGGCTATTCATTTTCTTCTTATGAATACCTGGGCAAAATATCGGCAAACCCATCCACCAATAATAACCTGATGCATATGTTTCTTGCCAAAGGAGGAAAGAAGGTAGCCCAGCAAAAATTAGACGGCAATGAAGAAATAGAAGTAGCGTTATTTGAAATAGATGAATTAAAACAACTGCTGAAAGAAAATAAGATTGTGCAGGCTATGCATGTCACCTGTATTTTTTATGCTCTTGAAAAAATTAACCAATTAAGTTATTAACCTCTCCAACCAGGAAAACACTTCCGCATACAATTACCAGGTCTTCCGGGTGTGCATGTTGTAAGGCAGACTTTAAGGCAATATTTACATCGGGAAATGAATGCCCTATCAATTGTACAAGATTTGCTTTGGCAGCCAGTTCATTTTCAGGTATAGCACGGGGAATTTGTGCTTTGGTAAAATAATAATGCGCTTCTTTGGGTAATAGAGATAATATTCTTTCCACTTCTTTATCTTTTACCATACCGGTTATTATATGCAGTTCCCGGTGATCAGTTAGTTCAATCTGCTGAACAAGCTGTTTGATGCCGTCAACATTGTGTGCCACATCCAAAACAACAGTTGGTGATTGATGTATGATCTCCCACCTGCCATGCAGACCGGTTAATTTTTTTACCTGCTTTAATCCTTTCTGAATTATGTCGTCATCAATTTTCCAGCCTTGTTCTTTTAAATGATGACAAGCTTCCAATACCGTAAGCAGGTTTTTGGTTTGATAGATACCCGGCAAATCAAGATGCCATGTCTTATGATCTGTATGATGTTCTTCAGAAACTTCAACTATTAATTCATGCTTTTCCCAATGCCAGTCAACTACCTGTTTTTTTTGTGAGGCAACTGAGAGAGGAGCATTTTTTTCTTTAGCTACACTTTCAAATACCGGGATTGTTTCCGGTAAAATTTCTCCAATGATAACCGGGACTTCTTTTTTAATAATGCCTGCTTTCTCAAAAGCAATCTTTTCCAGAGAATTGCCTAATAAATTCATATGATCCCAGCCAATATTGGTGATAACGGAAAGTTCGGGTGTGATGATATTGGTGCTGTCCAATCTTCCTCCCAGCCCAACTTCAATGATTGCGACATCAACTGTTTGCTCTGCGAAATATTCAAAAGCCATGGCGACAGTAATCTCAAAAAAGCTGGGACTTATTTCTTCAATTAATGGTTTTATTTTCTCTGTAAAATCAATGACAAATTTTTCGCTTACCATCTCGCCATCAACTTTAATTCTTTCCCTGAAGTCTCTTAAATGAGGCGAAGTGTACAACCCGGTTTTATATCCTGCTATTTGTAAAATAGCTGCAAGCATATGACTAACAGAACCTTTGCCATTGGTGCCAGCCACATGAATCGTTTTGAATTTTGTTTGCGGACTACCTAACGATTCGCAAAGCTTTACTGTATTAGTGAGATCAGCCTTATAGGCAGCAGCGCCAATGCGGCTGAACATGGGCAAACGGGTAAACAGGTAGTCGATGGTTTGTTGGTAATTCATGAATAGCAAAAATAAGAAAGGGTGCCACGATATACATGACACCCTTAAAACCGCCCCTCAATTATTAATTCACCCTGAAATTAAATTGCACAGTAAGCATTGATTCATGATCGGCCTTATCAAATTTGATATTCTGCAGGTATTGCATGATGGCAGTTTTATAAGCATTGTCGCTGTTAGATGAACCTTTGGCAATGCTGATAAATCTTCCGACACCTTCAGGAGATACATTAATGTTTGCATAAACCACTGCTTTATCAAGATCGCCTTCAAAAGTATAATACCGGATTATTTTTCTATCGCCCCTGGTAATTTTTGGGCCAGTTCCTGTTCCTCCTCCAGATCCGTTTCCGCCACCGTTCCCTGTTCCACTTCCACCACCTGTACCACTGCCATTGCCAACACCATAACCTGTTCCCTTTCCTCCACTCTTTTCGTAATCATCAACGGCACCACCGCCTTTACCCGCACCAGTTGTTGTTTTTCCCAACACTGCTTTGGGAACTTTGGGTGCAGGAGTTTCTATCACAGGTTTGGGTGCTGTTTTTACAACGGAAGTATTGGTAATAGCCAGGGCTTTTGGTTTTACCACATCTGGTTTTACAATAGCGGGACTTTCTTTATCATTATTATCTTCCACATCCTTTGAAGCTTCAGTAACACCCGGAGCTGGAGGAGAATAATTAGCAATACCGGCTGCGCCAGTTGCCTGAACAGGGTTGCCTCCACCACCGCCGCCGTTAGCCAGGGTTTGTGGTTCATCGGGTAAATTAAGTTCTACTTCAATACCCATATCTACAACAGGTTTTTCAAAAACGGGTATCTTCCATTTTAGCAAAAACATGATTAATATAAACAAACCGGCAAACCCGGCAGTTATCATATAGGCTCTTGACCGGTACCTGGCTTCAAGGGATGCAGACATTATGTAATAATTATTCATACAAAAATACATTTTGGTGAATGACGGCGCAAACCATTGTTGTTCACACCTGTCAGTAACGATTCAAACACCATGCAACTTGTATAAAGGATGGTATAGGAAATGTTAATATTCCCTCATAAACCATAAAAGGACGTTTATCCGAACCTTTTATAAAACCAAAAAGGCGCCCATTTGGATAATTTGGCGATAATCCACCAACGGTGACTGATATATACTTTTCTTTTTCGTTTTTCAATTGCTCTGATGATTTGCCGGGCTGCTTTATCAACCGGAACCACCCAAAACATTTTATCTCCTGCTTTTGACATAGCCGTTTTTACAAAACCCGGTTCAATGCAGGTAACAGCAATATTTTTTTTCAGCCGCTTTGCTTTAATAGCTAATCCCTCAAAATAATTACTCTGAAAAGCTTTGGAAGCATTGTAAGCAGGAGCCCAGCTACCGCCGCGGATGGCAGCAATGGAAGAGATTATTGCCAATTGTCCAAATCCTTGTTTCAAAAAATAATTAAATGTCCAGTTGGCCATTTCTATAAAACCGTTCACATTGGTGTCAACAGTTGTTTTATCAATTTTCCAGTCAAGTTCTTTTGAGGGTTCTCCGGTACCGGCACTGATGATAAGAATATCAAGACCACCGAGCTTACTAACCAGCGATTCAAGATGAGAAACATTTTCTTTTCCAGTCACATCAAAGCATTCAAATTCTACCTGTTGAGGAGACAGTTGCTTTATTTCCTGCAGTAGTTCCAATCGTCTTCCACTGACTCCAACACGATTGCCTTTGTTGATATAAATCGATGACATGCTTCTGCCAATACCCGACGTGGCGCCGATGATGATTATTTTTTGTTGCCCCATTGATTAAAATTTATTGCTGCAATATCAATAAAACTATATTAATTTTATGAAAAGCACTGCTATGAGAAAGTTAACGATCTTCTCTGCTGTGCTCTCTTTATTCCTGCTGGTACCCGCATCAATAACCTGGGCACAAACCCACCGAAGCCGTTTTTCACTCTCAGTATATATTGAAATCATCAGGTCATAAATTTTTTGCAGCAATATGTTCGTTTTATTAAAACTCTTAATAATAAAAATCTGAAATTTGAAAAATAATAACATTTTATTGCCCCGGAATGCTTGTTTTTTGGTTGAAAACAAATTTGAGGAACAGGTTTCCAAAAATATTTCTAAAGAATACCATTTCACTTTTAATACCTTAATGCTCCTTTTCTTTTCTTCGGCCGGAAAGGAGCGATTAAAGGTAATTGCATATTTCAATAGACTTACTGCCTTTCCAATGTTTAAGAAGGACAGGAAACATAAGATGATGTGGGTTTCAATAAAAGAAATATTTAAATAAATAATAAGATGAAAAACAATAATTACCATATTAAAAAATCAATTGTGCTTTTTATTGCTATTTTCTTTTTTGTATTTAATTTTTTATATACTGCAAAATGCTTTTCACAATGTAATGGAAGTAGTATTCCCGTTTCAGTTACGGTAACTGCCGGTGCAACATACAGAACAACTGAAGAAGAAGCTTTTAGCGCAGCTGTCCGGGCTGGCCGTGCTGCAGCAATAGCTCTAGCCAATAAATTTTGTAACCCCTTGCCATGTAAACCACCTGCTCCTTGTGTTGCATTAACGGCCAATGCTGCAACCTATACCGGTGTATCATACAAATATTGGGGTGTTGGTTACGGCTATGATTGTACCTTAACTTATAATCAAACCTTCAATTGCGAATGTCAGCAATCCAAAAAATCAACCGTCGGGTCCTTAGGTACAAGCGGTCCTCAGCAAGTAGCTACCATCAGTGTAAAAACTTTGAGTGGTGAGGTTGTAGATGTAAAAGTGCCAAATATTATCAGGCCGGGTGAACAAATTACCGGAAGTGTTGCGTCATCAACTTTAACCGGGGCAGTTATAGATGCGCAGGATAAGCAAACAGGTTTATCCGAAAAGTTTTTTAAGTTTATCGTTCCGGCAGGGCTGGCTTCCATCCCTTTTTTGATTAAAGATAAGAATGGGGCAGAACTGGCACATGGTGAAATCCCGGTGAACCGTCCCAATATTCCGGCTCCGGGAAATATTATTACTGTACCCCCGCAGCAAATAGAATTAACTACGCCACATGCGCCGGGCAGTTTTGCCCCGATGAATTATTGCCAGCCCGGCGAACCGCTTACTATCAATGGATTCTTTGACGGGAACGCATCAAATACAACTGTTTCCATAAATAATATTCCCTGTGAAATAATTGCGGAGTCCAGCACGGGTAGCTTTATCCGGGTTCCTGAAAACTTGCCTGCCGGTAAAGCATCGATTACCATACAGGAGGGAGGTGTGACTCAAGCCACACCCATCCAGGTTGTAACGACAAATCTTAGTTCTAACAAAAAACTTGTACAAAAAAACACAAGGGCAAAGGTTACAGCAACAGTTAATGGTCTGGAAAACCTTGACCTGAATAATAATAATTTCAAAATTGATCTGACAAACGGGACCCCGGCTGTTATTCAATTCAGGGAAGCAAATACAACAATTATTTCCAGGGACATTATCAGCAGTAATGTAAAAAATGGCAGCTATACATTTACGACTGATATAACCGGTATATCAACGGGATCATTTATCATTGGTTCAAATCTTAGTTCCACAACCTGCACCAATTGCTGGGAAAAATATAAAAACTGCATTGCTAATTGTGAAGCAGAGGAAAAGAAATGCTATGATGCTTGTGATAAAGGTAATCAGGGTCCTGGATGTTATCTTGCTTGCAGCGCTGCGGCACGGCTTTGTGAGGCGGCTTGCTGGGCTGAATATTTAAATTGTGTGAGACAAAAATTCGGATATTGATTTCAAAGTTTTAAATTCTTTCAGGGCTTGCAATATGCAGGCCCTGAATTTCAATGTGCAAAATCCATTTCAAACTTTCCTTTGATGCGTTCAATGGGAGGATTGAAATAACCAAACTTCAGTTGCGGAAATTCATCACGGATGAGTTTCTGCAATTGTTTTACACCAAGACATTCACCGGTTTCAGTAACTCCAATTTTTCCGAGATACCAATCCGGGTCAATATTGAAATTGCGCCACTGGATCATTTTTAAACCGGTTTCTTTGATAAGCTTTCTTAAAGCTTCATATTCAGCAACTGAATCTGTCATTCCCGGGAAAACAAAATAGTTGATGGAAGTCCAGCCTCCAAAAGAGGTTACAATTTTTAAACTTTCAATTATATCATCAAAGTTGTAATTATTGGGCCGGTAATAAGGCATATAGATTTCTCTTCTTGCCGAATTGGTGCTGACACGGATAGAGTCTAATCCTGCCTCACATATTTTTTTTATAGCAACGGGATCAGAGCCATTCGTATTGATATTGATGCTTCCTTTCGATGTATGTTTTCTTATTTCAATAATTGAGTCTCGTATGGTTTCCCACATCAGCAATGGTTCACCTTCGCAGCCTTGTCCAAAGCTGATAATAGGATAGGGAGCTGATTCCAAGTGTGGTACAGCAAACTCAACAATTTCTTCAACAGTTGGTTTAAAACACAAACGGTCCTGTGTGGAAACAATTGTTTCTTCATCCGGTTGCAAAGAGATACAGCCGATACAATTTGCATTACAACCTGATGAAACCGGCACAGGACATTCCCAACGACCCAATGAAAAATTTCTGGCAGCAGGACATTGATAAGTCAGTACACAATTGTTGACCAGGTGATTGACTAACCGGTTATGCGGATAATGTTTCAATAATGCGGCAGCGCCTTCATTTATTTTTTGCTGGTCATATCCGTCACATTCCTGCCTTATATCATTTTCAATTCTGATTGCCGGAACATAAAATTTATTATTGAGCCATCCGGTAGCCGTATAACAAAATAAAGGAAGGGTAGGTGCTTCCTTGCCAGTTTCATAAGCGGCTAAATAAAATCCTGTGTGTGCAGGAGGAATAAAGGCAGCAACAGCCCATCCTTTTTCACATAATCTCATTTCACCGGTCAGCACATCAATGCCAATTCCTCTTCTTCCGGGCAGTTCATATAATGAGCCGCCGTTGGGCAATTCTATCCATTCATCTTCAGGAATAGGTACAGCATCCCAGCCACTGCGTCCTGTAACATACAGAGAAGTGTCTTCAAAGATATTGCCTTTGCCGTCTGAATAAAGGATATAGGGAGATTGGGATAAAATCATTGAGTTAAGAGTTGTTTACAAAACTCGTTAAATTCTTTTTCATTAACAGGTGAGTCTTTCTCATCAATAAATTGTTGAATTAGTTTATTATTTTTAAAGTCAATTGTCAGCAAACCGTCTTTAAGAATTGCGTTATTCAATTTATTCCAGGTAATTTTTTTATGGGGAAAAGATGGGAATGAAATTCCGTCTTTTAAAAAGAGGATCGTTAGTTTTCTCAGGGAATATGAACTAAGAAGTGAAAGAACCAGGGTTATGGCAGCAATTAGGTAAAATTCAATGTTTATCCAGGCTAGCATCAGGATGTAAAAAAAGGGGTTAAAGCCAAAAGCATACTTTGTTTTCCTGAAATATAATTTAAATAACAAACAAATAGAAAAAACAACCAGGGAAGCGATACTACTATTACTAACGTTTTTAACAGTGGAAAAAATTGCGAGATATAGGAACAGCGTCAGGTTGATAATAATTATTAACCAGCTCAGGAGGTTATATAATTTAATTTTCTCATTTTTCAATGTAATCTGAAACTGCTGCATCTTCTTACACTCCGCCTCAGGCGGATTGAGGGGTATTACTTGTCACCAATAAATTACACAACTTATATAGCACTCTTGCTCCCACATTGGCATCCCAGTCAGTATCGCCGCCAATGCCTACTTCGTTCAAATCAAATCCAATAATTTTTCTGCCGCTTTGTAAAATTTTACTAAAGAGATAAAAAACCTGTTCCAGTTCAAATCCGCCCGGCACCGGGGTGCCGGTGAAGGGGCATAGTTTGCGGTCGAGACCGTCAATATCAAAACTGATGTATACTTTTTGCGGCAGCTTGCTTACTATATCTTCTGCAATAAATTTCCAGGATTGTCCTTCATATTGCCGGTTCCTGATATCCTTATCAAAATAAGTAATCACCCGGAAATTACTGTTCTTCACATATTCCCATTCATCGCTGCCATAATCCCGGATACCAGCCTGTACCAGTGTTTTCAGTTGTGGAATTTCTTTTAGTGCATTATACATGATGCTGGCATGGGAATAATTAAAGCCCTCATATGCTTCCCGCAAATCAAAATGTGCATCAATTTGTAAAATGCCAAATTCGCTATGCTTTTCAGCAATGGCTTTAAAATAGCCCAGCGGTGTGCTGTGATCACCACCCAGCAATCCCACCAGTTTGTTTTTTTCTAATAATACTTTTGTTTGCTCATATACCCAGTTGTTCAGGTAAAGGCTCCCTTCATTTACTTCTTTCAATGTTTTTGTCATGAATTGGTTGGCCTCTACCTCATCGCCTTTAGAAATATAATCAATGTAGAGTTCCGCTTCTTTGCGCAGGTAATCACTTTTCATTAAAATCTTCTTGTCGCAAGGGCGCATATAAAAACCCTGTTTCCAGACCTCAGGAAACTCAGGATCAAAAAGATCTACCTGCAAACTGGCTTTGAAGATGGCTTCGGGTGCACGGGCTGTGCCGGCACTATAGCTTACTGTAACTTCCCAGGGTACAGGCAATATCACAAGTCTTGCATCATCTTCGTTAGTTGGCAGACCAAAAATATTATTATTGGGATTACCAACACAGTTGGGGTCATAACTAGAAAAATCAACCATCGTTGTATGAATTAAGGCGGTGCAAGTTAAGGAAGGGTTCTGTAATTAATGAAAAGAGAATAATATGAACCCCGGGTGGTTACCAATTCCCAAAACCCAATTCCTGCATCTGCTTACTTCTTTCCCAGCTGGCGTAGATATGCAAGGTGAGAAACTACCGCGAGGCGTACTTTGGGATATTCAATATAAGGGATGCCGTAGTCTGCACAAACCTTCCTGATAATCTTGCTGATGGCAGGATAGTGCACATGGGATATTTTAGGGAACAAGTGATGTTCTATCTGAAAATTCAAACCACCTACTAACCAACTCACCAGTTTATTCCTTGTAGCAAAGTTTGCAGTTGTTTTTACCTGGTGAATAGCCCATTCATCTTCCATTTTTCCTGTGTTTTCATCTGGTAATGGAAAATGAGTTTGTTGCACTGTGTGAGCCAACTGGAATACAATACTCAATACAAATCCTGCAACCAGTCCCATGCTTAAGAAACCAATCAGCCATGGCAAAAATCCAACGAAATAGATTGGGATAGCAACGTAGATCAAAGCATGTGCTGCTTTATAAAACCAGAAAAAGAAATGCTCTTGAAATGTCATCTTCCTGAGTGGGGTGGAACCAATTCTGCCCAAAAAATATTTTTTATAATCTGTTACAAATATCCAGTAAATGTATAATAAGGAATAAGCTGCCCAGAAATAAAGATGCTGGTAACGGTGTATTTTATATCGTGGCTGTTCATTACATAAACGCAACAAAGGACGGGCCTCAATATCATCATCTACCCCGGGAATATTGGTATAAGTATGATGGATAATATTGTGTTTCATCTTCCACATATACTGGCTTGCCCCCAGGAAATTTGCAAAATTTGAAGCCAGGTTATTGATCCATTTGTAGCGGCTGAAACTACCATGTGCTCCATCATGCATAACATTAAAGCCAACAGCTGCGGTAAGGCAGCCAAGGATAATACATTCGGTGATAGCCCATATTGCCGGGGGAGTAAAAAAAACAAGATGAATATATAAAGCGATTAATCCTGAGACTAACAAAATAGCTTTTACGAACAGGTTCAGGTTGCCGGTTTTAAATTTACCCTTTTGACTAAAGTATTCCCCAATTTTTTTTTTCAGTTCGTTATGAAAAGACAAAGGGAGTTTGGAAAATTTTGGAATTGACATCTGAATTATTTAAAGTGGCATCAAAGGTACTCCTAATTGCTGATAAAAGGGGCAAGTAATAAATGCAGGGAGTTCTTTAACAAACCAACCTTTCCTGTTAGTCTTTTATAGAGATGTCCTCAATCTTGTTTGATTATGTCTCATTGGTTACCAGCGAGTCAAGATCACGGATGCCAATTGTTTTTTCACTGATAAAACCTTCAGCATATTTTACTCCAATTCGCTTTCCGAGCATCCGGGCCCTTGCAATGATACTTTCAAGAAAGTCAGGAGTAGATATATAGGTTTGAGGCCCATCCACACTATTCTTACCCGTGTGGAACTGAGTAGTGTAAGCTTCAATGGCCTTCATTCTTTGTTCAAATACATCGCTGATGTCAATCAGCAGGTCGGGTTCATGAAACCAATCCTGTATATAATGTAATACATAAGATGGCCGCCATCTTGACTGTAGCTTTCCCTGCTCATCTAAGGTTTCAATTTTGGGTAGTCCTGATAAATAGCAACATTCAGCAATCATTTTTCCGGCTCTGCCATGATCGGGATGCCGGTCATGCAGCACATTGCCAATAACAATTTCCGGCTGGTATTTGCGGATAGCAGCAATAAGTTTTAATTTATTCTCTTCGTTGTTTTCAAAAAAGCCATCCCGCATTTTCAGATTTTCTCTGATAGCCACACCCATTATCATGGCAGCATTAGCTGCTTCCTGGTACCGGGTTTCTATATCTCCTCTTGTTCCAAGTTCCCCTTGTGTGAGGTCAACTATGCCAACTTTTTTTCCTCTTTTTATTTCATTGATGATAGTTCCGGAACAAGCCAGTTCCACATCATCCGGGTGAACGCCTATGGCAAGAATGTTGAGTTTACCCCCATCCCTTAAAAGAGAGTTATGGAATTGCTGAACCGATTGATCTTTCATTATTACTTAGATAAATATGTTGAAGAAGTTAGATGTAAAAGTATTTGATTGAAGCTTAAAATAAAAATTGATATAACCATGCAGAAAATTTCACAGATACTCACTTTTCTTCAGGGGGATGGGATATCATTATTTCCTGTAAGGATTATGATACCAGTTGCCGTCAATTTCCTTTACAATATTTTCAATCTGGCGATCCATTTTATTTTCTGTAAGATCCCATTCCTGCTTCAGGTTGCCACCCACAAACCAGGCGACTGTCTGGTATAAACGGGCTTTCAGGCCACCTTTGTATTCTTTGATGATCTCGTAGCAATCATTACCGGTTTGCCGGTTGATAAGTTTCATCAATATTTTTCCCTGGTAAACGGAGAGATTGGAGAGTGGCTCTGTAAATTCATCCTTTAATTCTTTTTCTCTTGATTTGATATAAGCTTTTCGCTCTATTTTGCTGGTTACATTCGCAAGTTTGACATTAATGTCATTAATAGTGGCACCGGCAATTTTTGCATATGGGTATGTAACATAAACAGCATTACGGAGCCTTGTCCATTCTTCAATGTATTTGGCAAGTTTTCCAGGGGGCAATTTAGACACCCAAAACATCTCCATTTCCTTGTAATTAACAATTTCACTATGGTAATAAATGGCCGGAACCACTACCGTATCATTAGGCCCCCATTTTTTAGCTTGCTCTTTCATTGCTAACAAAGCGTAAGCAGTCGAGTCTTTATAAGCTGAATCTGTGTAAACCTGTGCGGTAAGCTTCCCGCTTATTCCGGCTAACAGAAAAACTAATAGAGAGATAAATCTGTATGGTTTAGAAATCTTCATCCTTAAAACATTCTTGTTTGAATGATATTTACCTGACAACCGGCTGTAAAGCTACAACTGACGTTGTTGTAAAAAAGCAAAAATTACGATTTGGAAATATTGCTCCGGTTTAACCGGATGCGTCTCACCATGCTGATAATAATGCCAATGGCTGTAATGACTACCCCAAACCAGAGAAGCCTGATAAATGGAAACTTGTAGGCCTTTAACGTAACAAATTTCGTCACAGCAGTTGACTCTTTTACTCCAAGTTCAATGGTATTGTCTGGATTTACCTTTTGCAGTTGCAATACCAGGTTTTCAGAAATGATGGTATCAGGCAATGAAAGCAAACCTCCTTTGGCCATAGCCAGTCTTGAGGTGACACTGTATATTGATCCTGTTTTGGAATGAATTTTTACCGGGCATTCAAATAAACTTCCGTTTTTCCCAAAAATTTCTTCAGGAAGGCTGTCTTTCTTTTTTACATCCTGCAAAATCATATAGCCATTTGAATAGAAAAGGGAATCTCCCTTTTTCAAATTATTCGATTTAAATGTTGCAGTATCTTCTTTGTTTTCCGGGTTGGGTAAAGAGGTGATATAGGTAAATACATCATGGCTCCAATAATGCCGTGCATCCGGGTTTGACATCAACCCTTCTTTTCCATTTGCATTTATAAAGGAGTTTGGTTCCAGCACAAATTCTTCCTTGCCGTTTTTATTCTTAAAACGAATCTTAAAAAAGGTTCTTTCATCTCTGGCTGAAAGAGAATCTTTTTCGTAAGTAAGCTGATATTTTCCCATATCCGATGAAACGCCCTGGATCAGTGTCAGGTTTTCACGGGGGTCTTCATTTGATCCGAGGGGAACAAAAACTCCATTAATATTATTCGACAGAATTTCTTTTTTGGCAGAGGAAATAAGAATTCCCAGCAGCACCATTCCAAAACCCACATGGGCTATTGAACCACCGGATAATTTCAGCTTCCCTTTTATGCCGAGCCAGATATAAGCTGCATTGGCAATGATAGTGTAAACACTACTGGCAACTGCCACCCATATAGCCGCCATAAAACCATAAGACTTTTTCTCATAATTGATTTTGCCAAAGGCAAGAATAAGAGATGCTGCAATAATGGCAATTACAGTTGGTAGCCAAATCTTTTTCAGAAAATAGGCTTTGGGTGTTTCCTTGTATTTCAGGTATTGACCTAAGGCAGTTAATAGCCCTATGATTATTGCAACAAACACCTGTATCTGGTTATAGGAATATTCAGGATCTTCTGGTGGCGCAATTTTAGCATGAAACAATTTATTGTAAACCGGCAAGGAAGTTTTACCAATAATTACTACTGCTGAAAGAAAAAATACCAGGGAGCCGATAAACATCCAGAATTCACGGGAAGAACTGCTTTCTTCTTTTTTAATGGTGGGGATTTCACGGTAACTAAAGAAGAAAAAAATCAGGGAAGGGACAACAAATACAAATAAAAAGGCAAGCAGTTGCCAGTTCATACCAAGGTCGGTAAAAGCATGTACAGAAGTTTCTCCAAGAATACCGCTCCGGGTAAGAAATGTAGAATATAAGACCAAACTAAAAGCAAGAATGAAAAACAAGTAGGATGCTCTTAATGAATGACCGGTGTGTTTATAAATAAGCAAAGTATGGATGCCTGAAACTAAAACCAGCCAGGGAACCAATGAAGCATTTTCTACGGGATCCCATGCCCAGTAGCCACCAAAGGTTAATGATTCGTAAGCCCACATGGCGCCCATCATAATGCCAACACCCAGCACAGCAGCAGAAAAAAGTGCCCAGGGCAATGCGGGTTTTGTCCACTCGGTGAATTGCTTTTTCCATAATCCCGCAATGGCAAAGGCAAATGGAACTACGGTAGATGCAAAACCCATGAATAGAACCGGAGGATGAATAACCATCCAGTAATTCTGCAATAATTTGCTTAAGCCATTTCCATCTTTGATAAATGACATGTAATCCGGCCGGAATGCATGGTTTACATCAAAATCAAGGTGCAGGGCAGGAGCTCTGTCCAGCACACCGGAATCCCGTAACAATATAAATGGATTGGAGCCCATCTTCCATCCGAAGATGTAAATGCCTGCAATCATAGTAGCAAGACAAAATTGTGCAAAGCTTACCACCGTCATCACCGGGGCTTCCCATTTCTTACTGGTTTTTATCAGTATCAAACCCAGTACACAATGCCAGAAACTCCAGAGAAGGAAACTGCCTTCCTGTCCTTCCCAGAAACAGGCCAGCATGTATTTAAATTCTAATGAGCGGCTGCTATGCTGCCATGCATATTTATATTCGAAATAATGATTATAAATGATATAGAATAAGAGGGTAAAGATGGCGACAACAGAAATAACTTCAGTGATGAAGGCATACCGGGCTAATTTTTTCCAGTAGGCGCTATCAATTTCATTTTTTGATTGTGTTGATTTGAAATAAGAAAATGTGGCTACCAGGGAGGCCACCAAAGAAAGTACAATAAAAAAATGTCCTAACTGACCGGGTAAAAGATGCTCGCCGATATAGCCCATTCCCTCTTAATTAATTTGCTGAAGAATTTTTGGTTGCAGGAATAACCTGTGTAGTGTTCTGAATGTTTTTCTCTGCAGCTTTCATGTCGTCCTTGTATTTGGATGGACATTTTGTTTGAACATCCTTACATTCAAAATGATCATCCTGGTATTTTCCTTTTAATACAATCCTTTCACTGATCATCAGGTTTGGAATTTCTCCTTTTCTGTAAATTACCTGCATTTTTAAATTCGGGCTGTCGATCCCCATTGCCTGGAAACTCAGATAATTGGCATCTTTCGTGGCATCATAGACTACAGGAACCGTTTTGTCTAATCGCACAGCCACATGTACAAATTTTCCAGGGCTTGCTTTTGCTTCGCTAATGGTTTCATAAGTACTACTGGCAAACTTAAAAGAGGCAATAAGATAGGCGATTGCTCCGGCAATCAACACCAACAATAAAATGTGTATTTTTTTCATGGTTTTCGTATGCGGTGCAAAGTTAATTCAAAAACCATTCCGGAAAGGAGCGTAGTTCGATTAATTTTGAATTTATGGCGATTGTTTTCAGTATCTTTCAAAGGAAGCTTTGTCCTTATCTTTGCTTACCAAAGCTTTATATATATGATGTTTGAACTGAACGAAGAGCAGCTGATGATTCAAAAAGCTGCAAGAGATTTTGCAAAAACAGAGTGTTTGCCCGGTGTTATTGAAAGAGATGAGCATCAAAAATTTCCCCGTGAACAGGTGATGAAACTGGCTGATTTGGGTTTTTTAGGAATGATGGTAGATCCAAAGTACAGTGGTGCCGGCATGGATACCATCAGTTATGTGCTGGCGATGGAGGAAATAAGTAAAATAGATGCCAGCACAAGTGTAGTGATGAGTGTTAACAACAGTCTTGTATGCTATGGTTTGCAGAAGTACGGCACTGAAGAACAAAAACAAAAATATCTCGTTCCTCTTGCGCAGGGAAAAAAGGATGGCGAATTATACATTGGGGCATTTATGCTAAGTGAGCCTGAAGCAGGTAGTGATGCCACTTCTCAAAAAACAACAGCAGAAGATAAGGGGGACTATTATTTATTGAATGGCACCAAGAACTGGATTACAAACGGGGGAAATGCATCAATCTATCTTGTAATGGCACAAACAGATCCTGCAAAAGGTTCAAAAGGTATTAATACATTAATTGTTGAAAAAAACTGGCCTGGCGTGGTAGTAGCCGCCAAAGAAAATAAGTTGGGTATCCGGGGAAGCGATACACATACAGTAATGTTCAATGATGTAAAAGTGCCCAAAGAAAACCGTATTGGTGAAGATGGCTTTGGGTTCAAGTTTGCCATGAAAACTTTGGCTGGCGGAAGAATTGGCATTGCATCACAGGCACTCGGTATTGCAAGTGGTGCTTACGAACTGGCAAAGGAATATTCCAAAACAAGAAAAGCATTTGGCACTGAGATCATGAATCACCAGATTATTGCTTTCAAACTGGCTGATATGGCTACAAGGATTGAGGCAGCCAGGTTGCTTTGCATGAAAGCAGCATGGGAAAAAGATAACAAGATGGATTATACGGTCAGTTCTTCCATGGCGAAAGTTTTTGCATCTGAAACGGCTATGTGGACAACAGTGGAAGCCGTGCAGATTCATGGCGGATATGGTTTTGTAAAAGAATACCATGTGGAGCGGCTTATGAGAGATGCCAAGATTACCCAGATATATGAAGGCACCAGTGAAGTGCAACGGATTGTAATTAGCAGGAGTATTTTAAAATAAAAAAGGCTATTAGTTATTAGCCGCTGGCTGTTAGCTGGCGGCTTTTTTATTACGATCTTTATTTAATCTTTGAATTTTTTACCTGAATAAATATGTCTGTCAATAAAGAAGCATATCTGTTAATCAAAAAGGAACTTGATGCAATGCAAGTAGCTCTTGTGGCCGTTTCCAAAACAAAACCTGTTTCAGATATTCTTGAGTTATACAATTTAGGTCATCGGGATTTTGGAGAAAATTATGTTCAGGAGTTGGTGGAAAAATCAGGACAGTTACCAAAAGACATCCACTGGCATTTTATTGGTCATCTGCAAACCAATAAAGTGAAATTAATAGCCCCGTTTGTGCGACTGGTTCATGGTGTTGATAGTCTGAAATTGTTAGAGGAGATTGATAAACAAGGTGAAAAGAACAACCGGGTGATTGAATGTTTGTTACAGGTTCATATTGCCCAGGAAGAAACGAAGTTTGGTTTGAATGAGAAAGAACTGAGTGAATTATTCAGCAGAATTATGGATAAGCCTATGAATAATGTCCGGATTATTGGATTAATGGGAATGGCGAGTTTAACTGATGATATGAATAGAGTCAGACAGGAGTTTCACAATCTGAAAAGAATTTTCGATATCATCCCGACTCCCGACTCCCGGCTCAAGACTCTTTCCATGGGCATGAGCAGTGATTATAAAATAGCCATTGAAGAGGGAGGCAATATGGTGCGGATAGGCAGCCTGCTTTTTGGGGAGAGGATAAATCAAAAGTAAAAAACCATCTCTTTCCTTGTTTATTAAGAAATCTTCGTATTTTTTACCTCTATTTAATGCGTATGAAAATTAGTTTCCTTTTTATTATTCTGCTGGTTTCTTCTTCAGCATTTGCACAACATGAAGGGGATAGTGTTTATAAAAGATGCCCTGTTGCTATTACCGATACAGCCACCGGTAATAATTATTTTATTGAACACCAGTCGGCCACCGTAAAAACATACAGGAACAAAGGGAATTACACAATAGTTATTGAGCAAAAAAACCAGTTCTTCTCTATGTTCTTTCGGGAAAGGAAATTAAGCACAAGGGGAAATTACAGCATTTCAATTGATGCAAATGGTAAAAACGAACTGACTGCAAAATATTCATTCAGATCAGGGGAAAGCGTAGCTTTTATTGATGTTAGCAACGGAACAGTTAAAACTTCTTATGATAAGGCAACCCAACTATGGCATATAATAGTAACCGGTTTGATTGCTAACCTCGGCGATACCAGGGTTTCATATTTTAAAGCAAAGGCAGATTTTTATATTCGCTGATTTCTGCTTCAGGGTCATCACTGAAATAATGAAGGGCCGTTATCATCTCATTCAATTCCTGGTTTTACCTGTTTCTGTAACAACTGTAATCGAATAAGGAGGAAGTGAGACAGAATTGCCTGAAGTGATCATATTTTCTACTGCTGGTAAACTTAAAGACGGATATCCTTCGGCTTTATTACTTACCCAGTGATATTGCTGTGATGAATATTGAATGCATTGTAATGGCAGCTTTAGGAGGAAGGATTTTCCAGTTACTGTCTCCAGAACGCTTATATCCACATTTCCTATTTTTAAAGGGTCTTTATTGATTAGCATTATAGACCAGTTACTATCCGGCCGGTGCACAGCGTAAGTGGAAATGAGTGATTGTCCATTCTTATTTGTGATATTACAGGTAGCCGGATAAATTTCGAATTTTGAATTTAAAGGGATTAACCAATGTTCCATCAGCATCCGCATGCCATAAAATGCTGCTGTGTGATAAATGATCTTTCCATTTTCATCCATGCCAAACAACATATTGTTACCCCAGCTGCAATGTTCTGCGTTTTGATCCGGGTAGCCGGGTTCATAACCATATAAAAAACTTTTTTCTATGCCAAGGGTGAGTGATTGACCTAAAATATCAGCATACATCAATGCCCCTTCAATTTCAACCTCGGGGCGGCCACTATGAGCCGAATAGCCATACTCTGAAATAAAAATGGGAACATTATCTGGCAACACATTCTTCTTATATCCCTTTAATGCAGTTTCAAGTAATTGGGGTTCCTTCGCTAACTGCGGTTCTGTTGCTGAACAAACATCATCATAGGGATACCATTCGAAACTGAAAAAATTATAATCATTCAGGTGATTATGTGTTTTCAGATAACTTAAAAACTGATTGGTCCATTGCCGTTCTGTAAAAGAGAAGGCATCATCGTCAGTGGTTGCCAATGTGGCAAAAGATGGTCCACCCATATGTATTGTCCGGGAAACCTGTTTGAAGACAGCAGCCCATTGGCAATATAAAGCAGCATAATCATTTGGGTTCATTAATTGACCATCCGGTTCTTCTCCCATTTCGATTTCATCAACTGGATATTTTTTTGCAATAAGATATTGTAAAAGCGCTTTCATGTTATCAGGGGTATCATATAAAAGCCCGACAGGCATCATTGCTGGCTGCTTACCAGTTATTCCGCACTGAAAAAATAAATCTAGGCCTGCCTGCTCTGTATTAGGGTCTATATCTGAAGCACTATGCCATGGATCGGTTGAGGAAGCATAAGTAATGCTTTGCCTTTTATTATCAGCAGCATGATGAACCCAATCATGAAATATTTTATGTTTGTTTAATAATCCTGCATACAGCTCAGCAATTGCAAATCCGAGCTTGTCCCTTATATCATTTCCGGTTTCAGTTGTGGTTTGAGAACTTTTTGTCATACATATACGGATAAAACGAACCATAACAGGTTTTGAAGAAATAGTTATGATATTATTTCCTCCGTTTTGATTATTAACATATCCATGTGGGAAAGAATGCCAGGTATTTGGTACCATGGGATCAAAATAATCATTGCCAATATCCAGGGCATAGTCAACGGTATAAGTTATAGCATATGGCTTACCCCAAAAAACCTGCACAGCATTTACGGGTCTTAGTTTGCCCAGGTCAACAATCACCCATTGAGGATGAAGTGAATTGGGATCTTCAGTATAATACTCATCGAGGTATGGGTTGCTTTTCCAGAATGTTTTTATATTGCCGTCATCCAATCTTGAATAGCCATCATCATTAGCCTGGTCATGTGTATTGCCGCGGCGTGGCAGATGATAACCATTCGATAGTTGAATGGGTTGGGAAGAAAAGTTATCAGATGTCCAGTAACCCTGTTGTCTTCCTGGTTCACTCCATCGGCCGTTTGGATTCCAGTGCCAGGCCTCAATTCCCAATTCAGTTCTTAACCGATAGCTGACCGGGTTAAGACCAACTGTTCTCATTGCAGCTATATTTTCAGCAATAAGTATCCGGTTAATATCACCTTGTGCATGACCATCAAAGGCAGCCCCCAATACCTGTTCCGGAATAAAACTATGGATGGGATGGCCCGGATTGTATTGTATTTGTACAGTACCCTTATTGGCCAATGTTAACTGTGCAGTTAAACCGGGAAAAAAGCAATATGAAAAAAAGAAACAGCTTATATACTTCATAGGGAATTCTCTTAAAAAAATTGAACAGGAAGCAAATATAACCAGCTTCTTGTGTTTAGAGTTATTATTAGTCGGGTGACTTAAAATTTTGTAATGCTGCAAGTCTTTTATTAATCGCATTAATTCAAATACTGAAGCTATCTCAAAAGTCCAATATGTCATGCCGGACTTGATCTGGTATCTTTTGAAATCTAGTCTTATGAAAGGTTCTGAATCAAGTTCAGAATGACAAAGTTCCTTAACAGGACTTTTTAGATAGCTTGTATTTATTATTATCGGTCATGCAAAAAACGGAACAAACAAACCTTCACAGAGGTTTACTGTTAATCATTACTGGAATGCGGTGATGATTGATGGAGTATGGCATTTATTGCAGACACCATTCATCTGAGCTTTGAAACCGGCAGCAAAGAACCTGGAAGAAATGTTTTTCCTGATTTATTTATTGATTCGGCCATATTCACACATTCGCCATCGTAGGTATTTCTCCGGCCCGGGATAGCGAGAAGCTGTCGTCACAGAACGGTACAATTATATTTACACTGTAGCGTCACCTGATATAGAGTGGTTGTGCCTGTTTAATAATAATGACCTGGTGCTGAGGTATAAAATCAATGTGAAAAAGAAAAAGGTCTGATCAGCTTCCTCTTTGCGAACCGGTATTAGCTTGCTTGCTTACAAAGCCTGACGATTTGGGTTTCTGAATAAATTTAGAACCCTGGGCATTGCCAGCAGCATTTTTTTTGCTCTCTTTCTTCTTGTCTTTGTTATTTTTTTGGTTCAGTAATGACATAAGGTAAGTTTTATCATACAAATATACTAGTTTATAATTTGAGTAGGCTTTTCAGATATTAGTAAAGAAAAATTTTCAAATTACTTTTCCCTTCCACTTTCCGCTCCTGATGTATAAAAAAGAAAGGATAAATAAAGAAGCCCAATACAATAGTTCGGATGCCCATGCCCATACTAAAGAAAGTTTCCAGACATCCAGTGCTAACCAGATATAAATACTATAAAGGATAATAGCGGCAATTTCGATATAGAGGTTAGTCTTCGTATTCCCCGTCCCTGTAACTGCATTCAGCCAAACCGTGGCAACAGACATACAGAGCATTCCCACTGTTACAATCCTGATTACAGGAATTGCTTCCCCAACAAATTCGCTGTTAAAATGAAATATGCTGAGAAACATTTGCGGAAAAATATTGATGAGCAGGCAAAGGAAAAAAGTAAAACAAAAACTCAATAGCATAATCTTTTTGATTAACATTTCCACTTTGTCTTTTTTGCCCTGGCCAATAATATTGCTCACCATGGCATTGCTGGTGCTGGCAAAAGCCCAGGAGAAAATACCAAAGACCCCGAAAATATTCCGCATAATATTGCTGATGGCTAATGGCAGCGGGCCATAATGTTCAATAAGAATAAAAAATAACATCCATGCCACCACACTTAATAACCATTGTAATACCAGCGGAGATGATTGCCGGAAAATTAATGATGCCAAAGATCTGTCGAAAGACAGGTGAGTAAATAGCCCAAAGCGACGATGCATTTTTTTATAAAAAATTATCCCTGTTACTACCAGCAGGGAAACAGCCTCAGCGATGATGGAGGCAACAGCAGCTCCATGAAAGCCAAGCTTTGGAAATCCAAGATGACCATTTATTAAAACATAATCAAGAAATATATTAAGCCCGGCACCGGTGATAAAGGCATACTTCATATAGCGGCTGTTGTTAGTGCCTACCAAAAAAGCATTGCTCATCTGAAATAAATAAAGAAGTGGAAGCCCCAGTATTCTTATTTTTAAAAATTGAATGGCTTCTGTTTGAACAATTGGAGAACGTAAACTGGCAGTAAGAAAATAGGGAGCAAACAGGTAAGTGATTACTATACCTGCTGCTGCAAAGAACATAGCCATCCAGATGGACTGACCGAATAATTTTCCAATTTCTTCTGGTCGATTTTCACCGGCACGCCTTGCAATAAGTCCCTGCAGGCCGCTATTCAGCCCATTACCCACCAGGGCAAAAATCAGGTAAAATACACCGGTGATCCCGGCTGTGCCTAATATTGTTTCGCCCAGGTTACTAAGGAAAATATTATTGGTGACAAAGTTTATTTGCGGCACCAGCATGGCAAGACTGATGGGCAACGCAATTTTTAATACCTGGCGGTTTGATATTTGAACCCTTAAGTCTGTATTTGCCGTGGTGTTTGCCATAGAATAAAGCTGGCAAACCTACGATATTTAAATTTTGTCTATTATTGCATGAAGGCAAACAAAATTGAAAGAACTTTTTTATTATATAAAACCAGGTCTTGAAAATGACACCCCTCAAATTTTGATTTTGAAGATAGGGGAGAGAGAAATCAGCTATGCTGTTACCAACAAAGAAGGCTCTGATCTGTATTGTCTCGCTTATTGCATAGCTGATAATGCTGAAAAGATCAGTATAACAGATTTTGAAGAAAAATATTCCTTCCTCCATCATCCCTATTATGAAGTGAAAGTGATCTTTGATTATCCGCAAAGTATCCTGGTACCATCTGCGCTGAAAACATCGGATGATCCCCTGACATTGCTTGAGAGCTATTATGGAAAATTGCCGAATGCCATTATTGTAACGGAAGAGATACCCGAATGGCAATTGAAAAATAATTTTGCTATTCCGAATGAAGGATATGAATGGCTAAACACTAAATTACCTGCCGCTAAATATAATCATCACTATACTGCGGGTATAAAAAAAATCAATAATGCCGGCCCTGATGGATTAGTGCTTATGGATTTCAGGAAATATGATTTTTCTGTTATAGCCGCAAAGCAAAGCGGTGTAACGATGGCCCAGACATTTGAGTATGCAACTCCTGAAGATGTTTTATATTATTTATTAGTAATCTGCCGGCAATATTCATTTTCCCCAAAGGAAGTGAGTATTCAATTGTCTGGTTTGATTGACAAAGAATCGTCCTTATTTAAGGAATTGTTCCAGTATTTCAACAATGTAGAATTCAGGGAAGCCGGTTGGGGTGTTGCCGGTAACGGATACCCGGCTCATTTTTTTACTTCACTTAATGATTTGACACCATGCGCATCATAGGTGGTGAACATGGCGGACGAAAATTTAACCCGCCCAATAAAATGCCGTACACAAGGCCTACTACGGATATTGCCAAAGAAGGTTTGTTCAATATACTCCAAAACAATCTTGATTTTTCAGAGCTGAAAACACTTGATTTGTTTGGCGGCACAGGTAATATCAGTTACGAACTGGCATCAAGAGGGGCAGTTGATCTTACCGTCATAGAAAAAGATGCAACAATGTATGAGTTTATAAAAAAAACAGCCTCCGCTTTACAACTTGAAAAATTTAAAGTAATAAAAATGGATGTCTTTAAATACATTCAGCAATGCGCTGATAAATTTGATTTCATCTTTGCGGGGCCGCCCTATGCATTAACAGGTATTGATGACCTGCTGAAACTCATTTTTGAAAAACAATTACTAAATAAGAGTGGTTGGTTTGTACTCGAACATACACCCAAAAATGATTATAAATCATTTCCTTTTTATAAGTTGGAGCGAAATTATGGCACTACAATTTTCTCCATTTTTATCGAGAACAGGTGACGGCAGCTAATTTGACGTACCTTTAGACCATTGTATTATGTACGTAACAGTTTATGTTTTCTAATTTTTTCCTGAAATCATTTCGCCTGCTTTTATTTCCCTTTGCGTTGTTGTATTGGATGGGCATTGCCATCCGCAATTGGCTTTATGAAAAAAATATTTTCAGGTCAGCGAGATTTGGTCTTCCGGTTATCTGCGTTGGCAATCTTTCTGTTGGCGGTACCGGCAAATCACCAATGGTTGAATATTTAGTAGAAAGACTGAAAGATAATTTCAAGGTTGCTACATTAAGCAGGGGTTATAAAAGAAAGACAAAAGGTTATTCGCTGGCAAATAAAAACTCTACTGCACTTGAGATTGGTGACGAGCCAATGCAGTTTCACCTGAAGTTTCCCGATGTGCCGGTGGCAGTTGGTGAAAGAAGGATTGAAGCCATTCCGCAATTATTGCACGACAAACCGGAAACACAGGCGATTATTCTGGACGATGCCTTTCAGCACAGGGCCATCCTTGCGGGACTGAATATCCTGCTGACTGAATACAATAATTTATTTGTTCATGACTTTTACCTGCCAACCGGTGATTTGCGGGATTTAAAAAGCAGCTATATAAGAGCTGAAATTATTGTGGTGACCAAGTGTAAGCAGAACTTATCCGAAGAAGAAAAAAAGAAAATCATAAAAGAAATCAATCCCTTGGCCGGTCAGCAGATTTTTTTTACTGCTATTGAATACGGAGATCCCTATCATATCAAAGAAAACAGAATTTCAAACTTAAGTGAAAACAAAGAAGTTTTACTGGTAACAGGTATTGCTAACCCAGGGCCGCTGAAAAAATTGCTGGAAGAGCAGAGCAAAACTTATTACCTGATGCAGTACCCGGATCATCATATTTTTACTATTGATGACCTGAATGATATAAAAAAGAAATTTGAAGACATACAGACAGAAAGTAAGATGATACTGACAACAGAAAAAGATGCTGTACGGTTGGTGAAATTTCAACATGATATTACCAACCTTCCTCTATATGTAATTCCGGTGCGACACCGGTTTTTATTTTGGGAGGGAGAAAAGTTTGATCAGTTGGTTACCAGTTTTATTAAAAATTTTATGCCGGATAAATCGTAAAAGAATGGGAAGAAAAAATTCAAAAAAGCCTGCCCGACATAAAGGCGGGAAAAAGATAAAGCAAAAATCATTTGCGGCTAAAACGCTGAACGGTGTTCTGGATATTACAAGATCAGGTATGGGTTTTGTTGTCGTACCGGAAACGGAAACAGATATTCTGATCAGACCGGGAGATTTTAATACAGCTTTACATGGCGATACAGTCCGGGTTCGTATTAAAAGTGAAGGCGGCCGCCGTATGCAGGGCGTGGTGGAAAAAGTGCTCCAGCGAAAACGGACTGAATTTATCGGTCACCTCCAGATGAACAAAGGCTTTGCTTTTTTTGTGGCAGATATGGACAAACCGATGCCGGATATTTTTATTCCACTTCTCAATATTAATAATGCAAAAGACAATGACAGGGTGGTGGTTCGCCTGTTGCAATGGGAAAATGATGGCAAGCGGCCTGTAGGCGAAGTGATAAATGTACTGGATGCAGAAAACAGCAATGATGCGGCAATGAAAGAGATCTTACTGGAAGCCGGATTCCCATTGCAATTTTCTGATGAAGCGTTGGAGGCGGCTGCAAGGATACCCGATATTATTTCTTCTGCAGAGATAAAGAAACGTAATGATATTCGGGCCATACTTACTTTTACCATTGACCCGGTTGATGCCAAAGACTTTGATGATGCCATTTCATTCCGCAAGTTGAAAAACGGGTATTATGAGATTGGAATTCATATTGCCGATGTAAGTCATTACGTAGAACCGGATAATGCGTTGGATAAAGAAGCTTATCAAAGAGCCACCTCCGTTTATTTGCCAGACAGGGTGAACCCCATGTTGCCTGAACATATTTCAAATGTGTTATGTTCTCTTCGACCCAATGAAGACAAGTTGACTTTTTCTGCTATTTTTCAGATAACACCCAAAGCAGAAGTAAAACAATACTGGCTGGGCAAAACGGTTATCCATTCCGATAACCGGTTTACATATGAAGAAGTACAGAAAATCATTGAAGAAAAAGCAGGGATACATGCCGAGGAAATATTGTTGTTGAATGATCTGGCTCAGAAAATGCGGAAGAAACGTTTTCAGAATGGAGCAATCAGTTTTTCATCACAGGAAGTAAGGTTTAAATTGGATGAAAAAGGAAATCCAATCGGAATCATGATCAAGGAAAGCAAAGAAGCGCATCAGTTGATTGAAGAGTTTATGCTGCTGGCCAACAGAACGGTGGCAGAAAATCTTTCCAAGTTTAAATTCAACAACAAGCCGGTACCATTTCCTTACAGGGTGCATGATGATCCGGATGAAAAAAAATTATTGCCATTTGCTGTTTTTGCAAAAAAGTTCGGGCATAAGTTTGATACGTCGTCCCCGGATACTATTGCGGCCTCCTTTAATCAATTACTGGCAGATGTACAGGGCAAGCCTGAACAGCATGTATTGGAGCAGTTAGGCATCCGGACAATGGCAAAGGCTAAATACACAATAGAAAATGTAGGTCACTATGGATTGGGGTTTGAGCATTACTGTCATTTTACATCACCAATACGCCGCTACCCGGATGTACAAGTGCACAGGATACTGGAGCAGGTGTTAACCAATAAGATTAATCCTGATAAAAAATTAGAAGAAAAATGCAAGCATACCAGTGAAAGGGAAAGGGCAGCCATGGAATCGGAAAGAGCTGCCAATAAATACAAGCAGGTGCAGTATATGAAGAACTTTCTCGGAGATGAATTTGAAGGAGTGATAAGCGGTGTGGCAAGTTTTGGATTTTGGGTAGAGACGATTGAACATAAATGCGAAGGATTGGTGAGTGTAAATAGTTTACTGGAATATGATGAGTTTCGACATGTGGAAGCAGATTATAGTTTGGTAGGTCAGCGAAGTGGTAAAAAATTCAGGATGGGCGATAAGGTTTGGATAAAAGTAATAGCTGCAAACCTGACCAAACGGCAACTGGATTATGAGTGGGTAGTGGCTGGTGAGTTTGCGACAGAAAAAAAAATAAAAGAAAAGGGTAAGAAAAAGAAATGATTAATATTTTGTGCTATGCAAAGTTTTGAACTGTTGTCCCAAAAATTCGCTTTACACTTTGATCAGCGGCATTTCCCTGCTGAACCAGCATCCTTGTATGAACCCAATGAATATTTTCTGAAATTGGGGGGCAAAAGAATCCGCCCGGTTCTCTGCCTGATGGGCAACGAACTATTTGACGAAATAAATCAAGATGCATGGCATGTGGCTACTGCCATTGAGTTGTTTCATAATTTCACCCTGATTCATGATGATATTATGGACAAAGCTCCCCTGAGAAGGGGAATGACCACCGTTCATTCAAAATATGGAGAAGATACAGCCTTGCTGGCAGGAGATGTGATGCTGATAACTGCGTATGAACATCTGAATAAAATCAACAATCTTTACCTGCAAACAATATTGCGTTTGTTTAATACGACAGCCAAAGAAGTGTGTGAGGGGCAGCAATATGATATGGATTTTGAGAAAATGGAAACCGTTCAATTCAATGATTATTTAAAAATGATTGAGCTGAAAACATCTGTTGCCCTGGCGGCCAGTTTAAAAACGGGAGCCATTTTGGGTGGAGCCGGTGAGAGGAATCAGAATATATTATATGAATTTGGGAAAAAACTTGGCATCGCCTTCCAGGTGCAGGATGATTACCTGGATGCATTTGGCGATCCGGAAAAATTTGGCAAACAGGCCGGTGGTGATATTCTTGCCAATAAAAAAACTTTCTTACTGATTCATGCCCTGGAAACTTCTTCTGTTTCGCAGAAGCAAGAACTCGGGAATTTGCTAAATAGTAAGTCAGCTGACAAAGTGGAAAAAGTGCTGCAGATATTCCGTGATTGTAATTCGGATGAATGGGCATTGAAATTAAAGAATAAATACCTCGATGAAGCTTTTACACACCTCGAAGACATTGCTGTATTATCCAAAAGAAAAGCGCCACTCAAAGAGTTAGCCCATTTTCTTGTTAAACGGGAATATTGATTTGTGAGGAAACTTCCTGCCACTGCTTCATTTTTTTTCCCTACTTTAACCTGACCAAAATCAACCACACATGGCAAATCAACTTTTCCGCAAGAAATCCATTACCACCATCCTGAAAGATGCAGAACAGGGTCTTGCTGATGGACATGGCATTGGACTTAAAAAAGTATTAGGTGTCCGTGACCTCACTTTTTTTGGGATAGCTGCTGTTATCGGCGCAGGTATCTTCAGTGGCATTGGCTCGGCAGCTTCAAACGGCGGTCCTGGTGTTGTTTTTCTTTTCATTTTTACTGCTATAGCCTGCGGCTTTGCGGCTCTATGTTATGCTGAATTTGCTTCCACAGTTCCCGTTTCCGGAAGTGCCTACACATATTCTTATGTTGCATTTGGTGAATTGATTGCATGGATCATCGGGTGGGATTTATTAATGGAATATGCCATTGGCAATATCGCAGTTGCCATTTCATGGAGTGATTATTTTACTAACCTGATGAGTAAAGCCGGAATGCATATTCCTGATTGGCTTACGATGGATTATATGACTGCCAAGCATGGATTTGCCGCCAATGCTGCCGACCAGGTTTCTGCCTGGACAAATGCACCACAGATTTTTGGATTCCGCTTGATTATGGATCTCCCGGCTGTAATGATTGTAGCATTGATTACATACATTGTTTTTGTGGGTATCAAAGAATCAAGATCAGCGGCAAATATTATGGTGATAATAAAACTGGCAGTGATTTTCCTTGTTATTGTTTTAGGTGCTTACTATGTAAATCCCAGCAACTGGTCACCATTTACTCCAACCGGGTTTGGAGGTATTATGAAAGGAGTATCAGCAGTCTTTTTTGCTTATATAGGGTTTGATGCAATATCCACTACGGCAGAGGAGTGTAAAAATCCCCAAAGGGATCTGCCGAGGGGAATGATATACTCACTCATCATCTGCACGGTTATTTATGTGTCACTTGCATTGGTACTGACCGGCATGGTGCATTATACCAAACTAAATGTTGGTGATCCATTGGCGATGGTATTTGACGAAAGAGGCTTGAAGTTTATTGGTGGTATTGTGGCAGTGAGTGCCATTATTGCCACAGCAAGCGTATTACTCGTTTTTCAATTGGGACAGCCAAGAATATGGATGAGCATGAGCCGGGATGGATTGCTGCCGAAAATATTTTCAAGAATCCATCCCAAATATGGCACTCCGTCATTCTCTACTATCCTAACCGGCTTTGTGGTGGCTGTTCCTGCCTTGTTCTTAAACCTGAATGAAGTTTTATCACTTACAAGTATCGGCACTTTGTTCGCCTTTGTGTTGGTATGTGGTGGAATCCTGGTTTTGGATCAAAGAAAAGAAAAACCAGTAAGTAAATTCAAAGTGCCGTACGTAAACGGACAATTTATAATTCCAGTCTTATTCATAGGAGCTGTTATTTTGATTGTGACCCAGGTGCCTTCTCATTTTAAAGAAGATATCTGGACAAAGGATACATGGCCCATGGCTGTTTTCTGGCTGGTTACGTTAGTAATAGCGATTGCATCATTCATTAAAAAGTTTTCGCTGATACCGGTTCTTGGTTTGCTTAGTTGTCTCTACCTGATGTCGCAGGAGACACATAAAGTGTGGATGCGGTTTCTTATCTGGCTCGTTGTTGGGTTGACGATCTATTTCCTGTATAGTTTTAAAAACAGTAAGCTGGCAAAGAATGGGAGCTAGTAAATAAAGGAGAACTTAATAAAACTTTATATCGTCGCACATTTTACTTCTGGTAACTTTGTGCGACTTTTTATTTAATGAATCTTAAATACTCCGCCGCGGCGGAGATAGTGGCATTATGAAGTACCAGGTCGGTGATAAAGTTTTACTCCTCCACTCCAATGAAGAAGGAGAGGTAATTGACATCATCAATGATGAAATGTTGCTGGTGGATGTGGAAGGAGTAAAGTTCCCGGTGTATATGGACCAGGTTGATTTCCCATATTTCAAAAGATTTTCTGAAAAGAAAATGTTTCCGGAAAAGAAGGAAAAGCAATATGTAGATGATGTAAGGAAAGAAAAGCCGGCAAAGGAAACAAGAGTGGAAGATGGCGTTTGGCTCACAATTTTACCTGTTTTGGTTATTGATGAATTCGGAGACGAAATAACTGATCAGCTAAAACTGCACCTGGTAAACCGGACAGAAACATCTTACAATTTTATTTATACGCAACATTTCTTTGGCAAGCCTGACTTTGAACTGAAGAATACCATCAGCCCATTTGAAAACTTTTACCTGCATGATATTGTTTTTGCTGATTTGAACGACAGTCCTTCTTTTGATTTTGAATTTTCTTTATTGCAGCCTGAAAAATGGAAGGCAGATTTTTTTGAAACCTCTGTAAAACTTAAACCCAAACTTCTTTTTGCAAAAATCAGGGAATTGAAAGAAAAGAACCAGGCCACTTTTTCTCAGTTGTTATTTGAAAAATACCCGGACAAAATAATTGAAGACAGGGTAGAGCTAAGTGACAGGATTAAGCATAAGCACCGGGTGTATGATGCCACTAAAGCAAAACAGCACATGGAGCCTGCCCGGGGTGTTATTGACCTGCATATTGAAAAACTTAGCACTGATTGGAAACATCTCAGCAATTATGAAATACTCAGCCTGCAATTAAAAACTTTTGAAAAGTATTTTGATCTGGCTTTTGCTCATCACCAGCATTCATTAATTGTGATACATGGAGTGGGAGAGGGTAAGTTGCGGGATGAAATACATGATATACTTCGGCTGAAGAAAGAAGTAAAGTCTTTTGTGAATCAATATCATCACAGATATGGATATGGGGCTACGGAGATTTTCTTTCAATACTGATTATAGTGTTTATTTTTGCAGTTGCTACAAGCCAGGCTATCGATCCGTCCGCCAGTTGGCGGATGGGTAGGAAAGTCCGGACAGCGCAGAGCAATGCACCGGTGAAGAGCCGGGTCTCGCCTTAGGCGAGAACAGACAGTGCCACAGAAAATAACCGCCTTCGGGTAAGGGTGAAAACGTAGGGTAAGAGCCTACGGCTTTTGATGGTAACATAATTAGTGGGTAAACCTTGCATGCTGAAATGCCACATATAGGTTCGTTTGAGAACGGCTCGTTCAAGCCTGCCTGACGGTAGGCAGGAACCAGGGTAGGCAGATTGATCCCGGTAAGTAATTAGCGGGACAGATAAATGATAGCCCACGACAGAATCCGGCTTACCGGCTTGTAGTTTTTTTAAAATTTATACCTGCTGATAGAAATAGCGACGGGCTTTATTTCATAATAACCCGATGTTATTGTTAATGCAACATGAGATAGAATTGGGAATAGGGGATTGTTAAGCAGCGTAAGGGCTATTCAATATGATAGCTAACAAGTGTGGAAACCTGCTGCAATTTTATTGTTCTCTGGCCAAGCGGAGCTTTTTCCTGAATGTATTTTACCACACCAATACCTGCTTTAAAAAATACCTGGTCTTTCCGGTAGTTACGGGCATTTTTTTCAAAATAGAAACAATCATCAAATGAACCTGCAGGAGTTTTTATTGCACTGGTAGTTTTTAATGACCGGCCCATTGCCGCTGCATCTTCAAAACTGGTCAGGTATCGTAAAGAGTCGCCGGGGAATAAACCAAATTCTTTTTTTACATCCTTAATGCCGGGTGTAAACATCCTGTCGGCTAATCCAAAAAAAGAAGAATCATTGGCATACAATATATCGGGCAGTCCTACTGATATGTTGGCTTCCCACCAAACAAGGCCGTCAGAAAGGGATTTTTTATTGCTCATGTAATGCAATGTGTCAAATTGCACTTTTGCAAATACGCCATCAGTAAAAATAGAATCTTCGTAAATCCAGTAATTTTTGCTGCTAAGCGGTAATATGCCACAATGTTTTGATGTGCAGGTGTAGCTGACAACAGAATCGGATGAATAAGACCGGCCTGTGGGATTGTCGGTTTGAGCAATACAAGGCTCAATAACAGCTTTTGGCGCTAAAAAATCACCTTTTCTGCAAGCCAAAATGAAAGTGCTTCCAATAAGCAGGGATACAATTATTTTTTTCAAAGGAATCCGTTTTATGTCCAATAAGGGAGGACAAAATAGAAACTAGTTTTTACAATTCATAACTTTTACTAAGGAAATTTACGATTTTCCTGCACCGTATTTTGTGCAAATCCCTGTTTTAAAGGTGAATCAGGCTGATTTTATTATATAAAAAAGCCCTGGAAATTTTTTTCAGGGCTTTTGGCTAAGCTATTTCCGGATTTACTGAAATATTTTTTTGAAAAAAACCTTCATTTCATTCCATGATGCAGTATCGGCGGCAGCATTGTAGGCAATAGACATTTTATATTTTTGCCCCACCGCTGTTGCATTGGGATTGGAGAAAGCATGGGTGGCTCCATCATACCCAACAAATTTATAATTGGCGCCAATGGAATCCATCTCGGCCTTGAATTTATCAACTTCTTCTTTCTTCACATACTCATCAGCATTGCCATGACAAACCAGAACTTTTGCCTTTAATAAATTCTTATCGGCAGGAGTTCCAATCAGACTGCCGTGAAAGCTTACCACTCCTTTCAGGTCTTCACCCATACGGGCAAAGTTGAGCACCATGCCGCCACCAAAACAATAACCAATGGCGGCCATATTACTTATATCAACCTGGGCATATGTTTTGAATTTGTTCAACGCAGCATCAAAATGTGTTTTTGCCAGTTGCGGATCCTGGTAAAATGGTGTGGCAAGTTTTCCTGCATCGGTGGGATTATCGGCTCTGTTACCATTGCCATACATATCAACTGCCATGGCGATGTAGCCAAGCCTGGCCAGTTCTCTTGCCCGCATTTTTGAATAGTCATTGAGTCCCCACCACTCATGCACTACCAGTACAGCCGGTCGGTTGCCTTCTATATTTTCATCATACACCACAAAGCCATCCATCTTAAGGCTATCAATTGTATAATTGATATTTTCTTCTTTTAGTTTAGGTTCTTTCATTTCGGCCTCCTTTTTTTTATTGTTGTTGTTGCAGGATGATAATAAAATAATACAAGCAGGTATTAATGCAGTAAAAAGTGTTTTCATTTTCATTGTGCTTTTATTTTAGATAAAATAATAAAGGTTTATAAAAATTTCAAATGGTCAATAATCTTCATAGTTTATATGGGAGATTTTGCATCCACCACTTCAATTTCAAAAACAAGAATGCTGTTGGGTGGAATATTTGTTGCAACCGTCCGGATGGAATAAGCCAGGTCTGATGGTATGACTAATTTTATTTTACCATTCACTTTACAAAGCGGTAGCCCAATCTGCCAGCCTTTTATCAACCGCTTTAATGGAAATGTTGCCGGCTCATTTTTTGTTTCTTCCACCAGTGTTCCATCTTTAAGCAATGTGAGTTTGTAAAAAACAGTAACCGTATCATTCAAATCCACTTGTTTGCCTGTTCCTTCTTTCATCATTTTATAATAAACACCTTCTACGTTTTCCTTTACATCTGTTTTGCCAAATGCGATGGCATCTTCAATAAGCTTAATATCTGTTTTTCGTTGTTGCAAACTATCCAGATGACCAGATAAATTTATAACGGGTGCCGGTTGGTTATCTTCTTTCATGTTTTTCCAGGAACCATTTTGACGCTGACACCAGACCTGCCCTGTTGCTACTGATATATTCTGCTTTTTCCCATTTACATAAAAAAATGCAGGCTGCTGGATCGTATTCCACCGGCCCTCAATTTTCACGGTTCCTATCAATTTCCATTTATTTTCCTTAGGTAAAAAAATATAACCAGAGTATAAAGAAAAATTTCCGGCAGAGTCAGTTGCTTGCGAGATTAGTAATCTATATGTTTCATTGATTTCCCAATTGTAACTAAATGCCATTTCTCCGAATTTGGGATTGATCGCCACATTGAATCCAGGAGTTTTGTTATTTAAATCAGCAAGAGAATAAAACTCAATTCTGCGTTTGCCATAATAGTTTTGTATTGTAAGTTTTACTGTATCTGTTTTAATACCTGCCGAAAAGAATTTCTTTTTATTATATGACTGCACTTTTACTTCCGCCATAAACTTTACGGCCTTTACACTATCCGGAAGATTGTAATAAACAGTAGAATCTTTGTCAGCGGCTTTTACTGACTGGATTAATAAAAAGGGCAAAATCAACAACAAATAATTTTTCATACAAGGGTTTGTTAGTATAAATCTACAATTAATGTCTGAATGGTTAAGCAGTTATTATAATTGATAAACAAATGGTAAAACCAGTTGACATAAAAAAATAAAATATCAGCAACCAGGTAAATAAAACCTATCTTACGGGTCAACATCGTAGTTCTTTATTACACCCCTTCTCTTTTAATGTCAATAATCCTTGTGTTCTTTTTGTGTCACTGGTACCTGGCGATTTTTTCTCAAACTTTTCTCCAACACCGTTACGCATCTCATGCTGCCTTCAGCATGAGCAAATTCTGGGAACGTTTTTTTTACCTGCTGGCTTATGTCGGCCAGGGCTCTTCGTATGTAAGCCCGAAAGTATATGCCATCATGCATCGCATGCATCATGCTTATACCGATACGGAAAAAGATCCCCATTCGCCAATGTTTGATAAAAATGTGTTTGCCATGATGTGGCGTACCCGGATTTTTACCTCCGGTGTGTTCAATGGCAAAATTGAAGTAGAAGGAAGGTTTTTAAAAAATCTTCCTGACTGGCCGGCACTTGACAGGATTGCACATAACTGGATGTCGAGGGTAGGGTGGATTGCCTTTTATGTTACTTTCTATATTTTGTTTGCCCCTTCGGCATGGTGGTATCTGCTTATACCTGTTCATATTGTTATGTTGCCATTACATGGAGCAGTCATCAACTGGTTTGCACATAAATATGGCGCTGTTAATTTCAAAATGAATAACACTTCCAGGAATTTATATCCAATGGATATGTTACTGATGGGTGAAGCCTATCATAACAATCACCACAAAACACCTTCTGCCATTAACTTCGGTAAACGATGGTATGAAATGGATCCTACTTACCCGGTCATTCTTTTTCTTAACTGGGCAAAAGTTATTAAGATCAATAAGATTAATATGAACAGCAATGTGGAATTGGAAACGCCGGTTATAGTACCTGTTTTACAAAGTAACCTTCCGTAAACCCAGTATTATCCAAAGCACCACAAAGCTCAGCAGTGCTGCAAAAAAGCACCATACCGAAAGAACAAACCCGTTATAAAAAATAACAGCAAACAGGTAAGATACGAGTGCTCCGATTCCCAGCCATTTCATTTTTTTAACACCGGAAATAAAAGGAGTGATAATGGTAGCCATAATATAGAGGACATTAAATGCTGCAATAAGGTTTTTAGGAACCGAAGGGAAACTAAATTCGTAATGAAGATGCTGATTTAAAAATGAGGTTGAAGAAAAAGGACAGCTAAGACAGGCTGGCGTCATGGCACGGACAGAATAAAGAGACAGGACAAGAACAGCACAAATGGCTACCAAAGCACCTATGCCTACCAGTACATTCATTAATTTTTTACTTCTCGCATCTTTCTCAAGCAAACGTATAGTAAGCGGAAACCATAGCGGCCACACGGCCATGGCAAACACAAGGTATGTGTAAGTAAGTAATGGTTGCCATGATGCAATGGATTGATCTTTTAATGATAGCCAAAGCAAGCCTTCCGTTAATTGTTGTATGGCAAAAATTAATGGGATTGAAGCAAACAATCGTTGCGGATTTGTTTTTGCTTTTGAAACTGCAATAACACCTATAACACCCAGCACGGCGCTGGCTCCAAAACTTGCTGTGGCGGAGAAGCACATGAGTCAATCTTTTTAATCCATGTAAGGTAGGTTATGTTTTTTTGGAAGGAGATAATAAAACAAATACAGGTTTATTCATGGCAAGTTTCGCTACGATGGTATATGTTAAGGGTGGCTTCGTCCCGCTTATGCGGGATTACGGAGTTGTTTTATAATTTCCGCCGGATCCACTCTGCACACGGGGTGGCCGGTGAAAGATACTTCGACTCTTCGACAAGCTCAGAGTTCAGTACACCGGCCACTGTGTGATTAAGTAAGAAACCAATGGTGCTTTTCCTGGTTAGCCTGTAGCACCTGTTATTAATCTCATTACTGTTGTTTTTGATTTTTAGAAATTATGCCGGTTGTAATTCAGCTTGTTTTACAAACTGTACGCTGGCAATTATTTTAACATCTTCACCTAATGCAATCCCGCCGGTTTCTGTAAGCATACCAAAGCTTACTCCCCAGTCTTTGCGGTTTATTTTCCCGGTAAGTGAAAAGCCTACTCTTGTGCCGCCCCAGGGATCTTTTGCAATTCCGCCAAAGTCAACATCCAGAACAACTTTTTTACTAACACCACGCATTGTAAGAATCCCGGTTGCTTTATAGTTTTCATCAATTTTCTCCAGGCCGCTGCCTTCAAAAACCAATTGAGGATGATTTACTGCATCAAAGAAATCGCTGGTCTTCAGGTGCGCATCCCTTTGTTCGTTATTCGTACTGACAGAATCTATATCAGCCGTAAAATTTACTTTGGCCGTTGTAAAATCCTTGCCCTTGGTTTCAATGGAACCATCGAATTTATTAAACTGACCGGTAACGGTTGAGATCATCAGGTGTTTTACTTTAAATTGAATCTCTGAATGCACGGGGTCTATTACCCATTTGATTATTTCCATATGTTTTTTAGTTTTATTATTTCGCCAAAGATAGTTACATTTGCTATACAAAAGGAAGTACTATACTTTTGTATAGTGTTAATTTAAAATAAAAACAATGGCCAGGATATCAGAATTAGATAAGGTAAAAAAATGTTCAGGTGATTTTGTATTGGCTGTGAACGATACCTTGAATGTAATAAGCGGCAAATGGAAACTACCCATAATGGGCTCACTGTTATATGGTAAAAAGCGCTTTAAAGACCTTGAAAGAGAAATTCCAAAAATAACTCCCCGCATGCTTTCCAAAGAGCTAAAGGACCTTGAAGCTAACGGCATTGTTACCAGAACTGTTTACGATAGTTTTCCTGTTACAATAGAATATGAGTTAACAGAATCCGGCGGTACGTTTAAAGAAGTATTGGATGTAATGGTGAAATGGGGATTGCAGCATCGCAGAAAAATATTTGGTAAAATGAAAGAGAAAAAGCCGGGACTTGCAGCGTAACTTATGGTTATAAAAAATCAGATTGAATTTAGCAAGACGAAGGAACTTTGACTTTTTTCAATTTGCCCCGGGTCCACTCTGCACACAGGGCCGGGCCGTGAGACCCGAGTGGGAAGTAAAGTATTCTACTTCCGGTTTAATGAGGCATCTATCATTCCCTTCAGAACTTTCAGGTCGATATCATCCAGCTTATTTATGTAGAGGCAACCACCACTCGTCTTATACTTGCCGAGCTTTTTAAGAGCAGTAGCATGCTCCCTGGCACCTACGCCGATGTACAACGACAGGTTCGCTTTACGGGGAGAGAAACCTACCCGGAGCCAATCAACTTCCCGGCCGGAGGTGGGGCTTTTGTATCTTTTAATACCAAAACCGATGATGGAGTTGCTCCATAGTATGGGCTCTTCACCAGATGCTTTCTTCATCATTTCCAAAAGCACAAAACTGTCTTTACGCTTTTGTTCAACCTTAATAGTATTGATAAAATCCTCCACGCTGGCAGCTGTAGGTTTTGTTTTTATTACAGCCAGTTTTGATTTTTTTTCTGCCATTTGAAATTATTATTTGATTGGTTTCGCATAACGTTTGCAAGGTCCAACTGCTTGTTCCAAATTTAAATCATTTTCAATATTAATATGCACAACACTCAAAAGCGGCGTGATTCTTTTGGGAAGACCTACCAAAGTCGAAAAAGCGGCATCCGGCTTATTCAGGTAAACTTTTAATTCTTTCTTTCAATTCCTTATCTGATATATCACTCTGTACTGACTTATCGTAGATAGAAATAAGATAAACAGTTGTGGCTACTATTTTTACACAAGTGATAACCCTTGCACCACCACTCTACCCTTGCCTTTTGAAGTAATGGCTAATCGAACTTTATAAGCATTTTTTCCAAGCGGTGTTCCTGTTGTGGGATTTGTTGTCAACAACTTTGCTAAATCAGCAATATCATTTTTAAGAGAAGGGTATTTTTTAGCCAGTTTTTTAGCTTCAGATAAAAATTCGGGAGTGGCTTCTATATTAAAGGGCATCCAGTAATTGTTTCAGAGAGATAGATTTCAATTTGCCCTGCTCAATCTGCTTTACCTGCAGCATTCCTTTTTCCACAGATTTCAGGATCCTGGTTTTACTGCTGCGGGTTCTTGTTTTCTTAAGCCCTGTGGTCAGTTTTTCCCATTCGTTGATGGGCACAAACACACCTATCGGCTTACCCCTGGCATCGTATGTATATTGAAATGACATGCTGAATTCTTTGATAGTAAAGGTAAAATATTTTTTTGATTTTAATACAGCCCTTGTTCATAGGCGGGTTTCACTGCGATGGTATGTGTTTGTCTCGTCCTAAAGTTTAAGCCGAAGGCAAAGGTTCGTGTCTCCGCGAACCTTCTTTTTGCCAGTCCGGTGTGGGGGGACACACACCGTGGCGTTCGGCACTCAATAGCGGCGTGATGCTTTTGAGAAGACCTGCAACGGTGGAAAGGGTAGCGAGCCGCTGCTGAAGAAAGTTTGTCATTCACAAGTTACCCAAGCTCATATTGCGTGCAGTACCTTTTTTGTATATTTACTATATGAAAGCAATAATAGTAACTCCGAAAAGTGATAACGAATTTAAATTCGTAGCAGATCTGCTCAAAAAACTTGGCATCGGCGCTTCAACACTAACTAAGAGTGAAATAGAAGATATTGGCATGCTGAAACTGATGAATAATGTTGACAAGTCAAAACGGGCAAGTCGTACCGAAATAATGAAAAAGCTGACTGCTTAATGAAAGTTATATTTTTAAAGGAATTTTCAAAAGACCTCGATAGGATATCATTGAAGTCTGTAAAGTTATCTTTGAAAAGAGTGATTGAAAGAATGGAGACTACTGATGCGTTAAGTAAGATTCCAAACACCAAAAAACTCCAAGATCACAAAACAGCCTATAGAACAAGAATAGGAGATTATCGTTTGGGTTTCTTCTTTGAAGACGAAACAATTTTTCTTGCCCGGTTTGTACATCGGAAAGACATCTACAAACTTTTCCCATAACAGAGTGATCATTTCCAATATAAGAATAAATAAAGCTTCTACATAGACGGGTCTCACTGCGATGGTATGTGTTAGGGGTGATCTCGCTGTGTTACGGAGTTGTTTTATCATTTGCGCCGGGTACACTCTGCACACGGGCCGGGCTGTGAGAATTGGCTGGGAATTACTGGTTGTGATGGAGTCGGATAAAAAGAAGTAAATTTGGAAAAACCTTTTATATGCCTATTGATAAATTAAAAAAGGAGCTTGCCAAACTTATTGATGAAACAAATAATGAGGAGTTGTTGTCAATGGTAAAGGAAGACATGGCATTTTATAAAACTACTAATGATGCAGATGTTACGGACAACCTTTCTGCCAAGCAGGTAAAAGAATTGGAAGAACTTGCTTCTGAGCCAGACGAAAAAGATACCATGACTTTGGATGAGTTTAATAAGGCAACGGATAAATGGCGTACCAAATAATCCTCAAAAAACGGTTCGCAAACAAGCTGGTGAAAGTGCTGGCTTATCTTGAACAGGAATGGTCACACAAGGTTGCTACAGCCTTTCTTAAAAAAGTTGACCATCGTATTCAACAATTATCCGGGCAGCCGTTTACCGGTGTTCCTTCCTCCACAATAAAAGATATAAGGGCTGTATTAATTACCCGCCACAACAGGCTTTACTATAAAGTGAAAGGAAAGAAAGTGATTGTATTGAATATGTATGATACAAGGATGGGCCCGAAAAGGAAAAAGTATTAAACAAGCTTGTTCATAGGCGGGTCTCACAGCGATGGTATGTGAAAGGGGTGGACTCGCCGTGCTACGGAGTTGTTTTATAATTTGCGCCGGATACACTTTGCATAGGGCCGGGCGGTGAGTCTCGGCTGAGAAGTTACTACTTCTTTGAAGTATACTTTTTCTTTTCTTGCATGAAAGGGAAAATTTTTTCTGCGAAAGGTCTTTTATCATCAATCTTAATGTTCAAAAAGAGCATACAAGAACGTTCTATCAACAATAAAATATTGTCAGAAACTATAGATAATTGCCTTAAGTCTCTTAACCCACTAACTTTAAAAGTAGTATCATCATTTGGTTCTAAATTTGCATGAACAATATCTTCTCCATGTGCATATGAAGAACAACTTCTATAAATAAATTGATAGAGAGCAGCTTCTTTCAATTCTACTGAAATTCCTTCAATACTTGTTGGGCCATTAAAGAGTTCATACCAATATGACACTTTACCTTTCTTTCCTGTTCTAAGATTTTTCTTTTTAGTTTCAGTCAGTATATATTCTTTGGCAATTTCTCTGTTATCATCACCATTAAGAACTAATTCAATTTTTTTTATATTCTCTCTATATATTTTTTTCTGTTCATCACTTATATCATCACCTTTGAGATGCTTGTCATTTTTCAATTTTTCAAAATAACTTCCGCCCTTTTTTGGGAAAGCCAAATTTTCATAATAATCTCTCAGACGCATTTCATAATGATATAAAAATTGTAATGATTTTCTTTCTTCATTATCCTTAAGAAGATATGCCAACTGAAAATAGTATTCCAATAACGACCTTACCAGCGGCTTTGATGCATTGATACAACCATTTCGAATAAGTACACTTATTGCGTCACTCATTTCTAAAACTTGTCGAAAAAGAAGAAGTGATGCTAAATCTGTTTTCAGTATTTCCTTTGAATTCTTTTTATGAATCAGCATATTCCCTCCAGTAACTGTAAATCCTTGAATTAGGTTTGATACTTTAGAAAGATGTTGTTTATCTTCATTATTAATATTTTTATACATATTTGATGCTTTAGGTTTACTTGATTTTATATTGCTCAGCAAAGTTACCGAACCCTGAAGTGTGCGACCCTTCGTTGCCTCAGGGTAAACTCCACAGACGATGATCCTTCGAGAAGCTCAGGGCTCACTCATTTCCTTTACCTTTGCCCCATGACAATCGAAAAATTGAATGATATGCGGTCCCGCATTGCCGGGGTAAGGAGGTTTCTTTGACGTCGCTAACCGACAACAAAAGATAGCTGAAGAAAAACAACTTTCACAGAGTCCCGGCTTCTGGGATGATAATAAACGAGCAACTGAAATTCTCAAGAACATCAAATTGAATGAGTATTGGGTGAAACTCTATGAGACGGCTGAAACGTCTGTAGAGGATTTTGCTGTGCTCTTTGATTTCTGGAAAGCAGGCGATGCTACCGAAGAAGAAACCAAAGAGGCTTATGATAAAGGCATTACTTTGTTGGATGAGGCCGAGTTTAAAGCCACACTGAATGAACCGGAGGATGAATTGCCTGCTGTGTTGCAGATAAACAGTGGCGCAGGTGGCACAGAAAGCCAGGACTGGGCAGAGATGCTGGCCCGTATGTATCGCATGTATGGCGAGAAGCAGGGCTGGAAAGTAACGGAGCTGGATTGGCAATGGGGCGATGGGGCGGGCATCAAAACCTGTAGCTTACAATTTGATGGGCCATTTGCTTATGGTTTTTTAAAAGCGGAAAGCGGTGTGCATCGTTTGGTTCGCATTTCTCCATTTGATAGCAATGCAAGACGGCATACTTCTTTTGTATCGGTGTTTGTATATCCATTGGTGGATGATACCATCAAAATTGAGATAAACCCGGCGGATGTAAAAATGGAAACGTCAAGAAGCGGCGGCGCCGGCGGACAAAATGTAAACAAAGTGGAAACAAAAGTACAGTTGACGCATATTCCTTCGGGAATCGTTGTGGTTTGTCAGCAGGATAGAAGTCAACTTGGTAATAGAGAACTTGCGATGCAAATGCTGAAAAGCCGATTGTATGAAGAAGAGCTCCGCAAACGGCAGGCAATAAAAGATGCGACCAACAGCACCAAGAAAAAAATTGAGTGGGGCAGCCAGATACGGAGTTATGTTTTTCATCCGTATAAAATGATCAAGGATCATCGTACTGATTATGAAGTGGGAAATATAGGCCCGGTGATGGATGGGGAGCTGGATGGATTTATAAAAGCGTATTTAATGCAATCAAAAGAGACTGAAAACTAATTTTCCTCTACGTAGTTAATACCTGATACTGGTAAGTGTAATCGCCTACATCTTGATATTCGTTATTGAGCAGCTGCTGATTATTTTTATAAGAATCACATACAAAGCAGGCTGGAAGAGGGTTTGGTTCTCCTGCTGTAAATCTACTAAGTACAAGCTGCATGACCAACGAAATTATTTTAGTACTTATCACTTGATTCATTTCAGGCTTCTGTATAGTTTTATTACTAAGAAATTGTTTTTTCCATACAGAGAAAATTACGCTATGTAAGAAAATCTCTGCGTGGTTTTGAAGTCATTTATCCTTAAGAGAACCAATGAGAATCCGTCTCATATTTGTGGCGATTTTGCTTTATGCAAACAAATGCGTAAATCATTCCTTCGGTAAGGCATGTGCTTTTTTCATTCTGAATATCCTGATCCTATTTCCATTTATTTCTTCAGGCCAGTCAAAACCATTGGCCGGATTGAATACTGTTTCACCTGAATTGAAAGAACAAGTGTTGGCTACTATGAAAGAAAGCAGCCAGAAATTTCAATTAATAGAGAATAAAGGACAAATGGGACTTCCCGAAAAGGTGATCGCTTATTTCTCCACCTCTTCACAAATTGTATTTGTCGAAAAAGACAGGTTAAGAATTGTGGTGCTGAATCATGTTGAAAAGAAAAACAATCTTCGCATCTCGTCCGGGCAGGAAAAAGATTTTTTGCCAGATCCTTCTTCTCCGAAGAAATATCATTATAATACTTTCAGTATTTTATTTAAAGGTTCTTTGGGATTAAAGCATTTTGAAAAAGGAAAACTATTTGATACCCGCAGAAATTTTATTAATTCCCGGTTGGCACATGGCGCCATAACCGGTGTTGGCAGTTATGAAGAAATAACTTTGAAAAATGTATATAAGGGAATTGATCTCCGGCTCTACAGCCAGGAAAAAGGACAACTGGAATTTGACTGGATTGTATGGCCAGGCGCCGATCCGGATAAAATAAAAATGCAATTTGAAGGCCAAAAGAATTTAGCCGTAAACAGGCAGGGAGAACTGCTTATTCAACTTGAGATGGGTCAGTTTCAAATGCATATGCCGCAAAGTTACTATTCCACTCCCTCCGGAAAATTAATTGCTGACTTCCGGTTCAAAGAAGCAAAAAAAAATGAAATAATATTTGCACACACACACAGTCATAATTTTTCTTATCCACTGGTTATTGACCCGGATTTATTGTGGGGTACTTTTTTCGATGGAGGCAGTGTTACGTTTGATGAATATTTGTATGGGATTGAATATAATTACACCAATCAAAAAATTTATTGTGCAGGAGTAAGCAATATACAGGTTTCTACAGCCTATGCTGCCGCTCTTTCCAGCGGATATAAAGGAACCTTTGCAGCTTTACAGGATGTGTTGGTTTATGCATTGAGTAAAAACGGGCACACGATTGATTATATTACTTATTTGGGTGGCGCCGGTAATGATGTAGCCACCGGTATTTCAATAAGCGGTTCAAACATTTTTGTGTGCGGATATACTGAATCATCAGATTTTCCTGTCACCAATGGGAGCGGCGGCACTACAACAGCTTTTGATAACACTCTTGGAGGAACCCAGGATGGTTTTGTAGCTGTATTTAATACGGCACTTTCTCAATTACAATACTGCACATATATTGGTGGCACTGGTGTTGATGAAGCGCTTACGATCAGGGCTACTGGTACCAGTTCGTATGATGTGTCTCTTCATGTTTATGCCAGTCTGCCAACTTCATCGCCTAACTACCTGGTATCTTATGCAGACAACTCATTTGGAGGATCGGAGGAAGCATGGATCGGAAGCTTTACATCTTTTAAAACGATCCGCTTTGGTACTTATATTGGCGGAACTGATGTAGATGTGATTAATGATTTTCAGCTATTGAGTGATGGTGATGTTGTATTTGTGGGTACTACCCGGCAAATTACTGAGGTCAATGGAACCGTATCCAGCAATGCAACGGGTAGTGATGTGCTTTTTGGACGAATTAATGTACCGGCATCAGGCTCTGTTTCATTCGTTGTATTGGAAAAAATGGGTGGAAGCAGCACTGATCAGGGTTTTGGGATATTTGCATTGGGCGATTCTGTATCAATACTGGTGGGTAAAACCAGCAGCAGCAATTTTCCTCCTGGTAGTGGATCTGTTTTTCAAAATGCTTCGGGTGGTGGAACGGATGGTTTTGTTGCAAGAATCAGAAATGATGGCACAGGCGGTTATAAAGCCAGCTATATGGGTGGTTCGGGCACAGATATGCTGGTATCAGTGAGGACTATAGTTGTTAACAACCAGGCAGTATTGCTCTGTTTTGGAACAACTGCTTCTACAAACCTTTCTGTATTAAATTATAACTCCGGCACTTTTTACAGCAGCACTAATTCCGGGGGGCAGGATATGGTATTCCTGATATGCGGAATGGATCTTGCCAATAAATATTATCTCTCATATATTGGTGGTTCGGGAAATGATTACCTGGGTGCAACGGGCACACCTGTTGGCTCCAATCACTTGTTCTATAATTCAGTTGACTCTATTTTATATGTGGGTACCACTACACACAGTAATGAATCAACAGAAAATCCAAAGTTTGTCGGAAGGGGAACAAGTGACATTGCCAATTCCGGTGTTCCGGTTTTTGACGAAGTAAAGATTAATGGTACGGATGACGCACATGTCGTTTTTGCTATTTCGACGATTAATATCTATGAAATTGTAGCGTTGAAATGGTTAAACTTTGAAGTTGTTCGCAACCCGGATTGCGGGGTAAATTTATTCTGGAGTACGGCACTTGAAGATTTATTGAGTCGTTATGTTATTGAACGAAGTTCTGATGGAAACAATTTTGAAACGATTGGAACTGTGCTGTCGGGGAACCAGCATTATTCCTTCAGCGACCCTGATGCTGCCCGGTTACCGGGTACTATTTATTACCGTATTCGTTCAATTGATTCAGACAGACATTTCAGCTATAGCAAAGTGAATGCAGTGCAGGGATGTGGCTTTCAGAGAGAGGCTATTAAAGTATATCCTGCGATTACAGCCAGCAATATTACAATCGAAGCAATGAATTTTACTTCATCCAAAAATATTATTATCCAGTTATACAATTCAGCCGGTAATAAAGTATTGGAAAAGGGAGCGACTTTAGGGAATGGCACTCTTTCTATGGAAATTAATTTTGCCTCCGGCACTTATTTCCTGTTGATTAAAGATCAACATACCGGCAATATTCTAAAAAGGCAAACTATTGTTCGTGCAAAAAGTTATTGAAACAATTTTTTACATCACAAGCCAGTCATCTTCTTTTTCTTATCTGCGTTGTTATAATTAAGAAGTTACGTAGTAGTAGTATATATTTCCTAAAATACGGGTTTGCCATTAGGGAATACCCTATTAAAATCGAGTAATAGTATTCACAATAAGTTTATACAGTGATGTAGTTTTGTACTCCACCCTTTTCACAATTCCACCGCCTAAAAATAAGTATATGAAAAATCAAAACCGTGGCGGTAGTTCATTTGAATTTACTGCAGCATCAATGACAAGCTTGCTTAAGATTAGCTTAAACTTTTGTGTATTGATTTTTTTATGTTCGGGTATCTATGCCCAGCAATCATTGGGCCAAAAAAAACCGGGAATAACAACCGGCCTGGATGGCGAACTGGAAAAAACTGTAAGGAATACGCTGAAGAAAAACAGCGAAAAACTTCAGCTGGTAGAAAACAACGGACAGTCAGGACTTCCCCGTGAAGTAGTGGCCTATTTTTCTTCGTATAATGAAATGGTATTTATAGAAAAGAACAAGTTGCGGATTATTGTACTCGAATCCGATGCAGTGAATGATAAGAAAAAAAATAAATCAGGAGAAGGTGTTGCTGCAGAACTTGCTGATAAAAAATACCATTATAATTCATTTTCAATTCTGTTCAAAAGTTCCAAAGGATTTTCAAAACTTGAAAAAACAAAACCATTTGATACAAAAAGAAATTTTGTAAGCACAAATTCTGTTGCGGGTAATACGATTACAGCGGCTTCGTATGCCGAAATCACTTTAAAAAATGTTTATTCCGGGATTGATTTACGATTGTATAGCCAGGCGGATGGTCATTTGGAGTTTGACTGGATTGTGTGGCCGGGATATGATGCAGCTAAAATAAAAATGAAGTTTGAAGGACAGAAAAGTATTGGATTATCAGCAAAGGGAAGTTTAGAAGTCCGGCTTGGCATGGGAACTTTTAATATGCGGTTGCCAGAAAGTTATTATGTAACCCCGGCAGGTAAACAAAATGTAGATGCAAAATTTTTAATTGCAGGAAATAATGAAGTTCATTTCAAAGGTATAAATAAGAGATTCAGTAAATATCCTTTAATAATCGACCCTGATCTTTTGTGGGGTACTTTTTTTGATGGAGCGAATACAAACTTTGATGAATATCTCTATGCCATTGAATTTAATTATAAAAACAACCTTATATATTGCGCTGGTGCAGCAAGCCTGCAGGTTACTACTGCCTATGTTGCTGCTCTTTCCAATGCGTATGACAGCACTTTTGCCGCCACTCCCGATGCTTTTATTTATACATTGACAAAGAACGGGCAGTTTATTATGAATGTAACATACCTCGGTGGGGTAGGCGCTGATGTGGCCATTGGTTTGGCATTAAGCAATTCTTTTGTGTATGTGTGTGGTTATACTTCTTCTGCAGATTTTCCGATAACAAAAGCAATTAATGGTAAGTTCGAAGCCTTTGATACGGCTTATCGAGGTAACAATGACGGATTTATTGCAATTTTTGATCTGACCCTGCATGACCTGCATTATTGCAGTTATTTAGGAGGGAAAGGCAAAGATAAAGCCCTAACCGTAAGGGCACTTGCCGACAGTTCATATGATATTTCTCTTTTTTCAACCGACACGTTGCCGGTTATTAATCCTAACTATATAGTGAATTTTGCTGATGATGTTTTCCAGGGAAATTCGGAAGCATGGATTGGAAAATTTACTTCCTTTAGTAATTTAAATTTTGGTACGTATGTGGGTGGCAGCAGTGATGATATTATAAATGACTTCCAGGTATTAAGCGATGGAAATATTGTTTTTGCAGGAAGCACCAAACAGATTACTGAAGTCAAGGGTACCATACCCGATAATGGATCGGGACAAGAGGCATTGTTTGGAAAAATTAATGTGCCGGCAAGTGGCCCGGTATTCTTTAACATTATTGACAAAATTGGCGGAAGCGGAAATGATTATGGATGGGGGATATATAATATTGGCGATTCTGTATCCATCATGGTGGGACAAACCAGCAGCAGTAATTTCCCTTTAGGATCTGGTACTGTTTTTCAAAATACCAGTGGTGGTGATATTGACGGATTTATTGCCAAAATTTATAATAATGCCAGTGCGGGATACAAAGCATCCTATACAGGAGGCGGCGCTGCTGATATGCTTGTTTCTGTAAGACCGATAATAATAGATAACCAGTTCACTTTGCTGGCCTTTGGCAGCACTGCATCCACAAACCTCGCCACCAGAAACTTTAATTCAGGAAGTTTTTTCAGTAATACCAATGCCGGAGGATTAGACATGATGTTTGTTATATGTGATATGAATCTTAATTCGAAATATTATCTGTCTTATATTGGCGGTTCTGCAAATGATTATTTGGGAATTACCGGAGCCCCGGTTGGTTCCAATCATTTATTTTTTAATCCGGTTGATTCGGTCTTGTACCTTGGAACTACTACGCATAGTTCACAAACCACTCATTCGCCATTATTTGTTGGCAGGGGGCTTGCTGATATTGCCAATGCCGGTGTTCCCGTTTTTGATTCGACAAAAGGAAACAGTAACAACGATACGCATGTTGTAATTGCCATTTCCACACGGGGACTTATGACTATTCTGCCATTGAGCTGGTTGGATTTCAAAACACAAATTCTTTCTGATTGCAGTGCCCGGCTATCATGGAAAACAGCAAACGAAGATTACATATTACGCTATGTTATTGAAAAAAGTACGGATGGAAGAAATTTTGAAGAAATTGGAAATTCTTCACCCGGAAATGGAATCTATTCCTTTAACGATAAAAATACAGCAGGAGGCGGGGGCAAAATCTATTACCGGATAGCGGCAGTGCAAATGAACGGGAAAAAAATTTATGGCGCTGTCCAGCTAATTCATACATGCGGTTTCCAAAACAGCAAGTTCAGTATTTATCCAACAGTTATCAGGAGCTCATTTACTATTTCAGCGTTCAATTCCGGGCAACCCGGAAATATTAAAGTCGAATTGATAGATGCTGTTGGTAAAAGAATTGCCATTGATACAAGACCTGCTGTTTTTGGTTCTCAAACTGTTTACCTGCATGGTCAACCTGTTCCCGGAACTTATTTTGTTGTTTTAAAAGACAGTGGTACAGGAGCCGTATTGTTAACCCAAAAAGTTATTATAAGCGATTAGAAAAAATATCATCCATTAGGGAAGAGGTTGCTGCAAGGCAGCCTTTTCTTTTTTACTACCAGCAGGTTTCCTTAATCGTTAAAAACAACATTGGCTATCTTTGACATAGTTTAGTCAATTACATTAATCAAATCAATAAATCATTTTATGAATACAGGTTATTTTTCTTATCCGATGCCGGTTAATGAACCAGTTTTAAGTTATGCCCCTGGTTCAACTGAGAAAAAAAGATTAAAAGAAGTTTTGGCTGAATTAAAAAGCACTGAGATTGATGTACCCATGTATATCGGCAGTAAAGAAGTAAGAACGGGCAGGAAAGTTGCGATGCACCCGCCACATGAGATAAAACATGTGCTTGGTTATTTTAATGCTGGCGAAGAGAAACATGTTCACCAGGCCATTGATGCTGCTATGGCAGCAAAAGAAGGTTGGTCGAATATGAGTTGGGAGAACCGGGCAAATATTTTTTTAAAAGCGGCTGATTTACTGGCTACAAAGTTTCGTCCATATATTAATGGTTCTACCATGCTGGGACAAAGTAAGAATGCTTTCCAGGCTGAGATAGATGCCGCTTGTGAACTCATTGACTTTTTACGTTTCAATGTTCATTTTCTTTCTGAGATTTATAAGCAACAACCCATCAGCAGTCCGGGTATGCATAACAGGATGGAGTATCGTCCGCTGGAAGGATTTGTGTTGGCAGTAACTCCTTTCAATTTTACAGCAATCGGTGGCAACCTCCCCACCTCTGCTGCTATGTGCGGCAATGTAGTAGTATGGAAATGCGCCAACACCCAGGTGTACTCAGCGCAAATGACGATGCGTATTTTAAAAGAAGCAGGCTTGCCCGATGGAGTAATCAATTTGATTTATGTAGATGGGCCGACAATCGGAAGAGTTTGTTTTAATCATCGTGATTTTGCAGGAGTTCATTTTACCGGATCAACAGGTGTATTTAATAATATGTGGGAAACAATTGGTAAAAACATGGGAATGTATAAATCTTACCCAAGGATAGTGGGAGAGACCGGTGGTAAAGATTTTGTGCTGGCACATAAAAGCGCCGACCCTGATGTAGTGGTTACTGCTTTATTAAGAGGTGCATTTGAATTCCAGGGACAGAAATGTTCTGCCGCATCAAGAGCTTATATCCCTTCTAATATGGCTGAGGAAGTAAAGAAAAAACTGGTTGCCGGTGTAAAGAGTTTTAAAATGGGTACGGTGGAAGATTTTACCAACTTCATCAATGCGGTGATTGATGAAAAAAGTTTTGAAAGCATCAAACGATATATTGATAATGCAAAAAAAGACGATAAAGCAGAAATATGGGTGGGAGGGAAATGCGATAAGAAAGAAGGATATTTTATTCAGCCAACTGTTATTGAGGCAAAGAACCCGAAATATGTAACGATGTGCGAAGAAATATTCGGGCCGGTGCTGACTGTTTACATTTACCCGGCCAATAGCTTTGAAAAAACGCTGGACCTGGTGGATACAACTTCTCCTTATGCGTTAACCGGCGCTGTTATTGCAAAGGACAGAGAGGCCGTTGGACTGGCAACAAATAAACTCCGGAATGCCGCCGGTAATTTTTATATCAATGATAAACCCACCGGGGCAGTAGTGGGTCAGCAACCATTTGGTGGGGCAAGAGGTTCAGGAACAAATGATAAGGCTGGTTCAATATTGAATTTATACAGATGGTTGAGTGCCAGAACAATCAAGGAAACATTTAATCCGCCTGCCGATTATGGTTATCCTTTTATGAAGGAAAGTTGATTATTTATAAAAAAAACAATAATCATTGGTGATTTATTTCCCATTACTTATGTTTGTCCGTTATTATTATTTATCATTAAACTAATTATTATGAGAAAGCTATTATTTGTATTTGCTTTTGCAATGATTGCAATTTCTGTAAAAGCCCAGGATGAAGGTGCTGCCTGGGGTGGTCAGGGTTCAAGTGTAATTAATTTTGGCTATGGAATTGGAAGTATCTGGAAAACCGGATTTAAATTAATGGCAGGATTTACTGGCAGCAAAGTTACTTCTGTAGGGCCGGTTGTTGCTGGTTATGAATATGGCGTATCGGAAAAAATTGGCGTAGGATTTCAGTTAGGTTACGGAAGCATCAAAAATGTTTCTACAGATGCAGGAGCTAATTCAAATGGTGGCGATCTTATTACTACTGAAGAATTGAAATCGTTTCAGGTAATGGTCAGGGGTAATTATCATTTCGGGCAATCAGAAAAATTTGATCCTTATCTCGGATTAGGTCTGGGATATGGCAATTTTAAATATACAATTACCGATAACGATCCCATTCAATCACCTGTTACCGGTTTTGCAATTCCTTCTTCATTTCTTTACAGTGGCGCATTAGGTGCTAAATACTATTTCTCATCAAACATTGGTATTTATGCTGAAGTGGGTTATGTAACTGGTTCTTTTTTCCAGGGGGGCATTGCTATTAAATTCTGATTAAAAATTTTATATCATAAAGTGGCTGACCTGCTTTCCGGGTCAGCCACTTTTTTTTGACAGGATGAATGGAGTCGCAGTTATCAATAAACTTGCGGGACATTTATTATTTATGCACTTACTGTCTTAAATAAATTGAATTGTATTTTAATAATTCTATTTTTGAATAAATTCTGGTTTTGAAAACCATACTTACAAATCAGCAACTAACCGATAATATTTATAACCTGGCCCGGCAAATAGACCAGAAACACCAGGTTTTTGATAATGTAGCTTTTATCGGTATTCAGCAAGGCGGTGTAGTGGCGGCGGATGAAATCATTGCCGCTTTTAAAAAAATTCGTCCATCCGAAGAATTTCAATACGGCCAACTGGATATTACTTTTTACCGGGATGATATCCGGAAAAAAATCATTGCCCCGGATACGATGAATTTACCTTTTGGAATAGAAAATAAAACGGTGATATTGATAGATGATGTTTTGTTTACCGGGCGGACTATTAAAGCAGCACTGGATGTTTTGCTGGATTATGGCCGCCCTGCCAAGGTGGAGTTATGCGTTTTGATTGACAGGAAAGAGCACCGTCAATTTCCCATACAGGCAGATTATGTAGGCCAGTCAATTGTGACAAATAAAACAGATAAGGTAAAACTCATTAATGGAGAAGTGGTTCTGTTATGAAAACAAATCTGTGAAAACCTGCCTGCCGGCAGGCAGGTCTGTGTAATCTGTGACAAAAAATCTGATTAACCTGTGGTTAAATCCTTTAATTTCGCTTTTTAATGCAACTATCCACACGACATCTGCTGGGCATTAAGAACCTCACCAAAGAAGACATCACTCTTATTCTCTCTACCGCCGAACAATTCAAAGAAGTTTTACAACGACCGGTTAAAAAAGTTCCTTCACTGAGGGATGTAACTATTGTCAATCTTTTTTATGAAAACTCTACCCGGACAAGATTCTCTTTTGAACTGGCGGAAAAAAGATTAAGCGCCGATACCATCAACTTTGCTGCCTCCGGTTCTTCAGCTGCAAAAGGTGAAACCTTACTGGATACAGTCAATAATATTTTATCCATGAAGGTGGATATGGTGGTGATGCGGCACAGCGCCAGCGGGGCCCCGCATTTTCTGTCACAACATATTCCTGCTGCTATCATCAACGCCGGCGATGGTATCAATGAACACCCGACACAGGGATTGCTGGATGCTTTTTCTATCAAAGAAAAAACCGGGAAACTGGAAGGAAATAAAGTAGCCATCATTGGTGATATTATGCATAGCCGGGTGGCGCAGAGCAATATTTATTTGCTGAAAAAAATGGGAGCGGAAGTTACTGTTTGCGGCCCGCCCACTTTAATTCCAAAATATATTGGTGAAGCATTGGGAGTGAATGTTAGTTATAACCTGAAAGAAACACTGGAGTGGTGTGATGTGGCTAATGTATTACGGATACAATTGGAAAGACAGAACCAGGTTTTGTTTTCTTCACTCAGGGAGTATAGTCTTGCTTATGGCATCAACAAAAGATTGCTGGAAGGGCTGCATAAAGAAATCGTCATTATGCACCCCGGCCCCATCAACAGGGGAGTGGAAATAGACAGTGATGTGGCAGACGGCAAACAATCTATTATTTTACAACAAGTGGAAAACGGAGTAGCAGTGAGAATGGCAGTGCTTTACCTGCTTTCCGGAAGATCTCCTGACAATAATTAATCATTATTAATTAATAATTATTAGCTTTCGCCGATAATTAATACTTCATGCAACGTATTTGTCTTTTTCCCGGCACTTTTGATCCAGTAACTCTTGGTCATGTAGATATTATTAACCGGGCCTTGCCACTTTTTGATAAAATCGTTGTTGGCATAGGATTAAATACTTCAAAGGCTCCGATGTTTTCTGACGAGCAACGTTTGAAATGGATTAAAGAAATCTATAAAGACGAAAACAGGGTAGAGGGTGCTGTGTATGAAGGACTGACAATTGATTATTGCCAGAAGATCGGCGCCCATTTTATTCTGCGTGGTATCCGCTATGTCAGCGATTTTGAATATGAAAAAACGATTGCTGATGCCAACCGGACTTTGGACAAAAGCATTGAAACAATTTTCCTCACCTGCGAGCCAAAGTATACTTCCGTAGCTTCCACCATAGTCAGGGATATAATAAAAAACAAAGGCGATGTCAGCCATTTTCTCCCTGAAGTTGTTTTTAAATCATTACCCAAATTGTAAGAATGAGTATTTGGTTAAATAAAGAGCTGACGATTGAGCAATTCGGGCAACTCAGTAAGAACACGATGGATAAATTTCTTGGTATTGAATGGACGGAACTGGGAGAAAATTTTCTGAAAGCAAAAATGCCCGTAGATGAAAGAACCAAACAACCTTATGGTTTTCTGCATGGCGGCGCCTCCTGTGTGCTGGCAGAAACGGTTGGCAATTTTGCTTCTGCCATGGTCATTGATCATACTAAATTCTATTGTGTCGGGCTGGAAATTAACGCCAATCATGTACGCAGCGTTTCAAAGGGATATGTTACTGCCATTGCCACTCCATTACATTTAGGAGCTACCACTCATGTCTGGGATATAAAAATTACGGATGACCAGGAGAAACTGGTTTCTGTAAGCCGTTTAACGGTGGCTATCATTCCCAGGAAAGATTAATCTATTACCGGAATAAATAATTTCAGAACATCTTCAACCGACGGAAAAGAAATTTTCAAGTAGGGACTTAACTTATCAGCAGCGACCCATTTTATTTCATGTATATCTTCTGTTGTCTGCGGAATTAGTTTTTGATGACCACTCACTTTCATATTATACCAGTGAGATTCTTTCAAGATAAACTTTGTGCCTTCGTGGTAGGTGTGATAGGTGATGGTTAGCGGGGAAATCAATTTTACATTCTTTAGCCCGGTTTCTTCTTCCACTTCCCGAAGGGCACATTTCTCCAGCTTTTCACCTTTATCCAGTTTGCCTTTTGGCAGATCCCATTTACCCCGCCGGAAGATGATGAGTATTTCATTCTTTTCATTCATTACAAGACCGCCGGCTGCCTGTATGAAAATAAATTTTTTAAAAAATGTTTTCTTCAGTTCTTCCAATTTTGCATGGTAAAAGACACCTGCATGGATTTTCGGCAGCTCCATTTCATGAATCATGGATTTTACAGTATGACTATTTAGTTCATCAATAAAGACAGCATCGTCATTATGTACAAAAGGCTGTATTGTTTCATCTACGGTGTCGCAGAGAAAGAGAGGTTTATTATCGAAATAGATTTTAATGAACATAGTTTATGAGCAACTGGTAACAAAATACCTGATTTTTTTTGTTTTACCGCAGAGAACTTGAGAAAATGAGCTTTCGCAGAGGCTCTGCGTTAACTTTGCGATCTCCTTTTCTCAGCGGTGAAGTCTTACTTACACTTTTTATCTTTGTGAAATGACAGATTCAAAAGCCGTTGCAGAAAAACTTCTCCAGGTTAATGCCATAAAATTAAATCCTGAGCAGCCTTTTACCTGGGCCAGCGGGTGGAAGAGCCCGATTTATTGCGACAACCGAAGGGTTTTATCTTTTCCCTATATCAGGGATTTTATAAAATCTGAAATGTGCAACCTGTTGTTTGAAAAATTTCCGGAAGCAGAGTTACTGGCTGGCGTTGCTACTGCAGGTATTGCCTGGGGTGCAATGGCAGCCGATCAGTTAAAACTTCCGTATGTATATGTTCGTCCAAAACCCAAAGAGCATGGACTGGGTAACCAGATTGAAGGTTATTATGAAAAAGGACAGAAGACTGTTGTAATAGAAGACCTTGTTTCCACCGGAAAGAGCAGCCTGCAGGTAGTAGATGTTTTGAAAGAAGCCGGGCTGGAAGTGATTGGGATGGTTTCTATTTTTACGTATGGCTTTACCGTTGCAACCGAATCTTTCAATAAGACATCATTGAAATACTATTCACTAACGGATTACCCGGCATTAATCGAATTGGCTTTTAAAAAAGGAATAGTTTCAGCAGATCAGCTTGATGTTTTATTGAGTTGGAGAAAAGACCCGGCTAACTGGAAACCAAAATTGTAAGTTTGATTTCAAATATTCAGTTTATGAAAAAAATACTTGTAGCAGCTATCGCAATGATTGGTTTGTTGATTAATGGTAATGCACAAACAAAGCCGGTTCTTACAGCTATTATCAAAACTCCCAATGCGCTTTGTGCAATTTGTAAGGAGAGAATTGAAGGACAATTGAAGCGGTATGATGGTGTGGCTGAAGTAAATGTGAATTTCAGGAAAGGGGAGACGAAGGTGAAATATATTACTGACCGCATCAATATCGAAGAAATAAAAGCCATCATTGCCAATTGCGGTTATGATGCAGATGATGTTCCCGCGGCAGAAGATGCGTATAACCGGCTTCCCAAAACCTGCAAGAAATTTGAAGACGGGGGAGGGCATCCAAAGCCGAAAGTGGTGGTGCCGGTGCAGCAGTAGTCTTGTTTAAAGTTTAAAGTTTCTCATAGCGGAAAATTTATTTTGTCCAGGATTTTTTCGGTTGAATAACATTAAACATTAAACTTTGAACCTTAAACTACTTCAACAACTCTCCCAACTTCTGTTTGCCTTCGTAATGGACAGGGTAGTTGATAAAGATGATACCTTTCCCCAGCTTTGCCATTCCATCTATTTTTAATGTTACCTGCTTATCCATCAAAGCCGCCGAGATATTTTCTACAAAATGGCGCATATCCATTGTCATGTTTACAGGCAGGCGAAAATTTTCTTTTGCCGGAATCTGTACCAGTGTGTCAATGGTGAAATGCCCCAGGGGATTGCCATCCAGCCATGCATCACCTTCGGCTTGTTTTAGTTTCAGCTTTTGATTATTGGGGTTAAAAAACTGCATATCAAAACTGATATTTGATTCTTTCAAACCAAATTGGGTGACACTGAGGTTTTCCACACTCAACAATTGCGGTTCTTTTATTGATCTGCAGGATGATAAAATAGCCAGGAACAGCAAGCCACTAAAAAATACTAAGAAATAATTTTTCATGCCAATTACTATTGCGGTGTAAAATAGGGGAAAGGAAGTTTTGAAATCCTTAAAAAAATAACAAGTAACTATTTCTCTTCTTTCTACAGATACCGGATAAGTATGACAAGTTTTTTAGGATTTCCTGGCTATCAGCGAGCAATCCACGGCTACCAGCGAGCAATCCACGGCTGCCAGCGAACAATCCACGACTGCCGACGAGCAATCCGCGACTGCCAGCGAACAATCCGCGGCTGCCAGCGAGCAATCCACGACTGCCGGAGAGCAATCCACGACTGCCAGCGAGCATTTTTTGGTTGCCAGCGGACATTTTTTGATTGCTAGCGAGCATTTCTTTGCTGTCAGTGGGCAATCCGGTAATGTAATTGGACAATCCGGCAGTGTAAGCAGGCCCTCCGAAGTTAATAGTTGCTTTTATTTCAATGGGTTAGATATTTAATGGCCTTTGCAAGGCCAATATTTAGCCAGAGACTAAATATAACCAGGTAGTCCACGACTGTCGGTTATATCAAATCAGCCCTTTGCAGTTTCATGCAGGGTAGGGGTAGGCTTACCTGATTTTTTGCTAAACAACTTCCTAAGCCCTACCGTAATTTGAGATGTAATGACCATATTTATTCTTCTTTTTGCCTGCGGTTCTGTTTCTCATTATAGGTAATCCACAAAAATTAAAAACAAAACCAGTACAATCATGACCATTACTTGAATAAGAAACAGTCTAAGCTCTTTGTAATTTTTCCCCAGAATTAAATAAATGACCTTTAGAATTGCTGAAAGTAATCCTGGAACAATTATCCCAAAATAATATAAATACTCATACTTAGAGGCGACGAATGTCATCGGAGATTTAATGTATGGGACTAACCAAATAAGCATAGATGCAGATGCTATGTAAGAACAAATAATGCTTAATAATTTTAATATTTTCATTGTTCAAATTTTAAAAATCAGGATTATCGGTTCTTATTTTTTTTCTTTTTAGGCGGTGTATTAATAACCATTCCCAACAGGTTTTCAAAGGAGGTATTAACCTTCAGGGGAACATCCTTTTTGGCTAATTTCCTGGGGGCTTTCTTTGCTTTTGCCATTAGCTAAAGTTACAAACTTGTTACTATAGAAGACACACCACTAAACCTATGCATCCATTTAAACTTAAACGCCTCAACGCCTTTTCCTTCCCCGAGTCCCCCCGCCCAGCCATATGTGCAGTGGGCCCGGGATGGAAAAAGGACAACTATGCGCTACCTGCCTGTAACCAACCAGAGCTCTATTCGCATCAATCAGGGTAGGGCAGGACTGCCAGATTTTTTTGCTAAACAACTTCCTAAGCCCTACCGTAATTTGAGATGTAATGACCCATAATTTTTCATGTTTTGTGCTAATCTAGTTAGGTTCTTCGGAAAATCTAATAAAAAATATCTAGCTAAAACAAAGGGCTGTAATAAGTATATTCAAAATGCATATAGCCAATTTATTATATCGATTTACTTAACTTAAATATTCGAATATTAAATTCAATAATAACAATGATCACCTCAGAATGATTGCATTTGGCTTATTGCAAAATTAATTGGGCTATTGTCTGAAAATCAGCGATAAATGCTTAATTGTATCTTTTCTACTTTCTATAATTTAAAATATGTTGATTCCTGTTCATATATGTTGTGTCAAGGATCTTTATTATCGCAGGTAAATGAATTTTGATCATTCATTTTTTGAGTGATTTATGGCGATGGATTGGCTCTTTCTTTAGAAGCTATGGAGGGTATACCGGAGTAGAATAAAAGAAAGGAGTCGGAAGAAGAAAACTGCTGAAACGATAGATTCCCTTATTCCAAATCAAACTTCTAACTATTTGACCAGTCACTATAAAATCAATTAGTATATTTTTAGATGGGTTGGCTAAATTAGCATCCGGTTTCTTTATATCCAGGATTTTGGACTTATGAGAAAATACTACCTGCTTATTACCCTTGCATTAGCTATGCTGCTTGGAAATACATCCTATTGCCAGGATTTTTCCAATAAGGGCAAGGACTTTTGGGTAGGGTATGGCTCCCATTGTGATATGTATAATGCCAATGGAACATTGAATGCAACCGGCGGCGCCCAGGAAATGGTTCTTTATTTTGCCACAGAATCTATAACAACAGTTACCGTTTCAATACCCACCATCGGATATACACAGACCTATTCGAATATTCCGGCCAATACTATTTATGAAACACCCCCGATACCCAAAAGCGGCGCCAATGATGCGAGACTGGGAACAGAAGGGACATCGAACAAAGGGATTCATATTACCAGCGACCATCCTATCGTAGCCTATGCACATATCTACAATGGAGCAAGATCGGGTGCTACTTTATTGTTTCCCACCAACACTTTGGGGAAAGAATATTATTCTTTGAACATGAGCCAGAATTCTCAACAGGCTTATTCTTATTGTTACTTTTTTGTTGTGGCAACTGATACGGGTACAACCAGGGTTGAAATAACTCCAAGCGCCAATACACAAACCATGACTGCGGGGCAGACCTATACCTATAATTTAGCCCAGGGGCAGGTGTTTAATGCATTAGGTACTATTAGCGGAAATAATGGTGTGGACCTTACCGGATCAAAGATTGTAAGTATAGCTGGTGCTTCGGGTAAATGCAAACCAATTGCTGTATTCTCAGGTAGCGGAAAAATAAATCTTAACTGCCCGGTAAACGGAGGAGGATCTGCTGATAATTATATTGTACAATCTTTTCCAAAAACCGCCTGGGGAAAGAATTACCTGACCGTGCCCACCTATGGAATGCCATATAACTATTTCAGGATCGCTGTTTCGGATCCAACTGCTGTTGTTAGATTAAATGGAGTCACATTAAGCGGACTAATCAATAATTTTTATTACCAGATCGCAGCAACCAATCAGCCTAACTACATTCAGTCTGATAAACCCGTAATGGTGGCCCAATACATTACTACATCCGGGGCATGTGGCAACACAGGAATAATACCAAGTGGGGATGGTGATCCAGAGGTCATCTATCTCAGTTCGATTGAGCAGAATATTTCCAATGTCTTACTATATGCAACACCGCATTATGCCATTACCGAACATTTTATCAGTGTACTGATCCCTAACGGAGGAACCGGCGTTAGTTCTTTTCGATTAGATGGAGCCATACCGGCAAACCCCTTTGTGGTACATCCGCAAAACAGCAATTATTCTTATTTGCAACAACAAGTAAGTGTAGGCACCCATACGTTGCAATCCGACTCAGGGTTTAATGCAAGCGCCTATGGATACGGAGCTGTGGAATCATATGGTTATAATGCGGGGACCAATATCAGGGACCTATACCAGCAAATTGGTGTAACATCACAGTGGGGGATTGAAACAACACCATCCGTTTGTACAAACTCGCCATTTAGGTTCAAAGTTTCATTGCCTTATATACCCGATTCCATGTACTGGGATTTTCATAATGCTTCAGGAATGTTACCCAATAATACCAATATAATGGTGAATAATGTGGGAAACGTAACTGAAGATTCATCAACCGTGGTGAATGGGAAAGTAATACACTGGTATTCCTTGCCCACCTATTATACTTTAACTGCAATGGGTGTATTTCCCATTACTATCACCACTTATATTCCTAATGCCGATTGCGGTGCTGTTCAGAATATTGATTTCAATCTCACGGTTTCTGACCCGCCGCCTGGTAGTTTTACATGGACTACCAATGGCTGTGCAAATCAAATTGTACAGTTTGCTGAAACAACACCACAATCTCCTAAGCCAACTTATCATTTCTGGTGGGATTTTGGTGACCCTGCCAGTGGGCCTGCCAATAACTCAGCGCTAAGAAATCCGTCGCACTTATTTTCCGGCCCCGGTACTTATACAGTACGTTATTCAGCAATAACAACACCGGGTTGTTTAATTGATACCATCAGTCACCAGGTAACGCTTGATAATCCACCTCTTGCCAACTTTAGTTTTTCTTCGCCTGCCTGCGAAGGTTTTATAATTAGTTTTACGGATATTTCAACTGCCACCGGTGGCGCAATAATAAATCAATGGGCATGGAATTTTGGTGATCCTGCAAGTGGCCCTAATAATACTTCGAATCTTCAAAATCCAACTCATATTTTTGCTTTACCGGGTACTTATAATGTAACATTGGTGGTGACGACTACTACCGGTTGTTCCAGTATCTTATTTACGTCGCTGGTCACAATACTTCCCAATGGTACTATTACTTTGACATCAGCCCCCGGAACCAATAACCAAACGGTTTGTATCAACACACCCATAACGAATATTATTTATACAGTAGGTGGCAGCAGTAATGGCGGCATTGTAACCGGGTTACCAACCGGCGTTACCGGAAGTTTTGCTGCTGGTGTAATAACAATTAGCGGAACACCTACAGTAAGCGGCGTTTTTAATTATACTGTTACAACCACCGGGCCTTGTATAAATCCAATCGCTTCAGGAACGATAACAGTAACTGCAGATGGCACTATTGCTTTATTTTCTCCGCCAGGAACTGATAACCAAACTGTTTGTATAAACACTCCCATTGTAAATATTTGGTATGCTACGGGTGGAAGTGTTACAGGTGGTAATGTAACCGGATTACCTGCAGGAGTTATCGGTATGTATCTTCCTAACCCTGGTGGTATTGGCATAATAGGAGCTCCAGCTCCTTCAGTAAGCGGTGTATTTAATTATACCGTGCATACCACGGGCCCATGTGGAACGCCAACAGCAACCGGAACAATAACAGTTACTGCTGATGGTACTATAACATTGACCTCAGCACCCGGTACAAATAATCAAACGGTTTGCATCAATACAGCAATCATAAACATTACCTATGCAGTAGGAGCCAGTGGTAATGGTGGCAGCGTCAGCGGATTACCGGCCGGGGTTACCGGAACATTTGCCGGTGGCGTGATAACTATTTCAGGCACACCCGCAGTGAGTGGTACATTCATTTATACCGTATCAACTACGGGACCATGTGTAAATCCAACAGCTACCGGAACCATAACAGTTACTGCCGATGGCACGATTACTTTAACCTCTGCTCCCGGGACCAATAACCAGGCTGTTTGTTTAAACTCGCCAATAACTCCTATTACTTATGCAGTTGCTGGTAGTGGAACAGGGGGCAGTGTAACCGGGTTACCTGCCGGAGTTACAGGAACTTTTGCCGGCGGCGTAATAACTATAACAGGTAGCCCTTCTGTAAGCGGTGTATTTAATTATACAGTCAATACTACAGGACCTTGTGTTACGCCAACTGCAATGGGAACTATTTTGGTTCGTCCTCTGCCGTCATCCAATTTTACTGTTTCAACTCCATCCTGCGAAACAAGAACGATTTGTTTTACTGACATCTCAGTTGCCAATGCAGGAACTATAGTAAGTTGGGATTGGGATTTTGGAGATGGATCAGCACATTCAATTGTTCAAAACCCTTGTCATACTTATGCAACGGCAGGAACCTATAATGTTATACTTGTAGTTACAACTGACTTTGGATGTGTAAGTATCAATCCTGCACAGCAGGTTATTATTTACCCAAGGCCGTTGGCAGGTTATATAATACCAGAAGTTTGTCTTAATGATACCTATGCACAATTTACCGATACAAGTAAAGTTGCATTACCCGATAATATTGTTGCCTGGAATTGGAACTTTGATGATCCGGGAAGTGGTCCGTTAAATACATCAACTTTGCAAAACCCCCAACATAGTTATTCTGCTACCGGTTCATATAATGTTCAATTGATTGTTACAAGCAACAGGGGATGCAGGGATACTATCATGCAGGTTTTATTTGTCAATGGAAGTTACCCTGTCGCTGATTTCACCGTGGTAAATCCCGCCACATTATGTGCCAACGATTCTGTTTCAATCATGGAAGCCTCCACTGTTTTTCCGGGTTCGATTACAAAGGTTGAAATGTGGTTTGATGATGCAGCTGCCGGTCCACCGGGACCTCCTGATATTTTAGATAATTATCCGGTTCCGGGAAAAATATATAAACACCTGTTTCCAAATTTCCAGACGCCACTTACCAAAACTTATACCATCCGCTACAGGGCTTATTCGGGCGGAGTTTGTGAAAACGAGAAGACAAGGATTATTACTGTTAATGCAGCGCCATTGGTTCAGTTTAATCCTATGCCAAACATTTGTTATGATGCTGCACCTTACCAGATTCCACCAGCAATAGCCAGTGAAATTGGGGGAGTACCGGGCAACGGAATTTTCACAGGTCCGGGTGTATCATTAACCGGGTTATTCTCACCTGCAGTGGCAGGGCCGGGCACCCATAGGATACTTTATACTTTTACTTCAACTGCGGGTGGATGCATTGACACTGCCAGTAATACTATTACAGTTTGGGATACTGCTTCAGCAAAAATTGCTGTTCAGCCGCTTGCTTGTGAAAAGAATAGTATAAGTTTTAATAGTACCAATTCAACAATCCCTGCGGGTAATGGAAACATTATTGGCTGGACATGGAATTTTGGCGATCCTGCAAGTGGGGCATCAAATACTTCCACTTTGCAAAATCCATCACATTTATTTACCGGTTGGGGAACTTATAATGTTACTCTTTTCGTTACCACCAGTAATGGATGCAAAAGTACTGTCCGTACTTTACCCGTATTTGTGAACCCGCAGCCCAAACCAAATTTCAGCACACCGCCCAGTTCCTGTTTGCCAAATGCCAGTGTTGCATTCAGTAACCTTTCCATTATTGCAGATGGCACACAGGCATCATTTAGTTATTTATGGAATTTCGGTGACCCGGGCAGTGGGTTAAATAATACATCAACACTGGCTAATCCATCGCATGTCTATACCTCAACAGGACCTTTTACGGTGAATTTACAGATTACAAGTGGTGCAGGTTGTGTGCATGATACTACAATAAATCTCACTACTGTTCATCCGCAACCACTGGCATCTTTTACAACAGATAAAATTGATGTATGTATTGGTAGTGGTATTGTATTCAATAATACAAGTAATCCGATGGATGGAACTATTACCCAGTATAACTGGGCAATGGGGGATGGCAATGTAAAAAACATTCCAACCTTTACTTATACTTACAGTACAATTGGTACCTATAATGTAAGCCTGTTTATATTTAACAGCAATGGATGCCGCAGTACAACATTCAGCCAGACTGTATTTGTAAATCCATATCCGCCGGTAAATGCTGGTCCGGATAAATTTATGCTGGAAGGAGGGCAGGTTATGTTGACACCTGTATTAACTGCCACCATGCCGGTCACATATCTTTGGATTCCATCGCAGTACCTGAGTGATCCCACTATTCCCAATACCATTGCAAGGCCACCGGATGATAAAACATATACTTTTCAGGTAACAACGGATAAAGGATGCAGCGCCACTGACCAGGTATTTATCAAAGTACTCAAGTATCCGGCCATACCGAATATTTTCAGTCCCAATGGAGATGGCCTTCATGATACCTGGGTGATACAATACCTGGAAACCTACCCGGGAAGTACCGTTGATATTTATAACAGGTACGGGCAGCATATTTATCATTCCGAGGGTTACAGCAAACCATGGGATGGAACCATTAATGGCAATCCTGTTCCGGTGGGAACCTATTACTATATCGTTAATCCGAAAAACGGAAGAAAAATAATGTCAGGTTATGTAGATGTAATCCGTTAAGCCATGAGAAAGTAATTACGATTTTACCGGTTTTGCAGGTAGCTATGTATTTGTTTGTGAACCATCCGCATTAAAATTCGTAAGAAATGCCCGTTGCTGGAAATGAAACTGCTCTCTCAATCCGGGCTTGTTAGATAACTCCTTTATTGCAAAAAAAAAGGTAAAAATAAAAGGTCGAGTTGATTTTTTATCTAACTTCCCATTACCTTAAATTTTATGTTATGAAAAAATTATTCTTCGTCTTTTCAGCATTCCTGATCACATCTCATTCATTTGGACAAAACCTGCAAAATGCCAATTGGTGTTTTGGGTATCATGCCCGTGTAGATTTCAATTCACCACCGCCTGTTACCATGAACAGCAACATAATTCCAGAAAATTATAGTCTTAATGTCGCCAGCGTCAGTGACGACAATGGAGTGTTACAGTTTTATACCAACGGAGTTACCGTTTGGGGAAAAGACGGTAATCCAATGTTCAATGGTCATGATTTATGGGGTGCATATACTACAGGAACACAGAATATTGTTATAGTGCCAAAACCAAATCATCCATTTATTTATTACATTTTTATAATTAGCTTCAACAACCCACCTCCCATAGTGCATGGCGGAATTCATTATTCTGTTGTGGATATGTCTTTAAACAATCAAAATGGAGATATTGTCCAAGGGCAAAAAAATATCTCACTAAAAGACCATACCGGAGCTCTTATTGATTTTGATTACAGTACCGGTACAGGTCTTAAAATAGAAATGGGGAAAATTACCACAACCTTAAATAGTAGCAAGGATAAAATCTGGGTTGCATTTCTTCCCCGTTTTGATGTAGGGGGTGTTACAAAGAGATATGTTTATAGTTATCTGATAACGGAAAACGGTATTCATAACGGTACAGATGGTCCAAACCCTAGGCCGGATATGTGGACAGAACTCGACAATTCAAATTATCCGGGTAATCCGTTACTTGATGGATTTGGTACAGCAAAGTTTTCACCTGATGGCGCATATCTCTGTGATGCGGCTACAACTGCTGTGAATCTATACAGATTCGATCAAACAGGTGGAGTAACGTTTGAGAGAACAGTTATTAATGTTCCGCCTGTATCTCATCCGGCTTATGGACTTGAATTTTCTCCTAACAAGCATATACTGCCTGATAGCACTGAAGTCTATTACATTTATTTTTCTATTAATCATTATATCGATCAGGAAGAAAAGATTAAAGCCATCTTGTATGATCCGTATATCTATTTATATCAATATGATATGGGAAAATACACAAAAACTTTAATAGGAAAATTCAGAGTTCCTTTGGATTCTTTAAATAATCCCATACCAACAACTGACCTGACTTGGGGATTGCAGCTTGCGATTGATAATAAAATATATGTTTGTAATGATGGTGGAGGAACTTTTTACGGTCGACTCGGTGCTATCCAATTACCGGATCTGGCTTATCCGGGCTGTAGTTACAATCCTAATGAGTTACAACTAGCACAAGGTACTAATCATTGGACGGTTCTTCCTCAATGGGTGCATAAAGCAAAAGAGGATTGGCCAAAAGCCTATGGAACTATTGATGGTCCTTTATGGATGATTAAAGACTACCAGGGCGATGTAATTTTTGGCGCAGCGGCATTTATTACAAATTCCACTTTTTATAACCATATGGGAGTATTTCCCCCGCCTTCCCAACCTTATTCAAATACTTTACAGTACACACAATCCGGAATAACTAATTGGATTAGCGAAAAAAATTTACCAATTTTTTCTCTCAGATCAGGGGTAGTCCAAATGAAAGATTTAATTCAAAACCCACCGGGAAACTATTTTATCAACGGAACCACCGGCAATACTGTAACTCCACCTGTCAGTCTATTAAGAGATGAAGAGATAATAGCAGAAACCAAAAACGGGGCTATTATTACTGAGGATTGGTCTACCTCAGGCCCAATTCTGAATATACACATAAATGGAAACACAATACCTTTTAATCCGGGGTTTAATTTCTCTATGCATTATTATAATCTGGACTTGGATGACTTGTTGTTAATAGGAGAAGTTAATAATTTTTACTACCTGGGGGTTTATCATTTTGACGGAACTAATTTTACTCAACAATATGTTGGCCCGCTTCCTGTAAATTTTAACGGGGGCTATACTTTTATTATCGATAACCTGAATAAAATTTACTTTACCGATCAAGCAGGTGTTTTAATTCAATATGATTATACAAGCGGAGGAATTTCGCCGGTTAATATACCTGGTTTTAATAATCAGAGTTTGTTCTATTACCAGCCAATTAATACGAGTGGTTATACAAGCGACAGGTTCCTTGTTTTTAATAGCAGCGATAATTATATATATGCTCTCAACGTTGATGTGATTAATATGAGCTCCAGGAAAATCCTGACATCAAATTTTTCTGAAAACTTTCAATATGCGATTGATGGGAATGACCTTTATATTTCAGGATGGTACTGTTCATCTTGTACCAATCAAACCGAAATAGGAAATCAAATATTGCCGAATATTAATCAGAATACAGCTCCGGTTTTTATCACCAAATTAAACCTGCAAACAGATTTTCAAAGACCGGAACAAGTATCAGGAAAGGAGCCCAATCCAAATACAAACATTAACCCAATTAAAATTGCAATAAGCCCCAACCCGGTTAATTCAGAATTAAATGTAAGGATATATGAAAATGAAAGGACCAGTCATTCGCCTTTTAATATAACTGTAACGAACCAAATGACAACAGTAGTTTTGCAGAGAAAGAATTATTTTTCGGGTGGAAATATTAATGTATCGGCTTTGAAAACCGGGGTATATTATTTAACAGCGACTAATAAAAATGGTTTAAGTAAGTCAGTTGTGTTTTTAAAACTATAGGGTAATTTTATTTTTAATTTACCATATTGTATTGCAAATGAGATAAAAATATTGTTTACTTCTGTTATCTATCTTCTTTAAGATGTCTTATGCTCAGAATTATTTCAATTGCCAGCAGCCCCGGACCCGGGGCTGCTGGCGTTAGTAAACCTGCCTGTCATGCATTTGCGATCTCATTTTGCACTGATAGTTTAAGTGGTTCAGAAAAAGTAGATATACGAACTTTGTTGAAACCATTTGGGCAGTTTCGTGGTGTATGAAAAGCCCTGCTCAAACTCTTAAGTGGTCAACTTTTATGGGGAACTTACCAACTGTCCATAACAAATCAACCTTTTAAATATTTTTTCAGATGGTAGTAAATTCCCTTACTTAATTACATTGTTTTTTGTAGATTCGTACACGGTTTCTGCACATTCAGGACTTGGACTAATGAAAAAATTTTATCTGCTGAGTACCCTCGTACTTGCCATACTTTATGGTAGTACTTCTTATGCCCAGGATTATTCAAATAAAGGCAAAGACTTTTGGATAAGTTACCCGGAGCATATTAATGGTACGGGTTCAATACTGGGTTTATATCTTACAAGTGATGTAAATACCACCGGTTCAATTAATGATAATGGTACACTTATACCATTTACAGTTACAGCAAACAATATAACCGTACTTTTTTTTGGCACTGGAGGCGGATTTGCCGGATCAAATTCTTATATCCATCTTGGAAATCTTCAGGATGGTATTAAAACCGGGGCTGCTGTGCATGTAATATCAGTACTTCCAATTGTTGTTTATGCACACATCATCAATTCTGCAAGGTCTGGAGCGACCCTTTCGCTACCTACTAATGTTTGGGGTAAAGAATATATAGTTCCAAGCTATGCAAATAATGGTGGCAGTGGCACCAACCAGGGTTATGGAGAGTTAAATGTTATGGCATCTTTGCCAAATACACAAGTGGAGATAACGCCTTCAATAAATTCAAGAAATGGTGCCAGGCTTGCCGGGGTTCCATATACAATAACCCTTGCCAACCCGGGAGATGTTTATCAACTACAGTTTCCTCAGAACACTGATATGTCAGGAACAAGGGTCAAATCGGTTGCAATAGGAGGTGGTGGATGCCAGCCAATTGCTGTTGTTTCAGCAAGTACCTGGTCGGCCATTAATTGCGGGAGTGGTAATGGAGGCGATAATTTTTATCAGCAATTATTTCCATACGGAGCTTGGGGAAAGAAATTTTTTACTACTCCGTTAAAAAAAACAGCCAGCCTTTCAGACCATAATGTAGATATTGTCCGGGTTTTTGTAAAAGATATAACTACTTCTGTTAGAAAAACTGAAAATGGAGTTACAACAATACTTGGAGGGTTTAATGCTACCAAGTTATGTTATGAATATACTTCCGAGTTCCCGACTTATCTCGAGGCCGATAAACCAATTCAGGTTATAGAATATATTACAACTCAAAATTGTGGCAACCCGGTAACTCAGTCGGATCCGGAAATGATTACGCTGAGTTCTGTAGAACAAACAATAAATGATATTACAGTATATTCAGCTATCAGGACAGCTGTTCCGGGAAATAACAGCAATGTAACTGTCCATTATATCAATGTAGTAATGAAGACTGCGACTACGGGTACTTTTAGAATAAATGGCAGTCCGCCGGGTGCTGCGTGGCAGGTCATTCCCGGAACGAGTTATTCTTATCTAAAGCAGAATATCCCAATTGCCACTCCGATTTCAAGGTTAAAGGCTGATTCTGCTTTTAGTGCTTATGCCTATGGGTTTGGAGATGTTGAGTCATACGGGTATAATGCCGGTACATATGTAAAGGACCTGACCCAGGGAATGATTTTGGAAACAGAATATGGAATTGATTCTGTATCGTCGGTTTGTACTTATTCTCCGTTTAGGTTTAAACTTTATTACCCGGATTCAAATCTTGCAACACCTCCTGTGGAGATCAGGTTTGATTCTTTGAGATGGGATTTAACCAATCGTAATATTATTTCTCCCAATAATTTTCCTATTGTACAGATACCCCCCACTATAGATTCAACTAATATTAGGTACGGCAGGCAGGTAAACTGGTATTCTATCCCTGGAATTTATTCGTTTATTTCACCAGGTTTTGATACGCTTATACTAACGGCTTACAGAAGCACTAATGAAGGATGCGGAACAGAACAGGTTTATGAGTTTCCGATACAAATTACAAATCCTCCCTCAGGAAATTTCACATGGACCAGCAATGGTTGTATAACTCAACCTGTCCAGTTTACTGAAACTACTCCACAGGCACCGAAACCAACCTATCGTTTCTGGTGGGATTTTGGAGACCCAGCCAGCGGGCCTGCAAATAATTCAACGCTTAGAAATCCTGCACACACGTTTATGGGAGGTTCAGGTACTTACACAGTACGATATGCTGCTATTACAACACCAGGCTGTTTACTTGATACGATCAGCCATCAGTTAACGCTTGATGACCCGCCTGTGGCAAACTTTACTGCTTCACCAGCGCCTTATTGTATTGGTGTTCCAATAACTTTCACCGATAATTCAACTGTTCAGGGTGGCGCCATTATCAATCAATGGACATGGAATTTTGGTGATGGTTCGCCTCCGGTTATTGCTAATACCAATGCTAGCCAGGTGCATAGTTATGCCGCTGCAGGGACTTATAATGTTACCCTGGTTGTACAAACGACAACCGGTTGTGCAAGCCTTGTATTTACGCTACCAGTTACAATACTTCCCGATGGAACTATTACTTTAACCTCAGGGCCAGGAACCAATAACCAAACGGTATGTATCAATACACCGATCACTAATATCACTTATGCAGTTGGAGGAAGTGGAACAGGAGGCAGTGTAAGTGGATTACCTGCAGGAGTTACCGGAAGTTTTGCTGCTGGTATTATAACAATATCCGGCACACCAACGGTAAGCGGTGTATTTAATTATACAGTATCAACAACCGGCCCCTGTGTAACACCATCCGCAAATGGAACAATAACAGTTACAGCCGATGGCACAGTTACATTAACCTCAGCAATTGGGACGGATAATCAAACAGTTTGTATCAATACTCCAATCACTAACATCACTTATGCAGTTGGAGGTAGCGGAACAGGAGGCAGTGTAAGCGGATTACCTGCGGGAGTTACCGGAAGTTTTGCCGGAGGCATTATAACAATATCGGGTACACCAACGGTAAGCGGTGTATTTAACTATACAGTATCAACAACCGGCCCATGTGTGACACCATCCATAAATGGAACCATAACAGTTACAGCCGATGGCACCATTACTTTAACTTCTGGCCCCGGAACCAATAACCAAACGGTATGTATCAATACTTCGATCACTAATATCACTTATGCAGTTGGAGGAAGTGGAACAGGAGGCAGTGTAAGCGGATTACCTGCAGGAGTTACCGGAAGTTTTGCTGCTGGTATTATAACAATATCCGGCACACCAACGGTAAGCGGTGTATTTAATTATACAGTATCAACAACCGGCCCATGTGTAACACCATCCGCAAATGGAACCATCACAGTTACAGCCGATGGCACAGTTACATTAACCTCAGCAATTGGGACGGATAATCAAACAGTTTGTATCAATACTCCAATCACAAATATTACTTATGCAGTTGGAGGAAGCGGAACAGGAGGTAGTGTAAGCGGATTACCGGCTGGAGTTACCGGAAGTTTTGCTGGTGGTATTATTACAATATCGGGCACACCAACGGTAAGTGGTGTATTTAATTACACTGTAAATACAACAGGTCCGTGTGTAACGCCTACTGCTACCGGAACAATAACAGTTACAGCAGATGGAACAATTACATTGACCTCAGGGCCCGGAACCAATAACCAAACGGTATGTATCAATACTCCGATCACTAATATCACTTATGCAGTTGGAGGAAGTGGAACAGGAGGCAGTGTAAGCGGATTACCTGCAGGAGTTACCGGAAGTTTTGCTGCTGGTATTATAACAATATCCGGCACACCAACGGTAAGCGGTGTATTTAATTATACAGTATCAACAACCGGCCCATGTGTAACACCATCCGCAAATGGAACCATCACAGTTACAGCCGATGGCACAGTTACATTAACCTCAGCAATTGGGACGGATAATCAAACAGTTTGTATCAATACTCCAATCACAAATATTACTTATGCAGTTGGAGGAAGCGGAACAGGAGGTAGTGTAAGCGGATTACCGGCTGGAGTTACCGGAAGTTTTGCTGGTGGTATTATTACAATATCGGGCACACCAACGGTAAGTGGTGTATTTAATTACACTGTAAATACAACAGGTCCGTGTGTAACGCCTACTGCTACCGGAACAATAACAGTTACAGCAGATGGAACAATTACATTGACCTCAGGGCCCGGAACCAATAACCAAACGGTATGTATCAATACTCCGATCACTAATATCACTTATGCAGTTGGAGGAAGTGGAACAGGAGGCAGTGTAAGCGGATTACCTGCAGGAGTTACCGGAAGTTTTGCTGCTGGTATTATAACAATATCCGGCACACCAACGGTAAGCGGTGTATTTAATTATACAGTATCAACAACCGGCCCCTGTGTAACACCATCCGCAAATGGAACCATAACAGTTACAGGTGATGGCACAATAACATTGACCTCAGCACCGGGAACAAATAACCAGGCTGTTTGTTTGAATTCACCAATAACTACAATTACCTATTCTGTTGGCGGAACTGGAACAGGAGGCAGTGTAAGCGGATTACCTGCGGGAGTTACCGGAAGTTTTGCTGGTGGCATTATAACAATATCGGGCACACCAACGATTAGCGGAACATTTAATTACACAGTAACAACAACCGGCCCATGTGTAACACCATCTGCAACCGGAACTATTCTTGTGTATCCGCTCCCAACAGCCAATTTTACTTTTACTGCACCATCCTGCGAAACAAGAACAATAAGCTTTACAGATATATCTGTTGCCAATGCCGGAAACATTACCAGTTGGGCATGGGATTTTGGCGATCCTGCAAGCGGCCCAGCTAATACATCCAATTTGCAAAATCCAACGCATACTTTTGCTAATTCCGGAACATATAATGTTACACTGGTTGTTACAACCAACAATGGTTGTGTAAGTATAAATCCATCACAACAGGTGGTCATCAATGCAAGGCCATTGGCAGGTTATATTATTCCTGAAGTTTGCCTCAATGATACCTATGCCCAGTTTACTGACACAAGTAAAGTAGCATTACCGGATAATATTGTTGCATGGGATTGGAACTTTGGTGATCCTCCAAGTGGTGTTAATAATATATCCACGTTGCAGAACCCGCAGCATAGTTATTCTGCCACAGGTGCCTATAATGTTCGGTTGATTGTTACAAGTAACCGGGGATGCAGGGATACAATTACCCAGGTTTTATTTGTTAACGGAAGTTTCCCTGTGGCAGATTTCACTGTACAAAATCCAACAACCCTATGTGCCAATGATTCTGTTGCTATTGCTGAAGCTTCAACCGTTTTCCCGGGTACTATCACCAAAGTAGAAATTTATTGGGATAATGTTGGCCAACCCGCCGTTTTTGATACCGACAATTTTCCTTTTTCAGGCAAAGTGTACAAACATTTATATCCAAATTTCCAGGCGCCGCTTACCAGGGTATTTACTATCCGATACAGGGCTTATTCTGGTGGAGTTTGTGTAAACGACAAGCTTAGAAATATTACAGTAAATGCAGCTCCGCTTGTGCAGTTTAATAATATGCCGGATGCTTGTCTTGATGCAGTTCCATTCCAGATAACTCAGGCGAGTGAAATTGGAGGAGTGCCGGGTACAGGTGTATTCAGTGGACCGGGAATAACACCTGGTGGTATATTTAATCCTGCATCAGTAGGGCCGGGCACTTTTACGCTTATGTACACATTTACATCCACCGCTGCTGGTTGTGTTGATACAATGTCCAATTCAATTACTGTACTGGATAGCGCCTCTGCCCGGTTTACTTATTCGGCATTGGTATGTGAAAAATCTGCTATTGATTTTAACAGCACTACCTCTACCATTCCGGCTGCATCAGGCACCATTGTTGGCTGGACATGGAATTTTGGCGATCCTGCAAGTGGGGTATTAAATACTTCTACTTTACAAAATCCGACTCATTTATTCACCGGGTGGGGAAATTATAATGTAACACTATATGTTACTACCAGCAATGGTTGCAAAAGCACTGTCCGGACTATACCGGTATATGTGAACCCGCAGCCTAAACCAAATTTCAGTAAACCGGCCAGTTCCTGTTTGCCTAATGCCAATGTTGCATTTAGTAATCTTTCTACCATTGCTGATGGCACACAAGGAACACTTAATTATTTATGGAATTTTGGTGATCCGGGCAGTGGAGTCAATAATACTTCAACACAGATAAATCCATCGCATATCTACATATCCACCGGACCATTTACTGTGAACCTTCAGGTAACGAGTGCTGCAGGTTGTGTACATGATACAACAATAATCCTGAACACAGTTCATCCGCAACCACTGGCATCCTTTAATGTTGATAAGATTGATGTTTGCGTCGGCAGCAGCTTTACATTCAATAATACAAGCAACCCGCTGGATGGCATCATTACTCAGTATAACTGGACAATGGATGATGGCAATGTAAAAAACATTCCAACATTTTCTTACACTTACAGTGCCGTTGGTACTTACAACGTCAGCCTTTTCATTTTTAACAGCAATGGTTGCCGCAGTACTACAGCTACTAAAACTGTTTATGTAAATCCCTATCCGGTGGTAGATGCAGGCCCTGATAAATTTATGCTGGAGGGCGGGCAGGTTACATTGACGCCTGTACTTGTTACCAATATGCCGGTATCGTACACATGGACACCCAATTTCCATTTAAGCGATCCGAATATTGCATACACTATTGCTTCTCCGCCTTATGACTATACCTATATCCTTACTGTTACATCTGATAAAGGATGTTCAAGAACGGGTGATGTATTTGTGAAAGTGCTGAAGGCCCCGGCCATTCCGAATATTTTCAGTCCGAATGGAGATGGAATACATGATACCTGGGTGATACAATACCTGGATACTTACCCGGGAAGCACCGTTGATATATATAACCGTTACGGGCAGCATATTTATCATTCAGAGGGCTACACCAAACCATGGGATGGAACCATCAATGGTAATCCTGTTCCTGTTGGCACTTATTATTATATTGTAAATCCGAAAAACGGAAGAAAAATAATGTCTGGATATGTGGATGTAATCCGTTAAACAATGAAAAAGAAATTACTGACTATACCGATTTTGTTTTTATGTATGCAGGTGCAGGCGCAGCAGCGTCCTCATTATACCCAATACATTCTGAACAACTATATTCTTAATCCTGCCCTCAGTGGTATTGAAAATTACACGGATGTAAAGATCAGTGGCCGTGATCAGTGGGTGGGATTGAACGGCGCACCCAAGACTACATATTTCTCCATACAAGCTCCGATTGGCAAAAGTGACTATCGCACTTCTTCCACTTCCTTTGATGTGCCCGGGCAAAATCCAAGAGGGAAATTTTATTGGGAAAATTATACGGCGGCTGATCCGCATCATGGCATCGGGTTAACGATGATCAATGACAGGACGGGAAGTTTTAACCGCTTTACCATTGATGCCACTTATGCCTATCATTTGGGATTAAGCCCAACAACAAACCTGGCAGCAGGATTTTCAGCAGGAATAACCAATGTTAGCCTTGATAAATCCAAGCTTGATTATTCGGGGAATGGAGATCCGTTTGATCCGGCTACCAGCGTGGCCATCAGTAAAGAAATTAACCGGGTGAGGCCTGACCTTGGTGTTGGATTATGGTTGTATTCAAAGAATTATTTTATCGGCCTTTCTGCCCAGCAGGTCATTCCGCAAAAACTCTCATTTACAGATGATGCCACCTATATTGCCAAAGGAAGATTGATTCCGCATATATTTTTAACAGCCGGCTATCGCTTTATGCTTGGCGAATCGGTGAATGCCATTCCATCTGTGATGCTGAAGTATGTTCAGGGCTCATCTAAAAATAATTTTCAGCCTGAGATGAATTTAAAACTGCAGTATATGGACCTGCTTTGGTTGGGCGGCAGTTATCGCTACCAGGATGGGTATGCCGGGATGATTGGTCTCAATGTCAGCAATACCTTTAATGTTGGTTATGCTTATGATATTACTACTACGGCATTAAATACAGTTAGCCACGGCACTCATGAAATTATTATCGGGTTTACTATTGGCAATAAGTATAGCGGGAAATGCCCCCGGTGCTGGTAACCCCGGAAAAATATTACAGGTGAATAATCTTTTACTGCGAACAGCTTTCAGCCTGTTTAATGTTTTTTGTGCCTGTTGTTTTGATTCTTCAATTGCTTTTAACGTAATGTCGGTTGAATAATTTCGTGGATTCTTTTTTGGTGGGTAAAATAACCTTACTCCAAATGGAAAAGACTAATAATCAGCTTAAATTCTCTTATTTCTAATCAACTTTCAACTATTTATTCAGGTTCTCGTATTATCCCTTAGTTATTTATATTGTTTTTTGTAGATTCGTTTCTTCTTTTTTCACATTCAGGACGTTGGAATAATGAGAAAATTAAAACTGCTTTGTGCCCTTGTACTTGCAATTCTGCTTGGTAATACTTCTTATGCCCAGGATTTTTCCAATAAAGGAAAAGAGTTCTGGTTTTGTTTTCCTAATCATATTCCTTCTGGGGCTAACGGCCAGATGAGTATTTGGATTACCTCAGATCAGGCAAGTTCAGGAACTATCGTAATGACCAACGGTACATTTTCTGCAAACTGGAACGTGGCGGCGAATGGTATTACTTCGATTAATATTCCCTATAATCTTGCTCATATAAGTAATGCAGAGTCTAATATGATAATTCAAAAATCACTTAAGATTTCTGTAAACCCGGGCCAACCTGCAATTGTCGCCTATTGCCAGCAATATGGAAATGCTCGTAGTGCAGCAACATTATTACTGCCTACAGCGGTACTTGGGAAAAAATACCGGGCGGCAAGTTATACATATACGCCATTAAGCGCTGGTGGACAAAATTCCCGCTGTCAATTTCAAATAATTGCAACAAGAGCAAACTCACAGGTCAAGGTTACACCATACTCAAATGGTACAGCCGGGGCACCATTTGTATTATCTTTCCTGAATGCGGGCGATATGTACCAGTACCAGGCAACAAGTGATGTTACCAGTTCTTTGATCGAATCTATTGCTGGCTTCGGTATTTCTTGCCTGCCTATTGCTGTTTTTTCCGGGAGTTCCGCTTCTACAATTGGAACATTCAACTGCACTAATCCCAATTCTTATGACCCTCTCTTCCAGCAACTTTATCCAATACCAACATGGGGAAAGAACTATGGATTCATTCCTTTTGGCGACTATACAAACGGAAATCCATACCGGATCATGGCATCAGAGGACAACACATCAGTTTATATGAATGGTGTTTTCACGGCAAATCTAAATGCCGGAGATATTTACCCGGCCACATATAATATTACCCCGGTAACATTGACTCAGCCAACCAGTATTACTGCTGATAAACCAATTTGTGTAATAGAATATGCACAAACAAGTGCCTGTTCAGGCACAAACAATGGAGACCCTGACATGGTCATTCTTAACGCAATTGAGCAAAATATCAAGGACATAACAATTTTTGCATCAACCCAGCAAAATATTAACCGTCAATGGCTGAATGTACTTATTCCAACTGTATCTGCAGGTTCTTTTAAAATTGATGGAGCTATTCCTTCAACAGCATTTCAGGTTGCTTTGAACATCCCGGGTTATTCATACTTGCAGCATCAGTTTGTACCTGCAATATCCGGATCGCATCACTTAACTGCTGATACCGGGTTTAATGCTATCTGTTATGGTTTTCAGCAGGGGAATTTTGAATCGTATGCGTACTCGGCGGGTACCAATGTTATTGATCTTACAAATGGAGTATCCCTGGAAACACAATATGGAACAGAAAACAACTCCGCTTGTGTTGGTGCCCCTTTTAAATTTAAAGTTTATTTTCCGGATTCTACTCTTGGCTCTCCTCCTGTTGCGATAAGGTTTGATTCCCTGAAATGGGATTTATCTAATAGTGCTGCTATCTCGCCAAATAATTTTCCTGTGATGCAGGTACCCCCTGTTATAGATTCAACCAGAATTATTCTTGGCAGGCAGGTAAACTGGTATTCACTTCCCGGGTTTTACAATTTTATTTCGGCTGGAGCAAATACGCTTACAATTACTGCTTATAGAAGTACAAATGAAGGTTGTGGCAATGAACAGTCTTATGATTTTCAGTTACAAATTTATGATCCGCCTGCAGGAAGTTTTAGCTGGACAACAAGTAGCGGTTGTTCAACTCAACCTGTTCAGTTTACTGAAACAACGCCACAGGTACCTAAACCGACCTATCGATTCTGGTGGGATTTTGGGGACCCTGCAAGTGGTCCTGCCAATAATTCAAATCTAAGAAACCCTACGCATTTATTTTCAGGATCCGGTACCTATACGGTGAAATATGTGGGAATTACAACACCAGGTTGTTTACTGGATACGATTAGTCATCAGGTAACAGTAAATGATCCCCCTAGTGCAAACTTTTCGGTTACCGGGCCATTTTGTGTAAATGATCCAGTTTCTTTTATAGATAATTCAAATCCAGGACCAGGGGCCACAATTAATAAATGGACATGGAACTTTGGAGATGGTTCACCCATTGTAATTGTTTTTGCACCTAATCCTCCCAATCAGGTACATCCATATACGATAGCGGGAACTTATAACGCAACATTAGTTGTTGAAACTACCACCGGTTGCCCAAGCCTTGTCTATACCTGGCAAATTATTATAGGTCCTAGTGGCACTATTAATTTAACCTCACCACCCGGAACGGATAATCAAACGGTGTGTATTAATACATCCATCACTAATATTACTTATGCTGTTGGAGGAGGTGTAACAGGAGGTAATGTAACCGGATTACCAGCGGGTGTCACGGGAACTTATGCCGCTGGTGTGATAACTATAGCCGGCACCCCAACAGTAAGCGGTGTATTTAATTATTCGATAACAACCACCGGAGCATGCGTTAATCCTATTGTTTCAGGTACAATAACAGTTACAGCGGATGGCACACTTACTTTAACTTCTGGTGCCGGAACAGATAACCAAACTGTTTGTATCAACACACCAATAGTTACAATTATTTATTCCGTTGGTGGCAGTGGAACTGGTGGCAACGTAACCGGATTACCAGCCGGAGTTACAGGAACATTTGCCGGTGGTGTGATTACAATTTCAGGCATTCCTTCAGTAAGCGGAATATTCAATTTTACAGTAAATACAACGGGCCCATGTATTATTCCAACCGCTTCCGGAAGAATAATTGTCACAGGTGATGGAACATTAACATTAACTTCTGCACCAGGAACAAATAACCAAACTGTTTGTATCAATACACCAATCATTAATATTACATATGCAGTTGGCGGAACAGGCACAGGCGGCAATGTAAGCGGTTTACCTGCTGGGGTGACAGGAACATTTGCTGGTGGTGTAATAACTATAACAGGAACACCAACCGTAGCCGGAACATATAATTATACAGTAACTACAACCGGCCCTTGTGTAACGCCATCCGCTAATGGCACAATAACTGTTACTGCAGATGGCACTTTGACGCTAACTTCTGCACCCGGAACGGATAACCAAACTGTTTGTATCAACACACCAATAGTTACAATTATTTATTCCGTTGGTGGCAGTGGAACTGGTGGCAACGTAACCGGATTACCAGCCGGAGTTACAGGAACATTTGCCGGTGGTGTGATTACAATTTCAGGCATTCCTTCAGTAAGCGGAATATTCAATTTTACAGTAAATACAACAGGCCCATGTATTATTCCAACCGCTTCCGGAAGAATAATTGTCACAGGTGATGGAACATTAACATTAACTTCTGCACCAGGAACAAATAACCAAACGGTTTGCATCAACACACCAATCATTAATATTACATATGCAGTTGGCGGAACAGGCACAGGCGGCAATGTAAGCGGTTTACCTGCTGGGGTGACAGGAACATTTGCTGGTGGTGTAATAACTATAACAGGAACACCAACTGTAGCCGGAACATATAATTATACAGTAACTACAACCGGCCCTTGTGTAACGCCATCCGCTAATGGCACAATAACTGTTACTGCAGATGGCACTTTGACGCTAACTTCTGCACCCGGAACGGATAACCAAACTGTTTGTATCAACACACCAATAGTTACAATTATTTATTCCGTTGGTGGCAGTGGAACTGGTGGCAACGTAACCGGATTACCAGCCGGAGTTACAGGAACATTTGCCGGTGGTGTGATTACAATTTCAGGCATTCCTTCAGTAAGCGGAATATTCAATTTTACAGTAAATACAACAGGCCCATGTATTATTCCAACCGCTTCCGGAAGAATAATTGTCACAGGTGATGGAACATTAACATTAACTTCTGCACCAGGAACAAATAACCAAACGGTTTGCATCAACACACCAATCATTAATATTACATATGCAGTTGGCGGAACAGGCACAGGCGGCAATGTAAGCGGTTTACCTGCTGGGGTGACAGGAACATTTGCTGGTGGTGTAATAACTATAACAGGAACACCAACTGTAGCCGGAACATATAATTATACTGTAACTACAACCGGCCCTTGTGTAATGCCATCTGCTAATGGCACAATAACTGTTACTTCAGATGGCACATTAACGCTGACTTCTGCACCCGGAACCGATAATCAAAATGCCTGTATTAATAACCCAATCATTCCAATTACATATGCTGTAGGCGGCAGTGGCACCGGGGGAAGTGTAAGTGGTTTGCCAGCCGGAGTTACTGCAACATTTGCTGGTGGTATAATAACTATATCAGGCGCCCCGACAGTTAGCGGAGTTTTTAATTATACAGTCACAACTACCGGCCCTTGTGTAACACCTACTGCTAACGGAAGGATTACAATAACGGCAGTAGCAACTATTACATTGACCTCAGCACCCGGAACGGATAATCAAACAGTTTGTATTAATACACCAATCATTAATATCACCTATTTGGTTGGTGGCAGTGGTACTGGAGCCAATTTTGCGGGATTACCAGCGGGAGTCACAGGAAATTTTGCCGGTGGTATTGTAACTATATCGGGCAGTCCAGCGGTTGTAGGAACATTTAATTATAGTGTAAATACCACAGGTCCATGCGGAACACCGTCGGCAAACGGAACAATAACAGTTAATGATAATTCAACATTGACGCTTTCATCAGGCCCGGGCAGTAATATTCAGACTGTATGTATCAATACTCCGATAGCCATTATTACTTATGCTGTAGGCGGAGGAGGAACCGGGGCATCAATTACTGCTGGTGCATTACCGGCAGGAGTGAGTGGTGTGTATGCCGGCGGAGTGTTTACGATCACCGGAACTCCAACAGCAAGCGGTGTATTTAATTTTACTATAACAACTGCTGGTCCATGTATTAATCCAAACGCTACAGGAAGAATAACAGTAACAGCAGATGGGACATTAACATTAACTTCTGCTCCGGGAACAACTAATCAAACTGTTTGTGTCAACACACCGATTATAAATATTACATATGCTGTAGGTGGAAGCGGAACGGGAGGAAGTGTGAGTGGATTACCTGCTGGGGTTACCGGAACATTTGCAGCGGGAGTGATAACCATATCCGGTTCACCTTCTGTAGCCGGAACATTTAATTACACAGTAACGACAACAGGTCCTTGTGTAATGCCTTCAGCAAATGGAACCATAACAGTAAATGATAATTCAACATTGACCCTGACGTCAGGAGTAAATAGTAATATCCAGTCAGTTTGTATCAATACACCGATAAACAATATTACCTATGCTATTGGCGGTGGTGGAACCGGTGTGTCCATTACTTTAGGAGGATTACCGCCAGGAGTGACCGGAGTATACAGTGGCGGGGTGTTTACCATCAGTGGCACACCAACGGTTCTTGGTTTATATAACTATACTATAACCACTACAGGCCCTTGTAATAATCCAAGTGCTACCGGACTTATATTTGTTAGAGGAGATGGCACAATAGCATTGACATCGGCACCCGGAACAACTAATCAAACTGTTTGTGTTAACACACCTATCGTTAATATAACATATGCAATTGGTGGCACAGTCACTTTCGGCAGTGTTACCGGGTTACCTGCGGGTGTGAACGGAAATTATTCACCCGCTACGCAAGTGCTAACCATTTCAGGAACACCATCAGTAAGCGGTGTATTTAATTATACAGTTACTACAGTCGGGCAATGTGTGGAACCCACAGCTACCGGAACGATTACTGTGAATGATAACTCAACAATAAACCTGACATCAGGGCCGGGCAGTAATGTGCAGACCGTATGTATCAATACTGCAATAACCAATATTACTTATGCAGTAGCCGGGAGTGGAACCGGTGCGTCCATCACAGCAGGAGCATTACCGGCAGGAGTGAGCGGATCATACAATGGCGGGGTGTTTACTATCAGCGGAACTCCAACGGTAAGTGGTATATTTAATTTTACAATAACTACTACAGGCCCATGTGTTAATCCAACGGCAAACGGAACAATAACCGTGACAGCAGATGGAACTATTACTTTAACTTCTGCACCCGGAACAACTAATCAAACAGTTTGTATCAATACACCGATCATTAATATTACCTATTCAGTTGGCGGAAGTGGTACGGGCGGAAGTGTAAGCGGATTACCTGCGGGTGTCACGGGAACCTTTGCAGGTGGAGTGATCACCATTACAGGAACTCCATCAGTACCCGGCACATTTAATTATACAGTAACTACGACGGGTCCTTGTGTGAAGCCCTCGGCTAACGGGACAATAACCGTGAATGATAATTCAACAATAAGTCTTTCATCAGGGCCGGGCAGTAATGTGCAGACTGTTTGTATAAATACCCCGGTTAATAATATTACTTATGCAATAGGAGGTGGTGGTACCGGTGCATCCATCACAGCAGGATCATTACCGGCTGGTTTGAGTGGTTCATACAGTGGCGGAGTATTTACCATCAGCGGCAGTCCGACAGCAAGCGGTACATTCAACTTTACAGTGGGAACCACTGGCCCTTGTGTAAATACTTCACAGTCGGGAACAATAACAGTGACAGCAGATGCCACATTAACATTGACATCAGCAGCCGGAACAAATAATCAAACGATCTGTGTCAATACTCCGATCACCAATATCAGGTATGCCATAGGTGGAAGCGGTATCAATGCATCCATCACTGCAGGTTCATTGCCTGCAGGTGTTAATGGTGTATTTGCAGGCGGTGTGTTTACCATCAGTGGTATTCCCACTGTCAGTGGCATATTCAATTATACTGTTGGCAGTACAGGTCCTTGTATGAACCCAACGTTGACAGGAACATTAACAATAAATCCGGACCATACTATCAATCTGAGTTCTGCGGCTTCAACAACAAACCAAACAGTTTGTTTAGCTAAACCGATCACATCTGTTGTTTATGCTTTAGGCGGTGGAGCCACAGGAGCTACGGTTACAGGATTACCTGCTGGTGTCACTTATTCTGTATCGGGAAATACATTAACGATCAGCGGATCGCCATCCTCATTAGCAGGATCGCCATATAATTTTTCAATAATAACAACAGGTAATAGTTGTATCAGGGCATTGGCAAGCGGATCAATATCCGTATTGCCTGCACCATTTGTACAGTTCGATCCTGTTGCAGGGATATGTGCGGACGCTCCATCCTTTATAGTTACATCAGTTATTCCGCTGGGTGCTCCACCTGCCGGTGTATTCTCAGGACCCGGAATCAGTGCAGCAGGTCTTTTCAATCCGGCAGCAGCAGGAGCGGGGGATCATATTATCAGGTATACATTTACAAATGCAAATGGATGTTCAAACTTCCAGGAGCAAACTATTTCTGTATTCCCATTACCACCAACCAATGCGGGTCCGGATAAATTTATGCTAGAAGGCGGACAGGTTATGCTGACACCTACTCTGGTGCTGAACATGCCGGTAACTTATCTCTGGACACCAGCTCAGTATCTCACAGACCCGAACATTGCAACACCTGTTGCAAATCCTCCGTTTGATTTTACTTATTTATTAAGGATTACCAGTGATAAGGGTTGCAGCGATACCAGCAGTGTGTTTGTTAAGGTATTAAAACCCGTGTTTATTCCGAATATTTTCAGTCCGAATGGAGATGGAATACATGATACCTGGGTGATACAATACCTGGATACTTACCCGGGAAGCACCGTTGATATATATAACCGGTATGGGCAGCATATTTATCATTCAGAGGGCTACACCAAACCATGGGATGGAACCATCAATGGTAATCCTGTTCCTGTTGGCACTTATTATTATATTGTAAATCCGAAAAACGGAAGAAAAATAATGTCTGGATATGTGGATGTAATCCGTTAAACAATGAAAAAGAAATTACTGACTATACCGATTTTGTTTTTATGTATGCAGGTGCAGGCGCAGCAGCGTCCTCATTATACCCAATACATTCTGAACAACTATATTCTTAATCCTGCCCTCAGTGGTATTGAAAATTACACGGATGTAAAGATCAGTGGCCGTGATCAGTGGGTGGGATTGAACGGCGCACCCAAGACTACATATTTCTCCATACAAGCTCCGATTGGCAAAAGTGACTATCGCACTTCTTCCACTTCCTTTGATGTGCCCGGGCAAAATCCAAGAGGGAAATTTTATTGGGAAAATTATACGGCGGCTGATCCGCATCATGGCATCGGGTTAACGATGATCAATGACAGGACGGGAAGTTTTAACCGCTTTACCATTGATGCCACCTATGCCTATCATTTGGGATTAAGTCCAACAACAAACCTCGCAGCAGGATTTTCAGCAGGAATAACCAATGTTAGCCTTGATAAATCCAAGCTTGATTATTCGGGGAATGGAGATCCGTTTGATCCGGCTACCAGCGTAGCCATCAGTAAAGAAATTAACCGGGTGAGGCCTGACCTTGGTGTTGGATTATGGTTGTATTCTAAGAATTATTTTATCGGTCTTTCTGCCCAGCAGGTCATTCCGCAAAAACTCTCATTTACAGATGATGCCACCTATATTGCCAAAGGAAGATTGATTCCGCATATATTTTTAACAGCCGGCTATCGCTTTATGCTTGGCGAATCGGTGAATGCCATTCCATCTGTGATGCTGAAGTATGTTCAGGGCTCATCTAAAAATAATTTTCAGCCCGAGATGAATTTAAAACTGCAGTATATGGACCTGCTTTGGTTAGGCGGCAGTTATCGTTACCAGGATGGGTATGCCGGGATGATTGGTCTCAATGTCAGCAATACCTTTAATGTTGGTTATGCTTATGATATTACTACTACGGCATTAAATACAGTTAGCCACGGCACTCATGAAATTATTATCGGGTTTACTATTGGCAATAAGTATAGCGGGAAATGCCCCCGGTGCTGGTAACCCCGGAAAAATATTACAGGTGAATAATCTTTTTACTGCGAACAGCTTTCAGCCTGTTTAATGTTTTTTGTGCCTGTTGTTTTGATTCTTCAATTGTATTTAATGTAATGTCTGTATCCGGTATGCCGGAGAGATGATTAAGGGAGAGTTTCTGGCTGGTCATATCTAACTTACAGATAACATCAGTATAAACTCTTTGGAGGCTGTCTATGCGGATATTGTTAACCTCCTTTGCGAGTTGTTCATTTACCTGGTTCCAGTTTACTTTATCATAAGCAAGACGGAGTTTGTTCTCCCATTTATTCCAATTAAATTTTTTGAATTTCTCCAGGTAAGTTGTTTTTAATTCTTCTTTTTCTTTTTGGCTAAGTACATCTGCAATATTTCTTTCCAGTGCTTTCCATTCAGCATTTTCAAATACTTTCTTTGAAGCAGAAATCGTGGCTTTCACCTGTTCTTCCTGGTATTTTTTTAATTGTGGGATCACTGCCTGTTCAGAAACTGCCTGCAGGTAGTCAGGGTTTATATTTATTGCCGGGATAGCTGAAACTGCCGGGCTGGCTAAATCGGATAATTTCATTTCGTTTTTTGAATAAATATTTCCGGGCTTTACTGTTTGCTCTTTATCAGCAGCAATAATTTCTTTTGGCCGGAACCCACTTTCTGTAAAGAGATTGAAAGGAGAAGATAAACCGGCAAACAAACCTGAAGCTCTCTCATTTAAAGGCTTACTATTTACCAATAAAGCGTTCAGAACAATAAGGCAAAGTAATCCAGCCATCAGTCCCAGCAACTTATTAAATGTAAAAACTGATTTTTTCTGAATACCCATTATCAGTTCTACCCGTTGCAAAAGATCGTTCTTTTTGCCAGCAGCAGCTAAAGAAAGCGGCCTGTAATCATGATTTGTTTTTTCCAAAGCAAGTAAAGCGGTGGCATATTCATGTGAATCATATTGAAACTGCAACACCATTTCGTCACAACTTTTTTCTCTTTCCCTTTCCACTATTTTCACAAATGCTTTTACAAATGGATTAAAGTAGAGAATAGTTTGGATAAAGTTGATGATTAGGTTTACCAGGTAATCATATCTCCTGATGTGCGACAATTCGTGTAGCAGCACGGCTTCCATTTGTGGTACAGATAAATGATTGATGGCTGCCAGCGGAACCAATATCACGGGTTTTAAATATCCAATAGTTACGGGAGAGGAAACAAATTCAGATATCCATATGTGTACAGGTTTCTTTATTCCAATTTGCCCGGCTACATTTTTTATGAAAATTCTCCAGTGCACATCAATTTTTGTCAGCCCAGATTGCCGGATGATTTTCACATACCGGTAGTTCCTGATAAAGTGAGCTGCAGGTAATAGAAGAAGAACAAGATAAACAACAGAGGCCACCGGCAAAGTATTTTGCAGCCAGTTGCCAAATTGAAAATTAGTTACCGGAATTACAGAGGCTGGTAAAATAAACCTGGTATTATCAGCCTGACTACTAAAAACTGAGATGAAAGTAAAAATGAACCAGGCAAAACCTGTCATCGGCAATATAGATGCCAGCAAACATCTGAAAGAAGATTTTGCTGTTCTGAATACTGCAGTAATAAATTGATAAATGACCCACAGCAATGCCATTTGCCAGAGACTGTTGAGAACAGTCCATCCCAGTGATTGAAGAAAGTTGGATTGGCCGATGATCATATTTATTTTTTAAGACTGTCGAGCAATATCTGGATTTTGTCAAGATCCTCACGGCTTGCTTTGTGGCTTTCATCACCCAGTGCTTGTATAACTAATTGGGTAGGGGAGCCACCAAACAAATTATCAATTATTTTGCCCAGTAAATGCCTTTGCGTTTTTTCCTTGTTCACGGCTGCCTGGTACACATGGGTACGCATCGAATCATCCCTTTTCACTATTCCTTTTTCATTCATGATCTGCATTAGCTTAAGGGTAGTAGTATAGCCGGCATCTTTTGTCAGGGATAATTCTTCATGTACTTCCCGCACAGTTGCCAATCCTTTTTTCCAGAGAATTTGCAAAATTTCAAGTTCACTTTCAGTGGGCTTTATCACTTTAGGCGTTGGCATAGGTCTGTTATTTTAGTTTCGAATATACGACTATTTTCGTACGACCAAAAATCCGAAACTATATTTAGATTTTTTTAACAGGGGCTAACATTGAGACGGCAGGGGGGAGAAAAGGTTACAGGGGAGAAATAGCAAATCAATCTTTTCTAACTTAAAATGGAATAATATATCTCTATTATTTAATCAGTTTCTTTGCAAATTTTTGCCCATTATCTGTCACTACATTGATAACATATTCCCCCGGTGCCAGGTATTGAGGTGTTAATTCTGTGAAGCCCGAACCGTTTATAATGGAAATTTTACTGGAATGTATCTGTTGCCCGGCTGCATTATATAAGATGATCGTAGCAGTCGATGAAGAAAAATTCTGCAGGTAAACATAAAACTGGGTTTGAATTGGGTTTGGAAATACCTGTACAATATTTTGTCCGTTCACAGCATTCGGTACTTTGCGTGATGTATTGTTCCTTGTAATCAGCCAGTATTCGGGATCTATCAAAATAGTATCAGGAGTAAAACCAATGTTACGGATAAAAATCTCGCCATTAATTTTATTATCCAGTATAATTGTTTTTTGCTGTGTTGCATTTTTAAAATTTAATGCTACGGGTAATTCAAAAAAGTTTACAGACGGGTGAGAAGTGGTTTGATTCATTTTTATTTTCACATAACTGCTGCCAAGAGGTGTCCATTCTACATTATATGTAGGATATCCCTGGCCCTCATACCAATCTTTAAAAAATTTTGTAAGATCTTTGCCGCTAACCAGCTCCAGGTGATTTTTAAAATCGGTTGTTGTTGCAAAGCCATAACTGACTTTGGGATCTTTCGCATACTGCCTTACTGCATTAAAGAAAACAGAATCGCCCAATATCCAGCGAAGCATATATAAAAGATGTGAACCTTTGGTATAACTCAGTCGTCCGTCAAATATTCTTCCTACGTTAGTAGTATCATTCACTTTCACTGAACCACCGGGCTGAGAAGTGATATTGGCAATTTCATTTTTCCGGTTGGTAATAATACTTGCAGGATATTTTACTTCCATATATATGCTGGCAAGCTGTGTTGCAAAACCCTCGTTCAGCCAGATATCTTCCCAGCTTGCACAAGTGATCTTATCACCAAACCACTGATGCGCCAGTTCATGAGCCATTAATCCTTCCCCGGCATTTACAACAAATGTTGCAGTCTGGTGTTCCATTCCTCCGCCCCAGCTAAATTGAACATGACCATATTTCTCTTTTATAAAAGGGTATTCCCCAAACAAATTATGAAAGAGCTGAAGTGCATTTAAAACAAGTGGAGTATTGGTCTGGAAAGCTGTTAAACTCTCAGGATAACAATAAGTCTGCATTGGAAGTGAAAAAGCACCCAATTGTACTGAGTTATTAAAGACAGAATAATTTGTAACGGCAAAGCAAACCAGATAAGATGCAATAGGGTAGCGGTGTTTCCAGTAAGCAATTTTTTTTGTTCCGCCGTTAACCAGGATTTCGCTTTGCAATAAACCATTCGAAGCTGCTTTATAAATTGCCGGGGTAGTTACAAATATGTCAAGCGAATCTGCTTTATCATCCAGCCCGTTCTTGCAGGGCCACCAGTCGCGGCTGCCATAGGGTTCGCTCAATGTCCATATAACAGGAGTGCCGGCATGCGTTGTTTGAACAAAAGAACCAAAGCCCGTATTGGGAGGAACACCCTGGTAAAAGATACTTACAGAATCGAATGTGCCAACATTTACAGTTGAAGTAAAATTTACCTGTAATACGTTTGAACTATGTTGTTTTGTGAGAAGGAGGCTGCGTTGTTTTACACTATCAACATTCAGGCCATTCATTAGATCGAAAGAAATGGAACTGGTGGTTGTGGTGATGAGGTAATACACCGTTACTTTCCCTGAAATATAATTTACAGCCGGATTAACTTCCCATTCGCAGCGATAATACTTTACGTCAAAATTGTTGGAAGCCAGTGTTGCATTTCCTCTGCCTGCAATTCTTTCATGACCGAGACGTTCCATCAAAGCAATTTCTTCTATCCTCTTGCAATTATCGGGTGAAACTTGAGAAAAAGCTTTGATTCCTGTTAATAATAACAATGTAAAAATGATTCGCATAGAAAAATTTTAAATCATGAGATTTAAAGTTCCACAATTTTTCTGATAGCACCCTTGAAAAGTATGCAGGAGTTTTTAGGAGCTTCTTTAAAAAAATAAGCCCCCCTGTAGAAACAGCGGGACTTAGTGTAATGGTTCTGATTAAGCTCTTACTATGTAGGACGAAGCTTTCTGCGAAGTCCTATTGATACTGAACTGTGTTTGCTTTGTTTAGTGATGCAACAGGTTCAGCTATTTTTATTGTTTTTTCTTTTCCCATCCCACCTGCAGCAGGAGTCAAAGTAGCATCTGCTTTTTTTGAATTTATCTGCGCCAGGGTAGGGGCAATGACCAAAGATACGATAGACATCAGTTTTATCAAAATATTCATTGACGGGCCGGAAGTATCTTTAAACGGATCGCCAACTGTGTCGCCGGTAACCGATGCCTTATGAGGTTCTGATTTCTTGTAAAACATTTCGCCATTAATTTCTACCCCTTTTTCAAAAGATTTCTTGGCATTATCCCAGGCGCCACCGGCATTGTTCTGGAACATTCCCATTAATACACCACATACTGTAGCACCCGCCAGGAAACCGCCAAGGGCTTCTGCACCAAGACCGGGCATAAAACCAATAATCAATGGAGAAAGAATGGCAATAGCTCCGGGCAACATCATCTTCTTAAGCGAAGCATTCGTAGAAATTGCCACACATTTTTCATATTCCGGTTTACCGGTTCCTTCCATAATGCCCGGAATAGTTTTAAACTGCCGGCGAACTTCTTCCACCATGGCCATCGCTGCCTGCCCAACGGCACGGATAGCTAATGATGAAAAAATAAATGGGATCATTCCCCCTACAAACAAACAGGCTAATACATTTGCTTTGTAAATATCAATTCCGGTGATACCGGCCACACCAACGAATGCTGCAAACAATGCCAATGCCGTCAATGCAGCAGAGGCAATGGCAAATCCTTTTCCGGCCGCTGCAGTGGTATTACCTACTGCATCCAGCACATCTGTTTTTTCACGAACTTCTTTTGGCAACTCACTCATTTCAGCAATACCGCCTGCATTATCAGCAATGGGACCAAATGCATCTATCGCTAATTGCATGGCTGTTGTTGCCATCATGCCCGCAGCAGCGATCGCTACACCATATAATCCGGCACATTCATAAGAACCCCAGATTCCGCCAGCCAGCACAAGTATGGGAAGAAAAGTTGATTCCATTCCAACAGCCAAACCACCAATGACATTTGTGGCATGTCCTGTTGCAGATTGACGAATGATTGTCTTCACAGGGCGTTTGCCCATGGCAGTGTAATATTCAGTGATGGCACTCATTAATGTACCAACCAATAAGCCTACGCCAATAGCTCCAAGTACTCCCCATTTGGTAAATTCATGATGACGCAATACCATTGTCTCCGGAAGTATAAAATAAACAAGCACAGCAGAAGCAATGGCAGTAAGAATAATGGAACCCCAGTTGCCCATGTTCAATGCCCTCTGAACATTATCAGTATTGATGCCTTTTGCATCGCTTACTTTCACAAACCATGTCCCTACAATAGAAAATAAAATTCCAACGCCTGCTATCAGCATCGGCAATACGATAGGTGAAAGACCACCCATAAAATCATTACCTATTACCGTTGTTTCTTGTCCTAATACAATTGTTGCAAGTACTGTGGCCACATATGAACCGAAAAGATCGGCTCCCATACCTGCAACATCACCTACATTATCGCCAACATTATCTGCAATGGTTGCCGGGTTGCGTGGATCGTCTTCAGGAATTCCTGCTTCGACTTTACCTACTAAATCGGCCCCAACATCAGCAGCTTTTGTATAAATGCCTCCACCCACACGGGCAAACAAAGCAATGGATTCTGCACCAAGAGAAAAACCTGTAAGCACTTCAATAGTTCTCCTCATTTCCTCGCTGTCGACAGGAGCATCCGGAGCAAAAATATGTTTCAACACAATGAACAATCCTCCGAGTCCTAATACGGCCAAACCAGCAACACCCAATCCCATCACCGATCCTCCGGTAAAAGAAACATTTAATGCCTTACTTAAACTGGTTCGGGCGGCGTGTGCAGTGCGAACATTAGCTTTAGTTGCGACTTTCATACCAATATAACCAGCAGTGGCGCTTAACATAGCCCCAAGAATAAATGCACCGGCTATCAGCCAGTGGGAGTGAGGATTAGTGCTGGCCATCACGGCCAATAGTATGGCTACAATCACTACAAAATATCCGAGTATTTTCCATTCAGCTCTCAAAAAAGCCATGGCACCATCAGCAATATATTTACTGATTTCTTTCATACGGTCGGTGCCTGCATCCTGCTTTGAAACCCATTTGAATTTGATGAGGGTGTAGAGTAAACCAATCAGGCCCATAACGGGAACGAGATAGATTAATTTGTCCATAAGTAGTGATTCTTTGTTCAGTTTTAAAAGAATTCCATCGCAAAAACCGGCGACGGTTAAGGGCGGCAAAGATAGGGGATGAGTAGCAATTTTGGAATGGGGAATTGTGGAATTTTGAAATTGGTACTAAAGGCCGCAAAGTCTTGATGGGATTGAAATTGAGCGAAAAATGAAAGGTCTATTTTTCATTTGTAATGGATAAAAAGGCTGTGCCAAGAGCACCAATTATATCTCCAGCTACCATTGCTTCCATTGAAAATTCTTTGGCAGCAAAATCCCCGGCGAGGCCATGCAGGTACACACCAAGTATGGCAGTTTCAACTGAATTGTAGCCCTGGGCCAGTAAGCCAGTAAGAATTCCCGTCAACACATCGCCGCTTCCTGCAGTAGCCATGCCTGCATTGCCGGTACTGTTGAAAAATCCGTTCCCATCTGCTGTTGCAATTAATGTATAATGACCTTTTAGGACAATAACGCAGTTCAGTTCTTTTGCTTTTTGCAGGGCCAGTTCTATCCTGTCAAAATCATTGACTCCTGCCTTACCGGCAGGCAGGGATTCTCCAAACAATCTTTCAAACTCTTTCGGATGCGGTGTAATAATAGAGCCTGGGGGAATTAGTTTAAATAAATCTTTTTGCGAAGCGATAATATTTATTGCGTCGGCATCAAGGATAACAGGTTTTCGATGGGTAGAAAAAATTTCCCGCAACATCATTTTTGTTTCTGCGGCTGTGCCTATACCCGGGCCAACCCCGATGGCTTCATAATTGTTCAGGTCATCATCAATCTTTGTATTAAATGAAGAATTGAAGTCCGTCGTTCCCATTGCTTCTGGAACAGTACTTTGCAAAATATCATAACCACATTTTGGAATATGGCAGGTAAGGAGGCCAACGCCACTTTTCAGACAGGCTTTGGATGATAAGACTGCGGCCCCGATTTTACCATAACTGCCTGCTACCAGCAGGGCATGACCAAAATTTCCTTTGTGTGCAAACCGGTTTCTTGGTTTATAAATGGAATGAATAATGGTGTCATCCACCAGTTCATAAGGACTGTGTATGGTATTAATAAAATCTTTATACAGGCCAATATCAAGAATATGAACATCGCCAATACATTCTGCATTTTCTGCAACAAGGAAAGCAGGCTTATAGCATTGAAAACTCAAAGTATGCATCGCTTTGATTATTGTGTTTCCTTTTGAAGAACGATCAGTAAAAAGACCACTGGGAATGTCTATGGAAATAATTTCACATTCGGATTGATTAATATGCTCAACTAATTTTGCAGTTAAGCCTTCAATGCTCCGGTTCAGTCCTGATCCAAACAAAGTGTCAATGATTATTTCATCGGATTTCAGTACATGAAAATTTTCTTCCGTCTGAATAAAACGGATATCAACGCCGGGGTATTGATGCAGGCGTTCAAGATTTTCCTGAAAGTCTTCGGTGCCTTTATGTCCGGCTTCCAGGATATTTACAGTAACAGGATAAACTTTTGTTGCCAGCAATCTTGCTATAGCTAATCCATCGCCGCCATTATTTCCTTTGCCGCAAAAAATGGAAAATTGGTTTTCAACATAACCATTTTCTTCCAGCCATTCCACACACTTTTCCGCCGCTCTTTCCATCAGGTCAATGGATGTGATGGGTTCATGCTGAATGGTGTATTGATCCCATAGCCGTATTTCATCTGCTGAAAGTATTTTCATTTTTCTGCCGTGATCGTTTAATGTAAAGTTGAGAAACAATTCTGGAAAAAAGAATAATCCTGGTGTTATTGTTAACGGGCTTAGATAGCCACATCGCTGAAAAACTACTTTGCACACAGTATATTTGCAAAATGGCGCAGTCAATAAAAACAAGTTATCCGAAAGAAAAGATCAGGATTCTTTTTTTAGAAAATATCAGCGATGTGGCGGTAAAGAATTTCCGGCAACATGGCTATATCCGGGTGGACAAGATATCTAAAGCACTAACAGAGGAACAACTGATAAATGAAATTAAGGATGTTCATATCCTGGGAATACGATCCAAAACACTGGTTACAAAAAAGATTCTTGATGCGGCGAAAAAGTTGCAGGCCATCGGTTGTTTTTGCATTGGTGTAAACCAGGTAGATCTGAAGGCGGCTACAAAGAATGGAGTAGTGGTTTTCAATGCCCCGTATTCCAATACAAGATCAGTAGCTGAATTAGTCATTGGTTCCGCCATTATGCTCATAAGAAGGATACCGGATAAAAATAAAGCGGCGCATCAAGGGGTGTGGATGAAAGAAGCAAAAGGCAGTTATGAGTTGCGGGGAAAAACATTGGGTATTATCGGTTATGGTAATATAGGCAGCCAGGTAAGTGTACTTGCCGAAGGATTGGGTATGAAAGTTATTTTTTATGATGTGGAAACCAAATTGCCGCTTGGGAATGCTGAAGATGCAAAATCATTGAAAGAATTATTGGGTAGGGCAGATGTGATAACCATGCATGTGCCTGAAACGCCCCAAACAAAAAATCTTATTAATAAAATAAACCTGAAATACTGTAAGAAGGGTTCAATATTGATCAATTATGCAAGGGGAGAGGTGGTTGACCTGGAAGCAGTTCGTAAATCAATTTTAGAAGGACATATTGGCGGAGCTGCCGTAGATGTATTTCCCTGGGAGCCGGAAAAAAATGGCGACCGGTTTCAAACACCTTTACAGGATTGCCCGAATGTAATTCTTACGCCTCATATTGGTGGCAGCACCGAAGAGGCACAGCAGAATATTGGGGAAGATGTAAGTGTAAAACTTTTTAATTACCTGGAGAAAGGAATAACATTAGGTTCACATACCATACCTGCGCTGGCATTGCCTCCGCAGGAAGGCAGCCACCGCATTCTGCACATACATAATAATGTGCCGGGGGTTTTGTCGGAAATAAATACCCGGCTTTCTGAAAACAAGATCAATATTCTTGCACAGTATTTAAAAACCAATGATGATATTGGTTATGTGGTGCTGGATGTGGACAAGAATATTTCTGCTCATGCTTTGCAATTGCTGAAGCAAGTGAAGGAAACGATCAAGGTGAGGATGTTGTATTGATAACTAAAACAGAAGGGTATGAAAGTAGTTATAGTCGGTGCAGGATTTGGCGGACTTAGACTGGCCCGTAAACTCAATAACAAACCCGGTTTTGAAATTATTCTCATTGACAAATTCAATTATCATCAGTTCCAGCCTTTGTTTTATCAGGTAGCCACGGCAGGATTGGATGCAAGTAATATTTCTTTCCCGCTTCGTAAGGTATTTCAGAAAAGCAAAAATGTAAGAATAAGGCTGGCGGAATTAAACCAGGTTATACCATCACAGAACAAGATCATCACTGATGCAGAAGAGATCAGCTATGATGCACTGGTGCTGGCAACGGGAGCAGATACCAATTTTTTCGGTAATACACAGATTGCAAAAAAAGCTTTCCCAATGAAATCAACAGTGGAAGCTTTACAATTGCGTTACAGGTTGCTACAGAATCTTGAAGAAGCACTTACCATTACAGATGAAAAAGAATTGCAGCGTCGGATGAATATTGTTGTAGTGGGTGGCGGACCGACAGGTGTTGAGGTCTCCGGAGCACTGGCGGAAATGAAAAAATATGTATTACCTAAGGATTACCCGGAACTGGATTTTTCCAAAATGAATATTTACCTGCTGGAAGGAACAAACAAGACCCTTTCGGCCATGAGTGAGAAATCTTCGGGCCGGTCCCGGAAATATCTTGAACGGTTAGGAGTAAAGCTGTTGACCAATACCCTTGTGAAAGATTGTGACGGCCAAAATGTGATGTTGAGTGATGGTACTCATATCCCCTCCAATACGGTAATTTGGGCCGCCGGTATTAAAGGAAATATTCCAGATGGATTTGGTAAAACGCTTGTGGCGAGGGGTAACCGCATAAAAGCCGACCGGCATTGCCGGGTATTTGGACACAATAATATATATGCGCTGGGAGACCTGGCATATATCGAGACAACAAAGTACCCCGAAGGGCATCCGCAAGTGGCGCCGGTAGCCATACAGCAGGCCGACCTGCTGGCCGATAACCTGAAAAGGGTAGAGAAGAAATCAACAAAATTTTTAGAATTTGAATACAATGATAAAGGTTCGATGGCAACAGTGGGGCGGAACCTTGCAGTAGTGGATATTCCAAAACCCAAACTTCATTTCGGAGGTTTCTTTGCCTGGCTTATCTGGATGATGCTGCACCTGATGCTGATACTGGGAGTAAAGAACCGCTTCTTTGTTTTTTGCAACTGGCTTTACAATTATGTAACCTATGACCAGAACCTGCGATTAATCTTTAAAGAGTTTAATAAGCAGTCAAAGAAGTAAATTATTAATTAATAATTCATCCTTTTGCAGGGGTTTTCAATTCTTTGAGTATTTTTTTTGCCCGTGATCTGAATGCTGCTGTTTCATAATCCCAGCGGGATTCAATAATTGTTTTTAATTCTTGTTTTATATCCGGGTATTGTTTTGAGAGATTTTGAAGAACGCCCAGCGAAAAAGCTTTTACAGCTATTGCTTCATCTTGCGAATTGATATAATCAAAGCAAAGATTCATTATTTCTCCGTGAAACCGTTTTGGAATGATTATATGCTGAAGCAGCCTGGTTGTATTTCGTTTTACCGCAACATGGATCTTTGGCTTTTTTAGGCGGATGATTAATTTTCCTAAATGTTTTTTTATAAGTTGTGGGTGAGCTTCCACCGCATAACTTAACGGCCATGCGGCCCGTTGTACGACAAGACTTTCATCGTGCAAGAATAAATAAAACAGCTCATCAAACCGTTGCTGGTTATCGCCAATCCATTTTGTAATCCTGTTACAATTGGTTTTTGAATGCTCAGCCTGTATGGTTTCCCGCAGGTCCATTTGCAAAATAATTTATATGCAAACTAAGGCAGACGGGGAATTCTGGCAATGACTTTTTAACATAAGATCATTTATTGGAATAATTCCTATAATGTATATTATGTTAAACAGGCACACAGCCCCTTCATTGGTTTCGGGGTTGCTCCTAAAGATTGCTTGGTGATGACACAATGAAAAATTACATGATAACAAAAACCCGGATGCTGATAATCCGGGTTTAAAACTAGTTTCTTTATAATCTTCTTACTTTATTGACTCATACCTATCGTTCCACTTCTTCTCTTCTGCTTCATATTTAGCCGCATCAGCTGGTTTCCCTTTGGCTTGTATTTTTTTGAATGTATAAACATCAGCAATTTTTCCTGACAGGTTCCTGTATTGTACTTTTTCTTTTAAGCTAAGGGTGGTTTTTGCAGCAAAAATCGCCGCTGCTTTTTCATACGGGATTCTCATGGTTTCCAGGGCTTCGCCGTATTGCTTATCAAGAAGATCTCTTTTGGCAATATCCTCTTTTGAAGCCATTGTTCCCGGCTTGGTTCTTTTTTTCATATCGGCGGCATGAGCTGTTCTGAGGTCATTTACTTTTTCAGACCGGGTATAAAAATGGTCGCCTAAATATAAAAATGCATCTATTGAGTCAGGCTGCAAAACTCCGGCCTTGTTAAAGGCATTGATCATTTTAATTTCCATGGCGGCGGAGTCGAAAGCTTCCGGCTCATCATTTTTCATCGGGTTAAAGGCCCGATAAATAATTTCACCCATCCATTCTATTGCTTTAAAATTATTGGGATCTGTGGCCAGTACCTCTTCTACTGCTTTGATTTTGCCGGTAAGAGTTTCCTCAAGGCCAACGGCAAAGTCAACCTTATCAAAATTAAAGAAATCGCTTTTGGGATATAGTTCTTTTCCAAATGCTTTATATTTTTCAAAAGCAGGTATATCTTTTTTGCTAAAATAATGGCTTACCAGGAACCGGTAAATACTTTCAAAACCATCACCGGTAATTTTATTATCGGCCAGGCGGGAATAATATTTAGCAGCCTCATCCTTATGCTTGCTTTGTTCTGCTGTTATACCAGCCAGGATAAGTACATTGGTATCAACGCTGGCAGTTATTATTTTTTTCTCTATCAGGAAGTCTGAATACTCCACTGCTTTCTTTAATTTGTTATAAGCAGGGTCCCATTTTTTTGCCGAATAATCATTATAACCCGAAGAATAATAGCTGGAATAAAGATTTACCGGGCCATTTTGATAAACAAGATCGCTAACCAAATTTGTGGATGGATCCATTTCTTTATATTTCTTAAAAGCAGCATCACCATCATTTGTCAATTGGTCGCCTTCTGCTGTATTTTTAATAGCAGCATCCATTGCTAATGTAGCATAAATAACTGTTTTCAATATATAAGCTTCGGGTTTACTTACAAATTTTGCATTCGTCATGGCTTTGTCCAGATCTTCCTTTGCCTTTTTATACTGGGTAATCATTACCAGGGTTTTGATTGGCTCGTAGTTCTGGGCCTCTGCTACAAAACCAGCCACGTAAACTGCTATAAATAATAAAAGATTTTTTTTCATTTGATTTAAAATTGATTTTTCAAATTATTGTTTATTCTGGTACGCTATCAGTAGATGGATTTTCATCCTGACCGGTTGCGTTTATATTTTCATTTAAATTGTGATCACCATTACCATTTCCGTTTTGCGCCTGGTCTTCCAGTTTGGTGATGGCCGCAATTTCATCTCCATCATCGAGCCGGATGAGTTTCACTCCCTGTGTGGCCCTGCCCTGCTCGCTGATCCCGTTTACAGGCATACGAATAGTAACACCACTTTTACAGGTTATCATCAGGTCTTCAGTTTCCGAAACAGCTAAGATACCTACAAGACTTCCGGTTTTTTCGGTAACGTTAATTGTTTTTACTCCTTTGCCGCCACGATTAGTGAAGCGGTATTCATCAACAGGAGTTCTTTTTCCAAATCCCTGTTCGCTTACTACCAATACCGTTCTTGAATCTTTCTCTTCCTGGCTTACACATATCATACCTACCACTTCTTCTTCCGGTTCGTCTGCTTCTATTCCTGCCACACCAATGGCACCACGTCCCGTTGCTCTTACTTTTTCCTCTGAAAAACGGATTGCCCGGCCGCTTTTTACTGCCATCATTATCTCACAACTACCATCCGTCATTTTTGCTTCCAGCAGTTCATCACCTTCATTGATGTTAATGGCATTTACACCGGTCTGGCGGGGACGGCTGAAATCTTCGAGTTCAGTTTTCTTGATAATCCCTTTCTTGGTACAGAGAACAATATTATGAGACTTCACAAAATCCTCGTCCTTCAGATCTTTTACATCAATGATGGCTCTTACTTTATCGTCAGGCGGCAACTGCACCAGGTTTTGTATAGCCCTGCCTTTGCCGGTTTTTTCACCTTCCGGTATTTCCCAAATATTCATCCAGTACACTCTGCCTTTTTCGGTAAAGAAAAGCATGGTATGATGCGTTGAGGCTACAAAAAGATGCTCAATATAATCTTCATCCCTTGTTTTTCCGCCCATCACTCCCCTGCCGCCCCTGCGCTGCTGGCGATATTCATCTGCCGGCGTACGTTTGATATATCCGAGATGTGAAATAGTAATTACCACATCTTCTTCCTTGATAAGATCTTTTATTTTTACTTCATCATCAAGGTAGGTGATCTCCGTTTTACGTACATCACCAAATTTTTCTTTTATCTCTGTCAGTTCTGCTTTTATCAGGTCAAATCTCATGGTTTCATTGGAGAGAAGCTCATTTAAATGAGCAATCAATTTCATCAGTTCATCAAACTCTTCTTTGATTTTATCTCTTTCCATTCCGGTGAGGCGCTGTAAACGGAGTTCCAGTATTGCCTTGGCCTGAATTTCATCCAGTCCCCAGCCGGCATTCACCAGGTTGTCTTTTGCAATATCAGGTGTGGCTGAACTGCGTATCAATCTGATTACCTCATCCAGATGATCTAATGCAATGAGATAACCTTTTAAGATATGTGCTCTTTTTTCCGCTTCTCTTAATTCAAATTTCGTTCTTCTTACAACCACTTCATGGCGAAACTCAACAAACTCGCTGATGAGGTCTTTTAAATTCAGTGTTCTGGGTCTTCCTTTTACAATTGCAACATTATTGATGCCATAGGAAGTCTGCAGATCGGTAAGTTTATAAAGTTGGTTGACGATAACATTGGCAATGGCATCTCTTTTCAGATCAATAACAACTCTTGTTCCTTCTTTATTATTTGATTCATTGTTTACATGAGCTATTCCTTCTATTACCTTCTCATTCACCAGTTCACCTATCCGGTTGGTCAGGGCATCCCGGTTTACCTGGTAAGGAACTTCGGAAATGATAATCTGTTCCCGGCCGCTTGCTTTTGCTTCCACTGTCAATTTTCCCCTTACTACAACTTTTCCACGCCCATAATGCATACCTGCCTTCACTCCTTCCATACCATAAATAACACCGCCGGTAGGAAAGTCAGGAGCTTTTACATACTGCATCAATTCATCAATGGTAATTTCCCTGTTACCAATGAAAGCAATGCATCCGTCAATCACCTCGCTGAGATTATGCGGCATCATATTGGTGGCCATACCAACGGCAATGCCACTGGATCCATTTATCAATAACTGCGGAACCCTTGTAGGTAGAACAGATGGTTCTGTTTCGGAATCATCAAAGTTCAATTGAAAGTCAACGGTATCTTTTTCGATATCGTCAAGCATGTGCTCAGCCAATTTTTCCAATCTTGCTTCAGTATATCGCATGGCCGCTGGTCCATCGCCATCCTGGTTGCCAAAATTTCCCTGGCCATCAACCATGGTATATCGCATGCTCCACTCCTGTGCCATCCGAACCATTGCATCGTACACAGAGGTGTCGCCATGCGGATGGTATTTACCTAACACTTCACCTACAATACGGGCAGATTTTTTATAGGGTTTGTTGTAATGAAGGCCCAGTTCATTCATGGCATATAAAACCCGGCGGTGAACCGGTTTTAATCCATCCCTTACATCGGGAAGGGCACGGCCAACAATGACCGACATTGAATAATCAATGTAAGCGGTCTTCATTTGCTCCTCGATATTAACAGGAATTATCCGGTCTTTGTCGCTGGTTTCTAGTGGATCAAAATTTTCTTCCATTGAGTATATTCCTTCTTCTTTTTAGCTGATTTTTATCCCCCTTCAAAAGCCAAAAAATGGCCGATTTTCAAGGTGTGCAAATCTAACTTTTTCAACACGGAAAACCTGACAATAAGCTGTGTTTTTTAGCTTATTTTTTCCACGCCTGTTAATTATCCAACAGGTTGAAAAACATGACGGTTTTGGGCTATGATTTTCTGATATTATCTGGGTTTTTCGTCCTAATTTTCCGCCCTCTACAAACTGGATTTAATATGAGGACGATCTTGTTATTTGGCGCTGGTAAATCAGCCACCGTTTTGATTGACTATTTACTGGAAAATTCTATTTCGGAAAACTGGAAATTGGTGGTAGCAGATGCCGACTTGAAACTGGCTCAATCTAAAATAGGAACCTCGCCAAATGCAACGGCTGCTTCACTTGATATAAATGATAAAGAAGAAAGAACAAAACACATCCGGCATGCCGATATTATTATCTCTATGCTTCCACCTACCCTGCATATTGAAGTGGCAAAGGACTGTATAAGACATCATAAAAATTTGCTAACTGCCTCATATGTTGATAACGATATCAGGAAACTACAACCCGATATTGAAAAAAATAAACTTCTGTTCCTTTGCGAAATGGGGCTTGACCCGGGCATTGACCACATGAGTGCTATGAAAATTATTAATGAGATTCATGCAAAGGGAGGAACTGTTACTTCATTTAAATCACATTGCGGAGGCCTGGTGGCTCCTGAAAGTGATGATAATCCCTGGCATTATAAAATAAGCTGGAACCCCCGTAACATTATTATGGCCGGAAAAGCCGGAGCACATTTCAGGGAAGCTGGTGAAGAAATAAGAATTTCCTACGAAGAGTTATTTAATACGCAACGATTGGTTGATATACCTGGCATTGGTTTGTTGAGTTGGTATCCCAACAGGGATTCGCTCAGCTATACTTCGCTTTATGGTTTGCAGGATACAAAAACTTTTATCCGAACCACCCTCCGTCTTCCTGATTTTATGCATGGCTGGAAAAATATTATTGACCTGAAGTTGACAGATGAAACACCTCAATATGAAACGGATGGTAAAACCCTGGCTCAGGTGTTTAAAGAACATATGGACAAGCAGGGTTTTGGCGAATGGCTGAATAATAAACTTTCAGAAAGGTTTGCTGAAACAAAGGGCATGCTTGAAAACCTGATGAAGCTGATGGAGGCAGAAAATGAAGCAGAGGAAGAAGGCGGTGAAATGCCGGAATCGTTTATGGCAGCGGATAAAGATGGAAACCTGGAAGAAATTACTGTAGATGATGTAAAGAATAATGCGGCTGCTTTGCTGGCGCATAAAATGCATGAAGCAAATCTTACCCTAAAGCAACTTTTCTTTTTGGGATTGGACGACCAGGAGACTTTAGTAAATAAGGGTCTGTGCAGCGCCGCAGATATTTTACAATTTGCTGTGGAGAAAAAACTAAGCCTGAGGCCTTATGACAAGGATATGATTGTAATGTTGCATGAGATGGAATATGAAGTCGGAGGTCAGAAGTCAGAGGTTAGAAGTTCTTTAGTCGTTAAAGGTGAAAATAATTTAAGAACGGCGATGGCAAAAACGGTGGGGATGCCATTAGGTATTGCAGCAAAACTTATTTTGAACGGAAAAATTAGATTAACGGGTCTGCATATTCCTACTGCTAAAGAAATTTATGAACCCGTACTGAAAGAGCTGGAACAGTATGATATAAAATTTCAGGAATCTGTTAATGCTTCCTGAGTAAATCCATTAGATCTTTTACTCCTTTCGTGGCTGACTTTTCAATCAGCGTAAGATTTTTCATGGATGATGTGTAAGGAATCTTTTTATCCACAATGAATTTTGGCGTTTCCAGTTCAACATAATTGATTAAGCCTGCAGCCGGATAAACAACCAACGAAGTTCCGACTACAACAAAAATATCTGCTGCGTAAACAATTGGAACGGCTACTTCCATTTTGGGTACCGGTTCTTCAAACCAAACTATATACGGACGAAACTGGGCGCCGTCTTCCGCCAGATCACCCAGTTGAATATTGCCTCTTATTTCTTTAATGATTTTCTCATCCCTTTCACTCCGCATTTTAAATATTTCTCCATGCAGGTGAAGGATGTTTGTCGATCCTGCTCTTTCATGCAAATCGTCAATATTCTGTGTGATGATAGTAACATCAAAATCATTTTCCAGTTCAGCAAGACCATAGTGGGCAGCATTGGGTTTAGCCTCCGCTACATTTTTTCTTCTTTCATTATAAAAATCAAGAACCAGTTGCGGATTTTTTCTCCAGCCTCTTGGCGTAGCTACTTCAGTTACATCATATCCTTCCCACAAACCATCGCTGTCACGAAAAGTTTTTAATCCGCTTTCAGCGCTGATGCCGGCGCCGGTAAGAACTACTAATTTCTTTTTTGCCATTGAGCAAAAGTAAAACAGAAATATCGCATCAGGCTTTTTCTGGTTTTGAAACTTTTAATTTCCTGTAAACGATAACCAGTGCAAAGATTAAAAGGTATAAAGGCCAGATAGAAATTAACCCGATAAATAATTCTGATATCCATCCTAACCCATTTTTAAATGCATTAAAAATTTTTGTTCCAAAAGTAGCTTTGGTTTCATCTTTTGCAGATGAATTCAGAACCTGGTAATAGGTTAGATTAATGGTGCTGAATGCCGCTGAGTGTCCAAGATATTCTATCCTTCCAGTTGCCGATTCAATTTCTTCCTGGATGCCATTGATTTCCGATTGAACACTCAGAATTTCTTCCATATTCTTTGCCTGCTTCAGTAAATCCATATAGCGTTCTCTTACCTGCTTCTTTGCTTCAATCCTGGATTTTGTATCCACAAATTCTGCCGTAACATCCTGTGATGAAATCTTTCTTTCATTTATTTTTTCAACATTGCTGGTGAGTAGTGCCAGGGCATTGTCAAACTGGTCAACCGGTACTTTAATAGTAAGTGTATTTTCGATTTTGTAATCTGATTGTGTTTGTTCTTCCTGTGCTACATAGCCACCCAGGTTTCTCACCTTTTCCCTGAAGGATGAATAAAAAGCATTAAAGTCTTTTACTTCAAGATTTAGTGAGGCATTTTTAATAATCTTCTTATCCCAATCAGGATTTGGAACCGGCTGCGATTGTATGGGTTGTTTTTTATTTTCAATATTTTTCTGAGGGGCGTCAGGTACCCCTGTGCTATCTGCTGCAAAATCGATGGTGCCAGATGCCTCTGGTTTGTAATTCCTTTTTTCATCAGCAATTCCTTTTAGGCTTTCTTGCGATGTAATTATTTCTTTGTTTAAGCTTGTCATCTTTTCTTTGTTTCTGTCGCAGGAAATAAAGAGCAGCAGTGCTGCTATAGCAGTGATGATGATTTTCATGACTATAAATTTTTATGTTTCGAATTAAGAGATGCAGAACTTTTGTTTTTGCACAAAACAAAATTGTCCCGCCTGTTAGCGGGACAATTTCTTTACTTCAGTTTTGTGAACAGAATTATTGCACTGTCTTTTGATTGCACCTGCAGGCTGTCCAAAGTCAGCTTAAGAACTGAGAATATTTTACCAGTTGAATCGCTGTTTTTTTCTTTCCATACAAGCTCATTGGCCTTATTCCATTCGTAATGCGAAGTGTCGGCTTTGGCAGAATCGTTGAGAGATCTTAATACATTTCCGCCTTTCAGGAAATCATAATGGTAGCTGCTGAAGAGGGAATCTTTTCCGGCATCGGCTTTCCATTTGCCAATGATCCATTCTTTGTTGATCCCGTTTGTTGTAGTGGTGTTCGTTTTTTTGCGGAGTAAAAAGAAAATTCCTGTTCCGGCCGCCACAATGAGCAGCCCGATAAATAAATTTTTCATGGCTATACTTTTTAAATGATTAAATGAGAACCAGTGATTGATTCTTCAATACATTAAAAAGTAACCTTCCGGAATTGTTAAATGATCCTTCGACTGGTTCAGGGTGACAGGCAACTACTTCTCCTTTGCCAACTCCATCACTACTTGCCATTCTTCCTCACTAACCGGCTGAACAGATAACCGGCCTATGCGTACCAGCGCCATTGCTGCAAGACGCTTATCCTTTTTTATCATCTCTAATGTAACAGGAGTATTTATTTTTTTATGTGGCTCCAGGTCAACCGCTACCCAGCGGTCTTCCTTGCTGGTTGGGTCCTGGTAAAATTCTTTTACCACTTTGGCAATACCAACAATGTTGGTGCCTTCATTGCTGTGATAAAAGAACACCTCCTCTCCTTTTTTCATATTCCGGAGATGAAGCCGGGCTGCATAATTTCTTACACCGCTCCAACAAGTTTGTTTTTCTTTTACCAAATCATCCCAACTGTAAGTAGTGGGTTCTGATTTTACAAGCCAATACGCCATAAAGTTTTTTTTGTATCTGAATTACCATCCGCTTGCCAATACATCAGCCAGGTGCATTGTTTGCAATTTATATCCTTTCTTATTGATATATCCCTGCAGGTGCATCAGGCAGGATATATCAGTGGAAATAAGATAATCGGCCCCGGTAGCTAATGCATTTTCCACTTTCTGTTCTCCCATTGCTACGGAGATGGCTTCATATTTTACTGCAAAGGTGCCGCCAAAGCCGCAACAGGTTTCCACATCATTCATTTCAACCAGTTCCAAACCCTTTACATAGGATAACAATTTTCTGGGCTCTTCTTTTATTTTGCATTCCCGCAAACCTGTGCAACTGTCATGGTAAGTGGCTTTGCCGTTTAGCTTCGCACCTACATCTTCTACTTTCAATATCTTCAGCATAAACTCCGAGAATTCAAAAATTCTTCTGCCAATATCCGCCACATCATGATGTTGAGAAGAATTCTCAAAGAGTTTGCTGTAATAGTTTTTTACAAAACCAACACAACTGGCACTTGGGGCTACGATATAATCACTGCCGCTGAAATCTTTGATGAATTTGCTGCAAACTGATTTTGCTTCATCCCAAAACCCTGCATTAAAAGCAGGCTGCCCGCAACAGGTTTGTGAAGTGTTATAGCTTACAGTGCAACCGGCTTTCTCCAGCACTTTGATCATATTAAAAGCTGTGTCAGGATAAAGCTGGTCAACAAAACATGGTATGAATAATTGTACGTTCAAGGCACTATCCCCTAAAGGGGGAACTTAGTTTTAATATGGTTAATAATATTTTCAACTGCAAGTTATTCGAAGTTTTCAAAAGTATTCTCCGGCTGGCAAACAATGTAGCAAACTTTTTCCAGTTTGTCATCCATCGCAGCAATCTAAAAGAGTTTCTCCAAAACAACACAGGCATCCTTATTCAGAATGCCTGTATTAGTTTTATTAATTCCGGCCATTGTTACTCTGATGTATTGTAAATTCCCAGTTGTGCCAGATAATTGTCTGCTAAATCGCCGGCCCTGGCAGTGTTATTAATAATCATAGTTTCTGCAAACTTCTGCTTCAATTCTGTATATAGCGCAATTGCTTCTTTTGAATTTTTTACCATCTTATCAGCGAGGTTTGCAGCCAGAAACAAGGCTTCAGCAGAATTTGTTTTATCTTCTTCAAAATGGTGAGCGGCTTTTTTATAATAATTCAATGCCTCTGCATTTTTTCCAAGATCTGAATATGCATCTCCCAACAACTTATAAGCTCTTGTCTGAATTACTTTTGAAGAAGTGCTGAATTTCTTAAGGCAATTAATTGCTTTTTCATTTTCATTCAGCTTAACGTAACATACACCGGCATAATAGTTGGCCAGGTTAGCTGCGTCAGTGCCGCCATAGTTTTTAATAATTTTCAGGAAGCCGTCATATTGCCCGTCTCCATTTAAAGCCAGGCTGACCGAATCCATGCGGTAATATTCTTCCGCCTTAAACATGGCATCCGTGGCTTTTTCTTCTTTGGGCTTTTTAAAATAGTTGTTGTAAATATACCAGCCGCCAATTACAACGATGATGAGTGAGCAGGCGATCGTCAAAGGCTTGCTGTATTTGGTCCAGAAGTCTTTTGCTTTTGCAATCAGTTCTTCACTGCTGTCTGTATCCTGCACTTGTTTCTTGTCTGCCATAATAAAGTTCTAGTATTAAATAAATGGTTTATAAAAATAATTAATCTGTAATAAAAGGATAATGCTGGTCCATATACACATCTTTCAGCACTTCGCTGTCATCGGGCCATGCACTTTCTTCAGCAAATTTTACTGATCCAGTCACTATCTCATCCACCCTGTGGTTAATCATATCAATCTCTTCCTGAGTAGCAAACTTATTTTCAAATATTGTATTCAGCACCTGCTGTATCGGGTCCTGGTTTTTATATTCGTCCACTTCCTCCTTTGTCCGGTATTTCTGCGGGTCGCTGATAGAGTGACCTTTGTACCGGTATGTTTTTATTTCCAGTAAAGTAGGACCGCCTTTTTCTCTTATTCTTTTTACAGCCCTTCCTACCCCTTCATGCACCGCTTCAGCACTCATGCCGTCAATAGTATCGGCAGGCATCTCATAAGCATCAGCCAGTTTATAAATATCAATTACGTTGGAAGTACGTTCTACTGATGTACCCATGGCGTAATTATTATTCTCACAAATAAAAATTACTGGCAATTTCCACAACATCGCCAGGTTAAATGCTTCATGAAGGATTCCCTGTCTTGCAGCGCCATCGCCAAAAAAACAAAGCACAGCATTATCTGAGCCACGGTATTTTTCGGCAAAGGCCAGCCCGGCACCGGTTCCAATCTGTGCCCCGACAATTCCATGCCCGCCATAAAAATTAAACTCTTTACTAAAGAAGTGCATACTGCCACCTTTTCCTTTGGCACAACCCGTTGCTTTGCCATACAATTCCGCCATGCAACTATTTACCGAAATGCCTTTGGCTATTGCCAAACCATGATCCCGGTAAGCCGTAATGAATAAATCTTCGGGAAGTGTGGCCGTCATACAACCAGCTGCAATCGCTTCCTGGCCAATATAGGCATGAAAAAATCCGCGGATCTTGCCATCCATTTTATACTTCTCCTCGGCCATCAGTTCAAACTGGCGGATCAGTTGCATCAACTCGTACCAATAGAGGTATGTTTCTTTCGAAAAATTGGAAGCCACCGGCTTAAATTTTGAGTCGCAAAAATAAGGGAAAAAAGCTTACTTAAGGCACAAGAATTCAAGTAACAAGGCACAAAGTACAAGAGTTCATAGGACAAGCATTTTTGTTACTTCCTTGCACCTTGTATCTTGTTCCTTGTTCCTTTCATCCCTTATCTTGCATTCCTTAATGCTTCGTCTTCAGCACATATCATTGGTTCAGTTTAAAAACTACGGTAACCGGTCTTTTGACTTTAAGGAAAGGATTACCAGCATCTGCGGCAAAAATGGTGTGGGCAAAACTAACCTGCTTGATGCCATTCATTACCTCTGCTTTACCAAAAGTTATTTTACAAGACTTGATAGTGCCAATGTGCAGCATGGGAATACTGGCTTCAGAATTGAAGCAGGATTTTCGCTGAATGACAAATTTGAAAAAGCAGTTTGCATTCTCCGGGAAACAGGCCGTAAAGAATTTTGGATCAATGATGGTATTTATGAAAAATTCTCACAGCATATTGGCCATTATCCCTGTGTGGTGATTGCACCGGATGATGCCGAACTGATTACCGGTGAAAGCAAAGAACGAAGAACCTTCCTTGATGCATTACTGAGCCAGCTTGATGCTGAATACCTGAAGCATCTTATTGTCTATAAAAAAATACTGGAACAAAGGAATTCATTACTGAAAACATTTGCTGAATCGGGCAACAAAAATTTTTCATTACTTGATGTACTGGATGAGCAATTGATAAAACCCGGCAATTATATTTTCAATAAGCGGAAGGAATTTCTTTTCTCCTTTTTGCCATTGGCCAAACATTTATATAACGATATTTCAAAGCTGCCTCCCGCCGACGCTGAAGCTATGTCGGGCAAGGAAGATGTGAACCTGTTTTATGAAAGTGAATTATTACAGGCTTCTTTTGAAGAATTACTGAAATTAAACCGAACAAAAGACTGTCTTGCCCAGAGAACTACTTCCGGCATACACCGGGATGACCTGGAAATACAATTAGGCAAACAGGATTTTAAAAACATTGCTTCACAGGGGCAAAGAAAAAGTTTATTGTTTGCATTGAAGCTGGCAGAAATGGAAGTGCTGAAGAAGGAAAAAGGTTTTGCCCCTCTCCTGCTACTTGATGATGTGTTTGAAAAACTCGACGAAGACAGAATCAGTAACCTGCTGAATAAAGTTTGCGTGGAGAATGACGGGCAGGTTTTTATTACGGACACGAATGAGGAGCGGCTTCGTAGTCACCTATCCCAATTGAATGTGGCTTTTGAAATGATTCTACTTTAGTTTGTTTAATGTTTAAAGTCTAAAGTTTAAGGTTTTCTATAGCTGAAGATTTTCGAAAGAAAGGAAGATCGTGGTACTACGACAACTTTAAACATTAAACATTAAACCTTAAACCTTAAACCTTAAACTTGTAACTTTACCTCATGGGCGAATATTCTATTGGTGATGCGATGAAAAAATTCCTGGAGAGCAGCCGCCTTAAAGGGGGCATACAGGCGTTGCAGATAGAAGATGTGTGGGAAGAAATTATGGGAAAGACCGTGGCCCGCTACACCGACAAACTCCAGATCATCGGTGATAAGTTAATCATCACAACCAATGTGGCTCCGCTAAAAAATGAACTGATTTACCAGAAAGAAAAAATAAAGCAACGGGTGAATGAGGCGTTGGGACAGAAAGTCGTGAATGAAGTGATTATTCAGTGATTGTTTGAAGTTTAATAGCCTGCCTGTCGGCAGACAAGTTTAAGGTTTAAAGTTCTTCAAAGTGTAAAAGTTTATTCAGTTTATAAACAAACTTAACCTCAGCCTCAACCTTACTCTTACTCTTAATCTTACTCCACCCTCACCCTCGGATCAACCACCCCATACAAAATATCAGCAAGAATATTTATCAGTATAAAAAATGTTGCTGCTACAAGAACAGAACCCATCACCACAGGATAATCTAATTTCTCCAATGCATCCACGGTTACTTTTCCAATTCCCTGCCAACCGAAAATATATTCAACAAAGAATGCTCCGGCAAGCAATTCAGCAAACCAACCGGTGACGGCGGTGATGACAGGGTTTAATGCATTGCGCAAGCCATGTTTCCAGATCACCGTTCTTTTGCTTAGTCCTTTTGCATAAGCGGTGCGGATATAATCCTGGTCGAGCACATCGAGCATGGCACTGCGGGTCAATTGTGTGATGATGGCCAACGGACGAATACCCAAGGTAATGGCCGGAAGAATTAAATTCTGCAATGTTAATCGCCTGTACCCTTCATCATCAATGGCGAACCAGCTGCCGGAGATATGCAATCCTGTCCAGTCGCTAAGGACAAAGCCAAACAGGTAGGCAATGATGATCCCCATAAAAAAGGAAGGCGCTGATATACCGACAATGCTGGAAAAGATAGCGGAGGTATCGAGCCAGGTATTTTGTTTTACCGCTGCTATTACTCCCAATGGAATACCGATGAGCATTGCAATGAACATGGCAGCTACTGCCAGCATCAATGTGCCGGGCAGGGCCTGCATCAGGATATTCCATACGGCTCTTTTGCTCTGGTATGATTTACGGAGATAAGGAATCTTTAATCCTAATTTGGTGGAGCCGCCAATAAAAATTCCTTTCAGGTTTTTCTTTTCAATATCAGTTTTGCTGTGAAAGCAAATGGGAGAAACATCGTTGAGGTAATAAAGAAACTGTTTGAATTTGGGTATCTTCTCCCCTTTGTCATTAATTAAATATAATTCCTTGCGGATATTGGATTGCGTGGTGGAATCGCCGGATTGTCCCATTACAATTCTTGACGGATCGCCAAAGCCCTGGAATAAAAAAAATACCAGCACTACCACGCCGATTAAAACGAGGAGGCCGTAGAGCAGTTTTTTGGTGATGTACCTGAGCATAGAGTTCGTGCAATTTATGATTTATGTGCAGATGAAAAGTAACTGACTTTTCAACTCTGTTTTTAACCCGCTATTATTATCGGGGAAGATCCGGATGGGAAGAAACCAGGCTAAATCTGGGGATTCATTGATCGTAATATATCCAGGTATTTTTGAATTGCATCCATTGCTGCTTTTTTGCGATCCCTTGCCGCATCGGATGCCTCTTTTGAATCCTGTAGTTCTTTTTCAATAAATGGTAAAAGTTTTTCTTTGTCAACTGCTGCCCGGAAACCATTTTCTGATTTGTATTTATTCTCAAAAGCGGTAAGCGTTTTAATTTCTGCTGCCGTTAACCCGGCCCGGATGGAAGGATCGGCCTGCAACAGTTTTGCTGTCTTCCTGTAAAAAGAAATGGTTTCTGCATTGATGACCGAATCAATCTTCTGCGTTCCTTTACCCTCCGATTTTTCTTTAACCGCTGCCGTGGCAATCTTTTGCTCCAGTTTATCCATTGCATCATCCAGTGCATTAATTTCGGAACTGATTTTATTTATTTGTTTCTGTATGTTTTCAATATTCCGGTCCAGTTGTTCAGTTTTTGACTTTACTGAAGTCAGCTCTGCATTTAATTGTGCCAACCGCTTGTTTTCTGCTTCGGTTCTGTCCTCTTTTTTCCTGAGTGCTTCAATTTCCTTTTGCGTTTTTTCCTGCTGTTGTTGTAATGCAGCCCTTGTGTCATTTACACTCTTTAGTTGGGAATATAAATTTTTAAGTTCATCTCCTTTAGATTTTAAGTTAGCCGTCATTGCCTGTAGTGAACTTAAATCTGATTGCATAGCTGGAGCAACAATGTTGCCCTGAATTTGTGCCTGTAGAAGCATGGGCAAAAAACAAATAAGCAGCAGAACTATTTTTTTCATAACAGCAAGGTTGGATGAAGAAATATTATTTCGCCTTACAAAGTATAAAATAATTGTTGACCTGTTGGCAAAATTAATTTTAGAGGGTAAATATTTTTATCTGCTGCCTCTACGGAGCTGAATAATATACTGACTATTGAGAAATTCTGTGCTTTCTCTATGTGTCACCATGCCCGCTGTGGTAAAATAAACCACTGTGAACACAGCGAATCACGGCGGGTTTTATGCTGTTTGTGTTGGTCTCTCTGCAAGCTGAACAAGACACAACAAAGGCCGTCCAAAGATTTGGAAGACGAACGAAGGTAAATTTTATTAAGGCATTAAATATTTTCCAAACAGAACCAACCATAAAACATATCCTGTGATTCCGCCTGTAAGTCCTGAAGCAATAAATGTTGGTCGTTGCTTTGTTGGAACAAACTTAAAGGTAATAATTGTTAAAACTACAGTTCCAATAATTGCTGTCAATGTTGAAATTGTCCAGTCTGGAAGTTGTAAATAATGAGCCAGTATAATTTCATCTCCACGCTGAGAGAATTTTCCTGTGAAAAAATAACCACCAACCCATAAGACAAGATTGGCAGTTTGTCTTAACCAAAACAGGGAAACAAAAACCAAGAACCATTGTCCGGAAGAAAGTTTCGTTGCGCTGGCAAATGATTTGCGGAAAGAAAAAAGAAAAACAAGTCCGATGGTTCCAGTCAACATTGTTTCTATTGGCCCACCAAGTGTAAACCAAAAATCGTCAGACGGATTGACTACCTGATTGGGGCTTGATTTAGCCCACCAGGTAGAATAGTAATTGATGCCTGCATCATAGCCCAAACATTTAGCAACAATATAATGTCCGGATTCGTGAGTAAGTGTTCCGATTATTGTCGCAATGATGAACGCAATGAATAACCAAATAAATAATCGTTTATCAATACTCATTAGTTTGAAGTTACGGCGACTCGAATTAGTTGCCTATAACATTTAATTAAGCGCTACCCATACTTCACAAATTACCGAAAATCCAACATACCTTCTTCAACAATGCACAACTTTTAAGGTTTTTGACCCACCCTTTTTACTGCTGATAACACTGCCCCCATTTTCCTCCAACTCCATTTCCCCAATATGGTCCCTTCTTTTAATAAGTAAATACAGGGGTTTGTTCTTGCTGCTGTTCTTACCGCTGTGCCATCACATTTGAATATTGGCATATCAGCAAAAGAAGTATTCTTAATTTTTCCGGGGGCTTCACCCATTCTTGTTGTTATTATATATGCCGGGATGTTCTTTGCTTTTGCTTCGGCATATAATTCTGCAAAACTCTTTTCCCATTTTGAAACAGGTATGGAAAAGTCAGCACAGAATAACAAAATGGCATAGGGCTGGCTAAGTACAACCTGCGTGGAGTCTTCATCCGTAACTCCTGATAATACAAATCCATGTATTGGCGCATCGGCATTTCCTTTTCTAATCAGTTTATCTTTTCTGCTGATAAATTTATAGGTATCTAAATCAGCTGGAAGACCGGATGGAGAAAATTCAAATTGCTTCCCGCCTTTTTCATAAACAAAAATAATGGCAATGCTATCGGGCCTGGCACCGGCAGGAATCTTCATTTGCTCATTAATATTTTTTCCCACTTTGTATGGAAGACAATCAACCACAGGTAAGTAGTTCAATGTGTACCACTGAAAACCAAAACTCAGCAGGCTAATGCACAGCATGGAAAGTATTCCAACTTTTTCTGCAAACAGTGGTTTGATAAATTTCTGTTTCCAGATAAGAAAGCAGATTAGCACCGTTAGCGCCACATCTTTGAGGAAAGAAGTTTTTGACGTGATGGGCAGGCAATCACCAAAGCAACCGCAATTCTTGGGAACACCGGTAATATAAGTATAGCCGGTAAGGAAAGTGAAGAATACAATCAGGATTAACAGCAGCCAGCTGAATAATTTAATTCTCCAGCCAAGCAAGAGTGCAAAGCCTGCAATGATTTCAAAAGCATTCATGCAAACCGACATCGTTAAAGTCCAGGAGTTAAATTTGGCCATTCCCCATAGTTCAAAAAATTCCTGCATTTTATAACTGAGTCCGAGCGGATCGTTGGCTTTTACCAAGCCGGAAAAAATGAATAATAGGCCGACGATTATTCTTACGACATTTACTGTTGCCTTCATTTGACTAATTTGACTTTTATGACTTACTGACTTCTCTCCTATCTTTATCCTGCCGATAGGCAGGCAGGCTTCAAAAATAACGAACAAAGGCTAATGTTTACCCTGAATTGCAAAGGACGATTGTTAATAGTGGACAAACCACTGGTGATGGGCATTATCAATGTTACGCCTGATTCATTCTATGCGGGCAGCAGGCATGAAGGCGTGGATGCGGTATTGCGACAGGCAGAACAAATGCTGAAAGAGGGTGCCACTATTCTTGACATCGGCGGACAAAGTTCCCGGCCGGGCAGTGATAAGTTGAGTGTGGAAGAGGAAATAAAAAGGGTTATTGAACCAGTTAGAGTCATTCATGAAAATTTCCCCGATACATTTATCTCTATAGACACATATTATTCTGCTGTTGCTAAAGAAGCTGTTGCTGCTGGCGCATCAATTGTAAATGATATCAGCGGCGGAACTATGGATGAAAATATGATTAAGTTGGTGGCTGCATTAAAAGTTCCCTATGTGCTGATGCATATGCAGGGTACACCTCAAACCATGAGCCAGCAAATGCAATATGAGGATGTAACAAAAGAAGTACTCGATTTTTTAATCCGCAAAAAAGCTGAACTGAATAAAGCCGGTATTGCAGATGTGATTATTGACCCGGGTTTTGGTTTTGGCAAGACCATTAGCCAGAATTTTATATTACTCCGCCATCTTTCCGTTTTTAAAAAGCTGAATTGCCCGATTCTTCTTGGCGTTTCAAGAAAATCGTCCATTTATAAAACATTGGGCATTACTTCAGATAAAGCGTTGAACGGAACAACAGTTCTGCATACAATCGGGTTAATGAATGGGGCTTCCATTCTGCGGGTGCATGATGTGAAGGAAGCTGTGGAGACAATTAAACTGTTTGAAGCATATAGTAACTCCTGAAAATAATAAGAGCAATCTTTTCAGATTGCCCTTATTATAGCACATTTTTCTATTCATGCATTAACCACCAGTTTTTCATAGTCAGTCATACGACACAGATTTGTATTAGCAATAGCTAAAAGTACGGCGCAAAGTTTTCAGGGAACTATAATCACGGGGTGCGGAGGTTTGAAACGGATCAATGGACTAAAAACGGAGCCTCAAAAAAAAGTACCCATCCAAGGATGGGTACAAAGTTGCAATATTATCCGTTACAACAATCATTTATGTGATTGAGGCGCATCAACTTTTATTTTCCGTTGTGGTGTTTCCGGCTGCTGTGGCTCCGGAGCTTTATCTTTTACATCCACGATAGCCAGGTCAAAGACCAGGTGATCGAATGGCTTGATACCGCTTTGCGGGTCGGGATTGGCTCCGTAACCCAGCATAGAAGGAATATAAACTTTGGCAGAGCCGCCAACTTTCATCAATGTTACTGCTTCATCAAAGCCCTTTATCATTTGCCCTGCGTTCACCGTGAAGGAATAGGGCCCGATGTGGTGAAAGGCAGAATCTGTGTTGCTGTCAAATTTTTTTCCTGAAAGTGTGGCACCGGTATAGTTTACAGAAACATATTTACCCGAGTCAACCTGGTTGCCGGTGCCTTCGGTAATAGTTTGTACATAAGCACCCGAAGGGGTTTTTTGTGCGGTAATGTTTTTACCGGCAAGGTATTTACCCAAATAGTCAATTTCGCCTGCCAGCCATTCCTTTTCATTTTTCATCTTATCAGCCTGTGCAGCAGAGTCACTGGTGAAGACTTCCAGCACTTTTATAGTTGTGATAATCCTGTCGCCCTTTTTGAATTCAGGAGGAACGACCGCCGGATTTCTTTTAATAAAAGTGTCAATCATTTGAGTGGCCACTAAGCTGTCTCCCACTGATAATTTTGTCCATACTTCCGAAATATCATAAGGCTGCGGTGTGGGATTTACCGGCATATATATAGGCAATTTTCCAAAAGAAGTAAAGTAAATACTGTCTTTTACCTTATAGGTAATATTGCATTTAACGATATTTCCTATGGTAATTTTCTGGGTGCCTTTTCCTTTGTAAAGCTGGTAGGGCATTCCGCCGGTTGTTTTCCGATAGCTCACTTTGCCACAGCTTGCCAGCAGGGCTGTTGTAATAAGAAATAATACAAATGTTTTAATTGTACGCATGTTATTTTTATTTATTGTAAAAGATTTGAATTTTCTTTTATAGCTGCTAAAAAATGCTGAACTGTTTTTTCCAGCGAATCACTGCTTTGCCCGCCTGAAGCTGAAAAATGACCTCCACCATTAAAATATTTACGGGCAAAGGTATTGCAATCAAAATCTCCCTTGCTCCGAAAACTCCATTTTCGTTCCTCATCCCTGTCAATTACCAGCGCCACCAATTTTATACCCTGGATGGTTTGTGGAAAATTGACCAATCCTTCGGTATCACCGGTTTTGATGTGGAATTTCTGCAGATCACTTTTTGGAATGGAGATCAATACGGTATTGTATTCATAAAAAACTTCCATCCGGTGCAACAGAACATGGCCGACAAAGCGCAGACGGTTTTCGAGAAAATTATCAAACAACTTATCGTGGATGTTGCCATGGTTCAGTCCTTTTGATTTTAGATCGGCCACCAGTTTGTGCACTCCGGCATGAGCAGACCTGAAACGAAATGAGCCGGTATCTCCCACCACACCTGCATAAATGCATTCACTCACTTCCTCATTAATTTTATCAGAATAACCTGAATCAACAATCAGGTCATAAATCATTTCGCAGGTAGAACTTTTTGAGGTGTCGCTGATTCCATAATCAAACGACTCTTCATCAGGCTCCTGGTGATGGTCAATCAGAATTTTTGTGCAGGTGAGTTGCTTCAGCTTTTCCGTCATGGTTTTGCTGCGGTGAAAAACATTAAAATCAAGACAGAACAACCATTCTGCGTTATCAAGAACCGCTTCTGCTTTCTTTTTATCCATTTCATAATCCATCACTTCCTTTACTCCCGGCATCCAGTTTACCCAGTCAGCCCAGTTGGTGGGAGAAATGACCGTGACGGAATGCCCCAACTGAACAAGGAAATGCCGCAAGGCGAGGGAAGATCCCATCGCATCTGCATCAGGCTTCTGGTGTGTGGTTATCACCACTCGACGGGGTGTATTCAATAAGGGAAATAATTCTTGCAGCGGCTTCATCATAAAGGTTGCAAAAGTAAGGAAATCAGGGGAGAGTTTGGAGTTAGGGGTCATTAGTCGGGAGTCAGGAATTTTCGTTTTTTGAGATTGACTCCCGACTACTGACTAACGACTCCCGACTTTCTCCTACCTTTGCGGCCGAAAAAACAAATAATTATTATATATGTGCAATAGAACTTTCACGATGATTAAACCGGATGCTTTTAAAAAAGGGTATTCAGGGGCTATTATAGACCGGATTATTAAAGAAGGCTTTAAAGTAAAAGCAATGAAAATGCTGAAACTATCGGCAGAAAAAGCCGGTGAGTTTTATGCCGTGCATAAAGAAAGACCTTTTTACGGCGAATTAGTGGAGTATATGAGCAGCGGCCCGATCATTGCAGCCATACTGGAAAAAGAAAATGCAGTAGAAGATTTCCGTAGGCTGATTGGCGCTACCAATCCTGCCAATGCCGAAGAAGGAACCATCCGTAAATTATATGCTGCATCCATTGCAGAAAATGCCATTCATGGAAGCGACAGTAATGAGAATGCAAAAATTGAAGGAGATTTTATGTTCTCCGTATTGGAACAGTTTTAATCATCCGTTTATTAGTAAAGGCCGGTTTTGCCCTGGTGAAACCGGCTTTTATCTTGAAAACCAGAAGTCAATTTCCTTCAGGTTTTTGATCAGGTCGCCATTAGGGAAAATTATTTCGGCTTTCATTTTCAAATCAAACTTTCCTGTTCCGATATTTATTTCGCTGTAGGGCATAAATAATTTCAGGTCTTTAAACACCGCTTCATCATAGGCGGGTTTAATACTTTTATAAACCGCCAGTTGACCGGTCTTACTCCGGAATTCTGTGCTTATACCTTCAACGGGTTCGCCATTTTTCTTATGAAAATAAACAGCGGCATAAGCATCAATGTCTTTCATGTTGGTGGCAGAAAATTTAAGATGGATCAGAATTCCTTTTTTTCCATCTTCCGTAACATCATAGTCAACCCACATGTCTTCAAAACTAATATCAGCTTTAACGATTGACTCTGCATCAGCAGGGCTTCCGGGTTTGGTATATTCAAAATCATATAAAGTCAGCTTGTCAATCAGCCCGCCTGCTTTGTAGATTAGTTTTACATCCATGGTCAGGTCATAAACCCCCGGCTCCAGGTCAAGTTCTCGATAGGGCATAAAAAGATCAAGGTCATCATAGATGGCCGGATCGAAGCCCGGTTTTATGCTTCTGTAAAGAGCCACGTCACCTGCCGTACTGACAAACTTGTTGTTCTTGTCTTTTAATATACCGGCTATTTCATCATTGTAAGAATAATATATCGCTACAAAACCATCCATATTCTTCATGCCATAAGCTGTAAACTTTAAATGAATTCTCATTCCCAGCACATCGTCTTCTTTTATGTCGTAATCCACCCAGATGGAATCAAAAACTGCGCTGGGTGTTACCTGGTTCAGGTGAATTTTTGGAGAACGTTTTCCATGGACGAATCCAATGCAGGTAATAGTTAATAATAAAAAGCAGGTGAGTTTTTTCATCGTTGAAGAGTTAGTTTGACAATTAAAATTAGAAATAATTGTTCTAACTACAAATCATATTACCAACTATGACGGAGAACGGTAATTTTTTGTGTACCAGAATGACTAAGTGTCTTAAACCGGTGACGCTAATGGACAGCAAATTAAATCTCTTTTATTTTAATAATCTTATTCTCTACCGGTGTCACTTTATATCCTTCTTTCCTCAATAAATTAATCACTCCTTTTTCTCCCGGCAAATGCCCCGCCCCTACCGCAATCACTAAAGATTTTTCCATCATCAGTGCTTTTAATTTCTTTACCCAGTTCCGGTTGCGGTTATACAGAAGAACATCAGTAAAACCTGCCATGCCTGCATCTGTTTCCACCATAAGTTCTTCCAACTTTTTTAAATCCTGTTTTTTATAGGCATCAAACATTTCTTTCATCTGTTTATCTTCCTGGCTTCCTGTGGTGGCGCTGTCAATATAATTTACTAACTGCTGAGCCTGCAGTTTATAAGGTATGCTATCGAGTATACCGGCCTGGGAAGCCATTGTTTCAAGTCCTTTTATTTTTTTACCGTGTTGTTTAGCTTCCTGCATAATCACCTGCTCCATCATAGCGGTATTTTCACAGGGAAGAGAACCTTCTTCCAGTGTGGAAGCGGCGAGTATTGGCTTAAACGTTTCCAGCATGGAAAAGGGCAGCATAGAGCCTTTAGTTTCAAAATAGGTTTTTACTTTTTTATAATCTTCTTTACTCAGTAAATCCTGAAGCGTGGTATCACCGGTCATTTTCATTTTGCCAATGGCGCCGATCATTTCAAAAAAATTATCCATATCTACTTCGAGATAAACCTGGTCACATTCACTGATGGCTTTCTTCATATTACTACTGAGATTGGCATCATCTGCACATAGCATATGAATAGTGCCATATAGATAGGAAGGTTTTTCCAAACCATTACCACTGATCTTCCACAGCAAAGTATTATTATCAGCAGCCTGCTGGGCAAAAGCTGCAATCGTCAAAAAACTCACTAACAAAACTGCACTGATACGTTTCATGAAAATAATTTTAAGCAAATTACGGAATAGTGAATAGTGAATGGTCAATTGTGAATAACAGATTAACGCAAAGACCTTTCCAAAGAAAATCAGTGACTTTGTGGCAGACCTCACCCCAAAGTAACATTGTCTTATTAATAGTCAACTGTTTCATTTCCCCCTCTCCAATTGGAGAGGAGGAAATGATTAAAATGTTCGTTCTGAAAAACAAAAATTGTCGGGGGTGAGGTCAGTAAAACACTTCTTGCCAATACCGGGAAAATTTTGTTCCCCATTTCACTATTAACTCTTCAGGCGAAATTGGCAGTTCCAGTTCCTGTTTGATAGCCAACACAGGAAGATTGACTCCAGCACCCAATGCAGCAGCAATAGTTCCCTGCACACGGGGATTGATTTCAAGAATTAAAAATTTTCCGGCAGTTGATTTTTTTACCTGGATACCAATATTGCTATGCAGTTGAAGTTCCTGAATGATTTGCCTGCAATATTCAATGATCGTATCTTCCTTTAAAAATTCACCTTCTACGCTGATGCCATTGATCATTCTTTTCCGGAGCCTTGGAACAATTAATACTGATTCGCCGTGATTAGCAAGGCAGTCCACAGAATATTCTTCGCCGGGTAAATATTCACTGATGAGTAATTCAGGCAATACACCGGATGAAAGAATCCGCTTAGCTTCATCCAGACTAATATAGATTGAAGCAGGTTTATGATTAAACAATAAATCCAGTTCATTCATTTGTTCACTGATGATCCGGAAACCACGACTGCCATTGGAAACGGATGGTTTGAAGCAAAGAGTTTTTTGAGGATAGCCCAGCACTTCAATTGTACAATTAAACTGATCAATAGTTTTAACGATCCTAAAATCAGGAACCGCAATGTCCCGCCATTGCAAAAACTCATACAACCTGCTTTTGTTATTGGCAATTTCCAATGAGGCTGTTGATGATAGCAGCAGCTTTGTACCGGCCAGTTCAAATTCCTTACTATGTTGTGAAAGGGGAATCAGTTCTTTTGTAACCAATGGCAATATGGCATGAATATTTTTCTTTTTGCTCAATGAAAGAACCGCTTCTGGAAAAGAAGGATCACTGGCAAAAGGGATGGCTTCAAAATCCTTATTCATATACTTTCCGATTGCATTAGGATTGGCATCGGCAACTGTTATATGAAATGACTTTTCTTGTCGTAAACATTTCAGAATGCCTGCTGCACCGGGGGCGCCGCCACCAGTCATGAGAATATTGATACCCCTGTCCCCTGAAGGGGAACTTATACCGGTAATTTCTTTTTTGTTTGCCATCAGCTTTAAAGTAGAAAAAAATTACTTCACAACAGCTTCTTCACCATACATCTGTCCCTTAAATTTAAGCGAAGGTGATGGAATAAACTCACCTATTCCCAATTGATTCCATTTTTCATCCACAGCTTTTATTGTTGCATCATCTGCCACAATGATATTCGGCCAGTCACGATGAAAGTCATCGAACTCTTTTGTTTTCCTTGTTCCATCAAAACCCATGCAAGCGAAGTACGAGTCTTTAGTCGTTAGTCTGGAGTCATTAGTCGGTCGTTTGCAGAGGTGGTTATCTCTTTTTGGATCAAGATTATTACAAAACCTCCACAAAGCCGTCGGAAGGTCGTTGGCATCTACTGTATGTTCAACATATAAGATCATCTTCACTCCTTCTGTTTCTTTCAGCGAACAAATCTGTTCATGCAGTTCTTTGATATGTCCCTTCCTGTTTTTCTGAACAGAAATTATAAGACAGGGAATTTCTTTTTTTAGCAAAGATGTATTGACGCCAGCTATTTCATTAAAGCGGTTCTTGAAAGCTAATTCACTGACTAACGACTCCCGATTAACGACTCCCGACTCATAACTATCATCCTTCTCTTCTTCAAACTTTGCGGTTCCGTCAATGCACATCTTGCCGCCAAAACCCAGCTTACTACAGCTATGATCCAGCACATCCATCGGCCCGGTAGAAAAATAAATATCGGTGGCAGGGTTCAGGTTCTTAAAAACAGTTTTTGCGAGATTCTCATAGTTATTAATCTTTAGTGAGTCTTCAGAAACCCCTCCTTCGGAGGGGCTTGGGGAGGCTTGAACTAATATTTTATTAAACATCATCTGCCCGGCGCCCCACATGGCATTCATTACTTTTTGTCCCTGCCCGGCATAATCTTTTTTAATTTTTGTAATAACAAGATTATGAAACACTCCTTCCACCGGCATATCCATATCCACAATTTCTGGAACCATTGTCATTTTAATTGGCGCCAGGAAAATTCTTTCCGTTGCTTTTCCCAGCCAGGCATCTTCCTGCGGGGGAATGCCAACAATAGTGGCAGGATAAACCGGATTTTTTTTATGAGTGATTGCAGTTATATGAAATCTTGGATACCAGTCAGGCAATGAATAATAACCGGTGTGATCGCCAAATGGTCCTTCCCAGATCAATTCATCATTAGGATCAACATAACCTTCAATAATAAAATCAGCATCAGCCGGAACTTCCACCTCCGGTTGTGTGATGCATTTTACCAACTCCACTTTTTTCTTTCTTAAAAAACCGGCCAGCATGTATTCATCTACATTTTCCGGTAGCGGTGCTGTTGCCGAATAAGCATACACCGGATCGCCACCGAGAGCCACAGCCACCGGCATCCGCTTATTCAGTTTTTTATATTCGTTAAAATGTTTAGCTGAAACTTTATGCTTATGCCAGTGCATGCCGGTAAGCGTTGGCCCGAATACCTGCATACGATACATGCCAACATTGCGGGAATTTGTATTGGGATCTTTGGTATGAATAATGGGTAACGTTACAAATGGCCCGCCATCTTTCGGCCAGCAGGTAATAACAGGAAGTTTTGTAATGTCAGGCGAAGGCATTATTACTTCCTGGCATTCGCCTCTCCCCTTTTTTACTTTCGGCATCCAACTGGCAAACTGGCTGAGTTTGGGAAGCAGTTTTAATTTATCAAGGATGCCTTCTTTAGGGGCAGATAATAACCGAAACAGCGATTCGATTTCCTTTGCCACATCATCGAGGTGATTTACACCAAGCGCCATGCACATTCTTTTATCACTGCCGTAGGCGTTCATCAATACAGGAAATTCGTAACCCGTATTCTCAAACAGCAATGCCTTGCCTCCACCGGGTTGTTTGCTCATCCGGTCGGTTATTTCGGCTATCTCCAGTTTGGGATTGATGTAAGATTTTATGCGAACCAGTTCCCCGGCTTTTTCCAGGGCTTCAATAAATTGCTGTTGATTTTTCCAGGCCATTCCTGCAAAGGTAATTTAGCAAACCTTAATAACCGTTATTGACCCGGAAAGTAAAGTGACTCCCCGTTTATCAATTATTTTCTGGTTGCTGGCAGATTTATTTACTTTTAACCCACTAAATAATCTTCTATGCGTATAACTACACGTTTTGTTGCATCAATTGCCATAATATTTTTTGTTGCTTCCTGCAAGACAAAATCAAAGACAGAATCCAAAAAACCGGATGTGCTTGCTGTAAATCTTGATACCACAGTCAGCCCCGGTGAAGATATTTTTCAATATGCCAATGGCGGCTGGATAAAAAACAATCCGATACCTGCTGAGCAATCTTCATGGGGCATCGGTAACCTGGTAATAGAAGAGAATCTGAAACGCCTCCGTGAAATTTCTGAAAGCGCTGCCAAATCAGGTGCAGCAAAAGGAAGCCCGGATCAAAAGATCGGTGATTTCTGGTCAGTTGCCATGGACAGCGCCAAAATAGAAGCAGATGGTTTAAAGCCCTTGCAACCATTGCTGGATAAGGTAAATGGCATAACGGATGTAAAAAGTTTGTTGTCCACTGTTGCTGAATTAAAGAAAATGGGTTCTTCTACCCTGTTCAGTGATTATGTAACGCAGGATGATAAAAACAGTGATGTGATGGCTTACCGGTTAGGCCAGGGTGGAATTGGTTTGCCGGAAAGAGAATATTATTTTAAAACAGATAGCACTACCATTAATATCCGCAAAGAATACCTGAACTACATTACAACTATCCTTACAATGGCAGGTGATGATGCCACTGCTGCTTCTGATGCTGCAAAAAATATTCTTGCTCTCGAAACAAAACTGGCACAGGCCAGCCGCAAACTGGAAGATCTGCGGGATCCCAATGCCAACTATAACAAGATGGCTATTGCTGACCTTAGCAAAATGAATGCTTCGGTGGACTGGACAAATTTCTTAACCATTACAGGAATAAAAGGAATTGATTCTGTGATTGTGGGACAGCCGGAATTTTTTAAGGCACTGGATAATGTTTTAAAAACTGTTCCTGTCAGTGATTGGAAGAGCTATGTAAAATTTAATCTTCTTACAGATTTTGCAGCAGCCTTGCCAAATAAGTTTGGAGAAGCAGCCTTTAATTTCAATAAATTGTTCAGCGGAGCCAAAGTAAGAAAGCCAAGATGGAAGCGGGTAATATCAAATGAAGAAGGAGTAATGGGTGAACTGCTTGGCAAATTATATGTAAAAGAGTTCTTTAATGAAACAGCGAAGAAGCGTTATGAAAATATGGTGGAAGCTATCCGCCTGGCATTAAAAGAACGTATTGAAAAACTGACATGGATGAGCGACAGCACCAAAGCAAAAGCATTCGAAAAATTGGCAACAATAAAAAAGAAAGTTGGCTATCCGGAAAAGTGGAAAGATTTCAGCGCCATGGAAATCGGGAAAGAAAGTTATGTGCAGAATCTTATCAATTCCAATCTCTGGTGGCATAATTTCAATACCAATAAATTAGGCAAACCTGTTGATCGTGACGAATGGGATATGTATCCGCAAACTTATAATGCCTATTACAATTCTTCCAACAACGAAATTGTGTTGCCGGCAGGAATTTTTACTGTGCCTGGTTATCGTGATGAGGAACTGGATGATGCCACGGTGTATGGTTATGCCGGGGCTTCCACCATCGGGCATGAGATTACTCATGGATTTGATGATGAAGGTCGCCAGTATGATGCAAAAGGAAATCTTGTCAGCTGGTGGACAAAAACAGACGAACAGGAATTTAATAAGCGGGCCGAAGTGATTATCAAACAGTTTAATGAATATGAACCGGTAAAAGGTTATCACATTAATGGCAAAGCAACAACAGGTGAAAATATTGCCGACCTAGGCGGCATTTTACTGGGAATAGACGCTTACAAAAAAACAGAAGAATACAAGGCGAATAAAAACGTAGCCGGCCTTACCCCCATGCAACGTTATTTCCTGGGTTATGCATTGGGATGGCTGGGCCATACCCGTGAAGAACAGGAAAAAAACAGGTTGATGACGGATGTGCACTCACCAGCCAAGTACCGGGTGAACGGACCTTTTGTAAATGTGGATGAGTTTTTTACCACTTTCAATGTGAAACCGGGAGATAAAATGTATAGGGCTGATAGTTTGCGGGTGAGGATTTGGTAAAAGGAGAATAAAAAATGAAAAATAAGGAATGAGGAATGAGAAAGTCGGTCAGGCACTTTCTCATTCCTCATTTTTCTGTTCCTTATTTCTCATTCCTGATCAAGCCGGTATAAGTAATTCCCAATCCTGGTGCATCAGAATAAATAATTTTTCCAAAATCATAACCAATGCCGGTGGCTACATCTTCCTCCAGCAACAGCGGGCCATCCATATCCACATGATCAATAAATGGTAAAAGATGTGCAATAGCTGCAGAACCAATGGTGGATTCATTCATACACCCGATCATGATTTTCAGATCCAGTTCTCTGGCTCTTTTGATCATCCGTAGCGCCGGGGTAATGCCGCTGCACTTTGTTAGTTTGATATTGATGCCATGAAAATGATCTTTACATTTTTCAACATCGCTTTCAAAAACACAGGCTTCATCAGCATATAATGGCAGAACAGATTCTTTATAAAGAATTTTCATTCCCTCCCAATTGTCTTTTGCCAAAGGTTGTTCAACAAACTCCACTCCCAACTCTTTTAATTGGGGAATCAGTTTCAGCGCTGTTTCCACATCCCAGGCAGCATTGGCATCCACTCTGAATATGGCATCGGTATTTTCACGCAAGGCTTTTACGACAGCAATATCATTGGCCGTACCCACTTTTATTTTATAAATAGGCCAGGGTTTTTCTCTCATCTTGGCCACCATTTTCTCAATAGTATCAATGCCGATGGTATAATCCGTAGTTGAATTTTTTGAAATATCACCGTTCCAGAGTTCATGGAGTTTTTTCTTTTTCATTTTGCCATACATATCCCAGGCGGCAATATCCAATGCACAAACAAGGAATGGATTATCGGGAAACAAATGATGCAAGTAATGCCAGTAACGATCAGGGTCGGTGAAAGCAAATTTTTCAACAAACTGTTTTTTTGCTTCAAGGTCTTCCACCATTTTTTCCACTGGAATATTGTAGTAAGCAATAGCACATGCTTCGCCATAGCCTTTGATTCCGAAGTTTTCCAGTTCAACAATAAAAGTTGGCTGATGTGTTTTGGTGCCCTTGGAAATGGTAAAGGGATGGCGGAATTTGAGATTATGGATATAGTATTGAACGTTCATGCCTGCAAATATAAGATTGGGAAAAGTGGGATTGAGAAATTGGGAAATTTCTTTAACCTTTTATCTTTTAATAATTCACAATCTGTCTTTTATTGGTAAAAATTTTCTCTTTTCAAAACAATTTCAAAATTTTCAATTCAAAGTTTATCAATTCTTTATTTTCTTCAACTGTTTTTTGAATTTTGTAAACAGTTAAGCGATTTCAGGAATTGATCTTCTGTATTGCAGGATCAGGGTATATAAGTTAAAAGAAATGAATTAGAAGCAGGTGCTGTATTGTATTTACCAGTTACCCAAAGCCTGCTTCCTTTTGGAAAAAAAGAAGTAACATATGGTTGGATGCCGCGCAGTTCAATATCAACGGTCCATGTTTGTCCTCCATCAATTGTTTTATATATCTTCGAATAATTTGGGGTGATCACCAGTTGGGGAGCAGCATATCCAACGTCCTTACTTACAAAGCAAAAATTCGCCACCCATGCAAAAGCTGGAAGTTGCTGCCAGGTACCGTTGCTGTATTTGTAAATCCGGCCATTGACTAGGTCATTAGCATATGCTGTTGAAGCATCAACTATTTGCACGGAGATTAGACCGGTTAAACCAAAAAGCGAAGCCATGTTATACTCAACAAAAGTGCCGTTCTTTTTATGAACGATTATTGGCACGAAAGTACCTCCGAGCTTAGGGCTTGCTATATACATCAAGTTGTTAGCATCAACAGCGCTTAGTGAGCTGGCCTGGGGGTCAGCCATAGAAGTAGTGGAATAGGATGGCTGATATTCCAGCGTGATATTAGCCGGAGCGTAACCATTATTCAATTTAAATATTCTGCCTTCATTTGTGATGATATACCCTGAATGCTGGCCTGTTTGATACATCCCGGTTATACTCTTGTTCTGCAAACCAGGAATAGTGGTCAATGTATCAAAGTGAGCAAAAGTTGAAGAAGGTACCCCATAATCCCAGCTGAGCATGTCATTGTTTCCGGCCGGATTCTTTGATTGAATCCAGAAGTAGCGGTCGTTGTATACTGAAAAAGTTCCATTATTAAAACCGCTCATTATAACATCACCCCAGTTTCTACCACTATCAGATGTGACTTTAGAACAACCGCTATTAAAGAGATACCCTATTCTTTCATTTAAAAAATAGAGTTTATTCCCATAATCGTTACAGCCAAAAGGTGCATCCTCGGCTATGTACATCCAACCATGAAACTGGAAGGTTACCGATATGTCTACCACATTGCTTTGCCTGCCATTCACTGTAACGGAAACTTTTATGATCTTAGAACCGCTAGTAACTATTCCCGGGGGCATTGTAAATATTACTTCGGCTGGCGAAATAAGTGCATTTGCATTCACTGTCAGCGCATCAATGTGTATGCTGATTGCTGTGGCATTATCCCCGAAGTTGTTGCCATGTAATGTAACCTCATTTCCATTAGAAACATTGGTTGGAGTAAACCAAAAAATAGTGGGGCCATCTTCATTTCCTTTTGGTTTGTTACATGAAACTATTGAAAGGGAAAAAAGTGCATAAAAGATTATATACTTCATTCTCATAAAAACAAGTTTATCACTAAAGATAATTAACAGAAATAAGAAATGGTAGGAATATGGAAAATTTTCACAATTATACCAAGAGATGTCATCCTCTACCGCTGTGTGTTACATATCCTTTCAGCTCTTCATTAAACTCTTTTTGTTTGATGAGTTCTTCTAATGAAATGTGCATCCGGTATTGCCAATAGTTTTTGGGATTGGCAGGATTATTAATTCTCTCTTCATGAGGATTTTCACGGCGCAGGGTTTCACTCATTCCCAGAATATCCTGGAGTTGGAAAATACTCCACATGGCTGGTGAATAAAGATGTTGCATTACTACAGACCGGTTGATCCATGCTTCGCAATATTGTGGCGCATCGCCCCATTGCCCCAGCACATGATTATAAAAATGCTGAGTTCGTTCCCGGTTATCTTCCCACCATCCTCTTATGGTACTCATATCATGCGTTGAAGGCATAATTACTGACATATATGGCGCATCATTGGGATGAAAAAATTCTTTCTTCGGGTCTTTTGGCATCCGCTGAATTTCTAAACTAAGTATTCCCAACTGCTGCATTACATCAGATACACAATGCGGCACCATGCCCAGGTCTTCACCACATACCAGCATATTGGTAGCGGCTTTCAACTGTGGCAGTTTGTGCATAGCCTCTTTAAACCAGAAATCATCCTGGCGGCGGTAGAAATAATTAGTGTAAAGTTCTTTTAGTTTTTCCTGCACATGGTAATCAAGATGCCGGAATGAACTTGTTTTTTCCATAGAAATACGGAAATGAAACTTTTGTCCCTGCGAATCTTCTTCATCAAATAAAATCACATTTGAAATGAGATCAAATAAGCCAAGTTTCAACTTACTGTTTTCTTCGGTTTCTTCAAATGTAGAAAAATGATTTTCTACCAACTGCTGTGTTTCATATTTTAATTCCAGTTCATATCCGCCGGATTCATTTGGTACCAGGAATTTTTCTTTTACATATTCTGCCTGTTCTCCGAATTGTTCATTCAGTACTTCATCTGTAATAAACGGACGGCAATACCGCTGGTAATCAAACCAAATACCATTCTCTCCAAATTCATTGATATGTACAGGAAGACAGGGAACAAATCTTCCCATAATACCCTGCACTGCATTGGCCGGAATACTCCAGATGCGGAAGAAACCAAGAATATGATCAATACGGAAGGCGTCAAAATAATTACTCATTTGTTCAAACCGCTGTTTCCACCAGGCAAAATCACCTTCCTGCATTTTCTTCCAGTTATAGGTCGGGAAGCTCCAGTTTTGGCCAACAACAGTAAAATCATCCGGCGGGGCGCCAGCCTGCCAATTCATATTGTACAATTCAGGTTCCATCCAGGCATCGCAACTGTTCCTTGAAATGCCGATTGGAATATCACCTTTCAGTACGATTCCTTTTTTATGTGCATAATCAACTGCTTCTTTTAACTGGACATGAAGGTGATACTGTATGAAATAATAAAAACCGATTTCTTTAAAGACATGAGATTTAGCTGAGCAAAGTTTTTCAATCTCTGCCTTATCATATTTTTCATTGGTTTTCCATTCTTCGTAGTTGGAGCTTCCATATTTTTCCCTGAAAAAGCAAAAAGCAGCAAATGATTCTAACCAATGCTTATTATGTTTGAAAAATTGCTTGTAATCATCCGACTCAAAACAGTTTTTGCCCATTACTTCATAAAGCTCCTTTAAAACTGAAAACTTGAATTTCATTACTTCTTCGTAGTCAACTACAGGCAATTCATTGAGCTGTTTTTGTTTTGGTTTGAGTGAACTGATCTGTCGTGCAAATTCTTTACCCGCCACCTTGAGCAAATTGATGTATAATGGATGCAGTGCAAAAGCAGATATGGCAGCATAGGGATATGAATCCATCCAGCTTTTTGTTGACATAGTGTCGTTGACGGGAAGAAGTTGTATCAGTTTTAGTCCTGTTGCTTTGGCCCAGTCTACCAGTAATTTTATATCGGCAAATTCACCTACCCCAAAACTATTTTTGCTCCTGAGGCTGAATACCGGGATAGCCATCCCCGCTCCTTTCCAGGTATTGTTGGGTAAATGCACAAACCCGTCATGCAGGATGCTTACTTTCTTTTTTGCAGCATCGCTGTATAGTAACCTGTTGTTTCCCTCTTCATGACATACAAATTTTTTTTCTTTTGTATTATACACTCCATATTTATAGGCAACAGGGAAACTGCAACCAGACAAATCCAGTTTTACTGTCCACCAATTACCGTCTTTACCCAATAAGACCAGTTCTGATTCTGACCAGTTACTCATTCTTTCAGTATTGCCCAGCAAACAAACAACCTCATTTTTCCTGAGCAAAGGAGCTTTTACTTTAAAAACATGGGTAAAATCTTTGTCAGCTATTATCTTATTTTTCGACTGGTTTCCTAACAGTAACACTTTATTGAATGCATCAGAGTAAAATGCATTTTCATATTCACCGGCATGGTTCCATGTATCAACCAATTGAACTTCCTGCAGGTCTTTGCGGAAAACATTTATTTGCCTGTCATGTCCCCATTCATAGAGAAATTCGCCATCAGTATTTTTTAGAATATATTTATAGGAAATTGTATTCTGCAGTTCTTTTCTTTTTATTTCAATAGAAGTATGCCAGAATTCGTCATTCAGGTAATTAAGAGGTAATGCATTGGCCGGATCATTATTACCAAGTTCATCTGTATTACCGCTCACCCATAAGCTTTGACCAAACTGGGTAAAAAAACGTAAATAAAACTGGAGCTTCATTGCAATCGTTATTCGGTTAGCTAAAGGTCAATGGATGTGTTTTAAGAACACATTGATACGAAAATAGAAAAAAGATGCAAGGATTGTAACTTTATTTGAAAGATTGAAAAAAAAAACGCAACTATATGAGTTCTAATCACAAAGGCTGGCAAAAGCTGTTCCTGTTTTCCTTCGGCTTGTTTGCCGGTGCTGCTTTTTGCATGAAATGGATGGAGCCGGATTTTATACAAAATGGGCAGCCATTCACCATCATTGGACTGGAAGTAACCTATCCAAAGGAAAAAGTGGTCCTTATCCTATCCGGGCTGGATGAACATGTCAGGACAATACTTCGTTATCATTTGAGCTTCGATTTTGTTTTTATGGCCGGAGTTTACCCGGACATTGCGGCTTTGTGTATGATGGCAAGAAGTAAAGCAACAGGTAAAATAATCCGGGGCATACTCCTGCTGTTAGCCGGCTTGCAAATACTGGCATGGGGATGCGATATATTTGAAAATTTGTATTTACTGAAATGGATTAAGAACCCGGTTATAGGAAATGAGTTCAGTCTTTACCATATCGTAGTTTATGCAAAATGGGGCATTGCCCTGGTAGCTGCTTTGCTGGCTATTCCATTAGCATTACGAAGAAAGAAAGAGATGGGTATAAGTTGAAAACTATTTTTTTGATTCAGCGGCGTCCCCTTATTTTTGCTGAAATTTTTTAAAGAATGGAGCAAACAAAAAAATATAGGGCAATATGGTGGTTGGCCTTTCTTGCCAGTTCTGCTATTCTTGGATACATGATCTACAGCCATAATGAATGGCTGACCCTGATGTTACCATTTGTAACCACTTCTTTTGTAAAGGCAATGGATATAATGTAATTGACCACGACTAACTGCTGATATTTGTAATAGTCCCGGCCTGGCCGGGACTATTCTATTTCCAGCCTATCAGCTATTGGATAAAGGAACTGGTGTTTTTTAGTTCAATTTTAAAATTATCAAACCATTATTTCCGCATCATATCGCTGGCAGAACGCCGGTTTCTTTTCAGGTTCCACAAATCGGCAGCAGTGAATCTTTTTTTGTTTTTTACTTTAACGTCTGCAGCCAGTGTTTCTTTTACTTCATGTAATAGCCGGCTCATAGTTTCTTCATCTAGTTGTACAGTCTTGGGCATAACAATGCTCTTCATAATAACTCCTTTTTTAAGTGTCGTTAATAATTTGGCTGAGCTTTTTTGTAGTAAGAGAACCAGGCGGTGGCCGTAAAGGCTAGTCAGGTTTCGATCTTTGCAGTTAGTGTTACAATGCTCAGCCTTTGCTGATGCAAATATACAACAGCAAAGTATTAAAGCCAAGTCTTAATAAAAATAAATTGTTAAGCGGTGTTAGTAAGAGATGAATATTTTAGTAACGGAAATCATTAGACCGCCTGGTTCAAAAACAAAGGTAGCCCCGACTTCCAGTCGCCATCAATATACAACTCAAACGAATAACGGCCGGCTGTTTCAAATTTCAGTTGATTGAAATTGATAACCATATTCATAGATGCAAACTGCCCGTTAGGTGGCACGCCAATATTAATATTGCCTTCAATGGGTGTGATGATTTCTTTACCGGCTGCATCTATCAGCCGAAGTTTGAAATCATGACTGCCCGCTTCTTTGGCGGCAAACCGCAAACGACAGGCAACACTGCAAGCCGGGTGTACAGCCGGAAATTGTTTTGAATTGATACTGTCAAAAGTGCCTACGATGGTCAGTTTTGAACTATTGTCTTGCGCAAAGTCGGCAAGTGTAAAGATTTCTATTTCCATAATCAGTTTTTAAATAATTAGTACAAAGCTATGTTTTGTTTTGCAGAGCTATTTGTTAGCTTAAGAACCGTGCCGGATAAAAACAGGTGGCGATTTAATGACAATAATTGATGTTGTGCTACTATAACCTGTCATTGATGCAGAATAGCATGACATTAAGCCCAGTAGTCGCTAACTTTAATTTAGCCAGGGAGGGTTTGTGAAACCGGATAAAAAAATGGCTACTATAAATAACGAAATATGGCCCCGGTACTACTGCCTGCCCATCCATGATTACTGTCTGTAAAATGCAATTCAAAAAAAACACCCTGGCCTAAACGTACTACACTTTGCCAACTGGTTCCTCCATCAGTAGTCTTTGATATGTAACGGCCATCTGTGAGGTAACCAATATTGTCATTGATAAATTGCAGGTCATGATAACCAGTTTCCATATTGTGGAGATTAATCCAGGAGGTTCCACCGTTTACTGTTTTTGCAGATGACATATCCGTTGCAAAATATCCTTTATTAATATCGTTGAATTGCAAGGAGTATATCGAATTTCCTACAACCGGTGAAGTATTTACTGTTTGCCATGAACTGCCACCGTCAGAAGTTTTCTTTAAACCAAAGTTTCCACCAACCCAGCCTGTCATAGCATCCAAAAAACATATAGAACTACCCTGGGTACTAAAATCGGTTCCTCTTACCCAATTGTGACCACCATCAGTAGATTTCCAGAAATACTGGCCAATAGCAAATACCACATTACTGTTCAAACAAAAAACTTCAAACAACAGCGGGTCTGCCAATGTAACACTGTCAAAAGATGCTCCCCCATTTGGCGACACAAGTACCATGTTTGGTCTTCCCACCACAATTGCCTGCGACGGGCTGCTCATGCCGATGTTGATTAAACCTGCCGCCGAAGTGTAAGTTTTTTGCCAGGACGCACCGCCATCTGACGATTTATAAACAGAATGATTGTTGTCAATCGCAAGACCATTTGAACTATTAATAAAAACCACATCTAATATTTCTGATGCGATCCCGGTGTTTATTTTTGACCAACCAGTAGTTAGCGTATCCGCAGCAACGGGATTTGGCGGAGGATCCGTACCAGCATTTTTTTTACATGAAAACTGCAGGGCAATAAAAAAGAAAACAGGCAGAAGATAAATAGTACTCTTTTTCCATCTGACATTCATAAGTTAGGTTTTTTATAAAAGCAAGATAAACAATATATAGCTGACAACTGCGTGATAGTAAGATTTGTTATCTTCCCATTTTCTTTGCTAAAACATAAAAGTCAAATGATAGAACTGCCCGGTCACTACAAAGCCAAAAAATATTTACTGTATGAACTTATCGGAGCACTTGTAGTGCTTATACTTTTCATTATCATACTTACAAAAGAATATGTCAGGTTTGATTGGATGACAGTTACCCTGTGGCTTGCCTCTGCCATTTTACTTGTGTTGCCTGAGCTAACTAAAGCAAAACCTATCGTTAAGTTTCCGGAATGGTTTAAAGCAGGTACCACTGGTTTGCTATTCTGCCTTTATCTTTTCCTTTATCATTTTTTCGCCACTGTTTTTTCTTTACGGTTTGGTGGCTTTGAACTCATTCTTTACCTGGGCGGAACTGTCCTTTTTGGATTGGCCTTGTACCTGCGGAGTAATGAAGCGGGAATAGATATTAAAAAATTTGACTGGAAAGAAATGCTCCGCTACCCGGCATGGCCTTTTACAACAGGTATCACTCTTGCGCTGCTTGCACTATTTTTTCCGATGACAAGAGTTGCATCGTTTGGGAGCACTTATGGTCCACAATTTGGATATAATGCATACGATGGATACGGATATAATAATTGGGGTTTTACTTATTATCAAACCAGTATCATAGCAAAAGGATATATGGCCCACCTGGGAAGTTTTGCCTGCCTGCTTCTTTCATTTATGCTGGTTTTTCATTTGGTGAAAGCCGCAGGGAAAAAAACATTTCCAAAGCATGATATGTTATTTAAAATTGCAGTGGCTGTTATGATTGCGTGGTGGATATTCGGCGCTAAAGGTTATGATGCATTAAAAGGTTTTGGCAATTTTCTTTTCATTCCCGGGATAATCTTATTGGTCTTTACTGTTTACTTCCCCGATAAATTGGGAGAACTGGTAAAGAAAAAAGGGTTGATAAAATAGGATTATAGAGTTTAAGCTGAGATTCCTTTTTTCAGATAAACTAATCAACAAGGCTTTTAAAAACCTTAGTGAATTCGTTTGTGTGATTTAATGAAAGTCTGCCAATATTTGCTATTACCTTTTCGGCCTTAAGTGTAAATATCCGGTCAACTTTAATTACAGAAGAAGACCGGAGGCCATTTAATGAGTCAGGTTTAATAATTATTTCAGCAGAAGAAAGAGATGGCGGAACCTGCGAGGAAATAGCAGCCAATATCAAATCCTTGTATTTGTCTTTAGTTTCGGTTACAACAACAGCAGGCCTGATTTTTACCTGTGTAAGTTCTGAGAAAGGGAATGGTATCAATACTATGTCGCCGGTTTTCATTCTGGTTTCTTCTTTAAATAATCCTGGTAAAGATCCTCTTCCTCTGCCATCCAGAATTTAAAACTGTCTTCATCGGCGGCATAACTGCGAATAGTTTCAGTTTCATTTATTTCGTCTGAAACAACTATCTCCACGGTTTTATCCTTAAACGTTGCTTTGATAGAATTCAGCAGGTCTTCCGTTAATTCACTGATATGAAGACGATAAGTTGTTGTCATGGATTATAAAGGTACAAAATATTTTGGGCCATTACTCCGTAGCTTCTCCGTGCCGATAGCTATCGGCTACCCTTGCCGCATGGCAGGGCGGGGAGAGGAGGAAAAAAAGATCAACGAAGGCTAAAAAGAAAGTAATTCTATGGCCTTATGAAATTCCTTTTTTAAAGTGAGACCCTCTGCCTCTTTTACCAAATCGGGTTCACACCAAATACACCAAGTAACATAAGGAGCACATAAGCCATTTTCAATTAGCTTTATGTTATCCCATGTTGTACCAAATGTCCAGGGTTTATTTGGGAGATATTGATCGGACTCTTTAAATTGTAATATTTGCAAATAGGGAATAGCTTTTGCATAAAGTCTTTCAGGAGTAATTATCAGATTTTCAAGTTTGATTATACATACAAATCTTTCACGGTATATAATTTTGTCTTCATGCAGATTATGAAGAAGTGGAGAAAAAAGCTTATAACAAAGTTCTGCATTTCCGTAAAATGAAGCAAGCTCTGCGGATGTATATTTAGCATGCAATTCCTCGATCTTCATACTATTTTTATTTTATCAACTTCTAAATAAGTTTCTCAAAGAAATCCATGAATGTTTAGTTGTTCGAGATAGGGATTCAGATTATCAATATCAGAAAAGCAGTTGATCTTTCGCACCGAATTATCTTCCAGATTGTGAAAAGTTTCTACATAAAAATCCTCAACAAGATATAGCTTGATATAATGTTCTTTATCTAATCGGGTAGCAAGATATGTCCCGCTTGCAAAAAGAAAGTATGCCATAGTATTTTCATCCAGTTTGTTGAACTCATCCTCTGTCATGCAGTGAATTTACAAATTATTACATCTTTGCTGGTATTTTTCACCAGCAACAAGGCTTTATTTAATATTGTTTACTTCGAGTGGTCTATCCACGTTAAACGGGTTCGTATTGTGTTGCGGTTGGTTGGAAACACCAACTACAGCGTAAGACTAATAAAAGCAAAAAAAATACTTAATTAAGAAATAAAAAATAGCTTCAGAGCAAAATTAAAAAAGGAAGGAGATATATAGTATGCAATAAAAATAATCAATCCTGCACCAATTCCGACACCAAAGAAGTTATCTTTAATTTTTTGAATTTCATATGACAATTTATCATTAACGTCGGCTGGATTTCGATATGCCCTATACTCCTTTTCTGAAACTTGACTTGCATACTTTCTGGTACTTTTAACCATAGATATACCAAGCAAAATTGGTATAACACATCCAATAAATACTTTTTCCCGATTATTATAGTCATAAAAATATTTTGTCAATTTTGTTACCAAAAAAAGACAAAAATATACACTCAGAATTGTCAATGTTGTAATGCTTGCAAAAAACAGAATTCTTTTTTTCTTTTTATTAATAACTCTGTTACGGATACGAATTTCACTCCAAACAAAAAGCATACTTATTAGTATCCCACCGAGCCAGAGAGCAAAAAGAAAAATTATTGTTGCAATAATAAATGTAAGTACCATTCAGTAAATTTTCTACATCCAATTTACGTATTTTACATTTCTTGGCAATAAATTTATTATGCTGTTGGTGGGTGAGCTTGCCTAACAACTATGCTCTCCCACTTTGCCATCGCTCAATACTTAACAACGACGTAGTACTTTTTTATGAACACTTTCAGGGGACAGAAAAAGCGGCATGATTCTTTTTTAAAGATCTACAAAAGAAAACCATCGGATCGGTTTTGTCAGACTCGGTTTAGGGAAAAAAATATTCTATATTAAATATCACCGCTTCAAAATTTTCTTTATTTCAGAAACCCTTTCCTTAACTGAATCAAGATTCTTATTAAAAAGTAGAACAGCCTCATACCAAGTTAAAGCCCCAGACAAATCATTTAAATTATCAAGTGCTGTAGCTAAGGAGTAAGTATTATTGAAATTCAGCTCATGAGTATCAATGCCAATTGCAGTTTTAAAGTCAAGAGCTGCTTCTTTGTATTGTTTCGTTTCAATATAAGATTTTGCTCTATTTGTGTATCCTCTAGCATATTGGTTATTTAATGTAATGGCATTTGTATAGTCATCAATTGCTTTCGGAAATTCGAATAAATCAAAATAAGCATTACCCCGATTAAAATACACATCAAAGAACTTCTTGTTATCGCTTTCATTTATAGACTTTGTATAGTCCGCAATTGCCCCCTCAAAGTCCCTAATTGCTGATTTTGCATTACCTCTATTATAATAAATATTTGAACTATCCCCATTTTTATTTAACTCAATCGCTTTGTTATAGCTCTCAATAGCGCCTTGAAAATCTTTCGCCTTTTGCTTATCTAACCCAATCATGAAATAATTTTTTGCTTCATTCACGAACTCCCTGGCGCCTAAAATTCTTTTTAAAAAATTCATACCAACTATTTTTGATTTTTTCCACCTAAGGAAAACAATAACTCATGATTTAAAGGCTCGGTATTTATGATTTCATATTTCATCGTTGCAGCGTTATATACAGAGTGGAAATAATAGGAATATGCAGGCTCGATAGTAAAATAGACGCCATTGATTCGATTATTATCTACAATAGTTAAGACAAAAAAGCTTTGAACATTTGCTGGAATAGTAAAATTCTTATACTCAGTCAAGGGCAATTTGGCTAATCCTTTAATTTCTTCCAAGAATTCTGATTCGGAAACAAGATCTTCTTTCATTGAATAAATTTACTAAAAGCCCCACATTATCTACAGGGCTTTACATTAAAATATTTTGTTCCATAAATTATCCTTCAACAAACTCAGGGTGACATTTCGTTACTTCACCTCCTCATACGGCACATCCGTCACATTATCCGCAGCCCCTTGCCCACTTGCAGCTTGTTCGCTTGTTCCTTGTTCACCTGTACCTTGCCCAGCACCCGGCTGCTCCTGTGTCGCCTTATACATATCCTCACTCGCTGCTGTCCATGCTGCATTCAGGGCAGCCATGGCTGTATCAATAGCGGGTAAGTCCTGCGCTTTATGTGCTTCTTTTAATTTTTCAGCGGCCTGTTCTATTGCTGTTTTCTTTTCAGCCGGTATTTTTTCACCGTATTCTTTTAATTGCTTCTCTGTCTGGAACACTAAACTATCGGCCTGGTTCAGTTTCTCTACTTTTTCTTTTTCTGCTTTATCAGTGGCTTCATTGGCTTTTGCCTCGGCTTTCATTTTTTCCACTTCGTCTTTACTTAAGCCACTGCCAGCTTCAATATGTATTTTTTGTTCCTTGCCGGTGCCTTTGTCTTTGGCCGTTACATGCAGGATACCGTTGGCATCAATATCAAATGTCACTTCAATCTGCGGCATGCCTCTCGGGGCTGGTGGTATTCCATCCAGGTTAAAGATGCCGAGGCTCTTATTATCTTTTGCCATGGCTCTTTCGCCCTGCAATACATGTATCTGCACACCGGGCTGGTTATCGCTGGCGGTACTAAACACTTCTGATTTTTTTGTTGGTATCGTTGTGTTGCTCGGTATCAGGGCTGTCAATACACCACCCATGGTTTCAATACCCAAGGTCAATGGCGTTACATCCAACAACAACACATCTTTTACTTCGCCGGTTAATACGGCGCCTTGTATAGCTGCGCCAACAGCCACCACTTCATCCGGGTTCACACCCTTGTGTGGTTTTCTGCCAAAAAATTTCTCTACCAACTCCTGCACTTTCGGGATCCTTGTACTACCTCCTACCAGGATCACTTCATCAATTTGCGATGTAGATAGCCCGGCATCTTTCAATGCAGTTTCGCAAGGCTTCAAACAACGGGCAAATAAATTATCAGCCAGTGATTCAAATTTTGCACGGGTTAATTTTTTTACCAGGTGCTTTGGTACCCCGTCAACGGCTGTTACATAAGGCAGGTTAATTTCTGTTTCTGTAGAAGAAGATAATTCCACTTTCGCTTTTTCAGCCGCTTCTTTCAAACGCTGTAATGCCATCGGGTCCTTTCTTAAATCAATGGCTTCATCTTTTTTAAATTCATCAGCCAGCCAGTCCATTACTACTTTATCAAAATCATCACCGCCAAGGTGTGTATCACCGTTGGTTGATTTTACTTCAAACACACCGTCGCCTAATTCCAGCACAGAAATATCAAATGTGCCACCACCAAGGTCAAACACAGCAATCTTATGATCATGTTTGTCTTTATCCAACCCATAGGCCAATGCGGCAGCAGTAGGTTCGTTTACAATTCTGCGAACGGTGAGACCGGCAATTTCACCGGCTTCTTTGGTGGCCTGGCGTTGTGAATCGTTGAAGTAAGCCGGCACGGTTATCACCGCTTCAGTTACTTCATGGCCAAGATAATCTTCGGCAGTTTTCTTCATTTTCTGAAGTACCATGGCGCTTATTTCCTGTGGCGTATAAAGCCTGCCATCTATGTCAATCCGGACGGTATTATTGTCACCTTTTGTCACTTTATAACTCCAATGGCTGATCTCCTCGCCCACTTCATCAAACTGGCGGCCCATAAAACGCTTTACCGAAGCGATGGTATTTTGGGGGTTGGTGATGGCCTGGCGTTTAGCCGGGTCACCCACTTTGCGTTCGCCATTTTTGAGGAAAGCCACGATGGACGGGGTTGTACGGCGACCCTCGTCGTTGGCAATTACTACTGGTTCGCCGCCTTCCATAACGGAAACGCAGCTGTTGGTAGTTCCTAAGTCAATTCCAATTATCTTTCCCATGTCTTTAATTTTTAATGAGTTCACTGGTAGTTGTCAATCATTATGCCGTGAGAACTTTGTGTGCAATTTTGTCAGTATGATTTTTGTTTACCAGCCATAGTTTTTCATAGCGTCGTCCCTTGCGTCGCACTCTTGTACTTTCGGTTCATTGGGCATCAACCCACCCCGGTTTCTTAAAGAATAATGTGCCCTAAACTCGCCCCGCCCAGGCGGGGATGTGTCAAGAAGCAAATTTATTCCGAAACAAAAACGACCATCATCCCCTCCTTGGAGGGGCCGCAGTAGTTAGCCTAAAGAAATCTTTGAAAGGGGTGGGTTTTGCAAGATTCAAGAACCCATTTCTCCAATCCGTCTTAATTTTAGGCGACAAAATATTTAGCATGACAACTCCAGTTTCTGATAAATTAAAAATCAGAGCAAACTATATTCTATTACCTGTTAATGCTCCTTCTGATTTTAGAAAGAGCCTGAAGCATTTACCTCCGGGAGTAAAAATTGATAAGGATGAGAAAAATTATAACCAGGTGCATTGGTTTGTTATGAACAAAGCACAGATGGAAAAAGAAATGAGTAAAATAATGAAGCTGGTAAAACCAGAAGTGATTGTGTGGGTGTATTATCCTAAAGGCATATCAAAAATTCAAACCGATCTGACAAGAGATAAAGGCTGGGATTGTTTATTAGCCGAAGGCGATAAACTTACCTGGATAAGTTTGATCTCGTTTAATGATACATGGTCGGTCTTTGGTTTTCGGGCTAAGAATGAAGCAGACAGGAAAAAAGAAGCAAAACCAAAAGTGGAAAAAGAAATATTTAATTGGGTAAATCCAACTACCAAAGAAGTAAGGTTGCCAGATGATTTAGCAGCTGCATTAAAGAGAAATAAAAGTATTAGTGAGTATTTTCATTCACTGGCATTCTCTCATAAAAAAGAATATATCGAATGGATAGTAACAGCAAAGAGAGAAGAAACCAGAACAGAGAGAATAAAAGGAACAATAGAAAGATTGGGGAAAAAATGGAAGAACCCAAGAAATATTTAGCTAAGAGAAAAGGAGAAAAAGAGTGAGACACTGTGAACTTGTTAACTCTTTTCTCCTTCAACTTATTTTCTCTTTTTTACTCTTAGCCATTTCTTCACAATTTCGTTGAGATTCTTTCTCTATTTTTGGTCGTCAATTAACCACATGAAAGGAAAAGGAATCTTTTTTTTACTTGGATTATTTACAGCAACTGCTTCATGGTCTCAAAAAATAAATCCTGAACACCCGGATTTATCTCCCACTAATTTCAAGTTGGATTCATTGCCCAACTCTGAGTTAAACATCCCGATCCAAATTAACCTGAAGCCGGTTTATAGTATGGCAGAGAAAAGTGTTGACACCGTATTCACTTCTCCAAAATACCCCGCTGAATGGGTGCAGGAAGGTTGTGCCACCCGTTACAAATATATTTTTCGCAGAAGTCCTCTGATGATGAATGCTACCGGCACATCATTGAACCTGGGCTTCACAGGATTTTACAAAATTGTTGGTTCAACCCGGCTTTGTGTTAATGGGACGGCCATTTCTCCCTGGACACCCGCCTGTAGCTGCGGCTTTGGAAGCGAAGGCGAACGAAGGGTAAATGTTTCTTTTACGAACTCAGTGAGTGTGCTGCCGGATTATAAAGTAAAACTTGCTTTTGTAAGAAATGAGCCACAGGCATTGGATAAATGTGAAGTATGTTTCTGGGGGCAGGATATTACCCAACAAGTATTGGGCGGATTAAAAACAGAGCTGGATGCCGCTAAAAAAGATCTTGATAAACAGTATGGGTCGGTTGATCTGAAGCCCCGCTTTCAACAAGTTTGGGATAAACTGACTAAAGTGTATAATCTCTTTGGCCTTGGCTGGCTTAAAATAAACCCTCAGAAGATTCGTATTAATAACCTGTTTGCACTGAATGATTCCTTGTATATTTTTCTTGGCTTGTCGGCAAAACCATCCATCAGTTTTGAAAAGCCGGCTGAACAATCTTCGAAGGTGCCCAACCTTGGCACTTTTAGCAGGAAGACGGGGTTTTCAATTTTTCTTGATGCAGTGTTAAGCTATGATTCATTAAGTGCGATCGTTAACCAGCAATTAGCTGGCAAAGAGTTTAATTATAAAAAGCTTTTTGTCAAAAAGAAATTTATCATTGACAGTTGTAAAATATATGGAGCGGGCAATGAAAAGCTAATCATCAAAATAAATTTCTCCGGTACCAATAATGGGGTTGTGTATTTACTGGGCAAACCGCTTTATAATAAAGATACCAGGTCTATCGAAGTAGCCGATATTGATTTTGACATCAAATCAAAAAATGTTTTATTGGGTTCGATGGATTGGTTGTTTGATAAAAAAGTAACCAAAGAAATAACCAAAAAGGCCCGCTTCGATCTCGGTGCTTATATCGATACGGCTAAAACAAGCATGAATTTTGAACTGAATAAGGAATGGATAAGAGGCATTCGCAGTTATGGGAATATTACGGATATTAAATTAGCCGGCATCTACCCGATGCAGCAATACCTGGTGATCCGGAGTAATTGTACCGGTGATTTATCGGTGAAAGTGGAGTCCATCAATTTCAGCCTGTAGTTTCCTCTTCATCTATTCCGGCTTTAAAAGAAAAATTTCGCTGAGCTATGTAGCTGAATATAACAACTATGGCAATGGTAATAACCTGAGCCAATACCGGGTAAATAGTAAATTTTTCAACAAATACTTTCAGCAGTATATAGTTCAGCACCAGGTTGAACATACAGATCATAAAGTAGCGGAAGAGTTGAATGCGGCCCTTCATGATTGAATCGATGAATACAACATATTTGGACATAAAGAATCCTATAGGAAAAGTAACAAGGAAAGAAAGGGCCAGGGCGGCGTTGTGGCCTTTAAAGGCATAGAATCCAAAATGAAATTCCTTTTCGAAAAAAATGTATTTAAAACTGATATAATAAATAATAAAACCCAGCAGGGTATTTCCTCCCCCGGAGGCCGCATAGCGAAAGGTCTGCAAGTTCATTAACCGGCGGAAAGGCGGATAAAAAAAATCAATAATGGGAAGTACAAAATCCCGGGCGTTATGTATGTGACGGCGCATAAATGGCCGTAAAGGTAATATTGGAAATGCTAATTCAGGAATTAGGGTTTTGGTTTCGTAAATTCGCCGCAAACAACGACAGGATGAGTATTGTAAGCGAAATAAGACCACTTATTGTAAAGGAATTAAAAAACCTGTACGGACTCAATTTTCAGGAATCTGATTTAACCATAAATTCAACCAATCCAGAGTTTGAAGGTGATTATACATTGGTGCTTTTTTCTTTTGTAAAACAACTGAAGAAAAACCCGGAACTATTGGGTAATGAAATCGGCAACGCCTTGCTGAAGAATAATCCGGAAATTTTTACTGGTTATAATGTTATCAAAGGTTTTTTGAACCTGACCGTTGCGAATAATTACTGGATTAATTTCCTCCAGGCGAATTTTAATAATAAAGAATTTGGAAAGAAAATATCCAACAATCAAAAGGTGATGGTGGAGTACTCCTCTCCCAACACCAACAAACCACTGCACCTTGGACATTTAAGAAATATTTTTTTGGGATGGAGTGTGGCACAGGCATTAAAAGAAAGTGGTTATGAAATAATTAAAAGCTGCATTGTAAATGATCGGGGCGTTCATATCTGCAAGAGCATGATTGCCTGGCAACTGTTTGCCAATGGTGCAACGCCGCAAACAACCGGAATGAAAGGAGATCATTTTGTTGGTGAATATTATGTGAAGTTCAATGATGAATTTAAACGCCAGGTAGAAGAATTGATAACACAGGGTAAAACAAAAAACGAAGCCGAAAAGGAAGCTCCCATAATGAAAGGAACACAGCAAATGCTCCTGGATTGGGAAGCCGGTAAGCCTGATGTGATGGATCTGTGGAGGAAAATGAACCGTTGGGTATATGATGGTTTCGATGTAACATATAAAAGGATTGGCGCCGACTTTCAGAAAATGTATTATGAAAGCAATACCTACCTGCTGGGCAAACAGTTTGTAGAAGACGGGCTTCAACAAAGAGTATTTTTTAAAAAAGAAGATGGCAGTGTGTGGATTGATCTTACCAAAGAAGGGCTTGATGAAAAATTAGTGATAAGAAAAGATGGTACTTCTGTTTACATTACCCAGGATCTTGGTCTCGCCCAACAGAAATATGAAGAGTTTAAATATAACCAGAGCATTTATGTGATAGCGGATGAACAGAACTATCATATGAAAGTGCTGAAACTGATTTTAAAGAAACTTGGTAAGCCTTATGCTGATGGCATTTACCATTTAAGTTATGGTATGGTGGAATTGCCATCCGGCCGGATGAAAAGCCGGGAAGGAACCGTGGTGGATGCCGATGACATGATAGACGAAATGGTGAATGTAGCGAAGAATAAAACTGAAGAATTGGGAAAAGTAAAAGACTTCACAGGGGATGAACTTATAGAACTCTATGATACTATTGCATTGGGCGCATTAAAATTCTTCTTATTAAGAGTTGACCCTAAGAAGCGGATGATCTTTAACCCCGAAGAGTCAATAGACTTCCACGGTTTTACCGGGCCATTTGTGCAATACACTCATGCGAGGATTAAATCTATACTGAGGAAACAGTCGGGAGTCGTTAGTCGGGAGTCGTTAGTCGGGAGTCTCTTAAAGCTTGAAAAAAATCTTACCATTTTACTCGAGCAATATCCAACTATTATTGAACAGGCGGCGGTTGAATATAATCCATCTGTTATTGCCATTTATGTTTTTGACCTGGCGAAATCGTTCAATACATTCTACACAGAGCACTCGGTGATGAATGCTGAGTCCGAAGAAAAGAAACAACTGCGCCTCCAACTTTCTGAAATGACTGCAAACGTTATTGCATCTGGGATGAGTTTGCTGGGAATTAAAGTGCCGGAGAGAATGTAATACTGAGTCGGTAGTCATTAGTTGTGAGTCTTAGATGTTTCAAATAAAAAAGCAACCATTAAATGAATGATTGCTGAATATTTTTCGATGACTCCCGACTAATAACTAACGACTCCTGACTTTCCTAAAGTCCCGCCATCATTTTCTTCTGCCTGTAAGAAGCAAGACTGGGATCCATTCCAATAGCAGTATCACAAAGCTGAATTCCTTTTGCAGTATTTTCTTTACCACCTTTTTTCTGGTAACACATGCCGATCATATACAATGAGGTGGCATCAGTTTTATCATATTCAAGTATCCGGTCCCAGTATCCCATGGCCAAATCAAATTTATTTTTGTAATAGTAAGCTTCAGCAATCATATTCAGGAGGTTCATGTCGCTGGGCTTTTTTATCAGAATTTCATTCAGGATTTTTACTCCTTCATCAAGTTCGCCAACATTCAGGTAAGCGATGCCAAGATTTTCCAGGTAATCATTATCCTTCTTATAACCTTTTGCCCCGGCATCAAGAATATATTTCAATGCATTTTTATCATCATGCATAGCATAACAGATAAGACCGAGTTCATAAACCCAGTAAGCTTCGGTGGGTTTTAGTTCAATGGCTTTCAGGAAATAAGGTATTGCCAGCTTGTAGTTCATCATATCAGCATAGCTATGGGCAAGCAGGTAAGGTATTTCTGCATTAGTTGGATCTTCTATTGCCGCTTCATTCAATTGCTTAATAGCTACACCATAATTGTCGTTATCATAATTAACCCGGCCCATGTAATAAGCTACTTTTTCAGACGGATCTGCTTTTTTTAATTTATCAGCATATAACAGTACATCGTCATTTTGTTTCAACTGGTAGGAAAGAGTCAGCAATTGCTTATAGTTTGCAGCTGATTGATCACCCAGGAATTCTAATTTTTTAAACATCTCCCTTGCTGGTCCATAACGGTGAAGGTCGAGATATGCGGAGGCCAGTTCAGCAGTAATCACTTTACTGTTTGCATCATATTTGGCGGCTTTTTCAAAATTTTTCAATGATTCCAGCCGACGGCCATTTTGCTTTTCCTGTAAGCCTTTTTGTAAAAAATAATCAGCGCTGTCCGTAATGACTATTTTTTCAGGTATAGAATTTTGTGAAAATGCCAACGAAACGGTCAGCATAAAACATGCGGATAAAAAATAACGTAACATAGGGCTTTTTTTAGGACTGGATATTATTGGACTTCTCATTACTAAGATATATTTGAGAATTAACTAAACAAAGCTTAGCCGTTGGTAATAATCCAAAACTAAGCCAAATTAGTATTATTTCAGGATGATTCCACTGAGGGCCGGTAAATTTACTGTCAATCTGTATTTTTTTTGACCCTTATCAACCAGTTCACACCTGATTTCTGGGTTGTAAACGTCGCCGGTACCCCAGTATATTGTTTTGTCGCTGTTGAAAATTTCCTTTTTATACAACTTTCCACTTATATAAATCTCCCAGTCATTACGCACTACTGGTGTCATGTTCAATATTACCAGCAAATCATCGGCCTTCTTTTTTCCTTTCCGCTTAAATGAAACAACACTTTCAGCCCTATGATTCAGATCCACCCATTCAAAACCATCTGTATTGAATTGATTGTGATGTAAAGCGTTTTCGGTTTGCAAAAGTTTATTTAAATCAGCTATACAATCTTTTAGCTGCCGGTGGCAATCAAATTGTAATAATCCCCAGTTTAATTCTGATTTATAATTCCATTCAGTGGTCTGGCCAAATTCATTTCCCATGAATAATAGTTTGGCGCCGGGATGCATCCACATATAAGTGTACATCAAACGGAGATTGGCAAATTTCTGCCATTCATCTCCCGGCATTTTGTACAGCATCGGGCTTTTGCCATGCACTACCTCATCATGACTGAGCGGCAGCATAAAATTTTCGTCATAGTAATACATCATACTGAATGAAAACTTGTTTTGCTGAAACTGGCGGAGCAAAGGATCCAATTTAAAATAGTCCAGCGTATCATGCATCCAGCCCATCATCCATTTCATACCAAATCCCAGCCCGCCATGCGTAGTTGGTTTGGAAATGCCCGGCCAATCTGTAGCTTCTTCAGCAATGGTTTGCACATCGGGAAAATCCCGGAAGATTGTTTCATTAAGATCTTTGATGAAAGCAATGGCTTCTAAATTGCCATCACCGCCAAATTCATTCGGCTCCCACTCTCCTTCTTCTCTTGAATAATTTAATTTAAGCATTGACGAAACAGCATCAACCCTTATGCCGTCAATATGAAACAAATCAAACCAAAATCTTGTACTGCTGATAAGAAACGATTTAACTTCTCCCCTCTTATAATTGAAGATGTAGCTGTTCCAATCCGGGTGAAATCCTTTCCGCATATCTGCATATTCATATGTATGGGCGCCATCAAACATGAACAACCCATGTGCATCATAAGGAAAATGCGAAGGCACCCAATCAAGTATCACCCCGATTCCTTCCTGGTGAAAGGCATCAATCAAACGCATCAATCCCTGTGGATTACCAAATCGGGAAGTAGGAGCAAAAAAACCAGTGATCTGGTAACCCCAGCTTCCGTCAAAGGGATGTTCCATTACCGGCATTAATTCTACATGGGTAAATCCCATTTCTTTTACATAAGGAACAAGCCGTTCTCTTATGTCATCATAACTGTTATAGCTTTCTTCATCATTTTTATCAGGACGTTGCCAACTGGCCAGATGCACTTCATAAACACTCCAGGGTGCATCCAGTGAGTTGTGTTTTTTTCTTTTCTTCATCCAATCACTATCCTTCCATTCATAATACATATCCCAGGTGATGCTGGCAGTTTGAGGTCGTTTCTCCCAAAAATTGGCAAAGGGATCGCCTTTATCAATCTTTCTTTTTGCATAACCAATGATATGATATTTATATGCCTCGCCTAATTTAAAATGCGGAATAAATCCTTCCCAGATACCGCTTTTATCCCAACGGGGATTTAATTCATATTCATGATTTTTCCAGTCGTTAAAATTTCCTTTTACAGAAACTGAAGTAGCGTTCGGCGCCCACACACAGAAGTTCATGCCCCACACATAGTTCACCTGTATGGAATGTGAACCGAACTTTTTATAAAGCTGGTAATTCGTTCCGTTCTGGTAATTCGTTACATCTTCATCGGTCAGCAGCGAATAATTCCAAACGGGTTTGGATGTATCAATGAAGTTGGATTCTTCGTATCGTTTTAATGCTTCGGAAACAGCAGATTCGATTCTGCTGACTACATTCTTTTTTGAAACGGAACCTGGGTTCTTCGCTTTGGACATGGTGTAATTTACAGAGAAAATCGCTTCAAATATTATTTCCAGGCTGCAATGCTACTATGATCGTTTTTATTGTACAAATTAAAACTGCCGCATAAAACTATGCGGCAGTTCTGATATTACTCAATACAATCTTTATTCCACTTCATAATTCTGCACCTCATTAATTTTGGCATCACGGGCATTTATTGCTGTGTTGGAAGAATTAATTACAAAAGCCACAAAATGCAATTTGCTGGTTTGGTAAGTTCCCGGAATTACATAATTAAAGTTCTTTACAAACTCACTGCCGGTTGTTGTTGCACCAGTTACGGTCTCTCCCAAAATCGAACTCGTCAGCACTGCCCTGAGCACATTATTATGTATAAAATTGAGAATAACACTGCCGCCACCGTAGTAAGTTGTGTAGTTTGTCTGGTTATAAATAAGGTTATCTTCCAGAACGTACACCACTAATCTCAAATTGGTGAAATCAGCGCCAAATCTCACTTTCACATTCAGGGAAACATTGCTGCCTGTTGTTACAGAATTCATTGCCAGTCCGAGTTTTGGATTTGTTCCGGTAGTAAGATTCACAGCCTGTGCAATATTATTTGGTTCCGGATAGGCCCAGGTAGTTGTTCTGTTTAGTTGTCCCGTTGGATAACCGGTTAGCCCAATCTGCGCTTCCAATGCACTGGCGCCGGAATAATTGAACGGATCAACACTAGAACCTGATGCATTTCCCCTGTGAATTGCTACAGGTACAATATCGGCTGTTTGCAATTGTGTTTGTTCAATGGCATAGGCCATTCTGGGACACCAGCCGCACCATGCACCCGTGAAATCTTCAGCCAAAACTCTTTTATTAAAGTTGGTGGGGTTTTGCGTGGCTGTAACCTGTATGGTGGGCGAAGTAAGAGTGATATTGTTTACAAGGCATGTTGCATAAATATTATAAACTCCATCGACTGTAGGAGTATAAGCTGTTCCGGTTATTAAACTGCTGTTGACATATATTTTTGCCTGACTTGTAAGATTAGCTCCGGTATTTCCCATCACAGTGAATGAAACAGGAGACCCGGTAATTACTGTATTTTGAGAAGCAGTCAAAGTAATGGAAGTGGCATAGCCGCCAACGGGTGTAACATTAACCTGTATAATGTTGCTTTCTTTGCCGGAGTAAGTAGCCTTTACTGAATAAACTCCAACAGCAGATGCGGTAAATGTTCTGCCAGTAACAGCAGCATTATTCACCAGGATAGTGGCCTGTGCAGACACATCACTGCCGGTATTTGTGGTAACAGTAAAAGTTACAGTTTGCCCGAGTTCAACTGTAGCCGGACTTGCACTAATAGCAACTGAGGTGATACCAGGTGTATCAGAGCCTTTTTTACAAGCCCCAACCATCAACAAAGAGGCCAGCATAACTGGTAAAATAAATTTTCTCATTTTATACTTTATTTTTATTAAAAATAATTCTTTTTACATGTCAGAAAGCTGATCAGGCAAACCCTTTATAGGGAAGCATTGCCTCAAAAATAATTGATACTGTAAATGAATGGTTATTTTTGTTTCTACCGGTTGTAGCATACTGTATTTTCAGAAGCTATTGTGCAATATAAAATAAAAAGCACTTATGAATAAAATTATTTATCTGACATTTGTTTTTACAATCTTTTCCTTTCGTACTCAGCCTGATTTGCCGGATTTGAGCCTGAAATCTATAGATGGGAAAACCTATAATCTGAAAAAAGATTTTTCTGAAAAGAACAAGCTATATGTTTTCTCCTTTTGGGCCACCTGGTGTGTGCCCTGCATCAGGGAACTTGCTGAAATAAGCGAGGTATATGATGACTGGAAAAATGAAATCAATTTTGAGATGATAGCAGTTTCTGTTGATGATTCCAGGACCAAACAAAAAGTAAGTCCCCTTGTAAATGGCAAGGGATGGCCTTACACCGTATTGCTTGATACAAATAATGATTTAAAAAGAAGACTTGGGATAATTGATATGCCCTACATAATAGTTGTAAAGAATAATAAAATTGTTTATTCGCACAGTGGCTATTCACCCGGAGATGAAATCGAACTATTTGAAAAAATGAAAACCCTCTGACCGAATTTCTCCCTTAAAAAATAATACGATGAGATGCACAATACTATTTCTTCTGCTTGTTATTTTTACTAATACCTATTCACAGGAAGAAAAAGCCAAAGGCAGCCTGACCGGTAGTTTTGAATCAAATTCACAATACTATTTGAAGGATAATAAAAGGAGCATTGAGCAACCGGATAAACCTTTTCGTTCTAATTCCTATTTATCATTAGTATATAATTACAAAAGCTGGACAGCGGGATTACAGGGAGAGGCCTATTTACCCGAGGCCCTGATGAACCTGAATCCAAAGCTTAAAGGTATTGGTGTTGGCACCGCATATATCAACTATAAATCAAAAAAGGTGGATGTAACCGTTGGACATTTCTATGAACAGTTTGGCAGCGGATTACTGTTTCGTACCTGGGAGGACCGTTCATTAGGTATCAATAATGCAATACTTGGAAGCAGAATTATATTTTCACCAACTTCTGCTGTTCAATTCACTGCTTTAGGTGGAAGACAACGAAGTGGTTTCTCTATTTCAGATGGATTGATAATAGGATTTGACGCTGATATAAACATTAGCGAATTATTGCAAAAATCTAAATCAGAGTTTTCTTTGGGTTTAAGCTACCTGGGTCGTCACGAAAAAACAACGCTTGCAAGCCCTAATTTCAAAGAAATGACAAATGGGTTTTCCGGAAGGCTCGACTTTTCAAAAAATAGTTTTAGCAGTTCGGTTGAATATGTTCATAAAAGTAAAGATGCGATACTATATGACATGATGCATATCAACAACAACTTTGTAAAACCGGGAAATGCGGTGTTGATTAACCTTGGATATACAAAGAAAGGAACCGGTTTCAACCTGGTATTGAGAAGAATTGAAAATATGAGTTTCCTTTCGGAGAGAGAACCTGAAGTAGTTGGGCTAACACAAAGCAGTTTAACTTTCAATGACAAACTGCTTAATTATATTCCTTCGCTCACCAAGCAACAGCATTTTTCGCTGGCAAATATTTATGTGTACCAGGCACAGAAGCTGGTTAACCTGGATCCGGGAACAAATATTGGCAAAGCCGGTGAGGTTGGGGGAATGATTGATTTTTTTTATGATTTTAAAAAAGGCAGTCAACTTGGAGGAAAGAATGGAACAAAACTTGAAATCACATTAAGTAACTATAATAACCTTAGCGGAGATTATACTTTATATCCCCCGGACTATAAAACTAATTTTCCCGGAATTGGACAGAAATTATATTCTGATTATAGTATTGAAATTTCAAAGAAAATAAAATCGAAATGGCGTGGTAGTTTGTCATTTATCAACCAATACTACAATAACAAATGGATTACCGGCGCAGCCAATGTAACTGTAAAAACAAATATTCTTGCAACAGAATGGGATTATAAGGTTAATAAAAAAACTTCATTGAAATGGTCGGCAGAACATCTCTGGTCTGGTGATGATCGTGGAAACTGGCTGTCGGGTCTTTTCGAAATAAATCTTGATACAAAACTTTCCTTCTTTGCATCAGACATGTTTAACTATGGCTATGATGAAACGAATAACCTGATTGATCATAGTACTGATCCCTTTGCCATACATTTTTACAATTTCGGAGGTTCATATAAAGCCGGCACCTTCAGATTGTCTGCAAACTATGGAAGACAACGAGGGGGCTTAGTTTGTACCGGCGGCATTTGCAGGTTTGTTGTACCCAGCACGGGCTTTGGATTTTCTGTCAGCAAATCGTTCAGGAAATAGAGACAGGTAATTTTGGTTTCATTATAAAATTAACATTAGTATATAATTAATTATACTCATTACTTATTTGAAATTCTCAATTTTGTTCCGTTCAGGTAAATATCATTTCTGATTAGCAGCAAAATTGATATTTTTCAGAATAAACCTTAGCCCAACATGTTCAAACCAACTGTTTTCACCTGCCTGTTACTATTAATCATGGTTTCAGCGCAAGCTCAAAAAGCTGTGATCAGCGGAAGAGTTACCGATTCTTCGGAAAATAAGAATCTTCATTTGGCAGTCATTTCATTGCTGCGAAAGTCAGATACCACACTCGTCAATTATACAAGAAGCGATCAGAACGGAAAATTTGTTTTACCTGAAACAGATACAGGACAATATGTAATATTGGTTACCTATCCCCGCTTTGCCGATTACATGGAATCTGCAGAGGCAAAAGGAAACACAGACCTTGGAGAAATATTCATGACGCTTAAAGCAAAAATTTTAGAGGAAGTATTCGTCAGATCAGGCTCGGCGATTCGCATTAAGGGTGACACAACAGAATTTGTTGCTGACAGTTTCAGGGTAAAGCAGGGCGGAACGGTGGAGGACCTTTTAAAAAAGTTGCCGGGATTTACTGTTAACAGTAAAGGGGAAATAGTGGCGCAGGGAAAAAAGGTGGACAAAGTATTGGTAGACGGGGAAGAATTTTTTGGCGACGATCCAACGATGGCTACTCAAAATATTTCTGCCAAAGCCGTGGACCGGGTGCAGGTATTTGAAACAAAAACCGAGCAGCAACAATTAACCGGTATGAGTACGGGCAATGAAGGAAAGACGGTTAATATCAAATTAAAAGATGATGCAAAGAAAGGAGCTTTCGGAAAACTGTATGCTGGCTCTGATTTCAATAAATACATAGACGCTAAAGCACTTTACAACCGGTTTGTCGGCAAAAAGAAATTTTCTGTTTATGGCACCCGGACAAATGTAAATGCCGGCAGCCTGAATTGGGAAGATAAACAGAAACTGGGTATTGAAAATGATTTTGAATATGATGAACTAAGTGGCTACTATTTTAGTTTTGGAGGTGGAGATGAATTTAATGACTGGAGTCTGCGTGGATTACCAGATGCTTATACTGCCGGGGCACTATTTTCCAATAAATGGAATGCGGACAAAAACAATGTCAATATCTCCTATCGTTTTAACAGCCTTGGCACAACCAATATTGGCACCACACTAACTCAAAACATACTACCAACCGGGTTGACCTATAGTAATAAATATTCCAGTAAGAATGGGTTAAATCAGCAGCATGTTGTTAATGCAAAGTATGAATGGAAGCTTGATTCGCTGACTTCGTTTAAAATTGTTTCTGTCTATACAGGCAAAACGAGTCATACTATTGGAAAGAATGACGGTGAGTTTTTAAATGCGAAGCTGGATTCTGTCAACCAGAGCTTCAATAACTATGATAATAACACGGAAAGAAATCAAATTGATAACCAGTTTACATACAAGCAACTCTTTAAAAAGAAAAATCGCCAATGGCAAACTGTTTTACGTTTTGGGATCACCGATGACAATAATAGCGGACTTAATAAAACCCGGATAAGATATTTTGATAGCATTGGTTTATATAACCACAGCGATACTACTGACCAGCAAAAATTATTTGATGGCAGATCAACAACCCTGGGTGTAAAATCTACATTTACTGAGCCATTATCACTAAAATGGATGCTGATAATGGACTATGCTTATAATAACAATCATTCCCGTTCACTCAGGAATACTTATGAAAAAGATTTTAATGGTAAATATGAAGTGCTTGCTCCGGAGTTCAGCAGTAATTTTGAATTATCCGCTTTCTCACACAGTGGCAATGCCATTTTTCGTTACAATGGTAAAAAAGTGAAACTGGGACTCGGTTCCGGCATTTCCACCGTAAAGCTTGGGTTAAAAAACCTGGATAAAAACAGCTTCAATAACTATCATTTCCTGAACATAACCCCGCAAGCGCAGATCAATTACATGCCGAAAGCACAAACTAATCTTGCTTTGAATTATCGGGGCACTACAAGACAGCCTACAATTAACCAATTGCAGCCGTTGAAGGATAATACCGATGAGTTAAATGTATATGTTGGCAATCCAGATCTGAAAGTAGGTTTCAATCATAGTATATCTGCATTTTTTAATCAATATAAAGTCCTTTCACAATCATGGTTGGGAGTGAATTTTTCCTATAATATCATGCAAAACGATATCACACAATTTAACACCATTGATCTTTCTACTGGCAAAAGAACCTACTACCCTGTAAATGTAAATGGCAACCACAGTTGGTTTTTATGGGCAAACTATAATAAAAGTAAAGGAGAGAAGAAACCCAATTATGGGTTTACCGCAAATAGCAGAAGCAACAAGTTTATCAACTTTGTAAACGGGCAACAGGCAATGACCAGATCATTTTCTATGACCGTTGAATTTAACCTTGGTATTGAAGCAAATGATAAATACGATTTCAGTATCAATCCATCTATTGGATACAATGCTTCAAAATCCTCACTGCCCTCAGGTATTAATAATAACTACTTAACGTATGGCGGCCGGGCCGAAGCGGAAGTAACGCTGCCGTGGAAACTGGAATTAAATACTAATGTCAATTTTGATTTGCGTCAGCATATCAACGCCTTTGCCACAAATACCAATCTTATAATATGGAATGCAGGGTTGACAAAGAAACTATTTAAAAAAGATGCCGGCAAAATCAGTTTTTATATTAATGATTTGCTTGATGATAATAAAGGTTTTATCCGAACTATCAACAGCACATTTATTTCTGATGACCGTTTTCAGCGTATCAGCCGTTATTTTCTCTTAAAATTTGAATGGTCATTTAACAAAATGCCGGGAGGAGAAACAAAATGATAAAAAAGATAATTCTATCTGCTGTGATCTTTCTGCTCATACAAAATGTATTTGCCCAGGATCGATTTTTCTCAACAATAAAAGTTGAATTTGAAAAAACAGTAAGTGCCCGCCAGTTAATGAAAGAACTGTACGAAAACAGTACCTGGGTTGAGCAGTTTAAAGACCGTATTCCTGTTTCTGTTATCAACTATTACGAGTTTACCGGCGACACGGCCAGATCTGTTTATCAACCCGGCAAAGAAGTGCCGGTGGACCCAAGGGCCTTTTACCGGCCGATGGGAGATAAGAATATTGTTTATACAGATTACAAAAAAGGTATTTCTATTTCACAAAAACCTGTGTTTGAAGAAACATTTCTTGTTGAAGACAGTCTGATGAAAATAAAATGGAAAATTACAGGAGATGTCAGGACAATTGCAGGGTTTGATTGTCGCAAGGCGGTAGGCATTCTGAATGATTCAATCGCCATTTTTGCTTTTTATTCAGATGAGCTTTTAGTTAATGGGGGACCTGAAGGAATACAAGGTTTACCGGGAATGATACTGGGAATGGGTATTCCAAGACTGCATGCTACCTGGTTTGCCACAAAAGTGGAAGTATATGATGTAAAAATGAATAAAGTAGTTCCGGCTATCAAAGGAAAAAAGGTAAACCGAAGCACCTTGCAGGCTACATTAACCAGGCTTGCTAAAGATTGGGGAACTTATGGAAGCAAAATGCTGATCAATTTTATTATTTGATTTCCATCCATAGTTTTGCATCTGCCAAAAAGCGAATGCCAGGAGCTGTGTTTTTTGCCAGCTATTTCCTCAATTCCATCACCAGTAAATAATTTCCCCCGACCGTTAATGTTTGTTCGAGATTGAAGACAAGGCCTGTAGCTACATCATATGCTTTTGTAAATCCACCGGCTCTTTCTGCAAAGCGATCCATTTTGATAGTGGAAGAAGTACTGTTGGTATTCATCACACACATGATGGTCTGGCCGGCATCATAGCGGAAATAAACATATACTCCATTTTCAGGAACATACTGTGTCAGTTTCCCGGTTTTTATTGCTGATGATTTTTTACGAAAGGTTGCAAATCGTTTTATATAATTAAAGATCGAATTTTCTTTGGCTGTTCTTCCTGCTTCCGTGAATTTATTATTAGGATCACCAGCCCATCCACCCGGAAAGTCCTGCCGCACATAACCATCGTTGGGTGATGTGGTGCCTGTCATCAGAATTTCGGCGCCGTAATACATTTGAGGAATGCCCCTGAAAGTCATCAACCAGGCAAAGGCCATTTTATATTTTGCAGTGTCTTCATTCAACACAGAATAAAAACGGGGCAGATCATGATTGTCCAAAAATATTACTTCACGCATCGGATTTTTATACACAAAATCCTGGGCCGTGGTGATATAGAGTTTGTTCACTCCTTCTGTCCATCCAAAAGGTTTTGTTAGCGCCTCCTGGATGCCATAAAAAAGTAATTGAAAATCTGTGGTGGCCTGCAGGTTGCTTTTGAAAGGAATATTGTAGTTATTCTCACAGAAATAACTTTGATTGGGAACACCATGCACCCATGTTTCGCCAAACAAAGTGATCTTGGGGAATTCATCATACAATGCCTTGTTGCAACGATTCATGAAAGCAAGATCGTTGTAAGAATATGTATCGATCCTCCATCCGTCTATTCCGTATTCTTCCGTTGTCCAGATGGCATGCTGAATTAAAAAATTAGCCATGTAGGGATTGTTCTGATTCAGGTCGGGCATAGAATGCGTAAACCATCCATCACTCATTCTCTTTTTATCTGCAGCCGATGAATAAGGATCAAAAAGAGGCTGTTCTTTATAAGTTGTATTGGTATACACCGGCCATTGGTGCAGCCAGTCCTTTGATGGCAAATCCTTCACCAGGAAATGCTCAATACCCACATGATTATACACTGCATCCTGGATGATCTTCATTCCTTTTGCATGAATATTTTTTACAAGCTCATTAAATGCTTCATCACCTCCGAGGCGTGGATCCACCTTGTAATGATTGGTAACTGCATATCCATGCTCTGTCCGGTTGGGCATATCATTTTCAGTCACCGGGTTCAGCCAGATGGTTGTGATACCGAGGTCCTGTAAATAATCAAGATGGTTTTGAACACCTTTCAGATCACCGCCGTGGCGATTGAAGACAGTATCTCTTCTTAAAGTCTGGTCAAGCATACCGGGCACACGGTCATTGGAGGGATCGCCGTTACTGAAACGGTCGGGCATGATCAGGTAAACAAGATCTGCAGACGTAACGCCTTTGGCTCTTGTTATCCCGTTTTGGTTGCTGCGGGCTTTGAGTTCGTATGCAAATGTCTTATAAGAAACAGCTTCAGGAGATTGCAGGTTATCAATTTTGAATATTATTTTACCGGGCTTTGTTGCAGAACTGATTACAAGATCGATGATCAGATAATTCGGGCTTTCAACTTTGGTTTGTTTAATGAGTTTAACACCCGGGTAAGGCAGCATGGAAATAATTTCGCTGGCTACCCTGTCACGATGGATCAACAGTTGAAGATTTTGGTTCTTCATACCTACCCACCAGTGTGTGGGATAAACATTCACCTGACCGATAATAAAAATTGCAGGTAATAATAAAGTAAGGCAGAAAGAGAATATTTTTTTTTTCATAGTTAAACAGCGATTGCTGGTTTTTTATTTTTTTCATTGACAAGAACATAACACAATATACCCGCTATGATCATGAGCATTCCTCCAATTTGTACGGCTAAGATCCTGTTATTATTCAATATATGTTTCATGATCCAGCCAAAACCCAGCGAAGCGATGATCTCCGGTAATACAATAAAGAAATTAAAGATCCCCATATATACTCCCACTTTGTCTTCCGGTAAAACACCGCTGAGCATGGCATAAGGCATAGACAGAATACTGGCCCAGGCAATACCCACACCCGTCATACATCCAAACAGCATATATTTATTTTCAACCCAGCCAACGCTTATCAAACCAATTGCTCCGCAAAAAAGGCAAAGCGAATGTGTCAATTTTCTTCCGAATTTCCTGGCAATGAATGGAAGAATAAATGCAAACAGAAAGGTTACAACATTATAGAAAGAAAGAGTCAGGCCACCAAAACTTGTTCCTTCACTGAATAATGGATCGGTTTCACTGGGCGCATGAAAAATATTTCTTGCAACAGCTGTATTGTAAAAAAACCACATTAAGAATAACCCGGGCCATGTAAAGAACTGAACGACTGCCAATGCTTTCATGCGTTTTGGCATGTGAGCAATGGAATGAAATATTTCTTTAACACCGCCTCCAAATCCTTTATTGGACTCTTTTACTTTGTCTTTATAACTTAAATCTGATGGCGGATATTCTTTAGAGGTGAAAACAGTATAAAGTACAGAAGCTAAAAAGAAAAAGGCGCCAATATAAAATGACCACTTTACATTGTCGGGTATCACACCACTGGCAGCCGTATTTTTAAAATGAAGCCAGTTGGTCATTAACCAGGGAAGCGCTGAAGCAATGCTTCCACCCAGACCGATCATCAGGCTTTGCATAACAAATCCCTGTGTCCGCTGTTCTTCCGATAATTTGTCGGCCACAAATGCCCTGAAAGGTTCCATAGCAACATTTCCAAATGTGTCCAATATCCATAACAAACCTGCCGCCATCCATAATACACTGCTGTGCGGCATGAAAACTAGTGCTATCGTACTCATGATCGCACCGACTAAAAAATAAGGTCTTCTTCTTCCTAATCTTGGCATCCATGTACGGTCACTCATGTAGCCAATGATGGGTTGAACAATTAAGCCGGTTAACGGTGCAGCAAGGAATAATAAAGGAATTTGATCAGCATTGGCATGCAGGTATTCATAAATAGGTCCCATGTTGGCCCGCTGAAGATCCCAGCCAAACTGGATTCCAAAGAACCCAACACTCATGTTGATGATCTGGGAAATGCTGAGTTTCGGTTTTGAGCCGGTAAAAGCTGTTGACATAAGCAATCGTAATACCCCCATCCCCTAAAGGGGGGTAATTAGTTTACAAAAGAATAATCAAACTTCAAAGGGGTTGAAGTTTCTGAAATAGTGAATGGAAGATAGGAAGTTTTATGTAAGCAGTATATATTTTTATGAAACAAAAGATTTAACTGAGCAGCAATCTTTGTTTCAAAGGAGTTTAGTAAGCCCTTTAGGGGTTTGGGGTTTAAATAATAAACCCATTGGGCAGGATGGCTCCTTTTTTAATGACTACAATTCCATCCTTTACTGAATACAACGGCAGATCGGCATTTTCTAAATGTATGCCACCATTGATCCTGACATCATTGCCGATGCGGCAGTTCTTATCTATGATAGCATTGTTGATAAAGCAATGGTTTCCGATTCCCATCATGGGTGTTCCTGAGCTGTTGATATGAGCTATTTCATCCAGCGTTTCATAATAATCACTTCCCATCATGTACGTATTCATCAAAGTAGATTCTAACCCAATTCTTGAACGGATACCAATCACACTATTTTCAATATGTGAAGCATGAATGATTGAACCTTCAGCTATCAAAGTTTTTTCGAGTGTGGTGCCGCTGATTTTGGCCGGGGGCAACATGCGGCTGCGGGTATAAATGGCACGGTCATTATCAAAAAGATTAAATAAAGGAAGATCCTTTGTCAGGTCAAGATTTGCTTCAAAGAAAGAATAAATATTTCCGATATCTGTCCAGTAACCATCATACTGGTAGCTGGCTACTTTGTATTTATTGATGGACTGGGGAATGATTTCCTTGCCAAAATCAGTGGCTTCATTAAATTCATTTTGCAGAAGGTCGAAAAGCAACTGGCGGTTAAAGATATAGATGCCCATGGAGGCAAGATAATTTCTTCCTGCGCTTTTCATTTCAGCACCCGTATCACTTACCCAATCAGGCAAAAGTTCCTTTTTTGGTTTTTCAATGAAAGAAGTGATCAATCCCTTGTCTGATTTTAATATCCCAAACTCAGGGGCTTCTTTTTCTGCCACAGGTATAGTGGCTACAGAAATATCAGCTCCCATTTTTTTATGATTATCCAGCATTTCTGCAAAATCCATCTGGTAAAGCTGATCACCGGAAAGAATCAGGACATAATCACTCTCAAAAGGCTCAATATGCCGAAGACCCTGACGTACGGCATCAGCAGTACCCTGGTACCATGTTGGGTTATCAGGAGTTTGTTCTGCTGCCAGTATATCTACAAATGCTTTGCTGAATGCGCTGAAGTGGTAAGTATTTTTAATATGCCGGTTGAGAGAGGCAGAGTTGAATTGTGTAAGCACAAACATTCTTCCTATGCCATTATTCAAACAATTGGAAATAGGAATATCAACGAGCCTGTATTTTCCTGCAATAGGAACGGCAGGTTTAGAGCGGCTTGCAGTCAATGGATATAATCTTGAACCTGCACCACCGCCGAGAATTACGGATACAATTTCTTTGGGATTAGTTATAGTTCTGATAGCCATAGTCAATCCATTTATTTCAATGACATATACAAATCAATATACTCCTGTGCTGATGAATCCCACGAATGATCAATCGTCATCATGTAACTGCGCATCCATGTGTAAAGATCAGGTTTATTAGTGTAAAGGTCAATAGCCCGTCCTACGGAATAAGTAATATCGCCGACAGATGCTTTGTCAAACCGGATACCGAAACCCTGCTTGTCGCCCATATCAGTAACCGTATCTTTTAACCCGCCAACAGTTCTCACCATTGGAACAGTTCCATACCGCAGTGCGTACATCTGGTTCAATCCGCAAGGTTCAACACGACTTGGCATTAATAAAAAATCTGAGCCGGCATAAATCAGGTGACTCAATGGTTCGCTGTACCCGATATAGGAATTGAAATAGCCGTTGAACTGGTGTTTCATCTGATCCAGCTTATTTTCCAGCGAAGGATCGCCGGAACCCAGCACTAAAAAATTGGCATGGCCATGATGCTGGTAAATGGACTGGCTGATGGCATCGGGCAACAGATCGGCTGCCTTCTCTCCTACTAACCTGCCAACAAAAGATATTAATGGTTTATCCGGGTCTAATCCAAACTGACCTGCCAGTTCTTTTTTGTTTTTCCGTTTTCCTTTTTCTACCAGTTCCTTATCATAGTTTTTGGCAATCATTGTATCCGTCAGCGGATCCCAGACATGAGTGTCAATTCCATTTAAAATGCCGTAGCTTTTTCCCTGCTCGTAATTAAACAGGTTTTCCAATCCATTGGCGGCGCCTTTTAATTCATCGAGATAACTTGTACTGACGGTCGTTACTTTCCAGGCACATTTTACTGCTGATGCCATCGGGTTAATAGCATTATCCCAATCCAGCAATCCCCATTTCCAGCTGTCAAATGCCGGCAGGTAATAATTTTTATCCCAACCTATCCATCCCTGGTATTGTGCATTGTGAACTGTAAATACTGTTGGTACATCAGAAAGCTTCTGCCTGAATTCAAAACAATATTTTATCATGAAAGGAATAAGACCGGTATGATGGTCGTGGCAATGAATTATATCAGGTCGGTGTTCCCATTTATTCATCCAGTCGCATATAGCCACCTGGAAAGCAAGAAATCTTTCAGTGTCATCATCGTAACCATAAATTTTTTCCCGGTCAAGCAATCCATTAATGTCGACGAGATAAAGATCGAAACCGAGCTTATTGGTTTTTTCTTTGATGACACTGTAATGAAAATATTGTGGGCCGATATGCTGCTCACCTTCATGTACAAGTTCCCATTGGTTGCTATAAAGGAATTTAGTACGATACATCGGCATCACTACTTTAGCTACATGACCAAGTTCTGCCTGGTATTTTGGTAAAGAACCCACCACATCACCCAATCCTCCTGCCTTTGCCACAGGATAACATTCGGCCGCTACATGAATGATTTCCATTAATGAATTCAGATTTTTCCTGAAATTAAGGGGTTTATTTCTGATAGAAAAATACTGGTAAAATACATGGCACAGTTTTCATTCAATTCTTCCGGCGCTCATAGAAACATCAATGCTGAGATAATTATTGTATTTGTGCCAGAGAAAACAATTCTTGATTTAGAACAAGTATGCCCGATTTTACAACTAACTTTTATTAAACGCTAACAGATGTTTTTCATGTAATTCAAAAAATGTTCTATTTTCAGCATTTATTAAAACACCCAACCGATTGTTATGAATCAAACAAAACAACCAACCAATTACGGAGCACTGGGCACCCTTGTTACCGTTTTCTTTTTCTGGGGATTTATTGCTGCTTCCAACAGCATTTTTATTCCTTTTTGCAAAAGCCATTTCAATCTTTCGCAATTTGAATCACAATTGATCGACACTGCATTTTACGGAGCTTATTTTATTGGATCCATGTTGTTATTTGTTATTTCATCATCATTGAAAATTGACATTTTGAACCGGATGGGTTATAAAAAAGGTATTATCTGGGGACTGGGTATTTCTATTGCTGGTGCATTAATGATGGTTCCGGCGGTTAATTCCGGATCTTTCTTTTTCATATTAGGTGCTTTTTTTGTTATTGCTCTGGGATTTTCTTTGCAGCAAACAGCCGCCCAGCCATTTGCCATTTCTTTGGGCGACCCTTCCACTGGTGCACACCGGCTTAACCTGGGAGGAAGCGTAAATTCATTTGGTACCACTGTTGGACCATTAATTGTAAGTGTGGCTCTTTTCGGAAGTGTGAAAGAAGGCGCCGGTGCCGGTGCTGATATTAGTTCCATAAAAACTTTATACCTGATTGTAGCTGGTGTTTTTTTCCTGGCAGCTTTTATCTTTTTTATTTCTAAACTTCCCAAGACAACCGGTGATGAGCATATTGAAAAAAGTAATAAGGCGCTGACCAGTCTATTGACGATTACTGGGGCGCTGATCGCTTTAATATTATTGGGACAATATACTTCGCTTGGTAAATTAGAGCTTACAAGTCTTGCACTGGTCGCTGTTTTCGCCATACTCTTTTTCTCCTATACTTCTGCCAGTAAAAATGGTGATGGATGGGGAGCGATGAAATACCCACAGTTAATATTGGGGATGCTGGCCATCTTTGTTTATGTAGGTGTGGAAGTTACCATTGCCAGTAATATGGGAGCCCTTTTAAGAACTCCTGAATTTGGCAGTATAGGTGATGCACATAATTCAAGTTTCATATCCTTATACTGGGGAAGCCTGATGATCGGAAGATGGACCGGCGCTATTTCTGTTTTTAATTTTAAAAAGCAAACCCGTTTGATTCTCTCGATTATAGTGCCTCTGGTTGCGTTTGGATTAATCCTGGGTGTCAATCATCTTCGTGGCAATGATGTAAGTGATCTTTATTACTATGTGGTATGTATTGCCATTATGATTGCCGGAACATTATATGGCCAGGAAAAACCAGTAAAAACATTATTGGTCTTTTCATTGCTTGCTGCCACTGCCATGATAATCGGAATGTTGGCACAGGGCCAGGTTGCCACCTATGCATTTATCAGCGGTGGTTTATTTTGTTCTGTAATGTGGCCATGTATTTTTGCGCTGGCAGTTGCCGGCCTTGGCAAATATACCAGCGAAGGTTCTGCCTTTTTGATTATGATGATCCTTGGCGGCGCAATTATTCCACCACTCCAGGGCGCACTTTCAGATAAAATGAATATTCATTCATCCTATATCATTGCAGTTGTTTGTTTCCTTTACCTGGCATGGCATGCTATACAGACGAAAAAAGTATTAAAAAAACAAGGGCTTGATTTTGACCAGCAAATAGCCGGAGGACACTAAACATTTTTTATATCGTATTCAAAGCCCTGTATTTTTACAGGGCTTTTTTAAAAATAATGATTATGTCAAACTTTGCAGTAGGTATAGATATTGGTGGCACCAATACCAAGTTTGGTATTGTAGATCAGAATGGTCATATTCTGAAGCAAGACAGGATGCTCACCAATAAACATGAAGGTGTACAGGATTTTATAGATGAATTATATGAGAAGCTGATGCCGATGATCAAAGAAAACGGCGGCGCAGGAAAATTTTTAGGTATCGGTATTGGCGCACCCAATGGAAATTATTACACCGGCAACATTGAATATGCCGCCAACCTAAAATGGAAAGGCATTATACCTTTTGCAAAGATGGTGTCTGAAAAATTTGGGCTGAGGGTAAAACTCACCAATGATGCCAATGCGGCGGCCATGGGCGAAATGATGTATGGCTGCGCCAAAGGGATGAAGCATTTCATCGTTATCACATTAGGCACAGGTGTCGGAAGCGGTATTGTGATTGATGGAAAAATTGTATTAGGTCATGATGGCTTTGCCGGTGAGTTGGGACATACCATCATCCGGCCCGGAGGAAGAATGCACAAAGGAACTGGTATCAGGGGAACACTTGAATCGTATGCCTCTGCAACGGGAGTAAGGGAAACAGCTATTGAAATGTTGACTGAGCAACCCCGGGTAGAAAGCCTGTTGAGGGATTATTCCATTAATGATCTTATTACCAGCCAGACCGTGTATGAATGTGCTACCAAAGGTGACAAGATTGCCAATGAAGTATTTGAATTTACCGGGCAGATATTAGGTGAAGCCCTGGCAAATTTTGTGATGTTCTCTTCGCCGGAGGCCATTGTATTATTTGGTGGATTGACCAAAGCAGAAGATTTAATAATGAACCCGACAAGAGAGTCCATGGAAGCCAGCCTTATTCAGATATTCAGGAACAAAGTGAAATTGCTGTTCAGTGATTTAAAAGAAGCAGATGCAGCAATACTCGGTGCAAGTGCCTTGGTGTGGGAGATTCCTTCCAACCTGCCCCACTAGTGGAGACGATGCTAAGACACATGCAGGCATCTATTTATTTTTTATAATAAAAACCGCAGGTACGGGTCTTTGCCCTGCTGCGTCGGAAACTTTAATGGTTTCTTTTCCATTTACAAGTAAACAACTACTACCACCTCCATCAAGATTCAATGCTTCCCAGCAACCGAGGTCTTTAAATATTTGTGCCTCTTGTGTAAGTGTAGCGCCACCAGCATTTTTATTTCTCCCTTCGATTACTAAAATGATCAGCTTGCCATCTTTGGTATAGCCCATTGCGGTGCGGGGATGTTTGTCGTTGATGGCTTTGCCTGCAAATTTTAGTTCTTCGTTGTTTGTGATTTTTAGTGTGCCATTTTGTAAAAGAACCGGGCCGCCACCAACCGCGGTTTTCATTTTCCATTTTCTTGTTTCGGGAATATTTTGAATATGCTTCAGCAAAGAGGTTTTATACTTAATATATCTTTTGAAATCCACCGTATTCAAAGAATCTTTTATTGGATTAAAAGAAGTTTGAAAGGCATATGGATATTTTCTAGTCGAATCACTATATAGCCATGCTATATCCGCTTCTCTTCTTTTTGAAATACCAATAGCACTTCCAAACGGATGCCGGTAAGTCAAAGTATCTTTTCCTTTTCCGGGTATTGAATGCTGATTGTATGCAACAAGGTTTCCTTTTTTAATAACAACATTCAAACTCCTGTTTGTCTCAAAAGAAAAGAAAGTGCAATTAACAACCGCCAAGGTTTTATTATTCCTTTCATAAAACTTTGAAGGTGTCAACCTTCTGTCTCTTGTTGTATCAACTGTAAACTCTAACTTCTTATCCTTTAAATCAGCAATTAAATAATAAGCCCGGAACAAACTGGTATCAATTGGCGTATCAGTAAAGTAAACATGAACTGAAGATGGCAGTGGCTGGTAAAGTGAATCAAAATTTGTCCACTTTAATTGCGCAGATAAATTAATGACAGTTGATAAAGTGAGAATAAATATGAAGAAAAATTTTCGCATAAAAGCAGACTAATGACTAACGACTCCCGACTTTCTTTCCTCCCATTCTCTCCTACCCAACCCTGCAATCACATGCCTCTCGCTATGGTATGAGGAACGAACCAGCGGACCGCTTTCCACATAATCCAAACCAAGTTGATAACCTATTTCCCGGTATTCTGCAAACTCATCAGGATGCACAAAACGATGAACCGGTAAATGTTTTTTGCTGGGTTGCAGGTATTGACCAATCGTTATTACATCGCAGCCATTTGCCTGCAGGTCTTTTATACTTTGTATCACTTCATCTTTTGTTTCACCCAGCCCAAGCATGATGCCGCTCTTGGTTCTCATGCCGCCTTCTTTTAATATCCTTATCACTTCCATGCTGCGCCAGTATTTGGCCTGCATACGAACTTGTTTTGTCAGCCGCTCTACAGTTTCAATATTGTGGCTCACCACATCTGGCGCCGCATCAATCACTCTTTGTATATCTTCTTTTATTCCTTTAAAATCAGGGATCAATGTTTCAAGAGTGGTTTCTGGATTCAATGCCTTTACAGCTTTAATAGTGTTATACCAGATGGCAGCGCCGCCATCCTTCAATTCATCCCGGTCAACAGAAGTGATGACCGCATGTTTTACTTTCATCAGGTGAATGGCTTCAGCTACCCTTTGTGGTTCATCCCAATCCACTTCTTCTGGTTTTCCTGTTGCCACAGCACAGAAACCGCAACTTCTTGTGCAGGTGTTACCCAATATCATAAATGTAGCGGTGCCTTCTCCCCAGCATTCACCCATATTGGGGCAATTGCCGCTTTCGCAAATAGTATGGAGTTTATGATCATCTACAAGGCCGCGGACATGTTTATATGATTCTCCAATAGGAAGTTTTACCCGCAGCCAGTCAGGTTTTTTGAGTTTTACTTCTGCTTCAGCAATTCCGGATACAACGGGGAGTTCTGTCATTGGGCAAAAATACACTGGTTACTTACGCCGTCCAAACAGCAACGCAATGTATCCCTGGAAGAAGAATTGTTTGTCTTTCTGACCAAACATGATAGGAATTTTTTCAGAATAGAATTCGCCACTGACACCAACTTCTAAACCGGAAACTATTTCATTGAAACGGCCATAATCAAACCGCAATGCTGCTTTTGCAAATCCGCCGGGTTTCATTTTCATTTCACTCCAGCCTTTGCTAAAACCAGCTCCACCAATAATACTGTTACCAAGGAATAAGGCGCTGTCCTTTACAGAATATTTGATCACTAAATTATCACCGCCAGCCGGATTTTGTACTTCCACATAATAAGGCCGTAACAATCCTATGGCAAGCCCGGCAGAATACACTACACTGACAGCCACCCCGTTTTTGTTTCCTTTTTGTCCCAATATATATTGCTGCCCAAAACCTAAAGTAGCCTGGTAAAAATTATTGATCTTGCCATAGATATAAGGATTACCAAAAACAATACCGCCGCTGGGTGGTTTATCTTCTTTCTGGTGTTTTATTTCTGTAATATCAAGCCGGTAAATAGTTGTTTTACGGTTGGATTTCATTTTGCCCAGTTCATAAAAACCACCGTAACCATTTGTACGGAACTGGGCGCCAAAAATGCTTTGCTTACGATAGACCAGCACACCTTCTTCGGCCTGGCGGATCAGGTTATTTATTTTTTGGCGACGGGCATCCTTCTTTTCATTTTTTTTGCCATGACCGGTTCCTGTTGAGTCCGCGGTCTGACGCTGCTGGCCCTGTGCTACAGTTGCAATGACAAACGTTGCAAAAAATAAAAGGAGATTTAGTTTCTTCACGGTGTACTTTTTTATTTGTTCCCCCCAAAAAAACATTAAGCACAAAAAAAAATATCTAACTTGTCTTTGTGTTCTTTGTGGGATATAGTAACGTAAATTTAGGGCAAAATATTGATAATGACTTCTACCGTAGTTTACAATGGCGACCTTCGTACCACCTGTACCCATCTGTGCAGCGGCTCTTCCTTTGAAACCGACGCCCCTGTTGATAATAATGGCAAAGGTGAACGCTTCTCTCCCACCGACCTGATGGCCACCAGCCTTGCCACCTGCATGATTACTGTTATGGGTATTAAAGCAAAAGCCATGGGCTTTGACCTGAATGAGATAAAAATCGAAGTGCTGAAAATTATGAAAGCCGATCCCCGCCGGGTGGGCGGCATTGATTTGACATTTCATATCCCCGATGCGTTGAAAGATATTGATGAAAAAACAAAGACCATTTTAAAAAATACCGGCAATACCTGCCCGGTGATAAAAAGTATTCACCCGGATATTGAGGTGAAAGTGGATTGGGGAAGCTGGAAATAGGTTGGCAAATATTTCTATCCTGGTATTTTTTTTGGGTAAAATATTTACCTTTAGAAATATAACTTATCACTTATGAAAAAGTTTTTATTGCTGGCTGGCATTCTGTATTCCTTTACAGCCACTGCACAGCAAAAAAAATATTTTGATTTCGACAAGTTTATGCAAGAAAGACCACAGCGGAAAACAAAAATTACAGGAAATGAAAAATTAAGTCCAACTTTCAAAAATAGGCACACTTCCTTATTTCCTTATTCAAATAATCCTCAGCTGAACTATTCATTATCAAACGGAGACCGGGTTGTTACCCTTCCTTTTGACAATATGCTTTGTATTGTGACAGATATCAAACAATTCCAGGTGATGCCAAATGCCGGAAGAAATATTTTTGCTTTCAATTTTAATATTCTGGCAAAAAAAATACCCGGCTCTATTCCTAATGCGGCCCCACCTTTTAAAATAATTATTGCTGAATAATCTGGATATTGAGGTGAAGGTGGATTGGGGAGTGTGGGATAGCTGAAAGCTTATAATTTGCTCAGGATACAATCAAATGATAAAGCTTTTCAAAACAAAACCAAAAGAAATATTAAATCCTTCAAAGGACTTCCAGGATTTTATGACCAATTATTTCACCGGTCATCCGATGTTAAGAGGTCGTGGTGAAGAAGATATAACAGTATGGGAAAGACTTAAAGATGATGAACTGGTTACCGCAAAGGATTTGATCATAGATGAATTGGATAAGACAACAGAAACAGCATATATGAGGGCAGCTGGGATCTTCAGAGATAAACGAGCTATTAAAAAACTGAAGCGTATAGTGAGAAAGGTTACAGCCAAACGTTACTGCTATGAACGACTTTATGCTGCCAAGGTTTTATTTGATTGGGTGGGATATTCAAAATATCTCAAACTTCTTGATGATACACTTCACATTGGCGGGCAATGGACAAAAATTAATCTTGATTATTGGATAAAAGGATTAAATAGGACTGATGCATTGAAATATGTTTTCCTCTTGCTTCGGGATGATGATAGTTTTGTACGCTGGAACGCTTACGGGGCATTAAAAAATTATTTTAACAAAGGAGGACAAGAATTCGAGGAAACAAAATACTATACAGGCGACGAAGTATATGTTAATGACAAACTTTTTGAAGACCGATTAGAAGAGTTGAAACACAAAATTCAAAGCTGGTAACTCTTTTGTGCCTAATTGCTTTTCAAAATCGCATTCCCCACCCCGCAGTCCAAACATCTTTTCTTATTACAATATTCATTCTTCAGTTCAATCAAGGTCTGGCTGTCAAAAGCATTTTTGTTTTCAATGCCCAATTGCTGAAAACCTTTGGTAATGCTGTTGGTTTCGCTGGCTGTTTTCTCCAGCCATTTCAGCGCCTTGTCCTTGTATTTGTTTTCATCATGATAAGTGCCATAAGCAAATAAAACCGGGACAACGGTATTGATAATGATATTATCAATCATGGCGGGGCCCAGCTTTTTCTTTTTAAAGGAAGATGTTTCATCAAAGCGGTAATGGTAGTACCAGTAATCATTGGCTGTTACATCAAACCACTGGCTGATTTCTTTTACTGTCTTTGCTTCTTTGATTTTTGAAAACAAATGGGCAGATGAAGAAATTAAAGCAGCAAGTTGCGCCAAGCGGATGGTTGGAAAATTTCCCGGTCGCATTCTTAAAAAATGAACCGGTTGATGAATGGCTTTCAGTTTATACTTTTCTTTCAGAAATTTATATTCCCGTTGCAAAAGTTTGGGGTAGTCTTCTGTAAACTTTCCATCCAGCAAACCGGCTTGGCCAAGCAGTAAGGCCTCTAATTGATTGATCTGGCTCTTATGCTTTGCCAAAACATTTATTGAGATTGACCTGGCGATTGCTTCAAATGCATCTGCATTTACTTTCATTCCAAAATTTCTTGCCAGCAACCACCAGAATGTTTCTTCCCAGTGATAATTGTTTTGCTGAAGATATGTCTCAATTGTTTTTGACTTCCGCATTAGCCTTTCAATAAGCAACCTGTCTTTCCAGCTTTTCCAGACAATATCACGAACGGAAGCAATGGATTTTTCGCAAGGGATAAAAGCAGATGAGTTCATTAACTCTTCATATCGCTGCAACAGAATTTTGGAGACCCGGTCTTTCAGCTCAACAACAGGGACAACGGAACTCTGTTCCGTTGAGTTGGCCGGAACGGAGTTCCGGCTTCCGCTTCCGTCATCTTCCCACACTACATGCAGGATGACGTTTGTATAATTTGCATCGCCCTGGTGATTATGCTTGTTCCAATCAGAAGTTTTAATATGCAATTCAACTGAACCGGCCCATGTAGTTTTTTGAATTTTGACTTTTGCATTTTGAAAATCCGGTCCCTGGTTGGTATTGTATTGTCCGGGTGAAATTACCTGAACCGATTCATCAGAAGTAGTAGTCAGTTCACTCTTGCCGAAGTATTGAAATTGCCAGATGAATTGAAGAAGGCGCTCGGTCATACCCCCTGTCCCCCTGAAGGGGAGACATAGAACTGAAAGGCTTTTAATTTCTGACTCTTTCTTCATGTTGAGCAATATCCAAATTTAAGAAACTTCCTAGCTCCCCTTTAGGGGTTGGGGGTTTAACTTTTCCAATTCTTTTACCACCCGGCTCACCGGCAGCCCCATCACATTATAAAAATCTCCATTCACGGATTTGATGCCGATTACGCCAATCCATTCCTGGATGGCATAAGCACCGGCTTTATCGTAGGGTTTGTATTTGTCCACATAAAATTCTATCTGCTCCGTTGTCAGGTCATGAAATTCCACTTCAGTGGTATCAGCAAATGAAATTTCCTGTTCATCTTTTTTTATCACGACACCGGTAATCACTTTATGTCTTTCACCGGACAAAGCCATCAGGATAGTTAAAGCTTCTTCCCGGTGAACGGGTTTGCCGATGATATGATTATTCAATACAACAATAGTATCAGCAGCGATGATTATTTCGCCAGGGTTTCTTTTTCGCTGAACTGCCAGGGCTTTATTTCTCGCAATATAAATGGCGATTTGTTCAGGGCTTAACCCCGGGGGAAAATGTTCGTCTGTTTCTTCTACTATTACTTCAAAGGGCACTTCGGCCCATTCCAATAATTGTTTGCGTCGGGGTGATTGGGATGCTAAAATGATTTTATTCATAAATTGAAATAGAAAAAGATCATGGATAGTATGCCGGTAAACATGACCAGTTTGGTAATAATGCTTAACTGGTGATATTGCAAAGTGGTTGAACTTTTTTTAAGCTTTAGTAGGATCACCAATAAAGGAAAGATGATTGCAGCGGAAGAATATGCAACCGGAAGCCACCATTGAAACTGCAACATATAAAGTATAACAGTTATTATCATAGCAATTAAAACCCCCAGCCATACGGCAGCATACACTTTTGTTGCATTAATGCCCCAGGCAATGGGCATGGTGCGGCAACCATACTTTTCATCCCCTGGCATATCTTCCATGTCTTTGATGACTTCCCTGATCAATGAGATAATAAAAGCAAACCCAGCATATAATATGGCAAGACGGAAAAACTTATGTTGACTTACCGAACCGATTCCAAAAGCATCAGCCAGTTCAACTTTCGAAAAAAAGATAATAAGAATCGTCCAGGCTGTCAGCAACGAAATTACAATATTGCCAATCAGTAATTTCCTTTTGAAGTTGGTAGAATAAAACCAGAGTAATATCATGCAAAAAATATTGCCAAGGATCAAATACCATTTCTGTAAAAAAGGCAAGGCAAAAATAGTGAGAACAAGACCGCCGGTATTTAGAATAAAATGCCAGGCGATGGCCCAGCGGCGGTGAATAACTTTATCAACCACCATCTTGCCGGGTTTATTTATTTCGTCAATATTGATGTCAAAATAATCGTTGATGATATAACCGGCTGCTGCTATCATCAGCGAAGCCAGCGAAAGAAAAATAAAGTGAAGCTGGTCATTGGCAGGAATACTGCCTTTATACATCGGGTGATAAATGCAAAGCTGGAACAAGGCCTGTGTCAGGGCAATAAAAAAGAGATTAGGCAGACGAACCAGTTTCAGAAAAGCCCCAATCAATTTCATACCTAAAATTTGAGGAAAGATACAACAGAAGTATGAAGTCTGAGGTATGAAGTCGGACTGGCGTGATTGTTTATAATCAGCTAATAGCAGAAGGAAAATTATTCTTTAGACTCTATCTGACTTCGGGCATAAGACGCCTATCTCGAAGCCACATCCTCCCGATAATTCCAATGGTCATTTAACTTTAGTACTTTTTCAATTACATCCCGCACACAGGCATTACCGCCATTCAAATGAGAAATATATTTTACGGCTTCTTTTACTTCAGTTACGGCATCAGCCGGGCAGCATGGCAAGCCAACCACTGACATAGCCGGAAGATCAGGCAGGTCATCGCCCATATATAATACCTGTTCGGTTGCTAAATTATTTTTTACCATATAATCTGCTACCAATGTTTTTTTATCCAGTACTGACATGTGCACATCCATAATGCCCAGTTTGTTCATCCGCTCTGCAACCTGTGGCGAATTTCCTCCGGAAATGATCAGCACTTTATACCCGTTTTTTTGTGCCATCTGCAATGCAAAACCGTCTTTGATATTCATGCGTCTAGCCTGCAGGCCATCATCCAGTACCAGTACAGTGCCATCAGTCAGGATGCCATCTACATCAAAAATGAAAGTGGTGATTTTTTGAAAGAGTTCGAGAATATTCATATGTGCAGATTTGATGATATGAATATGCAAATTGTTATGCCGTTTATTTGCAGACCTGCACATTTATACATTTGCATATTTACTTCTGGTTATCCCTCCACTCATATACCCAGGCGCTTTGTATCATTTCAAGGTGGCCCTCCGTGCTTTCTTCTCTTTTGCCGGCAAAACCGGGGATCTGTAAAATCCATTCGAGAAGATCAGTAAAACGTACACGGTATATTTTGCCTTCATTGAATTCATCACCGAAGCGTTCATATAGTTTCTGGGCAATGTCTTCATGATCGTTCCAGTATATCGGGGGTTCAAAATGACTCATATTTTTTTAGCTAATAGCTTATACCTGATGGCTAACAGCTTTTTTTATTATTCTCCTAAAAATTGTGTCTGGTCGGGCAAAGTTACTTCTATTTCGCCTTTACCTTTAATCAGCAGCGATTGGCAACCCAATCTTGAATTTAGTCTTGGATTCGATGCCCTGTCAATAAAATCTTCTTCCCTGTCTGTTATTTCATCAATGTGTTCCATCCCTTTGTCAATATATAAATGACAGGTGGTGCAGGCACAAACCCCGCCGCAATTGTGATGCAATTCAATTTCATTTGCCAGTGCTACTTCCAGCAGCGACTGTCCTGGTTCAATATTTTCGAGGATGACAGGTTCCAACCCCTTTTGTTCAAACTTAAATTTAATTTTGTACATCTCTTCATAACATTTTATAAACCCGCAGCCCGCCTTCGCTAAAGCTTCGGCGGGCAAGCAAAAGTAATGTTTATATAAAGAAGCTATTTACTTGTTCGGGAAAACCCTTTGTAATAATGAATAATGAACATTGAACAGATGAATATCGAAGTATAGACAAAAACTTTATCATTCATTATTCCTTGTTCATCTGTTCAATATTTATTTGAGCTGCTGAATACTTTCGGTCAGCAAGACATAGAGACTCTTTAACTGCGGATGATTCTTTAATAGTTCCAGGTGTTTGTGGATAGTTTCACTGTCATGGCGGATGGCAGGACCGGTTTGTGTTTGTTTGGGTGCAATTTCTTTTATTCTTGAAGCGGTTTCTTCAATAAGTGGAAACAACTGTTTGAAATCGAGTCCTTCTGTATGGCAATATTCTTCTGCTAAGGCATACAGATGGTTGACAAAATTGCTGACAAAAACTGCCGCCACATGCAATTTCAGTCTTTCATCATTTCCTGCTTCAGTTACTTTCTCTTTGGCAATGGAGTGTGCAAGTGCTTCCAGCTTCTTTTTCGTAAGATCATCGCTTCCATCATAAAAAATGGGCATATCCGGTAAGTTCTTCATATCCTTGTTCAAACTTTGCAGCGGATAAAAAACGCCATAATGTGCTGAAACTTTTTCCAAAATCTCCTTTGGAATAGAAGCTGCAGTATGTGCCACTACTTTTCCCTGTAATTTCAATTCCCTGATAACTTCGGCAATTGCCACATCTGTTACCGCTATTAAATAAACCTCGGCATTGCGGTTAATGGCACTCAGGTAACTGGTGGACATGGTGTTCCACTCATATGCCAATTCGCTTGCGGCTTTTGCGTTTCTGCCTACCACCTGTACAATATTGTGGCCCGCTGCCCTGAATTTTCTTCCGAGCACTGCGGCCACATTTCCCGAACCTATAATTACAATATCCATGATTATCTTTATAAATTATGAAGTTATCTCAGCGTGTAGCGCTTAGCTATATCAGAACAAAGTTCAAGCTTCTTGCCTCCATCTCCAAAAAGAAAGCAGCTGAAAAGATATTTGAACTGTTTTGTACACCTCAGCGCAGAAATACAAAGCCGCCACCCAAAATATTTGAGCAAGCCGAAAAGCTTCACATCAAAATTGAGGGCATTGATGTATATGGTTGGCGGTGGAATTACCCGGCTGAAAGAAAAGCATTGATTTTGCATGGGTTTGAATCATCCGTAACAAATTTTGACCGCTTTATCAGGCCATTGATAAAAAAAGGTTATGAAGTGTTGGCATTTGATGCACCGGCTCATGGCCGCAGCGGCGGGAAACAAATAAATGCTCCTTTGTATAAAAGAACCATACTGGAGATATATAAACAATTTGGACCCATCCAATCTTTTATGGCCCATTCATTTGGAGGGTTAGCTGTTTGTCTTGCATTGGAAGAAATTAACCACACTCCTGATTTCAGGCTGGCATTGATTGCCCCCGCCACAGAAACCACGACAGCAATTGACCTGTTTTTTACTTTTTTAAAGCTGCCCCCTGTGCTGAGACCTGAATTTGATAAATTGGTAATTGAAAAAGGTGGCAGAAGTCCCGCCTGGTATTCTATAAAAAGAGCCATGAAGCATATCCGGGCAAGGGTGCTTTGGTTTCATGATGAAGAAGATGAGATTACCCCGATCAGTGATGTTTTAAAAGTGAAAGCAGAAAAATATTCCAACATTGAATTCGTAATTACAAAAGGCTTTGGGCATCGGAAGATTTATCGTGACAACGGGGTAGCCGGCCCGGTCATTAATTTTTTATGAACTGAAGCCTGCTGCCATTTTCCCTTGCATCCGGTTGAAAAAAATACATGGGGAAAGTGGACACTTGCTGCTAATAATGCTGAACATTTCACAACTTTGATAATATTTCAGCTTACATTATCGGAGTTTTTCTGCGTAAAATAGCGTCTATATATTTGCCGGATTTTTTTTTAGAAAAGAAGTTTCTCAAAAAATTTATTATTCTTGCTCTACCTTGCGGCCGCTGAAATGCGGTTTTGTAGTATAATATTGTATCCTTTATGGCGAAAAATTTATTGATAGTAGAAAGCCCTGCGAAAGCAAAAACGATTGAAAAGATACTGGGGAGTGATTTCCAGGTTAAGAGTTGTTTTGGCCATATCCGTGACCTGCAAAAAGCCGGAATGGGCATCAATGTGGAGAAAAAATTTGAACCCACCTATATTATCCCTCCTGATAAGCAAAAAGTGGTGACAGATTTAAAAAAACTCGCAGATAAAAGCGATGAAGTATGGCTGGCAACGGATGAGGATCGTGAAGGGGAAGCCATCAGCTGGCATTTATGTGAAGTGCTTGGTCTTGATCCCAAAACCACCAAACGAATTGTTTTTAATGAGATCACCAAAACAGCGATACAGGAGGCCGTAAAAAATCCGCGGATACTGGATATGAATTTGGTGATGGCGCAACAGGCCCGGCGAATATTAGACAGGATCGTTGGATTTCAACTTAGCCCTATACTCTGGCGCAAAATGAGTATGGGAAGCAACCTGAGTGCCGGCCGGGTGCAAAGTGTAGCCGTAAGATTGATTGCAGAAAGAGAAAGAGAGATTAATGCTTTTGTTCCTGTCAGTACTTATAAAATTGAAGCTTTATTTACGGCGAAAGATATTTCAGATAAACCAGTAACATTTGCAGCAGAAGGAAAAAAACAAAATACAACAGAAGATGCTGAAACATTCCTGAAGAGTTGTATCGGCGCTGATTATAAAGTAAATGATATACAGGTAAAGCCTGGAAAACGTTCTCCTGCCCCACCCTTCACAACTTCTACTCTTCAACAGGAAGCTTCGAGAAAATTGGGCTATGGCGTTGCCAGAACCATGCAGATAGCGCAACGGTTGTATGAGAACGGGTACATTACTTATATGCGTACCGATAGTTTAAACCTGAGTAATTCGGCGCTGGGTGATATTACCAATACCGTGAAGAAGATGTATGGCGAAGAGTATCACCAATTCCGGAAATTCAAAAACAAAAGCCAGGGGGCTCAGGAAGCACACGAGGCGATCAGGCCAACTTATATGAGCAATTCATCCATTGCCGAGGCAGAATGGGCAAGGTTGTATGAGTTGATCTGGAAAAGAACAATGGCTTGCCAGATGGCAGAAGCAGAGTTGGAAAAAACGACTGCTAAAATTGAAATTTCAACAAGCCTGCCTACCGGACAGGCAGGTAAGGAAGAACTGACAGCTACAGGTGAAGTACTGAAATTCGATGGCTTCCTTAAAGTTTATCGGGAAGACAAAGATGATGATGAACTGGAAGATGAAGCTAACGAAGGAATGTTGCCACCGCTAACTGTGGGTCAGCAATTGCCACTTAAGGAGATGAAAGCAACAGAAAGATTCAGCCGGCCACTACCCCGCTACACGGAAGCATCGCTGGTAAAGAAATTAGAAGAACTGGGCATTGGCCGTCCTTCTACTTATGCACCAACCATATCCACAATTTTAAAAAGAGGATATGTAGAAAAGAGAAATAAGGATGGAGTCATCAGGCATTACACTGTTTATTCATTAAAAGGCCGTGATGTAACCAAAAAATCAGACAGTGAGAACACCGGGGCCGAAAAATCGAAATTATTCCCCTCAGATTTGGGATTAGTTGTTACCGATTTTCTGTATAAATATTTTGAAGATGTCATGGATTACAGCTTTACTGCACGCATCGAAGAAGAGTTTGATGAAGTAGCAGAAGGCAAGATGAAGTGGAATAAAATGATTGACGATTTTTATATCCCTTTTAAAAAAGATGTAGACAATACCATTGAAAATGCTGAACGGGTAAAAGGAGAGAGAGAATTGGGAGTTGATCCCGAAAGCGGTAAACCTGTTGTGGCAAGGATGGGAAGATATGGCGCTATGATACAGATTGGTGTGGCTGATGATACAGAAAAACCCCGGTTTGCCAAAGTGCCTACCGGGCAAAGTATTGAGACCATCACTTTTGAAGAGGCCATGAATCTTTTTGGTGCCCAGGGTTCAATGGGTTTGTATGAGGAAAAAGAAGTTTCAGTAAATGTGGGCCGCTTTGGTCCCTATGTAAAATGGGGTGAGGAATTTATTTCTCTTCCAAAAGGAACGGATCTTTCTACTGTTGACCTGGATAAAGCGATCCATCATATAAAGCAAAAACAAATTGCCGATGCACCTGTTGGAATCTATGATGGGAAACCAATAACAAAAGGAACCGGTCGTTTTGGCCCATACATTAAATGGGATGGTATGTTCATCAATGTACCGCGGCGCTACAACTTTGCCCACCTGAAGCAGGAAGAAATGGATGAACTGATAGATGCCAAAGTAAAAAAAGAAGCCAACCGATACATACAAAGATGGCCTGATGAAAAAATATCTGTGGAAAATGCAAGATGGGGGCCTGTTTTAAAATTCAATAAAAAGATTTTGAAACTGGGCTTCAAAGTAGATGGTACAAAATATTCAGCGGATGAAGCTGCTGCAATTTCTTTGGAAGACATTAAGAAAATGATTGAGGCGCAGGTGCCGAATGCTTTTGGGAAGAAGAAGGGAGCTGCAAAGAAAAAATCAGCGCCGAAAAAAGAAGCCATGGAGAAGAAGTCAGCTTCAAAAAAAACTGCGAAGAAAAAAAAGAAATAAGCGGGGCCTCATAATAAACAGAATGAATGAAAAGAGCCTACTGGGAAAAAATCGCCTCCTCCTACAATGATGAAATATTCGATGTATTGAATTAATAATTTTTGTAGCTTAGCTTTATGAAAACGATAGTAAAAAAGGAACCTCAGTATATTACTGACAAAAAAGGAAAAAAGCTTTCGGTAGTAATTTCACTGATAGAGTATAAGAAAATGCTGGAGGAATTGGAAGAACTTGAAGATATCCGGCTTTATGACGCTGTTAAGGCAAGAAAAGAAAAATCTATTCCTTTTACTCAATACCTGCAACGCCGGAAACAAAAGCATGCCTGAGTATCAAATCCGAATCACCAAAACTGCACAGAAGCAATTAGACAAACTACCTGATTCAGTTGCCGGAATACTTATTGAATCTATTTATGATTTATCTGCCAATCCCCGCCCTCATGGATGTAAGAAACTAAGAGGTCGTAATGGTTATCGAATTCGCAGGGGAGATTTCAGGATCATCTATGATATTTTTGACAAGGTGCTGACTGTCGAAGTAATTGCGGTTGGGGACAGAAAGGATATTTATGAATAATTCTGCTTATGAAAAGAACCTACTGGGAAAAAATAGCTCCTTCCTACGCCGACGAGATATTCGATGTGCTTCACAATGACAAGAAGGCTCTTATCCGTTCAGTTATTAAGAAATATTCATCAAAAAAGAAAACGGTTATTGATATCGGCTGTGCCATTGGTAAATGGCTGCCGGTGCTTTCCCCTGCTTTTAAAAAAGTTTATGCCGTAGATATTTCAGCAAAAAACCTGGAGATTGCCCAACAACTTTACCCGCAGTATAAAAATATAGAATACCTGCGGGCAGATATGAGCGGCAAGAATACAAAAGTGCCCCAATGTGACTTTGGCATCTGCATCAATGCTATTCTTACTTCTTCATTAAAAGACAGGACAATTTTCTTTCAGTCTCTTTCTGCCTGTGTAAAGAAGGGGGGAAGAATTGTTATTACTATTCCGTCGTTGGAGTCATATATGCTGACAAGTATTATTCAGCAACAATGGAAGATTGACAAAAATCTTTTCCCAATAACAAAAAATGCAAAGGAAGCTTTAATAAAATGGAATAATATCCGCCAGGGAAATGCCGATATTGATAATGTGCTGCATAAACATTACTTAAAGGAAGAATTGCAATTGCTTTTAACTAATGAAAATTTTATCGCTGAAGTTTTTCAAAAAATTGAATATAACTGGGATACTGAATTTCTAAAGCCACCCAAATGGTTGAAAGAACCCAAACCATGGGACTGGATGGTGGTGGCGAAAAAGCTTTGAGTTATAAACCACGAGTTTCGGGCAGACTCATTAAATATGGAACCCTTTCCCGTAACTCACTGCTCGCAACTTTTTCTAACTCGCTAACGCATACACCGCAAAACTTGCCAACCAATGTTCCCCTCCATAATTACCACTTACCACATTGGGTAAAGAGGATGATAAATGATTGACGGCCGACTTCATCAGCATTTTTTTTCTTGGATCATTTGCAGGTAATACAGAAACAATTCCTTTCATACACCAACTGCGGCTGAAACTTAGGCCATCGAGATGTACGATCTGCAGATCAGTTCTGTCTGATACAACCGGCAGGATGGTAAGATGTTTTAAACTTTGTTCGCTATAAAATTTATTAAACCAGGCTAGAAATTCCTTTTTTGGTAATACTCTCCGCATCAAATCAGCCTCTTCAAGACTGGGCGATAAAAAATCAGATCCATCCGGCTCCCATGATGCAGGTATGTTTTTATCTTTTGCATAGATACGTTTCGCAGATTCAATGATGGCTTTTTCGAATTCCGCATTTTTTGCCGCACGGGCATAGTCTAATGCAAAGACTAATCCAAATGCAGTGTTGGGATGCACACCCGTCCGGTTAGGATAGGTTTGTTTTGGTAAAAATTTAGTCCAGAGTTCAATTACTTTTTGTGTAAGCGGTTGTAAAGCTTCATGCCATTTTTTTGCATCATTATCGCTCCAGGAAAGAAGTTCTTCATCCAGTTTTAAAATCCAGGCCCATCCATAAGTTCTTTCCCAGGAACCGGTGAGCGGTAAATTTAAATAGTTTACTTCCTGTTGAATATTTTCCCTGGTAATTGTTTTGTTGATAACATTCCTGATGGTACCAGCCTCCGGCATGCCGGGAAACATTTTTAATAGCCGTATCAGCATCCAGTGTCCATGCACGCAGGAATGCCAATCGAAGCAGCCAAAAAAAGCAGGATGCAGTTGGCGTGGAAGCAAAACATGATCACTGTCGCTGCTGGAAGTATGGTTGGTTTTATTAGGAAATTCCTGCCCTATACATTTTAAAGGAAGCGAAGCAAGATGCGATGCACCTTTTACAGTAAGTACAAAACCAGAGCTGTCTTTTTTTATTACAAACAGATCATTAACCTGGGATATTGCATCTGCAGTCAGCAAAAGAAATACCGGTAGTAAAAATTTTGTTTTCATATGCCAAACATAAAGATTTATCAGTATAGAAGTAAAAATCCGGATCAAAGAACTATAAACCATTCAACTTTTAAACCTTTTAACTTTTCCCTTTCCCCACCTGTGGAAAAGTTTAACCGGTATATGTCAGCGGCAGTATTGATCTTGTGCCATAATCGCCACCATGGAAACAAACAATGAAATATCAGCCCTGTTTACTTTAATTGACGATCCTGATGAAGAAGTGTTTGGCGCTGTGTCTGAAAAGATTGTTGATTATGGAAAAAATATTATCCCCAACCTTGAGCATCTATGGGAAACTACTCCCAACGAAGAAATACAAAACCGTATCGAATTACTGATTCACCGTCTTCATTATACTGACCTCACCGAAGATTTCCGGCAATGGAGTATTTCCGGCCATCATGACCTGGTACAAGGCGCCATGCTTGTTTCTAAATTTTTGTTTCCTGATGTTTCCTCTGCTCCCGTTATGCAGGAAATAGAAAAAGTTCGGCGGAATATCTGGCTGGAATTGAATAATTACCTCACACCTCTTGAACAAATCAATATTGTTACCAGTATTTTATACAGCTATTATGGTTTAAAAGGCGGTGAAACAAATTACAAAGAGCCCAATGAATTTTTGATGCATAAAACGCTGGAGGCAAAACGGGGCAACCAGATCAGCAATGGTATTCTTTATCTTGTGCTTTGTGAATTACTTGACATACCGGTAAAAGCTATTCATATTCCAAAGCAATTTATCATCGCCTATTTCAAACCCGGTTATTCCGATGAATTGCTTCCTAACCCGGTTCATAAGATTGAATTTTATATTGACCCAACCTCCGGGCAGATTTTTACGCAACAGGATGTTGAAAATTATTTTAAAAGAATTTCTGTTCCACCGGTGGGCACTTATTTCAAACCACAGAAAAACAAACAGGTTATTCAGCAATTGCTCGAAGAATTCAGCAAATGTTTCGTTTCGGAAAAAGAAAAGTATAAGCAAGCTGAACTATTGGGGTTAGCGAAGTTACTTGAGTGAAAAGCTAATAGCTAAAGGCTCATAAAACCAGACTATATCCATCCCGGTAATCTCTCTTCACAAACTGGTTGGCTTCATCAAAATTCGTGACTTTCATATTAGCAGCATCCCACAACAATTTTTTCCGCCCAAGATATTTATCCCCCCACCCTTTCAGATTTGGATTTTTCATCATCCAGCTTCTGATTGCCAGGTTACCCATTAAAATACTTTCAGTGAATGGACCGGCATATTCAAACGGCGAACTTGTTTGTCCTTTTCCATAACCGGCAATACATGCATTTACCCATTGCAAATAGTGACCTTCAGGAACTCTTTTAATGGTCTCTTTTGGCATTTGCTTTTCATGCATCAGTTTGGTAGGCAGCAGTCTTGGATTGGCGCCATAACAATCTACCAGCAACTTTCCTTTTGTGCCAATCAATAATACACCACCATCCCAGTTGCCAAAAGGTTCTTCAGGTAATAATTCATCAGGTCGCTCCGGTAATAAACCACCATCATGCCATGATACTTTTATATTTCCTTTTCCATCTTTTCTCGGGTAATTCAAATGAATAATAGATGCAGGTGGGCAGGCATCTAAGTTCTGGCTGTCATTCCACATTTCTTTCCATACAACACCTACGCTGCATTCTGCAGAATCAGGATAATCAATTGGTAGGATTCTGTAAATAGGATCCATAATATGACAGGCCATATCTCCCAAAGCACCGGTACCAAAAGCCCACCAGCCCCGCCAGTTGAATGGCAGATAAGCCGGGTTATATTCTATCCATTTGGCAGGGCCAAGCCATAAGTTCCAGTCTAATTCTTTGGGCACATCAAAATTTCCTGTCGGTGTAGGTATTCCCTGCGGCCATACCGGCCTGTTTGTCCATGCATGCGCTTCTGTTACTTTACCAATCATTCCTGCATCAACTATTTCTTTTGCCTTTCTTACACCATCGCCAGAGCCTCCCTGGTTGCCCATTTGCGTTACTACTTTGTATTTTTTTGCAGCCTGTGCAAGAATCCTTGCTTCGTAGATATCATGTGTCAATGGTTTTTGTGTATATACATGCTTGCCCAGTTGCATGGCTGCCAATGTGGCCACTGCATGAATATTATCAGGCGTTGAAATGGAGCAGGCATCAATATTATTTTTTTCTTTTGCCAGCATCTCCCTGAAATCTTTATAATAAGTGGCTTTAGGAAAATTTTCCCTTGATTTGACCGACTGCCTGTCATCCACATCGCATAAGGCCACAATGTTTACAAACTGGCTTTTGGAAAACTCGGCCAGGTCACTTTCTCCTTTTCCACCAGCGCCAATGCTGGCGATATTTAGTTTATCACTTGGTGCAATATAACCACGACCCAATACATGTCGGGGTACAATAAAAAATGCTCCGCCAAGTATGGCAGAATTGCGGACAAATTCTTTTCTTGAAATGGTGCTGCCTTTCTTTACAGGAGTCATATACCAAATTTTGCATTAAGATACTTAGAAATGTCATACGAGTCATAAAAGTCAAATAGGTTATATAAATTATACTGTTTGCCTGGATCTGCATTTCTATATTTGACCAATATGACTTATTTGACTTATTTGCCCAATTTGATTAATTTGTCGGTATGATTACCTGGGATGATTTTGAAAAAATAGATATGCGGACGGGAACCATCATTGAAGCGGATGATTTTCCCAAGGCAAAGAAACCGGCCTTTAAATTAATCATTGACTTTGGAGAAGAAATCGGTTTGAAGAAATCATCAGCCCAAATAACTGCACACTATAAAAAGGAGTACCTGCTGAACCGAAAAGTAATTGCTGTTGTAAATTTTCCTCCCAAACAAATTGCTGATTTTACCAGTGAATGCCTAGTGCTGGGAGTGTATGATGAAAACAAAGACGTAATTTTATTGCAACCTGAAAGATCAGTACTAAACGGAATGAAGATCGGCTGATAATGACAGAACAATACACCACATATTACCACTCTCCCGTTGGGATATTAAAAATCAGCGGAACAGAAGATTACATAAGCGAAGTAAGTTTTCATGATAAAACACAAAAGACTGAAGGCAAAAAAAAGAATTTGCCTCATTTGATTATCCAGTGCATCGAACAACTGATTCAATATTTTAATGGGCAACGAAGGGTATTTGAATTGCCCCTGAATCAGCCGGGCACTACTTTTCAGAAGGGAGTATGGGCTGAGCTGATGCAAATCCCTTTTGCAAAAACGATCAGCTACCTTGAGTTGGCAAGAAAAACCGGTGATACCAAAGCTACAAGAGCAGTGGCTAATGCCAATGGAAAAAACAATATTGCTATTATTGTTCCCTGTCACCGGGTTATTGGTTCCAATAAAGACCTGGTGGGATATGCCGGAGGTTTGTGGCGAAAAAAATGGTTACTGGAGCATGAGGCGAAAGTGGCGTATGGGGTGCAAACGTTGTTTTAATTTCCATTTACCCTATTCAATCTTTTTAAAAACATCAATCATATCATAGTATATTGTTGAATCTTCAGCATCATAACTTAGTTTACACTTTGCTTTAAAACGCTTATTGTCAACTTCCAAAACTGTATAGTAAAAATAATACCCGGATCTTTTTTCCAATTTTAAAACCTTCAACCCATTAACAGAGTCGGTAATAATGTATTTACCACTATCGCTCCCAAAGACATCATCAGAACCCCATCTATAGTTATAAGTTCCATTTTTATTAAATACCAGAGTGCCTGATTCATAAGGTCGGGATAATCTTGAGGTAGGTCCGTTTGTAGAGCTATCTTTTTGCCAGGTTCCTATAAAAAAATCCGGCACTTTACTTTTACAAGATTCGAACAACAGGGAAACAATTATTGCAAGAACGATTTTCATAAATGGCTTTGCCCCTTTAGATTCAGATAAGTGTCAAGTCCATAAAATAATATGCAATTAAATTAAATTAACTCATCGCTTGTAAAAGCAAAAGGCAACAACAAGCTGGCCGTTTTGATAATAAATACTTTTCCTTCCATGCCGCCAAGTATCAAGCGAATTGGTTTTTTTAATCTTGTTTCATATTCCAGTAATGCCTGCCGACACATGCCACAGGGAGATATAGGATGATCGCTTTTTAATTCCTCACTGTTATAACTGATAGCAATACTTTTAATAGGCACTTTGGGATGAATGGTGGCAACTGAACCCAATAAAACCCTTTCTGCGCAAATACCAACCGGATAAGAAGCATTTTCCTGGTTTGTTCCGGCTACCACTTCCCCATTTTCCAGTATGGCAACTGCTCCCACATGAAAATTTGAATAAGGAGCATATGCTTGCTCTGTTACGGCCCTTGCCTCCGTTAATAACCAGGCATCCTGCTCAGTCAACTGGCTGATATCATCATACACCTCGTAACTAAACTCATATTTTTTTTCATTCATTTATTAATCGTTTTTAGACAACAATGCCCCTGATTTTGATCAAGGGCATTTAAAGTTAGTCTATTTTACAATGCGGAACAACCGTTTCCATCTTGGGCCCCCATCCCAACTGAACCAGATCATCCAGGCCTTGCCTACAATCCGGTCTTCGGGAACAAAACCCCAGTATCTTGAATCCTGCGACTTATGGCGGTTATCGCCCATCATCCAGTAGTAATTCATCTTGAAAGTATAAGTGGTGCTTTCCTTTCCGTTAATAAAGTACTTGCCGTCTCTTTGCTCAAATTTATTATGCTCATAAAACCCAATACACCTCTTGTAAATTGCAACGTTTTGAGGGGTTAGTTGAATCGTCTTTTCTTTTTCAGGCACCCAAACAGGTCCAAAGAAGTCAATAGACCATTTGTAATAATTAGTATCATAGGGAAAAACAGCACCGGTAAGGGATGAATCAATATCCTTTTGAACAGAATTAGCAACTATGCCATCAATTTTTTTGAGCTTATCAAGTTCGTTTAAAGTCAGGTTGATTTTATAGTAATTCATCGTTTGCGGAACAAAGTCATTTGATGATTCATCTTCTTCCTTTTGATTTAAACTAATACCAGCTGTTCGAAGGTCATCTTCATCAATAATTCTTGTGCTGCTGAAATAGTAGTAGGTGGCAGATGATGGTGATACATATGCCGGCTCATTATTGATATACAAAATCCCATTGTTTATTTTTAACGAATCACCGGCTATCGCCACACATCTTTTTATGTAATTATCAGTTTTATCGGCAGGATGAACTGCAATAGGCCATTCATCCGGATGACTAAGAAACATCTGCCGTTGCTGATCATCAAAAGTGCCATCAAGCCTTCTGATATGGTTGTAATATGGTCTTGCGGATTGATAACCGGGCATGTTAAAAACAGTATCGCCCTCGGGAAAATTAAACACTACACAGTCATTTCTCTTTACCGGTGAAGCAAACCATCTTATATAAGGCAATTGGATTAATTCAGAATATGATTTGCGCTTTGAACCAAAAGGCAAATAGTTATGGACAAACGGAACAGAAAGCGGCGTATTGGGAATTCTTGGCCCATAGCTAAGCTTGCTTACGAAAAGAAAGTCCCGCACCAGTAATGTTTTTTCCATAGAAGAACTTGGAATTGTATAAGCTTCAAACACAAAAATGCGGATGAGTGTGGCAGCCACTACGGCAAAAATGGCAGCGTCCACCCATTCTCTCCAGCTTTTTTTCTTATGCTTTAGTACAGCTTCGGGGCCAATAAATTTCGGATCTTCTTTATAGGCCAGGTAAGGAAAATAAAAAGGAGCAAAAACAGAAGCCAGTGTATGCTGACCAAGTGAAAACCTGCCAAATATTTTTGCAAATTCAATAAATATTCCCGGGCTGATGAACCAACCAACTACCGGTATAAACTGCCAGAATACCCAATGTTTGGGTCTTTTGGTCAAGTCCTGCATTACCCAGGTGTTATAAAAGGGCACATAGGCCTTCCAGGAAGCAACACCTGCTTTGGCAAACAATTTTGCAAAACCAAATGATGGAAGAAAAACAATCAGTGTCCCGATGAGGTAAACAATGAAAATATCGTATATGGGCATGAACCTTGTTTTATAGCTGACAAAAGTATTATAAAAATCTGCCTGTCAAAATATTAATATTCAAAGTTTTGCTAAACTGGTTGAACGTTATTTGTAGCTGTTGAGTGGTTTCCTCAATCTCAAAGTAATTAGCTCATGAAGACGATATATAACAGAGACTGGCAACAAGCAGCTACTTCGGCATCACATAATTTCTTATATCCTCAGCAGTAATATTTTTCCCGGAAAGAATTACCAGCCGCTCCACCACATTTCTCAGTTCCCGTATGTTACCTGTCCAGTTGTATTGCTGCAGCAATTTGATTGATTCAGCATCAAATGCTTTTACTGCTATTCCATAATCCGAACAAATATCAGTAATGAACTGCTCTGCCAGCATGGGAATATCATCCCGTCTTTCATTTAAAGAAGGTACATGTATAAGAATTACACTGAGACGGTGATATAAGTCAAGGCGGAAATTTTTTGCTTCAACTTCCTTCAGCAGGTCTTTATTAGTAGCGGCAATGACCCTGACATCTACATTAATATCTTTATCGGCGCCTACCCTTGTGATCTTTCCTTCCTGCAAAGCCCTGAGCACTTTAGCCTGTGCACTGGCACTCATATCTCCAATTTCATCAAGAAATAATGTGCCCCCATTGGCCGATTCAAACTTCCCGATACGTTGCTTTATGGCCGATGTAAAGGAACCTTTCTCATGACCAAATAATTCACTTTCGATTAATTCAGTTGGGATTGCAGCACAATTCACTTCTACCATCGGGCCACTGCTACGATTGCTTTTTTCATGCACCCATCTTGCTACCAGTTCTTTTCCCACTCCATTATCACCCGTAATGAGTATTCTGGCCTCAGTTGGCGCCACCTTATCAATTGTCTCCTTAATTTTATTAATAGGTATAGATTCGCCAATCATTTCCTGCACCCGGCTCACCTTCCTTTTCAATACTTTGGTTTCGGTAACCAGGCGGCCTTTATCCATTGCATTCCGGATAGTAATCAGCAACCTGTTCAGGTCAGGAGGTTTGGAAATAAAATCAAAGGCCCCCTTTTTTACAGCTTCCACGGCTGTTTCTATATTGCCGTGGCCAGAGATCATAATAATAGGAATATCCGGATTGATACTACCGGCTCTCTGCAAAAATTCAAGACCATCCAGTTTCGGCATTTTAATATCGCACAAAACGAGGTCAAATGTTTTTTCCCTGAATTTCTTCAATCCTTCCTCACCATCGGGTGCTTCATCAATTTTATACCCTTCAAACAACAATATTTCAGTCAGGGTTTTTCGGATTGCTTTTTCATCATCAATAATCAGTATTTCAGCCATTACTTCTTCTATTTGATCCATAAAAGTAATTTATTTTAAGCGAAGCAAGGCAAGAACGATGCCGTTAATCCAAACTATGGCAGGATGATGGGGAAGAAAAAAATAGATAGAATAAAAGCCAGGTATGAATTTTATACAACACTTCGTCAGGCTCAGTGTTAAAAAAATAGAAGCCGGGTAGAAACCCAGCCTCGTTTTAAAATCCAATATCCTATGAAAAACCGATGTAAAGATGGGGCATTAATGCTGAATCGTTGCACATTAATTGAAAAATATTTTCAAATTGCCTGGATGGTTAATTATTTCACCAGATACATTACCTCTTTTACCAGTTTTACTGTTCGGGGTACATCCGGTAATGCGGCTGCTACAAGGTTGGCCGCATAATGTAAAGGAGCATCGGCCGCAGTAATACGGCGGATAGGTGCATCCAGATAATCAAAACCTTCTTTTTGAATACGGTAAGTAATTTCGGAAGAAACAGAAGCAAATGGCCATTGTTCTTCAATTATAACAAGCCGGTTGGTTTTTTTTACACTTTCAAGAATTGTCATCCAGTCGAGCGGCCGGATGGTGCGAAGGTCAATTACTTCAGCGCTGATATTTTCTTTTTCCAGTTCGGCCGCTGCCGCTAAAGCCACTTTCATCATTTTATTAAACGAAACGATGGTGATATCCTTTCCTGCTTTTTTAATATCCGCTTTTCCTAATTCTATATAATACTCTTCATTGGGCACATCGCATTTATCACCATACATCTGCTCACTCTCCATAAACATAATGGGGTCTTCTTCATACCGGATGGCCTGTTTCAATAAACCCTTTGCATCGTAGCCGTTGCTTGGTGAAACGACCTTGATACCCGGAATATTGGCATATAAAGATTCAAAAGCGGTAGAGTGCTGGGCACCTAACTGACCGGCAGACCCATTGCCTCCTCTGAAAACAATAGGACAGGATATTTGCCCACCACTCATTGCCAGCATTTTAGAAGCGGTATTAAGAATTTGATCTAAGGCCAACACAGCAAAGTTCCAGGTCATGAATTCTACAATTGGCCTGAGGCCATTTTGTGCGGAACCAACTGCAACAGCCGTAAAACCTAGTTCAGAAATAGGTGTATCAATAACCCGCTTTGGACCAAACTCTGCCAACATACCCTGGCTTACTTTATAGGCGCCATTGTATTCAGCCACCTCCTCTCCCATCAGGTACACTCTTTCATCCCTTCTCATTTCTTCACACATAGCTTCCCGAAGGGCTTCACGAAACGCAATTGATCTGGACATTTTTTCCTGTTGATTTAAGTGGGGCAAATTTAAGTGAGAAGGGAGATAAAACCTAAAAATGAAAAGGGGTTCATCTTGTATAATGAACCCCTGAAATATTTTTTAATAATTCTGCTACCGGTTACAATCAGCAGCCAGTTGATTTATCTCTTCCTGTGATTTATTTCCCAATCCCCGGTTTGCATCATCATAGCTTGAATAGGATCGTTTTAGTTTTTGCAACATACAGTCGCAATACTGATTGGCACGGGCAGCACCGACATTTTTAGAGGCAGTGCCTTCACAACTTGACATGAATTTGCTTTCATCGCTACTCGTCCAGCCACTTTCTGTATTATTATTATTATTGTTATTTCCAAGGATTTCATCCTTGCATTGTAAGGCTAATCTAGTTCCCGCAGCTTCGCCTCCTTTTGTGTTGGCATCATTCATTGATGCAAATTCTTTCTCCATCTTTTCCAATACACAGGGGCAAATCCGGTTTGCAACATCTTCTTGTCCATTATCAAACGATGATTTGCAGTCTTTCAGAAAAGAGGTTTTATCATTTTCAGCCCAACCCGTATTACCTGTATTGTTTGTATTTTCAGTACTTGTGTTTTCATTATTACGATTACTGCTATTGCCATAATCATCTTTTTCCCGGTTATTTTGGTTTTGATTATTGGGGGTTTTGTTATTGTTACAGGCTGCAACAATAATAACAAAGGCTAACAGGAGAGCAGGTATTTTTTTCATGATATTTAGTTTTGATGTTGAAGAAACAAAGTAACTATTCTTTTTAATCCGGAGAAAAATATTGCCAATGATTTTTAAACATTCTTATTAGCTTTTGGGAATGACAAAACTAATCTTGTATCTGAACTTTTTCTCCCAGGGCATTTACCCTGTAATAATTGCCATTTTCAATCAGCAATGCCTCAGAATGACCACCGGCATGATGAACATCTGTATCAAATACCTTGCCTTTATACCAGGCGCTGATGGTATCCGCTACCACCGTATGTCCGGTGGCTATATGGCGGATATTGAATTTTGAAACCGTGCTGTCTATTTGTTCCGGGCTGGCTTTTGTCGTGCCAGTATAATATCCCCTGTACCAGAAAGGGCCATAATCCCCGTACAGAATGTCTATTCGTTTATCAGTATACTGGTAACTGCTGTCTGCATAATAAGGTCTTACCAGCTCATTAATACTTTCAATAGGAATATCCATGGAGTTGATTTCAGACGAAATGCCTGCATGAACATAGAGCATTTCTCCCACTTTCTCCATAATATTCTTTGTGCGGAGCCATCTTCCCAATTCAGAATTTTCTCCAAACAAATCCTCATATCTTTCTCCAAGCAGCGCTGCATTCTCTTTATACTTTTCGTTGACATACCGTGTATCTCCGCTCATGTTCATGATTTCGTGGTTGCCCAGAATAAAGTGAACATATCCCCCTGCCTGTTTTGCTTTTTCCTCCAGTGAGTAAATAAGCCAAAGCACTTCTGTTACCTGGCTTCCCCGGTCAACAAAATCGCCAATAAGAACAAGGTGACCCGTTCCAAAGGTCCAGTTATAACCCGTATCGATTACCCCGTTTGCCTGCAACAATTTTCTAAAGGACTTAAAATTTCCTTCAATATCAGAAAGAACAAATTGTTTGCTTATTTTCTTATACTCACTTTTTTCATTTTGCAGCTTTTTTTTAAGTAAGAATGAGAACATTTTTCCGGGTTCATCGGCAGCTACTGTAAAAGCCATATCATTTTTCTGTAATAAAGCAAAGCTGTCAATCTTTGGAATTTTTGAACCCTCTTTATTCAAAATATATTTGATATATACCTGTTCTCCTTTGTATAAAACATAGGGCCCGTCGTTTTGTTCCGTTGGCATTACTCCCTGTTTTGCCTGGTGTTCACAATTTTTACCAGGTAATATCATTACTGTAATTAGAAGTGGATAGAAAGCTGCCAAAACATTTTTCATATACATCCTGTTAGTCAATTCTGCAATAAGACAACGCCGGGGTGGATTTGGTTGTCTGTATATTTCGAGACTAAAGATATTTGAAATAATTTATGAAGCCCTGTTTAGCCAGGTATCTACAGTCATTTCAAATTTTATTTCACTTTTGCCATATGTACCGGCTTCCTTCCACCCAGCTTTTCGATAAAACATTTCGGCCCTGCTGGCCGGAGCAGTACTCAGCCACAGCAAATTTTTGGTTTGAGTAAAATACCAATCCAGCATATCATCATGCAAACTCCTTCCAATACCTTTCTTTTCATACTCCGGCTGCACAAATAATGCCCACACATTTTGATCAACTATTGAAACAATTGCAAAACCAACAATTTTATTGTCCATTTCACACACCCATCCTTTCCCTCTCCGGGTTATGTAATCTGCAACGTTTTTGTCTGGTACAAGAGAAGGATCAGAAAGCCTGTTTTCTTTTACAGAATTCCTGACGATTTGAATCTGCAGTATGTCTGTTATTTTCGCTTCTCTGAAAATCATTGATTAAATTAAATACTAAAATTACAAAACCTGATAAAGTAATGAAACCGGGAATAGACTTCCCTGTTCTTAAACTTTCCATTGTGGAAAAATCAAAACCGGGCTTCCCCGGTAAATCCCGTACCTTTAACAGCATCTGCCGGAATCGTTGGCTCTTTTTCCTCCAGATAAGCCTCACGGAATTAATATTAATAACAGAATAATTTTTAATCAAAGCACCGGGAAATATCATGGCTGAAACATGGAATAAAAAAGAAAGAGAGAAAAGAAAACAGCAGGACAGGAAAGAAAAAGCACAAAAAAAGCTGGAGAGGAAAGAAAACTCGAAAGAGGGTAAAAGCTTTGATGATATGATTGCTTATCTTGATGAAAACGGAAATCTTTCTTCCAAGCCACCCGATCCAAGAAAAAAAATAGATGTAAAACTGGAAGACATTGAAATTGGCGTTCCTAAACAATTACCCATTAACCCGGAAGATCTTATCCGGAAAGGGGTCGTTACTTTTTTTAATCACACCAAAGGCTTTGGCTTTATAAGAGACCTGGAAACTCAGGAGAGTGTTTTCGTTCACGTCAATTCTCTTGCAGAAGAAATAAACGAAAACAACAAAGTTTCGTATGAAGTAGAAATGGGACCCAAGGGAGCCAATGCGGTGAGAGTGAAACTGATAAAATAAACTTGCAGAATAAATACTAATTCTGTTTTCCTTCCTGCTGATCTTTATTTTTTTCTGGTTCAATGAGTTTGAAGTAGGTTGCTTTAAACCGGTTATTTATAATTTCTCCCTGCACTTTCGCCTGCCTGATCGCCTCGCAAAAACCATCTTTGGCATGTGCATCACCATGATCATCAATAGCTGTTCCATCAACAAAATAGGATTTCCCATTAATGCGAACCGCTAAATCACAACCTTTGCCGGCCATGTGAAACCGGCACTGGCCGCAAGAAGCTTCAACAACCAGTATTATCTTGGTTGAATCTGGTTGGGCTTCCTTCATCTCATTCACCTGGGCAACTAATGCTGTAGTAAAAAAGCTTAAAAAAATTATAGTGAGAAAAGTTTTCATAATAATTCTATTTTCACTGCAAATTAATTAAATTATCAGGATAAAAGAAAGTAATACCTGTAATCTTTAAACCACCCGAAGAAAGCAGAATTAAGTAAGGAAACGTAATTTTTATTAACATACATAATTAACTGGGATTATTATTAAATTCGGGCACTGAATAAATTTTAACTCTGATTAAATATGAATCCTGATTCCAATTGCCGCCAATCTCTGCATAAAAACTATTTGGTCATTATTTCATTTTTGTTGTTATCCTTAAGTGGCCTTTCTCAAAAATCAATTGCGGACAGCCTGCGTAAATCACTCAATACTGAAACAACAGATACCGGAAGGGTGCGCCTGATGTGGAAACTTGCCGATGCGATGAATAAATATAATCCAGATTCTGCTTTAGTCTTAGCACAAGAGGCGTTATACCTGGCAAAAAAAATAAATGATAAGGAAGGCGAATCAAGGTCACTCGGTATTCTTGCAAACACTTTTTATAAAATTGGCAACTACACAAGATCGCTGGAATTAAACATTCAGAAGTTGAAGCTCGAAGAAAAAAGAAAAAATCCAAGGAATCTTGCAAGTGCTCTAATGAATATTGGAATCGTTTATGTATTCCAGGAAGAATATCGGAAAGCACTGGAATATTACAGGAAAGCTGATTCTGTTATATCACAATTTAATGTCGAAATATTAAAATATAATATATTATTAAACCTTGGCGATGTATATGACCGGCTTAATGTTTCGGACTCTGCATTAATTTATTTCAACAAATCACTGGAACTTGCCAATAATCTTAAAGAAGATTACAAGATCGGAAAATCACTAACGGGTCTCGGGCATAGTTATCGCAAATTAGGCAGCTATAAGCTGTCATTAGTTAATTATAAAAAAAGTTTGGATTATTTATTGGTAGCCAATGATGACGAAACCTATTCTGAAGCAACGCTGGGCCTTGCCAAACTTTACAGGGAAATGAACATTCAAAACCCCTCAATTCATCTTGCAGACTCATCCTACCTGTATGCAAAATCATCCCTTTCAATTGCAAAAACAGACGGATTACTTCCCCTGGAACTTGAAGCGGCCGAATTCCTGGTTGAACATTTTAAAGAAAAAAGAAATATTGACAGCGCCTTTTCTTATATAAATACAGTTCATAGTCTTAATGATTCTGTAAACAATAAAAGCCAGATCAGGCAAGTGCAGATCATTTCAAGCAATGAGCAATTCCGGCAACTTGAGCTAAAAGAAAACATGAGAATTGCCAGAGTAGAGCGTTCTCAACAATTGCAGATGCTTCTAATTGCAATATTTATTCCCGGTTTATTTCTGATAACACTTTTACTGAGCCGGGTAAAACTGCATTTGCAGGCTATCCGCCTGCTGGGTGTTCTTTCACTGTTGTTCTTTTTTGAATACCTGACACTTCTGCTACACCCAACAGTAGCCAATTTAACAAATCATACTCCTGTTTATGAAATATTGATTTTCGTAGCTATTGCTGCAGTATTAATTCCTACCCATCACCGGCTGGAACATTGGCTGGTTCACCGGCTTATTCACCATAGAGTGCATCATGCTGAACCTGATAAAAAGCATAAGCTGGCGCCACCTGAAGACAAAAAAAAATCACCTGTCTGAGTCTCTTTCATGTTTATGATGAAAGAATTCCAGACGGGTGAATTACAAAAATTGCGAAGATAAACTTTAATTACCCGGGTCAACTGGCTTTTTCTGGATAGAATCTCCGGTTGGTGTTGTTGGCATTGTCCCTGGGTCAACTGGTTTTGGCATTATTGAATCTTTTGTAGCTTCTTTTTCTTTATCAGCTTTTTTATTATTACAGGATGTTGCTACTAAAGTGAACAAGAATGCACTCAGAAAAATCTGGTAAACAGGTTTTGGCATTTTAAACGTCATATAAAATATATTTTAGGATATAACATTACGATAAGAAATGAATAATTCCAAAAAAAATAATTCCTGCTACTTTCGCCGGTGATATAAAGAAAAGGAGATATTTGAATGTTTTAAAAAAGATAATATCTTTAAAGATTGTCATTAGTTTATTTTCATTAAATAAAGGCAGTCACTAAACAAATTGTAAATTGATTAAAAGATAACAGGTTTTAAGTATGCGAACCAGGATATTATTATTTTTTTTGTCGCTTTTTGTCGCCCGTTTCAGTATTTACTCCCAGGATATTTATCATTTACAATTTAAATCTCCTTCCGGGAATGATACTGCCAATTATCATGCATTCTTCTCTCTTTCAGCAAATGGATCGGGAATAGTAAGGGTGAAATCAATTGATTCTGAAGATCAGGTTATCGAATTATCATTTGAGGAAAATTATGCAATGGATAAAGATGGGCGACCGGATCAAACTTATTTATATTATAAAGCAGTGAATGCAAAAGTTGTGATGGGTAAAAACTCATTCAATTTTTCGCCGGTAACCTTTTGGTTTAAGATAAATGCAGGAGCATTTTATGACCCATGGGCAATCACTGATACAGCAACTTCGTTCGCACCGGCAGCCAGTAATTTTTCCTCTGTTGAATTTATCCGAAATGCAGATCTGAAAAATAAGATAGATTTAGTTTCGGGTTTCTTTGCCGATACAAGTATATATTATCAAAGTATTTTCCGACCCAGCTCTAAAGGAGGAATGCTTACGGCTAATGAAAAGAAAAATACCCATTTGTATCTTGTTGTAGTGGCAAGTACTAATGATACGACCCTGCAACCAAATTGTTTGCTGGATGCCAGGAAGATCGTTAACTTTTTTTCTACTTTGGCAAATAATGTGTTAGGATTGCTTCCCCGTAATATATCAATTGATAGTATTTATGGAAACAATTACAGCAGGGCAAACGTAGAGCTGGCGCTGCAAAAGATCAAACCCACCGAAAATGACCTTGTAATTTTCTATTATTCAGGACATGGGTTTCATAATAAGAAATTTCCAAATAAGACTTTCCCCTTTTTTGACCTTCGGGATCCAGTCAAACCTAAGTTCTATAAAGATCTTGAAACACAAACTTTAAATGTGCAGGATATATATGATGACATTATTAAGAAAGGAGCAAGGTTCAACCTTGTATTAAGTGATTGCTGTAATGATACGGTGGCTGCCCCAAAACTAAAATGGTGGGAAATACCAAAGAAAAAAGGTATCCCAACTTATAACATGGATAATGTAAGGGCTTTATTTATGGGTTTGAATAAACTACCCGTTAACCTGCTAATGACAGCTGCAAGTAAAGATGAAGAGGCAATTGTAACACCTTCCTTTAATTCATATTTTACCTTTTTCTTCCTGCAGGCATTAGACACTTATTTGAGCCCGGACAAAGTTGCTCCTTCCTGGTCACAGGTGCTTTCATATGCACAAAACCAAACTATTAAACAGGTGAATTCCCTTCCTTGCACGGATAAGACCAATTGCCCTAAGCAAACACCCAAGCCATTATTGCCCGGCCTAAAATTATAGTTGGTTTATAATGCAAATGGCATTCTTTTTTATTTTGAAAAAAGATCAGTAACCTCCGAATTTATTCTGATTTATGACCCGATAATAAGGCTTGTCTTTATTAATCCGTTCTATAAAAGGATCCCATTTCTTTGTCTTGCGCAGATTGTCCATGTATTTATCAAATTGTAAAACATAAGAATAATTAAATCCGTTATTGGCTGCTGCTTCCAGCCATTTCCAGGCTTCAGCTATATTTCCCTGGCTGGCAAAAAGACGGGCCATTGTGTATTCTAAACCATTATTGCTGCCATCCAACTCCAAAAGTTTTTTATAGAATACCATTGCTTCTTTTTCATTTCCTGAAAGCAATAGCAGCATTCCGTTAAGATTAAAAATCCCGGGTATTTTGTATGGATGAATTTTTTCAGCACCGGCAAGTAATTGTTTTGCATCATCAAACTTGCCGGAATGTATCAGGTACTTTGTCATCAATAGCATTTTTTGAAAATTGATTTCTTGATGGTTGTACAGGGAATCAAGTTGCACCAACGCATCCTGAAAATGGTAACTGGCATCATTTACATCAACTAATTTAAGCCGGACACTTGCATTTTTTGGTTGAAAGTCAATGGATTTTTTGTAATGGGGAATGGCTCTTTCCGGCAGGCCCTGCCAGGTATAGAGGTCGCCAATTTTCTCATTGATATCTGCAATCTCATCCTCCGGAAAAGTTGAAATACTGTCTGCCTTCAGCAAGTAAACTATACCTTCATTTCTGGGTAAATTAATTGTTGGTGCAGTAGTATAGAATTCATCCAAACACGGAATAGCGAAATGTAAATATTTGCTTTCAGGCATGGTGCTGAAAACTTCTTCATATGTATCTGGTGTAACTGTTTTCTTATCATCGGGATAATCGCCGGGATTGTCGGCTGCCAGGTGATATAAAAAGATCCCTGTTTTATAATTCCAGTCTCCGTCATCCGGATAAATTTTCAACATCCTTTTGTAAAAAGCATATAGTTCACTTTCGCCGGTCTTTTTATCGGGACAAATTGCCATAAACCGCCTGATGACTTCTTCAGCATCCTTATATCGTCCCATGCTTTCAAGAAGGGTCCATAATTTATAATAACCGGCTATAGACAGTGAATCAAGTGATATGATTGAACGAAAATGCATCTCTGCTTCGGAAAAATGATTCCATTTCTCATAGAGGGATGCCAGGAAATAATGATCATCTAAAGCCGGATAATAGAATTCAGAAAAAAGCTTAACAATACATGCTTTGGATTTTGTGTCAGGCAACAACCGGCTCACGGAATCAAGATATTGATTAAACTTTGTCTTATCCTGATGGTATTGGAGCGCCAGTTTTAAAATTATTTCTGCTTCTGCATATCTTTTCTGCAGGTATAGTAATTTGCCCAGATAGTGAAAGGAAAGTGGATTTGTCTTATCAAGTGAAATAACTTTTTTAAATTCTCTTTCTGCCGTTTCCATATCCTTTTGAGAAATATTACTACCTCTCCGGTCTATAAACAGAAATCCATCTGCTGTTACAGGCCCAAAAGATTCTGATGCAATTATTCCAAGGGCGAAATGCCCCAGTATATCATTCATTCTTACATCATTGCTATCAACCCGGCAGAACGGGGGTGCAGAAATAGATGGTGCCGTTGCTTCCAAATCAAACATAGCCACCCCGGGTATAAAATGAAATCCCTTTTTTCTTAATTCAGCTTCATAAAAAAATGAATCAGCCAAAGCATACCGGGTAGTATTCATATTCACATATCCAAGGCGTTCAAAAGGAGAATAATGTCTTGAATTGATATGAATGCTTTTCCGGAATAATTCCTCGGCCATCAACTGGTTTCCTTTTTTCTCATAAATGTAACCGCTGTTCACATATATACACTCCAGGTTGGGATTCAGAATTTTTGCCTTATCAGCCGCATCTATACCTTTATCAAATGCATTTGTACTTGCATATAATCCTGTAAGGTTTCCCCATGGAACTGCCCATTCAGGGGCCAGGATAGTTGCGTTGACTAAATACTTTTCTGCTTCGTTGTATTGTTTTTTATATTGATACAATACACCCAGTTCATTATGAATATAGGCTGCCTGGTGATCTGCATCAGACATGCCTTTAGCTTTTTGTAATGAAACCAGAGCTTCATCAATCAGTTTGTTTTGTTCGTTTTCCTCAACGGCGGGAATTTTTAACCGGGCAGCAACGGCTTCAAAGTACAATTGATTTATCATGAGGCTTTGAAAAAAGGGATCATCTTCTTTTATGAGTTTCAATGCCAGCGAATACATTCGGGGATAAACATTATAGCCATTGCTCCTGCTGTTATAATATCTGCGTCGTTCCAACTCGGCTGCATCTCCTGCCAGGTACAGATTAATTATTTTCTGTCCCCTTGTATGCAGGGCTTCCATAAGAGATTGTCTGAACTGGTATAGCTGCTCAGGGTCCTGTTTGATGGCGTTTTCCAGATTTGCAATTTGAGGAATTTTTGTTTCTCCGGTATCCAAAATATTTTTTACTTCAAGGATAAAAGCCATCGGTATTTCTGAAACCGGAAGGGTATTCAATTTTTCATAGTCTATATGGTCAATCTGATCATCTTTTTTCAGCAGATTAAAAAAATATTCCCTGTCCGGTAAAACCGGAGCAGCCCTGCTCATGGATATTTGTAAAGAAGATAATTCTTCTTTGTTTACAGAAGCAAGTTTGAATTGTTGTTTTCCTTCTAAAACCGGAGTCTGCTGATATTTATTTGCAATTATAACCGGGTCTGCAGAAATACTTGAATCAACGTAATTTTTTATTTCATCCAGTGTAATAATTCCGTCACCGTTTTTATCTGCCAGTCCTTTTAAACCGTTGACCAGGTAATAAGAAAATACTCCCCTCCCTCCTCCCCACCGTCTATCTTCATTGGAAAGCTCATCGGGATAGCAGGAAGCAATGCGGATTTCCTGATCCCTCGCTTTGATTAATTCTTTACCTGCCAGGTAGGTTCCCCGGTTATCGCTACCGGCCAGTTTGCCTGAATGACAGGCATCCGTAATAATGATCACCTTTGCATTAAGGTCAATTGACAATGTATGTGCATAGTTATTCAGATCTTCTATGCGTACAGCATTGTTGAGATAATTGTTCTGTGGTGTATTATAAGCAAGAAGAAATCCAAGATTAGCTTTAGTGTCGGTTTCAACATCGCCATGACCCGAAAAATAAAAATAGATAAGGTTGGTTTTATCACTGTTTTCTCTTTTGTCTTCCTCGCATTTGTCCCGAAGCCATGTAAAGGCATTATAAATAGCCGCAGTGGTGGCATTTGTGTCTATCAATAACCTGATATTTTCCGATGGAACAGCTCCACCGGTGTTTGACTGTAAATACCTGGCAAATTCCAAAGCATCCCGGTTAGCATAATTCAGGTTGATGTTTTCGTTTTCATAATTAGCGATACCAATAACCACAGCATAAGTGTTGCCGGTTGTTAAAACATGTTTATTAACTTCAGCTTTGGTGTTATCCTGTGAGAATACAGCCAGCCTTCCGGCAAATAAAATTAAAAAAAACAAACTTTTTTTCATAACTCCGTTTGATGTTATCATCATTTCCGATTCAAAATCATTAGAATAAATGTTGCAGGCATTATTAAACCTCTTGCCCTACTATCAACTCCAAACTAAAGTTAATTAGTTTTCTCAATTTCTATATTATTCCTGATGGCTGACGACAATGCGAAAACCGGGTTCTAAATTTCTATGTGCATACCACAAACATACCCACCAACAATTTGCAAGATACCTTAGTGAAAATACAATAAAACTCTTTCAATGACATATTGCAAGTTTGAGGATTAATAGTGTGCCTTGGCAAGGAAATTACAGGTTCTTCCAACATTCAGTCCTGATCAGTATCAATTCTTATTTTTCATTCTGAATCAACGCCAGTATTGAGGAAAAACACACTAAAGACAGAGGAATTAGTTTTTTTGCAGAAACAAATTAGTGAAATGTAAGCAAGATATTTTTCAAATAATATTGTTGAAATTTCAATCAGCAATAAAAAAGGAATTGCAGGATATTAATAAAAGCTGAAATGAGCTAAATAAAGGTTACATTACATGTCCTGCAGATTAATCTTTCTGCAATAATCACCCAATTATATGTCAACCATTTTACAAATAGCCGGTGCAGACAAGAATCTCACCACATTAGTACAGGGTTTCAAAGCGGCAAACCTAGAGGAGAAATTGAATGATATTGGTCCATTTACAATTCTGGCTCCGGTAAACCTGGCTTTTATTAAACTAACCTCTCCTGATTCTTTTATTGAGCTGGTAAAGCAAAGCAGCAGCAATAACAAACTTTCCGATATACTTACTTTTCATGTACTTACCGGGAAAAAATTACATAAGGATTTCCGGGATGGACAAAAACTGCCAACAGTAAATGGCATGGAAGTATCTGTAACAGTAAAAGACGGGGAAGTTCGTATAAACGGGGCCAAAATTCTGTCCCGTGACAGGCAAGGTTCCAACGGAGTAGTTCATTCAATTGATGCAGTTAACCAGCCCGCATCTTAGTATTGCTTTAACGCTACATAGCAGGTATAAAAAATAGAAAATGATAAAAACACCTATTGTTCAGTTTGTATGTTTTGTGACGGATCTTAGCCTGGATGGTTTTTTGCCAGAATGGGAGCACTATGCTAAAAGGCTTATGAGTAAAAAGTGTGAACCCGTTTTACATCAGTTGGTAACAGGCTCAAACAGCAGGTTCAGGTATATTTCACAGCATGAATGGGCCAATGCTGATTTTCAATTTTCATTTATAAACGAAAAAAAAACGGGACATTTCCAGGATCCAAAAACAAGAGTCATTCAGATTGGTGGTTATATACCTGTTGAACCGCAATCACCAGGCAAAGGTGAAGAGGGAGATATCAAGCTTATAGCCTTTATCAACCATAATGAAACTGATATTGATTCTTACCGCCAACTCTCCGGTTATCACCATCTTGCTATTTACCAGGCATATTATGAAAGTTGTTCTTACGGCTATGTGCTTGAATTTTTCGTTCCGGAAAATGAAGCAGATGAACTTATGCAGCAAATACGGCAGAAGCAATGTGTTGAAGCTGGCAGTTATAGAGAATGTTTGGTACCAGCGTAAAGTCAAAATTACTGAACCTCAATTGGCTATGGGTAGCAGTTTTATAAGTTCAACAGGCGACATCATTCATTGTTCTCACAATTGATTGAAATCTTAGTTCAAGCCAGCCAGGCAATTAAGGTTCCCGATGCAAATAAAAAACAGGTCAAAAAAATACTACTTGTAATACTGTAATTGCCGGAATCTGACCTGTATATAAAAAAAAATTGAAAAGAGCCATCAATAGACTCTTTTCAATTAAAACTTTAATTCACCACATTACCATCTTTTGTTATCGGAACGGGCAGGCTTTTCTTTTGCGATGGAAACAGACATAGACCGGCCTTCAATTTCTTTACTATTAAGACCTGCAATAGCTTTCTGACTTTCGTCAGAAGACGTCATTTCTACAAATCCGAATCCACGGCTGCGGCCGGTTTCCCGGTCGGTGATTACTTTAGCAGATGTTACTGCACCAAAAGCAGAGAATAAAGCTTTTAAGTCCTCATCAGTTGTGTGAAAACTTAAATTTGAAACATACATGTTCATAAAACTAAAAATTTAAATAAAACAATATTAATACCTGTGAAAGAAGTGTACTGAAAAAAGTAAAGATGAGGTTAACTGTTACTGAGGGAAGAGTAAAAATTTGCGCTTACCTGATACTGTATGCCGGTAGAACCTGCAATCACTTAGTAAAGGTAGACTATTAAATCAACAACCGGGGCTTTATTTAAACAGAGGGTTTCTGCAGATAATGCTCCGGAAATAATGACGGTTTCATACCTGGCAATTCTGAGTTTTTTTTACACTGCATCCTCACTATTTTTACCCCATGCATCCGTATATACAAACGCTGATTCAATGCATCAACCTGGAAGAAAAGGAACAGGCACAGCGATTCCGTTTAGACCAGCAACACACATTAAAACAATTAAGAGCCGAAGGATTAGCTCTGCACCCTATTATTGTTACCCGCAAAGGATTTGGTTATGCTGATTATCCGGAGATCAGTTTCAAACTTAGCTTTCCCCCGGAAACCAACTTATTTAAGGAAGGAGCCGCTATTGAATGTTTTTGTGCAGGTGAAGAGCCGGTAAAAGGAATTTTAATCAGCCTTGATGGCAAGAATGGTGAATTTCGTTTGTTTGCCCCCGACTTTCCTGATTGGATGGAAGATGACGGAGTGGGTATAAAATTAGCCCCGGATACCCGAACCACCAGTATCATGAAAAAAGTGCTGAATGAACTGGAAAATAATAAACCGTTATATCAACTATTTGAAAAATTTCATAGCGATCCAATAACCACACAAGGATCAGCAATACCCTTTGACAGATCCAGGACGGCAACTCTCAATTTTCGCAATGAACAATTGAATGAAAGTCAGAAACAGGCTGTTGCTGCAATTACTCAGAACGAAAGTATTAAAATTGTGCATGGTCCGCCCGGTACAGGAAAAACAACCACACTTATTGAAGCCATTCTCCAATTAATTAAAGCCGGTGAAAAAGTACTGGTATCTGCACCCAGTAATACGGCGGTTGACAATATTGCCAAAGGGCTTATTCAGCAGGGAGTTAATTTGCTGCGGGTTGGTAATACCAGTAAAGTGGATGAAACAATTTTTGCCCACACTCCTGAAGGTAAACTCAGTAACAGTAAAGCGCAGAAAGAAATCAAGCAATTAAAAATAAGAGCGGAAGAATTTCGCAAGTTGGCGTTGAAATACAAACGAAGTTTTGGTAAAGCGGAAAGAGAACAACGTAACCTCCTGTTTAAAGAAGTAAAAAACATTAGAATAGAAATAAAAAAACTACAGGCCTACAATGAAGAAAAACTTTTTGAAGAAGCTGATGTAATTGCAGGCACACCAATTGGAATACATGATGCCGGCGTACAACATCTCCACTTTCCAACTTTAGTAATTGATGAAGCAGGCCAGTGCATAGAGCCACTGGCATGGTGTATTTTTCCATTGGCAGAAAAGATAGTATTGGCTGGCGATCATTGGCAGCTCCCTCCTACTGTATTAAGCAATGAGGCTGCTAAACTTGGCCTTAACCAATCCATTTTGGAAACGGCAATTGCAAATACCAACAATGTATTTCTTTTGAACACACAATACAGAATGAGAGAAGTTATCGCGGGGTTCAGCAGTAATTATTTTTACAACAACCTTTTGCTGACTGCCAAACACCTGCAAAATACCGGTGTACATCTCACCTTTATTGATATGGCCGGTTCAGGCCACAATGAAGTGCATGGCTCCGATGGATTTAGTTTGCAAAACGAAGGCGAGTTAAATGTTGTTCAAAAATTATTAGAGACAGAATCGCTTGACATCCTGAAAACTGCCTTTATTTCTCCTTACTCCGGACAAGTGGCCGCTGCAAAGGAAGTTTTACCAAAGCAACTTCGCATCAGCACTATTGATAGTTTCCAGGGACAGGAAAAAGAAACCATTATTCTATCGCTGGTACGAAGTAATGATGATGGAGATATTGGCTTCTTAAAAGATTACCGCAGAATGAATGTAGCAATAACAAGAGCTAAAGAACAATTATTTGTTATTGGTGACAGCGCTACCATTGGCGGCGATGCTTTTTACAATGCCTTCCTGGGTTATGCAGAAAAAAATGGTTCCTACAGAACTGTCTGGGAATTTGAAATATAATATTCTCCTTCCCTATTTAAGCTCATTCAATACCTGCCGGCAACCTTCATCCAGCGCCTTTTCTGCTGCTGCATCAACTTTGCCTTCAAACTTTCCATTTATTTTAGGTTGCAAACGAATGGAACCATCTGATAGCTTTACTAAAGTTTGTGATGCTTCGATATTAAATGATGATGCCGCATTAGGATCTGCATTCTTAATAGCTTTAAGCAATCCACCTACTTTACTGGCTGATTTTATTTTTACAAAATCGCTTGCCAATGTGTAATCGCATTTAAACTTCTTTGCTTCTTCTTCTGATGTTACTGCCACGGCTTCTATATTTCCTTCTTTCAATGAGCCAATCATGTGCTGTTGTAATGCGGAGGCCTGCACCTGGTCATCTCCTTTTGGTTCATACACACCGATACGGATCTTGCCGGCCATTTTTTGATCCTCGCCGCTAATTATTTCTTCTTGCTGTTCCATTGCTTTATTCTTAGTCACATTTATCATATCTCTAAAACCAATCTTTTCCTGCAACTGGTCTTCACTTGTAGCTTCCGTATAGCCGGGCGGAATTTCAAACAGCATTGAATCCAGTTTTGCGGTTGAAAGCTCAAGCGTTTCAATGTTTGTTGTGAATTCACTTTTCTGTGTACCTCCATTTCCCATAATCATTGTCCTTGTTTCAGTTAAAGGAAAGCCCAATTTCCCTTTTCCCTTTCGTCTGCTGACAAATTTATCTTTGCATTCGGGTTGCGGTCCTTCCTTTGTTGAGGGCATCGATGCTTTTGATGGCCGGTATTGTACCGGGCAGTTAAACTGGGGAAAATCAATATACCATCCATCCGTTTTAACGATCATGCTGTCTTTCATCATACATGCATCCGGCGAGGGTTTTATTTTTTGAAAAGTCCACACATGCCTTGCGTTAAACCCATACATTTTTTTTCTTTCATTCGTATCATATATGTTGTACCACATGTAAATAATACCACCCTTTTGAGTGGCTGTCTTTTCTTTCGGCAAAACGGGAGTTACCGTTTTATTTTTTGCCGGAGGCGTGGCATCTTCATCTATCACTTCTTCTGTTTCTCTGGAAAATGGTTCTATAAAATAAAGTTTCTTCTTATCATTAATTTTAATGGTGCGCTGCAGGTCACACTGCTCAATAGTTACAGGTTGAGGCGGCAGACCCATCATACTACCCGGCTCGGTTCTTTTACGCATCCCTTTTACATAGATGGTTGATTCAGTCTTCATCCCCATCATACTATTTACCTGGCGCAACTTATATTGCTGGGCACCCGCTTCATTGCCCACAGATAATGCGATAATCAAAATTGAAGGGAGAAGGGGAAAAAACTTTTTCATATTTTTTGGTTTGTATAAAGTTAGTTATTTACCGATATTTTAAATACTCTGAGAGTAGCAAAGAATTGATCAGCTACATGATAGTATAAATAATACCATTTATGTTCTGGAAAACAGCTCCGGACTTCAATGCCCCATGAGCCCTGTCGTAGGAAGAATACCATGTGTATTCAGCATTTCCTATGCTTTTTATTTTTCCCCTGATGGCTTTATCATCAAAAGTAGAATAATAAGTAAGTGGGGTATTGCCAACCGATTTTAACTTACCCTTGAATGCTTCATTCTCAAAAGAAAAAAAATAAGTGAATAAAACAGTTCCGGCAAATCTTAGCTTTCCTTTAAAGGCAGCATCTTCATAATTATCATAATACTCTAATGAAACACGGCCAATGGTTTTTAGCTTTCCGATTTTTGCACCTGTTTCGAAAGCGCCATAATAGGTGAAATTGCATGTTCCAATACTTTTTACTTTACCTCTTAACACCGAATCATATTCCTGCCCGTAATACTCCACCCTGCCCAAATATGCCTGCAGCTTTTTTGGATCATTGTAATATCTGCCGGGTCCCGGATCGGTTCCCCATTCAAGAGCTTTGCCATCATCTGAAAGTCTAATGATAATATCCTGATCCGTTCGAAACGAAAAAGAGGAAAGAGTGGTGCCCCCGGTAAAGGTTACATTACTTAATTCCTGGGAATAAGTTCCTGTGGAAAGAAACAAAAATAATAATAGCAAGAAAATTCTGTTCATATATCTTGTTTAATCAGGCATAAAGTTATTGAAATTGATAGAACGAAAACTTATCGATACAATATACTATCAGGAAATTTTTACTACGATATCCTGCAAATTATTAGCACAAAATAAAACCCTGTCGCCGGCATTTGACAAGTGCCTGTACACTTCTCTTCGCTTAAAAATATATTTAAAATCATTGTCGGTAAATAATTCCTCCAGGGCCTGTCTGTATATTTCTTCAATTTTACGTTCGAAATGGCGGGCTTTATCACAAAAAGCCACGGCTTCCACTGGTTTCGAGGAAAGAAGGGAGAATCCCGATTTCAGTGCATTGATACCATCTCTCAAACGTACTGCTATATCAAAATCAAAAATAGTAGGCGCCAGCTGAAATAACTGGATTTCGCTGATAGTCGCCTTGAAATAATTAGCAATGTCTTCTATTCCCATCACAGCCCGGTAAATATCCTCCCGGTCTACCGGGGTTGAGAAGGAGTCATTCAGATCAGCCATAATTTTTACCCGCAGTTGATCCGCCTCTTTTTCTTTTTCAAAAATTTTGTCTCCAATAATTGCTGAATTCGTTTCCATAAAGTCCACCATCAGCTCCGACATGTCCAGTACAATACTGATCTGGTTATTCAGCATACCAAAAAAGTCAAACGACGGGGGAAAAATCCGGTTGATAAGTCTTGAGGCAAAGGAGCGTTTAGCCAAACTCATAATTAATTATTTTAAAGTGGGCAGAATAAGATTCAGTAATGCATAGATAAAGATGGCTACGATTGCCGCACCCGGAATAGTAATCAGCCAGGTGTAGATGATTGATTTTGCCTTCAACCATTTTACCCGTTTTATATGATCCGCAGAACCTACTCCCATAATGGAAGAAGTTACTACATGTGTTGTGGAAACAGGAGCACCGAATAGTGAAGCCGAAAATATGACAATAGCAGAAGTTAATTGTGAACTCAGCGCATGCAGGGGTCGTATTTTATAAATAGAATAACCCAGCGTACGTACAATTTTCCATCCGCCTAAAAGAACACCTGATGTCATGCCGGCAGAACAAACAATCATCACCCAGAATGGCACATGAAAAGATGGAATAATACCTCCCAGCAATAAAACTAATGTAAGAATTCCCATACTTTTCTGCGCATCATTGGCGCCATGCGAAAAAGCCAGCCATGCCACCGTTACATATTGTGATATTTTTAATGACTTGTTTATTTTCTGTTTGGCGCTGCGTAATAGAAGAGATAAAAATTTTTGAAGAAGGAATCCAACCAGAAACCCCAAAAAGGGTGATAAAAACAAAGCCAGCAAAACTTTTGTTACTCCTACTAATTTTCCCCTGGTAAATAATTCATGAAATCCCCATAACACATGATCGTAGCCGGCACTTACCAGGACAGCTCCTACTAATGCACCCATTAAGGCATGCGAGGAAGACGATGGCATACCAAACCACCAGGTACCCAGGTTCCATACAATAACTCCCAGCAATCCTGATAAAATAATTGTAATAGCATTAATGTTCTTTAAATCAGAAATGTCAATGAATTTTCCAATGGTATTCGCCACGGCGGTACCTCCCAAAATAGGGCCAAGAAATTCGAAAAAAGCGACAATGATTACAGCTTTTATTGGTGTTATCGCCCTGCAGGCAATTACCGGGGCAATAATATTTGATGCATCATGAAACCCATTGGTGAAATCAAAAGCCAGGACAAGAATCACTGCAATAATTACAAGGACAGATATAGTGCTCAAAATAATTAGTTATTAAAATTGTAATAACAAAATAAGTATTCCTTAAGCATCATCCCGGTTAGCCGGTAACATGATCATCGGCACACTTAAAATTACGGCAATGGAAATAAATAAAGAATAGCAAACTTTAAATCTCAAATAAAATTACTTTTATGGGCGAATTCCATATTCAATTAACAGCTCCTTCTGTTGACTATTTACAATAACGCTAAACCTGTAAAACCATGAGCCATCATATTCGCTTATCAGATATTTCTACTTTGCCTGTTGAAAATATTACGGAAGAAGAATCCTTGGTGAAAAATGCCGCTTTGCAGGTGAAGCTAGCCAGAATACAGGATAAACTCTATGCACAGGAAAAATATTCTGTTCTGATAATACTGCAGGGAATGGATACTTCGGGGAAAGACGGTGCAGTAAAGAATGTATTCTCCGGGATAAACCCGGCAGGCTGCCAGGTAAAATCATTTAAAGTGCCCACACCCGAAGAGGCATCTCATTATTTTTTATGGAGGATCAGCAAGGAATGTCCGCAAAAAGGAATGATCAAAATATTTAACCGTTCACATTATGAAGATATCCTGGTTCCGATGGTAGAGAAGAAGGCAGATGAAAAGATGATTTTGGAAAGATGCGAAGAGATTAACCTTTTTGAAAGAGGGTTAGCAAAGAACAATACCATCATAATGAAATTTTATCTGCATGTATCGCATGAGGAACAACTAAGACGCCTGCAGGCCCGGCGAACAGCTGTACATAAAAGATGGAAGTATAATAAGGAGGATGATATCGCCGTCAGTAAACATGATGAATATAAAAAAGCGTATGAGTTGATTTTTAAACAATGCTCACAGTCCGCACCCTGGTATGTCATTCCCGCTGATAAAAAATGGTATAGAAATTACTATTTGCTAAATGCTATTGTTCATGAGGTTGAAAAATATGAAATTCATTATCCTGACATAGAATTATAGAAGTAGTGAATTATGTGACCAAATTGCGGGAAGCAGATAAAATAAATACCAAAAATACTTTCATAGTTTAACCACATCATCTTATCTTGCCAGGATGAAAAAATCTGTACCCTGGCTGTTGTGTGCCTTATTGTTTTTTGCAGCCTGTAAAAAGAAAGCAGGAGATACTATTATTCCACCACCACCGCCGCCGCCTGTAGCTCTTGGCGATAATGATCCGCTGCTGCCGGGTAATCCTACGCTGGCACAAACTTCCACCAGCTTTCCGGAGAATTATTTAAAGGATAATGGCTTTTATAAAATGGCTTACAGCAAAAGCCGCGGCATACCTGTATGGGTAGGTTGGCATTTACAAAACGATGATATCGGCAGCACGCCAAGACAGGATGATTTCAGAGGGGATATACAATTGCCCGCCGGCTGGTATGAAGTTCAAACCAGCGACTATACCGGCAGTTCTTTTGACCGGGGTCATGATTGTCCTTCTGCAGACAGAACATTTACCGTGAGTAGCAATTCCTCCACTTTCCTGATGACGAACATTTTTCCACAGGCACCAACGCTGAACCAGGGGCCATGGGCAGGATTGGAAGACTATACAAGGAATACGCTGGTGGGAACAACAAAAGAAGCTTATATCTATATGGGCAATACGGGTAGCGGCGGTTACAATGCTAATGGACTTTATCACACTATTGCCAATGGATATGTGACGGTGCCGGCCAAAGTGTGGAAAGTAATACTGCTGATACCCAAGGGCAACAATGACCTGTCAAGGATACACAGTGATGCAACTGTACTGGCAGTGAATATGCCTAACAATAACAGCTTGTTTACTACCAATGGAACAACGGCCTGGCGAAATTATATTACCACCATCAATGCGTTGGAAACAGATGCCAATAGTGCCGGCGTACCTTTAAACTTACTGCGTGACGTAGCGGATAGTATAAAGAGTATTTTGAAAAATAAGGTGTACCAGTAAATGATTTAGTGTATTATTATCCTTAGTTCAACCGGTAAATAGCTGTATTTATATTGAGGGAAGGATTAGCCATTTTCTCTTTTCCCTTTTACAATTTCATCACCCTTTATTTATTGTAGATTATCTTTTGAACATACTTAATACCATTTAGACATTAGAAACGTACTGACATCCTGAGCCTGTCGAAGGGTGTTTCTTATTGGCTTCGACAAGCTCAGCCTGACAAACCTCTTGGTATGACAATAATGTCAAATTAGTATAAGATATCGAAAAACATTTCCCTCCACCCCGTTTTTTTTGAGCAATTAGTTTTGTATAACTTTAGAGGAAGAATCAAAAAAAATCATATGCCAGTTTTCAATCTTAATATAAACGGAAAGGAATACCGGGCTGATGTGGCAGCCGATACTCCGCTTTTATGGGTACTCAGGGATCATCTTGGTTTGGTGGGCACCAAATACGGATGCGGTATTTCAGAATGCGGCGCCTGTACTGTTCTTGTTGATGGCAAAGCTATCCGCTCCTGTGTGTTTACTGTTTCAAGAGTAAAATCATTAAAGGTTACAACCATTGAAGGCTTATCGGAAAATGGGGATCATCCTGTGCAGCAGGCATGGAATGAAGTGGACGTACCGCAATGCGGTTATTGTCAAACCGGGCAGATCATGACAGCAGTTGCCTTCCTAAAACAAAATCCAAAACCTACCGAAGAGGAAATTAAAGAAGCGATGCATGATAATCTATGCCGCTGTGGTGCGTATCATCGTATCCGGGAAGCCGTAAAATTAGCCAGTACTAAAATTTAATGTATGACAACATTCAATAAACCCAATAGAAGGGATTTTATAAAAATAACTTCACTGACCGGTGGCGGCTTGCTACTGGGATTTAGCTGGTTTGATGGCGATACAGTATCAGCGGTTAGCTTAACTAAAGAAACCTTTACCGGCGAACTGGGTTTCAATAATTATTTATCTATTTCAACGGATGGTCTCGTCACCATTTTTTCACCTAATCCTGAACTGGGTCAGAACATCATGACTTCTTTTTCTATGATCGTGGCAGAAGAACTGGATGCCGACTGGACCAAAGTAAAAGTGCTTCAGGCTCCGCTTGATACAAAAAAATATGACAGGCAATTAACCGGTGGAAGTGGTGCCATCCCCCACTCCTACAAAAGATTAAGAGTTGCCGGCGCTTCAGCAAGATATTTATTGATTGCTGCTGCTGCTGCCCGCTGGAATGTTGCAGCAACAGAATGTACAACTGCTAATGGGTTTGTGATTCATGCAGGCTCAGGAAAAAAATTAAGTTATGGCGAACTCGCCGAAGAAGCTTCTAAAATTTCCTTGCCTGCTGACGTTCCCCTCAAGAACCGCAAAGACTTTAAGATCATCGGCACTTCGGTAAGAAATGTTGAAAATAAAAACATCATTACAGGCAAAGGACTTTTTGGAATGGATTTTTATCGCAAGGGAATGGTCTTCGCCATGATTCAGCGTCCTCCGGCTTTTGGTACAAAAATAAAATCCGTTGATGCTACTGCTGCAAAGGCAATGCCCGGTATTGTTGATGTAGTCACTTTCAAAAACAATGTAGCCGTTGTGGGCAACTCTACCTGGGAAGTGATAAAGGCAAGAACAGCCGTTAAAATTGAATATGAGAAAGACGGAAATATTGAAAGCACATCAGATCATGATCAATTATTGGCTTCGCTGTTAAACAGTGATAAAACCACCGTGCGAAGAAAAGACGGTGATGTGGAAACTGCATTCAACAATGCCACTAAAATTATTAAAAGCGAATTTCAGTGTCCCTTTCTTCCGCACAACCCGATGGAGCCGATGAATTTTTTTGCCGATGTTCTTGAAGATGGTGTTGAATTGGTTGGCCCAACGCAAACACCCGGATCTGCCCGTGCCGCCGTTGCAAAACTTTTAAATATTCCTGAAACCAAAATTACACTGCAGATTACCCGCTTGGGCGGTGGCTTTGGCCGGCGACTGAAATACGATTATGTACTGGAAGCGGCTGAATTATCCGGTATTATTAAAAAGCCGGTGAAACTGATCTGGACACGGGAAGATGATATGATGGGCGGAAGCTACCGCCCTGCTGTTCGTTATCGTTTTGAAGCAGCCCTCGATGATAAAGGAAATATGACCGGGTATAAATTAAGAGGTGCCGGCATTAATGTTGGCAACTCCACAAGGGAAGACAATTTTCCTTCCGGCGCTGTTGATAATCTTTTGATAGATTTTGTTGAACATATTTCTCCCGTCACCACCGGTGCATGGCGGGCGCCTGTCACCAACTTTTTAGCATTTGCCGAACAGAGTTTTATAGATGAAGTAGCATTGGCTGCTGGCAAAGATCCCGTGCAGTTCAGGTTAGCGCTGTTACAAAAAGCAAGAACAAAACCTGCCGGCGCTATTAAGTATAATATTGACAGAATGGAGACCGTGATAAAACAGGTGGCGGAGAAATCAGGTTGGGGCACAAAGAAAGATATTTCGCAGGGGTTCAGTGTTTATTTTGCCCATGCCTCTTATGTGGCACAGGTTTGCGAAATAGAAATGAAGAACGGGAAACCGGTTGTTAAAAAGATATATGCGGTGGCAGATTGCGGAGAGGTTATTAATAAAAGTGGCGCTCTGCAACAGGTAATGGGCGCCATTACCGATGGATACGGACATGCCATGTTTGGTAAACTGACGTTGAAAGACGGAGTGCCGGAACAAAATAATTTTGACCAGTACCGCATTATCCGCATGAAAGAAATTCCGGAGATAGAAGTACAGTTTGTTGATAATGGTATTGACCCCACCGGACTGGGAGAACCGGCCCTTCCTCCCACCGGCGGTGCAGTGGCCAATGCAATTTTTAAGGCAACTGGTAAACGTTTGAGGAATCAGCCGTTTATAGATGAGGCGGTTTTTAAACCGGCTTAAGAGAAACTACAGAAAGGAATTTTTGAAATTGATGTTGCGCAACAGTGACCAGTGTTGGCGGTAGTTATTCCTCAGCTTTAGGTTTTCCTGATAATAGTAGTGATTTTAGATAGAAATTATGGCCATCTTCAGTGAATTTAAAGTAAGTGGGGTTGTGCGGATGGCGGGATACCAATTTATACTTGGCTAATCTATTAAAAAATTCTTTCTCATTAGTTTGTGGCGAAATCCAGGTAAAAAGTTTTTCTCCTTTTAATTGTAAAAAATCAAAAACAGTTGCATCTCCAGCATCTGTTACTAGTGAATCTCTTTTTAATAATTCTTCTAACTCTGAATATGATAAGTTTGAATAAAGTGCAGTTACATTAGTATCGACACTTCTTAATTTAGCTCTTAATTCAGAATTTTCATTAGACAATTTGGCAATTTGTTCAGCTAAAAGGACGGTATCAACTGCATTGCTCCCTCTTATCCAGCCCACCAAATCCTTTCTATAACTAAAATCAGATAATGTTTCATGAATAGCTATCTTAATGTCTTTCTTATCCTCCCAAAATTTAATAAGATTACTAAGAACTACTTCACGAAACTCTCCTAATTCCTTAGTATACTTTTGCTCGATATGGGACAAACCTTTTATCTTAACTTTATCTTCCAACGCTTTATCGGAAATAACAATTGCAAATAAAGGTTTCCCTTTTTCTATCGCATATTCATATTCTAACTGTGTATAACTTTTGCCAGTTTTTTTATCTACACTTCCGTATCTACCACCTAGAAGCAATAGGTAGACATCAGATTCGTCAATCCATCTTTGTATAACTGTCATCTGAGATTCATCGCCAGCTGAAAATAATTCCATTCCTGCAGGAATATTTCCGGAAGAAAGAATTGCTTCTACTGCAGCTTGACGTTCTTCAAGTAAATCTGTGAACGTTGATGATACAAAAATTTGTAATTTCTTATCTTTCATATTTTTGTTTTTTCCCGCCCGGAAGTCTCGCCCCGGAACTTCATCCAAAGAAATTATTTCCTCTCAATGCATTTACACCCATTAAAGATAGCTAAGCCACCATTTTTCTTTGTGATTCATTTTATATCTGTCGAACTTTTTGCAAACCGGGTAGAGTAATAATATAACTCCAATCCACACCAGGTAAACAACCCATAAATGAAAACCATATCCTTTCAATCCGGGTGCATCAGGTATCCAATCAGTTAACAACTGATTTTGCCAGCCAAATCCTGAAAGCTGAGCAAAAATTAAGGCTATAAAATGAATCAGGTAAAGATGAATTATATAATAGAAGAATGGAACTCTGCCGAAAGTGCAAAAGAAGGCAACTATATTACCTTTTAATTTTTCAGAATTTGCCAGGAAAAGTAAAACTGGTCCAAGTGTCATAAGCAAATACAAAAGTGAAGGTGGATACTTTGAAACATTAAAGAATGAAAAAACAGTTTTTATTGTAGCATCAAAATGCTGGTATGGTAATAGGTCACCATAAATATTTATCCATCTTACAACGAAGAAAAGAATGACTGAAGAAAGCCCGATGATGTTTAACAATTTTCTGCGCTTTGTACCCTCAAATGATTTTTCATAAAAAGAACCAAACCAATAACCCAGCGACATCACTGCAATCCATGGAACAATTGGATAGCCAACTTCAAGTTTAAAATTATCAGTGAATTTAAAGATTCCATATTCATGAATCATCGACCACAAAATATTCCCCTTAAAATGTACGCCATCCAGAAGATTATGACCGAAAATAATAACAACACTAAAAATCAAAATAATATTTCGGGGAAGATGAACCAACGCTGCCAAAACAATCATACTTATTCCTAACGACCATATTACATTTAATTGTTCAAACCTGAGATGAACATCAAAAAACCAGGCAAAGGTTACAATTGTGATTTCAATAAAAACCAACCAGAGTCCACGCTTAAATAAAAAATTTGATAGCTCACCAATTTTTTTTCTTTTGCCTGCTAAAAATGCCGACATTCCTGCAAGAAAGCTAAATGCCGGTGCACAATAATGTGTTATCCATCTTGTAAAAAAAATTGGTAAAGAAGTATGAGCCGGGTCGGTTGGGTCGTAAAAATGCACTGAATAATGAAAAAAGTCTCTGGTATGATCCAGTGCCATTAATACCATTACCAAACCTTTTAACAGGTCTATAGATTCTATCCGATTTTTAGTTAGGGATACCATAAATAAATGTTATTAAATAAAATTTCCGCCGTGGTCGGTATTTTCTTCCACCGACCACACGAAAAAGAATAATAACTTTTCCCGCCCGGTGTCTCGCCCCGGAACTTCATTCAAAGAAATTATTTCCGCTCAATGCATTTTCACCCATTAAAGATATGGCGGCCTCTTTTGCCTTTGTTGGTCTTCCAAAAAATAACACGCCGTTGTTGTGTGCATGCATTGCAGCCTGGCAAAAACACCAGCAACACGAAAACAGTTAAGTTGCTAATCCTAATCAGTGCCTTGTAAATTATTTTCTAAGGGGAGTGGATAAGGTGAATTGATAATAGCCATTTAAAAATCAAATAATTATTTCACCCCGCCAAATGATTTTAGTCAGCCAGTCTTCCTCAGTTAGCCTTAGTTCGCAACAAAGTTATTTCAGACAGCACCATCTTCGTCCCTTTCCCCAGCCACCCCCAATGCCAAAACAACAGGACGCCTCCCCTCTGGAAAAGGGGGCGTGGCACGGCAAAACGGGCGGAGCCATCGGGTTTGCCTTGAACTTTTGGTTCTTTTGGTTCAAGCCAAAAGAACATAAAGAAAAAAAGGCTTTCGCCTTCGCTGGTCTTCCCAAATCTTTAAACGGCCTTTGTTGCGTCTTGTGTATAGGTCTTGTGCAGCTTGGAAAGAGACCAACAAATGAACAGGAGAAACCCAAAAGAACAAAGTCTGCCGGATGGAAGCGGAAAGATCCCGGATCAAGTCCGGGATGACAACCCTTTGAACAGGAGAAATCCCAAAGTACAGCAGTTGGTGAAGCCTACTCACAAAGGCTTGCCCGCAACTTGCCTACCGGCAGGCAGGCACCAACCTGCGTAACCCGAATAATATGCATGGTTTCTCATGCCCCCAGCCTCTTCAGCAACTGTTCCTTGTAAGAAGCCGATACTTCGATTTCGGAACCATCCTGCAACGTTACAGTTCCCCCGGCGCTTTTTGAGTAAGACTTGATATAATCCATGTTGATGATGAAGGAACGATGTATGCGGATAAAAGGTTCATCCAGTAAATCATCAAAATGTTTTAAGAATTTACAGATCAGTTTGAAAGAGCCGTCCGTTAAATGCACCTCCGTAAAATTTCCTTTGGCCTGCAACCTGGTAATACTGGCAGTTTTTATTACATCAAATCCCTGCAGCGTTGGTAAAGCAATTTGCTGTTGTCCCGGTTTGAGTTTCAGATTTTGCAGGAGAATGCTGTTGCGGTTAAAATCTTCTGCCTTCAGGAGGGATTCCTGTACTTTATTCACTGCTTTCACCAGTTCAGTAATGTCAATAGGTTTCAGTATATAATAAGCGGCGCTCAGGTTCAGCGCCTTCATAGAATACTCAGCATAGGCCGTAATAAATATCGTTTCAAATTTCTGCTCCTGGCAGGCTTCCAGAATATCAAAGGCATTACCAAAAGGCATCTCCACATCTAAAAAAACCAATTGCGGTTGTAATGACTGAATCATTGGAACAGCTTCTTTAATATGCTGCGCCTGCCCTATCACTTCCACCACCGGACAATATTTTTTCAAATAATTATCCAGCACATTCCTGGCGATTAATTCATCATCCACTATTATGCTCCTGATCTTCATGCTTTGAAATTTTTTAGCAGCGGAACCATCAATGTAACCCTGACTCCTTTTTCCGGAAGAGGTTTATCTTCTACCAGGCAGGTGATATGCTGATGATAGAGTTCGTTCAGGATTTTTATCCGTTCCAATGTATTTGAGATGCCCCTGCCCGACCTTTTTTTCTGATTTTCCGTTTTAGTCTTTTTGCTTTCTTCAATACCGATCCCGTTATCTTCAATAATTATTTCCATTCCATTGTTCATTTTTGTAAAGCTTAATTGCAAAAAACCTTTCTCCTCCGTATACCGCAGGCCATGCCAGATTGCATTCTCCAGATGCGGCTGTATAAGCATAACCGGGATATAAATATGTTCATCAGCCAGTAGCGCTTCATCCATATTAATTTTAAAATCAAATTTATCCGGGAAGCGGCTTTTCTCCAACTCCAGGTAATTTTGCAGCAGTTCTATCTCTTTGGAGAATAACACAAAGTCTTCTTTTGAATTCTCCATCACCCTTCTCATTAAAGTGGAAAATTTTGTAAGGTATTGGTTAGCCTCCAATTCATTGTTGCTGGCAATAAACTGGTTGATGCTGTTCAAACTGTTGAAAATAAAATGCGGGTTCATTTCCCTCCGTAATGATTGAAGGGCAATTTTTTTATTTCTGATTCGAAGCTTTCTGAGTATATACAGGATAGCGACGGTAAAAATGATTAATACCAGTACCGAACCAATGAGCCAGTAATTAAAAATATTTTTTCGCCGGATGATGTCGTCTTTCAGCGCTTTTTCGGTTTCCAGTTCCTTAATCCTTGTTTCTGTTTCTGCTATCAGCCGGTTGTCAGCAATCGAACTATCTTTTGCAAGGATTGCAGGAAGCTGAGCCAGGAAATCTTTGTATAACTGTAAACTCCTTTCCCTCTTCCCTTTTTTTTGAAAGATACTGTCGAGTTTTTCAATGCAGGCCCTGGCTTCAAGGGTGTGGCCGTTTTTAACCGATAAAGTATAGCATTCACTTAATAACCGAATGGCAGTGCTGTCTTCTTTTTTTAAAAGATAAATACCGGCCAGCAAAGTAATTTCTCTTGCTTTTAACTGGGAATTGGTTTGAACAAAATCCTCCCTGAGTATCTCTTGCTTTGTTTCAATGGCTTTAGGAAAATTTTTTTCCTTGAGGTAAACATCTGTAATACGCTGGTTGAAATGGATAGCCTGCTCCGGGATGTTTTTAGAATACTGGTAAGCATTGGTGTAAGCATCTACAGCAGTAGATGTTTTTTTGTTTTGTAAACTGATATCCGCCATCCTTGAAAAATTGGAAACGATCTCACCTGTATCTTTATTAATCAATCCCAGTTGAATGTTTTGCTGTACCAGTGATTCCTGCACCTGTACCGAATCCGTTTTGGTAAGCCTTTGAATATCATTTTCGTTAAAAGCATTAGCTGTAACATTACCGGTTTTTACATTATTATCCCTGGCAGTGGTGTAATTGCCTATCGCTTCTTTGTTCTTATGCAGGTCTTCCTGTACTTTGGCCAATGCCCGGCTGCTTTTTGCAATGCCATCGGCATCATTCATTTTTTCGAATAATGATTTTGCCTGCTGGTAATTCGTTTCACTTTTCAGCAGATCGCCTTTCTGGTAAAAACTTTCTCCAAGATCATAATAGCCCTGTGCCAATGTGTCCCGGTTATTTTTTTTATAACCTGACTCTATCTTTTTTGAAGCTTTCTTAAATTTTCCATTGCTATTTATTTCTGCTTGCGCAAAGACATGAGTGGTCAGGCTGCTGAATAATAACAACAGACATACGATTAATATATAATGACCAACCCTGTGCTTCACGCCTTATTTATTTACTTACAAAGTAACGGCATTTCGGTACGATTCACTCTCTTCCCCACCAAGTCAAAAGCCTGTTTCACCAAGTTGACTAATAAACGGGAATGTGCCGTATTAGTTTTAATGTCTAAAACATAATTTATGAAAAAGATAATCTCCCTTCTAAGTCTTTTCCTGCTGCTGGCTGCCATCCAGGCGCCTGCCCAACTGAACATAGATAATTTATATGTTCCTTTCGGTGAAAGTTCACATGCCGTCAAGCCCGGCTATTACTCCCAGTTCAAAAAAATGAAAATTTATTTTATTAAAGCCAAACCATCTTTATACAATGCATTCAAAGGAATGGGAAAATACACTACACTGGAAACGGCCCTTAATCAATCAAAGATCAGTGTAAAAGAATTGTCTTCCGGTGGTTCGGTTAATACACTTTATTTTAGTAACATTTCCAAAGACACCATCATTATTGGAATGGGTGATATAGTAAAAGGTGGTAAACAGGACAGGGTGATAGAAAAAGATACGCTGATTTGCCCGAGGCAAAGCATGCAGCTTTCAGTGTATTGTGTTGAGCATGGCCGCTGGACTCCGGGAAGCACCGGTACTTCGTTTGATGCCTACCATAGTAATATTAATAATTATGTCAGGAAAAGTATTGTCACAGAAAAAAGCCAGGGTAAGGTATGGGAGAAAGTTGCTTCTATCAATTCGGCCAATGGCACCAGCACAAGTACCGGCACCTATACGGCCGTTACGCAATCAGCAAAATATAACGAAGAAGTAAAAGAATACAAGGATGCATTTACAAAAGCCATCAATGCTGATTCCACCATCGTAGGTGTTTTAGCAGTTACCGGAGACCAAATTATCGGCTGTGATATTTATGCTACTCCACAATTATTCCGCAGCAATGCTGCCAACCTTCTTAATTCTTATATCTCCGAAGCCTTGTATGATGGAAAAGATGTGACTATTAAAGATGCGGTGGTAGCCACCTATCTTGATAACCTGCTGGCCAATGATGCCAAACAGGATAAAGCACTTGAAAATAATGGCCGCAGTTTAAAAGTTAACGGGAAGAAAGTAAAGATTACTGCCTTCGACAAATAGTTCCGTACATAGTCATGAAAAATAAAGGATCGCTGTGGCGGTCCTTTTTTCTATTACAATTGAATTTGATTACTCATTATCTTTCTTTATGTCTGCTTATTTATTTTCCGGGAACATTGCCAGTATTTCTTTTTCATTGGCGGCGCAAATGCCTCTTTCGGTGATGAGGCCGGTGATTAACCTTGCCGGTGTAATATCAAATCCAAAATTTGAAGCGGGGCTTTCAAGTGGAGTTATCAAAACTTTTTTAATTTCGCCATCGCATAATCCGCTTACATATTTCACTTCATCCGGGCTTCTTTCTTCTATATTGATTTCATTAATCCCATTCCGTATTGTCCAGTCAAAACTTGAAGAAGGTAGTGCTACATAAAAAGGAATGCCATTATCATAAGCAGCCAGCGCTTTAAGATATGTGCCAATCTTATTGGCTGCATCTCCTGTTCTGGTTACTCTGTCAGCGCCGGTAATGACTACATCAACCATTCCATTTTGCATCAGGTGACCACCTGCATTATCTGTAATTACCGTATGCGGAACACCATGATTCAATAATTCCCATGCCGTGAGACTTGCGCCCTGGTTGCGTGGCCTTGTTTCATCTACCCAAACATGGAGATTAATGCCCTTGTCAAATGTCTGGTAAATTGCTGATGTGGCAGAGCCATAGTCAACGAATGCCAGCCAGCCGGCATTACAATGCGTTAGAATATTTACGGGTTGCCCGTTTTTTGTTTTAGCAACCTGGTCAATTATTTCCAGGCCATGCATGCCGATGCTTTTGCAGGATGCTGCATCTTCATCTGCAATCAGGATAGCAGTTTCTTTGGCAATCTTTATTTTTTCAATGATTGTTTTACCGTTTGCTATTGCATCCAGTTGTCTTTTTACAGCCCATTCAAGGTTAACAGCTGTTGGTCTGGCAGATTTCAGCAGTGTGGCTGATTGCAGAAGATGATCATCAAATGAATTGGCATTCCCTGCTTCTATTGTTGCCAGGTACATACCATATCCTCCTGCCGCTCCAATAAGCCCCGCACCGCGAAGATGCATATCTCTTATTGCGGTGACCACTTCATGCACAGTATGTAAGTCTTCAATAACAAATTGATGTGGTAAGTAACGCTGGTCAATAATGCTGATTATTTCTCCGGCACCATCTTTCAGCCAGATCGTTCTGTAATCTTTACCTCCTGCTTTCATGACAATTAAGGTAAGTAATTAAATTTTATAGAAGGGGCCCTCGTCGTTAGTTTGTCACCTGAAAATCCATTTTCCGGGCTAAGCAGCTCCAGCAACTGGGGTGTAATTTTTATCAACAGGTAATCCTCTTTAATATCCCTGTAAAATGGTTTCCATTCTTCTTTCCAGTGGCGTGTTTTTTCCAATGAGTCATTAATCAATTGCGCTTTACCCTGGATACTGACATAATTGTAAGTAGTGACATCAAAATAGAACAGGGTAACTTCCGGGTTATGTTTTATCTGTTGCACTTTTCTGCTCCGGGGGGTGGTTCCAAGCCAGACAACCAGGTTACTGTCAGGATCAAATGCATCCAGAATTCTTCCAACCGGCCGGCCATTTTCATCCATAGTGATCAGGGTACAATAATGAGCACTGACCATGATCTTTGTGGCAGCCGCGATAAACTTTTTCCTTGTTGAATCATTTTTTCCTGGTTGCTGTGCAGATGATATTCCTGATAAGGCAAAAAGTAAAATAGCTAAACCATAAATTTTTATTGAACGTTTCATTTTAAAAAAATTAGTGGACAGATAAAAAAATAAGCAGGTGAATCTATGGGATATTAGTGACAATTAGTATGATTTAATCAGCTCATGCCGTTGCTGTTATTTACACCAGCCTGGTATTTTTGCCGGGAAAAATGGCAGGAGTGGCAATCCATTTACCCATTAATAATTTTTTCGGCTGCAGCTATATCTTTTTCAAATATTCTAAGCTCTACCCCACCCACCGGATCCAGGCCCATTACATTTTCATCGTTCAGATAAGACTCTATTCCATTTTCTTTCAGTTTTTCCTGGATCATTATAGCTTCCTGCAAATCATTATAAGTATGCAGAATGATTATTTTGTCTTGTGTCATAATAAATAATAGTTTGATTTAACAAAGCTATTTATTTTATGCTCAGTATAAGTACAACTTCCCGGTTTCTTTTATTTTCGGCTCATTTCTATTCCCGGGATACTTTTTCACGAACCCTTTTTTTGTGCAAGTTCCGGTGCATAGAGGCATCGTGAAACAATGCATAGACCCGGGCATTTTGTCTTTTACAGACAGGAACCGGATGTAGAAAAGACCAAAGAACTCCTTTTTGCCCGGGAATTTAAATAATTATTCCTGATAATAGTCTAATCAGAATCAGAATTCAGGTTGATTACCGTCACTAACTACAGGAAAAGAATGGAAGGAAATTTGGAGAAATGAATTTTTATGAAAAGGTTGAATAGTTTCCTGGTCATTTTTACCAGCCTGATTGTCGGATCAGGAACAATAAATGTAAATGCACAAAATGTAATTCAGGGCACATGGGAAACCCAGGCAAATGATTACAGTGGAAACATCGGGAAACGATACACATTTTATTTTCCACCGGGAGGGGTCATCTCCAGCCGGGTATGGGGTACAGATGTTTATACTTATGATTGTTCCATTGCCAGTGCTGCAGTTCATGCAGGCTTGATTACAACACAAAATGGCGGTACGGTAACCATCGAAATTCGTGCCGGGCAATCTTCTTATAAAGGAAGCATCCGCAATGGAGTTACCAGTAATGATTGGGGAGCTTTTGGCGGGAGTTTCATTTTTATAAATGGTAAGGTTAAGGAAACTAAACCTGTTTCAAATGCTATACGGGGCACATGGGAAACCCAGGCAAATGATTACAGCGGAAACATTGGAAAGCAATACACATTTTATTTTCCACCGGGAGGCGTCATCTCCAGCCGGGTATGGGGTACCGATGTTTATACTTATGATTGTTCCATTGCCAGCGCTGCGGTTCATGCAGGCTTGATCACAACACAAAATGGCGGTACGGTAACCATTGAAATTCGTGCCGGGCAATCTTCTTATAAAGGAAGCATCCGCAATGGAGTTACCAGTAATGATTGGGGAGCTTTTGGCGGGAGTTTCATTTTTATAAGATAAGCCAGCAGGATTTTTTGCGAAGCGCAAAAGTTGTGGAAAAAATCGTCCAGAATTGTACTTGTATGCCAACTGCCGGGAACTCAGTGCAATTTCTAATTTTTTTTTATTTGTAAAAACTGAATAATTAAACAGTAAGAAAGTTATTTATCAAATACATGCCAATAGAGGAAATTCCTTCAATTTCTTCTACGCATTATTCCTGTATTCTTTCCAAAAAAATAACACGGCTTCCAGCACCTGCTCTTCAGATTTATTCTGAGTATTGGTAAGCGGAATGTTCCGGCGGAATCCTTTATTAATATCCTCTTTTTTGTATTCCACTACGAGGAGGAAGTGATCCTGCAGGTCGAAAAAACCTTTTTTTTCTTTCTGGGTAATATAGGCTTTAATGAGGTTGGGCCAGTTGGTTATTAATTGCTCATTATGAAATAACCCTGTTTTATTAACCCGGATATGCACTTTCCGGCTGCTCCCTTTTTTTAAAAAAAAATAAGCGGGCAGCAAAGCAAGCGTTAGAAAATAACTCTGGTAGTCAATGTTTATAAAATGCCGTTTTGCTGCATCAATAACGCCATACATGAAAATGGCAAAGAATAAAAAGGCGAGGATATAATTCAGTATTTTATCTTCCCCCACTACAAAGTCAGTGTTCCGGCTTAATGAATTTTTGCTCATAATTTATTTGAAAACTATAAATCATTTATTTTAATTTTTCCAAACGGCACCTACGCCGGCTTCCCATAATTTTTTATTCAATGCAGGAATATCTTTTCCCAATAGCTCCACTCCCCTGCTTTTAAGTGTTACCCATTCGGCGTTTAATTCCTTCATCCTGTCTAATGAGGGTTGGTTTACCCGTGGTATTTCGCTTTCGGTTTGATTGATCAGGAACATATAATTGGCCGTAAACTTTGCAGGGAAATTATCCGCATCATCATACACTTTTGTTTTACGCTGTATCATGTCCTCATCCCATGCTTTCATTTTTTTGGCCAATGCCGTTCCTTCGGTTTTTAGTGCAATAAATTTATCATCCTTTAATGATGTGAGTAATGATTCCAACTGCAGTCTTTTTTCATTCAGACTGTTTACCATCCTGTGCATGATGGTTAGTTCCTTTTCCATACTGCTCATGATGTTGTCATATTCTTTGTAGGCAGCTGCATCTACAGGGTATAATGGATTGGCCAGGATCTCCGCATCGGTAGAAAGTTTCTGATCTCCCGCCTTTATTGTAACTGTGTACATACCCGGAATGGCTTTATGCCCACGATAATTACTTTCAATATAAACATCAGGAACACCGGGCATGGTGGCATAACGCATATTCCAGACAAAACGGTTCAGTCCTCTTGATTTTGATAAAACAGGTTCTGCCGGAGGGCCGCCATCATATTTTTTATACGTGCTGTCTTTTTTTGAAGAGAAGCTATGCACCAAATTTCCGGTGGCATCTTTTATTTCCATAGTCAGCATTACTGAATCTTTGAGTGCCGGCAACTGGTAATAAATAACAACTCCGGTTGATGGGTTTACTCCACGGGAAGAACCAAGCCCGGTAAATTCAGCGCTGGTTTCATCCAGTTCACTAGAGCCGGTTATAATGTATGAGGGCGAAGAATTGAAAACAGTAAAGACTGAATCTTTTTTATACTGGCGGATCAAACTCAAATCATCCAGTATCCAGAATGAACGTCCCGATGTGGAAGCAATTAAATTTCCCCGGTGAATACGCAGATCAGTAATGGGAGTAACCGGCATATTCAATTGATAAGGTTCCCAGTTCTTTCCGCCGTTCCATGAAATGTAAATACCGGTTTCAGTTCCGGCGAACAATAAATCCTTTCTTTTATCATCTTCTCTCACTACCCTTGTAAATGTGCCATTGGGAATTCCGGTGATGATCTTTGTCCATGTTTTGCCATAGTCAGTTGATTTATACAAACCGGGTGTATGGTCATTGAACTTATATCTTGTGGTAGCGATATATACGGTAGCTTTATCAAACGGAGAAACTTCTATTGCATTGATCAAACATTCGGGCAAACCGGCAGGCGTGATATTTTGCCAGTGGGCACCATTATCTTTTGTTAAAGAAACAACGCCGTCATCGCTGCCAGTATAAATAACCCCTTTTTCATGCGGCGATTCCATAATATAGGTAAGTGTTCCATAATTTTCCGCTCCTACTGCTTCATTGGTGTAAGGCACACCGGGCTTGCCCTGTTTCTCTTTTTCATTTCTTGTTAAGTCAGGCGATGCTTCAGTCCATGTTTTTCCCATATCGGTTGTCCGCAATAAATATTGCGAGCCATGATAAAAAACATTGGGTTCATGTTTGCTCCAGATGATAGGCGCATTCCAGTTGAAACGGTATTTCATGTCCCTGGCATCACGGGTTAAATACTGGATGGGTGCCGCCATGATATTTGTAGAAGCTTTTGCTTTGGCATTAAAAACTTCAATAGTACCCTGGTAACTTCCACCCAAAACAAAGTTTGGATCATCCGGATTAAAAGCAAGGAAAGCACTTTCGCCACCGGCAGAAGAAGACCAATCGCTGATGCTGATTCCACCACTACCAATTGACCGGCTTGCAATCTTTACCGAACTATTATCCTGCTGCCCACCATAAATATTATAGGGAAACAGGTTGTCAACATTGATGCGGTAGATTTGAGCGGTAGGCTGATTTTGCTGGCTGCTCCATGTTTTTCCCTGGTTAAATGTAATGGCAGAACCGCCATCATCGGAGATGATCATGTTGTTTGAATTGGAAGGATTGATCCAGAGGTTATGATAATCGCCGTGTGTGTTACCGATATCTTCCCATGTTTTACCGCCGTCAATTGATTTGAATGCGGAAGCACTCATTACATATACTATGTTTTCATTATTGGGATCAGGAAACATTTTTGTATAATACCATGCCCGTTGTATTAAATGATTATCATCCGACACCTGGCTCCAGCTTTTACCTGCATCGGTTGATACATACAATCCACCATCTTCTTTTTCAGAATCACTTTCAATCAATGCATATATTTTTTCTGAGTTGGAACGGCAAACTGCAATAGACATTTTACCCATTTCTTTTGGCAATCCTTCTGTCATCTTTTCCCAATGTTCGCCTGCATCGGTTGATTTATATAATGCACTGCCCGGCCCACCGCTGATTACTTTCCATGGCAGGCGGCCATGCTCCCACATGGCGGCATAGAGTATCATCGGGTTGTTCATGTCCATTGATATTTCTGCACAGCCTGTTTTATCATCTACATATAAAACATTTTTCCATGAGGCACCGCCATCTGTAGATTTATAAATACCTCTTTCTTTTGAATGGCCATACAAGGCTCCCTGTGCCGCCACATATACAATATTTGGATCTTTGGGATGAATAACAATACGGGCAATATGCTCAGTAAGTTCAATTCCTGAATGCTTCCATGTTTTTCCTGCATTGGTTGATTTATAAACTCCATCACCCCCGCTTGTCATAACACCCCTCACGGCATGTTCGCCCATGCCCACATACACAATATTCGGATCACTTTCTGCCACTGCTACTGCACCAACCGATCCTGTTTTGAAAAATCCGTCTGAAATATTTCGCCAGGTGATTCCCATGTCTTCTGTTTTCCAGAGGCCGCCACCCGTGCTGCCCTGGTAATAAACAGCAGGATTACCAACAACTCCGGTGGCACAGTTGGAACGACCACCACGAAAAGGACCGATGCATCTCCATTTTACCGGTTTAAAATAACTGTTGAGATCAGCCGTATCTTTTGCCGGCTGTGCAATAGTATTATGCGTAATACAAAACAATAAACAGGATAACAGGATTTGCCTGGGCATGATGAGAATTTTATCCGGAAATATAAATCATATTTGGAAAACGTAGGCTTGAAATAAGAAGAAATGGTAGTTGCAGCGAAGAATAGGGATATTTTTTAATGATTGAATGCATTGATTACTGGAAAGCATTGCCATTACACCATAAAAATTACTCTATTGCTTTTTCATTTCTTTCAGCAGTTCCAGTATTTTATCTAACTTCTCAAGTTCAATGTTGTTGAGCTGTTTCTGCAACGCTTCTATTTCTTCTTTGGCTGCCAGGTTAGTTTCATAATCTGCTTGTGCCTGTGCCCTGTCCCTTTCGTTTTGCCTGTTTTGTGCCATCATTATAATGGGTGCAGCATAAGCAGCCTGCGTGGAAAACAACAGGTTCAGCAGAATAAAGGGATAGGGATCCCAATGATAGATGAATGCGACAAAATTGAATGCCATCCAAATGAATACTAATACGGTTTGAATAATAATAAACCGCCAGGAGCCCATGCCATTGGCCACCTTGTCGGCAAGCCGCTGTGCAAAACTTAATGAGTCAGCATGTTTTTGGTGCCATGTTCGTTTGTTATTCATAATCATTCGGTTTTTAGTAAAATAATATGCCGGTAAATTTATTCACTTTATCATGAAGTCCCGAAAACCAATTGCTACCGGGAAGGGCATGAATGTAATGGTGTTTACCATTATATCATGTTAACCTAATGTAAAGCGTCTAATTACCCGGGAAAACATAACTACATTTAATAAAAGAATGAAATGAAAAATAAAAGCATTTTCCTGGCTTCCGCCCCGGTTATTCTTTCTTCCCTGCTATTGTTCAGCTTTTGCGGGCAAAAAAAGAATAACCCGGTATCCGTGCCGGGCTTTAATGGGCTTTCCGATACAAACATTAACAGGTGCGACCCCAAACTCTGGCAGTATGTTTACAATCCGGACAGGCTACAGGTAATTAATAAATGTATGACCGTTACCGGGGTGATAAAGGAATCAAATGCTGATGAGGATGGCGACCAGCATATGCTGCTGAAGCTGGATGCGGGACAGGAAAATTTATTAAAGCCCAAAAACATGAAAAAGAAAAACGGCTGGCTGGTTGTTGAAGCTGTATGTATAAACAATACAAACAAAAACAAAGTGGGGGACGCCTGTCATGGTTATGTTAACCATGTGCACCTTCCCAATATTGGTGATCATGTAAAAGTAACAGGCAGCTATGTAATAGACACGCATAATGGATGGGCCGAAATTCATCCTGTTACAAAAATTGAATTAACCAGGTAATAGTTTTTGAAAACTTTTACGCCGGGGAGCATCTGCCAGAATAACCACTAAATAATGTATTCAATTCCCGGCAGAAGCCAATTCTATGAATTTGTACTGCTTAGTTTTTTCTTTGCACTCCGGAGAATTACAGGCCAGGATTACAATGCCTTCAAACTTTTCAATGCGTTGAAGCAGGTAAGCCGTTTCCTGGTTGGCATATTTATCATGTGCATCCCTTACATCTGTCCGTTTGCCAAACAGCGCATCGGCTTCATCAAAAAATAATATCCAGTTTTTATTTTCTGCATTTTGGAAAACCTTATCCAGGTTCTTCTCTGTTTCACCAATATATTTACTTACCACGGCAGACAAATCGATGCGAAATAAATCCCGATGAAGTTTAGCTGCCATCCAGCGACTGTTACTATCCACTATTTTTTTATCTGCACCGGCAAAAAGAAACCGATTGCTGTTATTATTTTTTTGGCTGTTCAATAACTTGCTAAGCTTGTTTTTAACCGCAGGCTGTATTGCTATAAGACTGTCGCCGGGAGAAATTTTCATCAACCGGGCATAAGGAAGATTGGGATCGTTTTGGGCAAACAGGTTGTTGACGATCCCAAGGCAAATAAACAAGAATAGTTTTTTCATGTACACGATTTTAAAAAGATAAAGATAACAAACCCTGCCCCGGCAGCAGGGGCTTAATTTATTTAAAGAAGAGTAAAAACAACGGAGAAGTTTATTGCTGCTTTCTCCGGGCTTGTATCTGTTGTAGTTTTTTTATTTCATCTTCAACAGACTGAAGATGTTTTTCTGCAGCAGCCCTATCGGCCGAAATTTTATTTTCAACAACCATTAGCACTCCTTCCTGTTTGCTGTAATCTTGCAGCTTTACCACAGTTAATGAAATATTCTCTTTTGCCTTGAGCGAATCGTATTTAGAACGGGTTTGATTTTTTAAAGAATCTATTCCCTTTTTCAACAATACTTCGGCTTCCCGTAAAGCTGCTCTTTTTTTGCGGGTGGCCTCCATGTCTGCCAGCATTTCTCTCATATCTCTTCTTGCATCTTCAGCAATCAGCATATACATCATCATCACTGCATCTTCAATTGACATGCCGGATAAATCAATGCCACTTTTCTTTAGGTCATTTTCTACAGAGAAATAATCAACCACCCCGGTATGATATTTTGCAGCAATTTGTAAACCCTTTGTTTGCGAAGAAACGGGTAACTGATCAAAACTTATTTTTTCCTGGCAGAAGGCAGCCCTGGAAGTAATTGATAAAAAAGCAAAAATTAATAAAAAACGTTTTACCACGGCTTTATTATTTCAGTGTGGCACAAAGATAAGTTTATATCTGGGCGGGACGAATTATAGTTGTGTTGGGTGTTTTTCTTTCACCCGCCACTTGGCGATAGTGAGTTTTAAATTTTAATGAAGTTATCTTATTAGTGTAGTGCGGTTAGGTGTCCTTAATTCGTTTGGTCGGTGAAAGAAACACCGACCAAAGCGTGTTATTTTTTACCAACACCTGCCTGGCGGAAATGCAATGAATGATGCAACTCATATTCATTATTGTGTAATACTTGCGGTAATAAAGAGATTCATCTTTGCATCTTACTAATTCAGTTAAAATTTTAAATGAAAAAAAGGATACAGGTATTATCCTTGTATAGCAGCAGACAGATAACAATTTTTTTAATTTTTTAAAAAATAAAATATGAAAAAGATAATTTTGGCAGTTATGGTATTGGCAGCCGGTTATGCTTTGAATGCACAGACAACTGTTGTTTATAAAGTACAATCTGCCGGTTCTAACAATACGTACAGCGTTCCTGAGCCCATACGTACAAATTTTCAAACAACTTACCCTGGTGCCACTATGGTAACATGGGAGCCAATGAACGGGTGGTGGTATGCTACGTATAAAGAAGACAATAACAGGATCATCTTTGTTTATTATAGTACGCAGCCTTATTACCTGGTAAAAGGCAGAGATGTGAATTACAAAGTAGCATTGCCGGTGATCAACACATATATACCGGAAAGTGTGATTGCAGCCGCGATCAATATTTACGGAGCAAGCCTTTACAGCATCACAACAATTAAGGGGGCTAATAACAATGTGGTTTACCAGGTATGCCTGATGGAAAACGGTACTACAAAAACTGTGTGGATGAATATTGAGAGTGCGGTTTTTACTGATATAAATAAAATAAGAGCCGGTGACGATAAGTTGAAGGTGAAAACGGATGAAGAAAAATAGATTTAAAAACAAAAGAAAAACCCGGGGATTTCCCGGTTTTTTTAATGAACAGATGAATATGATAAAATTCTTTCACAAACGGGTCTTACTGCATTATGGATAGTTCCGCATTCATTTACGCCGTAGTTGGTATTTTTTTACCGAACACAACGGACAGTTGGTCCCAAAATTTTACCTTTGAATTCATATATCAAAAACGTAAACAATGTCAAATCAACAAGCAGCCAAAAAAAAGGATACGGACAAGAAAAAATCTTCTTTAGAAGCTGACCCCGTAACGCTGAATACCACCGACCCCCAGGAAGATATGGAAGGCCCGGTATCCTCCATCATGCAGAAAATAAAAGAGGCTGGAGAAGCTAATGATGATGAATCAAAAGAAGAAGCGGACAGGAAGAAAGATAAAAATACATAGTCTTATTATAGTTATGCTTTTTGATTTCAAAATACCAATTCTTCATGCGTTGTACGAAAAGCACTTTATTATTTGTAAAGCGTCTTTACTGATTGTAAGCTTTTTTTTGACGGGTCATAGTTATTCCCAGGAATTAACCATTTATACTATTCCTTCGCCAAAAGGGGTTAATTGGAAATCACCCGGTACATTAATGTTTAGCTATATCAGCAATACGTTTGCAAAATCCCGTTATGGCAGGGAAAAACATCCCATTGGCCACATGATTGTTGAACTGAAGGACAGTACCCGTTATGCACTCTGCGGCGCTACCAATCAGGCACATTCCGGAATGACAAAAAAAGTAATGCAGAAAGGATACGGACTGGGAATATTATTTGAAACGATCAAAGGCAGGCTTGATGAGAAGGATAACAACCTATCCCAACTGCTGCTACGCAGCGAGGCTGGTGATATTGCTTTTGTTACATTCAAGATCAATCAACTTGTTTTTGACAGGCTCTGGCAATACCTGCAGGAGTATAAGCAGAAAGGGTATGATAAATTGTATAATGGTAGTAATAAACCAAGAGAAGGCTTAGGCGCCGGGTGCTCAGCATTTGCCCATAGTTTTTTGGAAGTTGGCGGATTAGCAGACGTATTGCCATCAAACGAATGGGCGGTCAATATACTGGTTCCCCAAAAATTGATGGGAGGCAATAAAGAACATCCGAAGCATGTACAATTCTTTAAAGTATTATTTGCATCCCGCTGGGGTAACCCGGAAAAACAAACACACCGTAAACTTTTTTTATATGACCCTACCCTGTTCTATAACTGGATCTTAAAAAAATACAACAGCAATAACAGGGACAACTTTATTCTTACTGCTGACTTTAAAAATGCTAAGGGGCTTTTCATTGATTGTACAGCCAGAATGCCAAAGAATGAACCTATCTGGCTCAATGAAAAGTTGATCGTGGTTCGGTGAAAGATAATTCGTGACCTGCGGTCGTAAACTTATCGCTTATGCTCAGTACACCGACCGGCGTGCCTGCCTGCCGGTCGGCAGGTTATTTTTTACTGAACACCTCCTGAAGCGGACAGCAGGGGGCATTATAAACTTTCCAGTATATTCATAAATATCTTTTCTTCGGCCTCCAGATCACAATCATCATTTTTTTTACAGTCTTCCATTTTATCCAGCAATTTTTCCATTTTGCCATTCTCATACATTTCAAGGAGGGAAGGATGAACATAATATTTTTTACACACTGCCCTGGTATTGCCCAGTTGCATGGAAACTTTATCCAGCACCTCCGCTATTTTTTTCTTCGCTTCGTTTTCATTTTCAAATGAACCCGTTTCTTTAAAAGCATTTAATGCTGCCACCGATCCGCACCAGGTACGAAAATCTTTAGTGGTAAATTCACCGGCTGCAATAGTCTTTATATAATCATTTATCATTCCCGATTCTATAGACTGCCTTTTACCTTCCTCATCTATGTATTGAAAAAGTTCTTTGCCCGGAATATCACGGCATTGGATCACAATCTTTGAAAGTTTCTTACTTTGTAAAGATACCTGGTGCTCCACGCCTTTTTTGCCCAGGAAGGTGAATTTGACGGTAGTGCCTTTGATGTTTACATGCCGGTCTTTTAAGGTCGTAAGACCAAATGATCCGTACAGTTTTTCATAGAATTCATTGCCAATACGTATGCCCGTTTTTTCCATCAGGCTGATGACTAAGGCCAGTACTTTATTTAATGGTAATCCCGGCAGTGCAAGATCTTTTTTCAACTGCTTGCGGATAGTAGGTAATACTTTGCCCAATTCCAGCATCCGGTAAAATTTTGTTTTACTTCTCAATTGATTCCACAGGGGATGATAGCGGTATTGTTTTCTATTCTTTACATCTTTTCCTGTAGCCTGCAGATGCCCATCCGGTAAGGTGCATATCCATACATCCTCCCAGGCCGGAGGAAGCACCAGTAACCAGATACGCCGGAGATCAGTTTTATTTTTTACAACCTTTCCCTGGTGTTTATAAGCAAATTTTTCTCCAGCTTTTATTCTGCTGATACCATCATCACTACAGTTTACATATACCAGGTGAACAGCTTTTGCTGCTGCTTCAGGATCATTGCCCAGTTTTTTAAGCCTGCTCCTTTTCATGGCAATGGGTGGCAAGAGTTCAGCCATTACTTAATATTTTATTTATTGATAAGGTACAATATTTTTTTTGTTAATGCTGTATTAGTGAGTAAAGTTTATGCCGTTGTGGGTATTTTTTTCCCGAACACCTGCAATGGCCGATGAAATATGTGAATTGTGCAATTCTTTTATTAAATTATGTAACGCCAATTCAAGTGTGCTGCAATATCCTTGTTGTCCTGAGTTGCAAATTGTAAATACAGACATTTATCGTCTGTACTCAGGACAACGATTCAACTTCTTTTTATTTAATGCCTGCCCCGCCATTGACGGGTAACATTTATCTGCCGCAGGCAGACTAAGGACAGCTGGGAAGGACAAAATCATGTGGCATGTGTTTTGTCTGAATATTATGAATAAAAATATTTTACAAAATGACAAAGAAATATTCAACTGCTGCGCAAAAAAAAATCGGCAAGGTGATGCATGAGTTTAAAGAGGGTAAACTTAAAAGTAGTTCCGGCGATAAAGTGACCAAACGGGACCAGGCTATTGCCATCGGTATTTCAGAAGCGAAGGAAGCTAACTTGAAAGTACCTTTCCAAAAATCAGCTGCTTCAAAAAAGAAAAAAAAGTAAATGTGACTGAGACTAGCCTGTTACGCCGTTGGTTGCTGTACTGAATCCTTACGCAGTGGCGGGTGCCTGCTTGCCGGTAAGCAGGTTTTTCTTCCACCCGCCACAGATCTGTAGTAAATATTGTTTAGCAAAAACAGATGGGTGTCCTTAATTCGTTTGGTCGGTGGAGATACTTCGACAAGCTCAGTATACCGACCAAGGCGTGTTATTTTTTACTGAACACCTGCCAAGGCGGAAGAGGAATTTTCTATTCAATCAAATATCCTATCCTTACCTTGCATGTCCCTAACATTTTTAATGTGTTGAATTTGAGTTTCTTTATTTTCACCATTTTTCACCGCCTCTTTTAATACCCGGACTACTTCGTTTTTATTAGTATACCGAGCATATTCATTATTTTTCATAATTGTTCCCATAACTTCTAACACTCTATTTGATTTTACAAGAAATGTTCCATTGGGTACAAAATTGATATCTTTCAATATACAATTACCGTAGAACACAACGATTGAATAAAACGGCACAGTTTCAAATTGTCTGAGTTGCATTCTTAAATCGCTTATATGTTTACTATTCTGCATTATCGGATTGTATAAACGATATTTCCTTTTACCGTATGCTAATACCTGAGTCCATTGTGAATTATGCCCGGCTCCAAAAATCCAACCGCTATAATCTTTTACTTCAAATACAATAATGCCTACTTTCGTTGCAACTACCAGATCAATTTGAGAAAAATTGCCATTATGCTTTTTGACATACAAATCGTGAAAAATAGTTTGTGCTGGTATTCCATGCTTCAAAAATTTTAATACCAAATCTCTTTCTGTTCTTGTACCTCTATTTGGTTTTGTGACAGTTTCTAATAATTTTTTGTCCCGTATTTCCTTAAACAGGAGAATGAAAGCAATCAAGGAAACTATGCCAATAAAAATCCACATTCCTGATTTGTGATTTTAATGATAAATTTTATCGGTTTGATTTTCCTAAGTTGGAGTTTTCTGTAAAGCTAATTTAAAAGTCAAACGGTTTCTTTAAGCTTACCGCTAATAGTGTGCTTTGAGCAGTATTTGTTACGCCGTGGCGGGTGTTTTTCTTCACCCGCCACTGATCTTTAGTAAACTTAGCTAAACTGGTATTAATTGGGAGTCTTTAATTCGTTTGGTCGGTGTAAAGAAACACCGACCAAGGCGTTTTATTTTTTACTGAACACCATCCAGGGCGGGGAAAACCCGACAAGCCAGAGGAAGCCATTGCTTTTTACAGATATTAAAAAAAAATGTACTTTTAAAAAAGGATGAAATATATTTTTCTGTTTTGGGCTATCCCGTTTTGTTTTTTTACCTCTACTAGTGTTCCGATAAAAACATTAATAGGGGCAGGACAAACTTCACAAGCCACAAAAAGAACTGATGCTGGCAAAGCAACTTTCAGTATAGAAACAAAGGATAGCTCAATCCTTTTGGCTGATATTTCAACGGCATATGACATGATGCAAAAAAATATTGATTTGACTTTTGATAATTTAATAATGCAGACTAAAAATAGAATTGATTCATTGAATGATAAGATAAAGGAGTTAAATGCACAGATCAAGCGATTAAAGGAACAAACTGAAAAAATGGACATTCTCATAAGGCAATTAAGTGTTTTGCAACCGGTATTGATTCAACTGCAAAGGGAGAAGCAAAACGGAATTCAAAACCTGAGGGAAGAAAAAAATAGAGCTCTCCGTAAGGCGACTGAATTTTTAAGACAAAGAAGATCCCAGGAGGAAATTCATGTTTATTCTCAAATTATTAAGAACCAAACAGCAAGAGCAGTGCAGGATAGTCTGAGATCTATCAACCTCCGTTACATGACTCGACAGTAAAAACTTTTACACCGCTGTTGGTATTGCGCCCTGGCATGTGTGATGGTTTCTTCAACAGCCGGGTTTATGAAACTTACTAAACTTTGTATTGTTGGTGGGTGTCTTTAATTCGTTTGGTCGGTGAGAAGAAACACCGACCAAGGCGTGTTACTTTTTACTGAACACCCTGCCAGGGCGGAACAGCCGCAAAGGCGAAGGGGAACACCAGTCAAGGTGGAAAAAGATTTACCTTACAATAACAAGTAAAGTTAACCCTGTCAAACGGCGGGTTACATATTGAGTTTCTTCATTAAAAAAAATAATTTATGAAACAAATACTAATGATCCCATTTTTATTTTTAATAACTTATAGCTGTCCGGCCTTTGCTCAGTATCCTGATACGCATACACCTTTTTATGTTATAGATATTCAGCGGGTGTCGCCTACTTATGCGATTGTGAGTTGCATCGGTGAATTTGGGAGAACAATCCAGGTAGAATTCAAATCAATGATGGGAAAGCCAAATCCAAAAATAATTAAAAGTTATAATGACCAGCTTAATGCAATTACTCCCGGCACAGTTGTTAAAGCAGATTTAACTGCAGGGAAAGCATGGATTAATTTTGTTTATACCATTGCCTATAAACTTTTAACCCCCGTTTTATCTCCGCAATGTTGTGTTATTACTAAAATAGCCAGGGTTACTTATGATAAAAAAGATTATTTTTTAACAGCAAAGCAGGATACTGCAAATGGGCTAACTTATCTCCGGGTTACTTCCTGGTATTACACGCCGGATATAAGGTTCCAATCAGGCCAACCCATCTATGAGAAGAATTATAACAACACCCGGTACGGCGTTTTAAAAGGCACATATAATAAATATCTTTCCTATAGTTACCAGGTTCATTTTGCAACAAATGAATGGTATAACACTCAGCCTTTAGAGACCGTAAATAGTATGTCTCCCGGCGCACCCCCAATTGACAGCGCCAACCAGGCACAAACTCAACAATTTAATACCAGTACACAACAATGGGAGATACTACCTGATAATACTTTAACCGGCGCCACCGGGCAACTCCTGTTCCAGATGCCAACAAACATTTCTTATGCTCATCTGAAAGTTTTTATATCCGGCGATACAAAAATGGCAGCCAGTTTGTTCGGTAATAGTAAAAGCAAATTATTGCCGGGGAATTATGATTTACTAATGGATAAATACAGTATTAAAAATGTTCCGGTAGAAAAAGGAAAAACAACCCGGCTAAAGGTGGGGATATTGAATTATTCTCCACGGGGTCCTGTAAAGATCGTTGATGAAAATAACCAGAAGATTGCTATAGCCGGCCCATTTAAGATTGCTTTACCACCCGGTACTTATTATTTAGATGGAAAAAAAGAACATTCATTTGTTATTAAAGATGGCGAGGTGACAGAATATTGAACCATTTATTTGGTTCTTGCTGCAGATTGCAGGTTTGATAGCTTTTACAAAGCCGGTCCTGAGTTGCAAACTCAGGACAACGTGTTCGAAGATTTTTTATTTATCGAACACTACGGACAGCGGGGGAATCATCTGAAAACATTTTATTGTACTTTTCAACAAACTGTTTATATATCGGATGATGTTTTTTAATAAATATCGAAGTGTTTTCTCTTAACTTACTTATATTAACGCTATAATTCTGATTACCATTGTCTGTCAAATACGTATCAGGCAATAATTTCACCATTTCATCTAATTCACCTTTTTCTTTAAGCAACTTAAAATATTCTTTTTCCATAGAAGAAATATCCACTCTAAGCCAGTCTAACCCGTTTGCAAGTAATGCTCCATACCATTTGTCGAAATCATCTTTTCCATTAAAACAAAAGCAATGTTCGAGTGTCGTATTTTGAGAATAGGCTTGGAAAATACATCCGTAAGTAGATGAAGCGAGATATTCTGGCAGCGTTTCATTAGTGGGTGGTTTATTTTCTTTTCCGTCAGCTGATAAGATAATTTTTGTATCTCCCAAATATAATTCGTTATCCAATGGATGTGGAAATATATCTATAGATTTAACTGCAGGTCCATTATAGTAAAGATGGTTAATTTCTCTTGCTAAAAAATGACCGAGCTCATGAAAAAAAACTCTGTTCCTATCTTCCATTTTATGATATTTCAAAAATAAATAATTACTTTTTCTTTTATTATTTGAACACTACGGACAGCAGGGGTGACAAAAAATTAATTGATTGTATATGACTATTTCAAAACATCTATCCGCAACTTCCATCCATTTGCCTCAAAGAATTGAAAGAGGTTCATATGTTTTAAATTGTAGTATTTACAAGCAGCGGGAATCTTAGTTTGTTTTTTCTCACTTTCAGTACTTACCAAGACATATTCAGATTGATCTTCAAATAAGCCTTCTTTAATCTCTTTTAGCATCGCAATTAACCAAGGGTCAGCCTGGTCCTTAATAATATCCGGGTCAATGAGCTTTGGATATTTCAATAATATTTCAGGCACTAGCTGAGCTTGTCTCTTTGTAATCCCCTTAAAATTTGACTTATATTTTGAAATCATTTTCCCAAGCTCATCTTTTTCGCCATTCTCGGGAACAATTTCATCAAAGACAAACTCATGGGATATTACATTTTTACTTTTAAAAAGTTTTTCAAGCTCATGCCATAGGTCTGGAATTACTGAACGGGGATAATATCTGTGCATTGTTACCAATGCACTTGTATCTATACAGAAAATTATATCTTTTTCAGATTTCATTCAAAATTCGCTTTACACTTAAGCCAAGTGTGCTGGAAGCCTCAGTGTAACTTATACGGTTACTGTCAACAGCTTCCAATACCATCCCATAAAAGGTATCACCACGAGATGCCCGGCTAATTTTTTCCGGTGGGACTGCTCCTCCTCCACTCTTCTTAATATTGCTATAACTGTCTTTGACTTTTTTAAGTAGAGAAAAAAATACTAAATCACTAATCAAATCCTGCTCTTTTAAACGTCGTAAATAAACTTCACGACTTATTTTAAGATTCTTAGAATACTGAGCTATCGTTGAGAGGTCACTTACTCTTTCAATTTTATCATTTGGGATAAGAAGGTTCCCCGCAAAAGAATTACAAGCCCATTCCTCCTTCTGATTTTTTTCAATATTATCAACTAAACAGATTCCTGATTCTTTACGTATGATATGCCCCAATTCATGAAAAAGAGTAAAAATTCTTGCAGTATATTGTTGGTGGCTGTTAACTACAATTGCATATGGTTTTACGTCGGTAAAGCAAAACCCCTGAACTTCATGGTATGGCATTGGAAATTGAAAGACTAGAATTCCTAAATTGTTTTCAATTGCAGACCGCCAATTTTTATAAGCTTCAGCTTCAGTTTTAAATTTTAGTTGGTCTTCAATTGTTATGTTGAGCCTATCTCTGAGCCATTTTGAAACATTCTCAACTTTTCTTCCTGCTTCAGATATTTCATCTATCCATTTATATTTTTCATTCCAATATTTTTCACCACGAATATCAGAAGCTAAATGTTGAAAATGAGAAACCTGTCTCATTGCTAATAAAACCTCTTTAGACAGTTTCATTTGAGAGGGTTTCAGATTCCGGTAGTCTTTAGGTTTCTTTAATTTTTCAGGGACTTCTGGGAGAAAAAAAACGGCCAATTGTCTTTTATAATACCCAGCTAGGTCCTTCAATTTTCCTAAAGGAATTTGTTCCCCTTTATTTTCCCAGCTTTCATAATTTGAATCGGTAACTGAAAGTTTAGTAGCCACTTCGCCAGATTCAAATCCGGCTTCTTCTCTTGCCCATTTAAGAACCTTTGGATTAATATTTACATTTATTCTGGACACAAATACAAATTAATGAAATTAAGATTAATGCTTAAAAGTAACGAATCCGTGACCTTTATAAATTAAAATACAATTTTACATGCTGAATAGCGAACAGAACGTACAAGAGTGCGACGCAACAGCCGCTGCTATGAAAAACTGAAGCTGGCAAACAAATCTTACTTCAACCTGTCTTTAAAGTCCAATCCATTTTCACGCAATGTATCTTTTGCAATATCATATCCTGCATCCGCATGCCTTATCACTCCCATCCCCGGGTCATTCCTCAATACTCTTTTCAATCTTGCTTCAGCATCATCAGTTCCATCAGCAACGATCACCATTCCCGCATGTATGCTATAGCCCATGCCTACGCCGCCGCCGTGGTGTAAAGAAACCCAACTGGCGCCGCCTGCGGTGTTTACCAATGCATTTAATATCGGCCAGTCGGCTACGGCATCGCTGCCATCCAGCATGGCTTCGGTTTCCCGGTTGGGGCTGGCCACAGAGCCGGTATCCAAATGGTCACGGCCAATAACAATCGGCGCCTTTACTTTTCCTGTTCTTACTAATTCATTAAAAGCAAGGCCTGCTTTTTCTCTTTCACCTTGTCCTAACCAGCATATTCTTGCCGGCAATCCCTGGAAAGCAATTTTTTCTTTGGCCAGTTTCATCCAGCGGATCATAGATCCGTTTTCCGGGAACATATTCATAATTACTTCATCGGTAACAGCAATATCATTGGGGTCGCCGCTGAGTGCCGCCCAGCGGAAAGGGCCTTTGCCTTCGCAGAAAAGAGGTCTTATGTAAGCTGGAACAAAACCCGGAAAAAGCCCCCCTGCCCCCTCAAGGGGGGTTCTTGATTCCAATGATTTGAAATTTCCTTCTCTATCAGGATGTTTTGCTTCATACTCCAATGCCCGGGCACGGATGTTGTTTCCGTAATCGAAGGTGATAGCGCCTTTGTCCATCAGTTGCAACATGAGCTGCACATGCAGGTACATGCTTTCGTAACTGCGTTCGAGGTATTCAGTTGGGTTTTGCTGGCGCAATATGTTGGCCTGTTCGTTGGTTAAGGTGTGCGGCACATAACCAATCAGCGGATCATGTGCAGAGGTCTGATCGGTTAATGTATCGGGAATGATATTTCTTTCAAGTAGTCTTTGCAACAGATGTACTGCATTACATAAAACTCCAATGCTCTTACTTGCACCTTGTGCCTTGTATTCTTGTGCCTTGTCAATAGCCTCATCTATGTCAAGATATTTTTCATCGAGGTATTTTGTTTCAATGCGTTTGTCAATGCGCCATTCTTCCACTTCGGCAATAAGAGCAACGCCTTCGTTCATGGTAATGGCTAATGGTTGAGCGCCGCCCATTCCACCTAATCCTGCTGAAACATTCAATGTGCCTTTGAGAGAGCCATATGAGTTGGGAGTCGGGAGTCGGGGGTCAGGAGAAAAACCCGGCGAGTTGGAATTTGGAATTTGTTTTTTGGAATTTTCATTTGCGAAGTGTTTATCTGCTATTGCTGCATAAGTTTCATAAGTTCCCTGGACAATTCCCTGGCTGCCAATGTATATCCAACTGCCGGCAGTCATCTGGCCATACATCATCAATCCTTTTTTTTCCAGTTCATCAAAATGCTTCCAGTTGGCCCAGTTGGGTACAAGTTGAGAGTTGCTGATGAGAACCCTTGGCGCATCTTTATGTGTTTTTAAAATGCCAACAGGTTTGCCGGACTGGATGAGGAGTGATTCATCGTTATCTAATATTTTTAATGCGGCGATGATATTGTCTAATGCCTCAAAGTTCCTTGCGGCCTTGCCCCTGCCACCATATACTATTAAGTCGTCGGGGCGTTCCGCTACTTCGGGATTGAGATTGTTTAATAACATTCTTAATGCGGCTTCCTGTATCCAGCCTTTGCAGGAAAGTTTTGTGCCGGTTGGTGTGGCATATCTAATGGGGTCGTATTTGGGTTTTGTTGCTGTTGGCATACAAGTTTTTTAAGAGAATTTAACCGCTAAGGCGCAAGGCTTCGCTAAGTTTTCCTTGCCTGACTCCGCGTCTTAGCGTCTTTGCGGTTAAGTACAAAAGTCGTTAATCTCTGATAAATTAAATACCTTAACGCCATAAACTTATTACATGAGTCTTCATATCAATGCAAAAAAAGGGGAAATAGAAAAAATTGTGCTGATGCCCGGCGACCCGCTAAGAGCTAAATATATTGCCGACAATTTTTTACAGAATGCAAAGCTGGTTAGCAGCACCCGCAACGTATTGTATTTTACCGGAACATATAAAGACAAGCCGCTGACAGTAGGTGCCAGTGGCATGGGCTGCCCGAGTATCGGCATTTATTCTTATGAGTTATTTAATGAGTTTGAAGTGGATTGCATCATCCGCATTGGTACCTGCGGCGCTTATACCAAAAAACTTAAACTGTTTGACCTGATTAACACGGCCATTGCCTGCAGCGAATCCACCTATGCCGAATCTGCATTTGGATACAGGAAAGATAATTTCGAACCGCGGGGCAATGCTTTTGATATGATTAATGAAACGGCAAAGGAATTGAAACTGGAACTAAAAACCGGCTCTGTTCATTCCAGTGATGTTTTTTACCGGGCGGGAGAAGATAAACCGGCGATTGTAAAAAAATATAAATGCCTGGCTGTGGAGATGGAGGCCTTTGCTTTGCTTGCCAATGCAAGGTTTTTGAAAAAAACAGCCGCTTCATTACTTACTGTTTCGGATGTTATTCCCACACATGAAAAAATATCAGTGGATGAAAGGGAGAAGGCATTGAAGCCAATGATTGAACTGGCGCTGGAAGCAGCGTTGAGGATGTGATTTTTTTTACCGCAGAGAAATGAGAACGCTGAGTGAGGCAGAGGCTCCCTGCGAAACCTCTTTTAACTCATGTTCTCTGCGGTTATATATTAAAGGAACTGTAGCTTCTATTCAATTCAATCTTTTTTGATGCCGCAAACTCATTCACCTTTTCTACAAAAGAAAAGTTTTTAATAAGTCCGGACACTATATTGATGTCCTCAGCAAAAATCCTGTCTTCTTCGGCAAAAGCAACAAATTCCCTGACATAGTCATGGGCAAACTCCAGCAGTTCACTGCTCTTTAATGGCCTCCTGAATTCAATGGCCTGGCAGGCACTCATCAGTTCAATAGCGAGAATGTACTCAAGATTATCCAGCACCCGGCTAAGCTTTCTGCTGCTAATGGAGCCCATACTTACATGATCTTCCTGTCCGAGGGAAGTAGGAATGCTGTCGGCGCTGGCAGGATAACAAAGTGTTTTATTTTCCGATACTAATGCCGCTGTTGTGTATTGAGGAATCATAAATCCGGAATTCAAACCCACATCCTTCATCAGAAGCATCGGTAATCCCCATTTGCCTTCCAATAATAAATAACAACGCCGGTCGCTGATGTTACCGAGTTCTGAAGCAGCGAAACAACAATAGTCTAACGGCAATGCAAGTGGCTGCCCGTGAAAATTGCCACCGCTGATGGTATCATCAGCAGAAAAAATAATAGGATTATCGGTAACAGCATTTAATTCTATCTCTGTCAGTTCCTTCAGGTGCAACCATGCATTGCGGCTGGCGCCATGCACCTGCGGTATGCAACGAAGTGAATAAGGATCCTGCACACGACCGCAATCAACATGGCTTTGCATGATGTCAGAATCGTTTAACAATAATCTTAATCGCTGCGCCACTAATTTATTTCCGTTAAATGGTCGCAGTTCATGCAAACGTTCATCAAAAGGAGCTTTTGTTCCCGACAGGGCTTCCAGACTCATGGCACCAATAATATCAGCAGCTTCCAGGCAATTATGCATACGCTGCACACATTTTACCGCAAAGGATAAAATGAATTGTGTGCCATTGATAAGAGCCAATCCCTCTTTCGGTCCGAGTTGTACAGGTGATAGCTTAGACTGGTTAAGAATATCCTGTGCCTTGTGTCTTGCCCCTTTATAAAAAACTTCTCCAAGACCAATAAGGGGTAAAAATAAATGCGCCAACGGCGCTAAATCACCGCTTGCACCTACACTGCCTTTCTCCGGTACCACGGGAATTACATCGTTTTCTATATGCCAGATAATTCTTTCCAGTGTTGCTAACTGTATTCCGCTATACCCCTGTGCCAAAGCATGCACTTTTGCTATCATCATCAGTTTTGCAATTTCAACCGGTATCGGGTCACCAACGCCTACACTGTGGCTCTGCAGAATTTTATATTGCAATATGGCGGTATCTTCTTTTGAGATTTTCGTGTTGGAAAGAATACCAAAACCGGTATTGATGCCATAAACAGTTTTGTTATTGCCTACAATTTCATTCACCTGCTGATGGCTGGCGTTTATTTTTCTTTTGGCTTCGTCATTCAGCACAGCTTTTAAGCGGCCGGAAGCAATAGCAATTATTTTTTCAATGGTTAGTTTGTCAATTCCGTAATTAAATTGGTTGGGCATAATAATGAATTACTGTGCAATTTAAAAGATTTAGTCCTACCCTCCCTGTTTTTTAGCCGGCATTGCAACGATTCACCAATGAGCTCTATCTTTATAAAAATTTCATTATGAAAGGTTGTTTCCTGCTGTTTGCATTTTCTCTTGGTTTTCTTTTTTCCCATTCACAGGTTCTTAAAAAAGTTCCTGTCGGCAACTCCGGTTGCTCAGTATATACCTATTGCGACTTCCGCTTTGAAACCGAATACAGCGAAGACTCTTCTCTGGTGTATGTGAGCGAATGTGAAAAAGACGAAGTGACTTATGGAGTGATCTGTGTAAAACTAGTGCAGCCGGTTGACGATTTGGGCAAGGCCGAAGAGTCACTGATCTTATATCTTGATTACCTGAAAAGCAGTTTTAATATCCTTAAATCGGCAGGTTATGGCAAGGGTCACCGGCTTGCAAACAATCAAAATACACGGGGCGTTCTTGACTATTGGGAAGACAGGGAGAAAAATAACTGGAAGATCAAAGCATGGACCAATGGGAAATTTATAGGTGTACTCTATGGGTATTCTTCCAAAGAACTTAACGAAACAAAATTGAATGTATACCTCGAAGGTTTCAGGTTTCCGGGAATGTAATATCCCCGGAAACTAATATCTCATCAATTCCATTATTCTCTTAGTTCTTAATTGGCTCTTTAACTTCAGCGGGTGGCGTAACAATTACCGGCTCGGGCCTGAAATAATTCTGCATCATTATTTCCCTGTCCCTTGCCGTCAATGGTAACGGTGGCATCATCTCTTTTACCGAAGAATAAGAGGGTATTTGATATCCCAATGTAATAACCAGCAATGGCCTCAGGTCCCTATTTTCATTTTTAGCTGAAGCGAACCAATGACTGAATGAAGCTGCTGCTGCCAGGGAATCCTCATACTTTATCATAAACCCGTTATTGCCATTGATGAACATATTCTTCACTATATCGGTGACATCAATTTTTACAAGCTTATCCTTTTTCTTCGGGTTGATCTGTTTGGTTACTTCGTTTTTATAATCGGCGCCGGGCTGGTTCGACCAGGTAGCCAGTGAATCTTCCCAGGGTTCGATCACCCGTTGTACAATGAATTTTGAATATTGTATATCACTGTTATCAATGGTACTCTTGATCTGTAACGGCACTAAAATAAGTTCTGCTTTTGATATCTGTTCCGGTCTTAACACTTTCGGCAGTACACCATAATCGAATGAAAGCAGGGAGCGGCATTGCAACTGTTTGCCCTGGTCAGTCCAGGCGGCCGTACCAATGAACGGTGATTGGTTCCCGCTTTCTTTTTCCAATAAATTCGAAAGCAATACGGACCTAGAACTGCTGTCCGCTTTCAGAATGATCGAGTAATCCGAATAAGTATTGATCGTTTGAGCCACTACGGCTTCGGTAATAAAGATGGAGAGGGAAACGGATAAAATTGTAGAAGTAATTTTCATGATAAACAATTTAGTTTTTTAGAAAATACCTAACCACACCTGGCGTTTATATTCACATAAATGTAATCTTATTATGAGCCGGAGTCAAAACTTAATAGGGTTAAGGTTACGTTAATAAAAAAGCGCCTCGCCCGGGGCGAGACGCTTTGTGATCCGGACAGGACTCAAACCTGTGACCTTCCCGCCTGAAGCGGGATGCTGTATTTCTTTTTGTCTATTAACAATTGAATTCTGGCTTTACTTTTCCAGCTCTTTATTTCTTTCTCCTTTTTCAAAGCATCCGACTTGTTGTTGAATACCTCGGAATAAACCAATACCCAATCATTTGTTCTGCTAGTAAATCCCGAATGATTCGAATTATGCCTTCTTATTCTCTCTTCTAAAATATCAGATGTATATCCAATATAGAATTTATCAATTTTAAGAGAATAAATTATATATATATGGTGCAGCATAAAAAAAGCGAATCCTCATGGATTCGCTGGATTTTGTGATCCGGATTGGACTCAAACCAATGACCTGCTGCTTAGAAGGCAGCTGCTCTATTCAGCTGAGCTACCGGACCAGATTCGATATTCAGATTAATGACCTTCCCGTTATAAGCGGGATGCTCTATTCAGCTGAGCTACCGGACCAAATTTTTAAGAACTGGCGGCAAAGGTAATTTTTTTTAGCTTGCAGGCAAAGTAAAAGAGAATGGACGTAAAAATTGAAAGCAGTTGGAAGGAAGTATTGAAAGATGAATTCGGTAAACCCTATTTTCAACAGATTGCTTTGCATATTAAAACGGAGAAATCGCAGGGAAAAATTATTTATCCGCCCGGCTCTCTCCTCTTTAATGCCTTTAATACAACGCCGTTTGATAAAGTGAAAGTGGTAATTCTGGGTCAGGACCCTTATCATGGCCCCGGCCAGGCACATGGCTTATGTTTCTCAGTTCAAAATGGTGTGACTCCACCCCCATCCCTGGTAAATATTTTCAAAGAACTTCAGAATGATGTTGGCGTTCCTATTCCCAATCATGGTAACCTGACCCATTGGGCTGAACAAGGAGTGTTTTTGCTGAATGCTTCACTGACTGTTCGTGCCGGGGAACCGATGAGTCATTCAAAAATAGGCTGGGCGCAGTTTACTGATGAGGTTATAAAAAAAATATCAATTAAAAAAGAGCATGTGGTTTTTATTCTCTGGGGCAAATTTGCACAGGAGAAAAAGCTTTTGATTGATGAGAAGAAACATTGCATTCTCAAATCGGCTCATCCTTCTCCCCTTTCTGCCCATGCAGGATTCTTTGGCTGCAATCATTTTTCCAAAACCAATGAATATTTAATGAGCAAGGGAATTGACCCCATTGACTGGAAATTATAAATTACATTTTTATGAATGTTCTCAAAAATATTTTGGGCCGCATCTGGGCATTCTGGGGAATCACAAGCTTTATTGCAACCTTTTTTGTATTCTATATTCCTTCAATGATTACCTGGCTGTTGCCAGATCCGGGAGGACAAAAAATATTTATTGGCATTGCCCGGTTATGGATGAATATCTGGCTGCGGTTGGTGGGCTGTCCTGTTTCGGTAAAAGGCAAAGAACATTTCAATCCGGGCAAAACTTATATCGTTACCTGCAATCACAATTCTATGATGGATATACCGCTTTTATCACCTTTTATTCCGGGGCCAAATAAAACAATTGCAAAAACCAGCTTTGCTAAAATTCCATTCTTTGGATTCTATTATATGAAAGGCTCAGTGCTTGTTGACAGAAAAAATGATAAGAGCCGGAAAGAAAGTTTTGCGAAAATGGCCAATGTGCTGAAAAAAGGAATGCATATGTGCATCTATCCCGAAGGCACCCGAAACCGAACAACTGATCCGTTAAAAAAATTTCATGGGGGTGCATTTATTTTAGCTGCCAGTACAGGTAAAGAAATAATACCAGCCATAATAATCAATACAAAAAAAACAATGCCGCTGAATAAAACATTTTTCTTCTGGCCAAACCGTCTGCAATTGCATTTCCTGGAAGCTGTTCCGGTGAATGGGCAAACAGCAGAGCAACTGAATGAAAAGGTATTTAGCCTGATGAAAGATTGCTATGTTCGGAACAGTAATTAAAAATTCTGGAATGACCTGGTGCGGTTTATTTTCAGATCCTGTAATACGGATGCTTTGGGGTTAATTGTAAAACTAAAAAACCTGTACATGCCTACCGGGGTAATATTGATGGACATCTGCCAGCAATGCATTTCACGGCTAATTGACATCTGGAAAGTTTGCAGTTTGTGCGTATCAAAATCATAGTAGCCGTTGGCGCTGAAATTCCATTTAGGTGTAAGGTTAAAACTTCCGTTGAAGTTTACATTAGACGCAAAATCTTTTACAAAACCACTGTAGTCAGGTTTTAACCTGTTGTAAAATGACAATGAATAACCAAAACTTACCTGCCAGGGAATATTAAAATCAACAAACTCAGAAGGATTTTGTTGCATATATTCCATCAGCCGCTGCTGGTCTGCAATCAGGTTGGGATCATTCAGGCGTTGCTGCACCTGTTTTTTTCTTTCGGCATCTTTCTTCGGGTCTTTTGCTTTGCTTCTAAAATTGGTACTAATTGAAACACTTCCGGATGTAAGTCTTCCCGGCTTAAACTTACCTCCCTGCCAGGCATATTTATTAATATCGTTTCCCCTTGCATCGCTTTGATAAGGGTCTAATGTACTACTGGCCGTTATACTAATTTTTTCAAACAGTGTGGTGCGGAGGTACAGGTTGAAATGATCCAGTTTCATTGAATCGCGGAGAAAATTATACCCGGTGGAAAATCCGTAACCATCAATCAGCTTTATTTTTTTGATTGAATTTTCACCAGTATCTTTTTTAGAACGCCATTTCATTTCCAGGTTATTGTCTAACTGAAAACCAAGGCCGCCTGTTCTCCCTTTTGAATAACCGGAATATAATGCTCCTTCAAATTCGGAAAATTCCCTTTTATTACCAATGGTATCAAGCTGGGTGGTATAAAAATGCTTTTTCGAAAGATCGGGCCTGTAATTCATACTTATCATAGGTCTGATGACATGGCGAATAGCAATAATCCTTGATTTTTTAAATTGATATGTTCCAAAAATGGCCGTATTAAAACTCAAGGAAAATGATGCCTGGTTATCCATAAAGATTCCTTTTGTAATAGTTGTATCTACTTTCTTAGTTGCAGGATTCCAGCTGCGACGGAATTTTTGTGCAATCCAAACCTGCGAAAAAGAAACTCCCGGTGAAACGATAACGGCTCCTCCCAATATCGGAGGCAAGGCTACTGTAATCGGGAAACTGTGTTGCGCTCCCCACTGCAAAGTATCTATCAGTTGTTTTAACCTGAATGCTGTGTCATAAAAAGAAACCTGGTTCCTGAAATTTCCACTGTAACCAACTCCCAATTTTTCATACCATTTTGCAGCACCTGCCGATTCTTTTTTCTGAAAAGGATAAAGGGTGCTGACTGTAAACCCTGCATCGGGCAAACTAATATTGACAAGGCGGGAAAGATTATTTTGATTATGGTTGGCGCTGAGCGTAAGGTTAAACGGCTTGTCCTTCCATGTTTTGGAATACGCAATGGAAGAAGTCTGAATATTCTGAAAATTCAGCCGGGGATCATTTGATACATACTGGTTGAACTTGGTAGAGCTGGCATTTACATTGGCGGAAAATGTTGTGCCGGGTCTTGCACGGCTATCCACAGAGTGATTCCAGGAAACAGAATAGGTTTTGGTTTTTGAAAAATCAGGATCACCCTTAAAATTTTCTTTTGTGCTTTGTATGCCGATAGCAAAGCCGCCATTATAATGATACCTCTTCCGGTAATTTGGCCTTATGGATACTGACCAGCCGCCATAAGAATATATATTGGCTCTGGATTCCACATCCCAATAATCACTGAGCACTTTATAATAGCCAATACCTTCCAGCCCCAAACCATATCTTTCGTTGTTGGCAAACTGTGGCGGCAAAAAACCCGAATGACGACCCTGGCTCAACGGGAAAAATCCAAATGGAAGCATAAAGGGTGGTGGTAAAGGAACTCCTTCAAACTCCAAACCAACCGCTCCTGTTACAGCAAGTTTTTTATTGATGATCTTCATGCGTTTGGTGCGAAAAGCAAAATGCGGATCATCCAGCATACAGGTAGTGAATCTTGCTTTATTTGCAAAAGTTGTATTCTCGTTTACCTTTTTGCCATCAGCTATAATAACGAGAAATTCGCCCTGCTCAGTATAAGTATTTTTTGTTAATCCTATTTGCGATTTAAAATCATACCAAATCGTATCGCTGGTAAATTCATTTTCACCACTTTTAAAATGGGCGGTTTCCAATACCTCGCCAGTACTGTCTTTCCTGTTCACAGCCGTTACAACCTGCGTTTGCTGGTCTAATTCAACTTTTGGCGCTGTAAGGGTAATATCTTTGTAATCGGTTCTCGTTTTACCGTACAAAATAATTTTTTTACCCTTTATCAGCACCACGGCAGAATCTTCGGCTGCGTATTTCAATGGCGCTTCTAAAGAGTCTTTTGAAATTCGGAGTGAGAATGTGTCAACCTTTTGTTTAATAACGGATGAATCTTTGCCACTCTGCCCTGGTAATCTGGTAGTATCGCTGATTGCTGTTCTTAGCCGGTGAGTACTGTCGGCTGGTTTGATTGGCCTGGTTGTATCTGCAAGACTTGTTAAAGGACTGCGAAAATCCGCTGTATAGCTATATCCGGCAGATGTTTTCCACGTTAATGTGAATAACATCACCATCAATATAACTTTGAAAAAATTGTTTAGCGTAAATTTGTACAGTTGCTTCATCTGGTTGAAGGCAAATGTAATTTATTATCAACAGGTGCCCAATGATGATGCCTAAACAAAATGTGAAGATTGTCTCAACCCGTTAAATTACCGGAAACTCATGATTAATCGAACACTTCTTTTTTTTCTGCTTGCTTCTTTCAGCCTCTGTATTTTTTCTTTTGGCAAAAAAGAACCAAAGAGGCAAAAATTCGTCCGGACAATTATTGTGGATGCGGGGCATGGTATTATGGAAAACGGGGGACACAACGGCGCCAAAGGTTCTTATTCCTATGAAGATGATATTTGCCTGGCTGTTTCCAAAGAACTGGTAAAAGACTTCCAGGATGAAATGCCTGAAATAAAAATAGTAGAAAGCCGGCCCTCTGAAAATATTACCGCCCTGCACCGCCGTGCCGAAATTGCCAATGAAAATAAGGGTGATCTGTTTATCTGTATTCATGTTAATGCTGCAGTTCCGCAACGGCATTCAGAAATTACTGGTCACAAAACCGTTACTTATTATGTTGGAAAAGGAAAGAACAAGAAGAAGAAAACAAAAAAAGTTCCTGTGTACCACACATGGACTACACCCAACCCCGCCAAAGGCTCCGAAACATACATTTGCGGGGCGCATAAAAATGATGACAAAGAATTAGCGGTACGGGAAAATGCACCTATGCTGGAAGAAGAGAACTATAAACAAAACTATGGTGACATTGATCCCAATGCGCCGGAGTTTATCGCCTTATCACTATTAAAAACAAAACAATATTTCAAACGCAGCGCTACACTGGCTGGCTTTGTACAGGATGAATTTGCCAAAGTGGGCCGTGTTGACAGAGATGTAAGACAGCGCCAGGTAGGTATCTGGGTATTGCAGGCAACTGCGATGCCGAGTATTTTGGTAGAAACAGGTTATATTACCAACCGGACTGAAGAAGATTACCTGAACAGTAAAGAAGGACAAAAAGAAACCGCGGATTGTATTTTAAAAGCTGTTAAAACTTATATGGCCTGGCTGGAAAAGCAACAATCAGCTTCAGGAAATGATGATAATAATTCCGGCAATAATAATCCTGAATCAAAAGACGTAAAAGCCTTTCTGAATACGGTAGAACAAAAAGAGAAAAAAGGTTTTTAATTCCTTTCTTCTGCCGTTAAATTTACAAACTAATATCTCTATTACCTGCAACCTGACTGCATGACAAAAAAAATTTTAAGCACTTTAATTATCCTGGTTGTCTCTTTTATTTTTATCCCTGTTCTTGCCCAGAATGGATCCAGAAAGCCCATTCAAACAATCATCATTGATCCGGGTCATGGAGGTTTGGATCCGGGTGCAAGAGGACAGTTTTCATCAGAAGCAAATGTGAGCCTTGCTGTTTCACTGAAACTGGCCGATACTATTGCCAAAGCATTTCCGGATATAAAAATTATTTTCACCCGCAAATCAGATATCCTTCCGGGCAATTCGCCTAATAAAGATGCTGCTTTGAAATACAGGGCCAACCTGGCCAATGAATCTAAAGGCGATCTTTTTATTGCGGTTCACTGTAACTCAGCAGGCAGGGCTCCCGGAGGCTGGTATGGCAAAAGAGTTACTTCCTATATTACTAAAACAAAAAAAGTTAAAGTAAAAAAGAAATGGATTACAAAAAACATCAAAGTGCCAGTATACGAAAGTTACTGGATAGAAAATATTGCACATGGCACCGAAACCTATGTATGGGCCGTAAATAAAAATGACTCGAAAATCAATTCGGTGGCAAAAAAAGCAGAGGAGTATTATGGTGAAATTGATTCTACTTCCGCCATTAATCTTCCCGACCCCTCCGATCCGGTTGATAAAGCAAGAATGCTCATCTATGCCCAGAGTTTTTTCAGAAAGAGCCTTAACCTGGCCGATCTTGTTGAAAGTGGTTTTGCATCAACCGGCAGGGTAAGCCGGGGAGTAAAACAGCGAAATGACAAAGGCATCTGGGTGTTGCAGGCCACCGGCATGCCCAGTGTGCTTGTTGAAATTGGGTTTATATCTAATAAAGAAGAAGAAGAATATATCAATAGTAATAGTGGACAAGCTGAAATTGTTGCCAATATTTTTAATGCGATTAAACTGTATAAGGAAAAATTGGAGGCTAAGAAGACGGTTGCCGATTCGGATTCAGATAAGAAGGCCTTCTGAGTATCTTCGGAAACGTTTGGAAATAATTAGCTAATTTGGCAGCCTGTATTCACTCATTGGCCTAAGTAAAAGCATCTTCATGAAAATAAGTAATGAAACAAAAGTTGGAGTACTGACCATTTCTGCCCTTACCATTCTTATTCTTGGGTTCAATTTTCTGAAAGGAAAAGATTTGTTTAGCCGCAGTAAAAGAATTTATGCGGTGTTCAGCGATTTAGGTTCACTTTCCAAATCAAATGATGTAAAAATTAACGGGTATATAATTGGCAGTGTTTATGCCCTGACTGCAAAAGATAAAAATGTGAATGGCATTGTAGCAACCATAAATCTTACCGTGCCGGTAAATATCCCCAGGGACTCGAAGGCCTTTATTTCCACCCCGCTTGTAGGCGGATCTTCTATTATCATTGAAAAAGGAACAGACACCATTTTTCTTAAACCCGGAGATACCCTGGAAACCAGGAAAGACCCCAGTATCATGGATGATGTAAGGGCTCAGTTTGCCCCCACCTTAGCCAAAGTCCGGAATTCATTGGACACTCTTAACCTTGTCCTTGGTAATGTTAATAAAGTAATAGGTGCAGAAAACCGAAACAATCTTCAGCAAACATTGGCCAACCTGAACAAGGCCAGCAGTGCCTTGAATGGATTGCTGGATAACCAGACCGGGCCGTTGGCAAAAACACTAAACAATGCAAGCGAAATAACAGAAGAACTAAAAAAGAATACTGATAACATCAAGCAAACGATCAGCAATGCAAAAAAGGCTTCTGAAAAATTAGCTGCACTCGATATACAACCTACTATTGACTCTCTTAAATCAACAATCAACCTATTGAAAGCCACCGCAGCTAAAATTACCAGCAAGGATGGAACACTGGGCGCCCTGATCAATGATAAAACGCTTTATAATAAACTCAATGATGCCATTTTAAGCCTTGAAATAACATTGGATGACCTGAGGGAACACCCTAAACGCTACGTTAATTTGTCCATCTTTGGGAGAAAAGATAAAGGAGGAGCCCGAACTTCACCCTCAAAAAAAGACAGCATACCGAAGTAGTGTAATTAATGCGACATCTTAAGATTATTTTTTGCTTGTTTGTTACCGGGCTTTTATTCTGCCCTGTTATTTCCTTTGCACAGGTTACTCCGCCTGTATCTGAAACCACTTCACCAAATAGCGACAGCCTGCTTACCATTGAAATATTACCCGGTGTTCGCAAACTGGAATTCAGAAAAGTAAATGACTCCACACAATTGCAGATACTGGCTGGCAATGTAAAACTGAAACAGGGGACCTCGTTTTTCTGGTGCGACAGTTGTGTTATTAATAATAACTCTAACACTTTTGAGGCTTGGGGCCATGTACATATTAATGATTCAGATACGGCCAATATTTATTCAAGCCATCTCCGTTACCTGATCGATAAAAAGCTTGCGTACCTGGATGGCGGGGTAAAACTAAGCGACGGCAAGGGAGAATTAACAACTCCCGATCTTGAATACGACATGACCACTGATATTGGCATTTATAAGCATGGTGGAAAAGTTATAAATAAGAAAACAGTGCTTACCAGCCAGGAGGGATATTATTATGCCGGTTTGAGGGATGTTTATTTTAAAAAAAATGTGGAACTAAAGGACCCGGCTTATTATATTAAAACCGATTCACTGATTTACAATACGCAGTCTCAAACAACCAGGTTTATTGCAGAAACTTTTATTAAAGACAGCAGCGGAAGAACGATTGAAACAAAGGAAGGTTATTACAATATTGCAACCGGGCGGGCAGAGTTTGGTCAACGACCTGTTATACATGACGGGCAAACATTGATTATTGCAAACAGGGTTGCATTCAATGATAGCCTCGGCACTTCTGAAGCCGAAGGAAATGCAATGGTTGTTGATTCTGTGCAGGGGACAACAATTCTTGCTAACCGGATATTCAGAAATAACAAGACTGATGCGATACTGGCTACCGGCAAACCGCTGATGATAGTAAAGCAGGAAGAGGATTCCATATATATTACCGCCGATACTTTATTCTCTGCCCGCCTCACTGATTTATATGGCAAAAAAGATTCCCTGGTTATTGACACAGTGCATGGAACTAAAGTAGTGAATACAAATAATAAAGACAGCAGCAACCGCTATTTCGAAGCGTACCGGCATGTTCGGATTTTTTCCGATTCTTTGCAGGCAGGCAGCGACAGTTTATTTTATTCTTTCAAAGATTCTACTTTCCGGCTGTTCCAGGATCCGGTTCTTTGGGCCAAGGAAAGCCAAATTACCGGCGATACGATTTTAGTATTTACCAAAAACAAAAAAGCTGACAGAATAAAAGTATTTGAGAACAGTTTTTTGGTCAACAAGATTGACCCGGAGGTTTATAACCAGATCAAATCTACCCGGATGGATGGTTTTTTTACTGATGGTTCCATGGATTCTATCCGGGCTTCCGGTTTTGCCGAATGTATTTATTATATACAGGATGAAGACAGCGCCTATACCGGCATTAATGAATCCAGGTCAGACATACTTGATATTTATTTCAGCAACCAGGAACTGCAAAAAGTTGTTTTTCGCAGCAGCGTCACGGGTACCATCTGGCCCATAAAACAAAAAAATCCTAAAGAAATGCGTTTGCCAACATTCCGTTGGCTGGAAAACCGCCGGCCAAAAACAAAGTTTGAGTTATTTGAATGAGGAAAGTTGCTGGTTACTGGTTTACCCAAAGAGTACTGGCGAAGTTGGGTTATTGGTTGATGAAAGCAGTGAATTACACAATAATATCCCTAACAGACTATGCTGTAAAATGTAAACAGCAACTCCGGTATAGCCAAAATAAATATCAGAACAATTGCAATTGATATAAAGGATAATAATACACTGAAACTATCAAAGCTGTATATCCCCTCTCTCCTATTCACTACTCACCATTTCCCGCTCACTATCTTAACTTTTGCATTTCATTTAGAGCTAATTGGCATCATTTTTCGTTTATAAGAGAACAAAATCAAATTGTCATGAAAAAAATTGTCATAGCCGTTCTGTTAACTGCTTCTATCGGGATGTTTAACAACTTATCAGCACAGGATTATAAAACTGCGTTGGGTGTACGTCTCAGCAGTTCGAGTGCCATGCAGAATAACTCCATTTCCATCAAACATTTTATATCTGCAAAAACAGCAATAGAAGGGCTGTTTAGTTTTGGCGATCCGCTGGCACTGGGTGCTTTAGTTGAATTTTATAAACCATTAACTCCTTCGGGGTTGACATATTTCTATGGGGCAGGTGGCTATATAAGTTTTATAAAAAAAGTTAATATTAATTCATCAAAAACATCAACCGATCCCAATTTTGGAGCACAGGGAATAATTGGCCTTGATTATAAATTCAGCAACGTGCCTTTAAATATCTCATTAGATTGGAAACCTGAATTAAACTTAGTTAGCAATATAAATTTTGAACCGGCTGCCATTGGCTTTTCTGCAAGGTTCACATTTGGGAAATAACCCGAAAGTATAATTATTGATTTCCCGCAAAGACGCAAAGATGTCTGGCAGATAGTTTTCATCAGTGAAATTTTTCTGTGCTTTCTTTGCGTCTTTGTGAAATATATTTTGAAATTATCAGTTTTTGATTTCTTCCCAAATGAAATCAAATTTGTACCTGGTACACAATACTTGCTTATTTCCCCCAACTTTCCACATTCTGCAAATTTTTTCAGGTATCTGCGTTTTTATGCAGGAATATCACTTACATTTATTGCGCCAAATTCTAACTGATGTTGAAAAAGGAAAGGCAGGCTTACATACTTCACCAGGTGAACCTGCATAACAAAGTACTTTCTTCTTCTCTCTGCACAGAAATAAATGTGTCAGAAGATACGATTCGTCGTGACCTGCAGGAATTGGCGGATGATGGCAAAGTGATAAAAGTACATGGCGGTGCCTTATCTCATTCTTTCAATCATGTTTATTTTTCCACTAACGGCGTTTACTCTCAAACACAAAAAAAGACAATAGCGCAAAAAGCAATTAGTTTAATTCATAATGGAATGTTTGTGCTTACCAGCGGTGGCACCACCATCATTGAAATGGCCAGGTCATTACCTCCGCTTTTGAAGGCCACTTTCATCTCCGGAAGCATTCCTGCTATTCTTGAGTATATGCAGCACCCCAATATCGAAGTGATAATGATTGGAGATAAAATTTCAAAAAATTCCAAGATAACGGTGGGGTCTGAGGCGATAGCCAAAATAAAACAGATAAAAGCCGATATTTGTTTTGTGGGCACTAACGCCATTGATGCTGAACATGGTATTACTGATAACGACTGGGAAGTAGTGCAGCTAAAAAAGGCGATGATTGACTCTTGTAAAAAAGTGGTTTGCCTGGCAATTGCTGAGAAAGTGAACACTGTGCAACCAATACAAGTTTGTCGTATCACTGAAATTGATACCTTGATTACCGAATTAAACCCGGGAGATCCTATTTTGCAACCTTATGTTGATGCTGGAATTGAGGTGCTCTGATATTAAATTTGGAACTGGTATTCATTTAAATAAAAACAACTGTTATGAGAAAAATTCTCCATTTGTTATTCGTTTTTACGTTGATGTTTCTATTCCTTCCGGCTGCTGTGCAGGCACAGGAAAGAACCATCACGGGTACTATTGTATCCGAAGATAGTAAAACACCCTTGTCTGGTGCCACGGTCAGGGTAAAAGGTACCCGTCGCATAGTACAGACCGATGCGAACGGAAAATTTTCTATTAAAATATCTCCCGGAGAAACACTCCAGATAACCCATGTTGGTTACCAGACTTATGAAGTAAAACCCGGAACTGGCGATATGGTTGGCGTTAGTCTTAAAACAGCCGACAATACCATGGGCGAAGTAATTGTTACGGCATTGGATATAAAAAGAAATGCCAGGGAGGTTTCCTATTCCACTCAAAAAGTGGGCGGAAAGGAAATTGCGGAATCACAAAGAGCAAACTTTTTAAACAGTTTGCAGGGACGTGTTGCCGGCCTTACAGTTATCCCAACATCAGGACAAGCAGGTGCTTCTTCGCAAATTGTGTTAAGAGGTTTTAATTCTTTAACAGGATCTAACTCACCATTGTTTGTGGTGGATGGTATCATTCTTGACAACAGCACCATAAATGAAACATCAAATGGTGGTTCCGGTATCGGGTTGGCTTCTGACCTACCCAACAGGAATAATGATTACACCAACAGGATTGCAGATCTCAACCCGGCAGATATTGAATCTGTAACGGTATTAAAAGGACCTGAAGCAGCTGCGCTTTATGGTAGCCAGGCCAGCTCCGGTGCTATTATCATCACAACAAAAAAAGCAACTACTGAAGGAACAGTGGGAGTAAAAGTTGGAATAACTTATGATAACAGCTTTCGGGTAACAGAAGTAACCCGCTATGCCGACCTTAATAACACTTACGGCACTGGAACAAATGGCATTCCCGCTAATTCATTCAGTGGTATATCAGGAAGTTATTTTGGTCCCAAATATCCCGACGGCATGCAACGCTATAATAATATTAATAATTTTTTCAGAACAGGCTTTTCCCAGGCACATAACCTGAGTGCAGATATCGGCACAAAATATACCGGTTTTAAAGTATCGGGATCCTATTTTGATGAAAAAGCTGTAACCCCCGGTAACGATTTTAAAAAATTTAATGTAAAGGTTACTAACACAACCAAGATTGGAAAGTGGATTGACTTCTCTCCTTCTTTCCAGTATATCAACCAAACAAATGACAAACCTTTAAGAAGCGCCGGTGGTTACTTATTAGGTTTGTATGTGTGGCCTGTAAATAATGATATTGCCAACTTCCAGGATGTAAATGGGGATAAGATCAGTGTTTTTTCTGCGGACCCTTATGCAGAAATTGATAACCCTTTATATAATACAAGCCGCAATGTGAGCTATGATAAAACGGTGCGTAAGATTCTTTCCGGCAGTATCAATCTCAATCCATTTAAATGGCTGAGTGTTGCCGGGCGTTTTGGATATGACACCTATTCAAGCAGTGGATATACTTTTTATTCCCCGCTTTCCTATCTGACCAGTGCCCTCCAGAATGGAGGATATGGACGATTGACGAATTACTGGAAAGACTATTATGGATATAACCATACCATCACAGCAACTGCAAAAAAAGATTATAAGAAATTTTCTGGCCGGTTGATGGTGGGTACCATGTGGCAGAATTACGAAACACAAATGTTTTCTATCACAGGAACTAACCTGGTAGATTCCATTTGTAAAGTAGTTGGATCTCCCAACTATAATAAATTGATGAAAAATGGAGTGGTAGTAACCGATGCAAACTTTAATACTGTCGTTGGGGCAAAAAGCGACACCAGTATCACCAAGCTGAGTACACGGCTTAGACTATTGAGAAATAATTTTGGCCTGCCTAACCTGTCTATTCAGAACCAGTTCGCTGTCTTCGGAGAAGCTGCACTTAGTTATAATAATCTTTTCTTCGTAAGCTATACACAACGCTTTGAGCAATCGTCTCTTTTCCCCAAAAAGAACAGGGCATATAATTTTCCCGGTTTCAGTGTCAGCGCCATTGTATCTGATATCTTTCCCAGGATGAAAGGAAAGTTTATCAATTACTGGAAACTCCGTGCTTCCCGTGCCACTACAGCAAGATATCCTGACCCGTATAAAAATCAGTCGGTATTCGTAAATAATTTCACCAGCAGCAATGTTGGCCTGATTTATTCATGGGGATTTGATAATAACAATCCAAACCTGGCACCTGAAAAGCAAAGTACCTATGAGTTAGGAACTGAAATAAGATTATTCAATAGCCGTTTGTCATTTGATTTTGCGTATTACAATGCTTTATGTACCAAACAGATTCTAAACCAATTCAGGGCCAGTTATGCCACCGGGTTTATTTTGAATACACAGAACTCAGGCTCAACCCGGAACCAGGGCGTAGAATTGGTAATGGACGTGGTTGCCATGCGCAAAAAAGATCTGGCCTGGAATGTGAAGTTCAACTTTAACCATATGTGGAGCAAAGTGCTGACATTGCCTGAAGCCATTGCATACGAAGTTTATATTGCTGATACATGGCTTTATGGTAATGCAAGAGGCGGTATGATCAGGGGCATGTCCGCAACTACAATCACTGGTTTCCACTATCAACGTAACAATGCTGGAAAAATTTTAATCAGTCCTACCACTGGATTACCAATTGTAGAAGGGACTTTCCTGGTGATTGGAGACAGGATGCCTGATTTTACTTTAGGAACTACTAACACTTTCCGTTACAAAAACTGGGGTCTTAATTTTCTTTGGGATCTGAAAGTTGGTGGTGATGTGTTTAATGCAACTGACATGTATTTAACTCTACAGGGAAAAAGCCAGCGCACTGCTGACAGGGAAAGACCAAGAGTGGTGGATGGTGTATTACTGGATGGTTTACAAAACTCAGCTACCCCAACTGTTAATACTATTTCTATTGTTCCTTATTTCCAGCAAGCTTATTATACTGGCATGCCGGAAGAAGAATTCATAGAGAAGAATGTTAATTACTTACGATTGCGGGATATCACTCTTAGTTACTCATTACCTGCAAATTTCATTAATAAACTAAGGGTATTCAAATCACTGGGTTTATTTGTCACTGGAAGTGATCTTGTCTTACTGAGCAATTACAGAGGTGCAGATCCCTCTGTGAATGGTAATACAGCAGGATCAAACGGAGTTGGCGGAATGGGTTTTGATTACGGAAGCCTTCCCGTTCCAATGGCATTAAACTTTGGTCTGAAAGCAATTTTTAAATAATTTAAAAACCAGATGATTATGAAACCTACAATTAAATATTTTATTGCAGCCGGACTAATTGGTTTGATAACCGCCAGTTCCTGCTCTAAAAAATTGGATGAAGCATATGCAAATCCAAACGCTCTGGTAAAACAACCGATAGAATTAATATTTCCAAGCTTAATTGGTAGCCTTACCGGTAGCTCCTCTGCTGCTGGCAGCGCCTATGGCACCTGCGGCGATGGCTTATTAATCGGCAGGTATATCCAGTTTTGGGGAAGTTATATTTCTTCTGCAACAGATAATATCGGAACATTTTATGATAAAATGGCCGGAACAGTTGGGGCAAGTGATAACATGGGCTCCATGTGGGCAGCCCATTATTATGGAATGGGGCAGAATATAAACCGGATTATTGAATGGGGAAGCGAAGAACAGAAATGGGATTATGTTGGTGCGGCATGGGCATTAAGAGCATGGAGCATGTTTGAAGCAACCAACCAATATGGTGAAATTATATTGCGCCAGGCTTTCGATCAAAGTCGTCAGCAATTTAGTTATGATGGCCAGGATGAAGTGTATGACTCCGTCAGGGTTATTTGTCACAGGGCGCTGGATTTTCTAAGCAGAACAGGTGGTGGAATGAATGCCACAAATTTCACCAATAGTGATTTTTATTTCAACAAAGGGAATTTGGAAACCTGGAAAAAATTTGTTCATGGTATCCTGGCCCGTTCGTTTGCATACATTCATAACAAATCAACTTACAATCCTGATTCTGTTATTTATCATGCAGATCTATCCATGACAACCAATGCAGATAATGCAACGGCAAAGTTTCAAAACACAGGAATCACTGGTACTTCAAATTATTTTGGAACTGCCAGGGGGAATGTGAATAATTCCAGTTCCGGTATCCGCCAGTCTGCATTTATTGCTGACCTGATGTCCGGCGCCAATACTCTCGCTTTTACAGGTGTGGCTGATCCAAGGGCATGGTATATGCTAAGAGGAAATCCAAATGGTACGATCAAAGGTTATTCACCATCCTGGTCAACTGCTATCAATCCCGCTTTAGTTACCGCTGATCTTCCTGAAAGTTTTGTAGGAACTGCCTATGCAAGTTTTGGTTACACTCCTATTGCTGGTCTTCTGTTGACTAATGGCACAGCCGGTAAATATATTTTCAGGGATGAAGCCGAATTTCCGATCATGACAGCTTCAGAAATGCAATTCCTGAAAGCTGAGGCCTTAGTACGCAAAGCTCAGTATTTAAATGCAAAAGCTGCTTATATAAATGGTATCAGTTTGAATTTTGATATGCTTTCTACTTCCTATAATGTAAACATTCCGGCAGGAAAAGATATTAATGCAATAAACAAGGCAGCTTACCTGGCTAACCCGGCTGTTGTTCCAGTTGTTGCTGATTTTGCAAATATGACGTTAACCAAGGTGATGCTTCAGAAATATATTGCCATGTACGGCTGGGGTATTCATGATGTATGGGCTGATATCCGCAGGTATCATTATAACAACCTGGATCCTGCCACCGGGCAACAGGTATATGCCGGGTTTAAAGTTCCGACAGGGGTTGATCTCTTTAGCGGAAGTTCCGGCAGTAACAATGGTAAATTGGTTTATCGCACCAGGCCAAGATACAATTCAGAATACCTGTATAATATACCGGCATTGACTCTTATCGGGGCCTATCCTGTAGGAACCGATTATCACACAAAAGAATGCTGGTTCTCTAAGCCATAAATTATTAATACTGAAAAATAACTACCATGAAACTAACAACAATATTAACTACCTGCAGTGCTGTACTTATAACAGCATTACTGGCTGTTTCCTGTGTTAAAAAAGCCGGGCTGGCAGTTGCACTGGCAAATGCTGATTATTCAAATAAAGCATTTGTGCAAGTTTATAACGGCACGTTAACCAGTGCAAGAAATTATGTGTATGTGGATGGACTTCCTGTAACAGGAGCCGCTTTGGCCTATGGTTCCACCTTTCCTTCCACTCCCTCCAGTTTTGCCATCACATCAGGGTATAAAGCTTTTCTTATAAGAGACACGCTGAGTACAACAACACAGCCGCTAATGTCGTTTGGTGAAAACTTTGAAGCGAATAAACAGTACACCATTTTTATGTATGATTCATCGACAACCCCAAAACAAAAAACTGTTGGGAATGATATCATTTTCCCTGATGATACTACATCAAGAATTCGTTTTGCCAATTTCATTTTTACAAAAACAGCAGTTCCCAATGTTGATCTTTTCTCAGTAAAAAGAAATGCCAATGTGTTTACTAACGTGCAGATAACTGATGTTACCAATTACGTTCCTCATCCATCCTCATCCAAGACGGCTGAAAATGACACATTGTTTGTACGGGAAACAGGCACTGCCAACCTGCTGGCGACATTAAATGGTTTTGCCCCAATTAGAAAAAGAAGTTATACTCTTGTTTTCCGTGGCCGTTACCAGTCAACTTCCGGTACGGTAGTAAGAACACTTTCATCTTTTTCAAGTAACTAAAAAGGATTTATTGCTGATAAAAAAACTGTCTCGTTTGAATCGGGACAGTTTTTTTGTTTTCTACCGCATGATAAGTATGGAAATTTTTATCTGAAGAATATATATGCCATCGCTATAGCTGTTATTATTCCAGCTAAATCGGCCAACAGCATTGTGGTAACAGCATAACGGCTATTCTTAATTCCTACAGCTCCAAAATAAACAGCAATGATATAAAAAGTGGTATCGGAAGAACCCCGGAAAACAGAAGCCAGGTTTCCGGCAAATGAGTCCGTGCCCTGGGCATTCATTGTATCAATCATTATGGCCCTTGCCCCACTCCCACTCAGCGGTTTTATTAAGGCGGTTGGCAAACTGTCAACAATCCTTGTATCACCTCCCAGCATCACAAAAAGATTTTTTATTCCATCCAGCACAAATTCAAAGGCGCCACTGTTTCTCAATAAACTAATTGCTACCAGCAATCCTACTAAATAGGGGATAATCCGGACGGCTGTTTCAAAACCACCTTTGGCCCCGTCAATAAAGGCATCGAAAATATTTATCTTTTTATATATGCCTCCTGCAATGATGAGTAAGAAAATAAGCAGGATAATTCCATTGCTCAGGCTTGTTGAAAATAACTGAACCCCTTTTGCATCCAAGGTTTTTATATAATAAACCAGGGCGGAAATAACAGTGGTAATTCCCAGTATCCATAATAATATCACCGGCTGAAAAACCTTTATGCGCTGCCGGAAGGAAACCATCAGCAAGGCAGCCACAGTAGCAGCAAAAGTGGCAATCATGCAGGGAATAAAAATATCCGTTGGATGAGATGCTTTCAGTGCCACCCTGTCGGCGATAATGATAGTCGGAATCAATGTTAGCCCAGAAGCATGAAGACATAAAAACATCAATTGGGCATTGGATGCCTTTGTTTTATCGGGATTAATTTCCTGCAGACTCTCCATTGCTTTTATTCCAAATGGCGTAGCTGCATTATCAAGCCCCATCAGGTTAGCAGAAAAGTTCATCACCATATGCCCCATTGAAGGATGATTTTTGGGCACCTCCGGAAAAATTTTTGAAAAGAAAGGCCCGATTATTCTTGATAAAAACCTGATGCCGCCTGCTCTTTCTGCAATACTCATAAATCCCATAAACAAAGCCATGATGCCGATTAAACCGATACAAAGATTGACTGCATCTTTTGTGGTTTCAAAAATTCCGTTTGCCGGCAGCAATTTATACGCTTTGTAATTATTTTGTTCTTTATATACTTTCTCCTTTCCCCAAACAGCAATTTTCTGAACCAGCAACTGGCTATGAACAGTGGCAGGAATTAAAGCAGAATCAACAGATCTTACTTCAACGGTATCGGTATTTTTACCGGTAACCATATTGCTGAAAAGATTTTGCTGGCCGGGTTGAAAAACAACTCTTCCGGCTGCAACAAATAGTGCTATTAGTATAAATGCCGTCCAGATTCTGCTTAGTGCCATATGATGTTTCGTGTTTAGGGTTTAGAGTTTGAAGTTAAGAACTTTCAGTAAGGCTTTAACAATCCTTCCAAACGGCTATTTCACTTATCTTTGCCGCCCAAAAAGTTTTTGGCTTTACAGGTACCAAACACTAAACTCTAAACACCAAACTATAAACTCATCATGGCTTTGCAGGCAGGAATTGTGGGATTACCCAACGTAGGAAAATCAACTTTGTTTAATGCAGTAAGTAGCAGCGCCAAAGCGCAGGCAAGCAATTACCGTTTTTGTACCATTGACCCAAACGTTGGATTGGTGGATGTGCCAGACCCGAGATTGAATAAGCTGGCTGAATTAGTCAATCCTGACCGCATTGTGCCTACACAAATTGAGATCGTTGACATCGCCGGGCTGGTTCGTGGCGCCAGCAAGGGCGAGGGACTGGGCAATAAATTCCTTGGCAATATCAAGGAAGTGGATGCCATCATCCATGTCATACGTTGTTTTGAAGATGAAAATGTGCTGAGGGATGAAGGTCCTATCAACCCGGTTAGCGACAAAGAAATTATTGATACTGAATTACAGTTAAAAGACCTTGAGAGTGTTCAGAAAAAAATTCAAAAAACGGAGAAGCAAATAAAGCTTGACCCGAAATACAAATCAGAGCTGGAAGTATTGATCCGCTGTAAAGAACATTTGGAGAAAGCAAAAAGTATCCGTGAATTAGATTTGGACAAAGAAGAGAATATGGTCATTGCTGACCTGTTCTTACTTACCGATAAACCGGTTTTGTATGTGGCTAATGTGGACGAAGCCTCCATGCATACCGGCAATAAGTTTTCGGATGCATTAAAAGAAGCCATTAAGAATGAGAATGCCGGAATGATCATCATGAATAATAATATCGAAGCGCAGATTGCTGAAATGGATAATGCGGATGATAAGCAATTATTCATGGAGGAGTATAAAATGGAAGAACCTGCCCTGGACCGGTTGATTCATTCAGCTTACAAACTTTTGAATCTATATACCTACTTTACTGCCGGTGTGCAGGAAGTAAGAGCATGGACTATACACCAGGGCTGGAAAGCGCCACAAGCGGCAGGCGTTATTCATACAGATTTTGAAAAAGGATTTATAAAGGCTGAAGTGATAAGCTATGATGACTTTGTAAAATACGAATCAGAAGCAGCCTGCCGTGAAGTCGGCAAGTTAAGAATAGAAGGAAAAGATTATGTAGTAAAGGATGGAGATGTAATGCACTTCAGGTTTAATGTGTAATGAGGAAAGCTGTTAGCTGATAGCTTTTAGCTAAAACAATGCATTAATCGACACTCTTCCAATATGCACTGTTCTGGAAGTGCCAGCTTTTCTTCCATCATATTGAAAATTCAGCTCAATATTATTTAGCAGCCGCTTGGTTAGTCCCAATGACCATAAATAATTTTTACCCGGCAATAATCCATCCAGCATAATGTAACTGACGGTTGTATTAACCGGGAACTTATACTCAATATTAGTAAAAGTAAATTTCCCGTTGAGAGAACTGTTTTGGAGAATATTGTATTTTGATTCAATATTTAATGAATGGGCTATTGATTTTTCTCCTCCATACAGCTCAACGTTTTTCTTGCTGTCGAATTTGTAACTGGTTACAATTCTGAAAGCGGTCCCTTTTATAAAGGTGAAGAATGGCTCTGCACTATATACATTGAGCTGGTAATTTCTATTGGCAAATTTTGGTGTATATAGCGCATTGACTCCTTTCCGGCCATTAATGGTTAATGAAATCGCCTTGCTGATATTCCAGCGCCATTTTATCAGCCAGTTGTTTTGTTTACGGCTTTCATAGCCATAGGTTAGTAATGATTTACCGGTATTCCGGTGATTGGTTAAATCAAAACCCCATTTACTGCTGAACCGGTTGTAGGAAAGGGTATTGAGCAAATCGGTATATAATGTAATCAACGCTGTGTCAGTAAGTCCATACTTGAAAGGATTAAATTCAAAATTCCCCTTCGAAACAGATTTCCTGCTTGTTTGCAGGGATGTAAGCAGGCTTATTTTTGATAATATTTTTTTTACGCCTTTCAAATCACCGGAATTCAACAATGCCCTTGGGCTGATATCAAACCGATAGTTGAACGTAATGTAATTCGCCTTAATAAATTCATTGGTAGGTGTAAATATGCGTATAAATTTCGCCTGGTCAGGAAAAACTGCCAGTTCAAATTCATTCAGTTGTTGCACTCCATCATTATTATAATCAATCCAGGCGTACTGGCCTGTGCCAGCCGGAACTTCCAGGTAGGCATAATCTCTCCGCTGTTCCTGTCCCGCTCCTGCTTCATACAAAATATTTCCATTCAAGAGTCCTTTCCATTCGGTCATATTGTATTCAGCACGGCCAAGAATTGTTTGGTCTTCCTTCTGTTTTGAAACAACAGCATTATATACTTTTAATTTTCGGAAAGTAGTGTTCAGGTAGAATTGCCGTTTTGGATTAGCCAGTAATTCTGTTTGCAGATTTAAATTCAAACTACGATCTCCCCTGATAAAATTTTTACTTACCGGGTATTTATCTGATCGGGTAAAAAATGTAATGCCATACTTGTTTTTCCGGCTTTCATCTGATTTCAGATACAATGAATAACTGTCGAATGAAAATGTTTGGGGAATTAAAGTGTCTGAAAGTCTATTCCGGGTGGCATTCTGCTCCAGCATATAACGGAAGCCTATCCGCCAATTATCTGCCTTCTTTAACTGCTTACTCAAATCAATTGTGGGTCGTAAAAAAGTTCCTTTATCATTCTGCGTATTAAAATTGGTAATAAAGAACTGGTTGTTGAACAGCCATCCTTTCCAATTGGTAGTATGCAAAATGGAATTCTGAAAACCATTGTAATTATCACTGCGGTGATAATTGATAAACTGGTAAGAAACAGATTGGCCATTTCCATTTTTTAAAGTAGCAGATCCTTTAATGATATTTTCATCCACCGGTTGAAAAGATACCGGGAGTCCCCAATCCCTGGAAAATTCCACCGTTCTCAATCTTTCGAGGGGCTTAAATTTTTTCTGCACATATTCATAGTCAAGCCCGGTATTCAATTGCAATTTATCAGCCTTTCGGATCATCCTGTTATTTGTCAGTTGAATTTTGGTAGCCCATCCCCTGTCATCGCCATTATCTTTGGAAGAAAATGTATTGACATCATTGATGCTCGTTGCTATTTCAGTTTTCAGCAACGTGGTTTTGTTAATGGCATAATCAATACCCAGGTTGACAATTTGCTGCTTTTTGGGTGTCACTAATATCTGCACCGGCTCATATTGACCTTGCTTAATTCCAGATACCGGCGCTACATATTTATACACCTTTCCATTGGCCCCATTGAAATCGGGAACATAATTTCCATTGCCCGGTTTTACATCCACAAAAGACAAACTGTATTTGGCCACAGCAGGATTGGTGGAGTACCTGTAAAATGAATCGAGACCAACATAAATTTTTTCATACAATATTTTATCCGCCGAAAACGTATCAATAACTGCTGCAGGATAAAATGCTTTCTGAATACTGTCGCCAAGGTCAGCCAGAAACTGAATCTGTTTGGTATCCAGCGACTGATTTATTTGTGAATTCTTTGCATCACTATTATTGAAAGCACCAATGCGGATTATAAGTTTTTGATTGATCTCAAATTCCTGTGACAAATAAAGATTTGCATTCAGGTAATTCCGGTCAGCATATTCAAACTCTGCCTGTATGCGGCTGTCTTTGGTAATCATCCGCTTTGGAGTAAAAGTAATTTCAGCAGAATTGTAGTTGATAATATAATCCTGGTCTTCGCCCCGCTGCAATAACTCTCCATCCAGGAAAATCCTTTCCGTATTGGCGAGTACAATAAAGAAGAATTCGCTGTTGGCGCCTTTTAAACGATAGGGACCCTGGTTTCCTTCCAATCCCTGGAAAATATTACGGGTAAATTTTCCTTTGGCAATGGAGCCGCTTACTAAAGTTTTTGAATTGACATTTTTAGAAATCCTGTTAGCCGTTTGAAAAGAAATACCCTGGAGCCGTTTATAAAAATTCAGGAAGTGCCCCTGGTTCTGACGAATATCTATATCACCCAGGCTCAGTTGCCAGTTTCTTTTTTTGAATTGGAGGTAAACCTGGTCAAATTCATTAAGTTGCTGTGTAGTACCGTCAGGTTGTATCGGAATATTATTATCAGTGATGGCAGCCTGGATCTCAATACTGTCTCCCAGCATTCCACTCAGTTGCATGTTCAATGTTGAATTCAGTACTGCATCCTGGCTGTTGCCAAATCCAATCTGTCGGCCAAAACTTCCTTCTGCTTTCAGTGTACCAAAATCAAAAATGCCCCGCTGGCTGTTGCTGACTCCATTTTTAAATTCAAATGGATTTGTATAAAAGAAATTCATCACACTATCGTAGCGCATCCGCTGAATGGAGGCATTTAATTGAAAAGGAAAGACACGGTAAGAAATGATAACACTACCTGCAGCAGGCTTTTTATTCCAGTACAGAATTGCCTTTACAAAATCAAGCCGGTAATCTGCAGGAGGAATACCATCAACAGTAAAAGTATTGGGGACAATGCTGATCGTATCAATCTTCAGGCTATCTGTTTCTACTTTATATACTTTCAGACGCAGGTTTGATGCGGTGGTATTGGGAACGGGTATTTGGGCACTGCTCCATAAGGTTGTCAGTGTGAAAGAAATGATACAGGATATTCTGGCTAACCAACTCAATAGCAGTGTATGTTTGTCTAAAAATCGTAAAATTCGTTCTTTTTATTGCTTTAAAGTTATCCCAACCTGTTAATACACGGAAAAATGCTGATAATAATGGTTAGCCAGTTAGAAAACAGGCATATTTGTACTTATCAGTTGAATTTAGCAATCTTTGCAATCAATACCTTTCGAAAAATATCAGAAGAATGAAAAGATTCCTGAGTTTTCTATTATTGATATGCTTTATTGTAATTACTGATTGTGTTATTGGTCAATCCCAAAGACCTAATAAACATAATCACCCATCAGGTAGTCAACATGGTATTTCTATAGGAGATCATATTCCATTGGGAAATTTTTCATCCACTCATTTTTTGGGAGTTGCCGCAAATTATTCATGGAGCAATCATCGCTTTGGCAGGATGGATGTAAAACCGGTAAAACCAATTGGTTTTACTGCAAATACAGGAGTTGCATATTATTTTGGCAAAAAAGAAACTGCCAGTGGTTATCCTTATAAATATCCCCGTTATATTTTTTTACATGCTTATGGAGGCGCCATTTACAACCCTAATGGTAAAGCCAATATCATTTTAACTGCCGGGCCTGCAATTGGAATTTACAATGGCTTTACACAATTTAATTTCGGAGCAACCCTTGAAGGAAGCTATTACTTCAATGAAAAGATTGCCATAAGTCCAGGCATTATTTTTATGAAAGAATCCGGCTACAATCCTCTTTGGACAGCCTCATTAAAAGCAGTAATAGCTTTTTGATTATTTATCAGCAGCAAATCCCGCTAAAGCATATTCTCTGTTCAACCGGGCTATATTTTCTATAGAAATTTCTTTCGGACAAACAGCTTCACAAGCGCCGGTGTTGGTGCAGGCGCCAAAACCTTCTTTGTCCATTTGTGCCACCATGTTCAATGCTCTTGATTTTTTTTCCGGTTCACCCTGTGGCAAAAGTGACAGATGAGAAATTTTGGCAGAAACAAACAATAAGGCTGAAGAATTTTTACAGGCAGCCACGCAGGCGCCGCAACCAATGCAGGCAGCAGCAGCAAAAGCTTTGTCTGCATTTTCTTTTTCCACAGGAATCGTATTACCATCTATCGTAACGCCGGTATTGACTGAAATATAACCGCCGGCCTGGATAATGCGATCAAATGCCGACCTGTCAACTATTAAATCCTTAATAACGGGAAATGCTTTGGCTCTCCATGGTTCCACTACAATTGTATCGCCATCTTTAAAGGCCCTCATATGAAGTTGGCAAGTAGTAGTACCATGCCAGGCGCCATGTGGCCTGCCATTGATATACATAGAACAGGTGCCGCAGATACCTTCGCGGCAATCATGATCGAATGCAATTGGTTCTCTTCCTTCAAGAATTAATTCCTCATTTAATATATCAAACATCTCCAGGAATGACATTTCAGAAGAAATATTACTGACCTGGAAGGTTTCAAAACGACCTATAGTTTTACTATTCTTCTGCTTCCAAACCTTTAATGTAAGATTCATTGTGTAATGCTCCATAAACAACAAATATTGAACGTAAGTAATTTTATTTATAAGAACGTTGCGTAGGCTTAGCCACTTCAAAATTCAATGCTTCTTTATACATTTCCCAGTTACTCTCGTTTTTATATTCCCATACCGCCACATAAGAATAGTTCACATCGTCTCTTTTGGCTTCTCCTTCCTCAGTCTGGCTTTCCTCACGGAAATGCCCCCCGCAGCTTTCATTCCTGTTCAATGCATCAATGCACATTAATTCACCCAACTCCATAAAATCAGCCACACGGCCTGCTTTATCCAGTTCAGGATTCATTTCATTGATGTCACCCGGAATTCTTACATCGCTCCAGAACTCTTTTCTCAATTGCTGAATTTCTGTAATGGCTTCTTTCAAATTCTTTTCGTTCCGGGCCATGCCGCATTTATTCCACATTATTTTTCCAAGCCGCTTATGAAAACTTTCTACCGTCTGTTTTCCATTAATGTTCATGAGTGTGTTAATACGGTCTGCCACTTCTTTTTCCGTTTTCACAAAATCCGGGTGATCTGTTGAAATAGGTTTTACTGCAATTTCATCGGCCAGGTAATTACCAATAGTATAAGGAATAACAAAATAACCATCCGCTAATCCCTGCATTAATGCTGATGCACCGAGACGATTAGCACCGTGGTCACTAAAGTTAGCTTCACCCAAACAATACAATCCTTTTACATTCGTCATCAGTTCATAATCCACCCACAAACCACCCATCGTGTAGTGAACGGCGGGGTAAATCCGCATCGGCACTTCATAAGGATTTTCAGCAGTAATTTTTTCATACATGTCAAAGAGATTTCCGTACTCTTCTTTTATCACTTCATTTCCTAATTTCAGCAAGGTGGCTTCATCAGGATTTTCAATGCCAAGTTTGTTCGCTTCCGCTTTGCCGTATTTATTAATGAGGTTAAATTTAAAATCCAGGAAAACGGCTTGCCTTGTTGTACCTACTCCGTATCCTGCATCACATCTTTCTTTAGCTGCTCTTGATGCCACATCTCTCGGCACCAGGTTTCCAAAAGCGGGGTAACGTCTTTCCAGGAAATAATCTCTTTCCTCTTCCGGAATATCATTGGCTTTTCTTGTATCGTTTTGTTTTTTGGGCACCCAGATTCGTCCATCATTTCTCAATGATTCTGACATTAGTGTCAGTTTACTTTGATGATCACCGGAAACAGGAATACAGGTTGGATGAATCTGTGTGAAACTGGGGTTACCAAAATAAGCTCCTTTCTTATGTGCCTTCCATATTGCCGTTCCATTGCAGCCCATTGCATTAGTAGAAAGATAGAATACATTGCCATAACCACCGGTGCACAATAAAACGGCATGACCAAAATGTCTTTCTAATTGGCCAGTCACCAGGTTGCGGCAAATAATTCCTCTCGCCTTGCCATCAACAATCACCACTTCCAGCATTTCATGACGGCTATGCATTTCTACATTACCTAATGCCACCTGTCTTTCCATTGCCTGGTAAGCGCCAATCAATAATTGCTGACCGGTTTGACCGGCAGCATAAAAAGTTCTTTGTACTTGTGTGCCACCAAATGAGCGGTTATTCAGCAATCCGCCATAATCTCTTGCAAATGGCACACCCTGTGCCACACACTGATCAATGATGTTTACGCTTACTTCTGCAAGCCTGTGTACATTGGCTTCCCTGGCCCGGTAGTCACCGCCTTTCACCGTATCATAAAACAAACGGAAAACCGAGTCGCCATCATTCTGATAATTCTTGGAAGCATTAATGCCACCCTGTGCAGCAATGCTATGCGCCCGGCGGGGAGAATCCTGGAAACAGAATGCTTTTACTTTATAGCCCAGTTCACCCAATGCTGCGGCGGCAGAAGCCCCGGCTAACCCGGTTCCAACCACAATTATTTCCAGCTTTCTTTTATTGGCAGGGTTGACAAGTTTGCAATGGCCTTTGTAGTCTGTCCATTTATCTTCTAATCGTCCGGCGGGAATTTTTGAATCCAACATATTCAATGATTAATTAAAATATTTTTAATGTCATCTTATTGTTCCCTGTGCATCCCCTGTTGTCCCGAATGCTATTCAGCATTCTCTCTTACATCCATCCAAAATAAAAACTCAATGGCATCATAATAAATGCCAGGGGCACAATAATGGAAAATGCAATACCCAGGCATTTTAAAATAGATAAATAACGTTTATTGCTCACACCAAAAGTTCTGAAGGCACTTTCAAAACCATGCATCAGGTGCCAGGCAAGAGAGATGCAACCAACGCAATATAAAATCACCACCCACAACTCCTGGAACTCTGCATGCATTTTATCGTAAAGATTTATCTCTTCACCAAGTAACCATCCCTGATGTGACCGGTTAGGAATCCAAAAATCTTTTATATGAATAAGAAGGAAAATCAAAATAAGGCTACCCAAAATTCCCATACTGCGGCTATACCATTTACTGCCTTTATTACCCAATGCAACCTGGTAACCTTTTTTCCTTTTACTTCGGTTTTGAAGTTCCAGCACCAATCCCTGGATAATGTGGAGAATTAACCCGGCAAATAATCCGATTTCCAATATCCTGGGAACAATATAGCCTCCCATGAATTGGGCGCCTTTATTGAACATATTGCCTCCATCCATTGCCCATATACAGGCATTGAGACAAACATGTACTACCAGGAAAAGAATCAGAAACAAACCCGTCAAAGCCATTACCCACTTTTTACCAACTGAGGAAGTGAACATTTCAGACCATTTCATAAGCTTCGTTCTAAGAGGGAGTAAACAATTTCGGCAAAAATACTACCCGCAGACCAAAAAAGACAAAAGTTTTAAATGATTAAAATCATACGACGGAGTAACTTGAATTTTAAAGCCCCAGCCTTGCCTTCTGCTCGCCATCAATCTTTTTAAATAAATGGAAAGGTTTATACACTCTCCAGTTCTCCAGTTCCATCAATTCTATATACCGGTCCAGGTGGGCATGCCTGAAATCATACTGGGTTTGCTCCGGCATATTCAGGCAAACAACCCATCCTGCCTTTTCTTTTACTTCTTCATCCAGTTCCTCATAATAATCTTTTCCGTCGCTATGATAGTTTAAAACATTTTCGCCAACCAGGATGAACTTAAAAATACCTTCCTCCATAAAATTTTCCAACACTTCCCTTTTCAACTCCATAATGTCGTTTTCAATAGCATCATTCCACTCACCTATCATTTCAATTATCGCATATTTTTCATCATAGTCAGCCAGCAATACTTTCAGGTAAAGTGTCCGGCTGCCAAAATCATCCCACTGCGGATGGATATAGTAATTGTAAACAGTCAGGGAAAATTCAAATTCTGAGTAGGTTCTTCCATAAAAAGGTGACCGCTCATCTTCTTCACTTACATAAATGTATCGCCAGTTATAATAGGGTTCAATATCCTGCATAAAGAGATCTTCCCTGCAAAGATACAATCATGATAAAAGTATTATGGCGGGTAAGAAAGAAAAAATAGCAGGCAGAAAAAAATTATTTAGCAACAACATCAGCGGCTTTCTTTACACTGCCATATTTAAGCAGGAGTTCTTTTGCCATTTTATAGTCATTGATCCTGGTTCTTTCCATCAACATTTTCACACCGCGGTCCACCAGTTTGTCATTGGTCAGCTGCATATTCACCATTTTGTTGTCTTCTACCCTCCCCAGTTGAATCATAACAGTTGTAGAGATCATGTTCAGAACAAGTTTTTGAGCAGTACCACTTTTCATGCGGGTGCTACCGGTAACAAATTCTGGCCCAACCACAACTTCAATTGGAAAGTCTGCGGCATCGCTTACCGGGGAACCGGGATTACAGGAAATACTTCCGGTGATGATTCCTCTCAGCCTGCATTCTTCCAGTGCCCCAATTACATAAGGTGTAGTACCACTGGCGGCAATGCCAATAACAACATCTTTGTCTGACACATTATATTCCTGCAAATCTTTCCAGCCTTGTTGCTTATCATCTTCTGCAAACTCGACGGCTGTGGTGATGGCTTTTTCGCCTCCGGCAATAATACCAATTACCAAACCATAGGGTACTCCATAAGTTGGCGGGCATTCACTGGCATCTACAATTCCCAAGCGGCCGCTGGTGCCGGCACCTATATAAAACAGCCGTCCACCCATCAGCATTTTGTCGCTGGTGGTTTCTGCAAGTCTTTCTATTTGAGGAATTGCTTTTTCAACTGCAGCAGAAACAGTTTGATCCTCTTTATTAATGCCTGCCAGGATTTCACCAACTGACATTTTTTCTAAATAACGATAATGACTCGGCTGCTCTGTAATTTTTTCGAATGACATACTTCCTTTCTTTTAGCTGTGATAATCTACCAATCCTTCCATCGGTCTTTTCATGATTTTTCCTATTTCAAAGCCATAACTGTCGCAAAGTTGATGCAACACATCCTGAAAACCAAAAGCTACACTACCCGCAAAGCTAACTGGCAATGTCCATGTTTCCCTGTATTTAGTGAGGTGGGTAAAGAAAAAATCATTCAACCCGTCTTCAATAATATTCTCTGCCATATAATGTCCCCTGTTATCGGCCAGGAATTTGCAAAACCCGGCTAAGTAACGATTGGGCAACGGCTTCTTATAAACATTTTCCAATATTTCAGCAGCATTGGTTGTATACTCAGCATCAAACCGGCTTCGCAATTCATCGTCAAAAGTTTCGTATAAGTAATATTGAACCACTTTTTTACCCAGGTAGGCACCACTACCCTCATCACCCAATATATACCCAAGACCCGGGCTGTTTTTTACAATCTTTTTTCCATTATAGTAGCAGGAATTGGAACCTGTGCCGAGAATACAGGCAATTCCTTTTTTTCTTCCACACAAAGCTCTTGCTGCAGCCATCAGGTCATGAGTAATTTCAGCTTTTGCTTCCGGAAAAACTTTGCTGATCGCTTTTTTCACCGATCTGGCATTTACTGGATTGGCACAACCCGTACCATAATAATAGATTTCATTCACCACCACATTTTTCAATTTGGGTTGTAGTTCCTTCAGTAATATACCAGTGATCTGCTCTGTATTGAGAAAATAAGGACTGATGCCCTGGGTTAATATAGTCTTTATTTTGCCATTAGCCAGCAAACACCACTCGGCTTTAGTAGCCCCGCTGTCAGCTATAAGTTTTATTGAAGACATGTTATAATTTCTGGTAGTTTGTTAATGGTTATTAGTTTTCATATATCATTGAATATTTACGAAACAAGACACCAGTAACCAGAAACCAGCAACTTTTGGTTATTTTGCGACAAATTTCATAATAAAGACTGATGATGGGAAATAAAAAATTACAAGTCTGGCTTCCATTGCTTTTTTCTCTTGTCTTGATTGCCGGCATGTTCCTTGGATATGAGTTGAATAAAGTACCAGGGACAAAGAATAGCTTTTTTTCCTCTAATTCCCGCAGCACCCTGCAGGAAGCGCTGGATCTGATCAAATTAAAATACGTTGACGCAGTAAATACCGATTCCCTGGAAGGAAAAGCAATTACAGAAATGATGAATGAATTGGATCCCCACTCTGTCTATCTTCCACCTGTTGAACTACAAGAGGCCAATGAAGACCTGGCCGGCAATTTTGAAGGCATTGGTGTTGAGTTTAATATGTTTAGTGATACAGTTAACATAGTTTATGTAATACCTAACGGACCAAGTGATAAAGCTGGTTTACAGATCGGGGACAAAATTTTGAAAGTTAATGACTCCTCAATTACAGGAAAACACTTCTCAACCGATGAAATAAAAAAATATATCCGCGGACAACATAGTTCAAAAGCTGTGTTGCAAATACTCCGGGATGGTAAGCCACAGGTAGTGACGGTATCACGGGGCACTATTCCTGTTTCTTCTGTTGATGCAGCCTATATGATTGATAAAACATCGGGGTACATCCGGCTGAATAAATTTACAGAAAATAGTTACGAAGAATTTATGCAGGCTATGGAAACTTTAAAAAAAGAGGGACTTCAGAGCCTTGTTTTTGATTTGCGTGGAAATGGTGGTGGATTTATGAATGAAGCGGTTGATATTGCTGATGAATTTTTAGATGGTGATAAACTGATTGTTTATACTGAAGGAGTCAATAGTAAAAAAAGAGAATACAGGTGCAAAAGACCCGGCATATTTGAAAAAGGCAAACTGGTAGTATTAGTGGATGAATTATCGGCCAGTGCCAGCGAAGTATTAGCTGGTGTATTACAGGATTGGTGCAGGGCAAAGATCATTGGCCGCAGAACCTTTGGTAAAGGACTGGTGCAGGAACAATATTCTCTTAATGATGGATCTGCTATCCGTTTAACCATTGCCAGATATTATACTCCCCTTGGCAGAAGCATTCAACGTTCTTATACAAAAGGGAAAAAAATATACATGGATGAACTTTGGCAGCGATATTCCAATGGAGAACTGCTTTTTGCTGATTCTAATAAGATTACTAACGGAAAGATTTTTGTAACAAGCTGCAAAGACACACTTTATAGTGGAGGTGGCATCATGCCTGATATTTTTGTTCCAATTGATACAACACTATATGAACATCAAACGAATGACCTGATTGCCGGAAATGATCTGTACAGTTTTGCCTATAACTATTACCTGCAACACAAAAAACAATTAGAGCAATATGAATCTGCAAAAGATTATGTGCAGCAGTTCAATGTGAAAGAAATGTGGGATAGCCTGAGGCAAAAATGGGTGGGTTCAAAAGTGGTTCTGAATAAAACAGCAACAACTATTCAACTACAGTTAAAAGCTTTGCTGGCCCGGTTTAAATGGAGAAATGCCGGTTTTTACCAGGTGTTGAATAATGATGATCCTGTTTTGAAAAAAGCATTGGAGCAACTGGTAAAATAAAAATCAACAACTTTTGTATTGCTTCATATTTTTGCTATTATTTATACTGAAAAATATATTGTGCGGAAGGGTATCGTTTGCTCCATCTTCAACTTCTCACTCATTGCGTTTCATTACCTTTGCGCCACTGAATTTAGATTGCTATGGACATTAAAAATAACATACTCGAAACAATAGGAAATACGCCTCTGATAAAGTTGAATAAAATTACCCGTGATATTCCTTGCACAGTACTTGCAAAAGTGGATTATTTCAACCCGGGCAATTCTATAAAAGACCGCATGGCCGTAAAAATGGTAGAGGTAGCAGAAAAAGAAGGAAAACTAAAACCCGGTGGAACTATCATTGAAGGTACAAGCGGAAATACCGGAATGGGATTGGCATTGGCAGCCGTAGTAAAAGGTTACAAATGTATTTTCGTTACTACCGACAAGCAATCCAAAGAAAAAGCAGATGTTTTAAAAGCAGTTGGTGCAGAAGTGATCGTTTGCCCAACCAATGTTTTACCTGAAGACCCCAGAAGTTATTATAGCGTAGCAGCAAGACTTGCGAAAGAAGTACCCAACTCCTACCACATGAACCAGTATGATAACCTGGCAAATCGCCTGGCGCACTATGAAAGCACAGGCCCGGAGATTTGGAGACAAACAGATGGCAAAATCACACACTTTGTGTGCACTGCCGGTACGGGTGGCACTATTACAGGTGCTGCTATGTACCTGAAAGAAAAAAATCCAAACATACAGGTATGGGCAATTGATGTGTATGGTTCATTGCTCACAAAATATTTCCGCACAGGCGAAATTGATATGAATGAAGTGCATCCCTACATCAGCGAGGGCTTTGGCGAAGACTTTGTTCCTAAAAATTATGATATGAGTGTGATTGACCACTTTGAACAGGTGACAGATAAAGATGGCGCCGTCATGGCAAGAAAACTTGCAAAGGAAGAAGGTTTATTTTGTGGCTACAGTGCAGGTAGTTGCATTCAGGGGCTATTGCAATTAAAAGACCGACTTAAAAAAGATGACCTCGTTGTTTGTGTTTTCCATGATCATGGAAGCCGCTATGTTGGTAAAATTTATAATGATCAGTGGATGATAGAACGGGGATTTCTTGATGTAAAAACTTTCAGAGATGTAGTTTCGTCAAGAGGCACCAAACGTTTGATAACGGTAGAGCCAACACAAACCGTTTCAGAAGCTGTGGCACTAATGAAAAAATATGATATTGAACAAATACCAGTGATGAATGAAACCGGCGCCTATGGCGCTATCAGTGAAGGAGGGCTTTTTCAGAAAATATTTGATAACCCTGAAATAAAAAACTCAACTGTACAGGAAGTAATGGAACCTGCTTTGCCCGTTGTCTCATTCGATACACCAGTTGAAAAACTCAGCCATCTTATCAATAAAGAAAATGGCGCCGTACTGGCCAAAGATGAGGCAGGTAATTATCATATCATCACCAAATACGATATTATCCAGGCGTTGGGAAATTAACCGCAGATTCAACTAATCACCGTTTTTAAATCAACTTGCTGCCATCCCTCAGCCTTTATTTCGTAAAACTACGAGATATTTATAGGCATTTTCACATCAATAAGACAACAGTTTTACTATCAGTACAGGTAAATACCGTCGCAAAAAAGTCAAGTTATTTTGCTCTGTTTTATTAATGAACTGGTAATTATTTTTGACTTCTGATTATCCAATATCCAATAGAAAGAAACCGAAAACCTAATCCTGAGAAAAGACAGTAAAATCCAAGATCCAATTCGAGAAACCATCCAAAATCCAAAAGAGATCCTTGAAAACCGACCCCAAGAGTCACCGTGTCCAAATCCAATGAAAAGATTCCAAAGTCCGGAACCCTCCTGCTAAATTTTTTTAGCAGGAGGCGCGGTGCTCGCCAAATTTACTTCTCCTTATTCATTTTTATTGATTCTGTAATTTGCAGCAAATCGCTGTATGTCTGTTTTTACTGACCAAACTGGTAGAACTATTTCTTTATTTAAAAAATCCTGCCGCATCTTTTCATTTGCTCCTTCCCACCTGATCATTACCAATAATATAGAAAATGTAAAAGTCAACTGTTGCTTTTAGCCTCTGAACCATTTCCGTTCCGGCAAAAACATATTGATGAATTGCAGCCACTGCTCCCCCATACTAAGATAATGCTGGTTGATGGAGAAATGTTCAGTACGGAAGCCGTATGTTACATTCGCATCGTTATTTCAGGCAACTTTATAATCAGCTAAAATATTCCGAACTTTAAAACCTACCAGGTATAACATTTATAAGACATGAGTGTTACAGATAAAGAAAAAGAGAAAGGGCAGAACGATAAACCTTCCCGCAAAAAACCAATGTACCCGGTACAGGAAGCGTTACGGAATTACCTGAACAAGTATGCCCGTGAAGTGAAACTGCCTGTTACATACCAGGATCTTCTGCATTTTACTTATTCGCTTCCGCATAAAGACAAATTCGGGAAAAACACATTATGGGAAAAACCGTTGTATGATATGCGGGAATGGACGTACATACGGGAAGGCCTTGTAAAAATTTATGCGATCCTGAAAACAGAAGGCGATATTAGTTTTGCCAAACACCTGGATGTTGCCCGCATTGACTATTGCACTTTTGGTAATTCCAACCCCTTCCGCATCCGGATTGTAAATAAATACAATGATAATTATGATCATTACTATATCAAGATTGCTGATGCATCCAGGATTTACGGGCTGGAACTGGAACATCTTCTTTCACCAAACCACATTACTTATTTTACCGATCAAAATACGCTGGTAGAAGAACATATCCCGGGTATCCCGGGGGATACTTTCGTTCAGCAGATGATGAATAATCCTGAAACAAATAAAATAAGGCTGGCAAAAGAGTTTGTAAAATTTAATGAGCGTTGTTTTGTCCGCCTGTTGGGTGATATGCGTAGTTATAATTTTGTTATTAGTATCACCCCGGATATTGAAGATTACCAGTACCGCATCCGATGCATTGATTTTGACCAGCAATCTCATGAAGGCCGCAAGAACTTATACCTGCCACAGTTCTTTAAAGAGAACTTTCCTTTTGTTGATTTAAGTCTTAAACATCTTGACAAAGATTCCATTGTACAATACCAGACTGAAGAAAGAACCATGATGGCCCTTCGGCTTGCTTCTTCCCGGTATCGTATAAAAGAATTGCTTGACATTATGGCAAATGATACTATCTCCACCCCGGAAAAAACGCAACAATTGGCAAGGGAACTGGCAGCCTATCACAATAATCCTGCTTTTCTTAAATGCAAATCGCAGGGAGAAATAGTAAAAATGAACCTGAAACAAATGCTGAGTAAGAATCTGGCCATTATTTCCAAAACTCAAACCCGGCTTGAAGATTAGTCGGGAATCGTTAGTCGGGAGCCAGTCTCCTAAAGTTTGGGGTAACATTATTTTGAGTGGCATGTTTTGACTCCTGACTAACGACTCCCGACTTCTGGCTAACGACAGTTCCCTATCTTTGCCAGCGAAAAAAATCAATCAAACATGGCTAATAAAAAAACGCTTGATCTGCTTGGCGACAAAGCCGAATACCTGCTTAATCACCAGTCAAAGACAATCAGTAAAGAATCATTGCATCTGCCGGGTCCCAATTTTGTTGATCGTATCTGGGTCGGCAGCGACCGCAACCCGCAGGTGTTGCGTAACCTGCAGAACATGTATGGTCATGGACGATTAGCCAACACCGGGTATCTATCCATCCTGCCGGTAGACCAGGGCATTGAGCACAGTGCAGGAGCTTCATTTGCCAAAAACCCTATTTACTTTGACCCGGAAAATATTATTAAGCTGGCTATTGAAGGTGGTTGCAATGCTGTGGTCACCACATTTGGCAGTTTTGGATTTATGTCAAGAAAGTATGCACATAAAATTCCTTTCGTTGTTAAAATAAATCACAACGAGTTTCTTACCTATCCCAATAAATTCGACCAGATCATGTTTGCTTCCATCAAAGCAAGCTGGAACCTTGGCGCTGCTGCCGTTGGTGCCACTATTTATTTTGGCAGCGATGAATCAGCAAGACAGATTCAGGAAGTAAGCAAAGCATTTGAAATGGCACATGAAATGGGAATGGCCACCATTCTCTGGTGTTATTTAAGAAACCCTGCTTTCAAAACAAAAGAAAAAGATTTTCATGTATCTGCCGACCTTACAGGACAGGCCAATCATCTTGGCGTAACCATTGAAGCAGATATCATCAAACAAAAACTGCCGGAGAACAATGGTGGATACCTTGCATTGAACACCAGGGAATCTGCTTATGGGAAAAATGATCCCCGCATTTATTCAGAACTTACTTCTGATCATCCTATTGATCTTTGCCGCTACCAGGTTGCCAATTGTTATATGGGCCGTGCGGGTTTAATTAATAGTGGTGGCGCCTCATCAGGTGCCAGTGATTTGGCCGAAGCCGTAAGAACTGCAGTAATAAATAAAAGAGCCGGTGGCATGGGGTTGATCTCAGGCCGCAAATCCTTTCAACGTCCCATGAAAGAAGGAGTTGAAGTACTGAATGCGATACAGGATGTTTATTTGGATAAGGATGTTACCATCGCATAAAAAAATTCCTACATGATAGAATGAACACCCCGGCTTGTTCCGGGGTGTTTTTATAATTATAAGTGTTCCGTTCATTGGCAATGACATCGATCGTTTATAACACAGAGTCTTTCCCTCCTCTATAAGCACCACTAAAAATATTCCGGCACAGGCAACTTTCGTAAAATTTTGCACGATTCTTTATACCAAACAGAATTTATCATTTTCCCAAAGTATAATATGCCATGAGTAAAAAATATTTAATCGCAGCTATTCTTATCTTGCCTGTTGTCATTGCTATATCCTGCAGTAAAAGTGGCACAGGCGGAGGAGCAAACAATTTGGATTGCACGACTATTACCAATAAAGCTTTTGCGGCTGATATAAATCCTGTTATCCAAACTAACTGTAACATTTCCGGCTGTCATGCAACCGGAAGTTTTAATGGTCCGGGGCCATTGACCAATTATGCGCAAATATCAACTGCTGCTGCGCCTATACGATCAGCAGTATCAGCAGGAAGAATGCCCAAAAATAGTTCCTTACCTACTTCACAAAAAAATTCTATCCTTTGCTGGATTGATGGCGGTGCTCCGAATAATTAAGTCAAAGAGCGTCATATAGGTCAAATGTGTCAAACGGTTATGACTGATATGTCCTCATTCCCGACTATGGCAGCAATCCTTATATTTGTGGCATAACAAGCGGTTATGCCAAAACAAGTTGAAGATTTTGACGCCAACCTGGCCGGAGATGGAAATAAATCAGAAGAGACCAAATCCAGTTGGTTTAAGCGTATCAAGAAAGGAATTAATACCAAAACCTCAGAAAAAAAAGAAACACCTGAAGGACTTTGGGTAAAATGTCCCGAATGTAATTTCATCTGCCCTGTTACAGAATTGAGGGAGCATTTGTATGTCTGCCCCAAGTGTAATTTCCATCACCGCATCAATAGCAGCGATTACTACGAAATACTTTTTGATAATAATGAATTCATTGAGCTGTTTGACAATATCCGCAGTAAGGATTTTCTCCAGTTTACAGATTTAAAATCTTATCAAAAAAGACTGGAAGATATGTGGAGCAGAACAGACCTGAAAGATTCCATGAGGGTGGCTGCCGGCAAACTGGGTGGACATGACATTGTAATTGCCTGTATGGACTTTGAATTTATCGGTGGCAGTTTGGGAAGCGTAATGGGTGAAAAATTTTCGAGAGCGGTTGATTACTGTATTCAGCATAAACTGCCCTATATGGTTATTGCCAAAAGCGGCGGCGCCCGCATGATGGAAAGTGCTTTTTCATTAATGCAACTGGCCAAGACCAGCGGTAAACTCTCACAACTCAGCGACGCAAAACTTCCTTATATTTCTTTATTAACCGATCCATCCTTCGGCGGCATCTCTGCTTCGTTTGGCATGCTGGGTGATTTGAACATTGCAGAACCGGGAGCATTAATTGGCTTTGCCGGGCCAAGAGTTATTAAAGAAACCATTAAAAAAGATTTGCCGGAAGGTTTCCAGCGAAGCGAATTTATTTTAGAGCATGGGTTTCTGGATTTTATTGTGCCGAGGAAAGAATTGAAAGAAAAACTAACGACGGTGCTTGGGTTGTTTAAAAATTAATATTAGTCTGCATAATTAATGAGTAAGAGGTATTTTTGCCTCTTATTTTCTTTTATAAATGTCCGAATCAAAAAACCGCTCCGCTTATCACGAATACTTCATAGATGCAAAATATGAGGCCGGCATGGTATTACTCGGCACAGAAGTAAAATCAATGAGAGAAGGAAAGATCAGTTTCAATGACAGCTATTGCCTTATTCACAAAGGGGAAATATGGCTGAAATCGCTGCATATTGCCGAATACTCACATGGCACGGTAAATAATCATGATCCCCTGCGTGACAGAAAACTGTTGCTGCAAAAAAGAGAAATAAAAAAAATTGAAGCAAAGCTGAAAGAGAAAGGATATACACTGGTTCCGCTCCGCATCTTCTTTAATGATAAAAACCTGGCCAAAATAGAAATCGGCCTTGCCAAAGGGAAAAAGCTGCACGACAAACGGGAAAGCATCAAACAAAAAGATGTGGAAAGAGAAATGAAGCGGTACCTGAAATAACACTGTGTAAAACTTCGTTTCTGCGGGGAATAACTTTTGGCGATATTACAACCCGATGAAAAAAATATTTTTATTCTTTTTGTTGATCTTTTCAATTAATTCCTATTCCCAATCCGTTTTTGGATACTGGTATGGCCAGGCCAATGTGAAAACAAACAGCGCTGCAAGTAATTATATGGTAGAGCTGGTTCTGCAACCTGAGAATAATTATGTAAAAGGAATTCTCAATTATTATTTTAAAAATACTTACCGAAGCCTGCTGGTAAAAGGTAATTATGATGCAGCCAGCAGGCAACTCAGTCTTTATGATGTGCCGGTTTCCTACTATGGTTCTGTCAAAAACTTTGAAGTGGATTGCATGATGAATATGCGGGCAACACTGAGAGTGGCCCAGGCTGGCTCCACCCTGCAAGGAAATTTTATCAGTCTCCCTGAAAACAAGTATACCTGTCCTGATGTAAGCTTTAACCTGAAAATGAATGCAGACATCAGCAAAGTTGATTCTGTACTGAAAGCCATCAGAGAATACAAAGAAACGTACCAGGTTTGGAAACCCGAAATACCCGATACATTGGTGGCTGTTACTGTAACACCTCTGAAAGTAGTTAACTATGTGACCGAAAAAGAATTTACTGAAAGGGAAAATGTAGTACTGAACGAAATTGAAGTAGAATCAGATTCATTAAAAATAAGCCTGTATGATAATGGCGAAATAGACGGGGATATTATTTCAATTTTTTATAACAAGCAGTTGATATTAAACAGCCAAAAGCTCACCCATAAATCCATTAAAATAAACCTGCTGCTTGATAGCTTGAAAACAACGAATGAAATATCCATGTTCGCAGAAAATCTTGGCCTGATACCACCGAATACTGCCCTAATGGTAATTGAGGATGGTAAAAACCGTTATGAAATAAGTCTTTCAAGCAGCCTGGAAAAAAATGCTACCGTCCGCATTAAAAGAAAGAAGGATGGAATAAAAAAGCCAAAAACAAATTAACTAAAAAGTTCTGGCTGCTTGTCTTCACCTTTTGCTTTCACCCATTCCATTTCTGTTGACTTACTGTAATCGGCCAGTTTGGTACCAACAGTTTTATATCCTGTTACCTCTGCAATTTTTGCTATTTTCAATTTACCTTTTCTTATTTGTGCGCCTCTGCCCTGCTGCATGGCCAGTATTGGTTCTTCGGTTGTTGTTACTGTTTCCACATAATTACCTTCCCCTTCTTTAATAAACAGGAATTTGGTTTTTAAAGTGGTAGTTTCAATCTTAAACCGTTTTATCATGTATTGCTTTTTCTCCATGTCTGCATAAACGGCTGTTACAATATTTTCCGGTTTGAATTTTTCGATAAATATCACTTTTTCAGAATCGAGTTTCTGGTTTAGTTCCTGGTCAGTGATTTCATAATTACCATCATTAAAAACCACCAGTATTTTTTCATCAGTATCAAACACGCCGAGATACTCTCCTTTCTCATCTGTATTCAACCGGCCAAACTGGTCATCATACCATAATTTTTTACCGGCAATGGTGGAAACTCCTGCCTCTTTCAACCTCACAGATTTAATGGGATATTTTGTTACCGTATTCCCCATACTGCTTCTGCCTTTAATCTCAAGGTCTGCAAAATTGAACTCCAGCTCTTTTTTATGAGCAGAACAATTTGGGCTCAGAGTAATTTTAACTAATTCGGCTTCCCCATTTGGATTTACACTCAGGTAATGAACTTTGCTTTTCTCATCACCTTTGGTCAGGTCATATTCTTTATCTCTCGTTACACCCGTCACATTAAACCTTTTGGCAAAACTTTTACCACCTTTTCCATCGGCATAAATCATATTATAGGTAGTCCTTTCATCATTCTTCTGGAAGATTGCAACATGCAGGATATCTTTCCCGATAAAAGATTTATCAGATACTTTCACCACCTTCATTACACCCCGCCTGGCAAAAGCAATGATATCATCAATGTCAGAGCATTCGAACAACAATTCATCTTTTTTCAATCCCGTACCAATAAATCCTTCCTCCCGGTTCACATATAATTTGGTATTGGCAATAGCCACATTTTTAGCTTCAATTACTTCCAGCTGTTTGATCTCTGTTTTTCTTTCCCGTCCTTTGCCATATTTCTTTAACAGGTTTTCAAAATAGGCCACGGCATAATCAACAAGGTTATTCAGATCATTTTTTACCTGCTTAATTTCAGCTTCAAGATTTTTTATCTGATCATTCAGTTCATCAATATCTAGTTTATAAATACGCCGAACGGGTTTTTCTGTAAGTTTGATGATATCTTCTCTTGTAATTGTTCGTTTCAACAATTTTTTGAAAGGAGTAAATGCAATATCAATTGACTCCAGCACTTTATCCCATGTTTCATGTTTCTTTTCGAGTTCTTTGTAAATCTTTTCTTCAAAAAATATTTTTTCTAAAGAGGTATAATGCCATTTTTCCTGCAGCTCATTCAGTTTGATCTTTAATTCCTGTTGCAGCAGGTCTTTGGTTTTATCAACAGAAAATTTCAATAACTCATTTACGCCAAGAAATTGCGGCTTTTGACCAACGATCACACAGGCATTGGGGGAAATGGAAACTTCGCAGTCTGTGAATTTGTATAATGCATCAATAGTAATGTCAGGAGAAATGCCGGGCGACAGATCAACCTGTATCTCCACTTCAGCTGCCGTATTATCCGTTACTTTCTTTATTTTAATTTTTCCCTGGTCATTTGCCTTTACAATTGATTCCATTAATTGGGTGGTGGTCACTCCGTAAGGCACACTCCTGATGGCCAGCGTCTTTTTGTCAACTTCTTCGATATGGGCCCTTACCTTCACCCTGCCCCCCCGTTTTCCCTGGTCATATTCGGCTACATCAATCATGCCGCCGGTCTGAAAATCCGGATAAATATCAAATCTTTTTCCCCGCAGATGTTTTACGGCGGCATCTATTAGCTCACAAAAATTATGTGGAAGAATTTTGGTAGAAAGACCTACTGCAATACCATCTGCCCCCTGTGCCAAAAGCAACGGAAATTTCATGGGAAGTGTGACTGGTTCATTCTTCCTGCCATCATAACTCAATTGCCATTCTGTTGTTTTGTTATTAAAAGCAACTTCCAGTGCAAACTTGCTGAGCCTTGCTTCTATGTAACGGGCGGCGGCAGCATCGTCGCCGGTTCTTACATCACCCCAGTTTCCCTGTGTATCAATCAGCAAATCCTTTTGTCCCATATTCACCAGCGCATCACCAATACTTGCATCGCCATGGGGATGATACTGCATAGCCTGCCCGATAATGTTCGCTACTTTGCTATAACGACCATCATCCATTTCTTTCATGGCATGCAGGATGCGGCGTTGTACCGGTTTCAAACCATCTTCTACCGCCGGGACAGCTCTTTCAAGAATGACATAAGAAGCATAGTCAAGGAACCATGTCTTGTATTGTCCATGTAAACCGCTGTCGTTGTTCTGTACTTCTGTTGCTTTGTTTTTTGCTGCACTCATTTTTGACTTCTTCCTTTTTTCTCATCATTATTTAACCCTCAACTGAGTTATCTTCAGCAACACTCTCCTCCTCTTTCGCCCCAGGCAATTTCAAATCAAAGTCCTTCCAGCTTTTATCAGCATCTCCTGTAATTTCTATCCGCCCTTCATTAATTAATTGCTTGATCCGCCACATAATGAACACATCGCCCGTCTTAATTTTCATCCGGTTCAATGTATTGCTTAATACTCTAGTTGCTTTTTGCCACTCAGCCGTCAGGTTCTTCAAAATTTCATTGTCATAAAATGTTTCTTCTTTACCGGCAATCTTTTTCCCGCCTTCCAATATCCTGACTATGGCATTTTCATCAACAATTTTTCTCCATTCATCAGGGTCAATTTCAAATTCACTTAATGTGACAGGCCTTGCCAGTTTTTTTGCTTTTAAAAATTCTTTCGGTTGTATCTCATTGAGCCAGGAAGGATAAAACAGTTGTCCTTTCTCATTGATAAAAGGAAGATTGTTCAGATAAAGAATCATCACCCTTCCCTGGTATTCCCCGAACTGTGTAATCAGCCAGTAATAACCTGTCACGTCATGCTGGTTCTGTCCCATCCATATCCAAATTACTTCACCGGCATTGCTGTCTAATTGTTCTTTCAGTTTTTTTACAGTTTCCCGGTCATCAAATGAGCCGACTTGGCTTTCACCATAAGGTGAGTCCTGCAACAACATTCTCCACCAATCCGCTCTTGCCTGCCAGCCTTCTTCTGTATCAATTCCATATAACGGGCCCACGGCAAAATCATCTTTTATCTGTACCACTTCGCCGGACAAAGTTTCATCCAGCACAATCACCTGTTTCATCAGGGAAATTTCACTTGCATTAAAAACTATATGTATCATATTAATATCTCCTCCGCCTTATCTGATTCCACTTTCAGATTATTAATAATAAACTCCTGTCTGTCCGGAGTATTCTTACCCATATAATATTCCAGCAACTGCTGTATATGGTCCCCTTGCTCCAACAACATTAATTGTTTCCGCATTCCTGTACCAATAAACTGTCCAAATTCATCCGGGCTTATTTCTCCTAGTCCTTTAAACCTTGTCACTTCAGGCTTTGTTCCGAGTTTTTTCATTGCTTGCTGCTTCTCCGGTTCGCTAAAACAATAGATTGTTTCCTGTTTATTTCTTACCCGGAATAAAGGTGTTTCCAGTACATACACTTTTTCATGCTTCACCAGGTCGGGAAAAAATTGAAGGAAGAATGTCATTAACAACAATCGAATATGCATACCATCCACATCGGCATCTGTAGCAATTACCACATTATTGAAACGAAGCCCATCCAGACCTTCTTCAATATTCAAAGCATGCTGCAGCAAATTGAATTCCTCATTTTCGTACACCACTTTCTTGGTAAGGCCGAAACAGTTGAGCGGCTTGCCTCTCAAACTAAACACAGCTTGGGTTTCTACATTCCTGGCTTTGGTAATTGACCCGCTGGCGCTATCGCCTTCTGTAATAAATATGGTGGTTTCATTTTGTTTGGCAATAAACTCCACTTTTCTTTTTGCCGGCAATTCATCATTCAGATGATAACGGCAGTCCCGTAATTTTTTATTATGAAGATTTGCTTTCTTCGCTCTCTCATTTGCCAGCTTTTTAATACCGGCCAGTTCTTTTCTTTCCCTTTCACTTTGTTCAATACGTTTCTTCAATCCATCGGCCACCAAAGGATTTTTATGAAGATAGTTATCAAGTTCTTTTGCTAAAAAATCTCCCACAAACTGCCGCATACTTGGGCCTTCAAAATCTACATTCAAAGAACCGAGTTTGGTTTTTGTTTGTGATTCAAATACCGGCTCCACTACCCTTACCGAAACAGCGGCCACAATTCCTGTCCTGATATCGGATGCATCGTAATCTTTCTTAAAAAAATCCCGGATTGTTTTTACATAAGCTTCCCGGAAGGCCTGCTGGTGAGTGCCGCCCTGTGTAGTATGCTGACCATTTACAAAACTGTAAATATCTTCACCGTAATCATTCGTGTGCGAAAGGGCCACTTCAATATCATTACCAGTAAGATGAATGATAGGATAACGGATTTCATCCTCATTGGTTTTGCGTTGCAGCAGGTCAAGCAGACCATTCCGGCTGATGAAACTTTTGCCATTAAAAACAATCTTCAGCCCTGCATTTAAAAAGCAATAGTTCCAGACCTGGTTTTCTATAAATTCAGAATGAAATTTGAAATTTTTAAAAACTGTTTCATCCGGAATAAAACTAACCATTGTTCCGTTTTGATCGCTGGTCTTCGCTTCTTTGTATTCTTTAATTAATGCGCCCCGTTCAAACTCAGCCGTTTTTTCTTTCCCTTCTCTTATTGCCGTCACTTTAAAGTAATAACTCAATGCATTTACGGCTTTTGTACCCACCCCGTTTAGCCCTACACTTTTCTGAAATACTTTACTGTCAAATTTTGCCCCGGTATTTACTTTGCTTACCACATCCACTACTTTTCCCAACGGAATGCCGCGGCCATAGTCTCTGACGGTGACTGTATTTTTATCAATAGTTAGCTCCACTGTTTTGCCATGTCCCATGGCAAACTCATCAATGCAGTTGTCAACCACCTCTTTTACCAAAACATAAATGCCATCATCCGGTGAAGAACCATCTCCCAGTTTTCCAATATACATTCCTGGTCGCAGGCGGATATGTTCTTTCCAGTCAAGGGATTTTATGCTGTCCTCATCATATTTAAACAGGTCGATTGGTTCTTTTTCTTTTGCCATCGTAAATGATACGTTCTAATTTGTAAGTACTTTGTTCTTCTTTCGGTTATAGACTTTTGGTTACTATTTATTTTACACTTCGGGCAAATATACCAAAACGAGCCCTGCACTCCGGATTTGTAGTTATTCACAGGTGGGGAAAAGAAATGAAATGATTAAAGCTTCCCTGATTGAAGTATTACTGAATTATGATCTCCCTCAGCTTTTCCGGAATAAAACTGAAGTAGTTTTATATTCTAAAAGCAGTTCTATGAAAAAATTATTTTTCATTCCGTTGCTTGCATTCCTTTTTTCTTGTCAACCCAGTAAGATTACACAATCATGGGTTGCCAAAGATGCCAAACCAACAAAGTATAAAAAAATTCTCGTCTTGGGTGTGCTTACAAATAATGACTATGAACTGCAGAAGGATATTGAAAACCACCTGGCAGATGACCTGAGGGAAATGGGTTATCTCGCTATTGCAGCCAATAAAGTATTTCCACCCGGAACTTTTGTAAAGGGCGATACAGCAAAAGCAGCAACGGCAATTGATGGTAAAGGTTTTGATGCTATCCTAACTATTGTTTTGCTCGATAAAAAGAAAGAGCCTTATTATGTACCCGGCAAAATAACCGACTATTCTAATCCTGACAGGTATAGCCGTTTCCACTTGTACTATAATCTCGTAGCAGAACAAATCTACTCACCGGGATATTTCGGGGAGGAAACGAAATACATCTGGGAAAATAATTTTTATGACTTAAATTCCCGGCAAAGGATTTACACAGCCCGCAGCCGGTCATTTGACTTTACATCAAAAACCACTTTGGCGCATAGTTATGGGATGCTCATGGCTCAAAGTCTTATTGCAAAAAATATCTTAGTAAAGCCGGATAACCTGAGAGAAGAATGAATCCGTTATTATTGGTGTATTCACCTCATTAAACTCATTTCAACCAGGCCGAAACATCACTGGCAATGGTAAAGTGAAATCATTAAATGCTTTTATTCCCCATAGATTGATTAAAATCCAAAAATATTTTTAGTTGCCATTAGCCTGATCCTGATAAAATTAGGTTGCAAATCGTAAAATCACTTACACTTTTATAGTAAATTACCTATTGCAAATAAGTGTTTTGTGCTATTATATTTACAGCGTATTTAATCCAAACCTTATGATGAATAACAGTCTCCGCTCAGTAAAACCCCTTGCAGAAACTACACTTCATCATTCCGGATTAATTCAATAAAAAAATATCCCGATTCCAGGAAATAGCTGCAAAGCCTATCTCCACCTTGTCCAAATTATCCACTGAAGAATCAGTTTTTTTTAACCCAAACCCTTAAAAATGAAACTGACTCCAACCCTTAAGCTAACAAGAATGCTGAAAGTATTTCTTCCGGCATTAATTATCCTGACAGCAAAATCTGCATCAGCCCAGATTACTCCTGTTTTAGGCAATCCCATAAATTATATTTATGGGCTAACAGGAAATGGCGAAATTGACGAAATTGATAATCTTACTGCCGCAACCAAAGTTGTAATCAAAAACACTACCTATTCAGGAAATTCCGCTTCAAGTGCCAATGGTCTTGCTTATAACACTTTTAATGGAAAATTCTACTACTTCAAACGTAATGTAACATCTACTCCCCAGGAGTTTGTTTCTTTTGACCCAAAGACAAATACTGTTACACAACTTCACATCAGTACCTGTGCAGATGATATTCATACTGGCTGTGTAAGTTTTGATGGAAATGGTTATTATACGGTAGATATCCTGGGCAACCTGAATTATTATAACATCTTAACAAATACCTGGAAAGTAATTACTTCAAGCTTCCTTGACCAGTTTGGGAATAATGTTACCAACGTTATTAAAACCCAAAGTGCCGGCGATATGGCAATTGATGGCAGTGGAAATATCTGGTTACTTACATCCAGCAGTTCAAACTATGCGTTATATAAAATTTCTGCACCCATGCCAACCAATAGCGTTGCCTCTATAACTGTATCAAGATATATTGATCCGGCTACCGCTACCCCAACCGGAAATAGTTTTGCAGGGATTGCATTTAACGCAAACGGACAAATTTTTGTTTCTACAAAAAATGACAACAGGCTGTACAGGCTAATAAATATTTCGACACTTTCTTTTGTTGGCACTTTTACAACCGGCGATACAGGAAACGATCTTACTTCACAAAATTTTCCGACAGCCGTATTAGCTGTTACCTGGAAAAGCTTTGACGTAAACGTTCAGAGAAATAATTATGTAACATTGAACTGGACAGTTGCTGAGGAAGATAGTAAAGGCTTTTATGTGCAGCACAGCATGGATGGAATGAACTGGGAAGATCTGACATTCATTCAAACCAAAAATATTCCTGAAACAGACCGGAACTATACTTACTCATATACCAATAACCAGAATGGAAAACAGTATTATCGTATCAGGCAGGTTGACATTATTGGCAAAGAGCATTACTCCGACGTGAAAACAATTACTATTAATAATGACAAACAAAATGTGGAAATATGGCCCAATCCGGCAAAAGATTTTTTACAGGTTGTAAATAAAGATGCCCAATCCACTAATTCCTCAATAGCACAAATTGTTGACTTATCCGGAAGAGTGCACTCGGAAAAACAATTGCAATCCGGTGTAAATACTTTTAACATCAGTGCGCTGCCAACAGGGATATATGTCGTAAGAATTCAAGGCAGCAATGGAATATCATTTGACAAAAAGATCATTAAACAATAATTCGGGTTCAGCATTATTAACTTTAAAAAAGCCCCGGTATATTAGCCGGGGCTTAATAATTTCTATTTAAGGAACAGAAATAAATTCCTGAAGGAGAACCTTATCAGCTTAATAAAAAGCTCAGCACTAAAGAGGGTATTAATGAAAGGAATTCTCCTATTTTGACTATAAAAAACTCTATGTTTTTGTTGCTTATAGAATTTAAAGAAATAGATTTAATTCGCTGTAATTCAAAACATAGGAACCTAAGCTACTAATGCAATTTGCTGACTTATTGAAAGTTTTACCCTTCGAAATCCCCCAAAACCCTAATTTTGGTTCTTACTCCTGATCCATCAGATTCTTTATTTTTCCAACTGCTTTTTGAGACCCATTAATTTCTGAGTTACTGGCCGGTGAATAAGTTTTAAACTATTAAAAAGAAACTGATATGTATACCTATGACCTTCTGGAGACCAGTTGTTATTACCTGGTAAAAGAAAAAGAGGATTCGCCTATCACATTGATTAAAGTGTCAGTTGAGTCAGACCATTGCCTGTTCATCCAGCGCTTTGATGACCCGATGAAAACTGAATGGAAGCTGAAGAAAGATGTCGTGTATGATATTATTGAATGCCTGAGTGATGATGCGGTGAAGGCATGGGAAGAACAGTACAAAACAAACCAGGATGCCTATTATGAGGAAGAGGATGATGATGAATAAAACTTATGTATGTAAAAACAAAAGGCTGCCAGTAATGACAGCCTTTTGTTTTATCAAATAGATGACCAGAATATTATGGATAAATTACAGTAAATGTTCCGTTAGTGATAGTTTTATTTGAATTAGAGATTGCATCGTGTGCAGTTCCGCTAAAAGTACCCGTAATAGTTTTAGTTACAGTATTGTGTGATGTTATTGTGAATACCATCGATCCAATTGCTGGCGGACCGGGATCGGCAGTAAGGTCTATGGTGATGGCGCCATTTGTGAAATAAAAAGCACCCATATTTGAAAGCCCAACAGAATTAGTATTATACGTTTCGGCAGGCAATATCCCTCCCGATAAATCAATTAGAGAAAAAGAAAAATTATCAAGAGCTGCGTTATCTCCCAAATAATCTAGGAATGTAAACGGAGGTGCTGATGTTACATCATACATAACGCCACCCAAGGCTGTACTTCCCTGATAAGTGCTTCCCCCAACAATGGTAAACTTCCAGTCAATAGTTGGAGCAGCAGCAACAGTAATGGGAATTAAACAAGCCGGAGTTCCAACAGATAAATTATATGTTCCGGCGGGTCCGGCAGGAGTGCCGGTTCCGGTTAATGTAATTAATGTTGAAGCTAATGTAAGTGTACCCGAACCAGCGAAAGTCATTCCGTTGACTGTTGCGGAAATATTATATGGACCAGCTGTAGTTACAGTTATGGGAATATCAATTGTGTGAACAGCTGGATTTAAAGATTGACCAACCTGGTACGTTCCATTTACGATTACATTAGGGCAATCAATTGTATAAACTGCAGGTCCGGTTACATTTACTGAGAAGGTACAAGTGCTTGTTCCAAATGTTACAGTGAAGTTTTGAACCCCGAATGCAGTGGGTGTTCCTGTTCCATTCAAAGTAATTGTCTGCGCTGCCCCTGTTGAAGTTCCTGAACCTGAAAAACTAAATCCTGCCACTGTATTAGTACTGACTGCATATGGACCAACGGTTGCAGTTGTAATTTGTACCTGAACTGTATTTGAAACACCCAAGGCAAGCCCTTGCGCATAAGAACCATTAACTGTAGCAGGTGTGCAGGCGCCAGGCCCTCCACCAAGTGTACCAGTAACAGCATCAATAACATTTATTACAAAACTGCAGGTGGATGATCCGGCAGTAACAGGAATAGTCGTATTGCCCGTATTGGCAGGTGTTCCGGAACCAGTTAATGTAATTGTTTGTGCACCTGTAGCCAAAGTACCTGTTCCGGAAAAAGTCATTCCATTTGTTGCAACAGTAGTCACATTATACGACCCGGCAGTAGTTACATTTACATTTAATATTACAGTATTTGAGGCTGATAAGGGAACTGATTTAGCATAGGTACCATTTATTGTTGGGGTGCCACAGCTACCGGGTGAACCTATTAAAGAGAAAACAGCCGGGCCTGAACCGGCAGGTAAAACAGTTACCTGTATATCACAAAATGTAGTATCAAATGTTACAACAAAATTATCAATACCTTCCTGAAAGGGAGTTCCATTACCTCTTAGTGTTACATTATTGGCGCCCAATGTTGTAAAGGTGCCTGTGCCACGGAAAAAATACCCATTAATGGTATCGGTATAAACGGTATAGGTGCCAGTTTTCGCAACATTTACCTGTACGGATATTGTATTCGTTGCAGGTACAAGTGCTGAGGCGGCCACATAAATGCCGTTTACAGTTTTAGGAAGGCAATCACCGGTAATATCGCTCTGCAGGCTTCCCTGTGCCGGGGCGTTGCTTCCTTCAAAACTTAATTCTTTCTGGCAGCCAAATGCGATTACTACGATTGCTGCCAGCCAATAAACCAGGTGTTTTTTCATAAAGGCTAATAATTAGCGTTAAAAATAAGACTATTTTGCTTACCGCCGCCTGCCCCGGTAAAAGGCAATATTTCATTTTGGGTTTTCAAGGATTTTTCAGATAAAAGACTCACAGCATACACAGGAATTACGGATTCTTATGTGCCTGGTGTTTCTAACTGTTTACCGTCAGACTATAATAAGTAACAATTGTTACAAAGATCTTTTGCGACAAAATGTTACTTTGCAAAAAATATATTATTAACATGAGAAACGTTTGTATCAGTCTTTTATTATTCAGCATCTTATCGTGCAATGCACAGCAAGATTCAGACCGGAAATTGGCACCGGATAAATTTGAAAAAGGGATCAGTCAATCCGGCATCCAGGTACTTGATGTAAGAACTTCCGGAGAATACCAGGGTGGTCATATTAAAAATGCCATGCAGGCTAATTGGAATGACCGGAACCAGTTTGTTGAAAGAGTTAAGTCTATGGATAAAGACAAAGCTGTTTATGTCTATTGCCTTGCCGGTGGCCGAAGCGCTGCTGCTGCTGATTGGATGAGGCAAGAAGGTTTTAAAAATGTGCTGGAGCTGGAAGGCGGCATGAATGCATGGAAAAGAGAAAACAAACCGGTGGAAGGACAGAGTAATGAGCCACAGATGACCATTGAGCAATACTGGGCAAGCATTCCAAAAGATAAAACCACATTGGTTGATTTTGGCGCCACCTGGTGCCCGCCCTGTGTAAAAATGGCGCCGGTAATTACTGAATTGCAAAACAGCAAGGACTTAAACTTTACACTTGTAAAGATTGATGCCGGGATTCATACAGATATCCAAAAAGCATTGAACATTGAACCTATTCCTGTTTTTATTGTTTATAAAGGAGGAAAAGAAGTGTGGCGCAAACAGGGAATAGTTAGCAAAGAAGAATTAACGGCGCAGTTGAAATAAAATTTCCGATGAAACCAATATTTCAGAAACATATTTTCTCTTTTTTCCTGTTATTAGTAACGGATTCTCTACCGGCACAAAGCCCGGAAGTTCAAATCCTCACGGCAGGAACAAATACAAGTATCCGTGGGTTAAGTGTGGTTAATGATAATGTGATCTGGGTTAGCGGCAGCAACGGCATGGTGGGCAAATCAAGCAATGCAGGTAAAAATTGGAAATGGCTTACCGTCAAAGGTTTTGAAAAAAAAGAATTCAGGGATATTGAAGCTTTTGATGCCAATACCGCCATCATCATGGCGATTGGTGAGCCGGCCTGTATCTTAAAAACCAGCGATGGCGGAGATAACTGGGAGATAGTTTATGAGAATAAAACAAAGGGAATGTTCCTGGATGCCATGGACTTTTTAAACAATGGACAGGGCATTGTGGTTGGCGATCCGATTGGAAACAAAATTTTTCTTGCAACAACAGATGATGGAGGAAATACATGGAAGGAATGGAATGACAAACAACTGGTGGCAGATTCAGGTGAAGCATTTTTTGCTGCCAGCGGCTCTAATATCCGTTGGTATAATAATAAATTCTTCCTGGTAAGCGGCGGAACAAAATCAAGGTTGTTTACCGAAACTGGTAATACCATTCTTCCCATTCTCCAGGGGAAGGAAACAACCGGCGCCAATTCGATTGATATTTACGATAATGGTGGTACGAAAGCCGGCAAACAGATGGTAGTGGTGGGCGGTGATTTTAAAACGGATAGTTCTTCAGAAAAAAATTGTTTTATCTCAGACGATGGGGGAAAAAACTGGAAGGCTCCAAAAGTTCCGCCACATGGCTACCGAAGTTGTGTGGAATATTTATCAAAGGATGATTTGTTGTGTTGCGGTCTGACCGGTGTTGATTATTCTGCCAATGGTGGAAAGACATGGCAATGGATCAGCAAAGAAGGATTTCATGTTTGCCGGATAGCAAAATCCGGCACAAGTGTTTTTCTTGCCGGCAATAATGGAAAAATCGGGAAGATTACCTGGAAATAAATTCTCGTATCCTTTATTCTCTCTTTAAAAATTATAAGCTTCCGTAATAATAAAGTTTTGGCTCAGAACCATCAGCCGGGAAGAATACATTCAAAGGAGCAGGCAATCCACCAACGCCGTCTTTTTTGGCTATCCATACTTTGTATGCAGTTCCTGCCTCAGCCGTTTCACCAAAACCAATAGCAGTAAGATTTTGTTTTTGAACCATTGTGGGCTGCACATACCATTTATAGAACTTAGCATTTTGCCATGCTTTCTTAAAACTGAAATCAAGCCGGTCTCTCTTAAGATTAGTGCCGGTATTATCGTATTCAGAGCGATGAATAAAGGGCAGTGCAGCGCTGGCAGCGGCCATTTCATTATCCTGGTGATTCATCAGCGCTGTCATGAAACTATCAATAACTGCGATTCCCCTTTTGTCAAATTGTTTTAAAGGAATGTCCTGTGCAGTTGCAGAAAATTGACTGAATATTCCCATGCATGCAAGAAGAATAAAGGATAATCTTTTCATGATCGTATAATTTTATACGACAATCTAAAGAATATCCGGAAAAGTTGCAAGAAAATAGCCTTAAAGGTTGTTCAGTATTTCCAATACTGTTGGCCGCTTCTTATAATCCGGTTCAAAAAAGCGGTAAATAACGGTTGATTCCTGGTCAATAATAAAGACAGCAGGAACCGGCAGGTACTTTCCGTTTGAACCATTGTTTTTCTCAATATCAAGGCCGGCATTGCGGTAGCGGGTCAGTGTATTCTCCGGCACTTCAAATTCCACATCATAGGCTTTCATGATCTTTAGTCCTTCATCATATAATATGGAGTATTCCGCTTTGGTTATTTCCACTGTTTTTGCAACACTTTCAGGTTTTTCGGGACTCACAGCAACTAATGTTGCTCCTTTGTCCTTTATCAATTGTAGTGAATCCTGTAATCTTGACAATTCTTTATTGCAATAAGGACACCATTGCCCACGGTAAAAAACCAGCACTACTTTCCCTTTTTTCAACAAATCTTTTAAATGGATTTCTGTACCATTCTGATCCTTAGCCCTAAAATCGGGGGCTTTCGACGAAATAAATAAACCTTCCGGCGCTTCCTGTGCATGAACAGGAAAGTTTGCCGCAAGCAGGCAGAGAAACAGAGCGATTTTTTTCATCACCATAGTTTAGATCAGCAAAATTATACTTAATAATAGCACCCGTTTATAATGAATCCTATGTTAACACAATATTATTTTGCTACTTTTGCCTCCACCATTAATCAAAAAAAAACTTTATGCCCCACAGCAGCAGCAGCCATAGTGAAAAATATTTTTCCAAATTATTTATCAGCTTTGTAGCAATTACCGGTAGTGTTCTTGTTATTTTCTATTCCATCTTCCAGTTGAAAAAAGACGATGGTTACTGGTATGCCTGGGCTATTATTTCGGCCATACTTTTATGCATTGGAATCTATTTTTGTTTGCAGGCCGCTGTGCACAAAGTAAAATCAGATTTAAGCAAGCGGCAGAGAATGAGAGAGCAGCAGCAAACCTTTACTGCTGATGCCAGGTAAAAAATACAGGGTAAACACCCGGTATAGCAAAATTGTTCTATCAGCTTCCGCTTTATTTTTCCAAATTCCTGAAGTCCACCGGTACCAGACGGCTTACACCCGGCTCCTGCATTGTTACACCATAGATCACATCCACGGTACTCATCGTCATTTTATTGTGGGTAACAATAATAAACTGTGAATTTTCACTAAACTGGCGGATCATATTGGTAAACTTGCCAACGTTGGCATCATCCAGTGGCGCATCTACCTCATCCAATATGCAGAATGGGGCTGGTTTGATAAGATAGATAGCAAACAATAAAGCTGTTGCTGTTAAAGTTCTTTCCCCGCCACTCAACTGTGTTAAGGAAGTAGGGCGTTTGCCTTTAGGTTTTGCAATAACATCTATTCCGCTATCAGCAAGATTCTCCGGGTTTTCCAATATTAAATCACACTGATCATCGGCAGTAAATAATGTCTGAAATACCCGCTGAAAATTATCCCGTACCAAATGGAAGGTTTCTAAAAATTTCTTGTTGGCAGTAACCTCTACTTCTTCAATTGTTTTCAGCAAACTTTCTTTTGCATTCACCAGGTCAGTCTTTTGCTCCAAAATAAAATCATACCGCTTCTTCATTTCAGTGAAAGCCTCAATCGCAGTCGGGTTTACATCGCCGAGATTCTCCAGCCGCTTTTTCATCCGGTCTACTTTTTCCTGTAATTCTTCCACGGGCACTACTCCTGTCCTTGCTTCTCCCAGTATATCATCAAGGTTTATCCTGAACTCCACATCAAGCCTTTCTTTCATTCCGGCCAATTGCAGTTTTAGTTCATTCAGCTTATCCTTAATGGCGGCAAGCATGTGTTCTGCCTGTTCTTTGTCTTTTGCTTTATGGCGTATCTCACTTTCTTTTTCACTCAACTGGTTGCGGAAATTATAATAAGCCTGGTCGGCTTCATTTAATTTTTTCTCTTCTTCTTCTTTGTTTTTCAGCAACTGCAGCAATCCTTCTTCAATGTCTTTCAGCAACTGCGCCGATCGCTCAATATTGTTGCTTGTTTCACTTAACTGCGCCGTATTATTTTGAATCTGTTGCCTCAGGTCATTTAACTGATTGTTCTTAAACTCCAACTCCTGCTTCAGCGCATTAATCTTGCTTTGTTGCTTGGTAACATTCAGGTTAAACTCGTTGTACTGCCGGAAAGCTTCATTATAGGTAACTTCTGATGCTTTATGCATTTCATCGGCTTCAGCCAGGCGGGCAGCGTTCACCTTCAACTGTTGATTGTATTCAGCCAATTGATTCCTCACCCCTTCCACAGAACTATGGGTTTGCTGCATCTGCAGGTTCAGTTCTTCCAAACGATGCAGGCTGTTGGTCTGCATCGAATGAAGGTTTTCCAGTTTATTATGCAGCGAGAATACTTCATTGGTTAGTTGCTGAATCTCTTTCTCCGTATCCCTGATTGTGCTTTCTCTCAGGTCTTCGTTGAAAGCAATGACTTCATTGTGCCTTTCCTGGATAGCAGAACGCAATAATTCTACTACAGCAGCCTGTGCGGTAATTTCTTCCTGTAGTTTTTCTAAATTCTTGGCCCGGCCAATCTTTTTTCCTTCGAATAAGCCAACACTGCCACCCGTGAGAGAATATTTTCCTTTTACATACCTGCCATTCTTTTCAATCACAATATGGCCATTACTGTTTTGTAAAGCGTCTTCATTATCCGCTATAAAAACGTTGGCAAGCAAATGCTCTGCAAGCTTCCTGTATTTCTCATCTACCTCTACAACACTTAAAGCAGGGATCACTCCTTCCAAACCATTTGCATTATCCGTTACATTTGCATTAATCGTGTTGATCTTATCTAATAAAAAGAAATTTGCCTTTCCTTTCCTGTTCTCATCCAGCAAATGAACAGCCCGGAGACCTTCCTGCAAATCGTTCACCACATAATAACCAAGGTAAGGCTCCAGCACATTTTCCAATGCTGTTCTATACTCTTCATTTACATAAAGAATATCAGAAAGAATCGGTGATGTATAATTCCAGTTGGTATTGTTATGCAAAAATTTAACACTGTCCGGATAGCCTTCCATCGAATCAATCATGCTTTTCAGCAATTCATGTTCATTTTTTTTGGCATCCAGCTTCCTGTTTTCATCAGCAAGATTATTACGCAGGCCATCAAGTAAAGACTGTGTTTGTAAAATCTGTTCCTTCGTATTTTCCTGGTGCTTTTGAAGTTGCTCCAGGTCCACCTCCTTTATTGCCAGTTCTTTTTCACGCAGTATCCTGTCCTGGTCAAAATGCTGCCGTTGCTGATCCCTCAATTTTCTTTCCTCTTCAGTCTGAACAATCAATCTTTGCAGGTTCTGTACAGATGTATCTGCCACAGCTACTTTTTTCTCGGCATCAAACTGGTTGCGCTGTATCTGCTGGTGTTCACTGCGAAGCGAATCCAATGTTCTTCTTTTTTCATCCTGCACATTTTTCTTTGCATCCACCTCCTGCCGCAGTTGTTCTAATTGTTCACTCAACCCGGTTAATACTTTTTCTTCCTCTTCCACCTGCAGGTTGGTAAAGCCAATGCTTTCATCAATGCCCCTCAAATGTCCTTCTGCTTTTTGTAAAAAATCTTTCAGGGATATTTCTTTTTCACCCAGGTGTTCGAGCCGCTGTGCAGAAAGATTTTTATCATTCTCTTTACTGCGAACGGCCTGAAGCATATCATTAAAAGCATGTTGCATAGTCTGCAATGCTTTTTCTTTTTCAATAAAGGCTAATTTTTCCTGCTCCAGCACGGCTTCATCATTTGCTATTTCCGCTTCAAGCTTTATTCGTTTGTCAGTTTCTATCTCCTGTTGTTCATTCAGTTCTCTGTAAGTCAGATTGAAGCCTTCTAATGCCGCTTTGGCCAGCTCAATACTAACGATACGGTATTCTTTTTTTATTTCGTGGTATTTCTCTGCTTTTTTAGCCTGGCTTTCCAGCGACTTCAACTGGTTATTGATTTCAAAAAGCAAATCTTCTATACGGGCAAGATCCTGTTCCGTAGCATCAAGCTTTTGTTTCGCTTCTTTCTTCCGGGTTTTATAAATAGAAATGCCTGCTGCCTGTTCCAGCATGCGGCGACGGGCGCCTTCCTTATCCTTAATCAGGTCATCTACCATACTTAATTCGATGATGGCATACGAATCAGTGGAAATACCCGTATCCATAAAAAGATTCTGGATATCCTTCAGCCGGCATTGCACATCATTCAGACGGTATTCGCTTTCGCCGCTTTTGTAAAACTTTCTTGTAATAGTAACCTCACTGAATTCAGTAGGCAACAAGTTTCGGGTGTTTTCAAATGTCAGGCTTACTTCAGCAAGACCGCTGGCACTGCGGGTTTTTGACCCGTTGAACACCAGGCTGTCAAGATTCTCACTACGCAGGTGGCTGATCTTCTGCTCCCCGATAACCCAGCGGATACTGTCCACTATATTGGATTTACCACAACCATTCGGGCCAACGATGCCCGTGATATTATCGTCAAACCTCACGACGGTTTTATCGGCAAAACTTTTAAAGCCCTTGATTTCTAAGCTCTTTAATCTCACTGTTTCTTATTTAATGTGGGGCGAATTTACGGGAATAAGTGGCATGGCGGGAAATGACTTTTGCAGGGTTTTCCACAATATTTTAGAGAATGTGGAGAAGATGGTTTCTGTATATATCACTTGTCAAATACCGGTTGCCAAATGTATAGTTGATAGTGTCAGTTTTTTGCTCAACAACCGGAAGGAAACATTGTGGGGTGTTCCAAAAAAAATCGTCAAGATTTACAGGTTATGCATAGCCCAATGAGGATTAGTTATCAACTTCAGATTGAAAAAAACCCAGGTCTGCCAAAATAATTTCAGGGCTTGTGTAATTGAGCATGCTCTCTTTTAAATTATTGGTCAATTCTTCCCGGCTTTTACTGAACGCAGACTTGACAAGGGAAAGTTTATAAGAATTAATCTTGAAAAAAGCCAGCCGGGCTGTTTGTGCGGTAAAATCTTCTGCTAAATGAAAAGACTCGGCAATATATGCCTGGTCGTTGTAGTAGATATGACTCATACAGACGGATATTGGGTTTTACAGATATTGGACACCTCTACAACGTAAAACTTTAGGGAAAATTGCTCCTGGCCGCAGGCTTATACCCAACGCCTGACTGGAGAAATACCAAAACAGGAGTTTGAACGAGAAATTATTTCAAAATGCTGTTGTTAATTTTGCCGGATTAAATAACTTTCGGCTTATGAAAATAAAAATCATTTATATCACAGCCCTTGTATTATTTTTTTCTGGTTGCGTCAGTAACGACAAAAAAGAAAATCCCAACATTGGACAGCCAGTGATGGAAGATGTGAATGAACCCGTAAAAAACACCAAACAAGCCAAGAAAATTACCGACAGGGATTACAGCATTACGGCTGAAAATGCTTACAATGATATTTTCCTGGACAGCAACTCCATGGAAAACTATCTTGTCAATCATCAACTGGGTGATAAGAAAATCGGTCTCCGGATCCGCAGCTTTTATAATGCCAGGAATTACCAGTATGCCTGGTTCTCGTCAAAGGGACTTACAGAGCAAACCCGTTTTTTCTGGAATCAGTATGATTATGCAGTAACACATTTAAAAGATACAACACTTGCAAATAATGCTTTTTACAGACAGGCAGAAAAACTTATAAACCAGGAAGAAATTGTTTTCAGTAAAAAGGATACTAATCTTTTGAACCTGGAGTTTGCATTCACTGAAAATTTCATCCGCTATATCAACAGCACTTATGAAAAGGGTTATGTAAAAAGAAAAGAACAGGAAAAATTCATCCCGATAAAAAAATTAGATCCCCTTGAAATGGCGGATTCCCTTCTGAACAAAAAACACAGTGATGATAAATACTATGAAGAAGTGAATGATATGTATGCCGGCCTGAAAAAAAATCTTCAGCTCTATTATTCTGTTGCTAAAGCAGGCGGGTGGTCAGCAATCCCGGCAATAAAAGCATCCCTGAAAAAAGACGACACCCATCCATCAATACCAATTATAAAAAGAAGGTTGCAGCTTACGCAGGATATGCCGGGCAGAGATAGCAGTAATATTTTTACCGACACATTGGAGATGGCGGTAAAGAAATTTCAGACAAGGCATGGTTATAAAGCAAACGGGTTCATCTCAGGACAATTGATTAACGACATGAATGTGCCGGCCGGGGAAAGACTAAAAAAAATATTGCTCAATATGGACAGGATGCGATGGATGCCTCAAAAACCAAGCGGCAACCTGATCATAGTAAATATTCCGGAATTCATACTACATGTGATGGATGGTAAAAATAAAGTTTTTGATATGGTAGTGGTTGTTGGACAGGTAGGTCATAATACCATGATGTTTAACGGCGACCTGAACCAGATTGTATTCAGCCCTTACTGGAATGTGCCCCCCAGTATTATTGAAAAAGAAATAATGCCTGCCCTCAAAAAAAATCCGAATTACCTGGCCAAAAAAAATATGGAACGGAACGGCAACTATATCCGGCAAAAGCCGGGCCCCGGTAATTCCTTAGGAAAAGTAAAATTTATCTTCCCAAATAGTTTCAACATGTATTTTCATGATACACCCGCCAAAAGTTTGTTTGGCCAGGATAAAAGAGCATTTAGTCATGGTTGTGTCCGGCTTAGCGAACCACAAAAAATGGCGGAATGGTTATTAAGAAATGAACCGGCCTGGCCCAAAGAAAAAATTGTATCAGCCATGAACCAGACACATGAGACGTTGGTGAAATTAAAAGCAGGTATCCCGGTTTTTATTATTTATTACACTGCATGGGTGGATGGTGACGGGCTACTCAACTTCCGGGATGATGTGTATGAACATGACAAGGAATTGATGCAAAAAATGTTTACTGAATAAAATGGAGTGAGAAAACATACTTGTTATTTTTTTTCACCCGCCCCCTCCTTTTACCGCTTATCCAAAAAATTACTTTCTGCGTGCAATACAAGCAGCATTTTTTGAATTCATGATGCCATAATATTACCGGCTGTAAAACCAAAACTATCAGAATTATGGTAAGGTATTTTATGTCCTTTTCCGTTCCAAAAGGCCGGGAACAATCAGCACAAAAAGTAATTGACAGTTATTTCAACGCCCTGCAAAAACATGGACCCGGTGGCATGCGGAGCCAGTGCTATGCCGACTATGATAAGGAGGGTGATTTTGTGCATATAAAGAGTTTTAAAAAAGAATCAGTGGCCAATCATCATTTCAGATCGGCTGTTTTCCGGGAATATATTCAGCAGCTTGCTGCTGTATGCGAAATAACACCGGCATTTTCCCGTTTGCAGCAACAGCAAACATTTGAATCTATTTACTGATCCCTGATCGTAATTTAACTCCTTACTTTATATGTCTCAGCGCACTTTCGGCCATGCTTAACTGGAGAGCAAATTATCAATAATTCAGACTTTTGCCTATATCAATTATGTCATATTAATTCTGGCTACAGGCTATGAAAAACAGGCACAGGTTTGCAAGAAACTGCTTGTTATCATGGGCTTCCTGATTATACCTGGTAAAAGCTATATTCCCATTCTTTTGCTTTGCCGGTAATAACTCCTGCCTGCATAACAAGTTTTAGCTTGCTGAAATTATATTCGTAAATTTATGCCCGAATTAAAAGCATACACTATGCACCGGGTAATCATCCCTGTTGATTTTTCCGAAACCTCCCTGAAAGCTGCTCGTTTTGCTGCCCAGATGCTTGCAGAAAAAAAGGATGCAGTAGCAGTCCTTTATAACAACTATGAAACAGAAGACGATCATGATATTTGCATTAACTACCTGGAAAGTCTTAAAAAAGAATTTATACGAAGTGGTGTAACCACTGTTGAACTGGAACATGAAATGGGTGGTGATCTCGTTGATAACATTACCCGGCTGGTACAGACTTTCAGAGCTACCCTTGTGATAATGGGCATCACCGGTAAATCAGCGGTGAAGCATGCCATGTTTGGAAGCAACACACTTAAACTGGTTGACAAAAATCTTTACCCCGTAATGATAATCCCACCTGATGCAACATTCAAAGGCATCCAAAATGTTGCTTTTGCATCAGATTTTAAGAATATAGAAAACACTACGCCCTCGGTACTTATTAATGCAGTACTGGAAATGTTCAATCCATTGCTTCATATTGTGAACATTAGCAATGAGCATTATGTTTCGTTGACGGATAAATTTCAGCAGGGAAAGGAAAAGTTTAAAGAGCTGTTCAGAGATTTTAAAACAGATTTTTATTTTATTTCCAGGAATGATTTTTACGAAGCACTGGATAATTTTGTCCTTGATTTTAAAATTGATATTCTTATAACCATTCCGAAACACCAGAGCAATTCCAATGCTCTGCTTAAGCCTACACATACAAGGCGCCTGGCCTATCACAGCCATATTCCCATACTGGCGGCCCATGAATAGGCAGCTGTGCTGATATTATCCTCAGAAGGGGACATTCTTCGTACATTTGTATGTCCTTTTATAAAAACCAACCATAAAAATTTTGTTATGAAAACTATTATCGTTCCTGTTGATTTTTCTGAAACTTCAGTAAACGTTGCCCGGTATGCAACCAGGTTACTTACAGGTCAATACGGAGTGAAGATGATTCTTCACCATGTATATAAAGAATCCAGCGAGGTGGACAACATAACTGAAAAACTTGAACAACTCAATATTGATCTTCGTGAGTCCGGCATCGTAAAAATGGAGCTACTTGCAGAAAAAGGAGATGACTTTATTGATGAACTGGAAAAGCTGGTTCGGCATCGCCAAGCTGACCTGGTGATAATGGGTATCACAGAACGTTCTGCTATCGGGCAAAGCTTATTTGGAAGCAATACGTTGAAAATGCTGAAAACAAAAGCATGCCCGGTTCTGATAGTACCCCCGGATGCCGTTTATAGTGAAATGAAAAATGTATTACTTACTTCAGCGTTTAAAAATGTGGTGAGTAACACTCCCTCAGTACCTATCCGGAAATTTTTAAAAACTTTTCATCCAAAACTGCATATTGTAAATGTAGATAGTGAACATTATGTATCATTGACAGAAGAATTCCAGGCCGAAAAAGAAAATCTAAAGAAAATGTTTCATGACTTTAAACCGGAATTTTATTTCCTGGGCATGAATGATGTAAATGAAGCGATCAGTCAGTTTGCATTTGATAAAAAAATTGACCTGATTATTATTGTGCATAAAGACCAGTCAATTTTTTCAAAATTTTTTATAAAGAGCCAGACGAAAAAGCTGATCTACCAAAGCAGCATTCCGGTGCTGGCCATTCACGAATAGTGCTCTTTCCTGTTTAAATAAGCCCTTGACAACGCAGAAAGTAATAATTACCTTTGTTTTTGTCATATGTGTCATAATCTCAAAAAGCTGGCTTGTATTTACACATTTGCCGAGCAATCATTGCCCGCAAATTTTTACATCCCTGATTAAGGAATTGGTCATCCCTCTTACTTTGCTGCCCATTTCATTCACCGGCACTGCCGGATTATTTAATTAACGATTGCATTTATGAAGAATATTAAACTGATAGAAGTACCATCTGAAATTGGCGCCGGCACCCGTGGTGCCAGTCTCGGCATTGAAGCTATTAAGATAGCAGCGCTGGATTTTATGAGCAATTTTTTTATTCATTTCCCTTCTGAAAAAATTCCCACGGAAAATAAACTTCTTTACGAGCCCATTGAATCGCCGTACGCCAAAAGAATTAAAGGCATTGCCACGATGTATGAACGTGTAAGTAAGGCGGTAAGTGAATCAGTCAAAAACAATTTCTTCCCGGTTATTCTGAGTGGCGATCACAGCACTTCGGGGGCCACCATCGCCGGTTTAAAAATGGCAAAGCCAAAAAGTAAATTAGGGATTATATGGATTGATGCGCATGCCGACCTCCATACTCCTTTCACTACACCCAGCGGAAATGTTCATGGTATGCCGATGGCCATTACGATTAATAAAAACAATGAAGACTGTGCTGTACATGAAGTGGACGATGAAACAGTTAAGTACTGGAACCTGCTGAAAAATATTGGTAAAATTTCTCCCAAAGTGTTGCCGGAAGATGTGGTATTTATTTCGCTCAGGGATTTTGAAAAAGAAGAAAGACACCTGATTGACAAATATGACATGAAGGTTATAACAACAAAAGAAGTTCGAAATAAAGGAGCTGAAAATGTTGTAAGAGCTGTGTTACGCTATTTGAGTGACTGCACTGATATCTATATTTCTTTTGATGTGGACAGTCTTGATTCTTCTATTACCAAAGGCACCGGTACCCCGGTTGGTAATGGATTAAAAGAAAGAGAAGCCGAAGACCTGATCAGTAAATTTATGCAAAACCGAAAAGTTTGTTGTTTTGAAATAACCGAAGTAAACCCAACACTTGATAAGGAGAACCTGATGGCGGAAATTGCTTTTAATATTCTTCAGCGCAGTGTGAATGTGTTGATGATGAACTGATCAAGTGAAAGTTCTTCTCAGCCCTTCATCAAAACTAATGGGTTGAAATCCCAGTATATCTTTTGCTTTACTAATATTAAATCCGGTCTTTAAAGGACGCTTTGCAGGCTGTGAAAAATCGGCAGAAGTTATTTTCCTGATGAGCGATTTATTCAGTCCCAAATAGTCCGCAGTCTTACAAGCCATTTCATAAGGTGTCAGTATATCTTCTCCGGACAGATGATAAATGCCTGTTGCTTTTTTTTCAACAACAGATACAATTCCATCAGCCAGGTCTTCTACATAAGTGGGAGTTCTTAGCTGGTCATTTACAACTTTATATTCTTCCCCTTTCTCCAGCTTTTCTTTTACAACTGTCAATATATTAGCTTTGCCGGTGATAGATTTTCCATAAACCAAAACAGTCCTTACAATCGCCCAATCATATTTATATTTCTTTACAGCTTCCTCAGCTTCGGCTTTTGTTTTGCCATAAAAATTTACAGGTGCCGGAAGATCATCTTCGCTATACATTCCTTTTATTCCATCAAAAATGAAATCGGAAGAAACAAAAACAAAAAAACATTTCAGTTCCGCTGCTTTCATCAACAAGGTCATTGTTCCTTCCACATTGACGATATAAGCTTGCCGCTGGTTCTGTTCACATTCATCAGGTTTACTCATGGCTCCGGCATGTACCAATACTTCGGGACTATGTTTCTTCATCACCTCATGAACGGAATTCGGGTCTGTAAAATCCATTGACACATACCTGAAATTCTTATCATCATTAATTGGCAACCTGCAATCTCCCCTTCTGGTCGCAATTACATCATAACCTCTCAAAAGTAATTGCCGGGAAAGATAGTATCCCAAAAAACCATTGGCTCCTGTAATCAGAATTTTCATTTATCAAAAGTAGAGTTATCAAAATAAAAAAATCCTGCCAATCCAGGCAGGATCTTTGCACAATGATTTTATGTATATCAGAATATTACTTATTGGGCCTATCCACCAGGATGGATATCAGATCAGAATGCTTTCTTCGGTGTTGTTTTAACTGCCTCTTTGAAAGGCATTCCGAGATTATGCATGACAAAGCTCCAGATGTCCGCCGCCTCATCTATCTGCTTACTGGTGGGCTTTCCGGCTCCATGTCCTGCATTGGTCTCAATTCGGATCAAAACAGGATTAGTGCCGCTATGATATTCCTGCAAACGGGATGCAAACTTGAATGAATGTGCAGGAACAACCCGATCATCATGATCGGCGGTGGTAACTAATGTGGCCGGGTAATTTACTCCCGGTTTTAAATTGTGGTAAGGTGAATATTTATAAATAAAATCAAACTGGCTGGCTGAATCTGCATTGCCATATTCTACGGTCCATCCCCATCCAACTGTAAACTTATGAAACCGCAACATGTCCATAACTCCAACTGCAGGTAAAGCCACTTTAAAAAGATCAGGCCGTTGTGTCATCACAGCTCCTACCAACAAACCGCCATTGCTTCCGCCCCTGATGGCCAACTTCTGGCTATTTGTAAATTTTTCTTTTATCAGATACTCAGCAGCGCCAATAAAGTCATCAAAAACATTTTGCTTATTCTCCAGCATGCCTGCACGGTGCCATTTTTCACCATACTCACTTCCACCCCGAAGAGTGACAGAAACATAAATACCTCCCTGCTCCACAAAAAAAGCATTGCTCGTACTGAATGATGGAGTAATGGCTATATTAAAACCACCATATCCATAAAGGAGAACCGGATTCTGACCATTGCGAACCATTCCTTTTTTATAGGTAAGAAACATGGGCACTTTTGTTCCATCCTTACTAGTAAAGAAAACCTGCTCTGTTACAATATCATCCGTCTTAATTTTTACTTCTGTTTTCCTGAATAAAGTGGAAAGACCAGTGGCAATATCGTAGCGGTAAATAGAAGGCGGCACATTAAAAGAAGTAAAAGTGTAAAAAAGTTCTTTATCGCTTTTCTCACCATTAAAACCACTGGCTGTGCCAATACCCGGCAATTTTATTTCACGAACCAGTTTGCCATCATAGGTGTATTGATAAACTTTTGTTGACGCATCTTTCAGGTAGCTCGCAAATAAATAACCACCCGTAGTACCCACAGCCTGCAATACTTCTGCTTTTTCCTGAATAATATTTTTCCAATTCTCTTTTTCAGGATGTTTCGGATCAACTAATACAACTTTGTAATTTGGAGCATCGTCGTTAGTGCGAAGCAGCAGTTTTCCGCCGATATTGTCCACCACATCAGGCTCAGTAGCAAACCCGGGTATCAGTAATTTGAATTTTTCCTGAGAAGGATCTTTTATTTCCCGGTACCATAATTCAGCACCGCTGGTTCCTTCAGAAATCTGAAGAATCAGGAATCGTCCATCTTCTGTTAATCCAGCCCCCAGGTAACGGAGTGGATGTTCTTTGTCGTCATAAACCAGCAAGTCTTTTGACTGGTCGGTACCTATTTTATGATAAAAAACTTTATTGAACTGGTTCTGCTTACTCAGCTTTGATTTTTCATCCGGCTGATCATATCCGCTGTAGTAAAAACCGTCATCCCCGTTCCAGCTATAGCCGCTAAACTTTGTCCATTGAATTTTATCATTCAGCAATTTCTTAGTAGCAGTTTCCATAACATATACTTCCTGCCAGTCGCTGCCAGCTACTGCAACAGAATAGGCAAAATATTTCCCGTTCTTACTGAAACTGGTCCCACCTAATGCAGCAATACCCTCTTTATTAAGGGTATTAGGATTTAAAAATTCTTCTGGCTTACCTGTCAGCCCTTTCTGGCGATACATAACAGACTGGTTTTGCAATCCGCTATTTTTAAAAAAATAATACGAACCAGCCTTTTTGAAAGGAGATGAGTATCTTGGGTAATTCCAGAGTTCTTCCAGCCTTTTTTTCACTTTTTCCCGGATAGGAATAGTGGAGAGATAATCAAAGGTTACTTTATTTTGTGCCTGTACCCATTCTTTGGTTTCGGTACTGTTATCATCCTCCAGCCAGCGGTAAGGATCTGCTATTTTATATTTATCAAAATACCCATCATATACTTCCTGCTTTTTTGTTACCGGGTACTGAATCTGTGAGTGCAGAAAAACCGGGGAAAAGAAAAATAATGATAAAATAAACCTTTTCATAACATTGTTTTTTTATTAAAGTTAGGCGAAAGTAATATTATAAGAGTGTTGGAAGCCTGAAGTAATTACACATCGAAAGGATAATTAAAACGGGAAAAATTACCAACTACCTGCATCTGCAACCAAAAATTTACTTTTCAGAGGTATACAAAAACAACAACCATTTTAAACAGCCCCATATTAATAAATGTGTTACTAATACACACTTAAAACAAATCCTTATTTTTGCAGCTTATTACTTGAAATGGAAAAGAAAGTTACAAGAATCGGAGTATTAACTTCCGGTGGCGATTCCCCTGGCATGAATGCAGCGATCAGAGCCGTTGTTCGTACTGGTATATATAATGGCCTGGAGGTTTTTGGTATTATGCGGGGTTACCAGGGACTAATTGAAGATGATATTTACCAGATGGATTCCCGATCAGTGGCTAACATTATCCAAAGAGGCGGCACTATATTGAAAACAGCCCGTTGCCAGGAATTTTATGACTATGAAGGACGAAAAAAAGGATATGAAAATCTGAAGCGGCGTGGGATCAATGGCCTGGTTATTATTGGAGGAGATGGCTCATTTCGTGGAGCCGTTGAATTCGGCAAAGAGTTTGACATTCCCTGTGTTGGCATTGCGGGCACAATTGATAAAGATATTTTAGGTACTGATTTCACCATTGGTTTTGATACGGCGGTAAATACCGCTGTTGAAGCCATTGATAGAGTAAGGGATACCATGGATGCCCATGACCGCATCTTCATTATTGAAGTAATGGGCAGGGATGCGGGATATATTGCCCTTCACAGTGGCATTGCAACCGGAGCTGAAAATATTCTTATCCCCGAAAGAAAAACGGATATGAATGACATCATTAAATCACTTCTTGAAAAGGAAAAAAGAAAAAAACTGGTGAACCTGATTGTTGTTGCGGAAGGAGATGATTTTGGCGGTGCAGTGGAAGTTCATAAAATTTTGAAAGAAAAAATTCCCAAAGCTGAAATCAGGGTTTGTATTCTTGGCCACATACAAAGAGGTGGTGCACCCAGTTGTATTGACCGGCTTATTGCAAGCCGCATGGGTTATCATTCAGTAGAATGCCTGATAGAAGGAAGACATAATGTTTTTATTGGCATCCAGAATAACAAAATGCACTATATACCACTAGAAAATGCCGTGAAAAGCAAAGGCAAGATAAGCGAAGAGTGGATGAAAATTGTTAAGATATTAGCATCATAGAAAAAGTTGCTGGTTGTTAGTTCCTGGTTACTGGAAAAAATAACAGTACCCTGAAAGACTCCGGCGAATTACTAACAACCAGTAACAAATAACCAACAACCAGATGGCCAAACACGCAGCAAAATACTACCACGAATCAACAGACCTGGATGCAGGATTGGCACATAAAATTCATCGCACCAAAATCGTTGCCACTGTAGGCCCCGCCTGTGACACTTATGATAAACTACTTGAGTTGGTGAGAGCCGGTGTAAATGTTTTTCGCCTTAACTTTTCTCATGGGCAACATGAAGACAAACTGAAGATCATTGAACATATCCGGGAGATTAATAATTCCCAGCCATTTAACATTGCCATTATTGGCGATTTACAGGGGCCGAAATTGCGGGTGGGTGAAATTGAAGGCGGAGAAATTGAAATTAACGAGGGGGATATCCTCACTTTTACCAATGAAAAAATAATTGGTAATAAAGAAAGGATATATGTTTCCTATACTAACCTGCATGAAGATGTAAAACCGGGTAACATTATTCTTATCAATGACGGCAAACTGGAAGTAAAAGTGAAAAGGATTCTTTCAAATAATGACGTGGAAGTTGAAGTCATGATGGGCGGTCTGCTTTCTTCCAAAAAAGGTATTAACCTGCCGGATACAAAAATATCATTGCCTGCGCTTACTCAAAAAGACCTGGAAGATCTTGACTTTATTATCGAACATAAACTGGATTGGGTAGCTCTTTCATTTGTGCGAAGTGTAAAAGACATTGAGATTCTCCGGAAAAAACTTGATCTGAAAAAAAGCAAGACCAAGATCATTGCAAAAATTGAAAAACCGGAAGCCTTGGAAAACCTTCGTGACATTATTGTGGAATCAGATGCTGTAATGATTGCCCGTGGTGATTTGGGTGTAGAATTACCGGTTGAAAAAATTCCACTTCTGCAGAAGCAAATCATCCGCAAATGCCTTCACCGGGCAAAACCTGTGATTGTTGCCACGCAGATGATGGAAAGCATGATTGAATTTAATAAACCAAACCGCAGTGAAATAACGGATGTGGCCAATGCAGTAGTAGAAGGCGCTGACGCAGTAATGTTAAGTGGAGAAACAGCAACTGGTAAACACCCGGCGCTGGTGGTAGAAACAATGTGTAAGATCATCAAAGAAGTGGAAGCAACTGATTACAACTATAACCGGGAAGATGAACTGGCTCCACAATCTCATTCCCCATCATTTATTAGCGATGCAATTTGTTATAATGCCTGCAAACTGGCCAAAGATGTGAAAGCACATGCATTGGTCGGAATGACCCAGAGCGGATATACAGGTTTTATGCTCAGCAGCTACCGGCCAAAGGCTCCCCTTTATATTTACACCAAGGAAAAAACGCTGGTGAACCAACTAAGTCTTAGTTGGGGTGTCAGGGCCTTTTATTATGACGAAGAAGAAAGTCTTGATGATATTTTTGCTGACCAGATAGATATTTTGAAAGAAAGAAAATTCCTGGAAACAGGTGACATAGTTGTCAGTACCGGAAGCACCCCCGTTTCTTTGCACCTCCCCACCAATGTAATTAAGATTACAAAAGTGAAATAAGATAGTCTAACTGTTTCAGAGGTTCAACAAATTCAGGATAATCTCTGAAACCTGTTAAACTTCTGAAACTCCTTCAACTAATTTATGGCCACACGGCAAGAATAATTCCTGCAATAACACAGCCAACAATATTATATCCGGCATTTATCAGGTGAAGCCCGAGCGGTCTTTTCTCAAATAAATAGGAGTTGCTGATAGCTGTTACTGAAAAACAAGCACCGGCAACTAATCCTACTTTTGCACCGGACATCCAGGATGATGGACCAACCCGACTCAGGAATATAGCGATACCAATGCTGCAAATGAATACCAGTATCAAAGAGGTCAGCATAATTTGCATCATACCTTTCTTTGCATTGGGATCATTTACATTTACACCCGAATTTTTTATCCAGGCATTTTTGAAAAGAAAAGAATACCAGATGGCTCCAACAAAAAAATAGGCAAGGCTTGCAACTATAACGGCAAGCCAATTCATGTTTGTGAAAATTTCAGTTCCCATAAAAATTGATTTTGGTTATAGATAGAAAAGTTAAGACATATTATCCAGAAATCCTTAACTGATACATCAAAATTTAATTGGCCTATAATTTCCTGATCTTAATATTCCTGAAACAAACTTCGTTGCCATGATCCTGCAAACCGATTCGCCCCTTTTGATAGGTGCCAAAGCCGGGCATGTTTTTGAATTTGCTTCCGGCCACCATCTTTTTCCAGTTATCATCCCATAATGTGGTCGACACTACATTTTCTCCATTAAGATAAAATTCCAGCTTGCCATCTTTACATTTTATGTCAGCAAGGTTCCATTCACCATAGGGCTTTACGGTTTCTTTTGAGCAGGAAACCAGATCATACAGATCGCCGGCCCGGTGTTTGATTATTTTGGCATCCGGGTGGCCGTTGTTATCCAGTATCTGCATTTCCAATCCCGTTTCCCAGGGCCAGTTGTATTTGGTTTTATCTTCATGAATATAAAAAATAATACCACTGTTACCGTCTTTGGCAATTTTCCATTCCAATTGCAAATCAAAATTATCATACTCCTCTTCGCAGACAATATCGCCCCCGTCTTTTACCTGCCAGTTCTCTTTAATAGCAGTATCAAGATATAAATAACCATCTTTAACTTTCCAGGCAGAGCCAATTTTATCACCGCCATATTTATGCCAGCCCTTAGTAGTTTTTCCATCAAATAATAATTGCCAGCCGCTATTAGTTTCTTCTTTGGACAGTTTATTACTGTCCGTTCCCTTATTAGATGAGTTACAGGAAACAATCAATAGGGATACAACAGCAACGATTAGAATTTTTTGCATAAAAATTAATTTATTATTATTTAAAAGCTAAACGGTAAGATAAATATTAGAGTCCTAAAATTTCCCTGTTTGAAAAATCACTATTTCCTGCCCCTGCAAAATCATCAAATGCTTTTTCAGCTACCCTGATAATATGCTTATTAATAAATTCTGCGCCCTCCTTAGCTCCATCATCAGAATTTTTTATGCAACACTCCCACTCCATCACCGCCCAACCCTGGTAATTATATTGCGCCAGTTTGCTGAATATAGATTTGAAATCAACCTGGCCATCGCCCAGTGAACGGAATCGTCCTGCCCTGTCAATCCAGTTTTGATAACCGCCATACACTCCCTGTTTGCCTGTTGGATTGAACTCTGCATCTTTTACATGAAACATTCTTATCCTTTCATGATAAATGTCAATATAGGAAAGATAATCGAGGCATTGTAAAACAAAATGTGAAGGGTCGTAAAGCAAACAAGCTCTTTTGTGATTGTTTACTTTCTCCAAAAACATTTCATAAGTCTCTCCATCATGTAAATCTTCTCCGGGATGAATTTCATAACATAAGTCAACGCCACATTTATCAAACTCGTTGAGTATTGGCAGCCACCGGTAGGCCAATTCAATAAAGCCGGTATCTACAAGTCCGGCCGGCCGTTGAGGCCATGGATACACCATAGGCCATAGCAATGCGCCACTAAATGTAGCATGAGCATTTAAACCGAGATTCTGTGAAGCCTTTGCCGCATATATTAACTGCTGAACCGCCCATTCTGTCCTCGCTTTGGAATTACCATGCACTTCTTTTGGAGCAAATGCATCAAACAGTTTATCATATATGGGATTTACTGCCACCAGTTGCCCTTGCAGATGAGTTGATAATTCTGTTATCTCTAACCCGCATTCATTGATGATGCTTTTTATTTCATCAGCATAAGTTTTGCTTTCAGCAGCTTTTTGCAAATCTATACATCTTTTATCCCAGGCTGGAATCTGCACACCTTTAAACCCAAGCGAACTTGCCCACAGGCAAATGGTTCTCAACTCATGAAACGGGGGCTTATCATTCATGAATTGTGCTAAAAAAATTCCGGGGCCTTTTATTGTAGTCATACCCTAAATCCCTAAAGGGACTTTTAAACTCCGAAGTTAGTAGTCACTTTGTGTTTACAACTATTCCTAATTTCTGAAGTTGATTAATAAAAAAATTATCTATTCTAACATTTGCCTTTTCAAACTTGCAATACATCTTCTTCCTAAGTCTCCCCTTCAGGGGGACAGGGGTATTCAATCCATTTTTTATCGCTCTTGCCACTTTCAATTACTTTCTCAATAAACATCATCCCTCTTACTCCTTCATCTGCTCCTGGAAAATCAAGCCATTCAGGTTTCGGAGTTTTTCCGCTAAGTTTTGCACTTAATGTTAAAGCAAAATTTCTGTACAGGTTGGCAAATGCTTCCAAATAACCTTCCGGATGCCCTGCCGGTATTCTTGAATTGTGTCTTGCATAAGAACTTAAATAACCAGTACCAGTGCGATAAATTTCCGTCGGCTTGTCAAGCCATTTCACCAATAATGTATTTGCATTATTCTGTTCCCATTCCAGTCCGCCTTTTTCGCCATACACTCTTATCTTAATATTATTTTCCTCCCCGGCGGCAACCTGTGTGGCCATTAAAACTCCGCTGGCTCCATTTTCAAAACTTAGCAGCACAGATCCGTCATCATCCAATATTCTTCCGGAAACTATAGAATTAATATCAGCACATAACTTTGTAACTTTTAATCCTGTAACATATTCTGCAAGATTAAAAGCATGCGTTCCGATATCACCCATCGCCCCTGCTTTGCCGCTTCGTTTGGGATCAGTTCGCCATGCTGCCTGAGCATTACCAGAAGTTTCAAGCGGAGTACTTAACCAACCTTGCGGATATTCCACATATACTTTCCTTATTTTTCCAAGCAAGCCTTCCTTAAGCATTTGCTTTGACTGTTTTATCATCGGATAGCCTGTGTAAGTATGAGTGAGTAAAAGTGTAAGACCTGTTTCTTCCACTTTTAATTTCAACTTAATTGCCTCTTCAAGAGAAAAAGTAATAGGTTTTTCAATTACTACATTAAAACCTTTTTCCAATGCCATCATGGCCGGGTCGAAGTGAACAAAATTAGGAGTAACGATGCTGATGAAATCTAGCCGTTTGACTGTTGGCATGGCCGCTTCTTTTTCCAGCATGACTTTATAATCAGTATAAATTCTTTCTTCCTCTAAAAATAATTGCTTGCCTGATTCAATGGCAACAACAGGATCAATACTCAACGCCCCGGCTTTTAATTCTGCCAATCCATCCATATTAATGGCAAGGCGATGCACAGCGCCAATAAAAGCATCGTTGCCGCCGCCTATCATTCCCATTCTTAATTTTCTGTTCAGCATTTTTTCAATTGTATATCTAATCCTAAAAATAGTACATTTAGTTTTCCAAACATTGTCACAAACCTAAAGATATGCAAACAGTAAACCGAAAACAGCTTTTTGTCGCCAGTTGCCTTGCCTTATTAGTTACATCCTTATCATTCGGAATCCGTGCAGGAATTCTCAACCGGCTCGGTGTTCAGTTTGGATTAGACAAAACAGAATTGGGAACAATTGCTGCCACCGCCTTCTGGGGATTCCCGCTGGCTGTTGTCATTGGAGGCATGGTAGTAGATATTATCGGAATGAAAAAATTATTAGTGCTTGCATTTGCATTTCATATCGCCGGAATACTGCTCACCATTTTTGCCGGCAATTTCGGAAATCCATTCTGGGCATTATTTATTTCTACTCTTTGTATTGGTATTGCTAACGGAACCGTTGAGGCTGCTTGTAATCCATTAGTAGCAACTTTATACCCGAATGACAAAACAACAAAGCTGAATCATTTTCATTTGTGGTTTCCGGGAGGTATTGTTATTGGAACATTGATCGTTTACTTTTTTGATAAAGCCGCTATCGGCTGGCAGATACAGGTGGCAATGATGATTATTCCAGCAGTGATTTATGGATTCCTTTTCCTCAAGCAAAAATTTCCTGTTACCGAAAGAGTCGCCAGGGGTGTTTCCACCGGCGAAATGTATCGTTCCTTGCTGAATCCGCTTTTCTTTTTTATGATCATCTGCATGTTTGGAACAGCCATTACAGAATTATTTACCGGGCAATGGATACAGGTGCTGCTGAATAATGTTTCGCAGAACTCAATTCTTATTCTTACAGTAACAACCGGCATTATGGTGGTAGGAAGGGGTTTTGCAGGTCCGGTTGTACATCGTTTATCACCAACCGGAGTATTATTAGGTTCAGCAATTTTCTCGGCAATGGGTTTATATATTCTTGGCCATACTTCAGGCAATATGTTATTTGCCGGAGCATTGATATTCGGAATCGGCGTTTGTTATTTCTGGCCAACCATGCTTGGATTTGTTTCAGAAAATTTGCCTAAGACCGGTGCCGTTGGCATCAACCTGATGGGTGGAGCAGGTATGTTTGCCGTTTCATTATACATGATGTTTATGGGTGGAGTGTATGATAATAAAATTCTGAAGCATTTACCTGCAGGTGCCGACCTGAAAATATATAACTCCGGTAATGCAACTGCGGATATGAAAGCAGCATTGGCAGAAGCCAATAAGGCTGCCGGACCGCAGATAATCAATACAACTCTGATCATACCAATAGTACTTGTCATTGCGTTTTCAGGATTATTTATTTACATGCGAAATAAAAAGAAAGGATGATGAAACGCAGCCGGAAAGATTTTTTAAAGCTAAGTGCAGGCGTTGCCGGTTCAATAGCATTATCACCTGCCATCAATCAATTTATGCAAAATGAAGAAGCGGGAAGATTAAAAACATTCGGCCTGCAGCTTTATACCATCAGGGATGTTTTTGAAAAAGACCCGAAAGGCATATTGAAACAGATCTCGGGCTTTGGATATAAGCAACTGGAAGGATACGAAAGAGACAAAGGTATTTTCTGGGGCATGACGAAGCTTGAGTTCAAAAAATACATGGATGATCTCGGCATGACATTTATCTCCAGCCATTGTGACACAGATAAGGATTTTGAAAGAAAGACAAGTGAAGCGGCAGCAATCGGAATGAAGTATCTTATTTATGCATGGGAAGGCCCTGACCGCAGCATTGATGATTATAAAAAATTCGCTGAAGATTTCAACCGCAAAGGAGCGTTATGCAAGAAGTACGGCATTCGTTTCGCTTTTCACAATCATTCCTTCTCATTTAAAAAAATTAGCGATCATTTTCCGCAGGAGGTCCTGCTGAATAACACCGATGCATCGTTAGTAGATTTTGAAATGGATATTTATTGGGCGGTGGCCCAGGGGCAGGATCCGGAAGCATGGCTAAAAAAATATCCCGGTCGTTTCCGCCTCTGTCATATTAAAGACAGGGTAAAAGGAAGCACCAAACCGGAAGATACCTGCGACCTCGGCACCGGCAGTATTGATTTCCCAAAAATATTAAAGACAGCAAAACAAAACGGGATGCAGTATTATATTGCCGAACAGGAACATTATCCCAATTCAACTCCATTGAAAAGTGCAGCAGCAGATGCGGAGTATATGAGAAATTTGAGATTCTAATCTTTTATGCTATCAATATCTTTTAGCGGGATCTCATCTATTTTTATATGCTTTACGCCCGGTTCTTCCTTATCATTTTTTTTAGGAGATGGCCAATTTGTTTTAATACTCAATTCTTCATTTATCAATCGAAGTATTGACAGAACATTCCTCGCCTGCCAAAATTTGTGTGAATACATGTCAGGATTATCGTATCTGTAAAACCGATAGGTGTTTTTGGTGGCTACTTCAATATGGACGCCACATCCATCGCTTGGCGTTGGGTAAAAAAAACCTGGGATTCTCTGATTATCTTCCAGTGAAAGTATCTTCAGTTCAAACAATCGAGCAATAAATTTTTTCCAACCTGATTTGGGCGTTGGGAAAAGACTATTCCTTGGTATTCCTCTTTTGTCAGCTCCGTCAGAGAAATAGTCATTCAATTTAGAAACTTCTGCGATCCATTTATTATTTGCATTCGAAATAATGACCAACATATCATTTCCCATTGCGCAGCTATAAGCTATTCTTAGTTGGATTGAATCAAAGCCTTTCTCTAACGATGGAAGTTTTATGAAATCCTCGAATCTTTTTTTAAAAAAGTACTCAGTCGAGTCAAATTCTCCATTTTCATTAACAGTAAACTCATACCGAAAAGTATCGGAAGTATTCAACTCTCTGATATACTCCGCAGCATTCTTTCTTTGCTTACATCCAAATAAAAGAACAGAAAGGATCATATAAACAGGAAAGCTTTTCACTCTATACTTTTCTTTGGTTGGTTTAAAGTAATAAAAAAAGACTCATCAAAGATGAGTCTTTTTTTATTTTCCATAAAAATCACAACTAACCCACAATAAAATTCCAGTTATATAAATCTTCTGTAGTTCCAAAACGGATGGCATCCAACCGATTCTTTAACTGATACATCAGGCTATTGTCAGTATAAGCTGGCAATGTGTAATCAATTTCATCAATCCCAATTGTATTAATCGGCGCCACTACGGCTGCAGTTCCGGCGCCAAATGCCTCGGTAATCGTTTTATTTATAAAAGCCTGTTTTATTTCTTCAACAGATATGGGACGTTCTTCTACTGCAAAGCCCATATCTTTTGCTATAACCAGCAACGTATCTCTCGTTACTCCATCCAAAATAGAATCGGAGGTTGGCGGTGTAAGCAACACTCCATCTATCACAAACATCAGGTTCATTACCCCGGATTCTTCTATGAATTTATGTTCTTTGGCATCCGTCCAAATCACATTATCATATCCCTGCTCCTTTGCCAATTTGGTGGCATATAATGAACCTCCGTAGTTGCCGCCGCATTTTACATACCCGGTTCCGCCTTTTGCAGCACGGATATATTCTGTCTCAACTTTTACTTTTATCGGTTTTGAAAATAAACTTCCAACAGGCCCTGAGAAAATAATAAAGCGATATTCATCCGAAGGCTTTACTCCAAACTTCGCTTCACTTGCATACATAAACGGGCGGATGTATAATGCCCCACCCTCCTGCACCGGCACCCAGTTTTTGTCTACATCTATCAACTGCATCATTCCTTCCTGGAAAATTTCAAAAGGAATTTCGGCCATGCACATTCTTCTCAGCGAACGGTTGAAACGTTCAAAGTGTTTATCAATACGGAAGATATTTACTTTCCCATCCTGCATACGAAATGCCTTCATGCCCTCAAACACCGTTTGTCCGTAATGCAACGCCAGAGTTGTGGGGCTCAAGGAAAGATTAGCGAAGGGAACAATTTGCGGGTTGTGCCATTCACTCTGGTAAAAATCCGCCACCAGCATATGATCAGATAGGTGTTTCCCGAATTCAAGCTTTTTAAAATCCACTTCAGCCAGCCTGGAATTTTTTGTCCTGCTTACTTTAATGTCTGTGATAGTTTCCATAATAATTGATTAATCAGTTATCAGTTCAGCCATCCATTTTGAATAGCTGTGTATCTTTTACTGTACAAAGTTTGTCAATATTTACTTTTTAAAACAGATTCAGTTTCTGTAATTTTGACTGGATCAGATTTGAAGAATTGGAAAAAGTGCAATTGGGTCCCGCATGGGGGCGGGATGAAATTGCAATTTCCAATCTCCCAATTTCAAAATTTCAAAATCGTTTTTATGCGTAATGCTTCTTTAAACAACAACAGTCACCTCTACCTCCAGGTAGCAGAAGGAGTGGAAAAAATGATTGATGAAGATGTACTGAAGATTGGCGACAAACTTCCTTCTGTCCGTGTATTAAGTGAAGAATATGGAATAAGCATGGGCACAGCCTTCCAGGCTTATTACCATCTGGAAGGAAAGGGATTGATTGAATCAAGACCCAAATCAGGTTATTATGTCCGCTTTAATTATAAGCGATACCCTGACTTACCGCAGCTTACACCGCCGCAATCCATTTCGCAGGAAGTAAGTGTAAAGGAAATGATTGCTTCTATCTATGAAGATATTGCCGCCAACGATGTCATTAACCTGGCATTGGCTGTTCCGGATATTTCTTTAATACCCGTTGCCAAAATTAATAAGGCGGTTGTGCAGGCCATGCGGGACACAAAGGATCATTGCATCAGCTACGAACATACACAGGGACATATTGAATTGCGCAAGCAAATTGCCAAGCTGGCTTTTAACTGGGGCGGAAAAATAAAACCAGATGACATAGTAGTCACATCGGGTTGTCTCGAAGCAATCACCATGTGTCTTCATGCCGTAACCAATCCCGGTGATACAGTAGCTGTTGAAACACCAACCTATTTCGGCATTTACCAGGCCATTGAAAGTTTAGGATTGAAAGTAGTGGAAATTGCCACCAACCCGGCTACCGGTGTTGATATCAGTCATCTTGAAAAGGCCATTAAGAAATTTTCCATCAAAGCTTGTGTGTTTGTTCCGAATTATAATAATCCACTCGGCAGCAGCATGCCCGATGAAAATAAAAAGAAACTGGTCGAGCTGATCTCACTTCACAATATCCCGCTGATTGAAGATGATATTTATGGGGAATTATATTTTGGAAAAACAAGACCCAAGACCTGCAAGTCATTTGATAAAAAAGGCCTGGTAATGCATTGTTCATCCCTGTCAAAATCACTGGCGCCGGGATACCGCACGGGCTGGGCCATTCCCGGCAAGTTTATTGAAGAAGTGAAACAGATAAAACGTATTCACAATATCAGTTGCCCCACCATCACACAGGCGGCGATGGCCATTTTCTTAAAGAACGGACGTTACGAATATCATTTAAAATTTTTACGCAAAGCATTGCACACCCAATCGCTGAAATACCTGCAGGCTATTATTGAATATTTTCCTGCAGACACAAAAGTATCGAGGCCGCTCGGCGGATTTATTATGTGGCTGGAATTGAATAAAAAAGTAGATGCCTTTAAACTTCGTGCCGAAGCCATGAAGCATCATATCTCAGTGGTTCCCGGTAAAATATTTTCATCAGGTAGTAATTATTCCAATTTCATCCGCCTCAGTTTTGGCAAACCATGGAGCGAAGATGTGGATTATGGATTGATGATGCTGGGGAGATTGATTAAGAAGATGGTGTGAGGTTTTGAAAATCTTGAAAGAGTAGTGTATTTTTATTTAGCTGATTCACGCAATTAAACTCAATTTAAAAGACGGAACGTTTTTTTAGTTTAGCATTATCTACTGGTACACACAAATTTCTTAATTACCCAGAAGTATGCCCAGAATGTCGACAAATAATTGACCCAATTTATAAGGACCACTTTGACTCTTATGAATCCAGATTTGTCTATGTTTTCTTTCGATGCCCGTCTTCCGCTTGCAGAGTAGGATTTGTTTATGAGTTTGAGGCAGACATAATTGATATGAAATATTATTTTATAAGAATGATCCGAGGGAAATTTAAAACAAGAGATTTTTCTGATCATATAAAGTCAATATCAGATAGCTTTTGCAAGATTTACAACGAGTCTCAAATAGCTGAAGAAAATGGATTAACTGAAATTTGCGGAGTTGGATATAGAAAGTGCTTGGAGTTCTTAATAAAGGATTATATTATTTCGATTCATCCATTAAAGGCAGAAGAAGTAAAAACAAAATTTCTTTCAAATTGTATACAGCAATATGTGAGCAATGAAAACATAAAAAATATGGCAAAAAGAGCAACTTGGCTAGGTAATGACGAAACACATTATGTTCGATTGTGGGAAGATAAAGATCTAAGGGATTTAAAATTACTACTTGATTTAACCCTACATTGGATTGAAATGGAGCTAATAACAAAGAGGATGATCAAAGATATGCCAGACAAATAACTGTTGCCCGTTCGCATTTGATTTCTATGACAAAAACAAAGGCCGCTGAATGACCTGAAAAGGCCAACAAAGACAAAAAAATCAATGAAAATTAATCTAGATTGGATAATTAGGAATTTGATTTTAATACTTCCTTGTTTAGTATTACTGGCTGTCATTAAGTTCCAGATTAAAAAAAACTTACAATTATATTTTTTCGATGGCAGTTTCGAAAAACCAGATCAGCTGCCGACTAATAAGAAGAGAAATTTGTTGGGTTTCTCAAAATCTCTTGTTTATTCAGGTGAAGCAGTCTTGTGGATTGGCTTTTTTATAGTAATTGGATCCAGTTCAGAGGAAGAAGAGCTTAAAATACCCACTCATTTTATCGACTATCTATTAATTGTTTTTGTAGTAACTTTTGTAATATCCTACTATCTATTTAAAGAATATTTCAATATGATAGGGATGAGCTTAAAAACAAATTAAAAAACTAATAGAACCACGAACTATAGGAAATTCTTATTTTTTTGTACTTTTAAACCATGAGCAAACAGGAGTTAATAGAAAAAACGCTTGCCGCCCTTCAAAAATTACCGGCAGATAAGGTAGCGGAAGTATCGGATTTCACTGACTTCATACTGCAACGTAGCGAGGACAAGGAAATAGTGTCGGGCATTGAAAAATTATCCTCACAAACGAAAAGTTATCAATTTCTTGAAGAAGAGGAAGACCTGTACACACTCAATGATGTGAAAGCTCCTTATAATGGCAAAAGCTGACATTATTTTAATTCCCTTCCCTTTTACCAATCTTTCTGATACCAAGATTCGTCCTTGCCTTGTATTGATTGATGCAGAATTTGATGTGACAGTTTCTTTTATTACGACTAAAACCGGTTGGAACGATAATGCCTCGCTTCCTGTCAAGCCTACCGCTCAAAACGGGTTAAAGAAAGAATCGCTTATCAGGTTGAATAAACTTGCAACGATTGACAAAGAATTAATTATTGGCAAAATCGGCGAACTGAATGCAAATGAGCTAAGCCTTGTGAACCAAAAACTGAATGAAGTTTTTCAACTTTAGAGTCTGAACAATTATTCCAAAGCCTTTCTGAGCACTCTTACCTCCTCTACATTTATCGCATTATTCAAATAGCTCTCTTCCGAACTTGCAAACCCCAGATGCACAAACTGCATCGGGCTTTTTGTTTTGCCTCGTAAAGAAGAATGAAATTCTGTGCAACCGGTTTTCTCAGCCAGCATTTTAATATTTTCTTTTCGTACTCCACTGCCCGGCATAATGATAATGCGGCCATCAGCTATTTTATTCAACTCAGCAATCAGCTCAACTCCATCACTCACAGCTGGCCTCTGGCCGGATGTCAGAATTCTTTCGCAACCAATTTCAATTAATTGCTCCACTGCTTCAAACGAATCTTTGCATCTGTCAAACGCCCGGTGAAAAGTGACACCCATCGGGTAAGCCAGTTCAGCTAACTCTGCTGTTCTTGCCACATCAATGCTGCCATCCATATTTAGTAACCCGATCACCACACCATCGCAGCCCAGTTGTTTGCAAAGCTTCACATCATTCAGCATTATTTCAAACTCATCTTTACTATATAAAAAATCACCGCCTCTTGGCCTGATGATCGGATAGATCAACACATCAAAATCCTCACGGCATTGCTTAATGGTTCCGTAAGAAGGAGTTGTTCCCCCTTCGGCAAGATTGGCGCAGAGTTCTATCCTGTCGGCTCCGCCTTCTATTGCTGATTTGGTGGTAGAGAAATCTGAAGTGGCAATTTCAATTATGTATTTCATGATTAGATATAGTGTGGTTTTGGAAGTTTGCTTTGAATATTTTCTTAACCGCCAAGGCGCCAGGACGCAAGGTTTCGCAATGAAAGAAATAAATGAGAGTATTCTCTTTGCTTTCCTTTGTGCCTTTGTGTTTTAGCGGTTAAATTTCAACTAATATACACATCATGATTTTTTAATCCATCCAACTCTTCGCTGAAACCAATTTCTCCATCTCACTGGTCTTGATCGCATAACTAAACCCTTTGTGAATGGCAAATGCTCCCACCTGTCCTTTATTATTTACAGCCAGAAAACCTACCTGTATATCCTTCGCCTTTGCTCCTTTTATTTTTACAATGCGTTCAATTATCTTTTTGCAGGCTGCTTCCGGCGATAACCCTTGCCGCATCAATTCCACAACTGAATGAGACCCGGCGACCCTTATCACATCTTCACCCTGCCCGGTTGCAGTACATGCTCCCACTTCATTATCTACAAACAAACCAGCACCGATAATTGGTGAATCTCCCACCCTGCCCCGCATTTTAAATCCTGCGCCACTGGTGGTGCAACTGCCACTTAAGTTTCCGTTTGTATCCATTGCTACCATACCAATTGTATCATGATTCCATTCTCCGCTCTCTAATTTATTTGGAGCAAAGGGGCCATGATCTTTTTTCGCCTCCACATTTATAGCCGGTGGTTTGTACTCAGATTTTTTCAGCCAGTTATCATAATTCTTTTGTGCATCCGGTGAAAGTTTTTGTTCTTCCAAAGGGAATCCTTCGGTCACTGCAAATTGTTGTGCGCCGCTGCCAACTAACATCACATGCGGTGTTTTTTCCATCACCCTTCTTGCCACGGAGATCGGGTGTTTTATTCTTTCCAGGAAAGCCACGCTGCCGCAATTGGAAAATTCATCCATGATACAGGCGTCCAATGTTACAAATCCATCCCGGTCGGGATTGGCACCAAGTCCCACACAACAACTTTGTTCTGCTTCCGTCACCATCACTCCTTTTTCTACAGCATCCAATGCTCTGCCACCTTTGCCCAACACTTCCCATGCAGCTTTATTGGCCCTCAAACCTGCATCCCAGGTGGAAATAACAATGGGTTTACCTTTTACATTAGTCCCTGTCTCTTTGCCAGATACAATTTTACTTATTGCCAGCGCTGCTGAACTAAAAGCAGTTGTTGCAATAAACTTTCTCCTGTTAATCATAGTAGATTATATATTCTCCGAAATTAAAGTTTTAAACAATAGATTGTTCTATAATTTGATTGACTATTTTTAGTAATAAATAGTAATATGAAAACCATTCTTCATAAAGCTGATACCCGTGGTGCTGCCGATTATGGTTGGCTGAAAACCCGTTATAGTTTTAGTTTTTCAAACTGGCACAACCCGGAAAGAATTCACTTCGGTGCATTACGAGTGCTGAATGATGATTATATAGCCGGGGGTATGGGCTTTGGCACCCATCCGCATGATAATATGGAGATCATCACCATCCCTATGAGTGGCCAACTGGAACATAAGGACAGCATGGGCAATACCGGCATCATCAGCAAGGGCGAAGTGCAGGTGATGAGTGCAGGCACAGGCATTCAGCATTCAGAATTCAATCACAATAAAGATGAAGCAGTAACGCTTTTCCAGGTCTGGATTTTTTCTAATCAAAAAAATGTAAAGCCGCGGTATGACCAGCGGGCATTTGATTTTGCTTCCCTGAAAAATTCATTCATCATCATTGTTTCTCCCATGGGCAGTGATGAAGGACTGAACATTCACCAAAATGCATGGTTCAGTATTGGCAAATTAGATAGAGCAGCTAAGTACACATACGAATTGAAAGATAAAAATAACGGTGTATATGCTTTTATCATCAGTGGAGATGCAAGTATCAATGGAGAAAAATTAAACAACCGTGACGGCCTTGGCATCAGCGAAACTGATAAGCTGGAAATAACTGCTGATAGTGATGTTGAAATTTTGTTGATTGAAGTTCCTGTTTAGGTAAATAAGGTATATAAAGTTGTTGAATAAGTTGAACTTGCTTTGTAAACTTAATTTACTTTATTTACTTTATTTACTTTTTACTACTCTGTTTCGCTTCAATAAAATTTATCAGATTTTTCCTTGCACTTTTCTGCACCTTTCGCTTCATCCAGTTCATCCAGCCAAATAATTTTCCTTTCCAGCCCAATGCCTGGCCGATCCATGTGCTGAGACGGAATGCATCACTGTGTTCAAGGATCTTTCCATCCTTCAATTTCATAAAGGCCTTAATCTTATTCACCACCTTATTACCTGTTTTTGAAAAAGTATAAGTAGCCACCCAGTTACAGGTGGCATATTCCTCATCCAGCAATTGAATGTTGGTAAAAGTCAGCGAAAAATCCCGGGCATTTTTGCAGAGCATTTCCCACATGGATTTGGCCTCCTCTCCTCTCAGTAAACCAAAAACAGGATCGCTGAAAACAATCTCATTGCTGTAGCAGCTATTCATTGTTTGATGATCCAGTTTTTGAAAAGCAGAATAGAACCGGGTTATAACTTCTTCATTTGTTGGCATAAATTAATAATGTGGGTGAACAGAGAATCAGTAAATTTAATCCTTCAAAATAAATTTCCATGAGAAAATTAATTACCTGTTTCCTGTTTTCATTTATTTCTATTGCCGTATTGGCACAAACCGACCAGGATTCTGCCTGGATACGGGACAATTATACTAAGGTAGAGCAATACATTCCCATGCGGGATGGCATTAAACTTTTCACCGCAATCTATTTGCCAAAAGATAAAAGTGAAAAGCATCCAATCCTGATGAACCGGACGCCGTATTCCTGTTCTCCTTATGGCGAAAATAACTGGCGGGCTTTCTGGACAGGCCACTGGAAGTATTATATGCGGGAAAATTATATCATCGTTATCCAGGATGTTCGGGGAAGATGGATGAGTGAGGGTGAGTTTGTAGACGTTCGTCCTTTTGTTAAAGACAAAAAAACTAATGCAGATATTGATGAAGCCAGCGACACTTATGATGCAATTGACTGGTTGGTAAAAAATATTGATAACAACAATGGCAATGTTGGTGTGTTTGGAATTTCTTATCCCGGTTTCTATTCCACGATGGCGGCAGCATCAGGCCACCCTGCATTAAAAGCGGTAAGCCCTCAGGCGCCGGTTACCGAATGGTTTTTAGGTGATGATTTTCATCACAACGGCGCTTTTATGCAGATGGACGGTTTTAGTTTTTATTCAGGATTTGGAAAACCAAGGCCTAAACCAACAACTGTTGGCCCGAAGGGATTTGAATTTCCTATAAAAGATAATTATGAATTCTATTTACAGAATCCTCCTTCAAAACAGATGGAACTCATGCATGATAGTGTTGCGTTCTGGAAAGATATGTATGCCCATCCCAATTATGATGACTGGTGGAAAGCCCGTAATGCAAGAACTGCCATGTATAATATTAAACCTGCTATGCTGGTTGTAGGTGGTTTATTTGATGCAGAAGATTGTTATGGTGCATGGAATCTTTATAAGGCAATTGAAAAACAAAATCCGAATACGAGTAATAAATTAGTTATGGGTCCATGGAGTCATGGACAATGGAGCAGCCGTGATGGAAGCAGCATGGGTAATATAAAATTTGGTTCCAACACTTCTATCTGGTATCAGAACAATATTGAAATACCATTCTTCAATTATTATTTAAAAGGGAAAGGCGATGATCCGAAATTAGCTGAAGCAACTATTTTCATAAGTGGAGCCAATGAGTGGAGAAAATTTGATCAATGGCCGCCGAAAGAAACACAACCAAGAGATATTTACCTGGCGCCCGACGGAGCATTGTCATGGAATCTGCCGACCTATGTGAAGCCCGGAAGTTATTCTGAATATACCAGTGATCCTGCACATCCGGTTCCGTATACAGAAGATGTTCATTTCAGAAGAACAAGAGAATACATGACGGACGATCAGCGGTTTGCTTCAAGAAGAACGGATGTGCTGACTTTTCAAACTTTTCCATTGGAAGAAGACCTTACATTAGCAGGTGTAATAACAGCTAATCTGAAAGTGAGCATTACAGGAACCGATGCAGACTTTGTAGTAAAAGTAATTGATGTATTTCCGGACGATTTTCAATTCCCGGGTGATGTAAGCCAGTCTGGCCGCAGTACAACAGGGAACAGCTACCCTATGGGTGGTTACCAGATGCTGGTGCGTGGAGAAATTATGCGGGGCAAATTCAGAAATAGTTTTGAAAAACCAGAACCATTCAAACCCGGCAAAATTGAAACGGTAAAATTTGATTTACCTGATGTGGCGCATACTTTTAAAAAAGGTCATCGGTTCATGATACAAATACAGAGCAGCTGGTTTCCATTGGCTGACAGAAACCCGCAGAAGTTTATGAATATATATGAAGCAAAGCCGGAGGATTTTCAGAAAGCGACGATCAGGATTTATCATGATGGCACTAATACATCCAGTATCTATTTACCTATTATGCGATAAAATTATTTTATGCGATTAATAAATATCTTATCACTTACTTGTTGCCTTGCAATAAATGTGTCTGCGCAGCAAGTGAATATTATTCCTCAACCCGTTTCAGTAAAACAACCAAAGATTGCAGCTAGTTTCAGCATAACTGCTGCCACACAAATTGTGCTGGAAGGAAGTAATATGGGGAATACCACTGGTTTCTTTAATGATTATTTGCAGAAATATTATTTGCTTAAACTGAAAGTGGTTAAAAAATCAACCAGCAAAAATGTTATCCGCCTGAATTTTGAAAGACTGGATAATGAAATACCCGGTGCCTATAACCTGACTGTTGATGGAAACGGAGTTTATATTGCCGGAGATAATGAAGACGGTGTATTCTATGGCATTCAAACATTAATACAATTGCTACCAGTTCCGGACACAAGATTGAAAATGCGTCTAACCCTATTGAAGATTCCTTTTGTATCCATTGAAGATGCTCCCCGCTTCGCCTGGCGTGGTCTTCACTTCGATGTAAGCCGGCATTTTTTCTCAGTTGATTATATCAAAAAATATATTGACTTTATCGCCCTGCATAAAATGAACTATTTCCACTGGCATCTGACAGATGACCAGGGCTGGCGGATTGAAATAAAAAAATATCCCAAACTCACATCGGTTGGTGCGTGGCGAGATGGAACCATTATTGGTCGCTATCCCGGAACTGGAAACGACAATATTCATTACGGTGGGTTTTACACACAGGAACAAATAAAAGAAGTGGTGGCTTACGCAGCCAAAAGGTATATAACTGTGATTCCGGAAATTGAAATGCCCGGTCATAGCATGGCGGCGCTGGCAGCGTATCCTCAACTCGGCACTACTCCTGATAGTGTTTACAAAGTTTCAGAAACATGGGGCATCAATGGAATGTACAATAATGTGCTGAACCCATCAGAATATACTTTTAATTTTTTTCAGGATGTTTTGGATGAAGTGATGAATCTATTTCCTTCACCATACATACATATCGGCGGTGATGAATGTGATAAACAGTGGTGGAAGAAAAGTCCCTTCTGCCAGCAACTGATGAAAGAAAAAGGCATTAAAGATGAGGAAGGATTGCAATCCTACTTTATTCATCGGATGGAGAAATACATCAACAGCAAAGGAAGAAAAATAATTGGCTGGGATGAAATACTGGAAGGTGGTCTTGCTCCCAATGCAACGGTGATGAGTTGGAGAGGTGAACAGGGTGGCATTGCAGCAGCCAAACAAAATCATGATGTGGTGATGACACCGGGTAATCCTGTTTATTTTGATCATACGCAAAGTCAGAATGAAGATTCTGTTACTATTGGCGGTTACAATCCTATAGAAAATGTGTATGCATACGAACCAATACCAAAAGAATTAAATGAAGAGCAGGCTAAACATGTTCTCGGTGCACAGGCCAATATGTGGACGGAATATATGGGAAACATAAACAAAGTAGAATACATGTTATTTCCCCGGCTGAGTGCATTGAGTGAAGTGCTGTGGAGCCAAAAAGAGAACCGTGATTGGATGGATTTTCAAAAAAGATTAATGGAACAATTCAAAAGATATGATTTGTGGAAAGTGAATTATAGTAAGGCGTATTTTGATTTGAAGGCAACAGTTTTGCCTGCTGAAAATAATATAGGTGTGCTTTGGAAACTGGAAAGTAAATATCCTGATGCAAAAATTCATTATAATAAAGAACTTGATATTACTGATGCGCCTAACCCTCCTGCTTTTCAAACTTATAATTCTCCCGTACAAATTCTAAAATCAGGAACATATTATGGTTGGCCCGTTGTAAATGGGAATCGGCTAAATAATAATACTATAACGCAAAAATTTTCCTTTAATAAAGCCACCGGCAAAAAAATTACTCTTGCCAATCCAGCCTCTGATAAATATCCCGGCGATGGCCCATTCACTTTAGTAAATGGGGTAATCAATGAAAAAGGTTTTGCAAGAAGCCGGGAGTTTTTAGGATTTAATGGAACGGATTGCGAAGCAATAATTGATTTGGGCAAAGATGAAAAGTTTTCATCCGTTACTATACATGCACTTCGCAGGGAATCATCCTGGATTTATCAGCCGCTTAGTTTTGAAGTATTACTTTCAGCTGATGGCAAAAATTTTTCCAGCGTTGGACTTACCAATGATTTTATTGAAGCAAAAACCGGAACTGGTAATGGAAGCATGACGGTGGAGGTTCTTACAGTTGATCCCGTCCGGTATATAAAAGTAGTTATAAAGAACAAAGGAAAAATTCCTGAAGGCAGCCCGGGTGCTGGCAACAAGCCGTGGTTGTTTGTAGATGAAATAGAAGTGAATTGATTTCACACAAAGGCGCAAAAAAGAAACGCAAAGCTGTAAAGAAAAAAGTTTGGAGTCTTTTGTATTTAACCTTACTGTCTTTGGGTGAAGCTATATGTGCATAAACCTGCAAAAAACTGCACAATCCTTCATTTCTATTTTTTATCTTTGAATTCAATTTTACCCAATGGCTAAACAAACTACATCCATCGACTTATCGGATAGTTTTGAAAAAATACCTGTAAGGATTTTCCCTTCAGCCAGGGAAGCTTCATTGTTTGTCGCCCGGCAAATCGCAGATTTCATCCGCAGTAAACAAAAAAGGAAAGAAAAATGTGTACTGGGCCTCGCCACTGGTTCCACTCCTAAAACATTATATGCCGAACTGGTGAGGATGCATAAAGAAGAAAAATTAAGTTTCAAAAATGTTATCACCTTCAACCTGGATGAATATTACCCGATTGACAATAATGCCCTGCAGAGTTACAATCGTTTTATGCGGGTAAACCTGTTTGATCATATTGATATCAATCCCAAAAATATTCATATCCCTAATGGCGAAATAAGAAAAGAAGATATCAAAGAACATTGCCGCCAGTATGAAAAAATGATAAAGGACGCCGGTGGTATTGACTTGCAAATTCTCGGAATCGGTAATAACGGCCATATTGGTTTTAATGAACCCGGCTCCGGCATTTATTCCAAAACAAGATTAATAACACTGGATAATGCCACCCGGATTGACAATGCATATGAGTTTGCTAATATTTCGGAGGTGCCACGTCTTGCCATCACGATGGGCATCGGCAATATTTTACAATCTAGAAAAATCATCCTGATGGCATGGGGCAGCTCCAAGGCAGCCGTTATTAAAAAGGCCGTGGAAGATGATGACAACGAACATGTACCTGCTTCGTTGTTGCAGAATCATGATGATGTAACATTTGTGGTGGATGAGTCTGCCTCATCAGAACTAACAAGAAACAAATCGCCCTGGCTAACAGGAGACTGTGACTGGACGCCTAAAATGATAAAAAAAGCCGTGGTCAACATGGCATTGAAATTAGAAAAACCTGTTTTAAGTTTAACAAACTCCGATTATAATGAATATGGGTTGAGTGATCTGCTGGTTGAAAAAGGTGATGCTTATGAAATAAATCTGCAGGTCTATTACATGTTAAGAGATTCCATTACAGGCTGGCCGGGAGGAAAAGCCAATACTGTTTTACCCGGTCACCCGGAACGATCATCTCCGCATCCAAAACGGGTCATCATCTTCTCCCCTCACCCGGATGACGATATTATCAGTATGGGTGGAACTTTTCAGCGGTTGCACGACCAGGGGCATGATGTGCATGTAGGTTACCAAACCAGTGGTAACATTGCTGTTACAGATGAGTTTGTAACCCGTTTTCTTGATTTTGCAGTGGGCTTTGAAAAAATCGTTGGCATTGATACAAGCAAGTCCGGCCAGGTATTAAATAATGCCAGGAAATTTTTGGCAGGTAAAAAATCCAACCAGGTTGATACCGCTACTATTCGTTCTATAAAAGGTTTAGTTAGACAAGGTGAAGCAAAAGCCACCTGCCGTTATGTTGGAATTAAGGATGAAAATATTCATTTTCTTAATCTTCCCTTTTACGAAACAGGAACGATAGAAAAAAAACCTGTCAGCGAAAAAGATATCAGAATTACGATTGAATTAATGCGCAAGATAAAACCACAGCAGGTGTATTGTGCCGGAGATTTTACAGACCCGCATGGCACTCATATTGTTTGCTTCCAGGTGGTATTAGAAGCATTAAAACGCATGAGGGCGGCTGGAGAAGAATGGATAAATGATTGCTGGCTCTGGTTATATAAAGGCGCCTGGCAGGAATGGCATATTGAAGAAATAGAAATGGCAATCCCGATGAGTCCGGACCAGGTGATGAAAAAACGATTTGGCATTTTTATTCACCAGTCGCAGAAAGACATGGTGCCATTCCAGGGAAGTGACTCAAGAGAATTCTGGCAGCGGGCCGAGGAGAGAAATGCAGCCACTGCTAAACTTTATGCTGACCTGGGACTGACACACTATGCAGCAATGGAAGCATTTGTCAGGTGGCATTATTAACATAAATATTTTCTGATTTCTCCTTATTTTTATATTCTAAAAAAACTACTATGGCATTATTTAAATCAGGAAATCCGCTTTTAAAAGAAAGTGCATATCAGGGAACTATTTTCGAAGGTATCAGTACAGGTCAGGAAATGACCATAAGGGGTACGATGAATAAATTTGGTGTTCTGTTTTTATTAATGCTTGCTTCTACCCTTTTTGCCTGGAGCCAGTTTTATAAAGGCAGCAACCCAATGCCCTTGATGATAACCGGGATAGCCGGCATGTTTGTATTGGGCCTGGTCATGGCATTTAAAAAACAATGGTCACCAGTTATTGCTCCGCTTTATTCCATAATATTAGGATTGTTTGTGGGTTCTGCTTCCGCTATATATGATTACTCATTTAAAACAAGTTATCCCGGTCTTGTAATGCAAGCTGTTGGACTGACGTTGGTAGTAGCTTTAGTCATGTTTATCCTGTATTATACCAGAATCATTAAAGTAACTGAAAAATTTAAATCAGTTATTATCATTGCGACGGCAAGTATTATGTTTTTTTATCTTATCAAATGGATAGCATTTTTAGCTTTTGGAAGTACCATAGGTGCCTTTACCAATGCAAGTACACCATTGGGAATCGGATTTTCCGTAGTAGTTGTTTGCCTTGCTGCCTTAAATCTTTTACTGAATTTTGATATGATAGAAAAAGGAGCAGAAATGAAAGTTCCAAAATATATGGAGTGGTATAGTGCCGGTGGACTACTTTTTACTTTGGTTTGGTTATACCTGGAGATCCTCCGCCTGTTGTCTAAATTGCAGCGGAACTAATAAAAAGAAATATTTTATAAACCTCCATCCAATCCTATTTGAGATGGAGGTTTTTATTGCCGAAATGCAAAATCTGGTTGCCTATTTTGCTTATATTTGCAGCCCGCTTTCCAAAAAGTATAAGCGGATAAATAAAAAGCCCCGTAGCTCAATTGAATAGAGCACCCCGACGATACTGTCGGGGAGGTTTCAGGTTTGAATCCTGACGGATGCTTAAAAAAATATTGGCCCCGTAGCTCAATTGAATAGAGCACCCCGACGATGCTGTCGGGGAGGTTTCAGGTTTGAATCCTGACGGATGCTTAAAAAAATATTGGCCCCGTAGCTCAATTGAATAGAGCACCCCGACGATACTGTCGGGGAGGTTTCAGGTTTGAATCCTGACGGATGCTTAAAAAAATATTGGCCCCGTAGCTCAATTGAATAGAGCATCTGACTACGGATCAGAAGGTTTCAGGTTTGAATCCTGACGGGGTCACAAATACCAATAAAGGTTTCAGGAGATTGAGACCTTTTTTATTTTACATGATTTGCTATTTTTTTGTACCCTTCTTTATAAAAAGATTACATGAAATGGCAGTTTAAAACTAGGCCTGAAAAAACAAATGCAAAATTGATTTTTAACATCAATAACGAACCAACCATTTTATAACAAACACTAACTTGAAATGAAACAACTATTAGTAATATTATTAACCATAATACTTGCTGCTTGCGGGAGTAATAATGCAAACCCTGCTTCTGAAGCATCAAATAAACCTACAATTGAACAACCTAAAGATCCAATTATTGGAACACCTAAAAGATTTGAGAGCATTGAAATAGCAGAAAGGAGTTTTTCTAAAGACATGAATTGGGACGAAGCTAATGCCGCTTGTAAATCATTGGGTAATGACTGGAGATTACCAACTAAATACGAACTTAACAAAATGTATCTTAATATGGATAAGATTGGAAGCTTTACTAAAAGCTACTATTGGAGTTCTACGGAAAACGACGAAAGTCGTATGTGGTGCCAGTCCTTCATCAATGGATTCCAGTACGACTTCACCAAAGACTTCAAAAACTTTGTTCGTGCAGTCCGGACTTATTAAATTATTAATTATTTCAGAATAAGTTCAACTTAACCGGAGATAGTCGTTTAACAACTACCGGTTTCTCCAATCAGGCACATACTTATCCAGTAAATCCTGATATCCCTTTTGATTTTTCAATCCTTCCAAATCAGGATCGGTAAATAATGCTTCAGTGTTTTTATATCCCCGCTGGTAGGCTTGGGTAAGATAAAGAATAGCCTGCTCAGGTTGATTGTTCATGGCATAGCTGCAGGCCAGTTCAAAATAGGTTTTACCTTTCGCCGGATCGAGCAATATAGCTTTTTGAATATAAGCAATGGCCGAATCATACAGGAGCATGGCATGATATGTTAGACCGAGTCCATGAACAGCCAAATAAGAACTTGAATCCATTTCAACAGCCTTTCGCAAATATGAAAGAGCAGAATCATACATCTCCATCCCGAGGTATGTATTACCGGTACGGGCATAAGCTGTTACTGATTTATTGTTAACCTGAATAGCTTTTTTATTATAGACAATTGCCGAGTCATACATTTTAATATCACTGAAAAAATTACCGATCTCAAGGTAAGCCTGGGCAAGCGGTTGCTGATCCCGGAATATTTGTTTTTCAAAATAAAAAGCTGCTGAATCATATTTTTTCAATTGCCTAAATGCACCGGAAAGATTTTGTAAATAAACCAGGTTGTCCGGAGACATGCGGGAGGCCTTTTGAATATATACTTTCGCCGAGTCATATTGTTTCATTCCCTGCAGCACCATTCCCATATTATTATACAGTTGTGAATTAAGAGGGTCCTTCATGATCGCCTTTTTTATATAGAACTTAGCCGAATCATACCGCTTCTGGCCAAGAAATGCAAGACCGAGATCACTTAAAAATATTGGACTGTCAGGATCCACCAGGGAGGAACCTTTTAGAAAATTTGTCACCGAATCCAATTGATTTAATTCCCTGAAAATTTTCATCAGGTTCTTTGAAGCAGGCTTATAGTCCGGCTTCAAAAATAATGCCCGGCGGAAATATGTCTTTGCTGAATCATAATTTTTATCCTGCCCGTAAATGGCGCCGAGATTATTCAGAATGGAAGGATTTCCCGGCTCCAGTTTTATTGCCTCCTGGAAATAGCTATAAGTAGAATCCGGCAATTTCAATTCTTTAAACACCAGCCCGATATTAATGAGAGCATAGGCGGAATATGGATTTGCAATGAAAGCTTTGCGGTAATAATAATTTGCTGAGTCGTATTGCTTCAGGAAAAAACTGGAACGACCAAGGTTATTATATGCCTCTTCATAATTAGGATCCAGCGCTGCGGCCATCAGGTAATAGACTTTAGCAGAATCATATGCTTTTAAGTCGCGGTAAAAATTGCCTATATAATTATTCACAATAGACTTGTCCTTATAATTGGCAAAAGCTTTCGAATAATAAATCCTGGCAGAATCATACTGACCTGTTTCAAAAAAAGTTTTACTGAGTCCATTATAGGCATTAATGAATTTGGGGTCAGCGTTTATACTTTGTTTGAAATACCGGATGGCCTTTTCATTCTCCTTCCTGTCATGCAAAAGCCAGCCGATATTATTACTGGCATACACATTACCCGGATCCAATACCAGGGCTTTTTCATAATAGGCAATAGCTGAGTCTGCTTTCCCCAATGAATAAAAATAATGGCCAAGATCAACCCAGGCATCTGCATTGCCCGGATCCAGTTCAATTGACTTATGATAATATTTTATTGCTGAATCCGGTTTGCTTAATGTTTTATAACAAAATGCCAGCGTTACATATGGATAACGCCATTTGGGTGCAGCAACGATGGCTTTTTTAGCATAGACAATGGCACTGTCATATCTATTAATATCCAGGTGAAGATTTGAAAGAGTATTCAGGATATAAGCTGCATTTTTATCGGATGCATAAGCTGTATAAGCATACTGAAATGCATTGTTGATATCAACCAGTTTCCTGTTCTTACCAAAGTAACCTCTTGCTTTAAAAAAATACATCCTTCCCATCAATGACTTTGCAAAGTCAGGATCATCCGGCATAATGATGTTGATCGCTTTTTCCAGCATGTCACCCACTTCATAAAATTCCTGCCGGGCCACTTTTTCCATTCTGTCAAAGCTGCTGTTAATTTCATCGGTCTTTTCATCATCATCTATCTGTGCCCGCAATTTCTGAACAGATGAAGCGTCTTTGCAATCGAGGTATAAATTTATTTTGCTCTGGGCAAAGTTGATAAATTCTACTGCCAGGGTGGATTGAGCATCTATCGTGTAAGAGTCTCCGGGGTAATCCCGGGCCATCAGTTTATAATAGTATTCTGCCGATTCCTTCCCGATCAACTTGTTTTCTTTGATGGCTGTATTAAATAAATTATAGGCTTCTAACAGTAATGTATCGTTAGGATTAAAACCAAGTCCCCTTCCTCTTGGAGAAACTGCCGCCGAAGCTCCTCCCTTTGCCTGGAGTTTCTTAAGCATGATCCACTTTCGCAGGTAAGCAGTATCAACAATGCTCACAATTTTGCTGCTGTTTTCATTGCAGCAAAAAAAAGGATCCTGCTTTCGCTTAAATCGCTGCTGGGCCACACTCGGTACATTCTTATCAACATACTTCTGTATTTCTTCCAGCGTTACTTTTTCATCCACAACGCCGGAAGAATCTGCCATACCTGTTAACCCGTCAATAAGATAATATGTAAACAAACCATGCCCTGTGCCGATAGTTGCATCTTCCAGTGATTCCTGGCCTGCTCCAGTTGCCAGCATAATAATTTCACCCGCCCTTTTTTCAGAAATAGCCGAGTTTAAAAAATTTTGTCCTTCTGTTCCTCCAGGCAATTCGCTGGTGCGGCAGGCATCCATAACAAAATATACTTCTACTCCCTTGGCAGTTTCGGTGGCAATTTTTTTCTTCAGGTTAAAAAGCTGGATGGCGCCACCCACCAGGTAATTGTTTTTATCACCGGCAGGATTGCAATCATAAGCCAAATAGAAGAACTGGTCTTCATCAATCGCATCGCCATGCCCGGCCAGATAAATGAAAAGCCTGTCCCCCTGCTGCAGCTTTTTTACTTTTAGCCACTGAAATCCTTTTGAATAAAAATTGGCAAGGGTGGCTTGCTCATTCAACAGGCAGTAAATATTATCATCGCTGAGTTTGCCTCCCCCGGGAGATTTCAGGTAATCCCTGAACATTTCTGCATCCTTATCGGCATAGGTAAGGGGACGAACATATTTGTAACTGGAAATGCCCATGATCATCGCAAAGGTCTGGGGGCCGGTAATGGTGCTGTCCCTTGGTTTTGGAGGGGCTTGCGCCATTGCGCCAAAACTCATTGTTAGAAATAACAAGCAGCCGATGACTATGGATAAGGAATTTCGCATAAATTCGACCTCTAATTTACGGGTTTACAGGAGAATATTATCAATGTTTTCTTTTTCGAATTAATCTACCCGCTGTTAGAACATGAACTGACAGATAATTATTAAATATAATTAGTTGCAACCCAAAAGACTTTTATCTAATCATTAAAAAGTTTATGACACATCAGCCGGAAAACGTACAAAAGCCACTGAAAAAAGGTTTCAGGCACCATGCGAGAAAACTACATGGCCGCTTTACAAAGTACCTGTTAGAAAGAGACACCATTTTTGCTACTGCATGGGTTTTTATTTTCATTTTGGCAGTAAAAGTCATTCCGTTGCCCAATATCCATTTTTTTGATCCCATTGAAATTGGATTAGAAGATTTTGATTTCAATGATATCGCTTATTCAAACCTGGGAAAAGGAAATTATGCAAATCTGAAACTTGGCGATACTACAAAATTCGATCATCGTATTGTTTTGATAAACATAGGTCATGCCGATAGGGAAGGCATTGCCTATATAATCGACAAGACTGCTTCAATGAATCCAAAAGTAATTGGATTGGATGCTTATTTTGAAGGTCCCCGTGAACCACATAAAGATTCTGTTCTTCAGGATGTATTCAGAAAGACAAAGAACCTTGTAGTAGTAAGCCGTATAAAATGGGCCGAGCATGAAAAAAAACATAAAGAAGAGAAAGGTAAAGAAACAGTTGAAGAAGATAAAGACCATTTTTTAAAGGACTATTTTGATTCATCCTATTCACAAACCGGATTTGGCAACCTAACAGGTGAAACAATAGGAACAAAACGGCATTTTTCGCCGTATGAAAAAATAGATGACTCAACTCACTATTGCTTTGCAGCCATGTTGGTCAAAAACTATGACATCAAAGCATTTAACAGGTTAGAAAAACGACATGATCATAACGAGATTATTAATTATTCCCGTCGGGTTAATAAGTACCAGCTAATTGAAGGTGATGATCTTCTTAACGGTTCTGTTGACGAATCAGCGCTGAGAGGTAAGATAGCGCTGCTGGCTTACGTCAACAACAATCCTGACGATATTGAAGACAAATTATTTACACCTATGAATTCCAAATTTGCTGGCAAATCCATTCCGGACATGAACGGTATCGTAGTACATGCCAATATTATTTCCATGATCCTCGACCACAATTATATAAATAAACTACCTTCGTGGGTAAGTGTAATTGTGGCAATTCTTATAGGCTGGCTTTTCATGTCTTATTTCGTCCATTACTACCTTGAAAGTCATATTTGGTTCCATTTAGTCGCAAAATTTGCACAATTAGCAGCGGCAATACTTTTTGTTTGGTTAGGTATGCATCTTTTTACCAGATATCGGATCAAAGTAGATATGACGCTTACGATTGTAGTTATTGTTCTGGCGATAGATATTATTTATTTTTACGAAGCATTTGCCGTATGGATCCACAAAAGATTCGGGTATAAGACGGTTTTTCATCAGAAACAGCATTAATTATTATTCACTTGATTAAACCTTAAAAATAAACAGATGAAAAAATTACAATTCGTTATCCTCCTGGTTACAGTTTTTGGTACAATGGCTGCACAGAATAACAGTTTCCTGTTATATAGTGTTAAAGGCAACGTTTCAGTTATAGAAAATAAAACTGAAACCCCCGCCAAAATTGGAAAGATACTGTCCGGTTCGGCCTCACTTAAGCTGGCTAATGGCGCTATAGTAACATTGATCTGCAACGAAGCAGCTATGTTTACTTTTGGTAAAAGTGGCACCTATCCGTTGAATAAGTTTGGTGATTCATGCCGTGTCAACACCAGTTCAATGGGATCCAACTATGTAAAATATGTTTGGGCGCAAATGACCAGTCATGGCGAAGGCTCTCCCGGCAGCAACCGCAAAGCTTTTATGAATACGGTGGGTGCAGTTAGCCGTTCCATCAATAATATCTGGATTGACCCGAGACTGGATACCGTTAATTATTCCGGTGGCGAATTTCCATTATCATGGAAGTCCTATGCCGAAGCCAAAACTTTTGATTTCTTACTCTATAACAGCGACAATATCAGTGAACCGTTTTATAAAAATGTTGTTTCCAAATTGAAAATACCTATCACCGATTTTACTAAAAAAATGGTTCCCGGTAAAAGCTACTATTGGACAACAGCGATTACCGGAGAAGAAAACGACGAACTGAAAGTACTCAACTATGTATCCAAAGAAACTTTTGATAAGTTGCTGGCTAAATTAAAAAGTGCAGGTGTGTCATTTGAATCACCTGCCGAACAGGCATACCGTCTTGGTTTTATGCTGGAGGATGCCCATTACTTATCTGAAGCTTACCAATTCTATACGAAAGCAGCCTTGCTGGATTCAACAAATGTTTTATACCGATCAACCCTGATGTCGTTTAAAAAAGATTATGAGGTAAAATAAATCACATATATTTTTAAGAAGCCGTTGCATTATGCAACGGCTTTTTTATTTTTACTACCCATCCTTACAGGAATTTACCAAACACCCCTTTAGGGGATAGAGTCATGAAGATTTCTTTCTGGTCTGTTGGCAAAGCCAATGAAGCTTATATAAAAACTGGTGTGGAAGAATTCACCCACCGCATCTCAAAATATTTCAAAGTGGAATGGACTATTATACCCGTTCCAAAAAATGCAGGGATGCTAAGTGAAATAGACCTGAAAAAAAGAGAAGGCGAAACAATATTGGAATGGCTGGGCAAGGATGACTACCTGGTGGCCCTCGATGAAAGAGGCAAGCAACTGAGTTCAGAAGGGCTGGCAAATTTCATCCAGGCAAGAGCCAATGCAAGCGCAAAAAATATTGTTTTTCTGGTTGGCGGCGCATACGGCATTGATGATGCAGTATTGAAAAGAGCAGATTATAAATGGAGCCTTTCGCAACTTGTATTTCCTCACCAGTTGGTTCGATTAATATTAGCCGAGCAGGTGTACCGGGCCTGCACCATCATCAGGAATGAAAAATATCATCATAAATAAATGTCTTTTTAAAATTTCCTTTTACTCTTTACATTTAACGTATGGATCATCTGACAATCACACTTATCATCGTCATCATTACCGGCATCATTTCATTTACCGCATTCAACAATCAGAAAATAATTGATGACCTTATTTTTTATCCTCCTGCCATTACCCGGCAAAACCAGTGGTACCGTTTTTTTACCTGTGGGCTGATTCATGCTGACCTTACTCACCTTCTTTTCAATATGCTGACGCTTTATATGTTTGGTGAATTTGTAGAGCAAAGTTTTTCAAGCCCGATTCTATTTGCAGAGAAAGGAAAATTATTATACATCATAATGTATTTCCTGGCCTTGTTCGTTTGCCTGATACCCACTTTTGTCAAGCATAAAAACGATTACTATTACCGCAGCCTTGGTGCATCAGGAGCCGTCAGTGCTGTAGTATTTGCCGGCATTTTATTTGACCCGACAGCTAAACTTGGTTTCTTTTTTATACCCCCTGTTATTCCGGGATATATTTTTGGCCCCTTATATCTTATCCTGTCCACTTATCTTGAAAAAAGGTCGCAGGATAATGTGAATCATTCGGCACATATCTGGGGTGCATTGTTTGGTATTGCTTTTATAGTTGCAGCAGCGGCAATCTTAAAAACAGATTATCAGCCCCTGGAGCAATTTATGCTGAAAGTTAAAAACAGCTTAGGAGGATAAAAAGAACTGTAAAACCTGTTTTGTTTTATCGGTCACCTTAAATCGTTCATCAATCCGGTATCCAACTACCCAAATGATGCGTTGATTGCTTTCAATTACCCAAACTTTTTCTTTTTCTGTTTTGGATAATTTCAGATCAATCAGGAAACGGGATAGTTTTTTCTTTTTCTTCATTCCCAAAGGATAAAAATAGTCACCCTGTTTCCATTTACGGAGTAATAAAGGAAATGTTATTTGCCTGGCATCAAGCGATGCAATGTCGTTTGAAGTTTCAGGTTTAAAGTTTAAAGTTGTATGAATCTGAAGTTTTCCTAAAGCAAACTGAATTTCTTTGTTTTCAGATTCAATAACAATATTTTCAGTAGCCTCACCTGTAACCGGGCTGATTATAAACCAATGGCGGTGCCGGATGATGCGGTAATTATTTTCCGGTGATTGTATATATTTTCCGGACTCACTTTCAGACAGCTTTATTACTTCGTTCACCTGCCTTTCATGAAAGCCGTAAGGAGAAATAATTTCATAAATCAATGCCCGGTTATTGAAACCCATCAACTGTTTAACAGGAATATGAACTTCATTCCCTCTTTGCTTACAAATCTTTTTCTTTAACTCCCCTACAGATAGCTGGTACAGTTTTTCAATTTCTTTAAAACGATGAATGTTATCCTGCAGATTTTCTTTTACCTGTGGAAAGACTTTGCTGATGGCAGGAATAATTTCATTCCGGAAAAAATTCCGGGTGTATTTGGAAGATTGATTGGAAGAGTCTTCCACAAAGGCAAGATTGTTTTCGTCTGCAAAAGCAATCAGTTCACTTTTTGAAAATAATAATAATGGCCGGCGAATATATCCTGCCCTTTCAGGAATCCCGGTAAGTCCGTGCAAACCTGTTCCCCTGAAAAAATTCATCAGCAGGGTTTCTGCATTATCGTCACTATGGTGTGCAGTAAGGAGAAAGTCGGAAGTCGGGAGTCGGGAGCCGGGAGTCACAAATTCAGCAAACCATGCGTACCTCAATTCCCTGGCTGCTTCCTGGGTAGATAATTTATTTTCGGCAGCATATTTTTCTGTATCAAATTTCTTAACCTTAATCCCAACCTTGTACCTATTCCCCAATTTTTTTACAAACTCTTCATCTCTTTCACTCTCCTCTCCTCTCAGTTGAAAATTGCAGTGAGCAATAGTGAAGTCATAACCTGCCTGTTTGCATAACTCACAAAGCACAACAGAATCTACCCCGCCGCTCACAGCCAAGAGCAGTTTATCTTTTGGAGAGAAAAGATTCATCTTCTTAACAGATTCAATAAATCGTAATAACAAACCCATCTATTTATTTTATTCCTTTAATAGTAGTAGCAAAATATATCGAATCAATGGCCTAAGTACCCTTTAGGGACAGGGTTTCATAATGTAAGCTCCTCATAGGCTGCCAGCAGTTCATTAAAAGCATGATTATCTCCCACCTTTTTTGCTTCTTCCATTCCTTGCTTATATACCTGTACCGCTTTATCCGTTTCACCCAACCGTTCCTGCAATTTGGCCAGGTGAAAATAGCTGCCAATATACCCCGGCTCCCTGTTTAGTATTTCCTCAAACAAATCCCTTGCCTGTTCCTCATTACCCTGCTTGATATATTCCAATGCCAGGGCATGCTGCAAGAAACTATCTGCAGGATTTGTGACAAGAAATTCTTTCAACTTTGATATTCTATCCATTCCAAAATTCTAATTTTTAATTTTTAACTGCCTTCCCTATCTTTGCCTTAGTTGCATAAACAACTATCTTTTCACTCTTCAAAAAATCACAATGAAGATATTAGTTTGTATCAGCAAAACACCTGATACCACAGCAAAAGTAGCTTTCACTGATAACAACACGAAATTTGATGGCAACGGTGTGCAATGGATTATCAACCCCTACGACGAATGGTATGCTCTTGTCCGTGCCATTAAATTAAAAGAAGCCGATGCCACAACTATTATTCATTTGGTAACAGTTGGCGGCGCCGATGTAGAACCAATTATTCGCAAGGCCTTTGCACTGGGCGGAGATGAAGCTATCCGTGTAAATGCAGAAAGCAATGACAGTTATTTTATCGCTTCACAAATTGCAGAAGTGGCAAAACAGGGATCTTACGATTTAATATTTACCGGTAAAGAAACCATTGATTATAACGGATCATCCATTGGCGGTATGGTTGCCGAATTATTGGGCAAACCTTATATATCTCTTGCTGCTAAGTTTGAATTAACAGGCAGCAAAGCCATTGTAAACAGGGAAATTGAGGGAGGAGAAGAAATTTGTGAAGCGGAATTACCTCTTGTAGTTAGTTGCCAGAAAGGAATGGCGGAAGCAAGAATACCGAACATGAGAGGTATTATGGCGGCAAGAACAAAGCCAATGAAAGTGGTAGAGCCCATAACAGCAGATACATTGACCAGTGTGGTAAATTTTGAACTGCCTGCAGCTAAAGCCGGTGTTAAATTAGTGCCGGCAGATAATGTAGAAGAATTGATTCGCCTGTTGCATGAAGAAGCAAAAGCAATTTAATCACCAGAAGATAAATTATAAAAGCAGTTTATGTCAGTATTAATTTTTATAGACACCGCAGAAGGACATGTGAAAAAAGCCTCGTTGGAAGCCATGAGTTATGGCGCAAAAATAGCCGGACAACTGGGCACCACTGCTGAAGGGGTTGTGCTGGGGTCGGTAACAGAAGATCTTTCAGCCCTTGGCAAATATGGCGTCAAAAAAATCCATCATGTTACCAATGATTCGTTGAATCATCTTGATGTGCAGGTTTATACTACAGTAATAGCCCAGGTGGCGGAAGCAACCGGGGCTAAAGTGATTATTTTTTCCAATAATGCGGATGGGAAAGCTATTGCACCCAGCCTTTCTGTTCGTTTGAAAGCAGGGCTTGTTTCAGGAGCCATTGCATTGCCGGATACCAGTAATGGATTTGTTGTTAAGAAAAGTGTGTTCTCATCCAAAGCATTTGCCAATGTATCTGTCAATACGGAAATAAAAATTATTTCACTTAGCCTGAACGCCTACCAAATTATTGCCGGTGAAGGAACAGCAGAAGTCGTTGTTTCCAATCCAGCCGTTGAGACACCTAAAATAAAAGTGACCAGTGTGAGCAAAGCCAGTGGTGAAATACTATTAACTGAAGCAGAAGTTGTAGTAAGTGCCGGACGTGGAATGAAGGGTCCAGAAAACTGGGGGATGATTGAAGACCTTGCTAAATCATTACATGCAGCCACTGCCTGCAGCCGCCCGGTTGCCGATGCACACTGGCGCCCGCATAGTGAACATGTGGGACAAACTGGTATTGCCATTGCACCTAACCTCTATATTGCCATCGGTATTTCAGGTGCCATACAACATCTTGCCGGGGTAAACAGGAGCAAAGTAATTGTTGTTATAAACAAAGATCCTGAAGCGCCTTTCTTTAAAGCCGCAGACTATGGCATTGTTGGTGATGCATTTGAAATTGTGCCCAAAATGACTGAAGCAATTAAGAAAATGAAAGGCGTGGCATAAATAATAAATTTCATCTGGCCGTTACCCAACAGATCAATTAAAGATTGGGTAAAAAAATCTGAAATTGCTGAAACCACAACCTCTTGCAGTTGTGGTTTTTTATTGCCAACTTGCAGAAGAGTCATTTAAATGCTATCCATGAAAAATATTATTACTCTCCTGTTCCTTTTCAGTCTTTGTCTTACAACTCAGGCGCAAAAAAAAAGCAAAGGAAAAGACAGTCATGCCATATCTGATTCAACGAATTATATAAAACCAGATAAAAAAAGTAAAGGAAAAGGCAACCATGCAGTATCTGATTCAGCAAACTATGTAAAACCAGATAAAAAAGGCAAAAGCAAAACTGGTAAAAATCATAAAAATGAACCAAAGGAAACTAAAGTTAATTATACTCCCGATGTGATAATGCCGGTACCAGACAGCTCCAAAAGATTTACCGGCCTTATCAAATACTTTATTACTTCTGATGATCCTGCCGACAAGGATTCTGTTTTTATTGTTTTTGGCGAAGGTAAAATCCGGGTTACAATGTTTATACCAGGGTACAGGGCTGACCAGGTATTTGAAAGAAACATGATCGCTAATTTAAATGACAGTACTTTTTTAGAACTGGATTCAAGAAACAGGACGTATAAAACTGAAAAGCTGGGAGCAAGAAATGAGGGAACTGAGTTTTCATTGATCCCTGATAAGAAAACGGGTAAGGTAATGAGTTTTACCTGCGAGGAATATAAAGGAGAAATGACAACAAACGAAGGCGAGGTTTTTGAGGCGGCCTGTTTAATCAGTAACCAGCATTCTTATATCTACAATATGGATTATAACTTCATGAATATTCAACCGCTGGTAGTAGGATACAAAATTGTATTGGGCTTCAGAACAAAATCGGCGGACAACGAAAATACTTATATTGTTGCCTATAAAATAGAACCCGGCAACACGGCAGCTTATTTTGACTTAAGCGGATACAGGGCTTTATAAATTCTAAAAGAAAATCCTTTTATTAGCCCCGGGGAGCTTAGTTCTTTCCTGTTTACCAGCCTGTTTTTTATTTGAAAAGCTGTAATTTAGCCTTCTACTTTATGAAGAAGATAGAACTGGAAATAGTTGCCCTTTCTCACAGCATTACACAAACACATTCCTATGCGGTAGTGCTTGGAGAAGTAAACGGGTTAAGACGTTTACCCATTGTAATTGGCGGGTTTGAAGCACAGGCCATTGCAGTGGCGCTGGAAAAAATGCAGCCTAGTCGTCCCCTTACCCATGACCTGATGAAAAATTTCATGAATTCATTTGCCATAAGCCTGCATGAAATAATTATCTGCGATCTTCAGGAAGGAATTTTCTATTCCAAACTTGTTTGCTCAACTGAAAATGATACGGTGGAGATTGATTCAAGAACTTCTGATGCTATTGCCCTTGCGGTGCGGTTTGGTTGCCCCGTTTATACCTATGAAAATATTCTGGAAAGTGCGGGTATATTGATGGAGGATACAGGCCCGACCAGCAAAAAGAAAAAAACGAAAAAGGAAGTACTGGTAGAAGGAGACGGCCCCACTGGCCAGGAAGATCTGAAAACCATGACGCTTCCGGAGCTGAATAATCTCCTGGAAGAAGTGCTGGAAAATGAAGATTATATCCGTGCTATTGCTATTCGTGATGAAATAAACAGCCGTAGCCGGAAGAGATAATATTTTTTCGCTGTTACTTTTTTTAAAATCCTTTAGTCCTATTACTCTTATGATTGTTTTTCCCAACTGCAAAATCAACCTTGGTTTAAACGTACTTCGGAAAAGAAGTGACGGCTTTCATGACCTGGAAACCGTTTTTTATCCCATTAAGGTTTATGACATACTTGAAATTGTTCACTTAAAAAAATTAAGAGGACGTCCCGGAGTGCCATTTTCAGTTAGTGGCCTGGAAATTGATGGCAAGTTAAACAGCAATCTTTGTCTTAAAGCGTATAAGATTTTAAAGAAGAAAATTCCCCAAATGCCATCTGTGCAGATGCACCTGCATAAAATAATTCCGACAGGTTCAGGCCTCGGAGGAGGCAGTTCTGATGCAGCCTTTACATTGAAAGTGCTGAATGAAATTTCCAAATTAAATTTATCCGATGAACAACTATTAAAATACGCAGCACAATTAGGAAGCGACTGCCCTTTTTTTATATTTAATAAACCCTGTTTTTCAAAAGGCAAAGGAGAATTATTGGAAGAAATAAATCTTGATCTCAGTAACTATAAGATTATATTGGCTAATCCGGGTATTGGCATCAATACAAGAGAAGCTTTCTGTGGAATAACGCCTGCCCTTCCCGCAGTTTCTATAAAGGAGATAATTAAAAAACCAATCGAGGCATGGAAAGATGAACTGGTAAATGATTTTGAAAAAGTAGTTTTTCCGGAATATCCTGCCATTGCAAAGTTAAAAGATGGCTTCTATAATGCCGGCGCCATATATGCAGCGATGAGTGGCAGCGGCAGTACGGTTTATGGCATCTTTCCAAAAGAACAATCGCCGGGTCTATCCTTCCCTTCTAACTATTTTGTGCGGGAATCATTGGGCTGACATCAACAGGTCGTCAATATCAAGTGGTTCAGAAACCATCTTTAGTTTACCATTCTCATCCCTTGGCCATTGCTCTTTGGGTTTATCCCAATACAATTCCACACCGTTATTATCCGGATCATCCAGGTAAATAGCTTCAGACACTCCATGATCAGATACCCCGGAGAGCGGATATTTTGCATCAAGCAGTCTTTTCAGGACAATAGCCAGATCCCTTCTCTCCGGGTATAAAATAGCCGTGTGATACAAACCTGCCGCCCTGACCGGGGCCGGGCCAGCATCTTTGCTGTGCCAGGTATTCAGCCCAATGTGATGGTGATAATTTCCGGCAGAAATAAAAGCTGCACCATCGCCATAATATTGTTGAAGCTCAAATCCCAGAAGGTCACGATAAAATTTCAATGAACGCTCCAGATCTGTTACTTTTAAATGCACATGACCAATCCGGGTGCCTGCGGGAGTTTTATATTCCATACTTTTTTATTATATCAACTAAAATCAGTTGTAAAACAATTATCCTCATTTACATTTGCAACCAAATTTACAATCCATGGAGATATATAAAGAATTTGCCTTTGATTCAGCCCATTTTCTCCCGAATGTGCCAGATGAACATAAATGTAAAAATATCCATGGACATACCTATCACCTCCGGGTTTATGTACAAGGTAAGCCAGATGAACAACTTGGATGGATCATTGATTTTAAAGAGCTGAAAGATTTTATTATGCCATTGATTGACCAGTTGGATCATTCACTTCTAAATAACATTAAAGGTCTTGAAAACCCAACAGCTGAAAATATTACCCGCTGGTTCTGGCAGCAATTAAAACCACAACTGCCCTCCTTAACCCGTGTTGAATTGAAAGAAACACCCACTACAGGCGTTATTTACAGCGGAGAATAAGCAATATTTTTCAGCGACTTTTTGTATCTTGCAGGCCTGCTATGCATATTCAGGCAACTATATATAGTTTTCTTTCTACCAATCTCGATCTGCTTAATCATCGAGGTTAACTCCCCGGTTCGCCAGATGGCGGAGAGTTTTAGACATTTTCATTCTTATCTTTTTTTTAATTCATCAGTCATGGAACAACTTATAAATATGTCATTAAAGGCACAGCAATATCTTGACCTGGAAGAGCAATGTGGAGCTCATAATTATCATCCAATCCCGGTTGTATTAACCCGGGGCGAAGGAGTTTATGTTTGGGATGTTGATGGAAAAAAATATTTTGATTTCCTGGCTGGTTATTCTGCGCTGAACCAGGGTCATTGTCATCCCGGAATTGTTCAGGCATTGATTGATCAGGCAAAAAAATTAACGCTGACCAGCCGTGCTTTTCATAGTGATTTGCTTGGTGAATTCGCAAAATTTATGACTGACTATTTCGGTTATGATAAAGTATTGCCGATGAATTCCGGGGCAGAAGCAGTGGAAACCGGTATTAAACTTTGCCGCAAATGGGCCTATGAAGTAAAAGGTATTGCTGAAAGCAAAGCAAAAATAATTGTGTGTGAAGGAAATTTTCATGGCCGCACTTCTGCAATTATTTCCTTCAGCAGCGATCCTTCAGCAAGAAAAAATTTCGGGCCCTATATGCCGGGTTTTGAAATCATTCCCTATAATGACATCAATGCCCTTTCACTTGCATTAACCGATAAAAATGTTGCGGGGTTTTTGGTGGAGCCTATCCAGGGTGAAGCCGGTGTTGTTGTTCCTGATAACGGCTATCTTATAAAAGCAAAAGAATTATGTGAGGAAGCTAATGTGCTTTTTATTGCCGATGAAATACAAACCGGCCTGGGCAGAACTGGAAAAATGCTGGCCTGCGATCATGAAAATGTAAGACCTGACATTTTGTTATTGGGAAAAGCTCTTAGTGGTGGTATATTGCCTGTAAGCGCTGTGCTTTGTGATAATGAAATTATGATGACCATTAAACCCGGCGAACATGGCTCCACCTATGGTGGCAATCCATTAGCCTGCAAAGTTGCGATGACAGCATTACAGGTATTGAAAGACGAGAAGATGGCGGAGAATGCCGAAGCGATGGGTAAATTACTGAGAAGCGAACTGGAAAAACTTCAATCTCCACATATCAAAACGATAAGAGGAAAAGGTTTATTAAATGCAATTGTTATTCAGCATTCCAATCCTGAAGCTGCATGGGAACTTTGTTTGGCACTTAAAGAAAATGCCAGCCTGCCGGACAGGCAGGGTCTTCTATGCAAAACAACTCATGGAGATAAAATACGTTTTTCTCCTCCTCTTATTATTACAAAAGAACAAATATTGGAATGTGTGGGGATAATCGGTAAAAGTCTTGCTGCATTAAATTAGATATTTTCACATCTGACGGAGTCGTGTCATGCCGGGGCTTGTCCTGAACTTGATTCAGGATTGACCCGGAATTCTTCTCAGATTAAGCTACTATTTTATCACCAGTCTTTCGGAGTCGTGTCATGCCGGGCCTGACCCGGCATCTTTTGAAATCTAGTCTTATGAAAGATTCTGAATCAAGTTCAGAATGACAAAGTTCCTTAACATGACTTTTGAGATAGCTTGTAGATATTTTCACATCTGTCGGAGTCGTGTCATGCCGGGCCTGACCCGGCATCTTTTTCTAAACCCAGTCTTTCGCCAAATCAATTAAATCAGGATTCTCCTTTCTTATTAATTCCAATTTCCATTTACGCTGCCAGTTCTTTAATTGTTTTTCCCTGGCAATAGCATTATTAACATCGGCATAATCCTCATAATACATAAGAAAATGACATTTATATTTTGTAGTAAATACTCCGCCTTCGTTATTACGGTGTTCCCATATTCTTCTTTCAAGGTTATTGGTCATACCAATATAAAAGACTGTTCTTGCATAATTGGAAAGAATATAAACAGAATATGAAACGATACGAGCCATTTCGCAAATTAGAAAATTCCGAAGACAATAATGCTTTTCGGTGTCACCCCTGGCATGCATGTCCGAGTTTTCGGAGTCGTGTCATGCCGGGCCTGACCCGGCATCTTTTTCTATCGTAATAGAATATGTTTCAGAAAAAGATTCCGGCTCTAAGGCCGGAATGACATTCCTTCTTCTTGTCAATACCAAAACAATTTGATCATTATCAACTGTTGTCATGACAAGCAATTCCTTTTTTTTTATAAAAACAATTATCTTCATCCCATGGATACACACCTTCACCACGACATTAACCCGCACCAGGAAGAGCATATGAAAAGCAGTGCGGCGCTAAGGGATATTGTAATCGGCATGAGCGATGGCCTCACCGTTCCATTTGCATTGGCAGCCGGGCTTAGTGGCGCTGTTGATTCTTCCTCGATCATCGTTATTGCAGGCATTGCCGAAGTAGCAGCCGGTTCCATTGCTATGGGTCTCGGCGGTTATCTTGCCGGTAAAACAGAGCAGGATCATTACCATAGCGAAGAAAAAAGAGAATTCTATGAAGTGGAAAATCTTCGTGACAGGGAAATAGAAGAAACCAAAGAGTTTTTTGCCAGTATCGGGTTAAGCAAAGAGTTGCAGGATAAAGCCACTGTAGAAATTGCACAGGATAAAAAGCAATGGGTAGATTTTATGATGAAGTATGAACTGGGCCTGGAAAAACCAGACCCCAAAAGAGCCACAAGGTCAGCACTGAATATTGGACTCTCTTACGTTGTTGGCGGATTGGTTCCGCTTAGTCCTTATTTCTTTGTTAGCTCACCGATAGACGGATTAAGAATTTCAGCAATCGTTACACTTATCTGCCTGTTTGTTTTTGGTTATTTCAAAAGCAAAATGACAGGCATTAATGTATGGTCAGGAGCCTTACGTGTAATGTTCATTGGAGCCGTGGCTGCGGGTGCGGCATTCGGCGTTGCAAAATTATTTGGGGGATAGCCATAAAAAAAGGACCATGTTGCCATGATCCTTTATATATAGGTTTTTCGGATATTATTTCTTTATAAACCTGCCAACCTGGCTTTCGCAATTGCTGCTGCAAACCAATTTCACCATATAAGATCCTGCGTTCAACCGGCTGATATCAACCGGAATGGTATTGCTGCCCGTTTCTACATTCACCAGTTGTTGTGCCACTGTTCTGCCGGTAACATCAGTAATCACCAGCGATACTTTTTCACGAACCGGCGCTGCTATCATTACATTCACTATTGTGCTGGCAGGGTTCGGGAACAAACCCTCCATCATTAATGTCAGCGGCTTATCACCTTTTATCAATACAATATTGCTGAACTTACTATGACCGTCAAAATCCTGCTGGCGCAAACGGTAATATTGTTTGCCATCGGTAATATTGTTATCAGTATATGTATAGTTCAGTTGCAGGTCGCTGTTGCCTCCACTTGCCTGTGAATTTACAAACCCGATTGATGTATAGTTAATCCCATCAGCAGAACGCATCACATCAAAGCCGCGGTTGTTTTGTTCGCTGGCAGTTGTCCAGCGCAATTGGTTGCGGCTGCCGTCTTTGTAACCACTGAAGCTAACGATGCTCACAGGCAAAGGAGGAGCAGCATCAGCTGATAGTTTTCCAACGGCAAACTGTGAAAACCCTGTCATACCTGTTCTCTGAAGAGTTGCCAGGGTATTGGAACCTGTGGTAGTAACATGTGCCCCATCAACAGTCCATGATGAAATATTATCAACTCTCTTTAGCAAATGTGTATATGGATAACCACTCATATTGGTAAAACTGTTTGCAATAAATGTCCCGTCATAAAGGTCACTCATTGAAGTGGCAGCATTTATTTCCCAATAACCAAAAGTAGAGATGTAAGGAATAGTAGTAACTCCATCAACGACTGGCAAACCATTCGTACCACCATCACCGGTAATAAACCGGGCGGCTAAAGTATTGGCTCCGGATATAGAAGCAAAATTTACTGATGCTTCCTCCAGTTTGGTGGAAGTACCAACAGGGAAGGTATAAAGGCCAGCAGGGGAAATAGCTCTTTTTAATGCTCCTGCGCCATTAGTTACTATATAGGAAGCAGCAGAGTAAGCAGCAATAGCACCAGTAGTTGCATTGCTGAGTGTAAGATCATTTGCACCTAAAGTGATAGTTCCATTTGTAAGGGTAAGATTTCCTCCAACATCTAAGGCTGTATTAAGTGTAAGATTATTGCTACCCGTTCCAGCACTATTATAAGTAAGGTTATTTAATACTCTTGACCCGGAAGTAAAACCAATTGAACCGATACCTGTACCCCCGGATACTTTATCAATTACAAGGCTGGATAAAGAATGACCAGCGATGGTTCCTGTATTTGTTGCGCTGAAAAATCCTGAAGCACGGATTGTAAGAGTTCCTCCATTCAAAGATAAAGTATGGGTTGACTGTAGCAGATTCAACCCCCCGCTTGATGCATTTCCTAACAAAAGGTTTGAACCACTCAGAAGAATATTTAAAGTAGTTGCTGGAGGAGTTGCCAGTGTTTGAAGCCGGAATAACTGAAAATCGCCTCCGCTTAATGTTTGTGTTCCTGAACCAGTAAGAACAAGAGTGAGCCTTGCTGCATCCCCCGTACCAATCGGATCGAATGAAGAAGAACTCAAAGAAAAATTACCCCCAAGGTTAATGGTACTGAATGCCGACTGGTACCACCCATTCATTCCTGCTACCGATATTGCAGAAATATTACCCGTTACAGTAACTGTACCCGAAGAAAAATATTTCAAACCATTTGTAAGTGAAAGATTACCGAAAGTAATTCCAGCAGGCACCCTCACTGTGTCTGTTGCTGATATACCATTCCAGGAATAATAAACTGTACTGCCCGGATCTATAATTCCAAAATAAGGGTAGGGAATATTGCTAGTAGATGGCCGGTAAGTATTATTTGCTATATCCAGAGTTGCATTATTGCTGATATCAATCGGGTTGGTGGTGGCATTATTAATGGTAGCACCGGATGGCAATATCAAAGTGATGAGACTAGTACCATCTCCAAGAATAATTTTAGACCCGCTGCCTGTTACAGCCCAATTGGCATCAAGTGTAACTGAAACCCTGTTGGCAATTGTAAATATCTGACCATCGGAAGTAAAATCAAGCGGGGCCGCTCCGCTGCCGTCAGCTACATCACCCCAGTTAGCAACATTGGTAAGGTTTCCGGCTGATTTGCTAAAAAAAGTTTTTATACCGGTACCAGTAAGTGAAACTGTGGGAGGGATAGCAACTCCTCCACCGCTAAAAGTAACATTTCCTGATTTGAACCCTCCTGTTTGTGGCGTAAACCGGACATAAACCGGAGTAGCACTTAAAGTTGAACTTGCATAAGCGATAGTTGTAGTAGCTCCCCATGCTGAATTATCATTTGATACCTGAAAATCTGTAGAAGGTGAATTAACAGTAATATTTCCCGGTGCTCCGGTAAGATTAGAGCCAGAGAGATTAAAACTTTGGGAAGCAGATTGTGTACCTACTGCCAGTGAACCAAATGCCAATGAAGTGGGTGCAACTAATAAGGAAGGAGTGCCGGAGGCGGGTGTAACATCAGACCAGGTCAATCCAACCTTTATTGCGTCCACTACTGTTTGAACAGATGTGGTGGCACTACCCTGACGTAAAGCAACAGCACCTATAGTATTTTGTCCTGCAGTTGCTGAATTTGTAGATTCCGGTGTACCTGCTGCAACCTCAGTTAGTGGGACACCAGATGGAATAACCCATAATGAAACCGGGTCATTACCTGCCACACTTATAGTGTATTTTATAATAAACAAGTATGTAGTATTTTTCAAAAAATTAGTAGTACCATAGGTTATTGTACTTGTATTACTAATTCCAAAATTCACTCCAGAAACTGTTATTCGGGCAAAAACTCTGGCGGAAAATGAAGTACTAACGGGGGATGGAGCAATATGAAAAAAATAATCACCTGATTTTGTAGCAGAAGCATCTGTTATGTTCCCCAGAAAAGAAAAATAAATACTTTGCCCATCCGTAGATTGAGTTGAAAATGAAATATTATCATCCTCTCCACTCAAATTATTAACCAATGCGGCATTACCTACACCGCTACCCGTCAGACCTGCATAAGTAAGACCTGTTGTGGTGGCAATAGCATTAGTACCCGCACCACTATGTGCTGTCCATCCATTTGCTGTTAAGTTGCCGGAATAAGTAAAATCATCATTAAAAAGGGACTGTCCTTGCACTCGACTAACTACAAACACCATTGCTAATAAAAAGTAAACCTTTCTCATAATTTTCGTTTTGAGTTAAATAAGTAATGATAAAAAGCAAAGCATCAAAGGAATTGGAAGGAGGTTTTTGGCAGGATGAAGAATTCAAAAGATACAAATACTAAATCGTAACAGTGGTTTAACTCACCGTTCAATCAATACCAGATGAACAAACGGTTATTGGAGAGTGGATTAGTTTGAATTCTGCCAGGAAGAAAGGTTGAAGCGTTAAAAATAGGGATTATATATTAGCATCCAAATGATTTTCAACCAGACGTGGAAAAATTGAGATTAATCAAGAGTTGGGAGTTTCGGGTTATTTTTATTTCTATGCCAGTACTTTATACAGCGTACTACGGAGCTTTAGCGAAGTAGTATTATAGCCGGGCCAAACGGGGCGGGAAAAACTACAGCATCCTATACTTTGCTGCCTGATATGCCGTATTCTGAGTAAATTTGGCATCTAAAGCCTGTTGATATGGAAACGATTATTAAAGTTCACCTTTCAGAACTAAATATGAATCTGCTAAATAAGATCAAAGATTTTATCGGCAGCAAAGAAAACATTGATGTTACTATTTCTTTAAAGGAATTTGACCCGGTTTATCATGAAGACCTGAACCGGTCAATTGATTATGCTGAAAACGGGCAGGAAATGATCACTATGTCAATGGAAGAATTTGTAGCGTACACACCCAAGCCTGAACGGGATGTATGAGAAATATAGCTTTCACCCCGGTTTCCTTTAAAGAATATAATGAGTGGTTTGAAACAAACCGGCAAATGACAGACCGTATCAAAACACTGATAAGAGAAATAGACCGGGAGCCGTTTAAAGGAATTGGCAAACCAGAGCCACTGAAAGGAAACTGGGCTGGCTACTGGAGCCGGAGGATTGACCAGGAACACCGGCTGGTTTATAAGGTTACCGAAACACAGATTGTTATTGTAAAATGCAAAGGGCATTACTGAAAAAATAATCGTGGAAAAGAAGATCAACCTTGATAAACTCCGAAACACTGTAATGGAAGGCCTCCGCCAATTGCATTTCGCTTCGTGGCTACATCGGTTTTCAATCCTTCCCTCAAAAGGAGGAGGGATAGAGGAGGGTTAGGGGTTTTGGGTTATCTTTATTTCTATGGGAAAAATAAATAAACATAATGATCTTGAACAAGTAGTAATGGAAGGCCTCCGCCTCGCTGTTAAAAAACTGGTTGAACAAAGTATCCGGGACAAGCAGCCACTTGTGGTAAGTATTGACGGTAAAATACAAAAGATATATCCAAAAAAAGCTTCCTGATAATAAAGGTTACCAACTTTTGAAAAGTTGGCAACCTTCTATTTAATTTTCTTTTTCCGGTCTCTCTTCCTTTTTGCCATATAATCTGCCACCGCCTTTTTTGTCGTCAGCCAGTTGCGGCCTTCTTTATGTGCATCTATCTTTCCCTGCCGTGCCAGCAGGCTTAGGTACTCCTGCCCGTATGGAAAATGCTCTTCTTCCACCAAACTGCTGATAGATAAATAATCATCATACCCATTCCCGGGCAGGGCACCAACAAAAATATTCAGCATCCTTTCCAAGGCCTGTGACATGAGCAGGCAAAGCTTTGTGTAATCGCCGGTATTGGCTTGGTTCAACGCTTCATAATATTTATACCGGTCATGTTTTAAAATGATAGTAGGCGGAAATCCCCGGCGCATCAATAATAAATTCATCGCAAGGCGCACCGTACGTCCATTGCCATCAAAGAAAGGATGTATCCACACAAAGCGGTGATGAAAAACAGAAGCAAGCTCAATATCATTGAAACCGGAAGGGTTTTCATTTACATAATCTACCAGTTCATCCAGCAGGCCGGATACTTTTGCAGCATTGGGTGGAGTAAAATTGGCACCGGTAATACGGACAGCGCCGTTTCTTAATCTTCCTGCAAATTCATCTTCAATACTCCGCATCACTAACCCATGCAGGGAAAGGATATCAATACTTCGCAAAATATATTTAGGATTTACCAGCTTGTACAAATAATTAATGGCCTTTTCATGATTATGTGCTTCAAAATGCTCCCGCAATGATTTGCCTTTGATGGTGATGCCATCCAGCAAAACCATTCTGGTTTCCCGCAAACTCAGTGTGTTGCCTTCAATACTGTTGCTGTTGTAAGTCCATTCAATAGTAATATCCTCTCTGATCCTTTTCAGGGCGATGGCAGGCAAAGGACGGCTCTTTTGTATGACCGATCTTTTTTCATTGAGTCTTTCATACAATGCCTTTAATTCAGAAGTAGTTGATATTTCAGGATGCCATTTCACTCCTCAAAAATACACTAATATCGGATAGAATAAATTTCTTTTTTACCCGATATTAAGTTGTAACGCACTATTTTGCCGGGAAAGAGTCTTTTCCCTGCAAACAAAATGTAAGAAAATTAAACGAGCCCTATACTGTGACTATTGGGAAATGCTGTGCTTTCTCTGTGTATCGCCGTGCCCGCTGTGGTAAAATAAACAACAGGATGCATAGAGAATCACGGAGTGCTTTGACATGCGGATTGTCAATAAAAATTATTTCTTTTTCTCTTCCTGTAGTTTAATATCAGGAAACAAGGCAGCCAGCATCATCAGCACCGAAGCAATCAGCATCAAAAAGATTCCAAATTTCTTAACCGGGCAATCATCGGGACAAGCCGAAATAATTATATAATTCCGGATGGCCCAGCCAAGGTTCAGTGCCCCGGCAAGCAAATTCCATTGCTTGGCCCAGATGCGCCGGGTAAAAGTAAAAACCAGGAAGAAAAAACTAAGGAAGAAATGAAAATAAGCAGGGCTTCTGAATTTTTCTCCCGCATAAACTCCTGTTGCAGTAAACTTCATCCACGGCACATACACCCAGGGCATAAAACAGGAAGCTATTAATAATAAAGCGGCAGCCAGGCCAACCCATTTCATGTAACGACTCATTTAAAAAATATTTTTATACCATTTAGACATTAATGCTATACTAAAGGGTTTGTCAGGCTGAGCTTGTCGAAGCCTGCTAAGGATACCCTTCGTCAGGCTCAGGGTGATGTACACTTTTAATATCTAAATAATATTAGCTGAAAGAACCCGGGGCGCAATATACAGCCATTGCTGATTGTTTGGTAAATTACAGATTCAAAAGGCATCGCTTTGAGTGTTTATTGCGATTGGCTAAATACAATTCTATTCAGAGCAGTGAAACAAATTATCATTATTACTCTCTTTCTTTTACCGGCAAAATTATTGCCAGCACAAATCTGCACCAATCCCGGCCAAACACCTTCTTCTGCCATTCTCTTATGCAGCAATGATCCGGTCATTCAAAACACCGTTCCCCTTTGCGGGCAACAGAATATTCCTGTTCCCTGTAATGATGGCGCCCCACATCAAAATGCTAATCCTTACTGGTATAAAATTGGTTGTTACAGTAGCGGTACGCTGGGTTTTATTATAACCCCGGCTAACCTCAATGACAATTATGACTGGCAGTTGTTTGACATTACTAACCATAATCCCGATGATGTTTTTACAGCATCCGGATTATTTGTAGCCTGCAACTGGTGTCCCGATCCCGGCGAAACAGGCGCATCGATTGATGGAATAAGCACAACAGTATGCAGCGTTGCGGGATCTTTATTATTCAGCGATATGCCTGCAATAATAGCTGGTCATGAATATCTTTTAATGCTGAGCAATCATAATGGTACACCCGACGGATACAAATTAGTAATGACAGGCGGCAGCGCCGTAATCAGTGACCCGCTGGAACCACAATTATTAAGTGCCAGGCAAAGTTGTGATGGAAGCAAACTGATTGTGAAATTAAACCGGGGCATGAAGTGCAGCAGCCTGGCACCTGACGGGTCTGATTTTTCAATCACTGGTGGCTATAGTTTTATTTCAGCCAGTTCAACCGGCTGTGCCACCAGCCCCGCTACAGATTCCATTATTCTTACATTGAATTCACCATTGATCAATGGTAATTATATTCTCACTGCCCAAAATGGCTCCGATGGCAATACCCTGCTCGATATCTGCAACCGGGCTATATTACCCGGCCAGCAACTTTCGTTTACAGTGGCCCCACTGCAACCGACACCCATGGACAGTGTTCAGCATAAAAATTGTTCACCTGGTATGTTGAAACTGGTTTTTAATAAACCTATTCTATGCAATTCTATTGAATCAGGCGGAAGTGATTTTAGAATAACAGGCCCGCAGGTTGTTACCATTACCAATGTTACGAGCAGATGCAATACCGGCTCCCCTCCGGCTTCCAATACATTCGAAATAAACCTGCAACTCAGCTCTCCCATTTCAACAGGAGGAGTTTATCAGTTGCAGCTAGTCATCGGATCAGATGGCAATACACTGATTGACGAATGCGGTCTTGCCACTCCTCCCTCCTCTTTGAATTTTACAATAAAGGAGGCTGTGTCAGCCAATTTTACGTATTCAGTTAAATCATCCTGCAAGTCAGATACCCTTTCTTTTTTTCATGATGGAAATAATGGCGTCAGCAACTGGAACTGGCGTTTTGATAATATCACTACCAGTAATCTTCAAAACCCGGTAAAAATTTTTACCGATACCGGCTGGCATTCAATCAGGTTAATTGTAAGTAACGGCGGTTGCAGTGATACGCTGATTAAGAACATTAATTTGCAAAACAAAATCATCGCTGCCTTTATTGCTCCCGCTGGTATTTGCCCGGGTGATCCTGTTCAGCTTTTTAATAAGAGCACCGGAAATATTGATGCCTGGCAATGGAATTTTGGAAATGGAATAACCAGTAACCAGTCAACTCCTGTTGCTTACCAATATGCTATTAATGGTATGACGACGAATTACACGGTAAGACTTATCGCAATCAACAGCCAGTTCAACTGCCGGGACACTGCCACGCATATCATCATAGCATTGAAGAATTGTTATGCGGCCATTCCTTCCGCATTTACTCCCAATGGTGATGGATTGAATGATTACCTGTACCCATTGAATGCTTCCAAAGCAGATGGAATGGAGTTTAAAGTGTACAACCGGGTGGGCCAGTTGGTTTTTATTTCGAACAGCATTTCAAAAAAATGGGATGGAAAATTTCTCGGCATCCTGCAGGATACCGGTTTGTTTATCTGGATGCTCAGCTACACACACCATGATACAGGAGAAAAGATATTTCTGAAAGGGACTACGATGTTACTCCGCTGAAACAATACTTCATCATTCGTTATTCCTTGTACCTTATCCCTTGTGCCTTGTTCCTTGTTTCTTGTTCCTTGCACCTTGTACCTTGCACCTTGTTCCTTAGTTTACTATTATTTGTAATAAGAACCCGCAGTTAAGTTTTTTGAAAATTTATGTTGTGCAACAGTGACCGAATGTTAGCGGTTCGTTGTTTTTTCTCGCTTCTCATGCAGTAGCTAATTATCTCCCTCTTTACTTTTAAAGTCCGTGATGGTCAACAAAGCATATATGTGAATGTATTTCATAATTTATTTACTCAGCAACCGCCTTTTCGGGGGGCACGTTTATAAATTATTTTATTGTCTCGTTCTATATAGTCGCCCGATACTATTGGATATGCATACTTGGGCGCATGCGATACGTTACGGCTTCTTATAATTATTTTGTCGTTAACTTTCAGGCTATGCAATTGCTCAAGTTGAGACTTTTCCGGCGCAAAGTTGAGAATATAATCGTCACCATTAATCCTGACCATCACTCCGAAACCTAATCTTGAGCCTGGCGGAAGAGAAAGAGAGGTTACAACTCCCTCCATATTGGCCGAATCTGTAATGTTCTTCCTTATTTTAGCTTCAGCGGCATACACTTTTTGCCCTGCGGGAGACGCTTCCCATTTTTTGAACTTAATACCTTCAGGGCTAGCCTCCCATTTTTTTAATTCGGCTTTCATTTCAGCAGCAGAGAGTGGCTTTGGGGTTGATTTTTTAGAAGTTTCATTTTTAATTGCTCGATTGGCTAATACCAGTCCGCTTACCACAACCAGCGCTAAGATCAGCGCATAAATGATTTTTTTCATATTTTTTGTATGTTTAATTAATAGTATAGTTTTATCTTCTCTTAAAGTTTATGCAGCAAAATTACTTTTACGCCGCTGTTGGTGTTGAGCCAAGTCTTGTGAGTTGGCTTCACCAACAGCCTTACTAAGTTAAGTAAGTTCTGAGTCAAAGTTTCTGATATTTTGTAGCGTTGGTGTTTTGCTAAGCTACAATGTCAATACACAACACACAACGCTGGCGTGATATTTTTTGGGAACACCAACAAGGGCAAAAATGGTGATGGATTGAATGATTACCTGTACCCATTGAATGCTTCCAAAGCAGATGGAATGGAGTTTAAAGTGTACAACCGGGTGGGCCAGTTGGTTTTTATTTCGAACAGCATTTCAAAAAAATGGGATGGAAAATTTCTCGGCATCCTGCAGGATACCGGTTTGTTTATCTGGATGCTCAGCTACACACACCATGATACAGGAGAAAAGATATTTCTGAAAGGGACTACGCTGTTACTCCGCTGAAGCAATACCGGCTTTTTTATTTTTTATCTTAAAATAAAAATAGAGTGGGATACCAAGTGCAGTAATAGCCATTCCTAAAACAGAATTAATGACCGGCTGCCGGTGAGCGATGTAATTGCTTACATCATTCCAGATGGTGGTAACAAGATAGAAAAATGAAAAGGCAATAAATAAAATCGTTACAAAAGGATGTCCCCATATTTTATAAGGCCGTTCTTTATCCGGCATTTTTTTCCTTAGCATAAAAATACCCACAGCGCCAAGTCCGTAAGCAATCCAGGTGATGAATACAAACATATCAGCAAGCATATCAAAAGAACCGGTTATGATAAATAGGGATGTCCAGATGCCATGCAGCCACAAAGCATTGGCCGGTGTTTGAACTTTTTTATGTTCTTTACCTGCCCAGGGGGCAAATATTTTATCCTTACCCATCGCATAAGTAATCCGGGTGGTAGCCATAATGTTTCCGTTAATAGCGCCGAAAGTGCAGATAACGATCATGGCGGCTACAATGGCCCCGCTGGTATTTCCCAATGCTACTGCTATGGCATCAGAAGCAACTAATGAAGACACGGCCACTTTTTCTACCGGCAAGGCAAACAAATAAGCCTGGTTCACCAGCACATACACAGCAATACAGGCAAACACACCCACTACCAAACTGCGGGGAATATTTTTTTGTGGTTGCTTTACTTCACCCGCCATGGAGGCAATATTGATCCAGCCATCATAAGCAAAGAAAGCTCCCGTCATAGCGGCAATAATGCCACTTAATAAAGCGCCGCCATGTTTTGGTGAATCAGCATGGAAAAAATTTTGAACAGATCCATGCCCGGAGAAAAAGATACCGAATATCAATGCAGCGATAACTGCCATTTTAAGAAAGGTAGAAATAACCTGGAAATAAGAACCCGCCTTTACACTAACAGAATTTAAAAAAGTTAACACGATCACTAAAGTTACCGCCAGCATTTTTACCCCAAAATCTTTCAGCGGATATAAATCGCCGATAAAAGGAATATGCCATACATGATTATTAACTATAGCTGAAGAAAATTCGGGAAGATGAAGAAAGTAATTGGCATAATAAGCACAAACAAATGCAATAGCCGCCACCGCAGCCGTATTGATAACTGAAAAAGCAGCCCACCCGTAGAGATACGCCACAAAATCGCCAAACATTTTTCTAAAATAAACATAGATGCCGCCTGTCTCCGGCATCATAGCGCCCAGTTCAGCATAGATCAATGCGCCGAATAAAGAAAACAGTCCGGCAATTAACCATACCAATGTCAGCCATACAGGAGAACCCAACTCCTGCGCCATACTGGATGGTTTCATGAATACACCGGAACCAATGATGCTGCCAATAATAACAGAAGTGGCAGACCAGAAGCCGATTTTCCTTGCAAGCGATGATGTGGATGGCATAATAAAAAAGAAAGATAAGAAAGAGTAAGGGAATGAGCCTTTAGTCATTAGCTAATGGCTAAAGGCTAACAGCTTTCTTTATATTTACACATTGATATTGTGCCAGGCAAATGATTTTTATGCGAACAATCCTGTTATTCATTATAAGTGCTCTTATCTCCATTCAACTATCATCTCAGGCAGTGGCTCCATTGGGACAATCTCCTCCCCGGTTGAAATGGAAACAGATTCAAACACACCACTTCCAGATTATTTTTCCATCAGAAATAGAAAATGATGCACAGCGTATTGCCAATGCATTGGATAATGCCTATAAAGATGTGGCAGCCTCACTAAAATCATTGCCGAGAAAAATTCCCATCGTGCTGCAGAACCAGACAACAGATAATAATGCGTTTGTATCCTCTGAAGGCAGAAGAGCTGAATTTTTCTCCACGCCACCACAAAATCCCAATAACATGGGATTAAACAATTGGTATGATGAACTTTCACTGCATGAGTACCGGCATGTGGTGCAAATGGACCAGACAAGAGTTGGCTGGGGAAAATATATGTTTTACCTGTTTGGTAATTCGGGTACATCGGTGATGCAGGGGCTTACCAATCCCTGGTGGTTTTGGGAAGGTGATGCCGTTGGTTGCGAAACTTCGATGGGTTATGGTGGCCGTGGCCGCATCCCTTCCTTTGATCTTACTTTTCGTACGCAACTATTAACCCGCGGCGCATTTCCCTATATCAAGGCTTCCTGTGGTTCCCTCAAAAATGCCATACCCAATCATTACCTGCTGGGTTACCTGATGACCACTTATGCCAAGAATCATTACGGAGCCGATGTATGGAGCAAAATTCTCACTCATACATATAAAAAGCCTCCCCTGCCCTTTTCATTCTCAAGAAGTATCAAAAAGGTTACAGGAGATAATGCAGAAGGTCTGTATAATAAAATGACGGCTGAACTAAAAGAATTATGGAGTCACCAGTTGGATAGTACACAGGAAACAACTGCATCTTATTTCAATAAAACAACGGAGAAGGTTTTTGTCAATTATAAGTTTCCCCAATTTTTACCGGATGGTGATATTATTGTTGAAAAAGCCGGGCTGGAAACCGGAAGTTTTCTTGCCTATAAATCAAGTATTGTAGATCAATCGCAATTTGTGCTGCTAACTAAAGAAGGGTCTGAAAAAAAAATAGCTATCTCCGGCGTATTGGATGATAATGCCATGCTGAGTAGTAACGGTAATAAAATAACCTGGAGTGAATACACTTATGATCCACGCTGGGGTGCCAGGAATTACACCGTGATAAAAGCATTGGATACCAAAACAAAAAAAGTAAAACAACTCACTCATCGCAGCCGTTACCATGCTCCCAGCTTTTCACCGGATGGAAAAATGATAGCCACGATGGAAACTACCACCAGTAATAAGTTCAACCTTACCTTACTGGATGCTGAAACAGGTTTGGTGATTAAAAAATTTGACAACCCCGGCAATCAACAATATCTGCAACCCCATTTTACCTGTGATGGAAAAAATATTTTGCTGGTATTGGCCGCACCCGGGTATAAAAGCATTGTAAAAGTGAATATCGAAACTGGCAATATCACCACGATATTAAAACCAGTTGCAGAAAACATTTCAGCGCCGGTTGATTATAAGAATTATATTTTATACAATTCCACTTTATCAGGTATTGATAATATCTATGCAGTTGATACAATAACCGGGAATATTTTTGGAGTAACGAACCGAAAATTCGGGGCCTTCAATCCCTGTATATCGCCTAACCAAACAACACTATGTTACCAGGATTTTACACCAGATGGTTTCCGGATCGCCGTCATGCCGCTGAAACCAACTGAATGGAAAAAGATTGAAAGCAACAGGGAAGAAGAAAAAAAAGTAGAATATTTCAAACCATTTGCCAGCCAGGAAGCGGGTAATATCCTGGCTCATATTCCGGATTCAGTCTATGCAGCCACGCCGTATAAAAAACTTTCCAATGCAATAAAAATTTACAGCTGGGGCATTGATCCTATCAGTAATCTCCCGGAATTAAGTATAGGACTCCGGTCTGTTGATATGTTGAGTACAACAACTGTTGAAACTGGTTTCCGCTATAATAATAATGAGAAAAGGTTTGGCAAATATTTCCGGTTAAGTTACCAGGGACTTTATCCCCAATTCTTTTTTTCTTTTTTTGACGACAGAAGGAAAACTATCTTTCCTAAAAAAGATGGTGAAACAACGCTGAGTAATATTGCTTATGATCTTATCAGGTCTGAAAATTTAAACCTTGGACTTGGCTTGCCATTAATATTTTCAAGTGGACCCTATACCCGGAAATTAAATCTTTCTGCACAAGGAAGCTATACGGATTTTGCTGTGTTGAACCGTCGTATCGGGACTAATGGATTCGACAAAGACAAACTGGGCAATTTTTATTCTATGCAGTATGAGGCTTCCTGGGAAATGCGGCGGAGGCAAAGCCTGAGAGATGTTGGTCCCCGTTTTGGCACCATGCTGCAATTTACTTTCCGGAACACACCATTTGGCAGCTTATTTAATGCCCGGCAAACAGCGGTTGATGCCAGTATTAACTTACCGGGTTTACTCAAACATCATACGGTGAAATTGCGGGCCAACTGGCAGGGTGATGATAACAGTAATTATCATTTTGAGAACAGGTATGATTTTGTACGAAACAAGAGTAACCAGTTATTTCACCAGTGGAATTTATGGTCGGTTGATTACAAATTACCGCTGTGCTACCCGGATGCTTCTTTGTTCAACGGCTTTTTTTATTTTCAGCGGATAAAGGCTGATTTCTTTACAGAGCTGGGTATTGGCAAATTAAGTTTCCCTAATTCTGCTGCGCAAACCCGGCAGTATAATAATTATGGGATTGAATTAACGGCTGATGTTAACCTGATCCGGTTTCTTCTTCCTTTTGATATTGGGATACGTACAACATACTTAAAGCAAACAAATTCTTTGAACTACGGGCTGATTTTTAAAGTGCCTAATATATTTTAATGAATAAATATCGGGGCAAGTTCCTTTAAAAAGAAAATTTATCCCATTCCCAGGCAGCTGCATTGGTCACAACTTTTTCCGGCAAACCAAAACGTTTCTGAAATTCTCCTTCACCAAAATAACTGTCGAAATATTTTGCATAGCGAAGTAAAGGTTCACAGATATCAGGAGAAACTTTTCTTTTCTCCTTATGAAAATACGCTGCCTTTTCAATCAATGGGGCTGAAGGGGCATGAAAAGGCTGGCATACCAGTTCCACTTCTTTCAATAAAAATTCCATATACTCCTGGCTCCAGTACATCGAGTGATATTTTACATCCCATGCAAAAGATTCATGCCGGAATAATTCTAATAAAGATTGATTAAAATAACGCTGGTTAATTTTTTCCCATGCTCTGAGTTTACCCGGCACACAATCCTGCGATTCAATAGTTGACTCTACCGGGTTTTCTGCGTCCGACCATGGTTTAATTTGTGGCGCAAAGGAACAATAAGAAGTAATCCACTCATCCAGCCAGAAAATTGCTTTATCCCATCCTTCTTTTATTTTATTCCACTTGTTAATGCCCGGCTGATATTTCCATTCACTTTTATCGCAGCCCAACGTGTATTGCAGATTATTTGGAACACCCGCCGGGGATGCCTTTACAAGGGCATCAAAGAAATTCAATTTATCTTCTTCCTTTTTAATGTAGTACGGGTTGGATGCTGTTGCTTTGGCTGCATCCAGTAAATATACCTGTGCATCTCTTGACAAAGCAGAACCTTCCATAGCTTTATCAAGTCCTGACTTTATCATCTCGCTTAAAAAAGCCGGGTACGAAATACCAGTTTCTCCAACCTTAATAACATGTTCAATAGCATCTGTTATAGCTTTGTCTTTCAAAAGCACATCTGCATCAGAAGCATTGGCGCCAAGCATTTTTTTAGTTTGCTCTTTATTTTCTTTTATTCTGGTAATAGTATCCCTGTATGCCTGCAGTGTCTGGTTCAATAAATTTTTATCCGTGCTTTCATCGTAGCTATTACTCGTGGAGCTTTGTTGTTGCCGGGCAGCAGATGCCAGTAGTTTTCCATAATGATCGCTGAACTTCATAAACAAACCTTCCTGCATCAATTGGCCGGAGAAGGTGCCCATATCATTTATTTCCTGGCCAAGTTGTTCCATCCGGTTCAGCGTAGCTTCCATCTGGTCAAAATCTTCGCCTGATAATTTTTTTTCCTGGCAATCTTTCATCATGGTTCTGAAAGTACCGAGCATAGCATCCAGCATAGTTGCATCAATGGGCATCTCGGATATTTTTAATTTTTAAAATATTGTCTTGTATGGTTGCATCAGGGAAAGGCAATAACCGGCGGTGACGTTCTTCCCATATCCGGTCGAAATTAAATTTCCACCCGGGCTCCCAGTTATTCAAATTCTTTTCCGTATTGTTATAGGTATTAACCAGGTTTTGTTTTTCTTCGTTGGCGTATTGCAGGTAACTGGCTTTGTATTTATCAGGAACTTCAGCCTTTTCCCCCAATTCAATTCTTTCAAGATATCCAGCATCATCAAAAGGACTGATGCTATCTGCTGTAATTGCAAGCATGGTTTTATTTTCCTCCTCACCTACCATCGTGATCAGTTCGGCCACTTTATCAATCGTTTTTGCCTTTTCAATAATCCTGATGCAACCTTCCGCCCGGATAGGTTCTTTTATTTCATTGTAATGCTTCAGCCTGATATTGTACTCATCAACAATTAATGCAACTGCATTCTTTTCATTCAGGTTTCCCGGTTTGTTTTTAAATTCTTCCAGCACATTGCAGGAAGCAATAGCTTCATAAATGGCTTTCTCTGATTCATAACTGTTTTTATAGTCAGGATTGTTTTCATACCGCTGCATCCGCAGCCGGTAATATGTTTTATAATCCTCCAGGTAGTTGGGCATTTTACAGTTTATTTTAAAGCAAGGAAATTACGAAAAACTGGCAAACAAAAATTTCCGCTTCAAATCAGAATGGAGAATCAATTCCGGAGGCTCATCATATAATTTACCGATCCTGCTTATATTAATCCCTGCAGCAAGTCAATGGCAACCCCGGATGACGATCTTCCGTTTATTATTAAGTTAATAATCTATCTTTAATAAAATCCTCAAACAGTGCCTTTTCGCAGGCTCTCAAACTGTCATATTAAAACCAGTTATTCCTTTCTCCGAAAGGCGATGGCATACCTGTTATCTTTTTATTTATCTCTCTTTATTATGCAAGCCCAGAATTGCCCGCCCAATATTGATTTTGAAAAAGGAGATTTCAGCGGATGGACTTGTTATGTTGGCAATGTATCTGCAGCCGGTGGTGTAAATACAATTTATCTTTCGTCATCCGGCGGACCAGTGGCAGATCAGCACACCATGTACTCTGCTGCCAACGATGGTTCAGTGACGGATTATTATGGCCACTTTCCTGTCATGTGTCCCAATGGAAGTTTGTTTTCAGTGAAATTGGGAAATAACACCGGCGGAGCCCAGGCGGAAGGCTTATCATATGACTTTACTATACCGGCGAATCGTAACACCTATTCACTTATTTATCATTATGCAGTTGTCTTCCAGGATCCGGCTCATCTGGATTTTCAACAACCAAGATTAGAACTGGAGATCACGAATGTAACCGATAATGAATTGATCACCTGTTCTTCATTTACTTTTTTTCCCAATGGTTCTCCGCTTCCGGGATTTTTTATGTCTGATCATTCGGATTCAACCGCTGTATGGTGCAAGAACTGGTCGGCGGTAACTATTAACCTGAACGGCAAAGCCGGAAAAACCATCCGTTTGTTTTTCAAAACTGCCGATTGCACATTCAGGCGGCATTTTGGATATGCTTACATTGATGTGAATTCGGAATGCAGCAGCGAATTTAACGGTGCCGCTTATTGTCCTGATGATACAGCTGTTACCATTACAGCACCCTATGGATATCAAAGCTATACCTGGTACAACAACACATTCACACAAACATTAGGAAATCAACAGACACTTCATTTCAGTCCGCCCCCTCCAGCCGGTTCCACCTTTGCTGTTGTACTGATTCCTTATGACGGCTATGGTTGTCTCGATACTTTGTATGCAAATATGGTGGATACATTAACACTCAAAGCAAATGCAGGAATTGATGTAATTTCCTGTAACAACAATCAGGTTTTTATCGGATCAATTCCAAAACCCGGCGTTAACTATTCCTGGAGTCCTGCAGCGGGATTGTCAAATCCTTTTGTTTCCAATCCAATAGTGAATACGATTGTAACAATCCCGTATGAACTTACAGTCAGCAGCCCCGGAGGTGGTTGTATTAATAAAGATACTGTTGTTGTTACTGCTTCACTTGTTGACAGTTCATTACTACTGACAGGCAAACCGTTATTCTGCATCAATACTGGTGACAGCGCAGTATTGAATGTGCAACCAACAAAAAATATAAGCTGGTTCAGAAATGGAAGCCCGGTCTCAGGAGCCAACCAGCCTCGTTATAAAGTAAATCAATCAGGCAAATACTTCGCAACACTGGTTAACAATGATGGATGCAGCATCAATACAAGAACAGAAGAAATTGTGATTGAATCGCCAAAACCCGGAATCACTTACCCGATACAGTATGCAATTATAAATCAATCAGCAGAATTACAGGCAAGAACATTTGGCACATTTGTACTATGGAATCCCGGAACATATCTCAATAACACTGCAATTGTGAATCCCCTGTTTACAGCACCTTCAGAACTGGAACAGTTATACAACATCACCATAAAAACCGAGGCAGGATGCACAACGGTAGATAATCAACTGGTAAAAGTTATTAAAGAAGTGAAAGTTTATGTACCTACTGCCTTTACTCCTGACAACAATGGATTGAATGATTACATTAAGCCCATCATGATCGGCATTAAAGAACTGAAGTACTTCAGGATTTATAATCGTGGCGGCCAAATGGTTTTTGATTATTCTTCCAACCAGTTGGGATGGGATGGTAAGATTGGCGGACTGCCACAGTCAACAGGCGTATATGTGTGGATGTTTGAGGGTATTGGATGGGATAAAAGAACACATATACAAAAAGGGACTGTTGCTTTGATCAGGTAGTATTCGTGCATGGTCAATGGGGAACTCTTTCTGCACAAGAAATCAATTCTTTTTTCGTTTTTAATTTCATGCGATCAATTATTATTTGTGTTTTGTTCACCGCTGCGATTAAAACTTCAGCGCAGATAAATATCATTTGCCCAAAGCTTATTGACACTACACTTAATTATTTCTATATAGGTGTGGATAATCCAATAAAAGTTGTTGGCAAAAATGTTTCTGATAATAATATAGTCAGTATCTCAGGAGGAGGAGCATCACTAACAAAAATATCTGCAAACAATTATATTGTAAGAGCGACTACAATTACTGATGATTGCAGAATTGTCATTATTGAAAAAACCGGGAAAGTAATTTTAAAAAAAGATTTCAAAGTAAAAGTTATTGGAGATTTGGTTGCCGGTCTTGACGGCCTAAGAGACACAACGCTCAGCAAAAGCAGAATACTCTTGAATCCTTTTCTTTCGATAACCATTCCAGGCTGTTATTATAAAATGGATTTTCAGATTATTTCTTTCATGTCAAGTTTCGATATTGAAAGAGACAGTATAATAAATACAATAGCTACGGGGAATTTTTTAACCCCGGAACAAATTGACCTGGTAAAAAAAGCAGAATCCGGCAGCATGATTACTTTTGAAGATCTAAAAGTAATTGGCCCCGATGGCCGCACAAGAAAACTAGTCCCTTTCTTGATAAAGATCCAATAGATGTAAACCCATTCATTATTCATTATTCACCATTCACTATTCACTTTTCACCGCTCACTTATACATTTCTTCCTTCAACGCTTTCACTCTTTCATCTAACAGGTATTCATCAAATTCCATCAGTCTATCAATAATTCCATTTGGGGTTAATTCAATTACCCGGTTGGCAACAGTTTGCATGAATGTGTGGTCATGGCTGGTGAGTAAAACAATGCCTTTATAGTCCGTGCATTGTTCGTTGAAACTTTGAATACTTTCCAGGTCGAGGTGATTGGTGGGTTGATCTAATAAAATAACATTGGGGCTTTGCAGCATCATCCGGCTGAGCATGCAGCGAACTTTTTCGCCACCGCTCAATACATTTGTTTGTTTCAGCACATCATCGCCGCTGAATAGCATTTTCCCAAGGAAGCCACGAAGAAATGGTTCGTCCACATCTTTTTCATGATCGGGAACATATTGACGCAGCCAGTCCATCAGGTTATCCTTACCGGTAAAAAAAAGATTATTCTCCTGCGGCAGGTAAGCATGCGTAACTGTGGTGCCCCATTCATACGAGCCACTGTCGGCTATGTCATTGGCCGTAATGATATTGAAAAAAGCAGTAACGGCTAAAGGGTCACGGCTCAGCAAAGCAATCTTATCTCCTTTATTAACGGTGAATGTTACATCCTTAAACAACTTCCGCCCATCTACTGATTTGGTTAGTTTTTCAACATTTAATATCTGGTTGCCCACTTCTCTTAGTTGCTGAAAAATAATACCGGGATATTTTCTGTAACTCGGTTCTATATCTTCAATGGTTAACTTCTCCAGAGCTTTCTTTCTTGATGTAGCCTGTTTGCTTTTTGATGCATTGGCGCTGAAGCGGGCAATGAAATCAATTAATGCCTGCCGCTTCTCTTCTGTCTTTTTATTTTTATCGCCGATCTGCCGGGCCATCAGTTGTGATGACTCATACCAGAAAGTATAATTACCGGTAAAGATTTTTATTTTCTGCCGGTCCACATCAGCCACATGTGTGCAAACAGCATCAAGGAAGTGACGGTCGTGGCTTACAATCAAAACAATGTTTTCATAATCGGCCAGGAAATTCTCCAACCAACTAATGGTTTCAATATCCAGTCCATTGGTAGGCTCATCCAATAATAAAATATCAGGATTGCCAAAAAGAGCTTGCGCCAGCAACACCCTCAGTTTTAAATTGGAAGGAATGTCTTTCATCAGCGATTGCTGATATTCCCCGGTTACTCCCAGTTCACTTAACAAAGTAGCGGCATCACTGTCGGCAGTGTATCCGCCTATTTCTCCAAAATCATGCTCCAGCTCTCCGGCACGCATGCCATCTGCTTCGGTAAAATTTTCCAGGGCATAAATAGTTTCTCTTTCTTTTGCAATGGCCCACAGTTTGCTATGCCCCATCATCACGGTATTCAAAACAGTTTCTTCATCAAACTGAAACTGGTTTTGATTCAGCACCGCCATTCTTTCGCCGGGAGTAATGTCCACGGTTCCTTTATTGGGTTCTATTTCACCGCTTAATATTTTGAGCAATGTACTTTTGCCGGCACCATTGGCACCAATTACACCATAGCAATTGCCTTTGGTGAAATTGAGATTCACTTCTTCGAACAATACCCTTTTACCGTAAGCTAATTTCAGGTCTTTAACACTAATCATTTAATCTCTTTTTTTGAGGCGGCAAAGGTAAGTTTTCTAAAAGTGCCAGCCCATTTTATCAAAATAAAAAAAACTCCCGTCACCTTGAAGTAACGGGAGTTGAAATTATTAAAGAACTTATTTCTTATCTCACATGCACTTTACCGGTTGCCAGCTTTTTGCCATTGGTATCGCCCACCACCACATTGTAAATTCCTGTGCTTGTTGTTTTCAGATCAATACCTATCAATGTGTATGGACCGGAAATATCAAACTGCCTGTTATAAACAAGGCTGCCTTTGGCATCAAATATGGCAATCGTTCTTTTTGTACTGGCGCCTCCATTATTGTAATACGCAACAGTAAACGTTCCGTCATTGGGGCTCGGGTAAATAAAAAGCCTGTTGCTGGCAGAATCAGAAATCGTTAAAAGATTTGACTGGTTATTACATCCTGTTACCGTGTTTACAATATTCACCCTGTAATCCCCCAGCTTTGAAATATCAGCTGTATAAGTAGTACCGGTAACTCCTGTTAACAGCGTTCCATTCCTGAACCAGCTTATATTAAATCCGGTTGCAGAAGGAACAATCGTTGCTGTAAGTGTGGTGGATAAGCCGGGTAATAGTTTGGTATAAGGCGATGCAGACAATGTAACTGTAGGACGGGCATTCACCGTTAATATTGCTGCATTGGAAATTGCAGGTGAGCCACATATCGCATTTGACAACACGGCACGGTACCGGTTTCCGTTTAATGAAAACGTAACACCAGTTAAGGTGAGTGTTGGTGTTGTTGCTCCGGAATATACACCTCCGTTATTTACATTATTATAAGTTGCTCCGCCATCTGTACTTACCTGCCATTGATAGCTTAATGAACCAATACCACTACCAATTACACTAAAGCTGGAATTTCCTGTTTCGCATATGGCCGTGCTGACTGGCTGCGTTGCAATAACGGCAGGGGTTCCCACATTAAATGTTGCACAATTGCTGATAACAGAATTACCACAGGCAGTACCGATCACCGTACAGCGATAACTGGTAGTAACAACTCCGATTATTGTAAGGCAAGATGAAGTAGCACCACCAATATTTGCCCATGGGCCTACACAAGTTGGTGCACTCTGCCATTGATAAGTCAAATTGGTACCAACTGCTGTAACACAGAATGTATTGCTGCTCCCTGAACATTGTGATACATCCAAAGGTTGGGAAGTAATAGCAGCCAGCAGATTAACTGTAAGTATTGCCGCATTAGAATTTGTTGGAGCTCCACATGCAGTGCTGGATACGACTGCCCTGTAGCGGTTATTATTCATTGATGCAGTAACTCCAGTCAGGCTCAATGTTACCGTAGTTGCGCCGGAATACACTCCTCCGTTGCTTATGTTATTATAAGTTGCTCCACCATCTGTACTTAACTGCCACTGGTAAGTTATTCCTGTTCCGCTTCCAGATACCGTAAAACTGGTATTTGCATTTTCGCAAATTGCGGCATTTGAAGGTTGGGTTCCTATAACTGTGGCGCTGCCTACCAGTAATATGGCAGCATTAGATGTAGCCGCAGGGGTACAGGTTCCGCTTACAACGCAACGATACCTGTTATTATTCATACCTACTGTTGCACCATTAATTGTATAGCTTGAAGAAGTAGCGCCGGCTATATTGTTATAAGTAACGCCGCCATCTGTACTGAGCTGCCATTGATAAGTAATGCCGGTTCCTGTTGCAGTGATGCTGAACGTAATATTGTTGCCGGCACAAATAGAAGCGCCTTGTGGCTGAGTGGTAATAGCAGGTAGTGAATTCACCGTAAGGATCGCATCATTAGAATTTACCGAAGATGCACATCCGCTGCTGGTTATGACTGCCCTGTAGCGGTTATTATTCAATGAAACTGTAACTCCTGTTAAATTCAATGTTGCTGTTGTAGCGCCGGAATATATTCCTCCGTTGTTGACGTTATTATAAGTTACCCCGCCATCCGTACTTAACTGCCACTGGTAAGTAATCCCTGATCCTGTAACGGTCACAGTAAAACTTGTATTAGCCGTTTCGCAAACTGTAACATTGGAAGGCTGTTGTGTTATAGACACTGATCCACCAACTGTAAGTATAGCGCCAGTGGAGTTGACAGATGTTGCACATTTACCGCTAACCACGCAACGATACCGGTTGTTATTCATACCTACTGTGATACCATTTAATGTATAGGTTGATGAAGTAGCACCTGCAATATTGTTATAAGTAACACCTCCATCAGTACTTACTTGCCATTGATAAGTGGGAGGTGCTCCTGTATTTACGGCTGCAGTTACACTAAATGTGGTGCTTGCGCCTGCGCATACAGAAACGTTCTGTGGTTGTGCTGATATGCTGACAGCAGGGAATGTAAAATCAGGAATTTGATCGGTTACGCTTCCTGAAGATCCCTGCGATGCAAGCGGACCCATTCCCCTTCTTCTGAACGCTTCACGGATCGAACATTCATATTGCCCTCCGTATAAAGCAGCATCGGCCGCCAGGATAGCATTCCTTCCGTCAATAAATCCGGGACTACAGGGCTGTAGTTTCATCGCTTCTGTTACCAGCTTAAACGCTATGATATTACCACCCGAACCGGATGCGTTATAAATAGAAGGGCTAATTGTGTTTGTTTGCTGAATAATATTCCAGGTCATATCCCATAGTGTGGCACACCAGATTTCGCCTCTTGAATGTGATTCAGCAGGAATGGTGGCTGCATACACCTGGTTGTTGATCGTAAAATCGGTACAATATTTTTGAGAACGGATGCCCAAACCATTCGGACCCTGGCCTATAACATAGGTGCCGATACCTCTTGGCGAATTAAACCCGGTATTCACGTTTGCAGTTGACCAATCCTGTGTAAACATCAAACCATAATAATCACTCCAGCCTTCCCCGGCCTGCTCGGCATTCTGCAAACAGGATGAATTACCCGGTCCCCCGGTAAGCCGGTTGCTGAGGCCATGGCCGTATTCATGCGTTATGACTCCATTATCTACATCGCCATCGATCGAAGGGCCCCCGAACATGGTTACATTTACATTGTTACCTAGCTGTGCAGCAATGATTGCTCCATCGCTTTGAGAGATCATCACGGCTGGAATAATAATTGTGTTATCTGTTCCTCCCATTGTAATTGGGGCACCTGGGACATTATTTACCATGATAACAGCAATGGCTCCCGCATCCTGGGCATTCTTGACTTTAGTTGTAAAATTTACAGCAGATGTACAAATAGAACCACCAAACCCTCTGTCAATAAGCGCAATCTTACCGGATACTGAATTGACGGGTGGCTGGCATGCATAATGGGTATTGCCTGGCGCATCATCATTGTAATACACTACCTGACCGGTTCTTGGACCAACATTAATAAGCAGGTTATTGGTACTCATTGCTCCTTCAACTGCTGTGTAAGTTCCGGCAATAGCTGGCGGTGTGTTTACTACAAAAAGGGGAACGCCTGACCATAAAAACATTTGCATCCTTCCATTACCGCCGTCAACCGGGGTTGCGAAATTTGCATTATTGGTACCAGATCCATCCTGTGCATCACCATAAACCCAATCATTTCCTATGCCACCAAGGCCATTGTTATTTGATTGAAAATTTCCGGCCGGCTCATCAAATCCGTATAAATAAGTAACATCATGAAAAATGTTTACCCAATAAAATAAGTTCGTGATATTGAATTGCTGGTTTTGAACTGGAGTTGTCTGTGTTGGGTCTACCGTAAAATTCGGAGTAAAATTAAAAGTCAATGGGTCGGGCCCAGTTGTAGATGTAGCTGGCAGGCCTGCATTACTGTTGTTACCGGCCCTGTCTTCTTTCGCCCAAACATTATTACCACGGGTAATGTTATAATCTGAGCCGCTTGGAGCGGTGCTATGCCATTTCAATGCAGTTGCATTACCGGGAGCAGCCGTCCAGGGATCTGTTACAAGACCCGGAGTTCCTCCGGGATGACTGGGACTTTCTGCCGGAAAACGAACAACACGATAAGTGGCGCCATTTACAATAGTTGGTGAAGTGGTTGCTTCTTTGCTCTTTGACTGATTATCCGCATGGTGATCAAAATAATTCCGAACAACAAGCTTATCGTTTTTTAATTTACTCACATAATTAGTGCCATTGTCCCACCTGTCATATACAGTGAGATTATCAACACCCAATATATTTTTGTTGGCAGCATCCACCCGTACTAACCAATAATCAGAAGTGGTTTTAGGAATAATATATACCTGCCATGCTAACTGAACAGTTTTTGTAAGAGGATCAGGTGACCACATTAATTCTGCAGTTATATTTTCACGGGATACACCCATGTTGCTGAATTCAATTTTGCGGCCATTTTCTTCCTGGTTGATTATAAAAGCGAAATCTGAAACTTCTAATTTCCTGTCAGCGATAGCTGCCCGGACAGCCGTTTCTGCTGAAACAGAAGGAATCCCATTACTGACATTTACTAGCTTTTCAATATCCGCAATACGGCCACCTGCATTTGATACGAGGCTATCATTTTTAAATGCAAGTACCTGTATCTGGTTATATACCGGAATGTCTTTGAAAGTTTGTTGCAGGTATACCAGCCTCAGTCCTGAAGTTTTGTCTAAATAGGAATCGGAAACTTTAAAGTTGTTTCCATCAGCACCCGATAAGCCAATGGAAGTCTTATGCGAATTAACCAATTGCATTGCGATGTTTCTATCGCTTTCACTGACCTGTGCTTTAGAAACAAAAAAACAAGCCAGTGTAACTGAAAGAAGTAAAAGTTTTCTCATTACTGTAATTTTTTAATGTTTATTCAGGAAAATACTATTTACAAAATTTGAAACGGATGTATTGAAAAAATTTAATACCTAAGTTTCCCTTACTTATCGTAAGAACAATTTTCGGCTCAATAAGATATGATTTTTTGATTTGCCTGAATCAATTTCATTTTAAAATGTTTCCATCTCGCCTTTGGCGAGACGGAAACTAAAAATTGATCAATTATTATTCTTCATTATCTCACATGCACTTTACCGGTTGCCAGTTTTTTACCATTGGCATCACCTACAACCAGGTAATAGATACCGGTGTTGCTGGTTTGCAAATTAATCGGGATCAGCGTGTAGGCACCGTTAATATCGAATTGGCGCTGATACACTGAAGCTCCTTTGGAATCGAAAATAGCAATCGTTCTCTTTGTGCTGATGCCACCATTGTTGTAATAAGAAACGGTAAATCTTCCGTCATTCGGACTTGGGAAGATAAACAGCCTGTCGCTTGGTGTTGCTGTTATTGTTACAATCGGAGACAGGTTTGAACATACCAATGTACTGGGCCACAATTCCTGGATACCTACCCTGTAATCACCAACATGCTCCACATTAGCAATATAAGTATTGCCGGTAATTGGTGGTACTGGTGCAACTCCGTTAAACAACCAGTTTGTAGTAAGCGTTCCGCCTGTTGATGCACTTGGTGTTGCAGTCAATGTTGACAATTGTCCGGGTAATAAACCGGGCAATGAAGAAGTAAGTCCGATTGTAGGTTGCAGACGAACTCTCATGGCATTGGTAGCAGCATTTACACAACCATTTAGATCTGTATAGGTGTAGGTTAATGTAAATAATCCTGCGCCTGCAGTTGATGCATTAAAGTTTGTTCCTGCTACACCGGTACCACTATAAACACCGCTTCCACCTGCCGGCGTTGCCGTGCCGCCAGTGAGTAAATACGTTGTATTATTACTGCATTGTTCTGTCAAAGAATTTGACCAGCTAACAACCGGCAATGCATTTACTGTTAATATGCCTGCATTAGATACAGTTGGCACCGAACATGTCGCATTAGACAACAGGCAACGATAACGATAATTGTTCATCGTCAACGTAGCTCCTGTTATGGTCAGTGTTGCTGTTGTTGCTCCGCTATAGACCCCAGTATTGGTCACATTATTCCAGTTAGCGCCTCCATCTGTACTAAACTGCCACTGGTAAACGATTGTTTGAACACTGCTGCCGGTAATGGAAAAACTTGTGTTATTACCAGAACATACAGCAGTATTTACTGGCTGGCTGGTAACGCTTACAGGTGCAATAACAGTTAATACTGCTCCATTAGAATTAGCAGCAGGAGCACAAGTACCTGACACTACACAACGATACCTGTTATTATTTTGCCCGATGACTGCGCCTGATAAAGTATAGCTGGCTGATGTAGCCCCGGCTATATTACTCCAGTTTGCACCACCATCGGTGCTAACCTGCCATTGATAGCTGATGCCCGTTCCTGTTGCACTAATTGTAAATGTATTGCTGCCCCCAACACAAATAGAAGCATTAGATGCCTGAGATGCTATAGCAGGCAATGTATTTACTGTAAGAATTGCTGCATTGGAAATGCCGGGTGTCGGGCAAATAGCATTTGACAACTGGCAACGATAACGGTAGTTGTTCAGGGAGAAAGTAGCCCCTGTTATTGATAGTGTAGCAGTTGTTGCTCCGCTATAAACACCTCCGTTGTTTACTACATTATAAGTAACACCATCTGTACTAAAATACCATTGGTAAACAATACCGGCACCACTACCTGCTACGGTAAAGCTGGTATTATTTCCTTCACATACTGTTGCGTTATTAGGTTGAACCGTAATAAAAACAGCAGATACTACAGTTAAAGTAGCACAGTTTGAAGTTACGGATGGAGCACAGGTTCCTGTAACAACGCAATGATACGACGTGGTTACAGCAGCGGTAACATTATAGGTAGATGAAGTGGCGCCCGCAATATCACTCCAAGGGCCTGAACAGGTAGTGGCACTCTGCCATTGATATGTAAGACCTGCACCTGTAGCAGTAACGCTGAATGTATTAGCACTACCCACACATAAGGTAACATCCACAGGATGCGCCGTAATAGCAGGTATTGTATTCACAGTTAATACTGCTGCATTCGAATTGGTGGTATTACACTGGCCTGATGTGGCGCAGCGGTATTGCGCTGCATCAGCTAATTGAACATTCACAATGGTATAACCTGTTCCTGTGGCCCCTGCAATATTGCTCCAGTTTACACCTCCATCTGTACTTTTCTGCCATTGATAATTGATGGCGCCTGTGGCTGCCACAGTGAATGTAGCAGTTCCTCCCTGGCAAACTGCCTGAGATGCGGGATGCGTATTAATAGTTGGACCTGTACCGGGGTTGATGGTATAAGTAATATTCTGTGTCTGGTTAGGTGCACCAGTGGCAACGCCTGTTACAACAATTGTATAAGCACCGTTTGATAAAGTATTGGTGCCGGTTAATGTTACAGTACTGCTCGGTGTAGCAGTTGTTAATGGATTAGTGCCAAATACAACTGTAGTTCCTCCCGGGTTGCCGGTAGCAGATAATGTTATTGGATTAATAAATCCTCCATTATATGTTGCAGTGATAGTTGTTTGCATAGAAGCCGGAGCAGGACAAGCTGCCGGTGCTGGTGCAGGTGCACTCAATGTAAAATTGGCAGCAGGAACAGTAATCGTGAAATTAGCATCGGACATATCATAGAAGATATTGCCAACCGATTCGATCTTTATCCTTGCTGTTGTTGTAGCGCCATTTGGTATTGTTAAAACTTCAGATCCATCGTTGGGTGTGCTTGCTGCCAATACAGTCGGGAAAGTTACCCCGCCATCGGTAGATAATGATATTTTTACATTGGCACAACTAACCGGTGCACCGGTGGTACCCGCCACATTCCATGTTATTGTCTGTGATGAACCACCTGCCCATGATACATTCGTATTAGGCGATGTTACCATAAAAGGTCCTGAAGTATTGGTAACAGTAACAACCATATCGGTAAACTGTGTTTGACCAATTGTTGATCCCTGAACATAGGGACGATTATCTCTTACCGTCAACCTGAAGTTTAATGTTCTTGAAACATTACTTAATGCTTCGATGTTACAGATCGCATCTCCGCCAGGAAAAGGAGGTGTTATAAATAATCCAGCCTGGACGGTTGATAGCCTCGGAAAAAGCCTGGTTCCTGATACAGTAGCAGGAAAGGATAACCAGTTGGGACCAACTGGTTTGGCGGCGTAGGCAACGCTATTAGCTCCAGTCTGTCCACCATGAAGATCATTTTGTTCCCAGCAATAGGTAATGGGATCGTTCTCCGGGTCCGTTGCAGAACCAGTGAGTGCAAAAGGAGTTGTAATAGGAATGGTATAATTGCTGACCGGTTGCACAACAGGCGGATGGTTAGCTGTCATAACTGTGGTTATCGGGCAGGATTTGCCTGCCAAATTTGCCTGGATCTGGGCGATATTAGTTTCATGAAATATATCAATGGAATGTGGTGCCGGGTCATAGCTTGTAATACCTGCATAACCCATAATAGTGATACCGGCACCTATTTCTCTCTGTGCAGAAGTTCCTTCGTTTGAATGTGTAAAAGAATGATTCCCGCCAATCTGATGCCCTACTTCATGCGCCACATAATCTATATCAAAATTATCTCCCATGGGAATTCCATCTGCAGGTGAAGTGATGCCACTTCCTTTCTGTCCATCTACACAGACACAACCAATGCAACCGGCATTTCCACCCCCACCCGAAGCACCAAACATATGGCCGAGATCATAATTTGCATTTCCAACAACTGTATTTAAAAGATTCTGCAATTGGGCATTCCAGCTTCCCATACCTGTATAAGGATCAGTCAGCGGATCATAAAAGATAATTTGGTCTTCATAAAAGTTTGATATGAGGTTGGTGTGTAAAGCAAGGTCTTTTTCATAACAACCATTACAACGGGTAAGCGTTGCATTAAAAGCAGCATAAACAAGTGCACTCTGGCTTGCGTTAAATGCGCCAAACCAGTTAGAGTACTCACCATTACAAGATTGGGCAAGACGAATAGTTCTTAATTCCCCGGAATTACTTGCCGGTGAGTATAATTTATTAACCTGCACATTCAAATCGGTAACTAATTTTTCTTCTGGTGTAGAACAAACCCAGGGCAATTTCCCTTTTTCCCTTTGTGATTTGTATACTGAATAAACTGTATGGTCCTCCGAATAAGGTTCCATGAATTCGCATGGCTTATCCGCCCTGAAAATCATGGTTTGAATTCCCTGCGGAGAAATGCTCAGTTTTAGCGTTGCATACCTGTCAGTAATTCCTCTTCCGGAAAAAGCCCTGATCTCAGGGTACCTGGCCTGCAGGGACGGATCAAAATTGGAAGCTTCAAAAACTTCAAACTGTTCAACTCCACCATCAGCATTCGGTAAAGAAATAACCGTTGATTGCCCGGCCTTGTCTGTAATGGTGAATAGTTTTTGTCTTAATGGTTCAATAGTAAGATCAAATAGTTTGAACTCTTTGGGATAAGCCAGTCTTGAAACAGCCTTGTCAGTAGTTATCCCACTGCCACTGATCCGTGAAGACCAATAATTTTGCTGACCGAAGGCGGCCGAACAAAATAAACCCATAAGTACGAGGAGTAAACTTTTTCTCATATTAATTTTTTTGAATAAATAAATAAAAGCAACCAATACTTTTAAGTAATCTGAGCCCACAAAAAAGCCACTAAAATTAGGTATATTTCTTTTGACGGCAATAGCAAATTATCACCCAATAAAAAAAGTCCTGCCTTTTTTTAAAGCAGGACTTATTTGTATTTTTTAACTGATTAATTTATACCAAATTAGTAGCCCATACCACCCATATCAGGTGCACCATGTGCATGAGAAGCTTCTTCTTTCTTCGGTTTGTCAGCTACCACACATTCAGTAGTAAGCAACATGCCGGCAATTGAAGCTGCATTTTCCAAAGCGATACGGGTAACTTTTGTAGGATCAATTACACCAGCTTTGTAAAGGTTTTCATACACTTCTGTCCTGGCGTTGAAACCATAATCACCTTTCCCTTCTTTTACTTTCTGAACAACGATGGAACCTTCAATACCTGCATTCTCAACGATCTGGCGAAGTGGTTCTTCCAATGCCCTTCTTACGATGGCAATACCGGTTGTTTCATCTTCGTTTGAACCTTTCATTTTTTCCAGCGATTCAATAGCACGGATGAAAGCAATACCACCACCCGGAACGATTCCTTCTTCCACTGCTGCTCTTGTTGCATGTAATGCATCGTCAACACGGTCCTTCTTTTCTTTCATTTCCATTTCAGTTGCAGCGCCAATATTTAGTACTGCAACACCACCACTCAACTTGGCTAAGCGTTCCTGTAATTTTTCTTTATCATAATCAGAAGTTGTTGCTTCGATCTGAGTCTGTATTACAGCAATCCTTTCCTGGATTAAACTCTTTGTTCCTTTTCCACCTACGATTATAGTATTATCCTTATCTATAACAATACTTTTTGCCTGACCTAAATGCTCCAAAGTTGCATTCTCTAATTTGTAACCTTGTTCTTCACTGATCACTGTACCTTTTGTCAGCACAGCTAAATCCTGGAGCATTTCTTTTCTTCGGTCGCCAAAACCGGGAGCTTTTACAGCTGCCACTTTAATGGTGCCACGCAATTTGTTTACAACTAAAGTTGCTAATGCTTCACCTTCCAGGTCCTCTGCAATGATGAGTAACGGACGGCCGCTTTGTGCCGCTTTTTCCAGGATGTGAAGTATGTCTTTCATATTGCTGATCTTCTTATCATAGATCAGGATATAAGGATTCTCCAGTTCAGCTTCCATCTTTTCGCTGTTAGTAACAAAGTAGGGAGAAATATAGCCACGGTCGAATTGCATACCTTCTACCACTTCAATTCCTGTTTCAGTACCCCTTGCTTCTTCTACAGTGATCACACCTTCTTTACCAACTTTCTTCATCGCTTCAGCAATCAACTTACCAATCTCATTATCGTTGTTGGCAGATATAGAAGCTACTTGTTGAATTTTGCTGCTGTCATTACCCACAGCCTGTGATTGGCTTTTCAGATGCTCAACCACTTTGCTTACTGCTTTATCAATTCCACGTTTCAGGTCCATCGGGTTACCACCGGCTGCTACCATTTTCAAACCTTCACTGATGATAGACTGAGCCAGCACAGTTGCGGTAGTAGTTCCATCACCGGCAATGTCTGCAGTTTTGGAAGCCACTTCTTTCACCATCTGTGCGCCCATGTTTTCAATAGGATCTTCCAGTTCAATTTCTTTAGCTACGGTAACACCATCTTTAGTAATAGAAGGTGCGCCAAATTTTTTCTCCAGTACCACGTTGCGGCCCTTGGGTCCGAGTGTTACTTTAACTGCGTTGGACAGAATGTCAACGCCTTTTTTCATTCTATTTCTTGCTTCAATGTCGAAGAAGATTTGTTTTGCCATAATTATACGATTTGAAAATTAAATAATTTGATGATTTGAAAATTGAATACAATTTGAAATCGAAGTGGCTGATCATTTTCAAATCAGCTCATCTCCAAATTTTTCAAATTAGACTATCGCCAGTATATCACTTTCTCTCATGATAAGATAGTCCTGGCCTTCGATCTGAATTTCAGTGCCGGCATATTTACCATAAAGCACCTTATTACCAGGTTTAACAGTAACAGGCTCGTCCTTTTTTCCCGGGCCAGCAGCGACAACGGTGCCACGCTGAGGTTTTTCTTGAGCCGTATCAGGAATAATGATGCCTCCTTTAGTTATTGTTTCAGCTGCATCCGCTTTTACAATTACCCTGTCATGCAGTGGGGTAACGCTTACTTTTTTAGCCATAGTTGTATTGATTTTTTGTTTTTTGAAATGATTGCCCTTTATGAATTTGGGATCCGCCTTCGCCAAGGCTTCGGCGGACGGGCGGCAAAGGTACAGGAAATACCATGCCGCTCAGGATAAAGGAGACAAATTTTCAGATATAACCTGACAAATGACACACTGACCCTAAAAGTCTAAATGGAATGGACAATTTTTCATTCAGTCAACCGAGAAAAAGACAAGGTGGGTATTAAGCCGGAGGCAAAGGAATAATTTCACGCAGCCGGGCGGTTTTCCAGGCAAAGTTTTTCCCTTTGTATCTCCCTTTTAAAATTATTGCATCCATCGTTATTTTTCCCGGCAGAGTTTTCAATGAACCGGTTGGTGAAAGCTGTAACTGCCAAAGAAAATTTCCTTTTGACGGCGCAATGACAACCTGGTTTCCTCCTTTTATATTTCCTGCATTAAAAGGGGTGTGCTCTAAAGGAAGTGCAGTGATTTGATATGCTTTCCCTTTTTGCCAAGCCATATTCCATAAAATAAGTTTGTTTCCTGTTTCAACATAAACAATGATAAATGTATCAACCCTGGCAGGTAAAGCCTTTACTGTGTCTGTCTTACTATTAATAACATCTTCATTTCCGTGCATCGGATAATTATTCGGGGTGCTTACGAAATAGAAAGGATGGGTTTTGATGATTACACCTCCGGACTGTGCACCGGAAAATAAATTCAGCGACAAGAAAAATAATACCATCAGGCGCTGAAGGATATATTTTGTAAAAAAGATCATACGTAATCTTATATTAAAAAAGCCTGCCAATTTTTTACCGGACGAAATAAGGGCCATCTCGTCTGAGACGAGACGGCCCGGATAATTATTTCAAGGTGAAAGCTATTATTCTTTTAATACCCTTGCGGTGAACCTGTTTCCATTAATTACAGCCTCTAACATGTAAATGCCTTTGCTTAATTTACCTGAAGGCAGTTTAAATGTTATCAGTTGTTCGCCCTGGCCAAAATTTTGCCTTGCCATCAACCTGCCTGCCAAATCGGTCAATCTGAGTTCGCCTTTGCTGTCCGGCGATCTTACAAACCGAATCTGGAGACTATTTGTAAATGGATTCCCCATCACTGATATATCCTGCCTGATATCAGGCACTTTAATCAACACTATGTTACTTATTTTACTTTCTCCGTCAATATCAACACTTCTTAACCGGTAGAAATTCTTTTCCGTTAGCGGCTCCCTGTCCACATAGTTGTAATGCCGGTTTGTATTGCTGTTGCCTGCAGCAGGGACTGTAGTTATTTTTCTGAAGTTGGATCCATCAAAAGATTTTTCCAGTTCAAAATTTTTGCTGTTGTATTCGGCAGAAGTGGTCCATTGCAATAAAGCTGTTTTGTTATTCTGCAGTGAGCCGTTGAACTCTGTCAGTTCAACGGGCAGCGGAACTAAACTTAATGCCGTTTTCCACATACCATATCCGTGGGTACCTACTAATAAATTCGCATCCGAAGGCCGGAAGGCAAGGCTTGAAACTACTGCATTGCCAATATCTGAAGGTCCCTCCTGTGACCAGGTGGTAACACCGGGAAGCCCGGTCACCCTGTATAATCCAACAGATGTTCCAACATAATATTGAACCTCTGGTGTGCCGGGAACAACATGAATAGCACAACTCCGGTAAGAAGGCAGGGTTAAGGCGCCTTCAACAGCAGTCCATACCGGTATAGCAGCATTAGCAGTACCAGTCCACCATACACTCGCTACACCATAATTGGCAAAAGTTACCAATATAGTATCATCATTGCGGGGATTTACAGCAATACTGCTAACATATCCTGAAGCCGGGAAAGCAGCGCCGGTAATATCAACCGGCGCAGTTGAAGCCGCAACACCAGTCGGATTATCAAGTCGAAATAACTTTCCATTGGATGTGCCCATAAATAAACTGGCAATTGGTGCGCTATAAGTACCCCTTGTAAGAGCCATTGCGGTGATGTCGTTGGCGGCCCCAACTGCTATAGCCACCCCTGTCATTGATGTCCATGTAGCTGATGTTACTGTTGAAGCAGTTGTTGTAAGGTACAAAGCATTGTCGTTAGCATAATACAAACGTTCTGTATTATCAGGGTCAAGTTTGAAAAGGGTAACAAATAAGCCAGTACCTGATTCGCCGGTAGGTGTGATGAGGGCATCATAAGTTCCCAAAGCAGTAGTGGATGCCCTTCTGTTAATTGCCCCTAATTGTGATCCTACATATTCATACTGTGTGCCGGCAATAAGATCTGTCAGGCCCACCGAAACTCCATCTCCCCCCCATACCATTTCATAGCTGGTGCCGCTTCCTCCTGTATTTCTTGTTGACCCATTATCCTGTGCGCCACCTATTATTTTTGCATTGCCCACCCGTGGATCAATATCAACATAATAATATTGATAGGTTCTGTATCCGGTATTAATTTGTGTCCAGGCCACTGTACCAGCGAGGTTATCTGTTGTTCTTTGAATACCACCATCATTTCCGCAAAGCATAGTAATAGAACTGGTCGGCTGAAAAGCAAATGCATGAACATCGGGGTGAGAATTGGTATACAAACCATATGAAGCTGCACTAACATAGCCACCTATTCTTGTCCAGGTAGCTCCTGCATCAGTTGAACGGTAAGCATTTGTACCTCCTATGAAAACTGTACCAGATGCATCCGGTTTTACCGCAATTACCAAATCATAACCACCCTGAACTGCGAATGGATCATTGCCGGAACTGCATCCACTTTCATTTGGTAACGTGGCAGATATATCCGTCCAGGTTGATGTCCCATCAGTCCAGTAAAAAAATTCAGCTTCGGTTGTTGCGCCAGGACAGGCAGGGCTATCACCACTGTAATAAAGGGCATATACCCTGCTTTCAAGACTAGGTGCATAAGCCAAAACAACTCTTCCATAAGCGCCACTGGCATTCCAGCCCGCAGGGCTGCTGCCCGCTCCGGCGCCAGCTATTTTTGTCCAGCTTCCAAATGCTCCTGTAAGCGAAGTCCAAACACCCGGAGTAGCTATTGGAGCTGTTGGACATAATCCTGAAAATGCTGCATAAAACCTACCGGTTGATGTGACAATAATATCAGTATTATAAGATGAGCTAATGAAACCGGAAGTAGAAGATAAAACTGTACTCCATGTGGTACCGCCATCAGTCGAACGAATAATTGCATCTGTGCAAGCCAGATACACAAAACCAGTAGTAGGGTCAACTACCAATTTATATGCGTAGTCTGCTGCATTGTCATGACTCTCATAAGTTCCTGTATTTGATGCGGGCAACAATACCCATGTCTCACCGTTATCAGTTGACTTATATACACCCTTTCCCCTATAAAATGCTCCTGTGGCACCTGCACTATTTCCAATCGCTTCTCCACCTGCATAATACCATGTATCCCTAAAACCTACTCTTGGATCCTGAGCTAAACAGGTTACACTGAATAAATCCCCAACCGGGCTTTTTCTCACCCATGTGGCGCCGTCATCAGTTGATTTATAAATACCGCCACTAACACCACCTGCAAGAATGATACGATTTGTAGTTCCATCATATCGCACATCATAAGCAATGGTGCGGGTACGACCACCAAGGTTATTGGGGCCCTGGAAAGTATAAGCATTTGTAGAAGTTACCCTGTTGGCAAATTGTTGTTCGTCCAATTGTTGTTTGGCAAGTATTTGTCTTGCCTGCGCCAGTTCTGCATCACGGATGCCTTCAGGAATTTTTCCTGTCGTTGGATTCTTCACCATATTAAACTCGTACTCCATAGCACCGAGAAAATCCGTCAGCCGGGAATTTGGGTCATCTTCTTTTTGTATGAGGTTGCCGGTGCTTTTTTTCTTATCAATATTTTTGCAGGAAGTCATCAGCACGATAGCAGAAAAAAATGAAACGAAGAATCGCAAGCTGGAATAAGAAGGAAGATTTTTCATAATAAGCAGCTTTATGTGAAAGAAACTGATTCGCATGATAAATTTAAGTTTTTACAGAACATCTTTAAAATGAGTTTTATCATATCCTTGTTTGTTCTTCTCTCTTGATAAATTCAATTATCTTCGCCCTCTCAAAGTTCTTAGAACCATGATCAGCAGAAGAAATATCCGGGTGAAAGTGATGCAGACGATTTATACGGTAAATACCCTGGAACAAGAAGTGAAACCCCTGCCTGCCGGACAGGCAGGCGGTGAGCCACAGAAAATTTTACAACAGCACCTCAGTCAGACAAGTTCCCTGTTAATCTATCTTATTTATTTTTTAACGGAAGTTGCCCGGTATGCCGAAGCAGATTCCCATCATCGTGCCACCAAGCATTTGCCTACCGCGGAAGATTTGAATGTAAACACAAAAATTGCCGGTAATGAACTACTCCTTAAAATGCTAGAAGACCCGGCATTAAGAGAGCAATTTGCAAAGAAAAAGCCCGAACTGATCTGCGATAAAGAATTGCTGCGCAAAATTTATCAGAGCCTGGTGGAAACACCTGAATACAAAACCTACATCGCCCGGCGGGAAAGAGAAAAAGCGGAAGAAAAAAAAATTATTGAATTCATCCTGAACGATCTGCTGCTGGCTAATGAAACTTTTGTTTCCCATATTGAAGACAATTTCTCTAACTGGGATGATGACGGTGAAATGGTAGTGCAGTTGCTATCCGGGTACATTCAAAAACCCGGAACTTATAATTTCAATAAAATGATGAGTGCAGATAAAGAACAGTTTGCCAAAAATCTTTTACAAACTGTTTTAGAAAAGAATGAACACCTGCAAAGCCTCATCATCCCAAAACTGAAAAACTGGGACCCGGAGCGGATTGCACTGCTCGACATGATCCTGATGAAAATGGGCGTAGCTGAATTTTTATATTTCGAAACCATCCCGCCTAAAGTAACCATCAACGAATATATTGACCTGGCAAAGGACTACAGCACCACGCAAAGCGGCCATTTTGTAAACGGCATACTGGATAATATTCACAAAGACCTGGTGCAACAGGGTAATTTGAATAAAGTGGAATACCGGAAGTCCTGAAATGCTGCCCCGGCTTTGAACTGAAGGTCGAAAAGCTCAAAGCTTTTCTATACATTTGCATCCCGGTAATCTTTTCATTTAAAATCACTGAAAAAAAAATAACTATGAAAAAAAACCTGATTGTTTTGTTAGCTACAGTCAGTTTTGTGGCCTGTAATACCATTGATAAAAAAAGCGATGATGGAAAAAACAGGGATGCTTTTCTAAAAGACAGCATCGCTATGGCTGAAAAACTGAAGGTGATGGATGATACAGCCAATTATACCACACTTCAATGGCTCGATTCAACCTCCATGGATTTGGGTACAGTAAAAGAAGGCGCCCCTGTAGAAGTTTCGTACCGTTTTACAAATACGGGTGATAAACCACTTGTAATAGCAAATGTAACTGCCAGTTGCGGCTGCACCGTTCCTGAAAAACCTGAAGAGCCCATTGCCCCGGGAAAACAAGGAACAATAAAAGCAAAATTCGACAGTAAGGGCCGTAAAGGAACAAATAATAAAGTCATCACCGTAGATGCTAATACAAAACCATCCCGTACTTATGAACTAAAGTTCAAGGTAGAAGTTAAAGAATAAAGAAAAATTATTATTTCGAAAATACACAACAGTAAAAAACAAAAAATGAAATCAATTACAAGATATCTTACATCAGCAGTATTAATTGCTATCACTTTTTCTTCCTGTATGCCCGGTGCCGATCAAGGGGGAAAGGATGGAAAGGCGGCCGGCGGTTTCGGCGGTTTCCAGTTTATCTTTTTAGGTTTGATGATTCTGGTCTTCTGGATGTTTTTTATCCGTCCACAGGCTAAAAAAGCAAAGAACCAGAAAACTTTCATTCAAAATCTTGGCAAAGGCGATAAAGTAGTAACGATAGCCGGAATTCATGGCACCATCAATAAAGTAAATGAAGATGGCACAGTAAACATCGAAGTAAGCCCGGGCAGTTATCTTAAAATTGAAAAGAGTGCCATCAGTATGGAATGGACTACAACATTGAATAATCCGGCAGCAGAAAAAAAATAGAACCGGGATTATAAAGATTTTAAATGAATAAGAGGAAGTTGAAAAATATTTCCTCTTTTTCTTTTGTAATCACTTTACCAACTAATTCATCTTTACTAACTTTCATTTTTATCTGTAACTAATCCTGCTAATCATGGTTCTTCGAATTGGTCTCACAGGTGGCATCGGCAGCGGAAAATCTGTTGTGGCCAAAGTGTTTGAAACGCTTGGCATACCCGTTTATTATGCAGATGATGCAGCTAAGAAGCTGATGAATACTGATACCGCATTGAAAACAGCTATCATTAATAATTTTGGCGAAGCCTCCTACACCGGCGGGGAATTGAACAGGAAATATATAGCCTCTATTGTTTTCAATAATAATAATAAATTGAAATTACTGAACTCCCTCATCCATCCGGTCACCATCCATGACGCTGAAGAATGGATGAAACAACAGACATCACCTTATATTATTAAAGAAGCAGCATTATTGTTTGAAAGCGGTGCTTATAAAAGCGTTGACCATGTGATTGGAGTTTACTCGCCACAACCTATCCGTATAAAAAGGGTAATGAACAGAGATGGCCTGTCTGAAGAAGAAGTAGTAAAGCGCATCAGCCTCCAGATGGATGAAGAAGAAAAAATGAAGCGCTGTAATTTTATTATCAACAATAATGACCAGGAACTTGTGTTACCGCAGGTATTGGAGTTGGATAAAAAGATAAGAAGCCTGTAATCCTATATTCTTAATTTAATTTTTTCAACGCTTCTTTAATTCTTTTGAAACCTTCTTCCAGTTTTTCCATACTGTTAGCAAAAGAAAACCGGACGCATTTTGGTTCGCCAAATGCATCTCCCATGACAGAAGATACATGAGCAGTATTCAGCAGGTACATGGAAAAATCGGCAGCGTTATTAATCGTTGTCACCCCATCAGATTTGCCAAAATAAGCACTTACATCCGGAAAAACATAAAAGGCGCCTTCGGGGTTGTTGCAAGGCATACCTGGAATTTCTTTCAGCATTTCCAGTACTCTTTCTTTTCTCCTGGTAAATTCTTTTACCATTTCCATAGAGGGCCGGAGATCAGTAGTCAATGCAGTTACTGCAGCTTTCTGTGCAATTGAATTGGCACCACTGGTAAATTGTCCCTGCACTTTTTCACAGGCTTTGGCAATTTCTGCATTCGCAGCAATATATCCCAACCGCCATCCTGTCATCGCAAAACCTTTACTCAAACCATTTACAATGATTACTCTGTCTTTAATGTCCCCAAACCGGGCTATGCTTTGGTGATGCCCTGCATAATTGATATATTCATAAATTTCGTCTGAAAGAATAAAAATTCCGGGATGCTTTTTAAATATGGAGACCAACGACTCCAGTTCTTCTTTGCTATACACAGCGCCACTTGGATTGCAGGGCGAAGAAAATAAAAACATTTTTGTACGGGGAGAGATTGCATCTTCTAATTGTTTTGCGGATATTTTAAATCCCTGCTCTCTGGAAGTTTTTATTTCCACTACTTTTCCTCTTGCAATCTTTACCAGTTCGCTGTAGGTAACCCAAAATGGTGTGGGAATAATTACTTCATCCCCTTCATCCACCAAAGCAAGAACTGCATTGGCCAGGCTCTGTTTTGCCCCGGTGGAGACAACAATGTTCTCAGGTTTATAATCAAACCCATTATCCCTCCTGAATTTAAAACAAACAGCTTCCCGCAAATCCGGGAAACCTGCCACAGGTGAATAGTGACTCCAGTTATCATGTATTGCTTTTATTGCAGCCTCTTTAATATGATCAGGAGTGTCAAAATCAGGCTCTCCCAGGCTCAGGTCAATTACATCAATTCCTTTGGCCCTCAGTTCACGACCCAGTTTTGCCATTTTTAAAGTTTCCGGCTCATTAAAACGATCTAAGAAAGAAGATAACTGCATATTTATTTTATTGGTTTGGAAAGCATAAAGATAAGTTTCCGGCTTTGTTAATCAGAATACTGAAAAATAAAATGAGACAAATCAGTTTTTTTTCGTTGCCGTTTCAATTCATATTGATAAATAACCTGCCCCAGGTGTTTCATGAAAGGAAGACCCAACCCGTCATAGTCATATTGATCATCATTAAAAATACCATCGCTATTACAATAAATAACTGCACTAAGCTGGAATTCAATTTTATTTTTAAAATCCGCCACATAGGCAGCGTCAATCATAAATCCATAAGCATCTCCCACTTTATTAAAAATCCGGATACCGGGTTCCGCTTTTCCCTTTTCAGAACCGTACAATAAGAACTTCACATAATTGTCCCGGTATTCCGGGGAGCTATAAAAAGGAAACGTTGATTCCTGCGGCAACATCGACATATACTTACGTAAAAAATTATAATCCTCTGTGGTTAAATTAAAACGCTGAAGTTCCGGTACTGCATCAGGAAACATAATACTTCTGACTATGCTATGCAGGTATTGCAACGGCAGTCTGTTCTTTTTTGAAAAATCAAACGGCTCATGAACCAAAGTTTGTCCCGAATAATATCCTTTGCCCATTTTGGTATTTCGTTCAGCATAAACCATTTTACTTCTTTCCGCCTTTTTTTTTGTAAATAAGCCGGCCTGTGCTGTCATAAAACTCAACGGGATTGGTATGACGATTCTGTTCTTCTGACAAACTGATACTGAGCCGGTGAATAATCTGCGCATCGGCATAACCCATTTTGTGCAGGGAGTTATTGATATACACCTGTCCTAAAAATTCATACAGCCTGTTGAAAGCATCATTGTCACTTACCAATAATATTTTTTTGATGTAATGGGCAATGCTCGGCGAACCATTGGAAGTAGATGGGTCATTATTTACTCCGGTTTGATCATCTCCATCTGTCCCGGTGATCATCATGGTGTTTTTGTCAAGCCCTGCAATGTTCAATTCATTCAATTTTTGAAGGGCCAGTATCGCCACCGGAAGTTTGACAGTGGAAGCCGGATAGAAATATTTATCCGGATCAAGATTGAAACAATAGTCAGTAAATTTTATTTTCCCTTTTTTACCCCTGTCAATACGGGTATAGATGATCTGAATTCCAAGAGCATCCCTGTTTTTCAAGATCGAATCAAAATATCGAGGATAGTCAGCTAACAAGTTGGTTATGAAAGTATCAGTAGGAACATCCTGAGATGAAATAAAATAATTTTTACGCAAAATTGAAGGTTGGTTCCCAGCTTTTGAAACTTGAACGGAAAGATTGCTGCACGAAAATAATAGCAGGATAAAAGCAACCGCCCCACCTGTTTTAATAGCACCATTCATAGCCCCACGAAGATACAGACTGCTCCCGGTTAAGCTTTTAAAAATCAGCATCCAAGACCCTGTTTTTAGTTGAAAAAATTTAATCCGAAACATCTATCTTTGCCGTCCTTAAAATTTTTGCAAACCTTTTCTCCATTTTTAAAATAATTGCGGAGTAAAAGTTTAAAAATGTAAATCATTCATCGTATGCAACTGAAAGGCCTGGTTCGTTTTTTTGCGATTCTGCTGATTGTGTATTCCCTCTATCAACTGTCGTTTACCTATTTCGTTAGAAAACATGAGAAAAAGATAGAGGCCCGTGCCCTCAATTATGTAAAAAAGAATTACCCATCTGCTCTTGAAAAATATCCAAATAATAAGGACTCCCAGGCCATTTACCAGGAGACATTAGAAAAAATTTACCAGGAGCAGTTGCGGCACATGCTTGATAGCACCAAAGATGAAACGGTTACCTATGGTATCAGCGGCGCCATGAGCTATAAGAAAGCAAAAGCCGAAGAGTTGAACCTCGGACTTGATCTCCAGGGTGGAATGAATGTGACACTCGAAGTGGAAATGTCAGGGTTATTAAAATCACTGGCTAATAATTCCAAGGATCCAAAATTTCTTGAAGCCATTCAGAACGCAGACAACCGCAAAGCCAACAGCGATGCAGATTTTATCACTTTGTTTATTCAGGAATACAGGAAACTTGAAACAACAAGGTCGTTGGCCACACTTTTTCCCTCTGCCATCGGAAATAAAACTATTACAAATACAAGTGACGATGATGTAATTTCCTACATACGTAAACAGGCTGACGACGCATTTGAAACTACATTTGAAAGGCTTAGCAAACGTATTGACCAGTTTGGTGTGGCGCAGCCCAACATCAACAAAAATCCTTCCAAAGGAATTATCAATATTGAATTGCCAGGTGTAAAAGATAAAGAAAGAGTTAGAACCAACCTGCAAAGCACTGCTAATCTTGAGTTCTGGGAATTATATACTGCCGGAGACCCAGCCTATGCCAATGCATGGGTAAAAATGTTTGAGGTCTTCAACGCTAAATATGGCGGTGCAGACACTACAAAGGCCGCTAGCGATACAACTCACAAAGTTGATACAACTAAACTGGCAGGCAACACAAAAACAGATACCATTAAAAGCCTTGCTCAACAATTGGGTAAAAGTGAAACTGATACTCAAAAAAATATAACTACTGCAAAACAAAAATCTGGTGTCACCTTAGATAAATATTTTGAAGCTTCCGGTTTTCAGTCATACGGCAAATCAAAAGACGGGAAAGATATGTTCCCTTCAGCGGCAGGTACTGTTTCAATTGACGATACCGCCAGGATGAATGCATTCCTGCTGGAATTCAAGGGCATTTTCCCCGGTGATGCCGTATTTGTTTATGGAACGCCAGACAATGTAAAAGGAAAATCAAAAAACAGGTTGTCTTTATATGCGTTGAAAACTTTTGGTCTCTCTGCTCCTAAATTAGATGGCAACTCCGTTACTGATGCCGGAACTGATTATAACCAGGCCGGCCAGATTGAGATTACAATGAGGATGAACAATAAGGGTCGCAAAATATGGGGAGAAATGACAACGGCCAATGTGTCAAGACCTGTTGCTATTTTATTGGATAATGTTGTACAAACAGCACCAAATGTAAATGAACCCATAATGGATGGAAGTTCATCCATTACCGGAAGTTATACCCAGGAACAAGCTGCCGACGTTGCCAAGATTCTAAAAATTGGTAAACTCCCTGCTCCTGCAAAAATTGTTCAGGAAACTGAGGTAGGCCCTACTCTTGGTAAAAAAGCCATTGAAGGTGGCGCCAGGGCATTTATCATTTCTTTTGTTGTCATCTTCCTGCTTATGCTGGTTTACTATAATACCAGCGGATGGGTGGCCAATATTGCGTTGATATTAAACTTACTTTTTACGATTGGAGTACTGGCAGGTTTAGGTGCATCATTAACAGCTCCCGGTATTGCCGGTCTGGTATTAACCATCGGTATGGCGGTGGATACCAATGTAATTATTTATGAACGTATAAAAGAAGAACTCTCAAGAGGCAAGGGATATATCCCGGCAATCAATGAAGGTTATAAAAGATCTTTACCTCCGGTTCTTGATGCCCACGTTACCGTTTTACTTACCGCTATACTTTTATTCTCGTTTGGTATCGGGCCGGTAAAAGGATTTGCAACCACACAGATACTGGGTATTCTTTTATCATTGTTCTGCGGAATTTTGGTAAGCCGGTGGATCACTGAATGGTTTACTAATAAAAAGAAACACCTGGAGTATTTCACAGGTCTGTCCCGCCGGGTTTTCAAACATGCCAAATATAAATTTATTGAATACCGGAAAATAGCTTATGGTATTTCAATGGTTGTGCTTGCATTGGGTATCGCTTCTTATTTTAATGGATTTGACCAGGGAGTTGAATTCAAAGGAGGCCGTGATTACAGGATTGGATTTGAGAAGCCGGTTGGAGATATTGATAAAGTAAGAAATGATTTAAGAACTGCATTCAATGGCGAAAATCCTGTAATCAAAACAGTAGGTGATAATGCCACACTGGATATCACTACTTCTTTCATGATTAATAATACCAGCAAAACAACCGACTCAATTGTAGAGAGCAGATTACTGGCAGGATTAAAAGACTTTTTACCCCAAGGAACAAATTTTGAAAAGTTTGATAGAGTTTATAAGCTTAAATCAGATAAAGTCTTGCCCACCATTTCTGATGACCTGAAAAGAGGCGCAGTAAAAGCAACACTTTTTGCCATGCTTGTTATTTTCCTTTATATCTTCCTTCGTTTCCGCGACTGGAGATATTCACTGGGTACTATCGTAGCACTTTTTCACGACGTCTTTGTTTTATTGATAATATTCTCTTTTGCCAGGAAAATTGTGCCTTTCCCATTGGAGATAGACCAGCATTTCATTGCCGCATTGCTAACGGTAATCGGGTTCTCCATGAATGATACCGTAATTGTGTTTGACCGTATTCGTGAAGACAGCAAGCTGATGCCGGGGGCTCCAAGAGCAGAAGTCATTAACCGTGCCATTAATGAAACACTAAGCCGTACCATCATGACTTCTTTAACCGTGTTCCTGACCATTCTTATTTTATTCCTGGTAGGAGGTGAGGTTACAAAAGGTTTTGCCTTCGCCATGCTCATCGGTGTTATCACCGGTACTTATTCATCCATCTTTGTAGCCGCTCCAATCTTAGTTGACCTTGGTGGCAAAAGAGGGCTGGGTAAAAAAGCTGTTATAGAAAAAGAAAAACCCGGCATGATAAAATCAACCAAGAGTTAGAATATTATTTTCATAATAATTAGAAAGCCTCCCATTTGGAGGCTTTCTTTATTTACAAATTTCAAGCTACAACATCCCCTCCCTGGAGGGGCAGTAGTGTCTGACCATAAATGACTTTACGAAAGGGGTGGGTTAAATCGCAAAACTTGTTCCGCAGCCGCAGGTAGTACTTGCATTGGGGTTTTTAAAAGAAAAGCCCCGGTTATTCAATCCATCCTGCCAGTCCACCTGCATACCATATAAATACATCTCGTGGGATTTATCCATAATACAGGCAATGTCTCCTATCTCAAAATGTTTGTCTTTTTCAGTTGGATGATCAAACCCGAGAACATAAGTCATACCGGAACAGCCACCTCCCTTCACTCCCACTCTTAGTCTTTGTGTAGTATCAAAGTCTTCTGCAGCCATCAGTCTTTTTACTTCGGCAATAGCTCCTTCTGTCAGGGTAACAGGTGTAGTCAATGTTGTTTCCATAAAGCAAAAATAAATATTCTTTTACCGGGAAACGAATACCCAATTTCCGATATGGGAAAAATAAACCGTTTAAGAATCCACCAGCTAATCACTACTCACCGATTGCCACCCGGCTTTGCTTTCCTACTTTTGTTACTTCATACAACTATAAATTCATGAACCTAACTACAGCAAGCCTTATTATATCCGTTTTGGCCTTTGCAATTTCTCTTTATTCTATTTTCCGCAAACAATCCCAGTCCACGGTGACGAAGCAGGAAGAAAAATTTGACAGCACTTCATTGCAATTACAAGCTTACGAAAGGCTGGTATTGCTCACCGAAAGAATTTCGCTGCCCAACCTGATTGGCCGTTTAAATCAACCCGGTATTTCTTCAATGGAAATGAAAATAATTCTTACAGAAAATATCAGGCATGAGTTTGAATACAACAGTACACAGCAATTATATGTAAGCCCGGTAAGCTGGGATGCTGTCCGTAACCTGAAAGAGCAGAATATTATGATCATTAACCAGGTAGCATCCTCAATGCTTCCCACAGCATCTGCATCAGAGTTAAATAAAAAAATTCTGGAAGTTGTAATGTCACAACCACAGGGTTCGCTGCACGAAATGGTATTGCAGGCATTGAACTTTGAAGCAAAAAAACTGATGAAAGGATGAGAAGATCATTGTCCATTGACCATCGACCATAGTCCATCGACGTTAATACTTGTTATGGCATTTAAATTTGAAAGTTTAAAAATATGGCAAAAAGCATTTGACCTCAGTGATGAGATACATTTGCTGGCTTTAAAATTTCCAAAAAATGAAATGTTTAGTCTTGCATCTCAGATTAAAAGGGCCGCTGATTCAGTTGTACTGAATATCTGTGAAGGAAGTACTGGTTTATCGAATGCCGAGTTTGCAAGATTTCTTAATATCTCATTACGTTCAGCAATTGAGGTTGTTGGTTGCCTCATGCTGGCAAAAAAACGTAACTACATTCATGAAGAAAATTACCAGAAATTATATGACGAATACGACCACCTTTGCAGAATGATAACCAAATTCAGGGACTCATTACACTAACGATGGTCGATGGACAATGGACTATGGACAAACAACTAACATGAGTGATCAAAAAAAACATACCGATTCAGGAATTGAAATAAAGCCAGTTTACAGTGAAACTGACTTGCCGTCAACCCAGAAGGAACAACCCGGCGAATTTCCTTATACAAGAGGTGTGCAACCCGATATGTATCGTGGCAAGCTATGGACGATGCGGCAATACGCCGGCTTCTCTACGGCAGAAGAAAGTAATAAGCGTTATCATTATTTATTATCGCAGGGAGTAAGTGGTTTGAGTGTGGCCTTCGATCTTCCCACGCAGATCGGGTACGACAGCGATCATGAACTGGCAGAAGGTGAAGTGGGCAAAGTGGGTGTTGCTATTGATTCCATCGAAGACATGAAGATATTATTCAATGGTATTAAACTGGAAGAAGTTAGCACCTCCATGACGATTAATGCAACCGGCTATATACTCCTGGCTTTCTATGTGGCGCTGGCCAAACAGCAGGGCGCTGATCTGAAAAAAATCACAGGAACAATTCAGAATGATATCCTGAAAGAATATGCGGCAAGAGGAACTTATATTTATCCTCCCAAACCTTCCATGCGCATCGTCACTGATATTTTTGAATGGTGTAGTAAAGAAGTGCCTAAGTGGAATACTATTTCTATCAGCGGTTATCATATCCGGGAAGCCGGCAGCACAGCAGTACAGGAAATTGCATTTACGCTCAGTAATGGTAAGGCTTATGTAAAAGCCGCATTGGAAAAAGGTCTTGATATAAATGTATTCGGCAAACGCCTCTCCTTCTTTTTTAATGCACACAATAATTTATTTGAGGAAGTAGCCAAGTTCCGTGCGGTAAGAAGAATGTGGGCCAACATAATGAAAGAACTTGGGGCAACAGACCCAAAAGCCATGATGTTGCGCTTCCATACGCAAACAGGCGGCAGCACGTTAACAGCACAACAACCTCTCAATAATATTTCAAGAGTCACATTGCAAACACTGGCAGCTGTTTTGGGCGGCACGCAATCATTGCATACAAATAGCTTTGATGAAGCCTTAAGCCTGCCAGCAGAAGAAGCAGCAAGGATCGCATTACGAACGCAGCAGATTGTAGCATTTGAGAGTGGCGCTGCAGATACTGTTGATCCCCTTGGTGGAAGTTATTTTATTGAAAGTTTGACTGCGGAGGTGGAAGATGCTGCGTGGAAGCTGATACAGAAGATTGATGCAATGGGCGGCAGTGTTGCTGCTATTGAGCAGGGATTCATTCAAAATGAAATTGCAAAAAGCGCCTATGAATACCAGCGCAATATTGAAACCGGCGAAAAAATTATTGTGGGAGTAAATAAATTCCAGTCAAAAGACGAAAGAACGATCCCTGTTTTGAAAGTGGATGACAACGTCAGGACGGTGCAGATACAAAAGCTTGACCAGTTGAAATCGAACCGGGATAATGCAAAAATTGATCAGTGCCTTCAGATACTTAATGATAATTGCAATAGCGGCGAAAATATCATGCCTTCAGTGGTAGAGGCCGTAGAAAACAAATGCACCCTGGGAGAAATTGCCGATACCCTCAGGGAGGTATATGGAGAATATAAATAACCTGTTGGCGAAATTAATTTTCATAGCCTTGCAGAAGTGAAATATTGGTAGAAAATAAACCCCGTTTTGTTTTAAAGGCTACACAGGTGCGATATCTTTTCTATAAGGGAGTGTCCTAATTACAGTGTTCAACAATTAACAATGAAACACTTTGTAGCTAAAATGCCTGGCAGCTTTGGACAAAGCCTATTTTGACAAGTGAAACCTATTACATACGTCAACATCCGAAATGCTTATTGAGTCAATCTATCTTTAGGGACAGTTTTTTAGAACCTAAAATAAATGAAACTACTTAAAACGCTGTTTTATACTTCAAATGCTAAAGAAAGTAAAAATTAATAGCTTAACTTGCAATCATAAAATTGTTTCAAACGAAAAGTCGATTTTGTTTTGAAGACATCCTGTACCCAGAGAAAATAAAAATAAAAATTTTCCTCTGCGAAACTCCCCTTCTCTGTGCCTTACTGGTTAACAATTGCGTTTAAAAAACCTTGTTAGAATGCTATGAAAAAAAACAAGCCAGACCAAACCGCTACTGTATTCCGCCAAAAGGCAGAAGATGAATTTTCAGAAACCATCATTAATAAACTGCCCGGTATTTTTTATTTGTACGATGAAGCAGGAAAATTTATTAAGTGGAATAAAAATTTTGAGCTGCTTACCGGATATACCGGCAATGAAATTAGCGGAATGCATCCGCTTGATTTTTATGATGCAGATCAACAGGAAATTATTAAAAACCGGATAAAAAATGTATTTAAAAAAGACCGCCCGGGTATTGAAGTAGAACTGTTATCAAAACAAAAAAATAAAATTCCTTTTTATATTAATTCAAAAGTGGTTACTTATAAAGGGAAAAAATGCCTGATGGGAACAGGTATTGATATTACAGAACGTAAGCAGGCTGAAAAAAAATTAGTTGAAAAGGATCAGCAACTCAGGGAAATAAGTTCATCTATCCCCGGCTTTATTTACCAGTTTAAAATGGATGCCGGCGGAAAGTTCAGTTTTACTTTTGTAAGTGAAAATATTAAATTGCTTGCCGGGTTATCTCCCAAAAAAATTTATGAGAATGCAGAAAATGCATTTGCAAAAGTGCACCCGGACGATTTGCCGGGGCTGTATTCCTCTATTTATACTTCGGCCAGTACATTAACTCCCTGGCTTTATATATTCAGGGTTGTGCAGGCAGATAAGACTTTTAAATGGATCCGTGCTAATTCTATACCAAAAAGACAGGAAGACGGATGTATAGTATGGGATGGGGCTATGTTCGACATCACGGATCGAAAGCAGGCAGAGGACGCATTGGCATTGCACAATGAAGCATTGCTAAAAATCAACCAGTTTTCTTTTAAACTGTCAATGGTATCATCAGGAGACAATCTTGAGTCAATCATTGCCAGGGGTTTCAAGGAAATTGCCGGCGCTGAAGTTTCCATATTTTCAGGTTACGATCCCGTAAACAGAACATTAACTCCAAAACATATTGAAATGGAGCCGGGCCTGCTCAAAAAAGTCGTAAGTATCATTGGCAAAAAATTAAATAATATTCATTCGGTTGTATCTGATGAGTTATACCTGGAAATGACCAGGGATTTAATTGGAATGCGGAAAACTTTACATGAAGTTTCCTTTGGTGCAATTCCGCAACCGGTGGGGGCTTTAATACAGGCTTTACTTAAAGTGGATCGCTTCATAGCAGTTGCACATGTCATTGACGGGAAATTGTATGGCACATCCCTGCTGGCAATAAAGAAGGGCCAACCCGATCCACCCAGGGAAATATTAGAGAACTTCAGTTTACTGGCGTCTGTTTCTTTACGGCGCAAGCGGGCAGAAGAAGAACTGGAGCAAAGTGAAAAGAAGTACAGGCTTTTAACAGATAAAGCATCAGACACTGTTTGGCTTATGGACCTTACCGGCAAGAGTACTTTTGTTAGTCCTGCTATTGAAAAATTTACCGGCTACACTATTGATGAATACCTGAACCAAACCATCGATGACAGGTTTACACCTGCCTCTGCATTGAAAGCAAAAAATAAGCTTTCGGAAGAACTAAAGAAGTATGGTGTGCGGAAGAAAATGTGCAAAGACTATTTCATTAGCATGATTCTTGACTACCGCTGCAAAGATGGTAGTGTAAAAACAGGCGAAATACTTATCACTCCCTACTTTAATGAAAAGAATGAGTTGTCGGGATTACACGGTGTTACAAGAGACATCACCGAACGCATGAAAGCGGAAGAAAAACTTTTTGAAAGGGAGGTGCAGTATCGAACGCTTTTCGAAAATGCCCAGGTGGGGATCTATTGTACAACACCCGATGGCGATATTTTAACAGCGAATCCTGCTTTAGTAAAAATGTTAGGATACCCATCTTTGGATGAATTAATCAAACGCAACCTGGAGAAAGAAGGATTTGAACCAGATTATCAACGAAAAGATTTCAAAGAATTGATGGAGCGCAAAGGTGAGATCACTGGTTTCGAGGCAAAGTGGAAGAGATTCAATGGCACTGTAATCTTCGTTAATGAAAACGCAAAAGCTATCAGGGGAGAGAATGGACAAATTATGTATTATGAAGGCACTGTTGAAGACATTACCGAACGCAAACTGGCAGAAGAAAAATTAAGCGACAGTGAAGCCCGGTACCGTCTTTTAATTGAATCATCAAGTGAGGGTATTTTAATTGCCCAGGATAATCACCTGAAATTTGTGAATCCGAGAATACTGGAAAAAACAGGTTATACTGAAAAAGAATTGCTGGCCATTCCATTTATAGAATTTATTCACCCGGACTTCAGGGAACTCATCATTAATAATTATAAGAAACGTATGAGGGATGAGCAGGTTGATACAAATACCCGGATTAAAATAATAAATAAGGATAAGAGTACAGGATGGGTGCAGTTAAATGGAGTGAAAATTGAATGGGAAGGTAAACCAGCTGTGATGAACTTTTGCAGTGATATTTCCGGACTCAAAAAACAGGAAGAAGAAATCAAAGCCAGCGAACTACGCTATCGCACATTGATAGAACAGGCACAGGACGCCATTTTTATTTCAAAACCGGATGGAATATATGCGGATGTAAATACAAGCGGCTGCAAATTGCTTGGCTACAGCCGTGAAGAATTTTTAAACCTGACAGTACTGGATTTGATTTTTAAGGAAGACCTGGAAAAAAATCCGGTGCGCTTTGATGATATGAGAGCCGGGAAAACGATTCATTACGAACGGCGAATGAAGAGGAAAGACGGAACAGCATTGGAAGTGGAAGTTACCGGGAAAAAGCTTACTGATGGAAGGAACCTTATTTTTCTCCGCGATATCACCGAACGGAGGCATTTCGAGGAAAATTTACTGGCTTCTGAGTTGCGCTACCGCAGGCTATTTGAAGCAGCCAAAGACGGCATTCTGATCCTGGATGCCGCTACCGGTGCGATAAATGATGTCAATCCATTTTTGATGGAATTGATCGGCTATTCAAAAAATCATTTTATAGGTAAACAACTGTGGGAAATAGGTTTATTTAAAGACATTCTTGCCAACAAATCTGCCTTCCTGAAATTACAGGAAGAAGGCTACATCCGGTACGATAATCTTCAGCTTAAAACCAATGATGGCCATCCCATTTATGTAGAATTCGTAAGCAATGTTTATCATGTTAACGGGAATAAGGTTGTACAATGTAATATCCGCAACATCACTGAACGCAAGCATGCAGAAGATGCATTACAGGAAAGTGAAGATAAGTTCAGAGACCTTGTTGAAAATATCTCTGACCTGATCTGCACACATGATATTGAAGGAAGAATTATTTCCGTGAACCCTGCTGCAATGAAATTACTGGGGTATGACCAGGGAACTCTTTTGAATATGAAAATCCAGGACATACTTGTTCCTGAAATAAAAAATCAATATCCCGGTTACATTGCTTCGATTTTAAAAGAGGGATATGCAAATGGTTTTATGAAAGTGCGAACAGCTGCCGGCGTGGAGCGTATTTGGGAATTCAGTAATTCCCTGCGCAGTATTGGGGTTGAAACACCCATTGTCCGGGGATTTGCAAAAGATATCACCGAACGCAAGCAGGTGGAAGAAGCACTACGAAATGCCAGTTCATACAACCGGCGATTAATCGAAGCCAGTATTGATCCGCTGGTAACCATTGGGCAGGATGGAAAGATTACTGACGTTAATAGTTCAACGGAACAAGTTACCGGTTGTAACCGGGATGAATTGATCGGCACCGATTTCTCGGATTATTTTACTGAACCTGACCAAGCAAAAGCCGGATACCAGCAGGTGTTCATTAACGGTTCGGTTCACGACTATCCACTTTCAATCCGGCATACTTCAGGCAAAATAACTGATGTACTTTATAATGCAACTGTGTATAAAAACGAAGATGGAAAAATACAGGGCGTCTTTGCTGCTGCACACGATATTACCAAAAGAAAGCAGGCACTGGAGGCGCTGGAGTTAAGCGAAAGCAGGTACAAAACTTTATTTGAAAAGGCAAGTGACGGGATATTGATCATAAATGACAAAGGAAAAATTTTGAACTTAAATGAATCGTTTGCTAAAATGCATGGCTACACGGTGGATGAAATGTTGTCCATGAATCTCCGGGAACTCGACACTCCCGAAATGGCAAAAATACTTCCCCAAAGAATGGACATTGTAATGGCAGGAAAAACCCTGAATACTGAGACCGATCACATTCACAAGGATGGTCATATTGTTTCTTTTTCCATATCATCAAGTCTTATTAAAGTGGGCAATCAATCATATATCCAGGCATTTCATACAGATATCTCTGAAAGAAAAAAGGCGGAATTACTGATAAAAGAGAAAGTTCTTGAACTAGAATCTGCCAATAAAGACCTTGAACAGTTTGCCCATATAGCTTCACACGATCTCCAGGAGCCTTTACGGATGATTTCGAGTTACACACAATTGCTTGAACGGGAGTATAAAGATAAATTAGCCCCCGATGCAAACGAATATATTCACTTTGTGGTGGACGGAGCATCCCGTATGAAAAAGCTTATCCAGGATTTACTCGACTTTTCCAGGATTGGTACCCGTGAAAGGGAATTAGAACAAGTTGATACTTCCATAACTTTGAGAAAGGTTATTGCCAACCTGCAGCTGTTAATAGATGATAATACTGCGGTAATTACCCACGATAATTTACCGGTTCTAAAAGCTGATGAATCGCAGCTTTTACGCTTATTTCAAAACCTTATTGAAAATGCCATTAAGTTCAGAAAGAAAACGGAATTACCTAAAATTCATATCTCCTGTAAAAAGAAAAATAATATGTACGAATTTTCGGTAAGCGATAATGGCATAGGAATAGACATGAAATATCACGACAGGGTTTTCATTATTTTTCAGCGCCTGCATTCGGCAAAAGAGTATCCCGGCACCGGTATAGGACTATCCATTAACAAACGAATTGTAGAACGGCACGGCGGAAAAATTTGGTTTGAATCGAAAGAAAATAAGGGAACTACTTTTTATTTTACCATACACGAATAAAAAAGTGTTATGCAACATAAAAAAATCTTTGAAATTCTTTTAGTGGAAGATAATCACGGCGATGCCCTGCTTACGAAGCAGGCATTTAAAACCGGGAAGATGGAAAAGAACCTTCATATCGTGTATGATGGAGTAGAGGCAACCGATTTTCTGTTTAAAAGAAATAAATATACCAATGCTCTACGCCCCGATCTTATCATCCTGGACATTAATCTGCCTAAAAAAAACGGGATGGAAGTACTGGCTGAAATTAAAGTTGACGAAACCCTGAAAAGCATCCCTGTTATTATTTTAACCAGCTCTGATGCCAGAAATGACATTAGAGAGGCATATAATTTACACGCAAATTGCTATTTAATTAAACAAATGGATTTGAATAGCTATTTTGAGATGATACACTCAGTAGAAAATTTTTGGCTCGGCCACGTTGACCTCCCTGCATTATAAAAAATACATATAAACCGGTAAACGGTTACTGGCTTTTGAAAGCGTTACTTTCAAATTTCCTTCCTGGGCTGTGGCCGATGTAATGGCTAATGACAGCACGCCGGCTAAAAAAACTTTCATATAAATTCATTTTAATGAATAAAGTTAGTCAGGCAGACGTTAGCGGATTCTGATTAAAGTCACTCTTATAACCCATACTCATTACGCCATGCAAGGATTGGGATTTCCCTTACAGCGCAAATTATAAAGAACAGCTCCGGGCTGAGACCTGTCTGCAAAACAACTCTTTAACCAGTTTTCCATAAAAACTAATTGAAGGCGATGCCCCAGCTGACTCAGGTCATCTTTTATTTGCTTCAAGTGTTTAAGCTTTGAGAAAAAAGGATATGAAAACAAAATTTTTATCCCTCGCCGGGCTCCTGCTATTTACAATTTTATGCTATGGCCAGAATACTGCCTATACCGGTAAATTCACCGTGACAGGACCCAACAGCAGTAATGCAGCTGTTTATACCAATGAATTATCAATCACAATTACCCGGGGAACCGAAGCTGGTATTTCTCTTCATTTTCGTGGCGGCAGCCGTACGGAACCTGATGATTATATAGATCTGTCAGGAACTATAAATGGCAGCATGGAAGGGGGTCGGTTAGATGCCTCCGGTTCTGTAGCAGCAGAAATGAAAGATGGTCCCCGGGTAAAGCATAATCAGCAGGGCATGACTATCATTGGTACATTGAATGCAAATAAAATTGAAGGCAAAGTATATTTGGGTCCAATTAATGAAGGAGCCTTTTTTGATTTTACCGCTGCCAGCAGCGAATTAAAACCTGCTCTTACTTTCCCTGTTGGTGTTAGCCCGAAAGTATTTAACCAGGGCTGGGTATTTGGCGCCAGTTTTACTATTACAGATGAAGATGGCAATGAAATCGACCTGTCAGATAAAGTGGAATGGAGCGGCACGGCTAGTTTCAATCCGGCTAAAGGAAAAACCAGTCACCCGCTATTTAATACGATAGGGGCAAATAAAATCATCCTCACCGTCACCTATGAAAATAAAATTTATAAAGGTGAATATCCCGTAACAACAGTTGATGTGAGTAAGTATGCATTTGTTGGTTGTCTTGCAGCATGTCCGGCTGACAGTCATGGTGGCCCGGCAGATCCTCTTTCAACAGTTGGTCCTGTAATGGAAGGCAGCCCGCTGGTTTTCATTTACGGGCATCCGGCTGCAAGGGTTGGGGATGCAGGTGTACATGCTGCCTGCTCGGGGGCAAATACTTTTACCATTATCAGTGGCGATGATAATGTATTGATTGATGGCAAAGCTGCTGCATTGTTTCAATTATCTCAAACAAGGCACTGCGGGGGTATGGGTCATCTGCTTCCTGCCAGTGGTCAGAATTCTTTTGCTTTCAATAAGGATGTAACAGTTTCTAACAACGGCGCTGAAAAAAGTGACCCCAAAAGTTTATCGACAGATGATGAAGTAACTACCGGTCCAAAAGGACTGGTGACTTTTTCCAATGGCCCGCAAACAATGATTACCCTCTTTCCTTCTACTGCGTTAAAAGTGCTGGAAAATATTCCAGAGCAGATAAGACTGCTTATAAAATATGGCGCCATGATGGCGGATGGTAATACTGTTTCTGAAAAGAAAATATTGATTGAATTAAAAAATCTCACAGTTAAACCAAAAGGAACAAAATTTTATGTTGTTACAGACAGTCTTCAGTCAGTCATCAATGTTTATCATGGCAGGGTAACAGTAACAGACAAAACATCAGGCATAAGCAATGATGTGGAAGCAGGCTATAGTTACCGGTATGCAAATAATAAAGCTGAGATCGTGGCCTTAGCCGATAGTTCCGGGGAGAAAATGCAGCGGGAAATGCTGGCCACCGTAGATAATAAAACTATCAGGATTAACTATTCGGATATTACCGAAACCGAAAAAGCAGGAAAAACTGATTCGTTTGATTTAAAAACATTTGTTCAGCAAAACTATTTATACATTGGCGCCGGAGCTTTATTGGTAGTGGCAATTATGATACTCCTGGTACGAAAAAACAGAAAGAGAAGGCAAACCCCCTGATAATACATCGCCAAAGGATACAACCGTCCTGCCTTAAGCAGAACGGTTGCAAAATATTTTTCGGATTTTTTTTACCTGGATTGTTCAAAACTGATAAAGGCTCCGGTGGCGCTGAAAGTAGCTTCATATTTTATTGCTCCTCTCATAATATGGGCTTTCCATTCGCCGGTATTGGTCAGTTTCCACTCATATACATTGTCGGTGGGATAACGCTGCCTGAACGCATCCAACACGGCCTGTGGCACAGCTGCATCAAGGCAAATAATAGAATGAGAAGTGGAGGTACCATTGTCGTCAAAACCGGCATCATGCCGCTGGTTGCCCAGGTTAAACTGGCTGTTAAAACTGTTGCTGCTGTTGTGTTGCCATTCCACCTCAGTGGCTCCCCTGAAACTGTTGTTGAATGAATTGATAACAGCCGCAGGCACTGAAGAAGCAGCCACTACATTGGTGTTTCCGGGAGTATTACTGTTATTATTAACAGCAGATTTTGTGCAGGCAGTAAGGAAAATAATTCCCAGTGCGGCGATGATGATTTTGCTTTTCATATTATTATTATTTAAAGATTGATAATTCAAATACAGTAATTGGTAAAAGCAGGTAATTAATTTGTAACCGCCGTAAAAAAAAATTATACTGTTGCTCTATAGTTTGTTTCCTGATAATGGCATAAGTTCTTTACTTTTACAAAAATGTTATTATGAATCTTTTTGTTGCTGGTTTGCCCTATGATCTTGATGATGCTGAACTGGAAGAAATTTTTGAAAAATTCGGAGTCGTTAAATCTGCCAAAGTAGCTATGGACAAGGAAACCGGGAAAAGCCGGGGATTTGGATTTGTAGAAATGCCAAATGACGCTGAAGCCAAAGAAGCAATTGACGGGCTGAACGATATTTCACTCGGGAAAAAGCCATTGGTAGTAAAACAGGCTGAAGACAGACAAGGCGGCGGAGGTGGCGGCGGAGGTTTCCGTGGTGGTAACAGAGGTGGCGGTGGCGGTTATAGCGGCGGAAATAATTCCGGCAACCGTGACAGGAACAGGTACTGATCTCTTTTTTCTATTGCCCGTTTTAGTTAGGCCCTGCCTGTATTGTTCTCACACAGCTGAGAAAGCCTTCTTATTTTCCTGTTAATACATCCCGGGAGTAATTAATCTCCTTTACTCTTCTTTTTTTTTCCTGCGGAAGCTATTTCCAACTTAAAGAATATTGTCCTGCCGGATAACCTGGCATTTCTATTCTCCCCCGCTAATTAATACTTCCTTTTATTTCTTTAGTTCCGGAATCAAATTACTAACTTCCCTCACCAAAAAAATCTTTCGCTGGTATTACCTGCAGATTAATGTGTAAAGGGCAGAAGGATTGATTTGGAATTCTATTTTTAGTAATTTTCAAATAAAAAAAATGGCAAGATCACACCACCGCAAAAAACATAAACAGCATGTGCAGCAGTTTAAACAAAGCCATGAAATAGTTGCTGATCCACGCAAAAGCAAATCTTCTGCTACCTGGGTATTTGGTATTGCCGGCGCTATCGTTGGATTCGCCATTAGTTATTTTGCAACATCCGGTTCGTATGTATGGACAGGAGTTGGGCTGGTGGCCGGAGGTGTTGCCGGTTATTTAATTGGCCGCAATATTGATGGCAAGAAAACAAGCTGACAGTTTTCATTCATAAAGAATACTGCAGGAATAAGGGTCTAACCGCCAATAGCCTTCTTTTCCGCCAATTGTTTCTGATAGCATATTCCCAGACACAAAAACTTTATAATTTCCGGGCTGTGCGGCTATAGATATTTCTTTACCAGAACCATTAAAGGCTACAAATATTTTTTTCCATTTATCACCCACAGCAGCGCCGTTGATAGTATAAGCAATCACTCTTGGAGGCATTCCTTCAAGAAACTTAATATTTGATGCAATTTGTTTTGAAGTTGTCATCCTGAAAGCCGGATGATCTTTTCGCATTTTAATTAATGCTTTTATATATTCAAACACATATTTATTCTTTGTTTTCAAACCCCAGTCAATGGCATTGATACTGTCAGGAGATTTGTAAGAGTTCTCCACTCCTTTCTTGCTGCGCAAAAATTCTGAACCGGCATGAAGGAATGAAATTCCCTGCGAGGTAAGCACAATGGATAAAGCAAGTTTTTGCATTTCCGTTCTTTCTTCTTCTGTTGCATCTTTTGCAGAGATAGCCAGTTTATCCCATAACACATGGTTGTCGTGGCATTCGCAATAAGTAATTGTATTATTAGGTTCCGCAGCATAAGGCCTTTTTGAATAATTGACTTTGCTGTAATCCACCTGTGGATGTTTGCAGGAAGCCACGATGCCAAACTTCACAGATTCTTCCATTCCCGGTTTGCCACTCGCAAAACCTCTGTCAGCATTCTCAAACACACTTCCCTTTATTCCATCTCTTATATCATCACTAAAAACAGCAATGCGGTCTAATTTATAAGCATTGGCTTTTAAGGCCCGCAACGAATCGGGCAATGGTGAAGCGCCTGCTGTCCATCCTTCACCATATAATAATATATCAGGTTTGATCTTATGCAATTCTTTTGAAATAAGATTCATCGTTTCTATATCATGCACTCCCATCAGATCAAAACGGAAACCGTCAACATGATATTCTTTTACCCAATACAAAACAGATTCCAGCATAAACTTCCGCATCATTGGTCTTTCACTGGCAGTTTCGTTGCCGCAGGCAGTGGCGTTGGAAAACTTGCCATCTTTTGTTTGGCGGTAATAATATCCCGGCACTAACTGATTGAAATTGGATGTTTCTGTCAATGCTGTATGATTATATACTACATCCATGACAACTCTTAAACCATTTTCATGAAATGTTTTGATGAGTTGTTTGAATTCTTTAATCCTTGTTACTCTGTCATAGGGATTAGTGGAATAAGAACCCTCGGGTACATTGTAATTCAGCGGATCATAGCCCCAGTTATATTTTGCATCAGGTTTTGTTTCATCAATTGAATTAAAATCAAAACAAGGCAAAAGATGAACATGGGTAACGCCTAATTCTTTTAAATGATCAAGCCCGGTTGCTAGCCCTTCATTGTTCTTTGTTCCGGTTTCTGTTAATCCCAAAAACTTTCCTTTGTTTTTAATACCCGAATTAGCTGCAATGCTGGCATCTCTCACATGTAGTTCATAAATGATAGCATCGGTCGGATTTTTAAATACAGGACCTTTATCTTTTTCCCATCCGGAGGGATTGGATTCTTTGAGATCAACTACCATGGCCCGTTTGCCATTTACACCAACTGCCTTTGCGTAAGGATCGGGAACTTCTTCTGACCATTGACCGTTTACTTTTACTTTGAAGGCATAAAACAATCCTTTTAAATCTTGTCTAATTAATGTCCCCAACTCACCAGTTTCTCCTTTCCCCATAAATTTTCTGATTATCGCTTCGCCTCCTGTTGCTTCTGAGTATATTGCAATTTCCGCTTCACTTGCTGAGGGAGACCAAAAACGAAATGAAGATCCCCGTGATGAATAAGTAAGCCCCAAATCCGTCCCCGTGTAAACAGAATATTTATCAAACTCACTCTTCTGTGCTTTTCCTGAAAATAACTGGGCTAAAAAACCAAATAGCATAATTCCTTTCTTCATGAAAAAAAATTGTTGTTTAAAGGTACACAATTGCAACTGTGCAGAAATACCTGCTTAAAATTCTGTAAATAAAAAAGCAAACCTGTAAATTGTTGACTCATTAACTAAAATCACTGCTTGTTATATGGGAGTACTCCAGGTTAAAAAACAACAAAAGCAATACGATGTCGTTATCGTTGGTTCAGGTGCCGGTGGCGGCATGGCTGCATACATTTTATCGAAAGCCGGGTTAAAAGTCTGTATCATAGAGGCCGGTTATATGTATGATCCGCAAAAAAATATTACACAGTTAAAAAATCCGTGGGATTCTCCACGAAGAGGCGCCAGTACAAAGATTCGTCCCTTTGGTGATTTTGATGCCTGCTATGGTGGCTGGTCGCTGGAAGGTGAACCTTTTACCAAAGAAGAAGGAACCGATTGGGCCTGGTGGCGGGCAAGGATGCTCGGTGGCCGCACCAATCACTGGGGGAGAATTTCATTACGCTTCGGTCCAAAAGATTTTAAAAGAAAAAGTATTGATGGACTGGGTGATGACTGGCCCATCGGTTATGAAGACATAAAACCTTATTACGATAAAGTGGATCAGCTTATTGGTGTATTTGGCACCAATGAAGGTTTGGAAAATGATCCCGATGGATTTTTTCTTCCACCGCCAAAACCAAGATTACATGAATTGTTTATTAAGACTGCTGCCGGGCAGGCAGGAGTGAAAGTAATTCCTTCAAGGCTTTCTATTCTTACCAAAAAAATTGAGAGCACCACAGAAAGGGGTGTCTGCATGTTTTGCGGGCAGTGTAACCGTAACTGTAGTATGTTTAAAGCCGATTTTTCTTCTACCAATGTTTTACTTTATCCTTCTCTGAAAACAGGCAACGTTGATATTTTTTCAAATGCAATGGCAAGAGAAGTGCTGACAAATAAGGAAGGGCTGGCAACAGGTGTTTCTTATATCAGCAAAGAGGACATGCAGGAATACCAGGTAGAAGGCAAAGTGGTAATCGTAGCTGCCAGTGCTTGTGAGAGTGCAAGACTTTTACTGAATTCAAAATCGCAACGCCATCCGAATGGATTAGCCAACAATAGTAATGTGGTAGGAAAATATTTACACGATTCTACCGGGGCGGCATTGGGAGGCATATTGCCGCAATTGTTTGACAGGAAGAAATACAACGAAGATGGTGTGGGCGGTATGCATATTTATTCTCCCTGGTGGCTGGACAATAAGAAACTTGATTTTCCCAGGGGTTATCACATTGAATACTGGGGCGGCATGAGTCAACCCTCTTATGGTTTTAGCTGGGGCGTTGAAGAACTGAATGGGAAATATGTAGTGAAAGGAAAGCAAAAGGAAGCTGGTGGTTATGGTGCTTCTTTAAAAGAAGATTATCGTTATTTCTACGGCTGCGGTGTGGGTATGGCTGGTCGTGGCGAAGCGATACCATTGGAAAGCAATTTTTGTGCAATTGATCCCAATATGGTTGACAGCTACGGAATACCTGTTTTAAAATTCAATGTAAAATGGAGTGAACATGAAATAAAACAGGCGAAACACATGAAAGAAACTTTTAAAGAAGTGATGCATAATATGGGAGCCATCATTACCTGGGGCGGCGATGATGATGAAAAAAATAATTATGGATTGTCAAAGCCCGGTGAGATCATACATGAAGGCGGAACTGTACGAATGGGCAATGATCCAAAACGATCGGCATTAAATAAATGGAGCCAGGCGCATGATTGCAAGAATTTATTTTGTGTAGACGGCGGACAGTTTGTAAGCCAGGCTGACAAAAATATTACCTGGACGATATTAGCTCTTTCAATGAGAGCCAGTGAATATATAGTTGATCAGATGAAGAAAAGAACCCTCTAAATCTCCCTAAAGGGAGACTTTGGAGTCCGAAACTTGAAATGTTATTACATAAACAAAACACTCTGCAATAGCAGAATTTAAAAGCCTCCTTTAGAGGGATAAGGATTTATGTCGTTAAAGAATCCATACAAAGAAGGTGGAATGTTCGAAGGAGCTTCACATATTATTTTTGCAAACGCAAAACATCTCCGTCGGAATATGACAAATGCAGAAACTACTTTATGGATGCATCTAAAAAAGGGAATTAATGGTTATAAGATCAGAAGGCAACATCCAATCGGTTTATATATCGCAGATTTTTATTGCCATAAAGTAAAGCTGATAATTGAGGTAGACGGGTTGATTCATAAAAAGGGAAAAATAGAAGTTCTGGATAAAAGGAGAGAAAAAGAATTAGTTGGATGGGGATATTCTTTAATAAGATTCAGCAATGATGAAGTCCTTAGGTCACCTGAAATTATTATCAATACCATAACTGAAAAAATTTTGAAATTAAATATTTCGAATAAACAAAACACTCTGCCAACCACGGAGTCTAAAAGCCCCCTTTAGGGGGTTTGGGGGTTATTTTATGGACAGAAGAAAATCTTTAAAGCTTATCGTAACTGGTGCAGTAGCGGCGCCAATTGCCATTGCAGGTTGTAAAACCGAAGACAAGAAAACAACCGTTGCTAAAGATGAGCCAACATTCAATCTTGACCGCAACCCGGATGAACTGAAATACGAAAAGGAAATTCTTGCCAAAGAAAAATTCTTTACCGAACATGAGATGGCTACGATCACTATTCTGGCCGATATCATTATCCCGAAAGATGATGTAAGCGGCAGTGCTTCCGATGCAAAAGTTCCTGAGTTCATTGAGTTCATTGTAAAAGATATGCCCGATCATCAAATCCCCATACGGGGAGGTTTGCGCTGGTTGGATATACAATGCCTGAAGCGATTTGAAAAATCATTTAAAGATTGCAGCCATGACCAGCAGATTGAATTGATTGATCTAATTGCTTACCCCGCTAAAGCAAAACCGGAAATGAAACAGGGCGTTGCTTTCTTTAGCCTGATGAGAAATTTAACTGCTACAGGTTTTTATACTTCAGAAATTGGGGTGAAAGACATCGGTTATGCGGGCAATACAACTGCACAGTGGAATGGTGTGCCGGATGATGTGCTGAAACAGTATAGAGTAACCTACACAGAGAAAGAATTAAAGGAGTGTGTAAATTTTGACAGCAAGTAAGAAATATTTCTTAACTTTCTTGCTTTACGGTACGAAACTTAAAGCATAGTAGCATCATTTTCGCAATCTTCAAACTATGTCTTATGCGTAAGAAATTATTCCTCGCAGCAATACTTTCCTTCCTGTACTCTTTTTCTTCATCACAAAATTATGTAACGCTGTATGAAGACTGTAACTACAGAGGCAAACAGCAATACCTGGAACCCGGCAATTATCGCCTTTACCAGATGACAATCGGTAACGACAGGCTTTCCTGTATGCAAATACCTTCCGGCATGAAGGTTACTATTTATGCAGATGATGATTTTAAAGGCAAGTCAAAAACTTTTTTTAACAATATCGCCTGCCTTGATGGCGAATGGAATGATATGGCTTCTTCAATAGTAGTGGAAAATCAAAATATACATTCTGGTTACGGCCAAAATGATTACGTTGTTTTTTACAATGACTGTTACTCCAAAGGTTTTTCCCAAAGCCTGCGGCCGGGACGATACAGTGGCAGTGAGTTGGGTAATCTTAAATATAATATTTCATCTTTTTCCATCTATGGCAACCTGAGAGTAAAAGCATATATTAATAATGAAGGCCTCTCAGGATATTCTATTACTCATGATGCCAGTGAAAGCTGCCTGGGAAATTCTGAGAATGATAAAATAGGTTCGCTGGTGATAGAACGTAAACCATGGCAACAAACTTATCCAACTACGAACACCGGAAACGGTAATTATGTTACTATCTACACCGATTGCAATTACAGGGGCAACAGTTTACGGCTGGCTCCCGGAAATTACCAGGGAGATAAACTGGGTTTATTGAAATATGATATCTCCGCCATTGAAATTCCTTCCGGACTGAGGGCAAAAGTTTATATCAACAGTGAATACCTGGCCGGTTCTTCTTATATCCTGAGTGAAAATATCAGTTGCATGAACACAACATTAAATGACAGGATCGGTTCATTGGTGATTGAAGAAACTTATGGCAACACACAATATCCCCCCAATTCAAATGAAAGAGTAGTGCTTTTTGCAGATGCCAATTACCGGGGGCAATCGGCCTCTCTCCTTCCCGGAACATACAGCACCATGGCGCAGGCTGGCTTTCCCGATAATACACTGAGCTCACTAACGGTTCCGGCAGGATACAGGGTAGTGATTTATGAATTTGAAAATTTTACCGGTAAAAGCAAAACCATCACTTCATCAACAAGCAGCTTTATATTGACTTCCTGGAATGATAAAACATCTTCGATTGCAGTATACAGGGACAGGTAATTAAAAGAAAAAAAACACCGACTCATTTTTGTTCCACTCACTGACCAACTGCAATAAAAAAGAACAGTTGGCACATTTTCATTAGCAGTACAGAATTCTACTTATTAATCGTAGTCATTACCGTATATATAAGAAACATTTCAAGTTGCCGCAGCCATTAAAAGAAGGGAATATACTTTTTTTGTAATAATATTTTGCATAAGCAAGAAATTGCTCCAATAGAGACTTATTAAAACCATTATTATGAAAAAAATTCAACTCCCCATCAGGGCAAGTATTTGCCTGCTTTTAATTCTTTGTTTCCACACCGGGTATTCCCAAAATGTGGCCATTAATTCTACCGGCAATTCACCCGATGCTTCTGCAATGCTGGATATACAAAGTGCCAACAAAGGATTGCTGATCTCACAAATAAGTTTAACGGATTTGACCGACGCAACAACCATTTCAAGCCCGGCACACAGCCTTTTAATTTATAATACCAATGCTGCCATCACTGGTGGTAAAGGTTATTATTATAACTCCGGTACCACCGGTTCTCCGGTATGGACCAAAATGGTAGTGTCTGGTACTGAGTGGAAACTTACCGGTAACAGCGGTACAACACCCGGAACAGATTTCATAGGAACCACCGATGCACAGGCACTTGTTCTTAAAACAACTGGTTCTTCAAGGATGAATATATCCAGCACAGGTGTTACAACGATCGGTAACGGTACCGACCAGGTAAACATTGCAGCGGATGGTACATTAACCTTTGAAGGAGCTGCCACTACTTTTGATGACCTGTCAATTCCGGTTTTTTCCACTTCAAGTGGTTCAAGCCAGCCACCTTCCATAGCAAAACTTAAAGATAATGGTTCTGCTAGCCAGGGAGTATTTACATACTCATTTAGCGCCTCAACCGAACAGGAACTTTACTTTACCGTACAGATGCCGCACGCATGGAAGGAAGGAAGTACAATAATGCCGCATGTACATTGGGCCGCAGCAACTGATTTGAGTGGTAACAAAGTAAGGTGGGGACTAGAATATACCTGGGTAAATGTTGCAAGTGTATATGGAACCACTACTATCATTTACGGTGAAGACCCAATTGCTGCAAATGGTGCAGTTACCGCTTATGAACATGCCATAACTGACCTGGGAGGCATCACAGCTACAGGTAAAACATTATCCAGTATCCTGGTTTGCAGAATTTTCCGTGATGCAACCGCAGGTACCGATAACTACGCCAGTGCTGCATTTATGCTGAGTATTGACTTCCATTTTGAAAGAGATGCTTTGGGAAGCAGGACTGAGTATGGAAAATAATAAGCTGTTAATCGCTGCCTGTTCAGTGTTTACAAACATCATTTAGTCAACTGAAAAAATTAATCTCATGGTAAACCATCTAAATACACTTCTTAAGTCATTTTTGCTGGTAGCCTGCTTATTTCCCCTCACGATTTATGGACAGGGGGGTATAGTAATTGAATCCGGAGGAAAACTTGTGCTAAACAGTACTGTTAATTTGGTGCTGAATAATTCAGGAATCACAAATGACGGTACATTTACTGCTGGTAGCAGTACAGTCAGCTTTACAGGCAATACAGCTACAGCCAATTCATTTATTGCAGGAACAACTGCCACCAACTTTTACAATCTTACTCTCAATAAATCCAGCAACGGGTTAATATTAAACCGAAACATAGGTATCAGTAACAATCTATCATTTGTAAGTGGTGACAGTCTTTTTTTAAATACCTATAATGTTGATCTTGGCAGCACCGGTTCCATTACAGGTGAGACAAACACTAATAAAATTACCAGTCCAACCGGAGGTTATATACAGGTTACCCAAATATTGAATGCCCCTTCTGCTGTTAACCCTGGTAATGTTGGACTTGAAATAACCAGTGCGGCTAACCTTGGCAGTACTGTTGTTAGAAGAGGAAATCAACAGCAATGCGGTGCATCAATTTACCGGTATTTTGATATTACACCCACCAATAATTCCTCCCTTAATGCAACAATCAATTTCAATTACCTTGATGCAGAACTGGCGGGAATTGCCGAAGGAAATCTGGGTGTTTTTTCCAGTTCAAATGGCGGAACAATATGGAATAATCTCGGGGCAGACGCCATAAATACGGGATCCAATTATGTTACAAAAAATGGAATAAATCAACTTTATCGCCTTACGCTGTCAAATATAGCGGCTCCGCTAGCTGTTCAACTTCTTTACTTTAATGCCCGGCTGGTAAACAGGCAAACATGGCTTAACTGGACTACGGCAAGTGAATCCAATAGCGACTATTTTGAAATCGAACGTTCTGTTGATGGAATAAATTTTTCTTCACTTGCTTCTGTAAATGCCGCTGGCAACAGTAGCAGTATCATCAATTATGAATATAAAGATATCAACCCGGCAACAGGTGTCAATTACTACCGCTTGAGGCAAGTGGATCTCGATGGTCATTTTACATTATCCAAACAAATACGTATCGTACTGAGCCAAAATGGAGATGCATTCCTGACTGTTCATCCAAACCCCGCCCAACAGCAAATAAATATTATTTTTACTTCAGCCAAAGATGAAAATATCCGTATAGATTTATTTGATACAAAAGGAACCCTGGTTGGCACAAAAAAAATACATGTAATTGCCGGTGTTAATGAATTAAAGTGGGACATTGATGCACTACCTGCAGGTGTTTATTCAATAAATATTTCAGCAAATGGCGTAAAAAATATAAAATTCGTTAAACAATAACAACAAAAAAATCTTCCTGATAATAAAGGGTACTATACAAAACTGGAATTTTATATAGTACCCTTTCATTTTACAGAGTGTACCATCTGTTACAGGTAATGGAATCTGGCATAATCCTGAAATGCTACAATTGTAAATAAAATAGTTACCCAAAGTGTCTATTTCTACAAAGTTTAGTGAGCTTACCCAACCCGGCTGTTAGTGGAATCCCTGCCTATGTCTTGAAGCAACACGAACGTCGTAAATTCCGTAACTATCTTTTATTGCATGATAAAAATCATGTATCCCGTTTAAATATAGCTGTAGCTTCAACTATTCAGTTCATAAAATTGATATTGTTCTGTTCAATAATAGCCGATTTACTGAAAACCTTACTAACCTGAAATAAAAACCAGCCCGAAAAAATTTGCTGACATAAAGTAAGAATGATATTGTTAAATAGTATTTTCTTTTAGTAAGTTGATTAACCCTCCAAAACTAATTTATAAGTAAGGCAATCGTTTTTCTCTCATACAGAAATAGAATCAATTAATTATTTTAATACAGCTATTATGAAAAAAATATTTTTCGCCTTGATAACAGGCATCAGCCTCAGCAGCTATTGCCAGACTACTTTCGATGTGTTTAACTATACTGAACCAAAAGAGTGGAAAAAGGAAACAAAAAACAGTATGGTTTCTTACACTACTACCGATAACAAAAAAGGAAGCTACTGCATTATTTCATTATATGCCAATACAACTGGCCAAGAAACGCTGCAAGCCAGTTTTGATAATGAATGGCAGGAGTTAGTAGCAACAAACCTTGGAGTAACCGCCAAACCACAATATTCAAGAGCAGAAAACTTAAACGGCTGGGAAAATATGACAGGCGCTGTATTATTTGAATTTAACGGCGGAAAATCTGCAGCTATTCTTTCAACTTATTCTAATTTGGGTAAAGCAGCCAGTATGCTGATTGTTTATAACGACCAGGCATATCAACCTGACGTAGATAGTTTCATAAAAAAGTTAAGCCTGAGTAAACCCGATGCAATTTCAGCTACAAACGGAACAGGTGCTTTAAGCGATTATGTATTTACTCCCCCGCCAGGATTTAGCAAAGTAGTAAAGGCCAATGAAATTGTATTATCAGCCGTATTAACAGATCAGAAAGTACCAATGATTATCTCTGTATTACCGATGCAGCCTTCATCGGGTAATTTAGAAACAGATATGAATACCCTTTTCTTTTCAGTTTTTAAAGGCTGGAATAATTATAACCATTGGAGCGCCCCGTTCCCTGCTACCGAAAAAGGCACCACAACAAATGGATATAATTATATTTTAGAATACAGGGATATTCAGCAAACCGATAACAGCGAGTCGCTGCTAAGCGCTGCCGTTTTATTAGTACAGGTAAACAACCAGGTTGCTGTATTTGCCGGCAGTTATAAGCAAATGTCTGCTGCGTTATGGTCTAATTTAGTAGAACATTTAAAAGACCAATATATTTATTTATTACATAGCGTTAGTTTCAAAAATTACAAACCAAATCCTGCGCCAATTTCCATTTTAGGCAAGTGGAAGGCAATGAGCTCCAGTACAGGTTCATTTTATGAATTTTATCCTAATGGTACATTTTCGTGGAGCGGCGGCACATCCTTTAAAACAAGATATGATGATACGCATGATAAAGTGACTATCACTACCAGGGCTAATGATGGCAAATGGGGTTTAAAAGGAAATGAGCTAACTCTTTACCATAATACAACAAAGAAAACAAGCCAGTATAAAATGAGGTTATATTATGACAAAAATTTAGACGGCACCTGGATAAAAAGATTAGGATTCTTCAGCATATATGAAGGCGGAGGTTTTGGTGAGTTATCTTTTTCTCCGGATAAGAACTAAACATATAATCAGGAACATTACAAACTGAAGACCATGAAAAAATCAACTATCATATTTTTTTCAGTGCTTATCATATTGAAAGTTCAGGCACAAAACTCTGCGATTAATTTTGAAAGTGCAGGTGATACCACCGGGATACTCTGCAGGGATAACGATGGCAACATTTATAAAACAGTCAAAATCGGCACACAGGTTTGGATGGCAGAAAACCTGAGAACCACCACCTACAATGATGGCACCCCTATCCCATTGGTAACAGATACTGCAGCCTGGAGTAAATTACTGACACCTGGATATTGCTGGTATAATAATATTTCCAACAATAATATTTATGGAGCATTATATAACTGTTTTACAATTAGCACAGGAAAACTTGCTCCGGTTGGCTGGCATGTTGCCACTGATGAAGAATGGACCATACTAACGACTTATTTGGGTGGCGAAAAAATTGCTGGTGCCAAATTAAAAGTTATAAGTAAAAACTATTGGAACTGGCTGAATGAAAAAAAATCAACAAATGAAAGCGGCTTCACGGCACTTCCGGCTGGTCACCGTGACAATAATGGCATATTCAGCCTCTTTGGAAATGGAGGTTATTGGTGGTCCTCTTCGGAATACGGTAGTACCGGTAAAGTTTGGTACCGGTCAATGGATATTAATTCTTCAGGCATCTTCCGTGCTAACAATAATAAGAAAAATGGTCATTCAGTTCGTTGTGTCATGGATGCAATCTCACTCAAGGAAGTAGTCGATCTGAAACCGGACTTAAAAACAGGAGTCCCCTTCGTTGTTACGCCAAAGAATCCGTCCGGGTTTATAGCAACACGAACTTTCACAGGCGATATAATCTTGAAGTGGAACCCGGTCACAAACGCCATCTATTACAATCTGCAGGGAGCCGGCATACCGCAGGGATTGTTACGTCCGGGGGCCGTGGTTAACAACACAGTCAATGTAACGGGGACTACCTATACAATCAAGGGATTGCTGGCCGGAACTCATTCGTGGATTCTTTATGCAGTGTTCAACGACACGTCAGGTTCGTACTTCGCCGACAAACTCAATCCCGCAAAAACCAGCCTTACCATCAATGCAAACCCATCGGGATTCAAGGCCACACAGAATATCCGCGGTGATGTTATCTTAACATGGAACTCCGTTCCGAATGTCATAAACTACAATCTGCAGGGGGCCGGAGTTCAGCCGGCCTCAGTCATGGGAACTACTTATACCGTTAAAGGATTGCAAGCCGGAACCCATTCCTGGTGGCTTTTTGCAGTGTACAACGGTCCGGATGGGCCATACTTTGGCGATGAACTCAACCCTGCGAGAACCAGCCTGACTATTAACATTGCCCCCGGGTCGTCACCCAGGTGGACCGGATTCGATCCTGAAAAGCATGGGTTTCGATTTGTGAACAGCTTTACCAACAATGTCATTGGCCCTCCTATCAGCTTTGAAACCCATGGTCTTTGCGGAGGTATGTCATACACGATGCTCGACTACTACAATGCAGGCCGGCCGATTCCCAATCAGGAGTATCGACCCGCTAACAACACGTTGATCCAAAAGTATCTTTATGACAGACAGGTCAATTCATTGACACCAAATATAGATAAGTGGCTGGAAGTTAATCTGAATCCATTGGGGATGCGCACTGATGAATTTTTCAACTGGGGTATCAAGGAGCGGCTACAGGAACTCAGATCATTCATCGACCGTGGAGTGCCTGTTGTGCTCGGACTAAAAGGGACTGAAGGAACCATTCACGACCACCAGGTAATTGCCATCGGATACGATGCCGGCAGGTATCAGGGCGACCTTGGCAACTATAAAGAAGACATCAGGATATTCATCTGCGATCCAAACTATCCGACCGGGACGCAGACACTTGTTCCCAACCCCATAACAAAGGACTACTACTACCTCGATCATACCGACGACCGTTGGCGCACCTACTTCGTTGACAATAAATATGCCTTCGTTAACCCACCCAATATCATGAATCCGGGTTATCTGAATGATGGCCTTATACATGAACTACTGTTTAAGTTCACAACCGGTGCGGATGACATGCGGGGTGGGCCAGACCATGTAGACGTGACTGTAAAGTTGAAGGATAATACCTCACAATATTATCCGAATGTCAGCCAGAATGGTCGCTGGTTACCGAATTACATGGAGACAGCCCAGTTAGTACTCCGACAACCTATTGCACAAGGAACGATCAGTTCAATTGAAGTTTCCACCAATGCGGCCAACAATATTACAGGTGACAACTGGGATCTGCTCACCGTAGAGATAAAGGCCATTATCGGCGGTTACAATGGAGAGATGCTTATCAGCTCGGCAGGTCCATGGCGATTCACAGGAGCCAGGATTCCGTTGGTCATCAACGTCAGGTAGAAGAAGAAATTATAGCCGTGTAAAATGGAAGAAACAGGCACAGTGGCTTATAGCAGAGGTTCTATTAATATCAAAACGAAGAATCTATTTTAGTAATCTTTAAATCTTTCCCCACCTGGATTTCTATGATTAAAATCATGTCATCCATTTTAATATAGTTGTAGTTTGGACAGTGCAGTTCTCAGAATTGATATTATTATCCATAATAGTCTGTTTGCTGAAATTTCAATCTATCCCCTGAATAAAAACCAGCCTGAAGAGATTTTCTACATTAAGTAAAAAAGGCATTGGTATATAGTCTTCTCTTCTATTAATCTGAATAACCCTGTAAAGACAATTCAAAAAGCTGGTAATGGGTCTCTCATCTTTTATAGTAATGTATCAAATAATAATTTCAATAAAGTTTTTATGAAAAAAATATTCTTCCCGATTTTAACGGTTACATTATTAAGTGTTTCTTCTTTGGCACAGGTGGGCATTGGTACAACCACTCCGGCTGCATCGGCTCAGTTGGATGTAAGCAGCACTACCAAAGGGTTTTTACCGCCACGAATGACATACATACAAAGAGAGGCCTTTACACCTGTGGAAGGCTTAATGATCTACAACACCGACTCAAAAAAGCCAAATTATTTTGATGGAACGGGATGGAAAAATTTTGATGGAACTTCTGCATCTATTATTGGGACTCCTTTCCAGGGTGGAATAATAGCCTATATATTACAACCCGGGGATCCGGGTTATATTGCCGGCCAAACCCATGGCTTAATTGCTGCCGCATCAGACCAAACTACAGGTGCAGGTGCCCAATGGGGTTGTATTGGAACAACAATACCGGGAGCCGATGGTACAGCCCTTGGAACAGGGAATCAAAACACCATTGATATTATGGCGGGCTGTGCCACTACGGGAATAGCCGCAAGGCTATGTGGTGATTTGGTATTGAACGGTTATAGCGACTGGTATTTACCATCAAAGGACGAGTTAAATAAATTGTATATAAATCAGGTAAGAGTTGGCGGTTTTAGTAGCGACGGCTACTGGAGTTCCTCGGAGACCGACGCCAACCTCGCCTGGCTCGAGGGCTTCACCAATGGCCTCCAGGTCAACGACTTCAAGGACGTCACTTACCGTGTTCGTGCGGTTCGGGCTTTTTAACTACTTGCCCGCCGAAGCTTCAGCGTAGGCGGGGTTAACCATTTAACTATTAATAAATACTGCATAGCGGTCGAATTTTAAAAATATGAGGTTACAGGATGAGTTACCGGCAAATAAAACCAACTAAGATTTGTTGATAGAGATTTTTCAGTTTTCAAAAAATTTCAGAAAAGGATATAAGTAACATAAACTTAAAATTTTTATTCAATGAAACAAGCACAACATTTATTATTTATTTTTTTACTGTTAGCAACAGTTTACGCTAATGCGCAGGTAGGTATTGGTACAACACCAGCTGCTTCGGCCCAGTTGGATGTGAGCAGCACAACCAAAGGGTTTTTACCTCCAAGAATGACAGTTACTCAGCGACAAGCTATTGCAAACCCTGCCGCAGGGTTAATGATTTGGTGCACAAATTGCGGAACGACTGGTGAATGGCAGGGATATAATGGGTTCACCTGGGTTAATCTTTCGGGGAGCACAACAACTGTTAAAATATGCAATCAGATCTGGATGGATAAAAACCTGGATGTATCAACCTACAGAAACGGCGACCCTATACCAAATGTTACCGATCCAACCGCTTGGGCAGCATTAACTACCGGCGCATATTGTTATTACAATAATGACTCTGCCACCTATGCAGCCACTTATGGAAAGCTGTACAACTGGTATGCAGTGAATGATCCAAGAGGCCTTGCACCTGCCGGATGGCATGTCCCCACTGATGCGGAATGGACAACATTGGAATCATGTGTTGAATTAATTGATCCCGGAAATGCCGGTGGCACTTTGAAAGAAACGGGCACCACACATTGGAATGGCCTTAATACCGGGGCCACAAATAGTAGCGGTTTCACAGGCCTGCCGGGCGGCTACCGTTACGTCAATGGAGCATTCAGCTATGTTGGCGAATACGGCCGCTGGTGGAGTTCTACGGAGAACAATGCAGCGAGCGCCTGGACCCGTCGCCTGTACTATGACGATGGCGGTGTCAGCAGGAACGGCACCAATAAGTATTACGGGTTTTCTGTTCGTTGCCTCAGGGATTGAAAATTTGTTATTACTATCCCGCCTCTTGCGGAGATAGAATATTAAAAAAACATGGATTTACACAATGAATTACTGGCAGAGATTTTTCGGTTTTCACAAGATTTCAGAAAAGGATATAAGTACCATACACTTAAAACTTTTATACAATGAAACAAGCACAACATTTATTATTTGTTTTTTTACTGGTTGCTACTGCTAGCACCCGGGCACAGGTAGGTATTGGTACAACACCGGCCGCTTCGGCTCAGTTGGATGTAAGCAGTACAACAAAAGGATTTTTGCCACCAAGAATGACAGTTACTCAGCGACAAGCTATTGCAAACCCTGCCGCAGGGTTAATGATTTGGTGCACAAATTGCGGAACGACTGGTGAATGGCAGGGATATAATGGGTCCACCTGGGTTAATCTTTCGGGGAGCACAACAACTATTAAAATATGCAATCAGATCTGGATGGATAAAAACCTGGATGTAGCTACTTACAGGAATGGTGATCCTATACCAAAAGTTACAGACCCAACAGAATGGGCTTCATTAACAACCGGTGCTTATTGTTATTATGATAACGATTCAGCTACTTATGCAGTTACTTATGGTAAATTGTATAACTGGTATGCAGTAAATGACCCAAGAGGGTTGGCACCTGCCGGATGGCATATACCAAGCGATGCTGAATGGAATATATTGGTAAAATGCATTGACCCTTCGGCAGACACAACTTGTTCCGGTTGTTCTCAAAGTACAACTGCCGGAGGAGCGATGAAAGAAACCGGTACCGCACATTGGCTGGCTCCTAATACCGGAGCAAATAATGGCAGTGGCTTTACTGGTCTTTCGAGTGGCGACCGTCTCACTAATGGTACGTTCGGCTATATTGGCTACAGCGGCTCCTGGTGGAGTTCTTCGGTGAACAGTACAACAAACGCCTGGTACCGCGGCCTGTACTACGGCGATGGTCGCATCGAGAGGTACGACTACAGTAAGCATTACGGGTTTTCTGTTCGTTGCCTCAGGGATTGACTCCCGATAGCTATCGGGATTGACTATTTTCTTTATTACCATCCGGCCTATTTGCAGAGAGAGAAAGAATATTAATAAGTATTGCATTTACACAATGAATTGACTGCAAATAAAACCAGCTAAGATTTTTTTACCCTTGTTGGTCTTCCAAAAACTTTAAGCGGCCTTTGTTGTGTGTTGAGTAGCGGTATTGTGTAGCGGCAAAACACCAACAAACGAACAGAACGAATCCGAAAGTACTGCAGTTGGTGAAGCCAGCGCACAAAGGCTTGCTCACAACACCAACTGCGGGGTTGTCACCCGAAAGTGACTATTGACAAAGCAACCTGCCTGCTGGCAGTGTAATTCTTCAGTATTCCGGCAATAGTAAAAAATGATTTTTTAAGAGCTTATTCTTAAAATCAGCTTTTGGGCATTTACATCTGTTACTATTACCTCATAAGATGTGTGAATGATGTAAATGATTTTAATAATTGTATAACAGTTATCCGGATGTATAGAACCAGATTTACATTAAGTAAAGCGGTACTATTTACTGCCTTATTAAATCATCCTAAAACAATAAATATGGAAAAGAGAACGACTTTATCTGCTATAAAATTTGTAATTGTAATAGCAGCTTTGGCAATAGGAAGTACAGCTAATGCACAATCAACCAGTAAAGAAAAAAAGTTAGTGAGAGACAGTAAACTGGCAAAATCGGAATTTATTGCTACAGACGGTATGATGAGAAGTTTATTTGACAACTCTTATGGTTGGGCCACTTTTGCCAATGTAGGGAAGGGTGGAATTGGTATTGGCGGCGCAACAGGTAACGGTATTGTGTATGAAAGAGGGAAAGTTATTGGAAAAGCAAAACTGACCCAGGTAAGCATCGGGTTTCAATTTGGCGGCCAGGCTTACCGTGAAGTAATTTTCTTTGAAACGAAAGCAGACCTTAACAGGTTTGTAGAAAATAAGATTGAATTCTCTGCGCAGGCTTCGGCTGTTGCTGTAACTGTCGGTGCCTCGGGAAATGTGAAATATAAAGATGGGGTAATGATTTTTACCCAGCAAAAAGGAGGACTGATGTATGAAGCATCTATCGGAGGACAGAAGTTTAACTATAGTGCATTTTAGTTGCCCTAACTACAGTCACTCTTTTTTTACACTATCCGCTGTTATTTTCAGATCTTTTTCGTTACGGATTATTTGATATATATATTTCATTAGTTAAAAGAGTAAAATCATTTTATGAGCAAATTAGTAAAGAAAAATCCGGAATCAGGAAGAGAAAAAATACAGGTGAACGGAATTACTCAGAAATCCCATTCTAATGGCAAAACAACCAAACAGATAATGCATAGGCATATCCGGGATAAGAATGATGTGATAACGGATGAAGATTTCAGGAATTTAAATATCGAACCTGATATATCTGGTGATCCGGAATACCAGGCGCTTCAGATCTCTGACGATACGGAACGACCAAAAGATGAGGACAAGGATCCAAAACTATTAATACCGTGGGATCTTGTCAGTAAATAAGCATGCAATATTATTTCACTGTATCATCTCCCAAAAGAACAACCCTGAATAAAAATTTTCACGCCGCAGTTGCTGTGCTGAGTTTAACCGTCTTGCTAAAGGGGGTGACCGAAATATCTTTCGCCTTTGTTTGTATTCCGAATAAACATTGCGCCGTCGTGTGTTGAGCATAGCTGGGAAGCTTAGCTAAACACCAACGACACAAATTTTTTCAGAAATAAAAAAATAGTCACCCAAGGATGACTATTGATATAGCAACCTGCCTGCCGGCAGGCAGGTTGGTTGTGGTCTATGCAAATTCTTCTTTTGATGTTTTGCTATAATCATCAATCAGTTTCCGCTGCAGTTCAAACGGCACTGCTTCGTAAGCCTGGAAACTCATTTTAAATTTTGCCCGGCCCTGTGTAATGGATCGAAGGGAGGAAGAGTAACCATCCATTTCTGCCAATGGTACCTTGGCTATTATTTTTTGAAAATGTCCTTCGCTGTCTATCCCTTCTACAATTGCACGGCGGCTCTGCAGGTCGCCCATCACAGCGCCGGTAAGATCATCCGGACATAATACTTCTACATGATAAATGGGTTCCAGTATCTGTGGGTCCGCTTGCTGGAATGCCTGGCGGAATGCCTGTAAGCCGGCAATCTTAAATGATATATCATTACTGTCAACCGGGTGCATCTTGCCATCGTACACACATACACGGATATCCCGGGCATAAGAACCAGTGAGTGGGCCATTGTGCATTTTTTCCATCACTCCTTTTAATACCGAAGGAAGAAACCTTGCTTCAATAGCGCCACCAACAATACAATTATAGAAAACTAATTTACCGCCCCATTCCAGTTCATGTATGTCACGGCCCCTAACATTCAGGTCGACAGGTTCAGGCATTCCTTCATACCAGGGTTCTATCTGCAGGTAAACTTCTCCAAACTGTCCGTTACCACCGCTTTGTTTTTTATGTTTGTAACTCGCATCAGCCATTTTGCGGATGGTTTCCCGGTAAGCAATTTTTGGTTTTAAAAATTTTACTTCCAGTTTATGCTGGTGTTCAATCTTCCATTTGGCAACTGCCAGGTGCATATCACCCTGGCAATGTATTAAGGTTTGTTTTAATTCAGGAGAAACTTCAACCAGCAAAGTCGGATCCTCTTCCCGCAACTGGTGAAGTGCCTGTGATAATTTCTCTTCCTCCCCTTTTTTTAGTAGCTCAATCGCCACCGTCATATTGTGCGATGGAAATTCAATTGGAGGAAGCTCATAATTCTTGCCCCTCGCATGAAGCGTATTATTGACATGCGTATTTTTTAATTTCAACGTAGCCCCGATATCGCCAGCTACCAGTTCATTGATGGAAGTCCGTTTATTTCCCTCAACAAGAAATAACTGGTTAATTTTCTCGGTAACACCCGTACTTTCATTTTCCAGTTCCATCCCAATTTTGATGGTGCCGGAATACACTTTAAAGAAAGACATTTCACCCACATGAGGTTCGGAAATAGTTTTGTAAATGAAAATGCAGGCTGGTCCGTTGGCATCGCAGGATAGTTTGTCACCGCTCCGGGTAGTTTGAGGCGGCATTTCATTGGCGCTGGGGCAAACATTATCAATATAACCCATCAGTCTGCCGCTGCCCATATTTTTTTCGGCAGATAAACAAAACAGCGGGAATAGGTCGTGGTTGATCATTGCTTTTTTCATTCCCATTTTCATTTCATCTTCCATCAACTCTCCCTTATCAAAATAGATTTCCATCAGGGTTTCATCATTGCTGGCAATAGCTTCAATCAATTCCTTGTGTAAATTTTCTGCTTTAGCTCTTTCATCATCCGGGATCGGCAGCTTTTCAGGTTTGCCGCCTCCTTCTTTAAATTTATACATGATCATCCGCAGCACATCAATAATCTCATGAAAGCCTGCCCCTGCCTGGTGAGGGTATTGCACCACCACCACATTATTTCCAAAATGTGATTTCGCTTCCCTGACGGTCTTTTCAAAATCAGCATTATCATCATCCAGTTTATTCACGGCAAATATCATCGGCGTTTTAAACTTATCGGTGTACTCCCAGATAATATCAGTTCCTACTTCCACACCCGCCACTGCATTCAACAACATAACGCCGGTGTCGGCAACCCGCAACGCAGAAATAACTTCCCCGGTAAAATCATCATAGCCGGGAGTATCGAGGATATTAATCTTAAAGCCCCGCCATTTGGTGTGAAGGAGCTTGCTAAAAATAGAATTACCACGTTCCTGTTCCAGTTCGTGGTAATCTCCTATGGTATTTCGTTCGGCGATGCTGCCCCGGCGGGATATTATTCCGGCCTCATATAGCATGCACTCCGCTAAAGTGGTCTTACCTGAGCCGGCATGGCCCAGCAAGACAATATTTTTTACATGTGAGGTATCAAATTCAGGCATAACGTCTGTTTTAGAGATAAGAAGATAATTTGTCCTTGAATTTAATGGGGATTAAAAGACAACGACAATAAGAATGAAGGAGTGAATAATTGAATATATAACTCCAAACCCAAGGTACCCGTTAGGATACTTTCAAAAACTCATTGAATTCACCACGCAGATTCTGCAACGTTTGTTCCAGCGACCGAAACTCATCCAGTAACCCCTCGTGACGGGAATAACTTTCTTCATTCACAAAGCCATTAAAAGCCGCCTTTTCAAAGCTCATTTTACGGTCATGGGCTTTGATTGATTGTTTTAGGTCGTGAATGTTGATGAGTTGGATGTGAAACTGATTGTGGAGATGTTCTACGTCTTGTAATTGTTTTTTGGAGAGTGGCTGGCCTGCAACTTGTCGGAGCTGAGCTTCGTTGTTATTAAATTCTTCCCGATAACTACGAAGCTTTTCTCTCCAGACGTTACACTCTCCGGAGAGCTGTGAGATGTCAACCTGAACCATGGCATTTAAATTTTAGAGCCTGCCTGTCGGCAGACAGGGTTAAAAAATAAAGAACTTATCTTTTCTCTGGGTACCCGGATTGAAGGGGTGTATTAATGGTCAGAAGTAAGGTAATGCCAAATTTGGGAAAAAAAAATATTTAGACAATGTATTTCTGAAAAAAAATGCACATTTTATTCCTCAATGACAAATATCAGCTCTGCCGCATGATTAACTTGACAAATATCATAGGACATTTGATTTATTGCCAAATAACCCTATAAAATAAATAACTTTCCGCCCTGAATGATCTCTCAAAATACGATACAACAAATCCTTGGCCGCATTGACATTATTGATGTTGTTGGAGGTTTTGTAAAACTAAAAAAAAGAGGGACTAATTACCTTGGTCTCTGCCCTTTTCATAATGAAAAGACGCCCTCCTTTACTGTATCGCCTTCAAAGGAAATCTACAAGTGTTTTGGTTGCGGCCGCAGTGGTAATACCATCAGTTTCGTCATGGAGCATGAAAAGTACAGCTACGTAGATACGCTTAAATGGCTCGCCAATAAGTATGGCATTGAAATAGAAGAAACATTTCAAACGGATGAACAGAAACAAAGCCAGCTGGCTGCCGACGGTCTGTTTATCATCAACAATTTTGCACAGCAATTTTTTACCAAACAATTATTTGAAACCGAAGAAGGACAGGATATCGGCTTAAGTTATTTTAAGGAGCGGGGGTTTAGAGAAGATATAATAAAAAAATTCCAGTTAGGTTATTCACCCGAACAGCGGGATGCCTTTACCAGAGAAGCTATTGCCAAACAATACAACCCTGAATTACTCATCAAAGCAGGACTGGTAGCTAATCGCAATGATCAGCTAACGGATAACTATCGTGGCCGGGTTATTTTTCCGGTGCATAATCACAGTGGTAAAGTGTTGGGTTTTGGTGCAAGAATATTAAGATCCTCAGACAAGGCCCCGAAGTATATCAATAGCCCGGAAAATGAAATTTATGTAAAGAGCAAAATATTGTATGGTTCCTATTTTGCCAGGCAGGCGATAGACAAAGCAGATGAATGTTTGCTGGTAGAGGGTTATACTGACGTCCTTTCACTTTCCCAGGCCGGCATAGAAAACGTCGTGGCTTCAGGTGGTACATCACTTACACCAGACCAACTGAGACTGATAAAAAAGTACAGCAATAATATTACCATTATATATGATGGCGATCCTGCAGGAGTAAAAGCGGCATTGCGGGGGCTTGATCTTGCCCTCGAAGAAGGCTTAAATGTAAAACTGGTTCTTATTCCAGACAATGAAGACCCGGACAGCTATGTCAACAAAGTTGGTGCTTCTGCCTTCAGGGATTTTGTTCAAAGAAATAAAAAAGATTTTATCCTTTTCCAACTGGAAGTGGCACTGAAAGATGCAGGCAATGATTCAACCAAAAAATCGGAAGTAGTGAACCGAATGGCTGAAACCATTTCGAAAATCAATAAAGCAGAAGATTTTACCAAACAGCAGGATTACATTAAGCAATGTTCAGAGATTCTGAAGATTGATGAAAATGGCTTACATACTTTAGTCAACAAATTCATCCGTGACCGCATTGCTACCCTGGAAAGAAGGTTGCCTTTTGAAGAAGCAAAGCAGTTAGAAGAAAATGCAAGACAGGCTGAAGAAACAAATTACGATGATGCTACTTTCAACCTGCTTTTCAAAGATGAATTGCAGGAACGGGAAGTAGCCCGGATATTGCTTGAATATGGAATAAAGAAGTGGGATGACTCCCAACTGATAGCCGAACATATTTTTGAAGAGATGGTAGATGACAGCCTGATAGACAATGCCGATGTTGTCCGCCTGATAAGTGCATTTAAAGAAACTTTGCAAAACAGACCGGCAGAGTTGAATAAAAATTATTTCATCTATCACCCTGATTCCAAACTAAGTGCCCTGGCAGTTTCCCTACTTAATTTTCCTTATGAAGAAAGCGAACACTGGCGGAGAGAGTTCAGCCAGGCCAGCGGTTACCAGAAGCAACTGTTTGAAAAGAGCTATGAAGATTTTATTAAAACAATTGCCCCCGATAACAAAGAAGAATTATTGAACTACCTGAATATGGATGAAGACAAGACCAATGATGAAGTCGATTCAGTCATCAATTATCTTAAACTCCGCAAAATCCGACGGATGCTTTTAGAAAACCAGCTTGATATGGAAAAGCGACATACAGCGGATGAATACAGTATGCTGCACCAAACCCATGACCACCTGAAAAGAATGGAAATAGAATTAACAAAAAAGTCAGGAGCAGTAATTATCAGGTAACTCTATTTCATTAATAGCAGGTCGCTATAAGAAATGTCAATCAGGTCGTCCTCTTTAATATCAAATTCTTTCAGATAAAAGTCACACTGCTTTTTCAATTGTGTCTGCGATAAATCAGCCAGTTTATTACCAGCCTCTATTTCTACAAAAGAACCCAGGCCCGGAACCTCATCGATATGAAATTTCACATTATTGATGTAATATATTTCTCTTTTTTTCTTTACAATAACCTTTATTCCAATGGATTTTTCGAGTACTTCCTTCAGGCCTTTGGCATCTTCCACATTTACCAGGTGAAAAATAGAATCTTTTGGTCCGGCCTGGTTAGTTCTTTCATAATAAATGAGATTGTTTTCAATATTTCCCTCCCGCAATTTTAACCGGCCATTGGAGACTATGAAGTAAGTATCGGTCTGCTCATCAATCCCTTTAAACTCTGCGCCGTTTGAAAGGAGATAGTGCCGGATGAAAAAAGCATCATGACATTTTGCTTTTATTTCTACGTTCAGATAAGACATAAAAAAAGTTTGTTGCTATAGCAACAAACCTAAATAAATTTATCTGTAATTTTTTTATTACTCTACTACAGGAGCAGCTTCCCTTTTTCTTGAATGGGCTACTGGTTCACCCCTTTTGTCATCGCCTTTTTCAAACCGCATTGCGCTCCATACATGATCCAGTTCCACTCTTTCGATGCTCTCATAACCAACACAGGTAAGGCGGTTCCAGCTACGTTCACGGTTGAGATCTGTAACAATTTTTGAAGTGATTTTGGGATAAGCAACCCAGAATTTTGATCCGTCTTTCAGCGATGGCATTACATCAGTCAATATACCATTCAACTGGTTTTCGCTAACAGCAAACACCAATGCAAAATCAATTTTCCGGCTTTTTAAAAGCGGGGTCATGTTTTTGGCAAATGACAGTTTACTGAATTGTTTCTCGATGGAAGAAGGCAAACCCTGAATTAAAAGATTCTTTTCGTCTGCCAACTGCAATTTTTCAAAAATCGTTTGTGACATACCTATAATTTTTTAAAGATTTCTGTAAATAACCCCGGTTTGGAGGTCATTAACAGCGTTCTCAGAGCAGGAGTTGCAAAGGTAATACAAATAAAGTGTAGTTAAAAGATTTATCGGTTATAATTTCAATCATATCCCCTCTTATACATAAATTAATTATATACTCATCAATAAATTAGTTGCTTACAGGTTTATAATATTTAAGAGCTTCAGGCATAAATTTCTGTAATTGTTCAATCCGGTTTCCTTCACTGGGGTGAGTACTAAGGAACTCGGGAGGTTTTTGCCCACCACCTGCTTTTTCCATCCTTTGCCAGAGAGGGATAGCTTCCTGTGGATTATAGCCTGCCATAGCTGCCCAGTTTAGTCCATATTCATCAGCTTCATACTCATGCTTGCGGGAAAATGGCAACAATACTCCCACAGCCGTTCCTACCCCGTAAGCTCCCAAAAAAATATTTTGTGTTTCCTTAGGTTTATTGGCAACTGCAACGGAAAGTGCAACGCCGCCCAATTGCTGAAGTAATCCCTGGCTCATTCTTTCATTTCCATGGTTAAAAATCGCATGAGATACTTCATGGCCTATTACCACAGCAAGTGCCGCTTCATTTTGAGTAATCGGTAATAATCCGGTATAAACAACAATTTTTCCACCGGGCATACACCATGCGTTTACATCTTTGCTGTCAACCAGGTTATATTCCCATTGATACCCCTCAAGATCCTTTGCAAGCCCTTTAGAAGTATAATATTCAGTTACTGCTTTTGTAATGCGTTGCCCCACCCGGCGCACCATTTCAGCATCACGATTGGTATTTGTAGTTATTACTTTATTAGCAGAAAGAAAATTCTGATATTCAGTGGTAGCCATGGCCTGAACTTCCTTTTCAGGCAGTAATTTGAACTGCTTGCGGTTTGTTATAGCATTCCTTGTACAGGCAATCAATATTGCTGATAGCAAAAAAACGGTAAAGATTTTTTTTATCATTTCAATTTGTTTTATAAGAATATTCAATGATTATACCAGACTGGAGCAGATAAATTAATTTCCAATGCTTTTAGAAAATATTTTGTAACTAATCAAACTTGCTAAGCGAAGCATCACGACGGCGCTGCCGGCGGCGGTCACGGTTCTTCAAGATAGGAACCTTGCTTTCATTTCCTCTCAGCAAACGGCTAATATTTTTTTGATGGGTAAGTAAGACCATTAGTGCTACTGCAATGGCAAAAACACGGTAAGCCGGATTATCAACATTAAAAATAACAAGAATAAAAACCGGGAATGCAATGCTGGCCAGTATTGAACTTAAAGAAACGAATCTGGTTAAATATAAAACAAGTATAAAGACACCAACACAACTTAATGCTGTCCACGGAGAAATGCCGAGAACCAATCCAAACAATGTAGCAACTCCTTTTCCGCCACGAAAATCAGCCCAAATAGGAAAAATATGACCGATTACTGCAGCAAGCCCCAGCCCGGTCTGCAGGTTTTGAAGATTAATTTCATTATCTGCATAAGCGGGTAAAAGTAGTGCCAGTTTTACAGCAGCAATACCTTTGAGCATATCCATAATCATTACAATCGTTCCCCATTTTGAGCCCAAAACACGGTAAGTGTTGGTAGCGCCGGCATTACCGCTGCCATAATCACGGATATCGATTTTGAAAAAGTGCTGGCTAACCCAAACTGAAGAAGGTATGCTGCCAATCAGGTATGCAAGAACAATCAATAGAAGTTCGTTCATAGAACCATTGTTGAAACCTGCCTGCCGGTAGGCAGGAGGAGAACAAAAATACGCAAAAACTTAGAGGAGTAGCACTAAATTAATCCAGATCAAACAATTTGTTAACGATTAACCATTATTGATTCCATCTCTGCTTGTGGATTTTTCACTTGATAATACCGGAATCTACCCATTTTAAACAGAAAACCCTGATTGCTCAGGGTTTTTGATATTAGTTATTTCCTTGCTGAGGAGGAGTTTGTTCTTCTCTTGGTTTGTGTTCCGGCTTTGGCATCAAAATCTTTCTGGATAATTTGAACTTACCTGACTTAGGATCTGTGCCAATCAGTTTCACTTTCATCACATCCCCTTCATGCACTAATCCATCCAGTGTTTCCAAACGTTTCCAGCTTACTTCGCTGATGTGAACCAACCCTTGTTTGCCGGGCAGAAACTCAACAAATGCTCCAAACGGCATGATAGATTTCACCGTTGCTTCATACACATCACCAACCTGCGGCACAGCAACAATTCCTTTAATCCACGACACAGCTTTTTCCACTCCATCTTTATTCGTACTGAAAATGCTGATCTCGCCCATATTGTTTTTCTCTTCTAGATTAATGGTTGTTCCTGTTTCTCTCTGTATTTCCTGTATCACTTTTCCACCCGGTCCGATTACTGCGCCGATGAATTCTTTATCAATAAACAGTTTCACCATTCTTGGTGCATGTGGTTTCACATCGCTTCTTGCTTCTGCAATAGTAGAATACATGGCATCCAGAATATGCAAACGACCTTCTTTTGCCTGGGATAAAGCTTTACGCATTACATCCATGCTGAGTCCATCAACTTTTATATCCATCTGAACACCACAGATACCATCTTTGGTTCCAGTTACTTTAAAGTCCATATCACCCAGATGATCTTCATCACCAAGGATGTCTGTGAGTACTGCAAATTGTCCGTCTTTGCTTATCAATCCCATGGCAACACCGGATACATGCTTGGGAATACCAACACCTGCATCCATTAAGGCTAATGAACCAGCACATACTGTCGCCATGGAAGACGAACCATTTGATTCCAGAATATCACTTACCACCCGAACAGTGTAAGGAAAATCACCACCCGGCATCATTTTTTTCAATGAACGCATTGCCAAATTTCCATGTCCTACTTCACGACGACCAACACCTCTCATCATCTTTACTTCACCGGTTGAGAACGGTGGAAAATTATAATGTAAAAAGAATTTAGAGTAGTCAGAAACAGCGGCACTTTCTATCAAAGTCGAATCCAAAGGAGTTCCCAAAGTAACGGTGGTAAGAGACTGGGTTTCACCTCTTGTAAACAATGCTGCACCATGCGGTGAAGGCAATACATCCACTTCCATATTCAACGGACGAACCTCGTTAAGTTTGCGACCATCTAAACGAACTTTATCATTTAAAATCATATCCCGAACCACATAATATTGCAGATCGGCATAATAAGTCTTTGCCCATTTTGATACATCCTCCGGCAGGCTTCCACCTTCTTCTTTAATGTATTCTTTTCTCAGGTACTCCATCAGCTCTTCCTGAATAGCGGCAAATTTGTCCGAACGATCATGTTTTGCCAAAGCGCCTTTAGCCACATCATACACTTTTGCTTTTGCAAAAGCATTTACTTTCTCCCTCAATTCTTCATTATGCAGTGGTTTGGCATATTCTCTTTTAGATGTAATTCCTTTTAATCTTCTTAATTCCTCTTGTGCTTTTACCTGCACCCGGATGGCATCATGAGCCACTTCAATTGCCTTGATAAGATCCTCTTCCTGGCATTCATTCGCCTCTCCTTCCACCATCATTATATTCTTTTCAGTTGCAGCAATGATAAATTCAAAATCAGCTTTCGCTAATTCACTGCGCATCGGATTCACCACATATTTTCCATCAATCCTTGAAACCCTTACTTCAGAAATAATTTCCTGGATAGGAATATCTGAAACTGCTAAAGCCGCTGATGCAGCCAAACAGGCTAACGCATCGGGCATAATTTCAGGGTCGCTGCTTATTAATGTAACCAGCACCTGTACTTCACACAAATAATCTTCCGGAAACAAAGGACGAAGCGCCCTGTCTATCAAACGGCTCGTCAGAATTTCATAATCATTCAACCGGGCTTCCCTTTTGAAGAAAGATCCGGGAATACGTCCGGCCGATGCAAATTTTTCCTGGTAGTCAACGGACAAAGGAAAAAAACTCTGGCCTTCTTTTGGTTCTTTGTTGGCAACTACTGTTGCAAGAATGATACAATTGCCCTGCCTAACAGTTACTGAACCATCAGCCTGGCGGGCCAAACGACCGGTTTCAATGATCACCTCACGGCCTTCACTTATTGTAAATTTTGATTGTATTGGTTGTGTTAGCATAATAAATTTTGCGTTTAATACTTTAAAGGTTACTGCACTTTAATTGCCAGAAACCCTTTTAAAAAATATGTTTGAAAACAGATAAGCAGTAAGTCTAAAAACAGTTATTCCCAAAATCTTCTGAAGATGTTGGGAATAAGCATTTATATAAGTAGTCTACTCTTTAAAATTGATAAAGAAACTTCTGAATAAAGACTCTTCCAAACACCCCTGGGGAAAATGGAAGTGTTTTACTTTCTCAATCCCAATTTCTCGATCAACTTGCGGTAACTTGTCAGGTTATGCTTCTGTAGGTAGTTAAGCAAACGCTTACGTTTACCAACCAACTGCATCAATCCGCGGTGAGTAGAGAAATCTTTTTTGTTTTCCTGTAAGTGGCCGCTGATCTGGCTGATTCTTTCTGTCAGCAGAGCAACCTGACCTTCAATGGAGCCGGTATTGGTTTCTTTTCCGGCAAATGTGGTTAAAACAGCAGCTTTTTTTTCTTTTGTTAAAGGCATCATTAATTTTTTTTGAATTTTTCCAAAGGAATCCCTTTGGGGCATCCGATTTTTTTCATCTTATTATTGAGGCGCAAAGGTAAGGCACTCAAAGCTAATGGCAAAAGCTTTCGGCAGCTATTTTTCTACTTTCTATATCCAATGCTCTCTGGTTTTCAGGCCATAACTTACTTTTGTTGCCATGGAAATCTCTCAGGATACAAAGAATATTCTTGGTCTCAGGCTACCTACTGATCCCCGCTGGGTAAACCTGGCTGAAAAATCATTGGAAGAAATCCTGACCGATCACGCCTTTTGCGAACAAAAAGCAGCCACCACTTGTATATCCCTGATTCAACGATACAGCGATAAAGAAAAAATAGTTACCGAACTATCTCCTATTGTGACTGAAGAATGGGGACATTTCCGTTTAGTTCTTGCAGAATTGAAAAAAAGAAATCTGCAACTCGGCAAACAGCGAAAGGATGAATATGTAAATGCCTTGCTGGAGTTTCAGCAAAAAGGTGGTGATTTTGAAGGCCGGCTCCTTGATCAGTTGCTGACGATGGCATTGATAGAAGCCCGTAGTTGCGAACGGTTCAAACGATTAAGTGAAGGGTTGAACGATGATTATTTGAAAAATTTTTATCGCCGGTTTATGGAAAGCGAGGCCGGACATTACACCCTGTTTATTGAACTGGCAGAAACATATATTGATAAAGAGAGAGTTCGTCGCCGATGGGCAGAGTGGCTGGCCCACGAAAAAAAAATTATGCAAACCATTTCAATACGGGGAGATAGGATTCATTAATTGATTATTCATGTCAACCGAAATTTACCAGGAAGCTCTTGATGCATTTGCAAACCCATTTCATGAATTTGCAGTTAAGCCGCTAACTTCGGGACTAATTAATCAATCATTCAAAGTAACAAGCAAAACATCTGGTAACTCATTTTTGTTACAAAAAATTAACCAGCATGTTTTCCCGGTGCCTGAAAAGGTTCAGCACAATTATGAATTGCTCTGGAAATATCTCCAATCAGAAGAAATAAGCTTCCTGATACCAGAACCGAAAAAATTTCCCGGAGATGTGTTATTATTTTGCGACACCAAAGAAAATTACTGGCGGGTATTTGATTTTATAGAAGAAGCAGTAACCAAACCTATTGCTGAAAAACCATCTGAAGCAAGATCAGTGGCAGAAACATTCGGGAAACTTACTGCCAGTTTATCCGGATTTGATTCGGCACAGTTGCACATCGTAATTCCGGGATTTCACAATCTCTCACTTCGCTTTAATCAATTCAGAAAATCACTGCATAGTACTAACTATGAACGGCTGCAAAAAGCTGCATCGCTGATAATCGAATTAAAGGAACGGGAACGCTATGCCAGCTTTTTTGATGTGATGACGGAATCTGCTGAGTTCCCTAAAAGGGTAATGCATCATGATGCAAAAATTGCCAACATCCTGTTTGATGAAGACAGTGGTAAAGTTATTTGCCCGGTTGATTTCGACACCGTGATGCCCGGCTATTTTTTCTCTGACCTTGGCGATATGATCCGTTCCATGGCCAGCAGTGAGAGTGAAACCAGTGTTAACTTCAGTGATATCAATATTCGTAAAGAATTTTATGAGGCTATGGTGGATGGCTATCTCAGTGTGATGAATGAATTGCTGACTGATTCGGAAAAAAAATATATCCATTTTTCAGGAATAATAATGATTTACATGCAGGCCCTGCGATTTCTTACTGACTATCTGAATGGAGACATTTACTACCATATTGGTTATTCCGAACAAAATTTTGACAGAGCGAAGAATCAACTGGTTCTATTACAAAAATTAGAAAAATTCCTTATCTATGATTATCAATTCAAAATTTAATTTCATTTACGCCATCACCAACATCACTTGCAAACACTTCTGACTCATACCCGATTTTATTTTTATAATAGTAGGTTAACTTAGACGAAAAATCTTCAAAACTACCTCTTTCTACTAAGGCAATAGCGCAGCCGCCAAAACCAGCCCCGGTCATTCTTGCACCAATACAACATCTATAAATTTTACAAAACTCAACAATAGTATCCAGCTCCAATCCTGAAACTTCATACAAATCTTTTAAAGATTTATGTGAGGCATACATCAGCTTACCAAACACTTCCATATCCCCGGTTTGCAAAGCAATCACTGCATCTTTTACTCTTGCATTCTCGCTAATGACATGCAAAGCTCTTTTTTGCAATACCTGGTTATCTATCAAATGCCGGTTCGATTCAAAATCAGCCAGGCTTACATCACATAAACTCTTAATTGTAAGTTTCTGCTTCAGTAATTTCAGCGCTCCGCCGCATTCGGCAAACCGTTCATTATATTTTGACTCTGCCAGTGTTCTTTGTTTATTGCTGTTAATGATAGCAAGTTCATATTCGCCTGTATGAAAAGGCAGGTATGCATGATCAAGCGTATCACAGTTCAGCAGGATCGCTTTGTCCTTTTGTCCCATTGCCACGGCAAACTGGTCCATAATGCCACAGTTGACGCCGATAAATTCATTTTCCACTTTTTTAGCCAGCAAGGCAATAGCTGTTCTGGAAATGTCGGTCTGAAATAGTTTATTCAATGCAAATGCAGTCAGCACTTCAATGGATGCAGAGGATGAAAGTCCTGCCCCGATGGGAAGATTGCCATAAAAAAGCATATCAAGCCCGGAAAGGTTATGGGCTTCCTGTAAAAAATAATTAATAACTCCCAAAGGATAATTGAACCACTGCTTCCCGGTTTTGGAATAAGATTCCTGCAAATGCAGGTCTGCCGTTTCAGGAAAATTCAGGCATTGAAAACGGAATTTTTTATCAATATTCCTTGATACTGCCAGGTAGGTACCCATTGATATAGCGCAAGGCAATACTTTACCGCCATTGTAATCAATATGCTCACCGATCAGGTTGACACGGCCGGGGCAAAAGAAAATTTTCTCCGGCACCTGGTGGTAGCGATTTTGAAATTCCTTTATTAATTTTTCCTTCATTTGACAAATAGTGTTATTTTGAATTTGTATGCCTGCCAAACAGCAATATATTCTTACTAATTCTCACGGTGAAGATATTTATTTGTTCACATTGCGCAATGCAAAAGGAACGGAAGCCATAATTACCAACTATGGCGCCATCATTACTTCTTTCAAACTAAAAAATAATGATGGCACCATAAATGATATTGTGCTTGGCTTCGACAAGGCAGAAGATTACTGGTCACTTGAATATCTTCAGCAATATACCTGGTTTGGAAGCGCCGTTGGGCGCTATGCCAACCGGATAAGAAATGCAGAAATCAGCATTGACGGAAAAAAATATTTGCTTTCTAAAAACAAGGGCAATGACCAGTTGCATGGCGGCCTTTCTGGTTTTGATAAAAAAATATGGAAATTAGTTTCATCAGGAGAAACACCACAACCCTTTGTTGAGTTTAGCTACCTAAGTAAAGATGGAGAAGAAGGATTTCCGGGCAACCTGGAAGTATTGATACGTTTTGAACTGAATGATGAAAATGAACTAAGCTATCAATATACCGCCACCTGCGATAAACCCACTGCTATCAACCTGACTCATCACAGTTATTTTAATCTGAATAACGGAAATGGAACCATTCATGACTATGAAATTAAAATTTACGCTTCTCAAATACTGGAGCAGGATGACAATCTTGTCACCACCGGGAATATTGTTCCGGTAGCCGATACGGTATTTGATTTCAGGAATTATCGGCGCCTTGGCGATTGCCTGGCTAAAATACCAGAATATGATAAAAGCTTTGTAGTTGATAAGAAAAGTGAAACTAACGGTCTAATATTAATGGCAGAAGCCCGGTCATTAAAGACAAATACACATTTACAAGTGTATTCATCAGAGCCTGTCGTTCATTTTTATACGGGTAAATGGATTCCGGAATTAAAGGGGAAGAACAATACTACATATGGCTCCTTTTCCGGTTTTTGCCTGGAAACTCATAAACATCCGAATGCGATTAATATTCCTCAGTTTCCCAATACCGTTTTAAGACCGGGAGAAATTTATAAGGAGAAAACTGTTTATAAGATAGTTCAGCTTTTAGAAAAATAATTCATCTCCTTATTTAAATCGAGAAATGGATATTTTTTTTGCAGCTCTTTTGTCTTTTCAAAATAGGTTAATAAAAATTGCTGATGAGCTTTTGTAGCCGGCTGAAAGGCTTTATGGTTTCTGGCAATAACAATATCTTTTACTTCCGCCATCACTTGTTGTGATGCTGTGTCTATACATGATTCAGCAAATTTTTCCAGCACAAACTCTGTGGCGGCATAATTGGGATGAACCAAATCAATATCATAAAAGCGATAATCCCTGAGTACATCAATCACCAATTCATACGCAGGAAAATAATAGACCTGTTCATATTTATCAACAAGGTGATGAACAGACTCAATCAACCTGGCCTTACTCCTGTTGTTTTCAACCACTCCATCCCTGACATGCCTGACAGGGCTTACTGTAAAAATGAAATTTAATTTGGGATTGAACTTTAGTAAATGCCGAAGACAATCATCCAGCATGGAAACTGTTTCATTTATCTCCAGCAATTTTTTTTTAAACCATTGTGCCGGTGCACGGTGACAATTAGAAACGGCCTCCCCAAGCCCCTCCAAAGGAGGGGTTTTCGAAGACTCGGCTAATTGAGTAAGTCTGTAAATAAACGAAGATCCAAGTGTTATTATAATCCAATCGGCCTGTTTTAGAAACACATGTGCCCTTTGTTGAGATTCATTGATGATGCGAACTGCTTCGCTTGCATTGATATTTGAAAATCTTGAATGATGATTCCAGCTATGCCATACCTCATTTAACTGAACCAAATCAGCTTCAGTATATTTTTTATTCTGCACATAAGATGACAGGCTTTTGCAAACACTAACCGGATCGAATAAGATACCATTGGGATTCTGCAACACTGAAAATTTCAATTCTTCCAATGCATCACCAATATGTTCTGTAAAACAGGAGCCCATCAGCAGAATTTTGTCCTGGTAAGTGACGGGCTTTGCCAGTTTTTTCAAATCTATGTTCAGCATTAAATCCATAGTAAATTCTCCTTCTTTAGGATTCTGCTCCCCTCTCCCCCTGGGGAGAGGGGTTGGGGGTGAGGTTAAATATTTCTCCGGCTATTTTTAAGCTTTCCTGTAATGCATCTTTATTCAGTCCCTGAATCAACTCATTTTCTTCAAAGTAATTTATCATCAACTCACTGTTCATATTCCCTACCAGTTCATCGTCGGCCATGGGGCATCCGCCGATTCCTTTTAATGCGCCATCAAACCGTTTGCAACCGGCTTTCACCGCAGCCTCCAGTTTTTCTTCCCGGTTAGCCGGTGTAGAATGAAGATGAACGCCGATTTCTATTGAAGGTAAAGAATCAACCAGGTATTCAGTCATATCATAAACCTGCTCTGCGGTAGCCATACCTACTGTATCTGCAAGAGAAATAATGCCAATATCCATCCCCACCAATTTATTTACCCATTCAAAAACAATTTCTTCTGAGTAAGGATCACCATAAGGATTGCCAAACCCCATCGACAAATAAACAACCAGTTGTTTACCTGATTTAATACAGATGTTTTGTATCTCTTCTACCCTGCCAAATGATTGCTCAATGGTTGAGTTGGTATTACGCAACTGAAATGTTTCTGAAACAGAAAAAGGATAACCGAGATAAGAAATCTGATCATAGATACTAGCCTCCTCTGCTCCTCTTAAATTCGCCACAATAGCCAACAACTTTGTACTCCCTACTCCTGACTCCAGACTCCTGGCTACTTCTCTCGTATCGGCCATTTGTGGGATAGCCTTTGATGAAACAAAACTTCCAAAGTCAATGGTATCAAACCCTATTTTCAGTAACGAGTTAATATATTCAATTTTCTTTTCTGTCGGGATAAAAGACTTCCATCCCTGCATGGCATCACGGGGACATTCGATTAGTTTGATTTGGGAATGATTCATAAATTATCTAAAGGTAATTATTAAGCATCAACCTTATTACGGCAGCTAATGTAAAACTAAACTGCTCAAAATTACCGGGAAGACAACTAACTACTCCGAATGTCCAATTTAAATAACATGAAATTTAAAATTCCTTACCTTTAGTCATGGCATGACTAAATTTATTGCCAAATAATTCTTCAACCAAAACTTAAAACATGAAAAAAATCATTACCTGCATCGCATTGCTAATAGTAGCAAATTCAATCTATAGCCAGCAAAGCAAATCGTCTGCTCCATTAACTAAAAAGGATTACCTGCAAAAAAGTAAACATCAGAAAACTGCAGCCTGGTTATTTATGGGCGGTGGGCTTGGCATTACAGTCCTGGGATTGACAGAGCACCCTAATAATAATTTGTATGCAGACAATACGGGTAAAACGGTTGCCATTATATCCGGGCTGGCTGCTATCGGTGTTGGCACAACACTGTTTATTCTTGCCACTAATAATAAAAATAAAGCAAATTCTCTTAGCTTCAGGATGGAGAAAGCTCCGGCAATTCAGCAGGGAGGTTTTGTATATCATTCTTATCCCGCTTTATCATTCCGTCTAAATCTATAAGAGCATAAAATCAGAAGCCGAGCCTTTGTTTCATGGCTTCATATAAAATAATCCCGGTGGCAACCGAAACATTGAATGATTCAAAATCACCTGCCATCGGGATTTTTATTTTTTCATCACATATTTTCATCAATGCAGGATAAATGCCTTTTTCTTCGCTCCCTATCACAATGGCACAAGGTTCTTTGAAGTTAACTTCGGTAATACTTTTAGCAGCCGACATTTCGCTGGCAAATACTTTAATGCCATTTAAATGCAATTCATCAACTGCTTTCATCAAACTGTTTACACGGCAAACCGCAATTTTTTCCAATGCGCCTGCGGAAGTCAATATTGCATCTTCATTCAAAGCCCCTACTCCTTTGTCAGGAATGATCAACGCATGAACGCCGGTGCAATAAGCAGTTCGGGCAATGCCGCCAATATTCCTGATATCAGTGATGCCATCAAGAATAAGAAACAAAGGCACTTCACCGTTTTCAGTTACTAATGAAATAACATCCTGAAGATTCTGATACTGAACTTTGGCAATCTGCGCCACGCATCCATCATGGTTGCCAATATTAAAGCCATTGAGTTTGGCAACGGGCACATAGTTTACCGGCACACCATTTTGAGAAGCCAATGCTTTTATTTCAGCAATATCTTGTCCCTTAGCGTTTGTATCAAGATATATCCTGTCTAATTGCTGCCCGGACTTTAGTGCATCAATTACTGCAAGGCGGCCAATAACCAGGGTATTTTTCTTGGGTCGTTGCTGTTGTCTGAAATTTCTCACTAATCAAAATTAAGGTTTTGCCTAAGAGGCGTCGAAAAATTGAGATGATGATACAAGTTTACTAATGAATAAGACCCTGTAAGCCATCACAAACTTACAGGGTCTTCTAAAGCCCCTCCTTGTGAGGGGTTTGGGGAGGCCTATTTCATGCCAAACGCCTTCTTCACCTTCCCCACATAATCTAATTTCTCCCAGGTAAAGAGTTCCACTTTTTTTGTTACTTTCTTTCCATCCGGAGAAGTAAATGTTTTTTCAACTATTTGCGGCTTGCGGCCCATGTGGCCATAAGCAGCAGTTTCGCTATAGATGGGATTGCGAAGTTTGAATCGCTGCTCTATGAAATAAGGACGCATATCAAAAACAGTTTCCACTATTTTGCTGATCTCACCGTCGGTTAATTTTACTTTAGCAGTGCCATAGGTATTCACATTAATGCTTGTGGGCTGTGCCACGCCAATGGCATAAGAAACCTGCACCAATACCTCACTGCACAAGCCGGCAGCCACTAAATTTTTTGCAATATGCCTGGTGGCATACGCTGCTGAGCGGTCAACTTTAGAAGGATCTTTACCGCTGAAGGCGCCACCACCGTGTGCACCTTTGCCACCGTAGGTATCAACAATAATTTTACGGCCTGTCAATCCTGTATCGCCATGCGGACCACCGATTACAAACTTACCGGTTGGGTTCACATGATACTTGATATTGTTATTGAACAGCTTTGCATATTTCTTATACTTAGCCTTTACTCTCGGAATAAGAATATTGATGACATCGCTTTTTATTTTAGCCAGCATTTTTGTTTCATGGTCAAAGTCATCATGCTGTGTGGAAATTACAATCGCATCAATGCGAACAGGCTTATTATTATCATCATACTCTAACGTAACCTGGCTTTTCGCATCCGGGCGCAGGTAAGGCATCTTTGAATTCTTTTCCCTGCGGATGACAGCCAGTTCAATTAATAAGTTATGCGCAAGGTCTAATGCCAATGGCATATAATGCTCTGTTTCATTCGTGGCATATCCAAACATCATTCCCTGGTCGCCGGCACCCTGTTCTTCTTTTTTCTGGCGAACGACCCCCTGGTTAATATCAGACGATTGCTCATGAATAGCAGACAACACACCACAACTACTGGCTTCAAACATATATTCGCTCTTGGTGTAACCTATTTTTCTGATTACTCCACGGGCAATTTCCTGTACATCCAAATATGCTTTTGATTTCACTTCACCAGCCAATACAACCTGGCCGGTTGTTACCAGTGTTTCGCAGGCTACTTTTGATTGAGGGTCAAATGCAAGAAAGTTATCAATCAATGCATCAGAAATCTGATCGGCAACTTTATCGGGGTGTCCTTCGCTAACTGATTCGGAAGTAAATAAATATGGCATGAAGTAAAATTTTAGTCCGCAAAGATAAGGTGGTATGCATAACGAAAAAAGCCCCCCGGTTGAAATGGGAGGCTTATAAACATATCTTGATAAATAAGTAATCAGAGTTTTGAATAAATCAATCGCAGCCGCATCCGTTGTGTAGGATGATTTCCACCACCCAGTCTTATTCTTCCTTTAACAATGGCAGGATTTAAAAAAATGGGAATTTTCTGATCAGTCCCCGGAGGGATACCAAACTGCTCATTAAAGGTATATGGCGCCGACAAACGAAAATCATATAAGGTTTGCGTATGGGTAAGCACATGCTGCACATACCGGGAAACATTAAATTTCCATTGCCTTATTTTATTACCAAAGCCATCAGTAGTAATAACCGGTATACAACCAAAACCTCCAAAGTCAAGTCCCGATTGAGAATAAGAAAGATCATAAGGAATAGTACGATACTTATAATTGGAAGAAATTGTTGGATCATAAGCATCCAGGTAAAGAAAATCAGGAACCCTGAAAGTGCTGTCACTGATATCATATAGTTCTTCAACTATCAATTCTGCCCGATGTATCAAACGATTGCTGATCGTTCCAAGATCGGGAATTTTAATAGTGGCAAAAGTTCCCGGCGATCCCTGGATATAAACTACCTGGTCTTGCGTTAATCCGCCTAAAGATGCCTGCAGAGGTGTTCCGGAATAATCCCTTTGAATATAGTTAGCTGATGCGCTTGCGTTTGGATCTAAAATATTGGTTCCATTAAAAGTAAAATAAGTAACAGTTGTATCTTTTACTAAATTCTTTTCATAGCGATAATATATGGCCAGCTTTGTGTTACTACCGGCCAAACTAAATCCCATAACGGCCTCCCCGTTGCCCATGGATTGCAAGGCAAAGCCTTTGAATTTTGTTCGAAAAGCTGAGTCGCTGGAATAGGCACCTGTGTTTCCTGTAGAATCATAACCCAGCAAACGGGTACCAAAAGAGTTAGCAAGTTTTATCCTCAGTTGATTTATCGTAGTATCCTTATAGGCTTTTATTGAATCATCCAGAATTTTCGGTGCAAAAGTTCTTGAACCAAGCAGATTTGAATAGGTGAAATTATTCTGCCTGATTAGATAGCTCGAATCTTTTTTAAAATCAGAACTTTGATCAATTTCATATACATTAACAGTTTGCGGAACGGTTGAGTCTCCATATGTTTCCACATAATTTAAAACAAGTACAACAGAATCTAAATGCAGGCTGTCAGGATTAGAATTGGCAAAAAAGTATTTGAAATAGGGAGGCTTTAATTCCAGGAATATCCGGGCATCTGTTCTTCCAAAAAATGGATCGTTATTTATTTTTCCAAGGAAAAATTCATCATTTCTTAATAAAGACAATGAGTCGTTGGCCAGCCCAAACGTATCATTAAAAGCTTGCACAGAAAGTGAAGTATCAAAAGTGGTAATATTATCTACCGGCGGTATGAGCCCGCCGCCCAGTTCGGTAGATTCGTTAATTTTTCTGCAGGCGGAAAATAAAACAGCAACCGAAGTGATGATTGCTAAAAAAGATAAAGCGAAATAACTATTCTTCACAATGTAGATTTATGTCCGGGTTAGTGGTTTTATTATTTAGCCGCAAGGTCGCTATAGAGTTGTAAATAGTCTGTTAAATCTCCTTCCGGATTATATGGCAGCGTTTTCTTTCCTCTCACTTTTGAAAATTCATCCACCAATTTTTTTTCGATTTTATCGGCACCAAAAGTAATGGCATCGGCAAAACTGGCGCCACCGCGGAACATGGCTGTGTTATTGGCATCTTTATATATCTCAAGATCTTTTTCTTTTAATGAAGCATGGATCAATGCCTTTTTAATAAAATCACTGCCCAATTTTTCTTTAAAAGTGTTCTGCCCGATAGTAAAAACTATTTTACTGTGAGCAAAAACCGGCTCCTTTTTATATAATGTCTTCAGGTAGGCAGGAATAAGTCCTGTCATCCAGCCGCTGCAATGAATGATATCTGGCGGCCAACCGAATTTTTTAACGGTTTCCAGTGCTCCCTTGCAATAAAAAACAGTGCGTAGTCCGTTATCATCAAACCATTTTTCATTTTCATCATGAAAAATAAATTTGCGCCTGAATAAATCTTCGTTATCAAGAAAGTAAACCTGTAGTCTTGCACTCGGCAGGGAGGCCACTTTGATTTGTAATGGAATATCATCATTATCCACCGATACATTAATACCGGAAAGTCTTACTACCTCATGCAGGCGGTGCCGGCGTTCGTTGATAATGCCAAAACGGGGCATAATGCAGCGAACTTCAAAATTATTGTCGTTGGCCTTGATGGCAAGCTTATTCACTATTTCCGAAAATTCTGTCAGCTCCAGGTAGGGCGACATCTCATTGGCAATAAATAATATTCTTTTCTTGGCTGACATGAGCTTACCGTTTAATTTATATCCATTTGGTAAAGGCGGCAAAGGTAGTTATTTTACGCTGAAATAGTTGTTTGGGGCAAACAATTGCCATTAACCTATCATTTGGTATGATCTTATTTAAAAAAACAAAAGACCTCCATAAATGGCTTGAAATTCAGCAGAAAGAAGTTAAGCCCATCGGTTTTGTGCCCACAATGGGTGCATTGCACGCCGGTCATATTTCATTAATCAATGCCTCAAATGAAATAGGAAATAGTACAATCTGTAGCATATTTGTAAATCCTACCCAGTTCAACGATCCAAAAGATTTTAAGAAATACCCCATCACTATAGAAAAGGACATTTACCTGCTTGAAAAATCCGGCTGTGATGTTTTATTTCTCCCTGAAGAAAAAGAAATATATCCGGATGGCATTACCGGGAATATGCATTATGATCTTGGTTATCTTGAAACGATACTGGAAGGAAAATACCGGCCGGGTCATTTCCAGGGGGTGTGTATGGTGGTTCACCGGTTACTTAATATTGTTCAACCAGGCCATTTATTTCTTGGTCAGAAAGATTACCAGCAATGCATGGTTATTACAAAATTGGTTGAATTGATAAAGCATGAAAAAAAGATAAAAATAAATATCTGCCCTACCCTTCGGGAAGAAAACGGACTGGCGATGAGTAGCAGGAATATGCGATTAAATAATCAGGAAAGAACAAAAGCCGCTGCTATTTATCAAAACCTGGAGATGATAAAAGAGAATTTTAAAAAAGGGAGCCTGGATAAATTATCCCGGGAGGCAAAATCAAATCTTGAAACCGATGGCTTCAGGGTTGATTACGTTGAAATTGCAGATGCAAAAAATCTTTCTTTTGTAAATGAATGGGATGGGAATCAGAAATTGGTGGCCCTGGTAGCCGCATTTATAAATGAAGTGAGGCTGATTGATAATATGCTGTTGAACTAAGAAATGTCAGCTATGCTTTACAAGTCAATGGAGACAAAATATTTTCGAAGGAATAAATAGGATCCTTTTGACTTCTTTGACGGACATTACTCATTTGCCTAATAAACGTCATTTGTCTTCTCACCACCTTTTCTCTACTTTCGGTATATTGAATATGAATAAAAGACTCCGCACCATATTTCAATACGGTTTTTTCCTTGGGTTGGGTATTTTTTTGGTCTGGTGGTCAGTAAAAGACCTGACCAGTGATGATAAGTCACTGATAAAAGCATCACTAAAAACTGCAAAGTACTGGTTGTTTATTCCGGTATTCTGTATTCTTTTTCTCAGCCACCTGTTCAGGGCCATGCGATGGAAATTATTGATTGAGCCTTTGGGCTACAAACCATCAGTTGCCAATACATTTTTTGCAGTAATGATTGGATATTTAGCTAACCAGGCCGTTCCCCGGCTGGGTGAAGTTTTAAAATGCACCGTGCTGGCCCGTTATGAAAAGATACCGGCTGATAAGTTAATTGGAACTATCATTCTTGAAAGAGTGATTGATGCTGTTTCGTTACTACTTGTTTTTGGAATCACACTGGTCATTCAACCAGATATATATTCACAGTTAATCGATACTATTTTCAATTCAAAAAAAGCAGGCGGTGGTCATAAAACAATTTCTTCATCCCTGGTATTAATGATTCTCGCAGGACTAATAATTATTCTCCTGGCAATATGGATGATAAAGAAGAAAAAGAATTTCAAAGACCTTGTTTTGTTGTTTAGAAGAATAGGACGAAGCATCTGGCAGGGCTTAAGCGCCATTCAGCACCTGAAAAAAAGATGGTTGTTTATCATTCTTACAACCTGTATTTGGGCCTTATACCTTGCCGGTGGCTATATGGGTTTTATGGCATTGAAGGAAACCCAGCAATTTGGCATCAATGAAGCATTCACCGTTTTATCCGCCGGCAGCATCGGCATGATAGCAACTCCCGGTGGCATTGGCGCCTACGCTTATCTATTACAAAAAACAATGGAAGTATATGGGCTGAATGAAGGCATTGCCCTGGCATTTGGCTGGATACTCTGGCTGGCGCAAACATCTGTAATTCTCATTGGCGGTTTGTTTAGTTTTGTAGCTATTCCTTATTACAATAAAAAAAGAAAACTTGAAAAGAGCTGATTGCATCCCGGAAAAAATTTTTAGCACTGTACAAATAATACAGAAGGTATCTCAGTTGCGCCTGCTCAGCAAAAAGATTGCCTTCACCAATGGAGTGTTTGACATACTGCACACCGGGCATATTTTTTCTCTTTCACAGGCTGCTAAAGAAGCTGATTATTTAATTGTGGGGTTGAATGCTGATGCATCGGTAAAAAGACTGAAAGGCGAAAGCCGCCCCATCAATAACCAGGATGCAAGAGCTTTATTGCTTGCTTCTTTAGTAATGGTGGATGCGGTGGTGCTATTTGAAGAAGACACGCCGCTTGAACTGATCAAAGCCATTATGCCGGATGTATTGATAAAAGGCGGCGATTATACAGTAGAACAAATTGCGGGTGCCAAAGAAGTTATAGAAAATGGTGGCCGGGTGGTTTTTAATCCGATATTGGAAGGGTTCTCGACTACAGCGACAATTAAGCAGCTAAATAAAGGTTGAAATTATTGCGCCAATTTTTATTGCTTTTTTCTCATCATATATTTTCATATCTTATCCCTGAATAATAAATAAAATGGCTTACCACGACAAGCGAAAAACAATTGCCCGTGACATTAGCTGGCTTTCTTTTAATGCAAGAGTATTGCAGGAAGCAGCCGATGCAACCGTGCCGCTACGGGAACGTATCCGCTTCCTTGGAATTTTTTCCAATAACATGGATGAATTTTTCCGGGTGCGGGTGGCCACCCTCAAGCGGATGATACAATTTGGCCACAAAGCCAATATGCACCTGGAAAATAATCCCCAGCAAATTATTGATGAAATACAGATGACCGTGCTGAACCAGCAGGGTGAATTTAACCGGATATGGGAAGAAGTGCTGCAACAACTGAACGAACAAAAAATATTTTTGCGCACCGAAAAAGACCTGAACCATGAGCAGCAGAATTTTGTCCGCAACTATTTTGAAGAAGAAGTAAGCCCGGAAGTAATTCCCCTGATGATTGAAAACATTCCTGAATTTCCCGCCTTGCACGACAAATCCATTTACCTGGCCGTAGTGATGTGGAAAAAAGAAAGCGCCTTCAAAAAAAAATATGCCCTTATTGAAATTCCAATCAGAACACTCGGAAGATTTACTATCCTGCCTTCCAAACCGGAGGAAAGTCATATTATTTTACTGGAAGATATCATACGTTTTAATTTACCGGATATTTTTTCCTATTTCGGATACGAGCAATATCACTCTCATATTTTTAAAGTAACCCGTGATGCGGAAATTGATATTGATGAAGATGTTTCTACTACTATTATCCAGAAACTGGAGAAAGGAATCAAAAACCGCCGTAAAGGGAAACCTGTTCGTTTTGTTTATGACCGTGAGATGGATCCCGGTCTTCTCGAATACCTGATCCGCAGATTGAATCTTTCCAAAAGAGATAACCTGATACCCGGTGGCAGGATACATGACTTCCGCCACTTCATGGATTTTCCTGACCAGGTGTTTAAGGAAAAAAGACAACGGAAAAAACCCTTTGACCATCCATTGCTTACGGTAAGAAGAGTGACTGATGTAATACTTGAAAAAGATGTGATGCTCCATTTTCCTTATCATTCTTTTTTACCGTTGATTGACCTGATTCGTGAAGCTGCTTTTGATCCCGACGTCACCACAATAAAAATTACCTGTTACCGGCTGTCATCACAATCAAAAATCATCAATGCACTGATTAATGCGGTACGAAACGGGAAAGAAGTAGTGGTGATGATTGAACTCAGGGCCCGGTTTGAAGAAGAAGCCAACATCGAATGGAAAAACAGGCTGGAAGAAGAAGGCGCCAAGGTGCTTGTGGAAATTCCCAATATGAAAGTGCATTCGAAAACTTGTGTCATCCGGAAAAAAACAAAGGACAACAACAGCATCCTTTATGGTTTTGTCAGCACGGGCAACCTGAATGAAAAAACAGCAAAAGTTTATGGCGATCATTGCCTGCTGACGGCCAACCAGAAAATAATGACGGATGTGAACCGGATGTTCAGCTACCTGGAACAACCTAAAACAGGTATTAATTTTCTCAAAGATTGTAAAGTCATTATCCCCAGCCCTTCCTTTGCAAAAAAAGAAATGCTGAAATTGATTGACGAAGAAATAAAACAGGCAAGAAAGAAAAAACCAGCGGCCATTACGTTAAAAATGAATTCACTTTCAGATGAAGACATGATTCAGAAATTATATGAAGCTGCCCGGGCCGGCGTACAACTTAAATTAATTATCCGCGGAATTTTCTGCATGTTGTCAGAAAATAAAAAATTTCAAAAACCCATCCGGGCTGTCAGCATCGTGGATGAATATCTTGAACATGCAAGAGTGTGGGTATTTCATAACAAAGGCAAAGAGAAAGTTTATATATCTTCGGCCGACTGGATGGTTAGAAATCTTGAACACCGTGTGGAAGCCACCTGCCCCATCTGGAATGAAGAGTTAAAACAGGAACTGATAGATATACTTGACATACAATTGCAGGATAATGTAAAAGCAAGATGGCTGGACAATGAACTGAGCAATGAATATGTACGAACGACTAAAAAGAAAATCCGATCGCAGGTAGAAACATATAATTACCTGCACAAAAAAACACAGATAAACCGTGAGACTGGCAGCCATTGACATTGGAAGTAACGCAGCAAGATTATTGATAACAGATGTGATCCCCGGCCTCCAGGGTGTTCCGGAATTTATCAAAGTGGGTTTGGTCCGTGTTCCGCTTCGCCTGGGGTTTGATGTATTTGATAAAGGAGAAATATCTGCAACCAAAGCGGAAAAAATCATCAGCACTATTAAAGCCTACAAATTATTGCTGGATGTATATGAAGTGAAACACCTGAAAGCCTGTGCCACCTCCGCCATGCGTGATGCTTCCAATGCAGAAGAGATCATTACAAAAGTAAAAGCAGAAACAGGCATACAGATAGAAGTGATCAGCGGCGACCAGGAAGCTAGTTTAATCTATGAAAATCATATTGCCGAAAATATGACAACAGATGAATCCTATTTATATATTGATGTGGGAGGCGGTAGTACTGAGCTTACTTTCTTCAGCGATAGCAAACTGGTATTTAAAAAATCATTTAATATCGGCACCATCCGTTTATTAAAAAACCAGGTGACTGAAGCCGCCTGGGAGGAGATGAAGGAATTCATTGTTAAAAAAACAAAAGGGCTTCACCATGTAACCTCTATTGGTTCCGGTGGAAATATCAATAAAATATTTTCTATCTCCAAACGCAAGGAAGGTAAACCGTTATCTCTTGAACTACTTCGTGATTACTATAAAGAATTCAGCAGTATGCCGCTGGCGCAACGTATCAGCCAGTATAAACTTCGTGAAGACCGGGCTGATGTAATCGTTCCGGCCCTGCTGATTTATATTAATGTAATGCGATGGGCAGATGCGCAGGAAATTTTTGTTCCGAAAATTGGATTGGCCGATGGCTTGATACATAATTTGTACGAAGAGGTAAGGTTGACAGAAATAGAAGTCTGACATTATAAATTGGGAAAAGGGCGATTGAGAAATTGGGAAATTGTCTGAACTTCATACTAAATTTTACAGTATGACGGAGAAAGAGTTAAAAATCCGGACAAGAAAATTTGCTGTTGACGTTTTAAATTTTGCAGATAAGCTACCTAACAGAAGAAGCGGTAATATTATTGGCAATCAGCTTGGCAGAAGCGCTTCATCAGTTGCCGCAAATTACCGGGCTGCCTGCCGGGGCCGTTCACATGCTGAATTCATTGCTAAAATGGGAGTCGTGGAAGAAGAGGCTGATGAATCTACTTTTTGGCTTGATATTATCCCTGACACAAAGAATGGAACCCAGGAAGAAGTTGAACCACTTCTTAAAGAAGCCAGGGAACTAACTGCTATATTTACTGCGGCAAGTAAGACTGCCAAACAAAACCAGGTAGCATAAAAAGAAAATTTCCCAATTTCCCAATTCCAAAATTCCAAAATGAGTATTAATAAAGAAATCAAAAAAGTCACCACCAACACCTTACACAAGATGAAAGAAGCTGGTGAAAAAATCACCATGCTTACCGCTTATGATTTTTCTTTTGCCAAAATCATTGATGGCGCAGGTATTGATGTTATACTGGTAGGCGACTCCGCCTCCAATGTAATGGCCGGGCATGAAACCACTTTGCCAATTACCATGGAGCAGATAATCTACCATGCCCAGTCAGTTATCCGTGGCATCAACCGTTGCCTCGTAGTAGTGGATATGCCCTTCGGTTCTTACCAGTCTAATTCTGATATTGCCCTTGCCTCTGCCATCCGCATCATGAAAGAAACCGGCGGACATTCCGTAAAAATGGAAGGCGGTGAAGAAGTGGTGGATTCGATTAAAAGAATTGTATCCGCCGGCATACCAGTGATGGGGCATTTGGGATTAACACCTCAATCCATTTATAAATTCGGCACTTACACCGTCAGGGCAAAAGAAGAAGATGAAGCCAATAAACTTCGAAAAGATGCCAAGTTGCTGGAAGAAGCCGGCTGCTTTGCGATTGTATTGGAAAAAATACCTGCCACATTGGCCAAAGAAGTTTCTGAAAGTATTTCCATTCCTACTATTGGTATCGGTGCAGGTGGAGATTGCGACGGGCAGGTGCTGGTAATGCATGACATGCTTGGCATCAATACAGAATTTAAACCCCGCTTTCTACGCCAGTATTTGAATATTCACGAACAGGCAACAAAAGCAGTGCAACAGTATATTAAAGATGTAAAGAGTAAAGATTTTCCGAATGAAGGGGAACAGTATTGAAAAAAGTTATTGCTAAAAAATAAGAACAATTTTTCATCCCAAATTGAAAGAGAACTAAATGTTCTGACACAGTTTCATCTATCATCTGTCCATTATCATCTATAATCTCTTCCCTACCTTTGCAACCTCAATAAATACAACATGGATTTCCTGAAAACTCTCGGAATAGAATCAACCAATAAAGGAGTAAGCACCGGCACCCAATGGCTCCCTTCAACCGGGAAAACAATTGACTCCTTCTCCCCTGTTGATGGCAAAAAAATTGGTTCTGTAACTACGGCTAATAAAGAAAGCTACGAGGCTGTAATGAAAAAAGCGGAAGAAGCATTTAAAACATGGCGCCTGGTACCTGCACCCAAACGTGGCGAAATAGTAAGACAGATTGGTGAAGCATTACGAAAGTATAAAGAACCACTCGGCAAACTGGTTTCTTATGAAATGGGTAAAAGCCTGCAGGAAGGTTATGGCGAAGTGCAGGAAATGATTGATATCTGCGATTTTGCTGTTGGCCTGTCAAGACAATTGCATGGACTGACAATGCACAGCGAACGTCCCGGTCACCGGATGTACGAACAATATCATCCACTCGGCATTGTCGGCATTATTTCTTCTTTCAATTTCCCTGTGGCCGTTTGGAGTTGGAATACTATGCTGGCATGGGTTTGTGGAGATGTATGTGTATGGAAGCCTTCATCAAAAACACCACTGTGCGGTGTGGCTTGTCAAAATATCATTGCAGAAGTATTTGCAAAAAATAATGTGCCTGAAGGTGTGAGTGGATTAATTGTCAGCAACCGTGAAGTGGGTGGATGGATGGCTGCCGATACAAGAATGCCATTAATATCTGCTACCGGTTCTACCGGAATGGGTAAAATACTTGGCGCTACTGTTGCTTCACGTCTTGGAAGATCCTTATTGGAATTAGGCGGCAATAATGCTATCATCATTTCCAAAGATGCTGATCTGGATATTGCATTGCTGGGTTCTTTATTCGGAGCCGTTGGAACTGCAGGGCAAAGATGCACCAGCACAAGAAGATTGATTATTCATGAAGACATTTATGAAACAGTAAAAAGCAAATTAGTCGCTGCTTACAAACAACTCCGTATCGGTGACCCACTGAACGAAAAAAATCATGTCGGCCCATTGATTGATAAAGAAGCGGTGAAAATGTTTCTGGATGCCATTGAAAAATGTAAAGCAGAAGGCGGAAAATTTGTTGTAGAAGGTGGCGCATTAACCGGCGCCGGGTACGAAAGTGGCTGCTATGTAAAGCCCTGCATTGCAGAAGCGCAACCCGGGTTTAAAATTGTGCAACAAGAAACTTTTGCCCCCATCCTGTATTTATTAAAATACAAAACAATGGATGAGGCAATAGCTATTCAGAATGAAGTGCCGCAGGGACTCTCCTCTTCCATCATGACATTAAACCTGCGGGAGGCAGAACAATTTCTTTCTCATGCCGGAAGTGATTGCGGTATTGCCAACGTAAATATCGGAACAAGCGGCGCAGAAATTGGTGGCGCCTTTGGCGGCGATAAAGAAACCGGCGGCGGTCGTGAAAGTGGCAGCGATGCATGGAAAATTTATATGCGCAGGCAAACCAACACTATTAATTACAGCAACTCACTGCCACTGGCACAGGGAATTAAATTTGATGTCTAGCATCGGGACGCTTTAAGCGGCCTGATGCGTATCCGGCCTGATGCATGAAGCAACCTGAGGCAATATCACCTGCCAAAAAAATCATAAACCCCTCTTATGACAACCCTTTAGTATAAAATGTATGAATGGTAATCACTATTTTTACTTTTATAGCATTTTTGCAATATAAACTCAAATAAATGAATAGTATCATGAAACGTACTTCTCTGTTTATCATCAGTGCATTGTTATCCGTTGCTCTTTTTGCCCAGAAAGATGAAGTGCCTAAAGGATGGCATACGCTGGACAAAGCCACCACAGGTTATTATGGTCTCAGTGTTGACAAAGCATACGATTTTGTCAAAGCCAAAAAATTAAAAAGCAAAACTGTTATCGTTGCTGTTATTGATTCAGGCATCGACACCACCCATGAAGACCTGAAAGCTGTATTATGGAAAAATACCAAAGAAATTCCCGGCAACGGAATTGATGATGACAAGAATGGTTATGTGGATGATGTGTACGGGTGGAATTTTCTCGGCGGCCGTGATGGAAAAAGTGTAGAAAAAGATTCTTACGAAGCAGCAAGGGTCTATCACAATCAAAAATCAAAATGGGGTGATAAGCAAATTGACGAAAGCAAATTGTCTGCCCAGGATTTATTTGACTATAAAGCATGGAAAAGATCTGAAGCAGAAATAGCAGGCAGCGATTCAAAAACCAGCGGTCTTGAACTCGTCTTTTTGAAAAAAGCATACGCCAATTGTGTAAAAGGCGATTCCATTCTCCGCATAGCAATGGGTAAAGACAAATACACCGGTAAAGAACTGGGAGCTTTTGAACCCACAGATGCCGATGCTAAAAAAGCAAAAGCCGCTATCTATGGTTTAATGTCTGGTAACGACGCCCTCGAAACCACCAACCAGGATTTTCTCGATGGCTTTGGCGATTATGTAGATGGTGAAGTAAAAAAATCAGAAGCTGCCGACACAGCGCCTGAAGAATACAGGGCGAATATTGTAAAAGATAATTACAGCGACTTTAATGACAGATTCTATGGCAACCCCGATGTGATGGCCAGTAATAAATCGGCCCTGCATGGCACCCATGTATCCGGCATCATTGGCGCTTCAAGAAAAAATGGCGTGGGTATGGATGGCATAGCAGACAATGTAAAGATTATGATGGTTCGTGCCGTGCCCGATGGTGATGAACATGATAAAGATATTGCACTGGCTATCCGTTATGCAGTGGATAACGGCGCACAGGTTATCAATATGAGTTTTGGCAAAGGATATTCTCCGGAAAAAAATTGGGTGGATGATGCGGTGCGTTATGCAGAAAGCAAAGGCGTATTGATGGTGCATGCCGCAGGTAATGACGCAAAGGATATTGATACTACTTTCAATTATCCCACTCCGCTATTCCTCGATGGCAAAAGACCCAATAACTGGATAACCGTTGGCGCCAGCGGACCCAAAAATGATGCAAATGGAAACGGACTTACTGCCAACTTTTCCAATTACGGTAAAACAGAAGTGGATGTATTTGCTCCCGGTGTAAAAATTTATTCTACGGTTCCGGGTGGCAACACTTACCAGAATCTCCAGGGCACCAGTATGGCATCTCCTGTTGTAGCAGGTCTTGCTGCATTTTTGCTGGAATATTATCCTGCATTAAGTGCAAGACAGGTAAAGATGGTGATTGAAAAATCATCCATCAAACTGGCCGACAAAGTAAAAAATCCGGAAACCAATGACCCGGTATCGCTGTCCGACATCAGTAAATCAGGTGGATTGGTAAATGCCTACGAAGCCATCAAATTTGCCTCTACCATAAAAGGCGAAAGAAAGATGACCCCGGTAAAACCAGCCAAATCAACCGTAAAACCAAAGCCACAGGGATAAAATAATTATTGAACTCTCAATCAGCCCCTGCAGTCCTGAGCTCTGAGCTTGTCGAAGAGCCGAAGGATGCAGGGTTTTTTTTTTGTCATCCTGAGCCTGACGAAGGGTTGTCATTCCGACGAAGGAGGAATCTCCCCTCAAAAAAAGGGCTCCGGGCTTTCCGCTTCCATCTTTACCTACCGAAGGCAGGTTTACCTACCGAACTTGTCTGCCGTAGGCAGAGGCAGGCGGCAGGCCTTCCGCCTTGGCGGGTGTTCGGTAAAAACCCACTACTCCCTCATCAACATCTCAACGGACAAATATCTGTGTGTAGTAAATGACACTGTGCCCGTCACGGGCCGTGCCAATGCCAATCCTTTTATAGTTGCCTGATATATTTGTCCGCCTTGGCGGGTATTCGATAAAAACAAAACGCCGCTACGCCGTGGTTGCTACACTGAGCTTGCCTGCCCCGCTCAAGGCGGGAAATTAAAAACACTTTCTTGTATCTTTTTTAAAATTTACTACTACCCCGGTGGCGGGTGAGATACTTCCGCAAGCTCAGTACACCCGCCATGGCGTAAATACATTATTAAAGGCATGAACAATCTGTGAACTATGCAATACATATTCAGAATAGTGTAATACTATCGTCAACTAACCATCTCATCTTGCACAGTCAAGTCAGATCTTTTGCTGATATAACATAAAACAAATAAAAAAATGAAAAAATTATTTTTACCAGTACTTCTTTTAAGCAGTACGGTGATCTTTGCTCAAAACGTCCAGGTCCAGCTATCCTTTCAAAGAGATTACCCGGATGTACAGGATGTCCGGTGGGATCAAACCAATGATCAATGGCATGGAAACTACAGGGATAGCCGCAACAGGAACATGGATGTATATTATGACAACTATGGAAACAGGCAGGAAACACGTACAGAATGGGACAGAAGGGATGTACCCGTGAATGTGGACACCAGGATCAACCGGAGGTATCACACGAATGGAGAATACAGGGTCCAAAGGATCGAACGTCCTGCTTATCGTCCTCTTTTTCAAATAAGGATCGGGACAAGACGCCCTGTCTATATGGATGATGATGCCCGGAGAAGAAGGTATCGTCAGAATTACTAACCCTTAATAAATATGTATTAAAAAGCTCCTCAAAAGGGAGCTTTTATTTAGAAGAACCAAAGGACGAAAGAATGTTCATCGGTTACCCCCGGTGGATGTTCTCCGCCCTGGCAGGAATGCGTTAGATGCATGAATTGATTTTATAAAGCACAGTAAAAAAAAATAAAATGACCAATCAAAAACAATTCGGAGTGTGGATGGATACACATCATGCCACCGTAGTAGGAATCGAAAATGCCGGAACCGGGGGTTTAACAGTCCTTGCTCATATAGAAGGGGAAGAAGTTTCTCCAAGTCCCAGTAACAAGAATGAGAACAACCAGAAAAAAATGTTACAGGCAAAATTCTTTAAAGAAATAGCTACCCACCTGCAAAACGCCACGTACCTGCATGCAACGGGCACGGGACAGGTGCAGGAGCAGTTTATTCATTACCTGGCAGAAACACCGCAGTTTAAAAACACAAAAACGGAAGAATCTACTGCTAATAAAATGAGCGATGAAAACCTGGTAAAATATTTTTCTGATAAACTTAATTAACGGGTGAGATAAACCCGGTTCAATACTTTTCTTACCAGACGAGTGCCAGAAAGCCTTGTGCTGAGATTTGTGGCACTCGTCGTTCTTTTCCCGCCGCGGCTGGTGTTGCGGCAAGCTTTTGTGAGCAGGCTTCACCAACTGCTGTACTTTAGGGTTTCTCCTGTTCGTTTGTTGGTCTCTTTGCAAGCTGCACAAGACCTATACACAAGACGCAACAAAGGCCGTTTAAAGTTTTAGGAAGACCAGCGAAGGCGGAAATGCATTTCACCCATTAAAGATACGGCGGACTCCGGGCGGAAAAAAGACACCTTACCTGCAAAAAAAAACAGCCTGGCTTAATTGCCAAACTGTTTTATTTGTAATTGGCTTTTCGATCTTATTGTCTGGTAACAGAAAAAAATCCTGCGCCGTTGGTACTGGCTCCGTCACCAATGGTACCGTCCATTACAATTGAACTACCTGAATATTTTCCGGCAATTGTATAAGTACTGGCAGTTCCTCCCACATAAGTAAAAGTAGCTCTTACACTGTCACCTGCCAGGCTCCATGTACCATTTGCTATATCGGGAGCGCTGTTTGCTTCAACCAAAACAACATTGTTGGTTCTAAATGTTAAGGCAAAATAATGACTTACTCCTAAAAAGTAGGTGAAGGACCCAACCCATTTGCCTTCAACAGTGGTGTTGGCAGGAGGAGTTGTGTCGTTTTTACTGCAAGATGCTATAAATAATATCAGCGTTAAACCAAGGATGGCAAAAAATAAGTTCTTTTTCATTGTTGTTAATTTTAAAAATGAAGTTTACCTAACCATACATCTCTTATCAAAACCTTTTCCACAACTGAATATCTTTTTATAAATATTAATTAATAAAATATTCGGGAAGTAAAAGTCATTCAACAGATGCATTTTTACTATAAGCAAAGGTTAGCGTATATAACGGGATGAGTATTATAGAATTTTATAAATTAGTTATGTAATTCATGGTTTTTTATTCAAAAGAGTGTAAGATTTCTATTTCCTCTTTCAAGCCGGGTTTCAGATAGCTATGTGATCGGGAACACACAATCAGGAGTCTTTTCCTGTAAAGAGGAAGAAATAGATTTTGGAGAATGATTAGCGGAATTTTCAGAATAATCTTTAAATTTGAGACATGAAATTCTTAAGCTTTCTGACGGCAACTTTATTTATGTGTACCTGGCTGGCATGTGGTCATGGCAGCGCTGACAACAGCAATGATTCAAAAGAAAACATACCGGCTGCTACACCTGCTAACATAATCATTCCACCCAAAACTGTTCCGCTGGATATTGCTCCAAACAAAACCTCAACAACAACCCCGGTCAGTGCCACGGCAGTTGGAATGAATCCTCCGCATGGACAACCTGGCCATCGGTGCGATATTGCTGTTGGTGCTCCATTAAACAGTCCACCTGCTCAGCAAACTGTGGCTCCGGCAACAACACCAGTAAATATATCAGCCAACCAACCTGCAACTACCGTAGTAACAGCGCCGGGAATGAACCCGCCGCATGGACAACCGGGTCATCGTTGCGATATAGCAGTTGGCGCCCCATTGAACAGCAAACCCACAACTCCTGCCACTGTGCCGGCTACAACTAAAGTTGCACCCGGCATGAATCCCCCTCACGGGCAGCCGGGACATCGTTGTGATATTGCTGTTGGTGCTCCTTTGAACAGCAAACCCACAACTCCTGTAACTGTTCCGGCTACAACTAAAGTTGCACCCGGCATGAATCCTCCGCACGGGCAGCCGGGACATCGTTGCGAAATTGCAGTTGGCGCTCCATTGGACAGTAAACCAGTGCAGGTAATGGGGATTCCATCAAAAGAAACTGTTACCAGTTCCCAATCCATTCCAACTGTTACCCCGATCAAGCTTTTACCAACTACACCGAAACAGAACAATTAAAATACCTGTCCCCTTCTGCTGAGGCAATTCAATACTTAGAGTTTTGAGTAATATCCTGTTGCCCGGTATTCAAAAAATACCGACCTTTCAACTGCAAAACATAAACTACAAACCTTAAACTAGCCACTTAACTATGCCACGCCCCGACCTGTCAAGAGTGCCTGATTATTTTCACAACTACATCAACCAGGCAGAAGGAGATGACCTGATAAAGGTCTTATGCAAACAAACTGAATCGTTTTTGCAGTTCCTGGAAAAAATACCAAAGAAAAAAAGAAGTTACCGCTATGCCGAAGGCAAGTGGACCATCAAAGAAGTATTGCAACATATTATTGATGCAGAAAGAGTATTTGCTTACCGGGCATTATGTATTGCAAGAAAAGATGCCACTCCCCTTCCGGGTTTTGATGAGAACGTCTATGCCGAAAATTGTAAGGCGGAGCAAAGAAAATGGAAGGATATGATAAACGAATTCATAGCAGTACGTTTGTCAAGCGAGTCGCTCTTTGCTTCATTTGATGATGAACAGTCGGAAACAAGCGGCACAGCGAGTGGCAAATCCATTTATGTTGCAGCTATCGGCTTTATCATAGCCGGTCACGCCATTCATCATAGTAAAGTAGTAAAGGAAAAATACCTGGCATAACCAGGAATACCATCAAATGAAAAGCCCCCGTTCTTTAAGCGGGGGCTTTTCATTAAAATAATTTTCTATTAGTTTTTGACAGCCGGCTCAGTTGATTTAACCCGCACAATGTTTTGCTGGCTTATCATATCGTTCATCACTTTTACCGCCTGGTCAAGATAAATGTCTTTTTGCAAACCTTTTAACCATTGATTGAAACGATCCTGCTTGCTCTTGTCATTTTCCCAGCGGTTGGTTTCATTGGGCAATGCAGATACATCCAGTTCATTGTTCAGTTTAAAAAGTGTTTCCAGTTGTTTCATTGTTGAGCGGATCATTGCCAGTTGCGAACGATACTTATCAATCTGGAGTGAGTATTCTTTATCATTTTGTTTGGAAAGCCATTCGGTACTTTCTTTGATCAACCTGAATGTATTGTCATTTTCCAAACGCAGATTACTGAGTTGCTGAATGGTCTTCAAATCATACCCCGAATTCCAGTTGGTGTAGCTGGCTTTGCTTATTTCATCCCAGGGAAGTGCATCGGGATCATCTTTTTCCCTCACTTTCAGGTATTCAAGATTATCAGGCAATATAATATCAGAGTTAACTCCCTTCAACTGTGTGGAGCCACCGTTAATCCGGTAAAATTTTTGCAAAGTCAGCTTCACCGTACCCAAATCTGAATTGGACATAGAAAAACCTGTCTCCGCATCAAGGCCAATATTACGCTGAACAGTTCCCTTGCCATAAGTAGAGGTACTGCCAATGATAACACCGCGGTTATAATCCTGGATGGCCGCTGCAAATATTTCTGAAGCAGAAGCGCTGAATTCATTTACCATTACGGCAAGCGGACCGGAGTATAAAACATTCCTGTCTTTATCTTTTAATACACTTGGTTTATTATCCCTGTCCTTTACCTGCACAATCGGGCCTTCATCAATAAACAGCCCGGCCATCTGCACCACATCGTACAAGGAACCGCCTCCATTATTGCGAAGATCGATTACAATACCATCCACTTTCTGTTCTTTCAGTTTGGTTACTTCTTTCGCCACATCAATATAACAACGGGGACCATTGGGATGGTCAAAGTCTGCATAAAATTCAGGCAGAAAAATATAGCCGATTTTTTCGCCATTATTCTTTACAATAGCGCTTCGGGCAAAAGTTTCGTCCTGCACAATTTCATCACGGATAAGTGTTACTACTTTGATGGTGCCATCTATTTTCTTAACGGTAAGCCGTACTTCTGTTCCTTTTTTACCCCGGATTATTTTAACGGCATCTGTCACTACAAAACCAGTCAGATCAACCGGCTCATCTTTGCCCTGCGCCACTTTTTGAATAATATCACCCGGTTGTAATTCACCCGATTTATACGCCGGGCTGCCGGTAATCACACTGGTAATTTTAATATTGCCATCATCATATTGCAGGGAAGCGCCAATGCCAAAAAAACGACCACTCATCTCTTCATCAAAATACCTTTTATCCACAGGAGGGAAAAATTCTGAGTGTGGGTCCATCGTGGTGGTGATGGCATTTACAAATAAATTAAATTTATCATCATCATTAAACTTAAAACGATAGCGGTCAAACGTTCTGTCAATTATTTTCTTTACTCTATCCCGGGCATCTTTTTCCAGTTCTTCATTGGTCTTTATCACAAATCCCTCTTTCCCTTTATTTTTTTCACGGGTGTCCAGTAAATCGACGTAACGTTCCAGTGTCATGAATTTTAACTTCTTTCTCCACCTTTCTTTTCTTTCAGCATCGGTAATTGTAAAGTCTAATTTATCGGCATCCTGTATCACCTCTTCATCAATGGTAAAATCAAAAGGGGTTGAAAGAATTTCAGCATTCATTTTTGCCACTTCCTCCATTCTTGTATTAAAGGCTTTTCCTGCAGCCAGGAAAAATTCAACCGGGGCTCCTTTAATTTCATCATCAATCTTTAATTCATATTTTTTCAGCGAATCAACATCCTTTTTTAATAAGATATTTTTTTCCTGGTCGAGATCTGCTATAAATTTTTTGAAAATCTTTTTGGAAAAGGCATCATTGATGGATTGAGGACTGTAATGAGCCTGGGTAAGCATTTCGCCAACCAATTTCAGGATTTGTTCATACCTGGAGGGCGGATTAGTGGAGGTGCTGCGGGTACCGGTTCCCATCGTTTTAAAGGCAAGGAATGAACCAGCAACAATCATCATGATCACAATTGGAAGTCTCTTCATATTCAAAAGGTATTTAATTACATTAGACATAATCCAAAAATAACATAAAAACGCTGTTTTTCTAGTCTTTATAAGCTTTTAACACCAGTTTTTGATGAATGGCTGCATAAAAAAAAGCTTCCTGGTGAGAAGCTTTAAATCCGGGTAACCAATGGGGTTCGAACCCACGACCCTCAGAACCACAATCTGATGCTCTAACCAACTGAGCTATGGCTACCATTTTGGGAAGACAAAAATATAGAAAATCAGGCCTTATACCAAACGAGATTTTGAATACGCCCCATCTTTCTGTTTCTTTGCGCACCATTTTATTAAAATGAACTACTGGCTATTTATTATTTCTGTTATTTCTGCTTTCATTGGGTGGGTCGCCTGCCGGATCGCCATAAAGCTGTTGTTTCATCCCCGTAAACCAAAAAAAATACTGGGTATTAGTTTCCAGGGAATTTTTCCCAAACGCCAGCAGCAATTTGGCGAAAGGCTGGGAAAACTTGCTGGCACCATGTTTTCATTTGATGATATTGAAAATAAAATCAGCGACCCGCAAACCCTGGAGAAGATACTCCCGATGATTGAAGCACATATTGATGACTTTCTCCGAAACAGGCTGGGCGCTGAAATGCCAATGATCAGTATGTTTATCGGTGATAAAACAATTAATAAACTAAAAACAGCTTTGATGAAGGAAATAGAAACCCTGTTTCCACAAGTAATGAAGCAGTTTGCCGGCAACCTGAAAACAGAATTTGATCTTGAACGGATTGTCAATAAAAAAGTTGCTGATATTTCGCCGGATGATCTTGAAAAAATATTGCACCGGGAAATGGCAAAAGAATTCAGGCTTGTGGAGATCGCTGGTGCTGTTATTGGATTTATTATCGGAGTTATACAAATAATAATTACCTTATTCATATTGTAAAATAAAAGAGTTAAAAAATATTTTTTAATAACCTTGTCCACTTCATGCCAGCCATCATACCACTTATCAATTTATGATGAACCTGTAAGCAGGTTCTGGCACCTTTGCACGTCTAAACTTCAAATCAGAATAATGAGAAAAATTGCAGCCGTTTTAGTTTCATTTCTAACCAGCTATACCCTATTTGCACAGATGCCGCAGAACGGGGCAAATCGCCCCAATGGCAACCGACAAATGCCAACCGGCAGCCTTTATGGAAAATTAATTGAATCAAAAAGCTTAAAGCCGATTGAATATGCCTCCGTACAGTTATTAGCAAACAAACTTGACACAATTACAAAAAAAAGAAAAGAAGCCGTGGTGGCAGGAATGATTACTAAAACCAACGGGGAGTTTCGCCTCGAAAATATCCCGGCTTTTGGCCCCATGAAGTTAAAAGTAACAGTGGTTGGTTATAAACCTTATGAACAGGCTGTTTCTTTTGATCTAAAAATGGGTGGAAATAATGGCGATATGAATGCAATGCTTGGTGCATTGGACAAAGATCTGGGTAATATCATCATTACTATTGATGAAAAACTGCTGGAAAACGTATCGGTAACTGCTTCAAATCCCGGATTGAGATTAGGAATTGATCGTAAAGTTTTTAATGTAGATAAAGATTTGGTTTCCGCAGGTGGCACAGCCGTAGATGTGATGCGCAATGTTCCTTCCATCAGCGTAGATATTGATGGCAATGTAACGATGCGGAATAATACCCCGCAACTATTTGTAGATGGACGACCCACTACCATGACATTGGACCAGATTCCTGCAGATGTAATTGAAAGCGTTGAAATCATTACCAATCCTTCTGCCAAGTTTGATGCATCCGGCGGCACAGCAGGCATATTGAATGTTGTACTGAAAAAGAATAAAAAAATTGGTTACAACGGCGGCACCCGGGTTAATCTTGATTCGAGAGCAAAAATTGGTTTGGGTGGAGATATTAATCTTCGCCAGGAAAAAATAAATCTTTTTCTGAATGCAAACTACAACCAGCGCAAATCCATCAGCAATGGCACTACTGATCGTTCTACAATGATAGGAACCCCACTCACAAACCTGCATCAAACAGACCGGAGTATTTCGGAAGGTAATTTTATGTTTATCCGTGGCGGCGCAGATTTTCTTGTTGATAACCGAAATACTGTTTCTGTAGCGGCAAATATCGGTTCAGGAAGATTCAAGCCTGTTACTACCAGCAATATCCTGGTTGACTCATTATACAACCCAATAATTACTTCCTTAAGCCAGCGGGTTTCAAATAACAATAGCCAGATGCAGAATAAAGGAGTGCAACTTAGCTATAAACATAATTTTCCAAGATCAGGGCAGGAGTTTACTGCCGATGCAACATATAATAACAGCAGCAGCACCAGCAGCAATATTATACAAACCGATAATTACAAATGGCCACAGAATACCTTGTCCGGAATATTTAAACAACAACAGCTGGGCAAAGCCGGTTTTGAGAACCTGGTATTACAGACTGATTATACCAACCCAATCAATGAGAAGTCAAAATTTGAAATAGGTGTAAGGGCCTCCATCAGAAATGTTGATAGCAGAAACGATTTTTTCATTGATTCTTCAGGCATTACTTTATATAAGCCACTTTTGTCTGTGAATTACAACAGCATTGATAAAGTATATGCGGCCTATACCACATATACTAACCAGATTAAAAGTTTTGGCTATCAACTGGGTTTAAGAGTTGAAAGTTCCACTTATGAAGGGCATTTGCCAGATAAGCATCAACAGTTCAACACAAAATTCCCTGTTAGTCTTTTTCCAAGTATTTTCCTGAGTAATAAAATGAAGAGCGACCAGGAATTACAATTGAATTATACCCGCAAGATCAATCGTCCCAATTTTTTCCAGTTATATCCTTATACGGATTATTCAGATTCACTGAATATCAGTCGTGGCAATCCCGATCTGAAACCGGAGTTCACCAACGCTGTTGAATTATCCTATCAAAAAACATTTAAGAAAAACAAAGACAATTTTCTTGCTTCACTATATTATAAAAACACAACTAATCTTATTACCCGTTTCCAGGAGAAAGAAACAAATCTCACAAATGGTAAGGATATCCTGATCAATACTTATATCAATGCCAACTCAGCTTATGTAACAGGTCTTGAAATGACATTAAAAACTAAAATGACCAAAAAATGGGATCTTACCAGTAACCTGAACTTATTTACTTCTAAAATCAATATTGATCAACCCAATCAGCCGAAGCAGGATCAGTTTGCCAGTTGGTTTGCCAAAGTCAATAATACATTAAAACTTCCTAAAAATTTCACGTTCCAGTTATCCGGTAATTACCAATCCAAAACTGTATTACCTCCCGGTGGCAGTGGTGGCGAAGGTGGTGGCCGTGGTGGTGGCGGTGGAATGGGTGGCGGAATGGGCGGTGGTGGCATGTATGGTCAGTCCACCTCTGCGCAAGGATATGTAAGGGCCAACTATTGGGTGGATGCCGCGTTGAAATATGAGTTCCTGAAAAACAAACAGGCTTCTTTTTCATTAAACATAAACGACATTTTCAGAACCCGTCGTTCCGATATTCATTCTGCTTCTGCCTATTTCACACAGGATGTTTTTCGCCGTCGCGACCCGCAGGTGCTGCGGCTAAACTTTAGCTGGCGGTTTGGAAAGTTTGACCCTAATCTTTTCAAACGCAAAAACATGAAGAATCAGAATGAGGGAATGGATAACATGAACTTGGGGTAATAACTGGTTTAAAAGTTAAATAGTTTAAAAGTTTAAGGTTTTGCATATTTGCAAAGCCTTTCTTTTTTTGAAACAACCCAATAAACGATTATAATTTTTTTTGAAACGGATTTATTTTACTGTTACTAACGACCTTACATATGATCAGCGAATGCAGCGCATCTGCACCACGCTGGCAGAGAATGGTTATGCAGTAACATTGTCCGGAAGAAAATTATCTTCTTCCCTTCCATTATCAGAAAAAAAATATAAACAAAAGAGAATCCGCTGCTGGTTCAATAAAGGAAAATTATTTTACTTCGAATATAATCTCCGGCTTTCCTGCTATTTACTATTCAGGAGAATGGATGCTGTCTGTGCCATTGATCTCGACACCATCATTCCCTGTCATATTGTTTCGTGGTTTAAACGTATTCCCCGCATTTATGATGCACATGAACTGTTTACTGAATTAAAAGAAGTAATTAGCCGGCCAGGGATAAAAAAAATCTGGACAAGAGTTGAAAAGAAGTTTGTACCAAAATTCAAATTTGGCTATACCGTTAGCAAAAGTATTGCAGACGAATTTCACCGCCGGTATGGCGTAAACTATAAAACCATCCGGAATGTGCCGGTGTTGAAACCACTCAACCCGGTTAACCGTGCTGAAAAATTTATTTTATACCAGGGAGCCGTTAACGAAGCCAGAGGTTTTGAATATCTTATTCCTGCCATGCGGTGGGTAAACTGTAAATTGGTTATATGCGGCGATGGCAATTTTATGCTGCAACTAAAAAAACTTATCGGTAAATATAAACTGGAAAATAAAATCGAACTGAAAGGTTTGATGCAGCCGGAAGAAATGTGGCATATAGCACAACAAGCCACTATTGGCATTGCCCTGGCAGAAAAAGATGGATTAAATCAATACCTGGCCCTGCCCAATAAATTTTTTGATTATGTTCATGCCGGGTTACCGCAGGTTACTATGGATTACCCCGAATATCATAATATCAACAAACAATTTGAAGTAGCTGTACTGATCACTGATTTAGCCCCACAAAAAATTGCATCTACCCTGAATGGTTTACTGATGAATGAAGTTTTATTAAACCGGCTAAAAGAAAACTGCATCAGGGCAAGGCTGGAACTCAACTGGCAGAACGAAGAAAAAAAATTACTCTCTTTTTATCAATCTGTTTTCAACCCTTGAACCGCCATCTTCACATAGTATGTCTTGATATGCCCTGGCCTGCTGATTATGGCGGCGCCATTGACATGTTTTATAAAATAGAAGCACTTTATCGCCTCGGCATTAAGATTCACCTGCATTATTTTTCCTACCATCATCGTGGCGGGCATGATGAATTAAATCAATACTGCGAAACTATCAATGCATACCAACGAGAAACAGGTCTCAAAGGATTCTCCCGCAAAATTCCCTATATCGTTGCATCAAGAATAAATGCCAGCCTGGTTGAAAACCTGAATAAAGACAACTATCCCGTATTGCTTGAAGGGGTTCACTGCACAGGCATTATCCCCCAACTGAATAAAAACAAAAAAATATTAGTCCGGCTGCATAATGATGAGTGTGAATATTACCAGCAACTGTCTAAATCAACCAATCAGCTTTTCAAAAAAATATATTACAGAACCGAAAGCCGGCTATTAAAAAAATACCAACAAAATCTTCCGCACCATTGCTACTACGCCTGTATAACAGAAAAGGATGCAATCATTTTTAAAAACCAATACGGATTAGAAAACACACTTTTTTCTCCGGCATTCATTCCATACAAAGAGATTAACAACCCGGAAGGCATGGGAAAATTCTGTCTTTACCATGGCAACCTTTCTGTTCCGGAAAATGAAAAAGCGGCGGCCTGGTTGCTTTCTGAAATCTTTTCCAAAATAAAAATACCACTGGTTATTGCTGGTAAGTACCCATCAAAAAAATTAGAGAAACTGGTTCGCCTGAAAGAACACACCAGCCTTGTGGCCAGTCCATCGGGATCAGAAATAAATGGACTGGTAAAAAATGCTCATATCAATGTACTTCCTTCCTTCAGCACCTCTGGTATAAAAATAAAATTGCTTCATGCCCTTTTTGAAGGCCGTCATTGTGTAGTGAACGACGAAATGATAATGGGCACAGGTCTTGAAGCAGCCTGTCATATTGGATCGAATGCTGGTGCTATTGCTTCTATCATCACACAACTTTATCACCAGCCATTTACTGAAGAAGAAATAATGCTGCGAAAAAATCTGCTGGAAGGCATTTATGATACAGCTAAAAATGCCGGGCGGCTTAGTCAATACTTATACTAGCATTATCACTTACTCTTCCTCTTTCTGTGCGAATCATCCGGGCGGGAAATTTCTGCACCACGATATAATCATGCGATGCCATCACCACTGCCGTATTATAGTCTTTTGAAATATTGATCAGCAGCGCCATGATTTCGTCTGATGTCTCAGGATCAAGATTACCTGTTGGTTCATCGGCCAGTATTATCTTGGGAGAATTTAATAAAGCCCTGGCAATATCAATACGTTGCTGTTCGCCACCACTTAGTTCAAAAGGCATTTTAAATCCTTTTGATCGCAGGCCCACTTTATCTAATACGTCATTAATCTTTTCATCCATCAGTTTTTCATCGGTCCAGCCGGTTGCCCTCAAAACAAATTTCAGGTTGTCATTTACATTGCGGTCGGTCAGCAATTGAAATTCCTGGAAAACAACGCCAAGATTACGACGGAGATATGGAACTTTTTTCCAGTCCAAACCCCGCAAGTTATACCCTGCCACCGTTCCTTCGCCTTCGGTCAACGGCAGTTCGCCATACAATGTTTTCAGCAGGCTCGATTTGCCGGTACCGGTTTTACCAACGAGGTACACGAATTCTCCTTTATTCACAACAAGGTTTACATCCTGCAGGATGAGGTTACTGCCCTGGTAAATATTGGCGTGACTTAATTCTATAATAGGTTCTGACATACCGGGTGGTTTGGTGCAAAATAAGGAAAGAAGCTTTAGATAAACCCGTTTTTTTTCATTTATTTCGTTAAAGTAAAGGCTCAAACTTTTATCTTACCAATAAACCAATTTATGAAAAAGATAATCGGTTGCTTCTTATTCCTGGCCATTTCATTAAACAGTTTTGCGGGGCATTATGTTTCCACCGAGAAGGCGGATACTACCAAACCTTTAACCCGGCCACTCCAGCAAACAAAGGACTCTAATGTGCTGGTTGTAGTCGATGGGAAAATTGCAGGCACCATTAAGGAAATAAAATCAATTGATGATCTTGTAAAATCCGATTCAATCAGGTCGGTTAATGTATTAAAAGGCAAAGAGGCTATTGATAAATATGGCGAAAAAGGAAAAGAAGGAGTGGTGGAGATTTATACAAAGGCTACAACTATAGAGGAAGCAAAAATTACAGATATTAAACAATCTGAAGTCTCTGATGATGCTAATGATTCTAATAAAATATTTGACCGGGTGGAAATTGAGGCATCCTTTCCGGGTGGTGACCAGGTCTGGAGAAGATACCTTGAAAGAACATTAAATGGCAGCACACCTGTGGACCATGGTGCTCCTGCTGGCACCTATACTATAGTAGTTCAGTTTATAGTAGATAAAGAGGGAAACATCAGTAATGTTACAGCTCTTACCAAACACGGATATGGGATGGAGAACGAAGTAATAAAAGTTATTACGAAAGGCCCAAAGTGGGTACCAGCCATTCAAAATGGAAGAGCGGTTAAGGCCTATCGGAGACAGCCTGTAACCTTTGTTGTTATGAAAGAAGATGAGCCAGAAAAAAAGAAAAAGAAAAACAGGGACTAATTTATTTCATCCGCCACCCACATTTCCCCTTCCCATTGTTCAACCAAGAAAGAAAATTTTCCACAAAACTAAAAAAATAGTTGTTAAACTAAATAATTAGTTATAGGTTTGGTTTCATAATTCTAAAAATGAAACCACTTACAAAGGCAGAAGAACAAATAATGCAGGTGCTTTGGAAACTTCAAAAAGCATATTTGCGGGAAATAGTAGAAGCCATGCCGGCTCCCAAACCTCATCAGAACACAGTTGCCACTCTCTTGAAAATACTTGTTGAAAAGAATTTTGTCGGCCTCACCGTTATGAACCGACATCACCAGTACTACCCTTCTGTTACCAAACAGGAGTACTCAAAGCGATCAATGAAACAGTTGGCTAAAAATTATTTTGAAGGATCCTTCAGCAATGTGGTTTCTTTTTTGGTGAAGGAAAATAATATTTCTGTGGAAGAACTGGAAAGCCTGCTGAAACAAATTAAAAAACAACAAAACCAGCAAAAATGAAAGCATTGCTTTATTACCTGGTACAGGTATTCATCAGCTCCGGCATTTTATATGCCTACTATCATTTTGCCTTGCGAAATAAAAAGTTTCATCATTACAACCGGTTTTACCTGCTGGCTGCAACGGTAATCAGTATTACTATCCCCTTTCTGAATATCCCGGTTTATTTTGCGCAAACAGAAACAGATTCATCATTTGTTTTACAAACACTGACTGTTTTTTCATCTTCCGGCACTGATGCTCCTGTAATTATTGCTGCTGGCAAGCAAGAACATATTAACTGGTTTACCTGGCAAAATCTATCTTATGCCTTTTATATACTCATTGCTTCTATTGTCCTGCTTAGGATCATCATCTCACTTATTAAGATACGACGGATTGCAAAGAACAACCCGATTGAACAAATAGATAATATCCGTTTTGTAAATACTAACGAACCCGGCACTCCCTTTTCTTTTTTCCGCTGGCTTTTCTGGAACAGGAAAATTGAGTTGCGTTCAGAAAAAGGCGAACAGATATTCAGGCATGAACTATTTCATATTGAACAAAAACACAGTTGGGATATTATGTATATGGAACTGCTGACCGTTATTTTCTGGATCAATCCTTTTTTCCACTTAATAAAAAAAGAAGTAAAAGCGATTCATGAATTTTTGGCCGACCAGTTTGCTATAACGGAAAACACCAAATGGCAATATGCAGAGCTGTTGCTGATGCAGGCACTAAATACTAATCAACAACTTGTCAATCCTTTTTTTCATAACCAGATAAAAAGACGTGTAGCTATGATTACAACATCTAAAAAGCCAAGGTATCAGTACTTAAGGAAACTTATGGTTCTGCCGTTAGTGAGTATTTCAGTAATATTGTTTGCCTTTAACTATAAGACCCGTTTGGGTAATCAGTCCAGAGCAGTAAGTCCAAATCACTCCTTAAAGTCAGAATTTCAGACAACCAACGATACTTTACCTGAGAAAATTCAGAAAAAATCTTTTTTTTACAGCAAGACCGATAATCTGATTCTGGAAGCTGATACACTCCTTTTTTTACCTGAAGCAAGTAAAATCAAACCCGATCTAAAAAAATCATTGATAATTATTAATGGAGAAACAAGAAAAAATGATATTTTAAGAATTAAAACTATAATCGCAGACGAGATTACTTTTTATTCTGCTGGAAACGATAAAGCAATAAGAAAATACGGAAAAGAAGCAGAACATGGAGTCGTTATATTTAAAAATGCAAAAATCATTAATATACCACCAACCGAATATTACAAAGAAGAATTAAACCCGGGTAGAAAGATTCAGCCTTCAACTGATAATATCATTTTTGACAAAGTAGAGACACCTCCTTCTTTCCCGGGCGGCGAAGCTAAATGGAGACATTACCTTGAAAGAACACTGGACGCATCAGTGCCGGTTAAGAAAAAAGCTCCAGAAGGCAGTTATACTGTTTACGTTTTATTTGTTGTTGATATCAATGGCAATATCTCTGATATAAAGCCATTAACAAATCATGGATTTGGCATGGAGGAAGAAGCGATGAAGGTAATAAGGCTGGGGCCAAGATGGATACCTGCCATACAAAATGGACGACAGGTAAATGCTTACAAAAAACAACCCATTACTTTTGTTATAGGAGATGGTGAAAAGAATTATCCTTCTGCTGTTAAACCTAACGGCAATGAATTGAGTGAAGTAGTTGTTACCACTTTATCACCTCAAAAGACAGATAATAAAGTTTTCGACAAAGTAGAGACGCCTCCAACATTCCCCGGTGGTGATACTGCCTGGAGAAAATACCTGGAGAAAACCCTGAATGCATCAGTTCCTGTAGATAGCGGAGCAAAGGAAGGAACATATAAAATCATTGTTCAATTCATCGTTCATGAAGATGGGTTTATTTCTGATATTAAGCCGCTTACAAACTTTGGATATGGAATGGAGAATGAAGTTATGCGTGTCATTAAGGCGGGCCCCAAATGGATGCCTGCAAGGCAAAACGGTCATGTGGTAAAGTCTTATAAACAACAGCCGGTAACATTTGTAGTAACGGATGATGGAGAAGACATAGTAAATGCGTACTTGGTAACAGCAGACGAAGGGAATCAGATAAGTATAGCAGACTTGAAAAAGACAACAAAATTGAAAATATTTTCCACAAATAATATTAATTATGAAATTGTAAGCTTTCGTATAACAATTGATCATTTTGAAGGTACACTATATGAAGTAGTAAACATGGGGGCAACCTTCAACGAGTCCCTTCGAAAATTACTGTCCAATTGTAATTCAAAAACTTTCATTACGATAGAGGACATAGTTACAAAAATTGGAGGTGCGACAAAGAAACTAACCCCGAAAATATATACAGCTAATTAAATAGATGCCGGCTATATTATTCACAGCCTTACAAATTTCGATTCTGCTGAATTAGAAGAAACCCTTATCAGCCTTGTTGGTAAAAAAGGAAGATGTAAAATGAAACAGGAAATTGCAGTAAAGGATTGCACAAACCAATCCTTTCAATAATTGACTAATATTTTATTTCTTCCCCATTATTTCTAATCACCAATTCCTTCTTCTCACTTTCCTCCAATCTACCAATAACCTGTGCCTCTACCCCAAAACTTCTTGAGACGCTGATAATATTGTCAGCGTCTTTTTCATTGGTATAAATCTCCATCCTTGTTCCCATATTAAATACCTGGTACATTTCCCGGTCATCAGATTTGCTGGCTTCCTGTATCAACTTAAAAATTATTGGTGGTTCAAAAAGATTGTCTTTTATAATACGGACATTATCAGGAACGTATTTCAAACATTTAGTTTGTCCGCCGCCGCTGCAATGGATAAGTCCATGAATGGAATCGAAATGATTTTCCAAAAGTTCTTTCATAACTGGCGCAAAAGTTCTTGTTGGACTTAAAAGAAGTTGACCGATGGTTGTTGGCCGCTTATCGTCTTTAATTTCATCAGTGATTCGATGTGGGCCAATATAAACTACATGTTCATCCAATGAAGTATCATACGATTCATGAAATCTTGCACCATAAGTTTTATGCAGCAAATCATGCCTGGCACTGGTTAAACCATTGCTGGCAATGCTGCTGTTGTACTCCGTTTCATAATTTGCCTGACCAAAACCTGCCAATCCAACTATCACATCACCGGCTTTTATTTGTTCATTGGTAATAAGTTTTGATTTCGGCCATCTTGCGGTCATCGTTCCGTTAACAGCTATCGTTCTCACCACATCACCCACATCGGCCGTTTCGCCACCCATATAAGTAATGTTGACACCAAATGTTTTCATTTTATCAAAAAATTCCTGGCTGCCGTTAATGATCGCTTCCAATACTTCAGCAGGAATATTATTTTTATTGCGGTCAATCGTGGAAGAAAAAAGAAGATTATCATAAATACCCACACAAAGCAGGTCGTCAAGATTCATCACAATGGCATCCTGTGCTATTCCTTTCCAAACAGATACATCGCCGGTTTCTTTCCAATAGAGATAAGCTAAAATACTTTTGGTGCCTGCCCCGTCTGCATGCATCACATTTACCCATGCATCATCGCCACACAACACATCGGGGAATATTTTACAAAAAGCTTTGGGATAAAGCCCCTTGTCAAGATTCTTTGTTGCTTCATGTACTTCTTCTTTTTGTGCAGAAACACCTCGTTTGGAATAAAGACCCCCATCCCCTAAAGGGGAGTATTGAAAACGTTTTTTCATTTAAGCAATATATATTTTAAGTGTTAGCTTATAAATTTAATTTACTCCTGTCTTTATTTAATAATAGTACCCATTAAACCTTTTTATAAGCCGGTAAAATTAAGTAATGAAGGCCGAAGCATTAATGAATTTATTACACCCCCATTAGGGGCGGGGGTTTATCTTTGCAACTTTATGAAAGTACACTACGATATTGACAACCTGCCTGCCTTCCGTAATGCTGTTATTACCATCGGCACATTCGACGGCGTACACATGGGCCACCGGCAGATTATTGATAAACTAAAAGCGGAAGCAATAGCCAACAACGGAGAAACAGTTATTATTACTTTTCATCCTCATCCCAAGAAAGTAGTTTCTTCCGCCATTCTTGGCATCCGGTTAATCAACACACTGGATGAAAGAATTGAACTATTAAATCAATCCGGGATTGATCATTTGGTAGTAGTTCCCTTTACTGATGTTTTTGCCAATCAAACTGCGGAAGACTATATTAAAGATTTCCTGGTACATAAATTTCATCCGCATACAATTATTATTGGCTACGATCACCGCTTTGGCCGGGATCGCCTCGGCGACTACAGGCTGCTGGAGAAAAAAGCTGCAGAATATAAATTTCAACTGAAAGAAATTCCAAAGCATATTCTGGAAAATATTTCCATCAGCTCTACCAATATCCGGGGAGCCATCCTGCATAACGGTATAAGCACCGCTAATATACTGCTGGGTTATGAATTCTTTTTTTCCGGGGAAGTGGTGCATGGGAATAAACTGGGCCGCAAACTCGGGTATCCTACAGCCAACCTCCATATAATGGATGAAGAAAAAATAACACCAGGTAATGGAATTTATGCCGTGTATGCCCAGACTGAAGGTTCAAAAGAAAGAAAAAAAGGAATGATGAGCATTGGATTTCGTCCTACCGTGGATGGAAAGAAAAGAGTAATAGAAGTAAATATTTTTGATTTTGATGAAGAAATTTATGGCCAGACTCTCAAAGTGTTCGTAAAAACATATCTCCGCGAAGAAATTAAATTCGACAACCTGGAAGCCCTGGTAAAACAAATTGACCAGGACAAGATTGATAGCCTGAAACTTTTGTAATCGACGATGGACTATCGTCTATCGTCCTCTCTCAATACTTTATCTTAAATTCCAGTGCTGTTGGATCATCATAAAAATCATCCATACTGGCGGTAATGGTTACTTTCATTTTATCTCCGGAAAGTTTCACGTTTTTACCTTCCGCTTTTTCAGCCGGCCGGGGCAGGTTAATTATATATGTGCTGGTAACAGGAATGCCCATGGCGCCTGCCTGTTTCATTCCATTCAGGAATTCATCCTTATCTACATCAGCATATTTTTCTTTGTTCAGCTTTTTCTTTAATTCACCATTTGAAAATTCAAGTGTATAATAATCATCAAAGGAACTTTGCTCCGGCATTTTCTCTGCACCCATTGGCATGTCGGAAGGCATCCGGTCTTTCATGGATTCCACCATCATCTTACCGGAAAGTCGGTTAAATTTTTGAATTTCATCTAAGGAAGAAAAAGAAAAAGTCATACTGGTTATAAATTTTTCATCCGCAACACTCATTTGTATATGCATGGTGCCTTTCTTTAGTAATTCTTTGTCTTCGGCAGAAAGATTAGGAATGCTGTCAATTGTTGTAGCTAACGAAATGCTGGTATCAATTGCCTGCCGGGGAATTTTATCACTGGAGGCAGCACCCATATTTTTTGCGATGATAAGAATTTTCCCCATATCATTTGTATTGACATAAACACCGCTTCCATCCTCTTTAAGAGTAATTTCCTGGGTAGTTTCCAAACAACTGGTCAATAAAATGACACATCCCGCAAACAGACCGGCTAATACTTTTTTCATAACTTGATAATTTTACTGGCAAAAAAGATGAAGCTTGTTTTTTAATAGTTGCACAAAGAAAAGCTATTTGAAGAAATATTCTTCAGGCCAGCATTTTCACCACCATTTCTTTCAGAAGCGAAGTGTCTTCAGTGCCTGCATCTTTTACTCCCACACTTTTAAGGTTATACTGGTGAAGTAGCAGCAGCGCCTTTTCCACCCCCGAATAGGTGTATAACCGGGCTGCCTGCATATATTCCTTCATGAAGTAAGGGTTAATACCAATATTGGCGGCAATTGTTTTTTCATCAGTAGTACCCGTTCCAAAAATCATAAACACTTTGCTAAAGAAACTATACAGCGATGGCAATACCAGTTGTATCGGCGCCGCCTTGGGGTTGGCTTCAAAATACTGGATGATGCGGATGACACGGGCCAGGTCTTTTGCGGCCAGTGCCGCCTGCAATTCAAATACATTAAAATCTTTGCTTACGCCTATGTATTGTTCAATATCATCTTCCGTAATGGAGGTTCTTTTTCCAAGGTTTACCGATAATTTATCAATCTCGTTTTCAATCCTTGTCAGGTCATTACCGATATGATCGGCCAGCAACAACAATCCCTTTTGCGAAATGGTCAGTCCTTTCGATTGGACTAATTCCTGTATCCATAGCGGCAACTGGTTATCATACATTTTTTTGGTAGTCAGCAGCACTCCTTTTTCCTTTACCAGTTTCGCAAATTTTTTCCGGGCATCTAATTTTTTTTCTTTGTACGAAACCACAAAGACAGTGGAGTGAAGTGGATTTTCTATATACGACTCCAGTTTTTCTACCTCTCTCATTTGCTGTGCCTCTTTTAGCAACACAACCTGTCGTTCCGCAAACATCGGGTAGCGGCGGCAGGCGTTAATTACATCGGCCCAGTTGGCATCCTTACCATAAAAAACACTCAAGTTAAATGAAGCCTCGCTTTCACTTAAAATGTGATGCTCGGCATATTCTACTACCTTATCAATAAAATACTCCTCCTCGCCTTCCAGCCAGTACAGCGGTTTGAAAGCCCCCTTCTTCCAATCTGCTATTATCTTTTCCACACTCATAAGATGCTAAGATACAGGCTTTGATCCCAACCTCCTTTCAAAACTATTGTCAGACGACTGCAATAATTAATTTTCTGGCACGATTTTCGAAAATTAATCAACCTGGTACACTTTTTTTAACTAAATGTAATAAAACAGCCTTAAGAATACGGCCTACCTTGCAGCCGCTTTGAAATAACAAGAATGATTACTAATTTAAACGACAAATCTAAAATCCTTTTGTATGACAGACACTAATTATCCCTCAGCTTCCACTAGCCCGCAGAATCAACCCGTCAAAAAGAATAATTTTAAAAACCTGGCGATCGGTATATTATCTGCTGCCCTCCTTGGCACCTGGGGTTATCATTTGTATGAAGTAAATAAAGCCGAGAAAAAAGAAAATGATCAACTGGTCACCATCAGCAAAGGCACCACTGATTTTAATAACCTGCAGACTGATTTTAATGAAGCCCTTGCAAGATTGGATTCTATTACCGGGGCAAACAATGGCCTGCAGGGTGAAAAAAGTAACCTGCAAAAAGATATTGAATCAAAAAAGGCACAGATAAGAAAAATCCTGAGAGATAAGAATGCCACTGAAGCAGATCTGGCCAAAGCAAAAACAATGATTGGTGAACTGAATGATAAAATTAATGGCCTTGCGGAAGAAGTAACCCGGCTTACAGGAGAAAACCAGGTACTCACTACCTCCAATACCTCATTAAAAGAAGAAAAAACTAACCTGGAACAAAATCTTCAAACAACAAAAACACAAAAGGAAGATTTGGAAAAAACGGTTGATGTAGCTTCTACTTTCAGCGCTTCAAACATTCAGGTAGTTCCTATTGAGGTTAAGAAAAGCGGCAAGGTAAAAAATACTACCACTGCTAAACGGGTAGATAAACTGGTTGTATCATTTGATGTAGAAAACCGTATTGCCAAATCAGGTCCTGCTGATATGTACCTGATCGTAACAGCTCCGGACGGAAAAATAATTTCTGTGGGCGATGGTGGTGTGTTAAATACCCGTACAGACGGCGACAAAACTTTTACCGCCAAATTACCAGTAGAGTATGAACAGGGACAACGCAAAAATGTTCAATTCCCTATTCTGCAAAATGATTTTTTGATCGGTGATTATAAAGTTGAAATCTATCACAATGGTTTCAAGATTGGTGAAGGAGTAAGAAGCCTTAAGAAAGGCGGCTTATTTAGTTAATAATATTCTGCTTACTACCTCTATACACAGAAAGCCGTTTCAGTTCCGGGAAAAACCGAAGAATGAAGCGGCTTTTACTTTAAACACATTTTAATCACATTCTCCACTTTGCAATGTCCTGCACATCCAAATCCGCAGGACATTATATTAACTTTAGCCGATTAAATTACTACCCATGTTCTATGCTCAAATTCAGCGGCATTCATTTCTGTTTATTCTGTTGCTGACCTGTTTTTCATCCACAGCACAGAATAACCTGAAGCCCAAATTCAGCAACTCCACTATTTACACCGGTATCGAAGTAGGCGCCAAGGGTGTAAAGATGAGTGTAATTGAAATTGGAAAAAATGCCCAAAGCAGCGGCGCATTTAATATTCTCAGGGATAGTTCTGTAAATACAGATTTCATTTCCTTTTCACAGCCCAGCTTTACTGCCACCCTTAATGGCTTATGCGGGTTGTATGCCACCGCCACCAACGATTACCAGGTGCCGCCCAAACGCATCTTTACCGTTGTTAGCAGCGGCGTAAAAACACAGGCAGAAAAAGATAACAAAACAAGCTGGATCAATAATCTTATCGACTCCTTCCGGATTAGAATAAATGAAGAAAATCGAAAAGTAGAAGTAGTGGATGTAATAAAAGAAGCCATGCTTTCGCATATAGGCATTGTGCCCGAAGCAAGAAGGTTCAACACTTTTTTAATTGATATTGGCAGCGGCAATACCAAGGGCGGTTTCTTTCCTTATGGCAATATGGATTACTTCAAACTATTCCAGTTAAGCTGGGGCACCAAAAGTACCGCCAATGCTACAGAAAAAAGATGTGAAGGCGACAACAGTCTTTCCAACTACAATAAACAACTTTACCGGGTGCTGGCCGCCGCTGAGAACTCAGAAATTATTTATGCAGTTAATTCAAGTGGCTCCTATCCTTTAAGTGATAACATTGCTATCAGCGGTGGCATTGCATGGGCCGCCGCCACGATGATGCACCCGGAACTGGTGGACAATACTGTGATTTCAGTTTCATTTGCCGAAGTAGTAAAATTCAACGAGCAACTTTATAACAACTTCGATGCAATGACTCCTGCATTGCTTACCAACAGCATCAGCAGACCAGCAGACAAAGAAGCCGCCGCAAAAGAAATAAGCCGGGTACAAAAAGTATTTGACCAGAAATCTCTCCTGGCCGGCACGGGTTTATTACTAAAAATAATGCGGCAGTTTTCCTCCGCTTTCGAAACCAAACAATTTTACCTGATTAAAAACGGGCAGGTAGGCTGGATTTCTGCTTATGTAGATCAATCTGTTTCTAAGTAATATTACCGCTTCGCCCTCTTTCACATTGTAAGTATATTTATACAACAGCGGATGGATTTTTCACAAACTATCGTTGGCGTTATTTTTGAAATGAAGCTTAATAAATTGAAAGCCCTTGTTTATACAAAATACGGTGGGCCGGAACTGCTGCAGATCCGGGAAGTAGAAAAACCAATTTGTAAACTTTACTGGTAATATGGATATAAAACAAGCATACAATATTTGGGCAGATCAGTATGACAGCAATAGCAACAAAACAAGAGACCTTGAAGCAATATCTTTAAGAGAGACCTTGACAAACATTCAATTTGACAACTGTCTGGAAATCGGTTGCGGAACAGGAAAAAACACTGAATGGCTGATGGGGAAAGCAAAACATGTTACATCCGTTGACCTTTCAGACAAAATGCTTGCCAGGGCAAAACAAAAAATAAATGCTGACAACGTTCAATTTATTCAGGCAGACATTACTAACAACTGGACTTTTGCAAATACACAATATGACCTGGTAACTTTTAGCCTGGTACTTGAGCACATAGAAAACCTGCATGACATTTTTAAAAAAGTATCAAACACAATAAGCTCAAAAGGGTTTGTTTATGTTGGAGAACTTCATCCCTTCAAACAATATACAGGAACAAAAGCAAGGTTTGACACGGAAGCAGGACAACAAACAGTGACTTGTTTTAATCATAACATTTCTGACTTTGTATTGGCTGCAAAAAATAATGGCTTTGAAATAATGAACATCGAAGAATATTTTGACGACAATGACAGAACAATAATTCCAAGAATTCTGACATTGCTATTAAGGACTAAATAAAGCAATTATCTCCAATTAATAAATGCCTGCCGCCAACATGAAGTGATATTGTATATAGATTTTCAGAGAAGGACATTAGTTCCAATAAAAAAGCCATCCGCCGGCTGGCGGATGGCTTTTATCTGATTAACAATTATTCTATTGATTCATCTTAGAAAACTTCTTCGTTCCAACAACTTTACCCGCACTATTTATAACCTTCACTGTGTAGGTATCCGAAGCCAGGTTGCTGATGTCCACATCAATCCTGGAATAGGACTGGCCTAATGCAATGGCCTTGGTCCATACTCGTTGTCCAAGAGAATTGAATATGTTTACATTAACCGCTTCGCTTGTTGCATTAAAAAATCTTATCTGGAACTTGCCAACATTCGGACTCGGGTAAACATACAGTTTGTCAGAAGGTTGACCACTTACAACCATCGCTGCTGATGTTGCCACACAACCATTAATATCTGTGTATCTGCATGTATAACTGCCCATATCATCAACTGTAAGATTAGTCAGGGTTGCTCCGGTTGCTCCGGAAATAGCAACTCCATTTTTAAACCACTGGTACGCCCCACCGCCAGGATTTGCAATTGCAGTGAAAGTCAGGGTCTGACCTGGCAGCAGTGCCAGCGGACGGGATGCCACCAGGCTGATCGTTGGTAATGGATTTACATAGAGCGAAGCATACCCGGATGTAACAACCGAACATCTTCCTGTTAATATACAACGATAGCTATTTGTGTTCATGGCGAATGTTACAGCATTCAATGGAAGTGTTGCGGCAGTAGCTCCGGAAATATCCACCCAGGCGCTGCCATTCCATCCCTGCCATTGGTAGTTAAGCGGGTTGCCTGCAGGTACACTTGCTGTTACTGTCATTGCTCCATTACTACCCAAACATACAAACTGGTTGGATGGCTGACTGCTTATCACAGGTATCCAGGCATCGGTAACTGTTACAGTAAATGAGCAGGTAGTTGTATTACCAGCAGCATCTTTTACTGTATAAGTAACGGTGGTAACACCCACGCCGGTTGTGCCATTTAAATTAAATGCTCTTGTGCCAACATAATTAATACCTGTGGCTGGTGAAGAAGCAACGGTAGCTCCCGTCATGGCCCAGGTAATTTGTGTTACAGCACAATTATCCGAAGTGGTTGGATTAGGCGTAACAACTGTAGCAACACATGCACCAACATCTGTCGAAGCAGTCATATTTGTTGGGCAGGTAACTGAAGGAGCCTGGACATCTACAACGGTAACAGTCATAGAACATGTTGCTGTATTGCCTCCACCATCTGTTACACGGAAGGTATTGGTAGTAACACCAACAGGGAATGCACTGCCGCTTGGTAAACCAGCAATCTGGGTTATTGAACTTGCCGGGTTCGATACCAATCCGGCAGCGTTGATAATGGTATGCATATTGGGGAAGCCGAGAGAAGCTACAGTAACCGGGTTAGGTACACCACATGCCGCTGCTGATAAATAACTGGGTGCAGTTTCCGGCAGTGCATTACTACCGATAAAGAATGAATTACCCGGACCGGCAGGTGTAAACACTTCCAGCACAAGTATGGCATTGGCTGGTACAGTAGGAGGTGTTGTAAAGTTGGCTGTAAATAAACTAAGCGTCTGGTTGGGTACAGTAAATGTTTGTGTGCGGACAAGTGTACGGACTCCTGCAGGAAAAGCGCCGGCACTTGTATACACTCTTACTGTTACGGGTTGTGTACCTCCTGCCCCATTGGCCAACTCAACTCCGAATGTAACCGAGTTGATGGTGAATGGTCCTGTTAATGCCATGGGTCCAAGATCATAAGCCCTCCAGTAACTATTATCTGTATGTATGCCCCCTGAATTACATGAAACTGATCCGGCTACAACTGTGTTCGAGGTATTTTGTGTAATGGATAAAGGAACAGAACCGGGAAATGGGCAATTATCCAAAGCAGTTGGTGCCGGGTAAGTAGCTACTCCGCTGCATAGGTTTGGTGTGTTATTAACTGTAACGTTTGCCGGGCAGGTTATGGTTGGTAGCTCAGCATCTACCACAGTAATGGTGAAGGTGCAGGTAGTAACACCGCAAACATTGGTTGCTGTTGCAGTAATCGTTGTTGTTCCTGTAGGAAAGAAACTACCAGAAGGAATGGAATAAGTAATTACCGGTGCCGGACTGCCACCTCCTATTGCAGCCGGGTAAGTTACATTAGCGCCGCATAGCCCGGCTGTATTGTTGACTGTAATATTTGCCGGGCAGGTAATTGTTGGTGGCCCGGTGCAGGCAAGTGTTGCTTGCGATCCAAACAACGGTGCAGCTGTGAGATATGCGGTACCACATGCCCCGGTGTTATATGAATAAATATAAAAATCATAAGTGGTTCCCGGGGTAAGCCCTGTAGTTGTAAAAGAAGTTGAATTGTTGTTTGAAATAACAGTACCGGTACCCAATGCAGCGCCGACAATATAATTAGTTCCATCAACAGGGTTTACCGGTACAGCCCCGGATGGATATCTTACTACCAGGTAATTGGTAGGTGCTGGTGCAGCGGCAGTAAAACTTCCATTGATCTGAACCTGTGTTATTCCTGAGAAACTCAAACCAGTTGGTTGCGCCGTCGGTGTTGGGCAGGGTACGGCAGGAATGATACTAATTCCAATTCCTGCAACATTTTGGTCTCCCCCTGTTGCTAATACAGTAACACCGCAAGGGGATGAAGCATCGCTATATTGCCTCCTTCGGTCTGGCGCAGCTCCAAAAGCAAGCTGTCGTAAAGTAAACCCTGTTCCTGAATAACCGCACTGGGAAACCTCTATGATCAGGTTCATCGTCGGGTCGTAAGGATATGTGGTTGTCAGCGGAATACTGACCCATGAATTTGCACCAGGAGACACAATGGTTGTGTTTTGTGATCGTACTGTTATCATCGGCCCCGTATACCAGGCACCAGTGGTTAAAAAAGTAGAAGTAGAAACAGTTGCCATCCGGATCGTCAGGGTAGTATAGGTGGCATTTGCGGCAGAATTTGCCCAAAACCAGAGGCTGGTTATATTATTTCCGGCTGGGGCGGGTGCTGGCAGATTAAACCCTCCTGATGATCCGGCTGGTGTAATAACCCATTGCACCTTTTTCCCGGTAGCAGCATTTGTACCGAATGGAAATACATTTGCCCCCCCTGTAGTAGTTGCATGATTATAATGTGTTGGTTGAGCTTCAGCTATTACTCCAATTGCTAATAGCAGAATAAAAATGTACAGTTTTCTCATAAAAGCAAGTTTTAGTTTTTATAAATAAATCTGAAAGTAATATGCTACTAATTAAACAGGGAGAGGATTGATATCTGAGTACTCAAAACAACACAAAGGCATACCTGGAAATTACCATTTTAAAACTAAAAATAATTTTTGACATCGTCCTCATTTTTTTTCTACCGGCCTTTACCTACTGGTTTAATACAAAAAAGTCACCCCGTCTCGCCTGAGGCGAGACGGGGTGACTTTATCTTATTAAGTTATTCTATTACTTAATTTCTGTACATCGTAAACTTCTTCGCTCCTACTTTCTTACCGGCAGAGTTCATTACTTCTACAGTATAAGTGTCTGATTGAAGAGTACTGATGTTTACATCAATTTTTGTATAATTTAAGCCAGTTGTCAACGCTTTGGTCCACACTTTTTCTCCTATTGAATTAAAGATGTTCACAGTAACCGCTTCGTTAACCGCATTATAGAACCTTATCTGGAACATGCCGTTATTCGGAGCCGGGTAAAGCCACAATTTATCCGAAGCCTGTCCTGTTACAACCATAGCATCTGACACCTTCACACAACCATTCAGGTCGGTGTAAGTACAAGTATAACTACCGATATCGTCCACAGTAAGACCAGCAAGAGATGAAGCACTTGCACCAGCCATTACAGCACCATTCTTCTTCCATACGTATGTGCCGCCACCAGGACTTACAACTGCTGTCAATGTCAGGGTCTGACCAGGCAACAGGGCAAGCGGACGGGATGCCAGTAAACTGATTGTCGGTAATGGATTTACATAAAGTGTAGCATAACCAGATGTCACTACTGAGCATCTTCCGGTTAATACACAACGATAGCTGTTTGTATTCATACTGAATGGAACTGCACTCAATGGTAAGGTAGCTGCAGTAGCGCCGGCAATAGGATCCCATGTAGAAGTGCCATTGTTCCATATCTGCCACTGGTAAGTAAGCGGGTTACCAGCAGGTACGCTTGCTGTTACCGTGAATGCTCCATTGCTGCCAACACATACAAACTGGTTGGTTGGTTGGCCACCAATTACTGGTATCCACAGATCAGTAACTGTTACAGTGAATGAGCAGGTAGTTGTATTACCAGCAGCATCTTTAACTGTATAAGTAACCGTGCTGACACCCACACCGGTTGTTCCATTTAAGTTGAAGGCTCTTGTTCCAACATAATTAATACCTGTAGCAGGTGAAGAAGCTACAGTAGCGCCTGTTATTGCCCAGGTAACTGAAACAACACCGCAATTATCTGAATTAGCTGGATTAGGTGTAACAACTGTTGCCACGCAAGCACCAACATCCGTGCCCTGCGAAATATTCGTCGGGCAGGTAACTGCAGGTGGCTGGTTATCTACCACTGTCACATTAAATGAACAGGTAGAAATATTTCCTGCTATATCTGTTGCACGAAATGTATTGGTTGTTACTCCAACAGGATAAGTAGCGCCACTTGGTAAGCCAGCTATCTGAACCAGCGGAGAAGGACCAGTAATTTGACCGTTTGCATTCAAAATGATATGCATATTCGGGAAACCTATGGTCGTTAAATCAGTTGGGGTTGCAATACCACAATCTGCTGCTGAAATATAACTTGGCCCGGTTTGAGCAGATGCATTGCTTCCGATAAAGAACCTGTTATTAGCCGGTGCTCTTCCATCGGGAGTTTGTAACTCAAGTACCAGGATGGCATTGGCAGGAACAGTTGGAGGTACAGTTATGGGAACTGTCATTGTTGTGAGTGTCTGGTCAGGAACTTGCACCACACCTGATGTCCCAACCAATGTACGGACTCCACCAGGGAATGCACCAGCACTGGTATAAACATTAACTGTAACCGGCTGAGTTGTTCCTGTTCCATTTGCATCAGCTAACTCAATACCAAATTGAACTGTATTAATCTGTACCGGTCCGGGTAAACCCATAGGTGCAAGATTATATGCTCTCCAATAACTGTTCAGCGTATGGAAGCCACCTGAATTACAAGCAACTGATCCGGCCACTGGAACCTGAGATGCAGTTTGTGTCAGTGAGAACGGGCCAGGCAAACCACAATTATCAGTTACCGTTGGCAACGCATAAGTCACAACTGCTGAACATAAGCCCGGAGTGTTATTTACTGTAATTGGCGCCGGACATGTAATTGTCGGCGGAGTATTATCTACAACGGTAACAGTGAATGTACAACTTGGCCCTGCGGCTGTTGTAGCTGTTACAGTAGTTGTTCCTTTGGGGAAGAATGATCCGTTTGCAGGTGAATAGGTAACAGTACCGCAAAGACCTGTTGTAACGGCCGCCGGGAATGTTACATTAGCACCGCAGGATGTTGCTCCGGGACCTGTATTTACAGTCAGGTTAGCCGGGCAGGTAATAGTACATACTGCACCGCAACATGATGGTTGTGAAACAGAGTAATTATCCACTCTCCAGCCCACTGCTGCCACACTATTATCTGATCCCATACGGAATTTTAACTGGCAAGGCAGACCAGCAGCTCCTGCAGGTAAATTCACAGTGGTTGTAATAAATGCGCCACTGGCTCCTGTCCATGCATTACGACCAGCAAGAGGGTTACCAAAAGCACTACTAATAACGCCTGTATAACCGCCTGCGACAAAACTACCGCCGGCTGTTATAATATCATTGAAAGCACCACCATTAATAGATATCTCTAATACACCACCATCAAATGTGCTTTCGAGGCTGTAGTTATTGGCAAATGAAACTCTTGCCCCTGAACCAGGTGTAAAGGAAGGAGTTACTATTTGTTTATCTGAAATAGCACCGGGATCGTCTATGAAAAGAGCATTAGGTAAAGATACAGCAGGTGGAGCAGGCGTACCCGCACTGGAAGTTTCCCAAAGAGGTGCACCACCAGATGCATTGGTAGCTACCCATCCGGCTGGTAATGCGGGTGCAACAACCGCATCAAAATTCTGGCTTGATGAAACTACAGTAGTTCCCAATGTGAAAGTCCAGGTAGAAGTACCGAGGTTGCTGGCGCCATCCTGCCACTGTATTGAAACAGTAATAGTTCCGCCGCAAGTACCAGATGTATTTGAGAAAGTAAAGCTATTGCAAACCGCAGGGCCACCAGCTACTAATACTCCATAGGTCTGAGGCCCTGTAATAGGTGTTACACCACCAGAAGCCTGCATAGTACCTACAAGGTTGGTTGTATTGGAAGTTCCTGAATTTAAAGCACAGAAACTAACCGTTACCGTTTCACCCGGATCAATTACACTGTTATTCGGCACACAACCTTCAGCTGTTAATGTGGCCGTGCCGGAAATAATATTTGGTGCTGCAGCGCAACCACCGGTAAGTGTATAATTAGCCATTCGGGTTAATTGATTTCCGTACTGGGATGTACTCCAGAATGACCCGTTGTTAGGTGAGCCAGCTGCTGTGTAATCCTGAACAGTTGTATTATAATCTCCCCAACGGGTGTTTCCCGAGTGTGGAGAAGCGCCATTAATAATTGTTGCTTCGGGCAATGTCATTGTACCCAAAGGATCGACAGCATTACGGCCAGTATATCGCATAGAAGGATTAGCTGTTGCACCCGAAACATCATACATCAATGCAATATTTCCGCAACCATCCATGGAGATTCCACCCATCCACCGGCTGTTTCCGTCTGCACCGATAATTGTTCCTTGTTGATATACTGTCCAGTTACTTGCTACTCTCCTAAGTTCATACCACCTAACCGCCGCACCACCAGCACCGTTTCCTACAGTATGTGTCATCACGATAGATTCAGTACCGCCATTATTGCGATAATTCAACTTAAACATCATACGACTACCAAGAGTTCCGGCAGAACCACCACCCTGCTGGGGTACAGTACCGGGAGGTTGAGTAAATGCTGCAACTGGTAAAGCAGTTATTGCCCCAATTGCCTGAGTACCCCCGGCAAAATTTGGAGTTACTTCAAAAACATTCATTGTATTACCTCCCGATGGAAATGCAAAAAGGCCATTCTGGCTGGAGGGGTTCATACCTTCCAAACCAATAGTACCCATATTATAATAATTCTGGCCTGCGTCATTCAGTCTCGTTCTTATCATCACTGCAGTAGGCGCACCGGCAATCATTGCCGCACGATCCATGGAATATACAGATGATCCGAGATAGGAAGAACCTGCGTTATTAAAATCGTTTGACGTTAAATAATAAGCATTATGCCAAACAGACATTTTTTCGTAGTCAATAAAAAACGAAGCATCTACATACTGGTATATTTTCCATGTACCTGTTGGGTTAGGAGTTGTAGAAACAGCAATATTTAATGTATGTATTGGAAGTGTGTTTGGTCCAAATTCCATCAATACCCATCTGTCAGCCAACTGGTCGTAGAGAACAACCGGGTCTCCGTATCCGGTAAACCCTGTAACGCTGGCCAAAATTGTTGGTCCCTGAACAACTACGCCTGCTTTATTCCAGATAGTAAATTGTGATCCTTGCGTATTATTTACTATTTGTATAATATGGTTGGGGCCGGCAGCCATATTGTTATCTGTTGGAGAAAGACCCGGGGAAGTCTGCCCGTCCATATTTACACCAATAGAAGAACCGGGAACATTAGGGAAAATTGTTCCGGGTTTTTGAATGGCCTCCGTAACCTTGTTTGGATTAGCCTTTAAAAATTTTTTTTCTAATCTTTCCTCAGTCTCCTCCATTCTTCTTCCCACACCAATGATACCATCTTTATCACGGGTTGTTACCAATGGTTTACCGTACATAGTAGTTCTGTCAATGTCGGCAAGTTTTGGAGTTGTTCTTACCAGATGGCCGGTAATAGTAACAGTTTCTACTATTTGCGGTTGCTGTGCATAGCTGTTAAAGCTAAAACATAGCATTGTTAAAAAAGCAATCAGAAAAAAGCGATTAGTAAAATTTTTCATAAAAGTCGTTTTTTGGTTGACCCGATAAAAGTAAGAATGATTCATAAATATAAAAAATAAATCCTTTTTTGAAGATATTACTATTCCAAATGGCCTGACCTCAGATCCCTGCAGTCATATTCCACGAGTGAATTGCCCCTGGTATACCGGGCAATAAGCTACAATAAAAAGAGAGCAGCATTACTTTTTCCAGCCATCTTTCAGGCCAACAGTTTTATTAAAAACCAGCCTTCCATCACTGTTTTCCCTATCCAGGCAGAAATAGCCTTTTCGGATAAACTGAAATTTTTCGCTATGTAATGCATTCCTGAGTGAGGGTTCTGCAAAAGCAGTGGTAATTACCTGCAATGATCCGGGGTTAATATAATCTTTAAAGTCACCTTCTTCACTACCCGGATCTTCTACCCTGAATAAACGATCGTATAATCTGACTTCGGCGGTGATGGCATGAGGAACACTGACCCAATGCAGCGTGCCTTTCACATTGATGGCGCTTGTATCATGGCCACTTTTACTTTCAGGAATATAAGAACAGTGAACTTCCAGTATTTTTCCCTGGTCATCCTTCACGAAATCATCGCACTTAATAATATATGCACTTTTCAGTCGAACCATTTGCCCGGGAGCCAGTCTGAAATATTTTTTGGGCGGGTTTTCCATGAAATCTTCCCTTTCAATATATAACTCACGGCTAAAAGGGATTTCCCGCACTCCCCCATTTGGATCTTCGGGGTTGTTTTCACTAAGCAAAATTTCACCTTCGATATCATAGTTAGTAATAACAATCTTTAACGGATCAAAGATTACCATTCTTCGTAGGGCTATTTTATTTAAATGCTCTCTTACACAAAATTCAAGTAACCCCACATCCACAATATTCTCTCTTTTGGCAATGCCGATCCTGTCACAAAATTCCCTGATGCTTTCTGGTGTATATCCCCTTCGGCGCAGGCCGCTGATGGTTGGCATCCTCGGATCATCCCAGCCATCCACCATTTTTTCCTGCACCAGTTGCAGCAATTTTCTTTTACTGGTAACTGTATAATTAATATTACGCCTGGCAAACTCGTATTGATGGGAAGGAAATATTTCTAATTTCTCAATCAGCCAATCATACAATTCACGATGCGGAACAAACTCCAGTGTGCAAATTGAGTGAGTGATATTTTCAATGGAATCACTTTGTCCATGCGCCATATCATACATTGGATAGATGCACCATGTGTCGCCCGTGCGATGATGATGTGCATGTTTGATACGGTAAAGGATCGGGTCCCGCATCAGCATATTGATATGGGCCATGTCGATCTTTGCCCGGAGGGTGCGGCTGCCATCGGGAAACTCACCGGCTTTCATTCTTGTAAACAAATCAAGATTTTCCTCCACACTTCTTTCCCGGTATTTGTTGTTTTTTCCCGGTTCTGTTGGTGTGCCTTTCATAGCCGCCATCTCATCACTGCTGCTGTCATCCACATAGGCCAGGCCTTTATTGATCAGTTTCAGGGCATATGCATAAAGCTCATCAAAATAATCAGAAGCATAGTGTTCATTCTTCCATTCAAAACCCAGCCAGCGGATATCATCTTTAATACTGTCAACATATTCTGTTTCTTCAGTCACCGGGTTGGTATCATCAAAGCGCAGGTTGGTATAGCCGGGAAATGTTTTAGTAAGACCGAAGTTGAGACAGATACTGCTTGCATGACCAAGATGCAGATAACCATTCGGTTCCGGTGGAAAGCGGGTAACAATAGATTTATACTTACCAGTTTTCAGGTCCAGGTCAATAATCTCTTCGAGAAAATTCAGACTGCGTTCATCATTTTTTAGTTCTTCTGACATAAGAGGACAAAGATAATTATTCGCCAACAGTTTCTTCTTCCTATTAAGATGAGTAAAAAACCGATGTCACTTCAGATACTGCCGATAGGATTGACAACAAAAAATATCAATGGCATTAGCCATAAAATTCCCTGACAAACTTAACTCCGGCTGAACCGGTAAATTTTGTAACAGGTATATGCAGTTTTGTAATTGAAATCTCAATTTTAATTACCCGGGGATATGCGGCATGAATGAGCTCAGACAATTCCATTGCCAAAGTTTCGAGCAGCTGCCTTGGTTTTTGCATTTCCGTTTTAAGAAGTTGATATAGTTCCCCATAATTCACCGTGTCCGTAATTCCTGTTATCGTTCCGGAAGCAGGCAGAAAAGAAACAGCCAGGTTTACTTCAAACTCATTGCCGGTCTTTGTTTCTTCAATATACAGACCATGAAAAGCATGAAAGCGAAGATTCTTTAATTCAATAGTCATCAAACCATCCATAAGAACAAATAATTTTAATGAATGCCTTTAACACCCAAATATCGTTCTGCATCTAAAGCCGCCATACACCCACTGCCGGCAGCAGTAACAGCCTGGCGGTAAATTTTATCCTGCACATCACCAGCAGCAAAAACACCTTCTACATTTGTTTTAGATGTACCGGGAACGGTCTTTATATATCCGTCTTCATACATGTCAATCCATCCCTTAAAAATATCTGAGTTCGGATGATGTCCAATTGCCACAAAAAATGCACTCACCGGAATTTCGGTCTTCTCTCCTGTCTTATTGTTCCGCAAACGAACTGCATTCACTGTTTTTTCACCCAGCACTTCATCCGTTTCACTGTTCCAGTGAATGATAATGTTAGGAGTGTTCTTCACTCTCTCTACCATTACTTTACTGGCTCTCATTTCATCCCGGCGGACAATCATGTTTACATTCGAACATATTTTGGAAAGATACAGTGCTTCTTCGGCAGCCGTATCTCCGGCACCAACAATGGCTACATTCTTTCCTTTAAAAAAGAACCCATCACACACGGCACAGGCACTTACACCATAGCCATTCAACCGTTGTTCACTCTCTAATCCAAGCCATTTAGCAGATGCTCCAGTTGAAATAATTACTGCATCGGCTTCAATCCATTTTTCTTCATCTATTTCCACTTTGTGAATTGGTCCGGTAAAATCAACCTTTGTTGCAATACCATAACGGATATCGGCACCCATACGGGCAGCCTGTTTTTCAAAATTAACCATCATATCCGGCCCCATTATTCCATCAGGATAACCAGGATAGTTCTCTACCTCAGTTGTAATAGTTAATTGTCCGCCGGGCTGGATACCCTGGTATAATACAGGTTTCAATCCTGCACGGCTTGCATAGATAGCAGCAGTATAACCTGCCGGGCCGGAACCTATTATCAAACAATGAACTCTTTCAGAGGTCTCCATTAAATATCAGTTTTTGAATTCGGTAAAATTAATGCTTAATAACTAATCAGCGGGTCAGAAGCACGACAAAGAAAGCTGTATGTTTAATACTCTATCGGGGAATGATTAGGTTATGGTATTGAGCAGCATAACCACCAAAATATCCAAGACCACCACCATTAATATTATTAACAACCTTAACAGGTGATGAAAAGGGATTGCCAACTGTGGAATAAGTATATTCCATTGTTCTCCAGAAATCATAGGTAGCTTTATCAATATTGCAGACCTCCAGGGTAACAGTATCACCCCTGTCAAAAAATATATATCCTTCGGGATAATTGCCGTTTCTTTCCACTCCTCTTTCTACCTGCAATTCATAACTACTTCCGTCGATCACCTGGTCATCAAAAACAGATACAAGACCAGGGTAAAATGGCTCACTGTTTCGTTTGGTGAAGTAACGTATATAATCGCCAAATCCCGGAGGGTCATAAGCTCTCACCATCACAGCAACTTTTTCAGGTGCATTTCCCGGTGGTGCTGCTTTCCAGAAAAGAGAGTCTATGCGACGGGTTATATTGGGAATAGTGGTTGTGGCGGTATATTCTTTCCCTTCTGATATAATCCGCAAAGAATACTGCTTGTTTAATTGACCAATAAAAGAAGTGGCAGGACTTGAAGGATCATTAGAATAATAATAAAAATTAATCCCTCCGGCAACGGGGATAGTATATTCTTTCAGTTTATGAGTTACTATTCCATTAGAAACATACACTTCTGCATTATGAACAAAGCTTCCTGCTAAAGTACTAAGGTCTATCTGAGAAAAATAAGCCTGGCTTTTGGAAAGATAAACAACCGGCGCCTGCCCGTTTTCTATGCTCGCTTCTACTACAAGTTTTGGAGATACATCATTCAGTTTAAATTCCACTCCCTTCTCACAAGATGAAAGAAATAAAATAGCAGCAACAAGGATATTTATTAATAATAATTTCATGCCTTGGCAAAATTAACCGGGTAAAACCAAACATGTCAAAAAAAATCCCGTCCCGATTGATCCGGAACGGGACAAATATTACAATCCCATCAAATTAAAAATAGATTAGCCCAGGTATGCTTTTAAAGCACTGCTGTAACGGGCTTTTTGCAAACGCTTGATTGCTCTTTCTTTTATCTGGCGTATACGTTCTTTAGTAAGATCGTATTTCTGCCCGATTTGTTCAATTGTTACTCCGTTTTCACCATCCAAACCGAAATAAGCGTTTACGATTTCAGCTTCTCTTGGAGATAATGATTTCAAGACCCTGCGAATTTCATTTCTCAAAGAATCTTTCATTACATCATCATCGGTATCATCACCACCTTGCAGCAAATCACCCATGGCTACATCTTCAGCTTCATGCACAGGTGCATCAAGGGAAGTATGACGGGTGTTGCTTTGAAAAATGTTGTTGATTTCCGTTTCACTCATCTCCAGTAATTCAGCTAATTCTTCCGTAGATGGCTCTCTCTCATGTTCCTGTTCGAAAGCCATGTAAGCTTTATTAGCCTTGTTGTAAGTGCCAATTTTGTTTTGAGGCAAGCGGACTAATCTGCCCTGCTCTGCCAACGCCTGAAGTATAGATTGGCGAATCCACCACACAGCGTAAGAAATAAATTTGAAACCTTTGGTTTCGTCAAAGCGTTGTGCCGCTTTGATCAAGCCGAGGTTACCCTCGTTAATTAAGTCACTTAATGACAAACCCTGATGTTGATACTGTTTTGCCACTGAAACAACGAAACGGAGGTTGGCTTGCACCAATTTATCCAAAGCCCTTTGAGAATCTACAGGATTTCTGTTGAACATTTTAATCCGCTGAGCCAGAGTTGTTTCCTCCTCCGGAGTGATCATTGGAATCTTAGAAATTTCCTGTAAGTATTTCTCAACTGCCTGAGAATCCCTGTTCGTAATTTGGGTAGCAATTTTAAGTTGCCTCATAATACTAACTATTATTATTTATAAACGTAAATAAGAGTTGGTTTGTTCTAGGAAAAGTTGCAAAGGGTAAGTTAATTACACCGCCAAGACTGTCTGCAAAGGTACAAATCACATGCCGTTTCTCATAGCGTTTTGCCTAATTTATTACGGCGACTTATCCACTCAAATGATTTGGCCTGTTAAAAAGCCATACAACCTTTACTGGCAAAGGATTTAGAGGAAGATGATTAAAGTCAATTTACTTTGAAAGACCCAAATAGCACTCAGTTGATTTTCCCTGGGGCATGGGCTCTTTTATTGAGTACAATCCAGATTATAAGGCCACTCAAGAAAAGTAAGGAAGATATTACCTCTGCCTGTGTTGGATGAAGACCAAAAATATTCAGCCGGACATTTACCCTTATTTTTTCAATTAAAAACCTTTCCAGTCCATTAAGCATAAGATAAAATCCAAATAAGGTTCCCGGCACTTTGAATTTTCTTCTTAATGACCAAATAACAAGAAACAGGATAAAGCAAGCTATTATTTCATAAAAAGGTGTTGGATAAACTCCAACAGGAAGCTGGTTGCAAAATTTGGGATCAGTACAACCGGCAATTTTTTCACCTACTTCATTAACGTTATGAGGATATGTATATGACCACATCCAGTCTGGTAGCCAGCTAAAAGGCTTTGGGTTGATGCTTTCAATTCCCCAATCACCATCGCCAGAAACCTGGCACCCAATTCTTCCCAGTGAATATGCCAGCATCATAGTAGGAGCCATGGCATCATTTAAGTACCAGAAACCAATCTTATGCTTTTTTGCATACCACCAGATTGCCAGTGCTGCACAGATCAGGCCCCCATAAAAAGTAAGTCCCTTTGCTGAGAAAATATAATCGGACGGGTGTTTTAAAAAATCCCCCCAGTTTTCAAAAATGTCGAATAGTTTAGCCCCTAATAATCCAAAAATCAAGGCCAAGATCGTTATTTCTCCCACCCTGTCGTGCGGCCAGATACGAACAGTTCTTTTTTCAGGCTTGGCTAGCTTCTGTTTATTTTTTTCCCACCACTTTAATCCGGCAAATAATAATCCCAGGCCAATACCTGCCGGCCAGCTACCAATTGTTGAAAAAATAAACTCCTGCGGATCTTGTGTAGCTGAACTACTCATGATAAACAGGGCAACAATTTTATACCCAAGCAAAAAGCCAAGAAAAAAATTAAGTGCTATGTCAAAAAAAGTTGCTGGCTGACCAACCACCACCTGCATTTCTGTAGGCTGAAATAATCCCTCTTTGCTTTTGCGACGAAGTTCATTAGCCAGCACAACGGCAGAAATAATGAAAGCAATAGCAACAAAAAAACCGAATGAGTTTACAAAGCGAAGAAACTTCCACTCTACTCCAAAAAGGTCCTTGAATGCATAATAAAGATTGGGATACATGTATTGCTGGTTGGTTGAGGCGAATATACTAAAGAAAGCCGTGAGCTGCGAGCCACGAGTGTTTGCGAGTTGAAAATAAAACTCTGGTTTAAGAAGAGCCCAAAGCTCATTATTTGCAGCTCTTTAATTGCAATATTGGTCAAAAGCCCCAATCAGGTTTTGAGCAATAAGCTGGGCTGGCTTGCCTTCAATCTGATGCCGCTCAACAAAATGAACCAACTGACCATTCTTAAACAAAGCAATAGCTGGTGAAGATGGCGGAAAGGGCATTAAGTGTTGACGCAAAGCCCTGACAGCGTCAACATCAAAACCAGCAAAACTCGTTGTTAAAAAATCTGGCTTTTGAGTGGCATTGGCAACAGCCATTAACACACCGGGCCTGGCAGTACCTGCTGAGCAGCCACAAACAGAATTAATCATAACAAGAGTAGTTCCTTCTTTGGCTAACTGGGATTCAACTTCAGAAGCAGACAGGAGTTCTGAAAAACCATTCTCTGTTAACTCCTCTTTCATGGGTATTACTATTTCTTCAGGATACATTTTTATATTTTTTTAATGTTGCGCAAAAATAAGAAAATGTTCGCTGAGTGGCAGAAGATAACTTCAATAAGAAATTCTGTCAGCAGAAATTCCTCTTTTCGGAAATAATGTCTTTTCATTTCTTCGATTATACCGTTATTGACAGAGAAAAAGCCTTTTTTTTCAATGGTACATCATTTGAAAAACAGAATCATGAAAACAAAAATTAATAAACTGCCTGCTTACAAAGTGCATGCAGTAAAAAGTAAAAAATAATAATTATGACAAACACAAAATTCTGCAAACCTTCCTTTGAAGGAACATTCAACAATTTTGTTGATGACTTTTTTTCCGAACTGCCGTATTTATATAAAAGTGAATTTAACAATGCCGAAAGGAAAGGTTTTGCTCCGGCAAACGTCAAAGAAACAGACAAAGGCTACCAACTGGAATTGATAGCCCCGGGTTTTGAAAAGACAGATTTCAAAATATCTCATGATCAGAACCTGCTAACAGTCTCAGTTGAAAAGAAAAAAGAAGATCAGTTTGGCGCTGCCCCGCAAGAAAAACAGATTCGGCGTGAGTATAGCTTCCGGTCTTTTAAGAGATCTTTCACATTGGATGAAAAAATTGATGCAACGAACATAGAAGCATCTTACATCAATGGTGTGTTGATATTAAACCTTCCGAAGAAAGAAACAGTCAATGTATCAACAAAAGAAATTGTGATTAAATAAAAATATTCGAAAAGTTTCTCATAAGCAGTTGGTTTTGGTTTATACCCTCCGTTTCCACGGAGGGTTTATTGTGCCCTCTAAATCTCCCTAAAGGGAGACTTACCAACACCCAGCCCTTGCTTTTCGAGTAAGTCCAATAACTATCGTTCACTCACTATTCACCATTTACTATTGACCAACACATCCCTGCTTCCTCCTTGTATCTATTATGTATTGAATTTTCCATTGGCCATTTAAGCGAACCAGTTGGAATGAATTGACGCCGCAATGGCTGAACTGACCTTTATAGTAAAAATTGTAGGGTGTCCAGGCAATGGCCAGCGGACCATCAACTCTTATCATATCAAAAGTTATTCTCTCATCTGCATTGCCCGGCAACTCTTTACTGACGAAATCAATGAAACCAACCGGGTTTTCATTTCTTACTACCAGCTTTCCTTCTTTATCTTTTGAAATGGTTTGCATAACCATGCTATCTGCAAAACAATTTTTCAGCATTATTGTATTTGCGGTCTTCATCCCGGTGAACAGGTTGTTTATAACTGTCTTCACAGAATCTTCAGCAGTTTGACCATTGGCTATTACTCCGAACATCATTACTGTTAAGACAATGAGAAAGTATTTCATGTTAGTTGATTTTATGATTTTATGGCAAATGAATTGAATCATAACTGCGTTGACTTCTTATCTGCCTGCAGTTTACCTGGCAGGGTTGTGATAAAATTAAAAATGAAAACTATGCAAATTGCAAGAACATTACAAGTGGTCGTTTTGATGCTGATTGTGGCAATAGCCGCCAGTTGCGCCGCCAGTAAAGAATATAGCAGCAAACTCTTCAAACCACGTATGGAAACCAATATTGACACCGCACCCCTGGCCCTCCGTTTCCTGGAAATGGATAGTTTGCAAACCGAAAAAGATGGCTGGGTATCTACCGATATCATTATGGGAAAGGATACAACAGGTAAAACTGTTGCCCTGGACATGCTGGCAAAAACTTTTCCGGCAGTGACTGTAATAAAAGATACTACCGTGATTGTAAAAGAAGAACAAACAGCGCCGGTGTTTGTGGAAACAAAACCGCTACAGGTAGCAGATCGTCCTATTGCCAAAAATTATAACCCCGGCGAAGTAAGGAATAAGAAAACAAGAGAAAAATAATTTTCAATAACAACCAGACAACAATTCTATTAATCTCAAAACTTAGGATTATGAAACAGAGACATTTACTTTTATTGACATTGTTTGCTACAACAATTGTTATCATCAGCAGTTGCGGAACAAGCAGGCCTTATTATGATTCCCGTCCTTATGTTTCGCTTATCATTACTCCATCTCCCGGCTTTATCATGAATCAGTATCCCGATGGAAGATATTATCACCGGAGTCCGCAGGGTTTTATTTATCTGAAGGGAAATGATAACCGCTTCTTCCTCGACAGAAGACATGTAAACAGTGTAAGGTATAGCCAAGGGGAGTATAACCAATGGAAAAGAGGGAACCAGCCAAATAACAATAACCGGAACCACCATCATTCGCATTAAGAAAAAAGATACCAGGCTCTTTCCTGAAGTAAAATATTAATGAACAATATTTTTCAGTGAAAGAGCTTCTTTATTTATACCCCAGTATCTTCAGCATACTTTGCGCCACTTGTTGTTTGGCATATACCCAGTCAACTAATTTTCCATTCCGGTCATGCCCTACGATAATATGCTTGGGCGAAGGAATAAGACAGTGTTTGATGCCTCCATAACCGCTGATAGAATCCTGGTAGGCGCCGGTATGAAAGAACCCAACATATAAAGGTTCTTTATCGCTGTTAACCTTTGGAAGAAACACTTCATTAATATGTTCCTCAGAATCGTAGTAATCATGACTGTCGCAGGTAATGCCTCAAATTATCGTGCATTTTATAATACTTGTCATCATTTGTATACCAAGAATCAAAATTGACAATTGTTGAGCTATTTGGCAATCTAACAGACATTGAATCAAGGGAAATTAGTTGAAAATGAGAAACAAGGAACGGTATATAATATCAAAAAATCCTTCATCTGAAACAAACTTTAAGTAAATTTGGTGATAAATAATAGTTATGAAGACAATTTTGATTACAGGCTCAACCTCAGGGTTAGGTACTTTTTTAGCAAATCACTTTGCTTCAAATGGCCATAAACTTTTATTGCATGCGAAAGATAGTAATAAATCAACTGCCCTATTGAAACAATTAGGCTCATATAAAGCAGAGGTATATTTAGCAGATTTCTTAAAGCCAACAGATATTATAAGAATGTATGAATCAATTGCTAAAAATCATAACAAAATTGATGTCTTAATTAACAACGCGTTTGGTAAACTTGAGGTGCCAATATATGAATCAACCACAAAAGAAACTCATGATTTTTTTCAAATAAGTTTAGCTGGAACGGTTGAAATCATTAGAGGCTGTATTCCATTTCTAAAGAAAGCAATGCAATCTAATATTATAAATATTGTTGCTGACTGGGGAAACCCAATGCATAATATCATGACTGGACCTTCACAATATATTTCAGCAAAATATGGAGTACATGGCTTAGGTGTTGCCTTGCAGACAGAACTTATTGAGTTTGGAATAAAAACAACGAATATTTTTCCAGGAGTTATTGCTTCCGATATGGGCTATGATCAAGAAGTTAAAGAATATGTAGATAAATATAATGATAAAGCTATTTATCCAGGAGACATTGCTAAAACAATTGATTTTGTAATAAATCAAGAATATTGCCACGTTAGAAATATTACACTTACTCCTAATGATCCTAAATATAATGGAAACTAGTATTAATAAAGGTATAGAACAAAATGTCCATTTGGATTTTGTAGCACTCCACTTTAGTACAAGATGTGGGGGAGCTTGTGCATTTTGCTATTTTTCTGATCCTCTTGCATCGAAAGACGAACCAACTCCAATTTTTGAAGTTGTTAGAATATTAAAAAAACTTAAAGAAGATGAAATTAAAGAGGTTTTGTTTGTCGGGGGTGATCCCGTATTACATCCTCATTTTATTGAATCTTTGGAAATAGCAAAGGAATTAGGTTTAATTGTAACTGTTTTAAGTAATTCATGGGCATTGCGGCCGAAAGAGTTATATGCAAAGATTCTCAGCCACATTGATTATTGCGAAGCAACAATACTTGGATGTAATGCAGAGACTCATGATAGTTTAACGCAAAGACCAGGTAGTTTCAAATACTTGCTTCAAAATCTTAAGGTTGTCGCAAGTCATGGTAAATTAATTGGAGTCTGTATAAATGTGACCCCACAAAATTTAAATCAGATATATGAGGTTGTTAAATTTTTGAAGACTGATCAGCAACTTTCTATTCGAAGTTTAATGATTCAAAGAATTATTCCATCTGGAAAGTCGAGTGGTAAATTTAAATTTGGTCTCAATTTGGAAGATGTAGATATTTTAATGAAGCAGATAGAGAGAATTTCAAGTGAATTTAAAATCCCAATTCATTTTGAAGATCCCGTTCCATGGTGTACAGTAAAACCAGAATACCATAAGTATTTAGCAAAATGTGAATGGGGATATACAAGAGGTTCTGTAAACTACAAAGGCGAACTTAATAGATGTGCAGCCGATGATGTTTATCGATTAGGAACAATATGGGATGATAATATTCAGACAATTTGGGAAACAAACTCAATAATAAAATCATTTAGAAGTAAAAAATATTTGCCAGAAGAATGTCAAAAATGTGACTTGTTAGTAAACTGTGGTGGAGGATGCCCTTTATCTTGTGGGACTTTAAAGGATCATGATATTGACCAATTATACATCCAAAGAAAACAAAATGAGGTTTCAGATCATTTTAATAATTTTTCACCAAATGTAATTGGTTTTAATAAAATTATTTTAAGAAACGCCTACGAGGGAGATTTAGAAGAAATAGTTAAACTAGAAAAAAAAATATTTGGAACCGAAAATCACATTTTCGGGATGGAAACCATTACAAAGCTTTTTGAACATTGCCCAAAAGCTTTTAGGGTAGTGATGAAAGAAGATTTACTACTGGGTTATTTAGCAATTTTTCCATTAACATCTATCGGAACCAAAGAAGTTGAATTAAATTTTACGCCATCAATAATAAACTTAAAAACTAATAATATTGAAACCAAGTTTAATAGCCCTTTTAAAGCACTTTATTTGGAAGTAATTGCTACTCAAACTGACAGCCCATTTCAAGCAAAAACTTTACTTCTGAAAAATTTAGTAGAAACTTTAAAAAAATATTCTCTCCCTTGTTACACTTTACCGATTACTATAATAGGTGAAGAATTAGCAATACGAGTAGGTTTTAAAAAGATAATATTAAAAACTGGCGATCATATTTTTAAGTTAGACCCGCTTAAATAAATTTATCCAAATAAAATAATGAAAAAAATCGGATTCATAAAATCGTCCTTTAGCTGGTTAAAAGATAATGGTGTCCTTTCATTATTTTTGACTATTTGTACTATTCTTCTAGGACTACTCATAAGTGAGGTTCAAACAAAAATTGGTTTAAAATCACTTATTATTTCATTGGTATTTGTAAATATTATTATTCTTTCAGTTTTATTCATGATGCAAAGACCAATAGTAGTTACTTTAAAATCGTATTTAGATGATTTTCAAGAATCCATTGAATCTAAATCCATTAGCTGGCTTAAAAATACAGAGCAATTAGCAAGGTATGAATTAGAAAACAATAACTTTAAAGAAATTTGGCTTATTACCTCAGATCTTTTAGATGACTCTCAAGGAGGTCCATTTCAAACTGTTGTTGCAGCGAATTTAAGAAAGGGAGTAAAATATTTCTATTTTGTTCCAAATACTCTAGAAATAAACGCCCGAGTATTACGCTTACAAAAAATTTATACTGCACCGAAAAATTTAAAATTTATTTACTTACCTGATAGTTTCTTTTTTCTTGTTCCCAAGTTAGATATCGCTATATATAATCCTGTAGACGGAAATGACAAAAGCGCTTTTCTTGGTATCCCAAACTCAAGTGATCCGAATCATTATCACGCACAAGTCAGTACTGACTTTGTCGACAAGCTAGTTGGTTATTTGTCCAAGAATACCGATTATATAAAGTCAAAAAAAATAAATTAAATTTTTTAATTTTGATTTTATTTATTTGTACCCAAGTATTTTTAACATGCTTGCACATGTTTGTTCATTTGAAAATAAATAATCTTTAAGATTCCCCTTAATATCATACCCTATAAGGACATGCTTTGGTGAGGGAATTAAGCAATGCTTTATTCCCCCAAATCCAGAGAGTTGCTCTTGATATGCCCCAGTATGAAAGAATCCCACATACAAAGACTTACCATCTATTTTGGGTAAAAAAACCTGGTTAATATGTTCTTCTGCTGTATAATAATCATCCCCATCACAAGTTAATCCCCCAAGATTTACCCTTTGATATTCTGAATCCCAGTTATTTATTGGAAGCATTAAGAATCTTTTACCTAAACCCCAAACATCTGGCAAGGTGGTAATGAACGAACTATCAATCATATACCATGTTTCTGTGTCATTTTGTTTTTTTTCATTTAGAACTTTATAAATATTTGCACTCGTTTCACCAACAGTATAACTTCCAAATTCAGTAAAAATATTTGGCATAGGCACTTTAGCTTTTTTGCAAGCTGATTTAATATTACCCACAATCTCATTGATCATAAATTGGTAGTCATACTCAAACCCTAATGACTGCTTAATTGGAAAGCCGCCGCCTATGTTGATGGAATCCAATTCGGGACATATTTTCCTTAATTGGCAATAGAGATTAAAAACTTTATTTAATTCACTCCAGTAAAAAATATCATCCTTGATGCCTTTATTTAAAAAGATATGAAGCATCTTTAACTGGAACTTGCTTTCGTAGCCCTCAATCCTGTCCACATAAAATTCCAGTATGTCTTTGGCACTGATGCCAAGCCTTGATGTATAGAAAGGGAAATTCGGTTCTTCTTCCGCCGCCACACGGATGCCCAGCTTAAATGGCCCTTTCACTGTTTTGGCATACTCCCTCAACTCATCTTTATTGTCCAGCACCGGAATTACATTATTAAAACCCGAGTTCAGCAGGTTGGCAATGCGGCGGGTATAGCCTTTTTGTTTGAACCCATTGCAGATGATATGAATATCCTTGGTGATTTTCTTTTTCTCGTAAAGTTTCTTGATGATTTCAATATCGTAGGCATAAGAGGTTTCTAAATGGATGTCGCTTTTCAATGCTTCTTCCACTATGAAACTGAAATGGGAACTCTTGGTGCAGTAGCAATAAAAATATTTACCCTCGTACTTATGTTTTTTAAAAGCTGTGGCAAACATGGCCTTTGCTTTTTTTATCTGCATTCCGATCTTGGGCAGGTAGGTGAGCTTCATGGGGGTGCCGTATTTGGCAATCAGGGCTTTCAGGTCGAGACCGTTGAAATAAAGATTGCCTTCTTCCACCTCAATGCCTTCCTGGGGAAAATTGAAGGTTTGCTTGACGAGGTCGTAGTAGGAATTTGTCATATGGTGATAAACAGGGTTGGGCCAGTAATTATGTTATCCTTACAAAAGTAGAGGATTGGAGAAATTGTGGGGAAAAAATGTGGCGTATGAGGGATGAGCTGTTAGCTGTGGGACGATGGACGATAGACCATAGGCCATAGTCGTGAGTTCAGAGTTCTGAGTTGTCTTTCCGGAGGGTGGAGATATGGTTCCGGCGAATACAGACGTGCTTCCAGCGAGTGCAGATGCGCTTTCGGAGGTTTCCGAAGTGCTTCCAATGGTTTCCGAAGTGCTTCCAACGGTTTTCGAAGTGCTTCCAGCGGTTGTCAATGTGCTTCCAACGGTTTCCGAAATGCTTCCAACGGTTTCCGAAGTGCTTCCAACGGCTTCCGAAGTGCTTCCAACGGTTTCCGAAGTGCTTCCAACGGTTTCCGAAGTGCTTCCAACAGTTTCCGAAGTGCTTCCAACGAGTTTCGAAGTGCTTCCAACGGTTTCCGAAGTGCTTCCGGAAGGTGATTGTTGCTTTTATATCAATGATTTAGATGTTTTGAGTGGTTTTGGAGGGAAATTCAGTACTTTCTCTGTGTGTGGCCGTGGCCGCTGTGGTAAAATAAACCACAGCGAGCACAGTGTGTCACGGCGGATTTCGATATACGGATAGCCAACAAATTTATTCTGCCAACAGGGGAGCTGGGTAAGATGCGCTGAAAGCGATTTAATATAACTGCGAGGCTGCAAGCCTGGTAAAACCGGATTGTATTGACGCTATATATGGGCAGTAGCGCTTTTGTAAATAACCGGTTAAAAAGGAGCCGGTTAAAAAAATTGTTTCTTGTTTTTAGTAGCGTACTTTAGCTTAAATACAACTGTTAGCGGCAATATGAAACACAACATTCATTTAATGCGAATTTCATTGCTTCCTTTATTCATTCTCTTATTTTTTAGTTTGCATGGCTGTGGTTATTCGGACTCAGCAGATTTTTTAATACCCAAAAATTATCGTGGCCGGGTAGCAGTTGTATTTAATCAGACCAAAGGTCAAAAGCCAATGTTTTTAAGTGGTAGAAGGACATATGAAATACCACAGAATGGTATTTTGTTAACACAATTTGTATATAAAGCAGGTTTTGTGGATTATCAGTATTTTCTTGTTGACGATAAAGGTAATAGAGTGTTGCTTCCTAATTACGAGTATGACTACAATAAAGACGGGACAGTACATTATTTAGTCCAAGACAGTAACAAGGTGGGTATTTTCGGACATGGTACTTCTGTTGCATATGCATCAGACGGAAGTGCTCCTGGACTTGAAGTCTTTGTTTCAACCTTCAATGGTTTAGACACCGTTGAAAAAATGGAACATTTTAATCAAAGAGTTGACACTTTGTTGGGACTTTCACGCTGACAACATACTGCCGCTAACAATCGGTCACTGTTGCACAACATAAATTTTCAAAAAACTTAACTGCGGGTTCTTATTACAAATACCAGTAAGCCTATACCAGGCAGCTATTTTTAGTTTTTTGCAAAGCACAGCGATGCGGGGAAAATTTTTCCGCCGTGGCGGGTGTTCGCTAAAGTGTAACATGCCGATTTCTATGATCTAAAAAAATAATAACAACCCTTTTTAACTTAAAACGGCAACTGCCCTCCGTTCCTCGGATCAGTTTTTGTTTCCAACTTATATTCTTTCGGTGGCTCTTTACCCAATAAATTTTTTACAAAATAATCCCAGCGGCGACGCATCATATAAGGTGAATCAGCACCATAACCATGACCGGCATTGGGAAAAATAACAAGGTCGTAATCTTTATTTGCTTTTTCCAACGCTTCAACCACCACCAATGTATTATATGGTGGTACATTATTATCCATCATGCCATGTGCCAGCATCAGTTTTCCTTTGAGGTTCTTTGCATAAGTTTGATTGGCTTGTGCATCATAATTGTCCTTGCCATCTGCGCCTTTGGTTAACAAACCAATATATCTTTCGCCCCAATCATCTTCATAATTTCTGTTATCATGATTACCGGATTCAGATATGCCCACTTTGAAAAAATCAGGATAACGGAACATGGCTGCTGCCGTAGCAAAACCGCCGCCTGAATGTCCCCAGATACCAACCCTTGTTGTATCGATATAAGAATATTTCTGTGCTAACTGACGGATACCGGCAACCTGATCAGGCAAGGTATTTTCACTCATGTTTGGCCAATACATATCATGATAACTTTTTGAGCGACCGGGATTGCCTGTTCCTTCTAACAACACAACTACGAATCCCAACTCAGCCAAAGACTGGTGATCACTTCTGGAAGCACTAAAGCCCCAGTTGCCAACACTACCACCCTGCGGACCGGGATAGATATAATCTATAATCGGATACTTGCGGTTTGGATCAAGATTAGTAGGTGTAAATAAAAGTCCGTACAAATCTGTTTTACCATCATGTGCTTTCACAGTGATTGATGCCGGCGGTTTCCAACCTGTTGCTTTCAATCTTGACATATCTGTTTTTTCCAATTCCATAATTTGTTTTCCATCAGCATCACGCAGTACCGTAACGGATGGAACATCGGGTTTGGAATAAGTATCCAAAATATAATTTTCAGACGGAGAAAAAGAAACCTGGTGTGTGCCTGCACCCGGAGAAAGTAATGTGAGATTTTTTCCATCAAATCCTATTTTATAAAACTGGCTGAAATAAGGATTTTCTTTTTGAGTTCCATTAGCCATAAAATATACAACCCGGTTTTTTTCATCCACTTTGATTAATCGTGTTACTACCCAATCGCCTTTTGTAATTTGATTTTTCAGTTTGCCTGTAGAAGCATCATATAAATAAAGATGCCCCCAATCATCTCTTTCAGAATACCAGATGATTTCATTTGTCTTTGCTAAATATTTCCAATTGATTGCTCCTTGTCCTGATTCATATTGTGTAGGAATATTTTCTTCAAACACTTCACGAACTTCTCCTGTTAAAGTATTTGCTATGCGAAATTTTTCTTGTTTATGATCTCTTGATGTTGAAAGAAAAGCAAGTTCAGCACCATCGGGGCTCCAATCCACATCATCAAAAGTGCCGCTGCTGGAAATATTATCACTGAGTGATGCCCTGTGCGGATCAGGAGGAATGTTCAGTACAATAACTTTTGGATTATCTACTTCAATAATTACCCGTTGAATCATCGGAATATCTTTATCACCGGGCAAGGGATATTTCCATGACTTTAAAGTTGGGTGACCAACATTCGTTGATGAAAGATACATGTCACCAACATTACGTTGATCTTGTTTGAAGGTTGCTATTTTTTTTGAATCAGGTGACCAACGCAATACAGCCCTGTCGCTGCTTGCCCATCCGGCATTATCTGTAGCATAACCAAAATCTTTTATCCCATCAGTCGTCAATTGTGTTTGCTGATTGGTTTTAACATCACGAACCCACAAATTATAATCTTTGATAAAAGCAGATTTTGTTCCGTCCGGTGACAGTACATCATTGCCTCTTCCGCCTCTGAATCCACCGCCTCCACCGCCGCCACCTCTGTTACCACCACCGCCGGCTTGCCGGGATGAATCCGGTATGCAAGTATAGTTTTGAAGGTCACATGAATATTGTTTACCCTCTGCACGGCAAATAATGGATTTACTATCTGCAGTAAAACTGAAGGACTGAAAAGGCAAAGTTTCTGCACCATAGTTTTTGCCGGTAACAGAAGAAAGTGCTGCAGCTAATTTTTTATGATCAAATGCCAATGCCTTTGTTCCTTTCACCGGATCTACTAAAATAAATTCACTGCCGCCCGGAGTAAGAGTACGATACCAGAATTTATCACCGGGTAACCAGTTAGGATTCACAGTTCCCCGATCAATATATTTTTGTGTATTGTAAGACATGAAGCTTTCGGCATTTTCATAATCTTTTGTCGTCAAAGTATTATTCTGTTGTGCATGAAGAATAAAACCAATTGCACCAGAAATGAATACAAGCAATAATTTTTTCATAAAAAATATTTAGGGATAATAAAATACATTATCAGGTTGAGAAATCAAAGAACTGCAAATTAAGTCCTTTTGAATAATTTATTTTTGATACCGGTTTAACACGGATAAGCTACAGAAAATATTCTCAACTTTTGTAACTTACACCGGCTGCGGTTCCGGGCTGAACATTCAATGAATACCAGCACGGCAGAATGCCCTGCCCATTGAGTATTCTTAAAATTAGAAAAATGAATAAAGAATGAGTAATGAAATTCTCTTTTTACTATTTTCAATTTGCCAATTATGTTGTTTACTCATCCCCATTATTGAAAAAAAAGGAGACTTATCAAGGGGAAATTCAAAGTACACAAAAAGTGACATTCTATTGATTGCTCTATCTATTATTGGATTTGGGTTTTCATTTCTTATTTTCTTGTCTACCCGGGATGATGAAAAACAAAAAGCTAAGATGGAAAGCAATTTCAAAGAAGAGCTAAATATAAAATTGGCCGAGAGAGATTCTATTCATGAAGTTAAAGACTCAATGTTAACCGTTTATTATTCTTTAAAAGTTGATAGTAGTTATGCAAAAAGCATAAGTGCCTCGAATGAAGCGTTAGCTAAATATAATTTAGTTTTAATTGATTCAATGAATAAAGTTACTTCAAAGATAAATTTAAAAACAATTAATCTACCGCAAATTTCGCTAGAGGCAAATTCTTCTGCTGGTTCACCATTATACATTTCACAATTAAATAATGAAGATTATCTAAATATTAAGTTTGTTTCTAGCAATAATACTTCGTACAACATTCGAATTGACTATTGTATTATTAATTCCAAAGAAATATCAAATAATCAATTTTTGTATAAAGTAATTGAATGTGGGAAAATATATGATAACCGGAAAGTTTTCTTATCAGGAAGATTTTCTACTACTCAAATTAAAGTTAATTCTTCGTGGAAGCTCATAGAAAATCCAATAATTATTTTCAGTGGCGAATTTTCATCAGATGAAGAAAACAAAAATAAAAGAAATTATTTTCAAGCATATGAATTCGACTTTAAAAATCAATCGCCAGGTCGTGAACTTATAGGGCAAACACTTGATGAACTAAAGAATTATTTAAAAGAGAAAAAATTCATAAGATAAATTGTTCAGGGTTACAACATGACCTGTGTAAAAAATTTCTTGGGGAGTCAGTGAGACAAATAAATATTGATTTTTTTTAAGGTTTTAGTGAACAATAATTTGGTTGATACAGCGAGTTGTTTTTTATCACTTACAGAGAAGTGAAGTTTATGATAGAAATGAATTTTTATCCTTTCCCGATTTTGGCAACTGAACGGTTGATTTTAAGACAGCTTGAAACAACAGATGATAAGGACATTTTTTCTCACCGTTCAGACGACATAGTAAATACTTACCTGGAAGATTTCAGGCATTCTTCTATTGAACAAACCCGGGCGTTTATTGAAAGAGTTCAACAGGAAATACTGGATAGTAAAACTATATTATGGGTGATGACAACAAAGGGCAGCAACAGATTTATCGGGACAATTTGTTTTTGGAATATTTCAAAGAGTGAACACAAAGCGGAAACAGGTTACACACTTGACTCCAAATTTCACAGAATGGGATATATGAATGAAGCCCTGGTAAAAGTTATAGACTTCGGATTTAATAAAATGAAATTAAAAACAATCGAGGCTTACACCCATGAGCATAATGAAAGCTCAATTAAACTTTTACTAAGAAACAAATTTAAACAGGAAACAACTCCTAAAAAAGAGGTCGGAAGCGATCGAATTTTTTTCACGTTAAGAAATGAAATAACATAGCGACATACACCGGCCGCTATGTTTATTTGAAATATCGAACAGATGAACCTGCCTGCCGGCAGGCAGGCAAGGAATAACGAATGTTGAAATATTGCTCACTTCGATGTTCTGAATTCCTTGTTTAATATTCTTTATTCTTTTGGCTTTATCCTTCTACCCCTAAGATGTCCACCCCTGCCCCTCCAAGGAGGGGAGAAAAAATGTTGAAAAGCTGTTTACAATTGCTAATAATTGTTGCCGGGGCCGGCAGTTGATTACTCTATTTTTGTTTCGGCAGTTCATATTACTATTCAGTTTGTTTCACCCGGCAACCAGTAAAATTTAAACAAATGATTTTGTTATCCCGGAAATTATTACCCCTCCTCGTGTTGGTTTTTATTTGTAATACAATTGTTGCACAGCAAAGCAATAAACAGCCCACGTCCCGTATACTGAAAACCGCCAACACCCTGCTGGAAGCGCAGCAATTTGAAGCCGCAGAAGAATATTACAGCAAGGCCCTGCTAAATGCCAAAGCTTCAAAGAACAGTTATCACCAGGCACAGGCATACGAAGGATTGGGAAACCTGTACAGCAAAACCAAACAACAGTCATTGGCAGTGGAATCCTACGAGAAAGCTATTAAACTGTACAAGACGCTTGGATTAACAGTAATAGCCGATGTACTGAGCAGCCAGTTGAAGAGTGTGCAGGGCATTGGCGACCTGTATGCCGGAGTAGAGATAGGCGCAAAGGGTATTAAACTAAGTGTGATAGAAGTGAAACTAACCAACGGCGAAAATGATTATACCCTGAAAGCTGATACTTCTATCAATACAGATGCAGCAGCTTTATCTTACCAGAGCGAAAAAGAAACCTTTGATGCTGTTACCATTTTTTATGATATCATCCGGAAAAAATACCAGATACCTTCTTCAAGAATACATATTGTTATCAGCAGCGGATTAAAACAGGAACTGGACAAATACAACAAAGTGGAATATTTTGCTAATGTGGTAAGGCCTTTGGAACTGGACCCGCAGATAAAGATTCATTATATCACCGTAGATGAAGAAGCACAACTGAGTTTTAAAGGAATTGTGCCACAAATGAACCGCATGACGGCCAACCAACTTGATGTTGGCAGCGGCAACACCAAAGGAGGATATATTGATGCCGGCAGAAAATTTATTCCTGTCACATTTCCGTTGGGTACTAAATCTTTTCAGCGGCTGGTAGAAGCCAGGGCACCGGGCAACCTGAATATGGAAGATTTCCTTAAGTCGGCAGAGAAATTAATTATTGATAGCCTCGGAAGGATGATTGTGTACGAATTCAGGGATAAAACAGATTTTAAATCAAGGGATGTGGTGTATATCTCCGGTGGAATTGTGTGGGCAATAGCCTCCCTGATGCACCCGGAACTTATTAGGAAAAACCATGTAGAACTGACCCGCCAGGATATTGCTGATTTCCGCAAACAGGTATATACCAATTATAATGAATTAGTGAAACCTGACCTGCACAATAGTTTGAGCCCCGAAGATGCAGCCGCTTCAATGGCCAATATAAAACGGGTGGTAAATACTTATGATCAGAAAGCTTTGCTGGCTGGTTCCATCTGGCTTGACGAACTGATACAGCAGGTGAACACGGTGAACCCCAATAAAAAACTTATTTTTCCCCGCTATGCTTATGTAGGATGGATAAGCGGCTATATCATTGACAAGATCAGTAAACAATATACTGAGCTAACCCTGAAATAAAAGGAAGATGATGTGGTGATGGCAGTTTTTATTCTACAGTAATTTGCCTGAGATATAAAAGTAGGTGTTCAACAAACTCAGTATGACAGGGAGAAACCCACCCCTTTTGTTGAGTTGTTTATGAGAAGCCCCCTTTGCCCCTCCAAGGAGGGGATGGAAAGCAGACCTCATGAGGAAATAAAAAAGTCTCCAACCTTAGGCCAGAGACTTTTTCATTATTAGTTTACCAGAAATTATTTTACTGAATCAACGAGGCTCTTGAATGTTTCAGGGTTGTTCATGGCCAGGTCAGCCAGTACTTTCCTGTCAAGTTCAATACCTTTCGTTTGAAGTTTATTGATAAACTGGGAATAGGTCATCCCTTCGGCACGAACAGCTGCATTGATACGGGCAATCCACAGCGAACGGTATTCTCTTTTCTTTAGTTTACGGCCTACAAACATGTAGGTCATCCCTTTTTCTACAACGTTCTTGGCAACAGTTAATACATTTTTACGTTTGCCATAGAAACCTTTGGCTTGTTTTAATATTTTTTTGCGGCGGGCTTTGGAAGCCACTGCATTTTTTGAACGAGGCATATAATAAAGAGTTTAAAGTTGATAAATATGTTGGAAAGCTGTTAGCTGCCAGCTTTTAGCTATTAGCTTACTTCAGTCTCAAAAGGCGTTTTACAAAATGCAGATGCGAGTCGGCCACTGTTCCGTCTTTCCGCATGTTACGTTTACGTTTCTTTGATTTCTTCGTCAGGATGTGACGTTTGAAAGCTTTCTGATGCATGATCTTTCCGGTGCCAGTTACTTTGAAGCGTTTTTTGGCACTGGAGTTTGTTTTTACTTTAGGCATTTTACCCAGTATTTAAATTTTACCCTTGAGGTGTTCCTGCACAGGCAGAATCCTTATTGGACCTCTTCGGTTAATTGTTGATGGTTCATGGCGCATAGTTCATGGTGAGAACCATTTCTATGATGAACCTTAAAAGAACTACCGTTCCCTTCGCCAGGCTCAGGGTTAACGGGCAGCAAAGATAGGGTTGAAAGGGTTCATGGCAAAGTGAAAAGCAAAGAAAAAGCGGGACTTCTGTATAAAGTCCCGCTTTGGAATGATATTAAAAACAAATTGATTTAATCTTTCGGGTTCAGCGCCTTATCAATTCTTTTTGACACATCCTGGAGATGATATTTGGTCATTGGGTCGGCAATGGCTGCCGAAGCTGCATTTATTTCATTCTTTAAAGTGGCTAAATGTGCTCTTACGACACTTATTACATCGGACTTGTCACTACCTGATGAAGTGCTGATAGTAATTCCCTGTATTGAAATAGTTTGAGGTGCAGGCGGGTTGATCAGGTTGTTTAAAACACTGATATATGACTTCTGCAAATTGCGACGATAAATATCAATGGGCTTTCTTGCCGCCAGTTCAGTCCATATACCTTTTTTAAGGTCGTTGAGTAGTTCTATTACCTTATAAGCATTTTTGCCTTGTGCTTCTTCAGCATCTACCAATTTGTTTAATGTACGAATGCTTAATAGCCGGTTGAGAATATTATCCTGGATATTGCCTACCACTGAAAGACCTGTTGAGCCTGTTCTGCTGAAAATATCCTGATTGATGAGCCAGGATGGTGTTGCAAATAATTGTTTATTTAAGAAATCAACCGCTTCTTTTTGCTTTGCAGCAGGTTCAATTTCATAAACAGCTCCCTGCTCCTCCACCATTTTCGGTGTTTTATATATTCCACCAACATTCCTGGCTACATGCCCCATATACCTTGTAAACTGGTTGGAGACCTGGTTGTACATATCACCCAGACTGGAATAATCTTCATTGTCTTCTTTTGTCCACTCGATTAAATGTGGCAGAATGCGCTGGAGATTTTTTATTCCATAAGCGCCGGCTTTCATTGGATCGTCACCCAGGTCTTCAGTTTGCGAACGGGGATCATCCTGGTTGGTTTCGCCATCTCCCCACCAGAGGCGATGGTTTTTTAATTTTTCAATGATCCATTTGTTGATATAGCCTTTTTCAGCTTCAGCATCTTTATACTGCGGAAATAATTTATAACCCCATTCAATGGCCCAGTTGTCATAATCACCAATGCGGGGGAATAATCCTTTTTCGCTGATGTTATCTTCCGGCTGGGCTACATAATTAAACCGTGCATAATCCATAATGGATGGGGTATGGCCGTTTGCCTCTACCCATGCTTTGTTCCTGAGATTTTCAACCGGCACACAAGAACTTGAACCAAAGTTGTGACGAAGGCCTAATGTATGTCCCACTTCGTGTGATGATACAAAGCGGATGAGCTGTCCCATGAGTTCATCATCATAGGTCATTTTTCTTGCTCTTGAATCAACGGCGGCTGTTTGCACCATGTACCAATCGTGTATCAACTGCATTACATTATGATACCAGTTGATATGGCTTTCCATTATTTCGCCGCTGCGTGGATCGGAGATGCTGGGGCCGCTTGCATTGGCAATATCGGAAGGTTTATAAACGATTGCAGAGTTGCGGGCATCATCCAGACTCCAGGTGCTGTCTTCGGCTTTTGTGGGAGCCAGTTTGCCCATGATAGCATTTTTAAATCCTGCTTTTTCAAATGCGCTTTTCCAATCATCAACGCCCTGCATTAGATAGGGAATCCATTTTTTGGGTGTGGCAGGATCAATATAAAAAATGATTGGCTTCTTTGGTTCTACCAATTCACCTCTTTTATATTTTTCCAAGTCTTCGTCTTTTGGTTCAAGTCTCCACCGCTTTGCCAATGAAATGCTTTTTACTCCCTGCGGATTGGCATCAAAATCTGTATAGCCGACAGTAAAATATCCAACCCTGGCATCGAAATATCTTGACTGCATGGGTACTTTGGGTAACAGCACCATTGAACTATTTAATTCAACCGTCATATTACCTGCGGGTGCGCCGCCGCCAAAGCCCCCGGTGGATGGTGCAGGAGTTCGTCCATACGTCTTAATCGTTTTGATTTCAATATTAATCGGGTATGATTTTACCGTAACGATGTATGATTTATCAGGCTGTATGGATCCAAACCGTAACATTGTTTTTAATGAACTATTGAAATGAAGCACATCGTTATCGCCATTAATAAAATCGGTGATGTCGATAACAGCACCTGTAGAATCTTTTCCCAATGCTTTTATATCGAAGGAGGCGGCTATTGGCTGCACATTAGAATTATTAACTGATGTGAACATGGGTGACGTGGAATCTTTGGCATACTCCGCATAGGAAATGGTGCGGAGAAATATTTTGTTGTTGGGCCCTTTTTCAAACCGGATCACATTCTGTCCTATCTGGTCGCCGCCATAACCAAAGAAGCTGCCGCTGCGCATACCTGCTGCAGCTTTTGAAATGCGGTTGACAACAAGAATATCACGGTTGAATAATGAATCAGGGAGTTCGAAATAATATTTGTCTTCTACTTTGTGCACCCAGAACAAACCGCCATCGGAAACGGCTTTGGACGTAATGACTTCTTTGTAAGGTTTGGGGCCGGTAACAGGACCACCATTCTTTTTGGTGGTATCTGCCTTTGGCATGGTGGGCATGGTGGGGTTACCCGGTTGCGCCATGATGGATGTGCTGATGATAACAGCCATTGCAAGCATGATGAAATGACTAAAGGACTTCAACATAATAATTGAGTTTGGTGATTTATAAATAGCCAAGATACGGAAAGCAGTCTTTTAGCTGTCATATTGAAAAAATATTATACCAACGGTCGAAAATGAATGATAAACCAGTAGTAAAAGGAAAAAACCCGGGATGAACCCGGGTTGATGAAATGATTATTTGTTATTGAGGTTTCTTTTTTCCCTTGGGGGCAAACATGGCCAGCATTCTTCTGCCCTCCATCTTTGGCATACTCTCCAGCACTCCAATCTCTGCTAATCGTTCTGCAAACTTTAGCAGCAATAACTGTCCCCTGTCCTGGAACTGGATGGCACGGCCTTTAAACTGTACATAGGCTTTTACCTTGTTGCCATCCTTTAAAAAGTTTTCGGCATGTTTGGCTTTGAAGTCAAAGTCATGATCGTCTGTGTTAGGAGTGAAACGAATTTCTTTAACCTCGGAGACTTTGCTCTTGGCCTTCATCTCCTTTTCTTTCTTCTTCTTATCGTAGAGAAATTTGTTGTAGTCGATAATTTTACAAACAGGCGGGTCAACGGTTGGAGAAATTTCTACCAGGTCGAGGGCCTGCTCCTGCGCCATCTTCAGCGCAACCGATGTATCATAAACACCTACTTCTACATTTTCTCCTACCAAACGAACCTGGGGAACTTTGATAAAATGATTGATACGATGTTCTGCTTCTTTGCGGGGAACAAATCTGCCCCTGAAACCGCCCCTGTTGAATCCGCCACCGCCGGGTTTAAAACCTCCGCCTGATGGTCTGCTGAACCCGCCTCCGGGTTTTTGTGGTACTGCCATTTAAATTTTTTAGTTAAGCCCCCATCCCCTGCAGGGGAGCAATTTTGTTTTAAATTATAAATTCCTCATACAGGATTTGAGGAAATATATTTTTTATGATCGCAACATTCAATAATCAATAATTATTAATTATTGATTATTCACTTCTCCTTTCCCGAATCTCTTCCACCGCTTCAGCAATGAACTCCTCCACTCCTTTTACACCTGCATCACCTTTTCCCTGCTTTCGCACAGCCACCTTATTTTCATTCACTTCTTTTTCTCCCACCACCAGCATGTAAGGAACTTTCATCATCTCGGCATCTCTTATTTTCTTACCGATCTTTTCATTCCGGTCATCAACTTCACTACGAATATCCGCTTTTTTCAGTTTATCAGAAATAGTCTTTGCATAATCCATGAATTTATCACTGATGGGCAACACTTTTACCTGCACCGGTGCCAGCCAGAGAGGAAATTTTCCGGCATATTTCTCCAGGAGAAAACCAATAAACCGTTCATGAGTGCCTAATGGTGCCCGGTGAATAATCAACGGAGTTTCTACTTTGTTTGACGGATCGGTGTATTCCAATTTAAAGCTTCTTCCCTGCGAAAAGTCCACCTGGTTGGTGGCGAGTGTAAATTCACGGCCGATAGCACTGAATATCTGTACATCAATCTTTGGCCCGTAAAAGGCTGCTTCATCTTTTACTTCTACAAAAGGAATGTTTGATTCAGTCAGCACATTCCTCACCATTGTTTCTGTTTCCTTCCACAACTCCGGATTGTTTACATATTTTATTCCCAGCTTTTCCGGCGAATGCAGGGAAAGCCGCATCACATATTTTTCGATACCGAATATTTTAAAATATTTGAGGTACATATCATTCACTGCCCTGAACTCATCATTAAATTGTTCTTTGGTACAATAGATATGCGCATCATTCATATGCAGGCAGCGAACCCGCATCAGGCCAAACAATTCACCACTTTGCTCATAACGATAAACTGTTCCATATTCAGCAACACGGTAAGGAAGGTCACGGTAGCTTTTTGGTTCTGCAGCATATATTTTGTGATGGTGCGGACAGTTCATTGATTTCAGGTAATACTTTTCCCCGTCCATTTCCATCGGGGGATACATACTATCAGCATAATAGGGCAAGTGCCCGCTGGTGATATACATGCTTTCTTTGGCAATATGAGGAGTCACCACCCTCTTATATCCGGCAGCCAGTTCCGTTTCTTTGGCAAGCTTTTCCAGTTCTTCAATGATGATGGTGCCATTTGGCATCCACATGATCAGCCCGGGCCCGACATCATCATCCATGGTATAAATGCCTAACTCCTTACCCAGTTTGCGATGATCTCTTTTCTTAGCTTCTTCCAGCATCAGCAGGTATTCATCCAGTTCTTTCTGCGAGGGGAATGTGACGCCGTATAACCTCGTCAGCATTTTGTTTTTCTCATCACCTTTCCAATAAGCACCGGCAATGCTCATTAGTTTTATGGCCTTAATAAAAGAAGTATTGGGAATATGCGGCCCCCTGCACAGGTCAGTAAAATTTCCCTGGGTGTAGAAAGTTATTTCACCATCATTCAATCCGCCAAGCAGATCCAGTTTGTATTCATCTCCTTTTTCTGAAAAATATTTAACCGCATCGGCTTTGGGTATTTCCTTTCTTATATAACTGTTATTTTGCTTTGCCAGTTCATTCATTTTTTTCTCCAGCGCCAGCAAATCATCTTCCGTCATTTTTCTATCGCCCAGATCCATATCGTAATAAAATCCATTTTCAACGGGAGGCCCCACCCAGAATTTTACTCCCGGAAACATAGACTCAACCGCTTCAGCCATCAGGTGGGCAGATGAATGCCAGAAAGTACTTTTGCCATCGTTATCATTCCAGGTAAGTAGTTTTAAAGAAACATCTCCATTAATAGGTCTTGAAGCATCCCACACCTCATCATTAATATTAGCTGCCAACACCTTTCTTGCAAGGCCTTCAGAAATTGATTTGGCTATTTCCAGAGCAGAAGTTCCTTTATTGTATTCCCTGACAGCGCCATCAGGAAGCGTAATCTTGATCATTCAGTAAAACCCAGTTTTAATTGTGTGCAAATTTAGCAAAGTCCGGCTAAAAATGCTGAACTATCATGGTTGCCATATTTGCCACAGAAGAACGCTTGCTGGCTGGAAAAAACTAATCATTTCCCTGCTGCTTATTTTTGTATTGAAAAGATATAAAAATTAACAAACTCTTTCCCAAGGCTATTTAACCAATACGAACTGATTCGTTAGTTTTGAGTCCGATGAAAGGGAAATTTTTCAGATATATATTTTTCTTCTTACCGATCCTGTTTACCCTGTTCACTGCTTCTGCACAAAACCTTACAGGTATCTGGAAAGGATATTTTGTTTCTGAAGACGGGCAATATTACAAACTGGAGTTCCAGATATCCCACAATGGCTCTTATAGTGTGACAGGCGTTTCCTATTCCTATCTTGATATTCGTTTTTATGGCAAGGCAACGATGACGGGCTCCTTTATTAAAAGTTCTTCTTCTTTCAGAATAAAGGAAATAAAAACCGTAGAAGTAAAGAGCAGTCTGGGAGGAGCCACCTGCATCATGAATTATAATTTTCAGTATTCAAAATCCGGTAAAGAAGAATTTCTTGATGGCACTTATCTGGGAAAATATGAGCCTGCTTACCAGCTTAATCCTCCAGGCAAATGGGGCGACTGCGGCGGGGGAAAAGTGCATCTACGGAGAGTAACTTCTTCCGATTTTTATATTGAGCCTTTTCTCAAGAATAAAATAAAGAATATACCCATAATTTATAACCAACCACCTGGCATAAAGGATTCAACAAAAATTAAGAAGGATTCTGTAACGGTAAAAAAAATCGTTGTTGTAAAAAAGCCGCCCGTTACAAAACCAGTAGCCAAAACAAATATACCTCCGGCAAAAAAACCTGTAATAGTAAGTAAACCCCCTGTTTCGAAACCGGTAACAAAAACAAATACTATTCCACCTGCTAAAAAAATATTTATTGATACTACTCAAAAAACTCACCCGGTAGTTAAGATAACACCCCCCCCGGTTAAAACACCTGAAATTCTGAAAACCCGAACCAATGAACTGGTAAAAGTGTTGATAGTAAATGACCCGGAAGTAACAGTCAAACTATTTGATAACGGGGAAATAGACGGAGATTCCATTTCAGTTTATCTGGATAAAAAGTTAGTGCTGGCATCCAAAGGACTAACTGCATCACCTCTAATTGTGAAATTTAAGATTGACGATGAAAATTCGGACCATGAACTGATTATGGTTGCTGAAAATCTTGGACGGATACCGCCAAATACTTCTTTGATGATTGTAGAAGCCGGGGAGCAGCGTTTTGAAGTTCGTATTACTTCCACCGAACAAAAAAATGCCATGGTGAAATTTAAATACGAGAAGCCAAAATAGCCGCACCCCTTCCCTCTCCATAAATGGAGAGGGAGAATTGACCGTTTCTGTAAATTATTCATCAGCCCTCCTCTTTTTCATTTATTTTTCCTGAATTATTATGTTGCGACAAATCATTTTACAGGTCTTTCTCTTCACTTCCCTGTTTTCACAGGCACAGAATATAGATGGTATCTGGAAAGGCAGGCTGATGATGGATCCCGGCGGATGTTTCCCGGTGTATAATATAGAACTTCAACTCCAGGTGGCCGGGACAAGAGTTACCGGGGCTTCGTACCATTATAACGATACAACCAATTATGTAAAGGAAACCTTTGAAGGAGTTTATAAAAAAGACAGTAACCTTATTTACATTACTGAGATAGGTGTTACTACATTTCATATCCCCGGCGATTGTATCCCTTGTATTAAAAAGTATATCCTGAGCTATCACAAAGGCGATGGGCCTGAAGAACAGCTTCGTGGCCCCTGGATAGGAAAAACCATGGATAGTAAATCAAACTGCCCACCCGGAACAATTGTGCTGATCAGGTATGATAAACCAACTTTTAAGCCCGAACTAAAACTTCCACCTGCATTAACTCAAAGAAAGGCTGAACTTGTAAAAGAGATCAGGGTGGATACAGGAAATATTAAAATTGATTTTTATGACAACGGCCAGGTTGATGGAGATACCATTTCAGTTTATGTAAATGGGATGCCGGTAGTTTCAAACAAAATGCTTACCGCCAGACCAATTACCATGTCAATAAAAATTGACCTGAAAAAAACGGAGCAGGAAGTCATCATGGTTGGTGAAAACCTTGGCACTATTCCCCCCAATACGGCCCTTATGATTATTCATGCCGGCGAAAAAAGATACCAGCTTTATCTTACATCGGATGAGAAAAAAAATTCAATGGTGAGGTTTATTTATGAAAAACCGAAGTGAATAATTCAAGGCACAAGGTTCAAGGAACAAGATTGTCCTATGACCTGAGCCTTGTTCCTTGTGTCTTGTGCCTTGTACCTTTCTTAAAATCCTCTTGGTTGGTTTCCCTGCGGCTTTGGCAATTCTTTTCTCGGAATCTTTTCATCCCGCTGTGCTGCATTGTAAACAAAAGTTGCAACAATAACAGCAGCCTGTTTCAGATCGTCCGGTACCAAATGATCGTATGTATCCATATTGGTATGGTGTGTGCGGGTATTATATTCCAACGCATCTTGTATGAATTGAAACCCGGGAATACCAACTGCATCAAATGCCTGGTGATCCGTTCCGCTAGTAGGATCCAAAGTAATTGTTTTTGCCCCTATATCATTAAACGGAGCCAACCATTGCTGAAAAATAGCAGCCGCCTCTTTATTTCTTTCCATATAAACACCTCTGATCTTACCACTCCCGTTATCCACATTGAAATAAGCTGATATTTTCGAATGGTCAGGTTTAAGTTCCATAGTGGTCCTGTCTGCAAAATGATTCTTGACATAATTGCGGGAACCAAGCAATCCCTGCTCTTCACCGCTCCATAATGCAATGCGGATAGTGCGGCGTGGCTGCACTCCCAATGTTTTCAGAATGCGGACAGCTTCCATCATTACAGCACAACCTGCAGCATTATCAGTGGCGCCTGTTGCCCCATGCCAGGAATCAAGATGACCGCCAAGCATTACAACTTCCTCTTTCAATGTTGGATCAGTTCCCGGAAATTCTGCTATTACATTATATCCCTGCAAATCATCTGTAAAGAATTTTGTTTTTACATCCGCTTGCAGTTCTACAGTGGTGCCTGCATCCACCAAACGTTGTACCCTCAAATAATCATCACTGGATAGCATTACCATAGCCGGGCTTAATTTGGCATCTTTTGCATAGCCACCACCACCGCTAACAAATACAGTTCCGTCATTACCGCTTTGATTCATGCTAAGAACAAGCGCCGGCTGTTCCTGAATAAAAAAATCTGTCATTTTTCTTTGTAATGCTGCCCTGCCCATCATGGCGGCTCTCTGTGCAGAATCTCCCTGTAAGCGTTGCCTGGGGCCTTGTGCAACCGCGGCTGACTTTGCCATTTTCTCCAGGCTGCTGTCTGCAAAACGAACTCCATCTGGTTCAAAAGATGGTTTTAACTCCGCAGGCGACCAGGTCATCACAATTTTTCCTTTCAGCTTACCGGCATATTGCATCAGTTCAATTGTATCTTTTGCCTTTATCAGCATCACTTCTCCCGTCAAAGGCTTTTTGCCGGGTGTGCTGCCTGTCCATGCACGGGGTACAGCAATTAAAGGAACATAATAGGGTGAGGTCATTGCCACATAGCAACGTTCCTGTTGCCAGCCTTTTCCAAATTCACCCCAAGGTTCAAGATTGGCATTCACCAAACCAATTTTGGTTAATTCTTCTTTGGCCCAGTTTGCTGCCCGCATAAATCCGGGAGAGGCAGTTAGCCTTGGGCCACTTATATCTGCAAGGTGAAAAGCAATGTCCATTACTTTTGAATTCTTTGTGCCTTCTTCTTTGATCTTATTGATCATATCCATATCTATCTTTTCCTGGGCAGAAAGAATCAGGGTAAAAGAAAGAATGAAAAACAGAAGGAAAAACAGTTTTCTCATTGTTTTAGTTTTAGAGACGGAAAGTTAGTCTTTTTAAAAAATCTGCCTTTTTGAAGATGACCGGCAGAAAATATGACCAGAAAGGTGAGTAAAAAATTGTTGATTTATATTAAAATATTTACCTTAACCCCTCTGAATTACAAGCCTGCCCTTTCGAATTTATTTTTGATTTTTTTGAAGTTTCGGATTCCTGCCCTGTTTATTTGTCATTAATTAACCAAAATAAAAATCAACATGAAAAAGTTATTATTCATTTCAACAGCAGGATTAATTTTCCTGCTTACTTCCTGCAGCAGCAAAAAAGAAGCTGGCGGCATGTCAGACAAAGCCAAAAAAAACCTGGAAGCTTGCAATGCCATCAACAAAATGTTTGAAGCAGGCGACTGGAGCAAAGCAGGCGATTATATTGCCGCTGACGGTATTGACCACGCCGGTATGAAAGGTGTTGATGTAGTGGGCCTCGACAGCATCAAAGCTGCCTTAACCGAAATGGGAAAAATGATGGGCGATTTTAAGAATGAAAAAGTAAAAGAATTGGCTGACGATGACTATGTATTTCAATGGATGAAAGAAACAATGACAATGAAAGTAGATGCGATGGGTATGAAAGCCGGAAGTACGCACACTATGAATGCGATTGAAGTTTCCAAATTCAACAAGGATGGAAAATCAACTGATCATTGGACTTTTGTAGATTGGAATGATATGAAGAAGATGATGCCGCCACCTCCCCCGGCGGCAAAAGATTCAACAATGCATCAGTAAGACTAAAAAATGATAAGAAAAAACCGGGTTATTGTAACCCGGTTTTTTATTTTCAGTTTAATTATTCACATTCACTACATAAACCGGATCCTGTCGGCAGGATGTAGCAGCAGTGCAAAGATTGGACATGCTTAAACTCACAGTAGTTGTTTGTGCTTCGGCAATAATTTTTTCCCAGCTTGGTGTTGTACCCTGGAACTTGCTAAGATATTTCTCCATCGAAGTGATGAGGTTGGAAGTAAAATAGCCGCCCACATCATTATTTCCGTAAGCATATTGTCCCTTTTTGGCTGCTGTAGCCAGAATTGAACCTTTCGAATTCATAAAAAGATTATGACAAAATGATTTGTCCCAACTGAGTAATGATTTTGTTGTAAGTGCAAAACTCTTTCCTTCCGGTTTCAGCGTACCCAGGCTTGAATTGCAACAATCTGAAATGATAATATTAAGTCTTGCATTTTTTGCTTTTATCCTGTTATATACATCGGAAACATTAAGCGTGGCAACTGTTATATCATCAAACCTGCTTTGCCGGAGGTCAAACTGGGGATAGGCAAGCTGATCATTGCTGTAACCATGACCGGAATAATAAAAAATGACGATATCATTTGGACCGGGCTTTAAATTATCCAAGGCTGTTTCTACATTGGCTTTGCCAAACTTCGTTCCGCTGATCTCCACATAATTCAATGGGAGGTTCAGAAAAACAGAAACGTCTTTCAACTCGCTATAAATATTTGTAACGTCTTTTTTTACACTGACGCCAATACGGGCATCTTCGGTATTAGCTACCACGATAAACTGGATTTTCGCCGGGGTTGTTGATGTTACTTCTACAGGCTTTGTATTGTTATTACCGGGAATCACAACCGGTTTGGTGGGCTTGTTATTCTCAACAGGAGTAAAAAGGTTTGTATAGAAACTTTCCGTTTCCAAAAAATACAGTTTAACATATGCCTTTGTAAGATCGGCGGTATTCATCACTTTTACATCCAGAATTTTTCCCTGTTCAAAAGTTCCGTCTTCATTTTTGGAAGTAACACCCCAGGGGCTGAAATTTTTGTCGTCAGAACGTTTCTTGAACCATAATACATCCGGATTATAAGCTTCATTTGTTTTGTTGCCGGAGCTGTTGATAATATACCTGGGATTTTTCCCTTTAAACTGTAAAGTCAGGTGCGGCAATCCATCAATTTTTGAACGGCCCTCCACTTCATCAAACTCCATATCTACTACATATGTTTCGGTGTGAGTTTTATTAGAATATCTTACCCTCATAAAACCTGTGCCATTGCCATACCTCACCAGCATAGCGGTATATTTTGGAAATTCGGTCAGGTTTTTAAACTCATAACTGATTTCATAAATCGTCAAAGAAAAACCCTGGAGACTGATTAAAATTGAAGCGGCGAGAAGTAAAGTTCTTGTCCTGATTTTCATACATGTTGGGTTTACCTGCAGCGTAAAGAATTACTAAATTTAATAATAATTCTTTCAAAATTACTGATTGAAATAAAAAACCCCGGTTAATATCTTTACCAACCGGGGTTTAAAGTTAGAAATCTCCAGGCATTAATTACAGAAATACGGATCAGCCGCATTCCCATTATTTACCGGGAAACAGAAATGCAATTTCCTGCTTGTAATACCTGTAAAAAACACTTTGACATTATTTCCTTTTTTACTTTCCGGTGCTTTTCCGTTCAGGCCAGAACCAGGAGGGATATTATAAATATCTATTGTCTCGCTTTTAATTACTTTTCTATCATTCTTCATATAGTCAATTCTTACCGTCACTTTATCCAGCATTGCATTGGTGCCATTGTAAACCGGAACATTAAATGCATCAATCCCGCTGCCATTGTCTTTATAATCAAGCTTGCCAAAAGAGATGTACTTAGGCCAATTATTCCTGTACTCCTTTTCTTTCAAAGCAGCCGCTGCCTGTGCAGCCTGAAGTTTTTTCTTATCATCTTCAATTTTCTTCAGCGCTAATTTTTGCGCTTCTGCTTTTTGCGCCTTGATGGTGGCAGCATCCGGTTTTGTGATAGCGGGTGGCACGGTGGTCTTTGAAGTAGTAACAGTTGCTGGCGGAGTAGTTGCAGTGGCCACAGTAGTTGTAGCAGTTGCCGGTTCTGTTGTTGTTACTTCAGCTCCAACCGTGTCAGTATTACCAGGTGTTGATATGGCTGACTGTTCTACTGCGGGCTCTTGTATCTTAGAATCAGTAGCATTGACTGTACTATCTGTTGCCTGGGTAGTTGCTGTCACGTTACTGTCGTTCCCTTTATTCTTCTCCATATCCAGGTAAACATAATAACCAACCCCACCAAATACCAGCAATGCCAGCACATATGATAACCATGCGGTACTCTTTTTAGCAGATTTTGCCGGCGCAGCAGTTGCCATTGCAGTAGTAGCCACTGCTACTGGCTGAGTAGTTGTAGTTGTTACAGGGGTTGCAGCCTTTACCTCTTCAACAGGTGGCACTACGACGGCATGAAAAGGAGGAGGTGTATGCACAATGATGTCCTTTAGTTCTTCCACCTGGCGGGCGGTGGTCCAGTCTGGCAGACCATCGTACCAGACAGGTGTTTCGGCTGTGATGCTTTTTGTCTTAAGCTCTTCAAGTGTAAAAGGGCCTTGCTGGCTAATGCCATCATTAAAAAAATACTTCTTCATATTTGTGATTTAGTGGTTAAAGAATTAAAAGGGAGGGGACGAATTCTGGTAGTAAATAGGAGATGGAAAGAGGCATAAAACTACAGCTTTATGATTAATTGCAAAATTATCAAATATAGATAACCGGAGATGTGATTCAGAACTATTGCAAATGAAAAACCGGGAGTAATTTCCAGAACATATGGTTGATCTACGAGTATTAACAAAATAATACTACATGTTAACACTCATTAAGGAAAATCAGGTTTATTAAAAACGACTTATTCTTTTTAAATAAGACATGCAGGTATTAATTTAACCGGGCTAACAATATTTACTTCGTAACGATTTACTTAAGAGCCTGTGAAAGCAGGCTTTTTTGTATTTATATCTCAAAACTTAAATTCCAAATCACAGCGGTAAAATTGGGAATAAGGAAACCTGTCTTGCTTCTACTTTCAAATCTCCGTTAACCGAGCTGCTTGTCTGGTCAAAATAAATGAAGTAAGAATTGAGGCGGCTCTACACATTGTAAATGCCAAAAATAAATAGCTACTTAGCATATATTTTTTTGACAAAAGTTATTTATAAAACGGAGCCTATAAAATCAATTAATGGAACTTTTCAGGTACTCAATTATCTTTTTTTCCTCTGTCTCTGTGATTTGTGCTCTTACTCTCATATGCCTGCCAATAATATCCCAGTTGGCTGCACTAAATTCTCCTGGCCCCGGGGCATTATGGCAGCGGCCACAATTTTCTCCCCACAACTGAGTTCCGGTTTTGCTCTGTACTTTTTGAGAAACGGAACAGCTGCTCATCACAATTATGTTTACAAAAAGGATAAGAACAAAGACATTTAATACAATTAAATATTTTTTCATTTTAAACAGTTTTAAGGTTAAAAGCCAAAAACAACCTGTCCAAAAAATGCGTTCGGTTCGTCTTTCTGGGTTTGGTAAGTTAATTTGATTAAACTATTCCACTTTAACCAATAGTCAAGTGAAATGGCAAACTGATGAGTATTATCTCCTCCCCACGGAGCAAGTATTGGTCTTTTAAATTCGGAATAACGGGCAGCAAGTTCCAGGTTATGAACAAAATCATTATTTACATGCACGGGCCGGATGGTTCCGGCAACATAATAGGAAGATGGGTTGTTAATAAATGTAAAGGGGGAACCGGCACCATCAAAATAAGTTGCCTCACCAACTTTTTGGCGTTTCCACTCTGCTATTAGCCTAACATCACTTTTCAATGCATTGATATGATTATAATAATTTAAATCCACGGCCTGCATATTCAAACTCACATTCTCATAAGGTGTGCCTGTGTCACCTGTTTTCTTCTTCGTTTGAAACGAAAAGCCAATTTCCAAACTTGAGTTGGAAAATGGCAGAAAACCAATCCTTCCCCCCACTGCTTTACCTTTATTATTGCCAACATACCCTTCGTATTCAAATTGCCCTGCAGACGCTGTATCAGTAAGAAGTATTGGGCCATTTGAAATATAAAAATTATAATTGATTTTAGAATCTCCGGCACTAAAAGCCCCCTGTGCACCTATGCCTACTTCATTCATAGCACCTATGCCTCCATCGCCAAACCCAACAGGGTCAGTCGGAAACCGATTGACAAAGGCTTCACCCATTCTGCCACGGTATGCACCAAACTTGGGCAAAAACCGACCGGCATACAGAATAAGATTCGGACTAGCAAAATAACACATATTGGCATATTCAAGACCAATATTCAGTGAGCCTTCACCAGTTTCAAATTCCGGTTCAGCTTCTACAAAAAGTTTGTCAGATATTCTCCATAAAAAAATGGGTTTAAAGTTTACATCTCCGAACTGTACACTGTTCTTGTCTGAAAAAAAAGTCATTTCGGCATTTCCAAAAATGGCGAATTTATTCTGTCCATCCTTTATTGCCGTATTTGCATTTTTTATCGAGTCTTCTTCATTAATAATTTGTGCATTCAACAGGTTGCAACAAAGCAGCAGCAGAAAAGCAAAATTTGTTTTTTTCATACGTCTATTTATTTTGGAGTTTTGGCCAATGTTCGTATATAATTTACAACCTGCCACCTTTGGGTGACAGTTAAAGTAGTTTTATAAGTAGGCATTGGATTATTCCCTTGAGTGATAATCCAAAAAATAGCTCCGTCTGTTTGTTTTTGAACAAAATCTGAAGTATGATCTGCAGGACGCTTAGGCAATCCCGGAGCTGCAATACCATCACCTTTGCCTTTATTTCCATGACAAGTAGCACAGAACTGTGCATAAATTTTTTTTCCCTCTATTGTAGCTGTCGCATTTCCCTTAAATGGATTACTAATAGTATCAGCGTATGAAGGGGAAGGAAATTTTTTAGTCTGAGATGAAGCAGTTAAGGAAACAAAAAAAAGTGTTACAGTAATAATATTTTTTTTATATATCATACAATTATGTGTTATAACAATTAAAGTTATACCATTAAATTGACAATGATTCGACTTTCATCACCTTATTATTCTATTAGGCTATCTGAAATAATGAATAATGAATAAAATTTTTACTTTAATTACATTATTGTGACAATCTGACCCTAAATATTATCCCGGCGATTGTTGATAAGATAAATTATTCTGCACGGATCAGAACTTAAAATTCCAGGTCACCGCAGGTAGAATTGGGAATAACGACACTTGTCTCGCTTCTACTTTCAAATCTCCGTTAACCGGGCTGCCTGTTTGATCAAAATAAATGAAGTAAGGATTGAGGCGGCTGTACACATTGTAAATACTAAACACCCAGTAGCTGCTGAGTTTGCGTTTCTTCTTTGGTGTTGGTGTTAATGTTGCTGAAAGATCAAGGCGGTGATAGGCTTTCATCCGGTATTGATTCAGTTTACTGTATTCCTGTGTCAAAACACCATTAATAATATAAAACCGTTCGGGTAATGTAATCGCATTGCCGGTGCCATAGACAAACACAGCACCGAATTTCCATTTTTTATTTTTTTCATAGTTGGCTACCACAGAAAGATCGTGGCGGCGATCATATTTAGCAGGATATTTTTCACCTTCATTCAGTTGTGGAAATTTTCTCCATGTCCATGATAAAGTATAACCCAGCCAACCTGTGAATCTGCCTTTTGTTTTATTCAATAATAATTCAGCGCCATAACTCCAGCCTTTGCCAAATACAAATTCATCTTCGGGATCTTTTAATGAAGGCGTATAACCTTCTTTATATTCCACCTGGTTTTGCATATCCTTATAATACAACTCCAATGAAGTCTCGTATTTGTTATCTGCAAAATTTTTAAACAATCCTGCAGCATATAACCAGCTAATCTGTGGCTTTACAATATAGGTGCTGGGTACCCAAAGATCAGTTGGCAATGTATTACCTGAATTACTTACAAGATGAATGTATTGCAGGTTTCTTGTTACGGCAGCTTTCACAGAAGTTTCATCATTAATAGCATAACGGATAGTGATGCGTGGTTCCAGGCCGCCATAGGTTTTTACCGGCTCAAAGTCTTTGTAAGTGGTGCTGTCTAATTTATTGCCATTTGCATCACGGATAAATTTTTTATAAGGCCCGATTTGTGTGAAACTGCTCCAGCGAAGACCATAATTTATTTTCCACTTCTCTCCTATTTCCCAGTCATCCTGCAGATAAATTGCTGCTTCAGCAGCATACTTGGTGCCTTCATTATTGGGTTTAAAAATGATGGAGTCCTGTCGGCCTGTTACCACGTTGGGTATAAATTTATGATAAGTGAGCAGTCCCCCGAATTTCAATTTATGATTTGGTAAAGGGTAATAATCAAAATCGGTTTTTATACTGCCATCTCTTATTCCGGAATACAACCCTATCTCAAAATTTTCCTGCGTCGCAGAAAACTTAAACTTATAATCATTAAAAAGTAAAGTTGTATTGGAAAACAAACGACGGTTAAATACATGATTCCACCGCAAGGTAGCTGTCGAGTTTCCCCAGGGAATATTGGTTTTAAAAGAACGTTTGGAGTTATTGAAATCAAACACATCTCTTCCGAAATAACCACTCAGGTATAACCGGTCTTTTTCGGAGAAGCGGTAATTTACTTTTGCATTCAGATCATAAAAAAAATAACCCGAACCATAAAAAGCGCTGTTCTTTTTAATAAATGGTTTGGCCAATGCGTCGGCATAAGTTCTTCTTGCCGATAGAATAAAGGAAGCCTTATTCTTTTTCAATGGCCCTTGTATAGAAAATCTTGACGCTATCAAGCCAATCCCGCCATCAACTTCGGGTTTGTTTATGTTGCCGTCTTTCATGGCTACATCCACCACAGAGGAAAGCCGTCCGCCGTATTGGGCCGGCATACCGCCTTTGATCAGTGATACATTTTTAATAGCATCAGAATTAAAAATGGAGAAAAACCCAAACAGGTGACCCGTATTATACACTACTGCATCATCCAGTAAAATTAAATTCTGATCCGGTCCGCCGCCACGAACATAAAAACCGGCATTGCCTTCCCCGGCATTACGAACGCCGGGCAATAGCTGAATGGCTTTTAATAAATCCACTTCTCCCATAAATGCCGGAATATTTCTTATCTGAGTCATTGACAGATCCACTTTACCCATCTGTGCATTCTTTACATTTGCATCCCGGCGCTTACTGTAAACAATTACCTCATTATTGTTAGAAGATTTGGAACGAATTTCAAAATTGAAAGACTGGTTGTTTTTCAAATTAAATGTTACAGTCCTTCCAAAATAGGAAACATGAGAGACGCTGATGGAATAGACACCTTCATCAAGCGTAATGGAATAAAATCCGTATTGATTACTGGTAACTCCTTTTGATTGGCCATTGACTGAAATCGTTGCACCGATAATTGATTCGCCGGAGAGACTGTCTTTTATGTAGCCATTCAATGTAAAATGCGTTGTCCGTTGAACAGGCGCCTCCTGGGAAAAAGCTATATAGCCAATCAAACTTATTATAACTACACAAGTAAACTTCTTCATATCCGTTCAGCAATCTTACTGCTTTTTATTTGTGTCTATCGGGGGATCAAACTTAATTGTGTCTTTCGGCCCTCCACAATCCAGCATCTTATCTCCGTATTGCGGATCTTTCGTTCCCTGGTAAGGATTCCGGACTTCTGTTGTTTTGCTGAGCCAGTTACCCGGCCTGTCCTCGCCAAAAGCCGTCGGGCATTCCTGCCAATATGCTTTTTCCCTGTCATATTTTACAATACTCCATAAGGTGCGCAACTGGTCAGAAAGAACATTTAATGAACCCCTTTTTTCTGCAAGAGAAGGATCTGCAAGGATAGAAGCAATTTCAGTTTTTGCATTGGCAAGTGGATCAATGGCGGATTCGTAAATTCCGGAAGTGTCTTTTTTAAGCTCATCCAGTTTCAGACTGTCAAGTGCTATTTTTAATTCAGTACAAGAACTATTTATACTAAGGGTATCGCAATTCACAAACGCTTCCGTCATTTTATAATAAGCGGTCAATATATTTCCCATAGACAGGTTAAATGTCTCGCTGTGTTTGCTTACCGGAAGCGAAACGGGCCGGGGCCCGGAATTGTTGGAGCCACCTCCTTCCGGGAAGAAAAGAAAACGGATTGTTCCACTTAGCAATAACAAAATGGCAAATAGCATGACCAGGCCATTTACTCCTTTTGTTTTTTTTACAAAAATCCGGATAATGCCCAGGATAATAATAAGCGTCGGCAATACTATCCCAAGAATATCGATGACTTTTTTCATAGTCTAATAAAAATTTACGCAAAGATAATAGCCCGTTGCCGGAAGTTGTAATGCATTATTTTTGCAACCTGTTAAAATTAACCATTCATTTTTTTTATGCTGGCAGGATTACAAAATGTGACATTCGAATTTGGTGCAAGGGTTTTATTGGAAGATGCCACCTGGCATATTCAGCCCGGTGAACGTATTGGACTTATTGGCTATAATGGAACCGGCAAATCAACTTTGCTTAAATTACTGGTGGGAGAATATTCTCCCTCAGCCGGAACCGTGGAAAGAAGCCGCACCACCTCTATCGGTTACCTGCACCAGGATCTATTGAGTTTTGATACCAATGATTCAATATTGCAGGTGGCGCTTGGAGCTTTTGAAAAAGTGTTACAACTGGAAAAAGAAATTGAAGAACTGGGAAAAGAACTGGAAAAAACCGGCGATGAAAAGACGCTGCATGACTACAGCGATAAGCTCCACGAATTAGAAACATTGGGTGGCTATAACATTCATCACAAAACGGAAGAGGTATTGCAAGGATTAGGGTTTGAGAACAAAGATTTGATCCGTCCCTACAAAGAATTCAGCGGCGGATGGAGGATGAGAGTGTTATTGGCAAAAATGATTTTACAGCAACCCGATTTGCTTTTGCTGGATGAACCTACCAATCACCTTGACCTGCCTTCTATTGAATGGCTGGAAAAATATTTGCAACATTACCAGGGCTCCGTGGTAATTGTAAGCCATGATAAATATTTTCTGAATCGCATGGTAACAAAAATTGTGGAAGTGTATCAACAACAGTTGAACATTTACAATGGCAATTTTGATTACTACGAAAAAGAAAAGGCTATCCGGATAGAAATGCAGCAGAAGGCTTATGAAAACCAGCAGGATTATATCCGTCAGAACGAAAGATTGGTAGAAAGGTTCCGGGCAAAAGCCAGTAAGGCGGCCATGGCACAGAGTATCATTAAGAAATTGGATAAACTGGAAAGAATTGAAGATGCTGAACTGGTCAGGCCTAATATCCGGATCAACTTCAGAGTGGATAAAACACCGGGAAGAGTGCTGGTGGAGTTAAAAAATGTTTCCAAAGCATTTGGCGAAAACGTCATTATTGAAAATTCTTCTGTTGAAATTGACCGCGGAGATAAAATTGCATTAATCGGGGCAAACGGAAAAGGTAAAACTACCCTGCTGCGTATTATTGCCGGCGTAGAAAATTTTACCAATGGTGAAAGAAAATGGGGACATAACGTAGAAGAAAGTTTTTATGCCCAGCATCAATTGGAAGCACTAAACACCAATAACAACATTATTGATGAAATGAAAGAATGCGGCAGCCAGATGACGGAACTGGAATTAAGAAGTTTGCTCGGCTGTTTTCTTTTCAGCGGTGATGATGCTGATAAAAAAATAAAAATATTAAGTGGCGGGGAAAAAGCAAGAGTGGCACTGGCAAAAACAATTGTCAGTAAAGCTAACTTCCTGATGCTGGATGAGCCAACCAACCACCTTGATATGCATAGCTGCGATCTGCTGATCGAAGCATTGAATAAATACCAGGGCACTTATATTCTCGTCAGTCATGACCGTTATTTTATTTCAAAAACAGCCAACAAGATCTGGGAGATAGACCATCATAAAATAAAAGAATTTAAAGGCGGATATGAAGAATGGGTGGCCTGGAAGGAACGAATGGCAAAGCAGGAAACGGAGAATAAAAAGGAACAAGGCACAAGACACAAGACACAAGCAACAATACACAAGGAACAAAAAAGGGAAGCCCCACCAATTCAAAAGCATGTAAATAATGCTATAGATAAAGATGCGAAAAAGGAATTACAAAAAATGCAGAAACAGTTTCAGCAACTGGAAGTGCAGATCGCCGCATTAACTGAAAAGAAAACAACACTCGAAGCTTCATTGATTGACCCAACGGTATATTCAGATAAATTAAAATTTCAACAGGCAGAATTGGCCTTTAAAAAAGCAACAGAAGAGTTAACCGGACTGAATAATGAATATGAAAAAGTGTTTGAGAAAATACTGGAGCTGGGGCAGAAACAATCCTGAGAGTTATTATTTTTTTCCTGTTATTTCGAATGATAAATAATATTTGTCTGCATCAAAATAAATGGTCATTCTGAATGTTGCCAGTGCAGAACGTATTTCAGCGGGATCCATACAATATCATGTACTAATACTAATTAAGATTTGAAAGAAGAATTGGCTTTCACAAAATCACTTACCAGGTAACTGGTAAGCTTACCGCTGGTAGTATCGGTTCTTCCATCAGTTAATCTTGTGGCACCTTCGCAGATGTGGAGATACGCCGGCCTGGCATCGGCAGCAACAAAAGAAATGTATTGCCTTGCCTGAACAGATGAAATCCCCACCGGGGTCATGGCGCTGCTGAGCGTATTCTGAATGCAGTCAAGATCAATATCGATACCGGCTAATGTATCATCTGTAAAACCAGTAGCATGCGCCACCGCCTGCATAAAAGTTCTTTTTTCATGAACAAAAATGTCTTCAAATGTTATGCAGTCAATAAAGGGATTATTTACCATGTCAATCCAGACATTCTGTGGTAAATAATTTTCGTGCAATCCCACGACACAATACTTCTGCAGATAACCGTCTTCTTCTGCATAACGAAAGGCATTACCACTATGCCTGCCTTCCATGGGCCGGTAATCTGCATGTGCATCCATGTTGATGCAGTTTATTTGTGCCAATGGCAGTTCTCCTGCTTTATGCCAGCCTTTTGCTGCGCCTTTTATTAAGGGATATGAATTATTATGCCCGCCGCCAATTACAAGAGGTATCTTCTTTGTTTCTGTAATTATTTTTGACAATTGCTCCACTTCATTATCTACAGCATTCACAGCATGACGGTACGCCTCAATCTTTTCATCATTGGTTTTTGCCGTGGTATCAATCAGGTATTGAATGTCGCCGAAATCAAAATGACCAATCAGTAAAATTTCTCCGCCATCAAAAAAATCATTGCTCTGTATATTCAGGAAGGATTGCAAAAAGGGTATCCATAATGTATCCGTGCCGCCAATACCCAGGTTTCCTTTGGCACCTAAATCTTCGGGCACCCCAAACAACACATATTTTGCTGTGGACTCTGCTATTGACTTTGTAATATCATCATTATCTTTTATCACCTGCATCCGCTCACCCAGTTTGGTTTCAAACCGGCGGATTTTAGTAAGCGAAAGAATTTCTGCTTTACTATAAATTTTCAGATGTGGCAAACCTGGTTGCCTTTTTTCCTGCTTTATAGTTTCTTCAACTTCCGATTTTTTCATTGACTATTTTTAGAATTTCTTTTTCTAAAGCTATTGTTTTATTTTCAATTTCCTTTCCCCCTGTCACCATATCATTCACAAAATTTTTGTCATCATATCTGGATGCATTGATGCGGACGTTCATAAAAGCACCTATGACAGCAGTTCTTGCGCAAAGTGCACCCACCCCTGCATCTGTAACAGAGTTAGGATTGCCCAATTCCACCATTGCCTTTATAACTTCCATACTGTTGTATGATGCCTGCATCACCTGATATGGAATTTCAATGGCCAGCTTTGTAGCTTCCTGTATTGCTTTTCTCCGTAAAACTTTTTCTTCATCCGTTCCCTTCGGCAAACTCATGGCACTCATGATCTGGTTAAACGCTTTTGTATCCTTATCCACCAATCGCAGCAATTCTTCTTTATACTGCTGGCCTTTCTCCGCCCAGTTGCTGAATTCCTCCCAACGCTCATCCCAACCTTTTTTATGAGAGGAAAGATTAGCCACCATGATACCCAGCGAAACACCCAATGCGCCAACATAAGCCGATATCGAACCGCCGCCGGGGGCAGGACTTTCACCCGCCGTTTCATCAGCAAAATCAGTAAGTGTCATACACACCAACTGACTGTCAGATTTTGATTTAAGCATATACTCAATAATTTTTTCTTCCGGTTTAAAAGGAGCCAGTTCATCAAGCCCCAATGATTTTACTGCAATCTTTATCAACTCTCTTTCTGATACCCCCACTGAACGCTTTTGTTTTCTCAAAAAATATTTGCCTGCATCCAGCATTGCTTTCAAAGGGATCAATCCCACCAACTCACTACCTGTTACTCGTACTCCTCTTGCATCTGCCTTTTTACATATTTCATCAAAAGCAATATGTATGGGTGTCACGTTGATATTGGTAAGATTAATGCTGATCTGAGCAACACCATACTCTTGAATGAACCAGCCAATTGCTTTTACACTCTTTAAACTACCGGGTATCGTTTTCCATTCTCCATTTTCCATTTTCAATTTTCTTCCTGCTTCCCTAACATCAAATGCAATTGCATTAGCCCTTCTTGTTGAAGTGGTATTGAGATTAACGTTATAAGCAACCAAAAAATCCCTGGCGCCAATAACGGTTGCGCCTCTTTTAGCATCAAACTCAGCCGGGCCAAAATCAGGCTGCCATTCAGGTTGTTTGATCTTTTTAAAAAAGCCTTCATACTCTCCTGCCCTTATCACCGATAAATTGTTGCGGCTCTGATCAGCTTGTGCCGCTTCATATAAATATACGGGCAACTGCAATTCCTCTCCCACTCTTTTTGCCAACTGCTGTGCAAACTTTGCCGTTTCCTCCATTGTAATATCTGCAATAGGAATCAGCGGGCAAACATCAGTGGCTCCCATTCGGGGATGTTCACCTTTATGTTTGCCCATGTCAATCAGTTCACCGGCTTTTTTAATAGCCCTGAATGCTGCTTCTACAACTGCTTCGGGATGGCCAACAAAAGTTACAACAGTACGATTGGTGGCTTTTCCCGGGTCCACATTCAGCAAGCGAACTCCATCTACTGTTTCAACCTGGTCAGTTATCTGCTTAATAATATTCATATCGTTCCCTTCGCTGAAATTGGGAACACATTCTATGAGGGGCTGCATGACTTCTTATTATTTGAACTGCTAAGATATTGCTTGTCGATGGAAATTTTATTAGGATAATTATTATGAAGCGGGTTTTTCATCCATTATACTTTCATTGAATACAAAATATTTTTTCAATTAAACTTTTTAGCAACTATTCCTTCTCACTACTTCATCTTTGCACTGAATTCCCAAAATAAATATGCGACTATCAAAAATTACAAAGATTCTTCTTTGGGGTGCCAATATCTGGTTTTTCGGAGAAGGTTTGCTGGGGCCGCTTTTAGCTGTTTTTACTGAAAAGATTGGAGGAGATGTACTGGACATCAGTTGGGCCTGGGCCATTTTTTTGATTGCAACAGGGATATGTTATATAATCACCGGCCGGCTGATCAATGGCAAACCTGTTAAAACCAAAGTGATCATAATGATTATCGGGTATGGACTAAATGCAATATTTACTTTTTGCTATTTATTTGTCTCTAATCCCGAACAGCTTTTTATCGTCCAGGCATGTTTGGGTATTTCAGAAGCTCTCGGCTCCCCCACCTGGGATGCATTGTATGCAAAAAGTTTAAACGAAAGCAATGATGGCTATGCATGGGGGCTTGCTGGCGGGCAATCTCAAATAGTTACCGGCGTGGCAATTTTACTGGGTGGCTTCTCCATCTATTATTTTTCATTTGAATTTCTTTTTATTGCAATGGGTATCATCCAGGTTATTGCAACTATTATCCAGGCCCGGATTCTTATTGTAAAAAAGGAAGAATAGTTTTATCATCACGGCCTGGCATTTTACAGAAGGCACTTCTTTATTTTGAAGTTTCAGATTGCCAGGTCAGCCAGGCAATTATCCATCTGCCGGTACTTCTTCAGAGATATTCACTTATGAATGCTGGCTAATTAATACATGACAGAAATGTTATTGATTTTCTGTCCTTCCAAAATATTTTTTATACTTCACAAAAAAATTAATAACTTACAAAGAACATTTCGCTTCCTCTTTACTTCTCCTGTCTTTTCTGTCCCCCAAGAGTTGTTTTAAGGATTCTGAATAATTTATATGTATTCATATGAAAAAATTAAAAATTGGAGTAATTGATTTAGTGGCCAAAGGCCCCACCGGTACTTTATGGGCCAAAATCATGAATGCAAATCTTGCCAGCATCATGCCGCAGGTAGTATCCATTTGGTGCGAAGAGGAAGGTCATGAAGTAAGTTTGATCTGCTATACCGGGAAGGAAGATCTTCGTAAAGATCTACCGGAAGGTGTGGATCTTGTATTTATCAGTTCTTTTACACAATCTGCTTTGCTGGCTTATGCACTCAGCAATTATTTCCGTCAACAGGGAGTTGTCACTGTACTGGGAGGCCCTCATGCCCGCTGCTATCCTGATGATGCAGTCAAATACTTTGATTATGTACTTGGCTTTAGCAATAAAACAACCATTACAGAAGTATTAAATAATTGCAAACCCCAACAACCTTTGGGCATTCATCTTTCTGCCAGCAGTCATCCTATAGATCTGCCCGGCGTTAAAGAAAGATGGAAATTCATTGAACCAACTTTGAAAAAGGCGCCCTTTCTTAAGTTGGTGCCAATGATTGCCAGTATGGGCTGCCCATACTCCTGCCCTTTCTGTATTGACTCTGAAGTTCCTTATCAACCATTGAATTTTGACACTATCAAAAATGATCTCCGGTTTCTTTTAACAAAATTCAAAAAGCCGGTGGTAGCATGGCATGATCCCAATTTCGGAATACGATTTAATGAAAATACGGATGCCATTGCATCTGTTGCCCCACCAAAAAGTTTCCGTTTTATCGGGGAAAGCAGTTTGTCGATCCTGACAGAAGACCATGTGAAAACAATGAAGCAATTAGGTTTTATCGCTTTGCTGCCCGGTATAGAATCATGGTATGATCTGGGAAATAAATCCCAGTCTTCACGGATTACCGGCGAAGAAAAAGTAAATCAGATATCGGAACATGTGAATATGATATTCCGGCATATTTCTTATGTGCAGACAAACTTTGTATTAGGTTTGGATAGCGACGAAGGCAGTGGCCCTTTTGAACTGACCAAAAAATTTATTGATAAAACGCCTGCAGCTTTTCCCGGTTATTCGCTCATCACTGCTTTTGGTGAAGCGGCGCCACAAAATATGGAATACCAAAGGGAAGGCCGTGTGTTGCCTTTTCCTTTCTACTTTCTTAATAACCATCTTGCTATGAATCTGAAGCCAAAGAATTATAGTTGGGTGGATTTCTACTCCAAAGTGATTGATCTGACTGAATACACTTTCTCTGCAAAATCAATTTTCCGCCGTTTCAAAGCCACTTCCGGTCTTTCTTCAAAATGGATGAATTTTATCCGTGCCATTTCATCAGAAGGATATGGACGAATAAAATTTTTCAAACAGATCCGTAATAACCTGGTTCATGATAATAACTTCAGAAAATTCTTTGAAGGAGAATCACAGGTACTTCCTGCATTTTACAGCGACATCATTAGAAAAAGCCTGGGTATATGGTGGCAATGGCTTCCACAGGGTGCATTGGAGCATGATCAGAATGCCTACCTGCACAAAAGTGCAAAGAAAATGATTGTTTAATTTTTTGCTCCTGATGATGTTTTACTGAAAGTATTAAGCAACTACAACAAAAGGCCGGAAGTGGATTATGGAATAGATTTTTTATCCTGATTCAGATAAACTCTCCATTTATCATCACCTTATCAATCAAACTTGTTCCAAAGGAATAAGGCATATATGCCAGCGAAGGAATGGGTTTGGTAAAAATGAGATTTGCTTTTTTACCGATGGTAATACTACCAGCTTCGTTTTGATAGTCCATTGCGTAAGCTCCGTTTATTGTGGCAGCATTAATAGCCTCTTCCGGAAGCATTTTCATTTGAATACAACTCATTGCCACCACGAGATTCATATTACCGGATGGTGATGAACCGGGATTATAATCACTGGCCAATGCAATGGCACAACCTGCATCAATCAACTGTCTTGCCGGCTGAAATGGCATCCGGAGAAAAAAAGCAGCGGTAGGAAGAAGTGTTCCTATTGTCCCGGAGTTCGCAAGTTCCTTAATGGCTGATTCATTCATTGTCTCCAGGTGGTCAACTGAAACGGCTTTCAACTTTATACCTGTCTCCACGCCACCTGATAAATTGAGTTGATTGGCATGAATCTTTGGCTTCAATCCATAACTCATCCCGGCACGACAGATAGTTTCTGTTTCTTCCGGGGAAAAGAAACCTGTTTCGCAGAATACATCAATATAGTCAGCCAGTTTTTCTTTTGCTATCACCGGCAACATGTCATTAATGATTAAATCAATATAGCCCTGGTGATTTTCTTTATATGCCAAAGGATAAGTATGCGCCCCAAGAAATGTAGCTTTGATTAAGATATTCGATTTTTCTTTCAACCTTTTTATTACCCGTAACATTTTCAACTCACCATCAACAGATAAACCGTAGCCGCTTTTTATTTCTATTGCCCCGGTTCCCAGTTTACTTACCTCTTCTAAACGCTTCCATGAAAGATTAAAAAGTTCCTCTTCATTCATGGCATTCAACTTCATGGCAGAGTTAAGAATGCCACCGCCTTTTGCTGCAATTTCCGCATAGCCAAGTCCATTGATTTTATCAACAAATTCTTCTTCCCTGCTGGTGGCGAAAACAAGATGTGTGTGACTGTCGCACCAGGCTGGCAAAACAAATTGACCCGAAGCATTTATTGAATGTTGAATATTGAATGAAGAATGTTGAATGTTTTCCATTGCTCCGTAACCGGCAATGATGCCATCTTCAATTACCAGGTAAGCATTTTCAATGCAGGGAAGATCTGATAATTCTTTACCCCGCAGGAGTTGACTTTGCTGACGGGTATTAACCAGTTGCCTGATATTTGTAATAATTGCAGCCTTCATAGCGCTGCTAATTTAGCAGTAATAATTCAGCAAACGATACAAAACGGTAAAACAAAAAACCGTTCAGCCCTGAAGCTGAACGGTTTTAAACTATTTATGCGGATAATAAAATCAATATGGCCAGATGATTGTGTGAGGCACACCACCAGGGCCAGTCCAGACAATTTTCATAAAATAATTTCCTGCACCCGGGCATGAAGTAGGATTGCCTGCAGAGTCAAGACCAAATGTAACAGTGGCATTATAAACCGGGGTAGTATGTGTAACCATTCCACTGGTTATACGGAAATTACAATCCTGGCGAACAACCATTGGGTGTGTAATTGCAGTAGTAAATGGCCGTCCGGCACGATTGGTGCCCCACTCAGCAATACCGTTTATTCCGCCTTCAGCATGAGTACCCGTTGTTGTAATTACAATTCCGTTATTATAGGTAAACACTCTTTGTTTGGCAATCTGCCAGACACGTTGTGTATTGTTATCAAAAGTCACAGACATATTGCTGCTGGTAATGGTGTGAGTGATAGTACCCAGCGTTGCCAGATTAACCAGCAGTCCACCGCTGACATTGGTATAAGTATGAGTGCCATTGATGGTGATGCTCTTGTTGTCAATCACACGGGTGATATGCAGGTTCTGGTAACTTACATTGACAACAGCACCAGGATTTCTCCAACGAACTCCCTGCGCCATAGAAATAACTACAACACCTGTACGGTTGATAGTACCAGCGCAATTGAGTCCATTATAAGTAATGGTAATTGTTCTTGGGTTGCTCGCTGTATCAGCGACAACAGTTGCGTTGCAAATAAGTGTTTGAACCTGATCACCACGTCCGCTGAAACCGGGACTTACTTCAAGAGCTGCATCGGCATCGTTGGTAATGGCATCCACATTATCAGAAATCCGTGACTGATCATCAGAATGAGTTGTTGATTCTGTAGAATAGTCTGTGGCTGTGTCAGAGGATACATTTTTCTGGCAGGCTGTGAAGAGAAACGAGATGGAGAAGATTAATGCTATTAAAGAAACAATACGAGTTTTCATAACGAAGAGTTTTTTTAGTTAATAATAACTGCTAATAGACGTGCTGAAGTCTTATTGGTTTAATTATTCAGATAAATTCTTTTTACGTGGCTTTCTGACTAAAGTTGTAAACGTAAGGAATGGACTTTTATTACCGAATTCTGCCGAAAAATCTGTAATAGGAAGACTTATATGGAATATTGCATCTGTTATAAGTGTTGCAAAGTCATTTCATCATGCCGGCAAGGTTAAAATCGTAGATTTACAGCAATTACACTGTACATATTACCTGTTTTTCTTCTGTTATTAAGAAAAATCCCAATTTGATTATGATAATATGTGCTGTTTTGTATTTTGGTAGTTGATCTAACCCTTATCCGGTATCCTGTATGAAAATAATTCTGCTCATAGAATTGGGAATATTCTGCAGCATTGGTCTTAATGCGCAGGTTGAGGGGCCTTTAAATCCACATAACTTTTACAATTCAAATATTCCGGATTACAATAAACAATGGACAGATATCAGAAATGTTGGCGATCCCGACGAAAGCTATGCCAGCTTCGGTAACCTCACAGGAGGAGCAGGAAGCCATACTGATTATCTGGCTGTAACTGATTTCGGGTTTCAAATTCCTGCCGCAGCAACTATTGATGGCATTAAAGTAGAAGTAAACTGTTCTGATCCAAACTTAAGAACATCAGATTACAGCGTCCGGATCGTTAAAAATGGCATTATAACAAATAACGAAAAAGCTACCGGAACTTCCTATCCTGTTTCCGATAATTATATTACCTATGGCGGCCCTTCTGATCTATGGAATCAAACCTGGAATTATAAGTTCATCGATAATGCTAATTTCGGAGTCGCTATTGCCGCTCAGCGGAATACGAATGATGCTACTGATAGTACTGTTACTTTAGGAAGGGTTGATAATATCAGGATCACTGTTTATTACCATTATATTACTTTACCGGTAACACTTACAAGCTTTACGGCAACAAGGGTAAGCAACTCGGTGCAACTTAAATGGAATACAGTTTCAGAAACTAATCTTCTCCAATACGAACCGGAAATTTCTTCCGATGGCAGGAATTTTAATTCGCTAAGTAAGATCCCGGCATTAAACGTGGCTGCAGCCAGCTATCATTATATTGACAGCCATCCATTGCCGGGTATTTCTTTCTACCGGCTGAAAATTGAAGGTACAGACCATAATAGCAATTATTCACAAGTGATACCTGTTTCGTTCCTGAAAGTAAAGTCCGTCATCCTGTATCCAAACCTGTGGCAAGCAGGAACTGAACTGAATATTACCAATGCTAATAACGAAAAACTGATCATTTACTTTTATAATGCCGGGGGACAGCTAATAACTACGGTAATTACAAAAACTAATTTGGTTCCTGCCGAAACACTTACCTACCGGAAAGGATTAACTCCTTATAAAATTTATGATTCCAAAATGGAGTTAATAGGATCAGGAAGAATAATAGTTATGTAATACCCGGCATTTCAGTTAATCCCTGTTAAGAAAAACAGCCCCATCAGGAGGACATGAGATTTTTTTTCATCAACCAATCCGTTTGCGGATCATTTCCAACAGGAAAACAATGTTCCCCAAATTTTTCAAATCCCCGGCGGGTATAAAATTCAATAGCCCGGTAATTATGCTCCCATACTCCCAACCAGATTACCTTCTTGTTTTTTTCCCTGGCAATAGACAAACAGGTTTCCATCAGTTTTTTGCCCACCCCTTTCCCTATCATTTCTTTGATGGAATAGATACGTTCAATCTCGATGGGGCTTTCTAATTTCTCCGCCTCTTCTTTCACCTGCTCATTCATTTTAGCATAGCCCACCAACTCATTATCAAAGTAGGCAAGGATAAAAAAATTCCAGGGTTCCATCAGTTCGGCCTGTATAGTTTCCCTGGCATAATACATATCCATATGTAAAGCCATATTCTCCTCTGTATTGTACGAAGCAAAGGTTTCATAAAATGTTTTGCGGCTGAGATCACTAATCAACCAAGCGTCGTCGATAGTAGCCAACCGAAGAATAATTGGTGCCATATTGCAATCTAAAAAAATATTTCTCTATTATATTCTAAAAGTATATCTTTTCGTTTCTTTCCTCCCCTATCTGAACATTACCCTTTATTTATTAACAAACAAAAACCAACAAAAAATGAGAAAAGTTTTTCTTCTTTTCTTGCTTGTTCCACTATTTGGAATAAGCCAGAACAAAAATGTCGTGAATGCCAACCGGGTATTCCCCAAAACTGACAAGGTACTGGAATTTGAAAAAGCCCTTGCCACCCATGCCCAAAAGTATCACACCGGCGACTGGAGCTGGAGAGTGTTTGAGATTCAATCCGGGCCGGACGCAGGCGGCTATCATATTACTGAAGGGCCAACCAGCTGGGAAGCTATTGATGGCCGTGGAAATCTTGGCACAGAGCATAACAATGACTGGAATAAAAATGTAGCCATTTATCTCACCGACAGAGGTTCACAATCTTATTCTGTTTACCAGGATACATTGAGTACTGTTGCGCTGACTGATTGGGCAGATAAAATCAATATCTCACACCTTTATCCCAAGATAGGATGGGGAAATAAAGTAAGAGAAATGATTGCTAACTCCAAGCCAGTATGGCAAGCTGGCGGTGAATCAATTGCTGTTTACCAGGCTAATTCTTCGGGCCCGGCACAATACACTATTGTTACCAGGTACAAACAGGGATTAAAAGAAAAAGCAATGAATTTCCGCAAACCATTTAAAGACCGCTATGAAGCTATTCATGGCGTTGATTCATTTGATGGTTACCTGGAAATTCTCAGGAATTATGTTGCTGATTCATGGTCTGAGTTACTTTTTTACCGGGCCGATCTGAGTTCGAAATAAGAAAACCCCCAAACCCCCTAAAGGGGAGTTTGCCACACACAGCCCTTGCTTTTCGGAAATCTTAAAATAAACGAAGCCTCTTCAAATTTGAAGGGGCTTCATTTCAAAAAAGAATTCCCGCATATCATGCAGACTCATGACTCATGACTAACGACTCCCGACTACAGACTCTCAATAACCATCGCACTAGCGCCGCCCCCTCCATTACAAATGCCCGCCGCACCATACTTTGCTTTGTTTTGTTTCAACACATTTATTAATGTAACAATGATTCTTGCACCACTTGCCCCCAGCGGATGACCCATTGATACGGCGCCACCATTTACATTTACCTGGTTCGGGTACAACTTCATTTTCTCACTGTTCACAATACCTACTACGCTAAAAGCTTCATTCAGTTCAAAGAAAGAAATGTCTTCCATGCGCAAGCCTGCCTTCGCTACTGCCTTCGGCACAGCTATGGCCGGCGAGGTAGTAAACCATTCCGGTGCCTGCTCTGCATCGGCATAAGAAAGAATTTTAGCAATGGGTTTTAATCCCAGTGCATCCGCTTTTTCTTTACTCATTAATACCAGGGCAGCAGCGCCGTCATTCATGGTGCTGGCATTGGCCGCTGTTACAGTTCCGTCTTTTTGAAAAGCGGGATTCAAGGATGGTATCTTATCAAACTTTACATTATAAGGCTCTTCATCTTTGGCAAACACAAGGGGATCGCCCTTGCGTTGTGGTATTTCAACAGGTGTAATTTCATTGGCAAATTTGCCACTCTCACATGCGGCCTGGCTGCGTTTATAACTTTCAATGGCAAATGCATCCTGCGCCTCCCGGCTTATGCTACATTCCTTTGCACACAACTCGGCGGCAATGCCCATGGCCTTGCCATCATACACATCGGTTAATCCATCTTTGGCGAGGCCATCCACCAGCATTGTATCGCCATACTTGTTTCCCCAGCGCAGTTTGGGATTATAAAATGGCACATTGCTCATACTCTCCATGCCGCCGGCCACAACAATATCTGCATCGCCTAAGGCGATGCTCTGCGCAGCAAGTGAGATGGCTTTCATGCCGCTGGCACAAACTTTATTGATGGTAGTACAATTTACTTCGTTGGGCAAACCGGCAAACTTAGCCGCCTGCCTTGCCGGCGCCTGGCCCAGGTTGGCCTGCAGCACGCAGCCCATTAATACATCATTAGGTACTGAGCCTGACGAAGTACCAATACCAGCTCTTGCCAATGCGCCTTTAATAGCAATGGCGCCTAACTGTGTGGCGGAAAAATCTTTTAAAGAACCGCCGAAACTTCCAATGGGTGTGCGGACGGCTGAGATAATATAAACTTCTTTCATATAGCTTTTGATTTATGACGCAAATGTAAGAATTATGCCGCCAGCAGCAGAGTGGGTCTCATCATCCCCTCCTTGGAAAGCCCGTCCCGATTTTTCGGGAGGCAGGGGTGGGTATGGTTATCATCTTTAGTGCATATCCCATCTTCAGTCCCGGCTTGGAGTTTATCCCGATGTATATCGGGAGTTGAATCCAAAAGAACATAAAGAAAAAAACCAAGCCTTTCGCATTAGCAAAAGAAAGAAGAACAAAAAATTGCAGAAACAAAAAAGAAAGGAATAAAAAACATCGGCAAAAATTTGAAAGCAAATCACAATGGTTATGCTGGCATCTGCGGTTGCGATGTCTTACACTTTAGCCCAGGGATAATTCACACTTCATTTTGAAAGATTGTGTTGTTTTGATATAGTAGTATAATTAATTCTTGATATTTTCGAAGTGTCTTTTTGAATGAATTGGTACCATTTGCAAACGATTGACTCCGTGAAGTGTCTATTATTATCAGCACAATAACCAAATGGATTTTTATAAGTGATTATATAAAGTTCTTAAATCCTGGCAAATGTGTGAATGATGTAACTCTTTTCAGGAATTCTGTAAAATTTCATTTGATTCAGGCTCCTAACTTCGTTCTTTCAATATTCATTAAAAAACTCATACACATGAAAGGGAACGAAGAATTACTTATCGTCCTCAATTCACTTCTGGCAGATGAACTCACAGCTATAAATCAGTATATGGTACATTCTGAAATGTGCGAAAACTGGGGTTACGGAAAACTTCACATGGCAATCCGGAAACAGGCAATGGATGAAATGCATCATGCCGAATGGTTAATCGAACGAATCATTTTCTTTGAGGGAGCGCCAACGGTTTCCAAACTGAATGCAATGAAAATCGGCAAAACTGTTTTGGAAATGATTAGTAACGACAATGGCGATGAACTTGATGCTGTAAAAGCTTATAACAATGCAATCAAACTCGCCCACGATGTTGACGATCAAGGCACTGTTGACCTTCTGACCAAAATACTTAAAATGGAAGAAGGCCATGTCGATTGGGCTGAAATACAACGTGCACAGATTGAGCAAATGGGCCTGGAGAATTACCTGGTCAGTCAAATTGATGGTCCGGTAAGCTGATTCAAACAACATTTATGAGGATATAGCTATGAGAATGCCTAAACATATTGGAATAATACCTGATGGGAACAGGAGATGGGCGGAAACCAATAAAATGACAAAAGAAAAAGGTTATGAATATGGCGTAGATCCGGGATTAATGCTTTTTAAATTATGTAAGGAAGCAGGCGTTCAGGAATTAACTTATTACGGGTTTACCACAGATAATACCAAAAGACCAACAGAACAAAGAAAAGCATTCACTAATGCCTGCATAAATGCAGTAAACGTATTATCGAAAGAAGACGCAGAATTGTTAGTTATCGGTGATTCTGAATCACCCATGTTTCCAAAGGAATTAAAAAAATATACTACCAGACAAGTTTTTGGTAATGGTGGAATTAGAGTTAATTTCTTAGTTAACTACGGATGGGAATGGGACTTAAACAATTTGAAATTAGCTGATTCGGCTCTGAAAAATATCACGAACAATGTTAAGTCCTTTGATGTTTCCAGGATAGATCTGATTATCCGGTGGGGCGGGCAACGACGCTTAAGCGGCTTCTTGCCGGTACAATCTATTTATTCGGATTTCTATGTATTGGATGATTATTGGCCGAATTTTAACCCCAGCCATTTACATAATGCACTTAAGTGGTATAATGATCAGGATATTACCCTTGGAGGTTAATTGTGCAAATCTAAATTTTAAAATAAATCCATGCCATCAGTAGCAGCAGTATCGATAATTTATTTTCCGTATAAGATTAATCAACAAGAAGTAAAAGAAAGTGCAAGAGCTTTATCCGCACCTTCTTTTGTCAAGTGTATTCACTATTTATGAAAAGATTATGAAACAATATCTTGTGAAAATCAAATCAATTAATCACATCACACACGATGTGTTGCGAATTGTTACTGAGAAACCTCCGAAGTATAATTTCACTCCGGGGCAAGCCACTGAAGTAGCGATCAGCAAAAAAGGCTGGGAGGATGAAAAAAGGCCATTTACTTTCACTTGCCTTCCCGACAATGATTTCCTCGAATTTACCATCAAAACCTATCCCGGTCACAAGGGTGTTACCAACGAACTTCTTCAGGCGAAAAAGAATGATGAGTTGATTCTGCACGATGTATTTGGAGCAATCGGATACAAAGGTGAGGGAGTATTTATTGCCGGAGGCGCAGGTGTTACTCCGTTTATTTGCATCTTCAGGTATCTTCAGTCAAAAGATGAAATAGGTGACAACAAACTCATTTTTGCCAACAAAACGAAAGTTGACATTATACTTGCTAAAGAATTTAAAGAATTGTTAGGCAAAAATTTCATCAACATTTTATCCGACGAAAAATCAGATGGATTTGCACACGGGCATATCACCGAACGTTTTCTCAAAGACTATATAAATAGCTCTACCAGAAATGTATATCTCTGCGGACCTCCGCCAATGATGGTTGAAATGGAAAAGCAATTATCAAGCTTAAGAATTAATAAAAAAGTAATTACGAAAGAAGAAATATAGCAGCAACTAGCCCATGCACAGCATAAGAAACGATATCAGGGTAATCTTAAATAATCTCACAGTCAGTTGCAACGATGAAGGGCCGGATGATGCTCCGGTTATCATCTTCATTCACGGCTTTCCTTTAAATAAATCGATGTGGAATTCGCAGGTGAAAGCATTAAAGGATGATTACCGGGTGATTGCTTATGACATTCGGGGCCATGGAAACTCCGATGCAGGGAATGAGGATTTTTCTATTGACCTTTTTGTCCGGGACCTGATCTGTTTTATGGATGCCTTGAAGATTGATAAAACGATGTTGTGTGGCTTGTCTATGGGCGGATACATCGCATTAAATGCTATTGAAAACTTTCCGGAGCGTTTTTATGCACTTGTTTTGAGCGATACCAATTGCTTAGCCGATACTCCCGAAGGAAAAGAAAAAAGGATGAATTCCATTGAGAGCATCAGGGAAAACAGCATGGAAAAATATGCTGATGAAAGTCTGAAGAAACTTTTCGCTCCTGAATCTTTTACAACAAATGTCGAAGAAATTGCTGCTGTCAGGGAGATGATTATGAAAACCTCCAGGCAGACGCTTTACAATACCTTGCATGCTTTAGCTGAGCGTAAAGAAACCTGCAGCAAACTTCCGGAGATAAAGGTGCCGGTACTTATACTTGTAGGAAAAGAAGATATAATCACTCCTCCTGATGCCGCACTGCTAATAAATGAGAAAATTAAGGGTTCGCTTCTGAAAATTATAGATCATGCCGGTCATCTGAGCAATTTGGAGAATTCGGCTGATTTCAATAACCATCTCAAAAAGTTTGTTTCATTGGTCATTCAGGAATCAGACAAATTTCTGAAAGAAATTCGACCGGATTCCGACAGACAAAATCTGAGAAAAACCACGAAATACGAGGACGCTGAGAGGGATTTGAATGCAGAAATCCTGAAAGCCACCATGACGATTAAAGATCAATTTCCTGAGTTGTCAAAATATTTGGAAGAGATGCCGGTGACAATACCCGATGAAAAAGATCCGGAAATAACGCTGAATATTTTAAAAACATATTATGAATCGCTGAATTCGCTGTTGAGTAAATACAAATTGGAACATCCATTCAGCTCCGATTCGTGTATTGATAAAACTGAAATAAATTAAAGTCAAAGTACGAATTACACCTCTGGCTAAATCAGGGGAATTAAATATTAAATTCAGTAATCATTGAGCCTACCCCAGCTCTGCGGGGCTTGCAGTATTTTTGCACAACTCACATCTTGTTAATAAAAATAGTTGTTTCAGGTATTTCTTCAATTGTAATTTAAAGAATGTAAGGGAAGAAGATATACCAGGAAAAACTGTTCACCCAAATTCAGTCCCTGCTGTCACCCTGAGCTCTGAGCTTGTCGAAGAGTCGAAGGGTTTGTCACCCTGAGCCCTGAGCTTGTCGAAGAGTCGAAGGGTTTGTCACCCTGAGCTCTGAGCTTGTCGAAGAGTCGAAGGGTTTGTCATTCCGACGTAGGAGGAATCTCCCTCAAAAAAAGGGCTCCGGGCTTTCCGCTTCCATCTTTACCTACCGAAGGCAGGTTTACCTACCGAACTTGTCTGCCATAGGCAGAGGCAGGCGGCAGCCTTTGGTCAACATAGCCTTGTGCGGCGTTGATCCTTCGTCAACATAGCCTTGAGCGGCTTTGTCCCGTAGGGACATTTTACGGGTAGAATAATAAAATGAAACCGGTATCAACGTTCCATCGGAACGTTTTGTATAATTAAAAAAATCATTACAAACACAATGCGTTCCTACGGAACGCTATTCATCTCCAAATCATTTTTCTACCCCTAAAGTGTTCCGCTGGAACACATCAACCTTTTGTGTATTTTACGCCGCAGTTGGTGTTGCGGCAAGCTTTTGTGAGCAGGCTTCACCAACTGCTGTACTTTAGGGTTTCTCCTGTTCGTTTGTTGGTCTCTTTGCAAGCTGCACAAGACCTATACACAAGACGCAACAAAGGCCGTTTAAAGTTTTAGGAAGACCAGCGGCGGCGAAAAAGAGATAAGATTAATGATATCATCCTTCTCTAAAGACCTATATAGTTAGGGACCAATGTTACCTGCTGGCTTTCTAGGCTTTTCCTTTCCTAAAGAAACAAGATATTGAAAATTCGTTGTATGATAATTGAACAATATTTTGTTTTGAATTGAAACAATGCTTATCTTTGTACAGTTGAATTGAAATAAACAAATTGCTATGAACATAAAACTCTCACAAAAACAAATTGGTCAGCGGATAACTGAACTTCGTAAAATGAAGGGGTTGTCACAGGAAAATTTGGCAAAAAGTGTCAAAATATCCAGACCGTCTTTGGCTCAAATAGAATTAGGGAACAGAGGTGTAAATGTTTTTGAATTGCAACGGTTGTCTTTGGTCTTGGGTTTTTCATTGGATGATTTTATGTCTAAAAGTTTTTCTGTTAACCAAGATATTGAAGGCAAAGCTGAGACAAAGTCAAAGAAAACAGATGAACGAATTTCTGTTCCAACTCTGCAAGTCAGTAAGTTCAAAAATGTGTTGCTCTACATTTTAGAAAGATGTGCTGGTAAACCCAACGTCGGAGAAACGGTACTTTACAAATTGCTGTATTTTTCTGATTTTAATTACTACGAATTGTATGAGGAACATTTGACTGGTGCAAAATATCGCAAGCTGCCTTATGGTCCTGTTCCACAAAAGTTAGACACAATTATTGGTCAGATGATGGAAAAGGGAATGATACAAAGAATTAAAACAGAGTATTACGACAAGATGCAAACTCGTTACATTCCTCTTGCAAAAGCTGATTTGACTGAATTGAAAGCAAGTGAAAAAGAAGTGATTGACAAAGTGATTGAGCAAATGAGCGACTGGTCGGCTTCTGCTATCAGTAGTTATTCTCATAAAGATATGCCTTGGCTTGCTTCAAAAGAAGGAGAAGAAATAAATTACGAATTAGCTTTTTACAGAGATACTCCTTTCTCTGTGAGAAACTATGGAGTCGAAATTGAAGAACAATGACCTTTGAAGAACTAACTGAATTTAAGAAGGATTTGAAAAACCTTTTAAAAAAATACAGAACACTCAAAGATGATTTGGATGTAGTGAAACAAGTGTTGGCTACTGTACCCGAAGCAAGGCCACCGTTTAGTTTTCGTATTGATAATTTGGGATTAGATACTTGTGTAATCAAAGTAAAAAAAATTGCCTGTAAAGCGTTAAAAGGTCGTGGTGTGAATTCGGGGTTGCGTTTGATTTACGCCTATTTTGAAAACGAATCCAAAATAATTTTTGTAGAACTGTATCATAAGAACGATAAAGAGAATGAGGACAAACAAAGGATTATATCCAATTTTAAATAATAGACATTAAATATTAAAAAAATGAATACGCAAAACAAAAAACCATCCGCTTTATCAACGAATGGTTTTGAGGAGTCGTGTTCTTGTATCTTTTACACCCTGAAGTGGGCAAAAGCCTTATTGGCTTCGGCCATACGGTGTGTATCTTCTTTCTTTTTAAAAGCAGAGCCTTCGCCCTTGCTGGCAGCCACAATTTCGCCGGCTAATTTATCGGACATGCTGCGGCCATTCCTGTCGCGGCTGTAGCGGATGAGACATTTAATGCTCAACGCAATTTTCCTGTCGGCTCTTACCTCGGCAGGTATCTGGAAAGTGGCGCCACCAATACGACGGCTGCGCACTTTGAACTGACTGCAAGAAATTGACATTGACAAATCCGATATTTGCAACATGACCAAAATAAAATTCTGCTTTACTTTCCTTTTTCTCTTATGCGTTGCACTTACAAATGCACAGTCATTTCACATTGACAGTTTAAAACAACAACTGGCAACAGCAAAGGCAGACAGTGTAAAAATTGGTTTAGAGATTCAAATTAGCAATGCATATTCTAACACCGATCTTGATTCAATGGTGTTATACTCCAGGAAAACAATCCAGTTGTTGCATCATATATTAGCAACAGAAAATGCAGACAGCGTTAAACTGCAAATCTTATGGTACATAAGCGACATGAATCAATATGTGAACAATGATTCAATGGTATTTTATGCACAGCAAGCATTGCTGCTTTGTATAAAAAACAGAAACAGTTTCCCTGCCGGTACTGAAGCACAGGCATTATCAAATCTTGCGGGTTCATTGTGGTGGGCAGGAAATTATCCTGATGCGAAGGAAACCTATTTTAAAGCATTGCAAATAGCAGAACCGCTTGCCGACACCATGCTTATAGGGAGTATTTACAACGGTATAGCAATGGTAAACAGAAATGCAGGCAATTACCGGGAGGCAATAAACTATTATACAAAAGCGGAAAATTTAACGAGGAATATTCCCAACAATCAGGTATTAAATACACTTTTGGTTGATAAGGGGAAATCCTATGAACAACTAGGCATCCTGGATTCTGCATACACCTATGTGCAGGAATGTCTTGCTATGTATTTCAGAAGATTTCAAGGCAAAAATGTTTATGGGGGAGGAATACATTCGGCAATGGGAATTATTTATTCCAAGATGGGGAAAGAACAATTGGCTGTTGAATTTTTCAGGCAATCATTTCAATTAAATTCGGAAGTAAATAACATCAGGTTACTTGCCCGTGGCTATTGCGAATTTGCTGAACATTTTGACCGTTTCAATCAGCGGGATTCAGCTATTTACTACGCCACAAAGGGTTTGTTGATTGACCAAAAATTCAATCTTTTGGTTCAGCAACTGCAAGCCAGCACTTTATTGACAAAACTTTACAAACAGGAAAATAAAATTGACAGTGCGTTCAAGTATCAGCAACTTATGATCGATACACGAGACAATATTTTCAGCAATGAAAAAATAAATCGAATGCAAACATTAGAGTTCAATGAACAATTACGACAGCAAGAATTAGCAACAGAAAAATCAAAGTTTGAAGAAGAACGAAAGCAAAATATTCAATATGCGTTAATTGCGATAGGACTTGTTACTCTTATTATATTATTCCTCTTTCTTAGCCGAAGTTTTATTACCAACACGAAACTGATTGCATTTTTGGGAGTGATTGCCTTGCTACTTGTTTTTGAATTTCTCAATTTATTACTGCATCCGTTTTTAGAAAGAATTACACATCACTCACCTGTCTTAATGCTGCTTGCATTAGTATGTATAGCAGCATTGCTGGTGCCATTGCATCACAGGATGCAAAAATGGACGGCAACAAACCTTGTAGAGAAAAACAAAGCAACCAGATTGGCAAATGCGAAAAAGACTATTGAGAAATTAGAAGATAAGATAAATGATACGAATGAAAGTAGCACGAACGCATAACATTGGGTCCTATGTATATAGGCATTAGAGAGGGATCATATTGTTTATCTTATTTCTTTTGAAAGCAAGAGATAAATGAGGTTTTGAAAATTAACCTGGCCCGTATAAAACAAAAAACCATCCGCTTTATCAACGAATGGTTTTGAGGAGTCCTGCCTGTCGGCAGGCAGGTGTGTTCTTGTATCTTTTACACCCTGAAGTGAGCAAAAGCCTTATTGGCTTCGGCCATACGGTGTGTATCTTCTTTCTTTTTAAAAGCAGAGCCTTCGCCCTTGCTGGCCGCCACAATTTCTCCGGCTAATTTATCAGACATGCTGCGGCCATTCCTGTCGCGGCTGTAGCGGATGAGCCATTTAATGCTCAACGCAATTTTCCTGTCGGCTCTTACCTCGGCAGGTATCTGGAAAGTGGCGCCACCAATACGGCGGCTGCGCACTTCAACAGCAGGAGTAACATTGACCAAAGCTCTTTTCCAAACTTCATAACCATCTTCGCTGGTTTGCTTGGCCACTTTGTCAATTGCCGTGTAAAAAATATCAAATGCCCCGCTTTTCTTTCCCTGCCACATCAGGTTGTTTACAAACCGGGTAACCAGTTTATCATTAAACCTGGGGTCTGGAGCTAAGGGGAGTTTTTTTGCTTGTGCTTTCCGCATATCTTAAAAATTTCTTTATACTTAATACTTTATATACCTTATTTACTTACTACTTTTTTACTTTCTCTCTTTTGGTTCCGTATTTGGAACGGCTCTTCTTCCTGTCCTTAACACCTGCTGTATCCAATGATCCACGAACAATGTGATAACGAACACCGGGTAAGTCTTTAACACGACCACCACGGATGAGTACGATTGAGTGCTCCTGCAGATTATGTCCTTCACCGGGAATGTAGGCAATCACCTCCACTTTATTAGTTAAACGAACTTTGGCAACTTTACGAAGCGCTGAGTTTGGTTTTTTGGGGGTAGTGGTATATACTCTTGTACATACACCGCGACGCTGAGGGCACTCGTCCAAAGCTCTTGATTTGCTCTTCGCCCTGATAATTTGTCTTCCTTTACGTACTAACTGTTGAATAGTAGGCATTTTTACCTTTTAATTTATCCCGTTTTTGGGAGGGCAAAGGTAATGGCGCAAAGGGTAAATTCCAAAAATCAAATTCCAAAATCCAAAAAAAGACAACATCTTCAGTAAATACCGTGATTTGTGATTTATTCTTTGGCATTTAGGAAGTTATACTTTCTGCATCCAGTGGAACTTGTCTTCTCTCCTGCCTTCCCTGATATCGGTGAGCCAATTCTTAATAGCCGGGGCCGTTTTCCAGTTATCTACATCAAACTGCATTACAAAATCCTTGTACCGTAGTTCTTTGATCAGAGATATAGTAGCTGCCGTGCCGGTGCCAAACACTTCATATAATAAACCAGCTTTATATGCTTCAACGATCTCATCAATACTCAAGGGTCTTTCTTCCACTTTAAAACCCAGTTCACCCAGCAGGGTAATGGTACTTTGGCGGGTTACACCGCCCAGGATGGTTCCCTGGGAGAGATCGGGGGTAATGGCCGTGTTTCCAATAATAAAAAACACATTCATGGTGCCGATTTCCTGTACATATTTATGTTCGAAAGCATCCATCCACAAAACCTGCTCATATCCTTTTTTCTTTGCAGCGGCCGTAGCATACATTGCAGCACCATAATTTCCGGCGGCTTTTGCATAGCCTACCCCGCCCGGTGCGGCACGAACATATTTTTCTTCAACATATATCCGCATCGGCGCATTGTAATAGGGACCTGTGGGACTTAAAATGATCATGAACTTGTAAGAGTCTGATGGACGAACGCCAATTAACTCATCCGAAGAAAACATAAAGGGCCGGATATACAATGAATGATCTTCTTTGGAAGGTATCCAGTCTTTATCCAGCTCTACCAATTTTCGCATGCCTTCCATAAATATTTCTTCCGGCACAGCAGGCATCTGCATTCTTTCGGCGGAAATATTAAACCGTTTGAAGTTATCATGCGGGCGGAAGATATAAGCGTTTCCCTCCCGGTCTTTGTACGCTTTAATGCCTTCAAAAATAGCCTGCCCGTAATGCAATGCAGCTAAAGAAGGGTTTATTAAAAAAGGCTGATAAGGTTTTATCACTATATTTTTCCATTCCCCGTTTTCATAATCCGCCTCCAGCATGTGATCGGAAAAATAACGACCGAAAGGAAGATTACCAGGATTCAAATCATTTAATTTGCTCCTTTCTGTTTTTATAATTGAAATATCCATAGTAGCAAGTATAAAAGTTTATTTTTGGCCGGTCAAAGAAACGAAGAAAACCAACACTCATAAGTAATATTTGTCATGGATTTTGCGGATTTAAATCATATAACATTGCCGGCATCTGTAGTAGCTGAATTATATTCATCATCACTTATTGAAGAGGATAATGTACCTGTAGTGACTGAGACTGCACCTTCAACAGTTGAAGTGAAACAACCGGCGGCTGAATGGAAATCACTTGGTCATAACCAGAAAAATATTCTTATCGTGGTTCAATATCCTGAGGCGGTTCATCTGCCAGATCCGGAACTTGATTTTTTAACCACCATGCTCGGCGCCTGCAAACTAAATATCGGGGATATTGCCATTGTTAATCTTCATCATTACCCAACCATATCTTATAAAGAGTTGATAAGTTTTTATAAAAGCAAAATCGTTTTTCTTTTTAATATTGAACCCGCTGAATTTGGATTACCACTTAGTTTTCCTCATTTTCAACTTCAGGCCTTTGCAGGCAGCACTTTTCTTTTTTCCCCTTCGCTGGAAGAACTGGAAAATGATAAAGTGCTGAAAAGTAAATTATGGGTTTGTTTAAAACGAGTATTTAATCTTTAAACCATCTTCCAGATATTATGAAATTGATTTTTGCCACCAACAACCAGCATAAAGTGGATGAAATACGTTCGGTGTTGCCTGGCGAATTTGAAATAGTAACTTTAAGAGAAGCCGGAATTGATATTGATATCCCTGAACCTTATAATACATTGGAGGCAAATGCTTCGGGCAAATCAAGAACAATTTTTAAAATGAAGGGTATTAATTGTTTCAGCGAAGACACAGGTCTTGAAGTAAAGGCTCTGAATGGAGAGCCCGGTGTAAAAAGTGCCCGGTATGCCGGGGAGGGCCGTTCATTTGATGCTAACATTGAAAAGCTTTTGATTAATTTGGCCGGAAAAGCTGATCGCCGTGCCCGGTTCAGAACGGTAATATCCTTATTAATTGATGGCAGGGAAACCCTTTTTGAAGGTATTTGTGAAGGAAGGATAATTGAGGAAAAGAAAGGCCACCAGGGTTTTGGTTATGATCCGGTGTTTATTCCAACCAGTTCTGTCAAAACATTTGGAGAAATGAGCATGGAAGAAAAGGCACAATATAGCCACCGGGCAATAGCCACTAAAAAATTGGTAGCATTTTTGAATAAGTTATAAACAAACCACTGATTTTGATACCTGAACGCAACCAAAATATTACAGAGAGCGACTTACTAGCAGGATGCTTGGAAGGTAACCGAAGGATGCAGGAAGAACTGTACCGAAGGTTTTCCCCAAGAATGTATGCGGTATGCCTGCGATATACGGGTAATGCCGAAGAAGCCGAGGATATTTTACAGGAAGGTTTTATTAAGGTCTTTAAAAAGCTGGGCAGTTTTCGCAGCGAAGGTTCATTTGAAGGATGGGTACGACGAATTTTTGTAAATACCGCCATCGAACATTTTCGCCGCAAACGATACCTGATGCCAGTAACAGAAAAAGAAGAGAACACCATCGAAGGCAAATATCTTTCTGTATTGGATGATCTGGCTGCAAGAGATATTATGGCATTGGTACAGGAACTTTCACCCGGCTACCGGACAGTGTTCAATATGTATGTAGTAGAAGGATATACACATAAAGAAATTGCTGATATGCTGGGCATCAGCGAAGGAACCAGCAAATCGCAATTGTCAAGAGCCAAAATAATATTGCAGGACATGGTAAAACAATTTATTGATCAGCAAAGAGGAACCAGAACAAAATCATGAGTAATCCATTACAAAATAAAATTTTGAATTACGAGGTTTCTCCGCCTCCGGCCTTATGGGAAAAAATTGCAAATGAGCTGGATGAATCAGAACTGGCAAAAAAATTTCCTTCCAAATTATATGAAGCAGCAATAATTCCTCCGGTTTCGGCCTGGGATAAAATTTCTGCCTCACTTGATGCAGACCATGAAAAAAATATTCCTGAACACAAAAGATTTTCTCTGTTAGCTAAATATGCTGTTGCTGCTTCATTAATTGGATTAATGGCATGGGGCGGAATCCGGTTACTCAATTACAAAACTGGCCATGATGAAATCTCACAACAGGAAATAATTCAACCAGGAAAAGACACGATAACTCCTGAAACAAACCTTGCCATTCAGACAACCCCGGAAAACACAACCTTGGCAACTAATAATTCTTCAGAAGAAGCCCGGAACGATGCTGCCCTGGAAGCCAGTAAAAGAACTTTTGCAAAACTTGATTTACCCGTCAACAGCAGGCTGAAAGAAATAGCAACCAGCTATCATTTTGCCTCCCTGGTTGTACCCGAAGACATACCTGATATAATGACTCCGGACATCATAACGAATACGACTGATATTTCAGGTTGTTACATTATGCTGATGAATCCTGAAGGGCAGATGATCCGCATGTCAAAAAAACTAAGCGATCTTGCCTGTTGTGTATCTGGTGAAGAAGAAGATTCTGCCTGTAAAGACCAGATGAAAAAATGGCGGGAAAAAGTGGCCAGTTCGCCTTCAAGCCATTCCTCTGGCGGTTTTATGGATATTCTCAGCCTGGTGAAAGCCTTGCAGGAAAATTAATATCTGATCTGTCTCATTCCCTAATTTTATAGCAAAACTCTTTATGTGAAAAGAACAAAACTTGAATTGCCGGAGTCATTTCAATTTAGTTGCCAGATCCCGGTAAGGATAACTGATTTAAATTATAGCGGACATACCGGCAATGATGCAGTGCTATCCATCATTCATGAAGCAAGAATGCAATTCCTGAAAAGTATTGGTTACACCGAAATGAACTTTGAGGGTTCCGGCATGATTATGGCCGATGTTACAATTGAATTCAAACATGAATTATTTTATGGCGACATGGTAATTGCTTCTGTAGCAGCAGGGGAAGTTTCCAGAGTTGGGTTTGATTTATTTTACAAACTGGAAATTGACCAGCACTATAATGGCAATAAGAAAATAGTAGCTGCCACTGCCAGAACAAGAATGATCTGCTATGATTATACAGCCAAAAAAATTATTTCAGTACCTGATAAAGCAAAAGAAAAATTATTAAAATAAAACTGGCCGTAAACAACGGCCAGTTTTTATAATGTGGTTTTTCATTCCCTTTATCTTAGAAATAACATCTCCCGGTATTTTGGCAAATACCACTCCCGGTCATCTACCAGCAATTCAAGTTTGTCAACATGGTAGCGTATTTCATCAAAGAACACATCCTTTACCTGGCTCTGATAAGCGATTGCCTTTGTTCTTGTATTATCCATGTTATTGCAAACTTTTCTGGCTTCAATCATTTTTTCTACCAGGTCAGCGGTTTTATTGATATGAACTGATATCTGCTCCAGTATCTGCTTCTGATTGCTGTAAGCATCTTCTTTCAAACCCACTTCTTTCAGGCCTTTTATATTAATGGCCAGCAAATTCTGGTAACGTATGGCAACGGGCAACACATGACTGGTAGCTAACTCTCCCATAATGCGGCTTTCAATCTGAACTTTCTTTATATATTTCTCCAGTTCTATTTCATGTCTTGCTTCCAATTCGCTATGCGTATAAATATTATTACTTTCAAATAATTTCTTTGCTTTATCGGTAACCATAGCATCCAGGGCCAGTGGAGTTGTTTTTACATTCGGCAGGCCTCTTTTTTCGGCTTCCTTTGCCCACTCCCCGCTGTATCCGTCACCTTCAAACAAAACTTTCTCACTGGCAACAATATACTGGCGAATTGTATGCATAATAGCAATCTCTTTCTTCTCTCCTTTCTCCATAAGCGCATCCACATCTTTTTTGAACTGCTTCAGTGTTTCGGCCATAATTGCATTCAATACGGTCATGGGGTTGGCACAATTAGCAGATGAACCCACCGCCCTGAATTCAAATTTATTTCCTGTAAAAGCGAATGGTGAAGTGCGGTTACGGTCCGTATTATCCATCAGCAATTCGGGAATGCTCTTATGAATATCAATCTTCAGCATGCTTTCATCCACTTCATCCATTTGGTCTGATACTCTTTCTTTCACATCATTCAGCACTTTGCTCAGGTATTGGCCGATAAATACAGAGATAATGGCAGGCGGCGCTTCATTTGCCCCAAGCCGGTGATCATTGGGTGCAGAAGCAATGGATGCTCTTAGTACATCAGCATAATCATGAACCGCTTTGATAGTGTTCACAAAAAAAGTAAGAAACATCAGGTTAGTCTTCGGAGTTTTGCCAGGGGCTAAAAGATTAACCCCGGTATCCGTAGCCATACTCCAGTTATTGTGCTTTCCACTACCATTAATACCGGCAAATGGTTTTTCATGAAGTAATACTCTCAGGTTATGACGCCGTGCCACCCTTTCCATAACATCCATCAAGAGTGTATTGTGATCAACAGCCACACTAACTTCTTCAAAAATGGGGGCACATTCATATTGAGCAGGCGCCACTTCATTATGCCTTGTACGAAGCGGAATACCTAATTTATAAGACTCTGTTTCAAAATCTCTCATGTAGGCATAAACCCTTTCAGGTATTGAACCAAAATAATGGTCTTCGAGTTGCTGGTTTTTGGCCGAGCTATGTCCATATACAGTTCTGCCGCACATAACCAGGTCGGGCCTTGCATTAAAAAGGCTTTCGTCAATTACAAAATATTCCTGTTCCCATCCAAGCGTTGGTGTTACTCTTGTAATATTCTTATCAAAGTAATTACAAACATCAACTGCTGCTCTATTTAATGCCTCCAGAGCTTTTAGCAGCGGTGCTTTGTAATCTAATGATTCTCCTGTATACGAAACAAAGATGGTGGGTATGCATAAAGTTTTTCCATTGCCAATATCCATAATGAATGCCGGAGAAGAAGGATCCCATGCAGTATAACCTCTTGCTTCAAAAGTTGCCCTCAAGCCACCGCTTGGAAAAGAGGAAGCGTCAGGCTCCTGCTGAATCAGTGCATCGCCCTCAAATTGCTCAATCGGCGTCCCATCTCCTTTTAATGTAAAGAATGAATCATGCTTTTCAGCCGTACTACCGGTAAGCGGTTGAAACCAGTGTGTGAAGTGAGTAACACCTCTGCTTTCTGCCCAGGCTCGAATACCATTAGCAATCTGGTTAGCCATTGCCCGGTCAATCTTCTGGCTGGTGTTAATAGAAGCATTTAAGCTTTTATATGCCTCATTACTCAAAAATTCACGGGCAGTTTTCAATGTAAACACATTGCTGCCGAAAATGGATGTAATCTTTGCTGAGGTCTCTACTGTGTTTTCAGCACTTACTGAAAGGTTTTGGATCGCATTAAATCGGAGTGACATGTAGTAATATTTTCAGCAAAGCAAACACAAAGTATCAGATACTCCAATTTTTTTTACAAAATTTACTTATTTTTTTATTTTTTGTGGGAAAAATGTGCTTTTAAATAAGCAAATTGCCAATATTTTTCAAGTATTAACAGAAATTTTATACATTATTATTATATTTAATATTTCTAATAAATAATCTGCCAACCCGGCCCCAATCAACCATGGCCACCATCGGGATAATCAAAAAAGGAAGGATAATGCTTCGGTAACGTACAATAGCCCCAAGATTATTTACGCTGAAACCGATTGCCAGCAGCGTTGATCCTGCAAAAAAAATGCAGAAATAAACCAGGCTTTTAGATTGTATTCCATTTTTTCGCCAGAAAATAAAAAGGATAAATATCAATAACAACGCATTTATTTCAATGGAAGCAGCCAGCGATAAAATATGCTTTACATCGCTTGGGTAAGGCCTGATAGCTGACAAGGTGATAGCCTGAGGTGTATTTTTCAAAAAACTAATGGCATCCGGCTTTAATTGCGTGATTTGAATAGAAGAGCCTCCTGATAAACGGATAAATTCCTGCTGCTTATTTATTACTGCCTGCGGAAAATCAAAGCGGGGGCTAATATAACGGGTGGTAAAAAACAGTACTCCAAAGAGCATGTACAAAGAAATGAATATAGCAAGGCCATATTTAGGCCAACGATTTGCAATTAGCCAGGCAACAATGGCCGGAACAATAATGACAATAATAAAATTTCGTAACGTCAGTATCAGCAGAAGGCCGGTTACCAGGCTTACAATTCTTTTGAATCCAAACTTTTTCTCTTTTGTACCAAAATAAATGCAGTAAATAATAAGACTGATGCCTGTAAAGAGGAGCCCCTCTTTGTGAATTCCACTTGTCCAGTATAAAAAAGAAGGAATAAGAAATGTGGCAAGAAGCACTGCAAGTTTTTTACCGGGAAAGACATCTTTCATTACCCTGTAGCAAGCAATTGGGCCAAACAAGGTGAAGAAAGAATAGAAAATAACATTGACAAAGTAATTACCGAAACTAAGAATATTGAAAACCGAAAGTATTTTAATCAGCACATTCCCTTTCAAATCATTCCAGTAAGAATCAGTGGCCCCAAAGAATTTTGAAACACCCCCTTCATAAGGATTATTAAAAAGGTTGGTAAAATATTCATGCGGATTTTGAAAAAGTAAATTGTACTCCTGTATACTACCGGCATGAAAGCCCCAGGTATCCCACATTTGCGCCAAACCACCATAATAGATACCTATCCAGCCATAAAAAATTCCAGCCATTCCTTTCAGCAAAAAAAGTATAATAAGCTGCGATTGGCTTAACCCGGAACGGGTAAAAAATTTTACTTTAGTAACCAGCCAGGCAAATAATACGAGATATCCAACAAATAGCAAGTACTCCAAACAGCAATGGTTTTATGCCGCAAAATAAACATTATTACCCGCATAAAGTTGACAAGTTGTTTACTTTCAGTTCATCACAACCAGTAAATTTGCGACTCAATCAATGAATAAATGGAAGTAACAGTAAAAACCGCTCAGCAGTTACGATTGACAGAAGAAGAATTTGATCATATTAAACAGAAACTGGGGCGTACCCCAAACTTTAATGAGCTCTGTGCATTCAGCGGTATGTGGAGCGAACACTGTAGTTATAAAAATTCCATTAAATGGCTAAAGACTTTGCCAAGAGAAGGCGGAAGAATGCTGGTGAAAGCTGGTGAAGAAAATGCTGGTCTTATGGATATTGGCGATGGGCTGGGTGTTGTTTTTAAAATTGAATCGCACAATCATCCTTCTGCCATTGAGCCATTCCAGGGAGCTGCAACAGGAGTAGGTGGCATTCACAGAGATATTTTTACGATGGGTGCCAGACCAATTGCCACACTCAATTCATTACGTTTCGGAAATCTTGAAGAAGAAAAAACGCAGCATCTTTTATCGGGTGTGGTACATGGCATTGGTCATTATGGCAATTGTTTTGGTGTGCCTACTGTCGGTGGTGAAATATATTTTGATCAATGCTATCATACCAATCCCCTGGTAAATGCCATGAGTGTTGGCATTGTAAAAGCCGGCAAAACGGTTTCTGCCACAGCATTGGGAAAAGGGAACCCGGTAATGTTTGTAGGTAGTGCTACCGGTAAAGATGGCATAGGTGGCGCCTCATTTGCCTCGGCAGATATAACGAAAGACAGTGCACAGGATTTGCCGGCCGTACAAGTTGGTGACCCTTTCCAGGAAAAAAAATTACTGGAAGCTTGTCTTGAATTAATACAAACCGGGGCTGTTGTTGGGATGCAGGATATGGGTGCTGCAGGAATTATTTGCTCAACAGCCGAAATGAGTGCAAAAGGCGAAGTAGGAATGAGAATTGATTTAGATAAAGTTCCTACCCGGCAAAAAAACATGAAAGCCTGGGAACTTTTGTTAAGTGAAAGCCAGGAAAGAATGTTGCTGGTAGCCGAAAAAGGAAGAGAACAAGAAGTAATAAATGTCTTTACCAAATGGGATCTGCCCTGTTCTGTAATTGGTGAAGTAACAGATGACGGTCTTTTGAATTTCTATATGAATGGAGAACTGGAAGCAACATTACCTGCTTATGAATTGGTTTTAGGTGGCGGCGCTCCGCAATATGAAAGAGCATATAAGGAACCGGCGTATTTTGATAAGATAAAAAGATTTAACGCCGGTTCTATTCCGGTGCCAACTGAGTTGAAAAAAGTAGCTGAAAAAATTATTCAGTTACCAACCATTGCTTCCAAACGCTGGATATACAACCAATATGACAGCATGGTGGGAACCAATAATACCTCAACCAACTCCCCTACGGATGCGCCTGTTGTTTTAGTGAAAGGCACTAAGAAAGGAATTGCCATGACCACCGATTGCAATAGTCATTATGTTTTTGCAGATCCTTATAAAGGGACAATGATAGCGGTGAGTGAAGCAGCCAGGAATATTGTTTGTAGTGGTGGCCAGCCATTAGGTATAACAAATTGTTTAAACTTTGGTAATCCCTATGACCCGGAAGTATATTACCAGTTTGTTCATGCTATAAAAGGAATGGGTGAAGCATGCAGAAAGTTTGATACTCCTGTTACTGGTGGTAATGTAAGTTTTTATAATCAGAATCCAGATGGGCCTGTATATCCCACACCAACAATCGGCATGGTGGGCCTGCTGGAAGACATCACCAACAAAATGACACTTGATTATAAAGAAGAAGGTGATTTGATTTATTTATTAGGCACTTCTACGAATGACATCAGTTCTTCCCAATATCTAAATAAAATTTGCGGTATTGAATTTTCTCCGGCCCCTTACTTTGAACTGGAAGAAGAATTCACCCTTCAGCAAAAATTATCCGAATTGATTTCAAAAAAAATAATCCGGTCAGCACATGATGTAAGTGAAGGCGGATTGTTTGTCACCTTATGCGAAAGCGGATTTAATAATGAGCTTGGCTTCTCTGTTATTACAAATAGTTCTGTAAGAAAAGATGCCTATTTTTTTGGAGAAGGGCAAAGCCGGGTGGTGGTTAGTGTAGCAATGAATAAATCAGAGCAGTTTGAATCCCTGCTTAATAACTTCCCATATGAGAAGATAGGTGTTGTAACATCTGGCGAATTAGTCATTGACGGAGATTTCTGGGGAACGATTGACTGGTGGCAGGAAAAATATGATACAGCTCTGGAAAATTATTTATCAAAAGAGGAAGCAGGATCGGCATTAAGTTCAATTTAAAAGGCTGAGGCTAAGGTAAAGGTTGAGTAATTGACTACTTCGTTCTCAATCTCAACCTTAACCTTCAATATTTTTTATGGATAAAAGTTCAACAATTCTGCTTACAGGCGCTGCTGGCTTTATCGGCAGCTATTTGCTCGGCTACATTAATAGGAAAGGATATGAGAATATAATTATCGTTGATGATTTCAGCCGGGAAGATAAAAAGCTCAACTACGAAGCAAAAAAATTCATTGAAGAAATAGAAAGAGAACAATTATTCGACTGGCTGAAAAGAAACAACCCGAAAATAGATTTTGTCTTTCATCTTGGCGCCAGAACTGACACGACGGAGTTTGATTATTCCATTCATGAAAAACTGAATGTAGAATACTCAAAAAAAATCTGGAACTATTGTACAGAGAAAAATACTCCTTTAGTATATGCTTCGTCTGCAGCCACCTACGGCAGAGGAGAACTTGGCTATAAAGATGATCATGACATTGTAGAGAAACTTCATCCGTTAAATCCTTATGGCATCTCGAAGAATGAATTTGACAAGTGGGCAGTTGAGAGAAGTCGGGAGTCGGGAGTCGGGAGTCGGGAGTCAACCCCGCCATTTTGGACAGGACTTAAATTTTTTAATGTCTATGGGCCAAATGAATATCACAAAGGAAGAATGGCCAGCATGATTTTTCATGGTTTCAACCAGGCTCAGAAAACAGGAAAAGTAAAACTATTCAAATCACATAAACCAGAGTTCAAAGACGGCGAACAACTCCGTGATTTTATTTACGTAGAAGATGTAGCTGCTGTTTGTTATTGGCTGATGATATCGATGGTCAATGGTCAATGGTCAATGGTCAAAAATGGAATTTATAATTTAGGAACCGGCAAAGCAAGAAGCTTTTACGACCTTGCAAACGCCACTTTTACTGCAATGGGGAAAGAACAGGTGATTGAATACATAGACATGCCGGAAGATATCCGTGATAAATACCAATACTTCACAGAAGCGGATATGAGTAAGCTCCTCAAGGCGGGTTATGAAGAGGGTTTTTATTCGTTGGAGGATGGAGTAACAAATTATATGAAGAATTATCTGCTAAAGAAAAAGTATTACTAAATACAAGATGCTGTTAAAGTTTATTAAGTGAATATTTTGGTTATCGAAGTATCAAGGCCAGAATGTATATTTATTTGTTATTAAAATTCTAATGCGGATATTAATATTATTTTCATTCTTCTCATTAGCACTTCAGGACTCGAATGAACAGGTCATTTTAACCGACACTTTTCCTACAACTGTACAACTCAACAAATACAATGTTGGAAAAAAGGTTGTAAAAGCCGAATATGGAAAGGTAATTATGTATTTCAAACAGAAAGATTATTTCGGCAAAGAACTGAAAGATGATACAGTCAGGGTTACACCAAAGTATTTTGATGATTATTCCATTTCTAAATTATTAAAAAAGGGGAAAGCAAAAGTATGGAGACGTTCAACTCAAATTTTTCAGGATAGTATTAGGCACAGACTTAAACAATTCGCATCAATGGCGGACCGTGAGTTTGAATTTACAGATGGTACTTGTTTTTTTATTAACCTGGAAATAATTGGAATAATGGGGGCAATCTATTTTCCAAAATTTGACTCGTCAAAACCACAGAAAAAAGAAATAGTAATTCCTCAAAAGAAATTTGAATACGATGAGGAGTTTGCTAAAACTAACGATACATCTTCAATAAAAATCAGAGACTATTTTCCTGTTAAACCACTTGGGTATTATGTTTATGACTCCGATAATGAATATGGTGAAACTGACACAAACCAATGCAAATTGACCAAGATTAAAGGAATAGATGTTTTTTATTTTGCCGAATGTTATAATAAATACTCTTTAATTTCTATTGACTGGACAATGTTTGGTGCCGGACTTTATTTTTATAGAAATGATTCACTGTTTACCATGGAGGCAGAATATGAAAAGGATATTCAAGAAAAAGACCCCGGCGATGCCTTGCTGTTATTGCCAGCTTTTATGATACCAGGAGATAGTATAATAATCAATTTAAACTCACACAAAAATATACTCACTTATCTTTCCCGTGAAGATGTTACAATTAAAGGCACAACATATTACGACTGCATTAAATTCAAAATGTTGGAATGCTGGGATGACACAATTTATTTAGAATACATATGGTTGAAAAAAGATGTAGGAATGATAAAATGGATGCGAAGTACAGGTCGTAGAGATGAGTTTATTAACCTGTTTTATAAACGATAGACCAATTTCTTTACTATTTATATACCACCCCATCCTTCATCACAAACACCACTTTCCTGAAAACCTGTGGATCTTTTTTATGGATCACTTTTCTTTTTTTCTGAAAGCATATATCTTCCTGAAAGGTTTTCCTTTTCTGAAAAGTATTCCAAGACTGTCAATATATTCATAGCCATTTTTAGATAGAATGGAAATCATTTCCTCGGGTGTAAACATGGGTTTCTTACAAATGCCATGTAATTGCCCTTTTCGCTTGGGCACCGTTTCATCAATATAAAGTATCCCGTCTTTCTTCAACTTTGTTTTGATATCCGCCAGCATAACATTCGCTTGGGAAAATTCATGAAAGCTGTTTATGATAATAATCTTGTCAAAAGTATTTTCAGGAAGCAGTGTCGATTCCGCCGTTCCGGTTATCATGGTGTAGTTGCTGGTCATGGGGCTTCCCCGCAGGCTATCATAATAATGCCAGGCAAATCCGGTCTGCCTTTTATTGAAGAAGGCAGTATCAATATCTTCCAGGTAAAAATGAATGCTGTCGGTGGTTGCTGCATAGGCAGCTTCCCAATGGCTGCACTGGGCCCCGATGCTGGCTACAAACTGATGGGGTTTAAACCTGTAAAAATCAAGCTCCACCTGCTTTTGCCTGTACAGGTCTTCCATTGTTAAATAATAAATACCACAGTATCCTTTTATCCGCTGCATTTTCTGCGCCTGCATTTGCGGATGCAACACCAGGAAACTTATAATGGCAGTAAATTTTATCAGCGCTGACTGAAAGAATATTTTTTTTGTCCACATAATCCTGTTGAATGTATTACAGTAACGCAAATAAGGACTATTTTTGCATGACCTCCCGGATTTTTTTTGTCATACTGAGTTTATCGAAGTATCCGCTGGTCAATTTGGCTGGGCTTTTCATCAGATAATTTTTTTGGAAACTGAATTAAACAAATATCCATTTTGTATGGCTAAATACATTTTTGTTACTGGTGGTGTTACTTCTTCTTTAGGTAAAGGCATCGTTGCCGCTTCGCTGGCCAAACTGCTGCAGGCAAGAGGGCTAAGAGTTACCATTCAGAAACTTGACCCTTATATTAATATTGACCCCGGAACAATGAACCCCTATGAGCATGGCGAATGTTATGTAACAGAAGACGGCGCCGAAACTGATCTCGATCTGGGGCATTACGAAAGGTTCCTGAACATATTTACTTCCCAAGCCAATAACGTAACCACCGGCCGCATTTATCAAACGGTTATTAATAAAGAAAGAGAGGGAGCCTATTTGGGAAAAACCGTACAGGTGGTTCCGCATATTACAGATGAAATAAAAAGACGGATGCTGCAGTTGGGCCAGAGTGATGAGTATGATATTGTAATTACTGAAATCGGTGGAACAGTTGGGGATATAGAAAGTTTACCATTTGTGGAAGCAGTCCGGCAATTGCAATGGGAATTGTCCGAAGAAGATACTGTTGTTGTACATCTGACGCTTATCCCCTATTTAAAAGCTGCAAAAGAATTAAAAACCAAGCCCACCCAGCATAGTGTAAAAATGCTGAGCCAGGAAGGTGTTCATCCGGATATATTAGTTTGCAGAACAGAAAAACCATTAATGCCCGAATTGCGCCGCAAGATTGCTTTGTTCTGTAATGTAAAACTGGAAGCGGTAATTGAAGCCGCCGATGCACAAACTATCTATGAAGTCCCCCTGTTGATGATGAGGGAAAAATTAGATGTTATCTGCATGAAGAAACTGAATATCGTCAATCAAAATGAACCTGAATTGACAAAGTGGAAAGAGTTTCTGGATAAATTAAAATATCCAAAGAGCCGGGTAACCATTGGCCTGATTGGAAAATACCTGGAGTTGCAGGATGCTTATAAATCCATTCTGGAATCATTTATACATGCCGGTGCCATGAATGAATGCCAGGTGCAGGTGATAAATGTTCATAGCGAATTTATTACAGATGATAATGTAGCAGAAAAGCTGACCGGATTGGATGGACTGCTGGTGGCGCCCGGCTTTGGCCATCGCGGTGTGGAAGGAAAGATTGTTGCTGTAAAATATGCAAGAGAAAACCGATTCCCTTTCTTTGGCATTTGCCTCGGTATGCAAATGGCGGTTATTGAATTTGCAAGAAATGTGTTGGGACTAAAAGATGCACATTCTACCGAAATGAACCCTGAAACTAAAGAACCAGTGATTGACTTAATGGATGAACAAAAAAAAGTAACTGCCAAGGGCGGCACCATGCGTCTTGGTTCTTATCCCTGCGAAATAAAAGAGGGATCGCTGGCTTACACCATTTATGGCAAACCAAACATCAGTGAACGACACCGCCATCGCTGGGAGTTTAATAATAAATACCTTGAACAGTTTGAAAAAGCAGGCATGATGGCCAGCGGAAAAAATCCGGGAACAGACCTGGTCGAGATAATTGAATTACCCGGTCATCCTTTCTTTATTGGTGTTCAGTATCACCCTGAGCTAAAAAGCACCGTAGAAAATCCACAACCACTATTTGTGCATTTTATAAAAGCTGCCAAAGCCTATTCAGAAAAAAGGACAGAAGTAAAGAACCCTTTGTTGCAGAGCGAAATGATTTAATGAGTTCGGAGTTGGGAGTCGTTAGTTCGGAGTCAAAACTTCCTGCTTGCCGACTATTTGTTCCTGACTCCCGACTAACGACTCAAGACTCCCGACTCTTCCCTCAGAACTCCTATCTTTGCTCCTCTTAAAATTTTACCCCGAATGAACTTTGATCGTAATACAGTCCTAGGTTTTGTGATATTGGCCCTATTGTTCTTTGGCTACTTTTTTTATACTAATAAGGAACAATCCGCTTACCGAAAGCAAAAAGAAGAACAACAGAAGAAAGAGCTGGCTGTCAAAGATTCTATTGATAAGATCAATAAGCCTAAGCAGGATTCTCTCAACCGGACTACTGATTCAGTTACAAAGTTTGCTGCTGTTGGTGCTTTCCAGCATACAGCAGATACGATTGAAAGAACAGTGTCCATCCAAAACGACCTGATCAAAGTAACTTTTACCAATAAAGGTGGACAGGTAAAAAAAATTGAATTAAAAAACTTCAAAGGTCAGGACAGCAGCCTGGTAAAACTGGCAGGATCTGATTTTGATAAAATAAGCTACCCGGTTATTACTGCTGCCAATACAACAACACAAACCAGTGATTTATATTTTTCAAAAATTGATTCATCCACCAATACGGATGGCAGTAAAACGATCTCTTTTACTTTGCCTTCGGGTGACAGCAGCGGCACTTCCATCACACATGAATTTATTCTGAAGAAAGATGAATACCTGGTTGATTTCAATATCAAACTCACCGGAGCCAATAAATTAATTACCGGCGGAAATTTGAATCTTTCCTGGCAATATGCAGCAGCCCAGCAGGAATCAGATATTGCTTATGAAAAACAAAATACCCAGGTGGGATATGTGACCGATGGCAACTTCGATTACCATACCATCGGAAAACGAAGCAGTAAGAATTTCACTGAATCAGTAAATTGGGTCGGAGTAAGACAGCGCTTTTTTTTCACCATATTGGTGGCGAAAAATAATTTTTCTTCCGGCGCAATGGAGTGGGCTATTCCCCCTGACAGTGCCAAAACCATTTTAAGGTCAACGGCAAATATGAAAATAGTTGTTCCTGCCGGAAATTCTTCCATAGTACCCCTCAGCCTTTATTACGGACCTTCTGATTATCATACACTGAAGAAGTATAATATGCAGTTTGATAAACTGGTCAACCTCGGGCAAGGTATGTATGCGTTTGTCCGGCCCCTGAACAGGTTTGTGATACTGCCGATTTTTGATTTTATGAAAAGCCTGACAGGAAGTTTGGGCTTAGCCATAGCATTGCTTACTATATTTATTCGTCTTGTAATATCACCGCTTACTTATAAAAGTTATCTCAGTGGTGCTAAGATGAAAGCATTGCGCCCGGAGATAGCAAAATTGAAAGCAAAACACGGCGAAGACAAGCAGGCCATGAGCATGGACCAGATGAAATTGTTCAGGGAAGCTGGTGTAAATCCTTTAGGCGGTTGTATTCCGGCATTATTACAGATCCCGATATTCTTTGCCCTGTTCAGTTTCTTTAATTCCGAAGTTGGTCTTCGGGGAGCCCATTTCCTTTGGGCAAATGATCTTTCTGCTTATGATACGGTAATTAAATTTGGAACGAATATCCCATTACTGGGTAGTCACTTAAGCCTGTTCAATATTACCGCCGTTCTCACAAGTTTTCTTATTTCAGTGTACAGCATGAGTATGACTCCTGACCAGAGCAACCCGGTAATGAAATACATGCCATACATTTTCCCTGTGTTTCTTTTATTCTTTTTCAACAGGCTTCCATCGGCACTTACCTGGTACTATACTGTCTCCAATCTTATTACCCTGATATTGCAGTTCGTCATACAGAATTATATTATTGACCATGATAAAATTCTGGCACAATTGGAAGAAAACCGCAAAAAGCCAAAAACAAAATCAAAATGGCAGGAACGGATGGAACAAATGCAGGAACAGCAGAAAAAAATGAAGGAGATGCAGCAAAAGAGCCGTCGCTGATATGGTTAAATATTCCAAAAGAAAAACCGGTTTTAGGCTTTTGCTTGCCGGTTTTTTTTGTTACGCAACTTATTAGCTAATTTGGCACGTCTTTTAATATATTAATGCAGACTACAACCAGAATATGAAACGAACAACCAATATATTATTCGGATTTCTTTGCCTGCTATCTACCAATCAGATATCAGCTCAAAAAAAGCTAACAGAAGCTACCATTTCGTATGACATCGTAATCAATACCAATAACAGTAAGCCACAGGCTGCTGATTTGCTGGATGGTGCCACCAGTGTTATTTATTTGAAGGGTAATTCCAGCCGTTCTGAAATGATAAGCTCATTGGGAACACAAGCCACTGTTATTGAAGGCAAAACCGGCAATGTAACCGTATTAAAGAATTATGGCGAACAGAAGTATATGATTAAGTTGACACCGGACAACTGGAAAGAGTCCAATAAAAAGTATGAAGGCATTACTTTTACCTACCTGAATGAATATAAAAAAATTGCAGGTTATGACTGCCAGAAAGCTATCGGAAGATTGTCTGATAGTACCACCTTCACTGTTTATTTTACAAAGGACCTGGTTCCTGTAAACAAGGATTTTGAATACATCAATAAAAATCTTCCCGGACTTGCTATGATGTATGAGGCTGTTCAGGGCAATAGAATTGTAACTTATACAGTTTCCAGTATCAACTTCAACCCGGTACTACAGTCAAAATTTGACCTGCCCACATCAGGCTACCGTGTTATGACTTATGAGGAGAGTAAAAAAGGAGGAAATTAGTTTCTTTGAAATTGCCTGTTGCCAATATCAATTTTCACTTTGTCAAAAACAATTTTCTTTTTCAACGGGACAATATAAGTAGTGTTGCCTTTACGCAAGGTGACCACCGTATTCAGATTAATATATACTTTTTCACCAGTTGTATTTATCACCTTGCTTCCACGAAAATTGTACCCGGATTTCAGAGAAAATGAACCGGCTTTTAATGAAGTTCTGTTAGAAAGAAGCGATGTTTTAGATGAATTAGGTTTTGTCCTCCCATCTCCAAGGGTTGCAAAAGTAGCAACAGCAGAAACAACCAGTAAAATCAAAACTGCCAGTTTCCTGCCCGGAATTTTTTTAATATTGAGCTTGAGATGGTTCATTGCTACAAAAATAAACACAAAAATTAATATAAAACAAACCGTTTATCCAGAACTTTAATACTTCATTAACGCAAAAGACAGCTGATTGTTACATGGAGTTGGCTCAAAAAAATCTTTATTTTGCACATATGGGGAAAAATAGACAGTTAGCCAGTTTGTTTTTTGGGTTAACTTGTTGATAACAACTTATTTCAGAGGGCAAAATGATTTTTGCTGTTTGGTGCTTCTCAAAATTTTTATTTCATCAAATCTCCTGAATACATGAAAGATAACCCCTTCAGGGAAAATCGGGAACAAATCAGGGAACTGCTCAAACAATACGAAAATCTTAAAAATGGCCGACGCCATTCTTTTCTCGAAGAAGAAGCCTTTGAGAAAATCATAGAATACTACCAGGAAAAAGAGGATCTCTCTAAAGCGATGGAAGCCGCCAAACTAGGTGTTGAACAATACCCTTATTCTTCCATACTGCTTATTAAAAAGGCAGATATCTTGCTGGCCAACCGCCGGTATAAAGAAGCACTTGAAATACTTGAACACTCCGCTTTACTTGACAACAGCGACATAAACCTGTATATTTTAAAGACAGATGCATTCCTGGCACTTGACCAGCAGGACAAAGCAGTAGCCCTGCTTGAAGAAGCCCTTTCTTTATTTGAAGGGGAAGAAAAAATTGAATTGCTTTTCGAATTGGCAGACGTTTACGACGATTATGAAGACTTTGACAAAGTGTTTGATTGCCTTAAACTAGTGTTGGAAGATGAGCCTACAAATGAAGAAGCACTGTATAAAATATGTTTCTGGACAGATTTTACGGGTCGAAATGAGGAAAGCATCCGGTTACACCAGCAAATTATTGACGACTATCCATATAATGAACTGGCCTGGTTTAACCTGGGAGCGGCCTACCAGGGCATAAAATTGTATGAAAAAGCAATTGATGCCTATCAATATGCCATTGCCATTGATGAAAAATTTGACTACGCTTACCGGAATATAGGCGATGCATTTATCAGGCTGCGCAAATACAAAGAGGCTATTGAAGTTCTTGAAAAAGTAAATGAACTGGCAAAACCTGAAGATGTTATTTTAGAAGCGATCGGTCATTGCTATGACAGGCTTAAAAATTTTGCGCAAGCCAGGTTTTATTACCGTAAAGCTTCTCACCTCCGGCAGGATGACAGCAAATTATTTTACAAAATTGCCTGCACCTATTTCAATGAAGGGCAGTGGGAAAGTTGCATGAAACAACTGGATAATGCGCTGAAAATTCACCGTCACCAGCCTGATTACAACCTGCTTTACGGTGAATGTAAAATGCAAACCGGGCAACTCAAAGACGCCGTTCATTATTTTTCCAATGTTGTCCGTATCCGGCCGAGGAATACAGCCGGATGGGAAGCTTTGATCCGTTGCCTTTACAAAGCCGGATTTTTTGAGGAAGCATTGGAACAAACGCAGGCGGCATTGACCATTAATGGCAAACCACTTTTTTCTTTTTATAAGGCATCTGTTTTCTTTGCATTGGGCAAAACCAAAGAAGCTATACTGCAACTAGAGAAGGCAATGGAAGTATCACCCAAACTTTTAAAGAAGTTTATAGAACTCAATCCAGGTATTTTGCAAAACCAATTAGTGGTAGATGTTATTGCCCGGTTTAAAAGAAACAAATCTATCTGATATTGGTTGTTGTTTATTGACTTTTGGCTGTACACGATCGGTAAGCATTCTTCTATCATCCGGCAATTTTTACCTGGACCGAAATCAAGTAATAAGTAAGTATTAATCAGAAACACTCTGCTGTTTCTTCCCTATTTTTGCGACATTCATTTTTACACAATAACATCAAAACATATTCTATATGAATTTTAATTTGTCGCAAATACCAGAGAGGAAAGCAAAACCCCGCCAATCAGGTCTTACCATGGTGATGGATAAAGGACTTAGCGTGGATGAAGCAAAAAATTTTATGAGTGTTTGTTATCCGCATGTGGATGTGGTAAAACTGGGTTTCGGCACTTCTTTCGTTACGCCAAACCTGAAAGAAAAATTAGAGGTTTACCAGTCTTATGATGTTCCGGTTTATTTCGGGGGCACTTTATTTGAAGCCTTTTTAATCCGCAACCAGTTTGAAGATTATATAAAAGTGTGCAAGGATTTTGGCATAAAATATATGGAAGTGAGTGATGGATCAATTACAATCCCCCATGCAGAAAAATGCGGATATATTGAAAAACTTACCAAATTCGGAACAGTATTAAGCGAAGTAGGAAGCAAAGACGCTGCTCATATCATTCCTCCTTATAAATGGATCGAACTGATGAAAGCAGAACTGGAAGCCGGATCAAGTTATGTAATTGCAGAAGCCCGTGAAGCCGGCAATGTGGGCATCTATCGTGGCAGTGGGGAAGTAAGGGAAGGCCTGGTGCAGGAAATATTGACACAAATACCTGCTGAAAAAATAATTTGGGAGGCGCCCCAGAAAGCTCAGCAACTATATTTTATTGAACTCGTTGGCTGCAATGCCAATCTTGGGAATATTGCACCCTCCGAAGTGATACCGCTGGAAACAATGCGTATAGGTTTAAGAGGTGATACATTCAGTTTGTACCTTGATAAAAAACAAAACACCTGATGCGGCTGTTCGGACTTATTGGCTTCCCTTTGTCTCATTCTTTTTCTGAAAAATATTTTACCAAAAAGTTTGAGCTGGAAGGAATAACTGATTGCCGTTATAAATTATTTCCCATCAAATCCATTCAAGAGCTTCCGGGAGTATTATCCAGCAATCCCAACCTCATCGGTCTGAATGTTACTGTACCGTATAAACAACAGGTACTCTCCTATCTTCATTCAACAGAAAATATTCCGGCAGGAACGGAAGCCTGCAACTGCATTCATATTAAAGAGGGCAAATTGATTGGATACAATACGGATGTTATTGGCTTTGAAAAAAGTTTTACTCCTCTATTAAAATCTCATCACAAAAAAGCATTGGTATTGGGCAATGGCGGCGCAGCAACAGCCGTTGTATTTGTTTTAAAAAAGCTGGCTATTGATTTTATTATTGTAAGCCGTGAGCTTCACAGCAACTCATCGCTTATTTATAAAGATATTGATAAACAAGTGATGGTTGATTGCAATATCATCATCAATACAACCCCGCTGGGAATGTTTCCGAATGAAAACTGCTGTCCTGATATTCCCTACCAGTTTATTACAAGTAAACACCTGCTTTACGACCTGGTATATAACCCAGCAAAGACTTTATTTCTGAAAAAGGGAGAACAGCATGGCGCCAACATAAAGAATGGAGAAGAAATGCTGATGCTGCAGGCAGAAGAGAGCTGGAGGATATGGAATAACAAATAAGCCCACTAATCCATCTTCGTTTTTGTTTACAATTATTTGAGGTAGTTATCAATTTATACACTGTTCTTTGCTATTTACGCATTGTTCCTTGCTATTTACACAATGCTCTTTGCTGTTTTTCAGAGATAAGTAGCCCTGATAAAAAGCAAAACCTCCCGAAGAATCAGGAGGTTTTAAAGTTTAGCCATGAAAAATAAATTCTTCGACAAGCTCAGAATGACATTCAGGCCAGTCTGAAGAACAGGTTACAAATTAATATTATTCTGCTTTTTTTGCGTATTTCTTTTTGAACTTATCAATACGTCCTGCCGTATCTACCAGCATATTTTTACCGGTAAAGAAAGGATGTGAGGTATTAGATATTTCCAGTTTTACGAGGGGATATTCATTACCATCCTCCCATTTTACTGTTTCTTTTGAGGCAGCAGTGGAGCGGCTAAGAAATGAATAGCCATTACTCATGTCTTTAAAAACAACTAACCGGTAGCTACCAGGATGGATTCCTTTTTTCATAACTTGATGATTTTGAAGGTTGCACGGATTTTGCCGTACAAATTAAAAGATAAATTTAAGGGCGGCAAAGATAGGCGGGAGATGGCTTTTAGCCAAATCTTATTAGCTGAATAACGGGCAGATGGTCTAAAATTTGAAAGCACCAAGCCAGCCAACCTCCGGCTTTCGCCTCTGGTTTACTTACCTGATGCTTTCTGGAAGTTACTTTCACCTTTTCACGGGCTACCGTACTCCCTGGAGTTACTTCCACCTTTTGAGGGGCTTCTGAGTACTCCTTGCACTTCTTTTTATTTCTAAATTTCCGTGCAGTTGTACACCAAATATATATTTCTTAATAAGCTGTTTCCAAATTTTTGACCTTATAGATATACACCCGTTCTGCACTTAGTTATGAACATAATATGGCTCTATAAAAAGGTCAGCAAAAATATCAACTCCGCATATTGACATATTGCAAAGGAATTCCAAGATTAGCTTCCCTGCATAGCTGAATGATGGCCTGCAGGTCGTCAATTTTTTTTGCAGTTACTCTTACCAGGTCTTCATTTATGGATGCCTGTACTTTCATCCCGGAGTCTTTTATGAGCTTTACAATCTTTTTGGCGTCTTCCTGTGCCAGTCCATTTTTTACTTTCACTTCTTTTTTCCAGACTTTGCCACTCTGTGCTCCATCCTTTGACGTATCAAATGCCTCAGGGGCTATCCCCTGCTTATGGGCCCGGTTGATTAATACATCTATTAACTGACGCATCTTCATATCATCGTCGGTTTCTAATTTAATACCAAAATCTTTTTTGTCAAGATTAATAACAACATGAGAGCCTTTAAAATCAAACCGATTGGTAATTTCCTTGGTGGTTACATTCACAGCATTATCCAATGCCTGTGCTTCTACTTTGCTTACAATATCAAAAGATGGCATGATAGATTGTTTTGATTAGAAAACAAATATAGAAAAGTCCTGCCGGTTAAGACAGGACTTCTGGATTTGATAAGGTTTGATTATTTTGGCAGATTAATTATCACCGCCTGTCTTCACACGACTTTTTTCATCATCAGCTCCGCCTGTTTTTCTTTTTGGCCCCCCACCGTTTATTTTACCCTTACTAAAGCGATAGGTAAAACCAATGGCCACTTGTCTTGAATCTCTTTTTTGCTGAAAGGCTGCGTCAATATTGCTGAACCGGCTTGTACCACTAATTTTCTGCGTAAGGAAAATATCTCTTCCTGATAAACGCAATGTGCCTTTGCCTTTTAATATTTGTTTGGTAATGCCCATTCCCACCTGTCCGAATGATTTAATTTTAAATACTCCCTCTGTAAGCGGCGAAGTATAAAAACCACTTAGTTCAGCACTCCAGGTTTTATTAAATTTAAACTGGTTGGAAAGATTTGCCTGGAAGGTGGTGGCACCCAGTGAAATGTTATCGCCATTTACTATTCCTTTATAATGGTTATTGTACAGGTTGGTCCACAAATTGGCCATCCACCATTTTTTGATTTGTCCGCCGGCATTGACAGATATTCCAAACTGATTGCGGCTGGCGATATTTAATTTCCTTATATAGGTTTCATTTACACCGGTATGTTGTTCAAGCACATCTTCAATGATATCCGTTGTCCGGTTATAATTCAGGGTAGTAGTCAGAAATCCTTTATAGGTATGGCTTAATTCAATGTTGTGGGCAAACTGAGGACTGAGATTTGGATTGCCCTGCTCAAAAGTGTATTTATCCAAAAATAATATGAATGGATTTAAGTCTTCATAATTGGGACGTTCAATCCTTCTGCCATAATTCAATACAAAGCTGTTATTTTTATTTGCTGCGTACTGAAGATATACTGTTGGGAAAAGTTGGGTATAATTTCTTTTGAAATCCGAATTAAAAGAAACAAACTTTCCCGAAGCAGCATTATAAGTGTACCCGGTTGAATGTCCGTTGGCATTTGTATTTTCCAACCTTAACCCGAGTTGGGCGGTTATTTTTTTACTTAAAGGTTTGCTGAAATTTACATAGGCGGCATTTACATTTTCATCATAAATAAAATGATTCGACCGCCCGCTGTCTAATACAGATCTTCCAAACAAAACATTATCATAGACTGCATTATTATCTGTCTTTACAAAACTTGTTTTTATACCCGCCTCAAATTTTACATTATTCTTCAGTGGATGTGTATAATCTGCTTTGGCCGTATATATTTTAATATTCTGCGGAAGATTGCCGAGCAATGTGTCAGATTTGTCATCAGGACTGCCATCGGGTTTGAAATAGTGATTAAATAAATCCTGCGTATTATTGCTGTTATAGCTGAGATAGTCTGCATCCATCGTCAATTCCCTGCCAGTTGAATCGAACACATGGCGGAAATTAAGATTAGCCCCAAGGTGTTTCCATTTTCTCTGGTTGCTTGTACTGGATTTCGTATTACTTAATAATACACCGAAAGGATCTGAAATTGCCACATCACTTCTGCTGCTGAAATGACCGGGATTATAAAAACCATTAACCACAGCACCAAAAGTTGTCTTCTTCGTGGCAAAGAAATCTATCCCGAGTTTTCCGTTGAATGATTCCCCGCCATCTCTCATTCTTCCCTCCTGATCAAAAAGTGATTTTACTTCTTTGGTGCCGGCGTCAATAAATTTCCGTTGAATATCCAGGTTCTGAAAATTTTCCCGGTGATTGTAACCAAGGTTGGTAAATAGATTAATCTTATTTTTTCTATAATTAAAATTAGCAGACTCACTCAGTTTTGCATAACGGCCCTGGCTCCAGGTAGAAGAAAAACTTCCGCTATAACCAAACTGTTTTGTCTTTTTTGTTTTAATGTTAATGATACCAGCATTACCTGCTGCATCGTATTTTGCAGGAGGATTGGTCATTATTTCAATCTGGTCAAGCTGGCTGGCATTCATGTTACGCAGGTAATTGGCAAGATCATTACCACTAAGATAACTTGGTCTTCCATCAATATAAATCTGAACACCCTGTTTGCCTTTCAGGCTGATGTTACCATCTTTATCTACAGTAACACCCGGAGATTTTTCCAGTACTTCCATAGCAGTAGCTCCTACATTGGTAACAGCAGCATCTACATTTACTACCATCCTGTCAATCTTCTGCTCTACTAATGGCTTTTTTGATGCTACAGTCACTGCACCAAGATTCTTAGCCGCTGGCACTAATTCAACTGTTTTCAGCGTAATAGAAGGATTGAGTCCGGTAATTTCAACTGTCTCGGAGAAACCTTTAGTATGCCCAACGGCTGTTATTGAAACCATGTATTTGCCTTCTTTAACCCCGTCAAATACAAACTTGCCGGTCTTATCAGCCATACTCATTTTGGCAACGCTGGAATCTTCTGCCCTTAATAAGGTAATAGTCGCCGACTCAATGGTTTTGGCGCTACCATCAATTACATTACCACTTATTTTTCCCAACTGGGCCTGGCTCATTATCGATATGGATAAGACCGCCATTAAGATCATTATTTGTTTCATTTTCTTTCTCATTTTATAGTTTGAGTACTTGTTTTTGATTATTACAGTTCAAAAGTAAGTACTTTGCTTTGCCAAGTTCATTGTTTTATATTAAACGGACATTTTTAGGGATATACGGCCGTTTTACTTGAATAACAGTTTGACGTGGTGCCAGGATTCGAGTTAGAGGTTAGGCTCTGTTTGGGATAAAAGGACTTATTCCCCCACAAATGGCTTTGCCATATTTCTCAATTATCGGTATACCATTATCCGCCATCTGCACTTTGCTGACTGGCAAATTGAAGAGTGAACAGAGTATATTGCAGGAAAATATCAACAGTGATAATCGATTTTCGTTCAGATACAGTAACCAAACCAAGCCCTGCTATGCTGGAAGCGATGATGAAAGCAAAAGTGGGCGATGATGTTTTTGGTGAAGATCCTTCCATTAATGAATTAGAACAAATGGCTTCGGACATGTTTGGGATGGAAGCAGCTCTCTTCTGCCCTTCCGGAACCATGACCAACCAGATAGCCATTAAATGCCACACCCAGCCAGGTGATGAAGTAATCTGCGATGAAAGCTCACATGTTTATCAATATGAAGGAGGTGGCATTGCATTTAACTCCGGCGCTTCAGTAAAACTATTACCAGGAGACTATGGAAGAATAAATGCAGAACAGGTAAGTAATGCCATACAACCCGACGATCTCCATCGGCCACATTCCAGTTTGGTTAGTTTGGAAAACACAAGCAACCGCGGCGGTGGCAGTTGTTATGATTTTAATGAGATAAAAAAAATACAAACAGTTTGCAAAGAAAACAATCTTACTTTTCATCTGGATGGAGCCAGGTTATGGAATGCGATGGTGGCAAAAAACGAAACTCCAAAACAATATGGAGAAATTTTCGACAGCATTTCCGTTTGCCTTAGCAAAAGCCTGGGTTGCCCGGTGGGAAGTTTATTGCTGGGAAAAAAAGATTTTATCAGGAAAGCAAGGCGGGTAAGAAAAGTTTTTGGTGGTGGCATGCGGCAGGCAGGATTTTTAGCTGCCGCTGGTATTTATGCGTTGCAAAATAATATTGAACGACTGGCAGAAGACCATTTACACGCCAGGCAGATAGCCGGCACCATTGCGGGTAAAGATTTTGTAAACCAGGTGTTCCCTGTTGAAACCAATATTATCATTTTTGAGTTAAAAGAGGGAATGACAGCACCGCAACTGGTGGCAAGGCTGAAAGAGCAGAACATTTTGGGATATGCCATTTCGCCTAATAGAGTAAGGCTGGTTACTCATTTGGATATAACAAAAAAAAATGACTGAAAGAACAATACAGTTCTTCCATCAACTGTAATATCTTATACAACATGTTACCAAAAATAAATCCTACAACAACCAAAGCCTGGCTACTTCTTCAGCAACATGCAGAAGAAATGAAGGCAACTCATTTAAGAGAATTATTTAAAAATGATCCTGACCGTTTCAAAAAATTCTCCTTATGCTTTGATGAAATAGTTTTTGATTACTCCAAAAACATCATCACTGATAAAACAATTCAACTGTTGCTGCAACTGGCTGACGAATGCAAACTGAAGGATGCCATTGCTGCCATGTTCAATGGTGATATAATCAATGAAACGGAACGTCGCTCTGTATTGCATATCGCTTTAAGAAACTTTTCAAAAATACCTGTCTATTCAGAAGGCAATGATGTGATGCCCCAGGTAAAAAAGGTTATGCGGAAAATGAAAGCCTTTTGCGATGCTGTTCACAATGGAAAGTTCAGAGGCTATACCGGTAAAAGAATCAAATACATTGTCAATATCGGCATCGGCGGCAGCGACCTTGGCCCACAAATGGTAACAGAAGCATTAAAGCCTTACCATATTGATGGAATTGAAACGTTCTTCGTTTCCAATGTGGATGGAACACATATTGCCGAAACATTGAAAAAAGTGGACCCGGAAAGAACACTCTTTCTCATTGCTTCAAAAACTTTCACCACACAGGAAACAATGACCAATGCACTTACTGCAAGAAAATGGTTCCTGGAAAAAGCGAAGAAAGAAAAACATATTGCCAACCATTTTGTAGCGCTATCTACAAACGAAAAAGAAGTGGTAGAGTTTGGGATTGATAAGAAAAATATGTTTGAATTCTGGGATTGGGTAGGCGGCAGATATTCTCTTTGGAGTGCCATTGGTTTATCTATCGCCTTAACAATCGGCTATAAAAATTTTGAACAATTACTGAAAGGGGCTCATAACATTGATAATCATTTCAGCAATACAGCTTTTGATAAAAACATTCCTGTGCTGATGGCGCTGATCAGTCTGTGGTATATCAATTTCTTTGACGCACAATCAGAAGCGATTTTACCTTATGATCAATACATGCACCGCTTTGCCGCCTATTTTCAGCAGGGCAATATGGAAAGCAATGGAAAAACTGTGGACCGCAATGGTGAACCGGTAGAGTATGCAACCGGTCCCATCATCTGGGGCGAACCTGGTACTAATGGACAACATGCTTTTTACCAATTGATACACCAGGGAACTCATTTGATCCCCTGCGATTTTATAGCTCCGGCGCAAAGTCATAACCCGATCGGCGATCATCATCAAAAACTGCTCAGTAATTTTTTTGCACAAACAGAAGCGCTGATGAATGGAAAAACGGAAGAAGAAGCCGAAAAGGATTTGGAAAAACAGGGTTTATCAAAAGAAGAGATAGCCCGTCTCCTGCCCTATAAAGTTTTTACCGGTAACAAACCAACCAATTCAATTTTGCTAAAAAAAATAACTCCATATACTTTGGGAGAATTGATTGCTTTGTATGAACACAAAATATTCGTACAGGGAATTATCTGGAACATTTACAGCTTCGACCAGTGGGGCGTTGAACTGGGCAAACAATTAGCCGGAAAAATATTGCCAGAGTTACAAAATTATGATCCAATCAATAATCATGATTCTTCAACCAATGGCCTCATGAATGCCTGGAAGAAAATGAAAAAATAATTGCTGCTTTTAAAAATTCTTTCCACTCTCTCCGGTAAATTACCGTGACCTTTCAATAAATTTTTTCCCACAAAACATCTTGCTTTTCTATATGCAATAATTCAAAACTATGTTCTTTAGGGTTCAAAAGCCCCTCCTTTGGAGGGGTTTAGGGAGGCCCAAAAAAAAGTCCCGACCAGAAGTGTCGGGACTTTGAATATTTACAGTAGTCCTGATCTATTGTATCACTACAAGACCCGTAGCTTTTTGTTTGCTGTATTGATCTACAACTTTCACAACATAGGTTCCTGCTGATTGAACACCTAAATCAAAATTGATACTCAGGTATGGGTGGGAATTTGTAAATAAATCAAACTCCTTCGAAGCCACCAATTGACCATCCATATTATAGATACGAACGCCTCTTTTCTCAGCATAGGCTCTATTGTAATACAACCTTACCTCAAACTTACCCGTGGTCGGATTTGGATAAATCCAAAGGTGCTCAGATGCTTCTGCACCAATAGTAACGATGTTGGATGAATTGGTACAACCATTAACATCAGTTACAGTTGCACGGTAAGCACCTTGCTGATCTATGTTTGCGGTAACACTGTTTGTAGTTCCTGCAATAGTACTTCCATTAAGTGTCCATGACCAGGGTGCCACAGGTGCTGGTGAACTGCTTCCTGTAATAGTAGCTACCCGTCCAGGAACTAACTGAAGTGTAGAAGACGAAATAGTAACCACCGGTAACTGGTTTACATTTAAACGGGCTGAGGCGGTAGTAGTAGCTCCGCATGGTGCAGCAGTAACTGTAACCCGATACAGGTTATTATTCATCAACTGTGTAACAGCATTTAAGTTCAGCGTTGCAGCTGTTGCACCGGCAATATTGCTGTAGGTAACACCTCCATCTACACTTACCTGCCACTGGTAGGTTAAAGGACCACCACCCGAAACCACACTGAAGCTGGTGTTAGTACCAACACATACAGTTTTATTTGCAGGCGCTGTGGTAATATTTACCGGATTCGTCACACTTATCGGAACAGTTGTTGTACCGGTACAGGGTGTTGCAGTATTTACAACTACGGTATAGTTTGTATTAACTGTTGGATTCACCCATATTGAAGTTGCCTGTGAGCCCGCAACATATGCAGCTCCGCCCGAACCAGCAGCAGTTGCCCACATCGTATTTGGTGTGGATGGATTGGCTGTCCAAACTCCTGTAGCAAAAATCGGTGCTACATAGGTTATAGATATCTGCCAGTTGGTTAAACTTCCTACATCACCACCAAAACCATCATAAATAGCCAATGTCCAGTTACCATTTGCAGTAGAACCATTAGCAAGATTTACCAGGCCTCCAAAACTGTTAACAGCCGGTGTCTGGAATCCTGTAGGTCCAATTGGTCCATTTACCGTAGCGGTCATTTGCGCATCTGGTGCGAAGATTGGACCAGAGAAAGGAGCAGCACTTGTATTTAATTTAACAACACCGCTGGTACCGAATTTGGTATTTACCATACCTGTGCCGGAAGCACCTGTATTAGTAATAAAATAATCAAGGTTAAGAATTTGTCCACCCGGACCTCTTAATGCAAAAGTCAGATCACCAATCCATGTATGTGCCGGGATACTTACCTGTACAGTAATATTACTAATAAGGCCTGATATACCAGAAACAGGAATAGTATGATTTATACCAGTCACATTAGCATCAGGTATTGGAATACTGATAGCACCGGATGAGAAAACGGCTGTTACAGGAGCAGCTACAGTATTGGTTATCGTTAAGGGTTGAAGTGTACCAGTACATATTGTTGCTGATGGCGGATTGACATTTACAATATAAGCCCCGACCGTAAGCGTTGCCGGATTTGAGAAATCTATTGCCGTACATGGACCTTGAATAGTAGCCCTGTATACATATCCATTATAAGTTTGAGGAACATTTGTGAGCGTCAATGTAGGTGTGTTGGCCCCAGAATAAATACCTCCGTTTGTAACATTGAACCAGGTGGGCGATGCAGCGCTGGTTTTATATTCCCATCCGTAAGTAAGAAGAGAACCTGCTGTTGTTACACTAAAAGTAGTGTTATCACCGCAATTAATGCTCCGGTTAACAGGTTGTGTGTTAAACACACCCTGGATACAAGGTTGAATATTTACTGTATAATCTTCCACCTGTCCATAAGCTGTGTTTCCACAAGGACCCGGATCCGCATCTGCTGGCTGCCAGTACATACGTACTCTCATTCTTGTGGGGCCAACTGTTGAGGCAAGTGGTATCGTTATATCAGCCACTGCAGGATTAACAGAAGTTACTGTTGCTACAACTCTTTCACCGGGATCATTGAAACTACCGTTCTGGTTAAAGTCAATCCATACTCTTACCAGGTCACCAGTGAAGAAATTGGATATATCAACAGTAATCGGAATGGTACTTCCCTGTATTACATTGGTTGATATTGCTGTAAAATTTTCATATCCTGATTGTGAACTGGAAGCGTTGTCAATTGTAGAGAATCTCACTCTTGATATTTTTTCATCAATAACATCCGTAGCACCACCCGCACAATAACAGGCAGATGGAGGATTGATGGTTACATTTATTGGGTTCGAAATAGTAGTAATACCGCTGTTGGTGCATCTTACTTTACACTGGTAAGCAGTTGCAACAGTTATATTCGTTGTATATGTACTGCTTGTTGCTCCACCAATATCTGACCAGGGACCACCGGTACCTGTAGTTGATATTTGCCATTGATAAGTGATTCCGGCAAAATTCTGAGCAGTTGCAATTCCTAATGTAAATGGTACAGTGGGGCAAACAGGATTTGCTGTACTGGTTGTATTACCCGGGTTAGGTGTGCCTGCACATGGTGTAGAACTACATACACCAGCATCTATTTGTATGGTGCAATTTCCCGGCAAAGTACCTATATCGTTTACTAAAAAATAATAGGTAGTACCTGCAGTGCCGTTAAATGAAAAAACAATTGGAACACCGTTAGTGCCGCTGGATCCTGCATCGCTGACCCAGTTTGTACATGAAACAGGTAAACTTGGAGTTGCACTGTATACAGTTACAAAAGTAAAATTGGCGTTGGTGGCAGTATATGTAACGGTAACACACTGGGCCACCGGGCATACCCATTGAAAAATCTGGTAATGGAATGTCCCTGTCGAGGAAGGGGTGGTACAGGTTCCCGGAGCTGCACAGGTTTTTACAACACCATCCCGGAAAGGCCTTAAATTACCTGGAAGTACGGGATCACCTGAAACGATTGAAGCTGTCCAGGTGGTACAAGTCGCCTGTGGGTTGTTCATTTCCTTCGAAACCTTGGAAATGATACCGGCATCATTATTAGCAGTCGGGTTTCCCACACCTTTTTGCAAAGCCTGTAATCTTTGCTGCGCTTTCTGCACGGAAGTCAGCTTGTTTGCCTTTGCCGGGTTTTGTTGCGCAAAAGAAAGTTGGGTTGTTGCAGAAAAAATCAATGCCAGGGCAATGATTCTTGTACAGAAAAACCCTAAATTTTTTTGAGTAAATTTTGGTTGCATAGTAGATAATTTAAATGGTTGATTTTTACCGGTCTATCCGGCAAAGTCCAAATTCCGGCGTCTAAGGTAATTTTTTTTGGAATACTACAAAAAAATATATCCACCTGCCGCTTATGAAAAAAGCCCCGACTTTAAACGTCGGGGCTTTGAATATTTACATCAGGATTGATCTATTGTATCACTACAAGACCTGAAGCTATATGTTTGCTGTATTTATCTACAACTTTCACAACATAGGTTCCTGCTGATTGAATACCTAAATCAAAATTGATACTCAGGTATGGGTGGGAGTTTGTAAATAAATCAAACTCCTTCGAAGCCACCAATTGTCCCGTTATAGTGTATATTTTGGCGATTCTTTTCTCAGCATATGCTCTATTGTAATACAACCTTACCTCAAACTTACCCGTGTTCGGATTTGGATAAATCCAAAGGTGCTCAGATGCTTCGGCACCAATAGTAACGATGTTGGATGAATTGGTACAACCATTAACATCAGTTACAGTAGCCTGGTAATTTCCCTGCTGATCTATGTTTGCGGTAACACTGTTTGTTGTTCCTGCAATAGCAGTTCCATTAAGTGTCCATGACCAGGGTGCCACAGCCGCTGGCACACTGCTTCCTGTAATAGTAGCTACCCGTCCAGGTATTAACTGAAGTGTGGATGCTGAAATAGTAACCACCGGTAACTGGTTTACATTCAAACGGGCTGCTGCGGTAGTGGTAGATCCACATGGTCCGCCATTAATAGTAACACGATAAAGATTATTATTCATTAACTGGGTTACTGCATTTAAGCTAAGTGTTGCGGTTGTTGCGCCTGAAACAGGAGTCCATGTAAGACCACTATTCACACTAACTTCCCACAGGTAGGTAAACGGTCCACCCGAACCACCAACTGTGAAACTGGTATTAGTTCCAACGCATACTGTTTTATTTGCCGGAGGCACCAATCCCGTTAGCGGAGTAATTACAGTCACTGGAATAGTTGTTGGGTTTGAAACACACGGTGTAGGTGTAGTAACAACAACTGTATAATTAGTGTTAACTATTGGATTCACCCATATTGAAGTTGCCGGTGTGCCTGCAACATAAGCAGCTCCGCCCGAACCGGCAGCAGTGGCCCACATTGTATTTGGCGCTGCGGGAGCTGATGTCCATACTCCCGTTGCAAATATTGGCGCTACATAATCAAAATCAATAGACCAAAGAGTTAATGTACCCAGATCACCAGGACCGCCATCGCACATAGCCAAAGTCCATACTCCATTTGGATCTGAACCAGCACCAACAACAGGCATTAAGGAGTTAAACGTTGTAGCATTGGAAACCCAACCTATAGGATCCATAATAGTATAACCCGGATTCGTTACACCATTAAGAGCATCTGCTGCAAATGGACCAGTTGGAGCAGTGATTCCATAACGATATGGCGTAGGAACCGCTTTCCATTGAGTAGCTCCTAACTTACTGCATACTGCATCATAGAAACCAGCAGTCGGAATGGAAGAAGCACCGTTATCTGTATTAGTATTATGCTTGTACAAACTGAGGATATTGGCAGCAGCCGGACCTTTCAGGTTTAATACCATATCTGCCGGGTAAGTATGGGCCATATTAAGATGCACCCTCACATTTGTGATTACAGAACCCGCTGGTATTCCGGATACAGTTATAGTAGTGGTAGTTGGCGTAGCAACGTTATCTGGTATTGGAATTGAGATAGGACCTGATGAGAAACTGGCTGACAATGCTCCTGCTATAGTATTCGTTATAGTCAATTGTTGAAGAGTCCCTGCACAAATTGTAGCCGATGTTGGATTGACGTTTACGATATAAGGCGTAACAGTCAATGTCACTATATTGCTGAAATCAACCGCAGTACATGGTCCTACTATCACACCCCTTAACTGGTATCCATTCAACGCTGCAGATACATTTGTTAACGTAATAGAACTTGTTGTTTGACCGCTTACACCAGCTCCCGCCAGGGTCGCCCCGACATTGAACCAGAAACCTGATGGGCTGGTTCTGTATTCCCATGAGTAGGTAAGAGAATTACCAGTAGCCGTATAAGAAATAGTAATATTCTTACCGCATTCCACCGAAACAGCAGAAGGGGGCTGAACAGTAAACACACCCTGGCCATTTGCAACCAGTAACGGTGTAGAAGTACCTGTTAATCCACTTGGCGTACAAGTTACGTTGCATCTGTACCAGGTAGCACCAGTCTGGCTTCCGGAATAAGTAATGTTGGTATTGACTCCCGGAAGGTTTGTCCATGGGCCGGTAGCTGTAGGTCCAGATTCCCAATCATAAGTTAACCCGCTTACAAAAGGATTATTAGCCAACGACAGTGTAAAGGTTGTACCAGAGCAAACAGGATTAATTGATGCTAATGTGTTTCCCGGTGCAGGTGTTCCCGTACAGGGGTTTGGTGGTATACAGAATAATTTTTGATTTTGCGTAGAGCCATTAAAACCAGCCGAAGCCAGCGTACGGCCACCAATAACATAAAAACTTCCACCGATACCTGTAGCAGCGCCGCCCACACGGGCAGTAGCAGTAGGTAAATTCGGCAAGGGTCCCCATGAATTGGATCCAATATTATATAGCTCAGCATTAGTGCCAATAGTTGTAGCGCCATTTATATATCCCCCGGCCACTGCGAAACCATTGTTATAAAAATCGCCTGCTGCGCCCCAGTGTTGTGCTGCCATGGGGGCAAGAGTAGACCAGGTACCAGCTCCGGCAGGATCGTATTTATAAAGAGCACTTGATGCGGTCAGGGTTGCAGTAGATACCCCACCGGCTGCATAAATAAATCCTCCGCTTGCAATAGCAGTCACGAAACTAAGAGCTTGCGGGAAAGGAGTGCCTGCAGACCAGGTGTTGCTGGCTACATCATATATCTCCATTACTGCAGTAGATGCTGCGGCGGTGCCGCAGAATTTATAGATCTTACCGTTTAAGTAAACAGCGGATGGATTCCATACACCAGTAGTGAACGGAGCTAATGTTGTATATGTATTTGTCGCCACATTGTACCTGTAAAGAGTATTCAGGGATGCACCTGCAGTTGAAGCTCCACCTAATATATAAGCATTCACTCCATCTGTACAAACACCCGGATATTCAAGGCCCTGAGGTGTAGGTGCAATCGGGGACCACACCGTCCCATCAAATTTATTGGAAGTGGCTACCACCGCACCATTGCTTACTCCGGCGAAACTATAAAGGTTTGTTCCGATAGCTACGACGCCCTGATCCAATATAGGTATAGGAGAAACCGTTGAATTTGACCAGCCGCATGCCAGTAATTGAACCTGGATCGGAGTTGCTATTGCGGATTGACCACTTGGAGTACATGCCACAACGACCCTATAATATGTTACCACCGTTTGAGAAGTTACAAAAGAACTTGCCGCAATCGGACCGCCACTGATTGTTGTCCATGGACCACCGGCAGTGGGGCTTGATTGATAGTCATAAGTAAATCCTGAAGCAGGAGGATTATTTTGTACTGACAAAGTGAAAGGAGCTCCTGAACCAACCGGATTAGGAGTTGCAATTGTATTGCCGGGTGCAGGTGTACCCGTACAAGCTGCTGCAAAACAAACACCGGCATCTATCTGAATGGTGCAATTTCCCGGCAGTGTGCCAACATCGTTTACTAAAAAATAATAGGTAGTACCTGCAGTGCCGTTAAATGAAAAAACAATTGGAACACCGTTAGTGCCGCTGGATCCTGGATCGCTGACCCAGTTTGTACATGAAACAGGTAAACTTGGAGATGCACTGTATACAGTTACAAAAGTAAAATTGGCGTTGGTGGCAGTATATGTAACGGTAACGCACTGGGCCACCGGGCAGGTCCATTGAAAAATCTGGTAATGGAATGTCCCCGTCGAGGAGGGAGTGGTACAGGTTCCCGGAGCCGCACAAGTTTTAACAACACCATCCCGAAAAGGCCTTAAATTACCTGGAAGTACGGGATCACCTGAAACGATTGAAACTGTCCAGGTGGTGCAGACAGCCTGCGGGTTGTGAATTTCATTAGACGCTTTCATAATAATACCAGCATCATTAGTTGGGTTGCCCATTTTTGCCTGGAGGAATTGCTGCCTTTCCGCATTATTCAGGATATTTTCATACCCTGGTTTTTGCTGGGCAGATTTAGGCAAGTTTTTTTGAGCAAAAGAAATTTGAGTTGATGCTGAAAAAATCAGAGCGACAGCAATGATTTTAGCGAAAAAGTTCCTTAAGCTTTGTTGCGTAAATTTTGGTTGCATAATACAAGTTTTAAGAAAATTACAAATACCGGCTATACTTTTTAACCGGCAGTTAGCTTACAAAAAAAATAATTCCACTATATTAAAGGAAAGTATAATTCTCCCATAATTATTTTTATACGCTACTAAGATATGTATTTTTGAATAAAAAAACAGACAGGCCGTTTTTTTATTTCTCAACAATACTTTGGCTACCACTTATCAACCTCTTCTGCACCGTTGGCAGGAGCAATGACTTCCTCAGAAACAGGCGATGATCCATTCGTTTCCTCTGCCTTTTCGATTACAACAGTTTCCGCAACTACTGTAGTTTCAGCACTATTTTCCCCGTTGTTTTGCGCCATTTCTTCCGGAACTTCGTCATGATTAAATGCATCAAAATCAAAATCGGGCATTAAATCTGTTTTTACATAATCAACCGCTTCGCCAAGCGCTTTAATAAACTTGTTGAAATCTTCTTTGTAGAGAAATACTTTGTGCCGGTCATATCCATTATCATCAAACCTTTTACGGCTTTCTGTAATGGTAAGATAGTAATCATTGCCCCGTGTAGCTCTTACATCAAAAAAGTAGGTTCTTCTTTTTCCGGCCCGGATGCGTTTACTGTAGATGCTCTCCATCTTTTTGTCATTATTCTCGTACGCCACGTTATAAGTTTTTAGCAGTTAAGGAATTGCTTTGGTTTTGGAATGCACAAATATAGATATGTTTTTGAAACAGCCAAATGAGTCTGGAGACCCTGACCGGAATTTGGGGCAAAAAAAGGAACCCGGTTTAATCATTCAGGTTACATATTTCCGGCTCAGGATTCATGGCCCATCTCCTTCTGTTGACGGGTGTAGAGGCTGGCATAATACCCGTTTTGCTCCAGCAATTGTTTATGGGTGCCTGTTTCAGTAATCAACCCATCTTCCAATACAACAATTTTATCAAAACTAAACAGGGAGAAAATACGATGGGTGATCACGATAGCCGTTTTATCCTGAAGAAATAAGTTTAGCTTGTCAATAATATCTTTTTCAGTCCTGGCATCCACCGCACTGAGGCAATCATCAAAAATAACCAACCTGGGATTTTTAATAAGCGCCCTTGCAATGGATATACGTTGTTTTTGCCCGCCACTCAGCGTTACCCCCCTTTCACCGATCATCGTGTCATACTGCTGCGAAAACCCTGCAATTTCTTTTTCAACGCTGGCCAACCTTGCTGCTTCCTCCACTAAATGCTTCCCGGGTTTCTGCACGCCAAAGCCGATATTGTTTTCTACCGTTTCGCTGAATAAAAAAATATCCTGCGGCACATAACTTATCTGTTCTCTTAATGAAGTCAGATCAATTTTTTGAATATTCAAACCATCCAGTTCAATGGTGCCATTGCTGACATCATACATCCTCAAAATCAATTGTGCAATAGTGGATTTGCCACTGCCGGTTCTGCCTACAATTGCCACCTTCTCTCCTTTCTTAATCTCCAGGTTAAAATTTTTCAGGGCATGAATACCTGTGTGCGGATAAATGAAGTTTACATTTTTGAAACTGATATTTCCCTGCAAAGTGGTAACAACTGCAGGAATGGGATTTTGTATAGTCGGTTTTTTCTGCAGAAATTCATTGATCCTTCCCTGAGAAGTGGCCGCACGCTGCATCATACTGGCTGTAAGCCCGATGGCGCTGACCGGAAAGGTGAGCATATTAATATACATGACAAATTCAACGATGGTAGCCAAATTAGTTTTTTCAGGATTGGCAATATGATGCAATCCGCCAATCATAATGGTAAGTAATGTGCTCAGCCCGATCAGCAATGTAATAGAAGGAAAATAGATGGCTTCCACTTTTGCCAGACCAACTGCATTCTTTTTATACTCTTCGCTGTTTTTTGCAAAAAAGCCAAGCATGGCTTTCTCCTGAACAAAAGATTTAACTACTCTTATCCCGGAATAGGATTCCTGTGCATTGGTGGTGAGGTCAGAAAGTGACGCCTGTATTCTTTCGCTTTTTTTATTGATTGTATTATTTACAAAATATATTGCAACTGCAAGAATGGGCAAGGGTGTCAATACATACATCGTCAGTTCCGCATCTCTTTTCAGCATGAAGAAAACGCTGAGCGAAATAATGGCAATAAGATTGGCCAGGTACATGATGGTAGGCCCGGTAAACATTCTTACCCGGCTTACATCTTCAGCAATGCGGTTCATCAGGTCGCCGGTGTTATGCGTTTTGTAAAAAGCAGTATCTAACTGCTGATAGTGGGAATAAATTTCATTTTTCTGATCGTATTCAATGTGGCGGCTCATTACTATAACCGTTTGCCGCATCAGGAACAAAAAGAAACCACGAAGCAAAGCGATGGCCAGGATAACAATGCCGCAGAGCGCCACCACTTTTAGTGCACTAAACTCCGGGCCCGAAATCCACCCGGAAACTTTTACTACCAGCAAGTCATAACGGGGAGGATGTTGAGGCGGTTTATAACCAGGAAGTTTTTGCTGAACAAAGTCGGTTACAAAACCGGTAACCTGTGGCGCCAGTACATTGAAATAATTTGAAAGAAAAACAAAAGCAAGACCAATGCCCAGCCGGATACGATATTTCCAGAAATACTTATTAAGTGCCTTTAGATGTTTCAAGTAAAAACTTTGCTGTAAAATTAACTGACTGGGAGAAGATTATTGAAAGCAATAGAATGAAACTGGTAAAAAGCCTCTGTAGTCTCGTTTTAAACGAGACTACAGAGGCCGAGGGCGGAGAGTCAGGGATTCGACTTTGTCCTCCGTAGCCTTAGCGAAGGAGGAACCCGTCATAACAAGTGTTTATTCCGAAAAGCAATGCCGGAACCTGATTTGAGATATTTTTCGAACCTGAATGCCTTGTACTTATCTGTAAAAGTGCAATAAAAAACAAGCTCAACAGGAATCTTATTCTTAGTTGCATCTACATACCCCTTATTGTGTCTCTTCAATCGTTCATTTAAATCTTCAGTACATCCGGTATAGTAACTGCCATCAACACATCTTAATATATAAACGTAAAACATTGAAATGGTATTAAGAATAATAAAAGGCCTCCTTCGTCTCTTTTTAAATGAGACTATGGAGGCCGAAGGCGGAGAGTCAGGGATTCGAACCCTGGGTGTCATTGCTGGCACAACGGTTTTCGAGACCGCCCCGATCGACCACTCTGGCAACTCTCCTGTATATTAAAATTAAGAAACGCCAGTTAAATGCAATAGCTGGTTAATCTATTTCTACACCAATCAAAAAAAACAAATTCAGCCATTATTAAAACTTAAACTTTCCCAGGTCGTTTAAATTCGAATGACTTAGAAACATTGCATGTGCTGAATTGCGGGAACGGGCAAAACGTAAGAACACTTCCAGTGTCTTCCAATAGGTATGGTCACGTTGTGTATCATTGAGCAACAGATAACCCATAATGATATTGCCAGCCATTTCAACTAATCTGCGTGCATGAAAATCCAGGAACTCCTGGTGATTATGCACCACCACCCGTGCTTCTGATTCTTCATATTCATAGGTCATATCCATCAATATGCTGCGGTAAGATTCTGTTTCAGGTTTGATAGTTTCTTTTTCATAGGCCTGCATCTGCGCCAGGTAAGCACCTGTTGTAATGCCTTTCATGGCTGCCACCACCTGCAACTGAGTGGTTCCTTCATAAATGGAAGTGATGCGGGCATCACGGTAAATTCTTTCAATGGGATAATCTTTCATAAAGCCGGAACCACCATGCACCTGCAATGAATCATAAGCAATCTCATTACAAAACTCAGAGATTAATCCCTTGGCAAGCGGAGTGAAAACATCCGCCAGTTTTTGATATTTACGTTGTTCTTCTTTTTCATCTTTTGTCAACTCTCTTTCTGTTCCAATATGTGCAAGGGCTTTATACATATCCACAAAACGGGCTGTTTCATATAACAAAGCCCGGGAAGCTGTAAGTTTTGCTTTCATTACTGCCAATAACTCATACACGGCAGGAAACTGAATGATGGCTTTGCCAAACTGCATCCGCTTTTTTGCATATTCCAATGCTTCACGATATGCCGCTTCACTTACACCAACGGATTGCGCAGCGATACCAAGCCTGGCACCATTCATCAGCGACATCACATATTTAATCAAGCCGAACTTACGCTGACCACAAAGCTCTGCAGGAGCATCTTTGAAAACCAATTCGCAAGTTGGTGAACCTTTGATGCCCAATTTATTTTCCAGTCTCCGCACTGTTACTCCTGCATTCTTCTTATCAAAGATGAACAAAGAAAGTCCCCGTCCATCCTGTGTTTTGTCTTCGGAACGGGCCAGTACCAGTGAAATATCTCCATCTCCATTTGTGATAAATCGTTTCACTCCATTCAGCAACCATGTTTTTTTATTTTCATCATAGGTTCCTTTTAACATCACGGCCTGTAAGTCAGATCCTGCATCAGGTTCTGTTAAAACCATTGCCATTGTTTCGCCTTTACAAACCCGTGGCAAATATTCCCTGCGTTGTTCCTCCGAACCAAATTCGTTGATAGTTTCAGCACAATCCTGCAAGCCCCATATATTTACAAAACCTGCATCTGCTCTTGAAACGATATCAGCAGCCATAATATATGGAACAAGAGAAAAGCTAAGTCCCCCGAATCTGCGGGGCAATGTAATCCCCATCAACCCGGCCTGTTTGATGGCATCAATATTTTCCTGTGTTCCTTTTGCATAAATCACCCGCCCGTTTTTCAATACCGGCCCATCATGATCAACTGACTCTGCGTTGGGAGAAATAATATCTCCGCTTATTTCACCCACAATTTCAAGCACCTGCATATAACTGTCTAATGCATCTTCAAAATCCTTCGGGGCAAATTCAAACTCATCTTTCGATTTGAAATTGTTTTCTTTCAAACTTACAATTCTTTGCATCAGGGGATGCGAAAGTTGAAAGGCCAGGTCGGGGTTATCAGTAAAAAAATTTGCCATGATCTCTGAATAAATTTTTTATAAATTATTTTACATTTTCCTTATAATACCTGATCATTTTTGGAATCACATCTTCCACTTTTCCTACAATCACATAGTTTGCAATCTTGTTGATTGGAGCATTAGGATCGCTATTGATGGAAATGACGATACTTGATTCTAACATACCAGCCAGGTGCTGTATCTGACCGGAAATGCCGCAGGCTATGTATAATTTTGGACGTACTGTAATTCCTGTTTGCCCGATTTGCCGTTCATGTTCAACATATCCGGCATCCACCGCTGCCCTGGAAGCACCTACTTCACCTCCCAATATACTGGCCAGATGAAACAATTGCCTGAAATTATCGGATGAGCCAACCCCAAATCCTCCGGCAACAATTACCGGTGAATTTTTAATATTCACTTTTGAAGATTCAATGTGCCGTTCAATAATCTTCACAACAAAAGCTGTTTCATCCAGATACTTATTGATATCAAGGTTGACGAGTTTTCCTTTATAATTCTCATCAACAATTGCTTTTTTCATTACCCCTTCTCTTACAGTCGCCATTTGCGGACGACAGTCAGGGTTGATAATGGTAGCAATAATGTTTCCACCAAATGCCGGACGTATCTGGTAAAGAAGATCTTTATAAACCTTTTTCAACTTTTTGTCTTCGTGGTCACCAATCTCCAGTTCAGTGCAATCTGCTGTCAGTCCGCTTTTCAGAGCCGAAGAAACTCTTGGCCCCAAATCCCTTCCGATAGTTGTTGCCCCCATCAGGCAGATCTGGGGTGTTATTTCTTTAAAAAGATTTACCACAACAGATGAATGAGGTAAAGTAGAATAAGGAGAAAGCCGTTTGTCATCTGCTATATAAAGCGTATCTACTCCAAAGGGGAAAATTTCTTTTTCAAAACCTTTGAGATTGCTGCCGATAAGAAGCGCATCCAGTTTGCAATTCAGCTGATTGGCAAGGCTTCGTCCTTTGGTAAGCAGCTCAAAGCTGACTTCCGCTATTTTACCTTCATCCAATTCGCAATAAACAATTACATTATTCATTGTAAAAATATTTTTCAGAATTAAAGTTGCTATCCAATTATATGCGAAGTGATCAGTTCTTTCATTAATGCATTAATATCATCATCAAAATCTTCAATCCTGCGTGATTCTTTTGACTGGAATACAATGTTGTCCACTTTTTTCACTTTAGTTGGTGAACCTCCAAGCCCCAGTTGTTCATGGTCACATTCTATATCGTTTACACTCCATTCTTTAATTGTCAGGTAAGAATGATTGGCAGTAGAAAGATAATCTTCCTCGCTTTCCTGCCGTTTGCTTATGGTGGAAGCATGTTTGTATTTCATCAGGCGTTTTGCATTGCGTGGCCGGCAGTGTGGCGCTGAACTATTTACAGTAATCAAAACAGGAAAGGCTGCTTCAACAATTTCAACTCCACGTTCCAGCCTGCGCTTTACCTGGATTTTATCTTTGGTTAGTGAAACAATTTCTTCCGCATAGGTAATCTGAGGGATTCCTAATTTTTCGGCAACCTGGGGTCCAACTTGTGCAGTATCCCCATCAATTGCCTGTCGTCCACATACAATAATATCAACGTCTTTAATTTTCCGGATAGCACAGGAAAGTGCATAGGAGGTAGCCAGCGTATCGGATCCTGCAAAGGCACGATCTGTAAGCAAAATACCATCATCAGCGCCACGGTAAAATCCTTCCTTAAGAATTTCTGCTGCACGAACCGGCCCCATAGTAAGAAGGGTAATTGTTGACCCGGGAAATTGATCTTTGATTCGTAATGCCTGCTCCAATGCATGTAAATCTTCAGGGTTAAATATGGCCGGCAAAGCAGCCCGATTAACTGTTCCATCAGCTTTCATGGCATCTTTTCCCACATTCCTTGTATCGGGAACCTGCTTGGCAAGTACAACAATTTGAAACGATTTCATTGGTATAAAATTTATTTTTTAAAACCCGGCAACTTATTTTTTACTACTTATAGTGAACCCTTCTTTTATTCAAGTTGCGGATTGATGTTAATCCGATAGTTTAATTCAACATATCCATACTTTGCCTGAAAAACGACGTTCAAAGTCAGCATAGTAAATTTTCTGAAACATGATAAAAATCAAGATTTACTATGTTTATAGTCAAGTGATAAAAGAAATATCAATTTTAAGGTGGGGCTATTGAATTATTTGGGTGAGTGTACCCAAAATAAAAAATCCTTGCCCACATTGAGTTTGCAAGAATTTGATACTTTTTGAAATGCTATCTGGCGGAGAGAGAGGCTCTTGAACCTATCCCGTAATCCGTTTATAATGAAGTATTTCAAAGTTTCAGTCCTTGCAGGTATCGGTAAAGTCTCGCTTCAAACAACAATTTCAATCTCACATTTCCTTTACAAAACTGCTTTGCTAAGATACAATTCAAATGATAAATGAACAAAAAAAATTAAGCTCTTAGCATCCCTTTTACAGATTGAATTGACAACCCGGTGTACTCGCAAAACTCCTCGATTGAAACTAATTGATGTGGCTGCTTTGATAAATGGGTTTTGATCTTTTTAATTACTTCTCTCCCCCATCTTTCGCTTTTGCCGGTCACAACCTGGACATCTTTTGGATAAATACAAACTCGCTCCATTGCTTTTTATATTTTGATACTCTATCCATACTTCATCTATGCCTTATGTATGGAGTTGCTATTGCAAATTTACTCTATTTCCAGAGAGGAATAAAGTACTGATGATGGAATAAAATGCAGATAACGGCAAGAATGGAAGTGAAGGTTTTAAAACTGTATAAACTGATTCTAATTTTGGATATCAATAACGATAAAATATTATTAACTCATAATTTTTTCCAATGGCAAAGCAAAAAGGAATAATCAAATTAGACGGTACTATCGGTGGTATTACTTTCTACAAATCACAAGATGGATACCTGGCAAGAGAAAAAGGTGGAGTGTCCGGGGACCGTATCGCCAATGATCCTAACTTCCAAAGAACCCGTGAAAACGGCGAAGAATTTGGAAGGGCTGGTAAAGCTGGCAAATTACTTCGTAATTCAATACGTGCTTTGTTGCAAATTGCTTCTGACAGCCGGATGGTAAGTCGCCTCACTCAGAAAATGGTTGAAGTAATCCAGGAGGATATTACCAATCCCCGTGGTCAACGTAATGTGATTGATGGCGAAGCTGAATTACTGGAAGGTTTTGAGTTTAACATCAGCGGAAAACTTGGAACTACTCTTTATGCTCCATACAGTGGAACCATTAACAGAGTAGCCGGTACATTAGTCGCAAATGTTCCCTCTTTTGTTCCTATCAACATGGTAGCTGCTCCCGGAGGCACAACTCACTTTAAAGTGGTTTCTGCCGGTGCAGAGGTTGACTTTGAAAATGAATCCTTTGTAATGGATACTCAGGCAAGTGCTATTCTGCCCTGGGATGCTACTGCAACTGCTGTCCTTAACCTTTCAAATGCTGTTACAGCAAACAGCACTCACCCTTTGTTTCTGGCTCTTGGTATTGAGTTTTATCAGGAAGTGAACGGACAAATGTATCCTTTGAAAAATGGTGCATTTAATCCCCTTTCTTTGGTTAAAGTGAGTGGCCTGTAATTAAAATAGTTCATTCTTTCAGTCCGAATAAAGCCCTGCCATTCATGGTGGGGCTTTCTCATTCTACAATTATGAGAGTCCTGGAAGTGAACAACTTTTCCCTGTAATAAAATTTATTTTCAAAAGAAAAAACGAAAAAAAAGAAAGCCTTTTTACAGCACCGGGTTTGCAGGTGGCAGTATAAATGATGGCCTTGTGCGGTAGGGTGTGTGTTTATGCTGCGCAGCGTTGGCCTTGTGCCGGTGCTATCTTTGCTTTATTTTTTTAATTTTACAATATGACTTTGTACCAATTCAACGCATTAGACGAAATGGAGCAGCAAGAAGCTGTTTGGAGTGGTACTCACATAGGGGAAAGGTTTGACCAGGAACACAGCATACTTTTGTATCAGATTGATAACTTCTATGTTGAAGTCTTTTACCACCGGGAGCACAATGTAATAAGGCGATTCAGGAGTTTTTCAAGTGTTACACAACTTGAACCGTATTTAAAAAAAATAGACATTAAAGGAATTGAATAAAATCGAAAAGAAATACCGGCAATTTTTTAAATATCCAGACACAATAACAAGTGAAGCTATCTGGTTCCGGATCTTTATTTGGATTCTCTTATTACTTCTTCTTGGGTGGGCAATAACCCGGTTAATTTTATTGTTATGAATCGACCCGGCCATAGCCTGTAATATTACTCTTGTAAAGATATTTTTGATTGATCTTAATGCCTCGGTGAAAAAACGATTTTTTGCCGTTTTTTTCGGTTGCACTAACTTGAACCATATTTACACAGATAGTTAATTCAGGTTTGTGAAAATGAATATTTATGAGGAGACCGAGAAAACCTACACCATTGGGAATTGCTGATCTAAACTATAATCCTAAATCAGGCTGGTATGAAATATCTGAGAGAGGAATCACTTATCACATGGATCTGGAACACACCCGATACCTGAAAGAGTATTTCAAAGGAATTGCTGTGAGGGGTTATGAAACTACTGTTTCAGAATGGTATAATAAACTTGATAAAATTACAAAGAAGGAAGTTTTAAGAACCGGAAACGTACAAACGGTTAACGACTTTTATCCTGATCAGAATTTTGAAAGTTAGCTTACACGTTAAGGGTTATCAATTTGTTTATCACTTCTTCCGGCAGGTCAAAAAAATCACAGATTTATTTATTAGAAGTATTGGCAAATGGGTAACTATATACCTGTTAGACCACAGAAGGTAAGAAAAACGGAAGTGACTCATTCTGAAATTTGACTTTGCGGCTACTATGGGATTGTCCTTGCACGTCTAACTGCTCCGAAATAGTGCTTACTCATAAGAAAGACCGTAGGGGATAGAAGTACGTCAAATCCGCCAGAAATAAGCTTCGTCGTGATGCTCATTTGAGTACATAAAGAGACAATAAAAAATGCTGCAACCGCCAAAAATACTCCGAGAAAAACGTTAGTAATTCGTGATTTTAAAATCATGTCCTGAAATATCTCATATATTTCAGCTTCCTCCTTTGTTTGGGGTCTGTAGCGAGTTGACATGATGGTTAAGTTTGTAATATGTGATTTTACTAAGTTCGCTTACCTTGAATGTATCCGGTTCAATTCCTTCTGCGCTACATACTATGCATGTTATTGAAATAGGCATTTCGCTTTCACTATCAAACTCCGCGATTATGCGATTATCATTGGGGCAAACGAGCCCTATTTTTCGTTCAAATAGGTTATCTGCAACTGCCATTTCACAATAGACTTTAGCCTTGTGTGCGGATACCCGCAAAGCATTCCTTACGTTTTCCACATAAATCTTGCCACTGCCAATCTGACTAATTGTTTGCAAGTATTTTTGAAACGACATTTTTCGCCTGGTTTATATCTTCTGGAAACTGATTTATTGATATTCGCCCAACTGTAGGTTCTGTTGTAAATAGATTACAAAGATAGCCATCATCGAGCAGATATTTAAAGACGGTCTTTTCCAGCGGACGTTGTATTATTGTCAAATATTCTGCCGGATACTGCTCCTTGAAGAGTAAATTTTCGTCCATTGTTTCCATTACGCTTGACGCAGCTTTACGGGAAAGAACCTTGTGGCAATCAACATCATCGATTTCCCACAAGTGTTTCACGCCTGCATTTATATCCAATGGTTGAGGATCATAGTCGTCAAAAAAAGCAAGAACCTTGGCTAATATATCAGACTCCTGATTGTCTTGGCTGATTTTTACCGGATAGTCGTTTTCGGCAAAATAGTAAGAGATGTTTCTCACCAGTTTTGTGAAATGAATAACAAGTATATCTCCAATTAAACGCACCGTGATAGGCTGGATGAAAATAAGATTCTGACGATCACCGGTTCTACCAATCAACACATCAAATTTTGTACGTGGAAGTGAATGGATTCTGAGTTCTTCCTGTGGGCTTTCGGAATGCTCGACCGTAAATGGAAACTGTTCTGGATCAAAGTCAGCCCGAATGAAGACTTCATTGAGCTGGTATATATAAATATTCTGTCTTGTGATCGGATAGTTTTCAAAGGCAAAACTCTTTATGGCTGCTTGGGTTTGGCTATCGGTGATCTCATCGAGGACTACATCTGCGGTGCCGGTTTTGTCGAAGGCTTCCTTGGCTGTCGCTAAAGGGAAAAGATGCAAAAGTCTCTTCATGAGATCCTTGGCGGTGTTCATAAGCTGGTTCGTTTGGTCTCCTAAATATATTGATATATTATATTACCTGCCAAATAATATTGAGATCGGCCTTATTTAGTCTTTTAGCGCTCTAAGATACTGGTGAAAATGAATAAAGAGCTGTATCAAGCCCTTTAAAAAAAAGTCGTGTCGAGCGACAGGAAAGAACGGTGAATGTATGCACCGTGAACCCCGTACCCAAGCCCTCTCATTAGGAGCAAACGTTTCGGGGATTTCCTTTGAAGCAAAATTAGTAAATTTGTAGTATGGCAAAAGCAAAGAAAAAATCAGCTAAAGAGGCATCAGAAACCTTTCACAATATCATGGCGGCTTCAGTTAAGGGTAACCCTAAGCCAAAAATGAAAGACATTGACATAGATAAATCAATGAATATTCTTAATCACTTAAAGGAAGAAGTTGCTATGATTGCGCCGGATTGGGGCGACTACGTAATATTACAAATTAGCCCCCGGCAGAACAACCGAATATATTACAATATCGACTCTGGTTGTCCTATTGACAAATCCAAAAAGATAGAGAAAGTAATACTTGAAAATGCTGCCCTATTGAATTTAGCTGTAACTACCGATGATATAGAATAGCGTTCTAAAAAAGAAAAAGACTCAAAATGAGTATTGCCGAGTTTATAGCGACATTTTTCGGAGGTGGCTTGCTAATTTTCATTATTCAAGAGTATAGAAAAGGAGGCAAAATTGAGGTGGATAATTGGATAGTTGTATTATGGTATTGGAGTAATGAGGGGGTTAATACACTTAGTCACTTAGAAATTGAAATACAAATAACTAATACTTCTGAATACTCAAAAATCTACAAATCTTTTTCTGCTAAGTTCTTTGATGGGGAAGAAAATCATGACATGGGTTTTGACGGTTATAATGTTAAACCAATTATTGTTATTGAGGCCAAAAAAGCTACTCATATAAAATTTAAACTTCTTCCACTTCCTCAAGGGTTCACTTTCCATGCCATAGACATACTCGACTCTCCTTCCTACTTTAAACTAACATTTCATAATTCAAAAAACTTAGTAGATTATAAGTTTTTTTTAGATGATATGGAATTAATAAGATTAATTCCGAAACCGTTCCAGCCCATGGTCTAACAGGTATATAGTTACCGGCAAATGCGACTAAACTGACGGTAAAAGCGCCTGCGGCAAAAAAGAAGCTTGGGTCTGTGCGGCAAACTTGTCCGCACTGAAGCGCTGGAGGCGAGCCGCCGTAAGGCACGGGAGGGAGGTACGACCGGACGTGCCTGCGAGACCCCCACGAGGGGCTGGCAGTAAAGGCCGACATAGGAGGCCGATGCCAGCTCCATGTGGAGCCGCCGAAGTATATTTCCCGTCAGGGCACGGAGGCGGCGGAACGATGCAAGTGAGCTTAGTGCTGCATGGCGAAATGAGGGACGAATAAGCCATGTGCCAGGCATTGTGATCAGGCAGCACTTAGCGAACGCAGCCGAAGTGGGGAATGCACGGCGAGCAAATTATGGGCAGCGGGTGGACTGAACGCTACTGAAGTGAATGAATGACGTAGTGCAGCGGAATGGAACCCGGTGAGTATTGTAGCGTTGGCTTGCGAAAGGCTGGTGCATTCCCTTGTGTGTTGCTTTGTGTATTGGCTAAAGGGATGCCCGGCCTTGAAGCAAATGAATAGCTACGAACGAGGTGTAATGAAGCGGAACGGAGGATGGAATGAACGAAGTGGCGTGAAGGACACAGTAGCTGCCGTGAGGAATGAGGAGGAACTGCAAGCAGCATGACAAACTGCGTAGCGAAGCGAAGCACCCGAAGGGCATTGCAGGTGCAGCAATACTATAAAAGTTTATAAAAAGATTTATTGCTGCTGCTGCAATGGTTTGGCATGATTGCTTGCTGACGACGAATGACGAACACCTATTTACCGGGCCTACGGAGAGGGATGTATCAGGCAGATAGGCATTTCATTTGAAAAAGATTTTTTAAGAAAAGAGTTAAAAAAATAAGCCCCCTAAAAAGGAGGCGAACATGAAGAAGAAAAGGAATAACCTAACTGCGATGAAAAAACAAACACACCAGGCGAAACAAACCAGCAAGAAACCCAAATGCTACCAACAAGCCAACGCTGAACAAGAACTGACATAACAAACCATTTAATAATAAAAAAATAAAATAACTGCCTCTCTCCAGCATCCGGGATTGAGGGTGGCAGTATAAATGATGGCCTTGTGAGATGGGTTTTGTGTTTATGCTGCGCAGCCTGGCTTTGTGCCGGTGCTATCTTTGCAGTGTATTTTATTTTTTTTAAATGGATTGTCAGTTATCAGCACTATACGGATAGTATGGTGGATTTCTTACAGGGAAAATTGAACATATTACATTTGCAAGTGAGATCCGATTTGTAAGTAGAATTAAAATGAATAAATAAGAAAATGGTGGAAAAAATGGATTGAATCCTATTTGTTTGCATTTTCCATTTGGGCAATGATTTTATTAACCTCTGCTTCGGTGCTTTTTAGTTTTGTTTGGCAAAAAGTGATTAGTTCGGAAGCCCGTTTTACTTTTTGAGCCAATACATCAACAGAAACAGTTTCGTTTTCTATTTCCTTTGCAATTTGAGCCAACTCTTTATATGCTGCCTCATAAGTTAAATTCGCTTCCATTATGATTTGATTTTGATTTAACGGTGGATTTAATTGACTTATCTAAAAGGATTACCTCGATTTCAGAACCCGGCTTAAAAACATCTGGGTTACTTGTTACATCTCCATTGTGTTTAACAATGGCAAAACCTTTCTTCAAAATATTCTTAGGCAAATTTGAATTTATAAAAGTAACATAATGACCTAAATAACCTCTTTGGTTACGAAAATAAGATGCCTTGAAGGAATTTATATTGTTTAATGTATTGGCAAGTTCATTTAATTTAACTCCTGTAATGACTTTGGGTTTTGAAACCATAGTAGAAGCAATAAAGGATAAGCTATTTTTATACTGAAAAAGAAGTGTTTTAGTTTTATTGATAACAATTTGATTGTTGTTTACCAAAGCATCTTTGTAGTCATTCAGAAATGTTCTTGAATTATTGACAATGGAAGTATTTAAGGAAGTAAGCCTTTGGTAAAAACTTGAAAAAGTTTGCTGAGATTTTATGAGAATAGATTTTTGAAAATTTAGAATTGCGTCTTCAAAATGCCTGTTATGAGTAATAATAAACTCGGCTGCTTTTGTAGGCGTTTTAGTTTGTGTATGGGCCATCAGGTCTGTAATGGTTTCATTTTTTTGATGCCCTATACCTGTAATAATCGGAATAGGAAATCTTGCAACAGCTAAACCAATTTTGTAGTTGTCAAAAATGAGAAAATCAGTTTGAGCCCCACCTCCACGATTTATTATGACAGCATCAAAAGGAATATTTGATTTGAATACATCAATTAATCTTTCTAAGAATTGCTGTGCATTGGCATCGTTTTGTACTACGGTGTGATAATCGTGTATTTCAAATTTGTAGCCATAAGGATTATTCAAAAGTGTATGCTTGAAATCTTCGTTACCTGCGGAAGTTTTAGAGGAAACCACTGCGATACGCTGTATTATCATTGGCAAGGGAAGTTTGGCATTTCTTGTAATATACCTATCGCCAACTTTTGCAATAACTTCCGGGTTGTTTGCAACTAAGCTGGCAAGTGTAGATTGCCGTTGTTGTTCTAAAACGCCAATGGTGAAATTGGTATCAATGTCTTGTATATCTAATGACAGACCAAAAACAATATGGTAATTAACCTTAACCCTTATCAAAACATTAATGTTGTTAGTGAATTTTTGCCCGGTAGTCCTTTCAAAGTCCCTTATTTTAGTTGAGCCGGTTCCCCAGGCTTTGCCCGAAATCTTTGCTAACAACTCATTTGAGTTTTCTGTTTTTTCAACCAAATCGAAATAATGATAGTTGGTTTTTTCTTTAAAGCTGTGATTAGTAATATCAGCAATGACCCAAAGTATTAATTCATTAAAATTGCTTTCAATGACTGCCTGAATTTGTTTATTCAGTTCTGATAAGCGAATATGTTGTATTGGCTCTGGCAATTATTTTAATCAAATGTTACATTGGGTAATGAGTTTACTATATCAACTGTTTGCACACTTACATTTATTACACTTAAAAGCAAGTCTAAAATGTATCGTGGATTGCCTGTTTCGGTTGCCCAGTCGTTGGGATTGTTTACAATACCACTTTCTTTGTGTGTAGAAACTTGGTATCGTTCCATTATCCATTCTATTGCACTCTTGCCATTTACTACATACTCATAAGCCTTTGATGGTATGTTGGAAATTGTAATTTTGTTATTGTAAATGATGGTATCTTTTTGGTCTTTCTTTGGAAAACGAAGTTTTTCAACTGTATAAAATTTTCCATCATCACCCGTAACTTTTACATCAGCAAAAGGTGCAACAGCTTCATAATTCAAATGCAACTCTGCTAATTGACTACCTGCTTTGCTGAATTTCCAAAAGTCTTTTACATCTTCTACCAATGGCAAACGTGGCAACATTTTCTTTAAATCGTTGGCAAAGGTTTCTCTGTACACCTTACTGTGCAGGAAGCCATACACATAATAAAATATATCTTCTTTGGTAACATTTTTACCAAACTGCTTTATTGCCCTTGCTAAAATGAAATCGCTTATTACATCTCTACGAATGTATTTTTGACTTTCGTCATTGTCAAACATACCTTTTTGAATGGTATTAATTTCTTCGTAGTAATATAGCGGAAAGCATTGCCCATTTTGAGCAAAATGGTAATCAACTACATTATCTGAAATGAGTACAGAAAATTCTCTACTTGCTCCTTTTCCAATACAAGAAATTAATAGGTTACTTGTAACAGATGTAGGAAATACTTTTGGCAAAAGAACCCTACTCCAATTTAAAGCATCGTTGAAATAGATTATCTCCTTACAAAAAGGAGTACGATAGGTTTTACGTATACAATTTGGGTCAAATTTCAAGTGCTTCCCCTGTGTTACCTTTCTAATTAACTTATCATCCCATTTAATCTTAGTTTCATCAGTATTAATAAAGTCATTAACATTGATATTCATATTTTTCTCAATAGTCAATTTATAATCATCAGTTTGGCTATTCAAAAATTCAATCATTCTGTTTACATTATTAGTAACTGCTATGATAGAAAAATTATTAACCCAATTACTTCTCCCAGAAACTACACCGTTTGTATTTAGTATAAAAAAAGAATGTGCTTTTGGGTCATGTTTCTTTTCTGGTGCTAACTCTATTAGATTTTCAAATCCTTCACTCCTTTGCTTTATCCAATCACCTTGTTCATTAGGTGTAATTTTAGTGAAGGGTAATCCTATAACACTTTTATACTTGCTAATAAATTTTAGCTTGTCTTCACGGCTTAAATAATCTCCTATATCGTGGTAATATATTGTTGCTATGTCTTTTTTTACTTTTGGATTTTTAACCAATAAAGTAATGGAAATAGGGGTTCGGCTACCACTACCAAATATCTTGCCTCCTTCCTTTTTACTTAATTCTCCACTTGATACTTGATTTCCTCTTAAATCAAAAACGTATATTGATGAAAATTCTTTTTGTAACGAAAGCCTGAAGCCATTTAAGCTATTACTATTTATCCAACCTCCATTACTAACAAAACAAATAATTCCACCATTTTCATCTAAGCGGTCGGTGCTCCAACGAAATGCCTTAATATAAGGGTCATAATAAAATTTCTTTAAACTATTTGAGTTGGTATCAGCTACTTTACTTTCTTTAATATATGTTTTTGAAATTTTTTCGTCTAACTTAGGATAAGTTTGATTTTGTGCAATATCATTTTTTGATTTTTGACCAACAGAATATGGTGGGTTACCAAAAATAATACGCAGAGGAGCTTTCTGTTGGCGTTGTACCCGTTTTGAATTTTGAGGGAACATTTCGGAAAACAGTTTTTCACCGTCTTTGCTCTCTCCTAACTGAAAAGTATCTGTTAAACAAATGCCTTCAAATGTGAAATAGCTTGTAGTATTTGGCAATAAATCGTGATAAGCATTTTCTATATTGACCGCTGCAATGTAGTAAGCCAACAAAACAATTTCGTTGCAATGTATTTCTTGTGTGTACTTACGAGCTAAATCTCTTGAATTAATTAAACCGCTTTGCAATAATCTTGTAATGAATGTTCCTGTGCCTGTGAATGGGTCAAGGATGTGTATGTTTTCATCGGATATATTTCTGCCAAATTCTTTTTCTAAAATATCGGCAACTGAATGAACAATAAAATCTACTACCTCAACTGGTGTATAGACAATGCCCAGCTTTTCAACCATTTTAGGGAATGCAATTTTGAAGAAGCTATCATACAAGCGAATGATGATTTTCTGTTTTGCTTCTGCATTGTCAAGGTTACCAATATTCATTTTTACAAACTCATAGAACTTTGATAAGTCCTGAGCATCTTTTTCAAAAGATTGTTCTTCCAGCAAGTCCAACATTTTTTGCATTGATTGGCTCATTGGGTTGTTTTGCACAAACGAATAGTTTTCAAACAACGCATCAAATACAGGCTTAGTAATGATGTGCTGCGAAAGCATTTCTATTGCTTCATTTTGTGTGATACTCGGATTGATATTTTTGTGCAAGCCTTTTAAGAAATTATCAAATGCCTTTTGGTGTTTTGGATTGTCGTTAATGATATTTGCAATTCGTATTGTTTGTCGGGCTGCAATTTCAGCTACTGATTTTGCCCACTGTTCCCAATATCTTCTATCGCCTACCTTTTGGACCATTCTTGCAAATACTACTGATTGAAGTTGCTCAAATTGCAGTGATATTTGTTCAGCAATATTCTTAGTTGATGCACCATTATCATTATCGGTTGGGTAAATAGGATTGCCGTCTTTATCAAAAGAAATTTCAGGTCTCCCAACTAAAATTTGTTCTGTTCTGTTCTTGTTGAGTTCTATTTTATTTACTGTTGCATTGAAACGGTCATCGTGGGCCCTAAGTGCATTTAATACTGTCCAAACTACTTTATACCTTTCGTTATCATCTAAAGCCTTATCTGCCTCTACATCTGCTGGTACTACAATAGGAATAATAATATACCCGTAATTTTTGCCTGGTGATTTACGCATTACTCTACCTACTGACTGCACTACATCGACCTGTGAATTACGAGCCGATAAAAACAATACAGCATCTAATGAAGGAACATCGACACCCTCACTTAAACAACGTACATTGGTTAATACTCTACATTCTCTTTCGTTAGGTTCGTCCTTTAGCCAAGACATTAATTCGTTCCTATCCGTAGCGTTCATTGTGCCGTCAATATGCTTTGATGCTATCATCTGCATTGAACCTTGTTTATCTTCTGGCAATTCAGCAATGTAGCTTTCGGATGCTACATTGAAAGTGTTTGTAATTTTTTGAGATGCTTTGATGCTTTGGCAAAAAGCAACTGCCCTTCTCATAGGCTCCGGGTCAGTTTCTTTTATTACTCCTTCATCGCCCAGGATTTGTTTTGAAAGTGCATTGATACAACCAATGAGTTTAGAAGCATCATCAGTATTGATTTCACTTTCCTTGTCCATTATCATTTTTTGGACTGCTGGCGGTACATCATTTTCATTGAGTGTTAGAATGAGAACTTTGTAATCACTCAATAAATCCTTTTCAACTGCTTCGCCAAAACCAATTCGGTAAATTTCTTCTCCGTACAATGTAACATCATCCATAGAACATAAATAAGCCTCTGCCTGTGCTGCTTTGCTTTTTGTTTCATCGTTGTACAATCGTGGTGTTGCTGTCATGTAAAGGCGTTTCTTCGCCTTTATAAAATCATTGTTGTGAACTTTTGTAAATGCACTTTCATCTTCATCAGCTAAAGAAACACCAGTCGTACGGTGAGCTTCATCGCAAATAATTAAATCAAATTGAGCATATTTAGGATTACTCTTTTCTAATGCTTTTTGTGCTTGTGAAATTCGTTCAATGGATTGGTAAGTAGAAAAAACTACTGTTAAGCCATTATTTGATTTTGTTTCTAAGCCTTTGAACTGGTGTAAAATACTTTCAACATTTGTAGATGCAGGAAATGCTAAATCTACTACTGAAGATGTATCTATGTCCTCTAATTGCTTTCTGTTCTTAGTTACTTCGGGGTCAGAACATATACATATTGCATTGATAGGTTCTAAAGCATCAGCATACCACTCATTGAGTGTTTGCCCTAACAATGCAATGGATGGAACTAAAAATAGTACTAAGCCCTTGCCGTTGGTCTCATTCTCTGCAATACGAAGTGAGTTAAATGTTTTACCTGTACCACAAGCCATAATGAGTTTGCCTCTATCGTTGGTTTTGAAGTGTTCGTTTGTTTTTGAAAGGGCTTCTGTTTGGTGTGGTCTTAATATTTTTTTATTCGTTCTTGCTACTTCTCCAGTAATTCCATTGTCCAATTTTTCCCAGTCTAAAGGTGCATCGATAAGGTCGTATAAATTAATTCTTGAAACTGGTGGGTTTTGGTTTTTGATTGCATCTTGTGCATTGATGCCCCATTTGTTTGTTGTGGAAATCCAAAGCCTATGAGCAAAAGAATATGTTTTTAAATCTTCACCTTTGAAATGCCTACTTGAAGTTGATAAAAAACTGTCAACGGCTGGTTTATCAATAGTAGAACTTTCTTGATAGCATTTACATTGTATCGCCCAATAATCGCCTTCATTGGTTAATGCAACTAAATCAATGCCTGTGTCTGTGCCTCCTAAATTGTTCTTGCCCGGAAACTCTGCCCACAACCAAACTTTCTTGAACTTGTAAGCATACTTAGGGTCGGTAAGTAAATATGCTTTCATTAAACGTTCAAATCTTTCTCCTTTGTCTTTTTCGGAGAATGAAATTTTGCGGTATTTGGCAAGTATATTTTGGAATGGGGTCATATTGAGTTTTGGTTAAATTATTTACTGTAAGAGTAATGTTGGTTAAAATATTCAAGGTGGTTATCAATTACATTATGTTCTCCAAAGGCATCTTTGGAAAAGAAAAATGGCAACAATTTTTGAACTGAAATTTTATCTTTCAATACTTCATCTGCATATGCTATAAAAGCATTGTTTATTGCTAACTCTCCTTTTACTTTTATGGCTTCTCCAGCTTTTCTAATTATGTTGTCATTAATAACGATTTTGGTTTGAGATAAGCCTTTTTTAGATTGCTTGTTTTTGGTTATCATTTCTCTCCGGTCGTTAAACGTTTCTTCCAGCTTTTGAACAAATTTTTTGGCAAAATCAAAATCCAGTTTTAATTCCTTTTCTATGAACATATTTTTATCAGTGAATTGCTTATCGGTTTTAAGAAACATTGAAAATTTAGCTCCGAGGGAATTTTTTTGAAAAAAGCGCCGAACCATCTCTTTTATTACTTCCAGTTCGTATTTTTTAAGAAGAGTTATAATGTCGCCATCTGTAAATTTTATTTGGTGTTCGTTTAATGAAAATTCATGTTTTAATTCATACAAAAATTCATTTAAACCGCTAAAAGCGGTAGTCATTACAGAATCAATCTCTTCCGTTTCTTTTTCTAATTCTTTTATTAATACTTCTTTATTATACTTTTTCTGGTAGGAATCAACAAAGGGTTTGTAGAAATCATCTAAAAGTTTTCTGTTTTCAACAGTAAGTTTTCCATTTTCAGTAAACTGATAAATTTTGCCAAAAAGAGAAGGGATGATGGAGTAGTTAACTAAAAAGTGTTTGACTTTAGGATAACCTTTCAACTCTACTTTTATCAGTTGAAGTTCCTGAAATTTTTTAATGATTGTCTCCAACTTATTACGTTTAATGCCAGTTTCGGCAGCAATGGTAGCACTGGAATGGTAGAATGGCTTGAATAGAAATGCTCTCCCCTTAATAACAAGGTACTCATAGAAAACAACTTCCTCTAATGAGAAGAAATTAAAATTGTAGCGTTGGAGCTTTTGGATATTAACCGCCATTGGGTTTTTATCCTTACGAAAATCGTAAGCCATTCTTTCAGTTCTTATTTACAAATCTATTGAAATACAATTAAAAATGTACAAATCAAGCGGCTATAACTGTATCACCATAGAACAAAGTACCGTCCCTGAATTTGAGATTTGCCGGTTCCCAAAACTCAATGCTAAGTTTAGGGGCTATTCCGATTGCCATTCTCATTTCTTGCTCTACAACCTGCTTTACATACTCCTCATTGCCTTCTGTTGTTACTATGCTATCATGTATTGTGAAAATGGGAAGTTTTGGCCTCTCCCTGGCAATTCTTTTGGTTATTACAAGAAGAATCAGGTGGCTTTCCAACCGCTGGAGCAGCCGGGGCAGGTTAGTTTTATCTGATCTCTTAATCAGGGAGAAAAGCTCATATACCGTTGGGAAAAGCGTTTTAAAGACCTTCTTTGGCCTTGCTTTCCTTTGTCCAAGAAACCTATTATCTGTAAAGAGTACTGTAAAAACGGCCGCTTTTACCTTTTTTCGGTCTCTGTACCCAATCCCCAATTCCTTGCCTATTTCTTCTTCAAGGTATTCGTAGAATACCCCCTGTTCTACAAGAGTTTTGTACCGCTGTAAATCACTACCAGACTGATTTTCGGCAGATTTGCACCACATAATGAAAGAATTAAACCATTTAATCTTTTGAAATATTAATTGTTTAAATGATTTGGATATTTTATAAATGCAAGCAGTTGGTTGCTTCACTTCGTATAAAGAAGGTTCTTTCCAGAACATTTGACTTAAAATAGCAGTGCTTAAATAGGGCTGACTATTCTTAATATCAATAGAAACTAATTTTCGGCCCCCATAGCTTATGCAATTTCTAATTTCGCTGCGAAGATTTGAAAATACTGAGTGAAGCCTGAATACATTATCATCAACAGATAAAGCAAATTCCCCTGATCTTATTCGTTCAATATTTATTAATGAGCACTTGTATTGCAAGTAGGGGTCTTTATATGACCTTGTTTTTTCGTCATAGTCCCTCAATTCAGGGTTATTAATTTTCCTTTCTAAATCTTTTTCAATGAAAGCTAATGCCAAATCGTAGTCAATCTGTACTTCAGGATTATACCATTTGATCAAATGTTTGTACTTCTTTTTAATTGAAGCAGCATAACGGCTTTCTTGTTTTATCGCATTAATTAAAACCTTGTCGGCCACCTGGATCATTTTAATTTTTACCTCCGCATATTTCGTTGTAAACTTATAACCAATGGATTTTTGACCTGGGATATACCATTTATCTGTAATAAGAATTTTATTCTGAAGCAGGTAATCAAGATAAGCCCGGTAGTTTCTAATTCGGTTTTTAAGTATGGGGGTGTGTAGAGGCACAAAACCTTTTATTATATCCAGGTCTTTATTTGTAGCTGGGATGTAAGAAATAAGGTGGATAATGTAGATTAAATTATCCCTCTTAAATTTTTCAATAAGGTACGGGGGTTTTTCCCTTAATAATTTATCAATATCAAGGTTCTCCGGGATAAACATTTTCATTCTTTATAATTTTTAATTTGTCCGAAATAATTTTTACAGTGTCAGTGTTCATGGTAGTTGGGGTTTGTTTTTTCATAATGGCAATAAATGGCCTTGTGCTGATACAGCACCTTTGTTTGTGGTTTATTTTGTGGTTAGATTTAGCTTTCAGTCGGGTATGCTTCCGGAGAAGAAGCCAAATCAATTCTTTGAAATACTACTTACCATTTTCAGGCAGCATTTTTCTTGTTGTTTTCAAGAACCTTCAAAACTTCAATACGAGAATAATAAATGGTACCACCCATTTTTGTAAAGGGCAGGGTTCCATTTACTCTCAGGTTTTGCAAAGTGCCAGGTGAGCAACCCAACATACTCTTTACATCAGAACTTTTAAGCCACTCTTTTTGTTCTGAAGGCGATTGAAACAACCTCTTAATTTCGTCGACGATCTCACTTTTAAGGGTGTGAAAGTCGGCCTTCGTAATTAACTCAATTTCCATTTTCCTGTCTTTAGAATTTTAATGCATTATGTAAACAAATTTAAACTAATTATTTGAGCAGGTTTGCGACTATTTATTCACAGAATAGTGTGCAAAACCATTGAATTTAAAGGGTTTTGTGGATAACTAAAGGTTTTAGTTTATTATGCAATCCTTACTTTTGCACTCCCTTTCGCCATACTCAATTTCTCTTTCAATAACTGCATATCTGAACTTACTTTTTTATCTAACACTTTTGCATAATGCTGAGTGGTACGCATTGATTTATGACCTAACATTTTTGAAACACTTTCCATCGGCACATCATTTTGCAAAGTGATCGTTGTTGCAAATGAATGACGGGCAATGTGAAAGGTTATATTTTTTTCAATGCTGCAAACAGCGGCAATTTCTTTTAAGTAATCATTCATCTTTTGATTGGAGCTAACCGGCAATAAAGTTTTTTCATTATTGCATTTTGGATTATTTGCATACTTATCCAAAATAGACTGAGCCATCGGCAGCACCGGAATACTGGACCTTGTGTCTGTTTTTGTTCTGTTTATCTTAATCCATCTTTCACCATCAATCCCTAATATCAAATGCTCCTTAGATAACTTCTTCACATCACTATAAGCAAGGCCGGTAAAGCAACAGAAAAGGAATACATCCCTTACCTGGTCTAATCGTGATGTGGCAAACTCTTTATCTGCGATAGCTTGTATTTCATGTGCATGTAAGATTTCTCTTTCAACTTCTTTCAGGTGAAAACGGTAATTGATGAAAGGGTCTTTATCAATCCATCCATTTCCCAAACAGATACGCATTATTTTTTTGAAGTTGGTGAGGTACTTGATAGCAGTATTATGTGAACACTTGCGGACAGCTTTCAGGAAATACTCATACTCGGTAATGAACTCATGATTTATTTGCCTGATCGCAAAGTCTGAAACATTGTATTTGTATTCAATAAACTCTTTGGTGTGATGTAATGCTGTTGCATACCTTTCATGTGTGCCAAATGAATATTCTTTACCGATTAAAGATTTCATCTGGACGTTGTGGTATTGAAACACCTCCATGATGGTTTTGCTTTTTTCGGTAATACCGAAGTAAGAATTTTTAACCGCTTCTGCGGTGATGGTCTTTCCAGCTTCATGCAACTTGTTATAGTGTTGATGAAGTTGTGTACGGACTGATGCAATGTGAGCATTGAGTGTTTTAATTTCCTCGCTGTTTCCTTTTGCATACCCGGCTTTATTCACCCACTTAATGGGTTCAATAAAACGCTTGATTGAAAACTCTGTTCTTACTTCATTAATGGTGATTCTTGCATAGACCGGGGCCAGACCAAACTCATTTTTCTTTGCTGATTTTACCTGAAAAGACAGGTGCATTGTGTTGTTCATTTTTCGTCCTTTTAATAGTTATCAATTTACTAAATATTTGCGAATTATGAGAATACTAAATATCCACATAATGCAGACTGGCAAAGGATTTCAGCGATTTGGCGAGACCTCGGAAAGTGGATTGAAAAGGTCTCGATTTAGACCATTTTCTTTGGGAGTTTTTGAATGATTTGGGGTATACCCAAAATTAAAAACCCTTGCCCACATTGAGTTTGCAAGGATTTGATACTTTTTGAAATGCTATCTGGCGGAGAGAGAGGGATTCGAACCCCCGGACCTTTTGGGTCAACGGTTTTCAAGACCGCCGCATTAGACCGCTCTGCCATCTCTCCGCGGCAAAAATAACCCTGCAGCAGCTATGAGCAAAATTGAATTTGGAAAAAATCAAAAAAATCATTGTTCAAAATGCATCATCACATTAGCGACCGGCTAATTTTCAATAACCAGTTTCCTTCACAGTTCCGCATTAATAAGTTTGTTTCCTGATCATTTGATTTGGTATAAAACCCAAACTGGCATCTTTTCGTTTGTCAATATCATGGCTTCGGCAATAATCAGGTCCACTCCAGATCGAAAATAATTTCAAAAAATCCCTCTCCAACACAAATAGTTTTTGAAAGGAAAATTTATTGTCGTAAATTTCATGCACAAATTCTTTGTATATGAATAAGGTTTCATCACTATTATCCCGGAAAAACAGGTTACCGGTTACCATACCGCCAGACACATCAGTAATTGATGCTTTGAAAATGATGGCAGAAAAAAATATCGGCTCTGTCATTGTTATGCAGGGTGATCAATACCTGGGTATCGTTACAGAAAGAGATTATTCAAGAAAAGTAGTATTGAAAGGAAAAAATTCTGCCACCACCACGGTGGCCGAAATTATGTCGGCTGATCTTCCTTCTGCCAGCCCTGCCGACAGCATTGAACATTGTATGGAAGTGATGACCATCAAAAATATCCGATATATGCCTGTGTTTGAAAACAACAAACTGGCTGGAATAGTTTCGATGAGTGACGTGGTTAAAGAAACCATTTTGGCACAAAAAGAAACGATTGATCACCTGCATAGCTATATTCAAAGCTGACTTACACACTCATTAAATACATGGCGAAGTCCCGTAAGGCTTCGCTTTTTTTATGATGACCAAACCACAAACCGCAATACCGGCATATGATTATGTTCATGAAGAATAAGTTAATAAAGATTAAAAAAAGCAGAATGTCATACAACTTACATTCAAAACTATTTTCATGCAGCTAAATTGCATGAAATTTAAACCGGTCATTCCCGGAATACAATTAAAAAAGTTTATGAAAAAAATACTGGCATCTGCATTTATCGGACTTACTACATTATTGTCATGTGCTCAAAAATCATCAACAAATTCTAATACGACTATGGACACAAACAACACAAAAACTATCACCCATTCTTCTGCTACATCCAAAACAGATACAGCCACATTTGCCAATGGATGTTTCTGGTGTACGGAAGCCATTTTTGAAGAATTGGATGGAGTAATCAGTGCAACATCCGGATACACCGGTGGCAAAACCGGGAACCCTACTTACAAACAGGTTTGCACGGGTGAAACAGGTCATGCCGAATGCCTGCAGATAGTGTACGATTCCGCTAAAATTAGTTTTGATGAATTACTGGAAGTTTTCTGGGAAACTCATGACCCCACTACATTAAATCAGCAGGGTGCCGATGTTGGCACTCAATACCGGAGCGGTGTATTTTATCACAATGAAGAACAAAAAGTAAAAGCTGAAAAATATAAAGCTGAATTAGATAAAAGCGGGGCCTTTGCAAAACCAATTGTTACTGAAATAACCCCTTACACTAAGTTTTATCCAGCAGAAGACTATCACCAGCAATATTTTGACAACAATGAGAGTAGTAATCCGTATTGTAAAATTGTTATACGTCCAAAACTGGACAAGTTCAGAAAAGTATTTAAGGATAAATTAAAGCATAATAAACAGAAAGAGAATTAATTGGAAGAATTAATGTAAATTCAAATCAAAATAATCCTATGTCACCATCAAGCAGGGTTCTACCTTTAGTGCTGGCATTGTTTTTTTCCCTGCCGTGTTTTGGGCAACACCATGAAAGACAGATCAACTATCCGGACAGATATCGTTTAAACCTTCCCAAAGATTGGAACCGCCGCAAACTGATTGCGGCAATCACTGATATTTTACCACAAACAATTGATCAATTAAAGAACAGGGATTTTTGTACATCAGGAAAGGCTGCTTATTATGTTCAACTGAAAATGGATTCACTTTTTGTAACTAATGTACAAACTACTCCACCAGTTGAAATCGGCTCTATTCCTCATTATACATTTTCATTCAATTATAGTTTTCATGCTGTCTTATTTGTGAGCGATAGTTTGAATAAACCTGTTTCGATGGTGCAACTAATTTCAGGGGAAGAAACAATGAGTTATTCGAAGCAATTCAGTATGCAACCCCAAAATGCTGTATACAGTAATATGCCAATTTATGACTCAACAGGAAGAGTTATTGGCAGTAGACTGGTGGAAGAAGCCGGAGCAGTTAATACTTATGTGCCTCAAATCAGTCCCTTTTCAACATTGACCGAAGATTTTTTACTGAACATTTGTGAAAAGAAAATATTTGAAATCAGAAGAATGCTGAAAAAAATCAATTCAGATTAACTCTTCTCAGTTCCAGCAAGTTCAACGCATTGGGCTGAAATCCCTTTACATTTGGCTGCACAAGACGCACTACTTTATCATACCATAGCGGCACCACGGGTGCATCATTCAGCATTACCTGGTCAGCCTGCTGGTAAAGTTTGTAACGTAATGAATCATTTGTCTCAATGATTGCTTTTTCAAAGGCTGCATCAAATGCGGCGCTTTTATATCTGGTATAATTAGGCGGAGCCGGATTTTTTGAATAAAAAACAGAAAGATAATTTTCCGCATCCGGGTAATCGGCAATCCAGCTTCCCCGGAAAAAAGCAGCCTTTGAGTTGGATGTCATTTCCAGCAATAATGATTTCTGCACTACTTCCACCTGCACAGGTATTCCTGATTCATCCAATTGTTTGGCAATAAAATTTGCCATGTCGGCATAAATAGCAATCGTTAATAACTTAATTGATGGTAATCCTTTTCCATCCGGATAACCGGCTTCCGCTAATAACTGTTTTGATTTTGCCGGATCATAATGATAGCCTTTTACTGCTGATGAATCAAAAGAAGGCAAACCCATGGGAACAAAACCTGATTCCGCTGGTGTTCCTAATGAATTTCGCAGATACAAAACCATTTTTCTCCTGTCAAATCCATAATTAATAGCCTGCCTGATTTTTCTTAAACGCATAGGAGAATTTTTCACCAACTCATTCGTTGAGTCAACTAATATGCCGAGATATTCAATATTGAGATAAGGATTTGTTTGTAGTTCGATTTTCCCTTCCCATTCTTTTCTAAGTGTTCCTTTTTTTGTCAGTATTTCATCTTTAAACGAGGCCTCAATGTCATTAATAAATTCAAGCTGTTTTTGCCGGAATAATAAAAACTCGGTGGCCTTGCTGTCATAAAATGAAACTTTAATGCCATCCAGATAAGGCAGCCTGTTACCGGCCCTGTCTTTTTCAAAATAGTTTGGATTTTTTTTCAGTACAAGGGCTTGTCCTTCCTCCCACGCCACAAACTGAAAAGGTCCTGTGCCAACAGGATGACGGCGAAAATCTGTTCCATATTTTTCCACTGCCTCCCTGGGTACAATTGAACAGTATTGCATGGAAAGAATACCGAGTATTGGTAAATAAGGACGGATGAGCCTTAACTGAAAAGTAGAATCGTTAATCGCATGGAAAGGCTGAAGCGAATCCACCTTACGGTTAAATATCCACGACCCGGGGCTGGCTGTTTGTTTATCAATAATCCGGTTGAAGCTGTATTCAACATCTTTTGCTGTTAGCTTTCTACCCTTTCCATCAGCAAACACTCTATCCTCATGAAAGAAAACATCATTCCTTAAATGAAAAATAAAAATTGTTCTGTCTGCTGAAACATCCCAGCCTTTAGCAAGAGACGGAACAATATGCAGGCTGTCATCTATTTCTACCAATGTATTGAAGAGTTGATGCGCCGGCCACATGGTACTCTGACTTTTGGCAAAAGCAGGATCCAAAGAGGAAATGCCATTAAACTCGTTATAATGAAATATTTTTTTGTTGCTTTTGCCCGGATAATAACAGGATGCCAGCAACAAACCAATGCCTGCCATCCGCAATAATAACCGCCAATTACTTTTAACTTTCATCATGAATATCAAACCTTAAATTTACAGTAACAAAAACATTTTTCCGTGAAATACATTACTGCACCTCTTACCGTTTTATGTTTTATACTTCTTATACCTGATTTTTCCAACGCCCAGCCACTTAGCCGGAAAGTAAAATTTACACATGAGGATACGTTGAGGGGCAGCAACACTCCTGAACGGGCATGGTGGAATGTTGTTTCTTACAATATATATGTTGAGCCGGATTATAAAAGAAAAACCATTAAAGGCTGGAACCAAATTGGATTTGACATTAACAGTGATGGCAAAAACAGGAAAATGCAGATAGACCTGCAGCAACCAATGGAAATAGACAGTTTTATTTTCGATAATAGAAAGATTACTACTTTTCAACGTACCGGCAATGTTTACCTGGTTGATTTTGGCGCTTATAAATTTATAGTTGCAAGAACTTTGGTAAAAAAAACTAAACCTGTTGTACTTCACAATATCAAAATATATTTTCATGGAAAGCCCCGGGAAGCAGTTCATGCACCATGGGATGGTGGCTGGATATTTACAAAAGATGATATAGGCCGCCCCTGGATGACGGTAGCCTGCCAGGGTCTTGGCGCCAGTGTATGGTACCCCTGCAAAGATTACCAGGGTGATGAACCGGACCAGGGAGTATTGATACAGGTAAAAGTTCCGGATACTTTAGTCGCCGTGGCAAATGGGAGATTAGTATCAAAAGATTATGCGGATGACGGCACAGTATTGTATAAATGGGAAGTGAAGAACCCGATCAATAATTACAATATCGTTCCATACATCGGCAAATATGTAAATTTTACCGACACATTGAATGGAGAAAAAGGTAAACTGGATTTAAGTTACTGGGTGCTTGATTACAACCTTGATAAAGCTAAAAAACAATTTGGGCGGGATGTAAAGCGAATGATCAAAGCTTTTGAATACTGGTTTGGCCCCTACCCTTTTTATGAGGATAGTTATAAACTGGTGGAGTCCTCTCATCTTGGAATGGAGCACCAAAGCGCCACAGCCTATGGCAATCATTATAAGGATGGGTATCTCGGCATGGATCTTTCCGGAACCGGATGGGGTTTGAAATGGGATTACATCATCGTGCATGAAAGCGGACATGAATGGTTTGGTAATAATATAACTACCAATGATATTGCCGATATGTGGGTGCATGAAGGTTTTACCATGTACTCTGAAGCCTTGTTTATAGAATATTTCTACGGTAAAAAAGCAGCAGATGAATATGTTCAGGGCATTCGCCGTAATATCAGCAATGATAAACCATTAATTGGCCCTTACGGCGTAAACAAGGAAGGCAGCGGTGATATGTATAATAAAGGAGCTAATCTTTTACATACTATCCGGCAGGTGATTAATAACGATTCCGTTTTCAGGAAAATACTGAGAGGGTTGAATAAAAATTTCTATCATCAGACTATTGATTCAAAAGATGTGGAAGCATATTTTTCCAAAGAATCGGGAAAGGATTTGTCTAAAATTTTTGACCAATACCTGAGAACTACAAATATCCCTGTGCTGGAATATAAAATTAATGGCGATAAATTTTCCTATCACTGGAGCAATTGTGTTCAGGGCTTTGAAATGCCCGTCAAACTGCAAGATTCGGATAGTTGGCTAAAACCTGCCACTGAATGGAAAATTAATTCGGTTAGTTCAGACATGTCAGGCAAAGGACTGGTAGTTGATAAAAATTTCTATGTGACGGTTAAAAAAGTTGAATAACAGGTCATTGACTATTGACTTTTAACCATTCACTATCTTTACCGCATGAGTAATATCCGCCGGCAAAGCATTATATCCTCCGTTGTGATATACATCGGGTTTGCTGTCGGGTTACTGAACACTTATTTCTTTACCCGGCAGGGAAATTTTACCGAAGCGCAATACGGACTCACCACTATTTTCATTGCCATTGCCGCCATGATGACTTCCATTGCCAGTATGGGAATGCCTTCTTTTATTTTCAAATTCTACCATTATTACAACGACAACCTTCCACCACGCAGAAATGATATGATTACATGGTCCCTGCTGGTGAGCAGCATCGGCTTCATATTGGTGATGGTGGCGGGATGGATTTTAAAAAATCTCGTTATACAAAAATTTGGTGCCCACTCTCCATTATTAGTCACTTATTATTACTGGATATTTCCATTAGGCCTTGGCCTGACAATTTATTCCGTTCTGGAAGCTTATACCTGGAGTTTAGGCAAACCTATTGCAGCAAATTTTTTTAAGGAAGTGCAGTGGAGATTGCTCACTACCATCCTGGTTGTATTGTTTATTACTAATACCATAAAAGATTTTGATCTTTTTATTAAGCTCTTTGCATTCACCTACCCGGGCATAGCCGTTTCATTATTCATATACCTTTTGTTCACCAAAAAAATTCATTTTACTTTCAAAGTGAGTAAAGTAAGCCGCAGATTTTTTAATAAAATCCTGGCTCTCTGCACTTATTTCTACGGCGCCACACTAATCTTTACTTTATCACAAGTGTTCGACACTATTGTAATTGCATCAGTTTTAGATAATGGAACTGCCAAGGCGGGCATCTTTGGTTTGGCCACCATTATGACAAGTGTTATACAGGCTCCGCAGCGGGGCATTATATCAGCCTCCATTTCTCACCTGTCCAAAGCATGGAAAGAAAAAAACATGGCATTGCTGCAAAAAATATATCAGCGATCCTCTATTAACCAGTTAATTTTTGCCGCTGCAATTTTTTTGCTGATCTGGATGAATTTTTCTGATGCCATCAATACATTCGGACTTAAACCTTCTTACCTGGATGCAGGCTGGGTATTCTTTATATTGGGACTAACGAAGATCATTGACATGGGTACCGGCGTAAACTCCCAGATCATTGCCACCTCCAATTACTGGAAGTTTGAATTATTCAGCGGCATTATTCTTATTATAATAATACTCCCCCTCACCTATATCCTTGCAAAAAATTATGGCATCATCGGCCCGGCAATCGGCAGCCTTGTGTCAATCACTATTTATAATATCATCCGCATTATTTTTCTTTGGAAAAAATTTAAGTTATTTCCCCTTACTATTCATTCCCTGCAAACTATTGTATTAGCTGCCGCCTGTTATGGCATCTGTTATTTTGCATTCAAAGAAATGCATGGGTTCGTTGGCATGTTTGTCCGCAGCCTGGTATTTATCATTCTCTATGCCACCGGAGCTATTTACATGAAATTATCACCCGATATTTATCCGGTAATGCAAACCATTAAAAAAAGATTGGGAATAAAAAACAATTAATTGGAAGCTATCACCTGTTTATCATCAATTCTTCCGGCGCCAACAAAGCGCTGAATGTAATAAGTCTCAAACAGATCACTCACCATCACTCCTTTTGATACAGAAGCATGGATAAATTTATTGTTTCCAAGGTAAACACCAACATGCGATACGCCTCTGCCGCGGGTATGAAAAAATAACAGGTCGCCTTCCTGTAGTTCAGTTGTAGATATTTTCCTGCTTATCCTGTATTGCTCTCTGGCAACCCGGGGAAGGGCTATTCCATACACGGCAGCATAAACAGCAACAGAAAAACCGGAACAGTCAATACCGTTTTTGGTATTACCACCCATGTGGTATCGAACGCCATACCATTGATCAACATTTTCAAGTAATGCTTTTTTAGGCAGGTACTCGATTTCTGTATTCATCAAAACAGAATATTTCAGTTGTACCGGCGAAGCGCTTTCCACTTCAGAACTACGGCTGGTAAAAAAAACATTTACTTGTTTCTGCTCTTCTTTTACGGGAGTAGCCTCTTCTTTTACCGGAATCACTTCTTCGAAAGATGGGCCCTTTGTTACAATCGGTTCTTTAGGTTCAATCCTCACTTCTGTTTTATCAACAGTGGCATGGGGAGTTACCGTAATATCGTCAATAAACTTTGCTTGCGGAGCAGGAGTATTTACAGAACTTATTTGTTTGTTGCTGGTAAAACGCAGGGATTTAAAAGCAGAACAACTGCTCAGAAAAACAACAAAAATAATAGCTGGTAATATTTGCTTAACCATTCGGCTTTTTTCTTTAAGATGATTTCAAGGGTCTGGTTAAAAAACCAATCTGCCAGCAGACTGCACACCCAAAAACGGATGCGTGCAAAAATATAGGTTAAACCTCAAAAAAAAACACATTCTAAAACGAATTTTAAAGTCCAAAATTGCCATAAGACTAAGTCACTGTAACAAAGTAGGTTAGATTTATTAACAAGCTGTGAATATTGAGATAAATCAACTTAATTTACGGAGTAAATTCTAATCTTGCCACAGATACAAACAATCATGCATACCTCATTATCCCTCATCACCTTTTTTTTTCTGACAACAGGTTGCCAGAGTTCCGGCAGTAATAGAAAAATTTCAGATAGTTCACAGGTAAAAACTTTCAGTATAAAAGACACTGTTCCGGTAATTCTACTACCAAAATCCTACTCAGATATTGAATACGAAAAAAAAGAATTATTGACCGCCGCTGCCGGCACAAAGTCAGTAATTTTTAATTCTACCGGCACAAAACTTTATGCCATGAACCTGGAGGGGATGAGTGTATATGAATTTGACCAGTCATCCAGAAAGGTTTCAAGGGAATTTAAATTTACGCCTACCAGGGGCATGGGCTGGGATTACAATAAAAACACAGCCATAAGTTCATTTCAGGAAAAACCTGTGGAAGCCTGCTTTAGCCATGGCGATGAAATATTATGGGTATCGTTGCATAATGCCGGAGGCATTGTTCCCATTTGGGTAAATGATATAACAAAAAACAATGCCGTTATTTCTACTTCTGCAAAAAATCTGCCTGCCGGCAGGCTGGCAAAAACTGTTACTATTATTTATCCCGGCACTGATAAAAAAGATACCATCAGGGTTCCATTAATTGAAACAGGCAAAACGCCAAAAGTAATTTCTAAAACAGCGGATAGTAAATATTTGCTGGTAAGCAACTGGCATTCCCATACCTGTAGTGTGCTGGAAATGGATTCAACTCTTTATCCTTTTGGAAAAGTTATCAGCACTATTCCTGTATCTGCCATTCCAAGAGGCATTGCCGTTGATAACAAGAATAAAAAATCCTATATCGCCATAATGGGCGGTTCCAGTCTGAATGTAATAGATAACACAACGTGGAAAAGCGATAGCATTATGAGTGTATGGAGCAGTCCAAGGCATATCGTCATGGATACCAGCGGCCATTTGTTTGTTTCGTATAACAGTCTGGGAAACATTGCCTGTATTGATGCCGCCAGCGGCAAACAATTATTTACCGCCAAAACCCATGCCCAGCCAAGAACAATTGTATTGTCAAAAAATTACAAGTTCATTTTTGTTACCTGTTACTCCAGTGATTTTGTTGATGTGTACAAAATCAATGCAGACAATTTTGAGAAAGTAGCATCTTTGCCCTGCGGCGGCCACCCGGTGGGTGTAGATGTTTTCGAGGATGATGAAAAACTGGAAGCCTGGGTGTGCAGCTATAGTAGTGGCTCAATAAGTATATATTCATTTAAAAAGAAAAACTGAAAGTAAATAAGAAATAAGGAATTAGAAATGTAAAATGAGAAACTGGCCGGTCTGCATATTACTTTCTTATTCCTGATTATTAATTTCTTATTTCTAATTCCCCTAAAATGAAATTTTCCCATCTCCACGTACACACCCAGTTCTCCCTTCTTGATGGGGCAGCCTCCATTCAGAATCTGTATAAGAAAGCTATTAAAAATGAGATGCCTGCCCTTGCCATCAGCGACCACGGAAATATGTTTGGCGTTTTTGAATTTGTTGCCGAAGCGCACAAACACAAAGATGAAAACGGTAAAATAAAAGTGAAACCGATTGTCGGCTGTGAATTCTACATTACAACAGACCGCCATCAAAAAACATTTACCAAGGACCAGAAAGATCCCCGCCGCCACCAGATATTGCTGGCAAAAAATGATGAGGGCTATCGCAACCTCGTAAAACTTACATCACTTGGCTTTATCGAAGGCATGTACAGCAAATATCCCCGGATTGATAAAGAACTTATTCTAAAATATCATAAAGGCCTTATTGCTACCACTTGTTGCCTTGGCGCCATGGTGCCACAGGCTATTTTAAAAAAAGGAGAAGAGGAAGGAGAAAATGAATTCAAATGGTGGCTCAATGTTTTCCAGGAAGATTATTATGTGGAACTGCAGCGGCATGGCATGGCTGAACAGAACAAAGTAAATGAGGTGTTAATAAAACTGGCCAGGAAGTATAACGTAAAAATTATTGCCAGCAATGATTCGCATTATGTAGATATTGACGACTACAATGCACACGATATTTTGCTTTGCATCAATACCGGGGAAAAATTAGCTACTGAAAAGCTAACAGAGTTCTCCGATGATGATGTTCAATCAAAAAATAAACGCTTTGCTTTCCCAAATGATCAATTCTATTTCAAGACCACGGAAGAGATGAGCAAAATCTTCGGCGATCTTCCGGAAGCTATTGATAACACCAATGAGATTGTTGACAAAGTGGAGCTCCTCAATCTTACCCGTGATATTTTATTACCGGCCTTCCCGATTGAAAAAAAATTCCAGCTACATGATAAGGAAGAAAAAATCGGTAAATACATCGTGTCCGCAGAATCAAAAAACCAGTGGGAATACCTGAAGCATATCACTTATGAAGGTGCAAACAACAGGTACAATGATTTAACAGATGAAATAAAAGAACGGATAGAGTTTGAACTGTTCACCATCAAGATGATGGGCTTTGCCGGTTACTTTTTAATTGTGAGTGATTTCATCAAAGCAGGCAGAGAAAGAAATGTGTACATCGGACCCGGCCGTGGCTCCGCTGCTGGCAGTGTGGTTGCATATTGCATCGGCATCACGAACATTGACCCTATCAAATACAATTTACTGTTTGAAAGATTTCTGAATCCTGACCGTAAGTCAATGCCAGATATAGATACTGATTTTGATGACGAAGGCCGGCAAAAAGTAATTGATTATGTCGTTGAAAAATATGGCAAGAACCAGGTAGCCCAGATTATTACTTATGGCACGATGGCTGCCAAATCAAGCATTGCGGATGTGGCAAGAGTAATGGATCTGCCATTGCCCGAAAGCAGGGCCTTATCCAAATTAGTTCCTGAACGTCCGGGTGTAGAATTAAGAAGAGTGTTGCATGCCCCAATGAAAATAAAAGATGGCGAAAAATCATTGGAAGAAAAAGAAGGGTTCGGAAATGAGGACATGGAGAATGTGAAAAAACTTCGGGAGATATACAAAGATGAAAAAACAATATTGAGTAAAGTTTTACATGAAGCCGAAAGATTGGAAGGTTCTGTAAGAAACACCGGCATTCATGCAGCCGGTATTATCATTGCACCAAAAGATTTAACGGAATTGCTTCCTGTTGCCACTTCCAAAGAATCATCCTTGTGGTTAACACAGATTGAAGGCAATGTGATTGAAGAAGCCGGTGTTCTTAAAATGGACTTCCTTGGATTGAAGACCCTGACCATAATAAAAAATGCACTTGCACTCATCAAAGAAATTCATGGAGTAGAAATTGACATTGACAAAATTCCATTTGACGATAAGAAAACATTTGAGTTATACCAACATGGCTCCACTATTGGCACCTTCCAGTTTGAAAGTGCAGGCATGCAGAAATACCTGCGGGAACTAAAACCCGATAAGTTTGGCGACCTGATTGCGATGAACGCTTTGTATCGTCCGGGACCCATTGCTTATATACCCAATTATATAGATCGCAAACATGGAAGAGAAGCCATCACTTATGACTTACCTGAGATGGCGGAGTACCTCGAAGAAACTTATGGCATCACCGTGTACCAGGAACAAGTAATGTTGCTGGCGCAAAGCCTGGCAGGTTTCAGCAAAGGCGATGCAGATGTATTGCGGAAAGCAATGGGTAAAAAACAAAAGACAGTTCTGGATAAAATGAAGGCGCAGTTTATTGCCGGTGCAACAGAAAAATTATTTCCTCCGGAGAAATTAGAAAAAATCTGGACCGACTGGGAAGCATTTGCTCAATATGCTTTTAATAAATCCCATTCCACCTGTTATGCATATGTTGCTTATCAAACTGCTTATTTAAAAACGCACTACCCGGCTGAATATATGTCGGCCGTGTTGAATAATGCCGGCAGCATTGATAAGATTACTTTCTTTATGGAGGAATGTAAAAGAATGGGTATTAAAGTTCTTGGGCCTGACATTAATGAATCACTGAAAGGGTTTGCCGTAAATAATAAAGGTGAAATTCGTTTTGGTCTCGGTGGATTGAAAGGTGTTGGTGAAGCAGCAGTTGAAAGTATTATCGGTGAAAGACAAAAAAATGGTTCGTTTGTCAGCCTTTTTGATTTCATCAAACGTATTAATCAGAGAACAGTCAATAAAAAAACGTTAGAAAGTCTGGCTTATGCCGGCGGCTTTGATTGTTTTACCGAACATCACCGGGCACAATATTTTTATACCCCTGAAGGAGAAACCATCAATGGATTGGAAAGGGTAATAAAATATGGGCAGATGCTTGCTTCGCAAAATGCAAGTACGGCCAATACTTTATTTGGAGATTTGCCTATTACTATGGAAATACCTCCTCCGCGATTACCTGAATGTGAACCATGGCAACTTACTGTTCAGTTAGATCATGAAAAAGAAGTAACCGGTATGTTCCTGAGCGGTCACCCGCTGGATCACTACAAATTTGAAATGAGGCATTATGGTGTAACTCCCATTGCTGATTTTAATGAATTCAAAGAAGCAATAAAGATGTATCCCAACCCGGGCAAACCTTTTCGTTTGATTGGACTGGTGGCAGAGGCACAGCATAAAATTGCAAGAAGCGGAAACAAGTATGGAAATTTTGTAATTGAAGACTACAGTGGCAAAACAGAAATTATTTTATTCAGCGAAGATTATCTGCGTCTTTCTCCTTTTTTAGTTCAGGGCAGCACCGTTTTTATTACCGGCTATTTCAAGCAGCGGTATAATAAGGATGAATTCGAATTTAAAGTAATGAGTGTTTCACTGGCAGAAACCATGAAACGGAATATGACCAAACAGGTAACCATTGAAGCCCACCCGCAGGATATCAGTAAGGAAATGGTAAGCTTTGTAGAAAAAAATCTGAAGAATTTCCCGGGTAAATCCACTTTGAAATTCACGTTGACAGAGCCAAAAAACAAGATGAAGATCAGCCTGGTGACAATGAATAATGGCTTTGAAATGAACGAAGAAATGATACAGTTCCTGGAAAAAAGCCCTGAGTTGTATGTGCAGGTTGTAAGTGTCTGACGTCCGCCAGCCGGCGGAGCGTTTGACACTTAGTTTCATGTGTCAGACACATTAGCCGCCGTTTTAGCAGTTTTGTAATCTATATGACGAACCGGATGACAAGTTTTACACAACTTTATGTCATAGTCGCATGTTATCTGTAACGGACTTAAATTTGCATCCCCTTGAATAATAAAATTTAAAATTAAAAAAATGGCAAAAGAGTTTACTGATTCAAATTTTCAGGCAGATGTGTTAGCTTCTGATAAACTGACCGTAGTGGATTTTTGGGCAGAATGGTGTGGCCCTTGCCGGGCAATAGGTCCGGTAATTGAAGAACTGAGCAAAGAGTATGCTGGCAAAGTAAACGTAGGCAAAGTAAATGTGGATGTAAACCCGCAGATATCTATGAACTATGGCATCACTTCCATTCCCGCTATTCTTTTTATTAAAAACGGACAGGTGGTTGATAAATTAGTAGGTGCCCAACCAAAAGGGAATTTTGTAAAGAAAATTGAGGCGCATATTTAGAACCTAGATTCTCCTGATTACATAGAATTAAAAAGAAATAAGAAACCCCGCTGTTTGGCGGGGTTTCTTTTGTTATTGAAATACGTTTTATTTAATTAATGCTGAATATTTCCCAAATCTTTCGGGTCATGTTTATGCCTGAAAAAGACAGCAAACAATACAGCCACAATCAAGGCATAGATGGCAAAGGCTGTCCAGATACCCTGCCAGTTTTTGTCACTACCATTAACTGTATAATATTTATCGATGATAAAGCCGCTTATCTTACTTCCTAAAAAAGCCCCGACTCCATTGGTCATCATCATAAACATTCCCTGGGCACTGGAACGAATTTTTGAGTCGGTGGTGGTTTCTACAAATAAAGATCCGGATATGTTGAAAAAATCAAACGCCATTCCATAGACAATGCAGGAAAATATAATCATCCACAATCCATCAGCTGGGTTGCCATAAGCAAATAAACCAAAACGTAAAACCCAGGCAATCATGGAAAACAACATCACTTTCTTAATACCAAAACGTTTCAGGAAAAAAGGAATGGTGAGAATAAACACGGTTTCTGAAATCTGGGAAATGGACATGATAATCGTGGAATACTTTATCACAAATGAGTCCTGGTATTGAGGCACTTTACCAAAATCATTCAGGAAAGTATCGCCATACATATTGGTCAATTGCAATGCTGCTCCAAGGAACATGGAGAAAATAAAAAATAATGCCATTTTATATTTAGCAAAAAGCTTAAAGGCATTCAATCCCAATTGCTCCATAATGGAGGCATCTTTGGCAATAGATTTTTGTGGCGGACATTTTGGAAGAGTAAATGAATAAATTCCCAACGCAATGGCTGCAACTGCACCAATAATAAATTGGTTTGCATTGGCCTTGCTTCCGGTAAGGTTGGTCGTCCACATGGCCGCAATAAAACCAATAGTTCCCCAAACCCTTATCGGGGGAAACACTTTTACTACATCATAGTTCTCTCTTTTAAGTATTGTATAGGATATAGAATTGGAGAGTGAAATAGTGGGCATGTAGCAAATCATTGCAGCAAGAATAATATAATACAACGTATTAGCGTCATGCACATATGGCACATAAAATAAAGCAGCCCCGTACAGAATGTGCAGGATACCATATAGCCGTTCAGCATTAATCCACTTATCGGCAATGATTCCTGTTAATGCAGGCATGATCAGTGAAGAAATAGCAAGCGTTGAAAAAATTGCTCCAAACTGAACGCCGGTACCCATATTATGGCTAAAAAAATAAGTCGCAATAGTTATCAGCCAGGCGCCCCAAACAAAAAACTGGAAAAAGCTTAAGATCGTTAACCGTAATTTTATATTCATGTTTCCCTGTTTTGATAATTAAACTTAATCAAAAAGGGAAGATAAGGATTTCTTAAATACTTTATAGCCCAACCTGTTAATACTTCCAGCTGATAAATGCAGATATAAGACCGCAGATTTACACAAATGTTTGCCTGCGAAATCAGCGAAGAAGATCAGCGAAAATCTGCGGGAAAAGACTGCCGGGTGTAGTAACTTTGTAATCCTGTAATTATTGATACAACCATGATAGCAACTACAGATATTTCAGAAGACCTGAAACGAATAGCAGAAAAAGTAAAAACAGGGCAAAGAATAACTGATGAAGAAGGACTCCTGCTTTTTGAAAAAGCAAGTCCCGGGTTTGTCGGTAGCCTTGCCAATGAAATCCGGATGAAAAAGAATGGTGAAAAGGTTTATTTCAACCGCAATTTTCATATTGAGCCTACCAATGTATGCGTTTTTAGTTGCAACTTTTGTTCCTACAGCCGCCTGTATGCACATAAGGACGAAGGCTGGGAACTGACGATGGAACAAATGCTGGATATCGTAAAAAGCTACGACGGAAAACCGGTAACGGAAGTACATATTGTTGGTGGTGTGCATCCCAAGATGAACCTGGAGTTTTTTGCTGAATTGCTTCGCAAAATAAAAGCTCACCGTCCCGGCCTGCATATAAAAGGATTTACAGTAGTGGAACTGGATTATATGTTCCGCAAGGCAAAGATGAGTGTAGAAGAAGGAATGAAATATTTAAGAGAAGCAGGATTGGATTCCATTCCGGGTGGGGGCGCTGAAATCTTTGATCCGGAAATAAGAGAAAAAATTTGCGCCGATAAAGTAGATGCGGAAGGCTGGTTAAAAATTCATGAAATCACACACCGGTTGGGAATGCACAGCAACGCAACAATACTCTATGGCCATATTGAAAATTATAACCACCGGGTTGACCACATGAGAAGATTGAGAGATTTACAAGATAAGACCGGCGGGTTCAATACATTTATTCCGCTGAAATTCCGTAATAAAGACAACGACATGAGTAATATTCCGGAATGCAGTGTAATTGAAGACATGAAAATGTATGCCATTGCAAGAATATACCTGGACAACTTCCCTCATATAAAAGCCTACTGGCCGATGTTGGGCCGGCAGAATGCACAACTCTCTCTTTCCTTTGGCGTGGATGATATTGACGGCACCATTGATGATACCACCAAAATTTACAGCATGGCCGGGGCAGAAGAACAAAACCCTTCGATGACGACTGATGAATTGGTTTCATTGATCAGGCAGGCAAAAAGAACACCTGTAGAAAGAGATACCTTATATAATGAGATTAAGAATTATGCCGAGAGTGATAAAAAGATGATTGATTCTTCTCCCTTGTTAAATTAAGTCAATCCCGGATTAACTAATCCTTTGACTTATCATAATAAAATAGCCGCCTCTGCAGGCGGCTAAAATTATTATAAGCAACTGCACCGGGAAATATGCCCCCCGGGTTACAGATGATACTTACACTAATTAATTTTTATTTTCTGAATCAACAGCTACTACCGGTTCACTCACTTCGGCGGGGGCAGCAGGGGTAATAACAACCTCTTCCACTTTTGCAGGTGCAGCAACAGGTTTAGGAACTATTACTTTTTTCACCGGGCTTTTTTTCTTTGCCACTTTCTTTACCACCACCTTCTTCACAACTTTTTTCTTCGCCACTTTTTTAGGCGCTGCTTTTTTGCGGGGTGCAGGTTTGCGTTTTGGTTTTGGTTTTGCTTTTGCAACTTTTTTCTTTGCCACTTTTTTTGGCGCTGCTTTTTTGCGGGTTACTTTAGTTTTTGAAGCCTGCTTTCTTTTTTTGGCCGGCTTTGCTGCTTTCTTTTTTGATTTCTTTTTAGTAGCCATAGCTGTGTAATTTTAATGTTGAGAATAAACAGTTTGTTTTTGAGTGGATTAAAATTACAACTTCATTTCATTTAAATACACTTAGCGGAAAAAATTATCTCTTTTCTTATTGGATTAGTTTCAACCCGGTTCTCCGGGATAAGACTTATTATTTCCCAAGTCCGTTTACCTTTGCCTGATGGCAGATGATTTGCACATCATAACAGGTAATAAAGCCGAACAATACCAGTCGCTGATTCCCCAGGTTAAAGGATTATTAGAAGGAGAAGCTGACCTGGTAGCCAATATGGCGAATATAGTAGCCGCCTTAAAAGAACAATTTGGCTGGCTTTGGGTTGGATTTTATTTGGTGAAAGGCAATGAACTGGTCCTTGCTCCTTTCCAGGGCCCTGTGGCCTGCACAAGAATAAGAAAGGGTAAAGGGGTTTGCGGCAGCAGTTGGGCTGAGGCCAGAACATTGATAGTACCGGATGTTGAACAATTTCCCGGCCATATAGCCTGCAGCAGCTTGTCCCGGTCAGAAATTGTCGTACCGGTTTTACGAAATAATGAAGTAGTAGCTGTGCTGGATGCTGACAGCAATGAATACGACCAGTTTGACCTTATTGATCAGCAATACCTGGAAGAAATCGTCAGCCTGATTCCCCACTTTCCCGCAGAAGGGGATACTTAGATCAATCATACCTTTATTATTACCAAAATAAATAAAGCACAAATACTGAAGCAGGAGAGTAACTGGCGAAAAAGAGAAAACCAACTACTTTGATACTTTATCTTCAACAAAATGAATCTACCACTTAAGTCCCCCTTTAGGGGACAGGGGTTTACTATCTCCATCACCATTACCGGCAAAGTACAGGGAGTTTATTATCGCCAAAGCACCAGGGAAAAAGCTCTGGAGTTAGGAATAACAGGCGAGGTTAAAAACCTGCGAGACGGAACGGTTTTTATACTTGCCACCGGCACCAAAGAACAACTGGATGAACTAACAGCCTGGTGCAAAACCGGACCTTCCCGTGCTGTGGTAAGTGACATCACAATAACAGAATTACCCTTTCAGGAGTTTATTCATTTCCTTATTGTGCGATGAAATTATTTCAGGTTGGCAAGCATATCCCCTGTCATGGCCGCCAAATCATATTCCTCCTTCCATCTCCAATCTTTCCGGGCCACACTGTCATCAATACTTTGCGGCCAGCTATCGGCAATGGCCTGGCGGTAATCCGGTTTGTATGAAATAGAAAAATCAGGAACCTGTTTTTTTATTTCTGCTGCAATTTCTTTTGGAGAAAAACTCATTCCCGAAAGATTATAAGAGGTACGCACCGAAATTTTATTGGCATCTGCTTCCATCAATTCGATAGTTGCCCGTATAGCATCGGGCATATACATCATGGGCAGGTAAGTATCCTCTTTTAAAAAACATTGGTATTTTTTTTCTTCCAATGCCTGGTGATAAATTTCTACCGCATAATCAGTAGTGCCGCCACCGGGGGCAGATTTGTAAGAAATTAAACCCGGATAGCGAAGACTTCTGACATCAATTCCATATTTCATATGAAAATAATTGCACCAGAATTCACCGGCATATTTGCTAATGCCATATACTGTTGACGGTTCTATTATGGTTTGTTGCGGACAATTTTGTTTTGGAGAAGTGGGTCCGAATACAGCAATAGAAGATGGCCAGTAAACTTTATGAAGTTTTTCTTCCCGGGCAATGTTCAGCACATTCAGCAGGCTTTGCATATTCAGGTTCCAGGCAAGACCGGGATTTTTTTCTCCGGTGGCAGATAGAATGGCTGCCAGTAAATAAATCTGGGTAATGCCCTGCCGGATTACCTGCACATGCAGCATTTCATTGTTCATCACATCCAGCGAAACATAAGGGCCGGTTCCTTTCAGTAATTCGTTTTCTTCCCGGAGGTCTGAGGCAACGACATTTGCATTGCCATATATTTTACGAAGAGCCAGTGTAAGTTCTACGCCTATCTGGCCAGATGCACCGATGACAAGAATTTTTTGTTTAACCATAAAGAATTTTATAAAACAAATGTAAGGTCTTAATTGAGTATTTCCGCCTGCTCACCAGTATCTGTGAATGGCTAATTCTGATTCAAGTGCAGAAGACAATAGAGTAAATTTTGTAAAAAATATATTCTATGCGCCGCATATACCTGCTTTTAATACTGGTTGTTCAGGCTTCTTTGTGTATGGCACAAAATGTAGGTATCGGAACACCCACCCCCGATAACAGTTCATTGCTGGAATTGAAAAGCAATACAAAGGGAATACTGATACCCAGAACATCCACAACATCCCGGCTTGCTATATCATCTCCTGCAAAAGGATTAATGTTATATGATACAACAACCAGCAGTTTCTGGTATCATGATGGAAATAACTGGACAGAAATAACAACTGCAACCACGGGCTGGGGTGTTAAAGGAAACACGGGAACTAATCCATCAGTAAATTTTATTGGAACAACGGATGATAACCCGGTAATGTTCCGGATGAATAATCAATTCGCAGGAATGATAGATTCCCTTTCTGGTTCTACCTATTTTGGTTATGGTTCAGGAAGATTGAATACTGGATTCGATAATACGGCCTTTGGCCAAAATGCATTGGCACAAAATACCACCGGCTTCTATAATACGGCAACAGGCAGGGGAGCACTTTTTTTTAATACTTCTGGAAATGCAAATACAGCTTTTGGTCATTTTTCCCTTTTCCTCAATACTACAGGGACAGGAAATACAGCTTTAGGACAGGAATCATTAGCATCAAATACGACAGGAAGTTTGAACACAGCAGTGGGCCAGAATTCGCTGAATGGGAATACAACAGGCCAAAACAATACAGCTATAGGCAGCAGTTCTTTGCAGGCCAATACTTCAGGTGGTAATAATACCTCCGTTGGATACATGTCCCTGTATTCGAATACAAGTGGTTTGTATAACAATGCAGCAGGATCTCATGCATTAGAACATAATTTAACTGGCAACCAAAATACAGCCATGGGAGATTATGCTCTTTACACCAACTCAACAGGAAGTTTTAACGTGGCATATGGCAGCTCTGCCCTTAATTTCAATACAACCGGCACCAAGAATACAGCCACGGGGGTTGGTGCACTTTACCAAAATACAACCGGCGACGGCAATACTGCAATGGGATATGAATCGCTGAAGCAAAATACTACCGGATTATATAATACCGGAATTGGTTATACTGCCTTGAAGGCTAATACAACTGGCGTAAATAATACAGCGACAGGTACAGCCGCTATGTTATTAAATACCATCGGGTATAATAATACAGCGACAGGAACTAATGCGCTGTACTCAAATACTACAGGATACGAAAACACAGCTTCAGGATATAATTCACTATTTACAAATTCCACGGGGTATGGCAATGCCGCATTTGGTAAAGAAGCATTGCTTTCTAATACTTCAGGAACTACCAATGCTGCATTTGGTTTTTGGGCACTAAAATCTAATACAACTGGTTATCATAATGTAGCCAGCGGATATGGAGCACTTTTATATAATACAATAGGCTATATTAACACAGCAAGTGGCTGGGGAGCCTTAGGAGCAAATACCATTGGAACAAATAATACAGGCATCGGTGGAAATGCTCTTAGCGGTAATATTGACGGGAATTTTAATACAGCTATTGGTTATATGGCAAATGTTGGTAGTGGTAGTTTTGGCGATGCTACAGCCATTGGCGCAAACGCCATCGTTAATAATAATGATTTAGTTATTATTGGAGGTACTTATCCCGGTATTATTGCAGTAGGTGGATATTCTGACTGGTATAATTTTTCAGATGGAAGGTTTAAGGAAAATATCCTTAATGACGTTCCCGGCCTGTCATTTATAAATAAACTTAACCCGGTGACCTACCAGGTAAACAATGATAAACTTATAAATCATGTCACCCAGCTAATGCCCGACAGCATTTCCAAAAAATATAAACAAACGGCCGGAGCCTATGCCAGTCTGAATCCAAAAAGGTTGACTGGATTTATAGCTCAGGAAGTAGAAACTGCTGCCAAAGATCTGGGATATGAGTTTAATGGAGTAAGACCCCCTGGTAATGTCAGCGACCATTATAGTATTGCTTACGCCTCTTTTGTTGTACCACTGGTAAAGGCCGTTCAGGAACAACAAAAAATTATTGAGGAGCAACAAAAGAAAATTGACTATTTGATGAAACAAATGGAAGAACTTAAAACCTATTATAAATAAAATGAGTTTTCTTCAACCCATTTAAAACATCACTCTCAAGATTCGCAATTCTTTGTAAATTCGGAAAAGACTTTGCCAGTGTATAAAAAACTACCCATACTAATTATATTCTTTCTTGTACATAACATCATCCCTGCACAGCAAAATTCAAAACTGGTATTCACCCACCTCAGCATGCAGGATGGTTTATCCAACAATAACATCAACTGCATCACACAGGACAGCAGCGGCTTTATCTGGATCGGCACGGCGGACGGGTTGAACCGCTATGACGGCCGGCATTTTAAAATTTACCGGTTCGATCCTTTACAAACTAATTCATTGCCTAATAATAATATTACGGGCATTGCAGTTGATAAAAAAGGGCTTGTTTGGGCAGGCACCACCGATGGGCTCTGCAGCATCAACCCGCTTACCGATTCCATTACCAATTACAAAAATATTCCGGGCAATCAAGGCTCGCTGAGTAACAACTATCAACCCATCCCCTTCATTGACCATAATAATGATTTATGGGTGGGTACCAAAACAGGTCTTGATTATTTTGACAGAAAGAAAAAAACTTTTATTCATTATCATACCCTGTCTGCAGCCGGGCAAATGCAAAATAATGTTTCGGGGAGCATCCGGAAGATTATTGAAGACAAGCAGCATCGGCTCTGGTGTGCAGGCTTCTTCTGCATTTTTTCTTTTGATCCGGTGCAAAAAGAATTTACCCGCTATTCATCCGGCAGAGAATATTCGTTGTATTATGATCTTCTTCCCAAAGATGATACGGCCTTTTACATAGCCGAATGGAGATATGGCCTTGCAGAATTTAATACTGTAACAAAAAAATTTAAACCGGCTTTACCGGAAAATATTTCAAAGATTACTTTATCCCTTCTTCGTTGTTCATTCAGCGGAAAGGATCTGTTGCTGGCAGGTACGGATCAGGCACTGGTAATAGTAAATCAGCAGGATAAAAGTATTGAAACATACAAGCATGATATTACTGATCCATCATCATTATCCGGCGATCGCATCAATAATATCTTTTTGGACCGGCAAAAAATTATTTGGTTGGGTACACAAAATGGCATCAGCCTGCTCAATCCCCAGTTGCAGCTTTTTTCAAATCCCGGACTTGCAGGCAGTACCAGAGGCGAATCTGAAAAATTTGGCGAAGCCGATGTAATAGCTGAAAATGAATCCGGCTATTTGCTTGCAGTGGGGAATTACATGGGGCTGTATCAATATGATAAAAAATGGAAATTGATAAAGCGGATAACATCGGTTCCTCCATTTTCCGCCAGCAGCCGGAGTAAAAGCATTTTCCATATCCTTCCTGAAAAAAAAATGACCTGGTTCAGTACCGATTCAGGCCTTATTAAGTTTGATGAAGTAACAAAAAGATATGCGGTATTTCTGCCACCTGGAGAAAATAATAATGGTCATCTTGAATGGCAGATAAGAAAAATAATTCCCTATGAAAAAGACCTGTTCTTTGTCCGTACCTGGAATATGGGAATATATCTTTTTGATAAAAAAACAGGAAAGTATATACAACACTTTAGTCATGCTGAAAAAAATCCCGGAAGCCTGGCAGATAATAATGTGCTGGATTTAATAATCAATAACCGGAATGAAGTGTATGCTTCCACTGCCAATGGACTATGCCTGTATCATCCATCCTCTTCTGATTTTACAATATACAGGCCCAACCCTCCTGCTGCCGGGCTCAGTAATTTTTTGGGGAAAATGACAGATGATAAAAATGGAAATCTATGGATCACTTCATTACAAGGTTTATTTTTCTTTGACACGAAGACAAAGCAATTCACCCGTTATACTACTGCTGATGGCATGGCGAATAATCAGAATAACCGTTTGTGCATGGATAAAAATAACAGGCTGTGGATTACAACAACGACGGGCATTTCCATGTTTGACCCTGCCAAAAAACAGTTTTATAATTTTTCCACCCGTGAGGGGCTGCCCTCTGATTATTTTGAAGGGGCTCTGACCAGTCTAGGCAATGGACAGGTGGCAGCAGCTTATAACGGAGGTATTGTAATTATTGATCCCGATCGGTTTCCTTTCAATACAGATGTACCATCTGTAAATTTTTCAGAAATAAAAATACTTGACAAACCATTTGCCTGGCACCTGATACAGGAAGGTGAAAAAGAAATCCGTCTCAGGCACAAGCAGAATGTCATCAATATTTCTTTTGCAGTTCTGAATTTTACCAGCCCGTACCAGAATAAATTCTTTTATAAATTAGAAAACTTTGATGCTGACTGGCGACAGTCTCCGGACGGCAATATTTCATATACCAATCTTTCACCGGGGAAATACGTTTTGAAAATAAAGGGAGCTAATAACAGCGGCGTAATGAATGAAAAAGGCGACCAGATGCAGATAATTATTGCTCCCTCATTTCTCCAAACCCCGCTATTCAGAATATTGGCTGTCATAGCGATAGGAACTTTGGTTTTTTTTCTGGTGAAAATAAGAATCAGCAATATCCGCAGAAGAGCGGAAGTGAAACAGAAGATTGCCGAAACAGAAATGATGGCGTTGCGGGCACAGATGAATCCTCATTTTATTTTCAATTGTATCAACAGTATTGATGCGTTGATACAAAGCAACGATAAATACCATGCCACGGTATATTTGAACAAATTTGCCAAACTCATCCGCAATATCCTGGACAGTTCCAGGCAAAATACCGTACCCTTAACAAAAGATATTGAAACGCTGCAGTTGTATATAGACATGGAACAGTTTAGAAACGAAAACAAATTTAGGGTGGAGATAAAAACCGATGAAGCCCTGTTACAGGACGATTATAAAGTGCCGCCATTAATCGTTCAGCCATATGTAGAAAATGCCATACAACATGGTCTTAGAAACCGGCCGGATAACAACGGGAAACTATTTATCTCCATTCAAAAAAAAGATGAACAAATTCATTATTGTATAACCGACAATGGCCGGGGCAGAAACGGAAATGAAGCATCAATTTTTCATCAAAAAGAAAAAATATCATATGGCATGCAGATGAGCAGCGACAGGATAAGATTGTTTAACAAAGAAGACAAAGCTTCTGTAAAAATTACCGACCTAACAGAAAATGGTGAAGCCTCCGGAACAAAAGTTGAAGTACTAATAAATATTCAATAATGCTGAAAGCAATAATTATTGACGACGAACTGAAAGGACGAATTGCATTAAGACAGAAGCTTCTTGACTACTGCAAGAATGTTCAGTTAGCAGGTGAAGCCGAAAACGGCGAACAGGGTCTGCTCCTTATTGAAAAACATCATCCTGATATAATATTCCTTGATATTGAAATGCCCCGGATGAATGGCTTTGATATGCTGAAACAGGTAAAAGAGAAAAACTTTCAAATCATTTTCACTACTGCCTATGACCAGTATGCCATTACCGCCATTAAATACTCTGCTTTTGATTACCTGCTGAAACCCATTGACATTGAAGAATTGCAATCAGCCATTGCACGGATCAGCAACCAGTCATTCAATCAAACGGAAAAGAAACTGGATGCACTGGAACAAAATCTTGGCAGCAAAAAAATATTTAATAAAATTGCTGTGCCAACGATGCAGGGCCTGCTGTTCTATGATATCAATTCTATTATTCACCTGGAAGCACAGAGCAATTACACTATTCTGTATTTCACCGATCATTCAAAATTAACTGCCAGTAAAACACTGAAAGAATTTGAAGAATTGCTTCCTGAAGATATTTTTTTTCGTACACACCATTCACATATTATCAACCTGAATTTTATCAAGCGGTATATTAAAGGCGATGGCGGCCAGATTGAAATGCAAAATGGCAATTATGTAGACGTGGCAAGAAGAAAGAAAGAAGAGTTTTTGAAACTGATCAGCATTTAGAAACAATTCATATTATCGCATTTGTTACCTTCGCCTTATGGAAAAATTCCTGAAAGATTTATTCAAAGCCCAGTCTTATGATGAAAAAAATTTCTTCCTGCTGGCCGGCCCCTGCGTGGTAGAAAGCAACGACCTTGTTCTGGAAGTGGCGGAGAAAGTTTCAGCCATCTGCAAAAAACTCGGCATCCCATATATTTTTAAATCATCTTACCGCAAGGCTAACCGCACCAGCGGAACTTCTTTTACAGGAATCGGAGATGAGACGGCCTTACACATACTTCAAAATGCCGGCAAAAAATTTTCTCTTCCTGTGGTAACGGATATTCATACCGCAGAAGAAGCGGCCATAGCAGCCAACTATGTCGATGTTTTACAAATACCCGCCTTTCTTTGCCGGCAAACAGATTTATTAATTGCCGCTGCTAAGACAGGTAAGATTGTGAATGTAAAAAAAGGTCAGTTTGTAAGCGGCGAAGCCATGAAGTTTGCGGTGGATAAAATAAAAACCGCAGGTAATAATAAAGTGATGCTGACGGAAAGAGGTACCACATTTGGTTACCAGGACCTCGTGGTTGATTACCGTAACATTCCTGCCATGCAGGCGCATGGAGTACCGGTTATCATGGATGTTACTCATTCATTGCAACAACCCAATCAAACATCCGGAATTACAGGAGGCAATCCCCAACTGATAGGAACGATTGCAAAAGCTGCAATCGCTGCGGGAGCCGATGGACTATTTATTGAAACACATCCCGATCCATCCAAAGCAAAAAGTGATGGAGCCAATATGCTGAAACTGGATTTGCTGGAAAATCTTTTAACGCAATTGGTAAAAATCAGGAAGGCTGTCAATAGCTGATAGCTAAAAAGGAAGCAAATCATTGATCACTCCCATTTCTCTTCGCTGCAATCCTTTTTTTAATTGCAGATAACTGATACGCCGGGCTGACCCTTTAACCCGGTAGTACAAAGCGCCCCGGTACACTTCATTCATCATTTTTTCTTTTTGGGGAAACTGGTAAACGTTTTGCCAGTCAGCCAAAGCAATCTGGTATTTCTTGTTCCAGTATTTAAGAATTGTCATTTGCACAGTTTTATGCTGAAAATTAAGACTTTTCTGTGCAAGAAGTGTCGTATATTAGAGTGTTGTAGGCAATCCAATAGGGAGCAGTGCGTTTATATTCTGGGTTGGACAGCCCATCTTTTGTATTTCTATTGGGATGGACGAATATGTTCTTCGGCTGACGTAACACAGACTTGACAAACTAAAAAAATATGTAAAATGGTATTTGATTTTGAAACAGCAGTAAAAGTAAGACAACACTATAGACCTATTTTAGTAGGCATGCCATTAACTGACGAACATAACAATGACCCAAGTTGGAAGATTGATGGAGTGTTTATTTGTCGTAAGGGTGAAATAGTTAAGGCTATAGACTTTCTATTAAAAAATGACCTTAATGACAAATACGCATTGCTTGACGTAAAAGATAAATCAGAAAAAGATTTTGAGGTTTACGTTTTTACATATAACGGGGCAGACATTTATTACCACGAATTAGATAAAAACATTACCGAGAAAGGGATTGAGAAGGTTTATTAGACAGTGTTGACACATCAATATATTTTATTTTTTTAGGCAGCTTCTTTTTAAGAATTTTCTTATACTCATTAATTTCTTTATCAGTAGCAGGTTGACCTAATTGATTGTAGTATTTTTTATTACTCACTAAACATTTGTTTTATGGAAAAAATTCAAGATGCTTTTTGTATTGACAATGTTCCTTATTCAGAAATGAAACAAGAACAAAAGCAATTAATAGACAAGGCCGCCGAAAAATTAAAAAAATGGGAAAGACATATTTTGGATTATGAAAAGGCGGTATTAAATATCATTACCACTAACCCAAGATATACACTTTTAATTCAAAGCGAGTTCCCGGACGACCTAACAGGATATATGGTTTCAGCATACACCCAATCAAAGAGCTAATTCACTATAATTTATAACAACTTTGATGCCTTTATTAAATTGCTTTTGGACAATATTCATAAATGAAAATTTTTCATCTTGGGACAATCCATCAAGACAAGACTTGTTTTCGTTTTGACAGAAATAACTTATTACAGGGTTGGATAAAGGCAAGCCGCTAACATTGGAAACTCCGTTAGCAGAACCGTCATTAGACAACCCCATCATGTTTTCCAAAGTATTTCTGGTCTTTGCTAAGTTATCAGTGGGACGACCATTAGACATAGTTAGAACACCATCTTGATAAACGTCAATCCCTTTTAACAGGACACTTTCTTTCTCAGTACCGTGACATTGGCTGCCTACAACATTCGGTCACTGTTGCACAACATCAATTTCAAAAATTCTCATCTGTAGTTTCTTTTTACAGTCTTTCTGAAGCTTTTATACCCTGGCTATTTTTGATTTTTTACATAGCACAATGATGGCCGGAAAAATTTTCCTGGCTGCATTGGTCTTAAAAGAAGTTGCCATAAAATGTTTCTGATAAGCCCAACACCTTTCCTGGTTTTTGTTTTTATCATCGCCATAGCTTTGATTGCTGTTTGGGGCGCTGTAAACTTCAGCCACTTCTTCAGGTTATAAACCGTGGCGGCCAGCAGCAGCATTTTATTGGCGGCCTTTAGTCCTCTTGCATTCAGTCTTTTCATGCCGGTAAAATTTATTAGTGTGCCCCATACCGGCTCTACCGTGCTGCTGCGTTTTCGTTTCATCACTTTGGCTTTTACCGTTTGCTGCCGGGCTTTGGCTCTTTCCAGTTCTGCCTTGTAAATACTGTGCTGTATTTTTTTTGTTTTTGCTTTTTCTGTTATGCAGCTTTTTCTCAGCAGACAATTTTTACAATCGCTCTGCAATGAAAAATATTTTTTTACCGGATGGCCTTTACCATCGTCCACTACCCGGCCACTTCCCTTTAGCAGTTTATTGTTGCGGCAGATGTACCAGTCGTTTTGTTCATCATACATAAATCCTTCGCTGCCACATAACGCTCCGCCCAGTAAAGGAATGTAAGGCGTAATGTTTTGCTGTTCCAGGTATTGATAATTTGCTCCGCTGCTGTAGGCTCCGTCGGCCAGCAGCTTTTCTATTTTTATTCCGTGAGGTTGTAATCTTGTTTGCAGTTGTGATGCGATGGTTATTAAATCACGGCCGTCTTTACCATCGGCTCTGAAGCTTTGTGCATGGGTAATGACATGGTGCGCTGTGTCCACCGCTATCTGTCCGCTATAATACAATTCTCTTGGTTTACCGGGCTTCACGGCTATTCTTGCATCGGGGTCGGTGGGACTGTAATGTGTTTTGTTACTTAAAAACTTTCCTCCACTATCACTGCCCGGCATTTCTTCATAATCTTTTTCTTGTCGCTGATATCTTGTATCCAGGTCTTTCAACTGTCTTGTTTGCTCTTCCTCATCGCCATCCATGTGTTGTTGCTCTTCCTCTGCACGGTTTTTCTTTGCAGGTCTCCTGGGCGATGTGTTGGCTTTTATGTTTTCTAATAAATAATTTTCTACACTTTGGCTCACTTGTTTTATTTCTAAACTATCCTTGCTGGCATTGGCTTTTAAAAACGCACCGTCCAATGCCTGTGTATGCCCGGCGATCATGCCGCTGGACATACATTTTTCAAATACCTGTTCAAAGAGTTGCTTGAATACCTGTTCTCCATATAATTGTCTTGTGCGGCTGATGGTACTGTGCCAGGGCAAGGCCTCATCTATATCATAACCCAAAAACAATCTGATGCCCAGGCTATCTGCGCAATACTCGGCAAGCCTTCTGTCGCTGTTGATATTATTAATATATCCGATTAAGCAGATTTTGAAAAACACGACCGGGTCAATGCTTTCCTGGCCTTCGCGGCCGTAATAGTTTTCTGTGGCTGTGTACAGCCAGCTTAAATCAATTTCTTTTTTTAACCGGCGGTAAAAATTATCCGCCGGCACCAGTTGCTCCAGCGTTATTGTGTAGAGCATCTTGGGTTGTAGTTGTTTTTGGCCTTGCATAGTTTAAGTTACTATGCAGACAATGCGAAAAACAAATATCTTTATCAACAGGTGGTGAGTTGTGCAACAGGCACATGGGGCTTTCTGCTATGCTGGCTGAAGAATAAATACTCATCGGCATATCGCTATCGTCTGTATCATGGTGCGACTTTTCTTCGCAACGTCAATTGAAGTTTATTCAGCATCAGCATTTCTATTTATCTTTAGTTACCGGGCTGACGTGACACAGAATATCAGCACAGCAGAAAGCCCTGACACGTTATGTGCAAGCCTTAAACAAAGCATGAAACCAACTATTTCACAAACTATCATAATTTTAGTATCATTTATGCTATTCTCCTGCTCCACAATTCCAAAAGGAATAACAGCAATTCACCAATTTAATAAAGATAAATATTTAGGGAAATGGTATGAAATAGCGAGATTAGATTTCAAGTTTGAAAGAAATTTAAATAATACAACCGCGGTATATTCAATTAATTCAAATGGTACAATAAAGGTTGTTAACAAAGGTTATAATACAAAAACAAATAAATGGAAAAGAGTAACTGGTAAAGCCAAATTTTTAAGAACTGAAAATGTGGCAATGTTGAAGGTCTCATTTTTTGGTCCATTTTATTCCGGCTACAACGTCATTGCAATTGATAAAGACTATAAATATGCCATAATTGCTGGAAAAAATTTAAAGTACTTATGGTTTCTGTCACGAGAACCTACGCTTCCTCAGGAAGTGAAAATGAATTATCTCAAATTAGCCAAGAGTTTTGGCTATAAAACAGATGAACTGGTTTGGGTTAACCACGACAAATATTTGCCATAAAATGTTAAGCAAAAAAAGCCAGCACATAACATGAACTGTGTAAAAAACCAAACAAATTTTGATTTTTTTTACGGTCTTGCTGAACAATAGTTTGGCTGATACAGTCGCAGCATTAAAACTAATTGATAAATATTTTGCAAAATGAAAAACAAATCAAAAGAATTAGACGTAGATTTTATCGGAGTACAAAGCAAACCGCTTACAAAAGAAGAGCAACTTTCTATTAGTGCTTTCATCAGGCATTTGAAAGTGAAACGCAGCAGGACTACTAAGCAAAAAAACTCAAAATTGGAAAAGCTTCTCGCCTAACAAAAGGCACGAACCGCTAACATTGCATTGGGCTTCCCTGTCCTTAGAAACATTTCTTGGAGTTAATACCAATTATTGGTACTTTTATATAAACCAAACGCTATGGCACGCAATACATCAATTTTGTTAGGTGAACACTTTGAAGAATTTATTTCTTCTAAAATTTCATCCGGCAAGTACAATTCTGCAAGTGAAGTAATTCGAACAGCGCTAAGGCTTTTAGAAGTGGAAGAATTCAAAATGAAAGATCTTAACAAAGCCCTTTCTCAAGGCGAGAAGAGCGGAATGGAAAGGAACTTTGATCCGAAAGCGAATTTAAAGAAGCTGCACAGCAAGTATTTATGAAATCACTTCCATTTGTTATTAGCAAAAAAGCTGTTTCCGACCTGAAAGAGATTTGGCTTTATACAGTTGAAAAGTGGTCAGTAGAACAAGCAGATCGCTACTACAATCTAATATTTGATGAAATCAATTACATCTGCAAGAATAGCACTGCTGGTAAATCAATGGAGCATGTTCGAAAAGGCTATCGGGCTTCAAAGGTCAATTCTCATCTCATTTTCTACAGAGTCTTAAATGATACTATCGAGGTAATTAGAATTTTACATGAGCGAATGGATATAGAAAACAGACTCAACGATTAAGCAACTACACACAGAATGGGTTTTCTATGCTGGTCTGATGACTCTGACGAGTACCAGACTCCGTCAGAGCTGACGAATAAATCCTGATCGTTCACTGTTTGGCTTCAGTTCCGGCTGAACGTTTTCCCAATACCCCGCCAAACGCAAAGTCCTCACGTTGTGCAAAAAAATATTATTTAAATCTGTTGCGCAGGCTCGCTGGCGCAGATTTGTTGAAATTGATTTTTCACGCCAGGGTTGGTGTTGCGTATAGCATAGCAGCGAAGCTAACACACCAACCGCACTTACCATTATTATTCAAACTATAAGCCTATCGAAAAATAAAAGAATCGAAACAGGATTTTTATTCTTGCATTTTAAAATTCATTGCCATAACTTAGGACTGATTAAATCCCGCCATCATGAAAGGGAAGAAGAAAAAACGAACCATCAACCGCCGGAAATTTGTCGGCAATACAATTAAGCTGGTTACCCTGGGCACTCTGCTGATGCCACTGGCCGAAGCATGTAATAATAAGAAATCTTCCAATCCTGTTTCACCGGCACAAGACTCAACTAAATCAAAAACAGCACAGCGGGGAGTTAAGAAAATAAGAAAAAAATGGAGCCATGAAGGGCTGGTGATAAATACTAAATCCAATGTGCTTCATTTTCCCACGTCAAAAGTTTATCATTATTATGACGAGATCAAGCCAAATCACCTGAAGGAAATCAGCAGGGCCGAATGGAATCCGCTGGCTGAAAATGCGCCAAAGCTTAATCGGCAGCAATCAGGAAATATTTTAGAACTATTGTCCATCCAAAATTTAAAACAAGGTGTGAATGATGAATTCCTTTCTGCTGCTGCCGACATTTTATCAAAAGCATTTACCGCAGCCTGCGAAAATTCAAAAGGCATTAATTCCAATACCACCAACTTCCGTTTACATGAACTGATGCTGCAACTGGTGGCGCTAAACACCGGCATCCCGTCTGCCGGTAAATGGCAGGCATTCAGTGATAGAATAAAAAAACCGGTATCGCTTCGCAAACGGCAGCAGTGGATGGCCAGCGAAACAAATTTTAATGAACGGGTAAAATATATACTTGATCGCCAAACTGATTATATGAATCGCCTGACTGAACGAGCTAAAAAATATTCTTTTACATAACTGTGCCGGTAATTGCACGCCTGCATATCAGATAGAAAGTTCAATTCTTTCACCGGCCTCTTAAAAAAAGGTTGCCAGCAAAATGGTAACCTTTTTCTTTTTTACTTTTACAATATGAATAATGTATTAATCAGGTCCATTCAACCAACTGACAATCCCATCCTTTCAAAAATAATAAAAGATACATTGGCGGAATTCGGCGCCAATCATCCCGGCACAGTGTACTACGACCCGACAACAGATGCATTATTTGAACTGTTTCAAAAAAAGGCGCTGTTTATTTTGTTGCTGAATTGAATGATGAAATAGTTGGCGGTGGCGGCATTTATCCCACCGATGGTTTGCCTGCTGATACCTGCGAATTAGTAAAAATGTATTTACTTCCCACTGCCAGAGGAACAGGGATTGGCAGAACATTGATTGAAAAATGTTTATCCTTTGCAAAAGATTCGGGATATAAACAGGTTTACCTGGAAACCATGCCCGAACTAAAACAAGCCCTGAAAGTATATGCCATATTTGGATTTGACTATTTAAAAGGACCCATGGGCAATAGCGGGCATACGGGTTGCAGTTTGTGGATGCTGAAGAGTCTGTAGTCTATAGTCGGGAGTCAGGAGTCAACAACTCCAGACTCCGAACTCACGACTCACGACTCATAACTTCCACTTCATACACCGGGCTAAACAAATACAATTTCCCCGTGGCAACTTCTTTGCACTTGAAACGTTTCCTCAACTTCTCCCCTTTCTGAAAAACTCTTCCGTCACTTAACCGGAACAACGCATTGAAACTAATTTCCTCCACCAACCGGTGATGATTTTCTTTTGTATCATAGTTTCTCAACACACGCAGCAAACCATCTTCGGCGCAACTGCTGGCAGCCGGGTTTTTTAATGACTGTAATAACTCCCTTTCAATATCAGGTGGAAAGATTTTATGTAATAAAAACTGCTGAAGCAGTTGCCCGTAAATTATTTTCCATTCTTTGCCATGTGCCGGCACTTTGTTGCTGTGTTGTTCAAAAGTCAGCAGGTGGGCTAATTCATGTAACAACGTAATCAAAAAAGAAAAAGGATTCAGACTGCCATTTATACTGATGCGGTGATTGCGGTGATAAGTGCGGTGGCGGTAATCACCCAGTATGCTTTTCCTGTGTTGGGTAATAGTCAGGTGAACTTTATACAGGTGCAGGTAATTCAAAACCGCATTGGCAGTGCCGGGCGGCAAATAATGCTGAAGATGATCAACAGGAACTTCTTTTTTAGGCATTCTTTTTTTGCTTCAGTAATTTCTGCAGGGAGGAAACCTCAATAACCGTATAGACAATATACAAACCCATGCAAATAACCAGGGCTGGTTTGTTTACATTCTTTTTGGCCACCATGATATAAATAACTGCGGCAAGAAGACAAACAAAAAACTTAATCATAAAACTTCCGTACATACCACGTATTGCTGCTCCACCGCCCGATGAATTTAATGAACGCAGGTAAACATAGAAAGAAAGAAAGGTGGCTGCAAAAAGGATCAGGTTGCCCATCAGCAGCACTTCATAATTAATTCCTTTTTTCTCCATCCAGTTCTCTGCAATAAGAAATAAAGCATTGAAAAGAATAAATGCAATCACAAGTGGAAGCCACGGCTTTTTACTTTTCATCTTTTGGTGGTTTTGTCTCTTTCATCAGCTTATAAAAAATGCCGGCAAGGGTGAGCAAAGGTAACACACAGGCAAGCAATGGTAATGTATGTAACCACTTATCTGCTATGATCCCGATGAATACGCTTAGCCCAATGGCCACAAGTAGTTGTGTGGCGAGGGCGGCATAGCGCATAAAAAAACGACGGTTACTATCTGGCGGCAGTTTGCTGTTCATTGTTATTCATCTCCACTATGTTGCCACCCATATGGCATTGCCCGTTAAAAGTGGCCGAAGGTTCCACCTGTAATTTTCCGGCATATACATTTCCGGTCACCACGCATTCACCTCTCAGTTGCAACAACTCCTTTGCCCTGATATTACCGGTTACTTTACCAACAATATCAGCCTGGTTGCCGGAAATATCTCCTTCTACTACGCCACTACTACCAATTACAATTTTTGATGAGCTGTGAATATTGCCAACTATAGTGCCGTCAATCCGCAAATCACTACTGCTGCTGATGTCGCCTTTTATGGTTGTGCCGGCGCTGATTAAGGTGGCGCCGTTGCCATTGGTTGTTGTTTGTTGCATTTCGGTTTTGTTTTTGGTATTAAACATAGATATATCGGTTAGTCATTTGTAGTTTCTTCTTTGGGCAAATTAAGATTTGTTGTATCAAGTATCACCGTATTATTTCCCCTCAGCGGGCCGTTTCTTAATCCTGCATCAAATTGCTGAAGCAGTCTTATCTGTTTATTGGCTTCATCTACCTGGTATTTTAATTGTCGTAATTCCTGTGCCGATTTATAATCTGTGCTGGCGCCGGGAATATAGTACTTCAAAGGTGTGAAAACGATGAGGGCGACAGTAAGTCCTACCAATAAAACAAAAATTGTGCTCAACATGATATAAACGCTCAGCCTGGATAATTTAAATGTAACAACCTCCTCGTAAGTATCATCATTCATGACCACCAGCCGGTAGCGGTTTCGAAGCCGTTTCAGGGTGGTGCCTGCATCTAATTTCAGCATAACGTAAATTTAGGGTCTTAAAGGTAAGTAAAGAGGCTTGGTTTCGCCATTTTGGTTTCAGCAAATTAAGCAGAAAAAAATGGGCTATATTTATACTAAAATATTTGAATTTCAGTTAATAAGACTTTAGATTGCGCCGGAAAATGCGACCCAACCGATATACTATTACTGCGGTTCTCTTCCTTATCCTTTGCCAGGTTACTATTCCCTCTTTCAGCCAGTTGGGAATTTCTTTTAATTTAAAGAAACCAAAGGAATACGATGAGAGAGTTTTACGTTCGGAAAGGTCCGACGAGAAGAAATTTACCCTTCCCCGCCGCTTTATTCAAAATACTGTTACCCATTACAATTTCTTCTTCAATGCCAATAACAAACTGAATGAAGTACTGGAAAGAGCAAAAACAGCTTATAAAGACGATTATTCACAACTGCTTTCGTTTTACAATTATTCGCTGGATGTAACGGCAGGCGATTCTACTCAGCTTGACTCTATTACTTACAAATCCTCCACCGCCATTGCCCTGCATGATTTAAGAAACGATTGGGTGGATAATATGTACCTGCTCTGGGGCACTTCTTATTATCTTCAAAAGAAATTCGATTCTGCCTATTTAATGTTCCAGTTCATTAACTATGCTTTTGCCCCCAAAGAAAAAGACGGTTATTACAAAACAATTGGCAGCAAAATGGATGGCAACAATGCCTTTAGCATTTCCACCAAAGAAAAAAACAGTCTGCCCAAAAAAATATTTTCCGAACCTCCCAGCCGTAACGATGCTTTCATCTGGCAAATAAGAAACTTCCTGGCGCAAAATCAGTTGGCTGAAGCCGCCAGCCTGATTGTAACCCTGAAAAACGATCCCAATTTTCCAAAGCGATTAAGAAACGACCTGGATGAAGTGCAGGCCTATTGGTTTTACAAACAAAATATGTGGGACAGCGCCGCTGATCATTTGGTAAATGCATTTGACAATGCCACCAGCAAACAGGAAAAATCCAGGTGGGAATATCTGGCTGCGCAACTCTATGAGTTATCCGGCAATTATAAGGAAGCAGAAAAATATTACGCCAAAGTCAGCAGCCATACCACCGACCCGGTTATGGATATTTATGCCCGGCTCTTTGCCATCCGGGTAAATAAAGATGGCGGCGAGAAATCCATTGAAAAAAATATTGCTGAGTTGCTGCGAATGGCCAAAAGGGACAAGTACCAGGATTATCGTGACATCATTTATTATATGGCTGCCCAGATGCAGTTGGAAGGAAAAAATATTGACGGGGCATTGGCCCTGCTGCTGAAAAGTACACAATACAACAGCAACGATCCTGCACAGCGTAACAGGGCCTTTCTCCAGATGGCCGAACTATCTTTTGCCCGGCAACAGTACCGGCTGGCTGCTAATTATTATGACAGTCTGAAATTGGATGACCCTTCGCTGAAAAATCCTGACGAATTAAGAGCCAGGAAAAAAATGCTTGGCAACCTGGCTGCCAATAGTGAAATTATTGACAGGCAGGACAGCCTTCAGCGAATTGCAGCCATGCCCGAAGACGAAAGAAAAGATTTTGTAAAAAAATTAGTACGTCAACTCCGGAAACAGCAGGGATTGAAAGATGAATCACCATCACAGGCCAGCTCACCATTTGCCACACAAACACCTCCACCGCTTTTTCCTTCAGTACAGCCAAAAGGCGAATGGTATTTTTATAATGCTGATTATCGTTCCCGCGGGCAGGGTGATTTTAAAAACAAATGGGGAAACCGGCCCAATGCAGATAACTGGCGTCGCAGTGCAGCAATAAATGGCCTTTTACAAAGCGGGCAAAATAACCCGAATCAACAACAGGGTAATAATAACATACAACAGGGTGTGCAGGGATCCACTCCTGAATTATCTTTTGAACGGATGTATGCCAACCTGCCGCTTGCCGCAGACCAGTTGAAAAAGTCAAATGATTCATTGCAACTGGCCCTGTTTACTTTGGGAAAAATCTACATCCAGGAAATAGAAGATTGCAACGTAGGAACGCAGACATTGGAACTATTGCGGACCCGCTTCCCAAAATTTCAACCAATGGATGAAGTGCTCTTTAACCTCTATTACTGTTACAACAAACATGGCGAAACAGGCAAAGCCGCCGCCATTAAAACACTGATGAGTGAAGAACACAAGGGCAGCAATTTTACCAATATTGTTATTACCGGGAAAAATCCCCAGTCAACATCCGCTAACCCCGATGCCACCAACGCTTATGAAAAAATTTATGACCTTTTTATCGAGGGAAGTTTTGAACAGGCCATAACACAAAAAAAGTTAGCCGATAATCTTTACGGAAAAAATTTCTGGACACCCCAGTTGCTTTACATCGAAGCAGTGTATTATATTAAACAAAGAAATGACAGTGTGGCAAAAGGTGTTCTGAATATTTTAATCAACCAGTTTCCCAATTCACCAATGGCTGCCAGGGCCACTTCGCTGATTGATGTACTAAGCCGCAGAAATCAAATTGAAACGGAACTGCAAAACCTGGTTGTATCCCGCGACACAGCCAGCAACAAACCGGTTACAAACATTATAAGAAATAATGTGACGCCGCGGGATAGTACAAAATTGGTAAAGCCACCTCTTGCAGTCAATAACAATCAGCCAAAAGATACCCTCAGCAATAAACCGGCAGCAAAAATTATTTCACCCTATGCTTTTGCTGCTGCCGATGCGCATTACGTTGTGCTGGTATTGAACAAAGTGGACCTTGTGTTTGTCAACGAAGCAAAAAATGCGTTTTACCGGTACAACAGGCAAACCTTTTATAATAAAACTATGTCCGCCGAATTAGCAGACCTTGATGCAGACAACCGGTTATTACTTATCAGTCCTTTTAAAGATGCCGCCGATGCCATTGCCTATATTGATAAAACACAACCAAAAACCGCCAGCGAAATTCTTCCCTGGCTCAAAGGAGGCAAATACAGTTTTATCATCCTGTCAGACAGTAACTATAGCCTGCTGAAAGCAAATAAAGATTTAGACAATTACAAAGCATTCCTGAACCAGCATTTTCCTGGTAAATTCTAAACCAGGGTCATCCCGGGCTTTTCTGCAAACCATTTACGACACATTCTTCTTTTTTGCAAAATATTAATCCCCCCTTTACCCCCGCCCCCCGGCTTTTTCTTACTTTCGTCCTGAGCCTGTCCTGAGTTTGTCCTGAGCTTGTCGAAGGATCGCCCGGCAAAACCACAATCATTTATTCAGTATGAAAAAAACTGTCCGTATTTTCTGGAGAATCTTCCTCGCAGGTTTTATTGCGCTGGTGATATTTGTTGGCATGGCCAATTTTGGAATGTTTGGCAAAATGCCTTCTCTTACCGAGCTGGAAAATCCTTCCATTCTCCAGGCCTCCGAAGTATATGCCATTGACGGAACCCTGATGGGTAAATATTATACTGACAAAGGCAACCGCAGCAACGTAAAATACAGGGACATTTCCAAACATGTGGTTGATGCGCTGGTATCCACCGAAGATGAACGCTTTTACCAGCACAGCGGTATTGATTTCAAATCCACACTCCGGGCCATCGTTACTCTCGGCTCGCAGGGAGGTGGCAGCACCATCACCCAGCAACTGGCAAAAGCCTTGCTGGAACAGGGCAGTCCAAAAAGTGCATGGCGGCGGGTAATTGAAAAAGTAAAAGAATGGATCATTGCTATTAAACTGGAGAAGAATTTTACCAAAGAAGAAATCATTACCCTTTACCTCAATGCCGTTCCTTTTGGCAATAATATTTACGGCATCCGCAATGCCGCCAGAACTTTTTTTCAAAAAGAACCCGACCGTTTAAATGTGGAAGAAGCAGCTCTGTTAATTGGCATGCTGAAAGGAAACAGTATTTATAACCCGGTACGAAATCCCAAAGCGGCATTGGAGCGCCGCAATATAGTGCTGGGGCAAATGGAAGCCAATGGCAAAATAACTGCGGCAGAAGCCAGCCAACTGAAAGCAAAACCTATTAAACTCAATTACCGGAAAATGGATGAAAATACCGGCTATGCTCCCTATTTCCGGGAAATATTAAAAGGCGAAATTAAAGAGGCATTGAAAGATGTAGAAAAGCCAAATGGCGACTCTTATGATATTTATGATGACGGGTTAAAAATTTATACCACCATCAATCCCCTGATGCAGGAATATGCTGAAGAAGGCATGGCGCAGCAAATGACTGCCTTACAGAAAAGCACCAATGCAAGATCCTCCATTAAAAATGGCAGCATCTGGAAAAACCATGAAAACGTTCTGGAAAATGCGATGAAGGAATCAGACCGTTGGAAAAATATGGAAGAAGATGGCTTTAGCGACAAAGAAATTAAAGCCAGCTTCAGTGTAAAAGTGCCCATGAAAGTTTTTGCATGGAATAGCAGAAGGGAAAAAGACACCCTGATGACACCTTCTGACTCCATCAGGTATCACCGCCAGATGGAGGAAGCCTCTTTTATGGCCATGGACCCTGTAACCGGCGAAGTAAGGGCATGGGTGGGCGGCATCAATTTTAAAACATTTAAATACGACCATGTAAATATTAAAACACAAAGACAGGTTGGCTCTACCATAAAACCCTTTCTATACACACAAGCAATTGAAGAAAGAGGATTCACGCCGAAAACAGAATGTGAAAACGTTGCCCAGTTTTTCCCCGGCAGCGGGTGGGTGCCTGCAGGAAAAAAATGCGGTGGTGGTGTTTTATCAATGGCCGATGCACTGGCTTATTCAAAAAACTGCGCCACGGCTTACATTATGAAACAGGTGGGTCCCCAGCAGTTTGCTGATTTTCTTTCCCGGATAAATATTCCTACCAGGGTACTACCCTATCCGTCCATTGCCCTGGGCACCTGCAATCTTTCCTTATATGAAATGCTTTGGGGCTATACCATTTTTGCAGGCCGGGGATTCTCCACAAAACCCTATTGCATCAGCCGCATTGAAGACCGTAACGGGAATGTGATAAAGCGGTTTGACTTCAGTACCAACCGAAAGGAAGTAGTAAGTGAAATCACAGCTTACACCATGGCCCGTATGATGCAGGGAACCGTTGACAAGGGAACAGCAGCCGGTTTGCGCAGCCGGGTTGGCGCTACCGAAATGGGAGGCAAAACAGGAACTACCCAGAGTAATGCAGATGCATGGTTTATTGGTTACACCCCGCAGCTTTTAGCAGGATCATGGGTTGGGTTTGATGACCAGTTCATCCTCAATGAAGGAGATGGCAACAGGATTGCCAGACCAATCGCCGAATATTTCTTTAGAAAAGTACTGGCTGATAAAAGACTGGGCATTGAAAGCAGTGCCCGGTTTGTAAGACCTGCAGAAATGGAAAACGAAATAAACAGCGCTGATAATATCCCGGTTAGTGATTCAGATCCCCTCCCCGGTGGTGACGACCAGGGTGTAGGAAATGAGCAGGACTATAATATTAATAACAATGAATACATTGGCCCCGAATCAAAACCAATACAGGAAGAAGATAACAAGCCGGTAAAAAAAGATACGATAATCAAATCGCCAATAAAAAGAGAAGAAGATAACAGCAAACCAATCGGAGCGCCGGCCGACCAACCAAAGAAGAAGAAGGGCCTGCTGCAAAGAATTTTTGGCAATTAAAACAAGCAATAGCGATAGTTGCTCAGCTACTAACCCGAACTTATCATGAAGGCTTTTTTACTGATTTAAAGAAAGCCTCCTCTTCTTTTAGTAGTTTACAAACAAACTATTTCACACCAGATGTTTAAAATTAAATACGCAACGGCTGATGATATTCCGCTGATCCGGGAACTAACTTATAAAGTATGGCCACAAACCTATGCAGCCATTATTTCGCAACAGCAGATAGATTATATGCTGGAGATGATGTACAGCGAATCATCTCTGCAAAAACAAATGGAGGATGGCTCCCGGTTTATTATTGTAACAGGCGATGCAGTGCCTGTTGGCTTTGCCTCTTTCCAGGAAATAAAACCAACAGAGTTTAAACTTCATAAACTCTATGTTCTTGCATCACAACAGGGAAAAGGAACAGGCAGGTTTATCATTGATTATATCTGCGATGAAATTAAACCGCAGGGAGCAACATCTTTGCAATTGCAGGTAAACCGTCATAACTCAGCAAAGCTTTTCTACGAAAAATCAGGATTTACTGTTATTGAAGAAGCCGACTTTGACATCGGCAACGGATATTTTATGAATGACTATGTGATGGAGAAAAAGTTTTAGGTTTTAACTTACAACCTGCCACTAACCATTTTCAATTTTCAACTTTCAATTTTCTTCACTTAGTTTTCTGTATTCCTTTGCAATCAAGATATTTGGTAGGATCAACCGGCGTTTCAAACTGGTACATCAGCAATTCAATTTTATGGCCTTGCGAAATATAACCCAAAGCCTGCCCTGCTTTCACCACATCATTTCTATGCACTAAAAGTTTGCTCATCCCCGTGTACCAGAAATAATAATCCTTGTTGTTGATCTTGGCAAACATGACAACGCCATTCAGTGTTTCTTCATCAAACTCCACATTGGTTATTTTCCCGTTATATACTGCCTTTACAACGGTATCCTGGATGCTCACCAGCACCACGCATAAGTCAGGTTCATTATATTTAATGGCGTTTTTTGGTGGCGGAACCACTGTTGCTTCATTCAACGGGCATACCAGCCGGATGCTGTCTTTCTGAGCGGCCAGGTTTACTGGTAACAATAATGCCACTATGCAAATGAGCTTAACCAATCTTTTCATACAACCAAATCAGCGTTTATCAATACTCAATTTCTTAACCAACCCTGATCCCGTACCATTAACTAAATAATCATACAGGCCGGATCTTCCCTGCAAAGCTATTCCTAATTATTAAAGTTCAAAATGAGTTAGATCATCCTGTTATCTGTATCCACTGCAATAATCCAATTTATACGGAACAAGTTGTGCAAAAAATACCCTTCAACCGGCTTCTGGGGGTAATTTATTAACGGATTAACTTTACCTTTGCCGCCACTTTTCAAACAAAACAAACCTATATGTCTACTGCAACAAAATCAATTGACTTTAGCCTTCTTTATAAAGTAGCTGATATTTCCCTGGCCGAATGGGGCCGCAAAGAAATGAGATTAGCCGAAGCGGAAATGCCCGGCCTGATGAGTATCCGCAAAGAATACGGACCATCGCAACCACTGAAAGGAGCCCGGATCGCCGGTTGCCTTCATATGACTATCCAAACTGCGGTGCTGATTGAAACATTAACTGCACTCGGCGCCGAAGTAAAATGGAGCTCCTGCAATATTTTTTCTACACAGGATCATGCTGCTGCTGCTATTGCTGCGGCAGGCATCGGCGTATTTGCCTGGAAAGGACAATCAATTGAAGAAGCAGATTGGTGTATTGAGCAAACACTTTTCTTTGGCAGCAAAGACAAGCCTTTGAATATGATCCTCGATGACGGTGGCGACCTTACCAATATGGTATTGGATACTTATACTGAATTAGTGCAGCATGTAAAAGGCATTTCGGAAGAAACCACTACTGGTGTTCACCGTTTATATGAAAGAGTGGCGAAAGGAACATTACCGGTGCCAGCTATTAACGTAAATGATTCGGTTACCAAGTCCAAATTCGATAATAAATATGGCTGTAAAGAATCCCTCGTAGATGCTATCCGTCGTGCCACCGATGTGATGCTGGCGGGTAAAATTGCTGTAGTTGGGGGTTATGGTGATGTAGGCAAAGGTTCGGCTGCCTCATTAAAAGGAGCGGGTTGCCGTGTAATTGTTACAGAGATTGATCCTATTTGTGCTTTACAAGCGGCGATGGATGGATTTGAAGTAAAGAAAATGATTGATGCCGTAAAAGAAGCCGATATCGTTGTTACAGCTTCCGGCTGCCGCGACCTGATCACCGGTGCTCACTTCAAACTGATGAAGGACAAAGTGATTGTTTGCAATATCGGCCACTTTGATATTGAAATTGATATTGCCTGGTTGAATACCAACTATGGTGACACAAAAGATACCATCAAACCACAGGTGGATATTTATAATATTGATGGGAAAGATATTATTATTCTTGCCGAAGGAAGATTAGTGAATCTCGGATGTGCCACCGGCCATCCATCATTTGTAATGAGCAACTCCTTCAGCAATCAGACTCTGGCGCAAATTGAATTGTGGACCAACCATAAAAAATACGAGAATAAAGTATATGTGTTGCCCAAACATCTCGACGAAAAAGTAGCCCGTTTGCATTTGGCTAAAATCGGGGTCGAACTGGATGAGTTAACTGCTGCCCAGTCTGACTATTTGGGTATTACCAAAGATGGTCCGTTTAAAGCAGAACATTACCGGTATTAATTCAAATATTCACTAAAGGGATATAATAAAAAAGCTCCGAACTTGCCGGGGCTTTTTTTAAGTTATGCATCATTAAGCTGCAGCAAATTGGTTCGGGAAGCTGAAAGAGATGGTTGTGACTCTCTGCTGAGGTCCGTTGATGGAGATATGTCCGCCCAATGAAGCAGCATCCGGTTCAAGAGAACCTATACTGAATGCCAGGGCATATCCATTATAATTATTTCTCTCCTGTATTTCCAGTGTTACTTCATCCCTGAATCTTTCAGCAGTAATATGAATATCTCCGTTCCTGGAATTGGCGACAACAGTATAAAGAAGATCTTTCATAACAGCAATGGCATTGTGCATGGATGCGCCCAAAGCAATTCCCTGTCCCACTTCGTTCACCACATGCGTATTGTTGCTGTTAGCTGCAGGCAGGGAACTGTTGACCAGGTAATTTATTAGCTGTTGTAAGGAGATGGCGGTACGGAAGGCGCCCCGGGCGACAGGTAGATGAAGTTCCATAGGAAAGAAATTAGATAGTTGTTTTTTTTGAGTTTTACAACAGGTACAGGATTTATTCTTAATAATTAAATATATCAATCGAAAGTTGCATAAACGAGCAAGTTAGGGCCAATTTTCGTACCCTCAGCATTTATTTCAGTATGCACTAAGTGTTTGTAAGTAGCCAATCACTTTATCAGTGTCCTGGCTTCATTTAGCAGGCAACTGGCCAGTGTCATGAATAATTGCTGATCTGCCGGGGAGAGTATCACCGTTACATCTTTTTTACTGGTACAGGTAAAAGAAAAATGATTGATTTTCTGGGTAGCTAATTTGGTCAGCAATGACGGTGTGGAAGCAGTATTGCGGAAAATAAAATGAAATAATCCTTCACAGTTCATGGTGCCTCCGTTACGGGTAGTTAATTTAAATTTAGTTCCTTCAAAAAAAACAGTGGCCACGGAGTTATTGTCAAAACACCTTTCGGGCCCATCAACAGAGAAAAGAAAATCAATCTCCCCACTGTTTGCATCAATGGTAACTGAACCTCCATCGAGTGGAATAAAACCGGTAGATATTTTTATCTCTTTCGTAAAAGGATCTGTTTCCCTGGTCAATTTACACCCGATAGTTATCGGGTCCTGTGCAGATAAAAATACCGGCACGAAAAAGAGTACAGTTAAGATGTATTTCATTTTGAAATATTATATCCTGAAAATAATTATTTATCCGGGAGGCAACTGGAAGAAGATTGATAAAATGCCTCCGGGGTTGCAAGCAAGAATAGGTTCCGTTTACAGATAACATTTACATTTCATTTTGCCTGAACCGCTTCCGGATAATCTCTAATTGTGCTGCATTAAGTTTTGAAGTTTTTTTCAGCACAGAAATAAAATAGTCCACTTCCGCTTCAGCCGCAGGACAGCCGGTATTATTACCGGTTTCAGGGCCTGCTCCTTCGGTTCTCATTTTTGAATCAGCAAGCAGCTTGCCTTCCTTATCAAAAACCAGCCAGTAAGGAATACCCTGGCCATCACCATAATATTTTTTTCTCAACTCATCAGCCCCGGGGTTTTCCAAATTTTTTTTATCCGGCGACTCATCTACCACTAAATGAGTGATCACAAAATTATCATCGAAGAATTTTTTACACATATCGTCATTCATGCTCTTATCCATCTTATGGCACCAGCCACACCAGGAAGCATGAAATATTACAAACACATTTTTGTTTTCTTTAGCCGCCTGCTGGTAAGCCTCTTTTAAAATAACTTCTGCTGGCGTGGCAGTGGATTGGGCTCTTGTGATAACCGGGAACATCACACAAAAAGCAATAATCAGAAATGATGATCTCATATTTTAGTATATTTTGAAACCAAGATAAGTTATTCATATCACAGATCATTTAATTATGACTTAATGCTTTGTTATTTGCCAGGAAAACAAAACCTTTGCGACTGGTTTTTACGATAGCAATCAACAATATGATTCAAGCCTACAATTTTCTGGCATCCTGGCAATTGTTTCCTGAAAAAGGAAACTATGAATATGGCGAAAGGCCAAAAAGCGGTATTTATAAAATAGAAGCTGCGGCTGACGGGCAGGCAGGAAAAAAAGACCTTACCATTTACCACAACTGGGTTTCACTGGAAAACCAGGCTTTTGCTGCCAGTTATAAAATAACGGCTGATGGAGAGCTGAATGATTTTGATAATCCCGAACTGGCTGATAAAGTGCAGGCCATTATTCCCGATGGCATCAGTTTTGAAATTCATTTTTATAAAAAAGGAGAAATAACCTTGCATGTAACGCATGAGATAATGCCAAATGGTTATTTAAAAATCATACAACAGGGAATTAAAGAAGATGGATCAACCTACAGCAATAGTGAAATATACCATAAGCAACTGAGTGTGCTTCCTTATTCTGCTTCAGTAGCCGGGGCGGTTATCAAAGCCACGGAAGAAGGAGTGATTAAACACAAAGCCCTTACCGCCATGGAAGAACAGACCAACATGCAACTGGAACAGATTCGTAAACAAATTGAATTGCTGGCTTTGCAGGCACATGAAATTCAGAAACGAAAAGAGCTTTCGATGATGATTTATAGTGCAAAGCTTTCGTTCAAACCCAATATCGGCCAGAGCTATTATCTCTATGAAAAAAAAGATGGAAACTCTATGCTCTCATTGGTGTCGCCCAGGGAATGGGGCAAAAATGGGCCCTTTAAAAAATTTATTGCTGCTGTACGCTTGCTGGCCGATCATACCTGGGCTGAATTATAAAGTGAACCCTATTAATGCAAATCAGCATTTTTTTTCAGTAGCTTGGTAAAAAATTCCGATGAAAAGGTTATTGCCGGTACTGCTTTTTTTGAAGACCACATTATTTTTTGGCCAGACTATTCAAATCACCGATGCCAAATTCAAGACCGGTGATAATATTGCCTGGAACCAACCGGGTTTTGATGACAGCAAGTGGGTGACCCTGCAAACCAATATCGTTTGGGATGAGCAGGGTTATAAAGACTACAATGGTTTTGCATGGTACCGCATGCATGTAAAAATATCTTCCTTTCTGAAAGAACAGGCTTACTGGAAAGATTCATTGCGGATCAATCTTGCTAAAATTGACGATGCGGATGAAGCATATCTGAACGGAGTGCTGATCGGAAAAAAAGGATCATTTCCTAACCAACCCGATGGTTATGTGTCAGCCTGGGATGAGGAAAGAGAATATCATATCAGTACAAAGAATCCGGCAATCAAATGGGATGCAGATAATGTTATTGCCATAAAAGTTTATGACGGCAACGGCCTGGGTGGTCTTTTCGGCGGCACACCATTTATTAATATGATGGAATTGATAGACGGAATTAAATTAGCTTTCAGACCCGGCCAGGTAAATTCAAACAATAAACTCTCTACCCCGGTTGTTGTTTCCAATTTCATCAACCAACCTGTTACCGGGAACCTGAAAATAAAAGTTACTGACACAGACGCAGATAAAGTAATCTACGACAAGGATAGAGTTGTTACCATCTATCCCGATAAAAATCTTGTGGCTGACCTGGGCCTTCCAACCAGCAAACGACTTGATATTGTCGTTGATTTTATTGAAAAAAATACAGGCAAAAAAATTAGCAACCGGAAAGTAACTTTTTATACTCTAACACCTCCGCCAAAAACATCGCCACAAATAAATGGCGCAAAACTTTTTGGAGTAAGACCGGGTTCACCTTTTCTTTTTAAAATTGCTGCTACAGGCGAAAAGCCATTGCAATATAGCATAGAAGACATCCCTCCCAGTTTGACTGTTGACATAAACACCGGCATCATTACCGGAAATTTGCCAAAGGCTGGTGATTATAAAATGAATTTTGTTGTAAAAAATAATTTGGGTGAAACAAAAAGAGAATTCACTGTTCATTGCGGTAACTTATTAGCATTAACACCGCCGATGGGATGGAACAGTTGGAACTGCTGGGGCCTGAGTGTGAGTGATGAAAAACTGAAAAGTTCCGCACAGGCAATGATGGATAAAGGACTCATCGATCATGGATGGACCTATATGAATATTGATGATGGCTGGGAAGCAGAAAAAAGAAATGTAAAAGGAGAAATTGTTGCCAATACAAAATTTCCGGATATGAAAGCTTTGGGCAATTGGCTGCACAGTAAAGGATTGAAGTTTGGTATTTATTCTTCCCCCGGTCCAAAGACCTGCGGAGGTTATCTTGGTTCTTACAAATTTGAAAAGCTTGATGCTGCAACTTATGCCAACTGGGGCATTGATTATTTGAAGTATGATTGGTGCAGTTATGGTGATTTAAAAGAAGGCAAAGACACTGCACTGGCAGCTTTTCAAAAACCATATAAAGTGATGCAGGCTGCCTTGCGTTCACAGAAAAGAGATATTGTGTACAGTCTTTGCCAATATGGAATGAAAGATGTGTGGAAATGGGGAGCCAAAGTGGATGGCAATTGCTGGAGAACAACGGGCGATATTACAGATACCTGGAAAAGTTTAAAAAATATCGGCTTTAATCAATCAATTCAATTTCCGTATGCACAACCCGGCCGCTGGAATGATCCGGACATGCTCATCGTTGGACAAGTAGGTTGGGGAGAAAATTTACATCCGACAAACCTAAATCCGGATGAACAATACACACATATCAGTTTGTGGTGTTTATTATCGGCGCCATTACTAATTGGCTGTGATATCAGCAAGCTGGATGATTTTACATTAAATCTATTAACGAATGACGAAGTGCTTGCCATTGACCAGGATCCGCTTGGCAGGCAGGCGCAACAGGTAATTAAAAATATCGACTACCAGGTTTGGATGAAAGAATTAGAAGATGGAACTAAAGCCATTGGAATTTTTAATCTTTCTGATGATTACAAAAAAATTACTGTTGACTGGAATGAATTGGGTTTACCCGGTACATGTAAAGTGAGGGATCTTTGGCGCCAGAAAGATCTCGGCATTTCCAAAGAATCCTTTACAACCAAAGTAATGCCGCACGGAGTAATTTTAATAAAAGTTGTGGCGCAGTAAATCTGAGGCAGGAAGTCAGAGGCCTCAAGTCAGAGGTCTGAAGTCAGAAGTTGGAAAGATGATTTAATTTTATATAAATTTAAAAATATGATTAAATCTTTTTTTGATTCAGAAGTATTAAAATTTCTTATGCTTTTGCAATGGACACTTTTAATGCCAGCAGAAATTTTCCTAAGGAAGAAAGATACTCTTTGACAGACCAGATAATCAGATCTTCAAGATCAGTTTCAGCAAATATTTCGGAAGGATTTGGTGAAAGAATTTATGAAAATGAATTAAAGAAACACCTGGTATATGCAATGGGTTCACCGGAAGAAACAAAAGTTTGGTTGCTGTTTACAAAAGATTGCCTGTACATTTCATCCGATGTTTATGAGTCCTTTTGTAAAAAGTATGCTGAGATTGGAGCCAGGCTTTATAAATTGTATCAAAATTGGAAAACATTTTAAACCATACTCTCAGACTTCAGACCTCTGACCTCATACTTCATTATGACCAAACTATCAGTCAATATCAACAAGATTGCCACGCTGCGCAATGCAAGAGGCGGCAATAATCCCGATCTGCTGAAAGCAGCAATGGATGTACAACGCTTCGGCGCCGATGGAGTAACGGTGCATCCCCGCCCCGATGAACGGCATATCCGTTACGATGATGTGAGGCAGATAAAAAATATAATCACAACTGAATTCAACATAGAAGGTAATTGCACCGAGCAAAAATTTGTGGAGTTGGTATTGGAAACGAAACCCACACAGGTAACATTGGTGCCAGACACATTGGGGCAACTCACCAGCGATCATGGATGGGACACGATAAAGAATAAAGACTATTTAAAAAACATCATTGCAGTTTTTAAAATTGCCGGCATTCGTGTTTCTATATTTGTTGACCCCGATATTAAAATGATAGAAGGCGCTGCGATTACCGGAACAGATAGGATTGAACTTTATACGGAAGGTTATGCAAAACAGTTTGGAACCGGGAGCTGGGAGCCGGGAGTTGCTCCTTATGTAAAAGCAGCAATCAGGGCAAATCAACTCGGCTTAGGATTAAATGCCGGACATGACCTTGACCTGCACAACTTAAAATACTTTCGCCAAAACATTCCCTGGCTGGATGAAGTAAGCATTGGTCATGCTCTTATTTGCGATGCTTTGTATTTAGGGTTGGAAAATGCGGTGCAGTTATATAAGAGGCAGTTGGGATAGTTGGCCGGGGATTGGAGGAGTTTACAAGTTGCCGATCAGGGGACCAGTAAGAAAGAAAATCCCCCGAGGCACCGGGAGACTTTTTTGCCGTTGTAGTCATGAGGTGCTGATATTGCAGCCGTTTCTGGCAACGACAGGTGGCCGCTTGATGTTATTCCATTGGGCTTTTGTTGTTATCTTCATCATCAGTATTTCAGCCAATAGCAATCGGGACAGCTTCTGTTCCCGCTGGACTTAACACTAATAGCAGCACAGCAGAAAGCCCCGACGATTGCGTTGATTGGGAAAAACCAGATATTGACAATTATAGACATCAATAAAAAAACACTAACAAAGGAGGAAAATAAGATGAAATCATTATTAACATCATCCAAGATTTTTCTGTTCTTTTTAATTTTCCCTGTCATTGCTCAAAGTCAGGCTCCGTCTCCGGCAGATATTACCCTCGATCGTAACGGGGTTCTTCTCAGGGGCAAGTTCTATATTTCAGAAGGAACTGGCGTCTTTCCTACAGTAATTTTATTACAAGGTTCACCAGGAAATGAGACAGATGTTATGGGAATAGGAAAATTTCTTTCCCAGTCAGGAATTAATGCATTTACCTTTAATTATAGCGGCACATTTAAGAGTGAGGGAAAGACCAGTCTCGGAAATAGTGAGCTGGATATAATGGCAGCATATAAATTTCTTCATAATGCTGAGAATATTATAAAGTTTAAGATAGATACTGCATTCATAATTTTAGGCGGATGGTCTTATGGAGGGGGCATGGCTATGACCTATTCAATCAAACATCCGGAGATAACTACTGTTTTCACAATCGCTGGTGTTGATTGGGGTGAATACTATGAAGAATACATTCGTAATCCCGGATTTAAAAAGACAACAGATGCCAATATGGCCAAATTAGCTACATTGACGGAACAAATAAGATTCGATACTGGAACAATGCCTGATGAAATTACAAAAGATGGAATCATAAGACTGGATAGTGCTTATTTTTTAAGGAAAAGTACCCGAAAGCTTGCTGAAAAGGATATACTTATTATTTGCGGATGGGATGATCCACTGGCAACAGTAGATCAGTACATTTTACCTTTGTATCGTGCACTAAAAAAAGATAATGCACAAAATGTATCAATCGCGGCATTTCAGGATAATCATTTTTTCAAAAATTCCAGGCCGAATGTAGCACAGACAATAATTAACTGGATAAAAACAGCTTCCGCAAGAAAAAATATTAAATGAAACAATTAATCCTTTGCATTGGGTGGTTTTAGTTCTTCGCCTCCGTTGATATTCAGAAATAGTTGCACGCCGGCGTTGTGTGTTGCGCATAGGTATTGCAGCTTAGCTTAAATCTGCCTACCGGCAGGCAGGCAGGCACCAACGCCACAAACTATTTGAATTCCTAAACTTGAACATAAATAACTTAATGAACGACCAGGAACAAGCAAATCTATCTGACGCAATAAATTTTATAGCGATTTCAACAGATGATTTACATGCCTGCTGGAAGAAGTATTTGGAACAAGAATATGATAACGCAGAATATCTACCTCATCGATTTTTCTTTGAGGACATGAAAATAATAGCAAAATATATTGTCGGCAAGTGGAATCTTAATAAAACCGAAGATTTTACGATATTTTTTAATGCTCTTGAAGAAGTCTTCAAAAGTCGTGATTTGCATACCTGCTCATGCATTTCTGCAGGTCTGATTGAGGACATCCAGTCTCACGATTGTATCAACTGTGACATTAGTTTTAATGAGTGGTTAAAACCAGAAACCAAAACATGGTGGGATGGTGCAGCTTCTTATTGGGGAAAAAACACAAAAAAAGACAGTTAACATTGGTCACTGTTGCACAACATCAATTTCAAAAATTCTCATCTGTAGTTTCTTTTTACAGTCTTTCTGAAGCTTTTACAGCGAGGCTGTTTTTAGTTTTTTACATAGCACAATGATGGCCGGAAAAATTTTCCTGGCTGCATTGGTCTTAAAAGAAGTTGCAATAAAATGTTTCTGATAAGCCCAACACCTTTCCTGGTTTTTGTTTTTATCATCGCCATAGCTTTGATTGCTGTTTGGGGCGCTGTAAACTTCAGCCACTTCTTCAGGTTATAAACCGTGGCGGCCAGCAGCAGCATTTTATTGGCGGCCTTTAGTCCTCTTGCATTCAGTCTTTTCATGCCGGTAAAATTTATTAGTGTGCCCCATACCGGCTCTACCGTGCTGCTGCGTTTTCGTTTCATCACTTTGGCTTTTACCGTTTGCTGCCGGGCTTTGGCTCTTTCCAGTTCTGCCTTGTAAATACTGTGCTGTATTTTTTTTGTTTTTGCTTTTTCTGTTATGCAGCTTTTTCTCAGCAGACAATTTTTACAATCGCTCTGCAATGAAAAATATTTTTTTACCGGATGGCCTTTACCATCGTCCACTACCCGGCCACTTCCCTTTAGCAGTTTATTGTTGCGGCAGATGTACCAGTCGTTTTGTTCATCATACATAAATCCTTCGCTGCCACATAACGCTCCGCCCAGTAAAGGAATGTAAGGCGTAATGTTTTGCTGTTCCAGGTATTGATAATTTGCTCCGCTGCTGTAGGCTCCGTCGGCCAGCAGCTTTTCTATTTTTATTCCGTGAGGTTGTAATCTTGTTTGCAGTTGTGATGCGATGGTTATTAAATCACGGCCGTCTTTACCATCGGCTCTGAAGCTTTGTGCATGGGTAATGACATGGTGCGCTGTGTCCACCGCTATCTGTCCGCTATAATACAATTCTCTTGGTTTACCGGGCTTCACGGCTATTCTTGCATCGGGGTCGGTGGGACTGTAATGTGTTTTGTTACTTAAAAACTTTCCTCCACTATCACTGCCCGGCATTTCTTCATAATCTTTTTCTTGTCGCTGATATCTTGTATCCAGGTCTTTCAACTGTCTTGTTTGCTCTTCCTCATCGCCATCCATGTGTTGTTGCTCTTCCTCTGCACGGTTTTTCTTTGCAGGTCTCCTGGGCGATGTGTTGGCTTTTATGTTTTCTAATAAATAATTTTCTACACTTTGGCTCACTTGTTTTATTTCTAAACTATCCTTGCTGGCATTGGCTTTTAAAAACGCACCGTCCAATGCCTGTGTATGCCCGGCGATCATGCCGCTGGACATACATTTTTCAAATACCTGTTCAAAGAGTTGCTTGAATACCTGTTCTCCATATAATTGTCTTGTGCGGCTGATGGTACTGTGCCAGGGCAAGGCCTCATCTATATCATAACCCAAAAACAATCTGATGCCCAGGCTATCTGCGCAATACTCGGCAAGCCTTCTGTCGCTGTTGATATTATTAATATATCCGATTAAGCAGATTTTGAAAAACACGACCGGGTCAATGCTTTCCTGGCCTTCGCGGCCGTAATAGTTTTCTGTGGCTGTGTACAGCCAGCTTAAATCAATTTCTTTTTTTAACCGGCGGTAAAAATTATCCGCCGGCACCAGTTGCTCCAGCGTTATTGTGTAGAGCATCTTGGGTTGTAGTTGTTTTTGGCCTTGCATAGTTTAAGTTACTATGCAGACAATGCGAAAAACAAATATCTTTATCAACAGGTGGTGAGTTGTGCAACAGGCACATGGGGTTCCTATGTAAAGCGGTTCCTGGTCTTTGTTCGTGTCTCCACGAATAAATTTTGCTGAAGCAGGTTATCGTTTCATTAAAGTGCACCAGTTATAAATCACAAAAAAATATCTGGCAAAAAAGGTTGCCGGTCAGGAGACGGGGAAGAAAGAAAGTCCCCCAAAGCACCGGGAGACTTTCTATAACAACAATTAATTAGAAAAACTTTTCTTAATCAGTTCTTTGCTGCAATCGCCAATAATCTTATTGAATTCATCAGATTTTTTTTGGTCATCCTTCAGCTTGTTCCATGCTTCACCCTGCTTTTTTACACATTCATCTTGTGCACCTGCCCGTTTAGGGTCAGCAGCATCCATACCATTGGCTTTTTTGTAGCAGTCGCAAACTTCGTTGGCCAGTTTAGAAGCGCTGTTTCCGCCACCGCAGGCTGTAAAGCAGGTAGCAGCTAATAAAACGATAAACATTTTTTTCATAATAGTCATTTTGTTTGGTGAAGCCACAATATATTCAAATATGCGGAAGAAAAAAATGAGATGCAGATATAACAATAAATTCATTTTATGCTGCATCAGTAATCCCGGTAAATTTAATCATGCCGCTTTCCACGGGCAATCTTAAAAACATGAACAAGAAAAGGAAACAGGGCATCAATTGTTTCGGCTGCGCCACGGGTAGAACCGGGCAAAGTAATCACTAATGTATTGTTGATAAAGCCCGCCACTCCTCTTGATAACATAGCATAAGGCATCCGCTGCTGTCCATAACTTCTTGCCGCTTCCATGATGCCGGGAATTTCTCTTGTCAGTAAAGGCTTGATGGCATCTGGCGTTACATCACGGGGAGAAAGACCGGTACCCCCAACAAAAACAAGAAGATTGCAATCGCCGGTGGAATATTTTTTGGCAGTTTGCTGTATCATTTCAAAATCATCAGGAATAATTGTGCTGGTAATAACTTCAATCTGATTGTTCTTCAATTTCTCCATTACCATTTTTCCGGCAGTATCTTCTTTTATTCCTTGTGATACACTGTCGGAACATACAATTACAACCGCCTTCAATGCTTCTGTCACCTGGTCCTTATAATCTGACTTGCCCCCTTTCTTTGATTCAAGTTTGATATTGGAAATGTATACTCCTTTATCAATAGGTTTCAGCATATCATAAATAGTAAGGGCAACAACAGCGGCGCCATGCATGGCTTCCACTTCTACCCCGGTTTTATAGATGGTATGCACTTCCACCCTTACCCTGATTTCCAATTCACCTGTTTCATAGGTGATGGCGGCAAACTCAATGGGCAAAGGATGGCAATCGGGAATAACATCACTTGTTTTTTTTATAGCCAGCAAGCCGGCCGCCCGGGAGAATTCGAAAATATCTCCCTTGGGTACTTTACGCTGGTTGACTGCATCAATTGTTTCAGGTTTTGAAACAACGATCGTTGCATTTGCCACAGCCTGGCGAAGTGTTGTTGATTTATGTGTGATGTTTATCATTAAGTAAATTGAAAATTATATTTTACAAATATTGATTTCTTATAAGTTTCCCTCCGGAGGATTTAGTGGGCTTTTCCATTGATGAGTTTCATCTGAAAAGATTTCCTTTCCCCAAACCGGAAGTTCAGCTTTTATTCTTTCCACCGTTTCTTCACAGGCATCTATGGCAGCTTTTCTATGCCCGGAAGAAGTAAAAACAAAAAGACAGATTGCTCCTGCTGCTACTTTTCCCAAACTATGATATACATGCATACATACCAACGGATATTTTTCAAAAATCGCTTCCCTGATCTGGTACATTTGTTCCAGCGCCATTTGTTCATAAGCCGTGTATTCAATTGCAACAACTTTTTTTCTCTCTACTTCATCTGCCCTTACCTGGCCAAGAAAAATACCATGACCACCAATATTGGTTTTTGTTTGATGCTTCGCAATGCTTTCTGCAATGAATGAAGGGTTAATGGCGCCCTGTATAAAAATATTTTTCAACTTTTTCTCTTTCATGTCATTTGTTTTGCATGCAATTCTTTCCATGAAAGAATTCCTCCCTGTAAACTAAAGAATCTGCCGGGTTCACCAAAATATTCAGCCGCCATCGCTGCAGCCTGCTGGCTGCGGATTCCTGATTGACAAAAGAAAATGATACGACCATTTCCCAGTTCATGTAATTTATTTCTAAGTTCTGCCAAAGTTATTTTTGTATGCTCAAACTCATTTACCAATGGCAATTCATGAAATTCCCTGACATCAACCAGCCGGGTATTTTTTTGCGATAACATTGCATCAAAGGTTTCTGCATCAATTTCAAACTGGCGGGAATCCTTTATACATTCATTCTTATAATCCATTTCTAAAAATTCCTTTTCATCAGATGGCAGGCAGGCTGATGAAAGAATATTGCGATGATATTCAAATACAGCCACCCGGTTATTAATAGCGTTGTATGTCAGCAATTGGTTGACCAATGGCTCACCAACGCCTGTAATAAGTTTAATAACTTCCAATGCCTGCATACTACCAATGATACCGGGTAGCACACCCAGCACTCCCGCCTCAGCACAATTCATCACTTCTCCCTGCCCGGGTTGATGAGGAAATAAATCACGGTAGTTGCCTGTTCTTTCTTTTTCACCTTTAGCGACATTAAAAACGGCCACCTGCCCCTCAAATCCTGATACCGCAGCAAAGATCAATGGTTTCCCCTTCAGCACACAGGCATCGTTAATCATATATCGTGAAGAGAAATTATCTGTGCAATCAACAACAACATCATATCCGCTGATGATATCCAGGCAATTATTTTTATCCAGGTAGATTTTATATTCTATCAATTCAGTGTCCGGATTCATCAAATGCAATTTTTCCGAAGCAACCTGCACCTTCGATTTACCAATATCATTGCTATCAAATAAAACCTGGCGGTGAAGATTTGTTATGGAGACCATATCATCATCAACTATACCAATACATCCGGTGCCTGCTGCTGTGAGGTATTGCAGAACGGGGCATCCCAGTCCGCCGGCACCTATCACTAATACCTTTGCCTGCAGCAAGGCATTTTGTGCAGCTTCGCCAAAACCCTTTAGGATTACCTGCCGTTGATATCGCTCATGTAAATTTTCATCTGCCATATTATCCTCCCGAAAAAGGCGGCAATAAAGCTATTTCAGCCTTGTCGCCAATTTCCGTTTTTCCGGTAATTATTTTTTGATCTACTGCAAGCAGAAACTTTTTTTGTAACAAGGCCGGGTATCGCACATATAATGCCTGCAACAGCAATTCTGTATTATCCACTTTATTAATGGAAATAGCAGGAGCCCCTGTAATATCTTCCAGTTGTCCGAATACCATTATGTTCATTGATGTTTCCGTCATTTGCTTTTATGCTGTTGTAAAAATCAATTTATACGATGCCATTATTAATACAATGGCCAACAATAATCTTAACACATGCTGGCTAAATTTCATAGCCCCGAAATATGCTCCGCAAAGTCCGCCTGCAAAAGCTACCACAACATAGCCAATCATATTTGTATTGAAACTAATTCCTTTCGTCCACTGCCCCAGCAAACCGGACATTGAATTTACGAAGATAAACAGTGAACTGATGGCGGCTGTTTGTTTCTGGTCGGTCCATTTCAGCAATAAAAGTATCGGGGAAAGAATAATGCCGCCGCCAATACCAATTACCCCGGAAACAAAACCAATTATTGCACCTATTAAAAAAGACAACCCGCTATTACTCTTCCGGATTTGATTAACAGGAATATTCGGAAAAAATAAAAAACGAACGATGGGCACCAGCAGCAGCAGGCCCAGCATTATTTTATAGACACGGGTATCAAGATCAATCCGTCCGCCAATAAAAGCCATCGGCACGGAAGCTATTGCAAGCGGCCAAAATATTTTAAATATAAAATGTTTTCCCCGGTAGAACTGAATGAAGGAAGTAAGTGAAACAAATAAATTCAATAACAAAGCGGTTGGCCGCATGATTTCTTTTGCCATATCGAAAATGGCTCCCAGCGCCAGGTAGCCGCTGGCGCCGCCATGCCCGACTGATGCATATAAAAAAGCAACGGCAAACAACAGGAAAAAAAATAATATTATCGTTTCTGTTGTCATGAAAAATTATTTTGGCAATAAATGAATTTCAACATTTTCTCCTGCTTTTACTTCCATGACTGCTTCAGGTATTACTACAAGACAATTAGCCCTGGCAAACGAATTCAGCTTGTATGATTCCTGTCCTCCGGATAAACTCACCTGCTGTCCGTCAAAAATTCCTTTCAGGAAATGAGTGATGCCCGCCGATTTTTTATAGGCAGACGATAGAGGAACATGCCTATTTTCCAGTAACAATTTTTGTGCAGTTAGTTTTTGCAGCGCTGCTAATACATACTCATAAAAACAAGTGAGTACCGATGCCGGGTTGCCGGGCAAGCCAAAGAAAAGAATATACTCTTTCTTTCCAAAGAAGATGGGCTTACCGGGCTTCTGCCTGATCTTGTGAAAAATTTTTTGCACGCCGCATTTTTCTGAAACCATCACAGTAAAATCATAATCTCCCACACTCACCCCGCCGGTCATTAATATAATATCACTTTTTGCCAATGCCTCATTGAGTATCCGTGTTAATGATTCAACATCATCACCGGATTTATAAACATTCACATCACGAATATGCAATTGCTGTAACGCTGCCACCAATGCAAACGAACCGGATTCATATACTTTACCCGGCGCCAGTGCCGTGCCGGGGTTTTGCAATTCATTTCCTGTAACGATAATACTAACCCTTGGGTTTGGAATAACTTCAACTGTTGCGATACCTATTCCTGCAAGAAACCCAATGGCCGGTGGAGTAAGCACCACACCGGCAGGAAGCGCCAATGCTCCTTTTGTAATTTCAGTGCCCGCCAGCCGGACATTATCTCCTTTCTTTAGTCTTTCATCTTCTATTTGTAAAAATCCATCAACCAGTTTTGATTTTTCCTGGATGACTACTGTATCGGTCCCTTTGGGAACAACGGCTCCGGTAAAAATTCGTATAGCAGTACCTGGCGTCAGAGTTGAATGAAGAATAGTTCCCGCAGCTTGTTCACCTACTATTACAATTGGCTTAGCTATATTTTCAAATGCCAATGCATAGCCATCCATTCCGGATACAGGAAAAGCAGGGATGTCTATTGAAGCATAATAATCTTTTGCCAGTATTAAACCGGCAGCTTTGTCAAGAGGAATAATAACAGGTGGAAGCTGGATGCTGTTTTCTGAGATGAGATATTTTGCTTCTTCGGTTGAAATCATGCCCCTATCCCCTAAAGGGGTGTTATGGAGTTTTATATTACTCATTATTCTGTTGCCCAAAATAATTATTTATTACCAAACAAGTACAAACTGTTACTCTTCTTTAGGGGATGGGGGCATTATCCGCCGATGGTAATCATACTCCGGTTATGAATTTTATCTGTATGAATGCTTTCTAAATCGGTAGTAAACTGTCCGCCCAACGCTTTTTTCTTATCCAAAATGCTTTGATGAATAAGCGGCAGGATATTCTCTTTATTTCTGAAAGCGGTAAGCAGGTCAGTTTCCGATTGTGAAAACAAACAATTTTTCATTTTCCCGTCAGCAGTCAACCGCATCCGGTTACAATCGCTGCAGAAGGGGGCACTCATGGTGCTGATGATGGCAAATGTGCCCCGGTGACCGGGTATGACATATTTTTTTGCCGTCTCATGTTTTTCTTTTTCCAGGGGAAGTATGTCAAATTCACTGCACACTGTTTCCAAAATTTGCTTACAGGTAACTACTTTATCACTTTCCCAATGATTACCTGTAAACGGCATAAACTCTATGAACCGGACATGAACCGGTTCGTTTTTTGTCCACTTAATAAAATCAATGATCTCGTTGTGATTCAAATTCTTTATCACCACCATATTCACCTTAACATGAAATCCCCGCTGAATCATCAGTTGAATGTTTTCATACACTTTTTCAAACTGGTTACGACGGGTCATCAGCATGAACTTCTCTTTATTCAATGTATCCAAACTTATATTCAGCGATTTTACTCCTGCATTCTCCAATACATCAGCAAATTCATGCAGTCGTGTGCCGTTGGTGGTAATAGTAAGATTGACGGGAAGCTTTGATAACCGCATGATGATATCACCTGCATCTTTTCTTACCAGGGGCTCGCCGCCGGTAAGCCGGATTTTATTCACTCCCTGTGATATAAATATTTTGGCGATGGCTTCTATTTCATCGGGCTGCATCAGCCTGCTGGCAGGTGTAAATTCATAATCCTCTTCCGGCATGCAATAAAAACAACGGAGATTACAATTATCCGTCAAGGAAATGCGGAGATAATTATGTGCCCTGTTGAATCCGTCAATTATCATTTTTGTTTTTTAAAAATTCATAATCTGCTGCCGTGTCAACATCTGTTATTCCTTCCGGAAAAGCAACCGTTGTTGCTTTATCCGGGTTGTCTTCAATTAATCTTCTGGCGCCTTTGTCTCCTTTCAATTCCATCAATGCCGGATAAAAGCTTTTATGAAATAATGCCGGTATCCCAATTTTATCATCATAGCTGCTTGCAACGATTAGCATTCCTGTTTCGTTTCTTTTATTTAATAAATTTAACAACAAAGAACTGCTGACAAAAGGCTGGTCACAAAGCATAAAAATAACATTATCCGGCCTGAGTTTGTTATTCATAATATTTTCCAGTCCGCAACGAATGGAAGAAGCCATACCTTCCTGCCATTTTGTATTTTCAACAAGGATCACCGGTTTATCTTTCAATTCACTCCTCATTAAATCAATATAGGCACCAAGTACAACAAATACTGATTGGCACCCTGTACCCAAAGCTGCATCCACCGTATGCCCTAACAAGGTTCTCCCTTTGTAAGGTAACAGTTGTTTTGGGCTGCCCAATCTTGCAGAAGCGCCGGCTGCAAGAATTACAATGGCACATTTTTCAATCGCTGTATTCAGCATTAAAATAATTTTCTTTTTTCTATCTGTGTATTCAATCTCGAATGAATAAAATCTTTACTATCCCGTAATGACATTCCTTTCTTATCTGCAAAAAATGCTTTAATCTCTGCGATGATGCTCAGGGCTATTTCTTCTGATGTCTCAGCTCCTATCTCCAACCCTACCGGACCATAAATAGAATTCAATTGTTTTTCAGTGAGTTTCATTCCGGACTCTTTCAATTCTCCCAGCATTCTTTCTGATTTTTTCTTAGGCCCTAATAAGCCTATATAACTAACATTACGTTCCAGTAATGCTTTCAGCATGGCAAGATCATAATTATAGTTATGCGTCATAAGTACAAAAACCGTTTGTTCGTCAATATGTATTTGTTCCAACACATGTTCAGGTTTGCTTACCAGCACCTGGCAGGCACTTACAAAACGCTCAGGTTTTGCATGTGTATTGCGACCATCAACAACTCTCGTTTCCCAACCAATCATATCAGCAATATTTACCAAAGGAATTGCATCGTTGCCAGCACCTACCACTACCAATGAAACCGGAGGCTGTAAGAATTCAATAAATGCAGTAACAGGTAAATTTTCTGAGTTATAATTTTTAAATAAGGAAGATTGTAATTCCATTACTGCCTGCACATCTTTCATTACTTCTTCTTTTATTGCTGCTAATGGAATTTCACCAGTCATCGTTCCATCTTCTTCCATTAACATACAAGTTCCGGTCTGTGGTTTATTTTTTTCTTCGGTAGAAAATAGTGTAACGAGAACAGATTTTTGCCGTTTGGCAATTGCTTTCTGCAAAAGTTTTACCGGGTTAATTTTTGCATTTGCATTAACAGGTTCAAATAAAACCTGAATAATTCCGGCACAACCTAATTGCACGCCTACCGAAGCATCCTCGTCATCCGTGGTATCATAAGTCACCAGTTTAGAATGCTGCCGGGTAATTACCAACAAGGCTTTACGAAGAGCGTCTCCTTCCAAACATCCACCGCTGATGGCTCCTGTCAGATGCCCCTCATCATTGATAAGCATTCTGGCGCCGGGCTGGCGATAGGACGAACCATCTACCTGTACCACTGAAGCAAGGGCAGTTTTTTTGCCGGTTGCCTTATTATTCTCATATTCTTTTATTATTTCCCTGAATTCTTTCATGTGACTTTACAAATTTCCCGATAATCAGGTATAAAAAAAATATAACTTCCCTTTATTCCTTTAAAGAAAATATGGCAATAAATAAAGCCCTCAATATTTTTTATCTGAATTTTCATCTTAGGTTTGTATTATAATAGAAAAAATGAGCTACTATAAAGACAAAGTTGTGGTGGTTACCGGCGGTACCGAAGGAATCGGTAAGGCGCTGGTTGTTGCTTTAATTGAAGAGGGCGCCAAAGTGGCTACCTGCGGTCGTAATCATGATAAACTGTACCGGCTCCAGACAGAATATCCTGCTGCCAACCTGCACACCATGGTAGCAGATGTAAGCAGTGAGAATGATTGCAGGCGGTTTATGGAATCAACAATAAAAGTTTTTGGCGGCATTGATATCCTTATTAATAATGCAGGCATCTCGATGAGGGCATTGCTTAAAGACGCCAGCATTGAAGTTATCCAGAAAGTAATGGACATTAATTTTTATGGCACGGTTAATTGCACCAGGCATGCTCTCGGCTCCATCGTTTCGAGAAAAGGGACCATTGTAGGGGTATCATCCATAGCTGGCTACCGTGGTCTACCCGGAAGAAGTGGTTATTCTGCCAGCAAGTTTGCAGTGCAGGGTTGGCTTGAATCTATAAAAACAGAATTAATGAGCGATGGCGTACATGTGATGTGGGTCTGTCCCGGTTTTACCACTTCCAATATCAGAAACGCCGCATTGAATAAAGACGGGCAATCGCATGGCGAAACACCAATGGATGAAGATAGTATGATGCCTGCCGAAGTATGTGCCAGTCATATATTAAAAGCAATCCGGAAAAAGAAAAGAACACTGGTGCTTACTTTTACCGGCAAGAGAACGGTGTTTATGCAAAAGTTTTTCCCAAAACTGTCGGATAAACTGGTTCATAATTTTTTCTTTAATAAAGGAAAGTTGATTAAATAAGAAATGTGAAATAAGGAATAAGAAAGTTATGTTGCAATATGCTTTACTCCTCTTCACTTCCTCATTTATCATTTTTTATTTCTAATTTTTCATTTTATAAATGCCTTTACTAACTCTTACATCAGATATTGGCAGCCCGGATTACCTGGTTGGTGCAGTCAAGGCACAGCTATTGCAGATCAACCCGGAATTCAGGATCATTGATATTTCACATAACATTCCGCCATTCAATTATCCGCAGGCGGCTTATGTATGCCGTAGTGCCATTAAAAATTTTCCTGATTTTTCCTATCACCTGATTCTCGTGAACCTGTTTGAAAGAAAACCTGAACAACTTTTGCTTGCTTTTCACCAAAACCAGTACCTGGTTTGTGCCGACAATGGTTTGCTGACAATGATACTGGAAGAAACTCCTGAATTAGTGATCGGTATTCCCCTGGAAAAAACCGCTATAAAAAATACAACTTACCTCGCATCTGTTATGGGTAAAGCCGTGAACCAACTGGTGAATGGCGGATCAATACAAAATATTGGCATCCCCGATGTAAAATATACAGAGAAAAGACACCTGAGACCTACTTTCGATAACAACGCCATTGATGGACAGATCATCTTTATTGACAGTTTTGAAAATGTAATTGTCAATATTACCCGGGATCAATTTGAAGAGCAACGTAAGGGAAGAAAATTCCGTATCATATTTAAACGAGATGAAGAAATTGATCGTATCAGCGAAAGCTATGCTGATGTGGGAGAAGGCGAAAAACTGGCCATTTTCAACAGTGCCGGGTATCTTGAAATCGCCATCAATAAAGGAAATGCGGCCGGCCTTTTTGGTCTCAAAGGTTTTTCAGAAAAAATACGACAGGGGCAACTTTCCTATCAAACCATCAAAGTTATTTTTGAATAAGTTCAAAAAGTTCCTGAGGTTCACAAGTTCATGCAGTTGAAGACTCTTTCATAATGAACCAGTGAACTTGCAAACCTCTGAAACTGGTCAGCCAGCCCTCCTTCTTAAAATACTTTTAACCTATATTCCCCTATTTTTGCTTTCTCTCAAGCCTTCGGAAAAGATGGCTTAAATCGAATAAAAAAATCAATTGTTTATTTTATGAACTTCAGAAAAGTCAATAACATCACCGGATGGGCGGTCTTTTTCATTGCCTTCCTGACGTATTTTTTTAGCCGTGAAGCCAGAGGCAGTCTTTGGGATTGCGGCGAGTTTGTTTCCTGCGCCTATAAAATGCAGTTACCTCACCCACCCGGAGCTCCATTATTTACGATCCTGGGACGCTTTTTTATTATTCTATTCGGTGGTGGCGGAAATACTGCGGCCAATGCGGTAAACACCATGAGTGCATTGGCAAGTGGCGCTACTATCTTATTTCTTTTCTGGACCATCACCCATTTTGCCCGCAAGATGTTTGTGACTGTTGGTGAAGAAATGACAAGTCAGCAAATATTTACTGTGATGGCAGCAGGTGTTGTTGGTGGATTGGCATATACCTTCAGCGATTCTTTCTGGTTTAGTGCAGGTGAAGGTGAAGTATATGCGTTGTCTTCTTTTTTTACGGCTCTTGTTTTTTGGCTGATGCTGAAATGGGAACATGCCGATGAAAAATCAGGAAATGATCCGTTTGCGAGAGCAAGAAGTGATCGGTGGATTGTTTTTCTTTTCTTTATGATGGGCTTATCCATTGGTGTGCACTTACTGAACCTGCTGACTATTCCGGCTATTGTAATGATCTATTATTACCGCCGCTACCAGGCCACAACAAAAGGAGCTATCCTGGCATTTATTATTGGATGTGCAATTACCGGCATTGTTCAATTGGGAGTAATTCAATATTCGATGAAATCGGCTGGTTTATTTGATGTGTTTTTTGTTAATACACTTCATCTTCCTTTCTTCTCTGGTTTTACTATTTATTTTGTGGCATTGGCAGCGGTTATTGGATGGGCTTTGCGTTTTACGGAGAAAAATATTTCCAAACAAAAAATAATTACCTGGTTCATTCTTTTCCTTGCCCTATTTACACTTCCTTTCTTTACCACTACCGGCACATTTGGTGGGCAGCTATTAAAATTTTTACTCATTGCTTTTATTGGAATTTTGGCTGGTTATTTCTTTAAACCTACCGGGTTAAAAGTGCTGAAGCTTTCTTTATGGTCTTTCACCTTCATGATGCTGGGATATTTTATGTATTTCACTTCGGTGATTCGTGCCAACGCCAACCCGGCTATTAACATGAATGCAGTGGATAATCCCATCAACCTTGTTTATTATCTCAGCCGCGAACAATACGGTGAGGCACCGCTGATTTACGGACCACATTTCCAGGCAAGGTATAAGCCAGACTCCGAAAGTCCGAATGGCATTGCAATGAAGAAAGGAGAAATGAAATATGTAAAAGGAGATAAGAAATATATTGCTATTGGCACGGAAGATAAACCCACTTACGAAAGCGAGGACATGATGTTATTTCCCCGTGTCTGGGATGGATCCAATGATCAGGGCCATGCCGATTTTTATGCCGACTGGCTGAATCTTGGTAAGAGCCAGGACGAGCAAACAGGAAGATCAAGATATGATGCTCCCAGTTATGCCAAAAATTTTCAATGGTTCTTTACTTACCAGATGTCGCTCATGTACTGGCGGTATTTTATGTGGAATTTTTCCGGTAAGCAAAATGATTTGCAGGGTCTCGGAAATAAACGGGACGGCAACTGGACAACCGGCATATCATTTATTGATAATAAACGATTGGGCAACCAGTCAAATTTGCCAGACAGTCTAAAAAATAACAAAGCCAATAACAAACTTTATATGCTGCCATTTATACTGGGCATCATTGGTTGTGTATATCAATTCCTGAGAAACAGGAAAGACTGGGTTGTCAGTTTTCTGTTGTTCTTTTTTACCGGCATAGCTGTAGTACTTTATTTAAACCAACCCGGCAACCAGCCCCGTGAACGGGATTATGCCTATGTAGGTTCGTTCTATGCCTTTGCTATCTGGATTGGTCTTGCCGTAGTGGCATTCGTAAAACTTGCCCATGAAAAAGCAGATAAACTAATTTTTCAGAATACGTTGATTTATGGCAGTGCTCTTACCTTCGTTATTACATTTATGAGTGGCGCCAGTGATGTGATGGGCGATGCCTTTATGGTTGCCATCTATGCCACTGTTCTTTACGCAGCCGTTACATCCGCCATAATTTTCCTGGCCAGGGCAATATCTTCAGGCGGGCAAAATTTGAAACTGCTTAATATTGTCACCACGGCTCTTTGCCTGGCGGTACCTGTACTAATGGCACAGCAGGAATGGGATGATCATGATAGGAGCAAGAAAACCGTAGCTCCAGATGTTGCAAAAGATTACCTGGAAAGTTGTGCTCCCAATGCCATTCTTTTCACTTTCGGCGACAACGACACTTACCCGCTGTGGTATGCACAGGAAGTGGAAGGTGTTCGCCCCGACATCCGGATTATTAATAATAGTTTACTCGGCATTGATTGGTATATCAACCAGCTTCGTTACAAAGTAAATGAGTCAGATTCTATGAATGTGATCTTATCGCCGGAACAAATTGAAGGAAATAACAGGGCCAGGATTTTTTATCAGCAGGATAAGCGATTAGATCCAAATTCATTTTATTCTCTTCGTGAATTTGTTGACTACCTCGGTCAGAAAGTGGAAGACCCGGTTACCAAAAGAGATGTGGGACCGGAAACATTTCCGCTTAAAAAACTTCACATTGATGTGGATACGGCTTTAGTCCGTAAAAATGGAACCATAAACACCGGCGACACCGTATTATCCGGATTGAATATTGAATTGAGGAAAAGTTACCTTGACCGTAATGATTTAATAATACTTAATATCATTGCTACCAATGGCTGGAAGAGACCCATCTATTTTACGGCGCCGGTAGAAGACCTCGGTTTTGGAGGATACCTGCGCAAAGAAGGCCTCGCCTACCGCTTAACACCAGTGGCGCCAAAAGACCAGTCTTCAAAGTGGGTTTTTAGTACTTTTCAGCAGGACAATAATTCCGGCAAGGAATACGATGCCATGATGAATAAATTTGTTTTCGACAGCAAGAAAGGTGTTTATTTCGATGAAGAAAACCGCCGGCATGTTTTGAGCATCAGGAATGCTTATGCTGAAGCTGTCGGAATACTTGCAGATGAAGGGAAAAAAGAGGAAGCCCTGAAATTACTGGCAAAAAGTGAAAGCCTTATCAGCGCCGAACAATTGCCTTATGCCATGACAAGCCGGGGCAACCTGCACAACATGAATGGACTGAATTATCTTGAAGCCTGCTATAAAGCCGGCAATAAACAACTGGCAGAAAAAGTGAAAGCTGCATTGAAAAAAGATTTCGAACAACAAAAAAAATATTTTGACTACCTGCAGGCCGAACGTCCGGATTTATTTGAAAGCTTTGATGGCAGAAGTGGGGAAGCTGGCAGGAACGGATATTTACTGCAAATGCTGGATGAAATTGTAAAAACATATGAACCACAAACAGCAAATCCAAAATCAGAAACCCCGGTTAGTATTACCAGCCCTGCAAAGTCCGACAGTGGTAGTATAAAAGACAGCGGGAAAAATAATAATTAAAGATTCCAGCTTATTTAAAAATACCCCGTCCGGTTGCGACGGGGTATTTTTTTGCTTTTTAATTGCCCTGCTGATGGAATTTGTATTGCATGGCCCGCCTCCTATTCGCTTATCAGTAGAATGATATTTGAAAAAAAATTGAGTTCAAAGACTTCGTAGGCCGCATGATGAATTTTTATGAGAAGGGTTTTGAGTTTAATGAAGAGGCATAAAAAAAATGCCGGGCAATGAGACCCGGCACTACTATTCCTGAAATAATATTTCTATTTGCCCTTCGCTTCGCCAAATTTGTAACCAAAGGAAATGCCTCCATAGTAGGGAACAAAAAAACCACTACCAAAAACAGGACATACAAAGGCCCGGAAAGTAAATCCGCCATTGGGTGGTTGCATACGATAACCGAATAACACATGCCCAAATGTGGTAGTAAACTTTGAACCATCATTCGTGAAACCTCCGGAAGCTATCAAAGGCGTAACGCCGCCGCCAATTTCAAAATAATTTTTACCATCTTTTCCAGTCAGGTAATTAATACCAATAGGAATGAATACGACTCCTTCCCTGTCAACACTAAAGCCGCCTATACCAATCCGGCCGCCAAAGCCATCTTGCTTATGTCCAAATCTTGTATCGTAATTAAAAGAGGCAAGTCCGGGACCTCCTAACTCAAAAAAAGCTGATTGAGCATTCACTGAACTCTTCAATACTATTGAGACCAACACAATGATTAATATTTTTTTCATGTTTATGGTTTTGATTAAGAGACAAAATAAAAAAAATATGCTGCACGGATGACTTAATAAATATTAACCTCTCTTTCAAGAATTATCCCAAATTTCTCTTTCACACTCTGTATAATCTCTTCACTCAATTCAAAAATCTCTTTGCCATTTGCATTTCCATAATTCACCAGCACCAATGCCTGCTTTGCATAACAGCCTGCATCAGCTTTCCGGTAGCCTTTCCAACCACACTGCTCAATGAGCCAGCCGGCGGCAAGTTTTACATTCCCGTTTGGCAATGGATGACCAACCACTCCGGGAAATTGATTATTGATTATTGAAAATTGTTTATTGGTTATTTCAGGATTTTTAAAAAAGCTACCCGCATTACCCATTTCTTTCGGATCAGGTAGTTTTGATAACCTGATATTTATTACAGCATCTGAAATTGCTTTGATGGATAGTTCCTTCACTCCCATTTTTTCCAGTTCCTCTTCAATGGCGCCATAACCGGTATGAAAAACCGGGTGCTTCTTTAACCTGAATGTTACACTCAGAATGGCTAACTGGTCTTTAAATTTTCTTTTAAAAACACTTTCCCGGTACCCGAATTCACAATCAGCCGCAGTGAAGGTGACCAGTTTCTTTTCCTGCAAATGAAATGCTTCAAGGCTTAAAAACACATTGCTGATTTCGACACCATAAGCCCCGATATTCTGCATGGGTGATGCACCTACATTGCCAGGTATGAGGGATAAATTTTCTACCCCTGCCCAATTATGAGCAATGGAATGCAGCACAAATGAATGCCAGTTCTCCCCTGCTCCTGCTTTTACAAAAACATATTCCGGTTCTTCATGCACTACTTTTATTCCCGTTATTTCATTTTTTAGTATAAGGCCATTGAAATCTTTGGTAAAAAGAATATTGCTGCCGCCGCCGAGTATCAGAGTCGGGAGCCGGGAGTCGGGAGTCAGGAGTTCTGAAAGTTCGTCAATGTTTTTAAAGCTGGCATAGTACTTTGCTTTTGCATCAATGCCGAAAGTATTATACGGCCTCAATGAAACATTTTCCTGAACTTGCATACTGCAAACATCCTGAATTTTTATGACAGCAACACTGATTGGCGTCACGGGTCTTACCGGCGGTTATTTACTGGAAGAACTGCTGCGGGATGAGTATTATAAAACCGTCAGGGTCCTGGTACGCCGCCCCCTTGAAATTTCTCATCCTAAACTGGAAAAGAAACTGGTAGATTTTTCTAATGAAGAAAGTTTCCGGTTAGCCCTGGAAGGAAGCGATGCGGTCTTTTGCGCAGTAGGCACTACCAATAAAAAAGTAAAAGGCGATAAAGACGCTTATCGCAAAGTAGATTATGATATACCGGTGAATGCTGCCCGGTTTTGCAAAATGACAGGTTGCTCAACATTTGTGGTGGTTTCATCCGTCGGCGCCAATAGCAAGAGTCCTAATTTCTATGCAAAGTTAAAAGGCGGGATGGAAGAGGCTGTAAGAGCTGTTGGTTTAAAATCTGTACATATCATGCGGCCCTCTATGTTACTGGGCGATAGAAAAGAATTTCGTTTGGGTGAAAAGATTGGCAAGCTAATGATGACGGCGCTTTCATTTCTTATACCTGCAAAATATAAAGCCGTGCATGCAAGAAAAGTGGCAAAGGCAATGCTTGCTGCTTCAAAGAAGAAGGATGAAGGATTTTTTATTCATGATAACATTGAAATAAGAAAGACCGGCGATTAACTCCTGCTATAAAAGATTTTCGCTTCACTTTCCGGCAGTCAATATTTTTTTTATTATCACTATTTGCCCCAGGTGGTAATGAATATGTTCAATCAGGCCGTGAAGATTGCGGTAGTAATTCCCATATTTTTCATCAGCAAAGGTTTCCCCAAATTTGCTCTCCGGCAATTGTTCGATAAGGCAGGCAAAATTTTCTGCATCAGCCCAGGTTTGATCCAATAATTTTTCCCAGTCCTGCTGAGACAGAATTGGCGGATGATCAAAACTATATTTATCATGTGCATCAAGCGGCCCACCCTGTAAAACCTTTGACACGGCAATTAAATAATAATTCAAATGACAGACCAAAGTGCCAATTGTGTTAAAAGAATAAACCTTTGTAGTGGCTTGTTGCCAGGTAACATCGGCCAGACTATTTTTAAGGTTAACGCCACACCAGTTATCCCCAAAATAAACATCTCTTACATGCTTTGCTATTTGTGTTGCTACTTTCATAAGCCGATTTTTTATGCAGGCAGCAGGCAATGTTTACATTACCCGGCTCTTGTATTAAATAAAATTAGTTTTAATTTTTTATCATTGTCAGCATCATCTTAAATTTCTCATTTGCTTTCAATGAATGAGGAATATCGGCAGGAAGAATAATGCTTTGGCCTGCCTGCAGGTTATAAGATGTTGTTCCGATAATAATTTCTGCTTTGCCGTCCAGCAATTGAACAAGGGCTTCATGCGGTGAACTGTGTTCGGCCAATCCTTCTCCCTTATCAAAAGCAAATAAGCTGATATTACCGGCCGGTTTCTTAACGATGGTTTTGCTTACTACCGAACCGTCTGCATATTCAATGCTTTCAACAGGCACAAATGTCTTTGCTGATTCAATTATGTTGCTCATATATTTTTTTCAAAAATAGACAATGATAATCAAGACAGAAATAATATTGGCCATCAACAAAACTAAATGTGTGCCTTAACGCCGCAGTTGGTGTTGTGAGCATGCTTCTGTGTGCTGACTTCACCAACTGCTGTACTTTAGGATTTCTCCTGTTCGTTTGTTGGTCTCTTTGCAAGCTGCGCAAGACCTATACACAAGACGCAACAAAGGCCGTTTAAAGTTTTTGGAAGACCAGCGAAGGCGAAATAATCACCACACAGGTTTCCATTCACCCTCCTACGCTACATGCTTTCGGTTTAGTTACGGAAGTCGAAGAAAGCTTCTGCCTTCGTTAAAACTATGGCAGACAAGTCGGAGGACAAGCCACTCACTATTCATTATTCACCATTCATTACTACACAACATCCACATCCGCCACCACCGTTACACTCCGGAAACTTTTGTGCTGATGCAGGATGGCTACCTGTTCCAGTAAATCTTTTTTACATTGAACAATCGTCTTGCCGTCTCTTGGTAATTTAATCAAAAGTTCCATCAGGTATTGATTACGGATGCGGCTGATAACGGGTTCGGCCGGACCCACCAGGTAGTTGCCATACCTGTTCTTTAATTCATTGGCAAAATGATAAGCCGCCTTTTCCACCACTTCTTTTATTTTATGTTTAAAGGAAAGATGAATCAATCTTGAAAAAGGAGGATAGAAAAATTGTTTTCGTTTTTCCAGTTCTTCCACAAACATTTTTTTATAATCATGCTGCTGCACTATCTGCAATAAAGGATGAGAAGGGTTGGCTGTTTGTATCATTACTTTGCCGGTGGCTTCCTTGCCCTCCGAAGTCTTGACGAAGGAGGGCTTGCCTTCTGAATCCATGACGGAGGAGGGCTTTCTTCCTGCCCGGCCACTTACCTGCTCCATCAACTGGAAGGCTCTTTCATTTACCCGGAAGTCGGCAAAGTGCAATAAGCCGTCTGCATCCAGTATGCCGACTAAATCTACATTATCAAAGTCAAGCCCTTTCACCACCATTTGTGTTCCCACCAGGATGTCAATGCGGCGTTGTTCAAATAACTGTATCAGCACATCGTGTGCATTTTTTCCCCGCACTGTATCAATATCCATTCTTGCTACTTTAGCATCGGGGAAAATTTCCTGCAACTGCTCTTCAATTTTTTCTGTACCAAAGTTTCGTTGTGAAAATTTATCGCTGCCACAGGCGGCGCAGCTATGCACCGGGGGATAGGTGGTGCCGCAGTAATGACAAACCAGTTTATTGGTGAGTTTATGAAAAGTGAGCGACACATCGCAATATTTGCATTGAGGAATCCATCCGCAAGTGATACAAACCTGGTAAGGGGCATAGCCACGGCGGTTTTGAAAAAGAATGACCTGTTTCTTCCGGCTTACTACTTCATTAATTGCTTCTGCCAATGCGGGAGATAAGATCACTTTCGATTTATCTTTTTGTATGACTTTTCTTGTATCAATAATTTCAATGGGTGGCAGATGAACATCCCCATAGCGTTCGGGTAATTCGACCAACCCATATTTTCCGGTGGTGGCGTTGTAATAACTTTCTAACGATGGAGTGGCGCTACCGAGTACAACTTTTGCACCTGCCCCGTCATTTGCGGGGCCAAACAATGATGAAAAATAAATAGCCGCATCTCTCCCGTTATATCGTGGGGCAGGCTCCTGTTGTTTATAAGAACTGTCATGCTCCTCATCACAAATAACCAAACCCAAATTATTATAAGGAAGAAAGACAGATGACCTGGCACCGAGAATAACTTTTAATTCACCGTTCTTCACCTTGTTCCATATCTCCACTCTTTCGTTCTGTGAAAATTTGGAATGATAGATACCAATATATCCGCCGAAATGTTTTTGCAGGCGACGGATGATCTGTGAGGTCAATGCAATCTCCGGCAGCATGTAGAGAACCTGCTTGCCCTGTTTGATAAACTGCTCAATGAGTTTTATGTATATCTGTGTTTTCCCGCTGGAAGTAATACCATGCAGCAAACAAACCGCTTTGCTCTTCAATTGCTGCTGCACTTCTTCATAAGCTTTTTGCTGGGCGGAAGATAATTCAAAATCAATTTTTACATCTTTGGGTAAATAGCTTATCCTGTCCACCTGTCGTTTTTCTGTGCGAAGAATATTTTTATCTACCAATCCTTTCAACTGTGCATCCGAGGCACCGGATTTTTTCAGCAAGTTCGGCTTGGTTACTTCGCCTTCGGTTTTCATTAAGTGTAAATAACTTAATAAGAGTTCCATCTGCTTTGGGGCCTTTGTCCAGTTATTCAAAAGGTCGGAAAGTTTGTCTTCATTATCATATTCAGGATTCAGCAGCACATAAGTTTCTTTCTTTGGCGAATAGGTTTGCGTCAATGTTTCCCACACAAAACAAACTCTTTTATTCACCAGCCGGCTGATGACCGGGTACACATGAGATGAATCCAACACCTGCTGCACTTCGGTTAGCTTAAGCTCCTTTTTTATTAATAAAGCTTCGCCAACCAAATACTCATCATGATCGAGTGCGGAAAAATCATCACCATAATCTTCGTTGTAAACAAGAGTTGTTTCGCTTGATAATTTAAAATGGGCAGGCAATGCAGCCGCCATTACTTCTCCCTCGCTGCACATGTAGTATGAGGCGATCCACTCCCAAAGTTTCAGTTGCTGTTCAAATACTACGGGTTCCACATCAAGTACATTGAGGATATCTTTTGTTTCAATGAAATCAGGTTTTTCATGAAACAACCTCTTTACAATCCCGGCATATTTTTTTGTTTTGCCCAGGTTAACTTCTACCCGGCAACCGGGTTTCACTTCATTGATCAGATGTGACGGAACTGACCAGGTATAATTTTTTGGAAGGGCTGATGGTATTATTATTTCAGCATAGCCCCCTTCCCCTAAAGGGGTGTTAGAAATATTTATTTTGGAATTGCTTTCCTGCATTTGAAGTTAAAGATAACAACGAATCAAAAGAGTCTTTTTAAAATTCCCCTTTAGGGAGATTTAGAGGGTTTTATCCATGTAGCTTTATAATCTATCAGTTTTCTTTCCATCAATTCATACACTTTTTGTTTCAGATACGGAACATCATCAAGTGTTAACCCGTCAACCGGAATTTCATGCAGGAAAACAGCCCGGCTTTTTCCAGGTGAAAGAGTGAATAAATGACGGTAATGCATCCGGTCATATGCATCGAGTAATAAAAATGGTTTTATTGCTGTCCGGGTTTCAATCGCAACCCTGAATGCCCCGTCATAAAAATTTTTTAATGGCTGAGGCTCCATATTAAAAGTTCCTTCCGGCATGACAATAATCGAAACGCCTTTACTGATAACTGACTTCAGGTTGCGGACGCTTTTTTTACGATGTTCTGCATCACTCCGGTTCACAACCACAGCAACACTGCGGTAAATAAATCCAAATACCGGTGTATTGCTTAGTTCAATCCTGCCGAGGGCACGGATGGGGCGACGGATTGTTTTTACCAGTAACGGGGCATCAATATATGAAATATGATTTCCTACAAAAATGTATTGTTTGTTCTTATCAACCGGCTGCTCATAATAATTGCGGTGATAAATAAAGACAAGAAAAAACCATATATCCGCCCATAACATACAAAGACGATAAATCATATTACCACCACGAATACGTCCAAACATGGCAGCAATCAGTGCAAAAGGAAAAACAAGCAGCATGATAGCTATAAAAACCAACAGCGCATAAAGGCAATAAATCCATTGCAATGGTTTCAGCAAAAATTTCATTAGTTCCGGTTTTTATATTTATCATCATCACCGGGACAATGACATTGCCATTCTGTATCCAGGTCTATTACTGTAACCACTTCTGTTTTTTCATTACATTGGGCAAAAACAATTCTTACATCCTGGTTGTCCCCGGTAACCCCTTCAACTGCATAACGGGGACAACGGGCATTTTGCAAATCGCTTTTATTATAATTTATTTTCCCGTTCCTCATAATCTCTTCCACTTCCGCCTGTGAAATATGACGGCAGTCCATCCGGCATTTTGCATGTTTGCTGTACTCGAGATAAGAAGTGCGGCGGTCAAAGCCGCGGTCACGGTCAACAGTGGATGCCGGGTCTTTACGGTCATTGTTGGTAACCTTTGGTTTGGATTGCGGTGAATTATTATTCTTACAGGTTTTAATAATAAGAAGAGCTGCACCCAGCACAATGATGAGGATATATGGCACCCATTTATTATTCACAAGCAATTTTTTACAAATTAAAAACAAATCCATGACAGCCATGCATCTGTTCCCGATTAATCTATATTATCTTTAAAAACATCGCACTCGCTATCTTTGCAGGCTCTATGGCAGAACCGAGGACAATAGCATTTCATACATTAGGTTGCAAACTCAACTTTTCCGAAACATCTTCTCTTTCCCGCATGCTGGAGAAAGAAGGTTTTGAGAAAAAAGAGTTTGACGACAAGGCCGATGTGTATGTCATCAATACCTGTTCGGTTACTGACAATGCAGATAAAGAATGCCGGCACCTGGTCCGGCGCATTCAACGAAAAGCACCGGAGAGCCTGGTGGTCATCACGGGTTGCTACGCACAATTGAAGCCAAAAGAGATTGCAGAAATACCTGGTGTTGATTTGGTATTAGGCGCTGCGGAAAAATTTAATATTGCACAACACATAAAAGAACTGACCAAAGGTGATTCTGCCAAAATCTGCAGTTGCGATATTGAAGAAGTTTCAGATTTTCATTCTTCGTACTCTGTTAATGACCGGACAAGAACTTTTTTAAAAGTGCAGGATGGATGCGATTACAATTGCTCTTTCTGCACCATCCCGATGGCAAGAGGCAAAAGCCGGAGTGACAGTATTGAAAATGTTTTGAAGAATGTGAAGCATCTTGCTGAGCATGGTGTGAAAGAGATTGTGCTGACAGGGGTGAATTTGGGAGATTTTAGCCCCCCAACCCCCGCAAGGGGGGCTTTAGAAACTTCAAAAAAAGGAGATTTTTATACCCTTGTACAAGCTCTTGAAAATATTGAAGGTATTCAACGGTACAGAATTTCTTCTATTGAACCGAATTTATTGACTAATGAGATCATTGAATTTGTTGCCAACAGCGATAAGTTTATGCCGCATTTTCATATTCCATTGCAAAGCGGAAGCAATAAGATTCTTGGACTGATGCGAAGAAGATATAAAAAAGAATTATACGCAGAAAGAGTTGACTTTGTCAAAACCCTGATGCCGCATTGTGCCATTGGCGTGGATGTGATTGTTGGTTTTCCGGGAGAAACGGATGAAGATTTTAAAGAAACATTTGATTTTCTTCATTCACTGGATATTTCTTACCTGCATGTGTTCACTTATTCTGAAAGAGATAATACTCCTGCTCTTGACATTAAGCCGGTAGTGCCGATTCATACCCGCAATGAAAGAAATAAAACGCTCCGCAATCTTTCTTATATGAAGATGCAATATTTTACAGCACAACACCACGGACAAACAAGGAAAGTATTATTTGAGGGACAGGATAGACGTGGCATGATAGAAGGATTTACGGATAATTATATCAAGATCACCACTCCTTACCGGAAAGAATGGATAAATGAGATTGTGGAGTGGAAAATTTAGACATCTTCGCTGAAGCTTCGCCTGTCAATGTGGAACGTACTGGGCTCGAACCAGTGACCCCTACTCTGTCAAAGTAGTGCTCTGAACCAACTGAGCTAACGTTCCAAATAATATTTTTGATCCCAACTGAGTGCCGACGCTAAGGTCGGCATCCCGACCAGCTTCGCTGCGTCGGGACTAACGTTCCGGGCCGGTAAAATTAAGCGTTTTTAACTTTTTTTTTTACCGGTGCAACTTCCCTGGATTTGGTTTGTCTTTAAACAGTATGCAGAAATACCAGGTGACGATACAGTTCGAAATGAGTGATGAGTTTATGGATCTGGTTCCACCTCACCGCACCTATATCAACTATCTTATCAACAAAGGAACTATTGACCATTATGCTGTCAGTATGGAAACACAGCGGTCATGGATAACATTGAATGCAGAAAATAAGAAAGATGTTGAGAAATTACTGAAAAAATCTCCCTTGTTTAAATTCTGGACTTATGAAATTGACGAACTGTTTGTATTAGATGGACAGCATTACCGGTTGCCGGAAGTAAATCCCAATTAATAGCTATCAGCTTTTAGCCATTAGCTGTTAGCTCACTTTGTCACCCACATAGGTTTTTGCTTCATTACTTTTTTATAAACAGGGCAATCAACCGAATGCGCCCCGGGCAAATAACCGGTGCTCATCAAAAATTCATTTACAATTTCGCCACCGGTAAACCGAAATGTTTGTTTAAATAATTTCACCCACTCCTCTTTTGTTTTGGGATGATGATGATCCAACCAATTTTTAAATGAACCCGATTCTTTTTGAATGATCCTGATACATTTTGCATTGTGAATAGTGGCTTCAATCTTCAACCGGTTACGGATAATGCCGGCATCCAGCATCAGTTTCACTTTTTTTCTTTCTGTGTATCGGGAAATTTTTTCACTATCAAAATCATCAAAGGCCCGGAAGAAATTTTCTTTCTTCTTTAAAATTGTTTCCCAGCTCAGCCCTGCCTGGTTTATTTCCAGGATTAATCTTGCGAATAAAAGATGATCATCATCAATAGGAAAACCATATTCCTTGTCATGATAATGCCGGTGAACAGTGTCTTTTCCGGCATTCAGTACAAACTCGCAATAGGTAGTTGCCATAAATAAAAAAAATCCCGCCTGAAGCGGGACTTGTGGGAGTTGACGGGTTCGAACCGCCGACCCTCTGCTTGTAAGGCAGATGCTCTGAACCAGCTGAGCTAAACTCCCAAAATATTTTCAAGTTTTTGAACCGCCGGCCACTTCCGATGTAAATCGGAATGCGCTGAACCAGCAGAGCTAAACTCCCTTTTTTACGGGAGTGCAAAGATAAGGCTGTGGGCTTTTCTGCCAAATTTTTCTGCAACTTAGCATTATATGGCTCCTATGGTTTTCCCGATTGCCCTCCGGATCAACTATCCATTCCATTTTCCATGAAATAATTTTACTTTTGTTCAGATGCTCCCGGTAAAAAACAATATACAAACTGATAGCCGTGAAGAGACGGATACAATAACCCGTACGGAAGACCCCTGTAGTCTTATTGTATGGAACGATCAAGTAAATACTTTTGAATGGGTGATTGAAACATTAATGACTGTATGCGGACACTCAGAAGAACAGGCCGAACAATGTGCTTACATTATTCATTTCAATGGAAAGTATGCCGTTAAGCAGGGAGGCTATGATGAACTGAAACCCCAGTGCGATGCCATTACAGAAAGAGGTATTAATGCCACTGTTGAAGTACTGGCTGAATAATTCCCTTATAGTTATCTGTCATTTATTATGTCCCTTTTCATACTAGATAAGGAATTAATTTTTCCACCCGTTCATTTGTCAGAACCGGATGGTTTGCTGGCTATCGGTGGAGATTTGTCTCCTGAAAGATTGCTTTTGGCTTATCGTAACGGAATATTTCCCTGGTATGAAGCAGAACATATATTGTGGTGGTGCCCCGATCCACGGTTTGTTTTATTTCCGGATGAATTGAAAATAAGTAAGAGTATAAAACCAATGCTCAAAAGAAATGAATTTGAATTCACCACAAACAAAGCTTTTAAACAGGTTATTCATTCTTGCAAAAAAACAAAAAGACATGGGCAAGAAGGAACATGGATAACAGATGAAGTGGAAAAAGCCTATTGCAAAATGCATGAGCTTGGCTATGCCCACAGCGCCGAGGTTTGGAAAGACGGTGAATTGGCCGGTGGATTATATGGAATCAAACTTGGTAAAGTATTTTTTGGAGAAAGTATGTTCAGTAAAATAAGTAATGCATCCCGGTATGCTTTTGTGAAGTATGTTCAGCAATTAAGAAATGAAGGTATTGAGTTAGTAGATTGCCAGGTATATACTGAATACCTGGAAAGTATGGGAGCAACAATGATTCCGAGAAAAGAATTTACTAATATTCTTCAAACTTTAAATAGCTGAACGGTAGTTCAAAATCTGCTTCCAAAATAATGCGGCAACATGGCCCGCCATGTATTCCAGTCATGCGGCCATTCCTGTCCCCAAACATCCAATTCGTACCAAATACCTTTATCGTAAAGCACTTTCGCAAACCTGCCGCTGGCAGCCGGATCTTCATAAGAACCGCTGCCCGTCAGAATATGAATATGCTTGCTTTTGCGGATCTGTTCAAGAATAGTATGATCTGTAAGATTACGCATATAATGCCAGGGGCTGTTGAAATAAACATCGTCATCAAAATGTCCCTTGGTGTATTCTGACAAATCATACACACCACTCATGGCAATGACACCATTAATAATATCCGGACGTTTCAAAAACAAATTCATACTATGCAATGCCCCGAAGGATGCGCCGCAGGTAATAACAGGTGTTTCAGGGCTTGTACTGTTGCGGATAAAAGGCACTACTTCATCAAACACATAATTATTCCATTGCTGATGACGGATTGACTTTTGCCTTGGATCCATTTGGTTATTCAACCAACTCTCATTATTAATACTGTCAATAGAAAATACTCTCAGTTTGCCCCCATCAATAAAAGTTGCCAGTTGCTCTATTAACTGAAACCGTTCATATTCCAGGTAATCAGCAGCAGCAGTGGGTATCAATAGTAAGGCAAATCCATAATCTCCATAGCTGGCTATTGGCATTTCTTTATTAAGTGAAGGGCTAAACCAGGAGGTTATTTCTCTTTTCATCCGGCAAATATGGGGCTAAGTAAGTAAACATCTGTAAGGTCAGGCGAATAAAATTTTTGGAGAGAATAATTCACCGAAAAAACCAGGTTATCGCCTAAAAAGAAAAATACGAAAAAATACTTGGCAATTTCACCACGTATTATTACTTTCATATTTCAGTATTTTTACTAATTAATATTTTATCCTTGCCCAATTGATAGTTACAATAACATTAAAAAATTATCCGGTTCACCCATTCCCTGATAGAATAATATACATCCAGTAACTAAAAATTATAATAACTGTTGATAATTACAAGAGGAAAGAATCAGCTAAACCGTAGTTTATGAAATCAACAAGTGGCATCAAAAAGGACAAGAATCCAATCCGCTTTATACTGGTAGATGACCACGACCTTGTCCGAAAGACATGGCGGAATATCCTGGAAGGAAATCCTGCTTTCACGGTGGTGGCAGATTGCGATAATGGCCACACTGCAATTGAACTGGCGCAAAAACATGTTCCTGATATAATGCTGGTAGATATAGATATGAACCCGGTTAACGGATTTGTTGTTGCTGAAAAAGTCCGGGAATCTGTGCCCTCCATTAGAGTTATTGGTTTGTCCATCAATAACACAATTAGGGTCGCCACTAAAATGATTGAGTCAGGAGCAAGGGGTTATCTTACCAAAACCACACCGCTCCCGGAAGCCATTCACGGTATAATGGAAGTCTATAAAGGCAATATCTATATCTGTGATGAAATCAGGAAGCAAAACCCGCCATCTGAATAAAAGTGCGATAAAAACATATTCCGTAATAGTTACTCTCCCCCGTTTCACTATCTATCCAAAACCTGGTAAATTTGCGGCCTTACCTGTAATTAATGCTTATTAACAAGCAGCCACAATAAAACATTAAGTGAAGTAACATGGAGTTGAGCAAGAATTTTGAGCCAAAATCTGTAGAAGAAAAATGGACAAAGCATTGGAAAGACCATCACTACTTTAAAAGTAGTCCAGATGGAAGAAAGGCCTTTACGGTAGTAATACCGCCGCCCAATGTAACCGGGGTATTGCACATGGGGCATACTTTAAATGAAACGGTGCAGGATATTCTTGTGCGCAGAGCCAGGATGAATGGCTTCAATGCCTGCTGGGTTCCCGGCAGCGATCATGCTTCTATTGCCACAGAAGCCAAAGTAGTGCAGATGCTAAAAGAAAAAGGCATTAACAAGAATGAACTCACCCGGGGTGAATTTTTAAAATATGCTTTTGAATGGAAAAATAAATACGGCGGTATCATTTATAACCAGATTGAAAAATTAGGCTGCAGCGTGGATTGGGACAGGGTTTCCTTCACAATGGATACCGATTACTACAACGCCGTTATTAAAATTTTTGTTGATCTGTATAATAAAGGACTGATTTATCGCGGCGCAAGAATGATCAACTGGGATCCTGCCGCTAAGACGGCCTTAAGCGATGAGGAAGTAGAATACAAAGAAGTTCAGGCCACGCTTTACTACGTTAAGTATAAAGTTGCAGATAGCAATGAATACGTTACTATCGCAACACAACGACCAGAAACTATCATGGGCGATACAGCCATTTGTGTACATCCCGCTGATGAAAGATATGCTTACCTGAAGGGGAAAAAAATTATTATCCCTTTGGTTAACCGTCAGGTACCTGTAATTTTTGATGAATATGTTGACAGGGAATTCGGAACAGGAGTTTTAAAAATTACCCCGGCGCATGATATCAACGATTATAATATCGGGTTGAAGCATAACCTGCCGGCCATTGATACGTTGAATGAAGATGGAACACTGAGTGAAGCCGCCGGAATATTTGTTGGTATGGACCGCTTTGACGCCAGGAAAAAAGTTGTGGCACTGTTGAAAGAAGAAGGCCTGCTGATAAAAGAAGAAGAATACACATCAAGACTTGGTTATTCTCAACGTACCAGTGCCGTTGTTGAACCCCGTATTTCAACACAATGGTTTGTAAAAATGCGCCAGATGGCGGATAGTGCATTAGGAGAAGTACTGAATAACAACATAAAAATTCACCCGCAGGAACGTTTCCTTGCTACCTATAAATATTGGCTCGAAAATGTAAAAGACTGGTGCATCTCCCGTCAATTGTGGTGGGGACAGCGGATACCAGCCTGGTATGATGAACCCGGGAATTATTATGTTGCTGTATCGTTGGAACAATTGCATCAACAGAAACCAGAAACAAAAAACCAGAAACTTATCCAGGATGAAGATGTTCTCGACACCTGGTTCTCTTCCTGGCTATGGCCTATTGAGGTTTTCAAAGGAATTTCTGATCCCGGCAATAAAGACATTAATTATTACTATCCCAGTTCTGTTCTTGTTACCGGCCAGGACATCATTTTCTTTTGGGTGGCAAGAATGATTATGGCGGGTATGGAATATATGAAAGAAAAGCCTTTCAGTGACGTGTATTTCACCGGTATGGTGCGGGATAAGCAGGGAAGAAAAATGAGCAAGAGCCTTGGTAATTCTCCTGACCTGTTAGAGCTGATTGAAAAATACGGCGCCGATGCAGTTCGTTTCGGCATCATGATCTCCTCTCCTGCCGGCAATGATTTATTGTTTGACGAATCTTCGCTGGAACAGGGAAAATTCTTTAATAATAAAATCTGGAATGCGCTGAAGTTAGTCAGGAGTTGGGAGTCAAGAGTTCAGAGTTCGGAGTCGGGAGTTCAGCTTTTCGCTGTTGATTGGTTCGGGAACAGGCTGAATGAAGTACGGGAATTAGTAGAAGCACAATTCAAAGACTTTACATTGAGCGAAGCGTTGAAAACAATTTACTCTCTTATATGGGATGATTTTTGCAGCTGGTATCTTGAGTGGGTAAAACCGGGCTACGAACAACCCATTGATAAATCAGTGTATGAGAAAACTGTTGATTTCTTTGAACAACTGATGCAGTTATTGCATCCTTTCATGCCGTTTATTACGGAAGAAATTTATCATGAACTGAAAAAACAGGAGGATGATTTAACGGTCAAACAGTTTGCTGCGATGACTGTGCCGGATCATTCCATTCTAAAAAATGGCGCATTACTTAAAGAAATGATTACCGCCATCCGGGATGCAAGGAACAAACACCAGCTGAAACCAAAAGATACTATCCGCCTGCATATTCAAACGGAGAATAAAAATATTTACCAGGCAATTGAAAGCATTTTAGCCAAACAGGTAAACGCAGAATCTGTTTTTTATACATCTGACCCGGTTGCCAACTGTATAACTGTGGTGGTACAAAAAGAAAAATTTTTTATAGAAACAACCACTGTTCTTGACACGGCTTCACAAAAAGAACAATTGCAGAAAGACCTCGATTACCTGAAAGGATTTCTTATTTCTGTAGAAAAGAAACTCGGCAATGAACGCTTTGTGCAAAATGCCAAACCGGAAGTGATAGATATTGAACGCAAAAAGAAAGCGGATGCCGAAGCCAAAATAAAAGTTATTGAGGAAAGTTTGGCGGGATTATAAGCATTGCTTACTTTCCTTATGCAATTCCACCAATCCATTGTTCCTATTATTGTATCATCACAATTAATTTAATAAAAAATGCCACCATCATTCCGGCAATTATCAAAATTTTTATTAATTGCCACAGCATTTTCCCTGGTCAGCTCTTCTTCCTTTTCCCAGGGAAGCAAATGGGATAATTACCTGCTGCGGATTGCATTAAAAAACCGGACTGCCAAACTAAGTTCTTTTTTCAGGTTCGTTTCTAAATATAATAACCCTGTGTGCCTGACGGGTCCCACTGCTCTTTTTGTAACCGGCCTTGCAAACAACAATACGCTGCTTAAGAAAAAAGCATTATTCGGTGCGGAGTCCATTGCCGTCACAGAAGTAATTACATTCGGATTGAAGATGAGTATCGGACGTATCCGTCCTTCTAATTTTGATACCACTTTTAAATCGGTGGTGAATGCGCCGAATAAAGCATTCCCTTCAGGACATACTGCAGAAGCTTTTGCCATGGCAACAGCCATGAGCATTGCAGTTCCAAAATGGTACGTGGTGGTACCGGCCTATGCATGGGCTTCGTTGGTGGCCTATGCAAGAATTTATTTGGGCGTTCATTATCCTACCGATGTGATCGGTGGCGCTGTCCTCGGTGCTGGTACTACTTATCTGATATACAAGCTGAATAAACCGGTGGTGCAGGATAGCAACAAAGGGCACCATCCCCGCAATGAGATCATTGGCACAGTTGCCGGCATAGGCGGCGCTTACATTTTATATAAAATAAACGCCTGGATTATAAAAAAGAAAAAGAAAGAAATAGCAAAGCCGGTTCAATAATTTTAAAAATCCAATTCGCATTTATCTCGGTATAATACTAACCGGCATCACAAATTCATATACCATTCCTTTAAAACCATCAAACTGATCCCGGTCAAGCAAACGGCTTACCCGAAAACCAAATGTCAACGGGTATTGGTTCCACCATTTTGTATCAATATAAATTTCTCCGCCAATACTGCGCTGATCTCTTGTAATAGTTTTATCTCTTGAATAAATTTTGGTAAAATCATAAAATGCATTCGCCCTGATCCGCTCCAGGTATAAAATATTTCCAAAGCCCCAGTCAGGATGCAATAAAGGAAAATGATAATTGGCCGACAGCCGCCACATTCTGGAAAAATAACGGCCGGTATATCCTCTTGAATAAGCAAAGCGGTTACTGAAAGCTATTTGGCTCAAGGTATCCCGCTGTTGGAAAGAACCGGTAAAAATAAAATTGTGATTGCTGACAAACCCGGGCATATATACCGTTCCATTAGTGATGAACTGATAACCTTCATATTTTGTGATGGCATGGTTGTGTGTAAAAGAAAGAGCATACCCAAGATGCGGATAAATATGCTGCACTGCCTGCTGCACCCGCTGGCTCCATGAAATAAAATGCTGCAGGTAGCTGAATGATGTGTTGCCAATGGAATCTTTAAAGAAATCTTTGTTGAACTCATTGCGCAGCACATAGTAACTGCCGATATTGAAATTCTTATAAGTTTGCCCACTGGTTATGCTCAAAGGAATATTTAACCCGATGCGTGAATCCAACTGGTCCCAATGCCTGGTTTTATTCCCGGTTATTGCCTGCCTGTCAAGTGTATATTCTGTTCCAAGATTCAAATAAGGAAACCATGCACCATAGACTGCATTCACACCAACTGCATTTGTTTTTTCATTCTGGTTATACAGGTAATACAATTCTGTCTGCAGCGTATTCAGAATATTTTCTCCGTAAATGGAATAAGTAAAAATGGGATCTTCATAATAAGGACGCCAGCTATGGAAGTTTAGCAGCCCTGTTCCTTTTTTATAATCCTTAACCGGGAAACTCCGTTGAGGCATTTGGCCGGTTAATATATCACCCAATTCTTTTTCATGGCTTACCGGGAATCTTTCAGTCAGTTGTTCAGCAGTTGCCATGCTTACTTCATTCCACATAATGTCTTTTTCTTCCACCTGCTTCAACTGGTATCCTTCTGCCGTAAAAGCAGACCAGGTTATCTTACCATGGGCAGCATTCACAAAATAATTACCCAATGGCCCGTTGCTGATCTTAAACATTTTTTTGTCACTCAGTCGCAAGGCAAACACATCATCATTACCGCCATAGGTGGCCGTAAAATAAATGATACCGTTATTAACGCAAGGATAGCCCACCACATTATAAGAAGGTGTAGTAAGCCGCATGGAGTTGCCGGTCGAAATTTCTGCAATGGCCAGTGCCATCTTTCCGTCTTTTAACCGGACAGCCGTTACCAACGAATTATCATCAATAAATTTTGGGTTGGTAAATAAACTAATCTCTGCTGAACGAATAGCTTTTATTACCTGTCCGTTTGTGGCATCAAGTATATGCAATTCACTTTTACCATCGCTGCTAACCTGCACAGCTGCCACTTTAGTACCGTCGTTTGAAATATCCGGAGTAAAATATTTTGATTTACGGGTAAGTGTTTGTTGCTGACCTGTTTTTACATCCAGGATTTTTATCACGCCGTAATCAACCCAGCCCCAGCGGGGATCAGTTTCATAAGCAGAATAAACAATCTTGCCATTACTGTAGCTGAATTGTTCATCAATAGAAATATCCCTTGTCCTTAATTTATGTTCGCCGCTGGCATCTTTTATGTAAAAAGCAGGGCGTTGACGCATACTTGTCTTCAGATAAAGCAACGAATCGCCGCTGACATTGTAAGGAAAGTAATAATTAGTCACATAGTTTTTCTTAACAGGAAAAACAAATTCATCTCTTCTGGATGCAATTCTTTCTGTATTTTTCTTATAGAAATCAAATGCCTGTTCTCTGAATGTTTTATAATCCACCCCGGCATATTTTTTTATAGCTCCCTGGAATGGATAGAACAAACTTTTATAGGCGCTGGCATCATGAGTAACTTTTGCCCAGAAATCAGCGCCGTATTTTTCATAGCCATAATTCACCAGCAGGTAACCGAGATAATAATGATTGGGCACATAATCCTTCATGGAACCGTTGCGCAATTTCATCCATGAATATTTTTTGCCTGACTGCCAAAGAGACGGATAGGCATTGAGGAAAAGCGGCAATCTGCCCCTGCCCTGCCCCGTCATTACGGTTTCATTATACACAGCATCGCCTTCGTAAAACCAATCAGGGATGGCGGCGTTAATAGCAACCGACAATCCATCATCGCCGGCAATGCGGTACATAAATTTGCTAAGCCCATTTTTAAAATTATTAAACTGCATCACATGGCGGTATTCATGCACCGACAACAGATCGCCCCATGCCACACTGCCTTCTTCCAGGTTATTGAGAACGGGATTCAGAAAAAATTCGCTGCGGAAAGGGCCAAGACCTACATAAGCATTGGAGACAGTCGTTTGATTTTGCAGAACAATATTCACTTTTTTCAATTGATTGCCCAACGAAATGGACTGCGAACGGGGCGAAGGATGCGCTGCCAGCCAATGAACGATAGTGGCCACCCTGTTGGCCTGGCTATCCAATCCTGCTGGAAAAATAATTCTTGCTGAATCGGTATTGATCTGTTTCCATTTCAGGGATGGCGGGTTGCCACCGAATTGCTGGCAAAATGAATCCTTCGGCAAACTCAGGATAGAAATCAGAAATAAGAAATGAGAAAGTAGCAGTTTCCGCATGGTGCTGATATTTTTGGGAAAGTTACGGAGGAAATTGTTTGCACAAATGTTGTAAATTCAGTCATGAAACAAGTTGTATTAAAACCATTGCATCACCGGGAACAGGAATGTATTGGTATTTATTTTGAAATCAATTATAAAATACAAGGCTCATTGCGGAAAACCGGTGTAGTTAAATTCAGCATAACAAATAAATGCTGGTACACTCCATTAAGCAAAGAGAATTACAATAAAATATTCTTTGCATTAAAAGGATTGGGAGAAATAGAACAATCCACCTTACATGCTTACCTGGCAGATAAAAAGAAAAAAGGGTCTTACAAAGAACCCGTTACAACTGCGAGAACACAAACGGTAATTACAAAGCAACCTCCTGTTGCAGGAAAGAAACAAGTGATGGCAAGACCCGCCTGGATAAATAAACAGGTAACCATTTATAAAGCACAAAGAATTCAAGTTGTAAATGCTCATGTGCTTCCGGCCATGCAGCAAAAGTTGAAATTGAAAGCATATAGCAGTTCAACCATAAAAACCTATATCAATGAAATGTCGCAGCTGCTGCAGATTATTAATAACATACCGGCAGATGAATTAACACCTGAGCACCTGCGGCGGTATCTTGTTTATTGTTTTGAAAAATTGAAGCTGACTGAAAACACATTACATAGCCGCATCAATGCTATGAAGTTTTATTATGAGCAGGTATTGGGAAGGGAAAAATTTTTCTGGGAAATACCGAGACCCAAGAAACAATACATATTGCCGAAAGTGTTAGGTGAAAGTGAATTAAAAAAATTATTTACTGCTTTACAAAATAAAAAACATAAAGCGATCCTGTTTACTGCATATAGTGCAGGATTAAGAGTAAGTGAAGTGGTAAACCTCGAACTAAAGCATATAGACCGGGACCGGATGCAGCTTTTGATAAAAAATGCAAAAGGAAAAAAGGATAGGTATGTAATGTTAAGTCCATTATTGCTTGACATACTGATAAACTATTACAAAACCAGTGAACCGAAACCAAAGAAATATGTATTTGAAGGGCCAGAGCCGGGTACTCCGTATAGCGCATCAAGTATGCAAAAGATATTTCAGGTAGCGAGAAAAAACGCCGGCATAAATAAAGATTTAAGCTTTCACAGTCTCCGCCACAGTTTTGCTACCCATCTTCTGGAAAAGGGGGTAGATATAAAATATATTAAAGATTTATTGGGGCATTTTGATATAAAAACTACCGCCAGGTATTTGCATGTAAAAAGGGAGCAATTGGTAAATATCGAAAGTCCATTAGACAGCCTGATGTCGAAAGATGAGATTTAGATAGATTGTCAGGTGTCATTGCCAGCACCGACAATACAAAAATGCGAATACTAAAGACTTGAAAGTCAAGGATTAAATTTTTTATTTTCTCGGAGGAGTGCTGTATATTTAATTGTTGGCTGCCATATTATCAATCTTATCAAATCATGAAACATTTCGTGTCATTACTCTTTTTAATTCCCGCTTTCGTCTTTGGACAAGAAAAAATTATTCCCATAAGTATTACGCTAGATGGTATGCCCGACGAGACGCTTTTCTATCTTAGTGACAATAAAAAAATCATAGACTCAGCTGCAAGCAAAAATGAGAAACTATACTTTTCATATAAAAAAGCCACTGACGAAACCAAAGGCATCATAATAAATACTAAAGACAAAAAGCAGGGATACCTGATTTGGCTAGAAAACAAATCTTTAATCCTTCACGGAACATTTAATGATTTAACACCGCTCGGCGCTGAAGGTTCTTCTACGCAAAACGACTTCAAAGAATATAGAAAATTAACAGTTCACTTTGAGAATTCACTTGATTCAGCAAAACAGGCATTTGACCTTTCAAAATTTGGGAAAAATCCTGACTCTGTGTTTTATAAACGGAGGATTGATAGGCTCTCCGACACATTGAAACGTATAAATATGGAATTTCTTAAAACTCACAATAGCTCAGTCGTTAGTACTTATATGTTACTTTTAGAAACAACCAGAAAAACATTTACAAAGAATGAATCACTAAGTCTATTTAACAAGCTTCAATTTGAACAACAAAATTCAGAATATGGACAAAACATATTGAAGTCCATTCAACTGTATGAAAATCCTCAAATTAATCAGGCCGCACCTGAGTTTTCTATGAAAGATCTAAACGGTCAGCAAATAAATCTAACAGATTATAGAGGACGGAACGTTATTCTAATTTTTTGGGCGTCTTGGTGCGTTCCATGCAGAGCGGAAATATCAAAGTTAAAAGATGCTTATGTTGATTTAAAAGATTCCAATTTCATTTTTATTGGGATATCACTTGATGAAGACAAAGATGCATGGCAAAAAGCAATTAGGGTTGACAATATCTCCTGGATAAATGTGTCCGACCTTAAAGGCTGGACCAATGAAGTCGCACTTATTTACGGTGTAACAAGCATTCCCGATCATTTTTTTATAAATAGTCAAGGAAAGCTAATAGACAGACAACAACAGTTTTCCTTTTTCAGACAGAAGGTAAACAATTATATAAAAAAATACGGCAGCCAACATTAGGTCACTGTTGCACAACATCAATTTCAAAAATTCTCATCTGTAGTTTCTTTTTACAGTCTTTCTGAAGCTTTTACAGCGAGGCTGTTTTTAGTTTTTTACATAGCACAATGATGGCCGGAAAAAATTTCCTGGCTGCATTGGTCTTAAAAGAAGTTGCAATAAAATGTTTCTGATAAGCCCAACACCTTTCCTGGTTTTTGTTTTTATCATCGCCATAGCTTTGATTGCTGTTTGGGGCGCTGTAAACTTCAGCCACTTCTTCAGGTTATAAACCGTGGCGGCCAGCAGCAGCATTTTATTGGCGGCCTTTAGTCCTCTTGCATTCAGTCTTTTCATGCCGGTAAAATTTATTAGTGTGCCCCATACCGGCTCTACCGTGCTGCTGCGTTTTCGTTTCATCACTTTGGCTTTTACCGTTTGCTGCCGGGCTTTGGCTCTTTCCAGTTCTGCCTTGTAAATACTGTGCTGTATTTTTTTTGTTTTTGCTTTTTCTGTTATGCAGCTTTTTCTCAGCAGACAATTTTTACAATCGCTCTGCAATGAAAAATATTTTTTTACCGGATGGCCTTTACCATCGTCCACTACCCGGCCACTTCCCTTTAGCAGTTTATTGTTGCGGCAGATGTACCAGTCGTTTTGTTCATCATACATAAATCCTTCGCTGCCACATAACGCTCCGCCCAGTAAAGGAATGTAAGGCGTAATGTTTTGCTGTTCCAGGTATTGATAATTTGCTCCGCTGCTGTAGGCTCCGTCGGCCAGCAGCTTTTCTATTTTTATTCCGTGAGGTTGTAATCTTGTTTGCAGTTGTGATGCGATGGTTATTAAATCACGGCCGTCTTTACCATCGGCTCTGAAGCTTTGTGCATGGGTAATGACATGGTGCGCTGTGTCCACCGCTATCTGTCCGCTATAATACAATTCTCTTGGTTTACCGGGCTTCACGGCTATTCTTGCATCGGGGTCGGTGGGACTGTAATGTGTTTTGTTACTTAAAAACTTTCCTCCACTATCACTGCCCGGCATTTCTTCATAATCTTTTTCTTGTCGCTGATATCTTGTATCCAGGTCTTTCAACTGTCTTGTTTGCTCTTCCTCATCGCCATCCATGTGTTGTTGCTCTTCCTCTGCACGGTTTTTCTTTGCAGGTCTCCTGGGCGATGTGTTGGCTTTTATGTTTTCTAATAAATAATTTTCTACACTTTGGCTCACTTGTTTTATTTCTAAACTATCCTTGCTGGCATTGGCTTTTAAAAACGCACCGTCCAATGCCTGTGTATGCCCGGCGATCATGCCGCTGGACATACATTTTTCAAATACCTGTTCAAAGAGTTGCTTGAATACCTGTTCTCCATATAATTGTCTTGTGCGGCTGATGGTACTGTGCCAGGGCAAGGCCTCATCTATATCATAACCCAAAAACAATCTGATGCCCAGGCTATCTGCGCAATACTCGGCAAGCCTTCTGTCGCTGTTGATATTATTAATATATCCGATTAAGCAGATTTTGAAAAACACGACCGGGTCAATGCTTTCCTGGCCTTCGCGGCCGTAATAGTTTTCTGTGGCTGTGTACAGCCAGCTTAAATCAATTTCTTTTTTTAACCGGCGGTAAAAATTATCCGCCGGCACCAGTTGCTCCAGCGTTATTGTGTAGAGCATCTTGGGTTGTAGTTGTTTTTGGCCTTGCATAGTTTAAGTTACTATGCAGACAATGCGAAAAACAAATATCTTTATCAACAGGTGGTGAGTTGTGCAACAGGCACATTGGGTTTTCTGCTATGCTTTGCTGACGAATAAGTCCTGATCGCCATAACAAATCCCAGCAGTAGTCCCGGCTGTCCGAATAAATCCCAGCTACATAACATATCTTCAACTTCAAAGAACTATTCAGCTTTTGTTCCGGGTTGACCGTAACTTCGATGCCAAGCCCAGCAGAAAGCCCTGCTCGTTAGCGGCAATAAAATAACAAGCCTTACAAATATGGACAGCAAAGTTTTAATTATTGGGAATGGGTTTGATTTGAATTTAGGGTTGAAAACTAAATACAGCGATTTTATAAAAAGCCACCACTTTACAAATATTGAACGTCCGAATAGTTTCTTTTCTCATGTGAAAAACACACATAATTTAAATAACTGGGTTGACGTAGAGATAGAATTAAAGAATTATTCAAAAATGTTTGTTGATGATAACTTTGAAAGTGATTATAACAAATTATGTAGTTCCTTAATAGCTTACATTTCGGATATAGATTATTCCTTGATTAATAAAACTTCATCTTCATATAAACTAGTTAAAGATCTTTTAGAGTCAAACTTTTTGGTATTTGATTTTAACTATACTAACACCTTCTTTCAATTGGGGAAAGAATTTGGCTTTGACTTAAAGGATTTAGAAAGTAGAATTATTAACATTCATGGTTCAGCGCAAGAAGGAAAAATAATTTTTGGAGTAGAGGATGAAGCACGAATTAAAAGTGAACATATTTTTTTGAAAAAATCATACCCAATTCACTACAAAGCAATAAGCTTAAGTACTCAATTAAAAAATGCTACTGAAGTTCATTTTTTTGGCCATTCTCTTGGAGAAACAGATCATACTTATTTTAAAGACTTTTTTTCCTGGGCTTCAAATGAAGGGATTGAACAAGATAAGCGTACACTTTTCTTATACTATTACGACGACAAGGCATACAAAGATTTACATATTCAGCTTGACAAATTAACAAACCTATCATTAATGGGATTAAAACACCTAAATTTATTTAAGCCAATTAAAGTACAATAGTTACTGCCGCTAACATGGGTCACTGTTGCACAACATCAATTTCAAAAATTCTCATCTGTAGTTTCTTTTTACAGTCTTTCTGAAGCTTTTACAGCGAGGCTGTTTTTAGTTTTTTACATAGCACAATGATGGCCGGAAAAATTTTCCTGGCTGCATTGGTCTTAAAAGAAGTTGCAATAAAATGTTTCTGATAAGCCCAACACCTTTCCTGGTTTTTGTTTTTATCATCGCCATAGCTTTGATTGCTGTTTGGGGCGTTGTAAACTTCAGCCACTTCTTCAGGTTATAAACCGTGGCGGCCAGCAGCAGCATTTTATTGGCGGCCTTTAGTCCTCTTGCATTCAGTCTTTTCATGCCGGTAAAATTTATTAGTGTGCCCCATACCGGCTCTACCGTGCTGCTGCGTTTTCGTTTCATCACTTTGGCTTTTACCGTTTGCTGCCGGGCTTTGGCTCTTTCCAGTTCTGCCTTGTAAATACTGTGCTGTATTTTTTTTGTTTTTGCTTTTTCTGTTATGCAGCTTTTTCTCAGCAGACAATTTTTACAATCGCTCTGCAATGAAAAATATTTTTTTACCGGATGGCCTTTACCATCGTCCACTACCCGGCCACTTCCCTTTAGCAGTTTATTGTTGCGGCAGATGTACCAGTCGTTTTGTTCATCATACATAAATCCTTCGCTGCCACATAACGCTCCGCCCAGTAAAGGAATGTAAGGCGTAATGTTTTGCTGTTCCAGGTATTGATAATTTGCTCCGCTGCTGTAGGCTCCGTCGGCCAGCAGCTTTTCTATTTTTATTCCGTGAGGTTGTAATCTTGTTTGCAGTTGTGATGCGATGGTTATTAAATCACGGCCGTCTTTACCATCGGCTCTGAAGCTTTGTGCATGGGTAATGACATGGTGCGCTGTGTCCACCGCTATCTGTCCGCTATAATACAATTCTCTTGGTTTACCGGGCTTCACGGCTATTCTTGCATCGGGGTCGGTGGGACTGTAATGTGTTTTGTTACTTAAAAACTTTCCTCCACTATCACTGCCCGGCATTTCTTCATAATCTTTTTCTTGTCGCTGATATCTTGTATCCAGGTCTTTCAACTGTCTTGTTTGCTCTTCCTCATCGCCATCCATGTGTTGTTGCTCTTCCTCTGCACGGTTTTTCTTTGCAGGTCTCCTGGGCGATGTGTTGGCTTTTATGTTTTCTAATAAATAATTTTCTACACTTTGGCTCACTTGTTTTATTTCTAAACTATCCTTGCTGGCATTGGCTTTTAAAAACGCACCGTCCAATGCCTGTGTATGCCCGGCGATCATGCCGCTGGACATACATTTTTCAAATACCTGTTCAAAGAGTTGCTTGAATACCTGTTCTCCATATAATTGTCTTGTGCGGCTGATGGTACTGTGCCAGGGCAAGGCCTCATCTATATCATAACCCAAAAACAATCTGATGCCCAGGCTATCTGCGCAATACTCGGCAAGCCTTCTGTCGCTGTTGATATTATTAATATATCCGATTAAGCAGATTTTGAAAAACACGACCGGGTCAATGCTTTCCTGGCCTTCGCGGCCGTAATAGTTTTCTGTGGCTGTGTACAGCCAGCTTAAATCAATTTCTTTTTTTAACCGGCGGTAAAAATTATCCGCCGGCACCAGTTGCTCCAGCGTTATTGTGTAGAGCATCTTGGGTTGTAGTTGTTTTTGGCCTTGCATAGTTTAAGTTACTATGCAGACAATGCGAAAAACAAATATCTTTATCAACAGGTGGTGAGTTGTGCAACAGGCACATCAGGTTTGCTGCAAGGCTGGCTGGACATTGGAGCAATTGGGCATTTTATCGCTGTTGTGCTTCATCTGGGCTGGACGTACATTGTTGGGCTTTTGTTTGTTAACCTGTACTTTTATATCTTTAATCAGCAGCGGTTCCGGGCGGACGAGCAATGAATTCCAGCCCTGCAGCAAGCCCTGCCCGTTACCTGCTATTGCAATGAACACCCTTCGTAACTCTACCATATTATTTTTTTTGACAGCTTTTATTGCTTGTACAACTAAAAAACAAGACATAAAAGCGAAGGATTTTTTAGTTTCTGTGAAGTCTATAAAAGGAGACACAGTTATTAATTCCGCAGTTTATTACGCTGGATACATTCTCTGTTTACAGCAAGACGACAAAATTTTTGTTCTTGATACAACCTTTAATTTGGTTGACAGTTTGACGACAAAATTTGAAAAGTTAAGAGTTCAGTTCTTACATTACTATAATGACACAATTCTACTTTCTACCGAAAAAGATATTTTTTTTCTTGATACAGGGTTTGTTATAAAGAAGTACAATAACAAACCTTTCAAATACCAATTTCCGTTCTTCACTGACTCAACGTACTATGTGTATGCCTGTTCTGCCGGAGAATGGGGCGGTGCAGTTTTCTTTTGGGACAAGAGGACAAATAGAACATATTCTTACCCTGCTACTGATGTTCAACAAGTTTTTAAGTTTAACGGCGAATATGTTGTTTCAAGTTTTCTTTCTCATTTAAGCGGTATTTCAGACTATTTGTTTATTAAAGATCCGACTAAAATGTATGAATTGAAAGACGAAAAGCAAAAAACGTTTTGTAACTGGTACATGGAAGTTGACAGTATCAAGGACAAAAAGCTTTTTGACACTTTAACGCCACCAGGGATTAAGTACTATTCCGATAGTTTTACAACAAGAACTGTAGCAACCTTTCCTTACAAAGATGAAATCTATTCAATTTATTGTACGGACAGTGCAACCATACTTGCAAAATTTAAAAATCGAAAATTGTCTCTTGTTGACACTCTTTTGAATCACAGATTGACATTCTATTATGCTAGGACACATTTAACATCAAAAGCAATCGTGACTGCATATCAGGCAACATGGGTACGAGGTGGAGAAGGTGACACTTGGACACCTTTTCAAAACACAGGATTGATTTTTATCCGTGATAATAGAATTAGCTTTCTTAATTTCCAGACACCTCATATGCAGACAGAAAGCAACAGCAGGTAACAGGGGTATCTTGCAAAAGCTGGGCGGACGGAAGCACAATCGGCGGTATAAATTTAGCTTCAGTTCCGGGCGGACAGTTGGTCAATTCCCCAACTGCACAAAGCCTCGAACGTTAGCAATCACTTCTCCGGGCTGCATTATCACCGATCATCTTCTGAACAAATAATTCAACATGATGCTTAAAGTACCAGCGAAAATTCTTTCTACTTCTTATTTTCTTCAACGGAATTAGCAACACCAGCTAATTGATAATTTCAAACCGTTATCAGCACTCCGGTAAACTCAATGGCACATTTACTGCCAAACCGCCATCAGCAGTCTCTTTATATTTATGGTTCATATCAACAGCCGTATCCCACATGGTTTTAATCACTGCATCGAGTGATACTTTGGCAAATTCAGGTGTGCTTTGTAAAGCTAATTGACTCGCCGTAATAGCTTTAATGGCTCCCATTGCATTGCGTTCAATGCAGGGCACCTGCACCAGTCCGCCAATTGGGTCGCAGGTTAATCCTAAATGATGTTCCATCGCAATCTCAGCGGCCATCATCGCCTGCCGTTGTGTGCCGCCCATACATTCTGTTAATGCTGCTGCTGCCATCGCAGATGATACGCCTATCTCGGCCTGGCATCCACCCATTGCTGCAGACAATGTGGCCCCTTTTTTAAAAATGCTACCTATCTCTGCGGCTGTCAATAAGAACTGAATAATTTTTTCTTCTTTGTTTCCATCACAGAAGGCAATATAATATTGCAGCACGGCAGGAATAACACCTGCGGCACCGTTAGTTGGCGCTGTTACCACTCTTCCAAAGGAAGCATTCTCTTCATTTACGGCCAGTGCAAAACAACTAACCCAGTCCAGAATATATTTAAAGTCATTACCACCGGAACAGATGGCAGCCAGCCACGAATTATAATCAGGGTAATTTTTATCCCCCAGCAATTTTTTATTCAGTTCCGCTGCACGTCGTCTAACATCCAATCCGCCCGGTAATATGCCCGGCGTATGGCAACCCCGGTAAATACTTTCCTTCATCACCCGCCATATATTCAGCATTTCATCATTGATTTGCTGCTCTGTTCGCCATGTATGTTCATTCTCCATTACAATCTCGTGGATGTGTAAACCGGTTTTGATGCACCAATGCAATAAATCGCTGGCCGTATTAATCGGGAAAGGCAACTGCTTCACTTCATTTGCCAGATATTCCTCCCCTTCTTTTATTACAAAACCTCCGCCAATGGAATAAAATGTTTCTGCAATGGAGTTTCCATTTTTTAAGGTGGCAAGAAAGGTTAACGCATTGGAATGATAAGGCAATGTTTCTGTGATTAAAAAATCAATATCCTCATTGGGGTTAAAATCTACTTCGTGTAAGCCAAGCAGCACAATTTTTTTCATGGCGGCTATGTCAATGATCTTCGCATTTATCTTATCTACTGCAAAAGTTACCGGGTCATCGCCGCAAAGTCCTAATTGTACCGCCACATTTGTTCCGTGGCCCTTGCCGGTTTTGGCCAGTGAGCCATAAAGCAGCAGTTTTATTTCCATTACATCAAACAATATTTTTTTTTGCTGCAGGGAACTAGCAAACCGTTGGGCAGCCCTCCAGGGTCCAAGAGTATGCGAACTGGATGGCCCTATTCCTATTTTAAAAATATCAAATACAGATATGGCTTCGTAGATCAACTTGAATAATTTGAATCAAAAATACTACTTCGTTAAAGCATCGTAATATAATCTATAAAAAACCCCGGCGTCCTTCGGTTAACTCAGGATGGCCGGGGCAAAGCAAGCAGATAGTTTCAGCTTATTGAACATCGGTTAGTTCAATTTCAAAATAGAGTATTGAATTACCGGGAACGTTGCCAAATCCATTGCAACCGTATCCCAAAGAAGATGGTATAATAAGTTTGATGGAGCCACCTTTCTGAATCAACGGCAACCCGATCTGGAAACCCTGTATCACTCCATCCAGGCCAAATGAAACAGGAGTGGTTGTCTGAGAATCGAAAACGGTTCCATTCATTAGTTTCCCGGTGTATTTAATAAATACTTTTGAACCGGATGTTGGCGACACGCCGCTGCCCTGGTTGATGATCTGGTAATATAATCCGCTGCTATGGGCCGTAGCGCTGATGCCGTTAGCCGCAGCATAAGCAACAATGGCTGCCTGTTCGCTCTGGACGGTCTTGTCTTTACAAGCAGTATCTTTAATACATCCATCGCCGGCCAATAGCGCAATAAAAACTGATAATGCAAGCAATATTTTTTTCATGCTGCGAATTTGGAGTAAAATCATTTGAAGACCAAACAAAACTCTGTTTCGCTGCAAGCAAAAAAAAAATTATGATTTGTCTTTGCGGCTCAGCAGTTCCTTATACCGTTGCTCATTCATCTCCCATTGGTGACGGGCAGAAAAAACAACCACAAAAACAACGATAATGATCAGCCCTGCTAAAACTACCAGCACTCCCGATGCACTCAGGTTTATCTGCATAGTGGCCCGGGTGTACCAATCGGAAAAATATGCAACAAAAATACCGCAGGCCAATAAAGCCGCTAAAGGCAGGCCGGCAGCCAATTGCCAGATCAGTCTTTTCTTTTTATTCCGGTTTTGTTCCCAATACCTGATAAAGCCATTTTCTTGTTCTGTCAACATATTCCTGCGAAATTAAACCAGGATAAAGTTACTATTGCATCCCACCCGCAAAATATCTATCTTTCGTTTCCAAATCCCCAATACCTTGAAACTAGATCTGCTTTTGGTGCAATACCTGTACATTCATAAACAATTAGAGCTACCGGGAATTGGCCGTTTTACACTTGAAGAGACGCTTTATCCTGAAGCAGATATGGCCAGGAACGAAAAACTGATCAACCCGCAAAGTCTTTCTTTTACCAGCGATACTACAATAAAAAATAACCCGGGGCTGATAGAATTTATATCATCTCAAACAGGAAAAATAAAAGCGTTGGCAGCAGCCGATCTGGATTCTCATTTATCGCTTGCTCAGCAATTTTTAAATATCGGAAATCCTTTTTTATTTGAAGGTATCGGCAGCCTGGTGAAAATAAAATCGGGGGAATATATACTGGCTTCTGTAGCGGGCATGCCAGAAAAGATGAAAGATTATTCTTCCAGGGAAATTTCAGCTACTACCACTTCAGGAGAATCGTTCACCGGGTATAAGAGTATCCTGTATAAGGCCAAAGAAAAATTAAGCTGGAGAAAGCCTGTAGTCATCTTATTGGTTCTTGCAGGAATAGCTTTTGCTATCTGGGGCGGCTATACTATGTATAAATTAACATCGGCAAAAAATAAATCATCCGCTGAACCTGAAAACAAAAACCAGGAACCCCTTCCTGAAAAAGATTCGGTTTTGTATCAAAAAGACAGCATTGCAGAAACGGTACAACTGAATCCTGTTCAGTCTTTGCCAACCGGTAATTATAAGTATATACTGGAAACAGCAAAAGCCGTAAGAGCTTTTGAACGATTCAGCCGGTTAAAAACATTTCAATGGAATGTGCAGATGGAAACAAAGGATTCTGTTACCTACAAACTATTTCTGATATTGCCATCTTCTGTTGCAGATACCAGCCGCATCATTGACTCACTCTCAAGGGTGAATGGCAGAAGGGTATTCATTGAAAAATAATTTCAATAAATTTTCCCCGGCTAATGTTTATTTTTAATAATGGTACAAATAAGTTAGACACCGCTTTTATGCAGCAGTTTCCAATAATGTAACAAGAAAGAAATTCTAAATCACTTTTTATGAACTATGCCCCACCTGTTCATGTTACCGGCCTGAAATGCGAAATATGCGGGTCATTCTATAAACACAGCAATATCTACACCTGCCCAACTTGCGGCGATGAAGGCATCCTGGATGTGGAATACGATTATGAAAGTATTGCTGCTGCATTTTCAAAACATCCCTTACAAAACCGGGAACAAAATATCTGGAGATACAATGAACTGCTTCCTGTATCTGGTGATATTGACCATCCGCATTTATTTGTTGGGTGGACACCGGTTTATGATATACCACGCCTGGCAAAAGATTTCGGTATCAGGCAATTTTTTCTGAAAGATGACGGACGCAATCCAACCAACTCATTTAAAGACAGGGCAAGTGCTGTGGGTGTATTAAAAAGTATTGAATTTGGTTTCGGACAAATAGCCTGCGCATCTACCGGGAATGCGGCCTCATCACTGGCAGGACTTTCCGCCGCAACCGGATTAAAGAGTTATATTTTTGTTCCTGAACGGGCACCCGAACCTAAAGTAACGCAGTTGCTGATATTCGGGGCAACGGTTCTCCGTGTGCTGGGCAGTTATGAACAGGCATTTGAACTTTGCAAAGCGGCCTGTGAAAAATATGGATGGTACAACCGGAACAGTGGAAGCAATCCTTTTCTTGTTGAAGGCAAAAAAACAGCAGGTCTTGAAATAGCAGAACAACTAAAAGAAAATTTACCCGACTGGGTGGTAGTTTCAGTTGGTGATGGTTGTACTATTGGAGGAATTGGTAAAGGCTTACAGGAAATGAAACAATTGGGAATGATTGACCGTGTTCCCCGCTTGCTGGGAGTGCAGGCCGAAGGTGCCAGGCCCATAGTAAATGCATTCATCAGCGGAACAGAGCTTGTACCTTCAGATACAAATACATTTGCAGACAGCATTGCCGTAGGTACACCCCGCAATTGGAGAAGGGCCATAAGACAAATCAAATTATCGCACGGAGAAATGATTGCAGTAAGTGATGATGAAATACTGGAAGCCATGCGTACAACTGCCCGTACCGGAGCAGTATTCGGAGAACCAGCAGGAGTAACAGGTGTAGCAGGTGTAAAAAAAGCAATTGAAAAAGGGATCATCAAAAAAAACGAATCTGTACTTTGTATCATTACAGGTAACGGTTTAAAAGATATTCAATCAGCAAAACAGGCAGTAGGAAAAGCAATAGATGTGAAACCTGCATTAACAAATTTATCAGAAGTGCTGTCAAATCATTGATACCACATTAACTTTTACTATGCTAATTAAAAATATCCGCATATTCACTTTAGCGCCGGCACAGGTAAAAAAAACAAACCTGAGAATTACCGGATCAGAGATTGATGCTGAAAGTCCAGCATTGAAGCCTTTGAAAAATGAAAAAGTAATTGATTTGGAAGGAAAACTTGTTCTTCCCGGTTTTGTTAATGCACATACACATCTATATTCAAGTCTTTCCCGCGGCATGCCGATGCCTGCAACTGCTCCTTCAAATTTTACTGAGATACTGGAAAAAATATGGTGGAAACTGGATGTATCACTCGATGAAGAAATGATATACTATAGTGCACTTGCCGGAGCGATTGATGCCATAAAATGCGGCACTACATCGCTTGTGGATCATCATGCTTCGCCTTCATCAATTAAAGGTTCTCTTGATCTCATTAAAAAAGCATTGAAGCAGGTTGGCATTCGTGGTGTGTTGTGTTATGAAGTAACTGACAGGGGTGGTAAAAAGAAACGGAATGAAGGATTAAAAGAAAACGAAAGATTTATTGAAGGAAATAAAACAGATGAATATTTCCGCGGATATGTTGGCGCACATGCCGCATTTACATTGAGCGACGAGTCATTGCATTTATGTGGTGAGATGGCTGCAAAACACAAAACCGGTGTTCATATTCATGTTTCGGAAGACGTATGTGATGTGAAAGATGCTGACGAAAAATATAAAAGCACTGTGCTTGACAGATTGGCGCCACATAAAATATTGAAAAAAGAATCCATCCTTGCACACTGCGTACACCTGACATTAAGTGAATTCAGTACCAGTAAGAAAAATGAGTGCTGGCTGGTTCACAATCCCCGTTCAAACATGAACAACCGTGTAGGATATGCCAACGTTCATCTTTTCGGGGATAAACTTGCCCTCGGCACGGATGGTTTTCCGGCCGACATGCTGGAAGAAGCCAAATTTGCATTTCATAAAAAAAGGGATTCAAAGATTGATGGGAACATAAATTATGTGAATCTCATCACTGGCGGACAAAAATTGGTGTCAGATATCTTCGGAAAAAAATTCGGCACTTTTAATAAAGGTTCAGTAGCTGATCTTGTGGTAATGAATTACCAGGAACCAACACCCATGGAGAAAGACAACCTGCTTGGTCATTATTTATTTGGCATGCAGTCTTCCATGGTTGAATCGGTTATGGTAGGTGGAAAATGGGTGATGAAAAACCGGAAGATCCCGGGAATAGATGAAAATAAAATTTTTGCAAAATCCCGGCAACTTGCCAGGAAGCTTTGGAAGAAGATGGAGAAAATCCAATGAAAAAATCAAACGTGCTGTGCTATTAAAAGAAGATTTTCATTCAGATGCCGCTTACTGTCTATGTTTCGGCAAGCTCAACATGACAGTAAGCTGTCAGTCTGAGCTTGTCGAAGGCGACTTCAAAAACGAGCTTTTAATGAGAATAGCAGAACAAGGTAAAGTCAAGTGAGGGTGGGTTAACTTTGCCCAATGTTGCGGCTCCAACCCCACTACATACAGAAATTAAATTTATGGCCGATTTAACGCCAATACCATTTGACCGCCTGCTGCATAGAATCTTTTATGAATTTAAAAAGACGGATTCTATTTTTGATCTTTCGGCAAAAAAGTTTTATCAGCCGGGAGATGAATTTGATTTATCGGTGAATTTTCTCGGCAAAAATGCTGCTAACCCTGCAGGTCCGGCGGCAGGACCGCATACACAACTTACCCAGAATATTGTTCTCGCCTGGCTTGCCGGCTCCAGGATTTTAGAACTGAAAACTGTCCAGCTTAATGACAGACTTGAACTCACCAGGCCCTGCATTGATATGGCAACTATCGGTTACAATACCGAATGGTCGCAGGAACTTTTGCTGGAGGAGTCTCTGCGTGAATATGTAAAGGCTTCGATAATTATTGAAATGCTGAAACACTGGATGTTTCTCTCCGATGAAAACAAATCATACCAGCCAAAACAATTTGATACCATTTTTGATCTCAGTGTGGGTTATGATCTGGCAGGAATACAATCAAACAAAATTTCCAACTGGTTGCATACAATGAAAAATGCATCCTCACTCATTGAGGAATACAGGAAACAAATTCCAGTTGAATTCTCCGCATACAAAGACTTTTATTTCAATCCCGAAATCGGCAGCAGCATTACTCTCTCCACTTTTCACGGAACAAAAGCAGAGGAAATTGAAAGCATCTGTGAATTTCTAATTACTGAAATGGATTTTAATGTAGTAATCAAGATGAATCCCCCGATGCTGGGAAAAGAAAAACTGGAATACCTGCTGCATGAGAAACTCGGATACACCCATATTGAAGTGAATGAAAATGCTTATAAAGTAAACATTGCTTTCAATGATGCAGTGGAACTGGTAAAAAGATTACAGGTGAAGGCAGATAAAAAAGGAAAAACAGTCGGTGTAAAATTTGGCAACACACTGGAAGTAATCAATAAAGGAGATTTCCTGAAAGACAAAGTTCAATACCTGTCCGGTCAGCCTTTGCATATTTTACATCTTGAACTGGTGAATCAATGGAGAAAATCATTTGGTGCAAACTTCCCGGTTTCTTTTTCAGCCGGTGTTGATGCAAACAATTTTGCCGACTGTGTTTCAATCGGGCTGGTACCTGTTACCTCATGTACAGATCTTCTGAGACCAAAAGGTTATGGAAGATTGCCGAAATATCTTCAGAACCTGGAAGAGAAAATGAAAGCAACCGGTTCAAAAAACATTAAGGAATTCATTATTAAGTCTAATAGCTCACTTGACGTAAAAGCCAGTGCCGATTTTGAAAATTCGGTAATGTCCAATACATCAACCTTGCTGAAAAGAAGTATCGAAAATCCGCGGTATCATTATGATAATAACAAAAAAGCTCCCCGGAAAGTCGGAAGCCATCTTGTTCTCTGGGATTGCCTGAATTGTGATAAATGCATTCCTGTTTGCCCCAATGATGCCAATTTCTTTTTTGACATAGAACCTGTTGACCTGAAATATTTCATCGTTGAAGTGAATGAAGATGGATGGAATAAAACAGAAGCCGGCAATTTTAAAATTGAAAAAGTAAACCAGATTGCAAACTTTGCTGATGCCTGCAATGAGTGTGGCAACTGTGATGTATTCTGCCCGGAAGATGGAGGCCCTTATATCGAAAAACCAAGATTTTTCGGATCGATAAACTTATATAAACAATATAAAAATCTCAGTGGGTTTTATCTTGACATCAATCCAAATAAATATACCTTGACAGGCCGGTTCAAAGACAAGGAATTTGAATTGGCCTGGGATTCCATCACTGACCGATATATTTTTAGTTCTGATACCACCATTATTGAAACAAATACTTCCACTCATGAAATAATAAATGCTTCATTGATCAATGTAAAAGCAGCAGTAATAGACATGCAATATTATCATGCCATGTCAGTTTTGCTGAAAGGAATGTTAAACAAAAACCGGGTACACTTCGTGAATATTGAAGCCCATCAATCATAACTCACCACCTTATGAACCATACTGAAACGAAACAAAAGTCAAAACTTGAATTTAATCTCAATGGGGCAGCCTTTACTGCCATGATTGATGATGAAACTTCACTGATGACTGTTCTTCGTGAACAGGCCGGGCTGATTTCTCCAAAAAATGGTTGTGCTCCCCAGGGATCGTGTGGCTGCTGTACTGTTCTCGTAGATGGAAAAGCTGTTTCATCCTGTGCCGTTCCGGTAAAAAATTCGAATGGCAAAAATGTTATCACCCTTGAAGGCTTCACAGAAAAAGAAAGAGACATATTTGCAAAAGCATTTACACTCAGCGGCGGTTTACAATGCGGATTTTGTATTCCCGGAATAGTTGTTCGTGCAAAACATCTGATCAGCAAAAATCATCTTCCTTCACGGGAAGAAATTGCCAATGCCCTTAACAATCATATTTGTCGTTGCACTGGTTTTGTAAAAATTGTGGATGCAATTGAAATGGCATCGCAGGCATTAAATGGCACACCTTTGCCTGAAGCAGATTATTCCAGCAAGATAGGATCAAGTCTTCCGAAAATGGATGGTGAAAAGTTTGTGCTGGGTCAACGTCCTTATATTGATGACATCACTATGCCCGGCATGCAGCATGCAGCTTTTTTATTTTCCCCGCATCCACGTATCAAAATAAAAAAAATTAATACGGCTGATGCAGAAAAAATGGAAGGTGTCATCTGTATTGTAACTGCAAAAGATGTTCCCGGAAAAATCAGGCAAGGCACCATTTACCAGGACTGGCCCGGTTATATTGCCGAAGGACAGATTACACATTGTATTGGTGATATCCTGGCCGGTGTTGTAGCAACAGATGTTCATACGGCACAAAAAGCAGTTGAAAAAATTATTCTTGATTATGAAATATTGCCGGCTGTTTTTGATCCGGAAGAAGCATTAAAGCCCGGTGCAATCCGTGTACATGAGGATCATGAAAATTTATTATCCAAATCAATTATTAAAAGAGGTAATACAGAAGAACAGTTAAGAAATTCTGCATTTGTAGAAACAAGAGCTTTTGAAACACAAATGATAGAGCATGCATTTCTGGAGCCCGAAAGTTCAATTGCCAGTTTCCAAAACGGGATCATTGAAGTGCTGAGCCAGGGGCAAGGAATATTTGATGACAGAAAACAAATCGCATCCTTTCTCAATCTCAGTGAAGAAAAAATCACCGTTAGGTTAATTACAAATGGCGGTGCTTTTGGAGGTAAAGAAGACCTGACGGTGCAGGCACATGTTTCATTAATGACACTGCTAACGGGGAAACCGGTGAAAGCTACTTTAACAAGAGAAGAAAGTATTCGCATGCATCCAAAGCGACATCCTATTAAGATGACTTACACTGTTGGCTGCGATGCAAACGGAAAATTGACTGCAGTTCATGCACGCATGATTGGCGACAAAGGTGCTTACGCATCTGTGGGAACGAAAGTACTGGAACGGGCTGCCGGGCATGCCTGCGGGCCATACAATATTTTACATTCCGATGTAGAAGCGCTTGCTGTTTATACCAATAATCTTCCTTGCGGCGCCATGCGTGGATTCGGCGCCAACCAGGCCGCATTCGCCATGGAAGGAATGATGGATATCCTGGCTGAAAAAGTTGGCATTGATGGTTGGGAAATGAGATGGAGAAATGTTGTTGATATAGGTGATACTTTTGTTACAGGCCAAGTCTTTGACAAAGCGGTAGGAATAAAGAAAACTTTGCTGGCAGTAAAGGATATTTATTACTCTTCCAAATATGCCGGCATTGCATGCGGAATAAAAAATGTAGGTATTGGTAATGGTGTGAAGGAAAGTGGCCAGGCAATGGTGACAGTTAATCCTGATCAAACCATCACAATCAATACCGGGTTTACTGAAATGGGACAAGGCTTTTGCACCATCATGATTCAGTTCTTCTGCGATGCTACCGGTATTGATCCGAGAATTGTAAATGTGAAAATTGATACAACAGAACCCACCCCTTGCGGAATGACTACTGCATCAAGAGCCACTGTTCTTGGCGGAAGAGCTGTAATTAAAGCAGCAGAGGAAATAAAAAAAGAATTAGATAAAGGAAAAACATTAAAAGATTTGTCCGGGAAAAAATATTTTGGGGAAGTTATTATTGATTATACTACTTCACTGGAAACAAAAACAGATAAACCCATCACTCATATCTCTTTCGGTTTTGCCACACAGGTTTGTATTCTTGATGACAACGGGAAATTAAAAAAATATGTTGCCGCTCATGATGTTGGCCGTGTCATCAACAGGAAAATGATTGAAGGGCAGTTAGAAGGTTCCATACACATGGGATTAGGCTATGCCCTTACCGAAGAACTCCGCTTAAAAGATGGAGTGCCTGAATCTTTCAAGTTCCGTTCGCTTGGAATATTAAGAGCTAAGGATATGCCTGAAACAGAAATTATCTTAATAGAAGAAAATGAACCGGAAGGACCCTGTGGGGCAAAAGGCGTTGGTGAAATAGGACTTGTGCCAACAGCAGGTGCAGTGGCAGGAGCATTGTATAAATTTGATGGCATCAGGAGATATAAACTGCCTATGAAAGATTCTCCGGCGGCAAAAGCAATGAGCTAAAAATATTTTTATAAATAAAAAAAATATATGAATACTCTCTCTCCAACAATCACTGGACTGTTTCCGGAATCATTGAATAATTTAAAATCAAATATGTTCAACCGGGATTTCCTTTTAACCTGGGAAAGAAATGACGATGAGATAAGAGCGGTTCTTGATGTGGCACAACTGATGAGCGACCTGCACAAGTCCGGCTCATCCATTCGTTCCTTTGATACCGGCTTGGCCATTTCTTTGTTCCGTGATAATTCAACACGAACCCGTTTTAGTTTTGCTTCTGCAGCCAATGCACTTGGATTGGGACTTTCTGAGTTAGACGAAGAAAAATCACAAATCGCCCATGGAGAAACGGTGAGGGAAACCGCCAATATGATTTCATTCCTGGCAGAAACCATCGGCATCCGTGACGATATGTTTCTTGGCGAAGGCAATAAATACATGAGGGAATTCGGCGCTTCCCTGCAGGAAGGTTATGAAAATGGCATCCTTCATCAACGGCCAACGATTGTAAACCTTCAATGTGATATTGATCATCCTACACAATCATTGGCCGACCTGATGCATTTGAAAAATAGATTTGGTTCAGTGGAAAATCTGCGTGGTAAAAAAATTGCCATGACATGGGCTTATTCACCCAGTTATGGCAAACCACTTTCAGTGCCGCAGGCAATCATCGGGCTGATGTCACGATTCGGAATGAATGTTTCCCTTGCATTTCCCGAAGGGTATGGATTAATTCCGGAAGTGATTGAACAGGCAAAAAAACAATCCGCTCAAAGCGGAGGCAAATTTGAAGTAGTAAATAATATGGAAGATGCTTTTAAAGATGCCGACATTGTGTATCCCAAATCATGGGCGCCTTATCATGTCATGCAGCGCAGAACGGTTTTATTAAACAATAATGATAAACCGGGATTGAAAGAACTCGAAAAAGAATGTTTGGAAAATAATGCAAAATTCAAAAACTGGGAATGTGATGAAAAGAAAATGCAATTGACAAAAAATGGAGAAGCATTGTATATGCATTGTCTTCCGGCTGATATCACAGGTGTAAGTTGCACACAGGGCGAAGTATCAAAAGATGTATTTGAAAAATACCGTTTGGCAACTTATGCAGAGGCCGGATACAAACCTTTTGTGATTGCAGCTATTATATTTCTTTCCCGCATCCAGGATCCGGTTCAAAAACTCAGAAATATCGTGGAAGCCGGTAAAAAAAGAAGTATATAATGGATTGCATTTATTATCTTTTGCTCAATGTGCATGAAAGAAAAAATAATATTTATTTCAAAATATAATTATGTCAAGAATCATTAAGAAAATTGATCATGCTGTTGTTAAAAAAACTGCGGCAAGATGCAAGGCACAGGGAATTACCATCCCAACCTTTGCCCAAATGCGTGATCCGGAAAAAATTCCTCCCACCATTAAATCCAAATTACCGGATGTTGGTTTGTGGGATATAAATCCTTTGAACCTGTATCGTATTTCATGGAAGAACAATATCAAAACAGGTTTGTACGGAGATGTCAATTATATAGAAATACCAAGAGAAATCACTGGGATTAAAGCAAGAGTTATCGGGATCATCGGAAAATATTTTCCAACAGGAGCTCACAAAGTAGGCGCTGCCTTCGGATGCCTTGTTCCCAGGCTGGTAAGTGGCGAGTTCGATCCTGAAGTTCATAAAGCCGTTTGGCCATCAACAGGAAATTATTGCCGAGGAGGCGCCTTCGATTGTCGTTTGCTGGATTGCACACCCATTGCCATTCTTCCTGAAGGCATGTCGAAAGAACGATTTGCCTGGCTAAAAGAAATTGGTTCCGAAGTAATCGCAACACCCGGCACCGAATCAAACGTAAAAGAGATCTATGATAAATGCTGGGAGCTGAAGAAAAATCCATTAAATATTATTTTCAACCAGTTTGAAGAATTCGGCAATCCCATCTGGCATTATAATGTTACCGGCCCTGCATTGGAAGAAGCATTCAACTTTTTTTGGTTTAAAAAATGGCAATGCCGCTGCTTATATTTCAGCCACAGGTTCTGCCGGAACTATTGCTGCAGGCGATTACCTGAAAAATATTTATCCTTCATTGAAAATTGTTGCCAGCGAAGCCTTACAATGTCCTACATTATATTTAAATGGTTTTGGTGAGCACAGGATTGAAGGCATCGGCGATAAACATATACCCTGGGTTCATAATGTTCGCAATACAGATGTTGTTGCCGCCATCGATGACGAAGACTGTATGAGGGTACTACGATTATTCAATGAACCTGATGGAAAAAATTTCCTTCAGTCATTAGGAATAAGTGAAAGTAAGATTAATGAATTAAATTTATTGGGCATATCAGGCATTGCAAATCTTTTAGCTGCTATTAAAACAGCAAAATATTATGAGATGGGCGAAAATGATGTCATCATGACCATCTTTACAGATTCTGTCGAGATGTACCGGTCAAGGCTGGAAGAACTCTCAAATGAACGTGGCGCATATTCCAATCTTCAGGCAGCTATGGATTTTTCCGGGCCGCTTGCTCACCAGGGAATTGATTTTTATAAAGAACTGTCTTATTACGACAGGAAAGCCATTCACAATCTCAAATATTTTACCTGGGTGGAACAACAAGGAAGGTCATCAGAAGAATTAAATGAACAATGGGATCCTGGTTACTGGAAAACAATTTTTGAAGAAGAAGTAGTTTTGTTTGACAAACTGATCGGAGAATTTAATCAACTGGTAACATCATAAATAATAAAATAAAAAACAATGTTTACTAAAATATTAGCAGAAGCTAAGAAAAACGAAAGACAGGTTGCCGGCTTTCTCCGCGACTTAATTGCTACCAGGTCCATGAGCTCACAGGAAGGAGATGTTATTCAGCGTATAAAACAAGAAATGGAGAAATGCGGATTTGATGAGATCAACATTGATCCGATGGGTAATATTATCGGGAGGATAGGCAATGGAAAACATGTGATTGCTATGGATGCCCATGTTGACACTGTTGATGTGGGAAACCCCGACAACTGGACTCTAGATCCTTTTAAAGGAGATGAAAAAGATGGCATCATATACGGACGTGGCGCCTGTGATATGAAAGGTGCATTGGCTTCTATTGTTTATGGTGGTAAAATTATCAAGGATCTTGGCCTTGAAGATGACTACACACTTTATATTGTTGGCAGTGTGCAGGAAGAAGATTGTGATGGCCTTTGCTGGCAATACATCATCAATGAAGATAAATTAAGACCGGAGGTAGTGGTTATCACCGAACCTACTAATCTCGCTGTTTACCGGGGACATCGGGGACGCATGGAAATTGAAGTAAGAACAAAAGGAATTTCCTGTCATGGCTCTGCACCCGAACGAGGTGTGAATGCAGTTTATAAAATGGCTGCTATCATCCAGGATATTGAAAAATTAAATACAAGATTGGGGGGAGAACCTTTTCTTGGAAAGGGCACCGTAACTATTTCCGACATCCGTGCCACTTCACCTTCTTTATGTGCTGTTGCCGATGCATGTACTATTCATCTTGATCGCCGGCTTGCAGCAACGGATACGCTTGAATCAGCCATAAAAGAAATCCAGGATCTCCCAAGCGTTAAAGCTGCGGAGGCAGAAGTGGTTGTTCTTGACTATGCAGTAGCAAGCTGGAAAGGACTTACCTATCCTACAAAAAAATATTTCCCTACCTGGTTGTTGCCGGAAAACCACCCGGCGCTTAATACCGGTGTAAAAGTTTATGAGGGTTTGTTTGGAGAAAAACCTGTGGTAAGCAGGTGGGTATTTAGTACAAACGGAGTTGCGGTGATGGGAATGCACGGTATTCCCTGCATAGGATTTGGCCCGGGTAATGAAATATATGCTCACATGGCAACAGAACATATACCGGTGGAGCATCTTGTAAAAGCATCAGCCTGGTATGCAGCATTTCCAATGATATACCTCAAGGAAAAGAAAGGAAAATAAATTTAAATTTGTTCATGAGTACACCGTTATTAATAGCAATTGGCGGCAATTCACTGATCAGGGCCGGGCAAAGCGGATCGGTGAAAGAGCAGGTGGAAAATGCGAACACTACCTGCAGGCATATTGCTAAACTGGTGGAGCAGGGACATAAAATTGTGATCACACATGGCAATGGTCCGCAGGTTGGTGCACAATTGATCCGTTCAGAAATGGCTTCACTCCAGGTGTACCAACTTCCTTTAGATAGTTGCGATGCTTCCACGCAGGGCGAATTGGGATATATTCTTCAAAATGCAATGCGTACTGCTTTACATGCGTTGGGAATAAAAATTCCTGTGATTACAATTCTTACACAAGTGGTGGTTGATGAAAATGACCAGGCATTCACACATCCATCAAAACCAGTCGGTCCTTTCTATTCAAAAGAAATAGCAGAGAAAAGAAAAAACGAATTTGGCTGGAAGATAATAGAAGATGCAGCAAGAGGTTACCGGCGCATCGTACCCTCACCCACCCCTCATGAAATTGTTGAACTGGATGCAATAAAATTTTGCCTCTCGCAGGGTTTCATTGTAATAGCCGCAGGCGGAGGTGGAATCCCTGTGGTTGATAAAAACGGAGTTTATCACGGAGTGGAAGCAGTTGTTGATAAAGACAGGGCTTCATCACTGCTTGCAAATAAATTAGATCTAGAAACATTAATTATTTCCACAGACACAGATAAAGTTTACCTGAATTTTAAAAAAACAAACCAGCTTGCTCTTGACAACATTTCACTTGCACAGGCAAAAAAATATTTTGAAGAGAATCATTTCCTGGCAGGAAGTATGGGGCCCAAGGTTGAAGCAGCCATTGATTTTCTTTCAAAAGGCGGAAGACAAGTCATTATCACAAGTCCTGAATTAATTTCTGAAGCGCTAAACGGCAAAACAGGTACTCACATCTTCTCAACCGAAAAGGAGGCAAACCATGAAGCTTAATCACATTATAGATTCCCAGCAATTTACACTCCCAACACTACGGGAATTATTTGTTCGTGTTCGTGAAATGGAAAAAATTGTAATGCGGGGAGGCACCCGTGATTATAACAACAAAATAATGGCCTCGTTGTTTTATGATTCTTCAAGTCTTACCCGGCTATCATTTGAGTCGGCCATGTTGAGGCTTGGCGGTAAAATATTGACGATGGAAAATGCATCATCTTTCTTTTCTGTAAGCCCGGAAGATGCGCTGGAAGATACCATCAGGGTAGTTGATGATTTCTGCGATGTAATCGTTCTTCGCCACAATGAAATTGGCGGAGCAGCAAGGGCATCCAAAGTTTGCACCATACCATTGATCAATGCCGGCGATGGCAAAGGCGGGCAGCATCCCACACAGGCATTACTTGATTTGTACACCATTCACAAAGAGACCAATAAATTGGACGGACTAAAAGTTGCCCTTGTTGGAAATCTTGCAGAAGGACGTACAGCCCGTTCTTTGTCTTACCTCCTGAGTAAATTTGAAAGAGTAAAATTATATTTTGTTTCTCCCGAATCATTGCAGATGAAAAAAGACATTCTTGATCATCTTGCCGAAACAAATACCTGGTACACTCTTGAAACAGACCTGCATAAAGTATTGCCCGAAGTGGATGTAGTTTACACAACCCAGATTGAAAGAAATCGTTTTGCAGGCAGTGACGCTGAATTCATCCAGTTCAAAAAGAATTATTTTATTGATAAAGATTCAATTGAATTGATGAATAAGCAATCCATTGTTTTAAGTCCATTGCCAAGATTTACAGAGATTTCAAGAGAAATCGACAACGACCCCAGGGCCGCATATTTCCGCCAAACACAAAACGGAATGATTTTGCGGATGGCTCTTCTTGCATGGGTGCTGGAATAAGACTTTAATATTTTTATAAAAAATATTATTGCGTATCATAGTAATGAAGAGTGTTTCATTCGGTAGAATACTATACAAGAGCAGGATTTACAATCCTGCTTTTGACTCATGCTTAAAGTACACCACCATTATGCACATTTTTGAGGCATCCTGCAGGTTCCAAAAAAAATCCTGCTAATCATCAGTTAGCAGGATTTTGCATTTTTTTGCATCGTTGTCTGGAGGTCCCGAGCGGATTCGAACCGCTGTAGCAGCTTTTGCAGAGCTGAGCCTAGCCACTCGGCCACAGGACCATGTATTTATCAAATAAGAACTTTTATTGCTGAACCTATCCGCCAACTGGCGGACACAGGACCATGTATTTATCAAATAAGAACTTTTATTGCTGAACCTATCCGCCAACTGGCGGACACAGGACCATATATTTACAATATAAGAACTTTTATTGCAGAGCTTAACCGTCCCGATATCAATCGGGACGGACAAACTGCCTTTTGAATGCCGCGAAAATAAGATATTTTTGTCAATTGAATTTAATCAAACATTGCTAAACGAATAATATGAGCCGTATTGCTGAATCAGAATTAATCATTAATCCCCGTGGCGCTGTTTATCATCTCGACCTGCGGCCCGAAGAAATTGCCGGAACAGTTATTACCGTTGGAGACCCCGACAGGGTAAAAGAAATAAGCCGGCATTTTGACTCGGTAGAAGTGAAAAGGCAGCACCGGGAGTTTATTTCTCATACTGGCTATGTTGGAAAGAAAAGGTTGACGGTTTTATCATCAGGTATCGGTCCCGATAACATTGATATTGTCATGAACGAACTGGATGCATTACTAAATATTGATTTTGAAACAAGGGAGATAAAAAAACAACTTCAATCGCTTAACATTATCCGCATTGGCACATCTGGTTCTTTACAGGCCGATATTCCTGTTGACAGTTTTGTGGCTTCCACACATGGTTTGGGTGTAGACAATCTGCTGAATTTTTACCGTCATGAGCAAAATGATGAGGAACTGCAACTGCTCCATTCATTTGTGACACATACACAGATACACGGGCAGATAGGTAATCCTTATATCAGTAGCGGTGCGGCATCATTGATTAAACATTTTGTAAAAGGTTTTCACCAGGGAATTACAGTTACCTGCCCCGGCTTTTATGGCCCACAGGGAAGAATTCTGCGATTGGGAATCCGCAATCCTGAATTTGTTAACCGGCTCACTGATTTTCGTTTTGGTCAGCACCGCATTACTAATTTTGAAATGGAAACGTCGGCCATCTATGGATTGGGAAAATTATTGGGACATCATTGCCTTGCCATAAATGCAATCGTTGCCAACAGGGTAAAAAAAGAATTTTCGAAAGACGCTGCTAAAACTATCGAAAACCTGATTCAAAAATTTTTATTAATATTTTCAGAAAACATATAATGAAAATTGATTTTTTCAAATACCAGGGCACCGGCAATGATTTTATCCTGGTTGACAACCGGAAAAATGGAATTTCCCTTACATCCGGCCAAATCCGGGATCTCTGTGATCGCCGCTTCGGCATTGGTGCAGACGGCCTGATGCTCCTTCATGATAAAAGTGGCTATGATTTTGAAATGAAATACTACAATGCAGATGGTAAAGAAGGAAGCATGTGCGGCAATGGCGGACGTTGTATGATAAAATTTGCTTACCATCTCGGCATTCACCGTGAACTGTATAAATTCATGGCGGTTGATGGTGTCCATGAAGCAGAAATTGATATTGACGGCATTGTATCACTTAAAATGAAAGATGTAAGAACAATTAAGAAATTTCATAACGATTTTATACTGGATACCGGCTCGCCACACTATGTAAAAATGGTAACACAGGTAATGGATTTTGATGTTTATAAAAAAGGGTATGAAATCCGGCACAGCAAAGAATTTGAAGAAGATGGTATTAATGTAAATTTTGCAGAACTTACCGATGAACCGGATAAAATCATTGTACGTACATATGAGCGGGGTGTTGAAGATGAAACCCATTCCTGTGGTACAGGTGTAACTGCCGCTGCCCTTGTTTGCTATCATAATGAAAATGGTTTTAATGAGGTAGAAGTAAAAACAATTGGGGGATTATTAACGGTGGAATTTGACCGTGTGGATGAAGACCGTTATGAAAATATATGGCTTTGCGGGCCTGCAGAAAAAGTTTTCCAGGGAACCGTTGAAATTAAATAAATGACCGGGAACCTGACCATTGACTAAATCGAAACCAGACCAATATATTTCCCCGCACCCTCATTGGAAGAATTACACTTTGGGAATTAAGCTATTTCATTATTCAGCATACTCAGCATTATCTCCGGAGCTTCTTTTTTGCAAACTAAAAAGCCTGCTATATAGAGCTATTTTTTACTTCTTTTCAGAATAGGCACTTACCTTTGCCGCCGTGATACAGTATTTCAAAAATATTAACCAGCAAACCATAGAAATAACCAAGCCTGAAATTGGTTCCTGGATTAATGTATCGCCGCCACTGAAGCAGGAAGAATTTTCTGAACTGTCAACCGGACTGGAAATTCCAATTGACTTTTTAACTGACTCCCTAGACATTGATGAAAGAAGCCGTTTTGAAGAAGATGACAATGTGAAGCTGATTGTGATCAAAACTCCTACCGAAAATAACTCCTTTAACGAAAGCGACGCCTATTATATCACTATTCCTATTTGCATTATTCTTACCCATAACCAGATTGTAACAGTCAATTCTTTTGACAACCCCGCCATCAAAAAATTTCTGAATACTTTCCCCAACCGGGATACGGAGAAAAAGAGTATGATGGTGCTGAAAATATTTGAGAAGATCACCCAAGCCTATATGCAATACCTGAAGGAGATCAATCATCGACGCAACCTGATGGAGCAGAAACTGTATGCCAGCAGCCGCAATGAAGAGCTTTTGGAATTGATGAGGATCCAGAAAAGCCTGGTGTATTTTGTAACAGCGCTCCGCTCCAACGAAATGCTGCTGATGAAAATTGCCCGTACCAATTTTTTGAATCTGAATGAAGAAGAAAATGAATTTCTTGAAGACCTTATTGTAGATATTTCACAGGGGCTTGAAATGGCCAATATCTATACCAACATTCTGAGCAGCACTCTTGATGCATTTGCCAGTATCATTGCCAATAACCAGAACCAGGTTTTAAAAAGACTGGCTGTAATTACTATCGTTCTTACTTTCCCAGTCCTTATAGCAAGTATATTTGGCATGAATGTAAAAAGCGGTTTTGAAGATTCAAAGTATGCCTTCTACATTGTCGTATTCTTATCACTGGGCATAGCCCTTATCATTAGCTGGTTTTTCTTCCGCAAAAAAATATTCTGACCTTCATATGTTCAACCTGAGAGTTTACGGAATTCTTATTAACCATAAGAAACAAATACTGGTAAGCGATGAGCGGATACGGGGAAAGTATTATACCAAATTTCCGGGAGGCGGTTTGGAGTTTGGTGAAGGAACAAGAGATTGTCTGCGGCGGGAGTTCCGGGAAGAAATGAACCTGGAAGTGGAAGTAGGTGATCATATTTATACTACCGATTATTTTCAGATGAGTGCTTTTCGTCCCGATCACCAGATCATCTCCATATATTATTTTGTCAAAGCATTGGAGGAAATTAAAGCGCCGCTGAGAGATAAAGAATTCGATTTTGATGAGCAGCAATTAAAAGTATATGAGACTTCTGGCGAAGTTGAAACCTTTCGCTTTATAGACTGGAATAATTTTTCTGCAGAAAGTGTAACACTCCCGATTGATAAGATAGTTGCCAACATTGTGAAGGATTTATTTTCTTAATCGCTCATTGCAGCTTTTTTCATTGCTGCTGCCTGCTCATGTCCCAGGTATTTTTCAATCCAGTTGTGAACCAGGTAAATTACCGGTGTCAATATAATGGCCATAATGAATTTATAAATATAATTGACAATGCCAACGGCAATAAACAAGCTGAAGGGCCATACAAAATCATTTTTTGATGCGTTCACTCTCGTCCCGATATAAAAAGCGATAAACAGTACTACGAAACTGTCAATGAACTGCGATATAAGTGTGGAGCCCGTTGCCCTGAGCCAGATTTTTTTCTCCCCTGTTATTTTTTTTATCTTATGAAAAAAGTAAACATCAATCAACTGACTTAGTATAAATGCTGTAAGAGAGGCGATGATTATAAAGCCTCCTTGTCCAAGAACACTGTTATATGCTTTGTTCATATCCGGCACACCACTTCCTTGCTTACTGGTTATAAAAAAATCGGCCGGACTTAACTGCATTGCCCCAACAAAAACAAGAAAAGCGAACGCAATCAAACCTGCAGTTAGCCAGGACAAAAACCTTACCCCTTTCATTCCATAATACTCATTAATTATATCCGTCATAATAAATACAACCGGCCATAGTAATACACCGGCCGTCAGGTTTACCGAAAGATCATTGCCAAACAAGTAAATATGGATGGGTGAAAAGCCCAGTGTTTTTTCCAGGGAAAAAATTTTCACCCCGATGATTTCAGCAATCAGCGCATTGGCGATAAATATCCCGGCAAGAATGATAAACAACCGGGTGGGTTTATTTTTGATGATAGTATGGATCATTGAGATAAAAAATAAAATAGACCAAGAATAATAAAAATAAAAAATTGGCAAGTATAAGCCACCAAGGCACATAATTCCTGAGTTTCCTTTTCAGGATAAACACAACCAGGCAGCAAAAATTCGTAACCGGTAAAATGATTAATCCCATAAAATACCCGATAATGATAATCGTGGATTCAAGCATTGGATCATTCACCCAATTTTTATAAAGCAGGGTAAATGATACGACAAAAAACAAACCGCAGATAAAAGCCAGTCTTGATAAAAATAATAGCCAGCGCATCGGGATTTTAGTCTAAAATAGCATTATTTTGTCAGCCTAATCAAGAATTAATATGAAGAATCCGCTGCTGAAAAAAATTCTCCCGCATTTCATTGCCATCATCATATTCCTGGTTGTTTCTGCTCTGTTTTGCAAACCGGTACTGGATGGAAATGTGCTGAACCAGCATGATGTTATTGGCTGGAAAGGCATGGCGCAAAATGCTTTTGATTATAAAGCAAAGCATGGCCATTTTCCACTATGGAACCCGGCGCTTTTCAGCGGCATGCCCAACTACCAGGTAGCCATGGAAGGAAAAAGCATTATGCCTGATGTGGCAAAATTTTTATCTCTTGGAACTCCCAAGCCTATTAATTTTTTCTTCTTAGCCTGTGTTTGTTTTTATATTCTCTGTCTTGCTTTAAGAGTCAGACCTGTGATTGGCATTTTAGCCGGATTGGCTTATGCGTTTTCAACTTATAACCCTGTTATCATCAATGCAGGGCATGATACGCAAATGCTGGCTACTGCTTTTCTTCCTTTGCTGATTGCCGGTCTCATCAGTACTTATGAAAAAAAATACTGGCTTGGATTAGCGCTTACCACTTATGCTGCTTACCAGCAAATAGGCGTTAATCATCTTCAAATAAGTTATTACACTTTTCTTATTGCTGCGGTTATCACAATAAGTTACCTGGTTACCTGGATAAAAGCAAAAGACTGGAAACATATTGCAATAGCAGGAGCTGTTACAATGATTGCAGCCATAACTGGTATTGCCGGCAGTGCGTTGACCCTGAAAACCACTTCCGAATACAGCAAATACACCATGCGGGGAGGAAAAGATATAGCAATAGAAGGCGATTCGGTGAAGGCAGCAAAAACATCGGGACTAGACACATCTTATGCATGGGCGTATAGTGTAGGCAAAGCAGAGATTGTAACATTTTTAATGCCCAATGCTTTTGGAGGCGGTAGCAGCAAAATGTCGGGTGAAAATTCTAATATAGTCAGCAAACTGACGGCAAGGGGTGTTGATGAAAATAATGCGCAGCAATTAGCATCCTCCATTCCGAAATATTGGGGAGCACTTCCGTACACTGCCGGGCCTGCCTACTTTGGCGTCATTATTTGCCTATTAGGGCTAATTGGTTTTGTAATTGTAAAAAATCCGTTACGCTGGGCAATGCTTGCCGCTACTTTACTTGGTATATTCATGGCATGGGGGAAAAATTTTGAAGGGTTCAATTTATTCCTGTTCGAACATCTGCCGATGTATAATAAATTCAGGGCGCCTTCTATGGCACAAGTGATACCACAGTTTGCTGTGGGAATAATTGCGGCATTGGCCCTGCAGCGTTTATTATTTGAAGAAAAAAGTAAAGAATGGCTACAGGCAGATTTCAAAAAAATATTATACACTGTTGGCGGATTATTTGCCTTACTGGCCATGATGTATGTGGCAATGGACTACAGTTCATCTATTGACAGGCAAATAATAGCAGGCTATACCGATAAGAGTGGTTCAGATGAAATGGGAAGGCTGATTGTATCAGGGTTAAAGGCAGACCGTAAAGCCATGTTCGGCGGACAACTATTAAGAGCTTTAGGGTTCAGTATTCTTTTATTGGGATCGCTTTACCTGTACATGAAAAATTATCTCAGGCCATTAGTAGTTGCCATTGCTCTGATTGTTATTAGCACACTTGAACTTTTTATAGTCAGTAAAGGATACCTGAGTGATGAAGATTATGTTTCGCCTGACGATTTCGTCAGTACCAATTTTACTCCCTCTGCAATTGACAGACAAATATTGCAGGATAAGGATCCAAATTTCCGGGTCTTTAATATGGCAGCTGATACTTACAACGAATCCAAGACTTCTTATTTTCATAAATCAGTAGGTGGTTACCACCCGGCCAAGTTGCGCATTTACCAGGATGTAATTGAAAAATATTTATCAGCAAGACCTGAGCCTGGTGTGCTTAATATGCTGAACACAAAATATGTTATTGTCCAGAATCCGCAGTCAGGCCAGGAAGCTGTAATACCAAATCCCGATGCTTTTGGTCCATGCTGGCTGGTAAAAAATGTAAAATTGGTGGACAGCCGTTTAGCCGCTTTTATTGATCTTGGGAAAAGCAATTTAAAAGATACAGCAATCGTTGACACAACATTTAGCAAAAATGTGATTCAGCCACAATGGGATTCTGCTTCTACTTTAAAAATGACAAAGTTTGATAATGACACCATCGAATATGAAGTAAATGGCAAGGGGCCCCAGTTTGCCATCTTCAGTGAGATATATTATCCTGTAGGATGGAATGCATATATAGATGAAAAGAAAACCGATTATTGTAATACGAATTATATTTTACGGGGCTTGTCAGTACCTGCAGGCAAGCATGCTATAAAATTTGTTTTTGAACCTGCTTCTGTTAAGAAAGGAAAATCTATCATGTTTATTGCTTCCATCTTTGTTGCATTATTTCTTGTAGGTGGCCTGTTTATGGCATGGAAACAAAACAGGAAGACAACCTGATAAGGCATGAAGAAAGTTCTTGCAATAGCGCCTTACTCCTATCTGCCTTATTTTTCAGGTGGACAAAAGTTTATTGCTAAATTTTTTGAATACCTAAGCAAGGAAGTTGATCTTTCTGTAATTTCCGTAGCGGAAAATGATTTTTCATTAGCAAAATCATACAAAACAATTCCCCTGCTCAAAAAATCTTTTTCACGGTATTACGACTGGAGCCTTGTTTCAAAAATTAGCTCGCTGGTAAAAAAAGAAAAAATAGATACCATCATCTGGGAGCATCCTTATTATGCCTGGTTGGCTTTTCGTATCAGGAAAAGAACAGGAGTAAAAACCATTATTCATACGCATAATATCGAATACCAGCGGTTCCGAAGTACCGGACGCTGGTGGTGGCCCATTTTAAAATGGTATGAAAAAAGATGCCTGCAAAGGGCCGATACCGTATTTTTTATTACCCCGGAAGACAAAAATTTTGCTATTAAGCAGTGGGGGCTAAAAGAAGAAAATTGTATTGATGTTCCTTTTGGAATTGGTGTGCAGGCAAACCTGCCAGAAAAATCAACTGCCAGAAATTTCATTTGTCAGAAACACCATATTGACCCTGTTGAAAAAATATTATTATTCAATGGCCTGCTGAAATACAAACCCAACTTTGATGCCGTAAAAGCAATTACAGATAAAATTAATCCCCTGTTGCTGCAACAAATTTCTTTCAAATATAAAATAATTATCTGCGGAAAAGATTTGCCCGCAGAAATGAATTCATTGAAAGATTATACTGACAAGAATATCATTTATGCCGGTTTTGCAGATGATATTGAAGTGTATTTTAAAGCTGCTGATATTTTTATGAATCCTGTACAAAGCGGTGGTGGCATCAAAACAAAAATGGTGGAAGCTATTGCGTTTGGAACCACCGTTGTTGCCACAGAAACATCTGCGGTTGGCATTGACCGGGAAGCCTGTGCTGATAAACTGGTAGTGGTAAAAAATAATGATTGGAACAGTTTTGCAAATACCATTACCAATATCGCAGGAAGAATATCGGATACCCCTGCAAAATATTATGATCTTTATAATTGGAAAAACATACTGAAAAGGGTCATACTAATTTTAAGCTAAAAATAGAAAAATTTCATTCTGTCTTCATCCTGAATCCATCTTTTAATCCCTGCAATAATTTTTTTCTCCTTTCCTTATCAAACCGGATATAAAAAGCAACCCTGGCCACCAGTGTATAGATAAGAGAAAAATAACGGAAGAACCCACGCAGGTTTTTTCTAATGAAATAAATCTTGTTCCTGTTGGAATAATAGACATAAAAAGGAGAATTATCTCCGGCCGAAGAGGAAACTTTGTGAAGAATGCTGACAAATGGCTCATAGTAAAGCTTAAACCCTGTCTTTAAAGCCCGAAAAACAAAATCTGTATCATCATAATAAGCAAAATATTTTTCGTCCATCATACCTGTTTTAGCAAACACTTCTTTATCAATCAGCATGAAACAGGTGGGTGCATAAGTTATATACTTTGCTTCGTTGTATTTCGGGCTATCAGCTTTTTTCATACCATAATGAACTCCCAAAGCCCTCCATTTGTCCATATAGCCCCCGGCCATCCATAATTTTCTTTCATTATAATAAAAAATTTTGGGAACGATAATCTTTTCACCTTTTTGCACACTCAGTTCAAATAATCTGCTGAAAATAAAATCCTGCTTTGTTTCAATATCATTATTCAATAACAGTATATGGGAACAGCCCTCCTCCAATGCAAGGCGGATGCCTGCATTATTGCCCGCCGCCACACCAATATTATCGGGTTCTTTTATATGCCGGTATGCAGTTATTGAATATTGCTGAAGATATTTATTAATAAGACTGGTGGAAGTGTCGTTAACAGAATTGTCAATTAAATAGAGAATATAGTTTTTGTAAGTCTGGGAGGCAATGCTTCTGAAAAACCCCTCCAATACTCCATCGCTTTTATACAATACTGTAACCAATCCGATTGCAGACATAGAATATCTTATTTCATTAACCCTTTCTCTTTCATTTCCCTGATTGATTCATCGTACCTGCTGCTGCTGATATCCTGGCCGTTGACCCAGTCAGTAAATTTTTTAATCCCATCTGCAAAACTGACAGATGGAATAAATCCCAGCAGCTTTTCAATCTTTGCTGTATCCGCATAATTGTGGCGGATATCACCAAGACGGTAATTGCCGGTAATCTGAAGGGGAACATCAATACCATAATCCTTTACGAGCAATGCGGCCACTTCCATTACAGTAATAGCGACACCGGTACCCACATTGAGAACCTCTCCGTTTGCCTCTTCTTTTTCTATACCCAATGCAGTAGCCCTCACCACATCATCAATATAAATAAAATCACGGCTTTCTTTTCCATCTTCAAAAATGTTGATCGTTTTTTTATTTTTTATAAGAGAAGAGAAAATGGAAAGAATACCTGTATAAGGATTATCGAGTGATTGGCCGGGGCCATATACATTCTGATAGCGGAAACCCACAGGGGCAATCCCAATACTTTTACATACCAGCATTACCATTTGCTCCTGATTTTGTTTGGTAATGCCATAAACAGATGATGGATGTATTTTAGATTCTTCATCTGTTGCCACCAACTTCATAGTTTCAATTGCACCCGGATATGTTACTTCAAAATTACCTGCATCCATGTCCACTGCACTACGATGGGAAGGATACACATAGCCCAGTTCCTTCGAAAAATATTTTCCCTCGCCATAAATGGCCCTTGATGAAGCCACCAGCACTTTTTTGACCTTTGTCTTATTATTCGTCAAAATATCCAGCATGATACCGGTGCCTCCGATATTCGTTTCCACATAATGATTGATGCGGTACATTGATTGCCCGGTTCCGGTTTCAGCTGCCAGATGAACGATTACTTCATTCTCACCGATTGCTTTTTTCCAATCCTCCGGAGATGTCACCGTTCCTTTTATAAAATTCACATTATGCCTGACAGCATTGTAAAGTGCAGATGTATTTTCGGGGTCACTGCCATGAACCTGTTGAGAAAGATTATCCAATACAGACACGTCATGCCCCCGTCCTTTTAAATATAATGCGAGGTTGGCCCCAATAAAACCTGCTCCACCGGTTATAAGAATTTTCTTTTTTTCCATGTAATCAATTTCATATAAAATTTCCTTCCTTATCAGTATTGCACCACTGCCTGGTTTCAAAATTATACCGTTTGATTATACAGGCGGGAGCCCCAACAGCCACAGCATAATCCGGAATATCTTTTGTGACAACTGAGTTAGCGCCAATAACACTGTTCTTTCCAACGCTGGCGCCTATTACACAGACATTCTCACCCAACCATGCTCCATCTCCAATAATTACAGGATTGATTTGCTCAACAGGCTGATCAATCACCGCTTTTGAAACATCCCGGTATCCATGCACATTATCTGCCAGGTACACTTTATCGGCTATCAATACTTTTTTCCCTATTTCAATTTTCGAGCTTGCATAAATATGGCAAAAGCGGCCAATATAGGTGCCATCACCAATCAACAAACTGCAACTGCCGGAGCCTGTTACAGGATCAGCCGCCAACCATGTTTTGTTATGAATAAATACATGATCGCCGATAAAAATTCTTTTATACCCGTTGATCATCGGCCTTACTATTCGTGTACGTTTACCCATCTTGCCAAAAAACAGTTTATAAACCGGGTACCGGAAGAAATAGTAAATTAATTTGTTGATTGTGGCAATCATCCGTGTTAATTATTATTCTGGAAAAGATGAGCAAAGTAAATACTTTGTCACCAGAGTTTTTTACCCATTTCTTTATCGGCAAGAAAAGCCTGGTTTTCTTCTTTAAAATACCGGCGGAAGAACCTGACCAATATGGAATACCTGCGGATTCCCAATAACTTCTTCAACGTTCCAAATAAAAAATTCACTTTTCCGAGTTTACGTTCAAACCCGGATATATTTTTGCTGGTAACTTTATCAGCTACTGCAACTGAATGATCGAGCAACTTTTTCTTTCGGAATAGTTCGTACAAGGAACCGTCACCTGTTTCAAAGGGTGAGAGATATTTCCGGTTTTCATCAATCAAACGACGGTAAATCCTCCGGTGAAGATTCATAATCATTTTGCCATTGCTAAAAAAATTGCAGGAATATGGCAAATGAAAATAGCGACCAAAATCTCCTTTTTGCAATGCTTTTGCATAGCATTCAAATACAATACTTAAATCGTCATAATGAACAACGCCATCATGTTTGTGAATTATGCTGTTTGCACTAAACCTTTTATAATCATATCCTGAAAAATGAACAAAGGTCAGCAGGCATTTGGGTGCTGCATCGCCAATTGTTCTGCCTGTTACAAATAATGTATTATTTTCTGAAACAATTTTTCTTTCATGATAATTCCATGGCGCTACATTCAGGCCGCGGTCCCTGTTTATATACAGCGTATCAGCATCAAATAATGCAGGCAACAGGTTCATCCATTTTTGATCGGTAGCCATTCCCCTGTCATTGTCAAAAAAACATTGGTTGACCATCCTTTGTTGCCACCAACGCAGCATCATCTGTGCATCATCATTATTTCTGAGAGCAATAAAACCCAGATTAAAGGTGCCGTTTAGCAGGAAAAGATAATCAGGATGATCTCCCTGATGCTTTACCTGCATATCAAGTACATGTGGTGTGATAACTATGGAATGATTATCGAGCAGCAGAAAAATTTTTTCGAGGCTGCTGAAAACGTAAATGTCAGGATCCAGGTAAATGATCTTTTCATAAGCCCCCCCTGCAAAAAGAGTTTCAAAGCAAAAGGGTTTAATTGCTGTACAAAATTCTATAAGGTTATACTTAAATGCCATTTCATCCCATAACCCGGCCGGGATATTCAGTTTTTCCCTGGCAAACCAAATATTGGCCGGTAATGCTTCAGGTCTTTCGGTGGCACCAGTAAATTCATCAGCGACAAAAATGTAAAAATCGGCTTCCGCATTTTCTTTTACCGATTTTTCAAGCACCTCTGCCAGTCCAATATAATTTTTTGCTACAATAGTAAAAATGGCTTGCTTCATTTCGAATAGGTTAAAATTTATTAATCTTACAGAAAAGCATTCCTGTAGATCCATTTTTTCTTCCAGTGTGAACCACAGCAGGAATTCTCCAAATTAGCATATTTATACAAATCATTCTCAAAGCAAAAAAATAATCTGGAATAAATATAAAAGGGTTCATGAAAACAGCATTGATTACTGAAATTCCAGTCAATTCTTACCAACGCAATGTTAACTGATAAAATAATAAAAAATCAAACCAATTAAAGGATTACCTTATTTCTTCCTATAAAAAAGATTCAGTAAATATTGAACTGGAAATAAAAAAATACCTAACCAAATATATTTTATCATTACACCATTCAAACCATATAATTTATAATTCCGTCTTATAAATTTTATCAGTAGCCCGAATTTTCCCTGTTGAAGAAATTGATGAACTATCCCCCTGTATAATTTAAAAGAAGGAGAAGGAAGCTGGCCAAATTGCTGCCGGGTTACTTCAAAGCCATTATTAATAATGCTGTTAACACAGGAAACAACAAGATCATTATCAAAATCGTATAATTCCAGCCATCGGTCGGCGGGTAATTTATTCCTGGCATAATCGAGAGACGGGGAATTAAAAATATAAGCATTTCTGTTCAGTAATTGTATTGAAGGCAACGGCCTGGCTGCGGAAGAAGTACCAGCCCATGTAATTCCGCTTGAACAACCAATTAATAAATGGCAAAAATGTGTCAGGTATGCCGTTTCCCGGAGAGATAACACTGAACCATCAATAATAGAATTATCAGCAACTTCTGCCTGGTTCCCGGACGACAGGATTACACGGATCCGCAGATTATTTTCAACGATCCTTTCAGCAATTCCGGATGCCCGTACTAAATCCATTGACAATTGTCCGCTTTGCGGTGAACATTCAAACAGTATTACAAAATCCCCGGAGTTAATCTTATGTTGAGTAATAAAATTTCTGACTTTTTCCCTTTCCTTGTCAGTAAGTTCCAGTACCGGCTCAACGGAAACGCTAATCGGTCTTTTAAATGCAGAAAAGATAGAAGAACGAACCTGGCCATCATAAAAAACAAAATTGTCCTCTATAATTTGGGTAAAGAATATTTCATCAAATTGTCTTTGGACAGCTTCTGCAAATAACCGTTTTTTATTTTTTCTAAATGTTTCAATACTTCTGTCCGTTATATAACCAACTTGCCATAATTCATCAATAAAGGAATTGTTATCCAGTATAGAAGCGCAAAATGGAGCAACGGCCCAGGTAATATGACAGCCTGGGAAATCATTTTTAAGTTGTCTGGCCAAGACAGTTGCATAAAGACAATCGCCATTGGAGAAAAGTTGAATTATCAGGAATTTTCTTCTCAGCATGATACTGTTATTGCATCATCATTTTTGTTGGTTAACTGAAACTTTAATCTGGTTTCCATCCCGGGAAAATTAAACTAATATTTCTTTTCGTATAAAAATTGTGTTGACATATGTGTCTGCATACACTATATATCCTTTTGATAACAGGAAGTCAATGATGCCAGAATTTTTATACCCTTTATTGTCGACGCTAAAGCTAATTGTTTCTACACAGAATATGTAAGGTTGAAACCGGTTAAAATCAATAGTTTTCAATATCTCCAGGTCAAGACCTTCCACATCAACAGAAATAAAGTCTGGACAGGGATCATAATATTTCTGCAACACTTCATTCACTTCCAAAAATGGTATCTTGTTACTTTCACTGAATCCAATACCTGATTCATCATGCCTTTTCAAAGCTTCTTCTTTTGAAAAAGTATTCCACCCGGTATATGGATGGGGAAAAGTATATAATATTCCTTCTCTTTCATTGCCAAATCCAATTCCTGCATTAAGCACAACATCTTTTGTTCGTTTTGAAAGAATTTTTTTGTGCAGATAAGGATCGGGCTCTATGCAGACACCAGAATTACCTTTTAGATAAAACAAATAAGTGTTATTCCCATGAACAGGATCATTTGTACCAATGTCCATGTAAGTAATCCTTTTCTTATGCAGAATATGCTGAAATATATAATCAACCAGAATGTCTTCTCCAAACTGTGCGTAAGATATCCGTGCCTTTCCTGAAAAGAAAAGAATACAGGATTTTAGTTTGCCAATTATCCTTTTTAGGTTCATTTTATATTTTTTAATTTTAACTTCAGGCTCAGGAAAAAATAATACCGGTTCACTTTTCCAATGCGCACTTTTCCTTTTCTAAAAAATCTTCTTTGGACCTATACAGCTTTTCCTGCTCATGCCTCAACCAGCAATTACTATTGCAAGTTGATATCTCACTTCGCCAAAATTATCTGAAAAATTTTCAATTTCACTTCCCCGCTTTTTGAAAAATTTATTGACATTAAATGTCATTCTATCTGCAGGAATATTTCCATTGAAAGTGCCGTTCACTTTTTCATCAATTTCCTCCTGTAATTGTGCAGATTGATATTCGAAGCAGAACAGTTGGTTTTTATTTTCAGTATAATATTGCTTAAGCTTAATAATTGTCTGTTTTTTGCAAAGCATTCTCAGGGCTTCTGCCATAAAAAAAATAAGTCTGCAAAATATTGAATTTTGCAGACTCTTCTGGTAGCTTTAAGAAACGAAAAGATAATTTGTCATTTCCAATTCTCTTATTCGCTATTTACTATCAGTTCGGCGTATCAAAATCATTTTTTGGGGATCCACCTGTCTTCCATTAATGATAAGTGAATATAAAAATGTTCCCACTGATAAGGCACCCCATTTATAGTCAAAGTTTGCTCTCCACTGCCACTTAACTTGTATCATCCTGAAATAGCTTGTCATTAAAAATCATTCAGGATGACAGAAAACTCAAATAAAAATGATAACTTCTGATAAATAGCCTTTATTAAGTTGGAAGATCGTCAAGGAATTTATTCATCCCTTTTCTTTTCTGCTCATCCAACCTGTAGCTCAGGTGAAGTTTATAATATTTGGAAAGATCGTACAGATCAAATGGGTTTTCTTTCACAATTTCATCAATATGCTGCAGCCCCATGGCATTAGCCTGGTTAAAAAGTTCAACAAAATCAGCCGGCAATTCCTTTGTACTTACCCAGGCTGCAAATACAAATGGCAGGCCGGTAATTTTTTTCCATTCTGAACCAAGATCATAAATAAAAGTGGAAATCTTTCGCTGTTCAAAAGCCCGGTCACCAATCACTAAACCGGCAGTTGTTCCTTTTATTTCCTGCCGGTAATCTTCGTTTTCAGCCTGCACTATTTCCGGCTTAATACCCCAGTATTCTTTCACCAGGTATTTCAACAATGCCACCGAACTACGGCTTTGATAATCGAGGTAAATTTTCTGTATTTCATCCATCGGCACTTCGCTGAATAAGGCAACAGAAGCTATTTCTCCTTCGGTACCTATACAATAATCCCCGATAATTTTGCAGCCGGGTAACTGAGGAATAACTGCCACAGGTACCAGCCCGAGGTCAATTTCTTTATTGATGAGCATTTCAGCAAGTCGGGAAGGATAATCGCCTACCAGTTCTATTTGTTCACTGATGGGCGGCCTTGTTAAACCATAAAGCAATGGTTTTGTATTCAGATAATTTACAATGCCAATCCTAATCTTATTCAATTCGGCTATTTTTGTGTCAGCAAAGGTAACGGAACAGGGCTATTAAAATTTAGTTATGGAATTAACTGCACTTACATCTATTTCTGCTATTGATGGCCGCTACAGAAAACAGGTTCAGCATCTTGATGAATATTTTTCGGAGTATGGCCTGATGAAATACAGAGTACAGGTGGAGATTGAATACCTGTTGTTTCTTGAAAAGAAAAAATTTTTCAGTCTTCCTGTTAAAGCCGTTAAACATTTAAAAAAACTAGCTGAAGATTTTGGACCTGAAAATGCCCTGGAGATTAAACAAATCGAGCTGACCACTAACCATGATGTAAAAGCCGTTGAATATTTTTTAAAAAATGAACTGGAAAAACACGGCGGTAAACAGGCAAAAGAATGGGTGCATTTCGGATTAACCTCGCAGGACATCAATAACACGGCTATCCCATTGCTTTGGAAACATGCTATAGAATATGAATACCTGCCTGCCCTGCTTAACCTGAATACAGAACTGAAGTTACTGGCCAGTGAATGGAAAGACATTCCCATGCTGGCACATACACACGGACAACCCGCCAGCCCTACCCGGCTGGGTAAAGAAATAATGGTGTTTGCAGAAAGAATTGGCAACCAAATTGAGCAATTCATTGGCATCCCTTTTACCGGAAAATTTGGCGGCGCCACCGGCAATTTTAATGCACATCATGTGGCCTATCCGAAAATTAATTGGATAAAATACGCCAACGAATTTGTAGATAGCCTTGGATTAAGCCGGCAGCAGTTCACCACTCAAATCGAACACTACGATAACCTGGCTGCACATTTTGATTGTATAAAAAGGATAAACAATATTCTTATAGATTTTTGCCGGGATTTGTGGACATATGTCTCCATGGAATATTTCAAACAAAAAACAAAAGAAGGCGAAGTAGGTTCATCGGCCATGCCGCATAAAGTGAACCCGATTGATTTTGAAAATGCTGAAGGAAACCTGGGGATGGCCAATGCAATTTTTGAATTTCTGGCATCTAAACTACCGGTATCAAGATTACAGAGGGACCTGACCGACTCAACCGTATTGCGGAATATCGGCGTTCCTTTTGCACATACCATTATTGCATTCCGGTCAATTGAAAAAGGGCTGGGCAAATTAGTAGTGAATGATCAGAAAATTTATGATGACCTTGATAACAATTGGACCGTGGTGGCAGAGGCTATTCAAACTATTTTAAGAAGAGAAAACTATCCCAATCCTTACGAGGCATTAAAAGAACTGACAAGAGGTAATGATAAAATTAATAAAAAAGCTATCCATAATTTTATTGACGGGTTAAAAATTGATATTGACATAAAAAAAGAGCTGAAAAAGATAATGCCGCAAAATTATACCGGGATGTCAGACATAATCTAAACTTTTCTTTTGACTACAAACCTCAGCAACTTCTTTTCCTTTTCCATAAACGAACCATCAGGTTTAAAGCCTGTTCTCAGCAAAACTTTTTGCGAAGCTGTATTAGGCATTTCAGTAACCCCATAGATTTCAGGAAGTGAATAATTATTCATAAAATAATCTACCCCTGCTTTTGCCAGTTCTGTTGCATATCCCTTACCCCAGTTTTCAGGAAGTAATAAATAACCCAGTTGTATTTTCTGCGGATCATTGGGCAAGGGAATAATAGCAAATGACCCGGCAAATAAACCATCTTCTTTTCTTATTACTGCCCACCGTCCACCGTGAGGATTATTTTCATAAGCGGCCATGTTTTCCAGTAAAAATTTATCGCTTTCCTCTTTTGTATTAACCGGGCGGATATACAGCATGACAGTTTCGTTGCCAACCATCAGAAAAATATTGTCTTTATCAGTCTCTTCAAACTGGCGAACGATCAATCTTTCTGTTTCAAAAACAACCATCTTATCTTTTTTTCTGATTGTCAAATTTTCTGAAAGTTATTAACATCAAATAAAAATCATACCCCCCCTATTTGAAAACTGCTATATTTAAATCAGATAATTGAAATCTTTATTTCCCATTTCCTTACCAAAATACTTTCTATGCCGAAGAAAGAAAAAGCCGGTGCAGGGTTTGATGAGAAAAGAAGAAAATTACTGCAAATACTCGGCCTGGGCACTGCAGTTCTTGTCGGAGAATCTGCTGCTTCACAAATCCGGATTAAACAAGTACAGGACAAACCAGTACGTATTGCTGAAATAAGCCCGGGAATAAATTATATATCTGTAAAATTACTGCGACCCGAAGATCTGCTGTCATTGGAACTCCGGTATTATAATTTCACCTTATCGGGTAAGATACTACAGAAAAAGGGAAACCCTGCTTATTTAGCAGTGATCTTTCAACCACAATCTATCAGCGAACAGGCCTGGAACGAAGAAGCAGGTGGGCTTGAAACCCCTACCGTCCCCGGCAAACTGATGATAGGTGCAGAAAGCAGATTGGTCTTCAGTATTCCCGATCCGGTTTCTTCCATTCCACTTGATCTGAATGAACTACTGGCATGGGATAAATATAACCTGGTTGTCAACAGCCGGGCTAAAGTTCAATCAGAAAGAATACAGATCGCCAATCCTGTCATGACACCAAAAGTAAGGAACCTGAGAAACAGGATAAGTGTATCAGGAATAAACAGAAAAGTTCAGTCAGCAAAAGGATTGTCGAAAAATGAAAGGATCAGTGTAAATACAATGTTGTTCCCGGTGGAAAACATAAACAGCCGAAGGGAAATAATTACCAATATGCCGGCCAATATGAGAACGCTGGTACAGGATGCGGCAGGGCCCATCGGGGAACTGGAAACTTCCCTTGAGGTACCCTTGCGTCTTTACCTCTCTCCTACAAAAAATGCCGGCTGGATCCATCTGAAAAAAATCAAACCTGATAAAGGTATTTTTAAAGAAACAAATCGCCTTTTTGAACTGTGGCATACCCGGATGGGAACAAAGACTGCCAATGGCATTGATGAAAGTGAATTAACAAATGAACAAAGAATAGTAAGAGCATTGTGGGCGGATGATGCCAATAAAGATTATACAGCACCTGTAATCGAAAAAATTGATAACCTGCTGGGAATAACATCTATGACGAATAAAGACCGTCACCAGATTGTGCATGAAACATCCAATTTCCAGATACCCAGGTTTGTTCCTCAACCCATCAAAGCCTATAAACTGTTTTTAACTACACTAGGTGCCTGGCTTGACAGCGAACTGGTGGTGGAAAGAAAAAAATTACAGGCTGCGGGAGTTTTGTTCGGAACAAATAATAATTCGCTGAACCTGCTGAAGTGGCGGCATATTGAAACCCTCGGCAGGGAACATTATGTAGAAATAGTAAAGGCAGGTAACATATTGCCATTTGGTCATGAAGCTGTGCTCATAAAGATTACAGAAAGAAAACCGCACACCGGCACCGGGACAGCTGCCAATTTCCAACGCAAAATTGTTGTGATAACAGAACCCGTAAAGGAATACAACTATGTTGACAGCAAAGGTGAATTCATGAACTTTTGTTTTAACAGGATAGAAATGTTAACCACTGTTTCACCATTGCTTGATGCATCAAAGAAAAAACTGGCCAGTTCATTACCCACTCTGCCGGATCCGCCACCAGATACTCCGGGCGATGAGCAGTTTGTTATCATAAGCAGTGGCAAAGAAGTACTATTTAAAGTAAAGGCAGAAGACCTGGATGGCAATATGGTTGATTTTTCAATTCCACTTGCTTTTGCAAGTACTGATGTTCTTGGAAGTACACAAAACGTAACAGCGTTAACGAATGCTTATACTGATGAATCAAACATAATTCATGCTATAACTAACACCTCCAACCTAAATGGGCAAAAACTTTCACTTGCCAATAAGGAAAATAACGGCGCTGATACTGCCTATGTGGCTCATAAAATAAGATTCGCAGCCAAACCATATACAAATACGGATGAACCGCAAGGTTTTTTGCCTGAACTGAAAGAAGTGGAAATTATTGAGCCCTCTTACCAACGCCTCACAGGTGGTGTAAACAAAGTAGCTGTTTCGCTGGTAGATGAAAGAAACCAGGGACATGTTTTTGCTAAATTTAATTTAACCAGTGTCCCGGTTAATTTCGGCGGGCAATGTGATAAGACCGGTGGTATTGCTGCACCTAATTTTAACCTTACCGGTTTATCAAAAGCAGCAGGAGCATTTGGAGGCAAGCTTGATAAGTTTAAGAATGCTGATGCCAGCGCAGATGATTTCTTCAAAGTTGCGGGCAGCCTGCCTGACCCAAAACTATTTGGCGTATTTAAACTGAGCGAAATACTTGATTTTATATCAGGAGATAAAAGCGCTTATGATTTGTCAAAACCATTACTGAACCGGGCGCCAAAAATTCCAAATCTTGTAACAGAGGAAACGGCCACAGAGTATATAACATCTTATGTTATCAAACCGGAATTAAAAAATCTTGACATTGGCGGATTCGTTGGATTTAAAAAACAGGGAGGTTCCGAATTCGTTATCACCACCCAGGTAAAAGCCAAAAAGAATAACCTTGCTGCTGCTGAATTTTCGACAGCCGCCTGGATTAAAAATTTTAAAATTGGCATCATACAAGTTGATACTGATTACCTGATCGGTATTGATTTTAAACAAATCAAATTTGCAGTTGATGCCGGTAAGAAAGCAGATGTGAGTGTGGATATGGGCAACCCCTGTGTCGTTTTTGGCGGGCCCCTGAGTTTTATTAATGAAATAAATAAACTCATCCCCTCAAATGGCTTTACGGATCCGCCTTATCTTGATGTATCGCTTACAGGTATCAAATGCGGTTATACATTAGCCCTGCCCGATCTGCAATTGGGTGCATTTACCCTCAGTCATATGTCACTGGCGGCAGAAGTGAATCTCCCGTTTACCGGCGGACCACTGACTTTGGATTTCCGCTTCTGCGAAAGGCAACAGCCGTTTACGCTTACGGTAGCTTTCCTTGGTGGCGGTGGTTTCTTTGGAATGCAGTTGGATTTAAACGGTATCAGGCAAATCGAAGCCGCACTGGAATTTGGTGCAGCCGCTTCGGTCAACTTCGGCGTGGCCAGTGGTGCCGTCAGCATCATGGCCGGTATTTACTTCAAGATGACCTTTGAAGGCGACCATAACTCCACACAGCTTACCGGCTATGTAAGAATAAACGGTGCGGTCAGTGTGCTGGGTCTTATTACAGCCAGCATAGAATTATACATGGCCCTGACTTACCTGTCAGATCCCGGGAAGGCTTACGGAGAAGCATCACTGAAAATAAAAGTGGAAGTGCTGTTCTTCAGTACATCTGTCACCATTCATACACAAAAAACGTTTGCGGGAAGTGGTAGCGATCCGAATTTCCAGATGGCGCTGACGCAAGGTGACTGGCAGGATTACTGCGGAGCATTCGCCGCCTGATGATTTTTAAGAATAATTATCCGATATGCAAATAAAAAATTATAATTAATGAAACTCAACAAGCCTCTCCGCCATCCGGCGGAAGGTTTGGAGGGGCTAAAAATATTCACATGAAACAAAAGATAGTTGTAACCGCAATGCCCAACGGGTTAGTTACAAAGGGTGGCGTCAACATGTGGAAAGTTTCCGCCGCAATCGGCCTGCAGGTTGAGGATGCCAATACTACACTGCAAAACGTAACCGACATGTTGAACTGGGCTGACCTGGTGAAGAATGCTAAATATATCGTGCAACTGAATGGCAATCCGGTTGAAGCCAAAGTAGTAAGCAAACCTGTGGATACAGCACTCTGGAAAAATTTATTCACCCCAACCGTAAAAGTAAAATCATTTGTACAGGAAGATCTTTCGGATAAACCAATCGCTTCTTATCCGGTTAAACACATACTGAGTTACATCAAAGGCGTGGCAGAACAAACCGGGAAAATCTTCAGCAATGACCTGCCAAACAGCAATCATTATACGGAGAACCCTGCCCTCACAGCTATTTCTGATTATAACATTGCAGATTTTCCTAAAAGAGGCAGGGAAAAGATTCCATTGGACAGCCTGGTGAGAAACAAACAAACCGGGAAAAGACTGAAAGGAATGTTGAATAAAAATAAATCCATTCCATTCAGCGACTCTGCGGAACCAACAATGGACTTTGCCCAACTAAAAAATTTTCATGGATTATATGATGTCAAAGTAGTACCAACTTTTATACAGGTTGCAAAACCGGATTTTGAATTTCATGAAATACTTTCTGTACTATCCAATTACCCGCAACTGCAGCGGAGACTGGGTTTGGTGATTGATCTGGAGTTCCCATCCCCCGGCAATGTAATGATACCCGCCAATATCCAGCCCACGATCCGTATTGTTCCTTCCGGTATAAATTTTACAACGTCCACAACATTTGTATGTCCTGCCACAGCTTATCTTAAGACCACATCTGGTTTTTATGCCAAACCTTCCGGCAGCAGTTTTATTGATAAAGGTCACCTGAAAATAAATACCGGCGCATTCACCGTTTTCCAGGTAGATACCGATGGAGCAGCATTAAAACTTTGCCAGCAGATGGATGCCTTGCTGCTGAAAAAGGCAAAACATATTTTTTATGCAGCTGAGGCTATGTTGCCCAATGAAGCAGCGATTCCTTTTTTTAATAATGAAGCGCCAAGAAAAGAAGGGTTGCCAAGTCATCGTACCGCCGGAATTGCCGTTGCCAAAAACGGCATGGCTGACAATCTCAGTAAGAAATTTCTGCGGATGAACCAATTAAAAACACAATTGCTAACCGGCGCTGCTGCACCCGCAGGGGTAAACGGAACTAATGCAAGCTGGATACTGACGAACGAGATTTTATTTGCTGATGACCTGAACCTGGGTTACCGCCTGGATGTGCAACCGGAGGACAAACCCGGTAAATGGTTCAGCCTCCATAAAAGAAATAACAAGTATAGTTATCTCAATATTTCCGGTACGAGTGTGGACATTCCGGGTATTGAAACAGATGAGGGCTTTATTCAAACATCTGCTTCAGAAGAAAAAACAGAAACAGGCACCCAGTTAAAAGTCGGCGAGGTCATAGCCCGCTGGGAAGGATGGAGTTTGAGTGTACCAAGACCCGGCAGTGCATTGAATGACCCGATGCTCGATAAAGAGCCGGTCTATGATAAATCAAAACCAGGAAATACGGAGAAAGAAAAAGCAAAATACAAAACACCAGGTATTGCTGATTTCAGGCTGAATGTACAGCCCGGGCTTGAGAAAGGAAGCCTGCCCATGCTCCGGTTCGGCAAAAAATATTCGATTCGTATCCGGACCGTTGACCTTGCCGGCAATAGTGTTGACCTAAGCACTCAACCCGAAAATCCGGGAGAAGCAGTTGTTGGTAACATAAAATATATGCGTTACGAACCGGTTGATGCTCCGTTTCTTGTATTGGGTACAGAAATAAAAGATGGAGAGTCCAGTGAAGTAATGGTGATCCGCAGCAATGAAGGAAGCACAGTGGAACAATATGAAAATGCAAATGTTTTAAGTAAAGTATTTAAGCCCGAAGCTATCCGGCATGTGAAACCACCAAGAACAACGGTGGAAATGGCCACTACTCATTCCATGCTTGATAAAGGGTTCGGCCCGGCAAGCGCTGCTGAAGCTGCTGCTATTTATAAAAAAATTACAGAAGATAAAGATCCGCTTACTGAAGAAACAACTTCTTACAGCGAAACAATAAACCTGAAATTGGTTGACGGAACCCTGCAGGAAATTCCTGTCGAATACCTGATCGACCCCATGGCAGCAGGAGTTACTTTCTTCATTTCAGCAAATGATCCCAATCCCAAAGCACCGGACCCTGAAATATTTACAAGACGGGTCAGTTTTTTCTTTAACGATGAAGTGAAAGATGATGTCGCCGCCAACAAAACCGCTGACTATAATGAATGGATGAACCCAAAAACTTTCAGGGTTATTCTGAAAGAAGATGCTGCGCCAAGTATTAACTGGGATGCAGGCAGCAGATCGCTTGTAATAAAATTACAAAAAGCTGTGATTGTAAAAATCAATTATGCCTGTTTCTGGAGACCCAATGATATTATAAAACTTTCCGGTGTGCTGGATATGATGGGAATGACAAACCTGAGTGATGCTGTTGGAAAACGCATAGCAAGAGGTCAGCACTGGATGTTCTCACCCTGGAGAGAACTCACTTTCATTCATGCAGTGCAGCAACCAATAAGTAAGTTGGGCACACAATCCTACCCTTATATTGCTGATTTAATCCCGGACAGGGATTATGGAGCCAACACGGCAAAAATCAATACAAAATTGCTGGTACACGGACCTTCATCCGGCCAGCTTGATATGGAAGCAGACTGGATTGAATGGATTGATGAAGTTGATCACACTGAAACAACTCCTAACGAATGGAATGATGATGTGCAGCGGTTCCCGATGAGATCTAAAGTTTTTCATTTCACCACCTTCTATCTCATTTTTGAATATGCATTTGGTTCTGTTGTAAAAGACAATCTTTTCCCGGCTGTACAGCATTTGTTTAATGATACAAAACACAGAAGAGTAAATTATAAAACCATTGCAACCACCCGCTACAGGGAATATTTTTTCAACCTGATAAAAGAAAAAGAAGAAAAAGGTATTGCTTTCCCGTTAACCCGTGAAAGCAACACCGTAAAAGAAGTGATCATTCCAAGCAGTGCAAGGCCATTGGCACCAGAGGTTGAATATATCATTCCCACATTTGAATGGAACAGGAACACCAATAATAACCTGACTGTAACAGCCAGGATTTCCGGCCTGAGGGTGTACCTGAAACGGCCCTGGTACAGCAGTGGTGAGGGCGAACAGTTAGCGGTAGTGTGGGCTTCGAAATTGTATGAAAAAACAGGATCCGTTCCTGTAAGTACATGGGGAACCGACCCTACAAAACTTTCTGCACCACTTCCCGGAGGGACAAAACTTGATGTCACCAGCTTTATGAATGTCAAAGATGGAAACACAGAAATGGCTTTGGCTACAGCAGAAAACCCGACCACTTTCGTAAGTATTGTGGCTTATGATGTGAAATATGATACGGAAAGGAAGTTATACTATGTTGATATTTTACTTAATATCCTGACCGCTTATTATCCGTTTGTGCGACTTGCATTAGCAAGATACCAGCGTAATTCTATCAGGAAAGATAATACGGATTGCTGCCTTTCGCCAATTGTAGTGGCAGACTATATTCAAATACCTGCACCAAGGGCCAGCTCACTGAAGTTCGAAGGCGGAAAGAACAAAATAACAGTGGCTATTTCCGGAACGCTTCCAAAAGTGGATACCACCGCCATGTTCTTCCGGACAAAGGTGGAATTCGTTGTAGAGCCAATTGAGATGGAATCATCAGAAGGCACACATATTACGCTGAATGCAAACCCGATTGATACGTATAGTTATATTATAAAAGAAACTGATATCGGCGTCAACTACGGATTCCTTCATGGCCACCAGTTCAATTTACCGGCAGAATATGCCTCAAAACCTTACCGGGTGAAAGTTCTGGAATATGAAATGATCATTTATGATCCGCTAAAACCAAATCCCAATCCCGGCGGTGTTCAATTTGGCTACATGCCGATGAAAGACCGGTTGGTGTTTGCTGATGTGTATGAAGTGAATAAATAGGCCTCCCCAAACCCCTCACAAGGAGGGGCTTTAGGTCGTTTATAATTTATAATTACTAATAGTAACAAGCAACTTCCATTTTAAAATCTGTAAGAATCCTAACACTTTCAGACTCCAAAGCCCCCTTTAGGGGGTTGGGGGTTTTACTTATGTATCTCACTCGTAAAATGAAACTCAATCTCCGGATTATTATTCCTCTCCGTATTCAAAAACCACTCACTCTGCGCCAGGTACACCATATGACCATCCTTATCTTCACCAATATTCGCCTGCTTGAATCTTGCAAACTCTAAAAGCTTCTTATCATCTTTCGAAGTCAGCCAGCAAGCCTTATAAAAAGGAAGGTTATTAAAAACAACCGAAGCCCCATATTCATGCAGCAACCGGTATTGGATCACTTCAAACTGCAGCTCACCCACACAACCGATGATTTTTTTATTGCCGCCAAACTGAGTAAACAACTGCGCCACTCCTTCATCGGTCAACTGCAACAAACCTTTCTCTAATTGCTTTGTCTTCATCGGGTCTTTATTCTGCACTTCTTTAAATATCTCCGGAGAAAAAGAAGGAATGCCTGTAAAATAAAAACCCTCCCCTTCTGTCAGCGTATCACCGATCTTAAAGTTGCCCGTATCAAACAATCCCACCACATCTCCCGCATAAGCATCTTCAATAATGCTTTTATCTCTTGCCATAAAAGAATATGGATTACTGAAACGAACATTTTTATTCAAACGCACATGATGAAAATATTTGTTCCGTTCAAACTTACCGGAGCAAACCCGGAAGAAAGCGATCCTGTCCCGGTGCTTGGGGTCCAGGTTGGCATGTATCTTAAAAACAAAACCGCTCATTTTATCTTCTTCCACATCCACGGGACGAATCGTGGTCTCGCGGCTGCGGGGTGTTGGTGCGATGCGGATAAAAGTGTCCAGCATTTCTTTTACACCAAAGTTGTTGATGGCGCTGCCAAAGAAAACCGGAGCCACTTTACCCGCTAAGTAATCCGCCACTTTCAATTCACCATGCACACCATCCACTAATTCCACATCTTCCCTTAACTGCTTAGCATCCTTTTCACCAAGCTTTTCATCAAGCACTTTATCATTCAGATCATTTATCATCACCAATTCATCAGCGGTCGCTTTTGTATTGGCGGTAAATAACAATAAGTTTTTATCATGCAGGTTATAAACGCCTTTGAATTCCTTGCCGCTGTTGATGGGCCATGTCATCGGGTGCAGGTGAATGGATAATTCTTTTTCTATTTCTTCCAGCAGGTCAAAGCGGTTCTTACCATCCCGGTCCATCTTATTGATAAAAACGATCACCGGTGTATCTCTCATCCGGCAGACTTCCATCAGTCTTCTGGTTTGATCTTCCACACCATTCACACTATCCACCACCAGTATCACACTGTCAACGGCTGTCAGTGTACGGTAAGTATCTTCCGCAAAATCCTTGTGACCGGGAGTATCCAGCAGGTTGATCAGGATCTTATTGTATTCAAAAGACATCACCGATGTGGCCACAGAAATTCCCCGCTGTCTTTCGATCTCCATAAAATCGCTGGTAGCAAATTTTTTGATCTTATTGCTCTTCACCGCACCCGCCACCTGTATAGCGCCGCCAAAGAGCAGGAACTTTTCCGTGAGTGTCGTTTTACCCGCATCCGGGTGAGAGATGATCGCAAATGTTTTGCGGCGTTCTATTTCGTTGTGATATTTCATAAAGAGGCGCAAAGGTAAGGGTTGAAATACAATTATGTGCCCGGCTGAAGTACATATGGCATCGCCTGTTCTCTCAATTCATCCTGTGGAAGAATTGCCCAGTTGTACGTCCCGTTTTCCTGGCATCATGTTACGCTTGTCTTCTGTTACCTTAGCGAAGGAGGGTCGGACACTTCGGGGTTTGGTAATTCTACTGGACAAATTTTAAATTTCTTACTTTTTTTGAAGTAACTTCAATTCAATTTAGTGAAGAAAACATTAGCAGACACATAGAAAGTATAATGAATAAAAAATGGAAGGCAACATCTTTAAAAATAATTTAAATGACCATTCACTATTAATATAACAAATGATTTGAATTATCAATAAAAGAAGTAAAAATGAATATTGAAACAATTATTTCTACAGCAATAGGTGTCATTTTTGGCGGAGTAATAACTTGGGGTGTGGCATGGATTTATTATATAAAAGCTGGTAAAGAATTATTAGCTGAGTCAAAAAGATTAAAGGAAACATCTGATTTAATTCTTTATAAGCTACAGTACCCTGATGCTACTACCGAATTGAAAAGAAATGAAAAAGGTGAGGTTGTGGGTCTGATAGTTAACATCTCTTCAAAACTTTAATAAACTCCTTTTCTTAAATGACAAGTCTTTGCTCACAATAACATCCCGTCGTATACGTTTCTGCAACCAGCTATTTGAATTATGGAATAATTTTTACTCTGACTCGTTTGCCTGTAGAGTTCCAACAAATAAAAAAGTTGAATTGCTGTCGATACACTATGATAACCCATAGCCTGAAAATTGTGTAACAAAAGAAAGATTTTTTTCTTTTGCATTTTAAACTGAGATTTCATAAATATACCTATAGACAATGTATACTCTTAGATTCCCTTTTTTACTTACAAATAATACTTCAATAAATAATCTTGAAAGCCCAATTACTAGGGAAAATGGAGGGTTAACAATTACACTTGAATTTAATAAACCATATTATATATTACTTGTAAAAGGATTTAAATCTGAATTAGAAGCTAAAGCATATAAGAAGAATTTGAAAATTGGATTAAATTGGGCAACATTGAATTGTAATTTTGGGTTTGAAGATGAGTTAGAATTTGATAAAGTATATTTTCCACCTGACCCTTATAAAGTTGCAGATGTTTGGAGAACTCAATTTGAGATTGATAAAGGGGAGAGAATTGATTGCATTATTAATGGCAATCTGCCATCAGTTTATCCTTCTCAATCTGTTATTGGCATATTGACAGGCGGAATGGTCAGTGTTATTATTGGGAAAAATCCAAATTCAATATTAGATAGTCTTTTAGAAGGGGTAGCAATTTCATTTTCGATAAAAGACATTGATATTAAACTTAAAATCGCAATTGATATCTATAATGGTCATTTCTTTGAACAATCAAACCAGGCAAAATTCTTAAGCTTGGTTATGGTATTAGAAAGCATTGCACCGCATAACCATAAACACCAAATTGCTCAAAATTTTATTGATTACTGGATTGATGATTTGAATCTGAGGATTGCAGAGTTAAAGGAAGATTCTGAAGAGTATCATTCGTTGGAATCTTTACGAAAAGAAATTAGTTTTAGGAGAGAAGCCTCCATAAGGAGTCAAATTAGGACATTAGTTTTAGAAACACTTAATGAAAACAATAATCATGCGGCGGTAGAATATGCAAAAAAGACTATTAAATTATATGATACCAGAAGTATATTAATTCATGATGGAATTATCGATTCAAAGACATTAGAAGAAGCTTTATCAGATGCAAGAGAGATTGTTTTGTTGGTTCTCAAGTATAAGTTAAAGACTTCTAAATAATAGATTTCTTCCCGATTGTTCGTAGTGTTCAAAAAATAAAAAAGATGAATGGTTATGGTTAGTCTGCGCTTGTTTGGCGAAAGAAAACACCAATCATGACTGAGAATTGAAATGAAGACTATTTAATAATCTTTGACCTGCCGCCAATATTCTGTTTTACTTCTTGAATTATTTGATTCGCAAAAGGGTTATTAATTTTGCACGCTTTACAAAACTCATCAATTATTTCATCCATAGCTTGCACATGAATTTGAGCTTCTTGATAATTAACTTCAGAATAAATTGGAGCAGTGTTTCCCCATTTCGATTCAATAGACATCTCGAACCCCGTTTTGTAATGAACAAGTTTATCCCGAAGTTCAAATAGCCGATAAAAACCATCCCAGAATTTGGCTTCAAGAAATTCATCTGTTAAGGAAAGACCATTTAATTGAGCAATCTCCTTAATAACACGTTTCCCTTTCTTTTTAATGGCTCTTTGCTTGCTATTTGGATTTAAGTATTTATTGACTCCATCATCCCCTAAAAATTCTCTACAAAGGTTATTTAAGAAAGCCTCAATACAAAAGGCTGCACACAAAATTGATAGAAGAGATGAGTCCAACTCAGTACTCATTTCTTTAGATGAATTTCTATCAGCTTCCATAGCTTCAGAAAGAAAGCGATGTGCAAGAATATAGTATCTATTCTCTAAAGCTGCTCTTATCGTTGCGTCACTCTGATCAGTAGCATGACAAGATTCAACAATAGATGCAAATAATATTTTTCCCATTGTATTATATCATTTCATTAATCTATAAAGTTAATATTTTTTTTTCTTCCCGGAGTCTGGCTCCAAAGCCAAATACGAAACGGGGGTTTCCTTTCTAAAGCACCACCCTGTCAAACGTTATGCCGGGCCGATAGCTATCGGTTCCGGGTAACAATGAACGAAAGGCCAAAATTGGTAACTTCATGTTATGCTCCAAAGGAGTCCTTCGGACCGGTACACAGCTAATGAAGTAACAGACGCAGAGAAAATTTTTTTCCTTGCTGGGTCAGGGTATATAAGTTAAAAGAAATGAATTAGAAACAGGCGCCGTATTGTATTTGCCAGTCACCCATAGTCTGCTTCCTTTTGCAAAAAAAGAAGTAACGTATGGTTGACTGCCGCTCAGGTCAATATCAATAGTCCATGTTTGTCCGCCATTAGTTGTTTTATAGATCTTCGTATAATCTGGGACTAGGCCTTTTATTGGAGCAGCATATCCAATGTCTTTATTGATAAAGCAAAAGCTCACCACCCATGCAAAAACGGGAAGTTGCTGCCAGCTGCCGTTGCTGTATTTGTACATCCGGCCATGGGACAGGTCAGTTGCATAAGCTGTTAATGCATCAACCATTTGCACGGAGACACCGGTTGAACCAAAAAGCGAAGCCATGTTATACTCAACATAGACGCCGTTCTTTTTATGAACGATAAATGGCACATAAGTTCCGCCGAGCATTGGGTTGGCCATGTACATCAGGTTATTCGGATCGACAGCGCTTAATGAATTAGCCTGAGGGTCAGCCGTGGACGTAGTGGAAAAGGATGGCTGATATTCCATGGTAATATTTGAAGGGGCGTAACCATTATTCAATTTAAATATCCTGCCTTCATTCGTGATGATATACCCTGAATGCTGGCCTGTTTGATACATCCCGGTTATTTCCTTATTGCGCAAACCAGGAAAAGTGGTCAATGTATCAAAATGAACAAAAGTTGAAGAAGGTGCCCCATAATCCCAGTTGAGCATATCATTATTTCCGGCTGGATTCTTTGTTTGTATCCAGAAGTAACGGTCGTTATAAACTGAAAAAGCACCATTATTAAATCCGCCCATTACAACATCACCCCAGTTTTTACCACTATCAGATGTGGCTTTTGCACAGCCGCTGTTAAAGAGGTACCCTATCTTTTCATTTAAAAAATAAAGTTTACTACCATACCCGTTACAACCGAAAGATGCATCTTGGGTTATGTATTTCCATCCATGAAACTGGAAGTCCACCACTATTACCATGGTATTGCTTTGCCTGCCATTTACCGTAACGGAAACATTCACATTCTTCGAACCGCTGGTAACTATTCCTGCAGGCATTGTAAATGTTACTTCGGCTGGCGAAATAAGTGCATTTGGATTCACTGTCAGCGCATCAATATTTATAGTGATCGCTGCGGCGTTATCCCCGAAGTTCATGCCATGTAATGTAACTTCATTCCCATTAGAAACATTGGTTGGAGTAAACCAAAAAATAGTGGGCCCGTCATCATCTCCGCCGGGTTTGTGACATGAAACTATTGAAAGGAATAAAAGTGCATAAATAGCTATATACTTCATTCTCATAATGACAAGTTTATCACTAAAGATAATAAAGGGAATTAAGAAAGGCAAAAACAGGAAAATTCTTTTCTGCCATAGTCTGGCTCCAAAGCCAAATACGAAACGGGGGCTTCCTTTCTAACGTCCTACCCGGTCAAACGTTATGCCGGGCCGATAGCTATCGGCTCCGGGCAACAATGAACGATGGCCAAAATCTGTAACTGCTTTCCCAACCACATGAATTGGGATAACCAGATTGCAGCTTTAACCAGAAAAGAGTAAATTTGTGAAAACACAAAAGTTATGGGTATCCCATTATCATTGAGAGATAAACTGCATCAGTACATTGATGTGGCTGACGAACAGAAACTACAGGCAATTTATACTCTACTGGAAGATGAAATTAACTGGAGCTATACCAAAGAAGATATAGAGCAATTCCATCAGCGCAGTCAAAACCACCTGAACGGAACCAGCCAATCCTATACAGCTGAAGAATCGTTGAACGCCGCCCGTCAGCAAAAGAAATAGCATGTCATTTACTGTCACCGTTAAACAAGAAGCCCACCAGGACACTATTGATGCCTAAAATTATTGCGAAGAAAAACTAACAGGTCTTGGAGAAAGATTTCTTGATGGATTGCAGCAACGATACAAGGAGCTGTCTGCAAATCCAACTTTTTACAGCTATATAGATGAAGACCCGTTGAAAATTTTTCGGGATGTAAAGCTTGAAAAATTTCCTTTTGTAGTAGTATATGAAATTATAGAAAATCAGGTAGTGGTTTATGCAGTTCATAACACGTACAAACATCCCCGTAACAAACTCAGAAAAATATAAACTCTTTTCTGCCCGGAGTCTGTCTCCAAAGCCAAATATGAAACGGGGGTTTCCTTACTAACGCATTCACCCGGTAAAACGTTATGCCGGGCCAATAGCTATTTCTTCCCTGCCGAGTTTTACATCTTTATAGTTTCGTAGCCGATCCCGAAATAATCGGGACAAGTTATCTCACAGCCCGTCCATCCCGCTAAGGCGGGACAAGTTATGTGTGGCGTGGTCCCGGCGTTATTCTCTAATACAACTCCGTAGCCACGGTGAGTGCCGCAAAACCACACGCAAATCCATCTGACTCTCCCCCTGCAATACAACATCCTCTTATGTAAATATTTTCAATTACCTTTAGTAAATACTATAAATTTTCATTTTATGAAAGCAAAAATTGTACTTGCCGCCCTGTTTGTTATTACTATTGCTTCATGCAAAAAAGACAGTACAACAACCACGACACCTGTGCCAAAGACCCCTGAAGAATTTTTAACTGCCAAAATATGGAAAGCTGATGAAATAAGGATACAACAGAGTAACAATACTACTCAATATTATAAACGTGGCGTTTCGGGCACCACTTATGACACGGATTCATTAAAGTTCAGCACAAACAATACAGGAACTTATTATTTCGGAGGTTCCTCCTACTCTACCACCTGGAATTTTACTGATGCTGCAAAAAACAAAATGACGATTATTATCAACCAGCCTCCCACTCCTATCACAGTATATCTTGAGAATATCCAGCTTGCTGATACATATTTTAAATATGCACAGTATTACACAGGCGTTATCAGTTATATGGCATCCTGTGTAAGAGTGCCCAATTAAAGATGGAAGATATTTTCCTTCGCCTTGGTTCGTGTCCGCAAAATAAAATGCCCCGTTGCGTGTCTCCATGCAACTGAATTTCAAAATATATGATATGAATGATGTGTGAAGACACGCATCATGGCATTAGTAATTTTTTTCTGCCCGGAGTCTGGCTCCAAAGCCAAATACGAAACGGGGGTTTCCTTTCAAACGCCCTGGTTGTCCGCAGTGTTCCCCCGACGCTTTGGTCGGGGCAGGCCAAAAAATAAAAAAAGATGAATGGTTGTAATTAGTCAGGGACTAACAATAGTTAAAAAGACCGGATAGAACGAACATAAAACTTTAAGGTCTTAAATGTATAATCCTGTAATCCCGTTTTGTCAAAGACCTGGTACCATGCATCCCCGTTTCCGTCCTCGGAGGAACTCCAATAACCCTTATCGGTAAATCCGCAGACTTTACTTGTTCCGCAAAATTTATACAACCTGTCCAAATCATCTTTACCAGGCAAATACCAGTCATGAAATTCTTTACCCGTAGCACTATGATTGGAAGAGTCCATAATTAATGCCTTCGTATTTCCCCAGGTTGCTAATCCCTGGTCCTGTATTTCGGCAATCAAGCCATGATCAAGGCTGGTTTTATAAAACACGATCCCGCCACCCCATTTATCACCGACCCAATGTCTTGTTTGTGCCTGTGATGCGAATGCCAGTCCCGAACTAATGCAGGCCAAAAGAATTATTTTTTTCATGCCGTTTTAAATTGATGGTAAGAAAGGTTTGGGAGACTGTAAGAAAAGATTAATTACAACCTGGTATATTAATGAAGTAATGTAAGACTATTTAAGGACAGCGTTTATTTTTAAATTTTTCCGCCTTGGCAGGCATTCGCAACAATAATATGCCGGTTGGTGTTTTGTCCTCCACCAACCACACGAATTTGAACATCTCATCACTACATTTTTATAAGCATCACTACAGATCCGGTGGCCGGTGGAAAAAACACCGGCATAAATCCTAAAGAACAGCAGTTGGTGAAGCCAGCACCAAAGAGATACTCACAATACCAATTGCGGCGTAACTTGCCCCTGGAAAACTTTGTTTTTTAAATTTGAGTTTTCTATCTTTAAAAAAAACGATAAAGTGAAAAAAAACCTGGTTCTTTCTGTCATTATTCTATCGGGTGTTTTATTAACCGGCTTTGGCGCCGATGCCCAGCAACAGGGACTGAAAAAAGATACGGTTGCTGTTACCGGTACGGTTCCGGTAAAAGATACCGTTACCACAGGTATTTACATTACCAGTATTCATGATATTGATTTCAAACAAAAAGAATATGCAATCAGCTTCTGGCTCTGGTTAATTTACAGGAATACGGATCTGGATTTTTACAAATACATCGAAGTTCCCCAGGCAAAATCAGTTGAAAAATCTTTTTTTACCACTAGTATGAGAACAGACGGCAAAGTATATATGCTGATGAAATTGCAATGTGTAATGAAAGATTCATGGAAGATAAATAATTTCCCCTTCGATAAGCAGAAATTAAGATTGTCCATTGAAAATTCGCAATGGGATTCATCTAAGTTTGTTTTTAAACCCGATACGGCAGGCAAGCAGTTTGATAGCCGGTTTGTTTTGCGTGGATGGAATATTGATAGCTGTATTCTTTCGTCCGGAATTAAACAATATGAAACTGCTTTTGGAGATGAGAGTTACAGCAAACCACATTCGGAGTATAGTTCATTCAGGGTCAGGTTGTCCATTAGCCGGGCTGCAGGAGGTTTATTCTGGAAGATGTTTTTGGGAATGTATATTGGTTTCCTCATCGCTTTTTGCTGTTTTTTTATACATGCATCCGGTATGGATTCCCGTTTTGCACTTTCTGTAGGGTCTGTATTTGCTGTAATTGGTAACAAATACATTATTGAATCCTCATTACCTGAATCAACATCTTTTACCCTGGTCGATTTATTACATGGAATTACCTTGTTCTTTATACTTACCATTGTTGCTTTAAATGCGTATTCCTTTGGCCTCATCAATAAAAATAAATTTGAAAAAGCCATAAAGTTCGATAACAAGGGTGCAGCGATTATTTTTACTCTATATTTTTTATTGAATGCATGGTTCATCTGGAGGGCGGTAAAGGGTGGCTGATTTCCTGGTTCCTTTCTCAGCCGGATTGCAACTCCCCGGTTGTCTGAAATATTCCAAAAAATAAAAAAGACGAATGATTAGTCTTTTTCTCCCCGGAGCCGATAGCTATCGGCTCCCCACACAGACCAGCAGTGAGACTTGAGGCAGAAAAAAAAGCCCCGACGTTTTGGTCAGGGCCGGAATCAATTACAACAGCTATTATACTATGGCTTTGACTGAGCAGGACCGGTATTCGGGTTTACTCCAGATCCGGTCTTCGGGTTTACCACAGATCCGGTCTTCGGGCTTATCCCCGATTCCGTTACCACGCCACCAGGACATTTCACGCTACCCTGCTGAGCAAGTACAATAACGGTTCCCAGGGGTTCAACACTCCCTGCTTGCATTCCGCCATCGCAGTCAAGATAGGAATAAAGAACCGTGGCGCCCAATGGACCATGCGGATTAAAGATCGAATATGATGTGCACAAAATGTGTGACGGTGAAAGCTGAGCTGAAAGCTTTTTTGCACTTGTGCCGGTCTTGGCATCCGGCTGCTTACCGCTATTCTGGCAACTGACTAAGAAAAGACCAAGGGCTAAGATGATAACCAGGTTTTTTTTCATTATGGTTTTTTTTATTGTAATAGAATTATTACGATTCAAAGGTGAACCTATTCATCCTGTAAAGTGTTACACATCTTTGGGAAATAGTTTCGTAATTCATACACAATTACAGGAGATGCAGTGAAATAAATATTCTTCGCCCTGGTTAGTGTCCGCAAAAAAAACGAAATACTTTTTTCTACCCGGAATTACGCAGCGAATGAAGTGACAGACACAGAGAAAATTTTTCAGGAGAAGTATCCGTCAGGCCAGCCGATATCAATCAAATCCACACACCCGCAGTCTTGCGGTTGTCCCGCCATTGCGGGAAAGGCCTGCACACAACCTGCCTACCGGCAAGCAGGCACCAACTGGGTGTAAATTAATATTATCTACCTTGCATTTAAGAACATGATAAAACAATACTATTGATCAATGGTTAACCAAAATAAAACAACCGGAAAATGAGTAATATAATAAAATTCGGAGAAGAGGTGGAAGGATATAACATTCGTGTATTAAATGAACGGGAAATAAGAGCTGCTGCCGGCATACTGTTTTTAGCCACTTTCTTATCCTTAATGTTTATCGTATTCAAAAACAATTTTGTTCCGATCAAGTATGTGATTACATTATTCCTTACCGATTTTATCATCCGGGTTTTTGTGAACCCGAAATTTTCTCCCACATTAATAGTAGGTCGGCTGATTGTCAGGAACCAGGTTCCTGAATATGTTGGGGCTCAACAAAAAAAGTTTGCCTGGATAATTGGTGTGGTACTGTCTGCAACCATGTTCATTTTCCTGGTGGTGGTAAATGCGTACAGTCCTATAACCGGTATTGTTTGTTTGATCTGCCTGGCATTCCTGTTTTTTGAATCGGCATTTGGCATTTGCCTGGGATGTAAATTTTATAAACTGTTTTATAAAGAAAAAGCCCAGTACTGCCCGGGAGAAGTATGCGATGTAAAATCGAAACAGGATATTCAAAAAACATCCTGGATTCAATTGTTGATTGTTTTTGGATTTATCGCCTGTATCTTCCTGGCAGGCTTTTTATTTAATGATAAGTTTAAAGAAAAACCATACGACTTGTTTGGTATTTTTGAATCAGCACAATCCAAATAATAAATAAAACTCTCCTATATGAAAAAACTGTTAGCAACAATATCATTGGCAATAATGTTGTTCTCTTGTTCAAATGATAACAAGCAACAAGATGGCAATTCAACTAAAGACACAGTTGCTGCCAGTGTCAAAACCGAAAAGCCCGATAGCTTAGCCGGGGAAAGCTTTTATAAGTTCGTCGGGGACTCTGTTTTAATTCTGCCTTTCGAAATAGCAATCAGTTTAAGCCCCAGGGCCGAAGAAAAACTTGCAAAAGGCAGGGAAACAATAATTGTAGATGTATTTTTTAACGGAACACCCAAAGACAGTGCTCATGCAAAATTTGAAGAAGATGGTTCCTTTTATGTTGCATCCGCAAAAAAGGAAATTATTTATGGCCAGGTTGCAAAATTTGACGGTATCACATTTTCTAAAAAGATTTATGACCAGCTTGCTGATAAAGACATTGATTTAGGTGTAAATGTTTACAGCGGACGAAAATCTTCTCCCGACAATTTGCTTGACTGTGAATCCCTGTTCGACAAAATAAGTAAAGTAGTAAACAAAAAGTTTACACTTAAGGGTAAGCTGATTTATGGAGACGAATAACCAACAGCGGCGTAAAAAACACAGGTGATATGACTTTTTCAAGAACAACAAAAATATTGCTGCTTGGAGCCAATATCTGGTATTTTGGTGAAGGAATGATGGGACCCCTGTTTGCCGTTTTTGCTGAAAAAGTAGGAGGCGATATTCTTGATATTACCTGGGCATGGTCAACCTATCTTGTTATCACCGGTTTGATGTACATCCTGGTTGGAAAATTAGTAAATAAAAAGAATTACAAAGAAAAGGTGATGATATTTGGCTATACACTTAATGCACTGTTTACTTTCGGATACTTATTTGTGTCGTCCCCAATTCATCTTTTTATAGTTCAGGCCGGGCTTGGCATATCAGAGGCAATTGGCACACCCTGCTGGGATTCATTATATGCAAAAAACTTAACTGATGATATGGATTCATATGCCTGGGGGTTATCAACCGGGCAATCACAGATTGTTACAGGCCTGGCTTTTGCAATTGGGGGCATGATAACACATTTTATTTCTTTTGAAGTGCTTTTTATAACAATGGGTGTTATTCAATTGATAGCAGCCGGGGTAACAGCTCAAATACTTTTTCAAAAAAAGGCTGGAAAAAAATAAAGCAAGAGAAAAATTACCTTATTTAGTAAATAATAAAAAAATGACAATACAGGAATTTGTACTAAGAGCAGTGGTGGCCGTAGTTGCCGGTCTTCTGATTGGCTTTGAAAGACAATGGAACCATAAATCTGCAGGACTAAGAACTACAACATTGGTGGCGCTTGGTTCAGCTTTGTATGTATTATTATCAATAATAATTACCCAAACCACAGGTGATGTAACAAGAATAATAGGACAAGTGGTTACAGGAATAGGATTTTTATGTGCCGGCGTAATTTTTAAAGAAGGCTTAAGTGTTCACGGACTTACAACCTCTGTAACAATCTGGTGCAGTTCTGCAATTGGTTGCCTGGCCGCTGGTGGTTATTTTATTGAAACGCTGATTGCAACTTTCTTAATACTCATCGTAAACATTCTTTTAAAACCTGTTGATAAATGGCTACTAAAAAGAGAGCAGGATACAAAACAACAAAATGAAAACTCAAAATAATATTAAATGGCTGCCTGCTCCTGAAAAGCATGATTACGCCGCTGCATTTTCCTATCTGGGCTTACTATTTACTGTAGCTACCGCAAATCAATATGTGGAGGATCTTAAAAAAACCATCATTGTTGAATACAAAGCAAAAGACCTATTCCGGGCAAGTGCATTACCGCTTTTAGGAATTAGTAACAACCACATAAAAAGAGACCTGAAAAAAATAAAAAATGGTGAAAGTCTTTCCCCATTACTCCTGGTAAGAAACACCACAAACAGTAAACTAATTATTGCTGACGGATACCATAGATTGTGTGCAGTCTATTCATTAGATGAAGACGCATCAATTCCTTGTAAAATTGTTTAATATATATTTCAACCTCTGCCAGAATTTTAAATAACAATTCAACTATGAAAAATAAATTAATCAGGCAAACAGAAATATAACTATCAGACCTGGCAATACCAGGGTATTGAAAAGGGAAACAGAAAAATATTTTTTGAACACCAGAATGAAATTAAATGAACAAAGCCAGGGTAAAGGAACTGCTTAAAAATAAAATTGGTAATTTAATTAACAATAACACCGGTTTTGATGAAACTGCGTTGAAGCTGCTCCGGGATGTATCTGGTACTGATAAAGATGTTTTCTTAGAAACACTGAATAGTACGGTTGATGGTCTTTCAGAAGACGAGGTGAAAGAAAAGCGACTTCAATCAGGACTAAATGAAATAGAGCATGAAAGAGCACCCTCCTGGTACAAACAATTATTCAGTTCATTTATTACTCCTTTTAACGGTGTACTGCTCACTATCGCCATTGTATCGCTGGTCATAGATGTTTTTCTTGTTCCTCCCGGCGAGGCAGATTACAAAACAGTAATTGTTGTATTAGTCATGGTAGGACTAAGTTCACTCCTGCGCTTCTGGCAGGAATACAGCAGCAACCAGGCAGCAGAAAAATTAAAGGGCATGGTGAAAACAACTTCTACCCTGCTAAGAAAAGAATCCGGCAAAATTGAAATTGAAATAAAGGAAATTGTTCCGGGCGACATTATCCTGCTCAGCGCCGGCGATATGATACCGGCTGATTGCAGAATAATACAATCAAAAGATTTATTCATCAGCCAGTCCATTCTTACCGGCGAAGCATTGCCGGTTGAAAAGCAGGAAAAGAAAATTGAGGATGCCAATGTAAAATCTCCCATGGAGTTAGACAACTTATGTTTCATGGGAACCAATGTTATAAGTGGTTCAGCAACTGCCATTGCAGTTATTACAGGCAATCAAACATATTTTGGATCCATTGGGGTGGCCATTACAGGAAAACGACCACTCACCAGTTTTGATAAAGGTGTAGGGAAAATCAGTTGGGTATTGATCCGGTTTATGTTAGTCATGGTGCCACTTGTTTTTTTTATCAATGGCCTCACCAAAGGCAATTGGCTGGAAGCATTATTATTTGGCTTGTCGGTTGCTGTTGGCTTAACTCCTGAAATGCTCCCGATGATTGTTACCGCCAATCTTGCCAAAGGCGCTTTGAAAATGGGCAAGCGAAAAGTCATTGTCAAAAGGCTGAATTCAATTCAGAACCTCGGGGCAATGGATATTCTTTGCACAGATAAAACCGGAACCTTAACCCTTGATAAAATTGTTCTTACAAGGCATCTGAATGTTTTTGGCGATGATGATGATGAAGTGATGCGATGGGCTTTTCTTAACAGCTATTATCAAACCGGGCTTAAAAACCTGTTGGATATGGCCGTGCTGGAACATCACGAAGAACATCATAATAACCAAATGGAAGAAGGGTTTAAAAAAATTGATGAAATCCCTTTTGATTTTCAGCGCAGGAGAATGAGTGTTATTCTGGAAGAAAAAAACGGCAAGCATTTATTAATATGCAAAGGTGCAGTGGAAGAAATGCTCGAAGTGTGTTCACATGCTTTTGATCCCGGCACAGACAAACAATTACAAATCAGCATGGACAGCATTCTCCCGATGAATGATGAAATGCGAAAGATTGTAACGGATACTTCAAAGCGTTTAAATGAAGATGGCCTTCGTGTTTTACTGGTAGCTGTAAAAGAATATGATGAAAGACCCGTTACTTATTCACTTAAGGATGAAACCAACCTGGTGCTAACCGGATTCATAGGTTTTCTTGACCCACCCAAACCCTCTGCAAAACTTGCCATTGAAGGACTTCAAAAACTGGGAGTAACAGTAAAAGTATTAACGGGCGACAATGAAACCATCACAAAAAAGATTTGCCGTGAAGTAGGTATTCCAATTACCAATGTGGTATTGGGCAGCGAATTGGAAAAAATGAGTGACGATGAAATTGTTACCCGGATTGATGATATTTCTATTATGGCCAAACTAAGCCCAATGCAAAAGTCACGCATTGTAAAATTATTACAGGTAAAAGGGCATACGGTTGGTTTTATGGGCGATGGCATTAATGATGCACCGGCATTGCGGGATGCAGACGTTGGAATATCAGTTGATACAGCAGTGGACATTGCAAAAGAAAGTGCCGACATTATTTTGCTGGAAAAAGATTTAATGGTTCTTAAAAAGGGAGTAATATACGGACGCAGAACATTTGGCAACATCATCAAATACATCAAGATGACGGCCAGCAGTAATTTCGGCAATATGTTCAGCGTATTAGGGGCCAGCGCTTTGCTCCCTTTTCTTCCCATGCTTCCCATTCAAATCCTGGTACAAAATCTTTTATACGACATTTCCCAAATATCTATTCCATGGGACATCATGGATGAAGAATTTATTGAGAAGCCACAAAAATGGGATGCAAGAGGTACCAGCCGTTTCATGATGTTTATTGGCCCTATCAGTTCAATCTTTGATTATTCAATTTTCGCAGTAATGTACTTTTTCTTCAAAGCTTCCAGTCCCGAACATCAAAGCTTATTTCAATCCGGCTGGTTTGTAGAAGGATTGTTATCTCAAACTCTTATCGTTCACATGATACGAACAAGGAAAATCCCATTTATACAAAGTTGGGCAACTGCCCCTGTGGTGGCACTTACATCCCTGGTTATGGTGATTGGAATATTTTTGCCCTTCTCCCCTTTCGCCGAATCATTAAAAATGCAGGCATTGCCTTTAAGTTATTTTCCTTTCCTGTTTGCCATCCTGCTTTGTTACTGTGTGCTTACGCAGTTTGTTAAAAACTGGTATATCAGAAAATTTAGTCACTGGTTATAAAAATATATGAAGTAAAAAATCATCCCCCTGTTTTAAAAATCCTCTCCAGCATTTCATACAAATCCGGATGATTTGTTTTTAATCTGTCTGGTTGCTCAAAAAAGTATTCGGAGATAACGGCAAAGAATTCGGTGGGGTTTGTGGCTCCGTACATATCAATATCGGACCCGTTCGTTTTCATTTGCCCGATGGTGGTATTCATCAGGTTCTTCCATTGCTCCTTGTATTTCCGTTCTAATATAATATCGGGAATCCCATCAAAAGTTCCATCCATTTTATCAATCAAATGCACAAACTCATGAATGGCGGTGTTACTGGCATTCTGCTCATTAATAAATCCCTGCCGCAATTGCCATTTGGTAATGATCATTACATTTTGCATGGCGCCACTGCCCACCATGCCTGCCACTGGACGATCCGAACCTGCCTGGTCAAAATCTTCATTGAAGGCGCCGGGGTATAATAAAACTTCGTGCAGGTTGATATATTGCCAGTCGGGAATTGCAAATACGGGAATGATGGCCCCGGAGGCAATTAAGAGTTTATCAAGATCCTCTACAACAGCATTTACCCCGGTTATTTTTACGGCAGATAAAAAATGCTCTACTCTTTTTTCAAATCTTTGTTTTGCTTCTTCGCCTAACTGCCGGTAAAATTTTACATAATCAGTCAGCAGTTCCCGGTAATTCTCCGGTAAAAAAACAATTGGCTTTACAATACTTATTCTAAAAACAAACAGTATTACTAATACGATCAATCCAAAGACCAATATACCCTGCCAGACATTCAACATAATTGGATGAAGTTAAACAGTATTTACCAACTATTGAAGCCGCCATACAGCGGGGCAGCCATAACCACGATGACGGCACGGTGGCCGGGCAACAAATAATTTCTTTCCTCACTCCCTTTCTTCCGGTAATTTTACAGTATGATCCGCCGGTCCATAGAAATCGTTGTCAGTAGTTTTAAAATGGCGTTGCAGGAGTTATGGAAAAACAAACTCCGCACTTTTCTTTCTTTATTTGGCATTACCATCGGCATCTTCTGCATCATTAGTGTATTGACGGTGGTAAACAGCCTGGAACAAAATATTCAGAATGAAGTAAAAGCTTTGGGCACCAACACTCTTTATCTTGACAAATGGGATTACAGCGCCAGCCACGGGCAGGATTTTCCCTGGTGGAAATATGTGAACCGCCCTTCGCCAAAATTTGCAGACATGAAGCAGATCATGGCAAGAACTCCTTCTGCAAAATATGTGGCTTTTAAAATTGATGTGCAGGATAATCTTGAATTTGAAGACAACCGTTTATCAAATGTGCAGTTGTATGGCATTTCGGAACAATTCAACAGCATTCAGCCGGTTGAAATAAAAACAGGCCGCTATATTTCGGATGCGGAATTTAGCCAGGGAAGTAATGTGCTGGTGATTGGAATAAATGTGGCAGAAAATTTATTTGGCGCACCGGAACGAGCTATAGGGAAACTGGTTTCTTCAAGGGGCAAAAAATTTCAGGTGATTGGGATAATAAAAAAGCAGGGTAAGACGATGATTGGCGGATGGAATTTTGATGACAATGTCATCCTCCCTTATAAATATGCCCGGACGATTATGGATGAAAAGAGAGCCGACCCGCTGATCCTGATACAAGGACAGGACGATTTATCCAGCAAGGCATTAAAAGATGATCTTACCGGAACGGTGAGGGCTATTCATAAACTGAGCCCGACAAAAGACGACGATTTTACACTGAATGATATTAATGATTTCAGCGCCGCCATCAGCGATGCATTTGTAAGCCTGAATATCGGTGGATGGGCTATTGCAGCCCTTTCTCTTATTGTCGGGATGTTTGGCGTTGCCAACATCATGTTTGTATCCGTAAGGGAACGAACCAGCCAGATTGGTTTGAAGAAAGCTATTGGCGCCAAAAGCCGTGTGATCCTGGCTGAGTTTTTACTGGAATCAGCATTTCTCTGCATCATCGGGGGAATGATTGGTTTACTATTTGTCTTCTTTCTTTCAAAACTATTGACCCTGGCACTGAACTTTCCTGTATTCATTTCCACCAACAATATGATGTTGGCTATTATTATCTGCATCGTAGTAGGTGTACTTGCCGGGTTTATTCCGGCCAGGCAGGCAGCAAAGATGGATCCGGTGGTGGCAATAAGGAGCAAGTAAGGCCCCTCCAACCTCCCCAAAGGGGAGGCTTTTGAAGACTCATTAACTTTGCAATCTCATTTAAATAAAGTGCCAATAATAATACTATCTATTGAGTCAAGTTGTGACGAAACATCCGCAGCAATCTGCAGTGATGGAAAAATTCTTTCCAACATTATAGCCGGGCAGAAAGTGCATGAGCAATATGGCGGTGTGGTGCCGGAGTTAGCATCAAGAGCACATATGCAAAATATCGTTCCGGTTGTGAATGCCGCATTGAAGTCGGCCAACGTACAACTGCCAACGATCAACGCCATTGCCTTTACACAATCACCGGGCTTAATTGGTTCGTTACTGGTGGGCGGGCAGTTTGCAAAATCCCTGGCATTATCATTGAACAAACCATTGATTGCAGTCCATCACATGCAGGCACATGTATTAGCGAATTTGATAGATGATCCAAAACCTTCTTTCCCTTTTTTATGTTTAACGGTTAGTGGAGGGCATACGCAAATTGTTCTGTGTAAATCACCAACCGATATGAAAGTGATTGGCGAAACGATTGATGATGCAGCCGGAGAGGCATTTGATAAGACAGCCAAACTATTAGGTCTTCCCTATCCCGGCGGACCATTGATTGATCAATATGCCCAACACGGCGATGCAAACCGGTTTCGTTTTCCTGAACCAAAAATAGAAGGCCTCGATTTTAGTTTTAGTGGATTGAAAACTTCTATTCTTTATTTCCTGCAAAATGCGGGTAAAAGTAATTTGTATAAAACGGAGTTCCTGGCAACTGAAGAGGAGAAAAATGAATTTATCAAAAACAATTTAGCGGATATCTGTGCTTCCATTCAAGATCGCATCGTCAGTATTTTATTAAATAAGCTAAAAAAAGCTGCCATTCAAACCGGCATTACCGATATCTGTCTTGCCGGTGGCGTTTCCGCCAACAGTGGTTTAAGAAAAGCTTTTGAAGAAACAGGAAAGAAATACGGCTGGAACACTTTTATTCCTGCCTTTGAGTATTGTACTGATAATGCAGCCATGATTGCCATTACCGGTTATTATAAATACCTGGCAGGGCAATTTGACGATTTGTCTGTGAGTTCAACAGCAAGAGCTGAAGGGTGAGAAAAGCTGCGAGTTGTTAGCCTTGAGCTGTGAGCTAACAACGGCATCGATAATTCGTATCTCGCAGCTCGTAGCTCAAAACTTTCAGGATGGCCAATTCATATTTCCAATTCAAACAGTTCACCATTCACCAGGATCGTTGCGCCATGAAAGTAACAACAGATGGATGTTTGTTCGGAGCATGGGCAGCAGAGAGAGTCGTTAGCCGGGAGTCATTCGTCAGAAGTGTTCTTGATATTGGCACTGGCACTGGTTTATTATCTCTTATGATTGCCCAGCAGTGCAACGCTGATATAACAGCTGTGGAAATTGATACAGAAAGTTTCGAGCAAGCCTCGGAGAATATTACTGCTTCGCCATGGGCAAACCGGATAAAACTTTTTCATGCCGATGCAAGAACATTTGAATTCCCGGATCAATATGATGTCATCATAAGCAACCCGCCTTTTTATGAAAATGAACTAAAGGGTGATAACGCTAAAAAAAATATTGCCCATCACAACGAGGGATTACTGTTGCCGGAACTTTTGTCAATTATTAAAAATAACCTGAAACCAGGTGGAACATTTTATATGCTGTTGCCTTATAAAAGAAATGATGAGATTAGAAAATTACTTACAGAAAGTGGGCTGGCAATCGGGCAATTGATTTTTGTACGTCAATCAACCCAACATGATTTTTTCCGCATGATACTGGCAGGAAAATTTAAAAAAGGTGAAGCTAATGAAATGGTGATTGATGAAATTTCAATAAAGAATCATTCTTACGCTGGCCCGGATGATCCATACACCCCGGAGTTTATTAACTTGCTAAAAGATTTCTACCTGTATCTATAAATTTTCCCGGCTCATTTCCTTTCAGCATAGTCCTGCAGGTATTCGTACTGTTTTGTCAACTTGCCGCCTTTTGTTATAGTAGCCCTGGCAATAATATCTGAGCCATTACCAACCAGGTCTTCCAGAACATGTTTTATCAGTTGTTCTCCAAAGAAGCGGCTGGCATCTCTTGGCAATTCATTGGGCAAATTTCCTACGGCCATTAAATCAATTGAGTTGGGCAAATAAGGAGCAGTTTTTTGCAAAGAGTTTTTATCAATGCCATATATAGGATCTTCAATACTCTGGTCACCCAAATTTATGGGCACAGAGCCATTGGTATCATCCGTAATATCAGCAATGGTCTGGATGATAAAATTGTCAGCACTCACATCTTCTTTTTCAAACAACCGGGGAACATCTTTTTCCCAATACACTCCATTCATTAATATATCCGTTTGTGCAGTATAAGGAAAAAATTTGCAGCGGTACAATTCCGGGTTGGCATGAAATTCTTCCCGGCTGTATTTGCCGGTATTTTTATTCTCATACAATTCTGGCCCTTTTAGCTGTGTATAAACCGGGTAGGAAAATCTTCTTTCCAGGTATTCATCAGGCTCCACTTCGTGAATACCCATAAGGTTCATTACTTCCAATATGCCATGCGCCACTCTTCCGGAGCCGGTCACCGCAATTTTTACATTAGGCAATCTTAATCCAAAATAAGTATGGATCAGTTCCCTGAAACTTCTTTGCTTATACACTCTTTCTAATGTATATAGTCCCGTACGGCTTCCATAAGCCATCATGCCATTATGCGCCCCTACCACACCGGCAAAAAAACCAAAGCCGATGATACGCTGCCCATCCTCATGCTCCAGGCATTCATAGTCAATCAATGTTATTTTTTTTTCAATAATGGCCTGAAACAATTTCTGGTTATGCGGCTGTTTCTTTTTGGTATGAGAAAAAAAGAGGTAAGTCTTGCCGGGTATAAGTTGATCTACCGGCACTTCCTTTATTCCGAGTAAAATATCACAATCACTTAAATCTTCTTTCACTTCAGCACCAGCCAGCATATATTCCTTATCTGAAAAACAACGATGCGGGGAGGACTGAATAATAATCCCTATACCTGGTGCATTTTTTTGTATCCATTTACATTGGGCGGGGGTTAATGCCACCCGGTTATCAGCAGGTATTTTTCCTTCCCGGATAAGTCCAATTTGAATCATATAGCCATTTTAAATGCCAGCAAGAGGCTGCAAATTAAATCTTAAACCCTATTTTACGGAATCTGATTTTCCTCCTCTTTTCTGGCGGGATAATTGTTGTATATTTAAAATATATTTAGAAAAATAGCAACGGATGGTTACAGCTTTCCGTTTAGAGTTGACAGAATCAAAATGCCTCTTTATAATGGCTAAATATCAGGTTACCATATTTTTTGCTTTGCTATTGCCGGCATTAGCCTGGATTGGCTGCAGTAAAGCCCATGATGGCCCTCCCGGACCATACCAATTAAGCTATGGAGATTCCATTCTATTTATGAAAGCATCAGGCAACAATATTGTTTTCCCAACTGAACACCGGGATGGCACTTATTCCGGCTTCCCTGAAGGAATTGAAATTGATGCAAATACCGGCGCTATTAACCTTTCTAATAGTGAAACAGGTCTCCGGTATCGTATTATTCATACCGCTCCGGATGGAACAGTAACAACTACCAAGGTAGTTTTGTCCGGAATAACTTTTACTGACCATTTTTTCAGATTATCCACCGGCGACTCTATTGCTCCCCCGGTTTACAATGCAAGTATTGATCGTGTATTACCACTCAGTGGTTCCAGTTTTGATGAGGGAAATATTGCAAACGGAGGTGGATGCTCTGTAAGAACAGATAATGGAAAAATAAACCTGGCGGAATCTGTACGGAATGGCGTTTTTGGCAACAACCCGGTAAATGATTCCAAAAAAGAGGTTGAAATCAGGTATCGTATAAATGACGGCAGTAGTAAATCGTTGAATAAACTGAAAGTGCTTCTTTACTGGTATAATACCATGGCAGATGTGCCACAATATCTATGGGATATATTGAATGACCGAACCACCCAGGGTGTTTTTCTTCGTGGCAGCACAGCAGAACAGGTAACTCAACTCGCCAAACCGAGACCCCCCTGTGTTATTATTATTGCCAATTAAACTCCAGCAGTTAAATTTGACAGGCATTCAATGCTTGAGATGGCAAAAATTATTTTTTCAATTATCCTTGTCGGGTTTTTCTTACTTTGTTTTTCACAGAACAAAGAAGGTAATGATCCTGTTTTACTGAAGAAAGCCTATGGGGAGGCAGAAAAAAATTTTCAACAGGCGGAACGTCTTTCCTTAAAGGCTGGAGACAATGAACAATTACAGGCTGCCGCAGATGAGGTGTATGCACGGGCATTAATTTCTTTTAATAACCTTATTGGTGCCACAGAGAAAACAGGAAATGATTCACTTTGTTTTTTTGCCCGTTGCAGGGCTGGTCTTATCTCCTATTATTTAAATGACGCAGATAATGCCAGGAAAAATTACCTGTCTGCAATTGCATTAAAGCAAAAGCTTCCTTTTGTTGCCGATTCCTTTTTATTCATCCCATTGCTCTACACCGGCAGCATTTATTATTCACAGAACCAGGTTGACTCTGCATTAAGTTTTTATAAAAAAGCAGAAGCAGTCAAAGACCTTTATGGCAAACCTTTGAATGAATCAGAACGACTATATAACCGGCTGGGAGTAATTTATTACGAAAACGGCAATTACAGGCAGGCAAGAAACTATTTTGAAAAAGCCATTGCCGTGCTTAACGCTTCAAACCAAACTAATAAAGGCCTGCTGATAAATTACAAGATCAATATCGCATCCATATTAATAAAGCTGGAAGATTTTTCAGAGGCAAAGGCTGTTTATGAAAGTATACTTCCTTATAATATGTTTACTGATGAAATAAATCATAACCTCGGCATCATCAGCCAGCAACTCGGAGATTACAGTAATGCAATCAGATACTTCGAAAAAGTAAATTATTCCGGCAATAAAAAAATCATTGACCTTCATTACAATTTAGCCATAGCCTGGTCGGGTCTGCATCAAAAAGATTCATCAGAGTATCACCTGCAGGAGGCGTTGGCAGAAAATATTAAATGGAATAGCCATAGAAAAAATATTCCCTTTGGGTTAATTCTCAGCTTCATGGCCGGAGAACGGGTGAAAGAGAAAAAACATAATGAAGCCATCCAACTTTATCAGCAGGCTATAATGCAATTTGATGCAGGCTTTAATGAAACGGATATTTCTAAAAACCCCGAAGAGTTTACCGGTGTATTTTCCTATATCAATCTATTCAATACCCTGGTAGCAAAAGCTGATGCACTGGAATTATCATACCAGGAAAACACAGACACAAAATTTCTTGAGTTATCACTGGCCGCTTACAGATCAGCTTTTACACTGGCAGATTATGTTGAAAAGACTTACGACTCAGATGAGGCCAGGCTTTTCCTTGGCAAAATAAAACACAATGCTCACAGCAAGCCTATTGATGTAAGCCTGCTGCTTTATGAGCTTACGCAGAAACAAGAATACCTTGAAGCAGCTTACCAATTTGACCAGCAAAACAAAGCTTCGGTTCTTTCCTTGAATGTGCAGGAAAATAAATTGAAAAGCAACAGTGGCAACAATAAAAATTTGTTTGAAAAGGAAGCGGCATTAAAATCAGCTATTACAAGGTTGCTGCTCAGGTCAGCTCAACTAACAGACACCCTGCAACTGCAATCGCTGAATGCTTCTATCCGGGATTACGAAATACAGTTGGGCAAACTGCAGCAAAAAATGAATGATGATCCTGCTTATCGTGGCAAGTATTTCAGCAGCCAGATACCTGCCATTAATGATTTGCAGAAGAAACTGGATAATACCAGTTGCCTGTTGTCCTGGCATTTGTCAGCAAAAGAAATAGTAGTCTTCATCGTCACCAGAAACAAATTTGACTATTACAGGTCCCCGGTTGATTCCGTTTTTTTTAAGACAATAGACTCATTCAAAGTTTCTCTGCAAAATGTATCTTCGGAACAACGCTACACTGGCGCCGCTGTTTCATTGGCTTTATATAAGACACTGATAAAACCATTTGAAAATAAATTATCGCAGATCAACCGCCTGGTAATTATTCCTGATGACGAATTAAACTACCTGCCCTTCGAAGCCATCCGGGATGAAAAAGGACGATACCTGGTAGAAAAATATTCCATACAATACCAGTATTCCACTGCACTGGAGGAAAAAGATGATAAGCTTAATAAGGCCGCAGGCATAGTGGCATTTGCTCCATTTGCTTCCCGTGGTTACCAGGATAGTTCCGGCACCCGGCTTTCTGTATTACCGGCATCAGGTGAGGAGACCAGCACATTGATAGGAAAAATTTTTACCGATAGCACTGCTATAAAAAATAATTTCCTTTTGTCAGCCAATCATTATGGCATTATTCACCTGGCCACACATGCAAGTGTAAATAATGAAATGCCGTCGCAGTCTTTTATTGCTTTTTATCCTGGCACCAGTGATTACAAATTATATGCACAGGAAATTTATAATCTCCATTTGGATTCTACACAACTAATTATATTAAGCGCCTGCGAAACTGGCGCCGGGCAGTTGATAAAAGGCGAAGGGCTGATGAGTTTATCGAGGGCTTTTGCCTATGCTGGTTGTCCCAATATCATCACTTCATTGTGGAAAGCAGAAGATAAAACTACTGCCTTTATCACCCGGAAACTTCATCATTATCTTAATATAGGCTTCAGTAATGACAAAGCATTGCAGCAGGCAAAACTGGATATGTTGAAGAGTGATGAAATTGATCCACGATTTAAAACGCCCAACTACTGGGCGCATCTTTTATTTATTGGCAATTACGAACCACGGGATGAATCACCCGACTGGTGGTGGATTGCCATTTGCTTTATCACAGTTGCCATTATTTACCTATTATTTAAAAGAAAAACCTGACTGTATTCAGCCAGGCTGGTCTTTCACAGGCAAGCCTGTCTGCCGACAGGCAGGCAAAAAACATTATTGATGTAATGTAATTGTTGGAAGATGTGTTTCCTCCCGGTTTCTGACAATTACATTATTGATGGTGGTATCAAGATAATTGTTCTGTCCGTCTATAAATACTTTATAAGTTCCGGCAGTTAATCCAACAATTTTAAATTCTCCGTCATTATCATCCGGAATAGCAGTAGTAGTATCTGAACCCATTATTGCTTTTATGATGGCATCAGCAGCAATTGGCAACACCCTGCCTTCTATTTTGCCGGTATTACTTTCTGTAAAAATCTTAATATGTGATTGAAGTCTGTAGCCATTATTATTTCCCGGACCACTGTTATCCACCTGGATGGAATTACCTGCATCAAAATCTATCCAGAATAGTATTTGCCCGGTTGGTGTAATTTCAAAATTGTTGCTTTCGATATTGGCAATTATTTGCCTGTCTTCTTCTTTTACACGAAGTGAAAAGCTTTGTCCATTTTTCATTACACTGTTTTGAGTTCCGAGGGTCAACCGGATCTTTCTTATTCTTGCATTGGGAAGGGTGCCGGTGGCAAATAGTGTATCAAGACCATTCCTGAAACGAAGGATATTATACACTCCTGCATGGATGTTTAAGCTTACCCAGCCTCCATTGGGCAGCGTATCATCTTCAAGTTTTACTTCCATTGCTCTCAGATCAATAAATACGCTGTCAAATACAGGTGTTGGATGATCAGTTAGGTGAATGGCAATTGTATGAGGCTTATCAAGTCCGGCATTGCCGCTTCCGGGTGAAACATCCTTCTGACAGGAATAAAATATTACTACAACCGCCACTAATGCCACCAGGGTAAATTGGATATTTTTTTTCATATTTATGAGTTTAGATTCCTTATTGGTCACTACTGAAAGTAGGATTGTAACCATCACGAAAAAAAAATCCCCATCTTTTCAGACGGGGACACCATTTACTTATACTTAACCACTAACGCCATTTCAGCATTTTAACCTGCCTTATAAGTTTGCCGGTTACTTTTTTATGATAAGGATTATTTGGGTTATCCCTTGTTTTCCTCAACAACTCCAGTGCAAAATCATAATCTTTATTACTGATGTATGTCAGCGCCAGGTAATACTCCGCTTCATCTTTGAATAGATTGGTATTAGCTGTTTCATCTTCAGCAATTACTTTTTTAAACTCATCAATAGCCTTTGTATTATTTCCAAGCTCAACATATGACATAGCAGCCAGAAAGGTCTCTTTAATGGAGTTTGAACCAATCAGAGAATGTAACTCAACTACTTTCTTATAATTTGTATCCCGGTAGGCCTTTTCTACCATCGAAACCTGCAGCGTATCACCATCCCTTAAAGTGCTTAACTCATAAGAATGATAATTGGATGCAAAAACTTTATCAGAGGACAAGGAATAAAAATTATAACCAATTATACTACCAACAATCAGCACTACACTGGCAGCTATTGCAATGCTGTAACGAATGATCCGGCGGTTGGATCCGATAACTATCGGATTCATTTTCTTCACAGGAGCCTGCATTTCCTGCATCATTTGCTGATGAACGCCGGACACTTTTTGTTGTAACCCAAACATCTTTACAGCTTCACGGGTAGCTTTTAAACTATCCAGTTCATCCTGCAGGCTTTTATTCATTGCCAGTTCATGCTCAAAGTCTTCTTTTTCGGCCCCGGCCAGCTCTCCATCCAGGTATTGAACCAATTTTTCATTCATATTATTAGTAGAATTATCCATTCAATAAGTTTTTCAGGGTTTGTTTCAGAATTGGTTTTTCTGCTATCATTTGCTCCAGTTGTTTCAGGCATTTATATTTTTTGTTTCTTACCACCTGTTCATTTTCATAATCCAGCGTATCAAGTATTTCTCCTATTGACAAATTTTCGTAATAAAACAGCAGCAATATTTTTTTACAGGTTTCTCCTAATTGTCCCACTAAATTCACCACCTGTGCTTTTGATTCCCTGTCCGCAATAAAGTGGCTGGTATCAAATTCAGTCCGCTCCTGCCCTTTCTCATATTTTTCTTCCCTTGCCAATGCCCTGCCTTTTCTTTTCAATTCATTCAGCCAGGTGTAACGGTTAAGCGAGTATAAAAAAGTCTTCACCGTTGATTCGCCCCTGAACTTGTCTTTCTGTACCAGCTCGATAAAAGCCATCACCACCTCCTGGAACACATCCTCCGCATCCTGCCGGCTACCGCTGTTGTTCATCACATACCAGCAAAGACTTTCAAAATGATCCCTGTAAATGGCTTTGATCGTTTCATCCATTCTTTTCCCTGATCGAAGGTTTGCCACCATTTCCGAATCCGGGAAGTTCCTTATTTCCTCCATGCTTAAATCGTAGATTTGTAAGTTTAAGATCCTGTTTTGTAACCTAAACTAAGAAATATTTAGCTAGAAACAGGAGGGCATTTATTAACGGTTATGAACTATTTTGAAATATTTGGAATACCGGTACAATTTAAAGTGGATAAAGCTTCCCTGCAACAGAAATATTTTGAACTAAGCAGGAAATATCACCCTGATTTCTATATCAATGGATCAGAGGATGAAAAAAATGTGGCGTTGGAAAAATCTGCCCTGCTGAACAAAGCTCTTAAAACCTTTCGAAATCCGGAGGAAACAATAAAGTATGTTTTACAACTGAAAGGATTGCTGGAGGAAGAAGAAAAATATGAATTGCCCCCCGGTTTTTTGATGGAAGTACTGGAAATAAATGAGGAATTAATGGAAATGGATAAATCCCATATGCCGCAACTTGAATCCCGGATAGCTGAAATTCAAACTGAAATATATGAACCTGTTAAAGAAATTGTGGAGCATTATCAGGAAGGCGCTGCTACCGAAAAAGAATTGCTGCAGGTAAAGGAATACATTTATAAGAAAAAATATTTGGATCGCATCCGGCAGCAATTAAACAGAATGGCTTAATATTGCAGTCCCAATTTAAATTCCGGGTCTTTCGAAGAATGCCCTGGTGGCGGAATTGGTAGACGCACTGGACTCAAAATCCAGCGGTAGCAATACTGTATCGGTTCGATTCCGATCTGGGGCACAGAATACGATTTAAGGCAATTTTTTTTAAAATTGCCTTTTTTATTTCTCTCCGAAACACTTGTCAGCAAAGGGATTCCTGCAAACAGGGAGTTTACTTTTACGGTTCGAACTGCATCCTTTTCTTAATTATATACAATACAAATTATTTTTCGGAATACTCAATGACTTGCACAAATGTTGTAATAATACCGGGCGAATCAGAGCTGGGGCCAGAGAAACCGTACTCTTGTTGATTCCTGATTGCTGCAAGGTCTGGTTTATACTCAGATCAGAACGCTCTACCGCCGGATGATTTCTGGTTTCTTTGATAATGTTATTCGAATAAAATGAAATCGTCAGTAATTAATATTTCAGTACCATTAAAGGGTATCCGGAAAATTGATTACTGACGATCATTATTACCTCCTCACCTGTCACGGCGATTATTGTTTTGTCTCCATTCTCTGTGCTGGGGATGATTTTTATTCTCAAAATATCTGGAATCGTGGCTATTCCTGATATTTTCCTGGTCGTGGCGGCCTCTATATCCACCATATTGAGATCTGTAGGTATCGGCATTGCGATAAGGGTTTGGTTCATTAATTACCACCTTGTACCCGTTGTATATATCATAATTATTATAGCGGGCAGGTAAATATGTTCTGAACACCCATTGTCCCCGTTCCATATAAATATACTGGTGTCCCGGAACGTAATAGAATACATCGATATCAGGTAAATAATAATACTCAACATAATCATATCCTACAGGACCCCATACTGGCTGAGTACCAATGTTGACCCTAATGCCAAATTTAATTTGTGCGGAAGAAGTTTGAAATACAAAGCCGCTCATTAATAAGGCGACTATAAGAATTGTCTTTTTCATTTTATAAATAATTTTTATAAATTACTAAGATTGATTAGATATACGAGGAACGGATGACTATAACGCTTCAATAACTCTTTGTAACTCCTCTTTGGTTTTACCCAATTTTACCTGGAGTTTACCTAACATTATGTCTTTCTTGCCTTCTTCAAACAGCAGATCATTATCCGTTAAGGTTGCAAATTTCTGTTTCAGCTTGCCTTTTTGCTCATTCCAGTTTCCTTTTACTTCCGTTGTGTTCATTTTTTAAATTTTAATTGTGAAAGAATTTTCACCATATAAAGGTGAGCCCTTTAACTACGAAAAGCATTATACAATTGCAGAAAAGAGTTATATCATTCATACGTTGCCGCAGATGACAGCATTTAATAACTGTATTATCTCATATAATATTTTATCGCCTGTTTACAGCTTCAGCCGGCTGAATAATATTTTCAGTATTTACCTGTCCACAAAAAAAAGTCCCTGTAAAAACAGGGACCGCAACCAAAACTAACTGTACATGAGAAAAATTTTTTCAAAGGAAGTATGTAAAGATGGGTTTCTCTTTTCAGATGATTGTTACACAAATTTGAAAATATGTTACATCATTCATACTTTTCGTTAACTGGTTTTCCCGCCTTTGCTCAGGTCAGAGGAAAATAAATTTTTAAAAACAATATTCAGTGATTCTTCATTTCCAATTGAAGATTTACCTTACGATTCTGTCCCCCTGAATGACTCTTAGCAATATGGCGATAATTGCTATCACAAGCAGAACATGAATAATTCCACCGGCATTATATGCAAAAAAACCAATTGCCCAAAAAACAACTAAAATTACTGCAACGAGATAAAGTAGTCTGCCCATATTTTCTTTTTTATGCGAAAAATTAATAAACGGTTAAGAAAAAATTGTCAAACATTTTGCTTACCGGTTTTTTAAAAACAAACGTTTAAACCATTGTAATAATTGCATCCATTTCTTCCCTGGTTTTACCAGGCTTGATATGCCCCTTCCAGTTATTTCATCTTTTTTGCCTTCAGAATAGTTCAGATATTCATCAGTTAAGCCTGAAAATTTTACTTTAGTTGGTCTATTTGCTCTTTCCACTCTTCTGCAACTGAAACCGGGTAGCAGTTAAATCTGTTATTTTAACCAGATTTATTTTTAATTGAATTATTACGATATAAAGATGAGCTGTTTTGGTGGGATGAGTGTTACACAATTATAGATATAAATTACAAGACTCACACATTGATGCAGATAAAATCCATTCATAATTTTAATATTGCTAATGGTATTCATCACCAGTTCACAACTTCAGTTGGCAGTTTATTATTTTCAGTATTCACTTTCTGCAAAAAAAAGTCCCTGTAAAAACAGGGACTTCAACCAAAACTAACTGCTATATGAGAAAAGGTTTTTCAAATAATGTATGCAAAAATGAGTGGATTTTTTCGGACAGCTGATACACTACTTCGGAAATAAGTTACATTTTTTACATTGCGTACTATTTGATTTTATGTTTTAAATTTCAACAATGATCTTTTTGATTACCCATGGTTACAATAGTTACCGGACTACCAGCTTTGCTGACGGGAAAATAATAAACTGTGAAATCCTTCGTTTCGTTCCGGGGAAAATCATGGGAAGTTCCGCAGGACCTGGTTCTGTTTTTGCGGTACTTTTATTTGAGTTGATGTCCTGTTTCCCCTTTGCACTTTCGCTAAAATGGACAACATCCGGATATTCATTATATCCATCCTCATCCTCCTGGTTGTTTATCACCTCATATTCTCCCTTTTTTTTCATAAATCAGTAATTTATTATGCAAATAATTTATTCACTCCAAATGTATTCCTTTACAGAGGTAACACTGTTACATGATTTTTGAAAAAAGTTATATAATTCACACATTATGACTCATCTTTTGTTGTGCGTACCAGGCTAATACCTGCAATGAAAAATGTAAGACCAAGTATTCCGTAAATGATAAGTGTCTTAACATTACGGGTACCACCTGAAGTATTGACAAACACGACTGCAGCATAAATAAGACCAACTATTCCCAGAACAGTAAGTAATGCCCCAAATATTCTTTTAATATTCATGATACAAACTGATTTTGTTTATTTAGTTTTAAATATTGTTTTTCATAAAGTCTGCTTCTTTCTTTACTCCTGATAGATTTTTCAACGGTTAGCCTGGCCATCAGGTAGCTGACAGTTGACTCAGCCCCCTGGTTAAGGTTCACATAATTTTCTTCCAGACCGTCATAACATCCGCCGGTGCAGGGATTGTAAATAACCTGGTGCAGGTGATTAGCCCCCAGGAACCAATTGAATGATGTTCCCATTTTAATTTTATATCCTTCCTCCTTAAATACTTCGTAAAATTTATTTAGCGCCAATATAGTATACGCTACATCAATGGGTTGTTCACCCCAGGTTTCTGTCTGTACCGCACTTTTTACTTTATGCAACCATCCTTTATTGGAAATTACTTTTATATTGTTATCCTTAAACGTTTTGGACAAAAGAAAATCAAAAGATGATTTAGCAATTTCTTTATACAATGTTTCTCCTGTTGCCAACCAGGCACACAGCAGCGCTTCGGGTAAAATGCTGTTAGCATAAGTAAGATAACCTTCAAACCAGCGCCATTCATTATCTGCCTCATGCCTGTACATCTGAACCAACCTGTTTGCCAATTGCATTATTAATAACCTGTCGTTGACTTGTTTATTATTTAAATTACGGTAATACAATCCTTTTATAATAAAAGCCATGGCCCGTGTGGAATGAATTCTATTTATGTTTAATAAAGCTATTTGCATAATTGATGCTGCATCTGAAGAAAATTCGGCCGGCAATAAGTCCCCCAGCGAAATCAAATAGCCCAGGGCCCAGATAGCCCTCCCGTTTGAATCTGCCAGGTTAGCAGAACTGTTTTGTTCAGTAAACTGTTTTTGTTCGTTTATATAGTTAAGAAAATTTCCCCCGGGTTGCAGACAATGTTTTATGAAATTGAAATAGATATGTATATATTTTATATCCGCATAATCTTCTGTCAATTCAAAATGCTGACACATGGCAATCATTGCCCGGGCATTGTCATCTAATGTATAACCTGATTCAATATCCGGCTGATTGATTTTGGAAAACTGAATAATTCCAAAACCAGTTGTCAATTTTTTTATATGATCAAGATTTACAGCAGGCAGTGTATAGTCCAGTTCAATTTGGTTTTTACTGTTTCTTTCAAACAGCCCTGCATGAGCGATGGCTGAATTTTCCCAGGCGGTTGATGCCATCCTGTGCAGCCCGTTTGAACTCATATTTTTTCTCAACTGGTCATCACCCAGCAAATTGATTATTGCATCCGATAGTTGCATTGGATTTTCGAAATCAATAATAATTCCTGCATCATTCCGCAATACTTCACGGGCATGAGGAATAGGAGTGGAAATAACAGGGCAGCCACAACTGATGGCATAAGAAAATGTTCCGCTTACTGCCTGGTTTGGATCCTTTGAAGTGAATAAATAAATATCAGTAAGTTGTAAATATTCCAAAAGATCAGGCAACGGCAAAAAATAATTAATAAACTGTACATAGGGTTGCAGTTGCAATTCGTCAACTCTTGCAGTGAGCATTTCACGGTACTTTTCTCCTTCATGGTTTACTACAGAGGGATGCGTTTTGCCAATAATAAGAAACAGGACATCAGGATTTCTTTCAATAATAGCCGGTAATGCATTCAATGTGGTTTCAATATTTTTCCCGGAGCTTAATAATCCAAATGTGGAGAGTATTTTTTTTCCAATTAATTTGTATTTGTCTTTCAGGATTTCTTTATCTGAATGGGGTACTAAATGTGTGCCATGTGGAATTATGGTAATTTTTTCTTTTAATATTTTATAATCCGATATCAATACTTCTTCTGATGAATGTGTCATTACAATTATAGATTTGCAAACGGCGGCTATTTCCTGCACATTTATTTTTAATGATTCGTCAGGGTGTGGTAAAACTGTATGGAAAGCAATTATAATTGGTTTATTAATTGCATGTAAAAATTGCATGAAATCATCTTCCTTTTTTTTGAAAAGCCCAAACTCATGTTGTATCATTACCATGCTGATATTGTTATTATCATTAATGGATTCAGCTAACGTCAGGAATACCTCAGGATAATCAATGTTAAGTACATATTTTATGTCTTCCCTATATGTATGCTTTCCAATATCTGATTCTACCGGGCAAATGTTTATTTTGAATGAATGACTGAATTTGTTGTTTAATGCCTTTATCAGGTCCTGGGAGTAAGTGGCTATTCCACATTCTCTTGGAGGATAGGAAGTGATAAAAACAATTTCCGGAACCGGATGTCTGGAATTAATTTTCATAACTTCCATCCCATTGGCCACTTTGCGTATGATATTTTCTGTGCCTCCATGAGACAGCCTATTATTATGGTTGACCAGTATTTCTTGTATCATATCTTTAGTATTAGGCAACATGTAAAAAAATTCGTAGTCCTTATTTACCATTGTTTGAGCTTACACTCGCTGGCAACATAATATGATCCGGCCGGCCGGCAGGCTCTTCGCAGCCTGAAACATTTTCAGTGGATGTACAAGCTGTTGTTTGGTCTTTATTAAGCATTATTTCTTCCAACAGCGCAGATAAGCTTACAGATGCACAGGCAATCTGCTCATCGGCTGCACCATAATATATATACAATGTATCTCCTGTAACTACAGTACCGGTAGGAAAACACACATTATTCACTTCCCCTTTCAATTCCCATTCATATTCTGGTGTGAACAAAGCATAAGGTAGCCGGGCAATTTCTTTCTGTGGGTCCTGCAGATCCAATAATGCCGCACAGGCTGAATAAACATATCCTTTTACGGTATCATGCACACCATGATAAATAAGCAGCCAGCCCAGTGCTGTTTCAATTGGCGGGCACCCGCCGCCTACATAACTTACTTCATGATCATATTTTGGACAAAGCGCTATAGCATCATCGAGATGAAGAAAATAATGCTGCCAGAATTCAATGCTGAGTTCCTGTAAATTATTTATGGCAACAACCTGGATATCGGGTCTTACCCGGTGCAGGAAATACAATTTGTTATTTATTTTTCGTGGGAAGAAAATAACATTCTTATCCCAGATCAATACTTTCTTTACCTGGTTTTCAATGACTCCCCCGAGTTTATTATAGCGCAGGTATTTTTCATTCAAAGGAGCTTTGGACCCGGCCAGTCGGCTGAACTCCTCATAAGTCATCTGTGGCACTATTAAACCCATCTTATCCCAATGAATTAAATCTTTTGAAACAGCTAATGCACCCAGCGCATTTACTCCGTCATAGGCGGTGTAAGTGAGATAATACATATCCTCAATCTTTACAATACGGGGATCTTCCACACCATGTGATTCATAGTCATTTTGCGGAAAGAGAACAGGTGTTTCAAGCCGTTCTTGAACGATTAATGGATTTTTTAATTTACAATAACCAATGCTTGAATAATTGCCTTTGCTCACTGCCCTGTAAAAAAGATGAATGCAATCCTCCCCGCTTATTACCGCAGGATTTAATACACCTTCGTTTTCAAAACCGAGAGTGGTCTTTTGAATCAGGATGCCTTCTTTTTTAACTTCTACCATTTTTTATTCCGGGAATAGTTTGTTTGAAAAAAATATCCAGCCAAATATCAACAACAGCGGTATTTGAACTAATTCAAGCGGATGTAAAGATGAATTACATTAAACAGGAAAGTGTTATACAACTTTAGGAATAAGTTATATTATTCACATATCTCTCAGGCATCCTGGCTATCCGCCAATGTAGTTGTCAGTGTTAACAGGAAAAAAGTCTTCTTTTTTGCCAGCAGGTTGTATTCAATGCCTTCATGAAGTGCCAGCAGTTGCCCAACACCCAGCTTCACAGTTTGCTTATCTGTCTTTAATTGCATTTTCCCTTTCAGCACTTGTATGCTGATTATTCCGGCTGTTGCATGTTTGACCATCTCAGCGCCTTTGCGTAATGCTATGAGTACAATTTGCAGCCCATTTGTTTTGAAAACCGTTATTGCATTCCGGTCTGTTTCTTTCCATTTTTTCTCTTTCCTGATCTGTTCAGTAAATGAGCAAAGATCAATGGTAATCAGGGGAGCATCCATCGTACGAACTTCCTGTGGACGTTGTGTAGTGGCTGCATTAAATTTTACTTCCATATTTTCATTTTAATTCAGTGATTATTTTATTTGCCATTGGAGTTTTATCCAACGATTTTTCTTTCAAGTTATCATTTGATGAACAACCGGAGTTGCTGAACAGAACCAAAAAAGCTGTAATCAGCAAAGAGGTAACACAAAGAAGTGCTATTGCCTGGCCGGCCCTTTTAACCTGTTTCATTTATTAATATTTATAATGAGTTTGTTTTTTATGTGCAGGGGTTAGCTTACCTAACACTCCCAATGAAACATAACCTGTGAGCTATATTCTTTTCCTTTTTTGCTTTTAATCCGGCTTTGTAAACAAGCTATATCCATTTTTGGCAGTAGTATCATTTGAATGATTTCATTATGTCCCGGATAACTTTTGTTTTATTCTCCGGCCATTTCTTTACCACTTTAATGAGTTTTTTCGTTAGTTGATTTTTGTTTCACTGGTTGCTCTTTTGTTGGCTGTTGTTTTTCCGGCGGCATTCTAGTTGGCTGTTGTTTTACCGGTTGTGTTGATGGCTGATCGTTGCGCTGCTTCACCGGTTGTGTTGATGGCTGATCATTGCGCTGCTTTACCGGTTGTGTTGATGGCTGATCATTGCGCTGCTTCACCGGTTGTGTTGATGGCTGATCATTGCGCTGCTTCACCGGTTGTGTTGATGGCTGATCATTGCGCTGCTTCACCGGTTGTGTTGATGGCTGATCATTGCGCTGCTTTTCCGGTTGTGTTGATGGCTGATCGTTGCGCTGCTTTACCGGTTGTGTTGATGGCTGATCGTTGCGCTGCTTCACCGGTTGTGTTGATGGCTGATCGTTGCGCTGCTTCACCGGTTGTGTTGATGGCTGATCGTTGCGCTGCTTCACCGGTTGTGTTGATGGCTGATCGTTGCGCTGCTTCACCGGTTGTGTTGATGGCTGATCATTACGTTGTTTTTCCGGGGGCATTCTTGTTGGCTGAGTTTTTACTGGTTGATCTCTTGATGGCTGATTCTCTTTCCAACCCGCAACTTTGGATGGACTTGGTCTCCTTTCACCGTTATTATTTTTTTCAACTCTTGGTCTGTATATCTGAAGTTCTCCGTTGCGGACATTTTGACCAGGTTTATTGGTTTCTGTAAGAGCAACCGGTGTAAATGTCCTGCCGGAATGTCTTTCCACTTCATATCTGTCCGGACCTGTATTGTATCTTGTACGTTGACCGCCATCTGACCTGATATTATTTATTACGGTGGTATTGTTGATGATCGTAATATTGTTTGAGTTGTTTATATAATAGTTAGTGATGTTTGTTCTTCCAAAATCCCTGTCTCTCACAAAGGTCCATTGATTGTAGGGTAAATCGTATCCACCCCCATAAGCAAAATCAATACTGATTCCCGGACCTATAGGCGCCCATCCGTAATAGTCATTTGATCTTCTCCAGGTAACCCACCCCGGTCCCCACTCATTATCGGGAGCCCACAACCAGCCATAATAATGGTCATAAAACCAACGGCCGTAATGAAAAGGTGCCCATCCCCAAGAGTAATTGGAAACCCAGGTCCATCCTGCATCGGTGAATATCCAATAGCCATTTGTGCTATACGGAGTAAACCCAGAAGATACATCGGGATACCAAACATATCCATAGTCTGAATTATCGACCCAATGGCCGTAGGGACTCAGATCATCATAAAAAACCTGGAAGTTGACAGACACCTGGGCCGATGCTTTCTGTGGCGCAATCCATGTAACTGAATTGAGAACACTGAACAGGATAAAAAATTTAATTGCTGCTTTCATAATATTGTTGTTGATTATTTTCGATATAGAGTAAATACGAATCTGTAAAGCTGGGTGCTTTTGACAGAATAAGTATTACACAACTATAGTAATATGTTACATCATTCACATATTTATAAAAAGGCAGACGGGGGAAAGGGGATTACACCCTCTCCATATACCAGTTCAATGTCTTATTCATTTTTTTGTAATTGAAAGAGACATTGATAATCTTTTGTAAGCAAATGAAGGGGGTAAAAATTTTATCGTCTACAATAGAATTATTTTCTCAGGCAGGAATATAAATATCAAATGTCGCCCCCTTACCTAATTCGCTGGTAGCGGTAATGATGCCATTGTGGTTCTCCACTATCTTTTTTACAATGGCAAGCCCGATGCCAGTGCCGGCATATACTTCTTTGCCGTGCAATTTTTGAAACACTTCAAAAATGCGTATGCTGAATTGGGGCTCAAAGCCAATGCCATTATCTTTAACGGTAATATGGCAATATTTTTTTTCAGGTGATAGCATTTCGTTACTTAATTCACTGCCTTTTACAACGCTGCTTGTTATAATGATGTGTGCCGGTATATCTGGCTTTGAAAATTTTAGCGCATTGCTGATCAGGTTGTACATGAGCTGGCGAAACTGAAAGGCAATTATGTTTGCCGGGCAAAGTCCGATGGCTTCTATGGTTGCATGCTTTTCCTGGATGGTATCTTTTAGTTCGGCTTTTACTTCATCTACAATTTTATTGAGGTCAGATTCTTCAAACTTGAGTTCGGTAGTACTGATGCGGGAGAAAGCCAGTAAATCATCAATCAATTGTTGCATTCTTCCTGCTGCTAATTGCATTCGCTGGAAATTATATTTGCCCTTATCCGATAGATTTTTACTTTCACTTTCCAGGATGATCGTTACAAAGGTTTGAATTTTGCGTAGTGGCTCCTGCAAATCGTGACTGGATATATAAGTGAATGCCAGAAGCTCTTTGTTAGCCGTAATTAATTCTGCCGCCCTTTTTTCTTTCTCTTCATTTTGAAAAGCAAGTTCTTTATTAGCAATGATTAATTCTGCCGCTCGTTTTTCTTTCTCTTCATTTTGAAAGGCCAGTTCTTTGTTAGCAATGATTAATTCTGCTGCCCTTTTTTCTTTCTCTTCGTTTTGAAAGACCAATTCTTTGTTGGCAATACCTAACTCTGCTGCTCGTTTTTCTTTCTCTTCATTTTGAAAGGCCAATTCTTTGTTGGCAATGATTAACTCTGCTGCCCTTTTTTCTTTCTCATCATTTTGAAAGGCCAATTCTTTGTTGGCAATGATTAACTCTGCTGCCCTTTTTTCTTTCTCTGCTGCCCTTTTTTCTTTCTCTTCGTTTTGAAAGACAAGTTCTTTGTTGGCAATACCTAACTCTGCTGCCCTTTTTTCTTTCTCATCATTTTGAAAGGCCAATTCTTTGTTGGCAATGATTAACTCTGCTGCCCTTTTTTCTTTCTCTTCGTTCTGAAAAACAAGTTCTTTGTTAGCAATGATTAATTCTGCTGCCCTTTTTTCTTTCTCTTCATCCTGAAAGACAAGTTCTTTATTGGCAATGCCTAACTCTGCCGCCCGTTTCCCTTTCTCTTCGTCTTCAAACACAAGCTCTTTATTAGCAATGCCTAACTCTGCCGCCCGTTTCCCTTTCTCTTCTTTTTGAAAGGCAAGTTCTATGTTAGCAATACCTAACTCTGCTGCCCGTTTCCCTTTCTCATCGTCCTGAAAGGCAAGTTCTATGTTAGCAATGCCTAATTCTGCCGCCCGTTTCCCTTTCTCTTCTTTTTGGAAGGCAAGTTCTTTGCGGGCAATGATTAACTCTGCTGCCAGTTTTTCTTTCTCTTCTTTTTGAAAAGCAAGTTCTTTGCGGGCAATGATTAACGCATCCTCTTTCGTTTTTTTTGGTATAGCCATATACTGTTCCGGTCCAGATAGCTATCTGGGTTATTTGTTTTAAATAATTAAATTGTTTTGCACGGTGAGCACAAAATTTTCCCTGGTTCGTTGTGATATTTTTTGTGGTACTGTAAGTGTAGTAATTGTCTGATGAACTATTTTTTTGAATTGCGAAAATTCCGAGGGCTTGCGAATGAAATATTGTGCCCCGTTTTTGTAAAGCAGGTTCACAACCTCCTGTTCAAAGGAAGTGGAGAAAATGATTACAGGAAGCTGCCTGAGTTTTTGGTTACGTTTTATTTCTGATAAACATTCGAAACCATTTTTGCGGGGCATATTAAGGTCGAGGAAAAGGACATCAGGCAGGGACGCAAAACCTGCCTGACCGGCAGGCAGGTTTTGCGTCCTTACTGCATTGTTAAGGTGCTGCATCAGTTGTTCTCCGTCATGCAGGGTCGAAAGCTGCGTAGGCAATTGTAACTCTTCTACTGCTTCCTTAAAAAAGAGACAATCATCCATATCATCATCCGCAAGTATTATATTCAGTGGTTTTGAATTCACATTTAAATAATTTAGCTCTGCTTTAATTATTTTTTATTGTATTCAACAAATTACATTTCACCAATTTATTTTTCAGCTGTTTTTGGCTGCTTCGGCCGGCCGCCATTTGATGCGTTAAGGATATATTTTAACGGACTTATGGAGAAGACTTGTTCCGCAGCTATCGGAATTGCATGGTGTATCACTTGTTTGAGTTGTGCAAAATCACTGGGCTTGTGAATATATACATCCGACCCGCTTTTGAAAAGCATGTTTATTGTATCCCAGGAATTAGATGTTGAAAACATCACCACGGGAATGTCTTTCAACTTTGGATCCCGTTTTATCTCAGATAAACATTCCAGGCCGGTTTTACGGGGCATATTGATATCGAGAAAAAGAACATCGGTCCCTTCATTGCGGGATGAATTTTCAGAAAGATAATTCATCAGTTCTTCTCCGTCATGCACGGTTGTTAGCTGCGCAGATGGCGACAATTCTTCTAATGCATGTTTAAAAAAATTGCAATCATCCAAATCGTCATCTGCAAGCAGTATATTCAGATGTTTTGTATTCATGTGTTATTGATTTTAATCAGTTGATTGTTTTAAAATATTTTACCATCATTTTTTCTCCTGTTCATTCAATGATCTTTTTTCTATCACTTTAATTAGTTCATTATGAATGAGGTCTTTGATTTGTGCATAATTACCTGATTTACGGATGAAATTTCCTGCTCCAATCCCGTTGAGTATTTTTATCAAGCCGTTTTCATATATCATGTCCCGTGGGTAGGATGTAGAAAGCATGACCACCTCGATGTCTTTAAACCGTACGTTTTCCTTTATCTCCTGTAAACATTCGAACCCTGTTTTGCGGGGCATGTTCAGGTCGAGAAAAATAATATCGGGTCCGCCATCGCTGGGTATGTTTTGCAAAAGATAATTCATGAGCTGTTCACCGTCACGAACAATGGTGAGATTAGTTTTAATGGCTATTTCCCTTAAAGCTCTCTCAAAGAAAAAACAGTCGTCAGCATCATCATCTGCAAGTAGTACATTTATTTGTTTTTTGTTCATGGGGTCAAGACTTGTTATTTAAGCGCATATTTTGAAACCAGCTTATCATAGATTTATTTCCTGCAGGTTCAGCCTGCTTTCTTTTATCACCTTTTGAAGGGAATGCAGAATGAGTTCTTTGAGTTGTACAATCGTACCGGGCTTACGGATATAATCCTGTGCCCCTATTTTATATAGCACCTCTATCATGCCCTGTTCATAATTAAAGTCCTGCGTATAAGATGTAGAAAACATTACAACGGGAATATCCTTCAGGTTGATATCATCTTTCATCTCTGTTAAACATTCGAACCCGCCTTTGCGGGGCATGCTAAGATCCAGGAAAAGAACATCGGGCAACTGTTCTGTATTTTTAGAAAGATAATCCATCAACTGCTCACCGTCATTTACAGCGGTAAGCCGGGTATCAATGGGTATTTCTTTTAAAGCATTTCCAAAAAAAGAACGATCATCCGCATCGTCATCGGCCAGCAGAATGGTAAGAGGAAGTTGTTGTGTATAATTCAAGGTGGTTTATTATTTAATGTGGTTCATAAATTTGGTGGCAAAAGGTAAAAAATCAAGCTCTCTCCATATACCAGTTTAATGTTTTCTCCATTTTTTTATAACTGAATATATTAGTAATAATTTGCTGTAAGCGGATAAAAGCGGTTTCGCTTTTCACTACGTAATCAAAAGCCCGGTGGTGCATACAATTGACGGCTACATCAATTTTATCCTGAGATGACAGCATGACAACAGGAATATCCGGGTAGCCGGCTTTTATTCTATCCAATGTTTCCAATCCGTTCATTGCATTTTTATCAATACCATCCAAATGGTAATCTAAAATAATTACATCAGGGCTGTGTGCTAAATTTTCCATACAACGTTCACCGGTTGCAAAAGTTTTAATGGTAAAATCTGCATGCTGCAGAAATTCAATTTCCAATGATTTTAAAAATACTGCGTCGTCATCCACCAGGAAGAGTTTTATTTTTTCTTTGCTCATGAGGTTGTATTTTTTATTTTGTTAAACTCAATTTCCAATTCGTTGCAGGCCTGTAAACAAATATTTTCAAGTTGTAAAACCAGGTCGGATATCACCTGCGGGTCTGGCAGGCGGGCACCCTCCGGCTCCTGTGAGTTTGCCTGTGCGGCTTTCTCATACAGGCGGGCATAACCCTGAACTTGTTTTGCCATGTTCTCATAATCAGCACTAATACCCATTATTGAAAAGGAGGGAATCATTTTATGTGCTACCGCCTGCAATAAATTCCAATCTTCATCCTCCAGACTTTGTTTCATGGCCTTAATTAAAGAAGAGGTTTGTTCCAGATAAAGTGAGATCATTTCCATCATCAATTTGGAATCAGATCTTGTGCATTGGATCAAATAATCCAGGTTAACACACTTAATTTTTTCAATAAGAACGTTTCCCAGTCTTACTTCGTCATTCAGGCGGGGATTCACATTGTGTCCATTCGAATTTACGGGTAAAGATTTCTTTACTAATCCAATTATTTTACTGTACAGCAATCTTTCGTCAACGGGCTTGGCAATGTAATCATTCATGCCAACGGCTTTGCACTTTTCAAGGTCAACAGTGGTTACATCAGCCGTTAAAGCAATGATAGGGATATTGGAATTCATTTTGTTGCGGATGTATGCTGTTGCTTCAAAACCGTTCATCTCGGGCATCTGCAAGTCCATTAAAATAATATCATAGTTATTAGCCAGTAGTTTTTCAATGGCTATTTTTCCGTTGGCGGCAATATCCCTTTCAAATCCAAAATCATCTAATAGTGTTTTCATCAGTAACTGATTGAGCGCAATGTCTTCCACCACTAATACTTTTATGTTTTTATTTTCCTGATCCCAATCAGATAATTCAGTTTTAATATCAGCCGCAGCATTCGTTTTTTTAAAACGTAAGGTGAAACTAAAAGTGGAGCCCTTGTCAATTTCAGTTTTTACCCGGACCTGTCCACCCTGCGATTCTACCAGTTGTTTTACAATGGCAAGCCCTAACCCGGTGCCTCCATACAGCCGGGAAGTATCACTGGATGCCTGGTGAAAATTTTCGAAGATCTCTTCTGTTTTGTTTTCCGGTATGCCTGTTCCGGTATCGCTGATAGCAAATTCAATGGTTACTTTTTCTTCGTCCTCTTCAAGCAAATGAATGCTTATGGTAATTTTCCCTTTTGACGTAAACTTTACGGCATTACTCATCAGGTTTAAAATGATCTGGTGTAAACGCACCGGGTCGCCAAGTAATACCTGCGGAATGCTTTCATCATATTCTTTTACGAGTTCTAAGTTCTTTTCATCAATCTTTGTTTCAAACAGATGCATCATGGCCGATATGGATGATGATATTTTAAAAGGTATTTCTTCAAATGTCATTTTTCCGGCATTTACTTTTGCCAGGTCGAGTATGTCATTGATCAATACGATCAATGCATTGCCGCTTAATTTTATAGCCGTTAAATATTCTCTTTGTTTTGCCGTGAGTTCTGTTTTCAACACCACTTTTGTAAACCCGATAATGGCATTCATGGGTGTGCGGATTTCGTGGCTCATGTTCGACAGAAATTGCTGTTTGGCTTTTACGGCATCCTCGGCTATATGTGTTGCTTCTTCGGCTTTGGTTTTTGCTTCTACTGCTATCTTTGTTGCCATCTCAGCAAACTCTATCGCCTCTGTTAATTCCATCTCAACTCTTTTTTGTTCCGTAATATCAAAGGCCATATTTATTGCCCCGGTTTTTTCACCCGATAAACCGAATTCGGGTTGAGGATATACCCGCACAAATGAACGGGCGCCATCAGGCCGCTCAATTATTATTTCTTCACCTGACATAACACGGCCTTTTTTAACAGTCATAGCTATCGGGCTGCTTTCTAAAGGAAGTGGAGTGCCATCTGATTTAAACATTTTAAAGGAACCAGACCAAAGCTCCTTTCCTGGTTCAGGCTTACGGCCCCAAAGTTTTACTGCTGCATCATTGTAATAAGTTATGTAGCCCTGCGCATCACAGGAATGCACTGCTGCAGGTAATTCCTTTACAAGATGCCTGAAGTATTCGCCGGTTTTTTGTAATACTTTCTGTGCTTTTTTCAGATCCGTAATATCTTCAATAGACAACAGGATTAATTTCTCTGAACTGTTTTTGCTAACCACCTCCCGGGCATTCAGCAACATTACCCGCTCACCAATGGATGAAAAAGTATGCGTTACTTCAAAATCATTAAACACGGTTTTTTCGGGAAGAATTTTTTCAAGTAACGTTCGCAAAGCAGGAATGTCCCATTGTTTATTGCCGATATCATAAATTAAAACAGCTTCTGTTTCCTTTTCGGTAACCTGGAATGTTTTATAAAAAGCATTATTACCCGTTTTTATCCGCAGATTTTTATCCAGAACCAGCAGCGGTTCCCGGATGTTAACAATGATGGCTTCAGCATAATCCCTTGCGGCTGTTACCTGTTCATTCAAACTGATCATTTCGTGGTTTACCACCATCAACTCTTCATTGGTGCTTTGCAGTTCTTCTTTGCCTGTTTCCAGTTCTTCATTCAGGCTCTGCAATTCTTCGCTGCTGCTCAGCAGTTCTTCATTGGCGCTTTGCAGTTCTTCATTAGCCGCTTCCTGGTCTTCGGTAATGCTCCGCATGTCTTCACGGCTTTGTGCCAGTTCCTTTTCTAATTGCTGTATCCGGAGAAGCTCCTGGCTATTAGCTTTTAGCTGTTGGCTTTTAGCTGATGTCTTTGTTTTGGCTAATAGCTGATGGCTAAAAGCTAATGGCTGCTTTTCATGAAACAACACTAAATGATGCGGCTCAATTGTATCCGGCAACAGCAATGCTTCGATGGTAATATTCCGCAACTCGCCGTTAATCTGAATGGGAATATTTTCTTTTGTAACAGGCAGCTTCGCTTTTTTTGCTTTATGTAAGATATTGCGTAGCTCAAAAGCCAAACCTTCCTTTGCCATTTTTAATAAATTATGGCTTGGTTTACCCGGCGATTGCTGTAAATAGTTTCCCGTGTTGCCCCTGAAATGAACAATGTCCATCGCTTCATTTACCACCACACCTGCCGGCGTATACTTGCTGAGCATAATATCATCGGCCGTTTTTTGAAAGTCTGTTTTGATATTTACACTTTTTGGATCGGCATTCACATCAGCAAAAATTTGTTCACTTCGCTGACTTGTTGTATGAATAAAACGGCCGGGCACATCTTTACGGATAAATAACTTATCACTTTTACCAACTGCTGCAAATAGCTCAGGCACGCCGCTGGTTGTTTCCGATTTGCCGAGTAACAATAATCCCTTTGGATTTAATGAGTAATGAAAAGTGCTGAGTGCCTTTTTTTGCAGGTAAGGCTCCATATAAATAAGCACATTGCGGCAACTTATAAAATCCATTTTGCCAAATGGCGGGTCTTTTAAAAAATTGTGTACGGCAAATACACACATATCCCTGATGGATTTATGGGCCAGATAACCTTCACTTGTTTTGGTAAAAAATTCCTGCAGCCGTTGAGGCGTTAATCCATCTGTATTGCTTTTTGTATAAATGCCTGCCCTTGCTTTTGTAATGGCCGGTTCGCTGATATCGGTAGCAAAAACCTGTATTCTTTCTCCGGAGTATAATGCAGAATCGTCCAAAAATTCTTTTAAGCAAATAGCAATGGAGTATGCTTCTTCGCCGGTGCTGCAACCTGCCACCCATATACGGATTGACTCACCGGCGATTTTATTTTTTATTATGTTTGGAAAAACCGTTTCGCATAAATTATCAAAGGTTTTGGGATCCCTGAAAAAACTGGTAACAGGAATTAACAGGTCCTGGTAAAGCACATCCTGTTCTTTTTTATTTTCCCGTAAATATTTCAGGTAAGCGGCAGGGGCTTCGCTTTTGTTAATGGCCATCCGGCGGAGTATCCTTCTGCGGATGGTAGTTTGCTTGTAATATGTAAAATCGGTTCCCTTGCGGATGCGGAGCAATGCAAGCATTTGTTTAAATACATCCTCAACCGGTTGCGGAAGATCTTCTTCTCCATGGTCATTGCCTTTAATAATATTGGTTATCTCTAAAAGCTTTTGTGGTATTTTTCCCGGCGGAAGAATAAAGTCAACTACACCGGCCTGAGCCGCACTATGGGGCATGCCCTCATACGCTGCTGATTCTTCGTCCTGCGCAAAAGTGATACCGCCGTGATCTTTAATTGCTTTCAATCCTAAAGTGCCATCGGAAGCAGTGCCCGATAACACCACACCGATAGCATGGCTTTGATGCACTTCTGCCAGCGAAGTAAAAAACAGATCAATGGGCAGGTTGCGTTCGTTTTTGTTTTTTGCAGGACGGGGGGCAAGCAGTAAAACGCCATCCGTTGCCACCATCATTTTATTGCTGGGGATAACATAAATATGATTGGGCTGCACTTTAATATCATCAGAAATTTCTAACACCGGAATAGCGGTAACTTTTTGCAGCAGTTCGGGCAGCATACTTTCATGTTTGGGATCTAAATGCTGCACCAGTACATACGCCATTCCAGAATCTTCGGGAATAGCTTTCAGCAGTTTTTTGAAAGCATCCAACCCACCGGCAGAAGCACCAATGCCAACCACGGGGAATTGGTTGGTTGATTTTTCGACCGGCTTCCTGATAGCTTTCGGAATTTTATGATTGCCTTTTTTTGCTTTCACTTGAATAAAGTTATGACGCAACTTTCAGTCCGGATAAATTTATTTAATTTAATACTGGTTCATTTCCAATTTCCTCAATAGGGCTTCTTCTTTTGTCCTTCAATTGTTTAAAATGCGAAGGAGAGAGACCGGTAACTTTTTTAAACTGGTTGGATAAATGTGCCACGCTGCTGTAATTCATCTTCCAGGCTATTTCCGTGATGTTTAACTCATCATATATGATTAATTCTTTTATCTTTTCAACCTTGTGGGCAATCATAAAGTGCTCTATGGTAATTCCCCGTACTTCTGAAAATAAATTGGCCAGGTAAGTATAATTGTGATTTAATTTTTCACTTAAGTATTCCGAGAAATTTATTTTAATATTTTCATCTGAATGATGAACCATTTCTATGATAGCATTTTTAATTTTTTCTACCAATACAGCTTTTTTGTCTTCCATTAATTCCAGCCCGGAAATACTCAGGGCTATCTTTAATTCTTCCCGTTGTTCGGGAGAAATATCTTCCATTACCTCTACTTCTCCCAGTTCAACAATAATGAAATGAAGTCCGAGTTTTTGCAACTCTTCTTTCACCGTCATTTTACAACGGTTGCTCACCATGTATTTGATGTGTATTTTCAGCTATTTTCTGATTAGTAATAAGGAACCGGTAAAGTTCCTTTGTATTGGAGGGGCAACTGTTATATAATTACTGAAATATGTTACATAATTCACATATACTTCGTTAATTCATAACTGAAATACGATTTTCGTATCAACCTTTAGCCCGGTTGATGTTGCACCATAATAAATGAAAATAGCTCCTCTAAAGAGCCATTTTCAGTACGAAAGCATGAAAAAAGTTTGGTTTTTCAGTATTGGGATACAATTATCTTTTCCACTCTTTGATTCCCGCTCTCACGCATAATAATCCTTAGGGTATAAATTCCGGTTTTCAGATTTTCTATCTGGAGAGTATTACTACTTACGCTTTTCCATTGCTGGATTGTGCGGCCAGTTATATCTGTCACAGCAACATCCCGTATGCCTTCCTGGTCTTCAAACACAATATTTACACTACCATCAGCACTTGGATTCGGATAAACAATGATCTTCCCTTTTTGTGCAATCCCACGAACAACCCTGACCTCACTGAACTTTGCCCTTCCATCGAGATCTACCTGTTTAATGCGATATTGGGTAAGGCCTTTATTTGTATTCAGATCATTAAATGTATAAGTAAGAGGAGAACTACTGTTGCCACCCGGCGCCTGTGTGGGAATGAAGATGACTGACTCCCAGCTATTATTACCCATACTTCTCTCTATGGCGAAGCCGCTGTTGTTTATTTCGGTTACAGTTTCCCATCTCAGCAGCACATTGGCCGGGCTGGTCCGGTTGGCGGTCAACGAACTGAATGATACCGCCAGCACATCACACCCACTTACATTAACCGTATCAGGACCAAAACCAACAGGCCCCAGGGAAATGGCTCCTGCCGTTGAAAGTGCCCTTCCATAAAATTTTGTGTCTCCTAATAAGTTAATAGGTCCGGTAGCAATTACAGTTCCCCTGAAAATCGAACCATTTCCTAAATCAAATTGACCCCCTATTTGCCAATACACATTGCACAAGGAGGCAGAACCAGTTACAGCAACGGTTGCGAATGTGCCTGTCACCAAAGCGCCACCTATCTTGATAATAAATAAAGCATTAGCATTACCTCCCCCATCTAAAGTTAAAAGTCCATTTAATGTTGAAGCAGCCCCCGTGCTGTAAACGCCTGGGATAAGAGTCTGGCCGCTTCCTAATCCAATTCCTATAACAGTACCGCCAGCCGGAAAAGAGCTATATGCAGTAAGCACCTCTGTAGCAGCTGTTGCTGAAGTAGCATTCGCCACATGCTTTACTCCATTTAGTGTTCCGGGAGGAAATGCAGTGAATGCACCTGCATTAGTGCCCACATTGCCGGTTACATCTGATGTTGGTGAAACATTGCTAAATGCTCCAGTTGCGGTAAATACCGCAAAACTTTTAAGTGTTGTTCCTATGGTAGGTGCCTGTCCGAAATTTATTTTCGGAAAAGATAATAATAGAGAAACGAGTGCTACCCCACATATAGAGCTGTGTTTCATTTAAAATGAATTTAAGTTGTGAATCATTACTCATATTGTAAAATTGCAAAGCTTTTAAATATTAAATGTTACACAACTATGATAAAAGATTACATAATTCACATATCCTGCTTTTGCTTAATCCATGTAGGTTATTATAAATGAAGTGGAAAAAGCATATCCCTTCTTAATTTGAAGTTTCACATCATCTGTGCCCTTAAGCGAAAAGTAGTTCTGCAATAGTATGGGTACCCGGTTACCAGCAGTCATTTAGCTGTCAAATTCGAAATAAGGTCTGCCGCTTGCTTTAGTTCCTGTATTCTTTTTTACCTCATATTTATTTTACTAACATGAACCCGGATAGACTGGCATAAAAATTTTAATTGCAGCAGCTTATTGTTTTATAAACTTATCGGTCCGCTGTTCAATGCCATTGGTAAATTGGATGATATACATACCACCGGTAATATCTGTTGTATTGATTGTATTCAACCCGTTGGATAGTTGTCCTTTGCCTACTGCTTTACCACTGAAATCATAAATAGCAAAGTTGTATGTGCCCGGACTGGATACGACAATATTATTATTAGCAACATTGCCGATTAACTTTGGCCAATACGCCGTACCGGTATTACGAAGTGAAACGATATTGGAATAATACTGCCGGCCATTGTCGAATGTTACATTTAACCTGTACTGGGCCGTTGTTGTTACATAGGGTTTGTACATAAATGAACGAAGATCATTGGGTGGTTGTGTTACCTGGCTGAAGTTTCTGCCATCTGTTGAAATCTCCAGTACCTGTTTTGTAATGGCTTCATCAGCATCAATGATCCAGGTAAGCCTGTGTTTATCGCCTGCCAGTTCTCCGTGCAATTCCAGTCTTCTTAGTGGTAAGGCGACCGTAAGAATATTTCCCTGTAAGGAATAAGAACCAAGACTTCCATAGTTGGAAGCATAGATATTGCCTTTGCCCTCTATTTTCAGGTAATAGGTTCCGGGGGTCAGCAGGGTATCAATAACTGAATTTAAAAGAGTACCAGGATTATAAACATTCAACGGAGTTTGCGAACTATTGTATAAAGTGACCTGCATATCCAGGTCTGAACCGCTGTTACCAGCACCTACATTATACGGAACGGCATTTAATTGAAACCGGGAAGAAGAGGGTTGGGTAAACTTAAACATATCCTGGTCACTGTTTTGTTCGATGATACCGTTTACGTTAAACTGGGTGTTCACAAAAGGAATATTCGTTGCACCCGCAAAAGTGGCGGCATAATCATCAGTACGGTAGGTAAAGCCATTAGTGGAGGTAATTATATCCTTGTCACTTTGCAGAATGGTGCAACTATAAGGATTGGGACCATTATTCCATAATGTTAAGTTTTTATTATACCCGATGCCCATAATGGGAGCCCAGCCTATTTCACCTGTTCCCTGGCCATAATTATAGTCAGATATTTTAATGCAATTGACGTCGTAAGTTGATTGGTGATATAAGCCCAGCGTATGTCCGCATTCATGAGAAGTTGCTTCCGAAATATTTTTTGAATTATAACCCAGCAAAGCAGAGAACACAAAACAGGGAGTATCATCACCCCAGGTAAATGATCCAACAAAGGCAACACCACCAGCGGACCCAAACCAGGCTGATGAAACGGTAATAACCACTCTCATCCGTTTTGTAACAGGGGCAGACAGAAATTTGGTTGAATCAGTGGTAATATTAATATTAAAAGGACGATAATCCTCTGCTACCCTGTCAAACACTTCGGTTATCTGCACATTATTAAGACCGGAAGCGCTGCAATAGATAGGGCCATTATAGTTCCAGGAGGTACCGGTTACTGTATGCCCGTCAAAATCAAGAAATACTACTGCTGAAGCAGCGGGGCAACTGGATAGCAATGGCACCTGGGCGGTTACAGTCAGTGTGCTGATAAAGAACAGCATTAAAAGAAAGGGGCGGATCAGGCTTTTCATAATACATAATTTTAAAAAATACTTTTCATGATCAGAAAGGAAATACAGACATAAAACGGGCCGTTATTAAACAGGTTAAGGGTAAGAATTTTTTATTCGTTTACCAGGTCATACAAATTCTTTTTTATCAGCGTATATCTGCCATTAAGATTTTGCAGATCATACAAATCGCCATGCTGCAGACTAAGTATTCTGCCTCTGTATATGACATCGCCATTTTCTGCAGTTACTTTGGAAAGAGTTAAGCTGGCACCACTATAATTGGAAGAACCGATTACTACACTCCGGATTCTATTACCGTATTTGCCGGTATTTGAAATTATTGCTCCTTCGAACTGGAATGATGAAACATCTGATAAATTAATGCTGACAGGCTGACCCGGCTGCAAATCAAATAAACTATTCAGATTGCTGAGACTAACAGAGATAGTGTAAGGCAATCCCTGGAAGAGTTTAGGTTTATTGTAATCAGGTTCATTAATTGGGATGATTTGAGAAAAGGAAGTAATCCAGAAAAAAACAAAACTTGCAGTAAACAATGATACCCTTTTCATATTGATTGCTTTTAGTCGAAATGCTTTTAAAATGATCCTGACAAAGATGAATGCCTTTATCTGAATAATCATTACACAATTTCATAAAAGAGTTGCATCATTCTCAGTCATGACCGTCGCTATTAAATGATGTCAATTGTATTTTAAGAAATCCAGGTATTGCTCATGATTAGCTATACCAATTCTCTTTTCGTTTGCCGGGAGAAACAAGCTATTTCCTGATATGTGTATAGTGCCGGAAATTCTTTTTGAGTCATTGTACTTATAACAAAAATTTGATTGTCATTTTTTTGCTACAGCATTAAGCTGACGTTTCTGTAGATTTATAATAATCGTTTTGACAACTATAGAATCAGATACGTATTCAATTATTTCCGCAGTGATATGTTTTGATTTTTCAATTTTTCTGATATCCTAATTTTAATTTTCTGACCGATGATATTAAGAATACCAGATTATAAACTGCCAAATGGCACTCTTCACAAGACCAGGTTAAATTAAAGTGTTGCGATAATCTTATGCAATTCTTCTTTTGTCTTGGCAAACCGGAGCCGTAGTTTTTCCGATACCTCTGTCTGCATATTTCCTTCAAACATTGAATACCTGTTAGTCAGAAGCTCAAATTTACATTTAAGCTCTTCTTTCTCTTTTTCCCAGGTTTTAACTTGTTTCTCTTGTGTTGACATTTTTTGTTTTTACTGATTAACTTAATAGAGGTATGTAAAGGTGTAATTAATTTGGGAAGAACTAATTATACAATTTTGCAAATAAGTTACATCATTCAAATATTTCTGATGCGATGTTTTGCAGTTTGCCAATTCCAAATCAAAGTATAAATTATTTATTCCCTGTTCCGGCTCTTTTTCTGGCAGATTAACTTCAACAGTGTTTAGATTTGTAAGTAGGGTTAGTGATTACTAAATTATTCATTCTCTTCTTTTATTTGTTCAGTCAGTTCGGAATATTCTTTTGAAAGCTCCGTTATCTCCTGCTCGGTTTTTTTCTCCAGATTAATAACCATGTTATTGGCCGGCTCATGAGATGATACCAATTCATTTATTTTTAAATGAAGAGCAGCTGAGAAACGGTTAAACGATTTTTGAATGATAAATAAGCTCAGAAAGGTAACGCTCCAGATGATATCCCCAATCTTGGTATGAATATTTTCATTTTTGAACTGCTTATCGCTGAGCCAGACAATGACCGTGCACAAAGCGATAATAAATGTGAAGGAGTTGCCGAGAATTTTGTTAGCAACGAGGGCAAGCTTTTCAAAGCTTTTTTCAATTAATCTGTATTTATTTTTCATAAAAAATTTCTTAAATATCGTTTTCTGATTTTTCGGTTGGTATATAAAAATAAAGCCCCCATATTTCTTAAGAGCTTTATTAATTAAAGATATTTAAACTCGTTATTTACTAGATGCGGATACCTTTCAGCATATCCACAACTCCAAATACCCTGAGCAGCCAGATAATAACAAGGATCACCACCACTGTGTTAAGGATATTCTTGATCTTGCGATCCATAGGGATATAGGTGTTTATCAGCCAGAGAATAACACCGGCGACAACGAGTACAAGTAAAACAGTAAGTAAAGGCATAATAATAATTTAAATGGTAAAAACAAAAAAAATATTGTATTCCTTTTGCCGGCATTCAGGTTTAATATGCATAGATAGAATAGAATCTGAATTATATCCTTACCTGATCAAACCCTGGTGCAAAATGGAAAATCATAAAAGCAAAATCAGCAATAAGATAACAATAATGATAGCCCCTACAGAAAGATAAACTCCTCCTTTGATGGTCTTCATTTCTTTTTTGATTCCCTTTACTTCTTTCCGGAGATCTTTTTTTTCTGACCCTGTCAACCCCGATTTATTCATATCCTTAATTTCTTCCAAACGCTGAAGCAATTGCTGAGCCCTGGGGTTTTCTGTTGTTGAAGAGTTGTTACCTTGTGAAGAACCCGGAACAATAATCGCAGAACTAGCCGGTATAGCAATCGCAAGCAGTATTGCAAGCGGTGCTATGCGTAAAAATTTTTTGATAGTCATTTTTTATTTTTTAGAGATGATTGATAATGCCCTTTACTGATCTGTTTGATTCAGGGCATTGTTATATAATAGACTAAAGGTGAACTTCTTTATCCGGGTGAATGTTACACAACCCTGTAAATAAATTACATAATTCATATATTGTCTGCTCCACGATGCCTGTTGCGCTGAAATATTTTGATAGGGCGCAATATTAACTGACCCTAAAAATGACCGGGACAATCCTTTTCATATTAATCGCAGAGAAAAAAACTGCCACAAATAAAATATGAATTATGCAATTTTTTTTGGAAATGATGTAATACTATTATTGTTTCAAACTTATAGTTTCGCCAGGTTCAGTTAATCATACCGGAAAAACATTTTAACTGAATTTACAAGGAAAGTTCCGGTACATCTATTATAACTTTTAGCATTACAAAAATGAAAAGCAGAGGAAAACCCCGGATACAACAATTGAAATTAAAGAATGGATTTTATATTGAAGTTTGCAATAAAGGCGTGAAACGAGGAATGAAAATAAGAAGTGAAAACAAAAAAGCCATGGTGAATGCTGCCAGCCTGTATGCGGAGTATAAAGAAGTGATCATTCTTGGAGAATTTAAAAACGGAGAACAGGTTATTGAGTTGGCTGCACCCTGATGAATCCCATTTGTTTTTGAGCTTTTTTTGTAACCCTCAATATTACGGCACCGAAAATTCATTTTAATGCCGTGTGAATTATGTAACTCTTTCTTTGAATCATGTAACAGTAATAAGCTTAAAAGAATTCATCTTTATACTTGTTTTTAAAAATTTTGCTTATGACTTTTATTACTGCAATTTCTCTATTTCTTATGCTGACGCTTCTTATCATTTTATTATTTCGCCGGTTTGTTCCCCCCAAAAAAAATGTACCTGACGAATTATTTACTGAAGCATTGCGAAAAGAAAATAGCGGACATTTTGAGACAGCCATAGTTACATATGAAAGAGCTTTGGATGAAGTAAATAAAATCCGGTTCCAGGGCAGCAGCCTGAAATCTCAAATTATTGCAAAACTCAAAGTATTGCATACAGTTATAGAATATAAAAACGGATTTCATTTTGGGAGATAGCATAACTAATAATCACTCATTCTTACAAAATAATCTTTTTCTCATATAGCAGTTGGTTTTGGAAAAAAGTCCTTGTTTTTACAGGGGCTTTTTATTTGACAACTACCAAATGAAAATAATTGATCCTTACTCAATTAAAAAACCAGTAGTGGTAAAGCAGGTGAAATGCTATTGAAATAAAGGAAATAACATTTACAAAATATATGAATTATGTAATTCATTTATTCAATTGTGTAACATTCCTGCATATCTATTACCATAATTTTGGTTTTTAATTACTACGTCAATAGGCCGGGTATCAGTTACACGCTGAAGACCGGAATCAACAACAATGTTTTGCGTATATTTTAATAAAGAACTTGTAATAAACAAAATTCAAAAATAAATTATGAAACAACATTCTTTTATTACCCAATGTGCCCCCGTAAGCACCCAACATGGCAATATCCGGTTTTTCGGCAGTAACTGGTTTGTATTATTACTCCTGTTCTTTTTTGCAGCAGGCTGTAAAAAAGTTACAGAAGAGCAAGGCCTTACTGGTGTTTGCCCCGAGGTAGTCTCAACAACCCCTTTAAATGCTGCAACGGGAGTAAGTCTGGCTACTTCAATCACTGCCACCTTTAATGAAGCGATGAACCCTTCTACAATCAATGCGCTGACATTTACCGTTACAAAGGGAACAACACCTGTCGCCGGGTTGATTAGTTATAATAGTATGACTGCATCTTTTTTTCCGACAGTTAGTCTTACACTGAATACTACTTATACGGTCACTATAACTAATGGCGTCAAAGATCCCGCAGGAAATGCCATGATAAATAATTATGTGTGGAACTTTACAACGGGCCAGGGGCCGGATGTAACGGCGCCTACTGTTACTTTCACTGACCCTGCAAGTTCAGCTATAAATGTAGCGCTTAATAAAAAAATCTCAGCTACTTTCAGTGAAGTAATGGATTCTTTATCCACCACCACAAGCTTTACGCTGGCAAATACATCATTGGGAGGAACTCCGGTAAGCGGTACGGTTTCTTATGCCGGAATAACTGCAATATTTTCTCCGTTGGGAAACTTATTGCCCAACACTACATATACCGCTACTATTACTACGGCTGCCAGAGATCTTGCGGGTAATGGACTTGCCGGAAATTACGTATGGAGCTTTTCCACTGGTTTGATACCTGATATTACCCCACCAACTGTAATATCTACAGTTCCGGTAAATGGTGCAACAGGAGTTGCGATTAATACAAAAGTTTCTGCAACGTTCAGTGAAGCGATGGATCCTACCACAATCAATACTACCACCTTTACACTAAAACAGGGTGCAACAGTGATTGCAGGATCAGTTATATATACCGGCGTCACTGCCACTTTTTCACCAACAGTTAACCTTACATCGAGCACTGTATATACAGCTACAATTACAACAGGAGCTAAAGATCTTTCAGGTAATGCAATTGCCAGTAATTATATATGGAGTTTCACTACAGGTTCCATTCCTGATGCTACACCACCAACAGTAATTGCTACAGACCCGGTTAATAATGCCACTGGTGTGGTGATCACCAAAAAAATTACAGCCACTTTCAGTGAAGCAATGGATCCTTTGACTATTAATACCACTACGTTTCTTTTAAAACAGGGGATAATACCTGTGGCAGGTGTAGTAACGTATATTGGAACAACCGCTACGTTTACTCCGTCAGCAAGTCTTGCTTCCAGTACTACTTATACAGCTACCATTACAACAGGAGTGAAAGATCTTGCAGGTAATGCGATGGTAAGTAATTATATCTGGAGTTTTACCACTCAGCAGGCAGTTATATTGCCACCACCACTGGGAGGTGCCTCGATTTTCGGAGCATTCGGAGGAAATGCCGGAATAACTAATCAGGGAATAAATACCGTAATTAACAATGGATGTATCGGTACTACCGCTGCCTCAACATTGATAACCGGTTTTCATGATGGTATAACAGCCGATGTCTATACTGAAACACCATTAAATATTGGATTAGTAACTGGCAGGATACATACAGCACCTCCACCTCCCGGATCTGCTGCCTCATTTTTAATTGCGTCAACCGGCTTGTTAGCAGCTAACGCAGCGTATCTCGCCATTTCACCAGCTTCAATGCCCGGCGGTACAGATCCCGGCGCAGGTGAACTTGGTGGGTTAACCTTGCCTCCCGGTGTTTATAAATCTGCCGGTGCCACTTTTAAAATAACAACAGGAAATCTTACACTGGATGCACAGGGTGATCCTAATGCAGTGTGGGTATTCCAAACAGCAGCCGGACTCACCGTAGGTATTGCAGGACCAGCAGGTGCACGAAGTGTTATGATGATAAATGGAGGCTTGCCTAAAAATGTATTCTGGTATGTTGGAAGTGCTGCTGTTATTAATGCAGCAGGTGGTGGAATAATGACCGGAAACATTATTGCCACAGCAGGCGTTACTTTTTCTACTGCCGGAAATGCGGTTCAAACAGTACTGAATGGTAGGGCGCTTTCCCTGGTTGCATCTGTTACTATGGTAAATACAACTATTAATATACCTAATTAGGAGAAGATAAATTCATATACTATCATAGAACCAGAGCTATTTAAATAAAACAACAGCATTAATTAAAAAATGAAATTTATGTTACAATATCAGACAATAAAACAAAGATTTATCCTTCTGTTTGCCATGTTGCTTTTGGCCGGCATAACAGGTCATACCCAGGAAGTAAAACGGGTGCAACCCATCTGGTGGTTTGGTGAATCAGGTGCAGTAAATCTTAATCATTATCGTGGCACAACGCAAATGCTCAATGGAAGCTTCTCAACGCCCACAGCTTTTCATAAAGGAGATGGAGTTAAACCTTATTTCTCCCTATTGACTGAGTACCGGCCTAAAAAAGTATGGGGAGGCATGCTGAATATAGCCTATGACGGCCGTGGCGGCAAATTTGACAGTGTGCTGGCACCGTGTAATTGCCCGGCACAATTATCAACCAATCTTAGTTACATTACCATTGAACCCAGTTTACGGTTAGCTCCATTTGCTTCCGCATTTTATATTTTCGCCGGGCCTACGCTGAGTTTCAATGTATCTAAAGAATTTATTTACAAACAGGATAAGCAATCTGATGTCAGGGGTAACTGGAGTGATATTCATAAAGCCATATTTTCAGCCCAGGCAGGCGCCGGCATAGATATTCCTCTTTCTGCAAAAACAAGCAGAACGCAAATGACCCTTTCGCCATTTGCATCCTTCCTGACAGACTTTGGTCATGATCCACGCAAGGTAGAATCGTGGTCATTATATACCATCCGTGCAGGGATAGCACTCAAGTTTGGTACATCCAGGAAATCAGTTGTAGCAGCAATGCCTGAAGCAATCATAGCGGAACCCGTAAAAGCTCCTGAAATTGTTGTTATTGAAAAAGAAGTGCAGTTTTCAGTCCGGGCTCCCAAAGCAGTTCCATTAAATCGCCAGGTAAAAGAAACATTCCCGCTTCGTAATTCCGTGTTTTTTGACATGGGATCAACGGAGATACCTGGCCGGTATATTCTATTAAGCAGAAGTCAGGCAACATCTTTTAAAGAAGAACAATTGCAGGAAAACCAACCTGATAATTTGAATCATGGCCGCTCATTAAGACAATTGACCGTATATTATAATATATTAAATATCATTGGTGACCGTCTTCGTGCCAATCCAAATAGCTCCATTGTGCTAACCGGGGCATCAGATAAAAATCCTGTTGAAGGAAAGTTGCTTGCAGAAAATATCAAGCAGTATTTAGTAACAGTTTATGACATTGATCCTTCAAGAATAAAAACTGAAGGCCGAGATAAACCAGTTATACCATCAGAACAACCAGGAGCCACCCGGGAACTCGGCCTGTTACGTGAAGGCGATCGCAGGGTAGATATTGAAAGTTTTTCTCCTGAATTGCTGATGCAGGTGGGAGGAAGTACTTCTCCTTTTCTGAGGCCCGTGCAAATAATGGCAATTCAGCACGACCCGATGGATAGTCATGTAATTTTTACAGTAGAGGGAGCTGATGACTTACTCAAATCCTGGTCTGTTGAAATTACTGATGAACAGGGAAATAATCAACACTACGGTCCCTATACCAGTAACCGGGCATCTGTTCCCGGGGAAACTATTTTAGGGAATAATACACAAGGCAATTATAAAATTGTGATGCAGGGGGAAACAAAAAGTGGTCACGTTGTGAGGAAGGAAAGCTCTGTTACACTTATCAAACAGGAGTCTTCTAAACAAGAAGGATTACGCTACAGTATTCTTTTTGATTTTGACAGATCAAAATCAATTGCTGCTTATGAAAATTTCCTGGTTTACATTGTAACACCACTGATTTCCGAGAATGGAACAGTTATCATTCATGGCCATACAGATATTATCGGTGAAGAAAAATATAATTATAACTTATCCCAGGAAAGGGCAATAGGAGCCCAGCAAATCATTGAACGGGCCTTATTAAAGGCTGGGAAGAAGGGCGTTAAATTTGAAACCTACGGGTTTGGTGAAGACGAATCTATGGCGCCTTTTGAAAATAATTATCCTGAAAAAAGGTTTTACAACAGAACTGTAATCATTGATATTATCCCGGAAAACTAAAATAGCTGAAGAAGTATCATAAAACAAAGGATCCAGACGTTAATGCAGTCTTGGATCCTTTGTTTTTATATTTATCGTTGGCCACCTGATTTATTGCATTTATACTACAGTCAATTCCTTATTCTGACGTGTTATTTACGCCATAAAATATAATACCAAAATTCAACCTCATTCAAAACAGCCCACTGTGAAAAAAATCTGCTCCTGAAATTTTTTATTTTTTCCCGTGATTTTATTTTTGATTTGTTTTTTCTTGATTTACCCTGTCTCTGATATTTTGCAATCGCAGAAGCAATTATCGGATCTCTTTGTTATCTGTTTCTACAGGGCCTTTAATCTGGTCAGAGCCCGGAACCCTGATACGGGTACGGAAACCGGGCCAAAGAGCAAATATTGCGAACAAAACAAACAGGGCTATTCGTAAAATATCTTTAGCGGCCATTTTTTAAGATTTGATTATGCACTCTTTCGATGATCCTGAAATGAGTAAGAAATTATTTAGTAATTACAGGCAAAGGTGAAAAGACACATTGTTTCAATTGTTATAGAATCACGCTAATATTTTACATAATTCACAGGTCTTCGAGAGAAGTGAGCCTTTTGGTCTTTAGATGTTTGAAGAAAGAGGGAGTTAACCCGGTAATTTTCTTGAACTGGCTGGATAAATGTGAAACACTGCTGTAATTGAGCTTCCAGGCAATTTCTGTAAGGGTAAGTTCGTCATAAAGAATTAACTCTTTAGCCCGTTCAATTTTGTGGATGATGATATAGTGTTCAATCGTTGTACCGGTAGATTCAGAAAAAAGATTTGCCAGGTAGGTGTAGTTATGGTTGAGCTTCTTCCCGATATAGTCAGAATTTTTTGTTTTAGGAAGTTCATTTTCATAATGCACCATCTCCACAACGACATTTTTAATCTTTTCAACCAGTTGGGCTTTTTTGTCATCCATCAGTTCAAGCCCTGATTTTAATAAAGCAGTCTGCAACTGGTCATGCTGCTCAACAGTAATATTTTCTTCCACTTCCACTTCACCTAATTCCACAATTCTGTGATGTAATCCAAGCTTTTCTAATTCTGCTTTCACCAGCATTTTGCAGCGGATGCTTACCATATATTTTATGAAGAGTTTCAATTGCTGATAATGTAAAATGCAGTACTTCAGCGAAAAGTGGACAAAATGGTTACATTGTCAATCCAATTTTTAATATCTCGTACGCTGTTTTTCAATATGAGCCCCGTGAAGTTCCCCGAAATTATAAAAATTCTCCCATTGGTTCAATTATTCTTTTACATCAACATCATACTTGTAAGCCTTACCACTTTAAGACATCACAGTAAAATAATCAATTAGAAACTTAGAATTATTTTTCTGTGGTGCCTTTAGAAAATATTTATCACTTAATTACATTCAATGGCAACCACAGTTTTACTACCCCACCTGTCTGGCTGGCATCTGCAAATGGCACTAATACCAATTGTTGTATTGCTGAGTTGAATCCTGTGTAGCTTGTGCTTACAGAATAAGCCTGTTTTCCAATCCATTGCCGCGGCAATAACGCCTCATAATTATTTATGCCTGATGGATAGTCCACAGATATTTTTTGATTAGGCATCAATTGATAGTTTTTTAAAAAGGCTGCATTTAATATTTCGTCAAAAGCCAAAACCTGCGGCCCTCTTTGAAAAGCAATTTGACCGGGATAATTTTTTCCTCCGTCTATTGTCCTAATAGGAATTTTAAACGAGATGTTTATTTTTTCTCCCGATGTCCAATTACGGTTAATAACTAAATTTTGATTGTTTATGCCCGTATATGTTTTGCCTCCAACCATTGCAACAAAATTTGTACACCAGGCCGGCACTCTAAATGCAATGGGGAAAGATGCATTTTGAGAAACATCAACTAAAACATAAGCATTGCCATTTTCAGGAAAGCTGCTTACAATTTGTAAAGTGAGATCTACATTTTTTTTATCAGCAGTCCTGATAATTTCTTTGTAAGATGCCGGTTCATACATTAGTACAGTAGGGACATTTTTTATATTCCCAAAAGTAAAATAAGGAATCATGGCTATGCCCCTTGGCACACTCGACTGGCAGCAGGTGATGTAACAGGTGTAAGGCTTTTGCCCCATCAGCGGAGTATAATAACTTACACAACCTGTTTCCGGGTTTTCTGCCGCCAGTAAATGATTATAAATTGATCTTTCAATCTGCTCAGCATATTTTAAATCTCCGGTAATCGAAAAAAGTTCTTTATTAAATTGAATCCATGTTGTGGTAACACATCCTTCTCCTATATGGTCATCTGATTCGGCAGGCAACTGGTTGTCATCCTGGAAATATTCTTTTGAACTTGCCGTTCCGGTTATATATAATTTTTTATCCGCTATATTTTTCCAGGCAATTAAGAGAGGCTTCAATAATTTATTATCTCCTGTAACCCGGTAAAGTTTTGCCAACCCTGTAAAATTTGAAATCATTTCGTAAGTCTTTCCGTTGCCAACATCTTTTACATTTCCCGTTTTCAGTAACCTGCTTATGATCTTTGGACCGTTATCCTGCTCCCATGCATCCAGGATGTAATAACAGAAATCGAGATATTTTTTTTTGCCGGTATATCTGTATAATTCAACCATTGGATCCAGCACACTTGTAGCAGCCATTCCCATATGTGTTCCTGCCAGGATAATATCCCGTTGCCCCGGCTTGTTACCAAATGTGGCACATAATAAATCACCGATTTTTTTGCAGGCATCTAATGCAGGCTGGTAGCCGGTTGCAGTATAGCACGCCAATAAACCATATAAATTATATTTATGGCTCCATACATCCCAGCTTGTCCAATATTCATCGGGGCTATATGTTCCCAAATATCCATCGGGCAACTGGGCATTCACCAGTTCGTACATCATCCGGTCCATCTGCAGTTTCAATTTTTCATTACCTGTATTTTTCCAAACATTGCAAGCAGTTTCCAAATATTTGCCGATATGTTCGCCAGCCCAGGGATGATGCCCCGGTCTTTGCAAATAACCATCCAGCGTTCCTTCTTCATCAATCTTTAATAATCTTTCTTCCAGGTTCTTGTTCATCCGCATACCAAGATAGCCACGCTGCTGCTGATCCTTAAAAGCAATTGAAGTAAATACATCTTTAATTTTATTTTGAACTACTGGCTTAGGTTCATTCAAAACCGGGATATTTAAATGCTTCTCCGCCAAATAAAGCTGCTCATCATTTACCGAAGCTGTACTATAGTTTTCTGTAACCCGGTAACCTACTTTAAAGATATTCTCCTTTACCGGTTGATAAACTGAAAACCTGAGTTCGCTCTTCAGTTCCTTCCCCGGCTCTATCACTATTGATCTTGATTCAGAAAATAATTCTTTACCATTCTTATCATTTACATAATATTTCACTGTTCCGTCAAAAGCAAATTCTTTGCTACTGGTAAATTCAACTTGTGAATAAAAACCGTTATTGGCCGTTTCCTTAATCACCAATTTCGTTGAAATAAAATCAGACCACTGAACCGGAGAAAAATTATAAGGCCCTTCATACATACCTATTCCCTGCACATCTGGACTAAAAAGCCTTACAGCAATACAATTTTCTTTATCCCATTGCACATCTTCCGGCGAAATGATATACTGACGGGCAACATCCCATTTTCCCTTATAGGCAGGAGGAAAGTCCCCGGTTTGCCCGATCATTTTTCCATTGAAAAATGTTTGGTCTATATCATCAATTTTACCGAGGTTGATTTTAATACCATTGCCTGTTATGGCCAATGCTTTTATAGAAGAAGAAATTAAAAATTTAATCCTGTACCATACATAAACATCTCCCTTCATTTCATTACTCAGGCAACTGGTACCTAATTGTTTGCTTTCCCATTTAGAATCATCAAAAGATTGACTTGCCCATACCATATCATCACCAACTTTAAACCTGGCTTCTTTGGGCAGTGAAATCAATTGTGCCATTGAGACCGAAGAAACGCCTAACAGGAAAAATAGTGTAAAGAGTTTATATCTCATTTCAAAAACAGGATTTATGCAGTTGAAGTCATTTCAATTTTTCAATTATATACTTCTCCCCTTTTGTAACCGTTTTCCACTCATCAGTCCTGAAAGGTACCGCTGGAAATCCTTCTTTATTAAACAAGTTGCAATCGCTGGCATTACCAACCCATCCAAAATGAACAGCAATTGGATTTTCTACTTTATCGCTGAATAGTACTACGGTATTGCCTTTGATGAAAGCCCTTGCAAAATAAAACACACTGTCTTTGCCGGCTATTTCAAAACCTTTGATGTAGCCATATTTATCGGGAGTATTTAATCCTGTCCCCATATTATTAAACGAAAGAATAATTTCACTGCCCTTTATTTCCATTGATTGATAAGAAGGACCACTGCATATCATTTTCTCATTGTAAATGTTATTCAATGCAATAGCAGCTAACCGCTTGCCAACATCCTGCTTGTTTGCAGGATGAATATCCCCGGGAATACCAATATCAGTAGTCACACACATACCCGTGTTTGGCAATGACAGCGTCATGGTTTGTGCCTCCCTTAACTCCGCCCAGCCGCAGCCTTCATTGCTGTTACCTGTCGTATTGAAGGTGGCCAGTTGTACAAAGTAAAAAGGCATGTTTGCGTTATTCCATTTCTTCCTCCAGTCATTTATCAATAAGGGAAATGCTTTTCTGTATTGATAAGAACGGCCAGCATTTGATTCGCCCTGGTACCATAACACACCCTGAAAAGCAAAAGGGATTAACGGGTTAATCATGGCATTATAACAAAGTGAAGGAAGTGAATTTTCGTTGGTGGTTTTTTTGATGGACTCTACCTGAAATTTCCATTCCCCGCTTAAAGAAATGGAAGAGTTGCCAAAACTTAATATTAAATCTGCGGCATCACCATAAATTCCACCGCCGCCGCCATTGTCAACGACTCTCACAGCAATTACATTTTTCCCTTCTTTTAAAATACCGGAAAAAATTTTGTATTTTCTTTTTGCATCCCATTGGTTTGTGCTGCCAATTTTTATTCCATTTACATAAGCAATATCATCATCATCAATTTTTGCCAATTCCAATGTTGCTTCTTTGGAAAAATCACCAGCTGGCAATACAATGGCTTTCCTAAGCCATACCACACCATCCAATTCTCCTATACTTTGTTGTTCCCATAATTGCGGTGCATTTAAAATTGGCCACTTTGAATCATCAAATGAAATCTCCTTAAACAAATTTGCATTGAGGCCTTTTAATTTTGTTCCCTGCAATGCTTCAATCCTTAATTCACTGTCCCGGACTTTTAATTTAGAAAAAGAATCCAAATTTAATTTAGGCATACCGGCGATCATTTCTTTAAATTCGCCGCTGCTTTCAAATGCTTCACGGCTTATCCATGTTTCGATATTAGTACCTCCCCAGCTATCATTTATTAGTCCGATTGGAATTTTTAGACTGTCATAAATATTTTTTGCAAAAAAATAGGCTACTCCTGAAAAATCGGCAACCGTTGTTGAATCACATACTTTCCATTCACCGGGAGTAAGATCAGGTTGTGGCAATGAGCTGATGGTATGAGGGACTTTAACATGGCGAATGAATGGGTAATTGGCAGATGCGATTTCTTTTTTTGCATCATTAGACTGACCAACCGTCCATTCCATATTGGATTGACCGCTGCAAAGCCATACTTCACCAACCAATACATTTTTTATGAGGATACTGTTTTTGCCAGTGACAGACAAATCATAAGGCCCGCCTGCAAGTTCGGCATCCAGCCTGACCATCCATTTCCCGGTTTTATCTGCCTTAACTGTTTTAGTTTGTCTATAAAACTTCACTTCAACTTTCTCATTTGCTTCTGCCCAGCCCCAAACAGGAATCAAAACATTTCTTTGTAATACCATATTGTCTGCAAATATTTTTGGGAGTGTCACATTTGCAGACACAGAAATACCGGAGCAGCATATTACAATAAACAGAAAATATTTTTCCCTCATTTTATTTGATCAATTCAAAATTATCTTTCAATCGTATATCAGCCGATGATGCGCCAATCATCAATTCAAAATCACCGGGCTCAGCCACCCATTGTAACTGCTGGTTATAGAACGACAGCTTTTCTTTACTGATTATAAATTTGATTGTTTTGCTTTCGCCAATATTCAATTTTATCTTTTTAAAATCTTTTAATTCACTTACCGGTCTTGCAATGGAACCTACTTTATCTCTTAAATATAACTGTACAATTTCCTCCCCGGCATATTTACCTGTGTTGGTAACAGTAACCGACACTTCAATCTGTTCATTGCTTTTCATTTTCTTTTTACTTAACTGCAGGTTGCTGTATTGAAAGCTGGTATAACTTAATCCATAACCAAATTCATATTTTGGGAAAATAGATAAATCGGTATAAGAAGAATTGTAAATGTGGTTGGCATCGTTTGTCGCAGGACGGCCGGTATTAAAATGGCTATAGTAAATAGGTATTTGTCCAACGCTACGTGGAAAAGTTATGGGTAATTTTGCCGATGGATTATAATCTCCAAACAAAACATCGGCAATGGCATTGCCGGCCTCGCTACCCAACCACCAGGTATATAAAATAGCAGGAGCATTATCGGCTGTGTAATTGAATACCAACGGGCGTCCTGCATTGATCAATACCACAACCGGTTTACCGGTAGCCAGCAATTCCTTTAACAGATCTTCCTGTACACCGGGTATATTAATATTGCTGCGGCTTTTCGCTTCGCCACTCATATCCCTTCTTTCGCCAATGCTGAGTATTACAACATCTGACTGCTTTGCAACTTCGACTGCTTCTGAAAATCCTTCCTTGCTGTCACCTTCAATTTCACACCCCTTTGCATAAAGTAGTTTTGTATTTACGCCCACTTTATTTTGCAATCCTTCCCATTGCGATACGATAAAGTTTGAATCTATCCCGGGCACTTCCACATCCCAAAAGCCTTTATTTTGTTTAAGCGACTTCACCAACGGTCCGATAAATGCAATAGTTTTTAAATTTTTTGAAAGGGGCAAAATATTGTCTTTATTTTTTAAAAGCACAATACTTTTTGCGGCAATTTCCCTTGCAGCTTTAGCATGCTCTGGATTATTTAATGCTGCTTTTTCTCTTTCGCCATTACAAAATTTAAAAGGATCATCAAACAAACCGAGTTCAAACTTCTTTCTGAGAATTCTTTTTACTGCATCATCAATTAATGCTATAGTCACTTTTTTGTCTTTTACCAGTTGTGCTAAACTATTTTTATAACAACGGCTTTCCATGTCCATATCGCTGCCGGCAGTAATGGCAGACAGTGCGGCTTCATATTCGTTTTTTACATTGCCATGGTTTATCATTTCGCCGATAGAACCCCAGTCACTTACTACAAACCCTTTAAAACCCCATTTGCCTTTAAGAATATCTCTTTGCAAATATTTATTCCCTGTTGCAGGCACACCATTAATATCATTAAATGAATTCATGAATGTAGCAGCCCCTGCATCAACCGCTGCTTTAAAAGGAGGTAAATAAACTTCCCATAAAAGCCGGTCACTCATATCCACAGAATTATAATCACGGCCGCCGATGGCGGCCCCATATGCAGCAAAATGTTTCGCACAAGCCATAATTGAATTGATATCCCCCAATTTATTTCCCTGGAAACCCTTTACCCTGGCATAAGCAATTTTAGAACCCAGGTAGGAATCTTCGCCGGCACCCTCCATAACCCTTCCCCAGCGTGGGTCACGGGCAATATCAACCATGGGTGCAAAAGTCCAGTGTATGCCGCTTGCGCTGGCTTCTGTCGCAGCAATTCTTGCAGATAATGTCATTGCATCCAGATCCCAACTGGCTGCTTCGGCCAACGGAATCGGGAAAGTTGTTTTATATCCATGAATAACATCCTGCCCAAACAATAAAGGAATTTTTAAACGAGACTGCATGGCAATATTTTGCCAGCTTCTTGTTCTTTCTGTTCCTATGGTATTTAACAGTGAACCAACCTGACCTTTACGGATCTGACCAGTTTTATCATTATCTAATCTTACGGGTCCGGTTGCTTTCCAGTTATCATTGTATTGATTTAACTGGCCGATCTTTTCTTCCAGTGTCATTAAGCGTAAAACGGAATCAACTTTTTGGTCCACCGATTTGTGTTGCGAAAAAGAAATAAGTGAAAAGCTTATAAAAATTAAACTCAGGGCTGTATTTTTCATTCTTAGTATATTAATGTTTGAATAGCATGAGGTAAAATGGAAACCGCTGCAGCTTTCGTTCCAATACATAAATTATATTCTATTGCAGTATTGCTTTGATTCATAACAATAGTAACCACTTTACCATCGGGGTTTAAAAAAGAAGTAGTCAGCAGTTGACTTCTGCTTGCTACACTGCTGATTCTTTTTGCTCCGTTTCCGATAAATTTTGAAAAATGTCCAATAAAGTAATAGGAGGGGGTATAGATCAATTCTCCGGTTTTAGTATCGCCATGTACAGGAGCAAAACAAAAATTACCAACATGATTGGGTCCTCCATTTTCATCAAGCAGTATATTCCAATCCGTCCATCCTACGGTTCCATTATTAAAATCGTTGATCATGGAGCGGCCATAACGTTCTCCATTAGCCCAAAACTGATATTTTTCTGTTTTAAAACTTTCTGCACAGCCTTCAGTGAAAAGTAAATTTTTATTGGGATACATTTCGTGTACTTTTCCGATGTTTTCAAACATTTGTTCGCCACCACTCCAGCTTTCATACCAATGAAAACCAATACCCCAAACATATTTAGCAGCTTCGGCATCATCCAGTATGGTACTCACTCTTTGAGAGATCAGGTCCCTGTTATGATCCCAGATATTAATTTTTTTATCGCCCAGTCCTGCTTTTTTTAACGTTGGTCCCAGGTATTTCTTTAAAAAATCTCTTTCCTCCTCAGCAGAAAAAATACAGGACTCCCATTTTTGTTTGGCCATGGGTTCGTTTTGAATGGTTAATCCCCAAACCGGAATTCCCTCTTTTTGATAGCTATTAATAAATTTCACAAAATAGTTAGCCCAGGATTGATAGAATTCGGGAAGCAGTTTTCCGCCCTGAAGCATAGTCTTATTGTTCTTCATAAATGCAGGCGGACTCCAGGGACTGGCAAATAAATTTATTTTACCTCCCGCAGTTGCCATTGCTTTTTTTATCAGGGGAATTCGGAATTGTTTATCATGGTCAATATTGAATGTCTTTAAGTCCTTGTCGCCTTCCTGTACATATGTATAACTTCCGGAACTGAAATCGCAACTGTGAATATTCGTTCTGATCAAAGAGTAACCAATCCCCTTTTCTTTACTGAAATAGGCATTTAAAAACTCCTGCTGCTTATCTGCCGGTAATTTTGCAAATGTTTCAGCACTGGCATCGGTTACGGCACCGCCAATTCCCAAAAATGTCTGGAATGTTTTATTGGGATTTACAAAAACGCATACCTGGGTTTCAAAAGGTTGTTTTAATTCTGAAAATTTCAGATCGGCGGTTTTTGATAACCTGAGATCCGTACTATCTGCCGAAGTATAAACTTCGGCTGTTTTATCATTTACAGAAAAAGACTTAGCCTGCATTTTTTCTTTTTGCTGTGAAAAAGCAAAACAAGAAACTAACATTAATATCGCCGTTACTATTCTTTTCATACTTATATTGGTTAATGATTTTTTATTGCCAAACATATGTTCCTACCGAACCTGCAGCCAATGAAGTAGTAACCCATTTGCCGTTGTATTTAATGTTGAATACCTCTGCAGCGTTTCCATCATTCTCAACAATTAATATTTTTTTTCCTGCGGAAGTTTTAAATGCTACATTATTCAAATTACCACTCATGTTACTTGAAATTCTGATAGAACCGGGAGGTACAAATTTGCTGGCATGAGCGGCGATATAATATCCCACATTCCTTTCAAAATTGTCGCTGCTGTTTACCGTGATGGCCCCTTTGCATGTGCTGCATCCGCCAATAGTATGAGGCCCGAAAGAAGCATCATTTGCCAGGTTCCATTCCAAGGCAACCTTACTCCAGTTCCGCATTGAACCAATGATCACATTCTTTAAATGCCATTTCAAATCACCGCTGAAACTTCCAGCAGAAGAAGTGTATTGTTCAGTAAAATATACATTCTTATCGGGAAAAGAAGCATGAACTGAAGACAATGCACTGATATCTCCTCCATATAGATGAAAAGCAGACCCGTCAATAAACTGTTTTGCCGCTGCATCGTTTAATACAGCAATTGGATAATCCGGTCTGTCGCAATTATGATCGTAAATAACAATCTTAGTAGTAATGTTTGCCGATTGAAAAGCAGGTCCTAAATCATTTTTTATAAAATTGGCTTGCTCTGATGCACTCATCAGCATGCTTGGATTATTGCCAGGATGCAACGGCTCATTTTGAGGAGTAATGGCATTTATGGTAATGCCCTGTGCCATCATTTGCTGAATATATTTTACAAAATACTGAGCATATACCCCATAATATTGAGCCTGTAAACTTCCACCCATGAAACTATTATTATCCTTCATCCACACCGGTGCCGACCAGGGAGATGCCATAATCTTTATAGAGGGATTTATTACTAAAATTTCTTTTAAAAGAGGTATTAAGTTGGTCATGTCCGGAGTCAGGCTAAAATTATTTAGGTTCATATCTGTTTGCCCTGCCGGCATATCATCATAAGTAAACGGGGCTGCATTTAAATCAGAAGCCCCAATGCTTAATCTTAAATAACTTATCGAGATGGAATTTGCGGCTGTACCAAATAACTCCTGCAACAGTCCCTGTTTTATTGATGGGCTTAATGAATTAATTACCTGGGCGCTTCCGCCAGTGAGTGTAAAACCAAAGCCATCAATCGTTTGATAGGTTTGTGTTTCATCTACTTCAATATTTTGATAAATATTAGCGTTTGTTCCAAATCCTAAAACAGTAATTTGTTTTTCAAGCTTTGCCGTTTGATCTGCCTTAGTCAACCAAAAATCCACATCGTTTGTTACGGGTGGCGGAGGGTTAACGGGCGGGGCTACATTATCCTTGTGTTGTTTACAACTTATTTGTAAAATTGTTATTGCCCCTATCATAAAAAAAATCACATTCCTGATCATAATACTTTCCTTTTTCATACTACCTTACCTTTTCTGATAAATTCTTACAAAATCTATCTGCATTTCATTTGGGAAAATGCTGTCATCAATATCTCCGCCCCAATTACCTCCTATGGCAAGATTTAAAATGAGGTAATACGGTTTATCATACGGCCAGCCATCATTTGTTATAACTCTTCCATCCTGTCCTTTAAAAGATTCAAAAAACAATTTATCGTCTATATAAAATTTTATATACTCTTTGGTCCACTCTATTCCATATTTATGAAACTTGTCAAATACATTTTCCAATGTATCAAAATGTGTTATCTGGGTTCTTTTTATGTGATTATATAAGCCAGTGTGCAGCGATGCATGAACAACATTTGGGTCTTTACCTACATGCTCCATAAGATCTATTTCGCCGCAAAATGGCCACTGCTCTTCATTTGTCCTGATACTTTCCGGCAGCATCCATATAGCAGGCCAGCTTCCTTTACCTCTTGGCAGCTTGGCCATCACTTCGATTTTGCCATACTGAAGTTTAATTTTTTGCCAGGTAGTAAGTTTTGCAGAAGTATAGTTTGATTGTTCATAATTTTTTTTCAGCGCAACGATATGCAACTTACCACCGGCCACATATGAATTTTCAAGAGATTTTTCCAGGTAAAATTGTTTTTCATTATTTCCCCAGCCATGTCCCCCCACATCATAGTTCCACTTACTGCTGTCCGGCAGCCCGATATAATTAAATTCATCGCTCCAGGATAATTTCCATTCTGTACCAGCAGCAATTTTTTTTGAATTGCCGCATGATGAAATAAATAAAACAAGTATCAACAGCTTTGCTAACCGCATATTTTTTTTAATTATTATAACTCAACATTATTTTATTACTGATAGACTCTTATATAGTCTATTTCCATTGCCGCACTTACAAAAGCCGGGTCAACAGGCCCTCCAAAATTTCCACCCATTGCGACATTCAAAATGATAAAGAAATTCTGATTAAAAGGCAAACCACTGCTGTTTGAGAAAGTATAGAACGGCACATCATCCACAAGAAATCTTATGGTGGAGGCACTCCACTCCATGGCATATTTATGAAACGCTGTAGTGGCATTAGAAATGATTGTTGTGCTGCCATCGCCATTTCCACCTGAATGACCCGGGTGATGCAACGTACCATAAATTTTATTCAGTTGGGCACCTACATGCTCCATAATATCTATTTCACCACAGGCAGGCCAACCCACTGATGATATATTATCGCCCAGCATCCAGATTGCGGGCCATGTGCCTACACCTGCCGGAAGTTTTGCCCTTGCTTCAATTCTTCCATATTTAAAAGAAAACTTGCCCCTGCTTAATAATCTCGCAGAGGTGTAAGGACTTCCTAAATAAGATTCTGCTTTTGCAGTTATTTTTAAGGTCCCACCGGAAACATCTGCATTCTCAACCCTGTTTGTATAATATTGCAATTCATTATTGCCCCATCCGCCTGCGCCAAGATCATATCCCCATTTGGAAGCATCGGGTAAACCAGGTATATCAAACTCATCAGACCAAACCAACGAGAGAACTACCGTAACTGAAATGGTTATTGATTTTGAAATTGTTTGACCCGTAGAGCTTTTTGCTACAACCGTCACGGTATAAGTTCCGGAAGTTTGATACTTATAAGTAAGTAATCCATTTGTGGAGAGTTGATTGGCAACTCCATTGCCCATATCAAAAATATAGAGAACAGTATTAGTGGCCGTTGCTGTAAACGAAACATTACCGCTATTATCAGGATTAACAACGGCATTGAGGGTAAGATTGGCTGGTATTTGGTCAACTGTTCCCGAATTGCCTTTTTTGCCGCAGGCAAACAAAACAAAAACCACAAACAGATAAATAACTGATTTTGCTTTCATGATATTATCCAGGTTTTTTGAAAAACAGAACAAAATAAAAAAGGAGGAGCAGTACTGCCTCCTCCTGTTGAAATAATAACTTACACGGATATCAATAAGATTTCAAAATCAAATTCCAGGAATTACCGGTTTCTGTTCCTTGTATTCTAAGTCTCAGCTCTGAAGCTGTGATTGATAAAATCTCATATTCCTTTAATAAGGCACCATACCCGATAAAAGTATTTACACCTGCCAGATAAATACTCGTTCTGGTAGAGGGCTGTGAAGGAGAAGTTACTAATCCCGAAGTAGCAGGACCAAAAGCAAAACTATTAGTTCCCCCTCCATAAGAATAACATGCTTCGCCACCACTTGCGGGAATACCAGGTAACCCGCCTGCTAAAGCGCCTGTCTTTGTAAATGCGCCATCAGGGGTAGCCACTGTCAGTGAGTAATTATTACCAGTTTTTGTAAAGGTGAACCTTGAGGTATAAAAACAATTGCAGCAAGCTACTTTTTCGTTAGGAGAAGCTGACCACCAGCAACCGGTATAGCAACCCGGATCCCATGGACCTACGCCAAAATGCCCGGCCAGATCTTTATTAACTCCCCAGGTTTTTGATGAACCCCCGGTTAAATTTGCTACAATAGCCGGATCAGGAGTAAAATCGCTTCTTACAATAATATCTTTAGTGATTGTTGTAGAAGTTCCTCCTTTACCATAAGCTACAGCTGTAACTCTGTATGTGTTTACTCCAAGAGTAACGTATTTCTTTGTCACGGTTCCTGCAGGCAAGAAAACTAAATCTACAGGAGTATTTGCATCGTAATCTATTTTATACGAAAGTGCATTATTGGCTGTAAGCGTAAAATTCACATCACCGGAACCATCTCCGTTTGGATGTGTAGCATCCTGACCAACAATTGCTGCGGTAATAACCAGGTTTGTAGGAGCTGTTAAATCCCCTAATGAATAATCTTTTTGTTTGCAACTACCGATAGAAAGAAGCAACATAAAAAGAGCAGAAACATAAACTAAATTATTTTTCATGTTTGTTTATTTTATTAATTAGTTAATCTGAAATTATCCAGGTAGAAAACCTCGCCTGAACCACTATTACCATCATCAAACCTCAAAACCAACTGTGTGTATTTTGTATTAGCCGGTATAGCAGGAATAGTACCAAAATCGAAAACCAACTCTTCCCATGCACCAGAAGTAGTAAAGGGAACTTTTAAAACACCAACGCCATTAGCGGGTCCGCCGATTGACCATTCCAGCTCAACATTTAGTTTTTTGCCAATATTGGCAGGAGATGGGTTATAAGCCCATACTTTTATTTTTTTACCCTGGGCAAAATTTATAGGAATATCTAAAGGACTGTAAGTTCCACTCCATGAAGCGTCTCCTACATGTTTTGTATATCTGGCAACGGTTGCACTGGTATTTATTCCGCCTGCTACCGGGTTGGCTACTTTATCAAAACTTACACCTCCGAATGTTCCAAAGAAGTAATTAACACCAGAAGTTTCAAAATCAATTGGCAATCCAAACAATGTTTTAGTACCGGTAGTAGTAGCTGCACCACCACTTAAAGCAACAACTCTAAGCACAAAAGGAGTTGAGGTACCTGCAGGATAAGTATGTGCGGGCAACTCCTGGCCAATAGCCATTGGAGTACCAACTTCATTGGCAACATCTCCATAATAAACTAAAAAGGAACTGGCATATAACGCTGTTGCTTTTACTTTCATTTCGCCTGAAGTGGTAATTACCAGATTCTCCGGCGCCCTGTAAGTTAATTGCAGCGGATATGTTTTTGTTGTTTCATGTCCTGCAATATCTTTTGCAATAATAGTTACAGTATAGCTTCCTTCGGGATAAGAATGTGTTGTACTTCCCCCCGGTGATACAATGGCAGAAGCTCCGGCTCCGGTACCATGACCATACAATACAGTAAACGATGAAACTCCTTCACCATACGGAGTGATTTTAACATTACCGGAATTATCATTGCTGATATCAAATATTTTCGCAACATTTCCGGAAGCAGCAGTACCTAAGAAAGATAAATCCTGATCAATTCCATCTTTCTTTGCGCATCCCGTAGCAAGTAACGCCAGGAATGTGATGGAGTATATTAATTTAATTTGTTTCATTCTAATTGTTTTTATCAATTAATAACCTGGGTTTTGAACTAATTTGGTTCCCTGCAATTCGTTAAACGGAATTGGGAAAATTTCATTTTTTCCGGCAGTAAATCCTCTGCTTCCTAATTTAGAAGCAGCATCGCCCCATCTTACTAAATCAAAAAACCGATGGCCTTCTCCGGCTAACTCTGCTCTGCGCTCAGTCTTTATTGCAGCCAGTGATACCGGCACTGAGGGTAAACCAACTCTTGCCCTTACAGCATCTAATAAAGCTTGTGCCCTTGCTCCTGTTCCACCTAATGCCTCAGCTTCCATCAAATAAGTATCAGCCAAACGGATAACATAAGTATTTTGCTTATAGTTCAATTCTAATGCACCACCACCTGTTCTTACATCAGCTCTTCTTGGCAAAAACTTATTTAAGAAATACCCGGTGTTCTGATAACCTGCAATATAATCTGCCTGACCTGCAGCCTGTAATGCTTTTAAATCAAACACAGTGGCGCCAAACCTTGGATCTGTTTTTATGAAATCATAAAAATCCTGTGTGAATACATTAAAGCTCCATCCGGAAGGTAAGTCAGGTGCAGTTGATCCCGCAGGTCTTGAATAACTTCTTGGTCCTACCATTACATTTACTGTATTTCCTTCATCAGCACCGCTACCCCACCAGCCCCAATCAGAATTACCTGCACTGCTATGAGCACACTCCAATATTGATTCGGTATTGAATTTATTAGCAACTACCCATAAGTCATTGAAATTAGAAAGTAAGTGGTAACCATATACACTTGTACCTCCGGGAGTGGCGCCATTTACTTCTGCTAATTGAGCAGCAGCCAATGAACCTTTATTATCATACAGGTAAACTTTTCCTAATAATGCCTGGGCTGCTCCTTTAGTAAACCGGCCGGCATCAGTTGAAAGTGTTACCGTGTTTGGCAATACAGCCATAGCTTCCGTCAAATCTTTTTCAATCTGGTCGTAAACGCTGCGTGGTGTTGCCTGCGTAACATCATACATATTGGTAGCGGTTAATGGCTCCAATAACAAAGGAATGTTCTTAAACAGTCTTACCAGGTTAAAATAATAAAGAGCTCTTAACGCCTTTGCTTCGGCTGCATACCTTGTTTTCAAGGCAGCGTCCATTGATGTGTTAGGTAATTTTAATAATAATGTATTTGCCCTGAATATTCCCTGGTAATGATCATTCCAAAAACTTCCGGGCATTATCACAGCATTCAATGTGTAATTAGAAAATCCTTGTATCCCGGCTCCGTCAGTTGCGCCACCACCACCTGCTACATTGTCATCACACCCGGCATTCATCATGGTAATCATATTTTCAAAACCACCGGAGTTTTTGCGAACTACATCATATGTACCAACAAGGGCGCCAAAGGCCTGCGACTGGTCAGAGTAATAGTTGGCTGTAAGGAACTGACCCTTCGGAGTTAAATCAACAAAGCTTTTTTTACAGGCACCCAATGTTATAACCAGGGCTGCTGCAAGAAAAAAGTTAATAAATTTTATTTTTTTCATTTTACTAAATTTTGTTAGTGCTTTAATTTTTGATACTTAGTCTGGGTTAAACAATTTTCAATTAATGTTTTTATAACTAAAATTGTAATTGTGCGCCGAAGATAAATGACCTTGCCTGCGGATAATAACCCTTATCAATACCAAATACACCACCGCCGATTTCAGGATCGTAGCCGGTATATTTTGTCAGGGTTAATAAATTTTCTCCTGTTACATAAAAACGCAAGCTATTTGCACCAATTTTTGATAAATATTTATGATGCAATGTATAGCCCAACTGAACAACTTTAAGTCGCAAATAATCTCCTTTCTCCAAATAAAAATCAGACATATTGCCAAAGTTTCCATTGACATCATTGCTGGTAAGGCGGGGATAAGTATTAGAAGTACCTTCTCCTGTCCAGCGGCTTAAAGTAATAGTTTGATAGTTGGAGTTACTAATATCCAAACGACGTAATCCCTGGAAGATTTTATTACCTGTTGCACCTTGCGCAAATACCATTACATCGAAACCTTTGTAATCTGCATTTAAGGTCAGGCCAAAAGTATATTTTGGAAGATTTGTTCCTAAGAAAGTTTTATCAGCCTCTGTAATAGTGCCGTCGCCATTTGTATCCTGCCAACGGAAGTCACCGGGTCTTGCATTGGGCTGTATCATGCCACCAGTAGCGTTCTTGTAGGCATTAATTTCAGCTACATTCTGGAAAATACCGGCAGTTTTATAGCCATAAAAAGCATTATATGATTGGCCAACCTGTATTCTTGTTACTGCACCCATTGATTGGAAAGATGCATAACCAGTAATAAAGTTTTTATCAGCAGCAACATAAGTTACTTTGTTCTTTAAATAGGAAATATTGCCATTGGCGGAAAAATTAACCTGGCCAAATTTTTTATGATAGCCTAACTCAAGTTCCATTCCACTATTTTCCATATCGGCTACATTGGCAACAGGAGATGATGAAACACCTACATAACCGGGTATTGTTACCGGGCGCAGGATACCAGAAGTTTTCTTCTTATATATATCAAAAGTTAAATTAAAATTTTTGAACAATTGGGCATCAAAACCAAAATTGGCCTGTGAAGTTTGTTCCCATTTCAAATCCGGATTATCAAGTGAGTTTGGAGCATACCCTGTTGTAATTACATTACCATTACCCAATGTGTAATTATATCCGCCTCCTACTGTAGAAAGGTATCCAAAATCACTGATGGCATCATTACCCACAACACCATAACCGCCTCTTAGTTTCAGCGTTTTTACTACATTATTAGTTGGCCAGAATCCTTCTTTATTAACATTCCAACCCAGTGAAAAAGATGGGAATACTCCAAATTTATGATTCAGACCAAATCTTGTTGAGCCATCACGACGAATGATACCGGTAAACAAATACCTGTCTTTATAACTATAGTTTACACGGCTGAATAAGGAAGATATTTTATGCAATGTAAAATCATACGAACCAGAAGTTCTGTTTGCCTGGGGAATATCAAAATTGAAAGATGCATCCCTGTAGCTGGTAATAGGTAAGTTAAACAACGTAACAGCAGAACCTCCGCCATTACCATCAACATAAACACCCTGGCCAAACAATACAGAAAAACTATGATCACCAACTACCCTGCTATATGTTAGTGTGTTCTCAATATTCCAGTTAAAAACATTATTATTACTTTTTCCATAGCTGTTTTGAAGAACAGAATTGGTTGCACTCAGGTAGTAAACCGGGGTAAAATTCTTATCGCCCCAATATGCTAATTTTCCACCTACACTTGATCTTATTTTGGTATGTTTAGTGATGGTTGCTTCAAGAAATGCATTCCCAATAAAATCATCAGACCAGTTATAGTTACCCAGCCTTGTTTGGATATAAGCAATTGGGTTTGTCATTTCCTGTCCAACGATAGAAGATATTCCGTAAGGATTTCCATTAGCATCCCTGATAACAGGATTACTGCTATATGGAGCAGCATTTGCAGCAATCGGATCAGTAACAACCAACGGAGTTATTGGATCAAGATTTATGGCTGAACTTAATGGACCACCATATTCACTGTTTGTATTACCCAGGCCAATTCCCTTTTGATGCGTATAGCCTAGAGTTTGACCAAAAGTGAAGATTTTAGATATTTTATGTGTGGTATTCAGACGAATGCTCTTTTTAGTATAATTTGAAATATCAGAAGTAACAATACCCTGCTGATCGGAGAAATTAAATGATAAATAATAAGTTGACTTATCACTTCCCCCGCTCAAACTGAGTTCATGAGAAAAACGGCGGGCATCATTATTAAAAATTTGTTTTTGCCAATCTGTGCCAACACCATAAGAACCGATATTGGGGAACATAACGCTACCACCACCGGCCACAGATCGCTCATTTAATAAAGCAGCATACTGTGTGGCATTTAATAATTTCAACACTTTGGCAGGAGCTGAAGTGCCATAAAAACCATTATAATTAACTACCATTTTACCAGCTTTACCTTTTTTGGTAGTAATTAAAATAACACCCGTCGCAGCCCTTGTACCATAAATGGCTGCAGAAGCTGCATCTTTTAATACTTCAATAGATTCGATATCTGATTGGTTCAAATAACCAATCGCTCCATTATCAACTACCACACCATCCACTACCCATATTGGGTCATTCCCACCAAAAGTTGTAATACCTCTAACCCTGACTGTAGAACCAGCTCCGGGTTGCCCAGCATTTTGAGCAATGGTAACACCAGAAACCCTACCCTGAAGTGATTGCTCAATCCGGCCATTAGGAATTTTTTCCAAATCCCTGGATGTAACTTTTGAAATAGAGCCTGTTACAACACTTCTTTTTTGACTGCCATAACCAACCACTACCACTTCGTCCATTTTTGATTCAGCTTTTACCAGAGAAACTTCTAAAGCGGCATCTGTGATAGCTACTTCTTTTGCATCATAGCCAACAAATGAAATAACAAGAATTCTTGCTGTAGAAGGAGCAGAAAGGGAAAATTCTCCCTTATCGTTTGTGGTGGCTCCAATTCTTGTGTTTTTTACCAGTACAGAAGCACCTGAAATGGCTGCGCCATTATCGCCAACAACTTTACCAGTTATTGTCTTATTCTGTGCCCAGGAAACTGTTGAAAATAACACCAGAAAACAAAGGGTTATCCCCCTGAAAACTTTTTTCATACGCAAATTTTTCGTTTTGAATTATCAATATTATATCGAAGCGGCAACAAATCTAACCTCATTAAGTGGCCTGAAGGAAGAATCACACCACATCTACACTACATCATTAATAATTAATAGCTTGATTTTCAATAGATATAAATTACATCATTGCCACATCAGGCCAATATTTATATTTGTCTTATGAAAAAGTGTGGCTTCACTTTTATATTGCTTGTCGCTTATTATATATCAATATGCCAGAATACAATCGGTCTACCTCAAATTATTAATTATACCAATAATGATTTTCATGCCGGTGAACAAACATGGGATATAAAGCAGGACAAATGGGGCAGAATGTACTTTGCCAACAACGAAGGATTAATAACTTATGATGGCAGCTATTGGAAACTATATCCACAACCCAACAAAACAATATTACGTTCAATTGCACTTGATAATAACAGGATCTATGCTGGCGGCCAGGACGAGATTGGCTATTTTTTACCAGATGCTAATGGCGTTTTACAGTACACTTCTCTGAAAGGCCTTATCCCAAAGCAGTATACTAAGTTTACCGATATATGGGAAATAGAGGTATATAAAGAATCGGTGTTTTTTCGTACCTGGGACAGAATATTTGAGTATAAAGACGGGACTATCCAGGCATACCAGGCAATAACAGGCTGGCAGTTTATGGGTCTGGCAGGTAATAAGCTTATTGCTCAGGATAAGCAAAAAGGGCTTTTTCAATTTATCAATAACGGCTGGCAAGCCATATGTAATCAAAATTCAATCCCAAACTTTGAAATTACCGGGATCATTCCGCTAAACAATGACAGCTTACTCATAAGCTCTCTTCAAAATGGTTTATATACTTTTCACAATGGAGAGCTTAACAAAAAAACAACCTCGGCTGACAATAATTTTATTAAAAGCCATATTTACTCCTTTGAACAGATAAACAATTCTGAGTTTGTAGCAGGCACTACTTCTGAAGGGTGTTTAATTATCAATGCATCGGGCAAAATAGTTCAGCAAATTGCCCGGACAGAAGGCATCCAGAATAATAATGTGCTTTGTGTATTCCTGGATAAAGACAATAATCTGTGGGCAGGCTTAGACAATGGTATTAGCTATATAGGTTATAATGCTGCCATTAAATACATCAAACCCAGCAAAAGCAACGACCTTTCAGGTTATTCCTCCCGGGTGTTTAACAATCAACTTTATATTGCCACTTCTGACGGGGCATACACAGCGCCGCTTTCAATTGCAGATAATAAAGACCTTAGTTTTTCAAAAGGAGAATTTTTACCTATAAAAAACAGCAGTGGGCAGGCATGGCGGCTGGATGAGGTAAACCATCAACTATTCATGGGGCATCATAACGGAAGTTTTCAAATTCAAAATAATGAAGCCACCCAATTAACCAATGAAACAGGCACCTGGCTTTTTGTACCTACCACATCAATATTTCCGGCAAAGAATGTATTGGCCGGAACATATGCCGGACTTACGATGTTCGAATTTGATAATTCTAAATTCCTAAAGAGCAATGAACTAAAAGGGATATATGAATCATTCCGTTTTTTGGCTATTGACAACAACAATGATATTTGGGCTTCTCACCCCTACAGGGGTATCTATAAAATAGTACTGTCTGCGGATAACAGCGCCTACTCAACCCAATTATTTACAGAAAAAGACGGTCTTCCTTCTACCTTAAGAAATAATGTATTCAGAATAAAAAACAGGGTGGTGTTTGGAACTGAAAAAGGCATTTATGAATTTGATACCGCCAATAAAAAATTCATACCATCCCCTCTTCTTTTTAATGTCTTCGGAAAAATGAATATTCAATACCTAAATGAAGATGAAGATGGCAATATATGGTTTTGCAGCGGCAAAAAACTAGGGGTTGTAAATTATTCAGATGGTCAAAAAAAATTCAGCATTACCTATTTCCCTGAACTCACAGGGAAAATTTTAGCAGGGTTTGAAAATGTTTACCCTTATAACAGGGAAAATGTTTTTATTGCCAGCAATAACGGGGTTATTCATCTCAATTACGAAAAATATATCGCCAGCAAACATGACCTAAGTATTTTATTAACCCAGGTAAATGCCTTCGGAAAATCGGACAGTTTAATTTTTGGCGGCTACTTTAAACAAAACAGTGACTCACAGTATCAGCAAACTAATAAATCCATTTTAAGCTTCCCGATAAGTATTAATTCTTTTCATTTTGAATTCAGTTCTCCTGCCTATAGTCTTCATAACACTATTGAATACAGTTACCAGTTAGAAGGCTATGAAGAAAAATGGTCTGTATGGACGAGCAAAGCAGAAAAGGATTACACCAACTTACAAAATGGTTCTTATACTTTTCATGTAAAGGCGCATGATAACCTGGGCAACGAATCTGAAACTATCAGTTATAGTTTTGTAGTAAACCCTCCCTGGTATAAGACCACCTGGGTCTATTTGTCTTATGCTATTCTTTTTGTTGCAATCCTTACTCTTATTACTAAATGGCAAAAAAGAAAATTCCTGCTGCAGCAGGCGAAATTTGAAGAAGAGCAGAAAAGACTTAAATATGTTCACCAGTTAGAAGTTGAAAAAAATGAAAGAGAAATCATTCAACTTCAGAATGAAAGATTATCAAGCGAAGTAATCTTTAAAAACAAAGAACTTGCTGACGTAAGTATGCGCCTCATTGAACGCAATGATGCCCTGTTAAAAGTAAAAGACGAATTACAACAGTTGTATAAAAAGACCGGAGGGAACCATAATGTTAAAAAAGCCATAGAGCTTGTCAACGATATTGAAAAAAATAATTCCAACTGGGAGCAGTTCGCAGTTCATTTCGATGAAATAAACAATGATTTTTTAAAAAAAATAAAAACGAAATATCCTACCCTGACCAATACGGATTTAAAAATTTGCGCTTACCTGCAATTAAAACTATCTTCCAAGGAGATAGCACAATTAGTGAATATATCAGTACGGGGTGTTGAAATCAGCCGTTACCGGCTCAGAAAAAAACTACAACTGCCCACCGAAAAATCATTGAACGATTTTTTAAATGAAATTCACCAAAACTAATAAATGAAAATATTGCAGGTTCTCATTTTGCCTGAAAATTGTTTATTCACTCCCCGGCACCCGGGTTATTTTTATACAACGAATACAGATGAGACTTCTTCTACGGAAAATTCCACAAAAACAAGACTAGGCATAGGGTAATTACCAAACTATTTTTTTGATAACCCAGTATCAATTGCGATAAAACACACTCGTAATATTACTTTCAAAAAAGAGTAGTTCTGATATTGGCACGAAACAACATTAGGAGTTGCTTTGCAGTATAACTTACTACTATGCAACTAATGATGTATATAGGTAATGACCTGATAGAAGCCGTTCCGCTGGAAGAAGAAAAAATTGCCAAGCCCGGTTATATTGGTCAGTTTAAACGACAGCTTAAAATGAAATACAAGGAACTAATCAGCAATAATTCAAACAACCCGCCTGAATTCCTGGTAACAAGCCTTAAACAACTAACTGAGGCTGGGGTTAACCTACCCTGATAAAGTCGCCATAATCAGGTATCGTATGTATTACCGTTTTGTACTGACAGCCACTTAAATACGATCTCCTGAATTATTGTCCCGGGTGTAAAATCTTCTCCTTTGTTGTTTACAACATACCAGCATATAAAGCAATTGTACTCAAGTTCGAAACCACATTAAGGTCACTAAAAAATTGCTCTACTTATATGCAATAAATTTTTGTTCTGCTTTTACAATTTTCTCAAAAAATGTTTTAAAAGCAGCATAGTCGGCAGCCGGGATGTTTTGCCTGCTGCTTGAAAATTTTCTTGTTATTGTCAATTTATCAGGAGCCTTTAAGGTGTATTGGAGTGAAAACTTCATGTCTTTAAACGAATAATTTTCTGATGCAGGCAATTCGATAAACTTACTTCCGGCAGGGGCAGTAATATTTACCACTGTTTCATAACTGTCCACATCCTCATAAGACCAGTAGAGCACAGGATAAGTGCGGGTATCAGCCGAAAAATTATCCAGTGAGGCAACGATATCCGGGTATACAATCCGGAATGTTTTAATGGCCCCGATTTCAGAAATTTCATTCTTTGCCCGGTAGCTGTAAAAATATTCAACAGAGTCGTTCAATTGATCAAGGTCTTTGAAATTCACCTTTATCAATTTCACATTGTTTTTATAACCGGAGGCCACTGACTTTTCAATATCTTTCATTTGCTTTTCATTGTCAAGGTTCACATAATTATCCCTCATAGCTGATGTGGGGCTACCATATTTCACTGTCTTAACTGAAATCTCCAGGTCAGGATCGGCTGGCTTTATTTCCACTACCCTTCTTATCACATCTTTGGTACGATTATCTGCCTGCAGGAACTTCAATTCTGGTTTTTCAACGTTATTATTCTTGTAGGGAATCTCAAGTATCACTGCATCATTTAAATTATTGGGAATACTGGCGAAAGGCAGATAATTATCCGTCAGTTCTATGTAATATTTCTTATGCTCCAGTTCAGCCTTCACGATACAATGATTAAACTCAACGCTTGGAAGGATAATATGTTTCTGGCCATTATTCCGTGTATCCACCAGCACCATTTGAGCAGTAATGCCTGCCAGGTTTGCCAGTGTAACAAACAGGCTGGAAAGATCTTTACAATCGCCTAAACGGGTAGTAAGTGTCACCGATGGACGTTGGGGCACAAAAGCACTTTGCCTGAATGAAACAGAACTGTAACGGATGTTTGACTCAATAAAATCATAAATAACCCTGGCTTTTTGAAATTGCGACATAGGCTTCTGCCCATCCGGAAAAAGTTTTTTGTAGAGGGCAATTATCTCAAAGTCTTCTTCGGCTTTGTTACTTGAAATATCACCATACCAATCGGCAATTTCTTTCCACGAAGAGATGGTGGATACATGCAGCATTGGCGCCACATCAACTAATGGTGGCATCAGGGGCTCATCCTTATCCGGCTCCGGTTTTATCAACTCCCAGCTGTATTGCTTAAAGTTTTCTACATCTTTTATTACAGGTTGCAGGTTTCCATTATTGAAAACATAAGAAATTTTCTGTCCTGCAGGAACAAGAAGATAATACCCGGTAACAGCTGAATAAATCTGTCCTCCAAAATAATAACTATCCCAAAACTCTTTGGCCAGCCTGCCATACACATAATTACGAATCCTGTATTTAAATACGATCACATCCCCCGGTTCCAGGTTTGTAAAGACAATTTCATTATCATTTTTTTCGCCGTCAATTTTTGACTGGTTCTTTTTTATTACTTCTGCCTTTTCAATCAGGAGAGATTGGGAATTGCCGTAACCAATCGAAGACTCTTTATACTTGTCCACTCCTTTTTCATTTGTTATCCTGATAAGAGTGGTATAGTATTCCTCAGTGGCACCCCCGGGATAAAGTACCGCTACTTTCTGATCAAGAATATAATAATATCCATAGTCAGGATTTTTGGCATCGCTTATTTTATCTGTTTTTACCAGCGCATCAATATCCGTTTCCGGGAAAAGCTTATACAACTCCGGCTTACCGTTTAGTTTCCTGATTTTATTAATAATATCATACTGGTTGGGATCATATTTCAATGACAGATCATAAGCATCCATTGCCTCACTTATACTTTTTTTCTCGCTTTTAATATCACCCAGTTGCTCCCAATAGTTTTCATTGTAAGGAGATAAAGCAAGTGCATTTCTGATATATTCTTCCGATTTATCATACTGCTTGGTGCCGTAATAATATTTTGACAAATTATAAAACTCACCGGGGGAATAAGGAAAAATTTCTGCTTGTCTGCGGCGCAGATCCAGCGCCTTGTTATTGTCACCACGTTCAGAAAGCAGGTCTATGTATTTCATCACAATACCATAATCATAATTATTCTTCAAATAGTTTTCATACACTTTCATCGCCCCTTTTTTATCCTTGTACACCTCGCTTTTTACAGCGTACATCATTTCGAGTAATTTCCCGTTATTGGGATATTTATCATACTGCTTCTCCACTTCTTTTACCAGTTGTTCATACTTTTTATCCTGAACCAGCAATAATAGTTGATATTCGGCAGTAGTCTCATCCTCACCATGAAGGCTGATTCTCTTTTCCAGTTCCTTAGCCCCATCTTCAAATTTCTGGTTCTTAAAACTTTCCTTAATGCTCAGATCCAGCGCCAACAGGCTTTCAGGATCCAACTGTTTTATTTTCTCTACTTCCTCCAGCAACAGTGTCCTGTTATCTTCTTTTATCAGTATCTGAGCCATTTTCATTTTAAGCAGGCAGTTGTTTGGTGCTTTTTTCATCGCATCTGTTATAACATTCCTTGCTTCAATCACTTTTTTATTCCGCAGGTATACATCAGCAAGCAGCAGGTAATTAAGCAGGTTATCCGGGTTACCGGCGATTTTGCCGGTAAAATATTCTTCCGCAAAAGGAGTTATCATGCTAATCTTACGGTTGCTGTTTTTTACTGCAGGGTAAGAAGCATAAACAGGCGAGCCTGTAATACCCTGCAACGGATGTAACTGCCCATCTGTAAAACGAATAGTAAAATTTGGATAGCTGCTGCGGGTAAATCCAAGCTGAACCAACACCCTGTTTATGCCTTTCTTTAAATCGAATCGGGTAATATAAGTATCCAACTCTGTAACTCTTTCTTTTGGCTCTGCTATCACCAGTTCATCATTAATCCACACTTTAATGGAACCCGTGGCCCCAACGCTGCAATAAACGGTTTGATCAACAGGGGATGTAACAAAATTCTGGGCATATACTGTAGCAGTACGGTTGTTGAATTGGTAAGTCATCGGTATCCACCCGTCTTTAATTTCCGTTGATGGTGTAAACCATTTTACCTCTGCATTGGTCAGCGACCTGAATACAGCGTTTGGTTCGGGGTGTTCGAGGGGTCCATAACTTTTATAATAACCGCTTTGCGAAAGATTTTCAAAAGGACCGGTATATTGCCAGTTCCTGATATTTCCTACTTCATCATAATATCGCTGCGCTTTCTCTGCATTATTGGAATACAAGTAATGTATCCCCATCTGGTAATTGGCTGCTGCTGTTAATGTCCCCGGTGCCTTGTTATCGTTCATCAGGTTATTTAACAGGTTCACCTGGAAGTCAAATTGCTTTTTTCCATATGATCCTGCAACAGCCTCATTGAACCACAGTGCATAGATATAAGAATATGGATCAGCAACTTTGGTACAAAAAGTGGTAGCAAAATCCCTGGTCTCATTCTCTTTTCCTTCGTAAGACTGGAGATACAGATTGGAAATATATGCATCACTGAATGTAGCAGCATCCTGCTGGGCTTCGCGGAGTAAACCCGATGCTTCAGTCCATTTGTTTTCATTAAGAGCTTTCCAGGCTTTTTCATAAACGGATTGTCCGAATGAGCTGGTTGCACAAAAAGAAATAAGGATAAGCAGTAATTTTTTCATCAGTTGTGTTTTGGTAAATGGATAATTGATCAACCGAATTTATACATTCCCTTCTGAAAAGAAAAAGGATTTATAAGTATTTTTTAACTGTCGATTCAGCGGACCTCCGGATCATTTACCTGGTTGCCTGCTATCCCGCTAACAATCGCACCCGTTTACCAGCTTTTTTCACCGAGAATATTCCATTTGCCCAAATTCAATTTTAATAACGATACAGTCCGGGAATGAAATGTTTCATGAAATATTTTTTCTGAAAAATAGTGCCATGCTTTTTCAAAATCCCCGGGTTTCATATCCCGGTTGGCAAGGGTAATATGCGGACGAAAAGGACGTTCATCTTTTTTAATCACATCCCCTACGTGTTGCAAAAAATAGTCTTCTGTTTGCTGTTGCAATTCCTGCAGGACAGGATCCTCTTTTATATGGACAAACAAAACCTTTTTGCCAAAATGAGAAAAACTATCCAGTTGAATTTCCAGTTCATCCATATCACTTGTAAATGATTGAAAAATATTCAACAGTTCTGATTCCCTTCTTTCATCCAGCCAGAATGGCGGAATAAGAGTGATATGTACAGGAGATTTCAGCGCTACCACGCAGCCAAACTGATCTTTCATCCAGTATTTATACCGCTGTACTTTTTTATCCACGGGTGGCGGACTAACAATAGCCACGAAATACATGCTGTGAGCCGGGGAATCGTTCATCAGGAAGAAATTTGCTGATAGAATCCTTTGCAGGAACAATAAAATATATTTACTTGCCCGGGTTTAAAAATGATCCGTATTAGTATATCATTTTAATTTTTTGTCGAGTTTGGAAATAAGGGTATACAATGATCCTTCCTCGTACAACGAGTTATCGAGCATGTACCGCATCTTTTTATCTCCCGCAAAATTATAATAACCCGATAGCAGGCCTTTATATTCGCTTAAAAAATAATATTTCGGAGCCCTTAGGTAATCAAATTTTTTCTCTGATTCTGTAAGATAGCGATACTTCTGCACAAGCTGTTGCATCCTGGCTCCATCATAAATAAAAAAATATTGGCTTTTCTCATAAAACTGGTAAAGCGAAAGTTTATTGCCAATATACAATGGGCTCAAAGGGATGGTCTCTGTTACTGTGCTGTCAGGTAATTTGATAGTAAAATTATACGGATCAATATATTCCAGACTTATTTTTACGCTGCAAATTCTGATGCCTTGCCCTGAACTTTTGTTATAAGCATACATTAATTCATCCCATGAATATTTTTTTGATTCGTTACTCTCCATGTTTTTATAGAAAAGAGTGTCCTGGCTGCTGCTGTTTTTTTTCCAGTAAACCAATCCATTGAGTGTGTCGTTTGCTTTTGTCACAATAAACCCTTCAAAAAATCTTGGTTTTTGGGCATTACAAACAAGGCAGACCGACAGACTCCAGATACAGATAATTCTTTTCATACAATGTCTTAAGCCAAATAGCCTGTTAAACTTAACGAAAAGAAAGGGATTGCGGTTGCCGGGTTGACAAGAATGCTGAAAATATTTTTGATTAAAATAAGGCATGCCAAAAACTTAATTAATTTTCAGTTTCTTTCCTGCCGCACTCCTATTACCAGTCAGTCATCTGTCAGGAGTCTCAACGCATAACTTTAACCTGAATAAAAATAAGATGATTGGATACATCATACAAAAAATTAAAGTAACAAAATCCCCGGCTAAATATCAGTATCCGGCAAGCCATTTTTTATAATTTCAGTTGTAAAGTATTTTGTAATTTTAGTTGTAAAGTATGATAAACCGATTTTTCATGTTGCGAATACTCCTCCTCTTCACCAGCCTTTTGTGGATGCACCATAGCCCTGCCCAGTACAACTGGAAATTAGAAAAACAAAAAGATGGCATCAGTGTGTATTTATCAGATGTGCCGGGATCAAATTTCAAAGCGGTAAAAACAGAGTGCACATTAACGGGCTCCTATATCAAACTGGTTGCCCTCCTGACCAATGTATCCCGCTTTCCTGATTGGATATACCATTGTAAGTCCAGCACATTGCTTCAACAGAAAAATCCTCTTGATTTTATCTACTACTCAGAGACAAGTATGCCATGGCCTGTATCTAACCGGGATGAAATAATTCATATGCGGATAAAAACAGATAGCCTGCCACGATTTCTTATCATAACCGGAAATGGAGAACCAGATTTTCTACCCCGTATAATAAGTAAAGTAAGGGTGCCGCATTACGAGGCCAGCTGGAAAGTAACAATGCCAACAACAAAAACAATACAGATCAGTTATATCCTTGAAATTGATCCGGGCGGCAGTATTCCGGCATGGGTAGCCAATTCCTTTATTGTTGATGGCCCATATGGAACTATGAAAAACCTGGCTGAGCTATTAATGAAATAATACAGTATAGTATCATTTCATTATTCCGGATTACCAAACAACAGGTATGGCGTTAACATTCAAAGCGGGCAGCACTTCAACAGGACAGATATTTTAAAAATCCTTATCCTGCTTTTTGTTTGGTAGTTTTGTAGAGTTGAAAAAATAATTACCATGCATATAGAATCTGATATTAAACTTGGTTTTAAAGATGTCATGTTAAGACCCAAACGCTCCACCCTCAGTTCAAGGGCAGAAGTATCATTAATCCGGAAATTTAAATTTATGCATAGTGGCGGCACCTGGGAAGGTATTCCCATTATGGCGGCCAATATGGATACAACAGGTACAATGGAAATGGCCGAAGTACTGGCATCACACCAACTGTTTACTGCCATCCATAAACACTATACACCAGCACATTGGAAAAAGTTTATGCAGAACGGTGGCCAAAACAGCATTGAATATATTGCAGTAAGTACCGGCACCAGTGTTCAGGATGCCAAAAACCTTGATCTTATCTTAAGCGAAAACTCCTCATTAAGATTCATCTGCATAGATGTTGCCAACGGATATTCAGAAAAATTTGTAGACTTTGTAAAAGCCACAAGAAATAAATATCCCGGCAAAGTAATCATGGCCGGCAATGTAGTTACCGGCGAAATGGTAGAAGAACTGTTATTGGCCGGCGCAGATATTATTAAAGTTGGCATCGGGCCCGGCTCTGTATGCACCACACGGGTAAAAACAGGAGTGGGTTACCCACAGTTATCCGCCATTATTGAATGTTCGGATGCAGCACATGGTTTAGGCGGGCAGATTATTTCTGACGGAGGTTGTAAAGTGCCGGGTGATGTGGTGAAAGCATTTGGCGGTGGCGCCGATTTTGTAATGCTGGGCGGCATGCTGGCAGGGCATAAGGAAAGTGGTGGAGAGTTAATTGAAAAAGATGGCAAACAATATAAAACATTTTATGGCATGAGTTCTCAAACGGCCATGAACAAGTATGCTGGCGGAGTGGCGGATTACCGGGCATCTGAAGGCAAGACCACCCAACTACCTTACCGCGGTAATGTTACCGACACCGTGCAGGATATTCTCGGCGGGCTTCGTTCTGCCTGTACTTATGTGGGAGCAAAATCGTTGAAAGAGCTTACCAAGCGAACCACTTTTATTCGTGTAGAGGAACAGCATAATGATTGGTTTGCCGAATAGTATTTTCTCTTTAGTAAACCGGGGCTTTAATTCCCATCAATAATATAAATTCGCAGCAGAAGATTTTCTTCCATTATTTATTCTATAAACTAAACCATTTTGAAAAAGAGACAAGACTATATTTCCTGGGATGAATATTTTATGGGAGTGGCGTTGCTATCTGCCAAACGAAGCAAAGATCCCAGCACACAGGTGGGTGCTTGCATTGTAAGCAATAAAAATAAAATTGTAGGCGCCGGGTACAACGGGCTTCCGATTGGCTGTGATGATGATGATTTTCCCTGGGAAAGACAGGGAGAATTTCTTGACACAAAATATCCTTATATCTGTCATGCAGAATTAAATGCCATTTTAAATAATATCGGCATGGACCTGAAAGGTTGCAAAATTTATACTGCACTCTTTCCCTGCAATGAATGCACAAAAGCCATTATTCAATCCGGGATAAGTGAAGTGATCTATCTCTCTGATAAATATGAAGGCACTGATATTTTTAAAGCCTCTAAGCTGATGCTGGACAAAGCAGCGGTGAAATACAGGAAGGTGAATTCAAATATCACGAACATCGTATTGTCTTTTCATGAATCCGATGTGTAAGAAGCCTGCGCCCTGAACAAGGCTTGCCTGTTTATTTTCTTTCCTGTTATTACCACGGCTTACACGCCGTTTTTTTCTGCCCTGGCTGTAAATGAGGTAACCGGGAAGGAGGTTTTGTTTGCTATTTCTTTACTGCTCTTTGCAGTTTCTTTAATGCTCCTTGCTATTTCTTTAATGTTCTTTGCTCTTTCTTCACTGAACTTTGCAGTTTCTTCACTGCTTGTTGCAGTTTCTTTACTGTTCGTTGCAGTTTCTTCACTGTTTGTTGCAGTTTCTTCACTGTTCGTTGCAGTTTCTTCACTGTTTGTTGCAGTTTCTTTACTGCTCTTTGCTATTTCTTTAATGTTGTTTGCCATTTCTTTCCTGCCGATGGCCTTTGCGGGGGTGATTTTGCCTGCTTCTTATGTGTTTTAGCCAAAAAACCTCAATTCTATGCCTGTTTGGATGTTTTGGCCTTGTTTAAGAGCAGGTGGATAGCTAATGCGCAATGGCTGGGGTAATAAATAAGCGGCCTCCCCAAACCCCTAGCAAGGAGGGGCTTTAGATTTCCGAAAGGATGAAGTGCACTGGCTAAAGCGAAGACGTTAGTATTTTATTGCAGGCGAAAAAGAGGCGCTGGAAGATTTATGCACTAACGGTGTTTGGTTTTTTAAAAAACTATCTATGCCAAGTGACTAAAACTGCTGCTATTATTGGCTTGCAAACAAAGCCCATCTATAGTTCTTATTATTTAACTTTATTAAAAGCCAGGCAGCGGTTCCGGGCGGACGAATATTAAATTCTCTACCATCGGCAATACCTGCTCGTTGGCAATGCTAGCACTACACTACTTATGGAAAAATTCATTCATAAAATAGATAAGAATAATTTTTTCTATCCGGCTATTGCAACCCTTGCTTTCGCTCAATTTGGAATAAACGAAATGTTTTCCAGAGGGTTTTATCTCAACGCCCAAATTCGTTATCCTGACTCATCAGATTTCATTAATTATATTAAGTCATGCCGGTTTCCGCTAGAAGTTGAAAACCAGATTTTTCAAACTCAAACTTTTACACCGTTTATTTTTGTTCCTGGTTTCTTAACAAAAGATAAAACGGAAGTATATCGCATGAGCCCGAATGACTCTGCTCTACAATTTGTAAATGATTGGGGAGGTTTAACGGATAAAAATATAGAGCTAACTCATATGACAATAATTTCCGCTTGGGAGAAAATAATTCAGTTAAATCTAATCAGTTCGCCAGTATTACAATTTTTTAGACATATTAGAAATGCATCAGCTCACAATGGTCAATTTCATTTTGATAGAAAAGTGTTAAATACAAATGGAGACTTAAAATTACCGGCTGAATGGAAAAACTTTACAATCACTTCAAATTTGCAAGGTTTAAAGCTAATTGCTAAAGACAAAAATGATACAGACTATTTTTTTGATCAAGGTGATTTAGTCGAATTTTTATTGGATTTTGAGAACTATTATCCGCAACTTAAGTCGCACAGCCAATAACACGAGTATCCTAAGTAAATTAGTTTAAAGAATTCTATTTTTTCCCCTTACAAATTCAAAGCCTCTTGTTAAAAATTAATCAACTGTTTCACCTTTCGGGTGATAAGCGCCATGTTGAGGTATTTGATATTTAAAAATTCGAAATCAGGAATCAGTAACAATGAAATGGCTGCTTCCTTCAGGGCGATTGCATTATTAAAACAAGTTATTGCTTTATCTCTTGCCCCAGCATGGGCATAATCCAACCCCATCCACAATTGGGAAATATATTCGCTGTTGCCGGTTAATTTATCGTAGTAGCTATCTACACTTATCTGTAATAAAGAATGGTCTCCCTCTTTCAAAAATTTTATCAGCCCGATATCACCCGATGATTTGGCGGCAGCTATTGCTTCCGGTTTATTATTGAATGACCAATGCAACCGGGCTAATTCCGAATAACGTTTTCTTTGCAGTGCCGGTTCATGTGAAGCTTTTGCAATTAATTTTTGCTGTAATGAAAGGGCTGCTTCCCTGTTATCCAGACTGGCCAGCGCCGTTACTTTTTTCATAAGCAGGTAATCCCACATGGGATTGATTTCGATACCCTGGTCATAAATTTTTAATGCTTCCCCCGGCTCTCCTTTTCCCTGTAATAAGATAGCCAGCCATAAATACACATTGGATTGGTTGGCATTTAAACTGATGGCTCTGCGGTAAGTAATTTCTGCGGCATGCCAGTCAAAACTTTGATAATACCAATAACCCAGTGTGGCCTGTGATTCGCCAGAGAAGGGATCCAATGCGGTAGCAATATCAATATTTTTCTTTGCCTGCCACAGCATCTTCACCGGATCTTCATAACCCCTGAAGGAAGAAAGCAGGAAGGTATCGGCAAGTCCGGAATAAGCAGCGGCAAACGATTTATCCTTACTTACTGCCTGTTGAAAATGTTCCCTTGCAATAAGCAGGTCAGTTTTATTTCTATTTTCTGTCAGTAATTTTCCCCGCAGGTAAAAATCATAAGCCTGCAAATCTGAAGTAGGAATATAATCCAATTCACAGGTTTCTTTTTTTGACAAAGTAGTGTTTAATACGGCTGCAATAGCCAGCGCCACTTCCCGCTGTATGGAAAAGATATCATGTATTGGCCTGTCGAATGAGTCCGCCCATACATGTTCATCGGTAGCGGCATTAATCAACTGGGCAGTGATGCGAACCTGTTCTCCCTGCCGTTGCACACTTCCTTCCAGGATCAATGCCACGCCAAGTTCTTTACCGATCTCCTTCACCGGCTTTGGCGAATTTTTGTATTGCATAACAGAGGTCCGGGATATTACTTTAAATGCCTTTATCTTGGACAACTGTGTAATAATATCTTCGGTAAGCCCGTCGCTGAAATAATCCTGCTCCGCATCGCTGCTGAGATTATTAACAGGCAATACAGCTATGCTGTTGGCATGAGTGGCCGGCAAAACTGGTTCTGCGTTGCCAGCCGGCATTAAAGCAGGTTGTGCATTCCCCATAAGAATTTCATAAACCCGGATGGGTACCTTCACGTTCTTTAATTTTTCTTCGCCCACAAAACTTGATTCAAGATCTTTTTTGTTGGCAATATTCCGGTACACCATTTCTGATATATATATCCCACCTACCGGTGCCAGAGATTGTATGCGGGAAGCAATATTGACCACATCACCAAAAATATTTCCGCTGTGCACTAACACATCTCCCATGTGAATACCAACCCGAACAGGAATCCGTGGCTCATTCTGTAAGTCTTCCTGCAATAGTTTGGCAAACTCTGCCGCTTCGGTGGCGCTATTAAAAAGAAGCAGTGATCCGTCACCATAATACTGGATTATTTTACCATTGAGTTCTTCGGCTATCAGTTCCAGCACTTCCCTGAAACGGTTGACATTTTTTACCGCCTCTTCTTCATTTTCCTGCATCATGGCCGTATAGCCCACGATGTCGGCAAAAAGAATAGCAGCCAGTTGATGAGAATGTTCTGTCATGGTTGAAGCTTACGAAGTTAGCAAAAGGATTTTTTATTCGCAGTTGATACTGGCGGGAGATTTCCTGCAACGAATAATTTGTGAAGGTTAGCCCTGCTTTTGCCAACAGGCGGGCCCGTCGTAGAAAAATTATCGTTTAAAATAAAATGCCCTGATAGTAACCGGGAACGGCATCAATTTTCGCTTTTTACCGTTACACACCAAATGAAAGAAGTTGTTGTCTATTTAGGTTTTGTTGATAACGCCTTTTCCAGTATCCTGATATTATTTTTTATATCAGCATTGGAAGGATCAAATACCAGTATCTTATTCAGATATTCTATTGCCTTAGCGGGGTCTTTAAGAATATTGGCATAATAGATGGCCAGGTAAGATGAAGTACTGATAATTTCTCTTTTGTTTTTGGTGGTATCTCTTTCAAGCACTTCAAGATATTTTATTGCAAACGGAACAGCCGTACCTTTTTCCATGGAGGTGTCTTTAATACGGCCAATCTGGAAAAGTCTTTCCCATCCATAAATTTCGTCAGGGTATTTTACTGTAATAATTTCAAACATGCTTTCCGCTTTGGGTAAGTTGTTTGCTTTGAAATAGGCAAATCCTGCATCATAATAATCGTTCAAGGTAGGTTTGGGCTTTATTGTTGTTATCAACGACCTGATATCACCTTCCATATTCCGGCTTGCACTGTCGCCTTTTGCTTTAAAAACATCAGCGCCCTGTTTTAAGAAATCAATTTTTGAAGTAAGCACAGAATCAAAAGCTGCCCCTTGTATATATGTATCATAAATTTCTTCCGGTGAGCCACCGGTTTTAGCAAGAATATCAGCTTTTAGTTTATAAATGACAGGAATCAAATCTTCCCGCTTTTCTTTTGCCAAATATTGGTTCACATTTACCAGGGCATTGGAAAAATCGCCTTTGTCAAAATAAGCATAAGCCAGCAGTTTATATATCCTGGGTTTTGTTTTTGCGCCCATTTCATTCAGCACCTTGTTACTTTTTGAAATAGCGCAATCATAATCTTTACTTACATAACATAGCTGTGCATATAGGTATTCATCCTGAATATCGGTTTCCGGCAATTTGCTTTCAATATATTTTTTTAACTGATTGTTAGCCTCAGTAAAGTCCTTGCGGAGAAAATAATACCAGTATAACTCGTAATAGGCATCACTAAACTTTGGATCTTTGGCTACTGCTTCATTTAAATACTGAAGAAAAAGCTCCCAGTCTTTCATTCCTTCAAACATCTTTGCCAACTTCATACTTGCAGCCGCAAAACCAGGATTTACTTCCAATGCTTTTTTATAAGAAGTAAATGCTTCGCTGCCCCTGTAAATAAGATTTGCTTTCCGGTAGGCATTGCCCAATTGCAAAAGTGTTTCTGTATTCTTTGGATCTTTCTCCGCAGCTGCCTTGAGCAACTGTATTGCATAATCAAAATCGCCGGTTTTGGAATCCACTATCGCCCGGCCAATGGCGGTCTGTATTACAGGGTCATCGCCTTTTTTAGTATGGCTGGCAGAAAGGGCCGCTTCAAAATTCTTCCTGGCATCACTGTTTTTATTATCCAGCAGGTCTGCATGCCCGATGCCAACCAGTAACAACGGGGCGCCACCATTTGTTGTTAATGCTTTTTCATATAACTGACGGGCTGCCGTATTATCATCCATATTATAATAAGTTTGCCCGAGCCAATAGATAGCGTCGATATTATTGGGATTAGCAACCAGCATTTTTTGAAAAACATCAGCTGCACTTTTATGTCTTTTGGCATACAGGTGGTTCATTCCTTCCTGTATAGTTTGTGCCTGCAGTCCACTAACTATTAATAATCCTGTTGCTAAAAATGCGATGAAAGATTTCTTCATTTTACTATTCTCTTTTTCTGGATGTAAAGTTAATTGTTTTGTTTTCTTTTTTAGCCTGATATGTCAAAACACAGCGTTGTCGCAAACTAAGTAACAGGAACACCTCAAATCAGCTATCAACCCCTATTTTTACAAAAAAAATCATGAGTATTACACCAACAAAGGGCCTCATTCAAACCAATAAAGGAATTCTGCATTTTGAATTATATGATGAAGATGCACCGGGAACAGTTGCCAATTTTAAGAAACTGGTAGCAACGGGATATTACAATGGACTGAAGTTTCACCGGGTAATTCCCAGCTTTATGGTACAAACAGGCTGTCCGGATGGAACCGGCGCCGGTGGACCGGGTTGGAGTATCAATTGTGAGACCGGGGGGAAAAAACAATTTCATGACCGGGGTGTGATGAGCATGGCTCACCGCGGATTGAATACCGGGGGATCACAATTCTTTATATGCCACAACCGCAAGGGCACGGCTCACCTGGATGGTGTACATACCTGTTTTGGAAAACTTACCGATGGCTTTGAAATTTTAGATGCCATCAAGGCCGGAGATATTATGGAAAAGGTTGAGATGGTTTAAGAATACATCACTGGTTGATATTAGTAAGACTTTGTATTTCATCTGATCATTTGCAGGCGAAACGCTTTTCCCTTCTTTTGTGCAACAATAACGGCAACTACTTTTATTGTTTTATATAAATATCAAATATGAACCCTATTGTCAGACATACGAACCTTACTGAATTTTCAACACCCGAGAACTGCTTCATCACAGAAATTCTGAACAGCGGAACTTTTCAAAATTTTTCAATTGCACAAACGAGGGTGGCAGCCGGTACTATTACAGAACTTCATACACTCAGGAACACTGACGAAGTATATTATATTCTTTCCGGCAAAGGAGAAATGGAGATCGGTGGAAAAGTCGTTGGAATTGCCAATGAAAATGACCTGGTATTTATTCCCCGCAACACATCTCAAAGAATAAAAAACCTGGAAGATAAAGACCTTTTATTTCTTTGTATTTGTTCGCCAAGGTTTGAAGAAAAAAATTATGAACAAATAAATGATCTCTGATTTACTTTGAAGCTGTAAGGAAATAATATCCTGCTATTTTGCCGGAAGCTTCCCGGGATTGTTTAAGTATTCAGCCACCACTTCTTCCATGTCCACTTCCATCAGGTTGGCTAAAGTTAATAACCACATCAGCACATCGCCAAACTCTTCTTTTGCATTTTGCTTATCACCCCGGGCGATGGCAGCAGAAAGCTCTCCCACTTCTTCATGAAACCATAAAGCGGTGTGATAGATGCCGCGGTTGCTATCGGTTTTAAAATACCTGTCTTTTACAATTTTTTGCAGCGATGATATTTCCATTTTAAGTTTTTTAAAGATCGACTTCCCTGATATTTATTTTATTGCCTATAAAAAATTGAAACCCCTGATATATATGCAGTATTACCGGAAGAAGAACCTTAAACCTTCTCCCTGCTTCCGCTATACAATTCATATTCCAGCAGGCGGCAATCAATAGTAGCTGTATAAAATTCTATCCGCCGTTTGGCTTTCAATCCTATTTTTTTTGCAAGCTCCAGGTTACCCGTAAATACATAACCCAGGTATCCGCCGCAATGCTGTTTCATAAAATCACCGATGCGACTGTAAGTTTCTTCCAACTCCTTCACATCACCCAATCGTTCGCCATATTCAGGGTTCACATAAAAAATACCGGGCACACCGGGAGGTATTTCCGTAGCAGCAAAATCACAAACAGAAAAATCAATCAACCCGGCTACACCGGCTGCTATCGCATTCTTCTTTGCATTTTCAATAGCCCTTGCACTATAATCCGAAGCGATGATACGAAGTCCCGGCACATCAATAATCTGTTTTTCCAGCAAAGCATCCTCCTGCAAATAAACTGTTTCATCATATCCCTGCAGGTGCATAAAAGCATAATTGGTTCTGAATAATCCCGGTCGCCGGTTGGTAGCAATCATCGCTGCTTCAATAGCAACGGTGCCAGAACCGCACATCGGGTTTACAAAGGGAGATTGCCTGTCCCACTGTGTTGCATAAACAGTAGCCGCCGCCAAAGCTTCCAGCATCGGTGCCTGTCCCGGGATTTTTCTGTAACCATGCCTGCCCAGCGAATCGCCTGATGTATCAATAAATATTTCGGCCTTCTCATTTTTCCAGAATAAATGAATAACTGCTCCAACCAATGCAGAACCCGTTGATGGCCGTGTGCCTCTTTTATCCCGCAGCCTGTCTACTATCGCATCCTTTACCCTCAGGTTAGCAAACATGCTGTTATTAATGGTAGGATTATTTACATTGCTGGTAATAGAAAAATAGCCGGGATTGGGTAAAATATTTTCCCAGGGATAATCAAGAAGATTTTTATAAATATCATCCGCATTGCCCGCTTCAAATTGTTTCAGACTATACAATACCTGGCTGGCACAACGAAGGTTCAGGTTTAATTTGATGCAATCGTTGATATTGCCGTAAAGCTTTATTCCCGTAATAAAAGTTTCCTGAATTGTAAATTCCAATTCCTTTACCTCCTGTTCAAGATAAGGAGCAAGACGCTTGGGACAGGTAATAATAACATCTGCTTTTTCAGTAAATAAATTCATAAGGCGCTAAAGGTAAATGTTACTGAATGAAGTGCAAGAAGGCCATTTGCTCTTTTTAAAACCGTCAAGGCTCACCAAAGCTAACTAGCTTACTTTTGCCCTTATGCCTGCAAAAAATATTTCTACAGAAAGTATCTTATCCAAACTAAAAATCAAATCGCTCAATGAAATGCAACTGGCTTCTATTGAAGCTATCGGCAAACATGACAACGTGATGCTGTTATCTGCAACAGGATCGGGAAAAACACTGGCTTACCTTTTACCGCTGATAAAACTGGTAAACCCTGCCAGTACAAACACACAGGCTATTATTATTGTTCCATCCCGGGAGCTGGCTTTGCAGATAGAATCTGTTTTTAAAAGTATGGGAACTAATTTTAAAATTACCTGCTGCTATGGCGGGCATTTAAGAGAAACGGAAGAAAATAATTTGAAACAACCCCCTGCATTATTAATTGGCACACCCGGCCGCCTGGCCGATCATATAAGAAGAGGAAACATAACTATTAACGCTATCGAAACGTTAGTGCTGGATGAATTTGACAAGTCCCTGGAACTCGGTTTCAAAGATGAAATGTCTTTTATTATTGGCTCATTAAAATCTATAAAAAAAAGAATACTGACCTCAGCTACAGAAGCGGTGGAAATTCCCGCCTTTATTGGCATGGATGAAACCGTAAAACTTGATTACCTGGATGAGGCCAATGAAGACACCGGGCTTACTGTTAAAACCTTATTGAGTGACGGGAAAGATAAATTAGAAACACTTTTCAGGTTGATCTGTATGTTGGGCAACCGTTCCACTATTATTTTTTGTAACCACCGTGAATCAGTGGAACGAACAAGCAACTGGCTGAAAGAAAAAGACATTCTCAATGTATTTTATCATGGCGCATTGGAGCAGCAGGAACGGGATGCTGCTTTATGCAAATTCAGAAACGGAACCGTTAATGTATTAGTTACAACCGACCTTGCCTCCCGCGGACTTGATATTGCCAATATCCGCTACATCATCCATTATCACCTGCCGGGCAGCGAAGATATTTTTACCCATCGCAATGGAAGAACAGCAAGAATGGATGCCAGCGGCACTGCTATACTTATTTTATCGCCGAAGGAAACACTACCGGACTATATTAATGCAGCCGTTGAAAAAATTGAATTACCCGCAACCACCACCCTTCCCGAAAAACCACAATGGTCAACTTTATTTATTGCCGCCGGCAAAAAAGATAAAGTGAATAAGATTGATATTGTCGGGTTCTTATCCAACAAAGGCCGGTTAAAAAAAGAAGATATTGGGTTGATAGAAGTAAAAGATTTTTTCTCCTTCGCAGCAGTAAAGAAAATAAAAATGGGCGAAACCCTGCGGCTGATTAAAGAACAAAAGATAAAAAACAAGAAAGTGAAGATGGCGGTGGCGAAATAATATGCTTTACGCTGCAGATGCTGTTTTTCAGGGCGAATTAAAAATTTTACATACCTTAGTACTCATCCTGTCATAGGATAAGGTTTAATGGTATGAGGCTCTTGTCTAAGAGCCTCAATCTTTTTAATGAAATGCCTGATAATCTAAAAAGAAATTTTATTTTCTACACCTCAGTTGGCGCCAGCCTGCCATAGGCAGACAAAGACCGTTTACCCTTTTGAAGACAAATAAGGCAAAGGAGAAAGAATGTACCTTTATAAGAAAAGCAACAAAAATCATCTACATGGAATTTATTGATTACTACAAAATTTTAGGAGTTGATAAAACTGCTTCTGAAGAAGATATAAAAAAGGCCTACCGGAAGTTAGCCAGGAAGCTGCACCCTGATCTTAATCCAAATGACAAAGATGCTCATCAAAAATTTCAGCAGATCAATGAAGCCAACGAAGTGTTAAGTGATTCTGAAAAAAGAAAGAAATATGATCAGTATGGTAAAGACTGGCAGCATGCTGACCAGTTTGAGCAACATCGCCAGTCGCAACGCCAATCACAATATGCAGGCCGCCAGCAATTTTCCGGTGACGATGACCATGACTTTTCCGGTTTTTTCGAATCAATGTTTGGATCATCTGGCCGCCGTCAGCAAACCAAATTCAGGGGGCAGGATTACAATGCCGAATTGAAACTCAACTTAACGGATATACTAAAAACTCATCAGCAAACCCTGACAGTAAATGGAAAAAATATCCGCATTACCATACCAGCCGGTATTGAAAACGGACAAGTGATAAAATTAAAGGGATATGGTGCGCCGGGTGTTAACGGTGGCCCTGCCGGTGATTTATATATTACTTTTTTGATTGCCATACATCCCCTTTTTAAACGTTCAGGTAATGATCTTTTTACCACCTCCACCATTGATTTATACACTGCTGTGCTGGGAGGTGAAACTACTGTTGATACGCTGACCGGAAAAGTAAAACTGAAAGTAAATCCTGAGACACAACCTGGCGCTAAAATAAGGCTGAAGGGGAAGGGTGTTCCCGTATATAAAAAAGAAGGCGAAACCGGCGATCTGTATATTACTTACGATTTAAAATTGCCGGCAAACCTTACTGAACAACAAAAAGCATTGTTCACTGAACTAAGTAAACTCAACTAAACTCTTTTGCATGCATACAGAAGAAATGATTCCGGCCGATAAATTTTGTGTTCACCACAATATTGAATTATCCTTTATTTATTCTTTAAAGGAAAGTGGCTTGCTCGATATTTACAGTCATGAAGAAAAAATATGTATCCCGGTAAGCCAGCTACCGTTCTTGGAAAAGCTGCTGCGACTGTATGAGATGGATATCAATATTGAAGGCCTTGAAACCATCAACCATTTATTACAACGTCTGGATAAGCAGCAGGAAATGATTATCGCCCTTACAAACCGGTTGAGGAGGTATGAAAATGATGAACCAAATTAGACACACAATATGGCATTCCCGTATGCACAGGACAAGTTGTGTGCCGGCCTCACCAATTTATCTGCCGCACTTGTCTGCCGAAGGCAGACAAAGGCCGGATACTCTTTCAAAAACTAAAAAAGCCTGCACAGACTGTACAGGCTTTTCAACTTGATATCTGCCAAAATTAATTATCTCCAGCGACCGGGTACCCAAATATAACCCTGCCTGCTATGACGCCAGCGACCTTCTGAGTAACGTCTATGATCCGATCTGCGTTCTTCCCAGTAGCCTGGCCTGTAATCATAGCGATCACCATTTGAATTCCATTCCCCGCTTACCCATATATGATTACGTGATGGTTGCGGTGGCCTGCTCTGAATCGTTATTGACGGGCGAATCCTTACTCTTAACTGCGCATCAGCTACTGCTGAAAATGATAATGCTACTGCGACAAGCATTATGATCTTTGAAATGTTCTTTTTCATTATAAATATTTTACATGATTGTATAATGATTCTGAAAAATTGTTGTATCAAACAATGGCAACTTTCCGGGATCATCCTGTTTTTATTATAAGAACAGTAACCTACAGCGACATTAACCATGCCAGTAAAAAAATAATAATGGCCATGTTTTTTTTTGAACGGGCCACACTAAATGGAATACATAAGTTATGTGGAGCAGGTTTTATTTGAAACGGATATGAAACACAGGCCCCCGGTAGCTATCCGGATTTTTACATGGCCAGCCTGCAGACAGGTTGCCGGGCTTGCAGGCAAATGAAAAAGGAAGTCGCAAAAATCAATACGTGAATTATGTAAAATATTTTAAGAATGATGTAATACCTAAGAGAAGGGTCATGACAGGATTTGCATGTCATAATAGCAAATTATTTTCTGCACATGACAAATTCTTTGAACTGAATATTTACCCCGCAGTTGGTGCCTGCCTGCCGGAGGCAGACAAAGGCCGTTTAGCCTTTTGAAGACCAGCGAAGTCAAAAAAAGCTTTAGTCTCTAAATTTAAATTTTGGATTTCTGCTGGTATGAAATACAGCATATACAACTACTTCCGTTTTGATTATTTCATACATGATAACAAATGGGAATCGTTTTAATGCAGCTTGCCGAAAATTCTTTTTTACTTTTCCAAAGTATTCCGGGTGTGTTGACAATTTATTGTAGAGACCATCCAGTTATTCAAGAAATTCTTCGCCTAAACCCGGCTTCTGTTCTTCGTACCAGTCGTAAGCATCCTTTGTCATCAGGATGGCACGGGGCTTTATGATGAGAGAATACATTACAGCTTTCTTTTACCCCTGATAATTTCTTTAGCTTCCGGCCAGCTGTAAGATTTACTTTTCCCTTTTATATGTTTTTCCTTTTCCTGCTCCACCATTTTCAATTGGTCTGCAGATAATTTGAATTTCTTTGTATCAGTCATATCCTTTACTTCAGCCAAGCTAAATGATTTGCCTTCTCCCTTCAGGTAGCTGGCTCTTTCTTCCATCACCATCTGTTTGCGAAGATCATCAGCGTCCACTTCCAGCATGGCATGCACCATCTTCACCACCTTTTCATCGGCGCTGTCAATATATTTTTTAACCTCGTTCCGCATTTGTTTTACAGCACTCATAAAAACTGTTTTCACAAATTTACTCTTTTCGGTTAATGCTGCAATCAGGGAAAAATGCTGGAAGGTAGCAACCCACCAGTTTATCTGCCGGACTTGTCTGCCGTAGGCAGAGGCATGACGGCCTGAGTTAAGTTTTCCTCTATTCGTTTGTTGGTAGTGAGCTTGCCTGCCCCGCCAACGGCGGTGGTCGAACGATGCCTGCTCACCTGGCTTGGTGCAACCTGCCTACCGGCAGGCAGGCAGCAATTTATCTACCGAAGGTAGACAAAGGACGATGACAAATTATCTCTTTCTGTATTTTTTACGGGGATGCTTTTTGTGATGATATACGGAGTTGACGAAAATTATTCTTTCCGTTTTGTAAATTTTATAAACAATTGAATAGGGAAAAGTATCAACCTGTGCTTCCCGGTAACCTTTCTTTGACCTCTCACCAAATGCCTCAGGTCTTTTTGCTATTTCATCCAGCTTAGACCGGATGGCTGATAAGAATCGCCCTCCTAATCCTTCCAATTTTTTCTCATACCATTCATAGGCTTCATCATAATCAGTTTTTACATCTTCATGGAGTATGTACCGGTACATTATTTATTGGATTTCTTCTTTGCTCTATATGCTTTTCTTGCACCTGCTTCCATTTCAGCAAGAGTATAAACCTTTGCTTTGCCACTTTCATATTCGGCGGTTCTCCTGTCTAATTCTTTTACAAAAGATTCGTCTTCCCAATAATCGTATGCAGATTGCTCATCAGCAAAAGTTTTTACTACGGTCAATACAGCTTTCTTCTGGTTCTCATTTAATTGACCCAGGTAACTATTGATTTGTTTGTCTATCGCTTTTACTGCACTCATATCTTTTGCGTTTTCACAAATTTACTCTTTTCCGGTTAATGCTGCAATCCGGGAAAATGCTGGCAGGTAGCAGCCCACCAATTTATCTGCCGCACTTGTCTGCCGCAGGCAGAGGCATGGCGGCCTGAGTTAAGTTTTCCTCTATTCGTTTGTTGGTGGTGAGCTTGCCTGCCCCGCCAACGGCGGTGGTCGAACCAGTCTGCTCACCTGGCTGGGTGCAAAACCAATTTATCTGCCGGACTTGTCTGCCGAAGGCAGAGGCAGACAAAGGCCGTCAAGGCTATCGAAAACTATCGAAAGCAAAAAAACTGTGAATGATATAAATGATTGCAACAATAGTGTAACAGTTATTCAGGTGAACATGCTCAAATTTGTATTTAGCGCTGAGAAATCATTTTTGAGGCGCTGAACAGTTCACTTACATCTTACTTTTTAAAATAAAATTTATACTATGTTACGCTGGGCAGTTATTTTCCTTGTAATCGCACTTATTGCAGGAGTATTTGGTTTTGGTGGCATTGCCGCTGGTTCAGCGGGCATTGCAAAAATTCTGTTTTTTATTTTCCTGGTCTTCTTTCTCGTTGCAATCATCGGCGGCCGAAGAAGCAGGGTTTAACAAATATTGTAAACAAACCTTTTCCGGTTACTTAAAACCAGGTTATGAAAAGAATTATTAAACAAACAGGTTTTCTTTTAATGGCTACAATTTTTTCCTTTCAATCCTGGGCACAGGATAAAGGGATAGATGTAAACGTTACTGTCGATAAAAAAAATTCTGACTGGTATCAACAACCATGGGTTTGGGTAGCAGGAGGAGCTGTGTTTATTCTTATACTTGTGGCTTTACTAAGAGGAAGAGGAAAAAAAGAATAATAGAAGGTCTTTTGTATTGAGGCTGCCGTAAAATCTGCGACGGTCTCTTTTTTTTTACTTCTGCCCCACGAAATTCGTAGATTACGAGGAGCAGGACTTATAACTTCCTCTACTCCTTTGTTGGTGATCACCCACTCACCTGGCTTGGCGCAACTTGCCTACCGGCAGGCAGGCAGCAATTTATCTACCGAAGGTAGACAAAGGCCGTTTACTCTTTCGAAGACCAGCAAAGGCAAAAAATTTACGACTGAATATATTTTTGTAATTTACAATTGAAAATAACCAATATGAGTAAAGCTGTAAAGACAAGAATATACCAACTGCTGGATGGCATAGAAGATGAAGCTGTACTGAACCAGGTAATGGAAGATGTGGCTTTCTATGCCACAAAAAAAGATATTGTTGACCAACTGTCTCCGGGTCAGTTGAAAGAATTAGATAAAGCCATTGAAGAAGCTGATAATAAAGAAACCATTTCCTGGGGTGACTTTAAAAAAGAAATGAAGGAATGGAAGAAAAAATAATTATCTCCAAACGCTTCCGCAATAATACTCTCCGAGTCTATCAATACCTGCTAAAAGAATTTTCTGCTAAAACTGCTTTCAACTTTCTTGACCGCCTGGAAAAACGGATTGAGTTTATTGCTAAAAATCCAACCGTGGGAAAACAATCCCTTAAAAGAAAGAATGTCCGCAGTATCTTATTTACGCCGCATAACCAGATCTTTTACCGTTATCAGAATAATACCATTGAAGTTCTTTGTCTGTTTGATATGCGGAAGAACCCTAAGAAAAGGCCATATTGATATTTACGCCGCAATTGGTGTTGAGCTTGGCATTGTGTGTTGGCCGCACCAACGGCCGGAGTTTAGGTTTCCTCTATTCGTTTGTCATGCCTACAGCAGACAAAGGCCATTTACTCTTTTGAAAACCAACAAAGACAAAAAAGTGGTAAAAAAGCCAACTACGGATTGAGTTAATGCTTATTTTTCATTCTTTTTTTTCCATTTTCTTTCCTATAAAATAACCTATAATGGCAGCAGCTAATGTTGCCACGATTAATACTATATAGTTAGATCCTGCCGCAAAATAGGAAATGAGCAATCCAAAAACGGCAAACAATAAAGCCCACACTGTTTTTCCTTTTACCCTTTGGCTGGATGGGATGTCTGCGGGTTTTTGAAAAAAATGGCCAGGTCGGTTTCTGCTCTCAGGCATAATATTTTTTTAAGTGAGTATAAATAAGTTTTGTAAAGCTATGCTTTGTTTGTTTCTCCGTCTTATCTGGTTTTATTCTGTTAATGTATATCGCAAACGGGTCTCACAGCCTGGCATTGTGTACTGGCTTCACCAATTTATCTGCCGCACCTGTCTGCCACAGGCAGAGGCATGACGGCCTGAGTTAAGTTTTCCTCTATTCGTTTGGTGGTGGTGAGCCTGTCGAACCATGCCTGCACACCTGGCTTGGCACAACCTGCTTACCGGCAGGCAGGCAGCAATTTATCTACCGAAGGCAGACAAAGGCCGTTTGCTCTTTCGAAGACCAACAATCCAGTAAAAAGAAAATTTAGTAATTTCACTGCATGAAACTGGTTGTAAATCCAAAAACAAGAAAACAGGAAAAAGCGGTAAAAGAATTCCTGGATAACCATGATGTGGAGTTTACCGTAGTAAACGAGGAACAGGCTATTTATAAAACCACTCCAAAAAAAAAGCTTTCCCAAAAAGAAAGACAGATGCTTGATAACCTTTCACAATCCGTCGAGTTTGTAAAAAAATACAGCAAAGGAAAAGCTAAGGCAAAAACCATCAACCAATTGCTGAATGAGCTTTAACATCATTCCTACTCCCCCGTTTGAAAAAGAACTGAAGAAACTAGCAAAGAAATATCCTTCTGTAAAAAAAGATATGGCCGCATTGGTTGCCATTTTGCTGGAAGAACCGAAAACAGGCACCCCGCTCGGAAACAATTGTTACAAAATCCGCATGGCAATCACTTCAAAGAGACAGGGCAAATCAGGCGGAGCAAGGATTATCACTTTTGTGCAGGTAATTGAAACAACTGTTTTCTTGCTTTCCATTTATGATAAAGCAGATATAGAAAATATTTCTGGCAGGGAATTAAAAGAAAGGTTGAGAGCGCTGAAGTAACAAAACAATCGGCAATAGCTCCTGGCTCCTAACTCACTACTCCCAACTCACCTCTCCCTATCTTTGTTCCCTAACCAACAACCCATGAACCTCGAACCTGCCTGCCGGCAGGCAGGTTCAATAATATTTTCATCACTAATCTATTATATCAATGAACATAGAATTTAATAAAAACGAAGACGTACTGAAACAAAGCCTTAGCGAAATGCGCCAGCGCCTGGAAAAAATCTATGAAGGCGGCGGTAAAAAAGCCATTGAAAAACAACACAAGCAAAACAAACTCACTCCCCGTGAACGGATTGTTTATTTAATTGATAAAGACCAACCTTTTATCGAGATCGGCGCCTTTGCCGGTTACGACATGTTTGCCGAACAGGGCGGTTGCCCTGCGGGTGGCACGGTGGCGGGCATTGGTTATGTTAGCGGCCGCCAATGTGTGATACTCGCCAACGATCAGACAGTGAAGGCGGGTGCATGGTTTCCTATTACGGGTAAAAAGAATTTGCGGTTGCAGGAGATAGCAATGGAAAATCATTTGCCAGTAATTTATCTCGTTGACAGCGCCGGTGTGTTTCTGCCATTGCAGGATGAAATATTTCCCGACAAAGAACATTTTGGCCGCATCTTTCGCAACAATGCCCGCATGAGCGGCATGGGCATCACACAAATTGCTGCAGTGATGGGCCCTTGTGTAGCAGGCGGCGCCTACCTGCCCATCATGAGTGATGAAACACTGATGGTGGAAGGCAATGGCTCTATTTACTTAGCCGGGCCTTACCTCGTAAAAGCTGCGATCGGTGAAGATGTTGATAACGAAACCCTCGGCGGTGCGGTCACACATACAGAGATATCGGGGATAGCTGATTATAAATTCAAGACCGAACAGGAATGCATGGACCATATTAAAAAAATGTTTTCCATGCTGGGACAAAAACCAAAAGCCGGTTTTGACCGGGTAGCAGCGAAAGCGCCGAAGAAGAATGCAGAAGAACTCTATGGCCTCTTTCCATTTGATGGCAAGCCTTATGATATGATGGATATTATTGAACGCATCGTTGACGGTTCAGAGTTTGAACAGTTCAAAGAAGATTATGGTAAAACAATTGTTTGTGGATACGGAAGGATTGATGGTTGGGCCGTGGGCATCGTGGCGAATCAGCGTTTGGTGGTGAAAGCAAAAAAATCCCCCCGACCCGATGGTTCAGGTGGTGGTGAGATGCAGATGGGCGGTGTTATTTATAATGACAGTGCTGATAAAGCTGCCCGTTTTATTTTGAATTGCAACCAGAAGAAAATACCGTTAGTGTTCTTACAGGACGTTACAGGTTTTATGGTGGGCAGCCGCAGTGAACATAGTGGAATCATTAAAGACGGTGCAAAGATGGTGAATGCGGTGGCGAATTCGGTTGTTCCAAAAATTACGATCATCATTGGTAACTCTTACGGCGCCGGCAACTATGCCATGTGTGGCAAAGCTTATGATCCACGTTTCATTTATGCATGGCCTACGGCTAAGATTGCGGTGATGGGTGGTGATGCGGCATCGAAAGTTTTGTTGCAGATAGAAGAGGCTTCATTGAAAGCAAAAGGTGAAGTGATAACCCCGAAAGCGGAAGAGAAATTACTGGATAAAATAAAAGGCCGGTATGATGCACAAACATCTCCTTATTATGCAGCGGCAAGGTTGTGGGTAGATGCGATCATTGACCCGGTGGATACGAGGAAAGTTATTAGTGAAGGGATAGCTGCGGCGAATTGTAATGCGGAGATTGGTGATTTGAAGACGGGAGTTTTCCAGGTTTGAGAGCTTAACCGCTAAGGCGCAAGGACGCCATGTTACGCAAAGAATTTTGCTTCCATCTTAGCGGTGCTTAGCGCCATAGCGTCATTGCGGTTAAACAAATTGTAACGAAACAATACCATTGAATAACACTATTACAATTTATACAGACGGCTCATCAAGAGGCAACCCGGGCCCTGGCGGATATGGAACAATATTAATGAGCGGTACTCACCGCAAAGAATTATCACAAGGCTATAAACTCACCACCAACAACCGCATGGAACTGATGGCGGTGATTGCGGGATTGAAAGCATTGAAGAAAGATGGAATGAATATTACTATTTATTCCGACAGCCAGTATGTGGTAAAAGCATGGGAAGAAGGCTGGTTGAAGAACTGGATCAAAACAAACTTCAAAGGCGGCAAAAAGAACCCGGATCTATGGAAAGAATTTTATGAACTCTCCCACAATCATCATATCAAATTCAAATGGGTGAAAGGACATGCGGATAATCCTTTTAATAACCGTTGTGATGAATTGGCAACGGAAGCGGCAGATGGGCATCATCATAAGTTGCTGGAGGATGAGGGTTATATTCCCAAACCATAAAGAGGAATAAAAATTTATACTTATGTTGTTTTTAGGTGTAGATACAGAAAAGAATTGGATTAACTCGATAGAGGAAATTCCTGTACTCGGCCATCTTTTTACTTTTGCACTGATTTTTATTCCCCCTGTCATTGGTTCTTTCGTAGCCCAGGCGTTAATCCCTGCATTGCATAACGATATTTGTTTTACAAAAGCCATGCTTATACTATTACCGTCATGGAATTTATTGATGTGGCTTTTGAAAGTCAGGATATTTATTTTTTTTATGCCTGCATGGTTACTCTTGGGAATTATTGCCATTGCCAAAGTCATAGTAAAAAATTATTAGTCGGAGTCTTGTCACTCCGACGAAGGAGGAGTCTCAGAGAATACAATAAGCAATAGATGGAAGCCTTTGAGATGCCTCGTTCCTAGGCATGACAAAACCCCGAAATAACAAAACCCACCAGCATACACTGATGGGTTTCAAATTATACAGAGAATGGATTAAGCTAATGTAAGTACCGCTTTCTTCTTGGTTAGATAATTAAAAACAAAAAGAATGACAGGTAAGAAGATCATTGTAGCGATCAATGAATTTCTGTAAAAAGGCAATCCGGCTTCATAGCAATTCATCAAGCCATTAAAATCTTTGGTATAAGTAATTTGCGCCCCTGCCCACACCATAAAGTTGGATGCCAGGAAGAATACAGTTGGCGCTGCAATTGCACCCGCAAAAAGAGAGGAGTATTTTCTACCCTTCAATGCCCAGCCGATCAATGTTGCTGATAGTAAGATGAGATAGTTTATCCATTGGCCGCTGTAAAAACCGGCATAAGGAAATATATCCTGGTTGCATAAAAACTGGATCACTGCATCGCTAAGAAACAAAGCCAGCAATGGCAGTATGAAAGACATATTCTTTTGCTTAATGATCATCCCGGAAAATAATGCTATTGCAATCACCGGTGAAAACCCGGACCAGTTCAGATCGGGCCCGAAGAAATATTTGCTGCCTGTGGCTAATGCCACCAGCAGCAATGTAAAAATGATTAAGCGTCCGTTGATCTTCATAAAAAATAATTAAGATGAAAAGCAAAAATAAATGAATTGAAGCAATTTCAGTTTATCTATTCATCAGGCCCCCGCTTTCAGCGGGGTACCGATGCACTAAAGAGGTACCGAAGCCCTGAAAACAGTGGCTCCTGTAACAGCACTCAGCTTTACCTCTTTCCCTGCAAAAACAATGGCTGAAGGATGACCTGCTTCCAGTTTTAAAGCCCCGGCGCCATTTACCAGTTCGGCATTTCCTTCCGTCAGTAAAATCACTTCAGCAGTACCGGGAGCAAATGAAACTACTTCACCTGCTTTCAGGTTGAAAACGCTTAATTGAAAATCAGGCGCTGACGTTTTATACACTTTTTCAAAATTGTTTATCTGTTCGCCGGAAAGAATGCAAACATTAGTGGCTTCGCATTTTACATGCTTCAATACCTCTTTTATATCAATATGTTTATTGGTCAGTCCGCCCCGCAACACATTATCCGAACTGGCCATGATTTCCACATTCTGTCCTTCAAGGTAAGCATGCGGCACACCGGCATCCTGGAAGATGCCCTCCCCTTTCTTAAGATGAACTAAATTGAAGAAGTAAATAGAAAAAATTCCCCGGTCAATTTTTCCATTATGTGGAAAACTGTAAGCAGCTTTGGCGGCCCAGAAATCCTCATCATACTTATCAGGTTGTTTGTCTTTGTAAACAGTTGCAAGATTATTAATCAGTGGTTGCAGTATCCGGTTCACATCTTCCTGCGGCATTTCCATTACATATTTATACAATCCTTCGTAGCCTGATTGATTAAATACGGGAAGCAGTTCTCTTAGTTCAACTACATTTAATAAAGTATACGTTAATGCCTCCGGTGGCTTAAATCCATGCAATAACCAAAAATCGCTGAGGGCCACCATCAGTTCCGGTTTGTGGTTATCATCTTTATAATTCCTGCGGATGGAATCAATGGAAATACCTTCTGCATTTTCCCTTGCAAATTCTTTTTCCGCAGCCAATTTGGAAGGATGCACCTGGATCGACAACATTTTACTAACATCCAGCACTTTGAACAAATAAGGAAGGTGACCAAAACGCTGCTGCACTTCCGTGCCCAGGTATTCCGGATGATCTTTCAGGTATTCTTTCAGTAACACCCTGTGATGGCCGGGCAATTCAACCGCACAGTTATCATGATGATGAACACCCATCCAGTATTCGGCAAAGTGATGATTCTCCTTATTTTCGGTATGCAACAGGGCAGGTATAAAACTTGTTCCGCCCCAGTCGTAATGTTTTACTGTTCCTTTTAAACGATAAATTCCTGGCATAAATTTTTTTTAATAGTTAGTAAGGTAAAATTTAGAACCCGAAGTTGTAACTTGATACAAATATAATAAATGGCCTCGCATAATATTCTTGGAAAAGAAGGGGAACAAATGGCGGTGAACTGGCTGCAGGAAAAAGGCTATGAAATTTTGCATCGCAACTGGCGGCACTCACATTATGAAATTGATATAGTAGCCAAAAAAGAAGGTAAGCTGCACATTGTGGAAGTAAAAGCAAGGCAAGGCAACCAATTTGGCAACCCAGAAGACAGTGTAACAAAGAAAAAATTCAAACACCTGCAAAAAGCTGCCGATGAATTTCTTTTTTTAAATCCCGGGTATAAATGGATTCAATATGATATCCTTGCCATCACACTGCACAAATTCAAAGAGCCTGAGTATTTTTTACTGGAAGATGTATTCTTATAATAAAAGCTTCGATATGGGATGATTCAGGTGCAACATCATTTTCTCTACCATTTTAAAAGTAGCCGGGCAATATTCTACATTCTGTTTGTGAATATGAACAAAATCGCTGAACTTTTTTAACAGGTGCGGAAAGCCGGCACAATCAGCGGGGCGAACATCATAAATGCTGCACATATTATCTTTTAAGTTCAAAAACTGGCAAGGCTCTGTTTTATTGAGCCAGTCCCGGTCTCCGCCTCTTTCTCTTTTCAGCCATTTTTCCTGAAAGGCTTCCACCGTCATATTGAAATGCGCAGATATTCTTTTCATATCCTTTGCAGTGAATGTTGGTGTCATCGTTTTGCAGCAATTAGCGCAACTCAGACAGTCAACTTCTCTCCATACTTCTTTTTCAATCCGGATGGTCAGATTTTTAAATCCCTTTGGCGGTTGTTTTTCCATTTTGCTGAGAAAGCGGCGAAAACTACTTTTTCTGTGCCTGGCCTTTTGCCTGAACGAACGAAGATTTACGGATTTTATCGATGACATCCGGCGAAGATAATATTTCAACCGTTTCGTAGTACAAGTAAAAAATAATTTTAGCAGCAGAGTTTTTCAATAGCTATTTTTGTTTATAGACTAAATCAATTAACATGAGAATACTGATTATACCGGCTGTTATCATCGGGCTTGCTTTGTCATTTGGCGCCTGCAAAACATCTTCCACGGCCTCCAAACTTTTTTGTGACACCGCCTGTTTAAAAGATACCGTAAAATTTACCGGCGACTATGAACTGAAGCCTTATGTATATATCAGTGCAAGGAACTGCATGGCTGATACAATAATATGGAGCTATAGCGGAATGGGAGTAAATAAGAAAGAGGCTGTTTCCTTTTTTACTGGAAGGGAAGTTCAACTGAATAAAAATTATATCAGGTGTTTCTTCAACGACACGGCCTATGTGTGGGTGATGTTTAATAATTGCGCTACCGGACATGGTTACCTGGCAAAATTACCTTTCAACAGAACTGCTTCAATCGGAAGAAAGAGCAAAGCTATCAACAATATTGACCCCAAATTTTCAATAACCGGCAATTTGGTGGCTTATACTGACCCGGGGAATATTTTTGTAGAAGATATGTTTACCGGCAAAACTGCACAGTTGACCTTTGGTAAGGCGCTGGATATTGACTACGATGCCATACATGAACATATTGATTCCGTTAATGTCACGCCAACCCGGATATGGGTGAAAGTAAAAATTGATAATGAATGGAAAGAGCTGGAGAAAAATATTACCTTGAAATAATCAGGGAACTTTGAAATTGGGTCCCGCCTGAGTGGGACGAAATTTCTTCCCGCTGTATAGCCAATTTCCCAATCTGACAATTTTCCAATTTCAAAATCATCACATGTGGGAGCCCTATAAAAAAGGATTTAAATCATACCTGCAGCTAGAAAAATCGCTTTCAGATAATTCTGTACAGGCCTATGGAAGAGATATCGAACTGCTTACCCAATACCTGCAGGAGAAAGAATCACTCAAAATGCCTGCGGAGATCATTTTAAAAGATCTCCAGTCATTCGTTAAAAATATTGCTGAACTGGGAATGACAGCTTCCTCACAGGCAAGGATCATTTCAGGCATTAAATCATTTTATAAATATTGTTTGCTGGAAAATATTTCCACCACAGATCCCACTACATTGCTGGAAGCTCCCAAGCTGAAAAGAACATTACCCGACGTGTTGAGTTTTGATGAAATAGAAAACATCATTGCACAGATTGATTTAAGCAAACCGGAAGGTGGCCGCAATAAAGCCATACTGGAAACGATGTATAGTTGTGGCCTGCGTGTAACTGAATTGGTAAACTTAAAAATCTCGCAGCTCTATCTTGATATTGGTTTTATCCGGGTGATTGGCAAAGGCGATAAGGAAAGATTAGTACCGGTTGGCGGCAGTGCCATTAAATTTATCAATATTTATAAGAACGAAATAAGAGTTCATATTGAGGTAAAAAAAGGCAATGAAGATGTACTGTTTCTTAACAACCGGGGCAGCAAATTGTCAAGAGTAATGATTTTTTACATTATTAAAGACCTGGTGCAAAAAGCCGGAATAAAAAAAACAGTTTCCCCGCATACTTTCCGTCATTCATTTGCCACACATTTGATAGAAGGTGGCGCCGACCTGCGGGCTGTACAGGAGATGCTGGGGCATGAAAGCATTACGACTACCGAAATTTATACTCATCTTGACCGTGAGTTTTTAAAAAAGACGCTGGAAAAATTTCATCCTTCATTTAAATAAAAAACTTTTCCTTAAACGGAAAAGTTTTTCTTATTTAAATTTAAGTGGTTGGTTACGGAATTACAGAGATCGCCTGGCTTAAATTCGCCCCGGTAGTTCCAATATCAAATTGAATATAAGAAGATAATGAAATGGTTTTATTAGTATACTGATCATTCAGATTAACGATGGCACACATAAACGGAACATTTGCCAACTCAGCCGGCACCACAACGGCATCAACCGTGCCTAGATCTCTGTATGAAATTAAATTATAGGTTCCTACTACATCCCCCGTAGCATCATCCGAAGCGGTTAGTGTAGCAGAAGAAGTCGTTAAATTTGCAACTTCTTCTGAAAGAATAATATAAAATACGGCAGTCTGACCAGTTGTAAGCACTGCATCAGGATTGCCTAACTTCATATCAAACGGTTGGTTGATATACGGATAGATCTTGGAAGCATCCAGCCAGATATTGGCAGCATTTGCATGATGATTACGGGTGTTTAAAAAAGTAATTTTCTCTCGCAGCAGGCTTTGATTTTTTGCTGCTGTGGCTTGATCCTTTGCCACTGTATCAGTGGAAGATTTAGAACAGGATGTGGCGACCAAAGCCATTAAGGCAATGATCCCAAAGTGGAAGAGTTTTTTCATAAGATATTGATTTAATTGATTAAAAAAAATACTACTGCAAAGATTACACGCATCATTGATTTATGCAATGGGAATTTCCCTACTCAGACATGAAAATCCAACATGAATATTACGATTGGTATGCCAATATATTTATCCGGTGTTAAGCACAAACCCATATATTATTTTTTTATTTTACCAGGACTTTTTCTGCAACTCCTTTTTGAGATTTTTTGCTGGTCAACAAGAGAAAATAGCTGCCCGCTGCAACTGCAGGAATATGAATAGTCAATATCCTTGCTTCGGCATCTATCCAGATTTCCTGCTGATACATTGAATGCCCGGATTGACTCACTAATTGAACTGTATAATATCCTTCTTCTGTTTGCCTGCAACCAATGTTCAGATCAGAACCTGACGGGACAGGATTGGGAAAAATTTTCATGCCGCTAACAGTATTATTAAAGTTTATAATATCCTTTTCAAGAAGAAATTCTTTAGTCGGGCCATCAACAGAAGCCCTGAATAAAGCAATAAATGGTTTATACCCGATTGAATTGATGATAACCTTATACTCTTTACCCATTTTAAGCTTATCCGTGGCAACTTCTCCACTGTCATTTGATACAAGCTGAATTTTATCGTTTCTATTTTTGACTGACAGGAATGAAACAGAAGCATCTTTCATTCTTTTTCCCTTCAAAGAATCTTTGATGATAAATTTCCGGATTAGGGATTTTTTTGTAGTAATAATAATAACACCATTTATTCCCAGGTATCCAAAGATTGCCATTGCTTCGACCCCTTTTAAAACAGAAATCCCTTCAATCTCTTTTAAGCTCAATTCAGTTTCGTTCGTTTTCACAATGGCGATGCCGTTAAGAACATATAATGGGTCCCCTTTATTTACACACCTTGTACATATCCTTTTGGCACTTGAATCTTGTTTTGCAGTTGTTGCAGATCCGTGTGTTTCAGCATAACGCCTCACCATACCGCATGGTTGAAGATTATGGCAAAAAACCTGAGTTTGATTTGAAGTATCAAATCCCGGCAAGACAATCCGGTCATTTACCTGAGAAAAACTGATAGAGGAAATCAGCAATAAAAAAAATGTAAAAATCTTTCTCATAAGTTCAGTTTTTTTTCTTCAAAATCCTTCACTAATCAAGTAAATCCCGGTTCTAAAAAGAGGAGTTCCGTAGAAACGGAACCCCGTTATCACTAACCGGCTGTTAAATGATTAGCTATTTATTCTTACTTACAGGCACTGATTTAGTTTCTTCCTCATCGTCTTCACTTACATTCTTCTTCAGTTCAGGACTTGTCTTTGCCAGCAATTTTGCACTTTCTGCCAGCCGTATAAATTCTGAACGGTATCCTTCTTCATCATTCCCTTTTGCATTACGGGCCAGGCTCAATACATCAGCATAAGAAGCATTGGATTTAAATTCTGAATTGCGCAGAAGCATCCCAAACTGTGCAACCGATGCTGCAAAGCGGAAATTATCTGATGTTTTAGCAATAGAAATCTGCTTGTCCTTTACCGGGTGCTCAATCAATTTACTTACATCCCCATCCGGAGCTTTGTAGCGGAATTTCACGGTCAGTATTTCGTCTGTTTGTGCAGACTTACTAAGGGGAGTAACATTCTTTTGATACTTTAATGAATCAACAGTTTTTAAAAAGTCGCTATTCACACCTACAGGTATCACTTCGTATAAAGCAGTAACAGTATGGCCACTTCCAAGTTCACCGGCATCTTTTTTATCATCGTTGAAATCTTCTTTGGCCAGCATCCTGTTTTCATAACCAATCAGGCGATAACCCTGTACTTTGGCAGGATTGAATTCAATCTGCAGTTTCACATCTTTGGCGATAGTGAAAAGTGTACCGCCAAATTCATTCACCAGCACTTTTTTTGCTTCGGTGATGCCGTCAATATAAGCATGATTACCGTTGCCTTTATCCGCCAGCTTCTGCATTTTGCTGTCCTGGTAATTACCCATTCCATAACCTAATACAGTCAGGAACACACCACTCTTTCTTTCATTTTCAATTAAACGTTCCATTGCATCATCACTGCTTTCGCCAACATTGAAGTCGCCGTCTGTGCAAAGGATAACACGGTTGTTTCCACCTTTTACAAAATATTCCTTTGCTGTTTGATAGGCCAGTTTGATACCGGCGCCACCGGCAGTAGAACCACCGGCATCAAGATTATCAATCGCTTCTTTGATTTTTGTTTTTTCGGAACCACTTGTTGGTGATAATACTAATCCAGCTGCTCCTGCGTACACTACCATGGATATTTTATCCTGTTCACGCAACTGGTCAACCAGCATTTTCATAGAAGCTTTTACGAGAGGCAGTTTATTAGCATCACTCATGGATCCCGAAACATCAATCAGGAAAACAAGATTGGAAGCAGGAAGATTTTCTGTTGGGATTTTCTTTCCCTGCAAACCGATCAGCACCAATTTATTTTCTTTATTCCAGGGGCAATCGGATATTTCTGTATTAATGGAGAAAGGATCGCCATTGGTGGGTTGGGGATATTCATAATGAAAATAATTAATCATTTCTTCAATCCTTACTGCTCCTGCAGGTGGCAACTGTCCCTGGTTTAAAAAACGGCGGACATTACTGTAAGAAGCTGCATCCACGTCAATAGAAAAAGTAGAGAGCGGATTATCCGAAACTTTTAAGAATTTGTTTTCTGTAATATTATCATAACCTTCCCGTTCAAAATCTTCGTGAAGTTCATCCTTACTAGTTCTATAATAGGAATTCATGTCACCCTGCACTTGCACGCCTGGTGCTTTTCCTGCAAGACCATTACCATGAACAGTGGAATAACCGAGGGATTTGGCCTGCCGGCTTTGTCCAGCAGCAGTAACCACTACTTCAGTCCCCAGCATAATTGAATGTTTCAAAGTAATATTGACTATACTCCTCCCGGCAATTTTTTCTTCCTTCGTTTCAAAACCTGCACCTGAAAATACAAGTACAGCATTGTAATTGGAATAAGTAATTCTATAATCGCCTTTATTGGAAGTGGAGGCGCCAGTTGTGGTTCCTTTTACCTGAACGGAGACACCGGGAAGCGGAGTTCCGGTTTCATCAGTTACGGTTCCTGATACGGTTAAAGACTTAACAGGCCTGAATGCCAGCATAATCAATATGACAGGGGCAATAAGAAGGATTATTTTTTTCATATACTGTATTTTAATATCCCTGATGCTGACATTTTTGCAATTGCATAAGAACCTGTAAAAATTTATTCGTTAATTTTAGCACGGTGTCTTTTATTAAGAACATATCCCCCTCGCCTGGGGCGAGATCACTAACCGATAAAGAACTGGTGGCGCTGTATAAAGAATCCGGCGAGATGGCCGTATTGGGTGAACTCTACCAGCGGTACATGGAACTGGTCTATGGCGTTTGCCTTAAATATTATAAGGAACCAGAAACCGCCAAAGACAGTGTGATGCTGATCTTTGAAGAACTGGTATCGAAATTGAAAAAACACGAAGTGGAGAATTTTAAAGGCTGGCTGCACCAGTTGGCTAAGAATCATTGCCTGATGCAGCTCCGGACACCCCGGAATATGAAAACTGTAGAGTTTAAGACAGAACTTGTGCAATCGGAAGAAAATGTGCATCTGAATGGCGTGCTGGATAAAGAAGAGAATTTTAAGAAACTGGAATTCTGCCTCGGCACATTACTGGAAGAACAAAGGATTGCAATAAAGCTCTTTTACTTAGAAGGTAAATGTTATAATGAAATAGTGGAGACGACAGGGCATGACTGGAACCAGGTGAGGAGTTTTATTCAGAACGGCAGAAGGAATTTGAAGAATTGCATGGAGAAAAGTGAGTCGGGAGTTCAGAGTCGGGAGTCAGGAGCCTGAGATTATTTAATATATGTACTTTGTAAATGAAATTTTTAAACAACAAACTTAATATCTCCCTTTAGGAGATAGGGGCATGGCAACAGATAACACCATAAAAAACTATTCAGCCGCTGATATTGAAAAATATCACAAGGGCCTGCTTTCTCCCAAAGAAAGGCATGACCTGGAAAAAGCAGCGTTGGATGATCCTTTCCTTGCTGATGCACTGGAAGGCTATGCTGTTGCAGGCGTTAATCATGCTGCTGATATTGATGAACTGAAAAAAAGACTGGCAGAAAAAGTGGAAACAGGAAAAGTGATACCCATGAAGGGCGGAGGAAAAACTTCATTCCCCTGGTTAAGGGTAGCTGCATTGGTTATTATCATTGTTGGGGCAGGGTTGCTGGCAAAACAATTTATTTTTAACAACCCATCAAAGAATATCGCCCAGGCTGAAACAAAAAAAACAGGGGATCTGAAATCTAATGACACTTCAATTACTGTTACAGGCAAATCAGGACAAGGCTTAGTCAAAACAAATTCAGAAACAGTTGTCATACAGCCAAAGCAAAAAGTCAATTCAAACGCATTTACGCCAACAGACAATACAGCAAAAGGCACAGCTTCAACTGAAGCAGTTAGCGGAACTTCTTTGCCAACCAACAAAACCGCTGTTTCTATACCCGAACATAATAACCAGGCATCAAACACACCGGCTAAAAGGGAAGACGAGAAAAATGCACAATATAAAATAACCGGTGGTGCTGAAACCAAACCCGGTGTTATCAATAACCAGGAACTTTCTAAAGAAGTAGCCAAAGACAAGGCCATTCAAAATAACGATAACGGCCAGGGAAATAAATCGATTGCTGCAAACCGCAAAGTTGCAGAAGGTCAGAATTACCGGAGCAACACAAATACTTTCCGTGGCCGTGTTACAGATGCCAATAATGTGGGCTTACCTTTTGCAAGAGTTTATAATCCCGCTGATAATAATGCCGGGACCTACACCGATGTGGCAGGTAATTTTAATTTAACCTATCCCGACACGGTTTTATCAGTACAAGTAAAATCAGTTGGTTTTGAGAACACCAATGTTCAGCTTAGAAACAGTGTTTCCAATAACCAGGTTATTTTGCAGGATGATAAAAGTTTATCCGAGGTAGTTATCAGCAATCAAAAACCTAATGCAGCAGCCCGTAACCGGGATGCTAACAGGACATTAGAAGAACCTGAACCGGAAGATGGTTGGGAAAATTATGATACTTATATTGCCAACAACCTGAATCCACCGGATGAAATCAGGACAAAGCAGAATGCAGGAGGACAAGTGGAAGTTTCTTTTGAAGTAGATAAAAACGGCAACCCCATTAATATTAAGGTAGAAAAATCTCTTTGCTCCAAATGCGATGATGAAGCTATCCGTCTGATTAAAGAAGGCCCAAAGTGGAAACGGAAAGCAAAAAAAGGAAGGACATCTGTCACTGTTCCTTTCGATAAATCACTATAAGTTCCCAAAAACAAAACTATTTATTAATAACAGGCTCCTATCTTTACCCTTCAAAAAAAGCTTGTTATGAAAAAAATATTAATTGCAATCATTGCTTCTTTTATCGTTTTTAATTCCGATGCACAATTAAAAACACCAGCCCCCAGCCCCACACAAACTATTAAACAGGACTTTGGTCTTTCTACTGTTGAAGTCTCTTATTCCCGCCCTGGAATAAAAGGAAGAAAAATTTTTGGCGACCTGGTACCTTTTGGTAAAGTTTGGCGTACCGGTGCTAATAGTGCTACTACCCTGACATTTGGTGATAATGTAACTATTGGCGGCACAAATATTCCTGCCGGTAAATACGGTTTGCTTACAATCCCTGATAAAAAAAGCTGGCTTATTATTATCAGTAAACAAACTAATGTAACTAACGCTGCCGACTACAAACAAGACCAGGACATAGTAAGAGTGGAAGCAAAAACCATGGATATGGATAATAGCCTGGAAACATTTACCATGCAATTTGCCAATGTGAAACCAACTACCTGCGAGTTACATATAATGTGGGACAAAACAGTTGTTGCATTACCCATCACAACTGATGTAGAAACAAAAGTGATGGCACAGATAGACCAGCTGATGAATAAAGACAATCGTCCTTATTTCAATGCGGCGATGTATTATATGGATAATGGCAAAGACCTGAACCAGGCACTGGCATGGTTTGACAAAGCAGTAGAATTACAACCCACTGCATTCTTCATTCATCATCAAAGAGCCAATTGCCTCGCCAGACTGGGTAGAAAAGAAGAAGCAAAAGCAGCTTCGCAAAAATCAATGGACCTGGCTAAGGAACAAAAAAATGATGACTACGTGAAGCTAAATGAAAAGCTGCTGGCGGAGTTGAATAAGTAAGGCCCCTCCAAATCCCGATAAGATCGGAACAAGCTCTCCCCGAAGGGGGTTTAAGAAAAATTCTTATTGAATTATAAAGCTCCTTTTGCGGAGAGCTCTTTTTTGAATATAAGATTATTAAGTAAAAGGGAGAATAAGATTACGCCAAAACCACCAATTGGATTGAGCCAGAGGAACCCCATTTTAAATACACCGGTTTTAGTCATAATAAAAACAGTTAATACAAGCAACTCCGCTAACACGGCGGCCCAAAAAACAACATGCCCGCTTTTAATTCTTTTAATAAAAAACGCAACTAAAAAAACACCCAGTATCACTCCATAAAAAAGTGAGCCCAGCACATTTACAGCTTCTATCAGGCTGTTGCCGATATTATAAGTAAACATGGCGACTACAATACAAAAAATTCCCCAGGCCAGTGTGTACCATTTCGATAAGTGATATTCATCTTCACCGCTTTCTTTCTTTTTGGCGAACCGCCGGTGAAAATCAATCATACTGGAAGATGCCAGGGCATTAATGGCAGCAGCAATACTTCCCCACGATGCGAGAAAAATTATTGCTATAAGCAAACCTACCAATCCTACGGGTAAATAATCCACAACAAAACGCAGAAAGATATAGTTGGTATCATTGCCATCGCCGCCAACAGCTTTTGTATTCAGCCATTTTTTAACCTGGCCCCGAAGACTGTCTGCTATTTTCTGCAGCCCCTGTAATTCTACCAAAGATTTTTCTTTCCAGGTAGTATTATCAATATCAGTGGCAGCGGAATAAGCTACAACTGCCTGCTGCTTTTGAGCAGTAATAACATCATACTGCTTTTGCACCAGCAAAAAAGAATCTTTATAAACAGATTGTTCCAGTTTTCTTACCTGCACATTATTAAAAAAAACAGGAGCTTTATTGAATTGGTAAAAAGTAAATAGCAATGCCCCGATCAGCAGGATAGCAAACTGCATGGGCACTTTCACCAATCCATTCATTAATAAACCAAGCCGGCTTTGTTTTAACGATTTAGCAGTAAGATAACGACCTACCTGGCTTTGATCAGTCCCAAAATAGGAAAGAGCAAGGAAGAACCCGCCAATGATTCCGCTTAATAAATTGTATTGATCGCTCCAGTTAAAGTGACCTTTTTCAAAACCGGTTGTAATAACATTTAGCTTACCCAATTTTCCACTTAATTGTAAGGCATCACCAAAGCTTACATTTTTTGGCAGCATGTTTACTACCATGTATCCCGCCAAAAACATACCGACGAAGATGATGATGAGTTGAAGTTGCTGTGTGTAAGCCACTGCTTTGGCGCCACCACTCATCGTATAAATAATCAGCAATCCGCCCATCAGGATATTGGTATAATAAATATTCCACCCAAACAAAGACGAGAGAATAATGGAAGGTGCAAATACGCTGATACCAGTTGACAATCCTCTTTGCAATAGAAACAGGAAGGAAGTCAGCGTTCTTGTTTTATTATCAAACCGGTTTTCTAAATATTCATAAGCCGTATAAACTTTCAGCCTGCTGAAAATGGGAACAAAGAAAATACAGATCACCACCATCGCCAGTGGAATGCCAAAATAATATTGTACAAACCGCATCCCATCCGTGTAAGCTTGTCCCGGCGCTGAAAGAAAAGTAATGGCACTGGCCTGTGTTCCCATAATACTCAACAGCACCAATCCCCACGGCATGCTCCGGTTGCTGAGAAAATATCCATCGAGGTTATGAGAGGTACGGCTTTTGTATAAGCCATAGGTGATGATGGTAAGCAGCGTAATAATAAGCACTATCCAATCAAGCTGGCTCATGCAAATTTTTTGGTGAAAAGACTGAAGAGGATGATCAAAACAATAAGAAACCCAATTACCAGCACATACCAGTAGTTCCAGTTTTTAAAAAATGGCGCCTTATCGTTATCTGGTGATGACATGGATTATTTTCTTGTTGAACGTAACCAGCCGGTCAGTACAATCATAATTCCCAAAACCAATCCTATTAAAATTCCAATTCTTATTTTTTTTATGACGATGCCAAGGGCAAGCCCAAGAACAATAGCAAATATAAAAGCCATCTCTCCTCTTCTTACATCCGGTTTTTGTTGTGCTCCCATAAAATATTTTTCAAACTGCCAGTAGTTCCGCAAGTTTCCCCTTTAGGGAAGATTCAGAGGGGTTTAGAATCCTTTCTTTTTATTCAATGCAATCAAATTTGCCAGCAAGCGATAAGCACCGGGTACACCTGCCGGTAATTCCCGGAAAAATACAAGACCGGTGTATGTAAAATATCCCTTCCCGTATTTAGCAATTATCAAACTTCCGGCATCCGGTTTTTCGCCGGGATCATTCATGGAAAATATTGTTTCAAATTTTGTGCTGTCAAATGCTGTGGCATGATAAATACTTCTTTCCTGTATCCAGCCTTTGAAATCTTCCTGGGTTATTTTATTCGGGAAATTCATCACGGGATGTTCGGGTTTTAAAAAAGTAACAGTTGCATTTTCATCTGTTACCCTTGTTCTTGAAATATCGAAATTATAAGGGCTGATCTTTGCTTTTACCGGACCAATCTGGTTACTGGTATTATACTGCACAATTAAATTACCGCCATCATTTACATATTTCATCAGGTTATCATAATGATTATTCATCCAGTCATGCGTATTATATGCCCTTACACCGGTGATGATGGCATCAAACTGGTCGAGATGATTCCTGGAAAGTTCTTTATCAGTAAGCAATATTACTTCATAACCCATTTGCTCTAATGCTTCGGGCACTTTATCTCCGGCGCCGACGATGTAACCGATTTTTTTGTTGTAGGTTTTTAAGTCAAAGTTTTTGACAACAACCTTTGAATTTTTAAAATATACAATCGCAGGGATATGATCATATTTAATATTTCTGAATTCAAATAAGGGCCTATTAATAATTTTATCTCTAAATGTATATTCATTGTTAAGTGACAAATTGAAAATTACCTGCTTTGGATTTTTAGGATCATAAAGGGGTTGCCAATCTAATTCTTCTGAAAATGGAATTACTTTTACATCCCCTTTTTTTAACAAAAAAGAATCAATTAACCCAATGCCAGGTGTGCGATAAGCCTTAATTAAGTTATTATTCTTAAAAGATGAAAAAATCATATCGTACTGCACCTTTGGAATACCTCTAAGAATATCAAGTTCGGGATTAATTTTTAAGGAATAAGAAGGAATAACTACTAATGGCTGATACAATTCCCCCCTTACAGGATCCGTAAATTTATATTTCACCGGTTTCAGAAAATCAAAATCCTGTCCCTCGATATTTAAAATAATATTGACCATAAAGCTCGCATCTACATCAGCTTGTCCAATTTTTTGCTGGTCATTTACATTAAAATATCCTTCCTCCATCTTATTTTCCAGCCAGTATGGCTGTGTAACAAATTTGGAAGAGGGAACAAAGAAGGTTTTAGAAAAAAACTGGTTTTTATTTTTTGCCAGAGCCTGGTTCAGCAAGGAATCAAATGCATCCATCTTTACTTCCTTAAGAATAGCATTTGAACCAAGACGATTATTTAGTAAAAAACTGACCCTTATTGAATCTGTTTGTACTGCAAACTGTTCGGTTGTAGTAGCATCAATAAACAACCCACTGCATTGTTCTATCAATTGTTTTATTTCTTCCAACTTTTTATTTCTCCAGTAACTATCTGCCATTGATTGCAGCTTTTGATATAGCGAAACCAATCCTTTCACCGATTTCTCCGGATGAAGAAAATCAAATGAAGCAGATAAGCTGTCAATCATATTTTCAATAACTGCTCCACCGGCCACTCTTTTCCATGTCATATCAACCCCATCCATTAAATCACTTGAAGGCTGATCTCCTTTTGTTGCTTTGAAATATTCGATGGCTTCTCCTCTTGAAGCAGGCACACCAAAACCCTGGCTTTTATGCTGGCTGCGGCTGGTAGCTGCAATCTCGCCATAACTTTTTCCAAGCAAAGGGTTATAACCGCCTACATCAATTTTCAATTGATCTTCTCTTGTGGTATTAGTTCCACCAAAGTTGAATGTATTCCATAAAAGTCTTTTGGCCTGCCAAACCTGTACATATTTCAGTTGTTCCGGAAAACGATTAGGATCGGCAGCTGCAGAAAATGCTTCATTAGCTAAAATTGCCGAAGCGGTATGATGACCATGACCGCCTTCACCGGTAGTGGGAAATCTTGTGATAATAACATCAGGTTGAAATTTTCTTATCACCCATACCACATCACTCAATATTTTTTCCTTATCCCATTTAGTAAAAGTTTCTTCAGGATTCTTTGAATAGCCAAAATCATAGGCCCTTGTAAAAAATTGTTCGCTGCCATCAATTCTCCTTGCCGACAATAATTCCTGCGTTCTTATCAGACCCAATTCAATTCCCTGCTCATCACCAATCAGGTTTTGTCCGCCGTCACCTCTTGTCATAGAAAGATAACCGGTGCGGTATAATTTGTCTTTGGATAAATAAGCAATCAATCTTGTATTCTCATCATCGGGATGTGCCGCAACATATAATACAGAACCAAGTACATTCAACTTTCGCAAAGCCTGGTACATTTCGGCAGAGGTCCAGCTTTGGGGAGCCTGGGAAAAGGAACAAGGCACAAGAAACAAGGCACATGTAACAAGTAGAAATAGTCTTCGCATTACTAATATTTATTCAGCGAATATAGCAGCAATTCAGGAAGCAGGCGATTCCGTCTATGTAAATTCACCGGTGATACTGGAATGTTCATAAAAATGAAACAATAACCGGCTTATTATCCCCGGGTGGTTCTTACCCTAAAGTATAATTATTGAATTTTGAATCCATTTGCATCAGCAAACTTTCTTTGCGCAGATTGCATATCATTGATGGCAGATTGTTTTGCATCTACCAGCTTTTGCAAATCTGTCACGACTTCCGCTCTTTCCTCCTCCGTTTTTGCATTACCCAGGTTTCTATAATCTGTATATAAACTTTTTATAAACCTGAAGTAATTCATGGTTGCCTTTTTAAAATTGTCAGCTTCTTTAACCCGGGGAACCGGCAATGCTTCTATTTCATCAATCTTTGCCTGTACCAGGTTTTCCATAAATACGCCGGCTGCTGCTACACTGTCAAATTGCCTGTCGGTCAAAAATTTTACTACCTTTTTCTCTGTTGATTGCATTTCCGGGATCATGCTTTTTTCTTTCTTCACAATACTCTGGCTGTAGTTAAAGGCTGATTTAGATTTGCAACCGGTTAACACGGCGAATAGCAGTACAGCAATTACAAATTTTCTAAACATAATTAATGATTAAATATAAAAAAGTATTTCTGTTTACAAGTTTATGCTACTAAATGTACTTTAATAAAATTAAAGTTCACTCCAAAAACAGTGTCTTGTGAACATTTGCTGATTTTGGGAGCAAGGTAATAAACGACTTACAATTTACCATCACATTTCCTTGTCCGGCAAATGCGTTGATTTATGTAGCTTTATTTTTTTAACTCATCTTTTTAATATGACAAAAGCTGCACCGGTTTGCATTTTCTTATTTCTGCTTGCCTGTAATACTACAAAAAATAATACCCTTTCATCCTACGGTATTAATCCGTACCAGTATAGTGTTCAAAAAAAAATAACAGCAATTAACGGAGCTGTTGTTTCTGCACATCCGCTGGCAAGTAAAGTAGGTGTTGAAATACTGAAACAAGGTGGCAATGCGGTAGATGCTGCCATAGCAACACAACTGGCACTGGCCGTAGTATATCCCCAGGCCGGCAATCTCGGCGGCGGCGGATTTTTTGTGGCAAGGTTAGCCAATGGCGAATTGGTGTCAATTGACTACAGGGAAATGGCGCCCGGCAAAGCTCATCGTGATATGTACATTGATGCTGATGGAAAAGCAAGAACGGATAAAAGCCAGGATGGACATTTATCAAGTGGTGTGCCGGGCACGGTGGCCGGGTTATTCTCTTCGCATCAGTATGCAAAACTTTCGTTTGACAAATTAATACAACCCGCAATAGACCTTGCAGAAAAAGGATTTGCAATTACAGAAAAAGAAGCAAGATCTTTCAACGGTTTACAGGATGCTTTAAAAAAATATAATTCTGTAACCCCTGTTTTTGCAATAGAAACCCTGCCTGGCGGCAGGCAGGAATGGAAAGCTGGTGATACATTAATTCAAAATGATTTAGCCAATACATTAAAAAGAATAAGAGACAACGGCGCTCCAGGTTTTTATGAAGGAGAAACAGCAAGGTTAATTGCAGAAGAAATGAAAAGAGGTGGTGGTATCATTACCCTGGAAGATTTAAAAAATTACAAAGCAAAAAAAAGGGAGCCGCATGTATTCAACTATAAAAATTATAGGATTGTTGGTATGCCCATGCCCAGCAGTGGCGGCTTGCTGCTCCATCAAATGATGAAGATGATTGAAAACAGAAATATTTCCGCAATGGGTTTTCTTTCCCCGCAGGCCATGCAATTGATGGTAGAAGCAGAACGCAGAGCTTTTGCCGACCGGGCAAAGTATATGGGCGATGCAGATTTTTATAAAGTGCCCGTGGACATGCTATGCAGTGATAAATATTTGCAGGAAAGAATGTTTAATTACGATCTGGCAAAAGCAACACCCAGCACTATCATACAACCGGGCATAGTGCCGGGATATGAAAGCGAAGAAACCACTCACTTAAGTGTGATTGATAAAGATGGCAATGCGGTGGCGGTGACAACAACACTCAATGACTCCTACGGAAGTAAAACGGTAGTGGGCGGTGCTGGTTTTTTTATGAATGATGAAATGGATGACTTTAGCATAAAACCCGGCACACCGAATATGTATGGCGCTGTTGGCGGCGAAGCCAACTCAATAAAAGCAGGAAAGCGAATGCTTAGTTCTATGTCGCCGACAATAGTTTTAAAAGATAATTATCCCTTTCTTGTTGTTGGCACCCCCGGAGGCACTACCATTCCTACTTCCGTGTTTCAAACCATTGTTGACATCATTGAATTTAATATGAGTACAGAAGATGCTGTATGGAAAGCCAAGTTTCACCACCAGTGGCTGCCTGATGAAATAGCTGTTGAAAGAGCTGTTCCTGAGGCAGCAAGAGAGGCGTTAAGAAAAATGGGCTATACAGTAATAGACAGGGGCCCAATCGGAAGAACTGAAGTAATAAAAATATTACCTGATAAAAAAATAGAAGCAGTAGCCGATGTGAGGGGTGAAGATGATGCGGAAGGTTGGTAATTAGTCATGAGTCGTTAGTCTGGAGTCATTAATCCTGAGTTTTTATATTCCCCGCCGATGGCGCAGATTGGTTCGCCAACAATCGCTGATTTTTTTCTGCGAAATCAGCGGACTAATCAGCGATATCTGCGGAAAAACCTCAATGCTTTGCTATACGGAATTTAATTTCTATTTTTAACGATTACACCATACACCACCTGACTTATGAAGAATATTTATGCTCTTTCTTTTGCCCTGTTTATTACACTCATAGTTCACGGCCAGGTGGAGGTTGGTCTTTTTGCAGGACCTCAGGCTACTGCCGCCCGTTACACTATCCTGAATCAAAAACAAAAGAATGAATTCAAATATGGTTTCCAGGCAGGTGTTGGTTTTAAAGTGCCTTTTGATAATAAATTATTTTTTGCGCCTGCCGGTTTTTACAGCCTGAAAGGATACAAAGTCACTTTTACCCAATTTGCTTTTCCACCTGATGTAAATGCAAAAGACAATAATACTACGATACATACTTTTGAATTAGCGGCTTTATTGCAATATGATCTCAGCAGCCAACCCGGGCATGTATTTATTAAAGCAGGCCCGTCATTGGATTTTCATTTATTCGGCAAACAAACCTATACCCTGGTGAATGGCGAATCGGTAAGCCGCAATATGAAATTCAGCAATGGAGATTACGGACACTTTTCTGCCAATATGCTGGCGCAAATTGGTTATGAAACCGGTGGCGGCTTTATGATATTTGCCCAATACACACATGGCATGGCCAGCACCAATAATGCAGATGGCGGCCCCAAGATCCGTCACCGTGCCTATGGCATTTCCATTGGAAAATACCTGAACAGGAAAAAGATTGTGATTGATACGAAGAATAAAGAATGACTATCAAAGACTTTTCCTTCTATTCATTTTTATCTTTGAAAATGAGTTAAATTGTGAATAACAACTTGCCCGACTTCTGTAAGCAGGCAGCTATATATGAAAATCCTGATTCCAATATTATTTATTCTCTTTTACAATTTTGGATTTGGACAAAAATGGAAAACTATTCCTGGTACGAGAATTCAGTTTTTCAACCTAATGGATCCAAATAAGGATAATTGGTATGATTACCATTTCGAATATTTCAAAAAAGGTGACAGTCTTATTGTTATAGAAAAAAATTTAGCAGAAGACTTTTATCAAGTTTTTCATAATTATCAGTTTGCATTTGACAGCATCTTCAATAACAGCCAATTGAAAACTTCAAAACTTGATCACGACTTTGATGTTTTGGATTCTATTATTTCTAAAATTAACTATAGTTCTGCGGTTATCCTTACTGAGAGGCAAATAGTTATTGGACATAGAGAAGTGATATGGGTAATGAAAAATGTTTCATGGGGCAAGTCTTCTGGCAATCCTTGCTTTATTAATATTTCTTTTCTTAAACAGGCTAACAAAAAAGAGACAATTAAGTTTCTGTCTGCTAAAAATCAGTATTGCGAAATATGACAGCCGCTAAAATCGGTTTATCTCAAGCCTGCTTCCTCAACAAAAAGTGAAAAATCACCAATCTCCCCTTCCCCGCATATTATTTGCAACTATGCTCCCGGTTCCCGTTCATACCTAATTATTGGTACAGAACTTGCCTGAAGGAGATGAAAGCGTACTTTTGCATCTTAAATAGCTGAACCTGAGGAGATTTAAAAAAATATTGAAATGGTTCTTTCTTTCGTTGCTGTTCCTTATAGTAGCGTTGTATATTTTTATTCAAACCCCCTTTGGCCAAAACTGGATTGGCCGGCAGGTTACCAAACGGCTTTCCCGTGACCTGCATACTAAGGTCTCAGTTAAACATATTGATTTCTCTCTTTTCAACCGGATGCACCTGGAGGGTTTAATGGTGGAAGACCGCCAGGGCGATACCTTATTATATGCAGGCGACCTGAAACTGCGGATAACTGACTGGTTCTTCTTTAAAAAAAATGTGGAACTGAAATACATCGGGCTGGATAATGCACTGGTAAAATTTCAGCGGACAGATTCTGTGTGGAGTCAGCAATTCCTGTTTGATTATTTCTCTTCACCATCCACGGGTAAAAAAAAGGAAGGAGACATGCAGCTCAACCTGAAAAAAGTTGAGATGAAAAATGTGACTTTTCTTGAAAAGGATGGCTGGAAGGGAGAAGACATGGCTATACGACTTGGCGGGTTGAATCTGGATGCCGATGAAATCAGTTTTTCCAAAAAAATAGTTGAAGCTAATTCGCTTCTCATTGATCAGCCGCTTGTCAGCATTTACAAATACAATGGAGCCAAACCTCCTGCACCAGGTGAACCGGGTGTTGACAGAATAACTCCAACCGCTGTTGATTCATTATTAAAATGGAATCCTCTGGGATGGGTGATGCACCTGAAAACATTGAAAATTGAAAATGGAATTTTTAAAACCGATAAGCAATCCGATATCCCCATGCTGTCAAATTTTGACGGCCGGCATATCGAATTCGGCAATATCAATATTACCCTGGCAGATGTTCGATGGAGTAAGGATACTATAATCACCAACCTGCAACTGGCCGGCAAAGAACGAAGCGGATTTGAAGTAAAGAAAATGCTGGCTGATGTAAAATTTACTCCGAAGGAAATGGCTTTCAGTAACCTGGACATACTAACCAACAGCAGCCATATCAGTAATTATTTCCGCATGAGCTATGATGATTTAGACAGCATGGACGATTTTATTCATGCCGTGAATATGCAGGCCAATTTTAATGATGCAGAAATCAACAGCGACGATATTGCCTTTTTTGCACCAACGCTAAAAAGCTGGAAAAAGAAAATCACTTTAAAAGGAAAAGCAAGAGGTACCGTTGATGCATTGGTAGGAAGAGAATTATTAATACAGGCAGGTAGCAGTACTTTATTAAATGGCGACCTTAGTCTCACCGGCTTGCCGGATATCAACCAAACCTTTATTGATTTTAAAGCCAATGATTTCAGAACCACTTATGGAGATGCCGTAACCATAGTACCCGCTATGCGCAGGGTTACCATTCCCGATCTTAAGAAAATTCACTATGTAAACTTCAAAGGAAATTTCACAGGGTTCATCCACGATTTTGTCACCTTCGGTACTATCCAGACAAATCTTGGCACATTAACAACTGACCTGAATATGAAATTGCCATATAAACAACAGCCGCTCTATTCCGGCAATATAGCCACAGACAATTTCCGGCTGGGCGAATTTTTAAGTGACAAAAATATTGGTTCCGTTTCGCTGACTGCGGCAGTAAAAGGAACCGGCTTCAGTTCCAAAACAAGAAATACATTGATTGATGGAACGATCCGTTTTGCTGAATACAAGAATTACCGGTATGAAAATATTGGTATTAAAGGAAGGCTGGACAAAAAATTATTTGAAGGCGTTGCTTCCATCCGTGATAAGAATGCGGATCTTGATCTGAACGGCATTATTGATTTCAATAGCAGTTCTCCTTTTTTTGACCTGAAGGCAACTGTGGCTAAAGCCAACCTGAAAAACCTGAACCTGACAAAGGATGATATTAAATTCAATGGCAAACTGGATGTGAACTTCACTAACCTGACCATTGATAATTTCCTGGGTACTGCGAAAATTACGGAGGCCGAAATCACCAGGAACGAACAACGACTTCCCTTCGATTCGCTGGTCATCTCTTCATCAATTGCTGACAACGTAAAAAAACTGACCGTGGTTTCCAATGAATTTTCCGCAACAGCCAGCGGTAACTTCAGCATCAAAGATTTGCCGGCGGATTTTACTTACCTGCTGAATAAATATTATCCTGCTTATATTAAAGCCCCGGTTAAATTACCCGCTAAACAGGATTTTACATTCGACATTTCCACCTTTTACGTTGACGAATATCTGCAACTGATCGACTCAAACTTTTCCGGGTTCAACAACAGTCATTTTAGGGGAACACTCAACATGAACAAAAATGAAATGAACTTTTCTGCTGATGTTCCCCAGTTTAAATATAAGCAATACAGTTTTGATGATGTGCGGCTGATGGCATTGGGAAATAATGATAGTCTTGTTTTAACAGGCAATGCAAAAAACATCATTATCAACGACAGCCTGAACATTCCACAACTTATTTTTAAAATCAACGCCCGCAATGATTCATCTAAAGTGGTTATTAATACCGGGGCAAGCCAGGCCATCGAAAAGGCAGACCTGAATGCTCTGGTGCTTACTTATAACGATGGCGTAAAAATTGAATTTGAACCTTCCACATTTACCGTAAATGGTAAAACCTGGGCTATTGATGAAAACGGGGAACTGGAATTCAGAAGCAACTATCCTTCCAGTGGCCGGTTAGTATTACGGGAAGGCGAACAAAAAATAATGATGAAGACATCACCATCGCCCAATGGCGACTGGAATGATTTGAAAATAGAATTAACCAAAATAAATATCGGTGATTTTTCTCCTTACTTTCTCCCCAAAAACCGGCTGGAAGGATTGCTGTCCGGAAATGTGCTGGTGGAAAATCCAACAAAAAATCTGAAAATAATTTCCAATGATATACAGACACAATTCCTGAGAATGGACAATGACTCGCTGGGAGAAGTGAAAGCCTCAGTTAATTATGACAATACTACGCATGAACTAAAATTTAAAGGCAATACACTGAACCAGGAAAATTATCTTGGATTTGACGGAAGCATTTTTATCGGCGATCCGCTAAAAGCAAAAAATAATATCATTGCATTAAAGGCAAAACAATTCCAGATAAAAGTGCTGGAACGTTTTCTCGGCGATCTTTTTTCTGATATGCAGGGATACCTTACTGGCGACGTTGACTTGCAAGGAGATTTTAAAACGCTGTCGGTAACGGGCAAAGGGAAATTGAAAAATGCCGGATTGAAAGTAAACTTTACACAATGTTTTTACAGAATTAAAGACACTGATATTGAGTTGACACCGGAAGAAATCAACCTGGATGGATTAGTTCTTACAGACACTGTTACCGGCAACCCGATTTATTTAAGAGGCGGCATAGAACATGAGTCATTTAAAAACATGTTCTATAATTTATATGTGCAAACCCAGAAACCGGGCACAAAAGACAAAAATTCAAATAAACCCGTTCTGTTGCTAAACACTACAATTAAAGACAATAAACAGTTTTACGGAAGAGCAATTGGAACCGGATCGTTTACGTTAACGGGTCCTCAATCAGATATGTTTATGGATATTAATGCGGTGGCATCAGAAGATTCCAGCAGCAATATCACCATTCCTTCAACCAGCAGCCGGGAAACCGGCATTGCTGACTTCCTGGTTGAAAGAAAATTTGGACATGAAATGATTGATAGTGGCGATAATAAAAATATCACCAGTATTATTTATAATGTAAAACTTACGGCAACGCCCCAGGTAACAGTAAAAGTAGTGCTGGATGAACTTACCGGCGATGAAATAAAAGGAAAGGGTAAGGGTACTTTAAATATTCTGTCGGGCACATCAGAACCTTTGTCCATCCGGGGAAGATTTGATATAGATGAAGGAGATTACCTTTTCACATTTCAGTCCTTCTTTAAGAAGCCATTTGAATTAAAAAAAGGAGCCGGTAATTTTATAGAATGGACCGGCGATCCTTATGACGCAAAAATCAATATATCCGCTACCTATAAGGCCAGCAATGTAAGTTATGCTCCCCTGGCAAGCCACTGGACAAATATTGACTCAAAAATTTCCAATGCCCGAAGTGATGTGTATGTAATAGCCAAACTCACCGATAAATTATTCAGCCCCCAAATAAAATTCAGTCTCGAATTTCCGCCAGCCAGCGTAGCAAATGATGATCCCGCCCTTTCATTCAGCCTTCAGCAGTTGCAAAAGAATATCAACGAAATGAATAAACAGGCTACCTACCTTGTTGTTTTCGGGATTTTTGCACCTGTCGAAAGCTCGGGCTCTTTTTCTATCCAGGAGATTGCAACGAACAGTCTTTCCGGCATTTTTTTTAATGTAATTAATGAACAGGTAAGAAAGATTGTTTCAAATATTTTCAAAACAGAAAAATGGAATTTTAATTTTAACAGTTCAGTATATAACCGGAATGTGATAGACCCCAACGGAAGTAAACTTAGCTTCGGCAGTAATGTAAATGCTTCGCTGGGCCGTTCAATATTCAACAACAAAGTAATTTTTTCAGTTGGCGGTAGTGTGGAAGGACTTTTACATAGTGGAACAATTCAACAGGATATTCAACTGTTACCAAATGTCACGATTGAAATACTCTTAAATGCAAAAGGAACATTCAGGGCCAATCTTTTTTATCGCCAGAATATTGATTACCTCACTAACAATACTTCCGGAGCCGGAAGAGCGAACAGGGCTGGCGCAGGAATTTCTTACCGGAAAGAAGCTGACACCATCTGGGAATTGATTTTTAAGAAAAAGAAAAAAACGGCTGCCACTCCGCAGCCTACCGAAAAAAATAGATAAACCCTGAACAGGATAGGTACCTGCCTTATGCCAAAATCAGCGGTGAGTCACCCTTTTCGGTAAAATAACCAATGCTATCAGCTTATATCATTACCTCCACTACAAATTAATCACAGGCAAAAAAGCATCAAAGCCTTTCTCATAGTGCATTTCGGGCCTTTTCAATTACTCTAAAAGCAGGCTATCAAAGGATAAATCCGGCAAAAAATAAGGCCCGGAACCATAATATTTAGCCGGGCAGCGAAACGAAAATTATAGATGTCATTATAAAGCATTATTTTTCAGGCTTAGTTTGTTAATATTTGCCTATTTTTAATTTAGAAATATTCCCTTTCTTTGCAACCGAAAACTAAAACTTATGCTTAAGAGAATACTCTTCTTCTTTGCGTTGACCTTAATGGTCAGTCCGGCGTTATTAGCCCAGATCACTACTTCGTCTATTAATGGAACCGTTAAAGGCGGTTCTGATGAAGCATTGGTTGGTGCAACTATTGTTGCCACTCACCTGCCGACAGGTACCAAGTATGCAACAACCAGCCGTGGCGCTGGCGCATTCAGCATTCAGAATATGAGACCAGGTGGTCCTTACCTGATTGAAGTAACTTTTGTGGGACACGATCCTGAAAAATATGAGGATGTTTACCTGCAACTGGCCGAATCGTTTACATTAACCAGTAACTTAAAGAAAACAAATGCCACACTGGAAAATGTGATAGTTACAACAGGCAGAAAAAACATTTTTAATCCCAACAGGACTGGTGCGATTACCAATATTGGTTTGCGCCAGATTTCTAATCTGCCAACCATCTCCAGGAGTATCAATGATTTTACCCGTGCTACTCCCCAGGCTAATGGTGCATCCATTGGAGGAGGTAATTATCGTCAGAACAACTTCACGGTTGATGGCGCTGATTTCAATAATAGCTTTGGTATCGGCACCAATCTTCCTGCGGGCGGCTCTCCAATATCTCTTGATGCTATTGAAGAAATATCGGTAACGCTGAATCCTTATGATGTCCGTCAGTCAGGGTTTATTGGAAGTGCTATAAATGCAGTAACCCGTTCCGGAACAAATACCATTACCGGTTCTGTTTATAAATTATTCAGAAATGAAAGAGACCGTGGCCGCAAGGTTGAAAAAACTTTTTTCACAAGGCCTCCCGAAAAATATGAAATGTTTGGTGTTCGCTTTGGCGGCCCGTTGATTAAAAATAAATTGTTTTTCTTTTTAAACTATGAAACTGAAAAACAACCCAAATCAATTCAAACAAATTATGCTTCCTCTGCCGCAAATCCTTACCCCAGTGGCGCAGGAAACATTACAAGACCAACTGCAGACTCATTAAATTATATCAGCCAGTACCTGTTTAACAACTATGGCTACGTTACCGGACCATATGATAACTACACTCCTGATATTACCAGGAAGAAAGTATTGGCCCGTATTGACTGGAACATCAGCAGGAGTCAGCGTTTTAATATCCGTTATAGCCAGGTTGAAGGTGGCGAACCTAACCCGCCAAGCACTTCAGTTGGTGGGGCAGGTACAGTAGCCGGAAGTACAGCAACAAGAACTGCCATCACATCTCTTTGGTATAAGAATTCCAATTATTTCCAGGGAGCCAATTTTTATTCTTTTGTAGCGGAATTGAATTCAAATTTTAAGGGATTTTCCAATGTACTGCGTGGCACTTATACGGATCAGAATGATTCCCGGACTACAGAAAGCCAGATATTCCCATTTGTTGATATTATGAGTACCAGTGGGGGAGTTTCTACCCAGGCAGGTTCAGGTGTCGGAGCGCCGTATACATCTTTTGGTTATGAGCCTTTCAGCTTTGGTAATCTTCGCCGGGTAAAAATGTATTCAGTTGTTGATAATATTAGCTGGACAAAGAATAAGCACCATTGGACTTTCGGAGCCCAGGCTGATTTCAGCAAAACTATTAATGGTTTCCAGCGTTTCGCTACAAGCTATTACCGTTTTGCTACCTGGAATGATTTTGCCAGTGCACTGGATGCAAATCCACTCAATCGTAAATTGCCAACAGACTTTGCAATTACTTATTCCCTTTCTAAAAACTTTGCTCCGGCTTTCTCTTCCTTTAAGTTTACACAATACTCGGTGTATGGCCAGGATGAGATAACTATTAATAAAAATTTCCGTTTAACTATTGGTTTGCGTCTTGACCAGGCTGGTTATCCAAGCGTTCCTCAAATTGTAACACATCCGCTTGTATTAGCTCAAACCTTTGATTTTGGCGAAAAAGTTAATACCGGTAATTTACCTAAGAAGACAGTGATGATCTCTCCCAGAATCGGTTTCAACTGGGATGTATATGGCGACCGCTCATTGCAAGTTCGCGGCGGTACCGGATTATTTACTGGCAAGATTCCATTTGTATGGACAGTAAGCCAGTCAGGTGATAATGGAATGATCCAGATTACCCAGGCATTTAACTATTATACTTCTACCGGTTCTGTTAGCCCTCTTGGTACGAATGGCCTTCCTGGTGGAGTTCCCGGGCCTTTCAATCCTAATCCGGCTGCTTATCGCCCTGCTGTTGTTCCTACTGCCGGAACTATTGTTCCTACATCTGTTACGGCGCTTGACGGTAATTTTAAAAATCCTCAAACATGGAAATCAGGTTTGGCAATGGATACTAAACTGCCATGGGGCATAGTAGGTACTTTTGAGGCTGTTTTCAATAAGGATGTAACTACACCCTTCTTCAGAAGTCCTAACTATATAGCTCCTCAAAATCTGAATGTTGTTGGTTATCCTGACAACAGGCCTATCTATGGAGCAACTGTACCAACAAGATTTTTCAATACTCTTAACTCAGCTGGTGTATTTGTACCCGGTGGTACTTCTGCCTTTACGCCTGTTATCATTGACAATGGAACAAGGGGTTACTATATGGCTTTAACTGCCAAATTTGAAAAACCATTCAGTAAAGGATTCTATGCATCAATAGCTTATACCAAGTCGTTGGCAGCAAACCTGTCTGATGGAGGTGGAGACCAGGCATTGGGTGCTTACCAGGGTACACAACAAGTTAAAGGATTGAATACTCCTACACTGGCTACTGCTCAATATGTAGTCCCTGACCGTGTAGTGGCAATGGTTTCTTATCGGAGAGAATATTTAAAACACCTCGCTACTACCCTGTCATTATTTTACCAGGGTTCTATTGACTACAGGTTCTCTTATGTATATAGCGGTGACTTTAACCGAGACGGCGTTTCCGGAAACGATTTGATTTATATACCAACTGCTGCTGAAGTTACTCAAATGCAATTCGTAACACTAAATGTGAATGGAGTTAATTATGATCAGACAGCTCAGCGTAATTTATTTGAAGCTTATGTCCTGCAGGATAAATATATGAGAACTCACAGAGGCCAGTATGCTGAACGTAATGGAGCACAGGCCCCATGGCGCAACCAGGTGGATGCTAAATTTATCCAGGATATATTTGTAAAATCAGGAAAGAGCCGCAATACGTTGCAGTTTACCGTTGATGTATTCAACTTTGGAAATATGCTGAATCCAAGTTGGGGTAAAGTAAAATCAACAAATGCTTCTTCCATCCTGGTACCTCAAAATCAAAACTCTTTGATACCGGGTGGATCAGTAGTTCCAACATTCAAACTTGCTACTGCCCAGAACCAGGTTGTTACCAGGACATTCAGGGATAATGTAAGCACTGCTTCCACTTATTTTGTTCAGTTTGGCTTCCGCTATCTTTTCAATTAATAACAAATCTTGTTAATATAAAAACCCTGTTCAACATTGAACAGGGTTTTTTCTTTGTCCCCTTATTACTTTATAACTTATGTACTTATTCCTCTTCCCCACCCCCATTTCAAAAATTCCGGCATCGCCCTGCCCCAGGTAAAAACATCATGGTGTCCATCAGCCATTTCCAGGTAATGAATATCTTTTTCCCTGTCATATCCTTTCCCTTCCAGTTCTTTTATAAGATCAAGTGTGTCATCAATAGAATCAATGATACCATTATGGTTGCGGTCTTTTGTCTCATCTTTATTCCCGCATTGAAAAAAGAACTTTAGCCAGGGAGCATAACTTCCTTTTCTTATCTGCTGGTGAATGATACGGTGTTTATCATCGTCATATTCTGCAGCATGCTGATCAATATTTCTCCACCAGAACGATCCGGAAAAAACCCCAACTTTGGCAAATTCACCGGGGCGGTTCCAAACAATATCCAAAGCACTTAATCCCCCCAGCGAAAACCCGGCAAATGCTTTCTCTTTAAATGACGCCATCCCTGTTTTTTCCCGGATAAGGGGCAGCAGTTCATCAAAAATAAATGAAGTGTATAAAGCCGCTTTGACGCCACGGTTTTTATAATCTGCCTGATGCTGGGTGCCATACTCCATTTTTCGTTCCGTACCGCAATGAATCGCCACGCAAAGAATTGGCTCAATTGCCTGTTCGGAGTATAAATGATCCAGTATGGATTTAAAGTGCATTTTTTCCAGGTCCTGCCCATCATTGATCAGCAGCAGGCTGGTGGAAGAAGAATCCCCTTTATTTTTAGGAAAATAAAAATCAACAACTACTTCCCTGTCTAAAAAAACTGATTTTATGGAAGTGTTTTCAACCAGTCCGTAAGGACTCCTTTGGAGGATACCGGATTCATTTACCAATTGCATAATTTCAAAAATAAGGCTTTCTTATCAACCGCCTGGTGGCAACCGGCTCACCTTACACCCTGTTAATTTGTTTATTTGACAGGTACGGGATAAATTTGATAACGCCGTCTCTGTAAAGGCATATTACTTTAAAAAAATAAAAATTGTTTATGAAGAAAATCGGAGTCCTCCATGGAAAAGAACGTTCATTTCCCGAAGCATTTGTGGCAAGAGTAAATAGTAAAAATGTGCCGGGTATCCTGGCCGAATCCGTCCGCATAGATAAAGCGATGCAGGGTGTCAGCAGCGGTTACTCCGTTATCATTGACCGTATTTCACAAGATGTTCCCTTTTACCGTACCTGGTTAAAAAATGAAGCCGTAACAGGAACGGCTGTTATCAACAATCCTTTCTGGTGGAGCGCTGATGATAAATATTTCAACAACTGCCTGATGACAAAACTGGATGTACCGGTTCCTAAAACAGCCATCATTCCATCAAGAGATTTACCGGATGATACTTCCAGTGAATCATTCAGCAACCTGGCTTATCCGCTGGACTGGGAATCTATTTTTAAATACGTTGGCTTTCCGGCTTATATGAAACCTTTTGCCGGTGGTGGCTGGAAGCATGTATACAAATTAAATGACTCCGAAGATTTTTTCAGCAAGCACAGCGAAACGGGACAACTTGTTATGTTGCTCCAGGAAGAAATTGTGTTTACCGAATATTACCGTTGTTATTGTATCGGCGGCAAGTATGTCCGTATCATGTCATACGAACCACGCAACCCGCATCACCTCCGTTATGTGGCCGATTTCAAACCTTCGCCTGAAAGATTAAAGCAGATGACAGACATCGTTCTCCGCATCAATAAATACCTGGGCTATGATTTTAATACGGTTGAGTTAGCCGTTAGAGATGGAGTTCCTTATGCTATTGATTTCTGTAATCCGGCCCCGGATGCAGAAAGAAACAGTGTTGGTGAAGAAAATTTTGAATGGGTAGTGGAAACAGCAGCCAATTACGCTATTGAAAAAGCGATGGAAAATAAAGAAGGAGCTGATAACCTGACCTGGGGAGAATATGTAAGAAGAGGCGCTAATAAAAGTCCGTTGGTATAAATAAACACGATTATTAATTAATAATTAATAATTCAACAAACTATATGGCAACATTAAATTACAAAAGTTTTACCCTCGGTGTGGAAGAAGAGTACATGGTACTTGATCCAAAAACATTTGAGCTGAAAAGCCATGAACAGAAGATTGTGCAGGAAGGTCAGAAAGTGATAAAAGATAAAGTGAAAGCCGAAATGCACCAGGCTGTGGTGGAAGTGGGCACCGACATCTGTTCGGATGTGGATGAGGCCTATCATGATGTAGCAGCATTACGTAAAACCATTTCCGGCATTGCCGGAGAACTTGGATTTGTCATGGGTGCCGCCGGTACTCATCCCTTTAGTCATTGGGAAAGCCAGTTAATCACTGATCATGCCCGCTATAATGAAATAGTAAATGAATTGCAGGAAGCAGCAAGAAGCAATTTAATTTTTGGCCTGCATGTGCATGTAGGCATGGAGAGCCGCGAAATGGCCAATCATATTGCCAACAGCACCCGGTATTTTCTGCCGCATGTATTTGCCCTCAGCACCAATTCTCCTTTCTGGGAAGGAAGGATGACCGGTTACAAATCATACCGGACAAAAGTGTTTGATAAATTTCCCCGCACCGGCATACCCGATGAGTTTGACAGCATTGAAGCATACGATAACTATGTGAAGCTGCTTATTAAAACCAATTGTATTGACAATGCTAAAAAAATCTGGTGGGATTTGCGGGTGCATCCATTTTTTAATACGGTTGAATTCCGGATTTGTGATATTCCGCTTACGGTGGATGAAACGATTACCATTGCCGCCCTGTTCCAGGCTATTTGTGCAAGGATATATATGCTACGATCCAAGAACCTGAATTTTATACAATACTCCCGTGCATTATTAAATGAAAATAAATGGCGGGCCAGCCGCTATGGTGTTGATGGCAGCCTGATAGATTTTGGAAAAGAAGAAGAAGTAAACACAAGGGCATTGATATATGAGTTGTTGGATTTTCTTGACCCGGTACTCGATCATCTCGGCAGCCGCCACCGCATAGCTTATGTAAATAAAATGCTGAAAAACGGCACCGGCGCCGACCGGCAATTAGCCGTGTTTGAAAAAACAAAGAACTTGGTGGATGTAGCTAAATATATAAACAGTCAGTATTTGGTGAGGGTGTAATTTGATAGGTGTATTTTTCTCTCTAAAAATCAAAACAGACAGACTAATTAAAAAAAATCGTTTTATCGGTTCATCCAAATTTAAAAAATATTTTTAAAATTATCTGACACCTCATTCTAACGTAAAGGACATGTTTTTAACACGATTATTTAAAAAGTCCAAAATATTATTAAAGGCAGAGATTGAAATTTCTGAATCCTCTTCTTTTTTTTCAATAATAGATAAGTCTTCTGAAATAAAGGATAGGGAGTTAATTTTACTGGGGCTACTAATTTATGCAAGAATTTTAAGGGTAGAAAGTTCTAAATCTGATAGAGAGAAATTAGTTGATATGTTTATTGAGCTACACACAAATTTTAAAGACACAGGAGGTAGCGAAGAATATATCAATATGATGTTGAACATTTTTTCTATGACAGCAAAATCAAGTCGTTTTAAAGACTCAACGATTGTCAAACTAAAAAAAGAGAGTAGAATTTATTTAGATATGGGAGTAATTAGTGTTTATCCATTATCAAGTGTGGTCTATACAGTTTTCAATTTTTTATATAAAAATTTAAGTCAGGAAAATAGAATTCGGTTGATAGAAGGATTTGCATTGTTAAGTAAATTGTATCAAAAAGAAGAATTTAATACTTTAAGTGCAGTAGGAATTCCCAATATGATTGTGTACGAGATAATCCCTTTTGACGCTTAGTAAATATTCTTCGACTTGCATCCTAACTGAAAACACAGCACAAAACAGCGAAATTTTGCGTAATATTTTATGACCTACAATATATTATTCCAAACAAGTATGGGCGGTTTCAACTTAATGAAACTTGACGAAAGGAAATTACCAATTGTGCTTGACTATTACGAAAATGGAAAGGACAAGTTTACAATTTCGGGGCAGACATATCACGGGAAGAATTTACAAAATTTAAAAATTTTTACTAACGAAAAGGAAGTGAGCTTAGATGATTTTGAAAAATATTGCAGACAAGAGAATCTTATTGAAAGAAATCTTATAGGATTCTATTATTCGGAGGAAGCACTTATTTTGCTTGGCAAAGACAAGACGGAAGAGTTGATTGGCGACAATCCTTATGGCTATAAAAAGCAAGCAGCAATCTCCAAGCAAGATACTGAGGTTTTTGTAAATCCAAAGCGAATTGACGAATTAAAAAACTTATCCAACACCAAGTTTGATTTTTCAAGATTAATACTCCTATGTGAAGAAATTAATGATGCTTACAATAGAGAAAATTTTTTATCTGTTGGTATGATTGGACGGACAATACTTCATCATATTCCACCAATATTTAATCTATTAAGTTTTGATGAAGTTGCTAATAACTACGGTGGGCCTAAAGAGAATAAAAGTTTTAAAAAGAATATGAGCCATTTAAACGAATCACTCAAGAACATAGCAGATGGCTTTCTTCATACACAAATAAGAAAGACTGAAACTTTACCAAATGAAACACAAGTTGACTTTCGACAAGATTTAGATACCTTGTTAGGTGAGATTGTTAGGATTTCGAAATAATTCTACGAATAACATAGTTCTTCTTCCCTGACGAGTCTCCTCTTGTAGTTTCTGCGGATTATCAGAAAATCTGGGGAGGGACTCGTCAGCCAATCGAAAAGCTAACCGGAAACTTTTTTTCCTCCCCGCTATCTTGAGAATGTCAAAACTGACATAGTTACCGCCCGGATTTATAAATCTCCCGTCCGGGTTTGCATTTCTCGCACCCCGGTTTGTATATTTCCTATCCCGGCTGACATAGTTGCCCCCCGGGTTTATATACCTCCCGTCCGGGTTTGCATTTCTCTCATCCCGGTTTGTATATTTCCCGTCCCGGCTGACATAGTTACTGCCCGGGCTTATAAATCTCCCGTCCGGATTTATAAACCACACATCCCGCATTCAGAATCCAGTATCCAGAATCCCGCATCTTACCTTGTATATTTCCCATCCGGGTTTGTTTTACCTGCCCTTCTAATAGCTTTTCTTGAATGAATACAACAGGTTCATGGCTGGCAGGCAGCAAGACGCTGATTATTTATCTTTGCAAAGAAGTGCATAGCACATTCAGCTTCAAAAAATGAAAAATTAACTCTTAACAAGAGTAAAAAACATATGAGCCAGGATTTATTATCAGTAAGAGAATTGCAACACCGTGACATTGAACTCCTCGTTCAATACTGGCTCAGCGCCGATCCCGCATTTCTTACCAGCATGGGCGTTGATCTTTCCAAAATGCCTTCTAAGGAGGAATGGGTAACCATGTTATCTGAGCAGGTGGCGCAACCTTATCCGGAAAAAAAATCTTATGCTGTTATCTGGCAGGTAGATGGTAAAGCAATCGGTCATTCCAATGTCAATAAAATAATATTTGGCGAAGAAGCTTATATGCACCTGCATATGTGGAATACTGGGTTAAGAAAAAAAGGTTTCGGCACAGAACTGGTTAAACTATCGCTGCCCTATTTTTTTAAAAATCTGCAATTAAAAAAATTATACTGTGAGCCTTATGCATTAAACCCTGCTCCCAATAATGTATTGGAAAAAGTTGGCTTTACTTTTTTAAGAGAGTATATAACAATCCCCGGCTTCCTGAATTTTGAACAGCCCGTTAAACTCTGGGAATTAACATTAGAGCAGTATAAGAAGCTGAAATAAGGTTGACATTCTCCCCTGCCAACAATAATTTTACTGATTAAAATATTAGCGACTCCCGACTCTGAACTCTTAACTCAGAACTCTCAACTCAATCCTCCATCATCACAAAAGCTCCCCAATAGTAAGGTTCTTTGTATTTCGTCATCAGTTGTAACTGTGCCTGCTTGAATGATTTTTGTTTATCGCCGTTCTTTATCCAGTTGGTATAAAAATTATTCATCAGCTGCTGCGTGGCCGCATCATCCACTTTCCACAAGCTCATGATTAAAGCATCAGCACCTGCCACTAAGAATGCCCGTTGCAAACCATAAACTCCTTCACCTGCCTTCACTTCACCAAGCCCGGTCTCACAGGCACTGAGCACCACCAGTTTTGTTCCTTTCAAATCCAGGTTCATCGCTTCGTAAGAAGTAATTACTCCATTACTCACATTATCCATCGTTGGATTAAGCTTATCTGTTTCTACCACACCAGTCAACACCAAACCCGAACGGAGCAGTACATTATCTTTTGCATTATCGGCGCTTACCCCAATCGGCCAGCTTGCCTTTTCTATATCCGGGAAAAAGAAACCATGCGTGGCAATATGCAGAATAGATAAATCTTTTGATGACTTCAAATTATTTTCCGTGGCATCCTTCTCTGTAAATTCAGATACCTGGTAACCGGAAGATTTCAGCACTTTATTAATACCATCCACTTCTGTTTTGGTAGCTGGCAGCGGCGGCAGGCTTTTATCATCACCATAATCAGGATCACCAATCAGGGTTGCTTTCTTGACGGAAGAATTATTTTTGCTGTTATTGTCTGCTATATCCCTTGCATTACTTACCAGGATAATATCATACTGGTTGATAAGAAAATCACCGCCTGTTTTTTTCAGTGTATATAAATTCAACTGGTTGTAGATGCCATCGAGTGAAACAAATATTTTTTTCTTTCCTTTTACTTCCGGCTCCATCGCTGCCCAGTAGCGATTATAAGATTGTTCATCATTGATTTTATTCTGCATAGACTTCCGGTAGGTTTTGAAAAACTTATTCTCCATGTCGGCGCCATTTTCCATCAGTACAATTTTGGGTTGAGAGCTTCCTTTTGTAACAATCATGGCAACATACCGTGGGCTGTCGGTGAGGGTCTGGTCAAATTGTCTTAGCCGTACTATTTCAATCAAAGCTTCATCTGGTTTTAACTTACTTTGTATTTCAGCATAATTCACTTTGGAAGTAAAATAAAACTGTGCAAAATCCTTTGAACTCTGCGACAGTTTTTTCTCCATTGCATTCACTGATGTTTCCAGCGAATCTTTATTGATACTCTGCTCAGCTATATCTTCTTTCGAAAAAACATACAGCTTAGCCAGCTCTTCCTTGGCATCAATCCATACAGCATAATCAGCTACCAGTTGCTCATTGCCGCTGTTAAGAATACTCTGGCTTATTTTCCGGGAAGAACTGAGCAGCAGTCCCTTGGTAGCCAGGCGATATTCGAACAAATCAAAAATGATTTCCTTATTAACTGCTGAAGCTTCCAGTGCAAAATTGTAAAAGCGCTGAAACCGGGGCGAAAGCAGATCCCAGTATTTTGTTTTCTCCGCTTCACTCATAGGCGGGAAATACTTGTTGATAAAGTTTAAAGATTTTTCCATGACCTCATGATACAACGGGTAAGCTTTTTCAAAATCTTTTGTTTTCCAGTAAAGAATAGCCAGGTCTTCCTGCGACTGGGAAAAAAGCGGATGGTCTTTGCCCAATGACTGCTCTCTTATCTCCAATGCTTTTGTCAATAAAGGTTCAGCTTCAGTATAGCGGGCTTTATACCGGTAAAAATTTCCCAGGTCGCTGATCACTTTTGCATAGGCTGGAGAATTTTCTCCAAAATTTTTTTTATAAATCTCCGCAGATCTTTGCAGCATTTCTTCCACTTTGTCCTGCTTATTCATTACCAGGTAAAGAATAGCCATATTATTAAGGATATTGGCAAACTCAGGTGTGCTGCGGTCATTAATTTTTTTCTGCATCCTGGTGTATATGTTTTCGGCCTCTGTATATTTTCCCATTTGCTGATATAGCAATGCGAGGTTGGAGAAAAAACGAAGCCTGTTTCCTATTTTGGAATTATTACTATTTTTCTCTCCCCTGTCAATTATCTCCAGCATATTTTTTTCAGCAGTTTCATATCTTCCCAGCGCCTGAAACAACATAGCCTGGTTATTTAATACGATGGCATATGGCAATGATGTTTGCTGTTTGTTGGCAACTATAACCGAAAGAGCACTGCTAAAATCTTTTTCTGATTCATTGTATTGCCCAAGATTATAATGCAGCACTGCATAATTATTCAGTGAAGCAGCAACATCCATACTGGCCGAACCATTTGATGTTTGCCTCATTGTTAAAGCTCGTGCAGTATATTTTTCAGCCTGTGAATAGCGACCCATCGTAGCATAAAGCAAGCCAGTGTTGGAAATTGTTTTCATATAACCGGGATCACTGAGGAGATAGGCCTTTTCAAAATAAGCGGCGGCAGTGGTGAATTTTTTTTCGGCAAAAACATACCGGCCCATGGCGAACGCCGACTCTCCCATGTGCAGGTTCAGCCGGGCATTGTCTTCATCACTGATGTCAAAATCCCTGTGGTAAACAGAAGTGCCGATACTTTTAAGATTTAAAAATTTACTGCCAAATTCTCTTCTATCCTTAACATTAAATAAACCGGAATTATCACTAAGCAGGATAGCATAATCAAAATCGGTGGAATCGAAACTGTCACGGATATCGTTAAGCTGCTTGTGAACCGCATTTCTTGCTTCATATTTTGCTTTGTCAACGGTATTTTCTTTTGCCTTGTTAATAGCCCGGTTCTTTATGTTTTTCAGAATCTGGGAAGATGATTGAACAGACAAAAAGAGAAATAACAGTACACTTAAAATTTTCATTTTCTCAATTTTTATGAAGAATGGGTAGATTATCCATGAAGTTACTACCAAATTATTTAATCATATCTAAACGGTTCCGGTATGCATTGCCATATATCCACTCCCGCTGCAATTCATCCGTCTCCTTTCTCACTCGTACTATTCCAAATAGTTTAACGGGTTTTACTGGTTAGCTTGGCGGCACAAAAATTAATGATATGAAAAAGATGATTGTTTGCCTTCTTACAGTTGCATCAGCCCTTGGTTCATTTGCCCAGATACCTTTAACTGTTTCGCCCAGCGGTGGAAACAAAAAAGCTTCGGTAAGTGAACGTATCGGCATAACAGATGTAACCATTCACTATGACCGCCCCGGCGTGAAAGGCCGGGAAGGAAAAATCTGGGGACAATTAATACCCGTTGGATTTACTGATCCCGGCTTTGGCAACAGTAAGGCAGCTCCGTGGAGAGCCGGTGCCAATGAGAATACTACATTTGAATTTTCCAGTGATGTAAAAATAGAAGGGCAACTATTACCGGCTGGTCGTTATGGTTTTTTTGTTGCTTACGATCCAGAAGAATGTACGTTGATTTTTTCAAAAAACTCAACCTCATGGGGGCATTTTTATTATAACGAAAAGGAAGATGCCCTGCGGGTAAAAGTAAAGCCGCAACCACTGGATAAAACGGTAGAATGGCTGAAATATGAATTTATGAATCAAACAGAAAATTCAGCCATTGTTTCCTTACAATGGGAAAAACTGGCAATACCATTTAAAATAGAAGTGAATTATATTAAAGAACAGGTTGAATCATTCCGAAGGGAGCTGAGAACAGATAAAGGATTTGGTTGGGAGGGCTGGGACCAGGCAGCACAATGGTGCGTCCAGCATAACACCAATCTTGATGAAGCATTGCTCTGGACCGATTCTTCAACAGGTCAAACTTTTGGCGGCGACAGAAGTTTCCGGGCCTGGAGTACGAGAGCACAAGTGCTGGAAAAGTTAGGTCGCAGCGCTGATGCGGCAGCCGTTATGCAAAAAGCATTGCCCTTTGGCAACATGAATGAAGTGCATCAATATGGCAGGCAGTTGCTTGGATTAAAATTGTACAAAATGGCATTCGACGTTTTTAAAACGAATTTTGATAAATATCCCAATCAGTTTACAACGCTGATGGGAATGACAAGAGGATATGCAGGAACTGGCGATTTAAAGAATGCCCTCAAATATGCTCAACTTGCATTACCATTGGCACCCAACCAGCAGAATAAAACAGCTGTGGAAGGAATTATCCAAAAACTGAAAGACGGGAAAGATATAAACTGATTGTCTCAACTAATATAAAACTATTAAAGAAAACCATCCGTCAGACGGCGGATGGTTTTTATTTGAAAGTGTGAATCGAGAAATTAATTGCACCCGAATATTTCACAAAGCTTTTCTTGCAGTGCCGGGCCACGAAGGTTTCTGGCGACAATCTTTCCCTGAGGATCAACTAAAATATTCAGGGGAATACCCTGTACATGGTAAAGTTTAGCAGCCGCATTGTTCCACCACTGCAAATCACTTACATGATTCCAGGTAAGACCATCTTCATTAATTGCATTCACCCATTTTTCTTTTTGCCCGGGCCTGTCAAGAGAAACGCCGAGTATGGTAAAATTTTTGGCCTTGAACTTATTGAAATTCTCAACCACATTAGGATTTTCATTCCGGCAGGGTCCGCACCAGCTTGCCCAAAAATCAACCAGTACATATTTCCCCCGGAAAGAAGAAAGTGATACGGGGTTACCGATAGTATCCGGCTGCGTAAAATCCAGTGCCTCTGTTCCGATGGCTCCTATTTTATTATCTGCAATAAATTGGCCTAATTGTGTACCTGCTTCGGAATTTTTTACTGCTGCATCCAGCCGTTTATACCTTTTTTCCAGTAGGGCAATATCCTGGTTAAAATTATACGTGGCATTCAATATAAAAGCAGACACTACAGATTTACTCTTTTCATTGATAAATTTATCTATTTCATTTTGTATGGACAGCTGAGTACTTGTATAGATATTCATCAGGCTATCCCTGCCCGGGCCCGGCATTGTATTGTTAATGGTAGTAGCCTGTGCATTTAATTGCTGCGCAAGTGGCAGGAATGTTTTTGTAAAGCTGGTAAAATCATTATGTGCAGCCGAACCGGTAATTTCATATACAGGCGGCTCCGTTTTTTTCCCTTTTACTGATATGTTGCCATTCTCAACATAAATTTCAAAAGGTTTTTCATTAGCAATCAAAATGTAGCAAAGTACCGGTTCAGCTACACTCCCCTTCAAAACAAATTTTCCTTTTAGCAATGTAGTTTTAGTCATTTCAACGGGTTCCCCGTTTTTAATCAGTCTCACTTCTGCCCCGTCTTTAAATCCATCCAGTTTTCCATTTATGGCAAATCCTTTCACTTTCTGCGACAAAACAACCAATGGACTTAATGCCAGAAAAATCAGCAATCTTTTCATATTGATCTCAATTAATTTATTGTTAAGAGGGAAAACCAGAACAGCTTACAAATTTATAGAATCAAACCGGAAGTCAAAACACCTTTCTTCCGATTATAGATGAAAGAAAAGATTTTGTGGCTGTATTAACATCTGCATTGTTTTCCAATGCTTTAATATAAGCGCTGCCGATAATGGCACCGTCAGCCATCTGACAAACGGCATCAAAAGAATGTTTATTATTTATTCCAAACCCAACCAGTACGGGGTTTTTAAGTTTTAAGTCCCTTAGCCTTTTAAGATATGCCGATGTATCTGCTGCTTTCTTATCACTGCCTGTTGTGGATGAAGAAGACACTGCGTACAGGAATCCGCTGCAAAGGCTATCCAATTTTTTTACTCTTTCTTCCGACGTTTCAGGCGTTACTAAAAAAATAAAATCAAGATCATATTTTTTAATAATTGCACAGTACTCGGTTTCAAATTCGTACTCCGGCAGATCCGGCAAAATCAAACCATCAATGCCAACGGCTGCGGCATCAACACAAAATTTTTCAAAGCCGTATTGTAAAACCGGATTCATATAACCCATTAATACTACAGGGATAGAAATATTCTTTCTAAAATTTTTTAATTGCTCAAACAGTTTTTTGATTGTCATACCATTTTGCAAAGCAATACTACTGCTGTGCTGGATGACAGGGCCGTCAGCCAACGGATCGCTGTAAGGTATGCCGAGTTCTACGATGTCTGCTCCATATTGTTGCAGTGCTTTCATTACAGCCAGAGTTGAATGCAATTGAGGATAGCCTGCGGTGCAGTAGACATTCAAAACATTACTCTTGTCCTTCTTAAAAATTTCTTTTATTCTGCTCATATTGGTTTAACCGCTATGGCGCAAAAACGCAAAGTTTCGCTAAGAATTCCTTTGCGTTACTTAGCGACTTGGCGTCTTTGCGGTTAAGAAATATTTTTCATATAAGTATCCAAATCCTTATCCCCTCTCCCACTCAAACAAATTACCACTACATCACTCTTTTTAAAGTTGATCATTTTTAATGCATGCAGAGCATGTGCCGATTCCAAAGCCGGAATTATCCCTTCCAGCTTTGCCAGTTCAAAGGCAGCGTTCAATGCTTTCTTATCTGTGCAACTAAAAAATATGACTCTTTCCGTTTCATGTAAATGTGCATGCAGCGGTCCAATGCCCGGGTAATCTAACCCGGCAGAAATACTATGCGGCTCCACCACCTGTCCATCTTCTGTTTGCATCAGTAAACTTTTGCTGCCATGCAATATTCCCGGTTTACCAAGCAAAGTTGTAGCAGCACTCATGCCACTGTTTACGCCAAGACCAGCAGCTTCCACAGAAATCAACTGCACCGAAGGTTCATCTAAGAAATGATAAAATGCTCCCGCTGCATTACTACCACCGCCCACACATGCAATCACATGAGTGGGCAAATGCATCGGGACGCTTTCAGCAGCCTGCTGCTTTGCAAGCTTTTCATCTAATTGCCATCTAATCTCCTCACTTATCACACTCTGAAACCTCGCCACCATATCCGGGTAAGGATGCGGCCCCACCACACTGCCGATTATATAATGTGTATCATCCGGATGATTGATCCAATCCCGGATCGCTTCATTCGTTGCATCTTTCAATGTCTTGCTGCCGCTGGTCACCGGTATCACAGTTGCTCCAAGCATTTTCATTCTCGCCACATTCGGCGCCTGCCGTTCAATATCTTTTTCGCCCATATACACAATGCACTCCAACCCTTTCAATGCACACACCGCAGCCGTAGCCACGCCATGCTGACCGGCACCCGTCTCTGCAATAATTCTTTTTTTCCCCAATCGTTGCGCCAACAAGATCTGCCCGACCGTATTATTAATCTTATGCGCCCCGGTATGACAAAGGTCTTCCCGCTTCAAATATATATTTGTATTGAATTGCTCACTCAACCGCCCCGCAAAATATAAAGGCGTTGGCCTGCCCACATAATCTTTCAGCAGTTGCTGAAACTCTTTTTGAAAACCATCTTCATAAATAATTTCCAAATACTTTGTCCGCAGCTCTTCCACATTGCGATGCAGCATTTCGGGAATGTAGGCGCCACCGAATTGGCCGTAATAACCTTGTGAGTTTGGATGCTGATATGTTTCTTTCGTAGGCATTTTTTAAAAATTATTTACTGAGCTGTAGTACTACTATCATCGTCTGTTGCGTCGTACTCTTCAGGGTTCGGTAATTCTACTCATCAATGTTAAATATTCGTAAGGTAAATTCGAACCGAACTCTCAAATTGTACAATAGCTTTTATAACAATTGCATCGTTATATTCTTTTCGCAACTGCTTATACTCTTCGTTATAAGACAAGACTTCCTTATTTAGCAACTCTTCTTCTTTAACGATTTTATTCTCCTGTAAAATGTCCCTCTTTCCACTTTGAAGATATTTTAGGTGTTCTTCCCTCGAATCAATTTGCTTTTTCAAAGAATATCTTAGTCTTGTGGTAAACGACTGAATCTTACCTGCATACTCAATACAAGCTGAATGCAAATCATATCCCTTCTCTACTACTTCTTTATCGGCAATGAATAAATTAAATTTACCTTTTGCTACTGTCAATTTTTTAAGATTATTGAAAACATTATTTGATATTTCTTCAATCTTGTCATAATGAACAGTATTAAACCATGAAAAATCCAAATTCCAAAAATCATAGACTAACCAATTACAAACAGAGTAAAACTCGCTGATTACATCTACCTCTTTTTCCCTATAACTTTTTTTATTATTAGCAACAATATCAAGTTGGGCTTTTATCACTGACAAATCGGCTGCATATTTAGACTTCTCCTTTTCAACAATAGCTGTCAAATCTTTCAAATCCTTTTTATTAGCATAGTTGTCGGCTTTCTTTCTTACATAAGCAATTAGAAATGCCGATGCTAAAACGACTCCAATTTGAAGAATCGTTACAATTAAAGAATTATCCATTTTTTTAATAATTTCTCATTTTAGTGCCATCTTAAACTGCAACACCATCCCCATATCCTTCACCCCTGGGCTTTTTTCAAACTTGCTGTTAATATCAATGCCAAAAAAATCGGGATGCTTGAATGCTTTTATTTTAACAGCATCTTCTACAGCAATGCCGCCGCTTAAAAAGAAAGGTTTTTCAATTTTGGCTTTGGTTAAAATACTCCAGTCAAACTGTTTGCCGGTGCCACCTATACTGTAATCTGTTGCTTTATCAAAAAGATAATAGTCGCAAACGGCATCGTAGTCCGCTATCATCGCATCAATATCTGTATCACCATCTTTAATGCTGAACACTTTTATCACTTCCACCTCGCTGCTCAGGTCCTCACACATTTCGGGGCTCTCATTGCCGTGCAGTTGCACCACATCCAGACCGTAGTCATCAATGGCGTCAAGCACCTCAATCATTTCAGGGTTTACAAACACTCCCACTTTCTTTGTGTCCAGATCAGCTTTCTTTAATTCTTTTTTGGAGATCTTATCGCCGATATACCGGGGAGATTCTTTATAAAATATCAATCCTGCAAAATCAATTTCCAGTCCGTCGAGCTGTTGCAGTTGTTTCATTTCGGTGATACCACAAACCTTAATATTCATTATTATTATTTTAGTTTATCTACAAATTCTTCAAATGCCTTTCCGGGATGCTCTTCTTTCATAAACGTTTCACCAATTAAAAATCCTTTAAACCCGGCTTGTCGCAAAGTTACAATAGTATCTACGCTGTTGATGCCGCTTTCTGCAATAGCCGGTTTATCTCCAGGTATTTTGTCAATCAATTGCAGCGAAGTATTAATATCCACTTCAAAAGTTTTCAGGTTGCGGTTGTTTACTCCCACCATATTTACTTCATCACAGATATGACTCAATTCTTCTTCTTTATGCACTTCCAGGATGGATTCCAAACCAATGCTATTTGCATACGCAGCAAATTCTTTTACTTCTCCCGGTGATAAACAAGCAGCTATCAATAATATCACATCTGCACCAAAGGCTTTCGCTTCTGCAATCTGCCATTTATCAATAATAAAATCCTTTCTTAATACCGGAATACCCGTCACCATTTTGGTCTGAATCAAATCATCCAGGTCGCCGCCAAAGAATTCATCATCCGTCAGCACAGAAATACCTGCTGCACTTTTATTGTAAGCGGAAACAACAGGTTCCACTTCCATCTCTTTTGTCTTGAACCATCCCTTGCTCGGGCTTTTTCTTTTGAACTCCGCAATGATGCCTGTACTTCCGGGCATCAGCAGGTTTTGTACCAACGAACGGTTTCTTATCAGCCAGAAAAAACCCTTCTGCTCAAACCTTTCTATCGGGCTTAGTAATTTGAGAGATTCAATCTCTTTCTTCTTGGCTGCTACTATTGTTTCTAGAATATCCATTTTTAGTTTCGTATCGTTAATCAGTCTTCAAATTTTCAGGGTCCCGTCATTTCGACGCAAACGAGAAATAAGCAACGCTTATTATGAAGCTTGGGGACGAAGTCCGGAAATCTCAGAGACTACAACATTTAGCCAATTTGCAGTCTTTGAGATGCCTCGTACCTCGGCATGACAAGACTCTGAATAATCTAATAACTAAAAGCTATTGCAATCCAACTAATTTAACCAAACACTCATTCGCTTTTCCACTCTCCAAACTTTCTATCGCCGCATTAAAAGCATCATCATAATTTTTATATTTCCCCGTGCAATGCAAAGCCATTGCCGCATTGGCCAATACTACTGCATTCTGCGCCCAGGAACCTTCTCCTTTTAATATTGTGGTGAAAATTTTTGCTGCTTCTTCCACACTATTGCCACCGCTTATATCTTGCGTAGAAACCATTCGTTTCCCCAATTGCTCCGGCGTCATTATACTTTCTCCTTCATTCGTTATTACTTTAGTATCATTTGTTAGTGATATTTCATCATAGCCATCCAAACTATGAATTATGGTAAATGGTTTTTCTTCCAACTGCAACAAATAATTATATATTCTCGCCATCTCCAGATTATATACTCCCACTAACTGGAAAGAAGGATTCGCCGGGTTCGCCATCGGCCCAAGCATATTAAAGAAAGTCCGCATGGCCAGGTTTTTTCTTATCGGCCCCACCGTTTTTAATGCCGGATGAAATAACGGCGCATGCAAAAAACAAATATTCGTTTCTTCAATTTCCCTTTTCAGTTTGCTGATATCGTTGCTGAATTTATACCCCAGTTGCTCCATCACATTACTTGCCCCGCTTATAGAAGAGGCTCCATAGTTGCCATGCTTTGCCACTTTTTGCCCGGCACCGGCTACAATAAAACAAGCAAGTGTAGAAATATTGAAAGTATTTTTTCCATCACCGCCGGTACCAACAATATCTATGGTATCATACTCACTCAGATCAGCTTTCACACATAATTCTAACAAAGCGTCCCTGAACCCCTGCAATTCTTCAATGGTTATGCTCCGCATCAAATACACCGTCATAAAAGCAGTTATTTCATGTTCATTGTAAATGCCTTTACCGATATTTACCAATACTTCTTTCGCTGATTCTCTTGTCAGTGTTTTGTGTTCGAATAAGTATTGCAAAATCTTCTTCATCCTCTTTTACTGTTTTAGCCAGTTTCTCATTATCAATTCCCCATCCGGTGTCAACACACTCTCCGGATGAAACTGCACACCCTGTACATCAAATTTCTTATGCTGCAATGCCATGATGTAATTATTATCATCTCTTGCTGTTACTTCCAAATCTTCCGGAAAATTTTCTTCCGCAATTATCCAACTGTGATAACGACCCACTTCTACTGTTTCAGGCAACCCTTCAAACAGTTGCGACTTTTTAGTCTTATCAATTTTAACCGGCATTGCTACGCCATGATAAACCGTTGAAAGATTTGTCAATGTTCCGCCAAACGCCTGACCAATCGCCTGGTGACCCAGACAAACCCCCAAAATAGATTTAGTAGCGGCATATTCTTTTATCAGTGGCAATAACAAACCCGCCTCTTCCGGTATTCCCGGGCCGGGAGATAAAATGATTTTATCATAGCTTTTCACTTTCTCCAATTCTATCTGGTCATTGCGATACACATCTACTTTAGTATGTATAATCTTCTCTACCAGATGTACAAGGTTGTAAGTGAATGAATCGTAATTATCAAATACTAAGATGTTCATAGTTCATTGTTGATTGTTGATGTTCATGGCCGTTCTTCTATGAACTATGAGCCATGAACCTGCCTGCCGGTAGGCAAGCTATTAACTCGCTTATATTGTTTCAGATAACTGTATTGCTTTTTTTAATGCTCCCAATTTATTATTCACTTCCTGCAATTCACTTTCAGGATTACTTGCTGCGACCACACCTGCACCTGCCTGGTAAGTGAGTGTATTATTCCTGCTCAGAAATGTTCGTATCATGATGGCATGATTGCAACTTCCGTCAAACCCAACAAAACCGATAGCGCCGCCATAATAACTTCTGGCTGTCGGCTCATACTTATCAATCAGTTCCATTGCTTTAAATTTCGGCGCACCGCTTAATGTGCCTGCGGGAAATGTTTTTGCCAATAACTCAAACGGGTTAGTACCTTCTCTCAATTTACCAGTTACTTCACTTACCAAATGAATGACATGAGAAAAATATTGCACCTGCCGGTATTGCGCTACCTGTACCTCATCACACAAACGGCTTAAATCATTTCTCGCCAAATCTACCAGCATCACATGCTCGGCATTTTCTTTGGCATCATGTAATAATTTTTCTGTTGCCAGTTTATCGGCTTCATCATCACCCGATCTTTTATAAGTGCCTGCAATCGGATGGAGAACGGCTTTCCCATCCTGTATCACTAATTGTGCTTCCGGCGATGAACCCATCAGCTTACAATCTCCATAATCAAAGAAAAATAAATAGGGTGATGGATTCACCGTCCGCAACGCCCTGTATACATTAAATTCATCGCCAATAAATTTTTGCTGAAACCTCCTGCTTAATACAATTTGGAATGTATCACCTCTATGGCAGCTGGCAATTCCTTTCTTCACTATTTCTATATATTCCTCATCACTCATGTTTGAACTTTCCTCTCCTTTTGACTGAAAAGGATATACCGGCACATCTTTACTTCTAATCAACGACTCTACAACAGACACATCGCTTTTAATGCCATATATATTATTCTCACAAATAAACAGCTCGTCCTTAAAATGGTTGATGACAATAACATACTGGTATAATCTGTACCTCATCAGGGGAACTACTATGGACTGTGGTCTGTTGACTGTGGACAGGTTCACTGTATCAAAGAACTGAACCGCATCATAAGCAGAGTAACCAAACAGCCCCTGTGCAAACCTGGCTTCTTTATCTTTTACTTTCTTTATTTCAAACTTCTGCATAAAGCTCCACAACAGTTGCGGAACTTCATTCGCATCTTTCAAAAAAACCTTTTCCGGTTTTTGTCCCGGTAATTTGAATTCAATATTTACTCCAGAACTAATCTCAATCCCACCAATAGCATTGATGCAAATAAAAGAATAGCTGTTCTCTGCTGAATGATGATCGGTACTCTCCAGCAGAATCGTATCCCGGAACCTGTCACGCAGCCGCAGGTAGATGCCAACTGGTGTAAATACATCTGCTAACAATCTTTTACAACTCGTATTAATTTCAATCTTTTTCATCTTTCTTTTAATAATAAATCGTCTTCTCTCAACATTCAAACACCCCTTTAGGGGTTGGGGTATTAAAAAACCCCGAATTCTGTCGGGGTCTGAATATGTTTAAACAATATTGCAATGACACTACAGCCCCGGAAGAGTTGTATGCCACCACCATGTATTGCTAAAATGTTTTTTCATTTCAGAACAAATATAAAGGCTTACTGCTAATCAGCAAAACAATTTTACAAATTCTCTTTTCCTTCGAATAAGAAACAGATCCAATTTCTTATTTTTTACCATCAAATGACTGATGTCCCAATTTAATAAGCCCTTGTATGTCTCCCGGGTGAAACCAGTTGATGGATTTATCTTTCTTAAACCATGTCATTTGTCGTTTGGCATATTGCCTTGTACTGGTTTTAATTCTCTCCACAGCTTCCTGCAATGAAGACCTCCCATCTATATAATCAAACAATTCTTTATAGCCAACAGTCTGCAACGCATTAAGTTTTTTGCATGGCGCCAATTCTTTTACTTCATCCAATAAGCCTGCCTCCATCATTTTATCTGTTCTTGTATTAATATTTCTAACAAGGTTTTCTCCTGGCAATTCAATCCCGGCTTTAATAATTTCAAAATCCCTTTTTACTTTTTTCCCCTTCCGATATGAAAGAACAGACTGGCCGGTGGCTTCCACTACTTCCAGTGCCCGCATCATCCGCTGCGGGTTTTGCATTTCCCCATCCTTGTAAAACAATGGATCTTTTTCTTTTACTTCTTTTTGCAACCACTCCAATCCTTTGCTTTCATAGTTGCTTATTATTTTTTCCCGGATTGTCTTTTCAATTTCCGGAATTGAATCTAATCCTTCTGTAAATGCTTTTATATACAAACCAGTTCCTCCAACCATTATCACCACATCATGTTTGTGAAATAACTCTGTTGCTTTTTGCAACGCATATTGTTCAAAAGTTGCTGCTGTAACTTCATCATATATTGAATGAGAAGAAATGAAATGATGTGGCACCTGTTTCAATTCTTCAGGAGATGGCCGGGCCACACCGATATTGAGTTCCTTAAAACACTGGCGGCTATCGGCCGAAATAATCTCCGTTGTAAAATATTTAGCTAATTGAATGGCTGTGGTAGTTTTTCCTACAGCCGTAGGTCCACAAACTATAATGATAGTTTTTTTTGTATCAGAACTCAAATAATTATTAATTAACAATTATTAATTAAACCTCCTCTTCATCCGGGGCAGTTCCTTCTTCAGGCAAACCAAGATCTTCTCCATCTTCATCCTTTTCAGCAAAGCCATCACCTACTTTCGTCAGGTCATATTTTTCTTCAATGTCGGTAAATTTTTCACCCAGCAATCCCTTGGTTCCATACTGGCTGGGGGCAATGCCTTCAGTTCTGATCATGGATGGATAACTGACCTTTGGGTTTTCTTCTTTGGACACGTTGATTAATTCAAGCAAAAAATTCCAGTTCTTGTTGAAATCGTATAGGTAAACAAACCGTTGGTTGGGATTCTTAATTTCAGAAGCGATGACCGTTTCGCTCATAATAAGAGGTGGCACTTTGTATTCCTGGTCATATTGCTCCAGCGAAATTTCCCGGCCCCGCTGCCAATGATCATTACTGCGGAAAAAGGTGGACTTGTGCTTGTTGTCAAATTCATACGCCTTTAAGATCGCTTCATGCAAATCAAAAAACGATTGTGAATGCCTGACGACGATATCCCTGTACACACTTTCATCTTCTTCAAAATAAACCCTGAAACGAAGTATAGCCATATACCAAATTTAGCATTTCTTTACTTCCAAACCCATTCCCTTTGCTTTCTCTATTACAAATGACAGTGCCGCTTCTTTTGTATTGGTTATTATACCATCCAGCATGGCATCCTTTAATGCATCTTTTAAAATGCCTACAGGTTTTGATGGCAGCAGGCCAAACATCTCCATGATCATAATGCCATCTACCGGTGGCTGCCAGTTCCGGATATGGTCTTTTTCTTCCACTTCCTTGCAACGCTGTCTTACCATCTGAAAATTATCCAGGTAGCGTTTCACTTTTGTTTTGTTCTTTGAAGTAATATCAGCTTCGCAAAGCATCATCAGTGAATCTATATCTTCCCCTGCATCAAAAAGCAGCCGGCGGATGGCAGAATCTGTAATATTTTCTTTGGTGAGGCTGATTGGACGAAGATGCAACTCAACCAGTTTTCTTACCAACCGCATTTTTTCATTTTGCGGCAATTTTAATTTGCCAAAAATTTTTGGCACCATCCGGCCACCCACGGCTTCATGCCCATGAAATGTCCAGCCATGTCCATCTTCAAACTTTTTGGTTACCGGTTTGGCAATATCATGCAATACAGCTGACCAACGCAACCATAAATCATCTGTTTTTTCAGATAAATTATCCAACACCTTTAAGGTGTGGTAAAAATTATCTTTATGCCCCACCCCATCTTTATATTCAGCGCCGGCCAGTTCCACCATTTGCGGAAAAATGATTTGCAGCAAGCCGCATTTATACAACAGGTCAAACCCAATGGAAGGTTTAAGGGATGCAATAATTTTATTCAGCTCATCTGTAATTCTTTCCTGTGAAATAATTTTTATCCGCTCCGCGGTATCTTTTATTCCCTGCCATGTCCGCTCTTCAATTACAAAACCCAGTTCTGTGGCAAACCGGATAGCTCTCATCATCCGTAATGGATCATCGCTGAAAGTATGAATGGGATCAAGCGGTGTACGAATTATTTTTTCTTTAAGGTCTTTTACTCCATCGAAAGGGTCGGTGAGTTTGCCAAAGTTTTCCTTGTTCAGGCCAATAGCCAATGCATTAATGGTAAAATCCCGGCGGTTCTGATCATCTTCAACAGTGCCAGTTTCAATTTCCGGTTTGCGGGAGTCAGAGTGGTAACTTTCTTTGCGGGCACCTACAAACTCTATATCAAATCCATCGGGGGAGATTAAATGAGCCGTTCCGAAATTTTTAAAAAAATCAACATGGGGAACCGGGTTAAAATGTTTGGCAACCGTTTTTGCCAGTTCAATGCCATCGCCAATACAAACAATATCCATGTCTTTGGTTGGTCGCTCAAGAATTTTATCTCTTACAAAACCGCCGATCAAATAAGTTTCCACTCCCAACGCTTCAGCAGCATTGGAGATTTTTTTTAAAATATGCAGTTCCTGTTTAGTACAATTTATTTTCATTCCGGGGCAAAGATAACCTGAAGAAAGTTTAAGGTTTAATGTTTGAAGTTTAATGTTCAGGAACGCAACAATTCGACCTTTCCCTTGTGCCATTTAATCACTGCAGATGGCTCGGCAAAAGCATTATCATCCTGCCGGTAATTGACTACATAATCAACACCAAGCTTTATTTCATCGGAGATTTCAGCAAATATTTTTGCAACCGGTTCGCCTGAAATATTAGCTGATGTTGAAACAATCGGCTTGCGGAACCTTTTGATAAGATGCCGGCAAAAGGCTTCGTTGCAGATACGGATAGCAATGCTTCCGTCCTTGCCAATCAGGTTATCAGCAAGCCCGATAGCCCCTTCGTATATAACTGTTGTAGGCTTTTTTGCCTGCTGCAAATAATCAAACACTTGCAGGTCTGCAGCTGCAACATAGTTTAGCACATCTTTTTCTTCTGCTACCAATACGATCATGGCTTTATTATCCGGTCTTTGTTTCAGTTGAAAAATTCTTTCAACAGTTTTTTCATTGGTAGCATCACAGCCAATACCCCAAACGGTATCAGTTGGGTATAGAATGAGGCCGCCACTCTTCAGCACTTTCAGGCATTCTTCAATATCGTTTTCAAAATCTACCATACACTTTTATATACATTCATTACAGACTCAGCGCTTTTGGGGAAAGCAAACTGCTGTGCATGCTGCCAGCCTTTCTCCACCATCGAAGCTGCAAGTATTTTATCTGAATAAATTTTTTTCATCCCTTCTGCAATTTCTTCTGCAATGGCCGGGTTTACATAATAAGCAGCATTTCCACCTGCCTCCGGCAAACAGGAAATATTGGAAGTGATAACAGGAAGCCTGCTCCATAAAGCTTCAAGCACCGGAATACCAAAACCTTCAAAGTAAGAAGGATAAATCATAGCAACAGCCGATTGATAGATAGCCGGAAAATCGGCCGCTGATTGAAAGGATTTAGTTGATTTCACTGATTGGCTTTCCGAGAGAAACAAAATCCTGCCATCCAATCCATTTTGTCTGATATAATCCTTCACTTGCTGCTTGTATCTTCCTCCATCACCAATAACTACTAACGGGATATTCAATTCATTGCGAAGCAGGAAAACAGCTTTGCAGATATTCAGCAGGTTCTTTCTTTCAATGATTGAACCTACATATAAAAAATACTGATTGGGCAATCCATACTGTTCTTTAATTTTCCTTTTCACCTCCTCACTTACTGTTTGGCCAAAGGCAGGATTGCAGCTTTGATAGCAAATGGTAATCTTTTCTTCCGGTGTTTTATAAAATTCAATGATATCCTTTTTGGTTTGTTCGCTGATGGCAATTATTTTATCAGCATGCATACAGGCATAACGGAATTTTTTGCTATAAATTTTTACATCAATAGCATTGTATTGCTCCGGGTATCTTTCATGAATGAGGTCATGAATAGTGACAACAGATTTTATCCCTGTCTTTTGAATGCCAATCGGGATTTCATGACTTAGTCCATGATAAAGATCAATCTTCCATTTTTGCAAATCCCTTTTTACCCAACTGCTGCGCCAGGCAGCGCTAAAAAGTTTATGGGCAAACCCGGAAGGCAATACTTCATGAATATTATCTCCTTTTACATCAAAGGAATTGGAGGATTTTGGATTGAATAAATAATACTGATGCTCCGGGTAATATTCAGACAAAGAATGCAAGAGGTTGCGGCTGTAGTGCCCTAAACCAGTTTTGTTGTGAAAAGCCCTTTTTGCATCAAACCCAATGTTCATGAAGCAAATGTAATTGGGAAAAGTTCAATTGGGAAATTGGGAAATTTATTACTCACTTAGGTTCACTTCAGAATAGAAAAGCTGGTAAACTGTAAAGCTTAACCAGCCATAATCAAATTTCAAGATTTCCTAATTCCAAAATTTCAAAATAAAAGCAGATTTTCGCAGCATGAAAGAATTAATCTTAGAGGCCTGGGCCAACCGGGAATTATTAAAAGAGCCAAAGTACAGCGATGCCGTACGAGCCGTGATTGAAGAAATGGACAAAGGAAGGCTAAGAGTAGCTGCTCCTTCAGCTAATAGTTGGGTGGTGAATGAATGGGTGAAACAAGCCATCCTGATGTATTTTGGTATTCAGCAAATGCAAACATGGGATATAGCTCCGTTTGAATTTTACGATAAAATGCTGCTGAAGAAAAACTATAAAGAACTTGGTGTTCGTGCCGTTCCTCATGCTGTGGCGAGATATGGAGCTTACCTTGGGAAAAATGTAGTGCTGATGCCTTCTTATGTAAACATCGGCGCCTATGTGGATGAAGGAACGATGGTGGATACATGGGCAACAGTGGGGAGTTGCGCACAGATTGGCAAAGGCGTTCACCTGAGTGGTGGTGTTGGAATCGGTGGTGTGCTGGAGCCCTTACAGGCTTCGCCGGTTATTATCGAAGATGGTTGTTTTATCGGCAGCCGCTGCATTGTGGTAGAAGGTGTTATTGTAGAAAAAGAAGCAGTGCTGGGAGCAAACGTAGTATTAACCCAATCAACAAAGATTATTGATGTTAGTGGTGCCGAACCAAAAGAGATGAAAGGAAGAGTACCAGCCAGAAGTGTGGTAATCCCGGGTTCTTATACCAAAAAATTCCCTGCGGGTGAATACGGTGTAGGTTGTGCATTAATTATTGGTCAGCGAAAACCAAGCACAGATTTAAAAACTAGTTTGAATGATGCGCTGAGGGATTTTAATGTAAGTGTTTAAGCCCCCATCCCATAAAGGGGTGTATAGGAAAAAACGATTTACATTTTACATTCTACATTTTTCATTTTACATTTGCGGCCTCCCGTTTTTCAACGGGACAGGCGCCCGGGTGGCGAAATTGGTAGACGCACTGTCTTCAGGTGGCAGCATCCGAAAGGTTGTGCTGGTTCGAATCCAGTCCCGGGCACAAGGCCGAAGTAATAAACTACTTCGGCTTTTTATTTCAATAAAGCGATGGGCATTGGGCATTTTTGCAGCTATTGTTTAAAATTTTTTTTTCCTGCAATCCGTTTTAGCATATTTCTGAAGATAAAAAAATGAAACGGCAGCATCGCATACCAGTAATTACGGCCTAAAATTCCTCTTGGCCGGAATGTGGCTGTTTGTTTCAGGAAGTAACGGTCATTTTTCTTTTCAACGGAAAATTCAAGCCAGGCTTCACCCGGCAGTTTCATTTCAGCAAGCAGCAGCAACCGGTAATTTTTTCGATCCACCAAAAGCACCCGCCAGAAATCAAGTGCATCACCCGGCTGTATGTCCACATCACTTCTTCTGCCTCTGGTCATGCCTACACCTCCGGCCAATTTGTCCATAAACCCACGGATCCGCCATAAATTATCAGCATAATACCAACCATGATTTCCCCCTATTCCAAAGAAACGATTGGCAACTTCTTCTACACTGTCTTTATCAATTTCTATCATCCTGCTATCTTTATAACAGCCATTAACTGGTACTTCTACATATTGATTCACATCCAGGCGGCCAAGGCTGCTGGCGGCAGCATCGGTCCAACTTGATACTACCATATTTTGCTCGATTTTCAGAAATGCCATTTCTATAGCTTCCCGGTAAGTAAAAAGTTCCTGGGGAATAATTTCATGAATCGAATGCTCCTTGCAGATCACATCATTTTTCATGCTTTGCACCAATTGGCGGGCTATAGTGATATTGGCAGAAGTTGTCAGGTATAACCAATAAGCTGAAAGACCGGGAAAAAGTGCCGGCACTGTAATAATGAAACGCTTATAACCCCGTACTGCTGCAAATTCCTTAATCATTTTTTTGTAACTCAGTACATCCGGGCCACCAATTTCAAAAACCCTGAAAAAAGTTTTTTCATTCAGCAGGCACTTGTGTAAATAGTTGATCACATTCCGAATGGCAATGGGCTGACAGCGGGAATTCAGCCAACGGGGAACAATCATTATGGGCAGTTTTTCGGTAAGATCCCGGATAATTTCAAACGATATACTGCCTGAACCAACAATAATGCCTGCTTCAAAAATGGTATATGCAATTCCTGACCGGATAAAAACGTCCTTTACAACTTTTCTGGCGAGGAGGTGTTTGGAAAGATTTTTTTCATTACTGATTCCACCCAGATAAACAATTTGCTTAACCTGTGTCAATGAGGCTACGAGAACGAAGCATCCCGCCGATCTTAATTCATATTCCTTCAATGTTGTAGTGGTATCACCCAGCGAATGAATAAGGTAATAGGCTACATCAAAATATTTTTTACTAAAATGCTGCAGGGCATTCTCCGGGTGAAGAAAATCATATTCAATGATATCAATTTTATTCAGCAGGTCAGGTGAGGGTTTAAAGCGATTACGATCCCTGACAACACAGGTCACTTCATGCCCGGCTTCAACCAGCACAGGCAATAACCTCATCCCAATATAACCATTGGCCCCGGTAAGTAAAATACGCATCTTTATTTTTTTTAATCAAACTCCTTTTCATCTATCACAGCCCCTGCGAAGTTGAAGTTTTTATTTCAAACCACCATCAAACTGCACCCTCTCAGATCACTTCCATCCATTCTGCCAAGCACTTCAAAACTTCCCTCGCTATTTATTCTCCCAACATCATCAGTGGCAATAAAAGAACAGGAATAAATATTAGCAAGATCAATGATGTTTATTGCACCAGTGAGGGTGGTGAGTCGTGAGTCTTTAGTCTTTAGCCGGCTTTCTTGCTCATGCAACCGGACTCCTGACTCCTGACTAAAGACTAGTGACTGAACATTCAACGGGTCTTCCTCGTCTCTTACCAAAACCTTCATCCACGGTGGACAATTGAAAATTCCACTGCCTTTTGAATAAGCCTGTGATAAAAGTTCCGTCATTCCATATTCGGAATGAATATGCTCAGTGGAAAATGATTGTTTAAGTAGGGCATGCATTTCTTCCCTTACCATCTCTTCCCTCCTGCCCTTCATGCCACCTGTTTCCATAATGACAGTATGCCGGAGAGGCAAAGAAAATTTTTCTGCAACGTCAAGCAGGGCGAATGTGACCCCGATTAACAAAGTTGGCTGTTTTCTTTTTTCCAATTCCTGCAATACAAGAGCCAGTTGCTGATATTCATCCAGGTAAAATCCGCTTTGGGGATGTTGACCCAGGTGAATCAATTTGTTCACCATATAAACCAGGGAAGAATTTTTTCTTTCAAGGTAAGATGGCAATAAACCGATGATGCAAAAATTTTTTACAGGGCCATAGAAAAGTTCAAATCCCCGGGTAAAACTTTCTTCATACAAGCTTATATCTTTTACAAAATGCCGGCTATTAATGCTACCGGTGGTGCCGCTGCTTTCAAAAACAGCCTGGGGTTCAAAATCACCGGTTCTCACTTCATGCGACTTAAAAAAGCGGATGGGCAGAAAAGGGATCTGCTCCAGGGAAACAACAGAAGCAGGATTTACCTGTAAAGCCCTTACATAAGCCTGGTAAACGGGGTTATTACTATACTGAAAATTGAAAACTTCAAGAGCCAGTTCTTCAAAATTTGCCTCTTTTACCTTAAAAATTTTATCATTCCATTGCCGCGGCATAGTCATTTTGTGTTGTCAAAATCAGTAAATTTGTTTATATCAAAATAATCAAATGAAAATCACTCAACCACTGCTGATAACCATTATCCTTATTGCCATCAGTTGCAACAAAGATAAGTTTACTACAATACCACAAGTTAGCATCAAATCAATTTCACCAGGCACTGTTGTTAGTGGCAACATTATCAACATGAGGGGAAATTATACTGATAAAGAAGGCGACCTTGATTCAGCTTTGATTGTGTACAAATGGTATAATGGCACCACTGTCGTTAAGAAAGATACATTCCGCTTTTCTTTTGCAAGTTTACGCATGCCACCGAAAACAAAAGATGCAGAAATTTCGGTAGATTTTCAGTACAATACTACTAATCCCAATGGTTTTGTAACGCTTCCCGGCGTTTTTCCAAAAGATACTACCGCTACGCTGGGACTTATTTTGATTGATGCAGCTAAAAACAGGAGTAATTATGCTGAATCAAATCAAATCAGGCTTAAAAAACCATGAGCTAATTGAGACCGTTACAACAGTTCCTGGCTTTTTTTGTTTACAGCAATCTTTTTATTGCAGGTTGTGCTGTTGCGATGGTAGACCAAACATACAGTTTCCTATTGCATAGCCCGGTGAATGTCTGTTTCCTTCTTTTCGTATTATTTTCCACTCTTTGCAGTTATAGCTTTCACTGGTATCTTACTTCCCACTCTGTTATTCCTTCCCCCCGGATAAATTGGTTAGAAAAGAACCGCAACATACATATCGTCCTTTTTATTATTGGCCTTGCCGGCTCTTGTATTCTTTTCTTTTATTTACTTCCTTACTGGCATTGGTTGCTAATCGGGGTGCTTATCACATTTCTTTATTCAGCTCCCAAATTGCCGTTCCACCATTTCAAAATTCTCAGGAAAGTGGCCCTGGGCAAAACTATTTTTCTGGCTTTTGTCTGGATGTATGTGACAACCATATTGCCGGTCATCATTTCAGACAGGGAATGGAATATAAGCTATGTTTTATTTGCTGTCAGCCGCTTTTTCCAGATATATTCCATCTGTATTTTATTTGATTGGCGGGACAGAGAAGATGATAAGGCTGCAGGAATCAGAAGCCTGATCACTTACCTCAGTGAAAAAAGCATATTGTATCTATTTATATTCTCAATAATTATTCTCGGAATTTGCACCATATTTCTATACAAGTATGATTATAAAATTTCAGACATACTCATTTTATTGATTCCGGGAATACTGACGGCTGCATTATACAAGTATGCAAAAAGAAATTTTTCTGATACTTTTTATTACTTCATCCTGGACGGGTTAATGGCTTTTTCGGCCCTGTTAATGTTAATACGGGGCATTTAGCTATTTTTACATACTTAATTACCAGACATTATGGCAAAAGCAGTGACAAAGAAAAAATCTATCATCACAGATAAAGCATTTGAGTTTTTTAAAGCCTATATCAACAATGCATCACCGGTGGGCTTTGAAACATGGGGGCAAAAATTATGGATTGAATACCTGAAACCTTATGTGGATACTCATTATGTTGACAGCTATGGAACAGCTGTGGGTGTTATCAACCCGGAAAATAAATTTAAAGTGGTGATAGAAGCCCATGCAGATGAAATAAGCTGGTTTGTGAACTATATTACTCCGGAAGGTTTGATTTACCTAAAAAGAAATGGCGGCGTTGACTACCAGACAGCCCCTTCATCAAGAGTGATTATTCATGGCAAAAAAGGCCCGGTAAAAGCTGTATTTGGCTGGCCGGCTATTCATACAAGAATGGCAGCAACGGACCAAAAAGAAACGCAACCGAGAACCGATAATCTTTGGTTGGATTGCGGGGCAAGAAACAAAAAAGAAGTGGAAGCCCTCGGAATTCACATCGGGGCCGTAGTTACCTACCGGGAAGGTTTTGATGAACTGGCTAATAACAACTATATCGGCCGTGCATTTGATAACCGGGTAGGCGGGTTTATGATTGCAGAAGTGGCAAGAATGCTGAAAGAAAATAAAAAGAAACTTCCTTTCGGCTTATATATTGTCAATGCGGTGCAGGAAGAGATCGGTTTACGTGGTGCCGAAATGATTGCCCGGAGAATAAAACCGGATATTGCCATTGTTACTGACGTAACGCATGACACTACCACACCCATGATTAATAAAAATATTGAAGGTGATGTAAGCACCGGCAAAGGACCATCACTTTCTTATGCGCCGGCGGTGCATAATAAACTGCTTGCCTTGGTAGAAAAAGTAGCTACAGATAAAAAAATACCCGTGCAGTGGCGGGCACTCAGCCGCAGCACCGGCACCGATACAGATTCATTTGCTTACTCCAACGAAGGTTGCCCATCTGTTTTAATTTCCATTCCACTCCGGTATATGCATACAACCGTAGAAATGCTGCACCGCGATGATATTGAAAATACCATCAGGCTGATGTATGAAACCTTGCTAACTTTAAGTCCGAAGACAAATCTCAACTACCTTTCATGATATTTGAATTGCTATATATTGATCCCGGAAGCGGCAGTTACCTGGTACAGGTAATTGTAGCCGCGGCATTGGGTGTTGTCTTTTTTTTCCGCAATATCAAAAATTACATCAAAGCATTTTTTACCCGCAGTCCCAAAAAAACAAATGATAATCCAGAAGACTGATGTCAAACTCCTTTTCTTACCATCCCTCTTCTTTCCGTGATCCTTCAGGATTTATTTTCAAGAAGGATAACATTTTATATAGGCAGGTCAACAAAGTTTTCAAAGAACATTTTGATTTTTTTATCAGCAGCGGCTTTTATGAAAAGCTGGTGAAGCAGCAATTATTGATTCCCCACACAAGAATAAATGAAAACCTGACATGCAGCGATGACTGGCATGCAACATTAAAACCTGAAAAGATTGATTTCATCTCCTTTCCCTGGGAGTGGAGTTTTGACATGCTGAAAGATGCGGCGCTTCTTACTCTTCATTTGGCAAAAGAAGCCGTAGCGTCAGGCATGGCACTCAAAGATGCAACGCCCTATAACATTCAATGGCACAAAGGAAGGTTGATATTTATTGATACGCTTTCTTTTGAAAAGTATAATCCGGATGAACCGTGGATCGCCTACCGGCAGTTTTGTGAAAATTTTCTTGCCCCATTGTTGCTGATGCATTACAGCAAAAATTCGTTGCAGCAATTATTGCTGGCATATCCTGAAGGGATTCCATTGTCCATTGCAAAATCGTTATTGCCAGGACGGAGTAAGTTTTCACTGCATACTTACCTGCATATTCACCTCCATGCTAAAGTTGCCGGAAGAAAAAATGCAACAGATTCAGTAAAAACAAAATTTTCGAAACAAAAATTTCTGAATCTTATTTCAAGTCTTGAAATTGTAATAGGTAAACTAAGATTGTCTGAACAATCCATTGCCTGGTCAGGATATTATGAAGAAGCCTCTCAAAGAAATGATTACCTGGATCAAAAAAAGAAAATCATATCACAGTGGCTCGATAAATTACCCGATATTAAAACAGCAACAGATCTCGGCGCCAATGATGGAGAATTTTCCCGGTTACTGGCGGCAAAAAATATTCAGACCCTTGCTGCTGATGCAGACCCTTATTGCATTAACAAACTCTACAAGGACATAAAAATCTCGGGAGAAAAAAATATTCAGCCGCTTATTGTTGACCTCTCCAACCCATCACCGGCAATTGGCCTAAATAATAAAGAAAGAACTTCATTCATTACAAGGTTGCAGGCTGATCTCGCATTGGCATTGGCCTTAATACATCATCTTACTATTGGGAAAAACATTCCTTTTGAAATGATTGTCGATTTTTTTCAAAGCATTTCTACCACTTTTATCATCGAGTTTGTTCCAAAAGAAGATGAAAAGGTGCAACAGATGCTGGCAGGCAAAAAGGATATTTACACCAATTACTCCGAAGATAATTTTGAAAAAGCATTCGGAAAATATTACAAGGTGCTAAACAAGGAATCAATTACCGGCAGCAGCAGAATTTTATACCTGATGAAAAGACATGAAAGATAAACTACTCCATATATTGCGCACAAAGCCAATTTTCTTGTTTTTACTGCCGCCATTTTTTGTATTACATGGCTTTATGGAAAATTATGACTTTGTTCCTTCAAAAGATGCCTTACTACTTACCGCTGTTTACATTGGTGCATCAATACTCTTTTCATTGTTATCCTGGCTGTTGTTCCGAAATTTTACCAAGGCCAACCTGGCCGCCTTTTTCATCATGGCTTTTAATTTCTTTTTTGGCAGTGTACATGACGGCCTCAGAAAAATGTTTCCTGATTCATTTATCACAAAATATATATTTATTCTGCCCTCGGTTGCTGTTGTATTTATTATATTGCTTATTTTTCTTAAGCAAAGAAAGTCGCCTTTATTCAAACTCAGTTATTATCTCAATATTCTCTTTCTTGTTTTACTGCTCACCGATTCATTTTTATTGATAGGTAAAATAATAAACAGGAAAAAAGCCTCCTATGCAATACCCGAAGGATTTACTCATTGCAGCAACTGTCCCAAACCCGATATTTATTTTATACTTGCAGATGAATATGCCGGGAATACTGAGCTAAAAGATCTGTTTCATTTTGACAACAACGCATTTATTAGTCAATTGGATTCATTGAATTTTCATACAATCCCCGAAAGCCGGAGTAACTATAACTACACTCCTTTTTCTGTTGCGTCAATTCTAAACATGAATTACCTGAACCTGAAAGGGTACGATAGAACAAAGCCTGATCTTACGAACAGTTATGAAGCCATACGGGATAACAGGCTGCTTCAGTTTCTCCGGTTTCATGGCTACAATTTCTATAATTATTCTGTTTTCAATTTTGAAGGCCAACCAGCCCGTGTAAGAGAAACTTTTTTACCTGTTAAAACCAGGCTGATAACTGCCCAGACTTTTTTGAATCGTTTTGACAAAGAAATCCGTTTCAATCTTGTTACCCGGTGGAAATCAAAAAAAAATTTGAAGATTGTTACTTATTACAATAAGGATAACAACGAAAACCTATATTCGCTTACTTGGAAACTGGCAGAACAAAAAACTTCATCGCCAAAGTTTGTTTACACACACCTGATGATGCCGCATTATCCATATTACTTTGACCGTAGTGGTAAAGAACAACCATTTGAAACATTGCTCGAAGGTAACCAGGTAAACAAAGAATCATATATTGAATACTTACATTACAGTAACAAAAAATTAATTGAACTAGTTGAGCATATCATACAATCATCTGCAACTCCGCCCATCATTGTGCTGGCAGGTGATCATGGGTTCCGGCATTTTAAAGAACCCGTGGAATCAAAATATTATTTCCTGAACCTGATTTCCGTTCATTTGCCTTCAAAGATTTATAGCGGTTTCAGCGATAGCCTTACTGGCGTTAATTTATTCAGAGCAGTATTAAATACTGAGTATAACCAGCACTTGCCTTTTTTGAAAGACTCCATCAGTTATTTAAAAGACTGATCAAATTTGCATCCCCGGTTATAAAGATTATTTTTACATACTATTTATGCTCAACCCAAAAAAAATATTAATCCTTGCTCCCCATACCGACGATGGTGATCTGGGTTGTGGCGGCAGTATTGAAAAATTCTGTGCCGAAGGAAAAGAAGTGTTCTATGCCGCTTTCTGTCTTTGCTCAAAATCGTTGCCGGCTGACCTACCTTCCAATACACTTGAACTGGAATGCAAACAGGCAAAGGATGAAGCATTTGACATGAAAAATAAACAGCTGCCTAAATGAATAAAAAGACCATATTACTTATTATTTTTTTTGCACTTTCATTTATCAACCTTGTAATTTATTTCAAGAGAGATTACTTTTTTTATCAATCTTTTCCATCTGCCGCATCCCTATATGCCCCCTGCAATTCAGCTTGTATCAAAAAATGGAAACAGTTTGTCAGCGATTATCCCGGCGAACAAATGCAGAAAGCAAAAAACATTCTGGATAGTTCATTAACACTTAGCAACCTTAATACCTCTGATAAAGCCTTATTAATTGGAAATTTTCTTTACCGCCATTTTAATAAGCAGACTGGCATACCTTCTGCTTCACTATCATCAGAAGACCCTCTTGAGCAATTCAAAAGACTTAGCCGGAATGATTCTGAAAAACTCTGGTGTGGCACTTATGCCAATATGTTTACATATTTCTGCTGGTGCCAGGGAATTACTTCGAGAGTAATTGAGATATTTAATCCCGGAGATCATCATGTAATTAATGAATATTATTCGCCTGAAAAAAAACAGTGGATAATGGTTGATGTCACCAATAACATGCTGATGGCTGAAGATAGTAATCAACAATTTCTGAATGTTTTATCTTTTATTGAAAGGGCAACAAGCAATTCTATACTGACTGTTTACAGGTCATCCGAAGATTCAGTTAAAAGAAATATCTTGAACACAGCAGATTTTTCCGGCAAGAAATATTTCAAGAAGGATTATCAGCTGTATTATTATTTCCGTGTAAATACAAAAAAAGTGTATGAAACAATGGCCAAAATAAGAAGATACCTTTTACCTGAAACATGGTACAGTGTTTATGATTTCGGTGGTCAAACGAAAAATAACTTTCTTTATCTGGTAAAAGTATTTTTAATTTGTACCTGGCTTGTAGTGGCAATCTTTATGGCTAAGCTGATTTTATTTAAACATAACTAACCTCTTTATCCAAACTTATGCTGGAACAATCACGGATATTAATCCTGTCCCCGCACACTGATGACGGTGAACTGGGCTGCGGCGGCAGCATTGCAAAATTCTGTGCCGAAGGGAAAGAAGTGTTCTATGCCGCTTTCTGCCTTTGCTCCAAATCGTTGCCGGCTGGCCTTCCCACCAATACACTTGAACTGGAATGCAAAAAAGCAACCTCCGTTTTAGGCATTCCATCAAATAATCTTACCCTGTTTAATTATGAAGTAAGAGAACTTCCTGCTTCAAGACAAAAAATACTGGAAGAATTGTTACAGTTAAACAAACAGATCAATCCTGATATAGTGCTGCTTCCGGCTGCGTCTGATATTCACCAGGATCATCAGGTCATTCACCAGGAAGGAATGAGGGCTTTTAAAAATGTGACATTTGCCGGATACGAATTACCCTGGAATAACTACAGCTTCCACACTAGTTTTTTTATGCGACTGACCGAAGCAGCATTGAGTAAAAAAATTGAATCATTAAAATCTTATCAATCACAATCGCACCGGAATTATATGCAGGAGGATTTCATCCGCTCATTAGCCAAAGTGCGGGGGGTGCAGTGCAACAGCGAATATGCCGAAGCATTTGAGATTTACAAATGGATTGTATAAAAATTTACCAGCCGATTTTTTCTCCAAATTTTCCCAAACCAAAATACTCATTCAATTGCATGTTCAGGCCAAGTTGGTTATAAGCCGAACTGTTCTGGTAATAAGCCCGGGCATAACGGATTTGTAATTTTCCAAGCAGCACTCCCACTCCCAAAGAAAATCCATTCAGCCCATTACCTGCATTGCCAATATTTAATTCTTTCCGCCGCAGAAAATTATAACCGGCAATAACCTCCACCCTGTCGCCGGCATAAATAGTAGTAGCCAGCACAAAATGATTCAACAATTTATCAAAGGAAAATTTTTTGGCGCTGCCGTTTGCAAAACCATTTTCATTATTAAAAGTGGTATCGTTATAACGAATATCAAACTGGTGAACCCGCTGGGCAGTAATGGAAAAACTGAAGGGGGCATTTGCCAACCTTTTCGTTAGTCCAATTTGCAAATCAAACGGCAGATCATCAGCATTAGTACCGTCATATTTTTTTAACTGGAAACCCATGTTCTTTGCTATCAATGAGGCTGAAAATAATTTTGAGGAATCATGATATAACACTCCTACATCCATTGCCAACCCATTGGAACGGTATTGGCCGTAGTTTGAATTGATGAATTTTAGTGTCGCCCCGTAATTCCATTTCTCCAAATAATTTCTTGATGCGGATACCTGCATCACCCAGTCTGTAGGCCTGAATTTACCCAGCACATTTCCCGAAGCATCGGTCTCAGAAATATTTCCATACCCAAAATAATTCAGCCCCCATGAAAAATTAGTATTGAGTTTAGTATTGCGATACCCCAATGACAAATGATATACTTTAATGCCGCCATAAAAATTATTGAACACCGCATTCATCTGGGTGTGCATGGATGGCTTTAGCAAGGCCGGGTTATTAAAAGCAAGACCAACATCGTTGGAGGTTTGCGAAACATTTACGCCGCCTAATGCTGTTAATTGGGGCGTATTGGAAAGTTTAAGGAAATTAAAAACAGAACTGCCGCCTAATGTCTGCGCATCAAGTTGTATTACAAGAATCACGAGCAATATAGAAAAGCCCCATTTCACTATTACGAAAATAAGTTTTTGTGGAATAGCTTTATTAGAATATACCACGCAAAGACGCTATGGCAAAAACACAAGACGCAAAAAATGGACTATTAACTTACGACCATTGACCATCGTCCATCATCCAACAATTACTTTAAAGTAAAGTTTTCAAGAAACTTGGTATTAAAATCGCCGCTGCGGAAACGTTCGTCCTGCATCAGTTGCAGGTGGAAGGGAATAGTTGTTTTAATTCCCTCAATAACATATTCACTCAATGCCCTGTACATGGTCTGTATCGCTTCCTGCCGGGTTTGCGCTGTGGTAATTAATTTGGCAATCATCGAATCATAATAAGGAGGAATAACATAACCAGCATATATATGACTGTCAATCCTTACTCCATGCCCTCCGGGTTGATTCAATGAAGTTATTCTTCCGGGTGAAGGGCGAAAATCATTATAAGGATCTTCGGCATTGATGCGACACTCGATGGCATGATTCTGTGGGAGGTAATCATCACCGGAAATTTTTTCGCCCATGGCAATTTTTATCTGCTCCTTGATAAGGTCAAAATTGATAACTTCTTCCGTAACGCAATGTTCTACCTGGATGCGGGTATTCATTTCCATAAAGTAGAAATTGCGGTTCTTATCTACGAGGAACTCCACCGTGCCTACACTCTCATAGTTGATGGCACCCGCAGCTTTTTTGGCTGCTTCTCCCATTTTAAACCGGAGTTCATTGGTCATAAAAGGAGAGGGTGATTCTTCCAGCAGTTTTTGGTGGCGCCGTTGAATAGAACAATCTCTTTCACTAAGGTGACAGACTGTTCCGTATTGGTCACCCGCCACCTGTATTTCAATATGCCGGGGTTCTTCTACAAATTTCTCCATGTAGATACCATCATTTTTAAATGATGCGGCGGCTTCAGCTTTGGCAGTATCATAAGCTTTTTCCAGCTCGCTTTCTTCCCATACTATCCTCATTCCTTTTCCACCACCACCGGCTGTTGCTTTTAAAATAACGGGGTATCCCATATTTTTTGCAAGGCCTTTTGCTTCATCCACACTTTGTAAAAGTCCTTCGCCGCCGGGCACCACGGGCACACCGGCTTTTATCATGGTTTCTTTGGCCGTTATTTTATCGCCCATTGAATTGATCATCTCCGGCGTGGGGCCAATGAATTTTATTCCATGATCGTTACATATCTGTGCAAACTTTGCATTCTCGGCAAGGAAACCATAGCCGGGATGTATGGCATCGGCATTGGTAATTTCGGCAGCAGCCATCAGGTGAGCAATATTGAGATAGGAATCGGCGCTTTGCGGCCTGCCGATACAAACAGCTTCATCCGCAAACTTAACATGCAGGCTGTCCCTGTCGGCGGTGGAATAAACAGCCACCGTTTTAATACCCATTTCCCTGGCAGTACGAATGATCCGAAGGGCTATTTCTCCACGATTAGCAATCAGTATTTTTTTGAACATTGGTTTTATTTGATTTTGGAATTGTATCCCGATAACTATCAGAGGGAAATTGGGAAATTTTCGAAATTTCCCAACTCCAAAATTTTCCAATTAATTGGGTTCAACAAGGAACAGTGGCTGATCATATTCAACCGGTGATGCATCTTCAACCAACACTTTCACAATTCTACCTTTTACTTCGCTTTCAATTTCATTAAAAAGCTTCATGGCTTCAATAATGCAAACCACTTTGCCGGGTGTAATGTCTGAACCCACATCCACCAGGTTGGGTTTGTCGGGAGAAGATTTGCGATAAAAAGTTCCTATCATCGGACTCTTTATGGTAATTGTATTGGCCGTAACTGCCTCTGCTCCTTTTTGTATTTCTGCAGAAGTGCCGGAAATTTGTTGTTGATTGCCTGTTGCCTGCTGAGGAGCTACCATTTGTACCGGGGCAGCCTGCACTGGAGCTGCAGACATCACCTGAGTTACCCGTTCTTCTTTTTGCTTTATTGTAACCCTGAAATCTTTTTGCTCAACAGTCAGCTCGCCAATATTTGATTTGTTGATCATCTTGATCAACTCTTGTATTTGTTTAAAATCCATGTTTTTCAATTTAGTAGAAAGTTTTGGTTTTAGAAAGGAGGCTAAGGTAATGAAATCAGCAAAAGAAAGAAGATGAATATTTGAAGGTTTTCATCCAAAATGGATCAATATCATATAAAAATTGCCTGAAACCGGTTGATTTCAGGCAATTTCCTATAAAAACAGGTCAATTATTCTTTCACTCTTTCTACATATTCTCCCGTCTTGGTATTAATTCTGATAAGTTCGCCTTCATTGACAAATAAAGGAACGCCAATAGTTCCGCCGGTCTCCAATGTAGCTGCCTTTAAGGTACGGGTGGCTGTATCGCCTCTTAGGCCAGGTTCAGTATAAGTTATTTTCAATACAATTTTATCTGGTAATTCGGCGCCAAGCACCTGGTTGTTATCGGTATTAATTAATATCCCCACTTCCTGTCCTTCCTTGAGATATTGGGGAGCATCAATGGTTGTTTCCTGCAGGGCAATCTGCTCAAAAGTCTCATTGTCCATGAAGTTGTAACCGGTGTCATCTTTATACAGAAACTGGTAATAACGTCTTTCCACCCTGATAGGGAAAATAGTATCTCCGGAGTTCCATGTTTTCTCGATGGACCGGCTATTATCCACTCCTTTTAGCTTTGCCCATACTTTGGCTGCGGCCCTGGCTGTTTTGTTTTCACCAAACTCAACAACACTGTAAAGGCTGCCATCAAGCTTAATGATCATTCCCCGGCTGATATCTGCTGTATTTGCCATATTGATTAAAAAATTGAGGCGGCAAAGATAAGGCAGGTAAGATTCCTATCCAAAGTAATACAGATGATACCTGATCAAGTGAACTGAAATCAATAATTTTATATGGCTAAGAAAAGTTACAGCTGAACATGAAAATACCTCTGAACAAAATATTTCTTTTTACGTTTCTCTTATTCCTCAAAACAGAGGTGCTTGCCCAATTACAAATTACAGGAGCCAATAATGCAGTACAACTTGCCCAAAAACTGGTGGGCGAAGGTGTTATCATCAGCAATGTCAGCTTTACCGGGAATATGCTGATGACGGGTTTCTTTATTAATGAAGGAGGAACAAATATTGGAATTGACAGTGGAATTGTTTTAACAAGCGGACGGGCTAAAACAAGACAACCTGATATTGGTGTGGATGGAGATGGAGTTACAGCAGCCCAATCGGTGCTTGCCAATAATATGTGGGGTTTGCCGGGTGATCCTGACCTGGCAGCAGCTATTGGTTTACCAGTTGGTTCATTGCACGATGCCTGTGTGCTGGAGTTTGATTTTATTCCGCTGGGTGATAGCATCAACTTTAACTACGTATTCGGCTCAGAAGAATATACACCGGCCTATGTGTGCAGTTATAATGATGCCTTTGCATTTTTTATATCAGGACCCGGCATCATGGGACTAAAAAATATTGCACTGATCCCCGGAACATCCATACCCGTTTCAATTTTTAATGTTAATAATGTTCCCGGCGGTGCCTGCCCTAATAACATTGCCTATTACTCGGATAACAGGTTTAATACTTTTTTCACGCATGATGGTCATACAAAAATTTTAAAGGCATTGGCAAGAGTGCAGCCATGCCAGTCCTATCATTTAAAAATAGTTATCTCAGATGTAAGTGATGACCAGTATGACAGCGGTGTTTTTCTCCAGGCCGGAAGCCTGACTTCAAATGGAATTGGCATGACAAACCTGACACAAACAGACCCACAGGGAAATAGTTACCTGGTTGAAGGATGTGCAACCGGGGCCTTTGTAATCAGAAGGCCAAGGAAAGACCCCTTACCATTAAACGTTACTCTTACCTATGCTGGCACGGCAACAAATGGAGTAGATGTTCAAATGCTTCCTTCCACGGTAACCATTCCCGCCAACGACAGTTTTGTTGTAGTAAATGTGTTGCCCATTATTGACGGATTACCCGAAGGAATAGAAGTATTAAAAATTTATGCAATGGCAGGTTGCTTTGCCGGAATAGCCAGCGATAGTACCAGCATTCAAATCCGGGATTATGACATATTAAGTTTAGCTCCCGATACTGCTGCCATTTGCCGGAATAGTTCCATTCAATTAATTGCGTCTGCCGGTTATTCCATCTATCAATGGAATCCTGACCCTACGTTAAGCAATACTATTATCCGCAACCCGATAGCCACACCAGTAAACAGCAACACAACTTATATCTGTACCGCCACAGAAGGCACCTGCCAGGCCAAGGATTCTGTTTTTATTAAATGGAAAGACCTGGAATTTATATCTAAGCTGGATGTTAACTGCAGCGGCGCTGCTACCGGCAACATAAAAGTAGCAGGTGGATGGGAATGGATTCAGCCCGTTGAATTTTCAATGAATGGGTTGCCCTGGCAGGCAGATAGTAATTTTTATAATCTTCCGGTTGGAATTTATAAAATCAAAATCAGGGATGTTGTTTGCGCTGATAGTTTAATTGTCACCATCAACCAGGCATTTCCTGATCTACTAATCAATAATATCGGAATTACCGGCGTCAGTTGCACCGGCGGAGGAAATGATGGTGCTTTGAATATATCCGCCAGCGGTGGCAACAATCCTATACTGTATTCTATAGATGGAATAAATTTCCAGGCAGGTAACCAATTCATTCTGCCTGTAGGAATTTACCCTGTCATGATAAAGGACAATAATGGGTGCACGAATTCACAAACCGTAACCATCCCCTTAAATAACATCGTAACATTGGATGCAACTGCAGACACCAGTATTTGCGAAGGAATAAGCTATCTTATCCGAACAATCTCCAATGCCGGTTCATTTGTATGGACTCCTTCAACTTCGCTCGACAATAGCACAATACAGACACCGGTTGCCAGCCCTGTTGTAACTACGATGTACTATGTAACTGCCACAACCGGAATCTGCACCCGAACGGATTCAATTAAGATTATAGTTAACCCGGCGCCGGTTGCCAATGCCGGATCAGACCTTTCTGTTTGTTTTGGAAAGATCTTTCAACTCAACGGCTCTGGTGGAGTAAACTACCAATGGACCCCATCAACCTATTTCACAACTAACTCAAATATTGCTTCTCCTTCTGTAAAAGCGAAAAAGAATATAACATACTTTCTTAATGTTACAGATGCGATTGGCTGTAATTCCCTTAGCCCCGATGCGGTTGAAGTAAAGGTTATTCCTACTGTGAAAATTTTTGCAGGGAATGATACCATTGCTGCCATCAATCAGCCGGTGCAATTAAAAGTAGTTGAAAAAAGTAATGCCGGTGTAACGCAATACAACTGGTCTCCCGGCACTTTTTTAAATAATGCGGGAGTCGCCAATCCCGTTGCAATACTCCCCTACGATTATCATTACATTGTAACGGGCACAACTCCTGAAGGATGTGAGGGATTGGATGACATCTTAATAAAAATTTATTTAGGCCCCGATATTTATGTCCCTACCGGCTTTACACCCAATCATGACGGATTGAATGACTTGTTGAAAGTCATCCCTGTTGGGATAAAAGAATTCAGGTTTTTCAGGGTTTTTAACAGGTGGGGACAGATGATCTTTACCACCCGTGATCCATCAATTGGATGGGATGGAAAAATAAACGGAACAGATCAATCAACCGGTACTTTTGTGTGGATAGCTGAGGCCGTAGATTATAAAGGCAACCTAATTAGCCGGAAAGGTGTCACTACAATTGTCCGATAATATTTTTAACCCATGAAGTATCTTTTACTAATTTTTAGTTTTGTTTTAGCGCCAAATATTTATTCACAGACTGATTCTGTTCAACCCCCATTTAAAAAATTTCCCACTTTTCCCCCGGTAAAATTGTTGTTGCCGGGCAATGGTGCATTTACCAAAGCCGATCTCCCCAAAAAAACACCGGTAATGATGATGCTTTTTAGTCCCATGTGTGAGCATTGCAGGCATGAAACTGAAGAACTGGTAAAAAATATTGACAAGTTTAAAAATACGGTGATCGTTATGGCGACAATGATGCCCTTTGATTCCATGATGAATTTCCGTGAAAAATATAAACTATCCGGATATGACAATATTATTGTGGGACAGGATACCCAGTATTTTCTTCCTTCTTTTTATATGATCGCCAACCTGCCATTCCTGGCATTTTATGATAAAAAAGGAAAGCTGATCTCTTATTTTGAAGGTAACATGCCTATTGATAAAGTCGCAGCAGAACTCCAAAAGCAGGCTAAATAATCAGGTATTCATAATAGCAACAAACTGGCAGGAATGAAATCAATTAACCACAATTAGCTTTAATCCTGACTTACCTCATATCCTGACAGTACAAACTCCTTATTTTTGCGGCGCAAAACATTCCCTAATCAAATAAATTTTTTTTATGAAAATAACTGTTGTAGGTGCGGGTGCAGTAGGTGCTACCTGTGCTGATAATATTGCCCGTAAAGAATTGGCTTCTGAATTAGTTTTACTGGATATTAAAGAAGGCGTTGCAGAAGGTAAAGCCCAGGACCTGATGCAAACCTGTACCCTGCTCGGCTTTGATACACGTATAACCGGAAGCACCAATGATTATTCAAAAACGGCAGGTAGCGATGTAGTTGTTATCACATCCGGCATTCCCCGCAAACCCGGCATGACAAGAGAAGAACTGATAGGTACCAACGCCGGCATTGTAAAAAGTGTATGCGAAAATTTACTGAAGCATTCACCCAATGCCATTATTATTGTAATCAGTAACCCGATGGATACAATGACTTACCTGGCATTGACATCAACAGGCTTACCCAAAAACAGGATTATAGGCATGGGTGGTATTTTAGATAGCAGTCGTTTTAAATATCAATTAAGCCAGCGACTGAACTGCAGCCCTGCTGACCTCAATGCAGTGGTAGTGGGCGGTCATGGCGACACTACGATGATTCCATTAATGAGGCTGGCAACATGGAATAGTGCTCCGGTAACTAAATTTTTATCTGCAGAACAACAAACACAGATTGTAAATGATACAATGGTAGGTGGCGCTACGTTAACCAAACTGCTGGGTACTTCGGCCTGGTATGCACCCGGTGCTGCCGGAGCTGCCTTGGTAGAAGCCATTGTTCGTGATGAGAAAAAATTATTCGCCTGCTGTGTGGCATTGGATGGCGAATATGGTCAAAAAGATATTTGTCTTGGCGTTCCGGTTGTTATCGGCAGAAACGGCTGGGAAAAAATCGTTGACTTTGGTTTGAGTGCTGATGAGCAGGCGGCGTTTAATAAAAGCGCTGATGCAGTAAGGAGTATGAATGAGGTATTGAAGACGCTGTAATATTTCTTGTTAACTTATTATTATTGATAAACAGCAAAGGGTTAAGCCAACCCTTTGCTGTTTTTTTGCGACTTTTATGCAGTAAGATGAAAAAGATACCAATTTTTATTATTGTTTTAATTTGTGCCACAACAACGTTTTCCCAAAAGGTTGACAGCATATCTTTTCACCTCTACACTGACAGCCTGAAAAAAGGCCAGCATAATTATATTAATGTTGATGGCAAACTTACCAATGGCCGTTGGTTGCCGCTAACGGCTAAAGAGGTTATACTCTCCTGTTCCGAAGCACAATTTGAAGGCAATGAATTAATCATCCCCGCCGATTTTAAAGAAGAAAAAGTAACCATCAGGGCGGTTTTAAAATCAAACCCGGTTATGGCTATTGAAAAAACAATCTGGATAAAGAAAAAACCGGATGATGAATGGCTGCCAACTAAGAATGATGTGATAAATAATACAGCACCAAATAAAAACAAAAGAAATAATAAAAGTCAGCTAACCGATTCTTAATTCCTTTCAATCTTCCTCACACATAAACTTTCATCTCCTTATCTTTGCGCCGGCAGGTCTTACACGACCAGCTCCTGCTGAACCCTCCCAGGGCCGGAAGGCAGCAAGAGTAGGTGGTTGAGCGGTGCGATGTAATCAGCCTGCCATTTTTTACCCCCTAATCCGCCAGTTGGCGGAGAATTTAAATATAAAGCATGAAATTTTTTATTGACACAGCCAATCTTGCCCAGATACAAGAGGCGAATGAACTCGGAATTTTAGATGGTGTTACCACCAATCCTTCGCTAATGGCTAAAGAAGGCATCAAAGGTGCAGCTGCAGTAATGAATCATTACAAAACCATTTGCGAAATGGTGGATGGGGATATCAGCGCCGAAGTAATTGCAACCGATTTCGATGGAATTATTGAAGAAGGTAAAAAACTGGCGGCTATTCATCCGAATATTGTGGTGAAAGTACCTATGATAAAAGATGGGATAAAAGCCATCAAATGGTTTACTGATAATGGCATCAGAACCAATTGCACATTGGTTTTCTCGGCAGGTCAGGCCATTCTTTGTGCCAAAGCCGGTGCTACCTATGTGTCTCCTTTTATTGGCCGCATTGATGACAGTGGCTGGGACGGCGTGAAATTAGTAGAACAAATCAAAAATATTTACACGATCCAGGGATTCAAAACCGAGGTACTGGCTGCATCAATCCGTAATCCGAATCATATTATCCGTTGTGCCGAAGCAGGTGCTGATGTATGTACCTGCCCACTGGATTCAATTCTTGGTTTATTAAAACATCCATTAACTGATATTGGACTCGCCAAATTTTTGGAAGATGCCAAAAAAATGTAAGACTTAATTTATTCTTTATCATAAGCGTTGAGTATTCATCAACGCTTTTTTTTAACGCTGAAAAGCAGAATACGTCCGGGTAAACCCAATCAACTCATCGGCCCTTGCTCCAAACGGGCGGAAATACACCAGCACCATATAACCGTTCTCCGTTCCCCAATAGTTGCCTTCCGTATTTTCAAACGAAACATTATAGCCTGCATTTTTATTATCTGTCAGGGTTACATACGAGTAGTTATAATAACCCTGTTTCAGGTAAAGTGTTTTTTCATAAACACCTGTCTGCTCATTAAAGATCATTTTTGATGACTCGTCAGTATCATAATTGGTCAGTTCACCAAACACATAAACACTTTTCCCTTCAAAGGCCCTGTTGCCGGGAGGAATAAAAGTAAAATGTACCCATGCATAATCACTTTGCCAGTACGGATTGGTGCCATCAGTATTCTCAACGGTGTAGATTCCATCAATGTCACGGTAAAAAATGTAAACCTGCTGGCGGCGTTCTACATCCGGTTTTACATAAATATCCGTTCTAAGTTTGCTGGTATCCACAATTCGTTGCATTCTGTCGCTCATCAAACGCAAACTTCTCAGGTCAATCCATCTCCATTCTTTCCCTGCCGGGAAAGTTGTATTTTCTTCATCACTGTATTCAAAATAATTACCGCGGAATATGGTGGGCCTGTCAATAACACTGGCAGATGACCAAACATTATTCTGTACCACCGCCACTTTCAGATCCTGTGGCGAAAATGTATTGATCTGTGCATTCACCGTATTAACAGACACCTGCACCCGCTGGTGCGTTCTGAAAAAATTGCCATTGAAAGGTTGTGTAATCAATGCTGAAACGGAAGCCTTGTTATTCACCACAAGAAACCGTTTGGTAAGAACAAGCTTTGACGTATCATCATTCAAAAAAACTTTCAGCAGATAGTTGCCCGAACGTGTAATAGTCGAACTACGATCGGGAATGGCAGCCTGGTAATGTGTGTAGCGGGAAGAAACAATGGATGAATTACGGTAAGTGGTAATGCGACTTGTTTGAAAACCCCTGATATAATCATAAGACTGGATATCAGCCGGCGTCCAATTGGCATTGCACAATTGATAAGTGTAATAATAATTTTTAATATCGCCATCCATATCATCAAAATGAAGTTCCAACTGGTCGCTGCTGTTGAGCATCATTACAGGATAGCTGTATATATCACCGAACTTATTTAGTTTAACGGTGTGAATATTGGGTTTGTAAATATGATCGGGTAATTGAGCCCTGGCAGCAACAACAGCAAAAAGCAAAAAAAGAAAAAGATATTTTTTCATTTTGTCAAGGTTACAGGTAAATCGTACACAATATTGTGAAAATCGGTTAAAAAAAAGGAGAAATCTTTTCAACCGGCTTATTTTTGGTGAAAGACAAACTATTTAATTTGAAGGTTGCAGGCTTTATAGCAAACCGCATTGCATTTAACCAGCCAGCCGAGCAGACCGGCCGGCAGAAATCATTTTCCCGATTCATCATCCGGTTGTCCATTGTGGCCACAGTCATCAGCGTGGCGGTAATGATCGTTACCCTGTCGCTGGCCAATGGTTTTCAGCAAACGGTTAGCCAGAAAGTATTTAGCTTTCTCGGGCATATACAGATACAGGAGAAACAACCTGACAAAGCCATTATTTCAGAAGAATCACCCATCATCCGGAATGATTCGCTGGCAGAACTTATCCGGAAAAATCCATCGGTGCAGAGCATTCATCCTTTTTCTACCAAGTATGCCATCCTGAAAACAAAAGATGAAATAGAAGGTGTATTGTTCAAAGGCCTCGACAGCAGTTATGATTATTCCAAACTTCAGCCTTTTATCAAACAAGGAAGATTTGTTCATTTTAATGACAGCAGTTATAGCAGGGAAATAATGTTGTCATCCAATACCGCCGAGCAGTTAAAATTAAAAGTCAACGATAAAATCCTGATCTATTTTATACGGCCCAGCGGGGAAATCAGGCCGGATAAACTGACGATCAGCGGCATTTATAAAACAGGCATTGAAGAGTATGATAAAATATTTGCTATCGGCGATATTGAACTTATACAAAAACTAAACCGGGAAAATAGTGAAGACAGTTCCACCAAAAACGAAATTGGCGGTTACGAAATTTTCCTGAAAGATTATCACCAGATCAATAAAGTGGCCGATGAGATTTATAATATGGATGGCTTTCCCCTGACCTGGAATACGGTAAGCGCCAAAAATATTTCGCCTAATATTTTCGATTGGCTGAATATGCAGGATACCACCCGCAATGTACTGATCGGGTTTATGATCATTGTGGCGGTCATTAATCTGATTACCTGTCTTATCATTTTAGTGCTGGAAAGAGTAAGAATGGTGGGCATATTAAAATCTCTCGGCGCCACCGACTGGACGGTGCAAAAAATATTTCTCCATCATTCTTTAATTATCACCATAACCGGTATTATTATCGGCGCTGCTTTGGGTCTTGGTCTTTTATGGCTGCAGCAGGCCACCAGTTTTATAAAATTGCCGGAAGATGCGTATTACATGAGTGCAGCCGCAGTAAAAATTGTTTGGTGGCAGGTAGGCGCCATTTGTGGCGGCACATTACTTATTTGTTTTTTAGTGCTGATGATACCCTCTTATCTTGTAAGAAGGATACAACCGGTGAAGGCGATACAGTTCAGGTAGAAATAACGATTTGTTTTTCTGTTTTGGTTGAATTTCAGTAATTTTCTGAACAAGAACTTGCCCAAAGCAGAGTGTTGGCAGCAATCATGAAACATTTTATTACTAAGCTATTCCCGATTGGACTTTTGATAGGAACGAACCTTTCCTGTAACCATCTCAAAAAACATGAAATTGCGAGAATTGAATACAACTTATTTGGAGATTTTGGTTCAGAAAAAAGCGAACTACTATTATTTGAGAAAGATGGCTCGACAAAAGCAAGGCTTGAAATAAAAGGAGATACAGTTTATATCGCAGACGTAAATCAATCAGGGCTTGACTACTTCTATTCCTTCTTAAAGGAATTAAGATACTTAAAAAAACAAACAGGCTATTGCACAACCGATTTGTCATGTACTGCTTACACCAGAAATGAAACGATCAAAAGAACTCAAATAGATTGTAATTGGAATGAATTTGAATATTTAAAAGGAATTCTTTTCAAAGGACAGCATATTGGTAAGACATTTCGTTACGACGAAAAAATTAGCGACTCAACCATTGACTTGGATTTCAGCATTAGATATGGCAATTACGACTTCTATTTCAATGTAAAGCAGGTTACCTTATGGTGCGACAAAATGATGAATTCAAAAGACGGTTTAGAACCTTGGTACAAAAGCATCAAACAAGAAGTTAATCGTGTACCTGCTAACTACGGTGTCGATAATCATTCATGGCTTATGACACTTTTTACACCAAGAATTGTAAATGTAAACACAAAAGAAGAGGGAAAATCGTTACTTATCAGACTCAACGATACTCTTACCGCAGATAGAACTTATTTTGTTATTACACCTCAGAATGATACAATAAGAATCTTGGATTCCAGAGACAAATCATTTTAAAGGTAATGACTGCTGCCAACGGGGTTTTCTGCTATGCTGGCTGACGAATATGTGCTGATCTTTTTGTTCGCTAATTAGCTGCGGCCCGGGCTGAATGAATAAATATCAGCTGCATATCGTAACTTCATCTTCAGTTTTTCAATCGGCTTCTGTTCCGGCTGAAATTAACACGGAATATCAGCACAGCAGAAAGCCCTACCGTTATACTAAATACCCCAATACCACTCCCGCCGCAACCGCCGCATTTAACGATTCTGCTTTTCCTTTTTTGGGTATGCTGAGTTTTACATTCGCTAGTTGTAATATATCAGAACTGATACCTTTTGATTCGTTGCCGAAAATAATAATGCCTTCGGATATTTTTTTTACAGCAGTTACATCCTGACCTTCTAAAGTCGTGGCATAAATGCTGACATCTTTTTGTTCAGTCAACCATTCTTTCAAATCCGTATAAAAAACTTTTACTCTTGCAATGCTGCCCATGGTGGCCTGCACTACTTTGGGATTGTAAACTTCTGCCGAATCATTGCTGCAAACAATCTGTTCCACCCCAAACCAGTCGGCAATGCGGATAATAGTACCTAAGTTGCCGGGATCCTGTATGCCATCAAGCGCCAATACGATCTTCCCTTTTACAATTATTTCATTGTCCTCATCAAACTGCCTTACAACCGCCAGCACTTTATTGGGAGTAGTAAGCTGTGAAATTCTTTCCAGCTCTGTTTCTGTAATCTCGGTAATTTTTGTTTTACCGGCTATTGCCAGGTTGTCAATAATCCACTCTTTTAAAGCAAATACTTCATCCACCATGGAAGAATCCGTCTCTAAAATTTCTTTAACCAGCTTTGGCCCTTCCGCAATAAAAAGCTTCTCCTGCTGCCTGAATTTTTTCTGGCCTAAACTTTGAATATCTTTGATTCTCTGTTTAATAATCATATTCTCAATTAATTTATGTTTACAGGCAAGCCACCTTGTTATCGAAGTATGCTGAAAGCATTTGCTGCCTGCACTTTTATTTTCTTATTCATCTCCTGCGGTGTAGTTCCTAAAAATTTCCCCCGCCACAAACCATTTGTGTACGAATATAACATTAACATAGAAGGAAATTTCAACACCGGAGAAAAAGCCCGGTTACAGGCAAGTTTGAAAAACCAACTAGACGACAGCATCCGGGTTAGAACAGCGAGGAAATTCTTTTATCATGGTATCAACAGGCGGGTGCTTGACAAACCACCGGTATATGACCCCATGAATGCTGACAAGTCTGTTATTTATATGAATGCCCTGCTGTCTTCAATGGGTTATTTCAAAAATAAAATCAACTACAAGTCAGTTATAGATACGGTTGAATCAGACCAGTACCGCACTACGGTAAATTTTACTGTTGCACCGGGAAAGCCGGTAACACTTGATTCAATCGGCTATAACATTAAACAACTGGAACTACAGCAGTTGACGATGACAAATTTAAAAGACACAAAGCTGAAAAAGGGAGAGCCCTTTGCCAAAACAACCATTTCGCAGGAACTGGACCGGCTGGTGGAACTCTACCGTAATAATGGGTACCTGCGCTTTGGCCGGGAACAGTTGCAGGGAGTATGGGACACTATTGATGTTTCTTTATTGAAACCAGGACTTGATCCTTTTGAACAAATTGAATTACTGGAAAAATTAAAAGCGCAGCGGGAAAATCCAAAAGCTGATCTGGAGTTAAGACTGAAGCCCGGGTTTGACAGCAGTCGCCTTACAAAATATTTTATTGGAAACATAAAACTCTATCCTGATTACAACCAGGATACTGCCGTATATACCCGGAAAGGAACTATGGCGGGCGGAGACAGCATCATTTATTACCGTAACCTGTTCAGGCCGGGAATTTTTCCATCAAATATTTACCTGCATCATGGAGATGTGTATGATCAACGAAATTATTTTAAAACAATTAACCGTTTTAATTTGATGGGAACCTGGCGGCTGGTAAATATTGAAACATTACCCAGAAAAGGACAGGATACGGTTGACTTTATCATTTGGCTTACTCCTGCAAAAAAATATTCATTCACTATCAACCTGGAAGGAAGCCTGAACAATAGCGCCATATCCGGAAACCTGGCCGGCTTCAATGTGAATTTTGGTTTACAAAACCGTAATGTCTGGAAAGCCGCCAATCAATCCAGCACTAATATCCGCTTTGGTATTGAAGCAGGCCGTGATACTGTGACTAAAGTAAATTTTGCACAGACAAGACAATTCAGTTTCAGTCATTCTATTTATTTTCCGCGGATCATTTTAATTGAAAGTATTATTCCAAAAAAAATGAGGGAAAATGCAAGAACCACCTTCTCGCTTAATGCAGCCACTACAGAAAGAAGAGCTTTGTTCAACTTAACCACCTTAAATGGTTCCTGGGGTTATGAATTCCAGTGGGATAAAAATTTCCTTGCTGTTCATTTACCCAATATTGAATACTCAAGTATGAAACCCAGGCCATTGCTGATCGGCCTTTTTATCAGCAACCCATCTCTTAAATATATTTTTACAGACGGCTTTGTTTCCTCCGGCATTGTCAGCTATACCCGGAGCGGTGGAAAAAAGAAGAACCTGAATTATTTCCGGGTCAATGGTGAAGAATCAGGTTTGGCAGCCGGGTTAATTCGTCATAACGATTTTCTCGACTCCAACTTATATCGTTTTGTAAAATTGGATGCTGAGTTTACCCGAAAAATTCAATACAACAAATCAGCCATTGCCCTGCGATTTTTTGCAGGCGTTGGCTCTGAATTTAATTCGACCGTGAATCCCAAGAAACAAAATAATCTTCCCTTCTTTAAACAATATTATGCCGGCGGCCCCAATAGTATGCGGGCATGGGCTTTACGAAAACTGGGCCCCGGTTCTGCTATTAAAGATTTTGGGTTAAGTCCCGAACGATATGGTGATGTGCAGTTAGAGGCAAATATCGAATATCGCTTTCCTGTTGCAAACATTTCAGGAGTAAAAGTCAATGGAGCATTATTTACTGATATTGGCAATATATGGTTTCTGAAAAAGGGAGACACGGCCAGCCGGAAACCGGAAGAGGTTTTTAATTTCAGCAGGCTGGGAAAAGATATTGCCATTGGTGCCGGAGCAGGGTTAAGAATTGATTTTGATTTTTTTGTTATCCGGTTCGATTATTCTTATAAAGTGAAAGACCCTGGCCCCGTGGATGCGGCCAATCAAAATAAATGGTTTAATAAATGGCAACTACTAAATGGCCAGTTTCAACTGGGTATTAGTTATCCTTTCATTTTATAATGCTTGCTTTATTTTTTCCTGAAATGATTCAATCGTCATTGCATCCTCTAACAAATAATTGCCGATTCTTGTCCTGCAAAGACTGCTGAGATAAGCGCCGCAGCCCAGTGCTGCACCAAAATCATTGGCAAGACTACGGATATAAGTGCCGGTGGTGCAAACTACTTTGAAATGAATGACGGGCAATCCGATAGCTATCGGATCAATATTTGTAATTTCAAATTCTTTGATGGTAATTTTTCTTGGCTCCAGCTTTACTTCTTTTCCCTGCCTTGCCAGTTCGTACACTCTTTTGCCATCTACTTTAATAGCAGAATGAGCCGGAGGTATTTGCATAATTTCGCCGGTAAAATTTTTTGTTGCTGCAATTATTTCCGCTTCAGTTAAATGCTCAAATGGTTTGAAATTTTCCGGTTCACTTTCCAGGTCATAAGTTGGCGTTGTGGCACCAAGCGTAAAAGTTCCGGTGTACTCTTTTTCCTGTGCCATGTATTCATTTATCTTTTTTGTGAATTTACCGGTGCAGATAATCAGTAACCCGGTTGCCAGCGGATCGAGTGTTCCTGCATGCCCTACTTTTTTTATACGAATAAGATTGCGGATATTGCTTACTGCATCAAAAGAAGTCCATCGAAGGGGTTTGTTGATAAGCAGTAGTTGCCCCTCTTCAAAAACATTTACGGGTTTATCTTCCAAACTGTTTAATGTTTAAAGTTTAAAGTTTCAGGTCTAAGGTTCTTTACATCCGTAACCGTACAAAAGTCGAATAACTTAATGCAGGTGCAACATTAAACATTAAACTTTAAACTTTCAATCTAAATCGACATTCTTGTTTTTAATTCAAGATACTTATTCACGGTATTCACCGTAAGATTTTCGGGAGCAGTGAGAATAGATGGAATGCCATTTTTATGCAGTTCTTTTACCATCAGCCGTTTTTCATAGGCAAATTTTTCTGCAATCGTCTTTATATAGATCCCTTCTATTGAGTGGGCTCTTTTTTCCGACACCGATTTTAATTCAGTGTTTTCGAAAAATACCACCAGGAGCAAATGATATTTTGCAATTTTCTTCAGGGCGGGAATTTCCCGCTGCAGGCTTTCTACCGATTCAAAGTTGGTGAATAATATCAGCAGGCTACGGTTGGTAACCCGGTTACGGATAACAGAAAACAATTTTTCAAAATCTGACTCAAGAAAATCTGTTTTTTGCCGGTATAAGGTTTCCAGTACAAGGTTCATCTGCGTTGGCTTTTTATCAGCCTGTAAAAAACTATCCAGGTTCTTTTCAAACGTGATGATCCCGGCTTTATCCTGTTTCACCAGCGCCACGTTAGAAAGTACGAGTGAGGCATTGATGGCATGGTCAAGAAGCGTAAGACCGTCAAAAGGCATTTTCATTACCCGGCCTTTGTTGATAAGACAATAGATCTGCTGGCTGCGTTCATCTGTATAGTTATTCACCATCAGGTTATCCTTCCTGGCAGAAGCTTTCCAGTTGATGGTGCGATAATCATCGCCACGAACATATTCTTTTATCTGTTCAAACTCCATGCTATGCCCCAGCTTCCTTATCCGCTTTACGCCTGCTTCCTGCAGGCGGTTACTGACAGCGAGTAACTGGTAACGACGCATCTGCACATAAGAGGGATAAACTTTTACTACCTGCTGAGCGGAAAAAGTATAACGCCGTTTTACCAGTTGTAATGGCGCATGCACATACACATTGATATTATCAAAAATATATTCACCCCGGCTGGAGGGTTTTAATGTGTACATAAGTTGCCCTTCAGCCATTCTTTCAATCCGGAGCCTCCTGATAAATTTTCTATCCTGGAATTGTGCGGGTAACTCATCAATAATGCTGGCCCTTACGGGAAATACATAATGATTATGCAAATGAATAACAACTTTGTTTGCATCACCAATACTAAAGCGTTCGGGCACTATTCTTTCAGCCCGGATCCCATTTCTTTTACTGTAAACAATAATGGCATCTATTACTACCGCTATCAGCAGCAATAAAAGAATCAAACCTCCAATACGATACCAGGCCGGGAAAAAATAACTCAGCACAAATACCACTGCCGCCGATCCGGCGATGTAGTAAACGATGTTGTTAAAGTAGAATGATTTTATCAATTTGTTGCTGGTTGTTGGTTACGGGTTATTAGTTATGAGTTACGGGTTTTCCTCTCCTCCATCATTTTTTGTTTTACCTTTTTGATTAGCTCACCTATTTGCTTTCCAAGTCGTTTTGCTTCATTATTAAGATTTGTTCCGGTGATTTCATCTATGTACCTCATTCTTTTTACAAAAAGAATTTTGTTTCTTATTTCGCCGCAGGAGCCTTTTGCTATTCGTAAAAACCGGTGAAAATCAGGATTATTATTATATTCGAATCCTTCTGCAATATTATCAGAAATAGATATTGCAGCACTTTTTAGCTGATCTTTCAAAGAAAAATCTTTACAAATAAATTTATTTGTATCGGCAAGGTGATAAATTTTCACGGCAATATCCTGAGCTTTTTGCCATATAATAAGGTCTTCAAATAAAACTATTTTATTTAGCATATAAAAATTGTTTGATCTTAAGAATCATAACTCATAACCCGTAACTCATTTACCTGGGCACATCCATCCCCTGTATAATCTGTTTCAGTACATCATCCTCGGTAATTCCTTCCATCTCTTTATCCGGTGATAAAATAATTCGGTGACGAAGTACCGGTGGCACAACTGCCAGTATATCTTCCGGTGTTACAAAGTCACGACCCTGCATAGCAGCAATGGCCTTGGATGCATTCATAATAGCCAGTGATGCCCTTGGAGAAGCACCCAGGTAAATAGATTTATGATTTCTTGTCTGGTGAATCAGTTTGGCAATAAACTGTAATAATTTTTCTTCAATGATCTGCGTTTTTATCTGTTGCTTTAATAAAACAATTTGTTGTCCCTCTAATGCCGGCTTTACCATATCCAATGCCTGCACATTACCCATATTATGAAATTGGGTAAGCATATTTGTTTCTTCTGTCTCTGTTGGATATGGAACAATTATTTTAAAAAGAAAACGATCCAGTTGTGCTTCGGGCAAACGATAGGTACCTTCCTGCTCCACCGGGTTCTGCGTAGCCAGCACCATAAATGGAGAGGCCATGGGATATGTTTTACCATCAACTGTTGCCTGCCGCTCTTCCATAATCTCCAATAATGCAGATTGCGTTTTTGCCGGGGCACGGTTGATTTCATCCACTAAAACAATATTGCTGAATACCGGTCCCTTTTTAAACTCAAAACTGGCTTCCCGTGGATTGAACACCGGGGTTCCCAACACATCCGAAGGCATCAGGTCTGGTGTAAACTGTATGCGGGAAAAACCAGCATTAACACTTTTTGCCACCAGTTTTGCTGTTAATGTCTTTGCTACACCCGGCACACCTTCTATCAATACATGGCCATCGGCCAGTAATGCAGCAATAATGAGCCTCACCATTTCATCCTGTCCTACAATTATTTTTTTTATCTCATTGCGGATTGACAGGACAGCTTCATTAAGAGCTGAAAGATCGGTGCGGGGTTGAAAAATTTGTTCTTCCATAATTTTTATTTTTTATTATTCCCTGCTCGCTCCCCCTCTCCACAGAGTGGAGAGGGGGTTGGGGTTAGGTTATGCTTTTTTATAAAATAATTCCAGTTGTTTATGAAAATCGGTTAATTGATCAGTTTTTATCACAACAGCATTATCAAGATATTTAATAAAAGAAATAATATTCCTTATTTCCTGTTCCTCTGTCCCGGATTTATACTGAAGATTTTTTACAAACCCATCATCCAGCAAACTGGTAGGCAATTTATATTTATTACGAACATGCTCCAGGAAATAGGCCGCCATTTTCTTACACAGATTTTTATGATCTCCCTTATCATAATACAACCTGCCGATGGTTCTTACAAAATCAAGTGAATCATTCTTTGGCTTTGTTATTACCGGAATGATTCGTTGCTTTCTCCTCATTTCCATCAGCACATAACAAAGCATCAGCAAAATCAACAACCAAAAGGCTGCCTTGAAAGGCTTATCGCCATTGCTGTTCTTTGTATTCATCAATACACTAAACCAACCTTTCTTGCTCTCAGGATTATCATCAGTTGATTTTTTGTAAAGAAAATATTCATCCCAGGCTACCTTTTTTACATCCGGCTTGATTACCGAAAGAGCTTTTTCATAATATCCAATATTGTTTTTATGTAACACAAAATAATTACTGAATGCTAACGGCTCAGTATGAACATAAAAATTTCCTTTGCCGGCACGCAGGTGAATAAAATTGGGATGATTGCTTTCGTCATACCCCAGCACTTCTGTGGTTGATGAATCTATATTTACAAAATAAGAACCCAAAGTTTTTCCCGGGTATGTGTAAGTTGTCACTTTTTCAAAAGGAGGATTGCGAAGAGAAATACGCATATTTTCATCCAGGTCTTCCCGGGAGAAATAGGAGAAATCAAAAGCACTGCTGGAGCAGCCCAGCATCCTGTCTGCAGCTGCAGAAATATACCTGGCACAGATAAATACATCATTCCCGTTTTCTGCAAAATTGATAAGCCTTCTCATTTCCTCCTCATCGGCAATGAACCGGTCACAAACAACAATGTATGCCTGGCGGGGATCATAGATTGAAAGTGAATCCCAATAGCCGGGTTCATATTTGTTCGTGCTGACAGAAGCGCCGGGAAATAAATATTTCAGATTCTTATACACGGCATAAGTGCCATACGGAATTTTATCCTGCCTTCTTAATGTTATTCTTTCATCTAATGCCCTGTTTTTTTTGGTGCTGCCTGTGGCAAACAATATCACCACTGCGGCCAGCAGCAATGCACCCAGGATATATGGTAAAAATTTTTTCAAAAATTATCTTAATTGACGATCTAGTTTATCAAAATCACTCCTGATAACCCGGTAGGTTTCTTCATTCACTTCAAATTGTCCATACCAGCTATATTCATAATTGCGGGCGATGCGGAAAAAATGATTGTAATAGCTGGTTGGTTGCAATTGAAGCAGGTAATCAAAATTTGTTTTGTCCTGTTTATACTGAATAATATTTTTTTCTGCCATGTCTTTCAACAGCCGTAAAAACATCAGTCTTATGGCCAACCGGTAATTTCCCTGCGTTGCCGCTTTGTCAATTTCCTTCTGATAATTGATAGCGAAAATATCTTCTGTATCCAGCTCGTCATTTATGTCATCCTTTATCTCTTTGTTCCTCTTCCTGAATAAGCCGATATTACTACCTGCCAAAAACCACATAATACCTGCAGCAAACCCACCGACAATAACCAGCCATAACAAAGTCTGAAACCATTGCTGCTGCCCTAATGGGATGTACCCAGATTCTTTTTCCGGCTGTTTCTTTGCTTTTTTTATATCAGCATTAGCATACCAGAAGTCATCATCCTGCTGCATTTTTTTTACCAGGCTATCGGGAACCATGCGTTGCAGGACCAGGAAACTATCATTGGCAAACTCCCATTTTTTTAAAAAGTAATCAGCCTTTTTTTCGCCCTTAACTTCATCCGGTGGTATCTGGTCCCGGTCAAATTTTTCTTCAATGGTCATTGTAACTGAATCAACCACCTGTTGATCATCCTGTGCCTTGATGAGGATAGGGAAAAGCAGTAAAGAGAAAAAGAAGATTCTTTTAAAAACAGCAGGAAGAAAGATATTTTGTTTATCACGCATCAGCACTTATACTTCCTCCTCGTTTAGTTGTGAGGAAAATTTTTTGGCGAGCCTGATGGGGTAAACGATAAAGTACCACACAATAAAAGAAAATGAAGCAGAAAGAATAAAAATATTCAAAGCAAGCGGCATGCGGTAATATCTTGTTACAAATCCCTCAAAAAAAGCTGCGATGATAAAAACCGGCATTAAGCCAACTACGATCTTCACTCCATCTTTTGCACCCTGTTTCAGAGAGTCCATTCTTTTAATAGTTCCCGGAAATAGAAAACTTGTGACCAGTACAATGCCCGCAGCGCAGGCAATAATGATGGCAGTCAATTCCAGCAGCCCATGAATAAGGACACCTAATACAGCCTGCTGACCCGATCCTTTTGAAAAAAACATGTATTCAAAAGCGCCCAATCGAATTGCCTCCTTTATCAGTGAGGCCAGTGTCAGAATTCCGAAAGAAAGGCCTTTTGCAAAATAAAAAAAAGAAACAGTGATATTGTTTATCATGATGCCAATCCAGGAAAGTAATGAACTACCATGCTCGTAAACACCCAAAGGATTTCCTTTTCGGATATTATCCTCGGTCATATCCACATAATCATCGCCCAGCACATCTCTGATAAAACTGCTATCATTTGAAGCAGAAAAAAAGCCTACTAATAAGAAAAGAGTGAATATGAAAAATGAAAAAAGGATGACCCCATGATGTTTACGAATGACCAGCGGTAAATCATATTTCCAGAAAGTAACCAACCGGTTATTTTCTTCTTTCCGGTTTTTATAAATACCAAGGAAGATTTTTGAAGCCAGACCATTGATATACTGGGTAACCTTTCCGGAAGGATAAAATGTTTTGGCATAAGCAAGATCGTCCACCAGTTGGGTAAAGTCTTTGGCCATCTCATCTGCATCCTCTGCAGGAGAATGTTGAATCCGTACCCAACGGTCTTTATTCTTTTTGATAAACAGGGCTTCTCTCACTTTGAGGATTTAAGTTTGTAATGTACTATTTTTTATAAAAGAGAAATTATCCGGCAAAAAAAAATTAGCTTCACTATGAAATATTTCTGCTAACATTGAATTTTGTACTGTAAATATTCCTTTTCCAATGAGTATTGTAAAGGTCCCAACCAATTTTAACATTGACCTTGAGTTCGAAATTCCGGAATTCTACCGCCGCCTGCTAGCCTGGATCATTGACATACTGATCCAGTATTTCTACCTGAGAATTGCCATCGCAATATTATCCAGCGTTTTATCCGATCAAACCCTTTCAGAAGATGACCAATATAATCTGTCTTCCATCTGGCTCATGGTACTCTTACCCATAATGATTTATCATGTGGTTTGTGAAATAACAATGAACGGACAAAGTCCGGGGAAAAAAATTTTTGGCATCCGGGTAGTAAATGAAAATGGCGGCAGGCCCAGCATCAGTCAGTTTATTATCCGGTGGTTGCTGCGGGTTTCTGATTATTCCATGATTATAATAATTTACCTGTATATAGCTTATGGGCCTTATGTTTTTTTATATATTCCCCAGCTGCGGTGGTTTGCCATGATTGCTCTGGCAATACTGATTACAGACATTGTACTGGTTGTCTCCTCCAAAAAAGCACAGCGCATCGGCGATATACTGGCTAAAACAATCCTCATAAAAATTAATACCAAAGGCAATATTGAAGACACTGTGTTTATAGCGGTGGCTGACAGCTATATTCCCTCTTTTCCGCAAATCATGCAGTTAAGTGATAAGGATATTAATGCCATCAAGAGCATACTGGAAACAGCCCGGAAAAAAGGAGATTATAATATGGCCGAAGCTGCCAGTTCCAAAATAAAAGCCCACCTCAGGATTGAATCTTCCATATCGCCTTTTGATTTTTTAGATCTGCTGCTGAAAGACTACAATTATCTTTCTACGAAATAATCGCTGAATCTTAATGGGAAGCTGCCACACCTACTGTCACACCTATAACTATGACGAGCAAATAAAGTGCAATCACGATAATGGTCATAATTCCAACAAACTTAAACATGGATTTCAGGTTCTGAAATGAGGCAGTAAGGTTTTCCTGGTTCTCTGCAGCAAGAGCTGCCTTCATTTGATTGGAAAAGCGAAGCAAATAGAGACAGGGAAAGAAATAAATCAGGGCCCCTACAATATAAATGGCAGCCATAATAGGGCCAAGGCCACGAACTTCGGTGCGATAATAGCCATACTGACCCATGGCCCTGTTCATTTCAGAGGCCTGTGTAGCCAAGTAAATCCCTCCTATCACAATAAATACGCATGCAATAAATCCCATGATTGCAAGAAACTTGCCCCATTTTGCTGATTCAGAAAGAAAACTCCTGGATTGTGCATCAATGTTTAATCCGAATAAAGATTGATTTTGGTTTTGATCTTGTTCCATAATAAAATTGGTTTTGGTTTGGGGAAAATATGTAAAATTATTTAACTGCCATAATTAAAAAGCCTTATCTCCAAAAATAATATAAATAGTGTATAATCCATTTAACCCCACACCAATCGCCGTCATGCTTAATGCCCGGTACAGCCAGCTTAATGACTTATTGAAGGAGTCACTATCATTTATCTGAATACTGTTTTTTGATTGCTTTGCAAATTTGAGGTAATAATAAAACTGGAGAAAGTAACAACATGAAAAGACAATCATATAAATGATCAGGATTAGAAATTTCAGCGCTGTGCCGTTGGATGATGACTTTAAAATAGATATGTATTTAAAATAACTGCGAAGGGAAAAGAATAGCATGGTCAGGTTAACAATAATACCCATCCAGAAACAAACTTGCACAACACGATAAATCCGCAGTATAGATTGAGTTCCTTTTTCATTAAGCTCAATTTTAAAAAGGGAATCTTCGTTGTTCATTGTAGTATTGAATTAGTAAGCCCTTGCAAACAAAACTCTTTGTAGTGATGGTTTTCCGGTTAAAATACATTTACCTTCTTCCTGCTGGTTATTCAATGGTATGCAGCGGATGGTGGCTTTTGTTTTTTCTTTGATCGCTTCTTCTGTTTCTGCAGTGCCATCCCAGTGTGCAGATATGAATCCCCCCTTTTCATCCAGCAGTTTTTCAAACTCATCCCAATTGTCTGCATTGGTAATATGCTCATCCCGGTATTTTTTTGCTTTGTTAAACATATTTCGCTGTATCTCCAGTAGCAATCCATCCACATATTGCGCAATGCCATCCAATCCAACAACCATTTTTTCTTTGGTATCACGGCGTGCCACTTCCACCACATTTTTTTCCAGGTCTCTTGCACCTAAGGCTAATCTTACCGGCACTCCTTTCATTTCGTACTCGGCAAATTTCCATCCCGGCCGGTTATTATCATTATCATCATACTTCACTCTTACACCAAGTTTCTTTAGCTGATCCATTATCTCCGTTGCTTTGCCATCAATCACTGCTCTCTGTTCATCGCCTTTATAAATAGGAACAATGACCACCTGCAAAGGAGCAATCCTTGGTGGCAATATCAAACCCTGGTCATCGCTATGTGCCATTACCAATGCACCTACCAGTCTCGTACTTACTCCCCAACTCGTGGCCCATACATATTCGAGTTGATTTTCTTTGCTGAGAAATTTTACATCGAATGCTTTGGCAAAATTTTGTCCCAGGAAATGCGAGGTACCAGCCTGCAGGGCCTTGCCATCCTGCATCATCGCTTCAATGCAATAGGTGTCCACAGCGCCGGCAAAACGTTCGTTAGCGGTTTTCACTCCCCGGATCACCGGTACGGCCATATACTCTTCGACAAATGTGGCATAGACTCCAAGCATTTTTTCTGTTTCCTCCACGGCTTCTTTTGCAGTGGCATGGGCTGTATGTCCTTCCTGCCATAAAAATTCAGTGGTACGTAAAAACAATCTGGTTCTCATTTCCCAGCGCACTATATTACACCATTGGTTGATGAGCAACGGAAGATCACGGTATGATTGTATCCAATCTTTATAGGTACTCCAGATGATCGTTTCACTGGTAGGGCGAATGATCAGTTCTTCTTCCAGTTTTGCATCGGGATCAACAATAACTCCCCCTCCATTGGGATCATTTTTTAAACGGTAATGTGTCACCACTGCACATTCTTTGGCAAAGCCCTCCACATGTGCCGCTTCTTTGCTTAAAAAGCTTTTGGGAATAAGTAGGGGGAAATAGGCGTTCACATGCCCGGTATCCTTGAACATTTTATCCAGTGTATCCCGCATATTTTCCCAAAGGGCAAACCCATAGGGTTTAATGACCATGCAACCCTTTACTGCTGAATAATCAGCCAGTTCCCCTTTTATAACGAGGTCATTGTACCACTGCGAATAATCCTTTTCTCTTGATGTAATTTCTTTGCTCATGTTTCTATATTTGATAATACTTAGTTTATTTCCGAACCAATCTTTGCATTTAATTTAACAGGCAATCATGCAATTTTATTCAAAGTCGCTATATCTTTAATATTAAAAGAATAAAAACTGTAGCCTGACTTCAAATCGCACAAAAGTAGTAACTTCATTTCTAACAGCTTAAATCATTTGCCATGAAATCAGCAATTTTACTCCTGGCAGTTTGTGTAGCTGCACTCAGCAGTTGCAGTACCGCTTATAAAACCGGTCAAACCCCTGACGATGTTTATTATTCTAAGGCCCGTCCGCAACAGGTAGAGAATAATGTTCAAAAAGAAAACAACAAGGATTACACTTATAATGATGATTATTACGACGATCGCTACCTGCGGATGAAAGTAAGAAACCGTAACCGCTGGAATGATTTAGATGACTGGTACAACTATGACAGGTACAGTTCCGGATACAATTACTATTATGGTTCCTACAACAATCCTTACAACTCATGGAATTATTATTATAACCCGTATTGCTGTTGCCATACCAATAATATCTACAGCAATCCAAAAACAGTGGCCATAAGAACAGTAGAAAAACCACGTAATTTCAGCCTGAGCAGCTACACAAATAATAACTACAATAATAATAACACTACTACAAACACGAACGGAAAACAAGTGTATAGTAACTCCAACAATAATAATACAAACGGATCGGGCAGAACTATCTATGAAAGGAACGATAACAATTCCACCAGGACTTATTCTGGCAGTAACGGCTCATCCTCCGGCAGAACATACACGCCGTCGAGTAGCAGTTCTTCCAGTAACAGTTCTTCCAGCAGCAGTTCATCATCCGGCAACTCTGGTGGAAACAGTGGTGGCAGCGTAACCAGGCCAGTAAGAAATTAATTCTAAATCTTATGCAAGTAATAGAACAGAAGCATTCATCAATGTTTCAGGCATCTTATTATCATAACTAATCAATTCCGTTTATGAAAAAGAAAATATACATCGCCGTTTTGTTATTGGTTGCACAGCAAGTTTCGGCACAGGTTCCGGAAGAAGCGCTGCGTCTTTCGTGGAGACCACAAATGGGAACAGCCCGCAACCAGGCCATTGGCGGCGCTATGGGTTCATTGGGCGGTGATGCCACTGCCAATATAGTAAACCCTGCAGGGCTTGCTTTTTTTAAAACATCAGATTTTATTCTTACTCCTGCTTACCAGTTTGGAAAAGGATCGGGTATTTTCCGGGGAACAACTGATAAAGGAGTTAATAAAAATAATTTTGGCTTAGGCACATCCGGCTTTGTTTTGGGAGGTTTCGGGTATAAAGCCAAAAACAGTTTTGCCATCACTGTTACCAAAGTGGCAGACTTTAAGCAAACAATCGCCTATAAAGGACAGAATGATTACAGCAGTTTTGCTGAACCTTTGGCAGATGAATTTGCTTCTTCTCATCTCACCATTGACCAGGCATTAAGCAGCAATGATATTTCTTTGCCAACAAAGATGGCGTTATATACTTACCTGGTTGACACCGCCACTGTTAATGGTGAAAAAAAGGTGATTGCCCGGTCAGAATTTACATCGCTGCTTAACCAGGAACATTTATCAGAAGTTAGCGGAGGTATTACTGAAATCACTGCTGGCTGGGGTTATGAGCTCAATAAAAAAATCATGGCCGGCATCAGCATGGGAATACCTATTGTAAAAATTAACCGCAACACTTATTACAGGGAATCAGATGCATCCGGCAATACTGATAATGATTTTAATTTTATGGCTTACCGGGAAAATTATTCCCTTAAAGGTGTTGGTTTAAATGTAAGAGCCGGATTTATTTACAGACCAAAAGATTATATCCGGCTTGGGCTTGCCCTTCATTCACCGGATATGATGATGGTTACAGAAACATTCAACTCCGGTTTGGCCGCTGACCTTGAAAAATTATTTGCACCCAATACAGGATATGACAGTGTTGCTTCTTCCACTGTCGCTCCAAACCAATCTACTCAATACAAATACTCCACTTACACTCCCGGAAAAATAATCCTGAGTGGTTCTTATGTATTCAGGGAAGTAGAAGATATTACAAAGCAAAAAGGTTTTATTACTGCTGATATAGAATTCACCAATTATAAATGGATGCGGTTTGATCCTGACGGAGAAGTTACTGCTGAAACCAAAGCACCTTTTAAACCTTTTAATGATGCCATTGATGCTATTTATAAATCGGCTTTGAATTTTCGTATTGGTGGTGAGTTGAAATTTAAAATCATTATGGCACGACTTGGTTTTGCTTATTATGGAAATCTATATAAAGACAAAGCACTAAAGGCAAGTAAGATGAATTTGAGCGGTGGCCTGGGATACCGGCACAAGGGAGTATTTGTAGACCTGACTTATGTTCATCATATAAACAAAGATGTAAACTTTCCTTACCGGGTAAATGCACCAAGAGCTAATACTTTTGCCAACCTGAAAGACACCGGAGGCAATGTGCTGCTGACAGTTGGGTTTAAAATATAATTTAGATACCGTAAAAATATTAAGAGCCTCCATCTCCTGATGGAGGCTCTTTTGTTTTAATTATTTGACTTCTTAACCTTCTGTCCCCTACCCTGCTTTTTGAAAATCAAATTTTTCTTCTTCACCCTCTTTTCTATTCTTTGAAACAATAAAATAAACAATCACTCCCACCACCGCTATCAAACTTCCCCACAAAGCAAACCAGCCCGTAGAAATAAAAAGAAAAATCCAGATAGCAATAGACAGAATAACCGGCAAGGGAAACAACCACATTTTAAAAGGCAACTCCATTGTCCCGATTCTTTTACGGAGTAAGGACACTCCTACTCCTTGTGCAATAAACTGCACAATGATCCGCATAGCAAGGATTGAGCTTATAACTTCTGAAAGTTTTAATAAAAGACTAAACACAAATCCCAATGCACATAAAACAATCAGCGAAATGTACGGAAAATTTTTTGTCGGGTGAAGTTTGGCAAATGGCTTAAAGAAATTTCCATCAACCGCTGCTGCGTACGGCACCCTTGAATAACCAAGCACCACTGCAAACAAAGACGAGAAGGCAATACAAAGGATCAGAACGGTAACAATTATACCGGCTGTATTGCCATACAGATGTTGCATAAAAGAACTGACGAGATATTTATCGGTTGCATTTACCGATTGCCAGGGCATCACTCCCATTACACTAATATTCATCAGTAAATACAAAGTAGTAATGCCAACAATAGAAATAAAAATGCTGCGGGGAATATTCTTGCCGGGATTTTTTATCTCCCCTCCCAAATGGCATACATTGTAGTAGCCGAGGTATGAATAAACCGTTTTTACCGAAGCATTACCAATGGCAGCCCAGAAAGCCAAACTGAAAAAAGATTCATTTCCTGATGGAATTATTTTTATTGTTTGATGCTGATTCAATAACCCGCTAATAATAATCCAGGTGATGGTAAGGATAACAATTGTTCCCATGGTCACAGAAATCTTCCCAATGGTTTCAATCTTCCGGTATAATAAAAGAAAGGCAAGAATGACTAAACCGCCGGAAACTATTTTCTGCTCCCACCAATGAAGAGGAACAATATATGTAAGGTATTGGGCAAAGCCAATACTGGCTGACGCCACCACCAATGGAGCCTGTATAGAAGTTTGCCAGACAAATAAAAAACTCATCAGCCTGCCACCCTTCTCTCCAAACGCAATACGATGAAAATTATAAGTACCGCCGGCTAATGGATATTTAGCACCCAGTTCACTCCATATCATGGCATCCATGAAAGCAGTGAAGGAACCGAATATCCAAGCCCAGATAAATAAACCGCTATTAAATTGTGCTACTACAAATGGCATTACCACAAAAGGGCCAATGCCTACCATGTCTATCATGTTGATAGAAGTAGCCTGGAGAAGATTGATTTTTCGGTTAGTTTGGAGTCTGGACATTTATTTGATACTTGTGTCAGCACACGGATAACACGGATTGGATTGATTTGCACAGATAAAATCCGTGAATATCCGTAACATCTGTGCCATCCGTGTGCTATTAACTTTTCGCAAACGCTGTAATCCCCTCCACCAGCACATCCAAATTCTTTAAAGTTGTATAAACATTCGGCGTTACCCGAACGCCGTGAATATTTTCCCATTCGATACCTACTGTATGCACCCGGTATTTATCCAGCAGGAATGTGTCTAATTCCGCCGGCTTCTTTCCATCAACAGATACATTGCCAATAGCACAACCCCATTTAGGATCAAAAGAAGTATGCAGTTTCACTTTGGGAATATCTTTTACTTTATCAAACCAGTAATTTTTTAAATAATGCAGGCGTTTTTCTTTTCTTTCACTACCGATCATTTCATGAAACTCCAGCGCCTTGCCAATGGCCTGCTCAATATACATCGGCCTTGTACCCAATGCTTCAAATTTGCGGATATCATCTTTTAATGGATCACCCATCGCAAATAACGGGTAGATATTTTTAATCTTGTTTTTTCTAACATATAACATGCCGCTGCCGATAGGTGCATATAACCACTTGTGCAGGCTAGCGGCAAAATAATCAGCATCCAAATCAGGAATTTTAAATTCAAAATGGGCAAAGCTATGTGCACCATCCACCACGACCTCGATGCCTCTTTTATGTGCTTCCGCCGCAATTTTCTTTACGGGTAATATCTGTCCGTTCCAGTTGATGATATGGGTAATATGAACCACTTTGGTTTTGGAAGTAAATGCATTCACATATTGGCTCACCATGTAGTTTTCATCTTCACTGGGTAGTTCAAGATTTATCCAAACCATTTTAATGCCATCCCGCATTTCTCTTTGTTTATACGCATTGATCATGTTAGGATAATCCTGTTTGGCCGCTACTACTTCATCACCGGCTTTTAACTGCATACCAAAGATCACAGTCTCCAATCCTTCGGATGAATTACGGTTAATAGCAATTTCTTCTGCATTACAACCGGCCAGTGCAGCTAAATTTTTCCGAAGAGGTTCCCGGCCCTGGTCAAGGATGCGCCACATATAATAACTCGGCGCTTCATTACAGTAATCATAATACCGCTTCATAGCGTCCTGTACAGTTTTGGGTGCAGGAGAAACACCGCCATTATTTAAATTAATCAGTGATGGCGAAACAGTAAATGATTGCTGGATATAATACCAGAAATCTTCTTCGGTGGCAAGGTCAGCCGGAGAAATTCCTTCTGCACCACGTAATGCCTTTTCCAAATTTCTTGACCAGGATGGTTGGGCAATAGAAGTGAAGAATGCAGTGGCGGAAAATATGCCGGCTTTCTTTAGGAATTTGCGGCGATTAGTTTCGGGCATGATGAATAGTTTTTATAAATGTAGTGAAAAGCTGCATGCAATGAGCCATGAGCTGCGAGTTACAGGACTCAACGAATTGAGGGCTCATCCCCTCCCCGGAGGGGCGGATTTAAAACTCTATAATTTTTTAAAAATAGGGGTGGGTTGTTGAGCAGCGATATGCAGTACAAGTGTGCGATGCAAGGGACGATGATACCTGCCTGCCGGCAGGCAGGGTAGTACTAAAGCTTGGCAACAAAAAATAAAAAAACTACCTTCCAATTTCAATAAGTGATACATGAAAATACTGGAGATTAAAGTGCTGAAAGGCCCCAATTACTGGAGTGTACGGCGTACCAAACTGATACAAATGAAGCTGGACCTGGAAGAAATGGAACAGATGCCAACGAATAAAATTCCAGGTTTCAGGGAACGACTGGAGAAAATGTTTCCATCCATGATTGAACATCGCTGTAGTGAATCGGTACGGGGTGGATTTTTTAAACGGGTGGATGAGGGTACCTGGATGGGTCATGTGATTGAACATATAGCACTCGAGTTACAGACTTTGGCAGGAATGGATACCGGTTTTGGAAGAACAAGAACTCCTGAAGGTGAAAAAGCAGGAATCTATTACGTGGTGTTCAGTTATATGGAAGAAGATGCCGGTTTGTATGCGGCAAAAGCATCGGTGAGGATTGCAAAGGCATTGACTGATGGAACGGACCCGATGGCTATCGGGTATGATTTATCAGAAGATATTCAGAAACTGCGGGAGATAAGGGAAGATACAAGGCTTGGCCCTTCCACCGGTTGCATTGTGGAAGAAGCGGCAAAAAGAAATATTCCTTATATACGATTGAATAAAGCAAGTTTGGTTCAGTTGGGTTATGGAGTAAATCAAAAACGTATCCGGGCAACGATTGCATCTACTACTTCCAATATTGCCGTAGATATTGCATGTGATAAAGAAGAAACAAAAATGCTTTTGGAAGCGGCAGAGATTCCTGTGCCTGGGGGAACTGTGGTAAGAACAGAAGAAGGATTAAGAGAAGCCATTGAAAAATTTGGTTACCCGTTGGTGATAAAACCAATTGACGGTAATCATGGCAAAGGGAACACAACCAACATCAACACATGGGAGCAGGCCACCAAAGCATTTGAAGCAGCAAAAGCTTACAGCCGGAGTGTGATTGTTGAAAAATTCATTACGGGTTTTGATTTTCGTTGTCTTGTTATCAATTATAAATTTATTTGTGCGGCCTTGCGTACGCCGGCCTCTGTTATTGGTGATGGAAAAAATAATATCCAATGGCTGATTGATGAAACGAATAAAGACCCAAGAAGAGGTTACGGGCATGAAAAAGTGCTGACACAAATTACCATTGACCAGTTTACCCAAAAAATGCTGGATGATGCCGGTTATACGTTGGAAACAGTTCCTAAAAAAGATGAAAGAGTTTTATTGAAGCCTACTGCCAATCTTTCCACGGGAGGAACATCGAGCGATGTAACCGATGAAGTGCACCCGGCCAATGTGGTAATGTTTGAACGCATTGCAAAAATAATCGGATTGGATATCTGTGGTATTGATATCATGGTAAACGATCTGCGGACACCGGTTTCTGAAAGCGGTGGTGCTATCTTGGAAGTGAATGCAGCTCCGGGTTTCCGGATGCATATTGAACCGGCTGAAGGTTTACCGAGAAATGTGGCTGAGCCGGTTGTCGATATGCTTTTTCCAAAAGGAAGTGCCGGAAGAATCCCCATCATTGCCATTACTGGCACCAATGGAAAAACAACCACAACAAGATTAACGGCCCATATAGCAAAAAGTGCTGGTAAAAAAGTTGGTTACACCACCAGCGATGGTGTGTATATCCAAAACCAACTGATGATGAAAGGTGATTGTACAGGTCCTATTTCATCAGCATTTGTTTTAAAAGATCCTACCGTGGATTTTGCAGTGCTGGAATGTGCAAGAGGCGGAATACTTAAAGCAGGTCTCGCCTTTCAGAATTGCGATGTGGCGGTGGTGACAAATGTAGCAGCAGATCATATTGGCCTGGGTGGAATTCATACACTGGAAGCTATGGCAAAAGTAAAAGCGGTGGTTCCTGAAACTGTTTTTCCGCATGGATATGCCGTATTAAATGCAGATGATGATTTGGTTTATAAAATGAAAAACGGCTTGAAATGTAATATTGCTTTGTTCAGTATGGATGAAAAAAATCCCCGGATAAAAGAACATGCTGCTGAACATGGCCTGGCCTGTGTGTATGAAAACGGGTTTGTAACGATCATGAAAGGAAGCTGGAAGATACGGGTGCTGGATGCAAAAAAAATTCCGTTGACCTATGAAGCAAAAGCCATTCACAATATAAATAACTGCCTGCCTGCTGTGTTAGCTGCTTATTTATTCAGAGATATAACCATTGAAGATATAAGAAACGGATTACAAACTTTTATTCCGTCAGAAAGTTTGACCCCCGGTCGTCTTAATTTTTTCCATTTCAAAAACTTTACCATACTGGCCGACTTTGCCCACAATCCGCATGGATTAAAATTGCTTTGTGATTTTGTAAGCAAACTGGATTACCCGGCAAGGATCGGTGTCATCAGTGGCACCGGCGACAGAAGAGATGAAGACATTCGTGAATTGGGAGAAATATCTGCACAGCATTTTGATGAGATTATTATCCGCTGCGATAAAAACCTGCGGGGCCGAACGGCTGATGAAATTATTGGCTTGCTGAAAGAAGGAATTGAAAAAGTGAATCCAAACTTGCCTGTCCTTACTATTCCTGATGAAGACAAGGCGCTGGATTATATTTATGAACATCCGAAACAGGGTGCTTTATATACAATCATGTGTGATGTTGTGGCAAGGGCATTGGATAAGATCAGGGAGTTGAAGGAGAGGGAAGAGAAAGAAGGAATCGCAGTAGTTTCAAATACTACCTGAAATAAACATGCTTTAAAGTGACATTACATTAATAAAACAGTATTTTTATTATATCATTTTATGATAAAGCAGGTTAAAACATTTTGCTTATGAGGTTCAGATACTTTTATATTATACTTTCTTGGATTATCATTTTCATTTTTAATTCATGCCAGAGAGAGATAGATTGGTCTGTATCCCTGGCTTTACCTGACCCTAATAACGGATTATTAAAAGCTCCTGTAAATGCTTCTGTCACCGGCTTGGTAGTAGATGAAAATAACAACCCGATGTCCGGAGTTATTATTAAAGCCAGCAATGCTTATACCTCGTCTACTGATAGCAAAGGCCATTTTAATTTTGATAGAATTATTTTAGACAGGTATACCAGTATAGTTACGGCGGAAGCAAGTGGTTACTTTAAGGGATACAGAATTTTTTCTTCTTCACAACAAGGATTAAATTTTATAAAAATACAATTACTGAAAAAAATTATCAGTGGCATTATTAATAGTAGCACGGGTGGTTATGTGTCCACCCCGGACTATACAATTACTTTACCTCCTGCAGGTGTGATCAATAAAAATACCGGTGCTGTTTATAATGGTCCTGTTACAGTTTACTCATCATATATTGACCCATTTGCACAAAATATTTCTGCAATTGTTCCTGGCGCACTGATAGGAATTGATTCATTGAGCAAAAGAGTAAGGCTACAAAGCCTTGGTATGCTGGCAGTAGAGATGGTGGGTGCCAGTGGCGAAACTTTACAGATAGCCAGTGGTATTACCGCATCAATAAAAATTGAAATACCTTCTTTGTTGGTCGCCAATGCTCCTTCGGAGATCCCTTTATGGTATCTTGACGAACAGACAGGAATCTGGAAACAGGAAGGTATAGCAATAAAAAACGGAACTACCTATTCGGGAAGTGTTAAGCACTTTAGTTTTTGGAATGCTGATATAGCTGCAGCTAATATGGTTTTCCTTGAAATGACAATCAAAGACATCGGGGGTCATCCTTTACCGCATACATTGGTAGAAATAAAAGCGGATTCGATGGGAACAAACTGGTCATATCCAAGTTTTGGATATACAGATGCGGCAGGATATGTGAGCGGGTTGGTTCCCGCCGGTCTGGCATTGACACTTTCTGTAAAGAATGAATGTTACAGTACTGCATGTACAAAACAAATAAATCCGCTGTCTCAAAATACCAATCTTGGGACCATTAATGTAAACGTAAATGCCTATGAGATTACTATCAATGGTTCCGTTAAAAACTGTAGTGGTCAACCGGTGACCAATGGGTGGGTAGATGTTTTTCTGGATAACAAATCCTATAAAGCAAACATCAGTGGTAATGGAATCTTTAACATATCTGTTTTACATTGTCTTAATAACCTGACATTAATTGCCAATGACATTGCAGGAGGAAAATCGGGAAATCCTGTACAATTTATTATAGGAGTTGACAGTGTCAGCAATCTTACGCTTACAGCTTGTGATGTCCCGTTAGTAGTATATATGGTGAGCACACTGGCAGGAAGTGATACAGGTTATGTTGATGGTACCGGTGCAACTGCAAAATTCTATTTCCCGGAACATGTTGTTGTAGATGCAGCAGGTAATGTCATTGTATCTGATGTTGTTAATAACCGGATAAGAAAAGTAACTACGTCAGGAATTGTAACTACAATCGCCGGTGATGGAACACAGGGTTTTGCAGATGGTATTGGCACATCCACAAAATTTTATTACCCCGGAGGCCTGGCAATTGATGCAAGTGGCAATATTATTGTAGCTGATGTTGGTAACAGCAGGATAAGGAAAATATCTCCTTCAGGTGTGGTGACCACCATTGCAGGTAATGGCACATTTGGGTATGCAGATGGAGTTGGTACATCGGCAGTTTTTTCGGGTCCTGAAGACGTGGCAATAGATATCAGCGGGAATATTTATGTTGCAGATTATAATAATCATCGTATCCGGAAGATTTCACCTGCCGCCGTAGTCACGACTATTGCAGGCGATGGAATACCAGGATACGTTGATGGGCCTGCTGCTACTGCCAGGTTTAACTATCCGATGGGAGTAGCCATTGATACTGCGGGAAATATTATAGTAACTGATTTTAGTAATTACCGGGTCAGAAAAATTTCCACTACTGGTATAGTTAGTACCATCGCCGGCAATGGCACAACTCCGCATGCGGATGGTATTGGAACAGCAGCAGGGTTTAGCTCAACGGATGGAGTTAGAACAGATAACAACGGGAATATTTATGTTGCAGAATATAGCGCTAATTGCATTCGAAAAATCTCTCCTACTTCAGTGGTGACTACCATTGCCGGAAGTCCGACTTCCGGTTCTGCCGACGGAATTGGTTCAGTTGCACAATTCTTTGGCCCCAAAGGTATTGCTACAACACCTTCCGGAATTATTTATGTTGCCGACAGGAATAACTGCCGTATCAGGAAATTAACTCCTCAGTAATTGTTCGGTTGGGTCTTATCAGATAATATTTTGAATAGTTATGCCAAAACCATTTGGGTGAAAGGCCGTCAAACCTTATTTTTGCACTCCTAATTGAAGAATTAGAAACGGATTGACCCATGGTGTAATGGTAACACTACTGATTTTGGTTCAGTCATTTAAGGTTCGAATCCTTATGGGTCAACAAAACCCCGTCAAGCTTAAAGGCCAGACGGGGTTTTTGCATTAATACTCATAAACTCATCAATCGCCTCATTAAATTTTTCGGGAGTTTCCAGCATAGGCACATGCCCGCATTCATCAATCCAGTAAAGCTTTGCGTGAGGGATTAATCGTTTAAAATCTTTGGCTACCTGCGGAGGTGTTACCACATCCTGTTGCCCCCAAATAAGGCAGCAGGGAGCTTTAATCTTATGCAATTCCTGCTCGAGGTTATTCCGGATGGTAGATTTGGCGAGGGATAAAATATGAAGAGCTTTCCGGCTGTTTACTATTTCAAATATTTCATCCACCAACTCTTTAGTTGCCGTTGCGGGGTCATAAAAAGTAAGCTCGGTTTTTGCTTTTATGTATTCATATTCTTTTCTTTTCGGGAAACTGTCTCCCATTCCATTCTCATACAGTCCCGAGCTGCCACTTAAGATCAACGACCCCACTTTTTCCGGGTATTTCAATGTATATAATAAAGCAATATGACCGCCCATAGAATTACCGAGTAAATGAAATTTTTTCAACTCCAGTTCTTCCGTGAGCTGGTGGAGAAAATCTGTTAAACCAAATATCGTCACAGAAATTCCCATTTCATAAAAAGGAAAGATGGGAACAATTACCCGGTATTTTTTTTTAAGATGCTGAACCAGGTAATCAAAATTTTTAACTGACCCGAATAAACCATACAGGAGAATAACAACATCTCCGCTGCCCTCATCAACGTAATTCTTTTTTTTGCCAGTATCAACACTAATCATGGTGGTATAATATATTTATTACTACTTGTTTTATTGGTCCTCCTCAATATGTGCTTTTAAAAAGTGCGGCAATGTAAGAAATGCATTTGTTTAACACAATGACTTTATCAGTTCCTGGTTATCAGCAGGCCTTCCAAAAAATTGCCCAGAGTTCCCATACTGATATTGCCTTGCCCATTGTGTACATTCGCCTCACCAATGGTCAAATTTACTTGATTTTCCGACATTCTGTCTATCCTCTGTTATTTTATGCTTTTATGAATTGAGAAAACTGGAAATGACCATCAGTTGGGCAAAACTGCAAAAAAAATTTCCGGGGTTCCGTATACCCGGGCTAAACAGGTACAGGATGAAAGCATACATAGAATTATGATCTGTAAAAGCGAAAACTATTTTTAAATACGAATTCTCTGAAGACAGGCTGCAAGGCTGATTTTCCAATCAATTAAATTAATACCAAAGCTTTGTTGAATCTTTGCATTATTTAATACTGAATAAGCAGGTCTTTTGGCAGGCGTCGGGTATTGAGAGGTAACGATTGGATTTATTTTACAATTGCTATTGGTCAATTCTTTTATGGCTACCGCAAAATCATACCATCTGATAACTCCCTTATTGCTGAAATGATAAACCCCCTGAATATTAAGTGTTGAGCGTTGAATGTTGAATATTATTATTTGCAAAATTACATCAGCCAGATCTGCAGCATACGTTGGAGAACCCACCTGGTCATCCACGACACTGATTTCACTTTTTTCTTTCATCAATTTCAGCATGGTCTTTACGAAATTCTTTCCATATTCAGAATACACCCATGAAGTGCGGATGATTATGGCTCCAGGATTGAATTGAACGACTTGTTTCTCGCCTTCTAGTTTGCTTGCGCCATAAACGGATTGTGGATTTGTTGGAGAATCTTCCCTGTAAGGAACTGAAGCTGTCCCGTCAAATACATAATCAGTGGAAATATGAATAAATTTTGTATGATGTTCTTTACAAACTGCCGCCAGCACACCAGCCGCTTCACCATTAATTTGAAAAGCCCTGTCTTTTTCCTGTTCTGCCCTGTCAACGGCAGTATAAGCTGCACAATTAATACAATAATCCGGCTGATATGTATTGAAGTAGTGCCGCACCATTTCAAAATGATGGATCGGCAAATCTTCTTTTGATAAAAAAATAAAATCAAATTGCGGGAATGATGCAGATAATTTTTTCAGCTCTTTTCCTAACTGCCCGTTAGAACCTGTTACCAGTATCTTGCCCCCATCTCCGCCAATTGGCGGAGTGTTTTGAGTTTCACCCATTTAAAAGGCGGTTTATTAATAGATAAAAGTATTATTGCAATCTTTTAATAACGGAAGCAGTTTGTCCTTATCTGAAATTATTGCCTCTTCAACAGGTATTCTCCAGTTGATATTTAAAGAAGGGTCATTGTAAATAATACCAGCTTCACTTCCTTTATTATAATAGCTATCACATTTATAAAGGACTTCTGCTTTTTCGCTCAATACAGAAAATCCATGGGCAAATCCTTTTGGAATAAATAACTGCTTCTTATTTTTTGCCGATAACACTTCGCAATAACTTTTGCCATAAGTGGGTGAACCTTTCCGGATATCCACTACGACATCCAGAATTTTACCTCGCAACACTCTAACCAGTTTACATTGGGCATAAGGAGGCAATTGATAATGAAGACCCCTGATTACTCCATATAAAGAAGAAGACTGGTTATCCTGCACCCAACGTAAATCAATACCGGCATCCAGGAATATTTTTTCATTATAGGATTCAAAAAAATAACCCCGGCTGTCTTCAAACACATTGGGCTCAAAAACCAACAACCCGGGTATATCAGTTTTAGTAAATGGCATATTATAAACTCCAGTAATTTCTGTTGATAATCTTATTCCGGTAAATTCCTTTCAGGTCAGCTACCAGTCCATGTGACTTAGTGATGGATGCAAAATATTTATCATCATGCTCCAGGTAAATAGCATGCGGCACCGCAATAATAATTGCATCATAATCATTGCCGGTTTTATCTACAAGCCCAAATCCATATTCATGTTGCAGTTCATCGGAGTCGGCATAGGGATCTTCTACATCTACATTCACATAAAACTCTTTTAATGCTTTTACCACATCACTTATCTTGGAATTCCTGATATCACTCACATTCTCTTTAAAAGTAGCACCCTTGATCAGCACTTTAGACGACTTCACATCGCCGCTGTTTTTAACAATATGCTGAATTACTTTTTTAGCCACATACTTAGCCATATTGTCGTTGATATTGCGGCCGGCTAATATCACTTCTGAATGATAGCCCAGTTCTTTGGCTTTATGAGTAAGATAGTATGGATCCACACCGATGCAATGACCACCCACCAGTCCCGGTTGAAATTTTAAAAAATTCCATTTGGTTCCTGCCGCTTCCAATACTTCAAAAGTATTAATACCCATCTTATCAAAAATTATTGAAAGCTCATTCATCAATGCAATATTCAGGTCCCTTTGTGTGTTCTCAATAATTTTCGCCGCTTCTGCAACTTTGATGGAAGAGGCCCTGTGTACACCTGCTGTAACCACCAACTGATAGACTTTAGCAATTTCATCCAGTGATTCCGCATCGCAGCCGGAAACGACTTTGATGATTTTTGCCAGGGTATGTGTTTTATCCCCCGGATTAATTCTTTCAGGAGAGTAGCCCAATTTAAAGTCGGCGATATTTTTTAACCCGGACAGTTTTTCAATAAGCGGCAGGCAATCTTCTTCGGTGCAACCGGGATAAACTGTTGATTCAAAAACCACATAATCTCCTTTTTTTATCACCTTGCCAACTGTTTCAGAGGCCCTCTTTACAGGCAGCAGGTCGGGAACATTATGATCATCAACCGGGGTGGGCACCGCCACAATGAAAAATTTTGCTTCCCGAAGTGTATCCAACGAATCAGTGAATGTAATATCACATCCGTCAAATGATTCCTTTCCGAGTTCATTGCTGGGGTCAATGCCCTGCTTCATCATCTCCACCCGCCTGGCATTAATATCGAAACCGATAACAGAAATTTTCCTGGCAAACTCCAGTGCAATCGGTAACCCCACATAACCCAACCCGATAACGGCCAATTTTGCTTTTTTATCAACTAATTCATTATACATATACTCAATTTATACATGTGCCAGACGCTCTGCGAGACGTCAGACACCTCATTTTATTTTTGACTTATGAATTCTTTAGGCAGTTTGGACAATTCTTCTTTTGGCAATGATTTGAAATAATCATAGGTAATCTTCAACCCATCTTTACGGCTCACTTTGGGCTCCCATCCTAAAATTGATTTTGCTTTTGTTATATCCGGCTGTCTTTGCTTCGGATCATCAACCGGCAATGGCTTGTAAATAATTTTTACCTTATTTCCGGTTAATGCCAGAATTTCTTCAGCGAAATCTTTCAACGAAATCTCATTGGGATTACCAATGTTTACCGGCATAACATAATCACTCAACAGTGATTTGTAAATGCCATCGATCAAATCATCAACATAGCAAAAACTTCTTGTTTGCAAACCATCACCAAAAACAGTCAGGTCCTCGCCCCGCAATGCCTGCCCGATAAATGCAGGTAATGCTCTTCCATCATTGAGTCGCATCCTTGGACCATAGGTATTAAATATTCTTACAATTCTTGTATCCACGCCGTGAAAAGTATGATAGGCCATGGTGATAGATTCCATGTATCGTTTGGCCTCATCATACACTCCTCTCGGGCCAACAGGATTTACATTTCCCCAGTATTCTTCTGTTTGCGGGTGCACCAAAGGATCGCCATATACTTCGCTGGTGCTGGCTACCAGCATTCTTGCTCCTTTTGCTTTGGCAAGACCAAGGCAATTATGCGTACCCATGGCACCTACTTTCAAGGTTTGAATGGGAATTTTCAAATAATCAATCGGGCTGGCAGGTGAAGCAAAGTGAAGTATGTAATCAAGTTGTCCTGGTATATGTATGAATTTGGTAACATCATGATGATAAAATTCAAACTGTTCCAGTTTAAATAAATGCTGAATGTTATTCAGATCACCGGTGATGAGATTATCCATGCCAATAACATGATAACCTTCTTTGACAAAGCGGTCACAAAGATGTGAACCAAGAAAACCGGCTGCACCGGTTATTAATACCCGTTTGCGTTGCATACTTTTAATTTACAATGGCCCGGCCTACACTTTCGTAATGAAATCCAAGCTCCCTGATAGCCATAAGTTCAAAAAGATTCCTTCCATCAAAGATAACTTTGTTTTTCAGGCGGGTTACTATTTTTAAAAAGTCGGGAGTGCGGAATTCATTCCACTCTGTTGCAATAATCAGCGCATCTGCATCTATTAATGCATCATACTGGTTTGCCGCAAAACTGATTTTGTCACCGATAAGATTTTTCACATTTGGCATTCCTTCCGGGTCGAAAGCACATATTGTAGCGCCTTCAGCAACCAATGCATCAATCATGTATAAAGCTGGCGCTTCACGGATATCGTCTGTATTGGGTTTGAAAGCAAGGCCCCATAAAGCAAAGTGTTTTCCTTTAAGGTTGTTGCTGAAATATTTTTTAATGCCAGGAATAAGATGCAGTTTCTGCTCTTCATTTACTTTCATTACCGCATTCAGTATTTCAAAATCATAGTTTGCATCTTTGGCAGATCTTACCAGTGCCTGCACATCTTTTGGAAAACAACTGCCACCATAACCAATACCGGGAAATAAAAATCTTTTGCCAATTCTGTCATCGCTGCCGATACCACGCCGGACCATGTCCACATCGGCGCCAAGTTTTTCGCAAAGCCGGGCTATCTCATTCATGAATGAGATCTTGGCAGCCAAAAAAGAATTAGCGGCATATTTGGTTAACTCTGCTGAACGCTCATCCATAAATATCACCGGATTTCCCTGGCGGACAAATGGTCCATACAGGTCACTCATCAATTTTTTGGCCCGGTTTGAAGTGGTACCAATTACCACCCTGTCAGGTTTCATAAAATCTTCCACCGCTACACCTTCTCTCAAAAATTCGGGGTTTGAAACAACATCAAATTCTCCATTATACTTTTTCGCAATAGCAGCATGCACTTTATTTGCGGTGCCTACAGGCACGGTGCTTTTGTCAACAACAACTTTATAATCTGTCAATATTTCACCTAATTCATCAGCCACCCCCAAAATATATTTCAGATCCGCTGAGCCATCCTCACCGGGTGGGGTTGGCAAGGCCAGGAAGATAACAGAAGCATCTTTTACACCTTCTGCAAGATTGGTGGTAAAATGCAGACGTTCCTCTTTTAAATTACGCAGAAAAAGCTTTTCAAGCCCTGGCTCATAAATAGTTATTTCACCATTCGACAACTTGTTGACTTTGCTGACATCAATATCAACACAGGTTACATCATTACCGGTTTCTGCGAAGCAGGTACCTGTAACCAGGCCAACATAACCAGTTCCAACAACAGTAATTTTCATAATAGGATTTATTTATTTACAAATTCCAAAACTTTGGTTGTTATAAAATTCAATTGCAGGTCATCCAGCTCTGTATGTATCGGCAGTGAAATTACTCTTTCGGTAAGCCAGTCCGTAACAGGCATTTTCTGCGAAGCAACATTAAACGCCTCAAACATTTTTTGTTTATGCCCCGGCACCGGGTAATAAATCATAGATGGAATGTTTTGTGTTGCCAGGAATTGTTTCAATCCATCCCTGTCAACACCCTCCAGTATTAATGTATATTGATGAAAGGCATGATCTGAATAAGAAGCCCTGTAAGGAGTTTTTATTTTGTTGTTGCCGGCAAATGCTTTGTCATAATAATCCGCAGCTTTTCTTCTTGCGGCAATATACTCATCCAGGTGTTTCAGTTTTATATCAAGAATGGCAGCCTGTATGGTATCAAGCCGGCTGTTACATCCAACTATGTCATGATAGTATTGTTTGGCTTGTCCATGATTGGCAATCATTTTTATTTTCACCGCCAATTCATCATCATTGATAAAAATGGCGCCACCATCACCAAAAGCTCCCAAATTTTTTGAAGGATAAAAGGAGGTGGTTCCAATATTACCAATGGTGCCTGTTTTCTTTTTAGTTCCATCTTTGAAAGTATAATCACAACCAATAGCCTGTGCATTATCTTCAATCACATAAAGATTATGCTTGTTTGCAATCGCCATGATCTCTTCCATTGGAGCAGCATGGCCGTATAAGTGAACAGGAACAATGGCTTTTGTGTTGGGAGTAATGGCTTTTTCCAAAGCAGATGGATCAATACAAAATGTTTTGGCACCCACTTCAACAAAAACCGGGGTTAACTTCAACAATGCAATTGCTTCTGTAGTGGCGATGTAAGTAAAAGAAGGGGTAATCACTTCGTCACCGGGTTGCAATCCCAACGCCATCATGGCTATTTGCAAAGCATCTGTTCCATTGGCACAGGGGATAGTATGTTTTATTCCAAGATAAGCGGATAGGCTGGCAGCAAATTCCTGAACCGGTTTGCCATTAACAAAAGCAGTGCTTTCCAGTACGTCAATGACGGCTTTATCCACTTCGGGTTTTATCTTATGATACTGGCTTCTGGTATCAACCATCTGTATGGGCAGCATAGGATCTGATTATTTTTAAAGTGCTGCAAAAATAGTAAAATACAGGTAGTTTACCCGATTGCTTTTACATTTGCAGCTAAGTTAAACCAACCATTTGTCAGTTTTTTTGTACAATATATTTCTTTTCTTTTTCAAAGTAGCAACTCGTATTGCTTCATTGTTCAATGCAAAAGCAAAAAAATGGGTGCAGGGCCGTCATCATATTTTTGAAAGACTGGAGCAAGCCATTCCTCCCGGTGAAAAAATTATCTGGGTTCATTGTGCATCACTTGGTGAATTTGAACAGGGAAAACCACTCATTGAAAAACTCAAGGCACAAGGCACAAGCCACAGGATATTACTGACTTTTTTTTCTCCATCAGGATATGAGGCACAAAAGAATTATAAAGGTGCAGATTTGATTTTTTATTTACCCCTCGATAGCTCGCAGAATGCAAAACATTTCCTGGAAATAGTTCATCCTTCATTAGTTATTTTTATAAAATATGAATTCTGGTATCACTACCTGAAAGAGACCCGGCTTCGCAACATTCCTCTTCTGCTGGTTTCAGCATTTTTCATGAAAGACATGCTGTTTTTTAAATGGTATGGCAGGCTGCAAAGAAAAATGCTTTCAAAGTTTAATCATTTATTTGTACAAAATGAATCTTCAAAAAAATTGATTGATGAAATTGGGTTTGTCTGTAACTGCTCTGTTTCTGGCGATACCCGGTTTGACCGGGTGATTGAGATAGCGAAACAGTGGAAGCCGGTTCCGGCCATTGAACAATTCATCGGCAACTGCAAAACCATTATCGCCGGCAGTACCTGGCGGGAAGATGAACAGGTAATTCAAAAAGCATTTGCATCCATCAGTGAACCATCACTGAAATTAATTATTGCCCCGCATGAGATCAGCGAAAAGCATATTGCTGAAATAGAAAAACTCTTTCCAAACTCCGTTCGTTTTTCAAGACTAATGACTAAAGACCTGCCTACCGGACAGGCAGGCTCACAACTCACCACTGTTCTCATCATTGATAATATTGGCATGCTTTCCCGGCTGTATAAATATGCATACATCACTTATGTTGGCGGCGGATTGAAAAAATTGGGGGTGCATAATGTGCTGGAAGCAGCCGTTTATAACAAGCCTGTTCTATTCGGTGAGCATTTCAGGAAATATACTGAAGCAACGGAGTTGGTGATGTCAGGCGGTGGATTGCCCTTCGACGATGAAAAAAGAAACGGAGTTATGCTAAGAGAATTAATAGAAGCCTTGCTGGCTGACAAAGAAGAATATAATTCAAGGAGTAAAGCAGCAGGCCACTTTGTTCAATCAAACCAGGGAGCTACTCAAAAAATTATTCAGTTCATTCAGGAAAACCGCCTTTTGACCAACTGATCAAAATGCTGCACGGAAGAAAGTTCATTGTTCCATCCCAATTTTATTTTCAGCTCACGGTTAATCCAGAATTCCGCTTCTGCATATATATTAAAGCTATTGATCGTTTTGATACATCGTTCATACATATTCTCATCGCCCCGGAATAACTCATTGATGAAATGAAACCGGTCATTGATGCCAATGGCTTTGCGAAGGTCTTTAACCGGAGTTTCTTTCAGCACTTCTACCAGTTCTGTTTTTACCTGTTTTAGTTTATCGTTCAATGATTCTACCTGGGCTGTTGTTTCATTCACTTCCCTTCTGGCTTCTCTAACCTGGTGAGATAATGTGGGGATTTCCGTCATAGGATCAAACACCATATCCAGTTGACCATTTTTCTGAACTACCGACAGCGCACCATTATCAACTAATATCGTTTCTTTTACTTCCTGCACCATTTTTTCAACCGGCCTTGGAGCATATTGCTCATACCCGGCAGCCATCCCTACCATATTGGCAATAGGCAGCACTACCGCCACTTTGGCCGTACCAAGGCTTTGCTGACCGGCTGACTTCATTTTGGTCAGTTCAAATTGCAACAATTGCACGGTGCCCAGCAATTGGGCCGAATCAGCATTTTGCTGAAACTGCTCTTTTAATTGGTTGATAAGAATTTCTATTCGTTCCATTCTGTATTTTTGATCGCTGAAAAATTATGGGCTGATTTGTTTGTCTGATTCATCAACGTAAACACTGTTCCTAAAATTACAAACAGTTTGCCAAATATGTCAGGATCATTTTCATAAACGAAACCTTAACAATGTTTATTGAACCAAATACAAGTGGCGAACGCCGGGGAAGCATCGAAGTGATCTGCGGCTCCATGTTCAGTGGTAAAACAGAAGAGCTAATCCGCCGCCTCAAAAGAGTAAAGATTGCCAACCTGAAAGTGGAAATATTCAAACCTGCTATTGATAAAAGGTATGATGAGGTAAAGATTGTTTCTCATGATGCCACAGCCATTCATTCCACCCCGGTTGACAATTCGCAGAAAATATTACTAATGGCAGGCGATGTGGATGTAATTGGGATTGATGAAGCCCAGTTTTTTGATGCTGAAATAGCCAATGTGTGTGATGAACTGGCTTTCCGGGGCATCCGGGTTATTGTGGCTGGATTGGACATGGACTATCTTGGTAATCCTTTCGGGCAAATGCCATATATAATGGCAAAAGCTGATTATGTGACCAAGTTGCATGCCATCTGTATGCAATGCGGCAATATTGCCAACTACTCTTACCGCAAAATTTCCAATGAAGACCAGGTGATGCTTGGCGCTATGGATGTATATGAGCCAAGATGCAGGAAATGTTATACGAAGAAGTGAATTGGTGAATCAGGTATTAGTTAACAATGCTATTATCTCGCTTTACCTTTTATCCTGGTCTTAGCTTTTATTTCGATAGTCTTTCCATTAACATCCGTTGTCATTTTCAGATCCTGGTCAGCCGTAACTACCAAACCCAACCGGCTATCTACTACAATGGTTCCTTTGATATCGCCCTTTAAATTCATTTTTCCCTGGCTGGATTCTATCCTGGTCACCTCAGCCAATGTCACCATATCTCCTTCAATATCGGTTACCTTATAAGTAGAACTATAGCTGCCGCCTAACTCTCCTTCAATCTGTGAGTTTTTATTCCAACTGTCACCAATCTTTACTTCCTTATTGGGGAAAATATACCATGACCTTTCAAACTGGCTTTTTATTTTTTCAGCATTGAATTGCTGGTTAAACTGCTGCATCATTTCCTGGCGTTTTGCTTCATCAACACCCATAGAGTCAACAATGGTTTTCGCCATGTTTTCAAAACCTGTTACTTCCTGCACTTTTCCTTCTGCACCCACTTTCATCGTAAACTTTTGCCCTTTGATAGCGCCAAATAAACTGTTCAGAATTTTCATTGGATCTTTTCCGTCCTCCGTTTTGCCAAGACTGGGCAATGGCTTATCTGTATCAATATCCAGGTTAAAACCTCCTATACCCATTTTCATTTTAAACCTGTCAATAGAACTGGTAATCGTTTTGTTTTTTCCATCATCGTTGGTCACATACATGGAATAATAGACGGACATATCCATCTGTATCGTTTGTCCAAGTACCTCCTGGTCCATGCTGGTCATCATTTCATAATCATAACCCTTGCCCTTTTCGAAATTAAACTTTAACATTTTGGTGGCAGTAGAAGATTTGGTTGATTGGCAGGATGGAGTGGCAACAAAAATGACAAGACTCAGTACCGCAATAAGGGAAAGGTTTATTTTTTTCATAGCTGATAATTTTAAGCAAATTAGATAATAAAATTCGGGCGCCAACTACCTATAAACAGTATTTTTGCTTTAAATCAATTTTATCAGTTCAGCCCGGCACATATATTCCCTTTTTAAAAAAGATCTTTTGCTGGAAGTAAGACAGCAGTATAGTTTCTATGGCATCCTGCTATATATCGGCTCTACTATTTTTGTTTTATACATGGCTATGAATGAACCCGAGAGCAAAGTATGGAATGGATTATTCTGGGTTATACAGCTATTTATTTGTATTAATGCGGTTGCCAAAAGTTTTTTGCAGGAAAGCCGTGGCCGCATGCTTTATTTTTATTCCATTGCCAGCCCGGCCGATTTTGTGCTGGCTAAATTGCTGTTCAACTCATTGCTAATGCTGCTGATGAGCTTGCTCAGCTTGTTATTGTTCACTCTTTTTCTAGGCAATCCCATTCAAAAAGTCGGTCCATTTATCGGTTTGGTATTACTGGGTGGCTGGAGCCTCAGTCTTATTTTTACCTTCCTGGCTGCCATTGCAGCCAAAGCGCAACAAAATGCTGCAATCATGGCGGTATTAGGCTTTCCACTGATTACACCCCAATTATTATTATTAATGAAATTGTCCAATGCAGCCTTTGCTCCTTTATTAACCATTACGTCAGATAGCATCCTTTTATTGGTTGCACTGGATTTGCTGGTGATTTTGCTGGCAGTCATCCTGTTTCCTTTTCTGTGGAAAGACTGATATCAGCTCTAATTACGAAGAAAAAATACGAAGCGGGAAAAAGCGATGTATACCTCGTACTTCTTATTTCTCACTTATTCCTTTTCCCTTAATTTTGCCCCCACATTTATCCCGCAGGTGTTCTTCACCTGAAAACAATGACCAACAATAAAAACTATATGTTCAAATCCTGGTGGAAAATTGCAAGTGTTGTCTTGTTGCTCTACACATTTATTGGCGGGTTTTTAATGGATGTTCCTCATCTCCCTGCCCTTCAGGAAACTATCCGCAACCTGTACTTTCATGTCTGCATGTGGTTTGGCATGATGATCTTATTTACTGTATCTGTTGTTAACTCTATTCGTTACCTCAGTAGTTTCAATATTAAATACGATATCTATGCCAGGCAGTACGCCACGGTAGGCATTTTATTCGGCATCTTAGGTTATGCAACCGGAATTGTGTGGATGCTTTTTACCTGGGCTGACCCCAATACCCTGGGAGCTCAAACTTTCAGCACGGTGGCAAGAGAACCAAAACTGATTGGCGCCGCACTTGCCCTCCTGATCTATTTTGCTTACATGGTATTGCGTGATTCTATTAATGACATGGACAAAAGAGCAAGAATAAGTTCAGTGTATAACATTTTTGCTTACGCCATGCTGTTTCCCGCCATCTGGATCATTCCCCGGATATTACCGAGCCTGCATCCCGGCGCACCCGAAAAAGGAGGCGGTGGAAATCCGGCCCTCGATACTAAAGATATTGATAACAGTATGCGGATTGTGTTTTATCCTGCCGTAATTGGCTGGACTTTATTAGGTGTTTGGATCACCACATTGAAAATACGTTTGAGTTTATTGAAAGAAAAAAAGTTAATGTCATGATGAATTTAAAAAAAATAATTTCATTGCTGCCCCTGCTGTTAATCTCATTGATTGGATTTTCGCAGGATAAAAAAACCGGGATGGCGGATCTGTTGCGCAGCAATGGAAAAATCTATGTAGTAGTTACTGTAGTAGTTATTATCCTTATCGGTCTTATCCTGTATTTATTCCGGTTAGACAGAAAGATGAGTAAACTGGAAAGGGAATCTAAAAGCTAACAGCTTTTAGCTATTAGCCAAAATATAAAACGATTGCATAACAAAAACCCGAATTATGTCAGAAAAACATTACAGCTTTTTTGGATCCGTTGAAAAAAGTTTTGACAAAGCCGCCAAACACACCAAATGGGATAAAGGAATACTGGAACAGATTAAAGAATGCAACGCAGTATATCAAATGCGGTTTCCTATAAAAAGAGATGATGGATCCATTGAAGTAATTGAAGCCTATCGTGTGCAGCATTCGCATCATAAAACTCCCTGCAAGGGCGGTATCCGCTTTGCTGCAGAAGTAAACCAGGATGAAGTAATGGCACTTGCTGCATTAATGACTTATAAATGTGCTATTGTAAATGTTCCCTTTGGCGGCGGCAAGGGAGGTATCAAAATCAATCCAAGAAAATATTCTCCTTATGAACTGGAAAAAATCACCCGCCGCTATACGGCTGAATTAATAAAAAAGAATTTCATTGGCCCCGGCACCGATGTACCGGCGCCCGATTATGGAACTGGCGAAAGAGAAATGGCATGGATACTGGATACCTACACCGCCATGCATCCCGGTGAGATTGATGCGGCCGGCTGTGTAACCGGTAAGCCTATTACACAGGGTGGTGTTCGTGGCCGCCGCGAAGCCACAGGTCTTGGTGTTTTCTTTGGCCTGCGTGAAGTATGCAATATGCCCGATGTGATGAAGAGACTTGGAATGACAGTGGGTGTGGAAGGAAAAAAAGTAGTAGTGCAGGGTTTGGGAAATGTGGGCTATCACAGCGCCAAATTTTTCCAGGATGCCGGTGCAAAAATTGTTGGCCTGGCAGAATATGAAGGCGCCATCTGGAGCGATAAAGGATTGGATGTGGATGAAGTATTCAATCACCGCAAAAAAACAGGCTCCATCTTAAACTTTCCCGGCGCTAATAATTTTGAAAAAAATGGTGATGCCCTGGAAATGGAATGCGATATTTTAATTCCGGCTGCGCTGGAAAATGTAATTGATGGCGACAATGCGCCAAGAGTAAAAGCCAAAATGATTGGTGAAGCAGCCAACGGCCCGCTAACACCCGAAGCGGATGAAGTGTTTGCTAAAAAAGGAATACTGGTGGTGCCGGATATGTACCTGAATGCAGGCGGTGTTACCGTTTCTTATTTTGAGTGGCTCAAAAACCTGAGCCATGTTCGCTATGGCCGGTTGGAAAAAAGATTTACCGAAAACCTGAATACACATATACTCGGGCAGATGGAAGAACTGAGCGGCAAAAAAGTAAGTGCCGATGAAAGAGATTTCATCATGCACGGACCCGATGAAGTGGACCTGGTGTATAGCGGGCTGGAAGAAACCATGATAAACGCCACCCGTGAAATAATGAATGTATGGCTGAGCAATCCCGACATTCCGGATATGCGCACAGCCGCTTATGTAGTGGCCATTAATAAAGTAGGAACCAGTTATGCAGAGTTGGGAATATTCCCATAATAGCCCTGAGCCTGACGAAGGGCGAAAGGTGTTTACTTTAACCACAACCAATTGCTTACTTCGTACTACCCAGCTCATGTAATGAGCGAAGTAGTATTTCAGAATCCCGTTTACGAAAGTGAACGGGATTTTGTTTATAAGCACTGTATATTTCGATTGAAAATGAAGTAAATTGTGTAGCAGCATTGCGCCTATAATATGTTGATTATAATTTTATGACGACATTATAACTACAAACGGACAAACGAAAAATGAAATTAATAAGTTGGAATTGCCAAGGAGCGTTTAGAAAAAAGGCTGACACAATTTTGACCCACAACCCAGACATCTTAATTGTTCAAGAATGTGAATGCTTAGACAAATTATTATTCGGTCCTACTACTCAACGACCAACCGATTCTTACTGGTATGGTGACAACGTTCATAAGGGCATTGGCATATTTTCATATTCGGACTACAAGTTTGAATTGTTAGAAATTTTCAACCCAGAGTTTAGATATATTTTACCTTTTCGTGTAACAGGACATGGGCAGACTTTTACGCTTTTTGCTATTTGGGCAATGAACAACAAAGAGAACCACGAGGCAAGATATATTGGACAAGTTTGGCTTGCTATCAATCATTATACAAACATATTGGGCAACTCTTCAATTCTAATTGGGGACTTCAACAGTAACAAAATTTGGGACTACAAAGACCGTGTTGGAACTCACTCAGACGTTGTTCTTAAATTGGAACAAAATAATATTCACAGTATCTACCATAGATACTTTGATTTTGAACAAGGCAAAGAAAAACATCCAACTTTTTTTCTTCAAAAAAAATTATCCAAGCCTTATCATATTGACTATTGCTTTGCATCCACAGACATTGTTGACAAAGTACAAAGTGTTGAAATTGGGGCTTATGAAAATTGGACAGTACATAGCGACCATTCGCCTTTGATAATTAAGTTTGACCAATGAAGAGAAGAAGAACGAACAGCAACATTAGGTGCATGTGGAAGCGGGTGGAAGTACATAGTTATGTTTAGTCTGTGACTAAACATTGGCCTTACAAAGGCCATAATAATACACTTTCCAAGATGGGTCTCCTGAAAAAGACTCGCCGTAAGACAACCCATCCCTTGCCTCCACCGTCCAGATAACCGCATTCAGCTTCTTTACCTAAATCATTACCTTCGCTACTCAAAAATCAATCAATATGAAAAAAATCTTATTTGCCTTTTTAAGTTTTGTCCTTGTTTCTGCTCATGCACAAACTACCGATGATATCATTCAGAAATTTTCTGCCAATATGGGCGGGCTGGATGCATTTAATAAAATTACTTCCGCTAAAATGACCGGCACTGTTTCCATGCAGGGCAATGACCTGTCACTTACTACCCAGATCATCAATGGTAAAGCCATGCGGACAGATGTGGAACTCCAGGGTACCGCCGTTACCAATTGCTATTACAATGGAAAAGGATGGAAGATTAATCCTTTCCAGGGCGCCACTTCGCCAACAGAAGTAACCGGGAGCGAACTCAATGAATTCAAAACACAAAGCATGCTGGCTAATCAACTGATGGATTACAAAGCAAGAGGACACCAGGTGGAAATGCAGGGCGAAGAAGCTGTAGAGGGTGTAAAAACATTTAAAATCAAACTGACGAATAAAGATGACGGAAAGGCCACCACTTATTTTATTTCTATTGCCGATTACACACTCATCAAATCTGTTGCCACCCGTGAAATGATGGGACAGGAATTAGAAGTAGAAACCTATTACAGCGATTTAAAAGAAACCGGCGGTGTAAAATTTTTCATGTCAAGAAGCCAGAAAATAAATGGAGAGGAATTCCAGGTTATCAAATTCGACAAGATCGAACTGAACGTAGCAATTGATGAAAAGATATTTGCAATGCCAAAATAAGATGCAGCAATTTTATTGCAAGCCCATTTGCCAAAAGCAGGTGGGCTTTTTTGTGCCTGCCTGCCTACGGCGGGTAAACCGTCAGGCAGGTTTCCACCCGGGAACTTCATTGATTAATTGCAGTCCGTTATTTTCTTTTTGCCACGCATATGTATAACTTCCGTTGGTGATAATAATATACTTTACCGGCACACTGATATTGTATCGTAATACCTGTTGTAAAACATCTTCATCCAGTTTTACTTCTCCTGCTTTGCATTCAATCATCATCCACGGTTGGTGATTATTGTCATAAACTAAGATGTCAAATCTCTTCTTTAACTCGCCAAGCTGAATTTCTTTTTCAATAGCAATAAGTGAAGCAGGATAGTTTTTTGTTTTAATAAGGTATTGAATAAAATTTTGCCGCACCCATTCTTCCGGCGTCAGCAGCAGCCATTTTTTACGAAGTGCGTCAAATATAAATTCTTTCCCGTCTTCGTTTTTAATGCGGAAATCAGGTTGGGGGTAATTGATAATCACCATGCTTCAAAAGTAATTGATTAAATTTGTTGGCATGAAGACAAAAGAAGAAATAGTAAAGAACTGGTTGCCCCGCTACACCGGGGAATCGCTTGAAAATTTTGGCGAGTATATTCTGCTTACCAATTTCAGCAATTATGTAAACATGTTTGCTGAATGGAACAAAGTGAAAGTGATTGGCGAGGGCAAACCCATGCAATGCGCCACGGCAGATAATATCAGTATTATTAATTTTGGTATGGGCAGTCCCACGGCTGCAACCATCATGGATTTATTATCCGCTATTCACCCTAAAGCAGTTTTGTTCCTGGGAAAATGCGGCGGCCTTAAAAAGCGAAATAAGATCGGTGACCTGATACTTCCCATCGCTGCAATAAGGGGCGAAGGAACTTCCAACGACTATTTCCCTGCTGAAGTACCGGCACTGCCGGCCTTTGCTTTGCAAAAAGCAGTATCTACCACCATAAGAGATTACAGCGTCGATTACTGGACAGGTACTGTTTACACCACCAACCGTCGTGTATGGGAGCATGACGAACCTTTCAAAGAATACCTGCTAAAAGTAAGAGCTTACGCTATTGATATGGAAACAGCCACTGTATTCACCGTTGGATTTTATAATAAAATTCCAACCGGCGCTTTATTGCTGGTGAGTGATCAACCCATGATTCCCGAAGGTGTAAAAACAGAAGAAAGCGACAGAAACGTAACTGCACATTATGTAGAAAATCATCTGAAAATCGGTATTGATTCTCTCAAGCAATTAATAAATGATGGTATGACGGTGCGGCATTTGAAATTCTGAACCGTTGAATGTAATATAAAATAATGGCCGGAACATTTTCCCAGATCTATATACAATACGTCTTTGCAGTAAAAGGCAGGGAGAACCTGATTCATCCAGCATTTGAAACAGAAGTTTACAAATATATTGCCGGCATTGTATCTGGTAAAGAACAAAAACCACTGGCTGTAAATGGCATGCCGGATCATGTTCATGTGCTGGTCGGGTTAAAACCCGCTATGAGAATTTCAGATCTTGTCAGGGATATAAAGAATAATTCCAGCAATTTTATAAATGAAAAGGGCTGGCTGAAACAAAAATTTTCATGGCAGGAAGGTTATGGTGTCTTTTCTTATGCTGAATCTAATTACGGGAAAATGATTGATTATATAAAAAATCAAAAAAAGCATCATGAAAAAAGAAACTTCCGGCAAGAATATCTTTTATTGCTGAAAAGATTCAATATCCCGTTTGAAGAAAAATATTTATTTGAATTTTATGGTTGAATATTGTGTCACCCCTTCGGGGTTTAATAACCGGATCAATGCTCTTTGCTATAGTAATTACAACCCTTCGGGTTTAATTTCTGAAAAATCCGGGCATTTAAAATTTGGAAGATTATGATGACATATATAAAAGTATGCTCCCATATACAACGGGGTTTTTAATCCCGAAGGGTTGAAATTAATATAGAAACACAAACAAATAAACAATCTAACCCCGAAGGGGTGACATTAGAAAATAATAATGAACCCTCTTTTACAAATAAAAAATCTCTCTGTTGATTTTATTTCCGAATCCGGAACTGTCAATGCTTTAAAAAATATTTCTCTTACCGTTAATCGTGGCGAAGTAGTTGCACTGGTCGGAGAATCCGGCTCGGGCAAGTCTGTTACTTCACTTTCAATTTTGCAACTACTCCCCTCGCCTCCTGCAAAATATACAAACGGTGAAATTTTGTTTTCAGAAAAAGGCGAAACCCCCATTGATCTGCTGAAAAGAAACCGTTATGAAATGCAGGATATACGGGGCAACAAAATTGCCATGATCTTCCAGGAACCGATGACATCGCTGAACCCGGTGCTTACCTGCGGCGACCAGGTGGCAGAAGCAATTCAATTGCATAAAAAAATTACGACTGCTGAAGCTAAACAAAAAGCAATCAGTTGGTTTGAAAAAGTAAAGTTGCCTGATCCCGGTGCTGTATTCAACCGGTATCCTCATCAGTTAAGTGGCGGACAAAAACAACGGGTGATGATTGCGATGGCTATGTGCTGCGAACCTTCGCTGCTTATTTGTGATGAACCCACAACGGCATTGGATGTAACCGTTCAAAAAACAATCCTGGAATTAATCAGGGAACTGCAAAAGCAATCTAACATGGGTGTCATCTTCATTACGCATGACCTGGGAGTAGTGGCAGAAATTGCAGACAGGGCATTGGTCATGTATAAAGGAGAAATTGTTGAACAGCATTCAGTAAAAGAAATTTTTACCAACCCGCAGCATCCTTATACCAAGGCATTGCTGGCCTGCCGACCGGTAAATCATAAAAGAGGAAAACGATTACCAATAGTGAGCGACTTTCTGGAAGATAAAATATCGAATATCGAACAAGGAATATCGAATAATGAAGTCAAATTTCCCAATTCCAAAATTCAAAAATTCCAAAATGAAGTCCTTCTTTCTGCACAAAACCTCTCTGTCTGGTTTCCGGCAAAAAAAACTTTCTTTGGCAAGCCATCTTCTTTTACCAAAGCGGTTGATGATGTTAGTTTTGAAGTTTATAAAGGAGAGACATTGGGTCTCGTTGGTGAAAGCGGATGTGGCAAAACAACATTGGGAAGAACATTGTTGCGGTTAATAGAGCCAACCTCCGGAAAAATTATTTACAATAACATTGATCTTACGGCAAAAAAAAGAAATGAACTGCAATCCCTTCGCAAAGAAGTACAAATTATTTTCCAGGATCCTTACTCCTCATTAAATCCGAGATTAACAATCGGTTCGGCCATTGCTGAGCCCATGAAAGTACATGGCATCTTACCAACCGGGAAACAACGAAAAGACAAAGTAACTGAGCTGCTGGAAAAAGTGAACCTGAAAGCAGAACACTTCAACCGCTATCCGCATGAATTCAGCGGTGGTCAAAGGCAACGTATCGTTATTGCGAGGGCATTGGCATTAAATCCTTCTTTTATTGTGTGTGATGAATCTGTTTCGGCACTGGATGTAAGTGTGCAGGCGCAGGTGCTGAATTTACTGAATGACCTGAAAAAAGAATTCGGATTCACTGTTATCTTCATCTCGCATGATCTTTCTGTCGTCCGTTATATCAGTAACCGCATCATGGTTATGAATAAAGGCAGGATTGAAGAAAGCGGATGGGCTGACGATATTTATTTCAATCCTCAATCAGACTATACAAAAAATCTTATCTCCTCGATCCCCCGGGGAATTCTGGCTTAATCAACATACTCATGCTGCGCTGTTCTGTTACTTTCGCTATTATAAAACTGTTTTGCACTTTTGCGGCGGGAATACAATAGCTTTTTTAAAACCCGGCTCAACTGTTCCGATAAAGGTTCATCCTCCTCAATTTTTGTATTGGTAAAATTGGTAAAATCATACCGGTTGTAGTTTGAGTAAGCACCCATCTGGTAATTAAAACCCGGCATATTCAATTTTACACTGTCTTCAAATTCAAAAAGTTTTGGATCAGCCGGCACAAGGCCCACGGTGGCCAGCTTCCATGACAAGTCGTCTTTTTTGGTTTTATACTTATAGAAGTAGATAAATCCATTTTTGTTTTTGTATTCCATCGTCAAGCGGTCAACATATACTATTGAATCCGGTTTCCCATAGTCTTTTTTAACAAGCAAAGAACTCCGGCCAAGATCAAGATGATTATTATATAATGCCGGGAATTTTTCCAGTCTTTTCATCTTTTTCAGGTCAACATACAATTCATAGCGATATTCATCCAGGCCACCGAAATAGTTTAATAAACTATCAGGGAATGGTTTGTTGTACTGCAGCATCAACAGCATGGTGCTGTATTTTAAACGTTTGTCAGCCGATTTCAGCATCTGCTGTATCAATGGCGGCACAGCAGGACTTGTTTCCCAGTAAGGCAATAACAAGGTGGCATACAGACTAAGATCATCATTACCATGATCGTTTTCTTCATCATTGTTATAAAGTCTGTTATTTTTCCCCTTGCTCTCCTCTGCTTTTTCTATTGCTTTTTTCTTTTCTGCAATCGATTGTTTTTTCAGTTCCTGTTTTGCTTCAATCAGAAATTTGCTGAAATATGATTCATAATCTTTCGGCTTCACCAGGCTACTATCCACCATCACACTCAGCAACTTCATCATACTGCTCTTATAGTCATCCAGGTTAAGCAGGGGCAACAGATCGGGCAAAATAGTTCGTGTGAGTTTTAGTGAGTCAAATAATTCATCAAGGAAACTGCCATTTTTATACCTGGAGTTGCTGTTATTCCACAAATCCGGCTGCGGTAGATAATCTTCATAATCATTATCACTTTCACCGGCCTCCAGCACTGGCGGTTCAGTATTAACAATATCCCTGAAAACAGAAAATGCATAGGCCGTTTTTTGTTGCAATAAATTTTCCAGTGCGGCATATTGCAATTGGACCGTATCATCAAATGCATAATATAACTCCTTCAGGTAATCAGCGGCTGTGTTTGTTTTGATACTCCCTAATTTATCTATCAATGATTTTTTTGTATCAAGATATTTCTTTTCATTCCAGTTGAGCAGCCCTAAACTTTCTTTCAAGTGTGGCAGGTCGGATGAATCAAGTTCAATTTCATTAATATGCCCCACAGCCCGTTTGTGTATCGCCGAGTCTTTGCTCATAAAATCTTTAAAGAACAGGTTTGACTTTTTTGAAAAAGGATTTATCCCCTTTAGTGTATCAGTCGGGACATATGTTTCAAAAAATTGTTTTACGAAGCTGCTGGGTTGCGACATTGTATCCGCCTCTGTGGAAATGGAGAAGCCCATCCCATCTTTATAAAATATTTTTGTCCAGAGGGTTCGGCTGCTTCCTGAGTCAGTAACGATAACCTCCCACAATCTCATTTTATTTGACAGCCCGGTCTTTTTTCTTGTTCTGAAAATCCAGGAGGAATCTGAGAAAAATAATTTTCTGTTTTCATTATCAAATATGGCGCTGTCTTTTATCTGTGAATATCCTGGTGAGCGGTAAAAAGAAACAAATATCTTCTCCCCGGTTGTATCGTTGGTGATCGTTTTGTTGCGGTAAGCACCATTCTCCAGCTGATTATCTTCTGATTCATCTTCGCCTTCATCACCGCCGAAATAATTATACCGGGGCATATCTATCTTTATTTTTTTGTCTTCCGGGAAAACGGGGGTAGTAACAGTAAAATAAAGCGTAGTATCTTTTTGCTGTTTGGCCGCATTATACACAAATGGTTTTATCTCAAAAGAGTTCAGGAAATTCGTCATAGCCGGTATTTCCTTTTTGCCATGTGCTATCAGCGTATAATAATGCGGCCCCTGGATAATAAAACGGACCAGATAAACTGAGCCTGACTTGTCTTTGAATTTTCCGTCCAGCGCAGGATAACCTTTATGGGTAATATTCTTCCGTAAAATTTGTGAATCAATAAACTCAGAAGCCATAAAACTTTCATTCATCAGGCCGAGGTCAAAGCTGTCTTCCTCCACAAAATGATGGTTATGGATATCGGTTCTGACGATACGGTATTGTGTACCACTGTTTTTTTCTTCCGCATCATATATCCAGCTTCCATCATTGCCAATGTAAGGATCATGTGGCAAGTCAACAGAAAAGCCCCCGTAAGGAGGGGAATATTTTCTCCATCCGCCAGCCGCCGGAGCAGGATCAGCTCCGTTTTTATATTCCTTTAATTGTATGCTCTCAAAGAATTTCTTTGCTTCATCACCCAGCTTCACATAATCACCATTGCCACTCATTTTAAAAAAGATGATTTCAAAAGGTGTGACAAAAATATTATACCGCTGAAGATCACCACGGCGGGTACGGTTGAGAATGTCAAAACCTTTGCACCCGTTTTTTGTGATCGCAGTTTTAGCAATCATTTTCCCCGGAATATTTTCATATAAAAGACTATCAATAGTTTTATAAACATCATCTGCGGTGTGTGACCACATCCAGGCATTTGTCATAATACGGGTAACCATATAATAACTGCCATTCGACATATCGGCATATTGTTTCTGATCCAGCGCCTCATCATCGCCAAACTTGTAAAATTTTCCGGGTATATCCACCTTATATACGCCATCATTGGCAGTTTCTGTTCTGAAAGTAACAGGAACTCTTATTTTATCCACGATGTCCTTATCCCTGCTATCTCGTTCTCCCATTTTTACAGGACGTAGCTTATAGCCTTTTTTACGAAGCAGTTCAATAACGCCCCTGTCTCCGGGCAGATGAGCGGCACCCACACCCACAAACAAAGATGATCCGGAATGAATGATAGAATCAATTGAGTTAGCCTGTATTTCATTTCTCCGGTATAAAAATTTTTCATCGAAGGCCGCTGAAGTACTGTTATACTTATTAATAGAATCCAGCAGATCCAGGTTGCCATTGCGGTAGGCTTCCTGTAGTTTATCAGTTGAATATCCTTCTTCACCGTCGTAACTTCTTTCTTTTCTGCTTTTATCTTTTGCAGCATCTTTATAAGCTTCGGCCATCAGTTTCATACTTTCCCCATAGTTTTCCACTCCTGTTACTTTCTTACCCCATTTTTTCCCACATTGAAAAATATACATGTCGAGATAAGTGTCTTCCTCAAAATCACTGGCTTCATTCCCGTAACTCCTGTATAACAAATTATTGATCGTGGAAGGATTACTGAATAATGCCCGTTCTATCTTACTATCGTATTTGTAAAACTTAAGTGTATTGATGCTTAAATAATCATTGGGCACAGGCATCCCATTACCATAGTAATTGTTGTATGTATTATAGCCCCCGCCAGTCAGATCATATTTGCTCATATCTTCCTGCCATGTCTCGGGGTTGGTTTCCAGTGCCACTACCTGTGCATTGCGGATGGCGATATAAAAGGAATCGGGTAAATGAAAAGCCATCTTACTGCTCACATGCATAGTGCCGATGAGATAAGAAGATTTTTTTAACCCATTGCCTGAAATCTCCCACAAAAGGCTGGGGTATTTTCTGTCCTTAATTTTAAGTTGTGCCTCCAAAGAAAAAAAACATAAAACCGACAGGATAAGTACTGGGATTCGCTTCATAAAGGTTGGTAGTGATGATTATATTAATAAACAAATGTATGATGCGGAGATGCAATGAAAAGCATAAAATTATTTTGAACCCCGGAGATTTGAATTAGTGAAAGACATTTTGTAACCCCGGCAAAATTCAACCTGCTATTTCCAGGTTATCGAAAATCCTCTGACGAAAAAGACACTGCAAAATTTAAACGGGATTTTGAGCTCAAAAAGTTTACCTTTGCCAGCTTTAATGCAGTCATGTTGACCAGACCCGGCGCCGTAAGGCCGGAATCGGATCACTCCCTTCCCGGCATTCTGCCCGGTTTGCGTCATGAGACTTATCGTAATAAATATTTATACTCATGAAGCTTTCACAATTCCGTTTTGACCTTCCACTAAATCTTATTGCCCAAAATCCTACCAAGCGGCGTGAAGATGCCCGCATGATGGTGGTACACCGCCACACCGGTGAAATTGAAAACAAACATTTCCGGGATATCATTGATTATTTTGATGACAAGGATTGTTTTGTAGTCAATAACACCAAAGTGTTTCCTGCCCGCATGTATGGGCGCAAGGAAAAAACCGGCGCTAAGATTGAAGTATTCCTGCTTCGTGAACTCAATAAACCCAACCGTCTCTGGGATGTAATCGTTGATCCCGCAAGAAAGATCCGTGTTGGTAACAAACTTTATTTCGGTGACCAGGAAGACCTGGTGGCAGAAGTAATTGATAACACCACCAGCCGTGGCCGTACCATCCGCTTTTTATGGGAAGGCAGCGAAGAAGATTTCAGGGCGCAATTAGAAAAACTGGGAGAAACCCCTTTGCCTAAATACATTAAACGCAAACCCGACGAAGAAGATAAGGAACGATACCAGACTGTTTATGCCAAACATGAAGGAGCGGTAGCTGCACCAACTGCGGGCTTACACTTTAGCCGTGAGTTGATAAAAAGACTGGAGATAAAAGGCATTCGCTTTGCCGAAGTTACTCTACACACCGGTCTGGGCACATTCCGGCCTATTGAAGTAGAAGACCTGAGCAAACATAAAATGGACGCCGAGTATTACCATATTGATGAAACAGCCTGCAAGATTGTAAACCGTGCCAAAGAATACGGTCATCGCATTTGTTCTATCGGTACTACTACCATGCGGGCCATGGAGTCATCTTTTACCGCACAGAAATTATTAAAACCTTCGGAAGGCTGGACCAATACCTTTATTCACCCGCCTTATGATTTTAATATCGCCGATGCACTGGTAACCAACTTCCATTTACCCAAAACAAGTTTGCTGATCATGAGCTGCGCCTTTGCCGGATACGAATTGGCCATGGAAGCTTATAAAAAAGCGATTAAAGATAAATACCGGTTCTTTAGTTATGGAGATGCCTTGCTGATTATTTAGATGAAATTCGCAGGATTAAAATAAAACAGAGGCTGCCAGTAATGACAGCCTCTGTTTTATTTATTGACTTCTGCTTTATTTAAACTTCAGGTTCAGCGAAATAATATTTGCATTCATCCCGTAATTTTTTGCATAATGTCCATACCTCAACTCCAGCATACTAAGATGCTGCATACCAAACACACCTTTTGGCGGGGCTACACGGAACCCTGCCCCGTAAAAATTACTGCTGAATGCTGACAAATCATAATTACTGCTATAATACTGATCGGAAGCAGTATGTATTTTATAAGGAGCAAAATAATTAATCGCTGTTTGTTTATAAAACCGGTAAAACGGCGTAATGGAAAAGAAAGGGGTAATCTTAACCGACGTCTCTGCATCTATTGTATGAGCACTCAAACCCCAGTTATCATGATAATACCGGTAAAAAGTTTTTAAGATTACCCGGTCACCGATAAAATAGCTGGCCCTGAACCCCAGCGGAATTTTCATCCTTGTATTGGGTAAATTTTCAACATGCACTGAGTTATCAGCAAAATAAACACGGTGAAATGGAAGTCCGAGGTATCCTTTTTGATATACAAGATCGGCAATGAACATGAGCTGAAGCCGTTGATTAACGATCTGTGAATAAGAAAGTGATCCACTGAATGAATTTCGGGGAGTACCGGGATAATTATTTTCGCCTTCCCTGCGGCCACCACCTCCTCCACCTGTACCAGGAGGTCTTAATTCAACCGGGTAAATCAGGCTTACCCTATCTACATAAGCCTGGGCTTTTACAGTAAACTCTCCATTACGGTTATTAGTCTTCTTAGAAAAATTAATATTAGCACCTGTTGACAGGTAATCGAACTCTGCAGAAAAAGAAAGTCCGGCACCAATAGTTGTCCCTTTCTTTTGGTTTTCCATTGACCAGTTGACGGAAGGATAAAACCTGGTATCAGCATGAGATGCTGACGAAATAGTTTGTGGGTTAATTTTATCTGATGATGCAGAGGTATAATGATCTATTCCAAACTCTCCGCTGAAAGTATGCTTCCGGTTAAACTTATCCCATTTAGTTAGCTTCACATCAATGACGCCGGAATAATCTGTCAGCTTTTCAGTGCCGATTCCCCCGGTAACGGCTGAATGATTCCCATCCTGGGTATAATAACTGGTTACTAAATTGGCTTCTTCAAAAGTCAGTTTCCTGCTTTTGTATTGTGTTGAATCATTCGCAGTCGTTTGAGCAAATGAAGCAAAGAGTGTAAAAAATATACCAACAACGGATAAACAAATTCTTTTCATTCGTATTAATTAGCGTTAATGTATTAGTTGCAACCGCATCCTCCGCCGGTTTTACCACCATTGGCTCCCGAAGCGCCTTCCCGGTACGTCTGAAAACTCATTTCTGTTTTCTGAATCTTCCGGCTGCCCAGGGTCATTTCACCATCATTCAATTTATTTTTCTGGTATTCCTTCACCGTAGTGCAGGCCCCCATTAATAGTATAGCGGTTATGGCGGTTATTGACATTGCTAATGCATTATACCGTTTGTTTCTTTTATTCATTTCAGGTTTATATTTTTTGAGGTGTGAATTTTATCATGATCATCAACAATAATACAAGCTAAGCCTTTTACCTGGTTTACCATATCTAATCCCACTTTTATTCCCATGATCATCACAGGTGTGGCCATGGCATCGGCAATTTCTGCATTGGGACTGATGATGGTTACACTTTTAATTCCATGTACCGGCATTCCTGTTTTCGGGTCAATGGTATGAGAATATTTTTTTCCATCAATCATTACAAATTTTTCATAATTACCGGAAGTAGCCACGGCCATATCAGTAATAGAAAACCAGGAAAAAGGATGACGGTTTGCAGCTGGGTCAGCAATGCCGATTGTCCATTCTTCACCATTGGGTTGTAAACCCCATGCCGTTAAATCACCGGCAGCATTTACAATTCCGCTTTTCACTCCCTTTTGCTGCAAAATAATTTTAGCTCTTTCTGCTGCATAGCCTTTTCCAATTCCGCCAAATCCAATCCGCATTCCTTTTTCTTTCAGAAATACCGTGCATTTTTTTTCATCCAGGATAATATTGCGGTAATTAATCAGGTGAACTGCTTTTTTTGCAATAACCGGATCCGGGAGCGATGTCATTGTTTGATCAAAATTCCAAAGCCTTTTATCAACTGAACCATAGGTAATATCAAAAGCTCCCTGCGTAATATCAGATATTTTCTTTGACCGGGAAATAATATCAAATACTTCTTTATCTACTTTAACAGGAGCAATGCCTGCATTCCGGTTAATAAGATTAGTCTGGCTGTTATCGCTGAATGTTGTGAGTAATTTTTCAATCCGGCTGATCTCTGCAACGGCCTCATCAATCCTGTTGAATGCCCATTCTTCATTTTCTGATACAACAGTTAACTCAAACCGGTTGCCCATTAATTTGAGCACTTTGCGGTGAATGGCCGGCGCTATGGAAAGAATGCTAGTTGCGGGCATTTACCAACTCTTTTATTTGCCCGGTAAATTGTTCTGCTGTTTTATTGGGAAATCCATCCCAGCTCTTTATTAGTTTTCCATCTGCATCCAGTAATACGGTGTAGGGAAAACTACCCTGCGGATTAAATTTATCTGCAAGTTTGTCATTCTTCTTCTGCTGGTCTTTTGGCAACTGATTTTTTTTGAGGCGTGGGAAATCAGCGTTGATCAAAATAAGATTGCCGTCGGCAAAACTTTTAAAAGTCGCACTTTCAAATATTTCATCATGAAGTTTGATGCAGGGACCGCACCAGTCGGAGCCGGAAAAATTTAAGAGAATCAGTTTATGCTCTTCACTGGCTCTTTTTTTGGCATTCTCAAAATCCGTTCCCCATCCAACCAGAGAGGATGACAACAGGATACCTGCAAATAAAATGGGAAAAAAACGCATAGTATGTGTGGTTTGCTATCAAAAATAACGAGGCGATGTTGAAAAAAGTATTGGCTCAATCACATTAACATTAAATTATCTCTGTTCAATTCTATAATAATAATTTCTGGTCAAAAAGGCATGGCTAACGTAATTCATTCTCAATGCACTCACTTATTTCCCGGGCCCGGTTATAGATCATCATGTGAGTTCCCTCCTTAATAATATGCGTAGGATCAACTTTTTTAATAGGGAATATTTTATCTTTATCGCCATGAATATGGATAAGGTTGTCTGGCTGCCAATTATTTTTCCAGTTTAGCACCTGGTGAAAAGCCCAGTCAAGATAAACGGAATCGGCACTCTTACGGTAAGCTCTCACCATTTCTTTTTCATCTGCTGTGGAAACTCCCAGCCTGTCATGGTCAATTTTCTCTGTGAATTTATTAGGACGGACAGGAAATAATTTATGCAACAGAAGAGAACCTGCCAATTTCATCCATACAGGTAATTCTTTGGTTGATTTAATACTGGAAACAATAATAAGCTTCTGCAATTTTATTTGTTTGGCAATCTCAATGCCCATCATGCCGCCAAAAGAAACACCCAGTAAAACCGGCGAATCCTCTTTGATATATTCACTCATTCTTTTTGCATACTCTTCAATCCGCTCATTATTATGCGGCCGTATCCATGGTATATAGATCAACTGGTACCCGTTAATCTGCAGGTTGGAAAATATTTTTTCATCGGCCCCCAAACCACTGATACAATAGAGATGCTTTTTCATACCCGGTATTCTGAAAATTGAAAGTTGTTTAAGGAAAAGAATTCCGCTAATTGTATTACAACCCAAACATTCCTTTATTCAGTTGCTGCAGAATTTGTGTTTTGTATTCCGCCGGAACCAATAAAGAAATATTATGAGGACTTCCACCGTAGGAAACCATCCGGATCGGAATATTCATAATGGAACCGAACAATTTTTTCACCATGGCTTCCGTTTGCGAAATTTCATTGCCTACTACAGAAATGATGACCTGGTTCTTATCTACTTCGATACTACCAAATGGCTCCAGTTCTTTTAAAATTTCTTTCAGGTTGGCAGCATTATCAATCGTCAATGAAACTGCTACCTCCGACGTGGTGATCATATCAATCGGTGTCCGGTATTTTTCAAATACTTCAAATATCTTTCTCAAAAAACCATAAGCCAGTAACATGCGGCTGCTCTTTATGCGGATAGCAATGATATTGTCTTTTGCCGCTACTGCTTTTACGCCAACGCTTCCTGCTTTTTCGGTGATGAGTGTTCCTTTGGCCTCTGGGTGCATAGTATTGAGCAACTTCACCGGTATTTTATATTGCTGTGCTGGCCAGATAGAAGCAGGATGTAAGATCTTGGCGCCGAAATAAGCTAACTCTGCCGCTTCTTCAAAACTCATTTGCTCAATGGGAACTGTTTTCTTTACAATCCTCGGATCATTGTTATGCATGCCATCTATATCCGTCCATATTTCACAAACAGAAGCATTGATGGCTGCCGCTATCAGTGAAGCGGAATAATCACTGCCGCCTCTTTTCAGGTTATCCACTTCTCCCTTTGCATTGCGGCAGATATAACCTTGTGTAACAAATATTTTTTTCGCCCTATGCTGTTTCAGTAACTGGGATAATTTCACTTTTATACTTCCGATCTGTGGTTCATCATTCTGATCAATGGTCATAAATTCCAGCGCCGGCAACAGCATGTGGCTAATGCCCTGTTCTTCGAGGTAAACACAAAACAGTTTGGTGGAAAGCAGTTCGCCCTGCGCCAGTATGTCTTTACTCAGCGATTCGCTGAAAGAAATTTTGAGAATAATATTCAGGAATTCAAAATGCTCTGCCACGATAGTTTTTGCTTTGGCAATAGCCTCTTTATCTTTTACCAGGTCTTTTATAAAAGCATGGTAGTGCTTTTCTAATTTATCAATGGATTGTTTGGCGCCATTACGATCGCCTTTGGCAATCAGTTCGCCAATTTCCACCAGTGCATTAGTGGTTCCTGACAAAGCAGACAATACCACAATCACCGGTTCTGTTTCTTTATTAACCAGCGAAACAATGTGGTGCATCCTCTCCGGCTTACCCACACTGGTGCCGCCAAATTTCATTATTTTCATTTGTTCCCCCTCCTGATTTTTTTTGGATTTATGAATTAGCAAGCAGGACGCAAAGATATATTCCTTTCGGTAAGTAAAGCTATTTCACTGAAATTCCCAGTATGGGGAATGGGCTATTTATAGATATAAAAACCCTTTCGGGTTATAGTTGGATTGGTAAGATCAACACCCCGGACGATCAGGGGGTATCCGTCGGCACGGTAAGTATAAGTATTCTTAAACCCGTCTCCCGGCGCAATATCCCAGGTTTCCAAAATGTTATTTTTATGATCTGACAAATTGAGGTCCTCATCCATAATCGGATACGGAATACTGAAAGTATAACCAGGGTTTGGATGAGTGTCAAAAATAAAATGGTTTGTTTCACTGGTGCCGATGCCGCTACAGTCCGTATAATCACCGAATTGGTAAGTTATATTTCCATTCACATATGTTTTTTGGAATATGGTAGTGCCCGGACAAGCCGGAGGCCAGCTAGGCGGGTTCAATGTCATCGAAAGATATGTGAGCACATTTGTTGTATTGCCATTGTCCGTAAAGAAATTAACCTTAATGGACTCCACAGGAGGACCGGGAGGCGGAAGTGTACTTAGATAGCTGCTACGAATGGAATCTTTGATCACTTTTCCTGCTGCATAAAACAAAAATGAAGTATCCTTTTCGATATTGAGAAAATATGCTGTGGACTTTATTGCTTTAAATGGCAGCGTGTCATTGCCGTTATAGAAATAAACCAGGCTGTCATAATAAGGGAATGAAGATGTTGGCGGTAAACTCTCGTCTTTATAAGAAGTATTCACCTGCACTACCCTGTTCTGGTTATCATACTCAATGATCACTTTACGTAATGTATCAAGCCCTGCAGTCAGGGTTGTATCCAGCACGATCATCTTCTTTAACATCGTACTGTTCCCCCCTTCTGTTGGGGTGTTCAAACTCCAGTCTATCTCTTTCTGGCAGGAAGAAAAAACAATAACAAGCAATCCAATAATAATTATCCCTCCGAAAATCAGTTTCATAGCATCCTAATTTTTATAATAGTATATTCCCTTATAACTATAACTGGGAAAATTCAAGTCATTCACTCTTACAACCGATGGCAGGCCATTACTGCGATAACTATAAGAACGTTGCGTGTGAAACGCAGTCGAATTCTCTTCCGTCATATTATTCTTTTGATTATTATTTCCTTCCACAAAACTAAATCCCGTTGTAGGATAGTGGACCGGGATAGTTGAATAAAAAGGATTCGGCTTATTATCATAGTTCATCTGAACATTTCCGGAACCGGTAACACAACCTGTCGTTGTTCCATTTGCTGAGATAATATTACCATTTGAATAGGTCTGCAAAACTGTAGAATTACTTACACATGAAGGAATAGGGTTTGTGTATGAATAAAATTTCTCGGTCATAGTTATTGTAGTACCACTAACAGTGAAACTGCGGGTAATGATACCCCAGGTAATACCGGTAACATTACTTATTTGTATCCTGGCGGAATCCAGGCTCACCAACCCATTTTGAAAAGAAAAATAAGTAGTATCCCAGCGTCTGTCTGTACCATCTTTTTGGAGTCCCATGCTTTTATAAGGCAGGGTTTCATTTCCATTATAAAAAAAATCTGTGACTAAAGAAGACGTATATGCAGGTGATGAAGAAGTGTCTTCCCGCAGCGAATCAATAAGGCGGGTTAACCGTTTCTGGTTGTCATATTCAAAATAATGAACTTCGAGTGTATCAAGTCCGGCAGATAATGTTGTATCTATTACAACATATTTCCATAAAACTGTGCTGTCGTTTGTAACATTGTTTGGTAAACTATCATCAATCTCTTTCTGGCAGGAAGAAAAAGCAACAACGAAAAACAAAACAACAAAGCCGCTTAAATAAACTTTCATACTAAGATGTTTAATGTAATCCCGAATTTATAGAAAATTTCTCAGCTAACTTGTTTAAATCTTCCACCACTATATCCAGCAACGGAATTCCATTTTTCATTCTTTCCTCCTCAAACTCTCTTTCCGGGTCGCCGGGCACTAATACTTTTTCTTCACCAGGAATTGTTTTACATGAACGAAATCCTTTTATCCAGTTATCCATGTGCTGCTTAAATTCATCCGCCGGTCTGAATGCATCTACCCGCATGGCTCCAAAAAAATGTCCAATGCCTTTGCCCGGTTGCTGCGCTGGTATGGGCACATAAGCAGGAAACGGCGGCACCCATGGGGCATAATTAGCGCCGCTTAATAATGCAGAAAAAATATCAACGACGGCGCCGAGTGCATATCCTTTATGAGAACCATGTTCCCTGTCGCCACCCAATGGTAATAAAGCGCCGCCTTTTTTTAAAATATTGGCATCGGTGGTTGCATTGCCGTCCACATCCTGCACCCAGCCACCGGGAGTTTCTTTATTTTTCCGTTGCAGTATTTCCAATTTACCATTAGCGGCTGTGGTGGTAGCAAAGTCGGCAACAAAAGCTGGTTCATTACCGGCAGGCGCTGCCACACAAATTGGATTTGTGCCGAGCATTTTATCAATGGAAAAAGTTGGTGCCACTAATGCACTGGCATTGGTCATTGCCATCCCAATCATATCATGTTCCAGCGCCATCATGGCGTGATGCGCCGCAATGCCAAAATGATTACTGTTTTGCACACTTACCCAACCAGTGCCAACCTTGTTCGCTTTCTCAATAGCGACCTGCATAGCAAAAGGAGCAACCACCAATCCCAAACCGCTGTCGCCATCTACTACTGCGGTAGAAGGAGTTTCATAAATGATTTTTATGTCCGGCGTGGCATTTACCCGTTTCACTTCCCAGAGTCTTACATAACCACTCAACCTTGCCACACCATGAGAATCTATTCCCCGCAAGTCGGCAGACAATAAAGCTTTTGTTGCAGTGTCAGCATCTTCATTACTGCATCCAATTTTCAGAAAAACTGATTTAGAGAAATTAAATAATTGCTGATAGGAAAATACTTGTTCCGGCATTTGGCAAATATAAAGCATGCCCGCTTAAGCATGCCACGGTTTGAAGCATGCTATGATTTAAAAACTGTGACATGTTTAAAAAAAATGCTCCCGTTTCAACAGGAGCATTCATAAAATTATCTTCCGATAGTTTAGAAGGGTAAATCATCCACCGGTTCGGTAATATCACCCGGCGAGGGAATATTACTGTTTGAAGTGGAAGCCGCTGCAGAGGTATTAGGCTGATAGGAACTACCACCGGCGCTGTCGCCCCGGCCACCCAATAACTGTACCTCTCTTACACGAAGTGATAAGGAAGAACCGGGAGTGCCATCATTGCGTTGAAATGATCTTGCTTCGGGTTGTCCTTCCGCATACACCTGTTTTCCTTTCGTAAGGTACTGTGCCACCGCTGTCTTGTCTGTCCAGTAAGCACAATCAACCCAGGTAGTTTTTTCCTGTTGATTGCCCTGGCTGTCTTTGTACTTCTCGGTATGTGCCACGGTGAAGTTGATCACATTTTTGCCATTGACGGTGTTCACTACACAGTCTTTGCCGAGGTTTCCGATAACTTGCATTTTAATCATAGTACTCAAATTTTAATCGTACGTAAAAAATTATTAACGGGGCAAGTTAAGAATATTTATGAATGCAGGATGGGCCGGGAAATAGTGTGGGTAAAAAAAGTGGGCCGGAATATCCGGCCCGTAATCTACCACAAACAGAATGACGGATTAAACTCCACCAATGTAAATTTCACTTAAATACTCAGATTAACTGGTTAATCGTCTGTTAAACGGCACAATGAGCATCCGGCTTTGTATATAAGCTGATTAAAGGGCAGACTTCCCAAATGGAAAACTTATTTTATTGAATATCAGGAATTGTAAACCGGTAACCAAGTCCATGAATGGTTTCCAGAATTATACCCGGATCGGCTTTAAGATATTTGCGGATCTTGCTGATAAAAACATCCATGCTACGTCCCAAAAAATAATCATCCTTCCCCCAGACGGCCATCAGCACTTCTTCCCTTTTCACAATACGGTTTGGGAACATGCAAAAAAATCGCAGGAGATCAGCCTCTTTTTGTTTGAGGTTAAAAGATCCTTCCGGGCTTATTAATTTTAAATCCGTGTAGGAGAAAATAATTTTGCCAAATGAAAATTCCTGCTTCACCTCACTAAACATTTTTTTGGTACGCCGCAGGAAAACTTCCAGCTTCAGCAACAATTCTTTCATATTAAAAGGCTTGACGATATAATCATCGCCGCCTTTATGATAGCCTTCCGATTTGTCCTCAATCAATGCTTTGGTGCTGATAAAAAGAATCGGTGTTACATCCGTTTGCTGGCGGATCTTTTTAGCCACCGCAAACCCATCTTTAACCGGCATCATAATATCCAGCAGGCAAATATCAAATTTGGTTTTATCAAAAGTATCAATAGCTGTTTGCCCATCATGGCACACCACTACAGCATACCCTTCTTCTTCCAATGCATCTTTCATCAGTTCACTCATGTATTCATCATCCTCAGCCATTAAAATTCTTGCTTTGATTTCCATTTTTATACATTGTTTACAGGAAATTCTATCCTGAATTCAGTTCCAATTTCCGGAATACTATTGACAATAATATTTCCTTTATGCCCGTCAATAACTTTTTTGGCAAAATACAGGCCCAGTCCCAGGCCTTTTACATTATGAATATTCCCATTCTGAACCCGGTAGAATTTTTTAAAAATATTTTTAATCTGCGAAGAGGCTATACCGGCCCCGTTATCTTTAATGCTTATACAATATTTATTATCCCTTACAGACGTGGCAATAATGATTTTTGGCAGGGCTGAATATTTAATAGCATTATTAATAATATTGAACAAGGCCAGGTAAAGGTTTTCTTCATCTGCCTGAATTATATAATTATTTATTTCGATATCCCAGTCAACCATTCCATTTTTTTTTGCCAGCAATGGCTCCAACTGCGCAACCGCTTTTCTAAGCAGATTGTTTGGAACAACCGGAGATTTTAACAGCCCGAAATGATAATTACCAGCTACCACCGTGCTGACAAGATTGCCAATATGTTTTTTTAAATACTCCGACTGATATTTTATCGCCATCAGGTATTTTTCGTATTTCTCAGGCTGTGTAAGTATGGATGGCTTTTCAAGACCATCAACAGATAAGTCAATTACTGAAAGCGGCGTGCTGAATTCATGCGTAACATTATTAATAAAATCTTTCTGAATTTCCATCAGAAATTTTTGTTTCAGAAAATAATAGATGGCAAAAGAAAAACTAATCAATACAACCAGTAGGGCTACGCTTGCATAAATCCAGTTCTTCATTTCGCCAATGATATATTTATTCCGGTTAGGGAAATAAATATGCACATAATTAAAATTTCTTTTTATTTCAGGCAACCTGGCAACATTATCCATATTATTTTTTGTTGCATCGGCAGATACATAATCCTGGTACAAATATTTTCTTTGCCCCGCATTATACACTGCCACTTTATAATCTGTAAAAACATGAAAGTCCTCCAGTTCGGTGGAAAGATGAGTCAATAGTGAATCCCGGGGAGGAATGCTGTCTATCCGAAAAAGAAAGGTACTCTCGGTATGTTTTTCTGCAAGGCTGTCCAGCGGAATAGAAGAATTATAAAGCAATGGCAAATCTTCATATACCCCTCTTATTGCCTTTAACACTGATGTGTTGAATTCATTTCTTTCATAAGCGTAAGTCCGGTTTAGCCAATGCACCTGCACAGCAATAATAATAGCGATGAGCATCGCTGCTATTACTATAATAAGCCGGGCAGTAGTAGATCTCATTTATTAATCTATTAACTATACAAAGATGCAATTATTCAGCCTGACACCAGGATAGCCCGAAGTTAAGCCTGGCTGAGCAAAAATTTAAACCGGCAACCTTTTATTAACCGGTGTTAATAAGAGGTTAAGCGGCTCCGAAAATTTGTTTCTGGTGTTTTGTATAAATAACCTTTGTCGGAACAATTTTTAAAAACACTAAATCAAAAAAATGAAAAAGCTATTTATCTCCACCTGCCTCTTATTAATATTAGGAGGAATGTCCTATGCCCAAACGACTCCTGTTAAAACCAAAACAAAAGGTGATGTAACCAAAGTAAAATCGGATGACGGGAAAACAAAGTCTAAAGGTGATATGACCAAGACAAAAACCGATGCCGGCAAAATAAAAGAAAAAAATAATATCACGAAAACAAAAACCGACGCTGTTGTAACAAAAGAAAAAGTAAACCCGGGCAAAACTAAAATTGAAGCCAATAAGACAAAGACGAAGCCAACAACTGTAACGACTAAAACAAAAACCAATGTCAGTAAAACAAGGGAAACAAAAATTGTAAATGCCCCTGGCCCTGTGAAAGCTGATGGCACACCCGACAAAAGGTTTAAGGCAAATCAAAAACTAAACAAAGACGGCACCCCTGATATGAGGTATAAAGAAAACAAAGAAAAAGCGAAGAATAAGAATTAAAAATATCATTTGCCCGTAAAACGTAAAGCCAGCAGAACAGGTGGCTTTACGCTTTACGATAGCCATACAAGCACCCCGGTTATTACTTTCAGACCCGCCTTATCGCCGTATATTTGCAGCCCTGCCCGCCGGAGTTTTAACGAAGGCGGGTTGCTAATTTTTTAAACCTCATGAGTAAAAAAGGAAAAGTGCTGGTAGCTATGAGCGGCGGTATCGACAGTACCGTTACTGCTCTTATGCTCAACGATGAAGGCTACGAAGTGGTGGGCATCACCATGAAAACATGGGACTATGCAGCCAGCGGCGGCAGTAAAAAAGAAACCGGTTGTTGTAATATAGATTCATTTAATGATGCACGGCAAGCTGCCGTGGAGCATGGCTTTGCACATTATATACTGGATATCCGGGAAGAGTTTGGAGATTTTGTGATTGAAAATTTTGTGGAGGAATACATTGCAGGCCGCACACCCAACCCTTGTGTGCTTTGTAATACACATATCAAGTGGCGAGCCTTATTGAAAAGAGCGGATGCCATGGGTTGTGATTTTATTGCCACCGGTCATTATGCAAAAGTCCGGCAACATGATAACGGAAGGTTTGTCATTAGCAAAGCAGTAGATGAAACCAAAGACCAGAGTTATGTACTGTGGGGATTGCAGCAGGATTTACTCAGCAGAACTTTATTACCACTTGGCCCATTCAGAAAAACACAAATAAGGCAGATGGCACATGACTACGGTTATCCTGAACTGGCAAAGAAAAACGAGAGTTATGAAATCTGTTTTGTACCTGATAATGATTATCGTGGATTTTTGAAAAGAAAAGTGGAGGGACTGGAAGAAAAAGTTGCAGGAGGAAATTTTATTGATAGGCATGGAAAAATTCTGGGTCAGCATAAAGGTTATCCTTTTTATACCATCGGGCAACGCAAAGGATTGGAAATTGCGTTTGGCAAACCGGTTTTTGTTACAAAGATTGATCCAGATAACAATACTGTAATGCTGGGCGATGAAGGAGACCTGGAACAAAATGAAATGCGGGTAGGCAAATTGAATTGGATAAAATACGATTCCCTTACACCGGGTATGGAAGCGACAACAAAAATCCGTTACAAAGACAAAGGGGCATTATCCAATATTTATCCCGTCGAAACGCAAAATATTGTGTCTGTACATTTTTTCGAAAATGTAAAAGGAATTGCCCCCGGTCAAAGCGCTGTGTTTTATGAAGGCGACGATGTTCTGGGTGGAGGGATTATACAGTCGGGAGTCTTGAGCCTGCCTGTCCGGCAGACAGGTCGTTAGCCTGGAGCCAATCCACTTTAAGCAAAGATTTCGACCAGACTCCAAACTCAATACTCCCGACTCCAGACTGAATTTCAGGCAATAAAGCCATTATTCATACGTTTTAAAGCGGGGTGTTTTCATTCCCCGTTTTTTGTTTGTAGCTTTAGCTATCCAAATAACATGAAAACAGTATTAAACCTGTCAAAATTTTCATCTGTGAACACTGAAAAACCACTTATGAGACTTCTTTCTATAACACGTTTCTGCCTCCTTGCTATTGGCATTGTTACTCTTTTTTCCTGCAATAAAAAAGAAGAGTATGTTTCTGATAAATTAAGTGATTATGTTCCGCTAACTCCCGGCAAGTATATTACTTACCGGCTCGACTCAATGGTATTCACCAATTTTGGAAGAACTACAGAAGTTCATCGCTACCAGGTAAAAAATGTAATTGATGCGCTGATTACGGATAATCTTGGCCGGCCCAGTTACAGGGTGTTTCGCTATTTAAGAGACTCATTGGGTACAACCCCATGGCAACCTGCAGGCACTTTTTTCATCACTGCATTGGCTGATCAATTAGAATTGATAGAGGATAACCTCCGTTTCATCAAACTTCACCTTCCCATTAAAGATGCATTTAGCTGGAAAGGAAACAAATACCTCCCATCAGGTGTGAATGCACCGTATTGGGAACTCTTCGATTTCAATAACGATGACAATATGGAGAGCTGGGATTATTATTATGATGGAGTACCTGCTTCTTTCAGTTATCGTAGTAATAATTATTCAAATGTTCAGACTGTTGAAGAAGCTGATGAAACATTTAATGTACCGATTACCATTCCCACTGCCTATGCTGCCCGCACAAGAGCAGTAGAAAAATATTCAAAAAATATCGGGCTGGTTTATCGTGAATATGAACTCTGGGAATACCAGCCTAATACCGGTAACCCGGCCGGCCCCTTTAAAACAGGCTTCGGCATTACTATGTGGATGATAGACCATAACTAGTTCTCCGGCTAATGCCATAAATTTGAAATACAAAAGGCTCCAACAAATGAAAAAACTTCTACCCGTATTCTTGTTTTCTCTTTTACTGGCAAATGAATCACAAGCTCAATTTACCCGCTACCTGGTAAAACTAAAAAACAAAGGCGGAACCCCGTTTACAATTGCTAATCCCCTCGCTTATTTATCACAGCGGGCTATTGATCGCAGAACAAGATATGGCATTGCTATTGACAGCACCGATCTTCCTGTTACTCCGGCATATGTTACTCAAATAAGAAATGTAGCAAATGTTACGTTACTTAATGTTTCTAAATGGATGAATGCTGTAACGATACAAACTTCAGATGCAAATGCCATTACTACCATCAACAGTCTTCCTTTTGTTCAAAGCACAAATGGAATTGCAGCAAGAATGGCAGGTAATGGCAGGTTTGTTCCAAATAAATTTGCCTTAGAAGAAATTATTACAGAATTACCTCCATCAACACAAAGACCAAATGGAATTACCGGAGATTATTTTAATTACGGCACAACCTCCTTTAATGAAATTCATTTGCACAATGGCGAGTTCCTCCATAATATTGGCCTGAGAGGACAGACAATGCAGATTGCCATGCTTGATAACGGATTCAATAATTATTTAGTATTGAAAGCATTTGATAGTATAAATGCTAATGGCCAGGTATTGGGAACATGGGATTTTGTTGCCCGTGAGCAAAATGTATCAAATGACGGAAGCCATGGTATGAATTGCTTTTCCATTATTGGCGCCAATATTCCGGGGCAGTTTGTTGGAAAAGCTCCGAAAGCCAGCTTTTGGCTGTTTCAGACAGAAGATAATTCAAGTGAATCTCCCATCGAAGAATTAAACTGGTCATGCGGAGCAGAAAGATCTGATAGTTCAGGGGCAGATGTGATCTCGACATCACTGGGATACGCTGATCAGATGACAAACCCTATTTTCAATCATACATATTCGCAGATGGATGGCAACACCACCATTTGTGCTACAGCAGCTGATATGGCTGCCAAGAAAGGCATCATGGTATTTGCAGCCAATGGAAATGAAGGCACTAATACCTGGCATTTTCTTATTACCCCTGCTGATGGTGACAGTGTAGTAGCAGTAGGCGCTGTAAATTCTGCCGGGGTAATCGGCAGTTTTTCAAGTTATGGGCCATCATTTGACGGGCAAATAAAACCTGATATAGCATCGGTCGGTGTAAATACTGTGATACAACAAACGAATAACACGATTGGTACCGGCAGCGGAACATCCTTCGCCTGCCCCAATATGGCGGGAATGGGTACTTGCCTGTGGCAGGGATTTCCTGAATTTAACAATATGAAAATAGTTAAAGCCATGCAACAAGCAGGTAGCAAGGCTGCTAATCCTGATGACCGGGTGGGTTATGGTATTCCAAATATGAAAATGGCTTTTGCTTCATTGCTGATTGATTTTGCTACGTCCAACGCTATAGTAAATGCCTGCAATGCCACCCTTAACTGGACAAGTAAGGATGTTAGCGCTATGCAGTACCAGGTAGAAAGAAAATTACCAGGAGAATTGGTTTACACAAATGTTGGTGTAGTGAACCCACAGGCAGGTGCTATACTTGCTACGCATAGTTACCAGTTCAACAATGCAATTATCAGTCCCACGGCCGGAACAGTTTCTTACCGTATCGGCCAGGTTATTGATACCGCTGTAGCTACATATACTATTGCCTATATTGATACCGCCACGGTTACTATCACCGGGGCTTGTTTTGCCACCGGCACCGGGAATATTGATCCCAATAAAGAACGGGTAACTCTCCAACCCAATCCTGTTTCCGGCAGCACCGTTAATTTAGTTATAGAAACCGCTTACGCCGTTACTAATATGCCGGTTAGTGTTTATGATTCTAAAGGAAGACTACTTATGCGATTAGCTTCTTCAAAAGGAACAGGTAAAAAAACAATTGAACTTGATATTAACCGGCTTGCCAAAGGGAAATATTATATCAAAGTATTTAACGGGCTAAAAGAAATCGGCACAGCGGAGCTATTGAAATTATAATTACATCCTGAGTAAAGCAGCAAACATCGTGTCTGCTTTTAATTCATAACCCCTGAGCAATTCCATCTTCACCAGTTGAAGGTGGAATTTTTCTTTTAGGTACTCAACCATTTCTTCATTCTCCTTTTTGAAAACAGAGCAGGTGATGTATAAAAGACTTCCTCCCGGCTTCAATGCGGGAATGATATTAGCAATAATTTTCTTCTGACGGGCAGCATATTCCGCTATCTTTTTTTCATCAAAAAAATGAAGTTGCTCCGGTGTACGGCCCCAGGTTCCACTTCCGGTACAGGGCACATCGGCAATGATGATTGATTGTTGATTATTGATAATTGAAGCAGGAAGTTTTTCTTTTGAAAGGTCGGCTACAAATGACAAATATTTTTTAAGCCCGGCCGCACCGAATCTTTTTTTCATGTTAACCAGAATTGTTTCTCTTGCATCAGAAACGACAAGATCAATCTCCGGGTTAAGATCATAAGCCATAATTGATTTACCACCGCTGCCGGCGCAGCAGTCCCACACCTTATCCGGGTATCCCCTTCTGACAGGCAAAAACAACTCTCCCACTCTTTGCGAATTATAATCCTGCACTACCACCTCTTTATCCAGCTCAAAATATTTATCTGCTTTAAAACTGTTGGATAAACGGATCGTAAATGGAGAAATGAATTCATAGTTAACCTCTGCTTCATTGAGTTTCAAAAGAATTTTTTCTGCATAACCCGGACGTATCCGTAAAAACAAATCAGGTTGAACAAAAAATGATGCACAAAATTTTTCATATTCAATTCCATCGCTTAAATCCTCTTCCCAGGGAAAAACTGATGTCAACTGAAAGTTGAGAAACAATAATTTTTCTTTTATGGGAAGCCCGGTCTTTTCATTCCATTCCGGTTTTAATGAAGCAAGAATCTCATTGGATTCTGTGCTGCATAAAAAAAGACTTTTCAACAGTTGAAGGTCATCCGGAATGAAGGTTTTTGAAATCCCTCCTTTGAAGAGCTTGCCCCGATCAATCGGGGGTGGGGAGGCTCTGAAATAGCAATAACAAAGATTACTGATCTCTTTCCTGTCCCTGGAACCAAACTTTTTATGCTGTGCAAAATATTTTTTTATAAACGTTGCGAAAGGCTCTTCTCCATTATATAAAGCAAGAATTGCTTTAGCAGAATTCAGGTATGAATGACAGCGGCTCACCCTGCAAAGGAAACAAAAAGTGGCTTTATAAATGTATTTATAAATTTTGTTTTCAGAACAGAAAAAGTCTGTATAACTTAGAATTAGTTTCTGCGTACCTTTTTGGCAAGGATATTAATAACAAACTTACCGGCAATTAAGTTTTGAAAATAGAGGTCTCCTTGGATACTCTTGCTCTCAAGGCTTATACAAGTCGTCACGCAGAACATCAGTAGAAACAAAACCCACATTTATTCTGTTCCCGGATAGGGATGTTATCCGACTACCTGTTAACTAAGTTAGTGAAGCATCCACTTGTTTAAAAATTATAAAATCAGGTTATGAAAAATAAAATCACACGTTTTTTTCTTATTTGCTTCCCGATTGCTTTCGGAACGCATTTGCCTTTAAGATCATTTGCTCAAAATGTAGGCATTGGCATTGTAACACCTTCAGCCAAACTCCATATTAAAGGTTCTGCTGATACTTCCCAGTTGATCATTGATGCCAATGGTACTCAAAGTAATACCCGGCCGCTGATTAAGTTGCGTAGCAGCAGCGGAAACGAACTCATGTGGATTCATTCGGATGCCGTGGTTAATACATTTGTCGGATTACATGCAGGAAGAATGAATAATTACAGTGCAGGAGTTTCCGGCGAATACAACAGCTTTTTTGGTTCGGATGCCGGGTATTCTAACTCAACCGGATTCGGTAACCTCGCAAACGGATATAGTGCGCTTTATTCAAATACAACCGGGAACAGAAATACAGCCACCGGAACGACGGTCCTGGCATACAATGTTTCAGGCGGTGGTAATACAGCCGCAGGAACCAATGCACTTTTTTCAAATGTAGCCGGAAGCAATGCCACAGCTATTGGTTACAATGCCATGCTTTATGCCAATAACACAGCGACACCTTTCACTAATTACAATGTGGCTGTTGGCTTTGAAGCATTAAGGGGCTCCGAAACTGCTGCTGATAATACAGGTAACAATAATATTGCAATCGGTTATCAAACTCTCTGGTCGAACACGACCGGTTACTCCAATAGCGTTATTGGCAAGGAGGCGCTTTATTCCAACACAACCGGATATGCTAATGTGGCAAACGGGTATAATGGACTTTATTCAAATACAACGGGGAACAAAAATACGGCCACCGGAACGACGGCCCTGGGATTCAACGTTACGGGTAGTGGTAATACGGCTTCCGGTACGAATGCGCTGTTTTCAAATGTGGCTGGGAGCAATGCTACAGCTATTGGTTACAATGCCATGCTTTATGCTAATAACACTGCCACACCTTTTTCAAATTTTAATGTAGCAGTTGGCTATGAAGCATTAAGGGGCTCCACAACAGCTGCTGATAATACTGGAAACCAAAACACTGCAGTCGGCTACCAATCACTTCTGTCAAACTCTTCAGGATACGCTAATACCGCCACCGGAAACAGTGTTCTTTTGGAGAACACTATCGGATATGGCAATACGGCCAGTGGGAATAGTGCGCTTTCATCCAACACTACGGGCTACGGTAATAGCGCTACTGGAGCACTAGCGCTTGTATCCAACACTACCGGATTCTATAATAGCGCCAACGGAACGAATGCACTTTATTCCAACGTTGCCGGAAACCATGCAACAGCTATTGGTTACAGTGCTATGCTTTATACTAATAACACAGCAACTCCATTCACCAACTACAATGTGGCAATAGGCTTTGAAGCATTAAGAGGCTCGGCTATCGCTGCAAACAATACAGGGAACTTTAACACAGCAACCGGCTATCAATCGCTGTGGTCCAACACCATTGGAAATTATAATACCGCTAATGGAAAGGCAGTATTATATTCCAACACAACAGGGTCGAATAATACAGCCAGCGGAAATAGCGCTCTTAATTCCAACACCGATGGATCATACAATACCGCTACTGGTGCAGCAGTACTAAGTCTTAATACAACAGGAAACTACAATACAGCCAACGGGATGAGTGCACTTCACGATAATACTATTGGTTATGCTAATACTGCTATCGGGACATATTCACTCTTTACTAATTTGACAGGAAACACAGCAACAGCAGTTGGTTATAACGCCATGCGCTATTCCAACAGCACGTTAACTCCTTTTACCAATTCTAATGTGGCCCTTGGATATGAAGCTTTACGAGGTTCAACAACGGCTTCGGACAATACCGGCAACCAAAACACATCAATTGGCTTCCAATCGCTTTTGTCAAACACCATTGGTGACGCTAATACAGCCACCGGTTATAGCGTCCTTTCGTCGAACACTTCAGGATTGGGCAATACTGCCAATGGTAATAATGCACTTGCTTCAAACACTACAGGATATTACAATACGGCCATTGGAATGAATGCGCTTTTCTCAAATGTGGCAGGAGGCTATGCAACAGCTATTGGTTATAGAGCAATGTATTATTCTAACAACACCTCCACACCCGTCAATAACGCGAATGTTGCAATTGGTTATGAAGCATTAAGGGGCTCTACAACTGCTGTAGACAATACTGGTGTAAATAATACTGCAATTGGTGCTCAATCGCTTTTATCAAATACTTCAGGGACATGGAATACAGCAACCGGAAACGCTACACTTTCCTACAATACTACAGGAAATTCGAATACTGCAAATGGGAATGGCGCTCTTGCTGCCAACCACACTGGAAATTCCAATACTGCACTTGGGGCTTTATCCTTGTATTCTAATATAGCCGGAAACGGTGCAACGGCAGTTGGTTATAATGCCTTGCGATATGCTTACAATACAGCAACCCCATATACTTGTTCAAGCGTAGCTGTTGGATTTGAGGCATTAAAGGGATCGGATTATCCTGAAAATAATACTGGCAACTCAAATACTGCTATTGGCTATCAATCACTGTTGGCTAACACCACTGGAAATTATAACACTGCCAACGGATATAATGCACTTTCTTCTAATACTTCAGGAACAGGTAACACAGCCAACGGTTATTATGCGATACAGTACAATATATCAGGAAACTATAATACAGCTTTAGGATTTGGAGCATTTTATACTAATGCCGCTTTGGATAATACAACTTGCATAGGTTTCAATTCAGGTGGAATGGTAAATGCGAATAACCGGGTTGAAATTGGGAATGCAAGTGTGAGTTGGATTGGTGGTCAGGTTGGATGGAGCACATACAGCGATGAGAGAATCAAAGACAATATTTCCGCCGATGTTCCGGGGCTTTCCTTTATCAGTCGTTTGCACCCCGTTACTTACAACTTAAATATTCATCGTGAAAATGATATGGTATATGCCGGTAAAAAGGATGACAGCAACTGGCCCACGAAATATGATATTGAAAAAATTCGCATGACGGGTTTCCTTGCACAGGAAGTGGAACATGCTGCCAAAGAAACGGGATATGATTTCAGTGGGGTGCAGGCTCCAAAAGATGTAACCGGATTATACAGCCTGCGCTATTCCGATTTTGTAATGCCGCTGGTAAAAGCGGTACAGGAACAGCAGGCTATGATCGAAAAACAAAACAATTCAATAAATGACCAGGCTAAAACAATACAGGACCTTTTAAAACGAATTATTGTTTTGGAAGACAAATTGAAATAAATTCAAAATCAACTCTGCCGGATTACTGGTAAAAATATTTCGCTGCAGTTATCGACCCGCCAGGTGTTCTAGCACCATACGATGAATCAGGCTTGTTGGCTGTATTATACTTAAACGTATAATCCATGGTGAAATCCTGTGTAGGATCAATCGTATTCGTAACAACTGCTTTACTTGTGTTATTCGCATTAAATAAGCGAACTCTGCTCAGCAACACGGCCTCATTTAAAATTATTAATGGGTTAATCTTTGTATCAACAGAATAAACCTGGGCTGTTGCAGGAGACAAAGTTGTAGCCGGCGGAATGGCAGCGTCTGAAGCAATACCCAGCAGGTTTTTGCCATCAGCAGAGTATGCATATGTATTCCTTGCTGTAAGAGTCGGCGGCAACGGGATAGGTAAGCCGGTCAGTTGCAGATAATGTTCATCTTTCGAAATTTTTCCGCCGGCATCATAAGTATAAACTGCACTGTCAAGTACAGTGAAACCCGGGATTGCTAATTGAAAAACTGAGGATGTATACTTTGAAGTAGCCGTATTATAATTATAGCTTGTTACCACGCTGTCAATACCTGCGGCAATTAATGCGGCTGCTTTTTGAATTGTTTGAGTAATTATTCCCGATGCATTACGATTAATGACAAGATCATTATTAAGATTTTGCCCTGCGCCAATACCCGCCGTCTTCTCCCGGATTATTCTTTTATTGACATCATAATAATAATCCAACTGAGTGGTATCAGTACCCGTTTGTGATTTTATTCGTACAAGTAACTGGCTGGCTGTAGTAGCTCCGTCAGTACCCCAGTCTATTTCTTTCTGGCAGGAAATAAAAAAAAGTACTGATAAAAAAAATGCTGCAACGAATAAACTCTTCATAAACCTATATTGAAATTTTTGCTTTATAACTCAAGCAAAGTTTTTACAGGGTCTCTGCCCATCAATAATTGTTCGGGATTCTCCAATAATTCTTTTACCCTTACCAAAAAACTCACTGACTCTCTCCCATCAACAACCCGGTGATCATAACTTAATGCAATATACATCATAGACCTGATGACAACCTGCCCGTTAACGGCCACCGGTCTTTCCTGTATCTTATGCATTCCCAAAATAGCACTTTGCGGGATATTAATAACCGGTGTACTCATTAAAGAACCAAATACCCCGCCATTGGTAATCGTAAATGTGCCGCCGGTAAGTTCTTCTGCTGTCAATTTACTATCTCTCGCTTTAGCAGCCAGGTCAACTACTTTCTTTTCAATATCAGCCATGCCAAGACTTTCCACATTCCTGATTACAGGAACTGTCAATCCCCTCGGTGTGCTTACAGCAATACTTATATCGGCATAGTCGTGATATACTAACTGGTCGCCATCAATATAAGCATTAAGAGAAGGCCATTCACCAAGTGCCATGGCACAGGCTTTTGCAAAAAAACTCATAAACCCCAAACCAACACCATGTATTTCTTTGAATTTGTCTTTGTATTTCGTTCTTATGGCCATGATATTGCCCATATCCACTTCATTAAAAGTAGTGAGCATGGCTGTCGCATTTTTTGCTTCAACCAGTCTTCTTGAAATGGTCTTGCGGAGATTGCTCATTTTTTCTGTCCGCACATTACGGCTGAACAAAGCTGCACCATCAAAAGTTTTCTTACCGGGATTGGATAAAGCAGCAAGCACATCATCTTTTAAAATTTTTCCGCCAATGCCTGAAGCAGATATGGAAGAAAGTTCAACATGTTTATCTGCAATGATGGCAGAAGCTACAGGACTTGCCTTGATGCCCCCATCTCCGCCGACTGGCGAAGTGTCAGGAATTTTCTCTATTGTAGAAATTATTCTTTTCTTTTTTTCAGTTTCATTATTAACTGACAATATACCTGCTGACTCCTGACTAACGACGAACGACTCATGACTCCCGGCTCCCGACTCTGGCCTCGCCGCCGTTTCATCAATACTTGCCAGCAGGTCGCCAATTTTTATTGAATCACCTTCCTTCACCGATGCGAGTTTTATAATTCCTGCCTTTTCAGCATTCACTTCAAAAGTTGCTTTTTCGCTTTCCAGTTCAGCAATCACTTCATCCCTTTCCACATAATCACCATCTTTTTTATTCCATCTCAGTAAAGTGACTTCGCTGATGGATTCGCCAACTGTTGGAACTTTTATTTCAATCATAAAACCCTCCATCTCCCTAAAGGGAGTGTTTTTATTTTCATGAATAAATCCCCTGCTCAAAATAAAGGCAATTACCTAATTCCCCTTTAGGGGACAGGGGTTTTAAATACTAAACGCCGTTTCAATAATTTCAGTCTGCTCCTGCAAATGAACCTTATTATAACCCGTTGCCGTGGATGCAGAAGCCTGCCTGCTTATCACACCAAAGTTGATGCTTCTTAAATTAGTTTGCAAAAAAGAAGCGGCTCCCATATTTAATGGCTCTTCCTGCACCCAGAACCAGGTGGCTTTACTATATTTTTTGTAAAGAGCCTCCAGTTGTTTGTAGGGCAAAGGATAAATTTGTTCCAGCCTGATCAAAGCAATATCATTCCGGCTATCTTTCTGCTGCCGTTCAGCCAGGTCAAAATAAATTTTACCGCTGCAGAATAATACTTTTTTTACTTTAGTTGCATCAGTCCCGATAGCAATCGGGACATCATCAATCACTTCTTTAAATCCACCGCTGGTAAATTCTTCCATACCCGAATAAGAACCCGGATGCCGCAGGTTAGCCTTGGGTGAAAAATTGATTAATGGTTTTCGGAAAGGCCACGCCAGTTGTCTTCTTAATACATGAAAGAAATTTGCCGAAGTAGTAATATTCGTTACCACCATATTCAGTTCAGCGCACAATTGTAAAAATCTTTCCAGCTTTGCGCTGCTATGCTCCGGCCCCTGCCCTTCATACCCATGAGGGAGCAATAAAGTAATCCCATTCATCCTGTTCCACTTTTGTTCTCCCGCTGCAATAAACTGGTCAATCATTGGTTGAGCAACATTGACAAAATCACCAAACTGTGCTTCCCACAATACTAACGCATTGGGATTAGCTAACGCATAGCCATATTCAAAACCCAAAACACCATATTCGCTCAGCAATGAATTATAAATCCTGAATTGTCCTGTTGCACCGGGTATATCAGATAACCTGTTATAAGGATCATCATTGTTTTCATCTCTTAATACTGCATGGCGATGAGAAAAAGTTCCTCTTCTCACATCCTGTCCGCTCATTCTTACATCCTTTCCTTCAAGCAGCAAACTGCCATAAGCAAGCAATTCACCGGTGGCCCAATCTATTTTTTGTTCTGCTTCAAACAATTTGATTTTATCCTGCAAAATCTTTTCTACTTTTCGCAGTGGTTTAAAACCGGAAGGCCATACCATCAATGAATCAAAAATTGTTTTGAAATCATTTGCCTTAATAGCCGTTACCGGAGAAATATCAAAATCTTCTGAAGTAGCTCTTCTTAATTTTTTCCATTCTATCTCCGGGGGCTGGTAATGATAGGGCAATAGATTCTGTTTTACTTCCTCTAACCGTTCCTGCAGATCGGCCCAGAATTTTTTCTCCATGGCTTTTGCCAGCTCCTGTGCATCCGGCTCACCATTTTCCAGTAAATATTTTATATATACTTCTCTTGGATTGGGATGCTTGTCAATCAACGCATATAAATGTGGCTGGGTAAATTTGGGATCATCGCCTTCATTGTGTCCATGACGGCGATAGCAAACCATATCTATAAATACATCGGAATTAAATTCCTGCCGGTAATGGGTGGCAATTTCCACGCATTTTACCACCGCTTCAGGATCGTCACCATTTACATGAAATACCGGCGCCTGGATGGCAGCTGCCAGTGATGTGCAATAATCAGAACTTCTTGCATCGTCAAAATCTGTGGTAAAGCCAATCTGGTTGTTAATCACAAAATGAATAGTGCCACCGGTATAAAATCCATCAAGGCCACTCATCTGCAATACTTCGTAAACAATTCCCTGGCCGGCCACCGAAGCATCCCCGTGTATAAGAATGGGCAGTATTTTATCAAAGTCGCTTTGATACATCACATCTGCCTTGGCTCTCGAAAATCCAATCACCACCGGGTCCACTGCCTCCAGGTGCGAAGGATTAGGCATTAATTTAAGGTGAATCGGTTTTTCATTCATCGTATGCACTTCGCTACCATAACCCATGTGATATTTTACATCGCCGGTGCCCATCGTCTGGTCGGGTTTGGCAGTGCCTTCAAATTCGGAAAAAATTTGTTCGTATGTTTTTCTCATTATGTTGGCCAGCACATTCAATCTTCCCCGGTGAGCCATTCCAATTACTACTTCCTGTACGTTATTGTCTGCTGCCGTATTAATGATAGCATCCAGCGCTGCAATAGTTGTTTCTCCACCTTCCAATGAAAATCTTTTTTGCCCAACATATTTTGTATGAAGAAATTTTTCAAACATCACTCCTTCATTCAGCTTTTCCAGTATTCTTTTTTTCTTATCCAGCGGCAACAGTTGCAACATTGTTTTTTCAATAGCATTCGTCAGCCAGTCAGTTTTTTTTGGATCGCTGATATAGGTGTATTCAATTCCTGTATGATAAGCATAACATTTTTCTAAATGCTCAAGGATATTTCTTAACGAAGTAGTTCCAAGTCCAACCAGGTTACCCGCATAAAATTCTTTATCCATGTCCGCTTCCGTAAAACCAAAGAATGCAGGATCAAGATTAGCCCCCCGGTCTTTTCTTTCACGAATAGGATTTGTCTTTGCAATCAAATGACCTTTATTGCGATAGCCGGATATCAACCGGTAAACGTTGATTTCTCCCTTCCAGTCAGCAGAAGGCACATGGTCTGTCGTCCGTTGTCCATCTTCTATTGTCTGTTGTCCCTTACCCCCCACAGCATTGCTTACTGCAAAGTCAAACCCTTCAAAAAATTTCTTCAACTCCGGATCTATACTACCAGGATTCTTCAAATATTCCTGGTACAGGTTTTCAATAAAATCCGGTGAAGAATTTGTGATATAGGAGAAATCTTTCATCAAAACTTCGTTTTCAAAAACCCCCTCTCCATTTATGGAGAGGGCTGGGGTGAGGCCCAAATATCGCTTAAATAAGGCGAAAATGGGGGCTCATTTTGAAGGGATAAAAGGATAAACTCTCCTGTGCTCTCTGTCCCGTCCCGCCTGGCAAAATAGTAACTGCCATTTTTCAATTATTCATTTTTAATTACCAATTTTTAATTGATTTACCCTACCTTTGCCCTCCTTAAAAACAAGTATAAATGGCCAATCACAGCGCAACAAAAAAAGATGCCCGCCAGACAGCAACACGTACCACAAGAAACAAATACTATGGCAAAACCACCCGCAATGCCATCCGTGACCTGAAAGAATTGAAAGGGAAAGAAATGGGAGCAAAACTTCCTGAAGTGGCAAGCATGATTGACAAACTGGCCAAACGTGGTGTAATTCATAAGAACAAAGCCGCCAACCTGAAAAGCAAGTTGACCAGGAAGGCTAACGCTGCAAAATAAATTTTCAGATAAATTATTTACAAGGCATCTCCTATCGGGATGCCTTTTTTCTTGTCATTCCGGGCCTGCCTGTCCCGAACCATTTCGGGAGTACAATGTTATAAAACCGAAAACAGCTGCCAGATAAAGGCATTGTATTATTCGCAATGAGAACCTGTAGTTAGTTCATTTCAAAATTACTGTTGTGCAACAGGGACTGCATATTAGCGGCCGGTTTTCTAAAATTCAATTTTGTGAATTGTGCAATAGAATTTCGGGTCACATCCCGTTATGACGCAGCCGCCTGAAAAAAAATCAGGTTCCTGCTTTTCATTGGCTTTAGATTTCAAACGTAAAACCAAACCGTAAACAATTGGTATAATCTTATCGGCGTGATTTTCTGGACAAACAGGAATATAGTTGTCAGGATAATCGTACAGGCAAGTGCCCTTCATTCTTATTCTGATTTTTAAGACCTGCTGATCTTCAACAACTATATTGTCAATGATTTTGGTTTCTTGTCCACGACCACTAAATACAAGTTTATAAATGCCGGGGCCAAGTTTAGTATAAATAAAGTCGCCGCTGATATTTGCTGATGTTGAGTCGAGCCTAATGTTTTCTTTGAATAACTGAATTGTCGGTGGATGGTAGGGCGAATCAAATTCCTTTGCAATTTCACATACAGTTGCATCCTGACTATAGCTGGTAAGTAACGTCAATAGGAATGATATTGTTAGTAGGATGTTCATTAAAATAGCCGCTATCTCTGTAATTTACGCCACTCCCCTCGTTGTCATTAGAATATCAAATAAAATAAATATTAAATAGTTGTGTTTAGTCTGTGACTAAACATTGGCCTTATAAAGGCCATAAAAATACTAAGATAACAAATCATGCCCTGGTTGCTGTTTCCTTTCTCTGCCAGCTGAACTTGGATTATTATCATTTCAGCCAGCCCATTCCTATAAAACCACTCAAAACATCTAAATCATTGATATAAAAGCAACAATCACCTTCCGGAAGCATTTCGAAACTCGTTGGAAGCACTTTGGAAACCGTTGGAAGCACTTTGAAAACCGTTGGAAGCACTTTGAAAATCGTTGGAAGCACTTTGAAAATCGTTGGAGGCACTTTGGAAACCGTTGGAAGCACTTTGGAAGCCATTGGAAGCACTTTGAAAACCGTTGGAAGCACTTTGGAAACCGTTGGAAGCACTTTGGAAACCGTTGGAGGCACATCTGTACCCTCTGGAAAGGCAACTGCACTCGCCGGAAAGACAACTACACCTCCCGGAAATATAACTGCAACTTCTGGAACAACAACTGCAACAAAACAATCACACCATTCGGCAGCTTTTTTACACTTCATAAATCAGGTATCTTGTGTCAATGAAAAAGATTTGCATCCTCTTTTTATCGGTAGCCATCTGTTCAGGAATATTCTCCCAAACTCCCATCACAAAGTTTGAAGAGTCAGGTGGCAAAGAATCACCCACCTATCAGGAGATCATTGATTGGTGGCAAAAACTAGATAAGCAGTCCGATTATATAAAGATGCTGACCATGGGAACCACAGATGCCGGCTATCCGCTTCATCTTGTATTAATCTCTGCTGATAAAGATTTTAATCTTGAATCGTTAAAGAAAAAAAATAAAAGAATTATTCTCATCAACAATGGCATTCATCCCGGCGAGCCCGATGGTATAGATGCAAGCATGTTGCTGGCGAGAGATATAGTAGAGTCATTAAACCAAAGGAAATCATCCCCTCCCGGGAGGGGCGAATTAAATACAGGCACAAATAAAACAAACGGGGTGGGTCTCCCCAATAACATTGTCCTCGCCATCATCCCGGTTTATAACATAGGCGGTTGTTTAAACAGGAGTGTGAATTACCGCATAGATCAGAACGGCCCAACCGAAAAAGGATTCCGGGGTAATTCCCAAAACCTTGATCTCAACCGTGATTTTATTAAATGCGATGCAAAAGAATCAAGATCATTTGCAGAAATATTTCATCTCCTCGATCCCGATGTATTCGTTGATAACCATGTAAGCGACGGTGCCGATTACCAGCATATCATGACATTGATTTGCACACAGCACAACAAACTCGGCGGCGTGATGGGTGATTTCCTCAATAAAAATTTTGAACCCGGCCTTTATACCGGCATGAAAGAAAAAGGCTATGATCTGATTCCCTATGTAAATGCATTCGGCGATTCTCCGGATAAAGGATGGCCTGAATTCTTTGAAGGCCCCCGTTATGGCAGCGGCTATGCCGCCCTCTGGCATACCTTCTCCTTCGTTACAGAAACCCACGTGCTGAAACCTTATGAGCAAAGAGTAAAAGCAACCTATGAAATGATGAAATGCTTTATAGATTTTACGGCAAAGAACAGCGAAATCATTAAGCGTCTCCGGGACATGACAAAGGATACAATAAAAACACAAATGGAATTTCCTGTCAGTTGGACACTGGATACTTCCAAATCATCCAAAAGAATTTACAAAGGTTATACCGCCGGCAAAAAAACAAGTGAAGTTTCCGGTTTACCAAGATTGTATTACGACAGAACTAAGCCGTATGAAAAAGAAATCACCTTCTATAACTTTTACAAACCAAAAACCTTCATACAAAAACCAAAAGCCTACATCATCCCGCAGGGCTGGTGGAAAGTAATTGACCTGCTGAAGCTGAATAAAGTAGAAATGCAGCAGCTAAAAAAAGATTCAACCATCGAAGTGGAAGTATATTATATCGACGATTACAAAACATCACCCCGGCAATACGAAACACACCATCCCAACAGCGAAATAAAAATCAGGTCTGTACTTCAGAAAATGAAATTCAGAAAAGGGGATTATTATATACCCTTGAACCAGGTGGCTAATCGTTTCTTAATTGAAACATTAGAACCCCAGGCAGAGGATTCTTATTTCGCCTGGAATTTTTTTGACGCCATACTTGGGCAAAAAGAAGGGTACTCCGGCTATTCATTCGAGGATATTGCTGCAGCATATTTAAAAACAAATCCTGGTTTGAAAAATAAGCTGGAACAAAAAAGAGCGGTTGACAGCAACTTTGCCAAAAGTGCTAACGCCCAATTAAATTTCGTATTTCAGAATTCGCCTTATTTCGAACCGGTAAATATGAGATACCCGGTTTTTAGAGTTCCCGGTAAATGATCAGGTAGCTTCCTTCAGCAATTCACTTTCAATAGAAGCTTCGGCTTCAGTTCTGTCAATTTTTCGGAAAATGGTTCGCCCGATCAGCATACTGGCAAATAATACAACAATGCTGAGATAGCCAACCCAGTTATAATTAAAAATTTTACCTGACTTACCGGTAACAACTATTGCCCCTGCTGACAAGGCGGCCAACCCGCTTCCAAGTTGTTGCACACTTCCGTTTACACTCATGAAACTTCCTCTTTGTTCCGGTTTTACCACTTCACTGATCATTGCCTGCGCTGTAATAACCCTGCTGGTTGCCAGCATAAACCAAACGGCAAAAAAAACAAGAACCACAAAAAAGTGAACATTAGGCATTGTTGTAATAATTAATACCATAAACAGGGAAAAAAAGACTGACCATAGAAAAACGGGAAGTTTACCCGCTTTGTCTGAAAAGCGTCCTAAAAAAATAGCGCTGATGAAAGAAGCCATCCCTCCAAACAGATATATCATGGGGATGATATCTTTTGAAAAGCCTTTATTGAATTCAATATATGGATTGATAAATGGGATGATGAGAAAATGCCCCATCATAAGCAGGCAGGAAAATAGCAGGACTGAACGTTGCTCCGGAATTTTACAAACAGTAATTAATGCTGCAAAAGGCGATCCTTGCCTGTCCGGTTTTATATGATCAATCATCTTAGGAAGATATCTGGTAATTAAAGGAATTAATACCACTCCCATAACACCAATTAAAATAAATGGCACATGCCAGTTGAATTTAAAAAGATTAGTAAGATAAAGAGATGTCGGAACTCCTAAAATAGAAGCAGCAGCAAAAGCACTCATAACAATACCCATTGCCCGGCCCCTTCGTTCATAAACAAAAAGATCTGCAACAATCGAAAGAGTCTGTGCACCAATGATGCCCCCAAACAATCCAGCCAATATTCTTGAGGCAAGTAATAATCCATAAGTAGGAGCAAAGCCACAGGCAAGTGTCCCGACTACAAAACCTGTGTAGGCAAAAATCAAAGATTTTCTTCTGTCAAATCGGTCAATAACCATGGCAATAATCAGCCCCGAAATAAAAGCACTGATTGAATAACTGGCAACAAGAATGCTGAATTGAAAAGCTGTGATTTTGAAATATGGTATCAGGTAATTACTCAATGGCATCATGATCATAAAATCAAGAATATGAGTAAAATTGAGTGCAGCAAGCAAAAACAATATGATACGTTCGTTGCGTGTCATGGTTGGCGACAAAGGTTAATGAAAATGCCAATAAAACAAAAAAGCCTCTCTGAATAAACTGAAAGGCTTTTTCAATGAATATGGCAGCCGAAGGAGCAAAGCGACTGAGTCCCGATAGCGAAGCGTATCGGGATACCTATTGGTATCAACAAAAAAACCCCTGACTAAATAATTAATCAGGGGTTCAATGAATATGGCAGCTACCTACTCTCCCGCATTGTTGTGCAGTACCATCGGCCATGAGGGACTTAACTTCTCTGTTCGGTATGGGAAGAGGTGAACACCCTCGGCAAAACCACCATAAGAAGATGGCTGTTCGCTAAAAGCTAAAAGCTAATAGTTAACCGCTTAATAAGATCATATTGGAAAAATGTTAGAAAGTATCGAACTTCTTATTTTATAGAAAATAAGTAAAAAAATTAAAGCGTACGGGCAATTAGTACTACTCGGCTTTAGTGTTACCACTTTTACACCTGTAGCCTATCAACGTCATAGTCTCTGACGACCCTTAAAAGTAAACTCATCTTGAGGAAGGTTTCACGCTTAGATGCTTTCAGCGTTTATCCTGGCCACACGTAGCTACTCAGCATTGCACCTGGCGGCACAACTGATACACCAGCGGTGTGTACGACCCGGTCCTCTCGTACTAAGGTCATGTCCTCTCAATTTACTTGCGCCCACCACAGATAGGGACCGAACTGTCTTGCGACGTTCTGAACCCAGTTCACGTGCCACTTTAATCGGCGAACAGCCGAACCCTTGGGACCTTCTCCAGCCCCAGGATGTGACGAACCGACATCGAGGTGCCAAACCTCCCCGTCGATATGAGCTCTTGGGGGAGATCAGCCTGTTATCCCCGGAGTACCTTTTATCCTTTGAGCGACGGCCCTTCCATACAGAACCGCCGGATCACTTTAGCCGACTTTCGTCCCTGCTCGGCTTGTGTGCCTCACAGTCAAGCACCCTTATACTAATGCGCTCTTCGTACGATTACCAACCGTACTGAGGGTACCTTTGCAAGCCTCCGTTACTCTTTAGGAGGCGACCACCCCAGTCAAACTACCCACCATGCACTGTTTCCCGCAAGGGATTAGACTCTAAATCAAAGAAGGTTGGTATTTCAACGACCGCTCCACCCTACCTGGCGGCAAAGCTTCAAAGCGTCCCAACTATTCTACACATCCGTAATTCAAAATCAATGCAAAGTTGTAGTGAAGGTTCACGGGGTCTTTCCGTCCCGTGGCGGGTAACCGGCATCTTCACCGATACTACAATTTCACCGGGCTCGTGGAGGAGACAGTGTTCAACTCATTAGACCATTCGTGCAGGTCGGAACTTACCCGACAAGGAATTTCGCTACCTTAGGACCGTTATAGTTACGGCCGCCGTTTACTGGGGCTTCAGTCAGAAGCTTTGGCTTGCGCCGAACATCCTTCCTTAACCTTCCAGCACCGGGCAGGTATCAGGCTCTATACGTCATCTTTCGATTTTGCAGGGCCCTGTGTTTTTGTTAAACAGTTGGTTGAACCAATTTACTGAGACCATCCGAAGATGGTACGCTTTATCCCGAAGTTACAGCGTCAATTTGCCTAGTTCCTTCTCCACGGCTCACCCGAGCGCCTTAGAATTCTCATCCCGTCTACCTGTGTCGGTTTGCGGTACCGGCTGCTATACTCGTTTTTCTTGGAAGAATTTTCATGACTACGCTTTGCCCGAAGGCTCGGCTCAGCTATTCCGTCAGCTTATGTCACTAGCATTCTCCGTCACTTTCATTGTATAGCAGGCGCAGGAATATTAACCTGCTTTCCATCATCTACCCCTTTCGGGTTTGACTAAGGACCGGGCTAACCCTGATCCGATTAACGTTGATCAGGAACCCTTAGACTTTCGGCGATAAGGTTTTTCACCTTATTTATCGTTACTTATGCCTACATTTTCTTTTGAAACCGCTCCAGCATACGTCACCGTACACCTTCGATGCAGTTTCAATGCTCCCCTACCGATCATCCGCTTAGCGGCGATCATAGAGCTTCGGTTAGTAGTTTGATGCCCGATTATTTTCCGTGCGGAACCTCTCGACCAGTGAGCTGTTACGCACTCTTTAAATGGATTGCTGCTTCCAAGCAAACATCCTGGCTGTTATAGAAGTCCTACCTCGTTTGATCAACTTAACTACTTATTAGGGACCTTAGCTGCTATTCTGGGTTATTTCCCTCTCGGCCACGGATCTTAGCACCCGTAGCCTCACTCCCGGAGATATCTGTTAGCATTCGGAGTTTGTCAGGGTTTGGTAGGCGGTGAAGCCCCCTAGCCCAATCAGTAGCTCTACCTCTAACAGACTTCATAATCCGAGGCTGTTCCTAAAAACATTTCGGGGAGAACGAGCTATCTCTCAGTTTGATTGGCCTTTCACCCCTATCCACAGGTCATCCCAGAACTTTTCAACGTTAACGGGTTCGGTCCTCCAGTTAGTTTTACCTAACCTTCAACCTGCCCATGGATAGATCACAAAGTTTCGCGTCTGCCCCCACTGACTAAACGCCCTATTTGGACTCGCTTTCGCTACGGCTCCGTTAATTTCGAACTTAACCTCGCCAGTGAGGAGCAACTCGTAGGCTCATTATGCAAAAGGCACGCCGTCATCCCGATTTGCATCAGGACTCCGACCGCTTGTAGGCGCATGGTTTCAGGTACTATTTCACTCCCTTGTTTAGGGTGCTTTTCACCTTTCCCTTACGGTACTGGTTCACTATCGGTGTCTGAGGAGTATTTAGCCTTACCAGATGGTGCTGGCAGATTCAGGCAGGATTCCTCCGGTCCCGCCTTACTCAGGATACCGCTCGTCCTCATCAATTTTCGTTTACGGGGCTATCACCCTCTATGGCTCAACTTTCCAGATGATTTTACTTGATGATGATTTCTAAATGCGGTCCTACAACCCTCAAGCGGCACGCCGCTCAAGTTTAGGCTTTTCCCTTTTCGCTCGCCACTACTCAGGGAATCACTATTGTTTTCTTTTCCTCCCGGTACTTAGATGTTTCAGTTCTCGGGGTTGGCTTCCGCTTTCGCGGATTCTATACCTTCAGTATAGTAGGTTTACCCATTCGGAAATCCAGGGATATAATGCTTGTGTGCAGCTCCCCCTGGCTTATCGCAGCTTACCACGTCCTTCATCGCCTCTCAGACCCAAGGCATCCACCATGCGCCCTTAGTTGCTTTAAAAAAATTAGAAACTAGAATTTGTTATTCTTGTAGTTGTTACCCGACCACATTTCTTCAGACCAACCATAAAAAATGGTGTGATTATTCAAAATTGTGATCGATATTGTTAGATACTCATCTAACATTTTATTTTCCAATATGTCAAAGAACTTATCATTTACATGATTTGAAGATGTGTTGGACTTGAACCAAACGATTCACCTAAAATGAATCACATCATAACTATTTTAAAGAACTTTTGTGGAGGATATCGGAGTCGAACCGATGACCCTTAGCTTGCAAAGCTAATGCTCTAGCCAACTGAGCTAATCCCCCGGATGATTTAGCTCCGAGCAGTTAGCTTCGAGAATTGAGCTCGTTGCACTTGGCTCACAGCTTGTTAATTAGTAGACCCGACCAGATTTGAACTGGTGACCCCTACATTATCAGTGTAGTGCTCTAACCAGGCTGAGCTACGGATCTGTGTTTGTAGCCTCCGAGTTTACGGGTTACATTAAAAGAACTAAACATTGAAAGTTTTGGGAAACAATAGCAAGTAAGTATTTGCTCTAAAAAGGAGGTATTCCAGCCGCACCTTCCGATACGGCTACCTTGTTACGACTTAGCCCCAGTCACCAGTTTTACCCTAGGCGGCTCCTTACGGTTACCGACTTTAGGTACACCCGGCTTCCATGGCTTGACGGGCGGTGTGTGCAAGGTCCGGGAACGTATTCACCGTATCATTGCTGATATACGATTACTAGCGATTCCAGCTTCATGGAGTCGAGTTGCAGACTCCAATCTGAACTGAGAGGCGTTTTTTGGGATTAGCTTCACATCGCTGTGTTGCAGCCCTTTGTACGCCCCATTGTAGCACGTGTGTAGCCCTGGGCATAAAGGCCATGATGACTTGACATCATCCCCTCCTTCCTCACGTCTTACGACGGCAGTTTCACTAGAGTTCCCAGCGTTACCTGATGGCAACTAGTGATGGGGGTTGCGCTCGTTGCGGGACTTAACCCAACACCTCACGGCACGAGCTGACGACAGCCATGCAGCACCTTACTGGCAGTGTATTGCTACAAAGTGAGCTTTCACTCACGGTCTCCCAGCATTCTAGCCCAGGTAAGGTTCCTCGCGTATCATCGAATTAAACCACATGCTCCACCGCTTGTGCGGACCCCCGCCAATTCCTTTGAGTTTCAATCTTGCGATCGTACTTCCCAGGTGGGATACTTAATGCTTTCGCTCAGACACTTGCTGTGTATCGCAAATGTCGAGTATCCATAGTTTAGGGCGTGGACTACCAGGGTATCTAATCCTGTTTGATCCCCACGCTTTCGTGCCTCAGTGTCAATATTCGTGTAGCCAGCTGCCTTCGCAATTGGTGTTCTATGTCATATCTAAGCATTTCACCGCTACATGACATATTCCGCTGACCTCCACGGTATTCAAGACTGATAGTATCAATGGCAGTTCCCAAGTTAAGCTCGGGGATTTCACCACTGACTTACCAACCCACCTACGCACCCTTTAAACCCAGTGAATCCGGATAACGCTTGCACCCTCCGTATTACCGCGGCTGCTGGCACGGAGTTAGCCGGTGCTTATTCATATGGTACCGTCAGTTGACCTGGAAAGGCCCTTTTTCGTCCCATATAAAAGAAGTTTACAATCCAGAGGACCTTCATCCTCCACGCGGCATGGCTGGGTCAGAGTTGCCTCCATTGCCCAATATTCCTTACTGCTGCCTCCCGTAGGAGTCGGGCCCGTGTCTCAGTGCCCGTGTGACTGGTCGTGCTCTCACACCAGTTACTGATCGCAGGCTTGGTGGGCCGTTACCCCGCCAACTACCTAATCAGCCGCACACCCATCATTAAGCGCCGGAGCTATAATTATAATGTGATGCCACATCATAATGTTACGGGGTATTAATCCAAATTTCTCTGGGCTATTCCCCACTTAAAGGAAGGTTGTGTACGTGTTCCGCACCCGTTTGCCGGTCGCCAGCATTTGTATTGCTACAAACCTGCTGCCCCTCGACTTGCATGTATTAAGCCTGCCGCTAGCGTTCATCCTGAGCCAGGATCAAACTCTCCATTGTAAATGTTGTTTGATACTGACAGTATAAAATTCTCAAGAGAAAATTAACGTGTCAAATCGAATTTATTTCGCTTGACTTACCTTGTTGTTTTATTCCGATGGCTATCGGAATAAAGTGCTATTGTTTCCCAACTTTCAAAGATCTTTTGGCTTTACCGCCACCCATTTTTTTAACGGGAGTGCAAAGGTAAGGGCCGAACTATTACTATCAAAATTTATTTCATTTTATTTTGGAAGTTTCTCCATGATTTTCAAACTCTTTCGCTGTACTTCCGATCCCTTTTATTGAGGGGTGGCAAAGATAAGGGTCGGTAGTTTATCAGCAAATTTTTTAGAGGCATTTTGCTAACAATAATTTCAGAATTATTAATAATGGGGAAAAGTATCGCTGAAGTGGAAGAATGTGTTGAATTAACCTTAAAATTAGAATTTCTGCTCATTGTTTTCGCTCAAAAAGACCATTTCCTTAAGAATTGCAAAGGCATTATTATTAAATGTATGAATCATACATCCAAAATAGTATCAGGATAAGCAACGTTTATTAAGAAAAGCCCATGAGGAGGTACCGCAAAACTTGCCTTAGTGGAATCCTTCGCTTCAATAATACTCCTAAATTCTTCTAAAGACATTTTCTCCCGGCCAATTTTTAGTAAAGTAGCTGTCAGACCTCTTACCATTCCTCTCAGGAAACGATTTGCCCTAACCTGGTAAACCAGGTTGCTATCTTTCAAAATCCATTTACTTTCAGCTATATTACAAATAAAATTTTTTACCTGTGTATGGCGTTTTGAAAAAGAAGTGAAATCAGTGTATTCTTTTATGAGCAATGCCGCTTGTTGCATTTTTTCTACATCCAGTTTGTAAGGAAAATAAAAAGCCCTGTCTTTCAGGAAAGGATCCTTGCTTCTATATATAGAATAATAATACTCCCGGCTTATTGCATCAAAACGACAATGTGCTTCATCTGAAACGGGAATGATTTTTTTTATGACAATATCTTCCGGAAGAATGGCGTTCATCTTATATACAAAATCCGGGTGTAAAGAATCATTATAATCAAAGTGAAAAAAATTCTGTAACGCATGTACCCCGGCATCGGTCCTGGAGGACCCTGTCATTATAATTTTTTCTCTCTGGAGAACAGCAAACGCTTTCTCAATTTCAGCCTGAATTGTATTGGCATTGTGCTGCGATTGAAAACCACTATAATTGGTGCCTTTATATGCTACCTCAAGAAAATAACGGGACATATTGAATATTAATTGCGGAGCATAGCCCTGAAACGGTTGATATAATATTCATCTTTCAACTCTGACTGAAGGTTTGTAAAATTTTCAGCATCTGTTACATAGCTATACGCAGTATCAAAGAATTTATATTTCCCCTCTTCTGTTAAAAAAAGAGGACAGAGGTTCTTTATCTGCACTGTTGAAAAGCATTTCAATTTGAAATATTTCTTTGCCTCATTTATCATATCTTCCTCGTTTTCTGCGGCTGCCATTTGTTTTCGAAGCTTAAAGAAATCTGTTTCTGCTGCCACTTCTGTACACTTATTATTCAATGTTGTTTTTACAGCAGAAGTATCCTTAATTATTGGTTTAGCTTCTGTCTGCTTTGCTTCTTCTTTTTTTACTGTATCTGCAGCAATAATTTCAATAAACTTCTTTTCTTCCATGGGCTCTTCTTTAATAGCTACCGGCACTTCCATTGGCTTGGGATTGGGAATAACCAGCCGGATAGTATCATTAGTGCCATTCCTCATGTCATCAATAAAAACAAGTCCAAAACCTTCCGTAGTAGAGCTTTCGGATTTTTTAATAATTACCGATGGCTTGTATTGTTCAATAACAGAGATTTTACTCCCTTCAACGTTTGCTATCTCTTGCTTATTAATTTCAACACTGGATTCTTCTTTACCTGCTACAGATCGCAAAGTATCTCCAACAGGTTTTATAACAAGTGTGTCTTGTATCCCCGATTTTGTTTCTTCGTTTTTCGCAATTTCTGTAATGCCAGAATCTGCTTTTGCTATAACAGATTTTTCTTTTAAAGAAGGGTCATTGGTTGCTTTTGAAAGGATTTCAGTAAAAACCGAAACTTCTTTGCTTTCCTTTTTTTGCTTATCCTCTATTTTGGCTGATAGAGCTTCGGCCATCTGAACCTTCAGCGATTGCAAATCAAAAAGACCCCAGCCTTTTTCGTCAAAATGCTTTAACAAAAAACCATGATCTTTTTTGCCTGTAATAACTGAAAAATTCTGCTCAGGCCATTTATTCTGTGGAAAGCCAACAGTAAAATTGTATGTGCTGTCCCGTAGCTTAGATAAAATCAGATAACCTGAAGATGATGAACTGTGAATACTCCCATTCATCTTTACAAAAAAGGGTTGTTCAGATTCAGTCTGGAGGTAAATAAAATATACTTTCTGCGAAGAACAGGTAAAAAAAGCGAAAACAAATAATAAAGAAAAGATGAACTTGTTCATTTTTATTTAATGGTTAGCAGCGCAAAAATACCTTAAATCCCCGACTTTGCTCATTGCCGGCAATAACTTGTTGAATATTGTAACCTTCCATCCTATTTATTCGTACTAATAACTTTTACACCTCTAAATTAGCACCACAAAACTATTTGTATGAAAAAAATATTATTCTTCCTGACCTGTTTGGGTTCCGGTTTTCTAATCATGGCTCAACCAGGTCAAACTAAAGATACTGCCTGGAAAAAACAGTACAGGGAAACTGCCACAAAAGTCAACGACCTGGTTCACACCAAACTTGAAGTGAAGCCTGATTTCAGCAAGTCTTATTTATATGGCAAGGCCTGGTTAACACTTCATCCTCATTTTTATTCTACTGACACTTTAACCCTTGATGCAAAGGGCATGACTATTAACAAAATTACCATGGTGAAAGGGACAAACAAGGTTCCTTTAAAATATGCATATGATGACTGGAACCTTAGAATCAAACTTGACCGCTCTTATAAATCAAACGAAAATTATACTCTTTATATTGACTACACAGCCAAACCTGATGAGTTTGAAGCAAAATATTCTCATGGAGATATGCTTGGCATCAAAGGAATGTATTTCATCAACCCGAAAGGAGAAGATAAAAATAAACCCACCCAGTTATGGACACAGGGAGAAACTGAAAGCAACTCTGCGTGGTTTCCCACTATCGACAAAACAAACCAAAAAACTACCGAAGAATTGACCGTGACTGTGGATAGCAAATATGTTACCCTTAGCAACGGTAAATTAATTAGCCAAAAGAAAAATGCAGATGGCTCAAGGACGGATTACTGGAAAATGGATTTGCCCCACTCACCTTATCTTTTCTTTTTAGGTGTAGGAAACTATGCCATAATCAAAGACAAATACAAAGACAAGGAAGTCAACTATTATGTGGAGCCGGAATATGCATCGGTTGCAAAAAAAATATTTGGCAATACTCCTGAGATGATTGCTTTTTTTTCAAAAATTACCGGTGTAGATTATCCATGGGTAAAATATTCGCAGATAACCGGCCGGGACTTTGTAGCAGGCGCCATGGAAAATACCACTGCCACACTTCACCAGGAAAGTTCACAACAGGATGCAAGAGAACTGGTGGATGGCAACAACTGGGAAGGCGTTATTGCCCATGAACTATTTCACCAGTGGTTTGGCGATTATGTAACTACTGAAAGCTGGAGCAACATTACATTAAATGAATCTTTTGCTGATTACAGCCAAACCTTATGGAGTGAATATAAATACGGGAAAGATGCGGGAGAAGCAGAGAATTACCAGGGTATGCAAGGTTATTTAATGGGAAGTAATGAAAAGAAAGACCTGGTGAGATTTTATTATTCCAATAAAGAAGATGTGTTTGACGGGGTGAGCTATCAGAAGGGTGGAAGAATTTTAAACATGCTCCGAAATTTAGTTGGCGACAGCGCCTTTTTCAAAGCTCTGAATAATTATCTCACTACGAATAATTTCAAATCTACTGAGGCCCACCAACTGCGTCTTGCTTTTGAAGAAGTAACTGGTCGTGACCTGAACTGGTATTTTAACCAATGGTATTTTGGCAACGGACATCCAACAGTAACAATTGACTATCTCTATAATGATACTGCAGGAAAAGTAGATGTAATTATTAAGCAAACGCAAAAAACAGGCAAGATTTTCACCCTTCCTATGGCTATTGATATTTACAACGGCGCAATTAAAGAACGTCATAATGTATGGGTGAAAAATGCTGTGGATACATTTACTTTCAATTACTCAGCTCACCCGGACCTGGTAAATGTGGACGGGGACAAAATAATGCTCTGGACGAAAAAAGACAACAAAACACCTGACAACTATATTCACCAATATAAATATGCCGGCAATTATCTGGATAGAAGGGAAGCAATAGAATTTGCCGGCAAAAATCAAAAAGATCCCAAAGCTCTTGGCCTTTTAAAAACTGCTTTAAATGACAAGTATGACGGACTGCGTAATTACACACTCTCCGTGCTAAACCTGAAAGATGAAACAGTAAAAAAAGAAGTGGAACCCATTTTGCTTGACCTTGCAAAGAATGATAAGAAATCCATTGTCCGGGCTAATGCTATCAGTAAACTGGGCACTTATAAAAAACCCGAATATGCTGAACTTTTTAAAGCAGCTACCAAAGATTCTTCTTACTCCGTTTCGGGTAATGCTTTACAGGCACTTTCGCTGATTGATGAGGATGCAGCAATGGCTATTGCAAAGGAACTTTCGAAAACTGTTTCGAAAGGAAATTTGAAAGAAGCGATTATGACAATGATTGTAAAAACCGGGGATGAAAGCATGGCTGAAGAATTGATTGGTGGTTTTGAAAAAATGCCAATGAGCCAGGGAAAATTCCAGGCACTTAATTCGCTTGGCGCTTACCTGGGCGCTTTAAAAGATATTGAAAAAGTAAAACGTGGCGTTGATGCTATCGTCAAATTTCGTGATGCAGTTCCGGAAGCGTATAAGAGCCAAACTGATCCATATATAAATGGAATGATTCTTCAAGGGCTTATCTCTAAAAAAGAAGCCGCCCTGAAAGCCAGCCCCGATGATACAAAGTTGAAAGAATTGGTGGAGTATATTAAGTCAAAGTTGCCTGCTGCAGATAAGAAAGGATTTGCCCCCATGCCCTAAAGGGGAGAAAGAAACTGTTTTAAAAAAAGTATCCGCCAGTTGGCGGATATTTTTTTGCATTCCATATTATTAATTTCTTTGAAATAAAAGATGATTTCAAAATTTCCCTGAAAGGTAAGAGGTTTACCAACTACCGCTAGCGCCACCGCCACCAAAACTACCACCACCAAAACCACCAAAGCCGCCGCTGCTGCTGCTTCCACCGCCACCACTACCACCGAGCATGCCACCAATAATCCATCCGGCTCCTGATAAAGTTCCACCACCTCTTCTTCCACCACCCATTGCTCCGAATATCAGAAAAAGAATGATGAGTACGATTATTGTACCTAAACCAACTCTCTTTTTCTTTTGTCCATAACTTGACGGCGCTTTATATTCACCGGCTGCTGCTTTAATTATATTATCAGTTGCCTGGTCAAGTCCCCGGTAATAATTTTTTTCTTTAAAGTTGGGAGTAATATCATTATCAAGAATACTTTTTGCAGTAACATCGGGAATAGCCCCTTCCAGTCCATAACCCACTTCAATGCGGCTTTTATGATCGTCCATCGCCACCAATAAAATAACACCGTTATTAAATTCACTTCCACCTACACCCCACTTTCGTCCCAAGGCAATGGCATATTCAGCTACATCATACCCTTGCAGCGATCCAATCATCACAACGGCAACCTGGCTGGAGCTGCTGTCATCGAATAATATTAATTTTTGATTCAGCGCCTGCTTTTGCTCGGCAGTTAATGTATTGGTGTAATCAATAACAAGACCTTCTGATTTTGATGGCTTTGCCGGAATAATATTATCAATCTGCGCCGAAACACAAACTGAAACCAACAGACTGAATATTAATAGAAGTCGCTTCATTTATTTTATCTGCCGAATACAATTTCGTCGGGCAATTCGTTTTTATCCGTGTCTCTGTTAAAAGGGAAATGAGTTTTAAGCGCATCGCCGATTTGAATTACACAGTTACCGATTCCTTCTGCATAATTATTTGTGTTAAAGCTTACCAGCATTTCGCCAACCACTTTGTTCCAGTATTCACCGCCCACTTTATTATGAATGCCTTCATCGCCAAAAACCGCCAGCTGGCGGTCTTTAACAGCAACATATACCAGCACAGCATTCCGCTGTTCTGTTTTTTCCATGTTTAATTTAAAGAATATTTCTGCGGCCCTGTCCATGGCATCCATCCAACTGCACTTGCCTTCTACAAATACACGAACCTCGCCGCTGGTCTGCTGCTCAGCATGGTGGATCGCTTTTACAACAAGCTTCGTTTCTTCTTCTGTGAAGAATGATTTTTTCTTTTTGAAAAAGGAAAACATCCGTGGTTATAGTTTATTTAATATCAAACTTTATGTCCGGATTCTTCTCTGTACCAGGATCTGACTTATAATAGGCTTTTTCCTTAAACCCAAACATGCCTGCCAACATATTATTGGGGAATCGTTTTACTTTAAGATTATATCCCTCCACAGCTTTATTATAATCCTGGCGGGCCACATTGATACGATTCTCCGTTCCTTCAATTTGTGTTTGAAAGTCCTGGAAAGATTTTGTTGTTTTTAAATCCGGGTAGGCTTCAAAAGATGCTATTAACCGGCTGAATGATCCCTGTAGATTTCCCTGCGCCTGCTGATAAGCTTCAAGAGATTTTGGATCATTTATATCCACATTGATGGCTGTTGCTTTTGCTCTTGCCTCAACCACTGCCTGCAATGTTGATTTTTCAAAATTAGCCGAAGCTTCTACTGTCTTAATAACACTGCTGTATAAATCGGTACGGCGCTGATAGTTGGTTTCTACATTGCCCCACACTTTTTTTACATTCTGATCGCCACTGACCAGGCCATTATATCCATTACATCCCCAAACAAAAAATATCAGAACAAATGCTCCAATACCAATTAATGTCAGATTACGGGTTCCTTTCATTGTTATAAGTTTTATTTGAAGTATAAAATTACCACTTTTGACAGATCAAGAGATAATATTTCGGTTAGCCTGAAACTTTTGCCGGTGAAACAACAAAACAGGAGGCCACCCGGTGTTGCGGTGAGGCAGCAGTTATTCCACCTTCCGAATACACACAAAATTATAAGTGTCTACTTTTTGATTGTTATAAAATGCGCCGGTGTACCAATATTTAGTAACACCCTGTGTTCCGCTTGCTTCAGTAGAGGTCCAGATGGTTCCTCTTTCTTCCACATTGAATTTATCTTTGAAAGCATAGATTGCATCTGTTTCATCTTTTGACGGCAGGTACCAATCTTCTTTGCCTCCATTGGTGGCATCACTGCAAAGTTTGGCGGCATAGGGTTTTCCGTCATAGCTATTATTTTTTCCAACTGCCAATACAATCGCATTGGTATTTGCTTCCCCGTTTGCTTCGCTCTTTGCTGCATTAAGAGGTATCTCTTCATAACCACCCCACATAACCTTACCTGCTGAAGTCATATCGAGCACTTCATATTTCTGCCCCTTGAATTCAATAGGAATTATCTTTTGCGCAGAAGAATTACTTAGAAAAAAAGAAAAAACAGAAAGAATGAAAATGATCTTTTTCATGAGTTTAAGTTTTTGGGTTGATTAAAGATCATACAAAAAAATGAAACCTTCAATTTTCCAAAAAAATGAAAAGACTGTTCAATTAAAAAGTACCCGTTACTCTTTTAATGCTGCAATTCCCGGAAGAACCTTTCCTTCAAAATATTCGAGCATGGCGCCACCGCCGGTAGATACATAACTTACTTTATCAGCAAATCCAAACTGGTTTACTGCCGCCACACTATCACCTCCACCAACGAGAGAGAAGGCGCCGTTCCCGGTAGCATCGGCTACTGCTTTTGCAATGGCTTTTGTTCCCTCCCTGAATTTTTCCATTTCAAATACGCCCATCGGGCCGTTCCATAAAATGGTTTTGGACTGTTTGATGACATTGGAAAACTGTTCGCAGGCATTGGGGCCAATATCGAGGCCCATCCATCCATCGGGAATATTATTGCTGGCGGCCACCGATGTTTCAGCATCAGCAGCAAACTTATCTGCAATAACAGAATCGGGAGGAAGATGGATATTGACATTTTTTGCCGCTGCTTTTTTCAAAAGCTCTTCCGCTGTTGTTAGCCGGTCATCTTCGCAAAGGGAATTTCCAATTTTTCCTCCCATGGCTTTCATAAAGGTATAAGCCATACCTCCACCTATAATAATATCCGTTGCTTTTTCCAGCAGGTTTTCAATGATGAGAATTTTATCCGACACTTTTGCCCCGCCAATAATTGCCGTAAAGGGTTTCTCAGAAGAATGCAGCAGTTTTTCTGCATTCATCACTTCGCCTTCCATTACGAGGCCAAACATTTTTTTGTCTGCCGGGAAAAATTTTGCAATAACAGCGGTAGAAGCATGTGCCCGGTGAGCTGTACCAAATGCATCGTTTACATATACATTGCCCAATTGAGAAAGCTTTTTTGCAAAAGCCTCATCCCCTTTTTCTTCTTCTTTGTAGAACCGAAGATTTTCTAACAACAACACTTCACCCGGCCGCATCATGGATGCAGTCATGTTGGCCTGCTCTCCAATGCAATCATCAGCAAAGAAAACTTTTGCACCTCCTAATAATTCGGCCAGGTGTTTTATTAAATGTTTCAATGAATATTTTTCAGATGGACCTTCTTTTGGCCTTCCCAGGTGGCTCATTAATATTACCATGCCGCCATCTGCAATAATTTTTTTGATGGTGGGAACGGTAGCCTTCATTCTTGTGTCATCGGTAATGTTATACTCTTTATCAAGCGGCACATTAAAGTCAACACGAATAAGTGCCTTATGGCCCTGGAAATTATAGTTGGAAAATTTTGACATACTATCTGTTTGAACATCAAAAATAGCAGAAACAAAAATGCCCCGGCAACCGGGGCATTACTATTTATTAAAAAAATTTTACTTGATCAGTTTGGCAAAATAGTGAACGGTTCTCACCAACTGGCTTACATAGCTCATTTCATTATCATACCAGCTCACAGTTTTCACCAGTTGTTTATCCCCAACTGTCATTACTTTGGTTTGGGTGGCATCAAACAAAGAACCGTAATGGATACCGATGATGTCGCTGCTTACAATTTCATCTTCGTTGTAGCCAAAGCTTTCATTGCTGGCAGCTTTCATCGCTGTATTTATTTCCTCGACTGTAACTTTTTTATTTAAAATTGTTGTCAGTTCAGTTAATGAACCGGTAATAACCGGAACTCTTTGAGCTCCACCATCCAGTTTTCCTTTTAGCTCCGGCAATACCAGACCGATAGCTTTGGCAGCGCCGGTACTGTTTGGAACGATGTTAGCCGCAGCAGCCCTTGCCCTTCTCAGATCGCCTTTTGGATGCGGGGCATCCAGCGTGTTCTGGTCATTGGTATAAGCATGAATGGTAGTCATGATACCTGTAACGATACCATATTTATCATTCAACACTTTTGCCATGGGGGCAAGACAATTGGTAGTGCAGGAGGCGCAGGAAATAATCGTTTCGCTGCCATCGAGGATGCTGTGATTAACATTATATACCACTGTTTTCAGATCACCGGTGGCAGGTGCAGAGATAACTACTCTTTTTGCTCCGGCAGTAATGTGAGCCGTGGCTTTGTCTTTGTCGGTAAAGAAGCCGGTGCATTCCAGTACCACATCCACATCATGGTTTTTCCAGGGAATCTGAGCCGGGTCTTTCTGCGCATAAATTTTCACTTCATCTCCATTCACCACTATTGAACCTTCTGTAGATTTTACCTCCGCATCAAACCGGCCCTGGGCACTATCATATTTTAAAAGATGAGCTAAGACTTTGGGGCTGGTAAGGTCATTGATGGCCACTACATCAATTCCTTCCATTTTATAAATCTGGCGATAAACGAGGCGTCCAATCCGTCCAAAACCATTAATGGCAACTTTAATTGTGCTCATGATAAATTGAATATTTAGGAATGAGAAAATAAAAAATTGAGGGCCAAAGGTAAGCAAACTGCTGTGGTTTATGTGTATCAGATTTTTGTAATATGGCCATTGTAGTAATAAACTAAAGGCCTCGGAGAAGAAAACATCATTTGTTAAACTATAGATGAAAAACATTTGGCTAAAAAGTTGCGCAAGGCTATCTTTGCCGTCCTTTAAACGGCCCGTTCGTCTAAGGGTTAGGACACCACCCTTTCACGGTGGTGATACGAGTTCGAATCTCGTACGGGCTACAAAAACAGTGTCAGTACAACACGGTACACACCGGCTCCCCGCAAAGTATTGATTTGCGGGATTTTTATTTTTACTACCCAGGCTTAAAATCTGTTTTCGCAATGCCGTTCCAACGAGTGCAGATGTCTTTCCACCGATTTTTAAAGTGCTTCCAGGGGTTGTAGTTGACTTTCCGGAAAGCGGAGATGTCTTTCCGGCGGATGCAGATGCCGTTCCGGCGAGTGGAGATGTGCTTCCGGAGGGTGGAGATGCTCTTCCGGAGGATATATGTTAGCCATTCTGACAGTGGAGATGTGCTTCCGGAGGTTTGCAAAGTGCTTCCGGACGTTGACAAAGTGCTTCCGGAGGTTTGCAAAGTGCTTCCGGAGAGTTTCCTAAACGCTTCCGACGAAGATCAAAGGCTTATTTTTCAATAGCTTAAGTAAAAGATGGGGATTTTGAGGCTTTTATCTATTTGCGGGTGCTTTTGTTTGCCGGGAAAGGAGCTAAAGTAAGGAAGCTGCGAGCCATGAGCTGTGAGACATGAACTAAGAAGTGGCAAGGCTTTGGAGTCCATCATTGCTCCAAAGGAGTGCCTTTGGCATAAAGGATAGATAAGCTTTTATCTTCTTATTATTTATTTGGCATGCTAAGAAGAACCGAGACTCATTCAATAAAATAATATAATTTAAGAACGGTCGCACCCTTAAGCGATATATTGAATTGAACTATTCCATTTCTATTTTCAATTCTCTTGTTTTTAAAATACTTTACTAAAATACTTATGTTATATACGCCCCAACCAGGCAATTCACCCGATTCTTCTTTTAAACTTATTTTTTGATAAGTGTAATTCAACAAAATATCTTTCAAATTATATTTATTATTCGCCATAATAGAGACCCGAGCAGTATTTAATGTATCTGAAATTACAGGGTTATAATACAATTCTATAAACGATAAATTAGATGATAATTCCTTTGTGATAGAAGATTCAGAAAATCTGAAATAACGACCAGAATCAGGGGATGAAGCGTTTTTGGTAAAATCGTTCTGAAGGCTTTTAAATAATATTAATAATTTATTGGATAGCTCATTTTGTTTTTTTACTTCCGTTTTTAAATTCTGGCACATGTAAGAAGAAAAAATAATTACTAAAAATAAAAATATACTAAACTTTTTTACCATGATTACTTAGTTTTTTCCAGCCCGGAATCTTTCAGCTTAACATTGTGTTGCGTACTCCGGGGCTGTATGTCGTGAAAACAAAATGAACTTTTATTACTCCTGTAAAAAATCAGCCACACTAAAACTATCTAATTCTTTCATACCTGATTTACACTATTTACCAGTTAGTATTATTTTCCCAATCCTTCCATATAACTGATGATGGCACGCCTGACATCAGATCTCAGATCCTTCATGTCAGTAAACACCGGATAAACTTTTACAATGCCGGGATTATCCTTTGTAAGAAAATCCATGTTGGCTTCGCCACCGCTCATTAAAAAATCAGTAAGGGCAATTTTATACACCTTGTTTGTATCAACCGGAATATTTTTTAATGACCATGTCCCTGCATCATAAGTTAGAGCCGGCGAATAATGCAGGAATCCCCCGATGCCGGTATTTTTTTTACTTGCCTCCAAAATTTTTATCAGCAAACTACCTTTCATATCCACTTCCATGATGGAGCCACCGAAAGGAAGACTCCTTATAATATCATATTGGGTAACGGGCATCTGCAAAATATCATCTACCCGAATGGAACCTGAATTAATCATTACCGCACCTGCATCAGGAGAAGCCTTTTCAATTGCTGTAACAATTAACCGGGTAAAATTGGTGGGCTGTATCCTGATATATGCCTCCCTTCCATCCAATGGTTCGCCTGACTGCATCACCACTTTATGTGCATCAAAACCAATTGAAACATAATTTTTGTCGGCGATCTCCGTCCATTTTTTTACCACCGCATCTGTTGTGCTATCAAAAGAAATTTTCTCATCTACTATTTTCAATTCTGTTTTCACTGCCTGTTCTTTCTTGTTTTTATTTATCTCCAGGTGAATAATATAAGCCGACCGGACATTGGCATCTGCCTTGGTAATATATACATTGCCGATTTTGGCATAATGCCGTTCATGTTCGTGTCCGCCGATTATCATCGTAAGACCGGGAATTTGCCGGGCCAGTTTGATATCGTCCTCCATCAACTGATGCGTAATAGCAATAACTGCATCGCATGAATCTTTTATTTTATCATACCCATTTTGTGCAGCAGTAAACAAATCTGTATAACTCACATAACCGGCCGTATTGAATGGCAGGGTTAGGCCGATATATCCAATCTTTGCTTCCGTTCCATCAGCATCTTTTACAGACTGGATATACGTTTCAGGAAATGGTTCAGATGCAGGTGTATTGGTTTTGGCAAAAGCAGCAATACCATTGGCTGTTTTATGAAATGTATTGGTAGATATCCATTTGAAGTTTGACTCATTGATTCGGTTTAGTAAATCAGCTTCCGGAATATCGAACTCATGATTACCGAAAACAACCATATCCATGCCAGCGGCATTCATGGCATCTACCATTTGTTTGCCGCGGATCCTGTTGCCTTCATACTTAAGACTGTTGTACACAGAAGGACTCACAAAATCACCGGCAAGAACCAGAAAAGTATTTTTATTTGCGAGGAGCTGTTCCTTTTTCAAAGTAGCCACCCGTGCCATGCCGCCTACTTTGCCATTTTCGAGCGGGGCTATTTCATATACATCATTTACCTGCACAAAAGTTATATCAATCTTACCGTCATCTTTAACAACAGCCATATGCCGGGTAGGATTACAGGAATAAATCCATAGGGCCGAAACCAACAAGGGGAAATAGAATATTTTTTTCATACTAAAGCTTTACCGGCAATATAGAAAACTCCCGGCGGTTATTTAATAAATACGGACAAGAAAAATTTAATGAGTTTATCACAACTCAATCAATGTTTCACCCAGTCCTTCAGTTCCCTGCGAACTCTGATAATATATAATGGCTGCAATGTGTTCGGGTGTTGCCCATTTGCTAAAGTCAGCCTCAGGCATTGCTTTTCGGTTTTGCGGAGTATCTATAGTGCCGGGCACCACCACAGTTGTGAGAACGTTTTTTTCTTTTGCTTCTCCGTTCATCAGTTCTGCCAACCGAAAAATGAGTGATTTAGCCAAACTGTAAGCAATCATTCCGTTTCCATTTTTTGTATTCATGCCCGGGCGGGAGCCAACCATAAAAATATGGCCACTATCCTGCTTCACCATTTGTACAAATACAGGACGGGCTACATTATAAGTGGTTTCAAAATTCAGTTTGTATTGTTTCATAATACCGGCGGCAGAAGTGTCTGCCAGTTTACCCATGGCAAAGCCGCCAACGGTTAATACAGCAGCATCAACCGAACCATATTTCGCAAGTACTGATTCAACAAATTTTCCTGCATCTTCCTCATTGGTTAAATCAACAACTGCCTTTTCAAAACAATCTGCCGGAAAATTTACCGGTGTTGTATCACCAGGAATGACGGTTCCGATTACTTTGTATCCTTCCGCAATAAATTTCTTTACTACTGCCTGTCCTAAATTTCCACCGGCTCCTGTAACGATTGCTGTTTTCATTATTAATGCTATTAGTTTCCCAAGTTACAAAAAAGAGAAATCCTGTGGCTGAAGATAAAAGGATAAAAATTATTCTTCCGGGAAAAATTCTCCGCATGTTGCAGCAACCAAATACTATCTTCCCTCATCTCAAGCAAGACATTTATTAAATAAAGCAATAGCTTTTGCCCGGCAACATAGTTTTATTAACTTTCAAAAAAAAAGTTCATGAATACCCGGTTATTAATTTTTAGTGTGGCTGTAGTCCTCTTTTCATGTAAAAAAGAAAGTACTCCCAACCCATCGCCTGTCCAAATACCTGAAAAAACAGAACTGAATGTGGCCTATGGCACAGATGCTTCACAAAAAATGGATGTGTATTTACCCGCCAACCGGACAACATCAGCCACCAAGGTTATCATATTAATACATGGCGGCGGCTGGACCCAGGGCGACAAAGCAGATTTTACACCATATGTTGATTCTTTGAAAAAAAGACTTCCCGCCTATGCAATTTTTAATATTAATTACAGGCTTGCAACAGGCACCGTAAACTTTTTCCCGACACAGGAAAATGATGTAAAAAGTGCCATTGACTTTATTTATAGTAAAAGGTCTGAATATGCCATCAGTGATAAATTTGTTTTGCTTGGGGCCAGCGCAGGCGGTCATCTTTCATTGCTGCATGCCTATAAAAACATCACTCCGGTCAGAATAAAAGCAGTCGTTGATTTTTTTGGTCCCACTGAATTGGTGGATATGTATAATAACCCGGCCAATCCATTGGTGCCTTTACTGCTTATGCAGGTAACAGGCGGGACCCCCACTACAGTTCCCTCAATTTATCAACAAGCCGGACCCTATAATTTTGTTACGGCACAAAGCCCTCCAACGATTATTCTTCATGGCGGTGCGGATATTGTTGTTTCTTTTTCACAGTCTGTGTTATTGAAAACCAGGTTGCAGACAATGGGAGTTGTAAATCAGTATATATTTTATCCAACAGAAAATCATGGATGGACGGGTGCAAATCTTACTGATTCGTTCGACAAGATCACTGCATTCCTCAACGCCAATGTAAATTAATCCGGCAAACTAAGTTTTCGTTACTTTGAGTGCATGAATATACATGTTCCGCTGGCTGAACGCATTCGCCCCAATTTATTGGATGAGCTACAGGGACAAGACCATCTTGTTGGCAAAGGGAGCATTCTGAGAACAGCGATTGAAAATGGCAAAATCCCTTCGATGATTTTCTGGGGACCGCCCGGCACCGGTAAAACAACCATTGCCAATATCATTGCACATACTTTAAAAGCGCCATTCTTTCAACTCAGCGCCATCAGCTCCGGAGTAAAAGAGGTAAGGGAAGTAATTGAGGAGGCAAAAACAAAACCCGGATCCATTTTATTTATAGATGAAATTCATCGCTTCAATAAAGGACAGCAGGACGCTTTGCTTGGCGCTGTAGAAAAAGGCATTGTTACATTAATAGGAGCAACAACAGAAAATCCATCTTTCGAAGTCATCAGCGCCCTGCTTAGCCGTTGCCAGGTATATGTATTAAAACCGCTGAATGAAAAAGACCTGGTGAAGCTTTTGCAAACGGCAATTAAGAAAGATGATATTTTAAAAAAGAAAAATATTGAGCTGAAAGAAACAGAAGCATTAATAAATATTTCCGGTGGCGATGCCAGAAAACTACTGAACCTGCTTGAACTTGCAGCCTCTCCAAACCCCTCCGAAGGAGGGGCTTCCGAAGACCCCGATAAAATAGTTATCACAGATGAATATGTAATGCATGCTGCTCAGCAAAAAATTGCCTTGTATGATAAAAGCGGCGAACAGCATTACGATATCATTTCTGCATTTATAAAATCTATCAGAGGAAGCGATCCAAACGCCGCCGTGTATTGGCTGGCAAGAATGATTGATGGTGGTGAAGATGTAAAATTTATTGCCCGCAGGTTAGTGATACTGGCCAGTGAAGATATTGGCAATGCTAACCCAACGGCACTGGTAATGGCAAACGCCACCTTTGAAGCGGTGAATAAGATTGGTTATCCCGAAGCAAATATTATTCTTTCGCAATGTGTCACCTATCTCGCCGCATCACCTAAAAGCAATGCGGCCGTGGTGGCAATTGGAGAAGCTTTATCAGCCGTTAAGAAACACGGTGACCTGCCGGTTCCGCTTCATATCCGTAATGCACCAACCCGATTGATGAAGAACCTGGGTTATGGTAAAAATTATGAATACTCCCATAGCTATGACAACAATTTCTCCCCGCAGGAATACTTGCCCAAAGAAATTGCGGGGACAAAATTTTATGATCCCGGTAAAAATGCAAGGGAAGAAGAGATAAGAAAGTTTTTGAAAAATTTGTGGAAGGATAAATATAATTACTGAGTTCTTTAACCAGCATCTAAAAAAGGTTTCAAAAAAAACTGATTCCGGGTTTTTGAACTTATCATTTACTTGTTAGTATTGATTGCTTAAACTTATTGACCAAACTATATAACGATGAAAAAGCTACTTCTTCTTTTTTGCATGTTTATTCTATCTGCTTCTGCAAAAGCCCAGACAATCATCAACCGTGATCCGCAGGTAGAAAAAATGGTAACCGAAATTTCAAAAGACTCCCTTGAATCATATATCAGAAAAATGGTAAGCTTTGGCACACGAAATACGCTGAGTACCCAAACCGATGCTAAGCGTGGCATTGGCGCTGCCCGAAACTGGGTATTGAACCGTTTCAATGAATTTGCAAAAGAATCTGGCGGAAGAATGACTGCTTTTATTGATACGGTAACCTTACAGCCTGATGGCCGTCGTGTAGATAAACCAACTTTGCTGGGCAATGTGGTGGCCACTTTAAAAGGCACTGATGCAAATGACGACCGCATTTTTATCATAAGCGGTCACCTGGATAATATGCGCAGCAATGTGATGGATGGCAACGGTGATGCTCCCGGCGCTAATGATGATGCCAGCGGCGTTGCGGCTGTGATGGAATGTGCAAGAGTAATGAGTAAACATTCATTTCCAGCAACTATAATATTTATTGCCGTCAGTGGAGAAGAACAGGGCTTACTTGGCGCCAATTACATGGCAGATAAAGCAAAAAAGCAAAATTGGAATATTGAAGCGGTACTGAACAATGATATAATAGGAAGTAACAACAGCAATGAAACTAACCTGGTTAATAATACAAAGATCCGTGTGTTTAGTGAAGCATTTTCCGTACAAGATACCGGCAAAACAGCATTGAATATCCGCAGCCTTGGGCTGGAAAACGATGGAAAAGCAAGGCAACTGGCCCGTTATATAAAAGAAGTTGGCGAACGATATGTTGATAATCTTGAAGTGGTGATGGTATACCGCAATGATCGTTTCCTGAGAGGTGGCGATCACACACCTTATGTACAACGGGGATATGCAGCCGTCAGGTTTACAGAGATGAATGAAAATTATTATCACCAGCACCAGGATATTAGAGTAGAAAATGGAATTCAATATGGCGACCTGCCGGAGTTTATGGACTTTGACTATTTGAGAAAAAATACCTGCCTGAATCTTTGCAACCTGGCTAATCTTGCCAAATCACCTTCTATGCCACAGGAAGTAAAAGTGGATACAAAAAAACTTGGCAATTATACCTACCTGAGCTGGAAGGCTCCAAAAAGTGGGAATGTAAAAGGCTTTTATGTCTTAATGCGGGAAACTACAAATGCAACGTGGCAGAAAAAATTTTTTACCACAGATACTAAAATGGATCTGTCTTATTCAAAGGATAATTATTTCTTTGCTGTGCAATCAGTCAGCGGGGATGGCAATGAAAGTTTGCCGGTTGTTCCGGTGCCTGCAGGAAGATAAATGGAAATGTGAAATAAGAAATTAGAAAGTAAGGAATTGCTCACTTCCTCATTTCTCATTTTTCTGTTTCTCATTTCTTATTTTTACTCATGATTAAATGGGTTTTGAAAAAATTCAATGAATTATCGCCACATGAACTCTATGCCATACTTCAATTACGCAATGAAGTTTTTGCCATAGAACAAAACTGTGTTTACCCTGACATGGATAATAAAGATCAGTTATCAGATCATTTTATGGGATGGTGCAATGATAAACTGATTGCATATACCCGGCTTTTACCACCGGGCCTTGCTTACAAAGAGCCATCAATTGGCAGAGTAGTTACTTCCCCCTCTGCAAGAGGCAAAGGAATTGGGAAGGAACTGATGGAATATTCACTGAAACATTTACATACTATCTACGGGAAAACCCTTGTTAAAATCGGCGCCCAGTTTTATCTGCAAAAATTTTATTCTTCTTTTGGCTTCCTGCAAACCAGTGATATTTACCTCGAAGATGGCATTGAGCATATAGAAATGACCAGGTCATAGTTCATTTTCGTAGAATCACTAAGTAGATAAACTTTTACTGCCCGGATATTAAAAGAAAATCAGTGTTTTATTCTACACCTTTCTTATTCTTTTTCTACTTTAGTAGCGAGAACCAATAGTTAGAAAACCAGAAATCCGATACCAATGAGAACAAGTTTACTACTTGTGCGGCTGTCCGTACTTATTTGTTTGTTGACTCTCTTTTCCGTTCAAAGCAACTCGCAATCCCTCAGTACACCCAATGGCAAATTTGAATTTGGCTTAGGAATAGGCCCCATGTTTTTTTTGGGTGACCTTGGTGGCACTGCAGGAGTAGGCAAAACCTTTATTAAAGATCTCAACCTGCCGTTAACAAAAATTTCCAAGGGTGTTTACCTGAATTACTACCCGGCTGAGTGGATCGGCATACGGGTGGCTGGAAACCTTGGCTACCTGGAAGGAAACGATGCACAGGCACCGGCAAAAGGTGGAGATGAAGAAGACCGTAAATACAGGAACCTGAGCTTTAAAACAAGTATCAGTGAAGCCTATGCAGCGCTGGAATTTTATCCCACTGTTTTTCTTGAAAAATATGAAGGCCTGCAAGGCAAACTCCGCCCATATGTTTTAGGAGGAGCAGGTTTTTTTCATTTCAATCCCAAAGCACAGGATGTGGATGGCAAATGGGTAGAACTGGCCCCGCTGCACCTGGAAGGGCAAGGCTTTCCGGAATATCCTGACAGCAAGCCTTACAAACTGACGCAGAAAAATTTATTGCTCGGTTTTGGTTTCAAATATTTCCTGAAAGAAAATCTTTATATCGGTTTTGAGGTGCTGCACCGTAAGTTATTTACCGACTATGTAGATGATGTAAGCCACGACTATTACATTGATCCCATAACTTTTGACGCTCATTTGCCGGCGGCTGATGCAGTAGTGGCAAGAAGATTGTATTACAGGGGAACCTATACTTTTCCAACAACCCGTCCTTACCAGGATTTTGCCCAACGGGGTGATCCCAAAAAGAATGATGCTTATTTCTCCAGCATATTGCGGATGGGCTGGCGCATTGGTAATATTAATGCAAAAAACAAACAACTAAAATGTCCGGTATTCTATTGATATATTGAATAAATATTTTTTAATCCTTTAAAACCTAGCCTTATGAAACTAAAATCCACCTACAGCAAATTAAAAAGCCTGATTGCACCGGGTATTATATCCTGTGTATTCTTTGCTCAACCGTTGCTTGCTACTGCAAATTCATTCACTGGTTTTAGCAGCAAACCCGGAGAAGAAGAACCGGCCAAAAAAGCAAAAGCCAGATCATTTTCTTCACACAACAACAGTTCAGTAAAAATTTATCCTGACATTGTAAAAAGGGAAATGCATGTTGTGGCCAAAAACAACGAAGGAAAAGAAGTTGACTTCTTTGTTTTTGACCTGAATGGCACACTGGTGCAGAATTATAAGATGAATGCCAAAGATCATTACCGGATTTCCGGACTGGCAAGAGGCACTTATGTGTACCGGGTTTTTTGCGGTGATGAAGAAACAGCTGCCGGTAAGTTTGAGATAAGGTAACAATTCCTTAAGCCTGATAAGCGGCGGAGAGCTTAATAAAATCTAATACCTGGTTGAAAAACCTGATCCGTTCTCTATTGGTACTCTCATAATAGTATTCGATTTATTAAACACTCTCTGCCCAGCTTATGGGCCTGTTTTGAGTAAATAAAGTATATAAGGAAATAAGTACGTCGGTCTCCAACAACTTCAAAACCTGTTTACTTTATATACCTTATATACTTAAACCCCAACCCAGAGTTCTTTTTAATTGTCATAACTAAAGAAACCCACAGTGGCATGCCTTCGTTTCGCATTGAACGAAACTGCTGCATGCAAGGCGGGAAAATTGATTAAATCCTGTATCCGGGTGAAAAACCGCTTCATTGCCGGGACCCATGCTGTCAATTTTTTCAATCACTTCCCGCCCAAACTGCGGGTTTGTTGCATTTCCACTGATTTCATACAGAATTCTCCACCATTTTGTCCTCTGTTATCAAGCAGTTTAAAAAATTATGTCACTCTGTGTCAGGTTTTTAAAAAACTGTCATATATTAGTTTCGTAAATAGATAACCAGGGAGACCTGAATCCCAAAAAACAGGGGCGAATGCCGAAAAGCCATACGAGTAGGCCCAACCAAAATCAACTTACTAATTATGGAAAATTTAAATCTTCACAAACAAAAATTGTATGCATTGATTCTAGCAGTCGTGGGTTTAATATCAATGTTTTTACCATGGTGGCACATTTCTTTTGGTGGATATGGCGGATATGGAGGCGGATTTTCAACATCAGTAAATGGTTTGCATGAATTAGGATTCATTTCTTTACTGGGATTTATCGGTGCCGGTGCAGTGACCTTTTTAATGGGAGATAAAACAAAACCTTACGAAGGCCAGGAAAAAATGATTGCAGCCGCCTGTTTTGCAGGAGCCGGAGCTATTGCATTAATTCAGTTCCTCCGTCAGACCAAGTTTGCTTCTTTTGGTATTTTTCTTGCTATTGCTGCGGGTGTTCTTGGTGCACTTTGGGTTTGGGGAATTGTTAAACTTCCCGATAATAAACCAAAAGCATAATTAATAAAACAAATTTCTTAATAAAACATCCTGCCAGAAGCAGGATGTTTTATTTTATTAAATCAAAATTTATCAATCAAGTTCAATTCTCAAAAACTCCGCCGTATAACTTTTTTTATTGTTTACGAGTTCCTCCGGAGTTCCTTCAAATAAAATTCTTCCTCCTCCATCGCCACCTTCCGGGCCAAGGTCAATAATATGGTCAGCTACTTTGATCACATCCATCTGGTGTTCTATTACCAGCACGGTATTACCCCTGTCCACTAATTTATTCAGCACATCCAGCAAATGTTGTATGTCTTCAAAATGCAGACCGGTGGTCGGTTCATCTAATATATAAAAGGTTTTGCCGGTATCTTTTTTAGAAAGTTCGGTTGACAATTTCACCCGTTGTGCTTCGCCCCCGCTCAGCGTTACGGCCGATTGCCCGAGAGTGATGTAACCAAGCCCTACTTCTTCCAGCACTTTTATCTTGCGGTATATGTAAGGAACATTCTGAAAAAATTCTACTGCTTCTTCCACCGTCATCTCCAGCACATCGGCAATGGATTTGCCTTTATAACGTATCTCCAGTGTCTCCCGGTTATACCGTTTGCCATTGCATTTTTCGCAATGCACATATACATCAGGTAAAAAATTCATTTCAATTACCCGCATGCCGCCACCTTCACAAACATCGCAACGGCCATTTTTTACATTAAAAGAAAAGCGACCGGCATTATAGCCACGGATCTTAGCTTCAGGGATGGAAGCAAACAACGTTCTTATATCTGTAAAAAATCCACAATAAGTAGCCGGGTTGCTTCTCGGAGTTCTTCCAATTGGTGATTGGTCTATTTCAATTACTTTATCAATATCCTCCAGGCCTTTCACCGATTTATATTCCAGTGGCGTCATTTTAGAACCATAAGCATGCTTTGACAGGATTGGATAAACCGTTTCATTAATTAAAGTTGACTTACCACTGCCGCTTACACCGGTGACACAAATAAATTTTCCTAACGGAAGTTTTACCTCCACATTTTGCAGGTTGTTTCCTTTAGCTCCATTTAATTCAAGAAATTTGCCGTTACCCTTTCTTCTTTCTTTTGGAACAGCAATTTTGTGCCGACCATTAAGATACCCCGAAGTGAGTGTATCTAATTGCAGAATATGCGCCGGCTCTCCCTCCGCTACGATTTTTCCGCCATGAAAACCCGCCTTCGGTCCAATGTCAATTAAATAATCTGCTGCCAGCATAATGTCTTTATCATGCTCAACAACAAGGACACTATTGCCAATATCCCTTAAGTTTTTTAACGCATCTATTAACCTGTGATTATCCCGCTGATGCAAACCAATGGATGGTTCATCAAGAATATAAGTAATGCCCTGTAACTGCGAACCAATTTGTGTGGCCAGCCTGATCCGTTGTGACTCGCCACCACTTAGCGTTTTCGATGGCCTGTACAAAGTGAGATAAGTGAGTCCGACATCCAAAAGAAACTGCAACCGTTCCTTGATTTCTTTCAATACATCTTTAGCAATTGTCTTTTGTTTATTTTCCAGCATCAGTTCAATACCATCAAACCATGCGGCGAGGTTATCCAAATTCATACTACTGAGTTCAGCAATATTTCTTCCATTTACTTTAAACCAGCGGCTTTCCTTTTTTAATCTTGTACCATTACAGCTATCACATTTTTTTAGTGTCATAAATTGCTGCACCCATTCCCGCAATGCTTCTGAACTATACGAAGAAGAAAACCATCGTTTGAGCATAGGAATGATTCCTTCGTAGCTTCCTGAATATTCATTTGGGACTGTTTCATCATCTGTATCAACCTCCAATGATGAATTAATTTCTTTGTCGCCATATAAAAGTAAATCCAGTTGTGCCGGCGAAAGTTCTTTTACAGGTTTATCCAATTTAATTTTATTCTTAGCTGCAAATGCCACCACCTGCTGAAACACACTGGCATTTCTTTCTTCGCCCAAAGGTGCAATACCACCTTCCTTTACACTTTTTGACGTATCAGCAAGCACTTCATTTATATCTATAGAATATACATTTCCCAATCCCTTACACACCGGGCAGGCACCATACGGAGAGTTGAAAGAAAATGCATTAGGTGAAGGTTCTTCGTAGCTGATGCCGGTGTCTTCACACATCAGCATTTTGGAAAAAGAAACAATTGTTTTTCCATCCACTTCGATAAACATTAAATCCTTACCCAGCTTTAACGCCTGCTGCACACTCTGGCTCAACCGGTGTTTTAATTCTTCTGTTACCTGCAACCGATCCACTACCAATTCAATATCATGGATCACATATCGGTCCACCTGCATTTTGGGAACGAGGTCTTTTATTTCACCATCAACTCTTACTTTTAAAAATCCCTTCTTTCTTACCTCTTCAAATAACTCCCGGTAATGACCTTTCCGGCCACGAATAAGCGGTGCAAGCAAGGCAATTTTTTTTCCATAATACTTTGTAAAAATATTTTCAACTATTTCTTCTTCACTCCACTTTACCATCTTCTTTCCGGTATTGTAGGAATAGGCTTCACCAATCCTTGCAAATAACAAACGAAGAAAGTCGTAAATCTCAGTAATAGTGCCTACCGTTGACCGGGGATTTTTATTGGTTGTTTTTTGTTCGATGGATATAACAGGTGAAAGCCCGGTGATCTTATCTACATCCGGCCGCTCCATATCGCCAATAAACTGGCGGGCATAAGCGCCAAAGGTTTCCATATACCGACGCTGCCCCTCAGCATATATAGTATCAAATGCCAAAGATGACTTTCCGCTTCCACTGATACCGGTGATCACTACCAATTTGTTTTTGGGAATGGCAATGTCAATATTCTTCAGGTTATGTACCCTGGCGCCAAAAACCTCAATAAAATCATGATTGATCTTCTCTTCACTGACCGTTCCGTTATTCTTCGTTTTTGCCATAGCTATAAAGGATGCGAAGATACTATTTCAGGGATGTTTGGTATTACTAACTCATCCCAAAAGTCAGATTTAATATATCCCGCAAAGGCGCCAGGAATGCAATGCTTTAGTAACCAACAGTAATTTTCTTTGTGTTCTTTGAGTCTCAGTGGGAACCGTGTTTTTGAGATAGTTTTACCAAAGGTGAATTTATGAGACCAAAAAACCTTTCTCCGTAAACAGTACCTTTGCCCTGATAATTTATGACCATGCGGGAACTATCAGTTGTCATCACTGTAATGAATGAGGAAGCGAACATCAAACCGCTCCTCGAATCAGTTCGTTTTGCGCTGAGTGGTATTGATTATGAAGTAGTACTGGTTGATGATGGTTCATCCGATAAAACCAAACAACAAATACTTGAATATGCCGATGACAGAACTGTTTTTGTAGAACTCAGGAAAAACTATGGACAAAGTACCGCCATGACTGCCGGCATTGATTATTCCCGTGGTAAGTATGTGGCTTTATTAGATGGAGATCTTCAAAATGATCCTGCCGATATTCCTGCCATGCTTGAATTATTGAAAAAAGAAGATTGGGATGTAGTAGCAGGCAACAGGAAAAATAGAAGAGATGGTTTTTTTCTACGCAAGATACCCAGCAAAATTGCCAACGCTTTGATCCGGCGGATGACGGGTGTTTATATCAGGGATTATGGCTGCACCTTAAAAATTTTCAGGAGAGAAATTGCTGAAGAGTTAGGATTATATGGTGAATTGCACCGCTTTATTCCGGTACTGGCCAAATTGCAGGGCGCCAGGATCACCCAGGTAGATGTAAAACATCATTCCCGCATACATGGAAAAAGCAAATACGGCATCAACCGCACTTTTAAAGTAATGAGCGACCTGGTGTTGATGGTGTTTATGCGGAAGTATATGCAGAAACCTATGCATCTGTTCGGCACTATTGGCTTCATCAGTTTTGGCATTGGTGCAGCCATCAATATTTATTTGCTTGTATTAAAAATAACGGGGCATGATATCTGGGGCAAACCGTTGCTGATTTTAGGACTGATATTGCTGCTGGGTGGTATCCAGTTTATCACTATCGGTATCATTGCCGACATTAATACAAGAACCTATTTTGAATCCCAGAACAAGAAAACATATAACGTAAGAAAGGTTTACCACGCCAAAAAAGAAGTTAATCATGCTTCTGAAATAACCATGTAATTATTGCATCAGCAATTCTTCATTTTCCAAAAACCAGTCGTAGAATTTTTTCAACCCGTCATTCAGTTTCGTCTGTGGATTGTAAGCCAGTAATCGTTTTGCCTTGCCGATATCAGCAAATGTCCTGGATACATCGCCGGGTTGCTCAGGAAGTTGTTCAATATTTGCTTTCCTTCCTGTTACATCTTCAATTGCCCTGATTAGTTCTTTCAATGAAACTGAATAATTATTACCCAGGTTAATAATTTCAAAACCGGTGTTATCATAATTAATGGCAGTGATGATACCCTGAACAATGTCATCGACAAAAGTATAATCACGGCTGGTATTGCCATCGCCATACATGGTAATCGGTTCGCCTTTCAAAATAGCTTTGGTGAATTTATGAATAGCCAGGTCGGGACGTTGGGAAGGCCCATAAACAGTAAAGAGTCGCAAGGCGAGAAAGCGGATATCATACAATTTGCTGTACACATGTCCCAGCATTTCACCCGCCAGTTTTGTCATGGCATAAGGACTAATGGGCATTAGCTGTTCATCTTCCTTCCACGGGTAATGATCGTTAATGCCATACACACTGCTGCTGGAAGCAAAAACAAATTGTTGTGTATTTCTTTCTTTGGCAAAATCAAGCAGGTGCTGTGTGCCGATTACATTCGTTTGTTGATATGCCAAAGGATTCAGGATACTTGGTCTTACTCCTGCTTTGGCTGCCAAATGCACAATCACATCCACCGGTTCTTCTATCAGTTCGCAGAGTTTTTCTGCTGATACATCCGTAATGTCATTATACAAAAAATGAAAATCCGGGTTGTTTTTAAAATTCCGGATGTTGAGTTGCTTAATACCGGCTGAATAAGATGTGTCAAAATTATCCATGCAGGTAATTTTTACTCCCGGGTTGTTCCTGAATAAAGTATTGATAAGATTACTGCCAATAAAACCGGCTCCGCCGGTGACCAGATAATGTTGCATACTTTTAAAACCGTCACAAGATAACCAATAATCAACACTACCTGCTATGACGGGGAAGGGAGTGATATTTTTTTGTATACCGTTTCATTGCCAGGAATACGCCGATGGTAATAAATATTTCAGTAATAAAAATGGCTGCAATAGTACCTGGCAATTCAAAGAAGCTGACCAAAATAATACTACCGGCAATACTTATTAGCATGGCAGAAGTGTAAATACTAAAATATGTTTTGCGCTGGTCAAATGCCAGCAGGCTTAATGTAAACGGGATATTTAAAGTTATTACGGGCAATACAATACAAAGCATCCGGAGAGTCAATACGGACTGAGCACTTTCTTCCTTAACAAAAAAATGAAGGATGAAAGTTGAAAAAGCAAATATTGTTATACTTCCGGCAACAACGGTGATAAAAAAAGGAATAAAAGCCCTTCGAAAAAAGGACCGGAGTTGTCCTGGGGCATTTTCAGCCAGCCGGCACACCCTGGGATAAACTGCCTGTGAAAATATGGTTAGCACTTGCTTCATGGTGAAAAAGATTCTTTCGGCCACACTGAAATACCCCGCAACAAAGTCATTGGTAAAAAGCCTCAAAATAAAAAGATTGCCGTATTGAATAACATTCATAGACAAATTTGTTACCATTACCTGCCATCCTTTTTTTAGTTCCCCCATCATTTCATGCAACGAAGGCTTTATATAATTCAATTTGAATATCCTGAACACCATCCACAGGCATACCAATCCCGCTACTAAATTTCCAACACCCATAAAAAAGATGAACAATTGACTATGTACGGCCCTTTTAATAAAGATAAAGACCAGCATCACAAAAATCACTCTCGATGCAAGTGTGGTGAGAGCCAGCAGTTTCATTCGTTCAACGCCCTGCAAAAACCAGGCAGGCAGAGATGCATACCCGGGCACATACAGTAATGCCATACTATAAAGAAGAAAATTTGCCCTGACAAATGGAAAAATTAAAGCCAGCAGTAACAAGATGAAAAAAGCAACAAAGCAAAGAAGAATTTTAACCGCAAATACTCTTGAAAAAACAGAAGATAACACCGGAATATTTGTCCTGTTCAGCGAAACTTCTCTTGTGGCGGTTTGATTAAAACCGTAATCGGTAAATGTGCCCATGTAATACATTACCACCTGTGCTACAGCCACCACGCCAAAATTTGCCACCCCGATCTTTGCAATGACGTATGGGATCACCAATAATTGTAATAATGAATTAATAACTTGTACAAAGCCAAGAGAAAAAAAATTGCTGAGCAAGATATTTTTCTTTATTGCAAGCATAGTTACTGACGAAGATAAGATGCAGTTGCATCTCATAAATAATAGCTTAAAATAGAAGAGAAGCCATTATATTTGCACTCCCTATTTCAGCGGGAAGTAGCGCAGGCCGGTAGCGCACCTGGTTTGGGACCAGGGGGTCGCAGGTTCGAATCCTGTCTTCCCGACCAAAGTGACTCTTTTAAAAGAGTCACTTTTTTTTATGAAAAAACCCAACGACTTTTTTGTATAAAAAGAGGTTGGGTTTTTTGCGGAGAGGGAGGGATTCGAACCCTCGGTACAAGTTTAAGCTCGTACAACGGTTTAGCAAACCGGCCCTTTCGGCCACTCAGGCACCTCTCCTAATATTTTCATCACTACAGTTTGCTAATACTAATGCTTAGCAAACTGTCCCTTTCGTCCGCCAGCCGGCGGAACCTCTCCGTTACCCATTTTAGAATGGGGTAGCAAAAATAAAGATTAATAGCTACAAATCCCAAAAGACAATCTCGCCAGAGGCGGGACAAATTCCGATCTAAGTGCATGGAATTGGGGATGTAAAATTTGTTATTTATCAGATCACATAGCAGCCAGTTGTACTTTTTGCTGCAGTTCCAATACGTTTTCCCTGAATACGCCATCGGTATCCATTAAATCCTTCACTGTCTGGCAGGAATGGATAACCGTGGTATGATCCCGTCCGCCAAAATGCTCACCAATTGTTTTCAATGAATTTTTAGTGAACGCCTTTGCCAGGTACATAGTAATTTGTCTGGCCTGTACAATTTCTCTTTTGCGGGTCTTTTGAAGAAGTTTGTCGTAGGGAACATCAAAATAATCGCAAACCATTTTCTGAATAGTATCAATGGTAATTTCTTTACTGGATGATTTTACAAAATTGCGTAACACTTTCTTGGCTAAATCCAGATCAATCTCTCTTCTATTCAGAGACGATTGTGCCATCAGTGATATTAATGCTCCTTCCAGCTCTCTTACATTGTTACTGATGTTGTAAGCAATATACTTCACCACTTCCTTAGGCATTTCCAGTCCATCAATCTTCATTTTTCTTTCCAGGATTTCAATCCGGGTATCATAATCCGGAACCTGCAGATCGGCACTTAAACCCCAGCGGAAACGGCTTAATAATCTTTCCTGCACACCTTCCAGGTCTTTGGGTGGTTTATCAGAAGTTAAAACCAGTTGTTTGCCTGATTGATGAAGATGATTAAAAATGGCAAATAAAGCATCCTGTGATTTTTCAGCCTTGGCAAAAAACTGTACATCATCAATAATCAGCACATCAATCAACTGGTAAAAATGAATAAAATCATTAATAGCATTGTTCCGGCTGTGATCCATGAACTGGTTAATAAATTTTTCTGAGCTTACATATAATACAACCTTATTGGGGTTAGTTCTTTTAACCTCATTTCCAATAGCCTGGCCCAGATGGGTTTTACCTAAACCCACACCACCATAGATTACAAGTGGATTAAAGGAATTAGCTCCGGGCTTTTCAGCCACTGTTTTACCGGCACGACGGGCTACCCGGTTGCAATCACCTTCTATAAATGCTTCGAATGTATAAATATGATTTAACTGCGGGTCAATCTGCATTTTTTTAAGACCCGGAATAACAAAGGGATTCTTTACAGGATTATTTATGACAAGAGGAAAATCCATTTCGTTATTTGAATAAGTTTTAAAACCCTGTCCACTTACATCCATAGTAACAGGCTTGTTCTTGCTGTTACCACTGTCCACCATGATGCGGTATTCGAGGCGGGCTTCTTTGCCCAATTCCCTCTTCAATGTCTTTGCCAATAAATTTACATAATGTTCTTCAAGATATTCGAAAAAGAATTGACTGGGAACCTGGATAACTAAAACGTTATTTTTTAGGGATACCGGCTTTATTGGTTCAAACCAGGTTTTGTAATGCTGCCTTTCAACAATATCATTGATGATCTTTAAACAATTGGTCCAGACTTTTTCTGCATTCTTCTCCATCAGTCAGTCAGTAATTTATATATGAGGCTATAATAGTCATTTCAAAAGTGTCCGGATATCACTTGCACAATTTCAAACAAAAAAGATGGACAGGGAGGCGAATATCAACAATTCTTTTCTAATAAAAAATTTTATCCAACTGTTTTTTGTGAAACAGAAATTGTATGGGAATTTGCCAATTTTTTGCCCGAAAATTTGGTAAATTCAAAATCTAGTCTACCTAAAACAATACCTGCCCACCCTACCTGGTTCACAATAATATCATCCCCATCTTTATTTTTATAGGTTATAGGATTGTCAAAAAACGTATGGGTATGACCTCCGATAATCAGGTCAATGTTCTGGGATCCTTTAGCTAATATTTCATCACTTACCTTATTACTCTCCTTATATTGATATCCCAGGTGCGATAAACAGATAACCATGTCGCAATTTTTATCTTTCTTTAATTCATACGCTGTTTCATTTGCTTTCTGAACAGGATCAAGATATTTTGTCGCCCCAAATAAAGTATCGGGTATTAATCCTCTTCCTTCAATACTAACTCCAAACACTCCGATTTTTAATTTCCCTTTTTTAAATATTTTATATGGCTGGGTTTTATACTCCATGGGTGTACCGGTGAAATCGTAATTAGCAACCAACATTGGAAATTTTGCATGGCTGCTCAATTGAGTAGCCAGGTTTTCCATTCCCCCGTCAAAATCATGATTACCGATAGTGCAGGCATCATATTGCATGGCCGTCATTGCTTTTATCTCTGGCTCTCCTTTATAAATATTAAAATAAGGCGTGCCCTGAAATATATCTCCTGCATCCAGTAATAACACATGTTCCTGATCCTTCCGGATGTTTGTAATTAGTTCTGCCCTTGCGGCCACACCTCCAAGCCCCTGATTACGGCCACCATCCATTGGAAACGGTTCTATGCGGCTGTGTACATCATTCGTATGCAGAATAGTAAGTTTTAACGGACTAAAATATTCCGCTGCCTGCGCTAAGGAAGGGCCGGTCATTATTGCCCCGGCTGAAAGGGCCGCCTGCCTTATAAATTTTTTCCTATTGAGCATTGGTAACACGGTTTTCTTCTTTTGCAGATATATTTTTTCCTTCCCCTTTCAATTTTTTTATATAATCAAATAAGGCATCCCGCATCAGGTAGCCATTGGATATTTGTGGTATGGGCCTTAGCATGTCAGCGTTATCTCCTCCATTTGCAATAAAATCAGAATTAACTGCAGTATAAGTGGCATCAGGGTCAAGTGATTTGCCGGTAATCATTACATTTACCGCTTTCTTATCCTTGATCTGCATAGTTATTCCTGCTAATGGCCAGCCGCCTTTGGCTGCAATCAAATCCAGAAACTGTTGCAAAATATTTCCTTTTATTTTTTGAAGGATCAGCAGGTTGTCAAATGGCATCAGTTCGAAAATTTTCCCCCGTGTCACATTGCCCGCCGGTAATTGAGTCAGCCTGATACCACCATAATTGAGAAAAGCAATATCTGCCTGTGTATTGTATTTTTCTTTGGCCATAACAAAAAAAGCATCCACCATAAAATTTCCCAGTGTGCCTTCCGGTTGTTTTTTTTCAAGCGTATTGTCAGCAATGCCAACAACATCATTCATGCTTTTATTTACACTATCGCCATATGGTTTGATAAGAGCCAATACAACAGAATCTTTTTGCTCCGTATTATTAATACGGTAACTTTTATACTGGAGAGACTGGCTCTGGTAAGTAGTGCCACAGGAGAAACCTGTAAGAAAAAGAATCAAAACAAAAAATGAAGGGAGGGGATTTTTATTCATAACTGGTGGTCTTGTTTGAAGGTATAAACATTTTATGTCCATAACAAAGAATTCTTCAATAAATCCTGATTTTTTATTTGCATCTTTGCTTTCACATTTCAGGATAAAAACCTGACAGTATGCAAAAGACCATTTCCCTCAGGTTACCACCGTCTGAAGCGGCCAACGAATCATTTATAAAGGAAAGCATTGCACAGGCAGAAGCAATAAGGGTTTCGTCTGTTTCGGGCTTTACCATCTTAAAGCATTCAATTGATGCCAGGGGAAGACAACCCTGGATTAATCTTTCACTAAAGGCATTTATTAATGAACCCTTTCAGTCCCGGGAGCTACTCCAATTTGATTTTAAAGATGTAAAAAATGCCGGTAACCGGGTAATTATTATTGGCGCCGGGCCAGCCGGTTTGTTTGCAGCTCTTCAATTAATTGAAAAGGGAATAAAGCCAGTTATACTTGAAAGAGGCAAAGATGTAAGGGCAAGAAGAAGAGACCTGGCCATACTTAATAAAGAAGGTGAAATAAATCCTGAAAGCAATTACTGTTTTGGAGAAGGTGGTGCCGGCACATATAGCGATGGCAAATTATATACACGAAGCAACAAACGGGGCGATATAAACCGCATCCTGAATCTCTTTGTTCATTTTGGCGCCGATGAAAAGATCTTATATGAATCTCATCCGCATATTGGCACCAATAAACTGCCGGATATTATTAAAGCAATACGAAAAAAAATTCTGGACTGTGGCGGAGAATTTCTATTTGAGAAAAAAGTAACAGACTTTATTATTAAAGGCAATGAAATAAAAGGGGTCAAAACAAGTGATGGAAATTTATTCGAAGGGAAGGCGGTAATTTTGGCCACCGGACACTCAGCAAGAGATATATTTGAACTACTTCATTCAAAAAAAATAGTAATAGAACCCAAACCATTTGCCCTGGGTGTAAGAGTAGAACATCCGCAGGCTATAATAGACAGTGCCCAATACCATTGTACTACCAGGAATGAATTCTTACCACCTGCCACCTATAGCTGGGTGCAGCAAGTGGACGGGAAAGGTGTTTTTTCCTTCTGCATGTGTCCCGGAGGTATCATTGCCCCGGCTGCCACTTCACCCGGCGAACTGGTTGTAAACGGATGGAGCCCTTCCAAACGAAATAATCCTTATGCTAATAGTGGCATTGTGGTAACAGTGGAAGAAAAAGATGCAAGAAAATATTTTGAAAAATGTCCCGATAATTATCGGGAGGAAAGTGAAAGATTGGACAGTCCTTTATTGCTGATGGAATTTCAAAAAAGGGTTGAAGTAAATGCCTTTAAAGCAGGTGGCGGAAAATTTGTGGCGCCTGCACAACGGTTAATGGATTTTATTGATAATAAAACATCTTACTCACTTCCTGTTTGTTCATATCCACCGGGAATACACCCGGCATCATTAAAAGAAGTGTTGCCTGGTTTTATTCATAAAAGATTGCAGGTAGCATTCAAAGAATTTGGGAAAAAAATGAACGCCTATCTGACGAATGAAGCTATAGTGGTGGCTACCGAGTCAAGAACATCCTCTCCGGTTCGTATTCCAAGAGATGCAGAAAGTCTGCAGCATCCTCAGATAAATAATCTATATCCCTGCGGGGAAGGAGCGGGTTATGCCGGTGGCATTGTCAGCGCCGCCATGGATGGAGAAAGAGTGGCCAGGCAAATTGCTGTTCTTTTAAATCCGATAGCTATCGGATCAATTTGACCATCGCTTTCTACAGTTTACCGGGTGTAATAATCAGTTTGTCAAAATGTATCAAAAATGACGACAGGCAACTAATTTTACACTTCCAAACCAATCATTATGGCTATTCTTGAACTTCACAACCTTAAAAAATATTTTGCTACACAAAAAGCAGTTGACGACATCAGTCTTTCTGTAGAAAAGGGAAGCATATTTGGATTGCTTGGCCCGAATGGCGCCGGCAAAACCACCTTGCTCAGGATGATTACCGGAATTTTTTACCCTGATGATGGCCAGATCATATTTGATGGAAAAAAATTTGACCCGGTAAATGATGTTGGCTATATCGGTTATATGCCGGAAGAAAGAGGCTTATATAAAAAAATGAAAATTGGTGAGCAGACAATGTACCTGGCACAATTAAAGGGGTTGAGGCGGAATGATGCATTAAAAAAAATCAAACAATGGTTCATCCGGTTTGAAATGGAGACCTGGTGGAATAAAAAAGTGGAAGACCTTTCAAAAGGGATGAGCCAGAAACTGCAATTTGTAACTACAGTTTTACATGAGCCCAAACTGATTATCCTGGATGAACCCTTCAGCGGACTTGACCCGGTAAATACCAACCTGATTAAAGATGAAATATTCAAACTGGCACAGACAGGTTCAACTATTATTTTCAGCACACACCGGATGGAGCAGGTGGAAGAAATATGTGACCATATTGTCCTGATTAATAAAGGAACGAAAATATTAGACGGCACAGTAAAACAGGTGAAACAGGATTTTAAAGAAAACCTGTTTAGTGTAGGCACAGAACAAATGCCTTCATTGAATGGAAACTCACCCTTTGAAATCATCGGTTCAAAAGACCATTCATTCATAGTCAGGATTAAAGAAGGGAATAGGCCCAATGATGTGTTGCAATTCCTGTTACAACATGGCGCCAACATTCAATCGTTCAATGAAATATTGCCATCGCTGAATGATATCTTTATCCGGCTGGTAGAAGGCACCCCAACGGCAAGACAGTTTCAAAAAGTGAACGCATAAATTATTACAACATAAAATAACCTGCTATGCATAAAATATGGCTCATCATAAAAAGAGAATACCTGACAAGGGTGCGGAAAAAAACTTTTATTATCTCCACCCTTTTGTTCCCCCTGCTTTATATGCTGTTAATTTTCGGTATGGGTTATATCGCAAAGGAAAGTGTGCAGAACCTGAAAGTAGCAGTCATTGATTCATCCGGCTACCTTTCCGAAACCATGCTCGCCAAAGAAAATAGCGCAGACAAAACTTCTTCCTTAACACTTATAAAGAATGACCCTGAAAAAATAATTGCCAACCATAAAGCAGCCGGATTCGATGGCTATATCGTAATCCCGGCAATAAACTGGAAAGCCGGAACCGACAGTCTGTTTTTTAAATCTAACAAGTCTTATGGCACATCTTCAACAGTTATGGTTGAAGCCAAGCTTAACCGGATCTGGAACAAAATAAAAAATGACAGCTTACAGATAGATGCTGATAAGCAGATAATTCTTAGTACCAGTCATCTTGGGTTGTCGCCAAAGAATATTAAAGATATTAAAGCCAATGCTAAAACAGCCGAAGGTATTGGTTATGTTGCCGGGCTACTTATCTATTTAATACTTCTTATTTACGGCTCACAGGTAATGATGGGAGTGATGGAAGAAAAAACCAACCGGATTGCAGAAGTCATTGTTTCTTCTGTAAAACCTTTTCAGATGATGCTTGGAAAGATACTGGGTATTGGCATGGTAGCATTGACACAGTTTTTTATCTGGATTGCCTTCGTTCTTATTGTTTATAATATTGCCAGGGTTTCCGGCACCGGCGGTGGTGCAGCAAATGCTATGGTAGGTCAAATGCAGAATATGTTTTCCAGTGTTGATGTACCATTAATCTTATTTTGTTTTGGTTTTTATTTCTTAGCCGGATTTTTCTTTTATTCATCACTATATGGGGCCATTGGCAGCGCCGTTAATGAGGACATGAGAGAAGCTCAGTCATTAAGTTTCCCCATTACAATGCTGGTTATACTTTCTATTGCCGTAATGAGTACGGCCATTGCCAACCCCACCAGCCCGGTTGCTGTTTGGGCAAGCATTATTCCTTTCAGTTCTCCTATTGTAATGATGGCCCGGATACCATTCGGAGTTCCGAACACTGTTCCCTGGTGGCAACTGGGTTTATCTATGGCCATGTTGATCATCGGATTTATTTTCACCGTTTGGTTTGCCGGAAAAATTTACCGCACCGGTATATTAATGTATGGCAAAAAACCAAGCTGGAAGGAGATGATTAAGTGGGCGTTTAGAAAAAACTGATCACTTATATTAAGAAGGCGTTTGCCAAACCCGGGTATTAAAAGCAAAAGTCCCGTTTCGCCTTAGACGGAACGGGACTTTCTGATTATTTTTTTATTTTACCCTGCCACAAGAAAAGGCGATGGCATAATCTCAAAATTATCGCTTTCGATCATTTCAATATTCATTTGAAAAGCCTCGTCAGTTTTAATCACCACTTTATCTTTTGTAATTTTTTTATACCCTGTTTTTTCAAAAATGAATTTATAGGTACCGGGTTTCAGTTCGTCAAAAGCAAAACTACCCGCCCCATCTGTCATTACTACCTTTTCTTTTTTTGAAACCAGCACTGCCGTTATCATTACATCTTTCAAAGGCTTTTTAGTTTCTGAATGAATTACTATGCCATTCAATTCGTCTTTTTTGCCATCACCCGGGTTGTCATTGTTAGCTTTGACAGCAGTACAACCGATTAGGGTGATTGCAAGCAGAAATATAGGTTTCATTTGATTTGGTTTGATGATTAAACAATTGTTTCTACCGTGTCGCTATTACAGACAGATTAAAATTAAAACTTTTTCACGGGTTCTGCCAAACCGCTCATAAACTCTTTCCATACATTCTTTACTATCTCACTTGCCGGTAAAATATTATTCAGCAAAGAGCTTACCTGCCCTATTTCCAACTCGCCCTGCTCCAAATCCCCTTCAAACATGCCTTTCTTAGCTCTGGCCCTTCCCAATAACGCAGCTAACTCTTCTTTCGTTGCCCCTTTTAATTCGGCTTCCTGTATTTGACGGAAGAATTCATTTTTCAACAGTCGCACAGGAGCCAGCTGCTTTAGCATAAGCTGGGTATCACCTTCCTGCGAGTGAATCACTTTTTCCTTAAAATTAGTGTGTGAAGAGGCCTCTTCGCTTGCTACAAACCGGCTGCCCATTTGCACGCCTTCTGCTCCTAATACCATGGCCGCCAGCATTTGCCTTCCATTGGCGATACCACCCGCAGCTATAACCGGAATTTTTACAGTATTTACCACTGCAGGAACTAATACCATCGTTGTGGTTTCTTCCCGACCATTATGCCCGCCGGCTTCAAATCCTTCTGCCACCACTGCATCGCACCCGGCTTCTTCAGCTTTCTTCGCAAATTTTGAAGAACTAACCACATGTACTACTGCAATATCTTTTTCTTTTAAAATTTCCGTCCATGTTTTTGGGTTACCGGCAGAGGTAAAAACTATTTTTACTCCCTCATCAATAATTATCTGAACATGTTTGTCAATATCAGGATAAATTAAAGGAAGGTTTACTCCAAAGGGACGTGCTGTTGCCAATTTGCATTTCTGAATATGCTCTTTTAAAACATCAGGATACATTGAACCGCTGCCAATAAGGCCAAGCCCACCTGCATTACTTACTGCACTGGCAAGACGCCATCCGCTGGCCCAGATCATTCCGGCCTGGATGATAGGGTATTCAATGTTGAAGAGTTTGGTAATACGATTGGAGAAATGAGTCATTAGTCTTTAGTCGTTAGTCATGAGTAAAGATAATTGAAGAAGAAACAAGGTACAAGTAACCAATAACTAACCCAGGTCAATACTTGTATTATCCCCGATATTCAGCGACCGGGATTCTCCCCGAAGATTTGCATCGCTACCAATAACCGAATCACTCAAAACAATATCAAAGAGATTTGAAAAAGAACCGACAATAGAATTTTTTACGATGGAATAATCAATAGTTGTATTCTCCCCAATTGCAACATTGGGACCAATAATTGAATTTTTAATATTACAGCCGTCTCCGATACTCACCGGCGGAATGATCACTGTATTTTCAAAATCTTTTGCAGACGTTTCCGGGGCAAATTTCTTTAACAAGGTAGCATTGGATTCCAGCATCGTTTCTTTTTTACCACAATCAAACCAGTTTTCTACTTTAAATGATTTGAATTTGGTCCCCATCCGGATCATGCAATCCAACGCATCTGTCAAACTATATTCGCCATGGCTCCGCAAACCCTGCCTGATATTATTTTCCAGGCATTGAAACATCTGTTCACTTTCCCTGATTTTATAAAGCCCTACCATTGCCATATTTGATTTTGGTATTTGTGGTTTCTCCACCACATGACTGATAAAGCAATTTTCATCAATTTCAGCCACACCAAAATCTCTTGGATCATCCACTTTTCTTACGCCAATCATTGAAAAGGGACTTTTCACTACCTGCTGTACATCGTACTCGCAGATGGTGTCGCCCAATACCACAAATACCTCATCATGGTCCACAAGGTTTTTGGTAAGCCGGATGGCATGGCCGATGCCCTGCCTGTCTACCTGATGCACATAATGGGCCTTCAGATCGGGATACTTATTTTTTACATAGTCCTGTATTTTTTCACCCAAATAACCAACAATAAAAATAATCTCATTAATACCGGCCTGCCGCAACTGATCAATAATAATGCTGATCACTGTCTTTCCGGCCAGCGGGATTAGCGCCTTGGGTTGAGTGTAACTTTGTGGACGCAATTTGGTACCTGCGCCTGCTACTGGTATGATAGCTTTCATGAATAAATCAACATGGCTTTTAAACTAATCAAGGGGAACGAAAGTAAGACTTTTGAAATAAACAAAAATTTTCAACCGGGTAGCTGCGGCATTGGTGGCTCACTTACTTTTGCAAAACCCGGTTCAAAAAGTTCAAGTGGTTCCAGAAGTTTACATGTTCTTTCTGATTGTAAAAGCTTTTGTGGATTAAAAAACTTGTGAACTGATAAACCTGTAAATTTTTAAACACCTGCTATGCAAAAAGATACACTTGTTTTCGACCTCATTAAAAAAGAACTGGAACGTCAAAGAACCGGCATTGAACTGATCGCTTCAGAAAATTTTACTTCTTTGCAGGTGATGCAGGCCATGGGAACAGTACCCACTAATAAATATGCCGAAGGTTATCCCGGCAAACGTTATTACGGTGGTTGCGAAATTGTGGATGAAATAGAAACCCTTGCCATTGAAAGATTAAAAAAAATATTTAATGCCAGTTGGGCTAATGTACAGCCACATAGCGGTGCACAAGCCAACGCCGCTGTGTTCCTTGCTGTAATGAAACCCGGAGAAAAATTCCTGGGCCTTGATCTCAGCATGGGTGGTCATCTTACCCACGGAAGCCCTGCTAATTTCAGTGGTAAAACATACCATGCCATTCATTATGGGGTTACTAAAGACGGTATCGTTGATTATGAGCAGCTGGAAGCAAAAGCCCGTGCAGAAAAACCAAAGATGATCATCTGCGGGGCATCAGCCTATAGCCGCGACTGGGATTATAAACGTATCCGGGCTGTTGCAGATGAAGTAGGCGCTGTTGTTTTTGCAGATATTGCACATCCTGCAGGATTAATTGCAACAGGTTTACTAAACGATCCTTTTGATCATTGTCATATAGTAAGCTCCACTACTCATAAAACATTAAGGGGTCCGAGGGGTGGCATTATTATGCTTCGTCATGATTTTGAAAATCCCTGGGACATTAAAGACCCGAAAGGGAATCTGAGAAAAATGAGTGCATTACTTGATCTTGCTGTATTTCCGGGTTCGCAGGGTGGTCCGCTTGAACATGTTATTGCAGCTAAAGCCGTTGCATTTGGCGAAATACTTTCAGAAGATTTTAAATCCTATGGCAAACAAATAATCAGTAATGCACAAGCAATGGCTAAAGCATTTGTAAGCAAAGGATATAACCTTATCAGCGGCGGCACTGATAATCATTTAATGCTGATTGATCTCCGGAATAAAAACATCACCGGCAAAAAAGCCCAGGAAACATTAGACAAAGCTCATATCACTGTTAACAGAAATTCTGTACCTTTTGATGACAAATCACCTTTTGTTACTTCCGGAATCCGAATTGGCGTTCCGGCTGTAACCACGAGGGATTTGAAAGAAAATCATGTAGAATCAATTGTGGCTATGATTGATAAAGTATTGATGAATGCAGATGAAGAAGCAGTGATTATTTCAGTAATGCATGAGGTGAAAGAATTTATGAAGCAATTTCCACTTTATCCGGAATTGAGTTAACCTATCCGTCTGGCTATTTTTAATAACCAGTCGGATAAATTTCTGATATTTAGATTAAAAAAATAAGTTATGATTCAACGTCAGCAAACCATGTGGTTATTATTATCAACTGTAGCTGCTATGCTAAGTTTTATGTTTCCTTTCGTTGTAGGTAGTGAGATCGTTGGGAAAAGCACCGTTCCTGTAACTATACAGGTGGATGCAGGCAGTAGTTTTTTTCTACTGATATTAACCGGCGCTTCAATGATTTTATCTACTATTGTCATATTTCTTTTTAAAAACCGAAGACAGCAAATGCAGTTATGCCTGCTGGGACTTTTGCTTTCAGTTCTGATTGTTGTTCTTTATATTTTACAGATGAACAACTTGATTAAGCCTACCCTGGCCCTTTCCTGTATTATTCCCTTTGCCACAATAGTAGGCTATTTCATGGCCTTCCGCAATATCCGGAAAGATGAAAAGTTGATTAAAACGCTGGATAAGCTTCGGTAAATCCACCCTATTTAAAATAATGTAATCATTGCTATTGCCAGGCAAATAATTAAATTAGTTCTTTGCTGAAATCAATTCTTTTTTAATTAGAATCAACCCGTTAATCATTAACTCTCCCCATAACTAAGGGTATTCCCTGAAATTACATTTTCAATTACTTCATTAATTGTATTTGCTGGCAAACTTGTTTAGTTTGGAATGAATCCAATTCCATCCTATCATGAAAAACACTCTGGTTTTTGTGGTATTTCTGTTATTCGCCACATTTTCATCTGCACAAATTGTTCCGAATACTCCCTGGATTTGGATGAAGGGAGATAACACAGTTGATCATTTTGGTGTGTACGGAACTCAGGGTATTTCAAACACAGCTAACAAGCCCGGCGCAAGAAATTCCTCTACTACATGGAGAGATGCTGCCGGTAATCTTTGGCTCTTTGGAGGATCGGGGTACAGTGCCAGCAGCTTAGGCTACTTAAATGACCTTTGGAAATATGATCCTCTTTATAATAAATGGACATGGATAAAAGGAAATAATACAGCCGGTCAATTCAGTTTATATGGCACACAGGGATTAGCAAATGCTGCTAATAAGCCCGGTGCAGCCTATTCCAGTGTTTCCTGGACAGACACCAGTGGTAACCTCTGGTTATTCGGTGGCTATGGATACACCAACTCTTCCCTTGGCTTTTTAAACTCTATCTGGAAATATAATCTCTCTACCAATGAATGGACATGGATAAAAGGTGATAATACAGTTAACAAACCTGGTATTTATGGTTCACAGGGAATTGCAAATATTGCTAATAATCCCGGTGCAAGATATGGCAGCCAGACATGGACAGATGCAAATGGCAACCTGTGGTTGTTTGGTGGCTATGGCTATGATGGCACCGTCTCGGGAATTTTAAATGATATCTGGAAGTATAATCCCTCCAGTAATCAATGGACATGGATAAAGGGTGATAATACCGTTAATCATTTAGGAGTTTATGGCACAAAAGGAATAGCTAACGCTACTAACAGACCTGGCGCAAGATATGTAAGCACTTCTTGGTTAGATGCAACTGGTAACCTATGGTTATTTGGAGGCTACGGATATAGTGAAATTAATGCAGGCAATTTGAATGATATGTGGAAATACAATACCCTTACCAATGAATGGACATGGATAAATGGCGACAAAACAAGAAATCAGACGGGTGTGTATGGCATGCAGGGTATGCCCAATGCTGCCAACAAACCCGGTGCAAGATATGTCAGTAGTTCCTGGAAAGATATAGGTGGAGAATTATGGATGTTTGGAGGCTACGGTTATGATAGTTCCATTTCTGGCTACCTGAATGATCTTTGGAAATATAGTCCTTCCAGTAATGTATGGACTTGGGTAAAAGGGGATAATACAGTTGACCATGTAGGAGTTTATGGAACTCAGGGAATGCCGGATACTTCTAATAAATCCGGGGCAAGAACAGGCAGCGTTTCCTGGTCGGATGGCAATGGCAATCTCTGGCTATTTGGCGGATATGGTTTTGATGGCGCCACTTCAGGTGTATTGAATGACCTGTGGAAAATCAACAGCTTTGGTGCAATGCTTCCAATACATTTACTTCAATTTAGCGGAACATTGAATAATGAAACTGTTCAACTGCTTTGGAAAACTGAATTGGAAAAAGATTTCAGTCATTTTAGTATTCAGCGAAGCTTTGATGGGATCAATTTCAATACTATTGGAAATGTGATGGGCGCTGCAAACAGCAACAGGAATGAATATAGCTATACTGATAATGATTTGATGAACTTGCAGACTCAAAAAGTTTTTTATCGTTTGCAATTGATGGATAAGAACGGACATTTTACTTATAGTAAGATTCTCCGGTTTGATTTGAAACAAAAAGCAACAGGCATTTCTGTATTTCCTAACCCTGCTGTGAATTCACTGAACTTGTCGTTTTTCCAGGGCAAACAAGGAATAGTGATGATCAGTATTACTGATATGAAAGGAGCGGCAGTAAAAAAACAAACAGAAAATATTCCGTCCGGAAGCACCAGTATAAATATTGATGTAAGCATGTTGCCTTCGGCTGGTTATATACTTTCAGTAATAAATGAAAAAGGCTTAGCCTTATATCAGAAATTTATTAAACAATAATCAATGCAAACAGTCCCTTACATTAAAAAAGGACCTCCGAAGAGATCCTTTTCAATCTATATGTTAGTTTTTCTTATTGTACCATAAAGGTCTTGCTCATCACTTTCACATCACCATTAATCAGTTGCAATGAGTACATACCTGACTTGATGCCAGATGGCAGTTTCAGGGTTTGGTTAATAGCCCCTCCTGTATGCGTAAAGCTCTGGCCCATTACATGTGCGCCAATGCTATTATACACTCTCACTGTATAATTTCCTTTTGCAAGGTCGGCACCCTGGAAGGAAATATAGCCGCCTGCAGATGGATTAGGATACAGCGAAATATCCTTCCCACTCTTGTCAAGGTTTACTTTTACGATGGCGCTGTAAGCATATTTGCTATCCATATCAATTGTCCTGAGGCGGTAGAAGTTAACACCCTGAACAGGACTGGCATCAAAGAAACCATAGTTAGTTTCTACCGCTGAGTTGCGGGAAGCTATTTCGCCGATAGAAGTATAGGTGATGCCATTGGTTGAACGCTCTACAGAGTAACGGCTCAGGTTTTCTTCCTGGTAAGCTGTCCAGTCAATTTGAACACCCTGTTGCTTTTCAAATGCTTTTATATTGCTGAGCTTAACTGGCAGTGGGTTATTAGGATCTGTACTACCTAAAGTAAAAAAGCTAAAAATGCTAACACTGGTTCTTGTAACTGAGCCGCTTGAATTTGTACCAACACCGGAGCCGCCATAGCTATCCCAGGATGAACTACCGCTATTATGGTGTGCTATTGTAACCGAAGCAGGGTTGTCTATATAAGCAATGGCAGCATTACATGGGCTGGCAATTCCATTCCAATATAATGTAACATCAACTGTTGGCGTTCCTGAAACAACACTTAAATCCCAATATTCGCAGGCACTTACTTTATATAAACCGGCTACACGAGATGTTCTGTTTGGAGGTGTTGCTTTAAAATATTCAGCCTTTAAGGTGTTGCCGGCACCGGGTGCAGAAATTGCAAGTGGCCGGTAAGTTCCTGATTTACCCACAGGAAAAGTAACGGCTCCAGTTCCTGCTTTTGCAATCGGGCCATCTACATAAGAAGAATTTGATCCTACTGAAGTAGTTGCTCCTGAATTCAATGTGAGTAGGTTTGTAGCAGTAGTAGTTAATATACCATTGGTTAAAGTTAAATCACCGCCGATTGAACGGGCAGCATGTAATATAACTCCGCTTGCATTATTTATTTTAAGATTTACCGGACCACTAGCAGCAGGAAATTCTTCGTTGGTCGAAGTTTGAGCAGAAGAACCTGCATACTCAAGTGTTGAGGCAGCACCAAAAGTTACAGCTCCGGTTGTTACCGTAACAGATGAAGTTCCCTGCATGGAAAGTATGCCACTTACGGTTGGTGTAGTAGAGACCGTCTTTACACCACCACCGGAAAGGGTAAGGTTGTTGTAGGTCAAAGCGGGAAATGTCTGTGCAGCGGCATTACTGTAGTTAACAGTACCCGTGCCGGCTGTAAACGTTCCGCCCGTGCCACTGAAAACTGTACCGGCAAGGCTGAAATTTAATGTGCTTGAACCACCATTAAGTGTTCCATTAGTTCTTGTCCATGTTCCAGTAAACGTATGAGTCAAACCCGTACCAAGATTTAATGTACCACCTGTTCCGTTAATGGTTAATCCAGTACCGTTCACATTACCTTGAAATGTTGCGGTACCAGATGTTTTTGTCATTGAAACTAAACCTGTGGTGGTAAAGCCATCAATGCTTTGGGTAGCCATTGTACCTGAAATTGTAATTGGAGATGCATTAGCAGTGAATGTACCCCCATTGTTAAAGTCACCGCCAAATGATAAACTCCGATTATTTGCAGCGTCAGTGTTTAAAGTAGCCCCACTGTTAATGGTTAATGGAACACTGGCATTAAATACTTTATTTACATTCAATGTTATCGTACCTGTATTTGCAATAACCACACCCCCCGTTGCAGCAAATGGGGTTATCCATTCTACTGCAGAGGCTGTTCTTGAAGTTGAAGTATTGTATTGAAGTGTTGCAGCAGTGCCATATGTTACAACTCCGGTTGTCACTGCAACTGTTGCAGTTCCTTCCATGGAAAGAACGCCGGTAACGGTTGGTGTCGTAGCAAAAGTCTTTACGCCTGAACCAGAAAGAGTAAGGTTCCCGAGATAATTATCAACTCTGGCTGTCTGACCAGCTCCATTATAATTAACTGTGCACCCAGCAATTGTTGTTAAAGTGCCCCCAACATTTGTGAGAGACATAAGTTGACCACCTACTTGCAGAAGTCCAGCTCCGGTAAATGTAATTGAAGGTGATGTATTACCGTTATTATTTGTTGTGATATCTCCCGTAACAGTTACTGTTCCGGTAGAAATTGTCATTATATGTCTTACAGCAGTACCACTGCTTGTAAACGCAATGGTGCTCGCATTCAAAATACCAGCGCCAACGGCAAGAGTGTTTACATCGGGATTAAGCCCCCTTGGGATGGTGATTGCTCCTGAAACTGCCAGAGTAATTCCTGAGTTGATACTTAACGTTCCAAAAGTTGTTGTTGTAAATGTTAGAGAAGTACAAGCTGCATCTGCAGTTACTGTAACTGTAAAGCCACCTTCAATTGTAACAACATCACCTGCTGCTGGTACGGAAGCACCACCAGCACCGCCAGAAGTGGCAGACCAGGTAGCAGTTGAATTCCAGTTTCCTGTTGCTACCGAAAAACGGTTAGCTGCGTTTGCAACTGATGTAACAAACATCAGAAAAAAAATAAAATAATAAATCCTTTTCATGCTCACAAAATTTTTAGTTTAAATAGATTCGAACCTGGGTTGGTTAACCACAGAAAAAAGAATAATTAGTCTTTGGGAGGAATTGGAAAAAATCTTCACTTATAGCAATTAAAAAACTACCTGTTGTTTTAAAACCGGCTCATACATAGAAGATGATTTAGGTTGGAATTTTAGCAGGATGAGGGATACGGGAAAATACGAACAAGCACCAAAGATAGATAGATATTCCCGTTTATGCAAGCCCCTATTCTTGATCATAATCAAGAATAGATAAATCGTAATTCTACGAGTCCTCAATAAAAAAATATATCTTAAAAACCGTGCAGAAAAAAAGCCGTGTGACTTTTTGAACATTTTTTTAAATCCAATGGTTTGCCGGCAAATACCAGTTCACCGCCTCCATCTCCTGCCTCCGGACCAAGGTCAATTACCCAGTCGGCACTTTTAATAACATCGGTGTTATGTTCAATTACCAGGATGGAATGTCCTTGCTCAATCAATGCATTGAAAGAGGCAAGCAGTTTTTTTATATCATGAAAGTGAAGACCTGTTGTAGGTTCATCAAAAATGAAAAGGACTTTGTTATTAGCTCTTCCTTTTCCCAGAAAAGAAGCCAGTTTTACCCGTTGTGCTTCACCACCTGATAATGTGCCGGATGACTGACCAAGTTTTATATAACCCAAACCAACATCACTTAAAGGTTGCAAAGCCCCCTGAGACCCGCCTGACGGATGAGGCAAGAAGTCGATTGCTTCATCAACACTCATTTCCAAAACATCATAAATACTTTTATCATTCACTTTTACTTCCAGCACTTCTTCTTTAAATCTCTTGCCTCCGCAGCTTTCACAAGTTAGATGTACATCCGCCAGAAACTGCATTTCTACCACCTGTTCACCTTCACCTTTGCAGGTATCACATCTTCCTCCATCCACATTAAATGAAAAATGTTTGGGAAGAAATCCCCGCATTTTGCTCAATGGTTGCTTCGCAAATAAATCCCTTATTTCATCATAAGCCTTGATATAGGTTACAGGATTGCTTCTTGATGATTTACCAATAGGATTCTGATCTACCATTTCAACCTGTGCAATGGTGTCAATATCGCCGGTAAGCTGCTTATGGTAACCGATCTTATCACCAAATTCGCCTTTTAATTTTCGCAACGCCGGATAAAGAATTTGTTTTACCAATGTTGTTTTTCCGCTTCCGCTTACGCCGCTCACGACACATAATACATTCAATGGGAATTCGACAGTAATATTTTTCAGGTTGTGTTGTCTTGCCCCTTCTACCGTTATGGATCGGTTCCATTTGCGAACCGTTTTTGGCGGATCAATAGTTAGTTCGTGATTCAGGTACTTACCCGTCAGGCTCATGGGGTTGGAAATAATTTCATCATAATCTCCTTCTGCTACCACTTCACCACCCAGATGCGAAGCCAAAGGGCCCATGTCAATTATATGATCGGCTTCACGCATCATCATTTCATCATGTTCCACTACCACCACTGTATTTCCTAAATCTCTTAATTCTTTTAATACCTTAATTAAATTAGCAGTATCTCTTGAATGAAGACCAATAGAGGGTTCATCGAGTATATAAAGTGAATTGGTCAGGTTGCTGCCAAGACTTCTTGTTAATTGGATTCGCTGGCTTTCGCCGCCACTTAATGAATTGGCCAAACGACTCAGGGTTAAATACCCTAACCCTACTTTAAGCAATGTATCCAACCGGTTATGCAATTCAATCAGTATTCTTTTGGCCACCTGCCTGTCCAGATCGCTTAATTTTTTTTCCAATCTATCAAACCAAACTTTTAAATCTTTTACCGGCATCGTGGCCAACTCACCGATATTTTTGCTACTCACCTTCACATATAATGCTTCTTTTCTTAAACGGTAACCATTGCAATCCGGGCAATCAGTTCTGCCCCTGTAACGACTTAATAAAACCCGGTATTGAACTTTATACAATTGCGATTCCACATCCTTGAAAAAATCATTGATGCCATACACACCATCACTTCCTTCCCATAATTGTTTTAATTGTTTGTCTGTGAGATCAGCAATAGGTTTATGCACCGGGAAATTGAACTTCTTTGCCCCTTTTACAAAATTCTGCCGCCACCAATCCAGCTTCTCCCCTTTCCATGGAGCCACTGCACCATCATATACACTCAATCTTCTGTCAGGAATCACCAGGTCAGGATCAATGCCCAGTACCTGGGAAAAACCTTCGCAGGTTGGACAAGCACCAAATGGATTATTGAATGAAAAAAGATTTGGCTGTGGTTCTTCAAACAACATTCCATCCATTTCGAAACGATTGTTATAATGAAGAAGAGTTGTCCGTTGTTCGTTGTCCGCTGTCTGAACTTCAAGATAGACATCTCCCTCTCCTTCATAAAATGCAGTTCCAATAGAATCTGCCAAGCGATGTTTATCATCTTCATCAAATTCTTTTACTACAATTCTGTCAACAAGAATATGAGTAATTTTTTTTGACCTCAACTCTTTATCACTTAATACAAGTATCTCTTCAATCCGGTGAACGACTCCCGGCTCCTGACTCCCGACTCCCGACTCACGACTATAGACTCTACTGAATCCCTTCTGCGTCAGAATATTCAATTCTTCTTTTATATCCCTGTTCTTGTGTTGTTTGAATTTTGCCAGGATAAAAACCTTAGTTCCTTCTTTCAATTGAGTAATTGCATCAAGCACATCCGTCACATCATCTTTTTTTACTTCTTTTCCTGAAACAGGAGAAATGGTTTTGCCTATCCTTGCAAAAAGTAACCGCAGGTAATCATATATCTCCGTCATACTTCCAACAGTGCTGCGGGGAGTTCTTGTAATTACTTTTTGTTCAATGGCAATAGCCGGGCAAAGGCCTTTAATATAATCCACATCCGGCTTATTCATCCGGTCGAGGAACTGGCGGGCATAGGCACTCAGGCTTTCCGCATAGCGGCGCTGCCCCTCGGCAAATAAAGTATCAATTGTAAGAGAAGATTTACCAGAACCAGACACACCGGTAACCACAATCAATTTGTTTCTGGGTATTTCAACAGTAACATTTTTCAGGTTATGCACCCTTGCCCCTTTAATCAGGATGTTTTCTGCGGAAATTACGGTCTTCGTTTTGACGGGATTCTTCCCTTTTATTGTTTTTTCCATTAATATGTCTGCAAATGTAAAGCCTTATGGGGCTTAGTGTTTAAGCGGGATTCTTAACATTTTGTTAGCACACAATACTACAGTTTACTTTCACAAATGTTTGGCAATTTCATGAAATACACTATTTTTAGTTTCCAATATCATTAAAGATGAAAAATCCTAAAATTAACCCGCCTATAGCCTGAACTTCTACATTTTATTAATCGTCCTTTATTGCAACCAATATCCATTTGAACCTGCTATAGCCTTTGCTATAGTGGACAAACCTAAACTGTAGGAGTTATGAAAGCTTTACTGAAAAAAACTGACCACGAACTTATCTATCTGTTCCAGGATGGAAATCTTGATGCCCTTGAAACATTGGTGCTGAGGCATAAGGATAAGCTCTATACATCCATCCTGTTCCTGGTAAAAGACAAATACCTGGCCGAAGATATTTTCCAGGATGTATTTATCCGGATCATTGATACCATGCGTAGCGGTCGCTATACTGAAGAAGGAAAATTCCTTCCCTGGGCGATGCGTATTGCCCATAATTTATGTGTTGATTATTTCCGTAAGGTAAAGCGTACACCCACCATCCGGACGGGTGAGGATAAAGATATTTTTGAAGTGCTGAATTTTTCTGAAGACAGCGCCGAAACAGTCATGATCAGGAGACAAAGCCACGACAGGATTCGTGATATGTTACAAAGTTTACCGGAAGATCAGCGGGAAGTTATTATTTTACGACATTATGCAGATATGAGTTTTAAAGAAATTGCAGCTGCCACCAATTGCAGTATTAACACTGCTTTGGGTCGTATGCGCTATGGATTGATTAATTTGCGTAAGCTAATGACTCAAAAACAAATTGCTCTTTAAATTTTTGTCATTCTGTATCTCCATCCAGAGAAAAAAGAATTCTGATGAAAAGGAATCTCTCTTTTGCTTGCCATATAGGAAGGTTGGTACAGAATGACACCTAATTGAAAAGCCTCCCAATTTAACCGGGAGGCTTTATTGTTTCCCGAAAATCTATTTTCTGCTTTTTCTGAAAGTTTCTAATCCACATTGTAACCAACTGATAAATTCTTTTGAGTCAGGCGTGTAAAATTTTGTTTTTGTTAAAGCTATTTGATCAGGACTAATGATTGCATATTGCGGCTGAGAAGCAGCTCCAAAATTTTCTGTCTGGAAAGTTGACCATTTATCTCCGACAGAAACAATAGACTTTTCTGTACCGCTGGCGAGCTTCTCTACTGTTTGTTCCGTTAATGGTAATTTTTTCTTTTCATCAACATATAATGAAACAACAATAAACTCCTTACGCATCAGGCTATCAACAACTGCATCTGTCCATATTTTTTCTTCCATCCTGCGGCAATTGACGCAAGCCCAGCCAGTAAAATCAATCAACAAGGGTTTGTTTTGAGCTTTCGCCATTTTCAATGCCCCATCATAATCATTATGGATTGGATCAAGAATCCCCTGTTGTCCTTTCTTAATTTTATAAAGGCTATAGGCCCTAGGTGGCGGAAAGCCGCTGATTAGTTTAAGCTCTGCTGCTTTTGTATTGGTAAGTCCTGGAATAAGATAAATGGTAAAGGCAGCAAAAAGAGACATGAATGCAATTCTGATGAATGAGAATTTTTTTACCGGTGAACTATGAGCAAACCTGAGTTTACCAAGCAGGTACAAAACAGTAAGCAAGCCAATTATTATCCATAACCCAATAAATACTTCTCTTTTAAGAAGTCCCCACTGTTTCACTAAATCGGCATTAGAGAGAAATTTAACAGCTAATGCTATTTCCAGAAATCCCAAAACCACTTTTACATCGGTCATCCATCCACCAGATTTCGGTAATGAATGCAGCCAGTTGGGAAACATGGCAAATAAAGCAAAGGGTAGGCCCAATGCAAGGCCAAACCCTGCTGCACCTGCTGTTAATGGCCAGGCTCCTTCTACCGCTACATTGGTCAGCAATGTTCCCAGAATGGGACCCGTGCAGGAGAAAGAAACGATAGCCAGTGTGCCTGCCATAAAAAATATTCCGGCAATATTTCCAATTCCTGATTTTGAATCTGCTTTGTTGGCAAGGCCCGATGGCAGGCCAATTTCAAATAATCCAAAAAAAGATAATGCAAAGACTACAAAAATGGCAAAGAAAATAAGATTGAGTGTAACGTTGGTTGAAATGTTGTTGAATATCTCCGGGCTGATTGCTTTACTGGCTATGTGAAAAGGAATTGTAATTAAAACATAAATAAGAAAAATAAAAAAGCCGTAAAGTATTGCATTGGTAATCCCCTTTTTTCTGTCTTGTGATTTTTTGGTAAAAAAAGTTACCGTAACCGGTATCATTGGGAAGACACAGGGTGTAAGCAATGCAATTAACCCTCCTAAAAAGCCAAGCAGGAAAATTGTCAGTATGCCTTTATCCTTTGTGCCTTCATCACCACAGGGGCTTACCGGATTGTTGATGTCAATTGAAGCAATTTTAATCCGGGTAGTTGATTCAACTCCACCTTCCAGTTTTACATGAATTGCCAGTGGTAAATCAGGGTAATATTCATCATTTTTCCCATAGAAATAATTCAACTGACCTTGTAATTGAGCAGGAACAGCTCCTTTGAAAGCAATTATTGCTTTCCACTCTGTTTGGCCAACATATGTTTTCACTATTGAATTCTCGAACAGGGGGCTTGTAAATGATTTTGCTTCGCCCTTTTCTAAAAATGCCCCTTCTACTGATATACTGGAGTCAAGGAATGCTAATTCAACAGATTTTACACCTCCGGGTTCCTGGTTGGGAGCATACAACTCCCACCCCGGGGCTCCCTCCGTAGAAAATGATAATTCATATTTAGCGGCTGAAATTTTTTTAGCAGAAACTTTCCATGAATAAACAGCTACTGAATCCTGAGCAGATATGGAAATGGAAAGAGATAATGCAAAAGCAAACAAAAATGGTTTCAAAATTTTTTGTAGCATAAGTGGTTTTATAAAAAATAAACGAGTTCTTTTTCAAGAACCCGTTATATGTAAAATAGTTTATTCCAAATTTTATTTTATTGCCACACTAAAGTTAACCGTTTTTGGCGGCAGGCACTTTTTATCATCACAAGTCTGGTATTCCACACTACCGCTGAAATTTGTTTTTACATTTCCCTTCAATTTTATTTTTTGCACAAAATCAACTGTATTGGAATATTGATTGGCTGATACACCCAGTGTAGCATCTTTCATTACTTCCATCTTTCCAACTTCCTGAATTTTTCCATCCTGCTTAAATAATGGATTTGCCCTGATCGTAAATGTAGTGGGAATTGCAATCGCATCATCCGGCTGTTTTTGTGAATACAGGTGCCAGCTACTCTGAATGGTTGCTTTCATATGTATCTCGTATGTTTTGTCAGTAATCTTTTTTGCCGAAAAACTCCAGGTAACGGGGTTTAATTGGGCCTGGCTGCCCAAAGAAGTAAACACAACAACAGCAATTACAAATATTTTCTTCATGCTCTTATAATTTATTTTAGCAGGTCAAAAATCATGCTTTTGTCTCAAATCATTCTGTTAAAATAAGATCAATCCGCAAATTTACAGATCGCCAATTTCATTTAATGTAACGATGATGACAAATACAGAAAATTCAGTGTTAAAATAAATCTATCAATATACAAGTTGCTCCGCCATTAATAGTGTTCTGATAATTTCCCGTCCATCGGTATTCCCCAAAAAGGTTGAGCAGGCTCTCTCCGGATGCGGCATCATGCCAAATACATTCCGGCTGGCGTTGCAAATACCGGCGATATTCCGTGAAGCAGCATTGGGGTTTGCTGCGTTTGTAATATTTCCTTCGTCGTCGCAATAGTAGAAGATTACCTGCTTATTTGCTTCCAGTGTATCCAGGGTTTTTTCATCAGCATAATATCTTCCCTCACCATGAGCTACTGGTATTTTATAAACTTTACCTGAATTGTTAGCTTCACTGGTAATAAAAACATTTTTGCAAACGAATTGCTGGTTACCGTTGCGAAGCAATCCTCCCGGCAATAAATGAGATTCACATAAAATCTGGAAACCATTACAAACTCCAAATACTTTTCCACCCGCATTTGCAAATTCTATCACACTCTGCATCATTGGACTAAAACGGGCAATGGCTCCACAACGGAGGTAATCACCGTAAGAAAAACCACCCGGCAGAATGATACAATCTTCAGTATTAAAATTACTGAGGTCTTTATCCTTATGCCAGAGCATGGTTACATTCTGCCCAAGATCATCACTCAGGGCATCATACATATCCCTGTCGCAATTAGAACCCGGGAAAACAACAACACCAAATTTCATGGAGAGAAGCTTTTAAAATAGAAAGACCAAAGATACTTGATTAGATAAAAGCTAATAGAAAAAATGATGGGAAGCATTTAGGTTTTTCAAGTATCCTCTGCATTAAAGAACTATTATTTGTTCGCTATTATCTTTTATCGGCTTACCATCCCGGACCAAAATATTGGTATGCCAGCACAAAACCAACACTAAGCCAGAAAAGCAGCACAGGAAATATTCTAAATGTAGTGTACAAATAAGTACAGGCATGAAAGGCAGCAAAAGGGATGGCCGCCATTACCCAGTATTCAAATGTATCATTGCTGTTGACGAAGGGAACAAAAAAGGCCACCAGTAAATAAAGCAACAGAAGGCTCCAGCCTTTCCGCACCTGTATAAGAATGCGTCGCAGGTTATTTTGAATGAAATATGCCCCCGTCAAAAAAGGTACTACCAATAAAAAAACGCTGCCGGCCAGCCAGACTGATTGGGTAACAGAAGGAACACTGACAAAAAAATGTGGCAATAAAGCATCGGGGCTCCACTGGTCACTTATAAAAAGGTAAACGGCATAAAAATAAAAAGGAGTAATTGCCCCGGCTATACAAAGCAACCACTCTTTCAATTGAAAAGGTCGCATTACCATTACTGCAAGTAAAATCCAGGCGATAAAAATGACAGAAGGGGAAAAAAGAAAAGCTGAGATGCCAAGCCCCAACCCGATATTGAAAATAGAGGCTTTGGCATTTTGCTGATTATATGTTTTAAACAGACTCAAAAGCATAAATAGTAAAATGGTATTAACGATAAGTGGTGCTGAAAAATAATTCCACTCGGGAAACAAAGATGTAATGAGCAAATAGGCCATACCCGGATAATAATTCGCCTGGTTCAGCATTCTCTGAGTATTCATAAAACGGGTAAGCAATATTGCCTGCAGCACAAGAAAGGCAAAGGCAAGAAAAGAATACAAAGACGGAAATGATTCAGCCGATGGCCCAAGAAATTGAAGAATTTTTTTATACAGCAACGCATCCCCTTGAAGACTTATCACTTTCTTTGGATGCATGAAAATAGGAAGCTTGATTAACACGCCGAAGATCAGCAGGAGAAAAATATTAGCAGGGTTTTTCTGTTTAAATATGCCTATCACAGGTAATGGGCTTAAAGACAATTTTAGTTATACTCAATCTTTGCAAAGCAAATATAATTACGGTATTGACAGGGAATAATCATTTGACGGGCACTTACCTGTTTGCCGTACATAGGCATAAATTCATACCCTTTATCCAGGTTTTTCAATGTGGGATTGCGGGATAATTGTCCATCGGGCCCGATACTGAAATCTGTTAGCAGGTTATTTCTTCTTTCCTGCAGGTTATAAAGAAAATGGAGTTGTCCGCCCGTATTCATCAGTTGATAAGACAGCAGGTCATCTGATTCATCATCAAACTGACTTTTACCCATCACATTGCCCCATTCCTGCTGCCCCTTGCTGTTGAATGAAATGACGGCAATATTATCTGCATGGTAGCGAACCGCCTGGCTGGTGTTCAATCGTGAACCCCACCAGTAGTTATTATAATAAGGAGAATAATAATAATTATTGGAAGAATTCATATAGGGTGAGCCATACAGGTAATCCCACCGGTTCCAGTTATTAAACCGGGAAGTAGTATAATAAGATTCGCTGCCGATAATAAATCCACCGTCTTTCCGGGTGATGATATTGCGGACAAAAAAATCATCAAAAGCCGTTTTTACACTGGCCTCGCCCCTGGCTTCTTTGCGCAGATCTTCACTGAAATTACTGGTAGTGGTCATCAAAGGTTGAGCACTGACTTTATCCCATACATAAAAATAATACCCTTCAATATCGCCATGTCGCTCTGTAAAATAAAATGAGACCAGTAAATATCTTTTGTTGGGGTTGTCTATTTTAATATGTATTTCATCCAGTAATTTCTTATCAAAGCTCAGCTCTGTCATCATTAAAGAATCAGCTTGTGCATATTTAATTATCATGGCGGCATTGCTGATAATATCATTACTGTTCCGGAAAAATTTTGCAAACACGATATCCCCGTCATTATCCAACTGGAAATCGCTGAGGTATTCATTCCGGTCTTCCATCGGTATGGCCAGATTTGATCTTTTTAAAAGCTCCAGCTTATCATTCAGCAAACAGGTTGTCAGTTGATATAGTTTTTTATTCCGGGTATTAATTTTAAAAACAGTGATTCTGCCTTTGTCTTCGCTGCTGAGTACCGTATAAATTTTATTATTGGCGGCAAAACCCAGGTGCGTGGTATCCAGTTCAATAATATTGCCTGTTTTGTTTCCATTGGCATCTATTTTAGCAGCTACGCAATACACCACATTTTTCTTCTGGTATTGGTAAATCATATAGCAGAAATCATTGTACGGGAAAAAATCCACATTAATCATCCGGTCACTATTCGGTATGTAATCCTGCTCTGCCACGGCAACTTCTTTCATTTCATTGTTCAGCACCGCTATCAGATGCCTGTTAGCCCTGTTGTTTTTATAAATAAGAAAATTTCCCCCGATTTTGCCGATTATTTCAAAAGTCATTCGCTGGGTATCGTCCTTATCATACTCAGAATAAACAATTTTCTGGGCTACTGCCGATTGACATATGCTAATAATGAACAGTGCCGGTATCCATTTTTTGCCTATCATATTCAAGAGATTTTTACTTAATAAAGTTACAGTTTGCCTGCCAAAAACCTTATTTTTTATTCAGCAAGGATGCAGTAATGAGCTGCATTACACTACGACGCATAAATTTTCATTGCTGCTGCATACAGCACAGTTTATCCCCACTTTAAACAGGATGAACGGCAAAGATTTTCCTGTTTGTTCTTTGTAATTGATATTTGCTTATACCTTTGCAGGCAATCCAGAACAGAATTAAACCAATCTGTACCCGTCTTCGTCCCGCTGACACGAGACTTTGGCGGGCAAACCAGGAAACAAATTTCAACAGCAGAAAGTGAAAGTACCGATCAATAAAGTTACCACCGCCGGATTAATTATTGCCTTAGGAATTATTTACGGAGATATTGGTACTTCCCCCCTTTATGTACTTAATGCCATTACCAAAAACAAAGTAATTACAGAAAACCTGATCCTCGGCGCCTTGTCCTGCATTATCTGGACACTCACACTGCAAACCACCATTAAATATGTGATCCTTACTTTAAGGGCCGATAACCGGGGTGAGGGTGGCATTTTTTCTCTGTATGCATTGGTGCGCCGGCAAAAAAAATGGCTTGTTATTCCCGCCATGATAGGCGGAGCTGCATTGATTGCAGACGGCATGATCACTCCACCTATTTCGGTAACATCTGCTGTAGAAGGGTTGCGCCAAATACCCTCTTTTCATGATATTGGTGACTGGAGCATTGTTTTCATTGTGCTGGGCATTCTTACTCTCCTGTTTTTTATGCAGCAATTTGGCACTGCTTCTATTGGAAGAATGTTTGGCCCGATAATGACTGTCTGGTTCCTGATGCTTGCACTCATGGGTTCCGTTCATTTATTTGATGATATTGGAATTTTCAAAGCACTCAGCCCACATTATGCAATTGAACTTTTAACAACATATCCTAAAGGCTTTTATATTTTGGGCGCTGTCTTTCTTTGTACAACCGGAGCAGAAGCTTTGTATTCCGATCTTGGACATTGCGGAAAAGACAATATCCGTTATTCCTGGATATTTGTAAAGACCTGCCTTATTTTGAACTACCTGGGGCAAGGAGCCTGGATACTTACTCATTATAATGGAAAAACAATTACGGCCGACATGATCGAAACCGGGGGCTTCAATGCTTTTTTTGGAATAATGCCGCAGGAATTTAAATTAATTGGAATCGTTATTGCCACTTCAGCAGCTATTATTGCTAGCCAGGCATTAATTTCCGGATCGTTTACGCTAATAAGTGAAGCAATGCGGCTTAACCTCTGGCCTAAACTCAGGCTTACTTACCCTACAGAAGAAAGAGGACAACTCTATGTACCCGGCGTAAACCTGTTACTTTTTCTTGGTTGTATTGGCATGGTACTATTTTTTCAGAAATCTACCAATATGGAAGCGGCCTATGGTTTAGCCATTACCTTGTGTATGATTGCTACATCCATGTTATTTGCCAATTACCTGGTATCGAAAAGAACAAAATCCTTCTGGATATACCTATACCTTATTGTTTATCTCTCCATTGAAATCAGCTTTTTACTGGCAAACCTTGACAAATTTCCGCATGGCGGTTATGTAGCTCTTATCATTGGTGGAATATTATTTGGAGTAATGTACATATGGTTCAGGGCAAGAAAAATCAAGAACCGTTATGTGGAATTTGTCAGGATGGAACATTATGTTCCAAAAATTCAGGAATTAAGCAATGACAAATCAGTTCCCAAGTACGCCACTCACCTTGTTTACCTGACCAGCGCCAATAACCCGAAGGAAATTGAGCATAAAATCATTTACTCCATATTAAATAAGAAACCCAAACGGGCCGATATATACTGGTTTGTACATGTAGACACTGTGGACGAACCATACACCTGTGAGTATATGGTAGAGCATATTATTCCAAATGATATTATCCGTATTGATTTTCGTTTGGGCTTTCGTATGGAACCCCGCATCAACCTGATGTTCCGGAAAGTAGTGGAAGACCTGGTGGCTAATAAAGAAGTTAATATTATCAGCCGCTATGAAAGTCTTGCCAGCAGCAATATTGTTGGCGACTTCCAGTTCATAGTAATGGAAAAATACCTGAGCCAGGATAATGAACTCCCTTTTATGGAAAGGGTAATCATGAAACTCCACTTCTGGTTGAAAGAACACAGCCTTTCAGAAGAAAAAGGCTTTGGGCTTGATGTAGCGAATGTAACTGTCGAAAAATTCCCGATGATTGTGGCACCGGTAACCAATTTGAAATTGAAACGGGTGGAAGAGTAAATTATAGATTACTATTATTAATTATTGCCTGCAGACAATACTGCCCTGGAAATAATAATCAGTAATAAATAATTAATAATAATATTGTAAAAGCTATAACCAAAATCTCTTGCCAACCTTTATCTGGTATATCATTATCTCTATTGCTGCACTTTCTATTCTTGCTTATTTTCTGCAGGAGAAATTAATTTTTAAACCGGAGAAACTCAAACAGGATTTTCAATTCAAATATGATGTTCCGTTCGAAGAATATTTTTTTGATATAGAACCCGGCGTCCGTATTAATGGCCTGCATTTTTACCGGGAAAATCCAAAAGGATTGATCCTTTATTTCCACGGTAACACCAGGAGCATAAAAGGCTGGGCAAGATATTCCAAAGACTTTTACCGTTACGATTATGATGTGGTGTTGTTAGATTACCGTGGCTTTGGCAAAAGCACCGGCAAGCGAAGTGAAAGGGAAATGCTTAATGATATGCAGCTCATCTACGAAAAACTAAAAGAAAAATACGGCGAAGATCACCTGATAGTTTACGGCAGAAGCATGGGCAGCGGTTTTGCCACCAAACTTGCCTGTGATAATCATCCCCGCTATCTTATTTTAGATGCCCCTTACTTTAATTTCTTAAAAGTGATAGAGCGGTTTCTCCCAATATTACCGGTTCGCCTGGTACTCCGGTTTCATTTGCGTACCGACCTATGGATACCAGAAGTAAAATGTCACACCTATATTATCCATGGCACCAAGGATTTGCTTATTCCTATCCGGCACAGTGAAGCTTTACAAAAGATAAACCCGGGAAAAATTACCCTTATACGCATACATGGCGGCGGACATAACAACCTCCCCAGTTTTGATGAATACCATAATTTTATCCGGGATATTCTGAAGTATTGACCATATTGTGCTGCATTTGTTAAGGATTGTCTAATTGATAACTGTACCAGTCAACATGGACTACTATTTGAACGTCTGATATAAAAACGGAGGTATTTATGAAACCGAAACTCTACCTTTTACTTTTAGCCGTAATCAGTTTTTTTACCTTCTCCTGCAAAACTGCCAGTAAGCTTTATGAAAAAGGAAATTATGATGAAGCGGTTGAACTGGCCGCCAAAAAATTGCAGAAAGATCCAAACGACTCAAAACTTCTCGACATCATTCAAAACTCCTACCGCTATGCGGTAACTGATCATGAAAGCCGGATTCGCAGTAACGCTGAAAGTACCAATGAATTAAAATGGGAATGGATGTATAATGAATATGCTTCCCTTCAGCGGATGTATGATGCCATCTACCGTGTGCCTTCGGTTTTCAATCTTGTAAAGCCAACTGACTATTCCTCCTACCTTGTTACGTACAGCGAAAAAGCCAGTGATGTCCGTTTTGATCGTGGCTTATCATTAATGAAGGGCTATGATAAGCAAAGCTACCGCAATGCTTACCATGAATTCCAGACGGCTCTTCGCTTAAAACCCGGCAGCATAGAGGCACTTCAAAAAATGAATGAAGCATATGATTATGCTGTAACAAATGTGATTGTTCTGCCAATGGAACAGCATTATGGCTTCAGGTATGGTTTCTATAATAACAATCACCGGGATTTCGACGAACAGTTACTCCGCAATCTCCAGTTTAATTCTGGTAACGAGTTTTTAAAATTCTATTCTGACTGGGATGCAAGAACAAAGAATATAAGAACTGACATGGTGGTTGATATGCGTTTGAGTACAATGAACATCGGCCGGTATTATGATGACCGGAGTAAAAGACAGGTATCGAAAGAAGTAGTGATAAAAGAAATTGTTTACAGGCCCGACTCTGTTGTAAAAATATATGGTAAAGTATATGCCGACATCATCACTACCAGAAGATCCATGCATTCGGATGCCATGTTACAGATAAATGTCAGGGATGCAAATGGTAGCTGGCTATGGAGTGATAATATCAATAGCAAACATAGCTGGAGCACAGAATTTGCCACTTACACCGGTGATGCAAGAGCCTTGAGCGAAAGCGATAAACAACTGGTTAACCACAGGCAGGAGCAAGCCCCCGGTGAAGAAGAAATAATCAGATGCATGATGGACGAGATCAATAATAGTGCATTGTACCGCATCAAAAATTATTTTTACCGGTTCTGACAAATTCACTCTTCTGATAAAAAGGGCATGAGTTTCATGTCCTTTTTCTTTTCATCTTTGCGCAGCATGAAGAAGAAAAAAATCCTGAAGTGGCTTCAGATCATTATAATTATTTATGTACTGGGTGGCATAGCGCTGTATTTCCTGCAGGATGTGATTCTTTTTCATCCGGTATCGCTGAGAAGAGACCATAACTATCGTTTCCCTGAACCACATAAAGAAATAAGCATTGCCATTAATAACCGGGATACTCTGAACCTTGTTGATTTTTCATCAACCGATACAGTGACCCGTGGTGTTGTTCTTTATTTTCATGGAAACAAAAAAAATATTTCCTGGTATTCAAAATATATTCCTTATTTCACACGGCATGGCTACCAGGTACTGATGATAGATTATCCCGGATTCGGCAAAAGCACGGGCAAAATAACGGAACAGAAATTATATGATTGGGCGCTTACGGTTTATAGAATTGCTCATAAACGTTTTTCAGCAGACAGCATTATTATTTATGGCAAAAGCATGGGCACAGGTATTGCGGCACAACTGGCATCCATCCGTGACTGCAAACGACTGATACTTGAAACGCCCTATTATGATTTTCCATCTGTCGTCAGTCATTACTTACCCATCTATCCTGTGAGATGGATGTTACATTATGATTTGCCTACTTATCAATACATGAAAAACATTTCTGCTCCTGTTACTATTTTCCAGGGAACAAATGACATTTTGGTTACATACGGAAATGCAATACGTTTAAAACCACTGCTAAAATCCGGGGATGAATTCATTACTGTAAATGGAGCCAGTCATAACAACCTCTACATGTTCAGTGAAGTGACTGGTAAATTAGATTCACTGCTAAGTCTTTAATTACTCTTCCAGTGAAACTTTGTTTTTAGTAATCTTCAACTTGTACCCAACGCCTATTTTTAAAGCATAATTTCTGTCGCTATGGCTTACCGGAAAATCGAAACAAACCGGGTAATCATATTCACATATAATTTCTTTTATTATTTCATAAACCGTTTTACCAAATGGCCGGTCGGTGTCTTTGATATCAGTAAACCCGCCAATGATCAGCCCGGCTAGACGGGACAATTTGCCGCTGCGTTTCATCTGGCACATCATCCTGTCGATATTATACAGGTACTCGCCAATGTCTTCGATAAATAAAATTCTTCCTCTTGTTTTTATGTCTGAATCTGTTCCTGTCAGGTGTGCAAGCAATGCCAGGTTTCCACCAACCAGTTCACCGATTGCTTCCCCTTTTCTATTGAACTCATGAACAGGGCATTGGTACTTCAGCTTTTTCCCTTCTAAAGCATTTTTCAATGATTGCACAAATTCATTTTTATATCCCTCATCATTAAAAGCCGCTGCCATTGGCGAATGAAGGGAAGAGATATAATAATTGGAATATAGGTGAGAATGCAAAACGGTAATGTCACTATACCCAATAATCCACTTCGGTTGCTTTTTGAATTTTTTAAAATCAATCCTGTCAATAATTCGACCCACACCATAGCCGCCTCTTGCACAAAACACTGCTTTCACTTCATCATCATCCAGCATTTGCTGAAAATCGGCAAGTCTTTCTTCATCCGTGCCGGAGAAATATGTTAGCGAATCGCTCCCAACCGTTTTACCCACTTTAACTTTATATCCCCAATCCTGTAAAACATTAATGCAGGTTTGTACTTTCTCTGCTGCCATATGACCGGCGGGACAGACTAATCCCATTACTTCTCCTTTTTGTAAATATGGTGGTGTTTTTATCATATACTTATTTAGAACCTAAAGTTATCAGAAATCAACCATTTTGGGCAATGACTTTCATTACGGTATTTTTGCAGGCTATTAAAGATATTTTTTATAAATGACCAGCCCCAAACGATATTTAGTTACTTCGGCCCTGCCCTATGCCAATGGATTAAAACATGTGGGCCATCTTGCCGGTGCCTACATACCTGCTGATATTTATGTACGCTACCTGCGGGCACAAAAAAGAGACGTGGTGTTTGTTTGCGGAAGTGATGAGCATGGTACGGCCATTCCCATACAGGCCGCCAAAGAAGGCACAACGCCCCGGGCCATCATTGATAAATACCATGAAGCTATGAAACAGGATTTTGAAGATCTTGATATGAGCTTCGATATTTATCACCGCACTTCAGACCCGCTTCATCATGAAACCGCTCAGGAATTCTTTACCAAACTGAATGATGCAGGTGAACTGGAAATAAAAGAAACAGAACAATACTTTGATGAAGAAGCAAAAACCTTTTTGGCCGACCGTTATATCAAAGGCACCTGTCCCAATTGCGGTAGCGACAGAGCTTTTGGAGACCAGTGTGAAAATTGCGGCAGAACATTAAGTCCTGATGAATTAATAAATCCTGTAAGCACATTAAGCGGAAAGGTTCCGGTAAAGAAAAAAACTTCGCATTGGTATTTGCCGTTAGGAAAACATGAACAGTTTTTACAGGAATGGATTTTAGAACAACACAAAGATGACTGGAGACCAACTGTTGTGGGACAATGCAAAGGGTGGATTGACGGCGGACTGAAATCAAGAGCTGTTACAAGGGATCTGGACTGGGGAGTTGTTTTACCCAAAAACGTTAAAGGTGGCGCCGGCAAGGTTCTTTACGTTTGGTTTGATGCACCAATAGGATATATCAGCGCTACCAAACAATGGGCAATAGATAATAAAAAAGACTGGAAACCTTATTGGGAAGATAAGGATACAAAACTGGTGCACTTTATTGGCAAGGATAATATTGTTTTCCATTGTATCATATTCCCCATCATACTGAAGCTGCATGGAAATATTTTACCCGATAATGTTCCTGCCAACGAATTTTTGAATTTAGAAGGCGATAAGATGAGTACCAGCAGAAACTGGAAGCTGGATATGAGAGATTATATCAATGATTTTGTAAAAAAGGAAAATGGCGGTGGTCAGTGTGTGGATATGCTGCGATATTACCTCACCCAAATAGCACCGGAAACAAAAGACAGCGAATTTACCTGGAAAGGTTTCCAGGATGCGGTGAACAGTGAATTGGTTTCCATCTTCGGAAATTTTGTGAACCGCACCTGGGTACTTATGCATAAACTCTGCGGCGGAAAAGTGCCGAAACTGCATGCCGGATTATTTGATGATAGTGACAGATGGATTATAAAAGAAATTGAAAGCTCAAAGTTGAAAGTTGAAAATTTATTAGAGGGATATAAATTCAGGGAGGCCCTGTTTGAAGTGATTGATCTTTCCCGCAAAGGGAATCAGTATATGCAGAAGAAAGAGCCATGGATAAAAGCAAAGACCTTAGTTGAGAACCCGGAAAATCAGCAACTGATTGACAACTGTATGTATATATGTTTGCAGTTAACAGCCAATCTTGCCATCTTCATCAATCCGTTCCTGCCCAACACAGCTAAGAAGATGCTAGGCATGATGAAGGTGGTGGACAAAATGCTGGATTGGGAAAATGCCGGCAAGATAAACTTGCTGAAAGTGGGTTATAGTTTGCGGGAACCTCAATTATTATTCAGGAAAATTGAGGAAGAAGAAATCAGTTTTCAAATTGAAAAACTAAAAAGTGGGTTGGTAAAACCTGCTGCTGAAAAAAACAAAACTAAAATGGAAGAAACTAAAGCATCAACCGGCAAACCGGAAATAGTGTACGATGATTTTGCAAAGCTTGAACTGAAAGCCGGAACCGTATTAGCTTGCGAAAAAGTAGAGAAAGCAGATAAGCTATTGAAATTAGAAGTGGATTTAGGAACTGAGAAGAGAACAATTGTTTCTGGCATTGCCTTTCACTACAAACCAGAAGAAATGGTTGGCAAACAAGTAATCGTAGTAACCAACCTGGCCCCAAGAAAAATGAAAGGCATCGAAAGCCAGGGAATGATATTGACAGCAGAAGATAGCGATGGAAAATTGCAATTGTTAAGACCGGAGAATAATGTTAGCCCAGGGTCAAATGTCAGTTAAGAAAATGTTCCGCCGTTTCTACAGAAGCATTTCTGAAGTTAGAAATTGAATTACTTCAAACTAATTAATTTTCATCCAATGGGTCTTGACGGCATTGAATTAGTAATGGAAATTGAAAAAGCTTTTGACATTCGTATTTTAGATGTGGAAGCTGAAAAGATAAGAACCGTCGGAGATATGTATAACTCTGTGTGGAAGCATTTAGAAAGCAGGCATTCCAACCAGTGCAACACTCAAATACTTTTTTACAGGTTTCGAAGATATTTTATCGAAACATTTCATTTACCAAAGGATTTATTCCACTCACATACAGTATTGAATGATATTTTTCCACAGGAAAACCGGAGAAGCCAGTATATAATCATGCAGCATGCCATCAGTCTGAAGCTCCCCAAACTGGCATTGACAAAACCTTGGGAAATTCTTCTGGAAAGTGTTGGATGGATCAGTATCCTGGGAGGGCTTCTGTTTTCCATAATTCTTAAAAGCATTTTTAGCTATAATAGCTGGATATATTTAATTCCTTTGACAGGTATTGCAATTACTTTATTATTGTCTGCATCCTTAACATCTAAAAGGACAGTTATTCAACCATCGCTTATAAGAGATTTTACAAATAAAATACTTGCACTAAATTATTCTACAATCACGAGGGGAATCGGAACTAACCGGAAAGAAGTTGAAAACGTCATTAACCACATTATAGTTGATAAAATTGGAGTTGATTTAGAAGAGTTAAGTCCTGAAAAAAGTTTTACAGATGACCTTGGTGTTGACTAATTATTAACGATTTCACATGATATGCCTTTCCTCAAAACCCCTACCTTCAATTGTTAAGAAGTTTAATAACTGCCTAAAGCAAGGGTATCAAATATTGATAGCCCTGTAAATAATATTCAACATGAAAAAAATAGTATTGCTGGCTGCACTGATTTTTTTTGCAACTATCATTATGTCCGGGCAGGATAAATACTTTACCAAAATCGGGAGAGTATCCTTTGCGGGAAAAAGTTCCCTGTTCAAGGCAAATGCAGAAAACAAAACGGTGACGGCAGTACTCGATATTAAAACAGGGGTTCTTCAATTTTCTCTTTTAATCAAAGGATTCGAATTTAAAAAGGCCCTGATGCAAAAACATTTTAATGAAAAATATATTGAGAGTGATAAATTTCCTAAAAGCGAGTTTAAGGGAGAAATTGTAAACAATGCCCTCGTAAAATATACTACAGAAGGAGTGTATCCTGTAACGGCAAAAGGAAAACTCAGCATCCATGGGCAAACAAAAGATGTGGAAGCCGCGGGAACTATCACCGTTAAAAATGGCAGGCTGATTCTCAGTTCCACCTTTTATATACTGATCCCAGACTATAAGATTGATGCGCAAATGAATGACAAAGTCGCCATCACTGTAGATTGCAGCCTGGACCGCCTCCAATAGTACCGCCTTTTTTTCATAAGATATTTTATCAACCACCTGTTTTTAAAAAGGCTTTTTCACTACCTTCGACAAATAGTTGCATAACTAACTATATGGTTGTTTGTTTCTGGTCACTGATGATGAGCCTCCAGTATCATAAATTCATTTTACCAGCTACAGGTAACCAGCAACCAGAAACTTTAAAATATGAAACGTACAATTAAGAAAATCGCAGTACTAGGTAGCGGCGTCATGGGTTCAAGAATCGCCTGTCATTTTGCAGGTATCGGTGTTCAGGTCTTATTATTAGATATTGTCTCCAAAGACGTAGCCACTGATGCTAAACCTGCAGAAAGAAATAAAATAGTAAATGATGCCCTGGCAGCGGCTATCAAATCAAACCCCTCTCCTGTCTATCATAAAGATGTAGTGAAGAAAATAACTACCGGCAACTTTGAGGACAATATGAAAGACATTGCCTGTTGCGACTGGACGATTGAAGTGGTGGTTGAACGACTCGATATCAAACAAAAAATATTTGAGCAGGTAGAAAAATACAGGAAGCCCGGCACGTTAATTACTTCCAATACATCCGGCATTCCCATTCACATGATGCCCGAAGGAAGAAGCAATGATTTCAAAAAGCATTTTTGCGGCACACACTTTTTCAATCCGCCACGATATTTAAGATTGATGGAAATTATTCCCACACCTCACACTGATCCGGAGATTGTTGACTTCCTGATGAACTATGGTGATTTGTATCTCGGCAAAACAACCGTGTTGTGCAAAGACACGCCGGCCTTCATCGCCAACCGTGTTGGTGTATTTGGCATGATGGCCATCATGAATGTAAAAGAAAAACTCAAACTAAGCATAGATGAAATTGATGCATTGACAGGCCCTATCATTGGTCGTCCAAAATCTGCCACATTCAGAACAGGTGATGTAGTAGGACTTGATACGTTAGTAAAAGTAGCAAAGGGAGTTGCAGATAATTGCCCCAATGATGAAGCAATTGATAATTTTAAAATTCCAGCCTGGTTAGATAAAATGGTTGCCAACAACTGGCTGGGAGATAAAACAGGCCAGGGATTTTTCAAGAAGACAAAAGGTGCAGGAGGTGAAAAAGAAATTCTCACCCTGAACCTTGATACCATGGAATATGGTGCAAGGGTAAAACCAAAATTTGCCACCATCGAAGCAGCAAAGCCCATTGATGATTTATATACCAGGTTGAAAATACTGGTAGCCGGGCAAGATAAGGCCGGAGAATTTTATCGCCTTTTTCATTATGGTTTATTCTCTTACATCTCTCACCGCATTCCTGAAATCAGTGATGAGCTATACCGTGTAGATGATGGCATGATGGCCGGCTTTGGCTGGGAGATCGGCGCTTTTGAAAGCTGGGATGTTCTCGGCGTTGCCAAAACAACTGAAGCTATGAAAGCCGCCGGTTATAAAGTAGCAACATGGGTAGATGAAATGATTGCAGCAGGAAACAAATCTTTCTACAAAGTGGAAGGCGGCAAAAAATATTGTTACGATCCTGCTTCCAAAACGTATAAAACATTGCCGGGTGGCGAGGCTTTTATTGTAATGAGCAATTACACCGATAAGAAAATATGGAATAACGGAAGTTGCCGCTTGTATGATTTGGGAGATGATGTACTCGGCCTGCAATGGTTCACCAAAATGGGAAGTATTGGTGGCGATGTACTGGCCGGTATTCAAACAGCGATAGATAAAGCAGAAAAAAATTATAAAGGATTGGTGATTGCCAATGAAGGCGCCAATTTTTCTGCAGGTGCCAATGTGGGTATGATATTCATGCTGGCTATTGACCAGGAATATGATGAACTGGATATGGCCGTCAGGCAATTCCAGAATACTATAATGCGGGCAAGATATTCATCCATACCTGTTGTAACAGCACCGCATGGCCTGGCATTGGGTGGTGCTTGTGAGTTGAGTTTACACTCTGATAAATGCTGCCCCGCTGCAGAAACATATACCGGCCTGGTAGAATTGGGAGTTGGATTAATTCCAGGAGGCGGCGGCACCAAAGAATTTGTATTAAGAGCATCCGACGAAATGCATGAAGACGAACCGGAGACGATCACATTGAAAAATCGCTTCCTTTCGATTGCCACAGCTAAAGTGGCTACTTCTGCACATGAAGGATTTGGTATTGGTGTTTACAGAAAAGGGCTGGACGAAATAGTAATGAACCAGGGCAGAAGGATTGCAGTTGCAAAAAAATCAGTGAGTGAAATATTTGACAGTGGCTATACAACTCCTGTCCAACGGAAAGACATAAAAGTATTAGGACGGTCTGCACTTGGCGCCTTATATGCCGGCATCCACGCCATGAAGACAGCGAATTATGCCACACAACATGATTCAGTGGTTGCAAAAAAATTAGCTTATGTAATGTGCGGAGGCGATTTAAGCGAACCCACTTTAGTTTCTGAACAATACTTATTGGATCTGGAAAGAGAAGCTTTTCTTTCCCTCTGCGGTGAAAAGAAAACTTTGGAGAGGATACAGAGTGTATTGAAGAGTGGAAGGCCGGTAAGGAATTAATACTACCTTTAACTAAACCAAAATCTCTAATCATGCAAGCTACTGTTGTTGACTTCGCCACAGACCGGGTTATTTATAATATCACCGGATGTACCAAAGCAGAACTGGAAAACAAACTTAACCTGTTCTTTACTTCTGAAGGTTATACTCTTAAGTCAAACCAGGGAGACGTTTATACCTATACAAGAGGAAACAGGGTTTTACGTCTTATATTTGGCGCCTTTGTAAAATATCATAAGCAATCAGCAACAATAAAAAATGAAGGGGCTCTTTTTTCCCTCATGCTCCATAAAGAGTCATCAGGGATTTCCGGCGGTTTGATTGGCATGAACCAGGTGAAAAAAGAATTTGCCCGGTTGAGCGAAGCATTCAGAATCTACTTTGCCAATTAAAAAAATATTTCCTTTGATTACGAACCTCCTGAACCCGGGAGGTCTTTTTATGCCCTTTATATCTACTTTTGTTTCCAATAATTAATTATATGAAAAAAATTATCGTTACCTGCCTGCTGCTCATTATTTATAACTGTCTTCCTGCACAGAATAAAATCCTGAGCATGGAAGATGCCATGCTGAAAGCAAGAACAACGTTGGCGCCTGAAAATCTTTCACAGCTCCAGTTTTATGGAACTACCAACGAATATATATATCTTAAAAAAGTGGAAGGAAAGGACAACTGGTTAAAAGGCAACAATAAAACGGCTGCCGATAGTATTTTTCTCACACTTGATGTACTCAATAACAAACTAAAACAATCCGGTCTTGATTCGGTAAAGACCATGCCGGCAATAAAATTTTCACCTGGAAGATGGACAATGACGATAAACGGAAGCAAGATTGCTCTTGAACCTGTTCTTCATACTTACAAAACTATTGTACCAAAAAATTTGAGTAGCAAAGAAAATGTGGAAGAAGGCAGCGCAGGATATATCGCCTACCTTGATAATTTTAATTTATTTGTTTCTGATGGAAAGAATGCAAAACAGCTAACCACCGATGGAAGTAAGGATATTGTGTACGCCTCTTCCGTTCACCGGGATGAGTTTGGCATTAATAAAGGAACATTCTGGAGCAACAGCGGCACTCAACTGGCTTTTTACAGAATGGATCAAAGCATGGTGACAGATTATCCTATCATTGACTGGAGTGTGCGGCCTGCTAAAGTGGAATTAATTAAATACCCGATGGCCGGAGATAAAAGCCATCATGTAACTGTTGGCGTTTACAATACCAGTACTCAATCTACTGTTTGGCTGAAAACCGGCGAGCCTGCCGAACAATATTTGACCAATATTGCCTGGAGCCCTGATGATAAATTTATTTTCATCGCAGTACTGAACCGTGGACAAAATCATATGTGGTTGAATAAATATGATGCGGCTACAGGAAATTTTATTAAGACATTGTTTGAAGAAACAGATGATAAATATGTGGAGCCGCTGGTTCCCATGCTGTTTGTCAAAAATAACCCTGCTCAATTCATCTGGCAGAGCAACCGTGACGGGTGGAATCATTTATATCTCTATGATACAAGTGGCAAACTCATCAAACAACTAACAAAAGGTAACTGGGAAGTGCTCGATGTAAAAGGTTTTGACACCAAAGGAGAAAATCTGTTTTATGTTTCAACAGCTTTATCTCCGATCAATAAAAATTTATCATCACTGAATTTAAAAACCGGGTTGACCAATATGATCACAACCGCCCCCGGTGTTCATACTACACAGGTAAGTGCTGATGGAAGTTTTGTGTTAGATATTTACAGCACGCCAACCAACCCAAGAACTGTTCAGCTGATTAGTGCCGAAATTCCTGCCGGAGCAAAAAACAAAAAACCTGTGAAAGCAGTAACGCCACCTGCAACTAATCCGAAAATTCTTTTACAGTCAATCAATCCATTAAAAGAATACGCTACCGGCGAGCTTTCGATTTTCACCATAAAAAATAATACAGGCGACAGCCTGTATTGCCGTTTTTACAAACCGGTAAATTTTTCTGCTGATAAAAAATACCCGGTGATTGTTTACTGGTATGGCGGCCCTCATGCACAATTGATATTAAACAGTTGGAATGGCGGCCCGGGTGATTACTGGTTTCAATATATGGCGGAAAGAGGTTATGTAGTTTTCACTGTTGATACAAGAGGCAGCGACAACCGGGGAAAAGCTTTTGAACAAACTATATTCAGAAAATTAGGCGATGCACAAATGGAAGATATGATGTCTGCCATGGATTATCTTTCTTCCCAATCATTTGTTGACAAAGACAGGATGGGATTATTTGGCTGGAGCTTCGGCGGATTTATGACCACTGATTTTATGCTCAATCATCCAAATGTATTTAAAGCAGCTGTGGCCGGAGGTCCCGTAATGAACTGGCAGTATTACGAGATCATGTATGGCGAAAGATACATGGATACACCACAAGAGAATCCTGAAGGTTATTCCGCCACTGATCTTACCAAACAGGTCAGTAAGCTGAAAGGAAAATTATTATTGATTCATGGCATTCAGGATCCGGTAGTAGTACAACAGAATTCAGTGAGTTTTGTAAAAGCCTGTGTGGATGCAGGAGTGCAGGTGGATTATATGATCTACCCGGGGCATGAACATAATGTATTGGGAAAAGACAGGGTACATTTGTATCAGAAAGTAACTGACTATTTAATTGAAAATCTGAAATAATCTTACAAAAATGAGCACTGTTCTTTCTGTAAAAAACCTTTCGAAGTCATACGGCTATGTGCGGGCACTCAACGGCGTTTCATTTGATGTGCCGCAGGGATCTGTGTTCGGCATACTGGGTCCCAATGGCAGCGGCAAAACAACTTTACTCGGTATTGTAATGGATGTGCTGCGAGCCAATAAAGGTGAATTCTTTTGGTTCGGTCAGCCCGGTGGTTCGTCTGAACAAAGAAAAAAAATTGGTTCGCTACTGGAAACACCCAACTTCTATAGTTATTTATCCGGAACGGATAATTTAAAAATCACCCATGCCATCAGTGGGCGGGGATCAAAAACAGAAATAGAAGAGGTAATGAAAAAAGTAAATCTCTATGATCGCCGCAAAAGTGTTTTTAAAACGTATAGTCTTGGCATGAAGCAACGATTGGCTATTGGCGCTGCTTTACTTGGCAATCCAAAAGTGCTGGTACTGGATGAACCAACCAATGGGCTTGATCCTGTCGGCATTGCTGAAATAAGAAACCTGATCGTTGAACTTCGTGAACAGGGACACACCATCATTATGGCCAGTCACCTGCTGGATGAAGTGGAAAAAGTATGCACCCATGCAGCCATTTTAAAAACAGGCAACATCATCAGCAGCGGAAGTGTTGCCGAAATAATGATGGATGAAGATATAGTAGAGTTAAGCGCCATCGATATCCATGCACTTTCATCTGTATTAAAGCAAATGGGGAAAGAAATCATCATAGATGAAAAAGCAAACACAGTACAAATCATTTTTCCAAAAGGAACAGCAAAGATGGACGAGATAAACCGCTATTGTTTTACGAATGGAGTTGTATTAACACAATTAGTTTTAAGGAAGAAAAGACTTGAAGCAAGATTTTTTGAACTCACTAACAATTGATCCGAATGAAATCACTGATACATACCGAATGGCTGAAGATGAAAAAGTATAATGCCTTCTGGTGGATCATGGGCATTACGGCCCTTTCCTATCCGGGCATCATTTTTATTTTTTATAAAATTTATGACAACCTTGTCAACAGACCATCCCAGGCCGGACAGGTAGCAAAGATGTTGATTGGAAATCCGTTTACTTTTCCCGAAGTATGGCATACAGTTGCTTATGCCTCTTCCATTTTTGTATTTATTCCTGCAGTAGTTGTCATTATGTTCATCAGCAATGAATATACATTCAAAACACACCGGCAAAACATCATTGATGGCTGGAGCCGCAGCCAGTTTATCAGCAGCAAGCTGATTGATGTATTATTGGTTTCTCTAATCATCACCGCCTTGTTCGTTGCCGTGGCATTGGTTTCCGGTTTTGCTAACCAGGAAAGATTATTACAGGACACCTGGGGTATGTCCTATTATATCGGGTTATTTGCCTTGCAAACTTTTGCCCAGTTGTCCATTGCCTTCCTGATTGGTTTTCTTGTCCGTAAGGCCTTCATCGCTTTGGGCATATTTCTTTTTTATTATATCATCCTTGAACCAATAGTCGTAGGACTGTTACGGTTAAAAGCAAATGATATTGGCCGCTATATGCCATTAGAAATTTCTGACAGGATGATACCTGTTCCTGCCTTTATCGGCAAAATAGATAAAGAGAGTTATGATAAATCATTGGCAGCAATTCAGCAGCATGTTTTACTCACCATCATTCTTACAGCAATCATCTGGGCTATTTGTTACCGGATTAACAGCAAAAGAGATTTGAAGTAAATATTTATTAAATTTTTTTGAACCACATAGGATCATAGTAACATAGGTATTCATATAGCCTGTGTGTTTTTCTAATGTGGTTTATGGCCTATGTGGTTCAAACTGGTGTACTTAATTTCTACCTTATTCCTTTCCGCTGCGCTCCATAACCCCTCCTCACATGGTTACCACTACCTGCACCTTGTGATTGAAAATTATTACGACCTGGTTGAAAAGATGATTGCTGATGTTGCCGTTGCACTGGTGCAGGGGCCGAAACATGAGCATTCATTATAAAAGGATGTTCATGAATGACAGGAATAGTTTTACCAATCAGTTTTTGAATATCTCTTAACTCCTCTCTTTCATCAACACTGCAGAAAGAAATAGCAATGCCTGTATTACCCGCCCGGCCTGTACGACCGATACGGTGCACATAGGTTTCAGGAATGTTCGGCAAATCAAAGTTGATAACATGGGTAAGTTCGTCAATATCAATTCCTCTTGCAGCAATGTCAGTTGCCACCAACACCCGGAGTGTTCCGTTTTTAAAATCAGATAAGGCACCCTGCCGGGCATTCTGCGATTTGTTGCCATGTATGGCTGCTGCTCGTATATTAAACCGCTGCAAAATTTTTACCACTTTATCTGCGCCATGTTTGGTGCGGGTAAAAACCAATGCCGTAACGATTGCTTTATCCTGCAATAAATGCAGCAGCAACTCTGGCTTTTCCATTTTACCGACATGGTAAAGGCTCTGCACTATTTTATCAACCGTGGTTGCTGGTGGTGTTACTTCCACTTTGGCGGGATGGGTTAATAATACATTGGCCAGTTTTTGAATCTCGGGCGGCATGGTGGCCGAAAAGAAAAGTGTTTGTCTTTTTGGCGGCAGCTTGGCAATAATTCTTTTTACATCATGGATAAAACCCATATCGAGCATACGGTCGGCTTCATCCAGCACAAATATCTGCAGTTTGTCCAGATGAATATAACCCTGCGTCATTAAATCCAATAAGCGGCCGGGTGTAGCCACCAGCACATCCACTCCTCTTCTTAATGCATTTGTTTGATGAAGTTGTGATACACCGCCAAAAATAACAGTGTGCCTGATGCCGGTGTGTTTGCCATAGGCAGCAAAGCTTTCATCAATTTGAATTGCCAGTTCTCTTGTTGGCGTTAATATTAATACTTTGATGCCCGGGGCCATTGGTTTTTGTTCGTGCAGAATCTGCAGGATAGGAATGGCGAAAGCGGCGGTTTTGCCGGTGCCTGTTTGGGCGCAGCCCAGCAGGTCTTTACGTTGCAGCACCAGCGGGATGGCCTGTTGCTGAATAGGTGTTGGAATAGTGTAACCTTCTGCGGCTACAGCCTTCAGGATAGGTTCAATAATAGATAATTTTTTAAAAGCCATATAGGTTTTTATGTTTAATACGCAGATAATCTGCGGATGGAGCTGGCAAAGACGTTGTAGTTTCTGAATCAGCGAAAGTGTTTTCTAAGTACCACCGGCTTACAACTGCCGTGACATGAGTGGAGTAGAGTGCGAAGATAGGGTTTTATTCTTTATTTAAGTAAGAATAATGATTCCCCGATAAGAATAAAGAAATATTCATTACTTTTCAGATCAGAATATCATTTGCAACAAATTCTCCCATTTTCAAAAACCAAATAAACGAGAAATGAAGAAACTATTAATTTGTGCATTTGCCTGTACCTGTGTACTCAATCTGAATGCACAAAAACATGCTGATAACGATACCAGTTATTACGAAACCTACTGGCACCATATTACTGCCCGTGTTTTTGCTGCGCAGAAATATACACATTTTACCATTCCCTCAAAAGGAGATATAGGTGATCTTCAATATGTAGCAAACCCCAAGCTGAACATAGGCATTGGTGTGACCTGGCATAATCTTTCCGCCAATGTATTTTATGGGTTGGCCTATCTGAACAACAAGGATACTGTAAAAGGGAAAACCAAAGGTCTTGATCTGCAGCTTCACATGTTTCCCCGCAAATGGGTGATTGATGTGTTTGTGGTTATGCCAGGGGGATTTCATCTGAATCCAAAGGGGTATGCATCACCCGATCCCAACAAATATTATTACCGTGATAGCGTCAAGGAAAGAATATTCGGATTCTCGGTGCTACGGTTACCGAATAAAAAGCAATTCTCTTACCGTGCTGCTCTGATTGGAAATGAGTGGCAAAAGAAATCAGCCGGCTCATTCCTTTATGGAGGTCATGCCTATTATATCATCATGGAATCTAACAATAAAGACAGCCTGTTGGTGCCAAAAATAGTGCAAGGCTCATTTCCAAAATTGGCAGGCGTTACAGAATCGAGATTTATTACTGTGGGCCCCGGTGCCGGCTATGCTTATACATTGGTGATTCAAAAACATTTTTTTATTATGGCATCCATGGTATTTCATCTTGATCTGAATATAATGACAGAAGAGCACGGAGAAACAGATTGGAGAAAAAACACAGCATTAGCCCCTGCCGTTGTTTATAAAGCTGCCGTCGGTTACAATAGTGCCAACTGGGGTGTTAATGCAACGATCAGCGGAAACAATTTCTGGGCCAAAGGAGTTTCCACCCAGCATTATAGTGTGATGGGTGGCGGTTTGCGTTTTTCAGTAACGAAAAAAATAGATACACAAGAGAAGAAATAATTTTATGTCTTTGGTGACTGCTTGCCTGCAGGCAGATTCCTTTTCTACCAACTACATGAATTAATAACTCTCCTCCACTGTAAAGAGAAACTTCCATAATACTCAGTGGCGAACTAAACGTACAAGAGTGCTGTTAAGATTAACTAATTCGGTGACGCAACGAAGCTGATGATAGTAATGCAGCCAGGTAAATAATCATCGGCTTTATTCATATCGAAGCGCATCAATAGGATCAAGCCTTGATGCTTTTTGCGCAGGATAATAGCCAAAGAAAACACCCGTAACCGAACATATCACAAAAGATAATATGACGGAAGACTGGGAAACCAATGTGGGCCATGACAGGAAGAGGGTTACCAATTTGGCCGCCGTAATTCCCAATACCACACCAATGATTCCGCCGGTAACACTGATCAATACTGCTTCAGTTAAAAATTGCAGGAGTATATCACTTCCTCTTGCACCAATAGCCATACGCAAACCGATCTCCCGTGTACGTTCAGTCACGGATACATACATGATGTTCATGATACCGATACCTCCTACCAATAATGAGATGGCCGCAATGGCGGTTAACAATACTGTAAGCAATTGGCTGGTGGAACTCATAGTGCTGATCAGTTCTGCCTGTGTACGTACGGTAAAATCATCATCTTCACCGCTTTTTAATTCATGGTTTGCACGAAGAATGGCACTGACCTCCTTTGTTGCATCATCAGAACTTTTTTCATCAACCGCCGAAGCATAGATGTTCTGGATATAATTGATGGCCAGTATTCTTTTCTGCACCGTAGTATAAGGCGCCAGTATAATATCATCCTGGTCCTGCCCGAAAGTGTTCTCGCCTTTTGCTTCCAGTACACCGATCACTTTAAAAGGAATCTTATTAAAACGGATGATGGTGCCGATGGGGTTTTTCCCGCCGGAAAAAATATTTGCTATTACGGTTTGCCCCAACAGGCATACTTTACCCGATCCGGTTACGTCTTCCTCCGTAAAAGCAATCCCTGACTGTAATTTCCAGTCACGGATGTCGAGGTAAGAAGGGCTTACTCCCTGCATGGATGTGGGCCAGTTAAGAGAAGCATTGATCGCTTGCCCCCTGGCAGAAACTGACGGAGAAACGTTTGTAATATAAGAAGCCTGTTTTTGAATACTGACAGCGTCTGCTATTTTCAATGACTGTGACCCGGAAGAACCCAATCTTGCCCCGCCGCCAGCAGTGCTATTACTGACGGGCCGCACCGTAATCATATTTGATCCCATACTTGATAACTGGCTACGGATACTTTGTTTTGAGCCTTCGCCGATTGATACCATGGTGATGACCGCTGCTACGCCAATGATAATACCTAACATAGTAAGAGAAGTGCGGATCTTATTCCGCAACAACGCTTTCCATGCAAGGCCCAACAATTTAATAACGTTCATGAGGGTTCTGTTTTCTGTTCATCTTTTTCTACAGGCAGCGCTGCCAATGCATCCTTAGCTGATTTTACATTTTCATTTTTTATATCTTTGATAACACGGCCATCTTTTAATGTAACAGTACGACTGCTGAACGCAGCAATATCAGGTTCATGCGTTACAAATACGATCGTTTTGCCTTGTTGGCTGTTCAGCTCCTGTAAGAGTGCCATGATCCCGTAAGAAGTTTTTGTATCGAGATTGCCGGTGGCTTCGTCGGCCAATATCATCACTGGTTCATTGACCAATGCTCTTGCAATGGCAACACGTTGTTGTTGTCCGCCTGATAATTGATTGGGCATATGACCAATGCGGTCGGCAAGACCCACCGCTTCTAATGAATGAATTGCTTTCTGTCGCCGTTCTTTAGATGGCACATCCGCATTATAAAACAACGGCAATTCTACATTTTCGAGTGCAGATGTTCTTGCAAGTAAATTATATGACTGGAAGACAAAACCGATCTTTCTGTTGCGAAGCCTGGCCAGTTCATTGCGGGAAAGTTTTTTTACATTGATAGCATCCAACAGGTAACTTCCGTCCGTAGGCTGATCAAGACAACCTAATATATTCAGCAAGGTGGTTTTACCGGAACCGCTGCTACCCATAATGGTTACAAACTCACCGGCATCAACGGTAAAAGAAACTCCTTTCAGTGCCCTTACGGTTTCACTGCCCATTTTGAATTCACGTTTCAGTTCAGTTATGTCGAGTATCTTGTTTGCCATGTCATTTTTATTCCATTTATATAATGATAACTCAATTTCACTATTGCGGCCGCCCCTGGCCGGGCCTGCGATTGCCCCCGCCTCTGGCAGGCATAAAAGGACTTTTAGCTGTTTGGGCCGAGGCCGCATCTTTTTTCTTTAATTTTTTATACCCGGTGATCACTTCCTCCCCTTCCTGTAAACCAGATATCACCTGCGCTGATGTTTTATCATCAAGCCCCGTGGTAACTTTCTTCCTGATGATCGTCAAACTGTCTTTTCTGATCCATACAGTGCCGCTGCTTATTTTGTTGCCGCTGCTGTCAGTAACAGTAAGCTGTTGTGATTTATTATCCCGTTTTCCATTGCCCTTTCCTGCTTTTTTTCCAGGGTTGTCTTTATAACTCAAATGATATTTCTCTATCAGTACAGAGTCAGGAGAAAAAAGTAAAGCAGCTGAAGGAATAACCAAAACATGATTAACCTCACGGGTATAAATCGTAATACTCGCAGTCATACCCGGTTTTAATTTCATATTGGCATTGGGCGCATCAATGATAGTGGTATAGGTAACCACATTGGCTGATACGGATGACCGCAGTCTTATCTCTTTTACAGTTCCGGCAAAAGTATCAGCAGGAAATGCATCTACTGAAAAGATAACCCTTTGCCCATCTTTCACATTACCAATATCCGCTTCATCTACGGATGCCTGTACTTGCATGCGGGTAAGGTCTTTGGCAATGCTGAAAAGAGTTGGTGTATTGAGACTCGCCGCCACAGTTTGCCCTTCACTTATGCTGCGTGAAAGAACGGTACCATCAATGGGAGAATAGATATCTGTAAAACTAAGGTTCTTTTGTGCCGTTCTTAATTGAGCAGAGATACCATTGACATTTTCTTTCGAAATACCATATTGGTAAACGGCTGTTTCAAGGTCTGCTTTACTTATGGCGCCAACAGCAAAGAGTTTGTTCTGACGCTCATAATTACTTCGCTGGTAAACCACGTTGCCCTGTGCCTGCTGGAGTATAGCATTATATTGCTGCACCTGTGCCTCCATCAGCGATCTATCCAATTGCGCCAGCAGTTGCCCTTTTGTTACCGGTGAATTAAAATCAACATAAACATTTTTAATTGTCCCGGATATCTGGCTGCCAACGGCAACCGTATCAACAGGCTGAAGTGTGCCGGTAGCAGTCACGGAATTACTAACATTACCATATTCAACTTTCTCTGTTTGTAACAGGATCACCTCTTCCGCCTTCCTGAATTTCCAGAACCAGACAGCTACTCCTGCCACAGCAATTGAGGTTATTATGATGATCCATCTGTATTTTTTCATTAACGATAATATTTTACGATGATGAATAGTTTTTAAAATTTAACAGGGATACCCATATAGAATTCATATATTTTATTATAAAGCGCCACTGTATATTTAGCCTGAGTAAAATTTTGTAAAGCCTGTATATAAGCGTCTTTCTGCTGCAAGAGTTCCACCGTATTCACCGCACCCAGCTTCATTTGTTCATTGGTGATAAAGTATAGTTGTTCACTTATTCTCAAGCGGGTTTCCGCTGCAGTATATTGTGCCTGCGCATTCAGGAGTTTGATATATATCTGCTCCACCAATTGGTTGAGCGTTGTTTTAGTTTCGTACAAAGCCAGTTGCGACTGCTGCAACAATATCTTCGATTTATTGATGTTCGTTTTATTTACCCGCCTGCTGTAAATAGGAATACCCATTGTAACCCCCAGCGACTGGTAGAAATTATTGTTCAGTTGCGACACATATTTAGGGTTCTGATTATTTGAATAATTGGTGCCCAGTCCGGCACCAAGGCTGATGGTTGGTTTGGTGCTGGCCCATGTTTTTTCCAGTTCGACCTGTGACAGCTGTATCTGCAATGTTGCATTTTCTATTTCCGGTCTTGTTTGCTGTGCTTCCTGCTGAGCCTCCGGTAAAGAGATTAAAGAATATTGTAGCAGAATAGTATCGGGTGCTTTTACCTGGAAATTAAATGCGGTAGGCAGCAGCAGTAATTGTTTTAAGTCAACCGTATTCAATTTGAGATTATTGGTGGCATTGATAAGATTATATTGGTCTGTTGCCACCTGCGACTCTAATTGCAACAGTTCTTTTTTGGCAATACTGCCGGCATCAAAGCGTTGCTGTCCCTGTAGTAATTGCCCGGTTGAAGTTTCTAGTACGGCTCCAAATGAAGTCATGATTTCTTTAGCCAGAAGTATATTGAAAAAAGCCTGTGTAATACTTAACGTCAGATTGTTCTCGGTTTCTTTTACGTTCAGGTTAGCTAATTGAACAGAAAATTCCTTTGCCCTGATATCATTTTTTAAATACCCGCCATTATAAATAATCATTGAGGAATTCAATCCATAACTACTTGAAAGATTTGCATGGGACTTAAAATCACCTGTAACCGCATCGGCTCTTTTATTGTTGACAAAGGATTGGGAAACAGAACCAGCCAGGTCAGGCAGGACGGCGGCCTTTGCCCGCAGCAGGTCCTCTTGGGTTGAACGGGTGGTAAGCCTGAGTGTTGCCAGTGATATGTTGTTCTTTTTTGCATATTCAATACAATCTTCCAAACGCCATTGCTCAGCCAAGTTGGCAAAAATGGTATCCTGTGCTTTTAATGAAATTGGCGATACAAATAAAAAAAATATCATTATGAGCAGTGATCTACGCATATAGAATGTAAAAAAATTATACCTGCCACTATTGCGGATTGAACCGGCTAAGAGGAATAGTTTATGATATAAGAATAATAGATATTTTATCCGGAATTACACAGCAAAGTTGAATACAAGCAATATGAAAACTATTACATAATTTTTTAGAATAGTTACATGTTTCACACATAGTGAAGTTTGGCAACTCCTTATTACTACCTTGTATATCTTAACCACTTCCTCCTGCAATATCTCATCTGCTTTCCATCAATTATCTTAACTATTAAAATTGTAAGATTATGAATATGTTTAAAGCCCTTTCCTTCGCTGTTTTTATCCTTCTTACGCAACTTACAAGCAGTGCTCAGTTCAGTACACTTAGTTGTACTTCCAATATCGTGATAAAGGCCGATAACGGCCAGGAGGGTGCCATCGTAAATATTCCATCTGCAGGAAGTGAATGTGGTGTACTGACTTATTTCCCGGTTTCCGGGTCTTTCTTCCGGATCGGTTCCCACAGTGTGATGGCAACTTCTTCCACAGGGGAAAAATTTTCCTTTACAGTAACCGTCACAGATAATGAATCGCCGCAATTGTCAGAACTCACTCTTTCTTCAACAAGATTATGGCCAGCTACTAATAGAATGAAACGGGTGGCAGTATATTATACCACATCTGACAATGCACAGGATGTAACTTCCGTATTGTCGGTCTCCAGTAACGACATTACATCAATTTTCAGGGATTGGGAGATCGTCAACAACCATTTACTTCGCCTGAAATCATCCCGCCTGACCAGTGGCGGACCAAGAATTTATACTATTGTTGTTACTTCCTCGGACGAAGCAGGGAATAAAACTACAAGAACAACCAGTATTGCTGTTTCAAAAACGATGGTTCCATTATAATCCGAAAAGTTCGGTAAAATTCATGCTGTATAAGTGGGCCCTTCGATAAACTGAGGGTGATAAACAAAAACCCTCCGGTGGAAACCGGAGGGAACAACTAAAAAACACTAGCTACATGCTAAGTATTCATTGGAACGAACGAAGGTTAAAGTTCCTCTTGTCATGCTTAACACATGACAGGAAACTTAGTCGGGTTTCTTCCCGTCTAAAAAAGTATTGATGGTGCTGATGTGAATTTTGTTTTTTTCGTCGGTCTTGACTTCATAGTTGCTGTAGAAGTTTTCTACCTGCGACCCGTTGGTATGCAATTCCATATTGCGGCGGATATAAGCCGGCACAGTTTCAAACTCATTATTGGGGTCAGCAGCGTTAACATTGAATGATAAGTTTCTCAACTTATGCAATCGTTCGGCCGCCCTACGTTGTTGTTCTTCGGTTTCGTCCTGCATCGCAGAATCCTCAACCTCCGGGAACAAAGGTGTCTGAGCCTGATGGGCTAACGGCATATCCGCCGCAGGAATGTCATCCCGTTCTATTATTTGCATTTGCAACTCGAGGAGTTCTTCCTGCTCATTGCTGGCAAATACAGAAGGGACCGGTTCTTCAGCAGAAGTAGTTGAGGTAACGACCTCTGGTTTAGATTCTGCATAGATATTAGATGGTCTGGCCAGATAACCTCCCGATGCTGCAGACACCGGGGTTGTACTAGTACTATCTTTAATACTGAGAATTAACTCAGCCTCTTTTTCCTTTATAATTGTTGGGGGAACGGATTGCTTCCCTATAGCTATCGGAAGCGAAGCCGAATTTATACTTTCGTTATTTACTGCAACTGACATTTTACCAACAGTAGTTATACCTGTGTTTTCAACCGTAGAATTGCTAAGTAATTTTCCTGCTGCTTCTTTTGTTTCAGGTTCCAGTACAAAATGAACTACAACGGGCTCTTCTTCTTTCATATCAGACATATCAACCACAGGGGCCTGCAACACCGGAATTTCTTCCACCAGCCTTGGCATCAGGTAATCTTCTGTGGCTCCTGGTTGCAACGCTTCTTCCATTACCTGCATTTCTTTTTCAAGCACCTCAGTCAGTTCTGTATTGGCAACAACTGGTTTCGCTTCTTCCGGTTGTCCCAGTATCATTACAATTTTTTCTTCCTGCTTTGGTTCTTCTTTTTTAGCAATTGGTTTGGCAAATGGATCCTTGTGCTCAAACCCGGTGGCAATTAACGTAATGCCGATTTTATTGCCGAGTGTATTGTCGTATCCCATTCCAAGAATTACATCTGTATTTTCTCCTGCCTGGTTCAATAAATAATTCTGTATCACTTCCACTTCATCCATCGTGAATTCATGTTCGCCGGTGGCGGAGTTAATATTGATGAGTATCCATTTAGCACCTCGGATATCGTTATCATTCAACAAGGGTGAACTGATGGCTTCTTCAATGGCTTTCTGTGCCCTGTTCTCTCCTTCGGCGGTTGCATTGCCTAATATGGCTACACCACCATTACGCATTACGGTGCATACATCTGCAAAGTCCACATTGATTTGCCCGGTGCTGTTAATGACATCAGTAATACATTTAGCGGCTGTTGCCAACACATTATCTGCTTTTTCAAATGCTTCACGCATTTTCAGGTTGCCAAACTGGTGACGCAGTTTGTCATTGCTTATCACCAGTAATGTGTCAACATATCCTTCCAGTTTTTTTATTCCTTCTTCTGCCTGCTGCTGTCTTTTCTTTCCTTCATAAGCAAAAGGTGTGGTAACGATACCGACAGTAAGAATGCCAAGGTCTTTACAAATTTTTGCAATGATAGGAGCACCACCTGTACCTGTTCCACCACCCATACCGGCAGTAATGAAAGCCATCTTGGTATTTACTTCCAGTATGCGTTTGATTTCTTCCAGCGATTCTTCAGTTGCCTGGCGGCCAATTTCAGGATTGGCACCAGCACCAAGTCCCTGTGTAAGATGCGGCCCGAGCTGGATACGGTTAGTGATGCCACTGCTGGCCAGCGCCTGTGCATCCGTATTACAAATAACAAAGTTTACGCCATCAATCTGCTGGCTGAACATAAAGTTTACCGCATTACTTCCGCCGCCACCAACTCCAATTACTTTCAGGATGGATGATTTTTCTTTAGGCAGATCAAAATGTATCATAAGTATTTGTTTTGTGGGTTAGTTAAAAATTCAAAAGTTAAAAGTCAAAATTCAAAAAATGAAACGATAGAGTACGCCAGTTTTTGACTTTTTAATTTTTATTTTTTGGTTTATTATAAATGTTTATCTTCTTCTTCTTTGAACAGGTCAATAATTCTGTCTTTAAACTTGCCCCAGAAACCAGTAAGATTTTTTCTTCTTTTCATTTCTTTTTCACTTACACTTTCTTCTGTTGCCACTTCAACCTCTCCCTGCCCGTTATTCTTTAATCCATCCGGCACTTCCACTTTCTTGTATTCTTTTTCAAACTCTTTGCGATTGTGTTCATAATCATCATACCCTTTCAGGATAAGCCCGATACAAGTGGAATAAGTTGGTTTGGCTAACTCATCAATATGTCCACCGGCAAGATGTTCGTTAGGGAAACCAATTCTTGCATTTAATCCTGTTACATATTCAGTGAGTTGGATAAGGTGTTTTAGTTGCGAACCACCGCCGGTTAATATTATACCACCGTTGAGTGCTTTGTTATCCAAGCCCACTTGTTTTAAATGATAAGAAACAAAGTCCATGATCTCACTCATTCTGGCCTGAATGATATTGGCAAGATTTTTTACACTGATTTCTTTAGCAGGCATTCCTCTTAATCCGGGAATCGTTATATAAGCATTTGCTTTAGCTTCATTGGCCAATGCACTGCCAAACTGTACTTTCATTTGCTCGGCCTGTGTCTTCAACACACCTAACCCGGTTTTAATATCATTGGTGATGTTCTCTCCCGCAAATGGAATCACTGCGGTATGTTTTAAAATTCCTTCATAGAAAACAGCAAGGTCAGTGGTACCGCCACCAATATCAACAATGGCAACACCGGCTTCCAGATCTTCCTGTCCCATTACTGCAGAAGAAGAGGCAAGCGGTTGCAACACTAAATCTTTTGTATGCAGCCCCGCTTTCTCCACGCTGCGGTTAATATTTCTAATGGCGTTTTTATCTCCCGTGATGATATGAAAGTTGGCGCCAATCTTTACACCGCCATAACCAATCGGGTTGGGGATGTTTTGAAAATTGTCCACTGTAAATTCCTGCGGAATCACATCAATGATCTGGTCGCCGGCGGGAATGTAGGTTTTATACTGGTCATCAATCAACTGATCAATTTCCTTTTGGGTAATTTCTTCTTCTGTTTTCTGGCGAACAATATCGCCACGGGTCTGCAGGCTTTTAATATGGTGACCAGCCACGCCAACATAAACTTCTTTTACATCCAGGTTAGGATTTGAAGCAAAACAATTTTCCAATGCCGTTTTTATGGCTTTGATTGTTTCGTCGATGTTGAGCACCTGCCCGTGCTTCACCCCGTTGGAATTGGCTTTGCCAAATCCGAGTATTTCCAGTTTGCCGAATTCATTTTTGCGTCCGGCAATTACTGCAATCTTGGTAGTTCCAATATCAAGACCGACAATAATGGGTTGTTCGTTGTTCATAATGGTTGTTTTTAGTTGTTGTTGTTTTTATAGAATCGAAATCATTGTTTTTACAGTTAATTATATCCTCCATTCGTTTCTTCCACCGGTTTCTTTGGCATTACTGCTTTTGGTTGTTTTTTCACTGGTGGTTTTAATTTACTTTCATTTGTTTTCACAGGTTTGGGCAAAAAAGATTTCACAGGGTTGGGATTGCCATGCCTCTCAGGGTTAATCTCGTTATTGATAGGCAAATCAGTTGGGGGTGTTCCGGCCGAATCAATGGCTATAATATATTTACCTGTAACAGGAATTGTCGTCATCATTGTATCATCCCGGGCATCTCTTGATTGTTGCAGGAGTTTCTCCACATTTTTTCTCAGTTGTACAGAATCAATAGTTGCACCAGCATCATATTTTGAAGCAACCACCTGTCCTGCATATTGCACATCAATAATTTTATATTTATCAAACCCTGTTTTACTCAACACCTGTTTGTAAAACAGCATCAGGCGATGAAATTTTTTGCTGATATTTTCACCGTTGCCCAGTTTCACAGTATGATTGCCAACCACCGGTGACATTTCGAAATTTCTTTCCGGAGTAATATTGATCTGTGCCACCTGCGACATCCAGAAAGGATCGTTCATAATAAAATTGGCTGTCACCCTTACATCATTTAATAATGCACTGTCTTTTACTGATAGTATTTTTTTATCAGGGAACCCGGTAAACACAGGCACTCTTGCACTCATCTTTTCTGATAAGGGCATCCGGTTTCCAAGACTGTCCAAATAGAATGAATTACCTGCTGCTGTAAATACTCTTGCCACCGGTTCTCTTTCAGTAATTATTACATACAATATATCCTTGTTATCAAAATACATTTCTGCATCACTGATCCATGTGTCATGCTCCAGCATCTTTTCCAGTTCATTCAGGTTGAAGGAAACAACCGGCTGCCCTTTTATATTTCCTTTTATTTTTTTTATCAGTAACTGCTCAACATCACTTTTGTCAATAAAGAAATTATTGCGTACACCTTTTATTGTAATGGAATAATCCCTGCACTGCCCCTTATTTTTTTTACTCATAGCTGCCAGCAGCAGGGTAAACATGCCACCGGCAATGCATAGCCACATCGTGATAAATAAAATTTTTCTTATGGTTATTCTTGCACTCACTCTCTATATATCTTTTAAAATATTTTTTATTGGCTCAACCAGCATGTCAATATCTCCGGCTCCTGCTGTTAACAATATTTCACCAAATTCCTTGTTAATATTCACGACATAATCTTTCTTCACCCAAGTCAACAGTTCTTCCTTTGTCATCACTCTTTTATCCTCACTCTTCATTTTCTCTAAAATCATTTCACTATTCACTCCTTCTACAGGCATTTCCCTGGCTGGGTATATTGGCAAAAGAATTACTTCATCCGCCAGGTCAAGCACTGCAGCAAACCCATCCGCCAGGTCTCTTGTCCGGCTATACAGGTGTGGCTGAAAAATTACCGTACATTTTTTTTGCCTGAACAAAGCTTTGGCTCCGTTAATCAAAGCCCTTAATTCTTCCGGGTGGTGAGCATAATCATCAATCATCACTAGACATTTGTTTTTGATGATATACTCAAACCTTCTTTTTACCCCCTTGAAACTTTCAACCGCCGCTTTGATCTTATCATTTTCTATTTCCAAAGAACTTGCTACTGCAATTGCTGCAACAGCATTTTCCACATTATGCATACCGCCCATAATCAGTTTCACATTTCCCAGCATATTATCTTTTAACACCACATCAAATTCATAAGTTCCGTTCATCATCCGAATATTGGCAGCATACACATCAGCACTTTCATTCTGCAAACTGTATGTGAGATGTTTGTCAGCCTTTAACTCCTTTCCTCTTTTCAAACCAAACTGGCTTATCAATAAGCCATCAGGTTTCACTTTTTTGCTAAAATCAATGAAAGCCTGTTCCATCGTTTCGGGTGTTCCGTATATATCCAGGTGGTCGGCATCCATTGCAGTGATGATGGCCACATCCGGATTTAATTTCAAAAAACTACGATCGTATTCATCTGCCTCCACCACACATACATTTCTTTTACTGCTCCAGAAATTTGTTCCGTAGTTTACCGAAATGCCACCCAAAAAAGCATTGCAGCCAAAACCACTGTCACGCAGCAAATGCGCCACCATTGTTGTAATGGTTGTTTTGCCATGTGTGCCGGCGATACATATATTAAAAGAACTTGCTGTTATCATTTGTAACACATCACTTCTCTTTACCACTTTATATCCATTCTGCCTGTAACAAACCAACTCTTTGTGTTCTGCCGGTATTGCCGGTGTGTATATTACCAGGTCTGCATCCTTCGGAATCAAATCAACATCCTCTTCGTAATGAACAGCAATGCCATTTGCTTCCAGTTCTTTTGTCAGTGGGGTTGCTGTTTTATCATATCCACTCACTTTCATCCCGTTTGCCTGAAAGAACTTTGCGATGGCACTCATCCCAATTCCACCGATACCAATAAAATAAACGACCCTGCCTCCACCTTCATTGAAGGAGAAGGTGAATTTGTCGTTTATTTCACTTTTACTTATCATTCATTTCCCGTTTTTCAATCCCCCGAAGGGGTATTCATAAGGACAGTATTAACTGGTACGTTTTTTATTGCTCAAATCACTTTCAATATTTCTTCTGCAATCACCCTGTCAGCATTGGTGATGGCCATTGCTGAAATATTTTTTTTCAACTCCTCCTGTTTACTTTCATTTCCTGAAAGATCAATTGTCATCGGCACCAGTTTCTGCATTACCTCACTATCCTTCACCAGCAATGCTGCATTTTTATTTACCAGTTGCATTGCATTCACTGTTTGGTGATCTTCCGCTGCAAAAGGGAAAGGCACAAACAAAACCGGTTTTTTAGCGACACATAACTCCGCCACGGTCATTGCTCCGGAACGGGCCACTACGATATCAGCAGCAGCATAAGCATATTCCATCTGCGTGATAAACTCATTAACCCAAACCGACTTCTTTCCATTGGCTCTCTCTTTTGCTTTTGCCGAATAAGGTTTTCCTGTTTGCCAGATGATTTGCAATCCTGCATTCAGCAAATCATCTAATCCTTTATCGATTGCTTCGTTAATGGATTTGGCACCAAGACTGCCACCAACAATGAATACAGTTTTTTTTGTCTCATCCAGTGCAAAAAACTTAAGCCCTTCACTTTTTGTCGGTGACGATTCTGCAATCGCTGCTCTTACCGGGTTTCCTGTAACCAAAATTTTTTCTTTTGGAAAAAATTTTTCCATCCCAACTGCACCGGTGAAGATCTTTGTTGCTTTTTTTCCAAGCATCATATTCGATTTCCCGGCAAAAGAATTTGACTCATGAATAAAAGTTTTAATTCCTTTTGTCTGCGCAAAACGTAAAACAGGAAAACTGGAATACCCGCCTACACCAATTGCAGCGTCAGGTTTAAACCTTTTTATTATCGAACGTACCTGCAAAAAACTTTTTACCAGCTTAAATGGCAAACCAATGTTCTTTATCAAAGAGCTCCTGTTAAATCCTGCTATATCTAATCCTTCAATTTTATAACCGGCCTGCGGCACTTTCTCCATCTCCATTCTTCCCTTTGCTCCCACAAACAGTATTTCAATACTTCCATCAATCTTTTTTAACGCATTAGCAATTGCTATGGCCGGAAAAATATGCCCACCTGTTCCTCCTCCTGCTATAATAATTTTTTTTCCCATGCACTTATTTTACTTCTTCTACTACAGCTTTACCTTCCACTTTACCTTCCAGTTGCTCCACATTTCTCGCCACACTTAATATGATACCAATCGCCAGGCAGGTGAATATGAAACTCGTTCCTCCCATACTTACCAGCGGCAACGTGACACCTGTTACAGGAAATAAATTAACTGTTACCGCCATATTTGCTACTGCCTGTATAGCCAGTGTAAAACTTAACCCCAATGCCAGGAATGCACCAAATGCAAAAGGGCATCGTTTATAAATCCTGATACACCTGTATAAAAACACTAAATAGATAAACATGATAAAGGCGCCCCCCAGCAAACCATATTCTTCAATGATAATTGCGTAGATAAAATCATTATATGCCTGCGGCAAATAATCTCTTGTGGTGCTATTACCGGGACCCACACCCAATATTCCACCTTTTGCAATGGCTATCTTAGCCTGGTTTACCTGGTATGCATCTTCATTATCCATTTCTTTGCCCCCGTACATAAAACTTTCCATCCGTCCAATCCATGTATCTACTCTCCCGAATAATGTCGATGAACTTTTCTTTACTGTGATTGCTTCGCCATTATTATCCTGCTTCCCATGACGAATCATAGCGGCTGCTACCAAAAACAATATTGGAATCAATGCGAGACCAATCGTCATTAATATATGTTTGGTACGTACCCTGCCAATAAACAAAAGCAGCAAACAGCTTGCGCCAAGCAGCATGGCTGTAGATAAGTTTGCCGGAGCAATCAGTGCACAGGTGATAACCACCGGTGTTATAAGCGGAAGAAATCCTTTTTTGAAATCTTTAATAACATCTTGCTTTTTACTTAATAACCTGGCCAGATACATAAACAGGGCCAACCTCGCAAAGTCAGAAGTCTGCATCGTCATATTAATGAGGGGCAAACGTATCCAGCGGCTTCCTTCATTCATCTTTACACCAAAAAATAACGTATAGAACAGCAGCCCAATTGAAACAAGGAATGCAATTTTTGCCACCGTGGAATAGAAAGTATAATTTACAAGATGGGCAAAATAAATAACCATGATGCCTGCCATAATAAAAGCAATCTGCTTGAAAAGATATATTTCTGTATTGCCCCTGTAATTTTTATAGGCAAGAGAACCTGTAGAGCTGTAAACCGCCAGTAACGAAACCAGTGTCAGTAATACTACCAATGCCCAAATCACCTTATCCCCTTTCGTTTTTTTGATAAGGTTATTGGCATTAAAAGTATTTTTTAATCCGCTTAGCCGTATGTCCCTGGTTGCGTCCATTACTGTTACAATTCTTTTACTGCATGTTTAAATTGATTGCCCCGGTCTTCATAGTTTTTAAATAAATCAAAGCTGGCACAGGCGGGGCTTAACAATACCACATCACCTTTATTGGCAAAATGAAAAGCCGCATGCACTGCTTCAGCAGCAGTGGATGTATTAACGATAGTGCTTACTATATTACCAAAGGCTTCATGAATTTTGCGGTTGTCAGTGCCCAGGCAAATAATAGCTTTCACCTTTTCCATTACCAGGCCTTCAATCAGTGAATAATCATTTCCTTTATCTACGCCACCTAAAACTAAAATCGTTGGCTTCGACATAGTTTCCAATGCATACCAGGCAGAATTTACATTGGTGGCTTTGCTGTCATTTATAAATTCCACTCCTCGCACAGTAGCCACATGTTCCATCCGGTGCTCAAGGCCCTGGAAATTTTGCACCGCATCACGGATTTTTTCTTTCCTGATGTCGAGCAAAGTTGTTGCCACGCAGGCGGCCATTGTATTATACTGATTATGCTTTCCTTTTAAAGCAAAATCAAATACACTCATATTGGTAAAGTCCTGCCCGGTTCTGATATACATATCTCCGTCTTTTATAAATGCTCCGTTGGGTAGTTCTCTTTTCATACTTATTGGTAGTTGATTTGCCTGACTTTTGAATTGCGATAAATATTTCATCGTTATTTCATCATCGTCGCAGTAAATGAAACAGTCAGTTTCCTGCTGGTTCATGGTAATGCGAAATTTACTTTTGATATAATTTTCAAATGTGTAATCGTAGCGATCCAGGTGATCTTCGGTAATATTTGTCAGTATGGCAATGTCTGGTCTGAATGTCTTGATATCATCCAACTGGAAACTGCTAACCTCTACTACATACAGCTTCTTAGGATTGATGGCAACCTGCCTGGCAAAAGAATCACCAATATTGCCAACCAGTGCACAATCAAGTCCGGCTGTTTTGCAGATATGATAAATCAAAGCTGTGGTAGTTGTTTTTCCATTGCTGCCGGTGATAGCTACAATTTTACTATCCCCTTTATACCGGTATGCCAATTCTACTTCACTGATAATGTCAATTCCCTTTGCTCTTATCTTTTTCACTATTTCAATTTTCTCCGGTATACCGGGGCTTTTCATTACCTCATCCGCATTCAGAATTGCCGACTCAGTATGCAGACCTTCTTCAAAATCAATTCCCGCATTGATTAATTCGCTACGATACTCATCCTTCAAAGAACTTTTGTCAGAAAGGAATACTTCATATCCCCGTTGCTTTGCCAGTAGTGCGGAACCCACACCGCTTTCACCCCCACCGAGTATTACAAATCTTTTTCTCATATATCCGCTGCCCTTTTATCCTTCTCCACAATTAAGGAGAAGGATGTACGGAATGTGGTTCTTCATAAGTATTGGTTTCAAATACAACTGCACAACAATTCGATTCAATCAGAGCATTGGTTTTCTTCGGGTACCGGCTTCGCCCCAGGCGAGTTGGTTTTTCATCAATTTATTTCTCAAAAGCAATTATTATCTCATTTTCAATGTCACAATACTCAGCACCACTAATAATACTGTCACTATCCAAAACCTTGTCACAATTTTTACTTCATGATATCCTTTCACCTGGTAATGATGATGAAGCGGCGCTTTTAAAAACACCCTTCTGCCTGCACCAAACCTTCTTTTAGTGTATTTGAAATAACCCACCTGTATCATCACACTCAGTGTTTCTACGAAAAACACACCACAGAATATTGGCAACAACAATTCTTTATGAACAATGATGGCCAATGATGCAATGATTCCGCCCAAGGTTAAACTACCGGTATCGCCCATAAAAATCTGCGCCGGGTAAGAATTGTACCAAAGGAAACCAATACAAGCCCCGATCATGGCTGCAATAAAAATCGACAGTTCGCCAAGATCAGGTATGTACATGATGTTGAGATAATCAGAAAATACCAGGTTGCCGCTGGCATAAGCAAATATGCCCAGCAGGGTTCCAATGATGGCCGATGTTCCTGTCGCCAGTCCATCTAATCCGTCTGTAAGATTGGAACCATTTGATACGGCTGTGATAATAAATATTACGATCAGAATGAAAAGAACCCATGTATAATTCCTCCAGCTTGTTGGCAGCAACTTGGAGTAATTGAACTCATGATTCTTTACAAAAGGAATAGTTGTTATCACAGTTTTCGTCGGGACAAAATATTTTGTCTTACCATTTACTTGTTTTGCAATAATGGTTTTATCAGTTGGTGGCACTTTGCCTACATATTCCCTCCAAACTTTCACTTCACTGTTAAAGTAAAGAGTGGTGCCAACTGTAATACCTAACCCTACCTGTCCCAGTATCTTAAACCAACCTGCCAAACCATCCTTACTTCCCTTTATATATTGCTCTCCTTTTTTCTCTGCTATTCTCTTGCCTCTCAGTTTTAAATAATCATCTATAAAACCAATAAGACCTAACCAAACGGTACTGATCAGCATCAACTGCACATAAACTTTTGTCAAATCAGCCAGCAGCAATGTCGGGATGATGATGGCAAGAATAATAATGATGCCTCCCATAGTTGGTGTACCTTTCTTGCTTTCTTCTCCGGGCAATCCTTCTTCCCTGATACTTTCTCCTATCTGTTTTTTCTGTAAGAACTTAATTAATTTTTTACCGTAAAAAGTTGTGATAAACAATGACAACAATACCGCCAGCAGCACCCGGAAAGTGATAAATTCAAAGAGACCACTGCCCGGGAACTTTATTCCTTCACTTTTCAGCCAATCAAATAAATGATACAACATTGCTTGTTGTTGTTTAGTTATTTATCTAACAGTTCAAAAAAATCTCTTACTACTTCTTTATCATCAAAGTGATTTCTCACTCCTTTTATTTCCTGGTATTTCTCATGTCCTTTTCCGGCAATTAGTATGATGTCTTCCGGTTTCGCCAAACTAATTGCTGTCTTTATCGCTTCTTTCCGATCTGCTATCGAGATATACTTTTTTTTATAGGTAACCGGCAACCCTTCTTCCATATCTTTTATTATCTGCGCCGGGTTTTCACTTCTCGGATTATCACTGGTAAAAATTGCTTTGTCACTATGCTCACAGGCTGCTTCTGCCATCAGGGGTCTTTTAGTTTTATCCCTGTCACCACCACAACCGACCACTGTTATTACCTGTTCAAATCCTTTCTTTAGTTTTTTGATCGTTGCCAAAACATTTAAAAGAGCATCAGGTGTATGTGCATAATCCACAATGGCAATCACTTTTTCTTTTGCCGACACCATGTAATCAAATCTTCCTTCAGCACCTGTTAATTCGCTTAAATATTTCAACACGTCCAGCTTGTCTTCTCCCAAACAAACCGCTGCACCAAAAACTGCCAGCAGGTTATAGGCATTGAATTCCCCAATCATCCTGAAATGCACTTCCACTTCATTAACCATCATCACCAAACCACCCAAGCTGTTTTCAAGAATCTTTCCTTTAAAATCAGCCAGGGTTTTCAGACTGTAGTAATACTTCTTCGCCTCTGTATTCTGCAACATCACCATTCCTCTTTTATCATCTGCATTACTGATGGCAAAAGCCGATGAATGCAATGAGTCAAAGAAGCTTTTCTTTACCCGGATATATTCATCAAACGTCTGGTGATAATCCAGGTGGTCATGTGTGATGTTGCTGAAAATTCCGCCTGCATAATTCAAACCAGTTACCCTGTGCTGGTGCAAGGCATGTGAGCTTGTTTCCATGAACACATGACTGCATCCTTCGTCCACCATTTGTCTTAATAATTGATTCAGAGAAATGGCATCGGGTGTGGTATGCGTTGCAGGTATTGTTTTATCACCAATCTTGTTCTCTACGGTACTGATCAATCCACATGTATATCCCAATCTTGTAAAGAGCTTGTATAATAATGTCGCAATAGTTGTCTTACCATTTGTTCCCGTCACCCCCACCAGTTTTATTTTTCCGGATGGTCTTCCAAAAAAATTATCTGCCATATACGCCACTGCAACGGCAGTATTCTCTGCCTGCACATACACCACATTATCTTTCTTCGTTGCAGGCATTCTTTCACACACAATAATTGCTGCTCCATTCTCTATGGCTTTACCAATGAACTGGTGACCATCTGCCGCTACTCCTCTTACTGCCACAAACAAGTCACCTGGTTTTATTTTTCTCGAATCAACCTGTATTTGCTTTACTTCCACTGATGTACTTCCTGAAACAGACCTGATCGCCACTTTATATAGTACATCTTGCAATAACACAATAACCTTAAACTTTAAACTATTAAACCATATCAACTCAATTCAAGCATAACAGTAATTCCTTTCGCCAAAGCCGATCCAGGCGCCACTGATTGTGAAATAATTTTGCCCTTCCCTTTCACTGTTACTTTTACTCCCATATTCTCAAGCAGGTAAATGGCATCTCCCAACCCCATTCCTTTTACATTTGGCATTACCTGACGGCGAATAACATTTGCTTTCATCACCGGCTGATAGTTGACGGCATACACACTGCTCCAGCTACTTTGCGCTGCTGAATCTGCATAACCAATATTCATGGTTTTATATACATTCTTAATATCATTGGTAAACCCTGCATAGAAATAGGCAGCACTGTCTTTTACTGCCACATATAATGATGGATTCTTTTTCTCCACATACATGGCGTATAATTTTGTAGCAATTTCCCTGAACACCGGCGCTGCCAGTGTGCCACCAAAATGTGATGCCGCATGTGGCTTCGTACGAATAACAACCACACAGGTGTACTGAGGCTTATCAGCAGGGAAATAGCCAACGAATGTTGCCTGGTAAACACCATCATCATATTTTATCTTGCCATCGGCTACATGCGCAGTTCCTGTTTTACCGGCTACAGCAAATGGCATATTTTTAAATGGCACCCGGGCTGTTCCTTCTTTCACTACCATTTCCATTGAAGCTCTTGCATCTGAAATCACAGAAGGTTTGCAAAGATTTTCTTCCATCACAGTTGGCTGAAACTGTTTAATGATCGTTCCATTACTCTGAAGGCTATTTACCAGGTAAGGCTTCATCATTCTACCATTATTGGCAATGGCATTATATAATGTAAGTGTATGTAACGGACTAACCTGGATACCATAACCAAAACTCATCCACAGCATATTACCTTCAGCGCTTCCCTTCTGATCCAGCGGTGCCATTGTTGGCCGGGGTACATCCGTTAAATCAATCGGGGATTTTACATCCAGGTGAAACCGGTGTAAATATTCTTTTAGTTCCGCAGGTCTTTGATTGAATGCCTTGTAAGCCAGCTTACTCATCCCAATATTGGAACTATGAGCAAAACATTCTTCAGCAGTCAAAAAAGGTTTAGGTGATCTTTCTGCATCACTTACCATTTTAGTTCCTACCTGTGCCCGGCCTGTGCTACCAACTTCTACTACATCAGTCAACTTACTTGATCCTTTTTCCAGAACAGATAACAACGTAGCGAGTTTCATTGTAGAACCAGGTTCCGTTGCCCTTAACGCATAATTATCATCCTCCCAATAAGTGCCATCGTTCTGACGACCCAAATTTGCCATTGCTTTTATCTTGCCGGTATTTGTTTCCATTACAATGGCTGTACCATAGGGCCCCTCGCACTGCAGCATCATTTTCATCAGGGCGGTTTCTGTAATGTCCTGGATATTTACATCCAGTGTAGTATAAACATCCTTACCATTTTCCGGATCTGTTTCCGAACCTTCAACCGGGATGGCGGTTCCACCTGCAATAAACCGAACCAGCCGCTGTCCGTCATGACCATTCAACACCGTGTCATAACTTCTTTCTAACCCTACATTCTGTTTTTTTGTCTTTCCATTACTGGCAATATGTTCTCTTGATAAACCAATTGTTCTATTCGCTAATAATTTAAAAGGGGTCAGGCGTTTTGTATTAACATCAGTAATAACACCACTTTTATTTCTCCCCAACCTTACTAATGGAAAATCCCGGAACGCTTTATAATCTTCGAAACTTAGTTTCTTTTTCAGCAGGTAATACCTCTCATCATTTTTAAAAGCAATTTGCAGGTCATGCTTATATTCATCGGATGTTTTGTCGCCAAAATAATTGGCTAAGGAAATAGAAAACGAATCAACATTATCATAAAAACGTTTTCCTTTCTTTTCCCGTAAACCATCTGCATTAAAGTCAATGTAAATATCAAATGTGGGGATTGAAGTGCTCAGCATTTGCCCATCCTCGCTGTAGATGGTTCCCCGTTCGGCAATAAGAGGAGTAAACCGCTGATGGAGGCTGTCACTCATACTGCGCCAGTGACTTCCCTGGAATCGCTGAATATAGAAAGCTCTTCCGATAACAAGTAAACTCAGCATTATTATTCCAATAAAGCTGAGGTAAACCCTCCACAATATGTCACGTTTAACGTCCAATGTCCGTCTTGCTCCACCTGCTCATCGCTTGAAACGATAGGCAGGAAGATTGATTTAGTTGTTAATAGTTGTATTCGTCCACCCTTCTTTTGTTGGTCAGAAAGGATTTTTTAATTCTCGTTCCGTTCACCACTGATTCTGCATTTACTCAAACAAAGCATCATTAATTTTTTCCCGTTGAATCTTTCAACACCACTGGTGACTGCACCAGTTCTTTCAATCCTAATGGCTCTACAGCTTTTATCAATTCACTTGGCTTACTTTGAAACATCACTTCGCTTTTTACCGCTATATATTCGTACTTCAGTTCTTTTAGCTCTTTAGCAGTCTGGTTAATACTTCGAATCGTCTTATCAGCATAATGGCCATTATAGATATAAAACACTGCCAGCACGGTGAGGAACAAAAAGAACGGTACCTGCTTCACGGCAGACTGATAATTCAGCCATCGCTTCCATCCCCCTGCCCGGGGAGTGGGCTCCGGGTTCCGTTCTTTTTGATTTTGTTGTTCCTCCATAAAATGAGTTGTTAGCTCGTTTTGGTTTTTCTTTATCCTTTCACTGGTTGATTTCAAAGGATATAGATTTTCTATACTCTATATTTACCGTTACTATTTCTTCTCACTTATCTTTTTAAGCTACCATTACCTTCTCAGCTATTCTAAGCTTTGCGCTTCTTGCTCTTGGATTTTGTTTCATCTCCATATCCGTTGGCAATACTGGTTTTTTTGTCAGCACTTTTAATTCGCTTACCAAAATTGTATTGACAAATGGATTCTCTTCCGGTTCATCAAATGAACCGCGGCGGAAAAAATTCTTAACCAATCTGTCCTCAAGGGAATGAAACGTAATGACGGCTACTCTGCCTCCGGGCTTTAACAAGGCTGGAATCTGCTGCAGCATTTCTTTCAATGCGCCCAATTCATCGTTCACTTCAATTCTCAGCGCCTGGAAAACCTGGGCAAAGTACTTGTTGGGATTTCCTTTTACTATTTCCCGGATTGCATTTTTAAATCCATCAATTGTTTTGAGCGATGTAGCGTTGCGAATCTCAACAATTTTTTTAGCCAGTGTCTTGGCATTGGTCACTTCCCCATACTGTTCAAATAGTTTGTGCAACCGTTGTTCAGTATAAGTGCTAACCACATCAAAAGCTGTAACAGTTTGCCGCTGGTCCATCCGCATATCCATTTCAGCATTGAAGCGGAAGGAGAATCCCCTTTCTGCTTCGTCAAACTGATAACTGCTCACACCAAGGTCGGCCATGATGCCATCAACTGATATAATGTTGTTCAGGCGAAGAAACCGCTGCAGGTGACGAAAGTTTTGTGGAATAAAAATTATTTTTTCATCTTCTGGCAGGTTTTTCCTGGCATCATCATCCTGATCAAATGCCACCAACTTTCCTTTTACACTTAATTTTTCAAGAATCGCTTTGGAATGTCCGCCACCGCCAAAAGTGCAATCCACATAAATTCCGTCAGGCTGAATCTGCAAACCTTCGATCACTTCATCAAGCAGAACCGGTATGTGATACTGTTGCTGCATAATGAAAAGTTTTATTCCGGTTTAACACCACCCATTACATCTTTTCCAAGATCACTTAATGCATCCGAAGAAATTGAGTCAAAGAACTGTTTGTACTTATTACTATCCCAGATTTCAATTTTATCTCCTGTGGCCATCAGCACAATGTCTTTTTGCAATTCTGCATACAGCTTGAGACTTGGTGGCAACAGAATCCGGCCAGCACCGTCCGGCTCCACATAAGTGGCGCCGTTCAGAAAAGCCCGCCTGAACTCTCTTTGCTTTGGGTCAAATTCATTCAGTCCGGTAATTTTTGCAAAGAGCGGCTCCCATGTTTTCATGGGATAAAGTGCCAGGCATTTCTCAAATCCCCTGTTGATAACAAAACGACCCGTTTCCTCTTCCGGCAATTGCTTTTTGAATCCAGCCGGTAGAAGGAACCGCCCTTTGGCGTCTAAAGTAGCCTCGAATTCTCCCAGAAAGCCTGTCATTATCAGGGGTTTGAGTCAATTTAATAATAATTGACACAAAATAACACTTTTTCCCACTTAACAGCCAAATTTTTTAATATTTAATTTTTCCCCAGCCATTTTTCCCCTATAACTCAACGCCAGTAAGGTTTTCAATAAATTCAGAAGTCATAGTCCCAAAAATGAAGTGAATTAAATGTGGATTGCAGTGGATAACCTGTGGAAAGTATCGCAGGGTGTAAACTTACATCAACTTATTGCATGTATACAAATAACACAGGAACTGTGCTGTTAAAGAATCCTATTATCAAACCCGGTATGAAAAATATGTTGAATCAAAATTACCCAACTGACTATTTCGCTTTGTTGAAGACTGATATAAGAAGACAACTGCCCGGAAAATGAGTCTGCCGATTTTTTTATTTGTTTACAGAGACAGGGATGAGATTGAAGGAAAACTATAAATAATTCGCAAGAAAAATATTTGACCAACTTGCTGGGCATCCTGAATCAAAAAAAATCAAAGCTCTTAACCTGGATACCGAAGAAAATATAAAACCATGCTCTAGGTATAAAATGGAGCAGGCAAAGCTTATGTGATAAGCAAAATAAAGGCTGACTGAAATTGACACAGCCGGTGATTAAAGAGTAATTCTTCAATGCATGTTGCGGAAAACCACATCATAATAAATTAATCAGAGATTTTCCCAATAAAACTCTTGCAAAGTTCCGGCAAATCAGTACATTTATCCAAGCTGAAAATTTTCCTTCCGAACCAAAGCAAACTTCAGCAAAAAGACATGTGGCCGTATCCGGCAAGCTCCTGATTAGACACCCCCTTTACGAAATCCGTGGTTTACCCTGGTAAACAAAAAAAATAGTAGATAGTCCGGAATGATATCTTGTTCTATATTGATTTGAACATTTTTTTTATTTGGTGATAATCTTTTTTAATAAGTTTTATTATGCAATACCTCAAACTAAAACTAATTACACGCAGGCTTTTAAAGCTGACGTGTATCTTTTTTGCTCTTCTGGTTTATTCAACCAATGCTTTATCCCAAAAGCAGGATACCGTTCCGGTTAAACGGAACAGTATTGTTAATAAAATCCTGAACAGGGTTATTGGCGGGAATAAAGACACGGTGAAACCAAAGGACCAACCGAATGCTAATACTAATCCCAATTACAATAATAACACCATCCCCGACAAGAATGTCGTTGCAAATAAAGACACGGTTCCACAGAAGAATGTCAACATTAACAGGGATCTCAATATTAACAAGGATATTCTCAATAACAAAATTGGATTACTGGCCAGGTATCCCGACACACTTGTCATCGGGTCCTACAATATTGTTGTAGAAGAATACGACAAGGGAGGCGAATGGAATGAAGCGGCTAAATCATATAATCATCTCAATGGTATTGGTCGTATCCGGTTCAACTGCCCCGTCACTTTCTCCGTAATGCCCGGGATATGGAAAGATGCTGTAATGAAACCTGTAAAATTTAAAGTGGTTGATAATTTTTTTACCAGGGATAATGAAATTAGTGTGAAAGATGCCACCTCACTTGGACTGAATACACAACCAGGTTCAGAAGTAGAGTTGATGATGCCTCATTATAAAGACAAGGCCATTGATGTTTCCCGTTATATCACGGACATGAAAAGTCCAAAAGCACCTGAGGGTATCCGGGTAAGGTTTACTGATCTTTCTGCAAGTGTTGCAAAAGCAGGCGCCACAAAAGGTATTGCCATGTCAGGCATTGCAAAATATCCAACAGATCCTGCTATACCCACACTACCATTCACATTAAATATTTCACCCGGCTTTCAATTAGAAGTTAGCGGTATATCATTTTCACCGGGGATGGATCCTCTCGTCACTGCACAACTTGTACTTCCTGTCTCCATTACACAGAACAGCGCCTGTGCTACAGGCAGACTCGCCCTGGGCAATTTTCGCATGTCACCAGGTTGTGAATTCTATAAAGAACTGCCCGGAGATAACTATGGCGTATTTGGTATTGGGAACACAACACTTGCAATCAGTGGAAGAGGTTATGTAGTTGACTTCAGCTCATCCCAAACTTATGGGCCATCCGGCAAACCTGTTTCGTGGAAAGGTGTTGCACTCATGCAGGGTGAATCAAATGGATCACCATCTGGAACAGTTATTTCCAATATCGGTTATATGCAGGCAGATTATACTTTTTCTAATGGCATTATTGAAAGCAGCGGATTAACAGCCAGTTTCGGAAATACTTCACCCTATGGATATGGAGCCATTCAACCTTTTGGTTACCTGATTGAATTTGACAATGCAATTGTGAATGTGGCATCGAGTGTTGTATCAGGTGGTAGTATAACACATGGAAAAATAACCTTACCAAAAACAGCTGTAAGACAAGCTGACAATTCAGAAATTGTTTTGACAGATGCGAATTTAACTATCAAACCTTCGATGGATCTGATTGGTAGTTCTATTATCCGGCCGGATGGAAATGTTTATTGGGGTGATCTTATTGCCGCTGGCGGAAGTAACAGAAAATCATTTGGCGTAGAAAGGATGGACAGGCTGGCATATTTGTTTTTTTCTGCACAAGCCCTGCCTGCTTTTAACCCCACCACAATAAATGGAAAAAAATTCTTCGCCCCGTTTACTTCATTGAATGCATCGGTAGTTGAAACAAACAAGATGCAGGGAGCCACATTCGGCAATTTTGGAATATTGGTAGTCAACACACCTAATATTCCCTCACCATTAGATCCCGATAATCCGAAAATACCTGCTAATACCAACCCTGTTTATTTCCTGTTGAATAAAAAAGATTTCTGCTGGATGAATGTAGTAACAGAAGGGGTGCATTGTAGTGTAATGGGCGACATCATTGAATCACCAGGTCTGAAACTCGGTGACCCCACAAAACCATTATATGTTGGAGTTACTCCTTTTGAAACATTAACAATGGATCCGGCAGACAGGCAGAAAAATCCCAAGCCATTCAGCAGTATATTGCTTCAGTGTGTTGAAAGCGCCGTGATTACCTGCGATTTCCGTTCTCATATAAAATTACCTGACCCGGTCGGTGATGTTTTATCATTTAAAGAAATGGTGTTTACATCAACAGCTAATAACGCAGGTGGAAAGTTGGAATTAAAGCCGGGAGATTCATTGGCATATTGGGGATTACAATTAGTACCCAAACCAGGTTTTAGTAACGCAGGACTTGTAAGTGTAAAAACAGGACAAATTATTTTAACGGCTGCAGGTCTTGCAGAAACAAGACATTTTACTCAACCATTCTGGCTTACCTGGGGCGAGATGCTGGCCAATGGTTCCATGGGCCGTTTGTTCTTTGATTATAATTCGGCCGGTCAGCAGTTTGACAAATTTAATTACATACATAATGCTGTGGCTCTCTCTGCCATCAATCCCGATCCGGCTAAAAAAGGATTTTTGCGTGTGGGAGGAACAGCCTTCTTCCCATTCTTTGGTGGCGATTACCTGCATATCATTGACACATACAGACCGGATATGACAGGTGATCCTTTTAACGGAAGAAGAATAGAACTCAGCGGTTCATCAACTGGTTCATTCCTGCCATCAGATATTACCATCGGTGGAAACTGGTCGGATGGATTAGGTATATTCAATTTCACCATTGGCTATGCGGCTGCCACACAAGATGGATTTTTAGGAACAGGAAGAAGTGCTTTAAGAAACCTGCTCGGTGGAGATCTTGGTTCAACACTTGATATGAACAGCCGCGGCACCTGCATCCGCATTGGAACCAACCTGATGGATATGCGGGCAGTTTCTCTTGGGCCGATTGCAAATGTTTCCCAAATAACAAGAATATGGGGATGTGTTTGTATCATTAACGATGGTATAGAGAACCTGGTAGTAGGTGGCGAACTGACTACTGCTGCGAATTTTAGTGTTGCAGCAAGAGCAAGCTCCTATCTCTCGGCCATCCTGCAGGTTAATCCTTCATTGGCAAGAATAACAATTGATGGAGAAGCCGCCATGTCAATTGCATTATCTCTTGATGCTGTTGTAAATGGTCATATGCAACTCACAGCAAATTTTGCTGAAGGATTTATAGAAGGAGAAGTTCAGGGTAAAGTACGGATAGCAGAAGGATGTCCCACAATAAGCAGCAGTTCATTACAAGCGGAAGGACAACTAAACTGGCACCTGGGAATTGACTTTATAGAGCTGCAGGGAATGGTAGCACTGAAAATGATGTCTTCTGCTGGCATTCCTGGTTTTGGCGCCGGTGCAGGCACAGGAGTTGGGGCTGCATTTTATATTGGACATAATGCACCAAAGAGTCGTGCATGGGTGTTAATGGGTGGTGATCCAAGATTTGCTTTGAATATGGCGCCATTGCCCGACAGGCTTTACGGTATTTATGGTTCAGTACATGTTGAACAAGGTATTAATATCGCCATTATCTCGGGCGGTTATGAGATTACAGTTGGACTTGGCGCTTTTGTTCTCGAACCTTTGGCAGCAGCTTCGCTTGGAGCCTTTTCACCCGGAGTAGGGTTGCCTTATGTAGTGGGCAATCTTGGTGGCAGAGTACATGGAGAAATTCTGGGAGGCTTAGTATCGGCAGGGGCCTATTTCAATTTACAAATCATTGGGCCAATTCCTTTCGGTTTCCAGGGAACAGTAGGATTGGAAGCCTGTGTGCTATGGGTAGCCTGCGGTTCCGTTGATGTCACTATTGGTTTAAATACAAGCGAAGGATTTTATATACGATAAAAAAATTACTGGAAAATAAAACACATACCATGACTATCGCTAAAAAAATACTGCTGACAGCAATTCTCTATATAGCTGTTGCGACTAATATAAAAGCACAATACGCCGTGGCTGTTAGCAGCAATCCCGGCCCGGGACTTCATATTGCATTGAACTGGTCGCCTTTCAGCGGAGCAGTTAAATATAATATTTTCAGAAAAAATAGTGGAGCTGCCACTTATCCTGTCAGCCCATTAAATGCAACTCCGATTGTTAGAATGTCAAGCTGTGCTACCATCAAATCCATATTGATTACTTCTCCTGACTCAACCGAATGGAAAATTGTAGCAAGGTCTTTATCGGACTCGTCCGGATTATTTAAACCATGTAATATAAACTCAATTCCATTAGCCGATACAATTAAACGCAAAAGGTTGCTGGCAATTTCAAAAGCTTCCATGCCTATTGCTATTGTGGCAGGACTGGGTTATAAAGACAATACTGTTATAAATGGCACTGCTTACAAATATAAAATTGTGGCATTGAATGCATCTAATGTAGTTGTAGGCACTGTGGCGACAGATTTGCTGGTAACTGCCGGAACATTTACTCCACTTGCTCCTCCCGCAACTGTTGTTGCCGAATCCGGCGATGCGATTGTATTGGTAAGATGGGATAATGTGGCTGGCGCTGCTGGTTATATTGTAGAAAGAGGGGCTGCGGCAATTGGTCCCTTTACCAGGATAAATGAAAGTGTGTTTTCTGCAGAAGTAAAAAATCATTTGTATGGCGATACATTGGTTCCTGCTTCTGTTGGAATGTTTGATTTTAAAAGATACACTCTTATCAACGGAAAAGATTCCTTTCATTTGGTAAATGGTATTCCTGTAGACGGCCCGAAAAATAACAACAGTTATTTTTACCGGGTTAAAACAATTGATATGTTTCAACGTCCCGGCGCTGCATCAACTGTTTTCGGACCTGTTACACCGGTAGATAGCACTTCCTCTTCTACACCAATTGATCTCAGCACAACAACTGATGATGCAGCAGGCAGTGTTACTGTAAAGTGGACACAGGTGGTGAAAGATAAAAATAGTCACTGGGAATATCCGGACAGCTCAGTGAAATATAAAATGTATCGTTTCCCTTCTTCAGAAAATCCCGACAGTGTACCGGCTGTTTATCTTGGCGAAATTCAAACAATCAAAGGATTGAAATCAAGAGATACTGTTGATGCTGATCCGGGTCTTCGTTCCATGTATGGAAATAAAACATGGTGGTACCGGCTGAAGTCATTTGATGTTGCAAACAATATCAGCCAATGGTCCACTGCTGTATCGGCTATTGTAAAAGATATTACCAAACCGGATATTGTAAAAAATTTAGTGACCAAAGGTTTTGAAGAATATATTTCGGTAAAATGGCAACCAAACAGTGAACCCGATATAGCCAGTTATATGGTGTACCGCAGTCTTTGTCATCTCGGTTCATGGGTAGATTGCAGCAAACAAAAAGAATGTCGGGAGTGGCAGACATACGATCCTGCCAAAACTGATCCAAAAGATGAAACCAAGCCTGATGAGAGAAAGGACAATCCCACAGGTGCAACAACGGCCCCTTCGGGTACAAAACTTCCTTGTCCCTGCAGTGGTCCCTTTGTTTTTTTAGGCGAGATCACCAAAGATTCTGTTGACCGGGCTATATCAAATGGAAATTTTTTCTTTAATGATAGAACAATACCTGCGGGTTCACCGCTTTGTTACGCATACTGGATAAAAGCAAAAGATTCATCAGGTAATCTCAGCGGCACATTCCCTATTCCATCACCGGCTGAGCAGGCACAGATCAAATGCGAAAGATTAAGAGACAGAACACCGCCTGAAAATGCCATCATCTCCGGTTTGTTTGCACAGGCAGAACAAATAAGAATAGAATGGATCGGTCCACCTACACAGGATACAAGAGCTTATCATGTATATCGTGCCGAAGGAACTAATCCTGCTACTGAACCAAACAGCGCTGCCTATGAATGGGTGGGTGGTATGACCGTTGAATTGCCACCGGCTATGCCTGTAGTTCTCACTAGTCCTTACACACCACCGGGTATGGCCACTTGTGATAAAATTTCTGTGCAGGCCACACCCTGGATGAGTCAGGGATTTTTTGAAGACAAAAACATAAAACCAAAACTCACATATTGGTACAAAGTGGTTGGTATTGATTACGATGGTAATGAAACACCATTGAACAGGGCCGCTGCCATCAGCACATTTAGTTTCTCAAGAAAAATTCCTGCAGCACCGGTGATTGATGGGCTGGATGTACAGGCGGATCCCTGTGCAATAGTGCTAAAATGGTCTCCATCTTTTGATGCTGGCAAACATGTTGGTTTTATTATTTACAGAAGCAGCAGTTCAGCAGGACCATTTATTCCCATTATGGCAAGTCCGGTCACAGACAATACTTATATGGATACAAATGTGATTAAAGGACAAACATACTGGTACAGCGTAGGCGTATTAATGAAGAACGGACGTTTATCAACTTTATCAACGGCAAAAAGCATAACGCCGTAATAAGTTTATCAGCATGAAAAAAAAAGAATTTATTATATAACAGAAATAAAATGACAGCAATGAAAATCCGGTATTTTATTCTTATTGCTTTTGCATCACTTTTAATGCAAACCAAAACTGATGCACAGGATACCAATTGGGTAAAAAAGAACACCTGGTATTTCGACAATTTTGGCAGGGACACATTACCCTGGTCCATATTCAGGGAAACATTTATTGGTGTGGCTCCTGCACCGGCTGCTGATTTTGACCAGCTGTTTTACAGCCAGCTTTATCAAACCAAATTAGCCGGACCTGGTCACTGCTATGGTATGGATGTGATGGCTATGCTGATGAAAAAAAATGGAGGATTCCTTGGTTATTGTCATCCGCCATATGTGTATACAGGTGCTATTTTTACCAACACAAATCCTCCTGGTGTGGCCAGTAACGACACCATTGGACCTACGGATCTGAACCTTCGGACAGCCCTTGAAATTGCGCATGGTTACCAGATCAATCATGGCTTTCTTTCATTTTTGCTCGACGTAATTGCTATACACAAAAACAGGGATGGTCGTCATGCATTTCAGCAAGTGGAATATGATCTTGCCAAAGATGATCAGCCGATCATCAGTATTTCAAAGGCCATTTCTCCTGCTGATGGGGGGCATGTTTTGATCCCTTATTATACTGAGACCGTGGGCAGCACAAAAAAAATATATGTTTATGATCCCAACAGGAGTTGGTATAAAGCTGGCTCCGATGGTCATGACTGGTACACGAACAGGAATAATTTTATTGAGATCAATGCATCCACAGGTGCATGGAAATTTAGTTGGTGTTGTGATGGAACTTTTTGGCAAGGCGACCCTGGCAGCGGGGGTAACTTATTAGTAATTCCTCTTTCAATTGCCGGCAGGAAAGACAGGCTGCCGCAATCGTTGCTTGCAGAAGGCGCATACGCCATCAATACCATTATGATCTGGGGAGATGTGAAAGTAGAACAGATATCAGATATGTCAGGAGAGAAAAGATATCTTAATTCAGACGGCACCAATATTGAACCATGTGAAGAAAACAGGCTGAATAATCTGATGCCATTTATTCCGCTTGATGGAGTATCTCCGTCGAAAGGCACAGGAAAAACCAATGCCTATTTTTTCCGGGGCGGTGATCCTGTTAAACTCCAATACAAAGCCTTTGGCGATTATAAAATAGGGATGATATTTCATGGCAAGTATTATGAAGTGAAAGGAATGGGGAAAGGTGAAGCATTGGAATTCAAACCAGAAGAAAAATTTATCAGTACTACTATTAAATAAAACAATTACCTGAAAATAAATAAATTATTTTCGCTGCTTATTAAATACAACAGTTAGTTGTGTTATGACAGACCCACGAAAAATACACATCAAAGACTACACCTACTCTCTTCCCGAAGAAAGAATCGCCAAATATCCATTAGCCGAAAGAGACGCTTCTAAATTACTCATCTGGGATAAAGGCAAAATCTCAGAAGATATTTTCAGGAACATTACCAATCACATTCCTGAAAACTCTTTATTTGTTTTTAATAATACCAAAGTTGTAGAGGCAAGATTATTATTTAAAAAACTAACCGGCGGTGTTATTGAAATATTTTGTTTAGAACCTCATGAACAATATGCCGACATCACAACTGCCATGCAACAACGGGGAAAAGTTATGTGGCAATGCCTTGTTGGTGGCGCTTCAAAATGGAAACACGGGCAGGTGCTTGAAAAGAAAATCAGGTTGGCTGAAAAGGATATACTACTGAAGGCAAGCTACACTGAAAAAAGAACAGGATCATTCATCATTGAATTATCATGGTCACCGGCAGCGCTAAGTTTTGCTGAAATATTACACCATACCGGGGCCATTCCTCTTCCACCTTATTTAAAAAGAGCAGCGGAAGAATCTGATACAGAAAGATACCAGACTGTGTATGCAAATATTGATGGCTCGGTAGCTGCACCCACAGCAGGATTGCATTTTACGGAAAATATTTTCAGCAGGTTAAAAGAAAAAAATATCCAAACTGATTTTGTTACACTTTATGTTGGTGCAGGGACATTTAAACCGGTGAAAACTGAAACCATGCAAGAGCATGACATGCATGCTGAATGGATTGATGTTTCAAAAGCTACTATTGAAAATATTTTAAAGAATCTTGATAACAATATCGTTGCTGTCGGCACTACTTCCCTTCGCACTATCGAAAGTTTATACTGGATGGGAGTTAAGAGTCAGAAGTCGGGAGTCGGGAGTGGGGAGTCAATACGGCTTTTGCAATGGGAAGCTTATGAGCTATCTCAAAAAAACATACCCGTAAAAGATGCTTTACAATTCTTGCTGGATTGGATGAGTAAAAATAAATTGGAAAGACTGGTAACTAAAACACAGATATTAATAGCGCCGGGCTATCAATTTAAAATTGTAAAAGGCCTGGTGACAAATTTTCATCAGCCGCAATCAACATTGCTGCTTTTAGTGGCTGCATTAATTGGTAACAACTGGAGAAAAGCTTATGACTATGCATTGGAAAATGATTTCCGTTTTCTCAGCTATGGAGATGGCTGTTTATTATGGAAACAAGAAAATTAAACCTTCTTTAGTGGCAGGTCCACCGTGAAAGTGCTGCCCTTTCCTACTGTGCTTTCGGCTTTTATGTCGCCATCATGGGCTTCCACCATTGTCTTTACATAACTTAATCCCAGTCCAAAACCTTTTACGTTATGAATATTGCCGGTATGCGCCCGGTAAAACCGTTCAAATATTTTTTTCAGCGTATCCCTGTTCATCCCGATGCCGTTGTCTTCAATTTTTAAAATAAATTTTTTCCCGTTGGACTGGGTTGACAATTTAACCACCGGCGGTGTATTTTCTTTTGAGTATTTCAAAGCATTATCCACCAGGTTATTTACCAGGTTCGACAGGTGTACTTCATCCGCCTCAATAATATCATTTTGTGCATTTAATGCCAGTTCCACTTTGCCTTTTTTATCTTCCAGTTGCAAGGCAAAATTATCAACCACATCTTTTATTACTTCATGCACATGAATCGGTTTTAGCAAAAGATCTACTTCCTGCTTTTCCAGTTGTGAAGCTTTCAGAATAGTTTCCACCTGCCGGTTCATCCGCTGGTTCTCTTCTTTAATGATGCCGCTGAAATAACCCATCTTCTCCCGGCTTTCCAGTACTTTTTCATTCCGCATGGCATCCACTGCTAACGAAATAGTAGCGATAGGTGTTTTAAATTCATGCGTCATGTTGTTGATAAAATCATTTTTAATCTTGGCCAGTTTTTTTTGCCGGAGCATGGTGCGAACTGTAAGAAAGAATGCTGCCAGGATTATTAATGTAAAAGCAATTGATGTGGCAATTTTCCACCGCAATGATTTATACACAAGGCTTTTTATATGAGGGATTATCACAAATAATACTTCACTTGAACTTAAATTTTCTCCGGGGGTTCCACTAAGTGCTTCCAATCCCCAGTTAAAAGAAAAATTATTTACTGAATCTTCCAGCGAAGCAATAAAACCTGGGGTTGCTTTTTCAAAAACATTATTTTCATTCTTATCAAACGATGCAATTCCAAATTCAAAACGGATACCTTTCAGGTTATTCTGCAAAAATGCCTTTTCAAATTTCTTTTTTACATCATCTATATTTACTTTTTGGCCAATAGTTATGGGCTTCGAAAAGTCAAGAATATATTCATCGGAAAGCAGCCCTCTTTTAGTATTGCCAGCGGCATAACTGCCTTTATGTTCTGACAAATCTGCCGCCACCATCTTCGTTGCATCCTCAACACTATGCTTAATTTGCTCTTCCCGCAGCAACACCATATTGTTTATCCATGATACCTGGATAACGGTAATACCTGCCAGCGACAGGGTTATTAAAACAGTAATGATGGTAAAAATTCGTTTCATTAAATATAATCGCTAATGCGGTGTAATATACTGCTATACTCATAACCATGGATCTGTTCCGCCACCGTTACCAGCACCCAGTAGAAAACCCGGCAATGCCTGCAAAAATACAAGGCAAAAACTGCAATCAATCTTCCTTAGCGCCATTTTGCAGCGTTTTAACGGCAATTTAAAAACCAGGTGTATTTGTCAACCGGAGACAGCCGCCCTGGCCAAGTTTCCCGGAATAATATTTCAACAGAACTTTTTAAAAAAGATTTTTCATCTTAAATTGAACTATGATTGAACCCGGGCCAGGTATATTACTGATAGCGGACCCTTTCCTGAAAGACCCCAACTTCCTGCGGACGGTTGTTTTTTTATGCGACCATAAAGAAGAAGGAAGTTTTGGATTTGTATTAAACCGGCAATACCAAAATACGCTTGATGAACTAATCCCGGAACTGGAAGGTCACCCGTTGCCTGTATATTACGGGGGACCGGTTGAAATTGACACCATTCATTTTCTTCACCAGTATCCCGAAGAAATACCCGGAGGACAGGAAGTGATTAAAGGTGTGTATTGGGGTGGCGATTTTGAAGCCGTGGTGAACCTGATAAAAAATGAAAAAGTTGATGCCAGTAAAATACGGTTCTATATTGGTTATTCAGGATGGGGTGATAATCAACTTGACAGTGAAATGAAGGAAAAAACATGGCTGACCGTGAAAGCAAACCGTAAACTGGTATTCCATGATAACTATGAACTGATTTGGAAGGACTCACTAAAACACCTGGGCGGTGAGTATGAAATGATGGTGAATTTTCCGATTGACCCGCAGTTGAATTAATAAAAAATCCTCCCGATTCTTCGACAAGCTAGAATTCGGGAGGATAATAATTTGTTTTCACCTATGGACAACTGGGTTATCCAGTAAATAACTTATTCTACAGCTACCGCCCCTTCCACCAGCACCGTCACTTTATTATTCAGCACTTCTACAAATCCGCTTTGTATATCGAAGAATGCGAAATGATTTTGTTTGTCTTTTAAAACTTTTAACCGTCCGGCTTTCAATGCACTTACCAGTGGAGCATGTTTTTCCAGCACTTCAAAACTGCCGTCTACGCCCGGCATCTGCACGCCGTACACTTCGCCGCTGTATAATTTTTTTTCTGGTGTTAGTATTTCTAAATTCATGCCCCTATCCCCTAAAGGGGAATTAGAACCCCAAAGTGTAAAGCACTTTAAAGTTGGTTAAATAATAATTGTTGTTGTTCAATAAAGAACAGGAAGTTGAAGTGTATCCTTCGTTGCCTCAGGATAAACTTGCAACGAAGATGTCATGAAAAACTGAATCTGGTAACACAAAATTCAACTTGCTATAATAAAGAACTTATAAAACTTTGATACTCTGAAACCCCTCCTTCGGAGGGGCTTGGGGAGGCCTTACTGCGCCGCTGCCATCAACTTCTTACCTTTCTCAATTGCATCATCAATGCTGCCTACTAAATTGAAAGCTGATTCCGGATATTCATCCACTTCTCCGTCCATGATCATGTTGAATCCACGAATGGTTTCTTCAATCGGCACCAATACTCCTTTCAACCCGGTGAAGGCTTCGGCCACATGGAATGGCTGAGATAAGAAACGCTGTACTCTTCTTGCACGGCTTACTACCAATTTATCATCATCACTTAATTCATCCAAACCAAGAATGGCAATGATATCCTGTAGTTCTTTATACCGCTGCAACATCAACTTAACTCTGTTGGCACATTCATAATGCGCTTCACCTACAATTAATGGAGATAATATTCTTGAAGTAGAATCCAGCGGGTCAACCGCAGGATAAATACCAAGGTCAGCAATTTTACGGCTCAATACCGTTGTTGCATCCAGGTGGGCAAATGTAGTAGCAGGCGCAGGGTCAGTCAGGTCATCCGCAGGTACGTAAACTGCCTGAACAGATGTGATAGAACCATTTTTTGTTGAAGTAATCCTTTCCTGCATGATACCCATTTCAGTTGCCAGCGTTGGCTGATAGCCCACAGCAGAAGGCATACGACCCAACAGCGCTGATACTTCGGAACCTGCCTGGGTGAAACGGAAGATGTTATCAACAAAGAAAAGAATGTCACGACCCTTGCCTTGACCGTCACCATCACGATAATACTCGGCAACCGTTAATCCGGATAAGGCAACCCTTGCACGGGCACCCGGAGGTTCATTCATTTGTCCGAATACAAAAGTGGCTTTGGATTCTGATAACTCTTTCATGTCAACTTTAGATAAATCCCAGCCTCCTTCACTCATACTCTTCTTGAAGGCTTCACCATATTTCATGATGTCGGCTTCAATCATTTCTCTCATCAGGTCATTTCCTTCTCTTGTTCTTTCACCCACGCCGGCAAATACAGATACTCCGGCATAGGCTTTTGCGATATTGTTGATTAATTCCTGGATCAAAACTGTTTTTCCCACACCGGCACCACCAAACAGACCAATCTTACCACCTTTTGCATAAGGCTCAATCAGGTCAATAACTTTAATACCGGTATATAAAACTTCTGAGGTAGTACTCAGGTTTTCAAACATCGGTGGTTTATTATGAATCGGACGGCCACCTTTCTTTGATACAGGAGGTAACCCATCAATGGGATCGCCGGTTACATTAAAGAGACGGCCTTTAATAGCATCGCCAACAGGCATAGCAATTGGAATGTCGGTGTCTACAACTTCCATACCACGCAAAAGACCTTCGGTACCGTCCATGGCGATTGTACGAACACTATCTTCACCAAGGTGCTGTTGCACCTCCAGGATAAGGATATCTCCATTATCCCGTTTTAGTTCCAGTGCATTGTATATCTCGGGGAGTGTGCCATTAAACTGTACGTCAACTACAGCGCCGATAACCTGTTTTACTTTTCCAACATTTGCCATATAAAATAATTAAAGTCTGAGGTCAGAAATCTTAATTCAGCCTCCTGATTCCGGGTTTTGTTTTCAGGCCGCAAAGGTAAGGGTGCAGGGGTAATTTGCCAATTCAAAAAAAAGCTTTTTTGAGATGGGGAAAACTGCGTTAGATACTTCAAAAAAATGGGTCAGTATCGAATCCTGAACAATGGCTGAAACCCGATAAGATCATTAGTAGAAGGAACTCGAACCTCACCCATCACTTCAAACATATTTATCCTTGACTCTATTTTACCTGTTGAAGAATTTAAAAACCAGTCATGATATATCCTTATGCGGGTCAGGTTTTCAGGATTGATTTTATGCTGAATACCCTTTATTACATTTTCATCCTTCTTGGCATCCCAAACCATTGCAGTATCTGCCGACTGATGCCAGGTAAATATTTTATTCCCTGGAATTAGTTCATTGGTTTGCGGATCAAAAGCTTTCAGTTTGCCGGACTGGATTGCTTCAAGCATCAACAGAGGGACTGATTTGTTTTTATTGCCGGGAGCATGAACCAGCCACAGACATTCCTCTGCTTTTAATGTGGTGGTGTCATGGCGCACAAGTATTTCTTTTGAAAGATTGATCTGGCCATATGAACAGAAAACAGAAATAACTAATGCAAGGGTGGTGGTATTTTTTTTCATACGAAAAGAACGTTGCATAAAATAATTATTGTGTACGGTAATGTTAATCTTGCTTAATTGAATCTCCTTTTAGTTTTCTTTCGACATACACCACATACCTGAATCCAATAAATGAATGTGTATCATCAGCAGAAAAAAACTGGCAAACTCCCGGTTGCAGGTAAAAGGGAGTACTGTTCCATCCACCGCCTTTTACGATAAAAAAGGTTTTTTGTTTTTCAGGTTTTACTTCAACGTCCATAATTTCATCACGGGCCGTTGAAGTCCATTCGGCAACATTGCCCTTCATATCGAAAAGCCCGTTAGGACCGGGAGGAAAACTTTTAATTGGTGAAGTAAATAAATATCCATCATCTTTTATGCCTTTCATCGTGGTGCCATCCTTGCCGGCCATGACAGCAGAGTTGCAATTGCATTGCTTATTATCCGGTTGGACCCCAGCCGTATCTTTTATTTCATAGGCAGCAGATTCCCACTCCTCGCTGGATGGCAATCTTATCAGCATATTCAACGTGTCAGCAGCCGGTCCCTTCACGGATGATGCCGTTTCTTCCGTTTTCCACCGGCAAAAAGCCATGGCTTGTTTCAGGTTGATGCCCACCACGGGATAGTTATCATAAGAGCTGTGTGAAAAATAATTTTTTGCCAATGATTCATTATAAGAATTACTAAAATCCTGCATCCAAACCAGTGTATCAGGGTAAACACTGACAACTTCCTTTTTCCCGAAAAAATCAATTTCATAAACGATTTTATTGGGATCAATTTCTTTTCTTCCAAAAACTCTTTCCTCGGGTGGAATTATTAAAGTATCAAGCAGTTTGTCATTCCAGTTTATCGGCTTAGTCCAGTCAATGCTATCTGTTCCGTTCCTGAAATGAGAAAGTAGCCTGTGAGCAATAGAATCACGAACATAAAAAACAAACTCCCTGTACTCTACATTTGTCACCTCTGTCTGGCTGATATAAAATCCATGTACCGCAACGATTTTTTTTCCATAAGAAGATACCGAATCGGTGCCTGTATGATCAAGGCTGGTAAAACTTTTTGGCGGGATATAACTAATATGCGACAGCACATTTCTTAAACCAATTTTTTCTACTGAACCGCTTTGTTTCTGCGCAACTGAACAGAGACTGATAATAACCAGAAAAAATGTGCTGGTATATTTGGGTACATTAAAAAAAAGATACATTCTAAAAAGGATGTTTTATAAAATGTTTATCCTCTCTCAAGATACACTTTTACTTTCACCGCAGTATAAATAAATCTGTGTTTTTTTATTCAAAAATCAGTTTTTTGGAACCGGCACTTTGTATTTGGTCAAAATCGTTTTCCATTGCGGCAGTTTCATCAATGATATAAGATCCCTGTCATTTACAAGGTGCAGGTAATCGTCGAATCCTGCCTTTAATGATTTATCCAGAAATTCAAATGCTTTGGGTGCATTACCAGCCATTGCAAACAGGCAGGTCATATTATGCAGTTCCCATTTATACTGGTAGTCGTCGCTTTTATTCGCTTCAATATGCTCCATCATTTTCTTAAATGCTGCTTCTTTGTCCCCTTTCAATAACGAGATATAACACAACTTTGAAGTATCATTTGCATTTTCTGCCAGGTCGGTTGCTTTGGAAAAATTGGCATTGGCCAGGTCATTATTTTTTAGTTTTAGTTTGAACAAGCGACCCAGTTCATAATAACCGCTATAACTTTTAGGATAATATTTCAGATAGGCCTTGTAATCTTCCACCGCACCGTTATAATCTCCTGAATTATCTTTATGAGAAGCCCTTAGCCAAAGAAGACTGGCCGTGGAAGATGAATCTGATTTGTACAATTCCAGTGCCGCATTATTTTCTTTGATAGCAGCCGGGTAATTTTTTTTATAACCATATAACATTGACCGGTGCCAGTTAAACATACCATTGGCAGGATCCTGTAATATCGCCCTGTTTAAATCTTCCAGGCAGCTTTTGTAATCCAGTAAATTCCATTCCATCATTGAACGGTCCAGGTAAATATTAGCTTTAATCTTTTTGTCGGTCTGCAGGGTTATGGCATTTTCGTACTCAGCTTTTGCCTTGTCGTATTTTTTCATGGCCTGATAAATTTCTGCCCTGACACGATATGTCTTGGCCATATTTGGATCTGTTGCTGCCGATTTATTTATGGCAACCAGCGCCTCATCATATTGTTTCAGGCTTTTATGCATTAAGGCCTTGTTGCGGTACAAAACGGCCAGGTCATTGTTATTGGCCGGGGTAGCGGCCTCCTTAATAATGTCTATCGCCTTATTAAAATCAGCCAAAGCTTCTTCATATTTATATTTCTGGCTTTTATAATGACCCCTTTGCCAGTAAGGGTTATAATTTTTTGCATTATAACTGATTGACCTGTCATAATAGGTAAAGGCTGTTTCATAATCGCCCAACATCGCCTGGCAATCTCCCCGGTTTGAATAAAGGGTAGATAGATCAGCACTGGCGGAAATCTTGCCGATGGCTTTGATGTAATCATCATCTGCATCTTTGTATTTACCCGTTTCATAATAGCAGGCACCACGGTTCCAGTAAACAAAGCCCGGCTCTTCATAATTATATGTCAGCGCCGAATTATAATCGCTGATCGCAGCGCCATATCTTCCTAATTCATGTTTGCTGCGCCCCATCATGTAATAAATGCCGGCCTTTTCTTTATTTTCTGAATAATATTCGCTGTAATAAGTAAGGGCAGATTCGAAATCATCAATAGCTGCCCTGTAGTCACCCAGTTCATACCGGCAATCGGCCCGGATGATAAAGGATCTTGCATTTATTTTTTTGCCAAGAGCCTGGGTACATAGCTCAAGAGCTTTTTGATAATTTTTATTATCCCGTTCTTTAAAGGCTTCATTATTTATTTCATCAAAATCCTGCGCCAATGAAGACTGGCAATATAACAGGAACGGTAGCAGGCAAATAAGAAGATGGTGTCGCATAACCAATTTTGGGTTAAAGTTACTCTTATGGAGAATTATAAGAAATGATTCTGATTATTCTGAAAAATTACATTCCTTCACAATCTGATTCAGCATATATGCAATTTTTACCCACCAAACTTTACATTTGCATCCAGTCAACCCCTTATGCAACTTATTGAAGTAACAACAACCCGGCTGGCAAAGGATTTTATCGCCGTTAATGTGGAATTGAACAAAAAAAATCCACATTATATCCGTCCGTTGGATAAAGACATTAACCTGGTTTTTGACTCCAGAAAGAATAAGGCATTCCGGCATGGAGAAGCTACCAGATGGATATTGAAAGATATTAATGGAAATTATGCCGGCCGTATTGCTGCATTCGTCAATAAAAAATATAAAAACAAAGGCGATGACGTGCCGGTGGGCGGCATTGGTTTTTTTGATTGCATTAATAACCAGGACGCTGCGGATATGTTATTTGATGTGGCCAAACACTGGTTGCTTCAAAGAGGTATGCAGGCCATGGATGGCCCGATCAATTTTGGTGAACGGGACCGCTGGTGGGGCCTGGTGGTAAAAGGCCATGATATATCTCCGATGTACTGCATGAATTTTAATCCTCCTTATTACCAGCAGTTGTTTGAAAATTATGGGTTTCGCAATTTCTTCAACCAGGTTTGCTTTGGCATGAAAACAAATACCTCTTTGCAGCAAAAATTTTATACCCGCCATGCCGAATGTGCCAAAGACCCCAACTTTAGTTCGGCGCATATCAAAAAGAATCAACTGGACAAATTTGCGGCTGATTTTACTATTGTTTACAACAAAGCATGGGCAGGTCATGGTGGCCTGAAGCAAATGGAAGAAAAAGTGGTCCGGAAAATGTTTCGTACCATGAAGCCGGTGATGGATGAACGGATCAATTGGTTCACTTACTATAAAGGAGAACCTGTTGGCCTCTGGATTAACCTGCCCGACCTGAATCAATGGTTCAAACATTTAAACGGCAAATTCAGCCTCTGGCATAAGCTTAAATTTCTCTGGTTAAAATCAACAAAGAGAAACAATAAATTTACCGGGCTGGTATTTGGAGTTGTTCCGGAGTTCCAGGGTACAGGAGTGGAAAGTTATATGATAGTAGAAGGATGCCGGATAATACAGGGTTTGAAGATTGAAAATGGCGACTATCAACTGGGCAAGTCTATTTATGAAGATTATGAAATGCAATGGATTGGCGAATTCAATCCAAAAATGATAAACATAGCAGAAGCAATAGCGGGTAACCGATCCCGCATATTAACTACTTATCGCTATTTATTTGACAGGACCAGAGAATTTAAACGGCACCCTGTTCTGTTTTGATACCTGAAGTCAGAAGTAAGAAGTCTGACTTATTATTTCAGCCCTGTCTTATCATCAGCAATTGTGCAAAAAACCAGCATTCATACTGACAAAACTTTCTTTATTATTGCACAAATGAAGAGTGTTGCAGGATAGAGGCCTCTGACCTCTGACTTCAGACCTCCTACTTCTGGGTTATGGATAAATTCATCGTTTCAGCAAGAAAATACAGGCCGCAAATTTTTGATACGGTTGTCGGGCAATCGCATATTACTACTACGCTTAAGAATGCGATAAAAAACCAGCAACTGGCACATGCCTTTTTATTTTGCGGGCCCAGAGGTGTGGGCAAAACCACCTGCGCCAGAATTTTAGCCAAAACGATTAATTGTGAAAACCAGACAAAAGACGGCGAAGCCTGTAATAAATGTCAATCATGTGTTTCTTTTAATGATGGCGCTTCAATGAATTACTTTGAGCTGGACGGCGCTTCAAATAATTCAGTTGATAATATCCGGGACCTGGTTGACCAGGTAAGATTCGTTCCTCAAAAAGGCAAATACAAAGTATATGTGATTGACGAGGTGCATATGCTTAGTTCTTCTGCCTTCAATGCCTTTTTAAAAACACTGGAAGAGCCACCGCCTTATGCCATTTTTATTTTAGCCACAACGGAAAAACATAAAATCCTTCCCACCATTCTCAGCCGTTGCCAGATTTTTGATTTCAAACGCATCACAACAAACGATACGGTAGTTCACCTGGAAGAAATATGCCGGAAGGAAGAGATAAAATCGGATAAAGCTTCATTGCAGGTAATTGCCCAGAAAAGCGAAGGCTGCCTGCGGGATGCGCTGAGCATTCTCGACAAAATCGTCAGCTTTACCAATGGAGAACTAAATTATACCACTACATTAGAACACCTTAATATTCTTGATGCAGATTTTTATTTCAAGCTGCTTCACTGTATGAAACAACAGGATCTTTCCGGCGCCTTGTTGTCGTATGATGAAATTAACCGCAAAGGTTTTGAAGGCGACCTGGTGGTAAATGGCTTTGCAGAATTTATCAGGAACCTGCTGGTCTGCAAGGATGAAAAAGCAGCCGTTCTCCTGGAAGTAGTGGAAAGCTTTAAAGACAAATATATTTCCACAGCAAAAGATGTTTCACCTGCTTTTCTTATCAGCGCTTTAAATATTCTGAGTGAAACTGAAATAAATTATAAAGCTGCCCGAAATAAAAGACTGCATGTTGAGCTGGCATTGATTAAACTCTGCTACCTGCAACAAGCCATTCAGTTATCATCAGACGGAAATAGTATCAGTAAAAAAAAATTGACTGATGCACCGGTAGCATTTCGTACTGCTGCCATTAAACTGCTAATTGATCCACCTTCATTCGTTACTAAAACAACAGGTAGGCCATCCGGGGCAAAACTTATTATAGAATCTTCGGGAGTAAATGAAGAAATTCCGGCTTATCACCCACCCACCGGTAGCTATCCTCCGGCAAGCTCAGGATCAATAACCAGCAATAAACTCACTGCATTAGATAAAATCCGCAAGCAATACAAAACAAATGGCAATGCTGAAAATGGGAATACCAATCATGCATTGCAGCAGGAAGAACTTCAAAAAGCATGGGATGAGTATATCCTCCAACTAAAAGAAACAAAAAATTCCGCCGCCCAGCCATTTGAACTTGCCTTGTTACGTATCAGAGATGACAACTCCTTTGAAGCGGTTACTGCTACCACGATTGAAAAACAATTTATCGAACAGGAGCGAAATAAACTTTTTACCTTTTTGCAGAAGCAGCTTAATAACCGTTTGCTTCAATTCAATATTATTGTGGAGGAAAAAACGGAGAACCGGCCGCAGATTGAAATTACCATGACTTCAAAAGAACAGTTTCAGAAAATGTCGGAGCTATACCCGATGGTAAAAGAATTAAAAGACCGGCTTCGGCTGGAACTGGATTATTGATTTTCAACTCACCCTTCACTCCGATAGCTATCGGGACACCATTCCATATTTTACCTTAATTTCGGGCAAAATTTATAGGTAATGGCCGAAGTGATATTGATGCCCCGACTCAGTGATACAATGACCGAAGGAGTTATTGCTGAGTGGCATAAAAAAGTTGGTGATCCGGTTAAGAAAGGTGACCTGCTGGCAGAGGTAGAAACAGATAAAGCCACCATGGAACTGGAGAGCTATAAAGATGGTACGCTCCTGCACATCGGCATTGATAAAGGTGGTAAGCTGCAGGTAAATGATTTATTAGCCATCATTGGAAAACCCGGAGAAGATATTTCATCCCTGATTAATAGTTCACTCCCGGTAGCTGCCGGAACCAACGGCAAGCCTTCACATGCTGAACCTGAAATCACAAAAGCATCAATTGAACAGCCACAGACAACAGTGCAAACTGCTTCAGTTGTTTCTCCTGAAGATGAAAGAGTAAAAGCTTCGCCATTGGCCAAAAAAATTGCTAAAGAAAAAGGAGTTGATCTGAAGATGCTTCAGGGCAGCGGTGATGGAGGCAGAATTATTAAAGCAGATATTGACAATTACAAATCAGGGCAACCAGAAAAACAAATTGACGCCATTCCTGAGCCTTCGAAATTCACTCCTGCAAAAAATGAAACCATTACTGCTGAGGAAGGATATACAGATATTCCCAACTCACAAATACGCAGTATTATAGCCAAACGTCTTGGCGAAAGTAAATTCAGCGCCCCGCATTTCTATCTTACGATGGAAATCAATATGGATAATGCCATATCTGCCCGGATACAATTGAACGGGATAAGCCCTGTCAAAATAAGCTTTAATGACCTGGTGGTAAAAGCTGCTGCATTAGCACTACGCCAGCATCCGGCAGTTAATGCATCATGGCTTGGTGATAAAATCCGCCGTTATCAGCATATTCATATTGGCATTGCAGTAGCCATTGAGGATGGTTTGATTGTTCCGGTAATTCGTTTTGCAGATCAGAAAACATTACCACAAATTGCTGCAGAAAGTAAAGAGCTGAGTGGTAAAGCAAAGAATAAAAAATTACAGCCGGATGAATTTACCGGCAATACATTTACTGTTTCCAATCTCGGCATGATGGATATAGATGAATTTACTGCCATCATTAATCCACCCGACAGTTGTATTATGGCTGTTGGAAAAATTAAAGAAATAGTGGTCAGGAAAACGGATGGCTTTGGAGTAAGTAATATTATGAAAATTACCCTGAGCTGCGATCACCGGAGTGTGGATGGCGCCACCGGCGCTGCCTTTCTTCAAACATTCAAAAAATACATGGAAAATCCGTTGATGATGTTACTGTAAATGCCATTACTGCATATTTCGCAACCTCGATCATATAGTAACACCCTTGTGCTCAATATCTCCGCTCGGGCATACTGACCTTCACATTCCATACACTTAGACACAGTAAGTAAAAATTCTTAAAAACAAAAGATAAATGGAATGGTTGTACTATAAAACACAAGTATTTAGTTATTTACACAAAAACCCAAACTTATGGAAGAGAACGAACCAAAAGAATTTTCCTGGGCCACCTTTTTGCTTATAACCGGTTTTTGTTTTTTTGTTTTCAGCAGAATACTTTTTGTGCTCGACGGAATCAGGCTACCAATTTTTACATGGATAGGTATTACAGCAATAATCATGGGCTCATTAACGGGCATCATGGGGATAATGGTAAAGTCATCTGAAGAGAAATAATTTAGCTGCATTTTGCATATCCCTTCCATGGTGGAGTAAAATAAACTTCCATCACTTCCTGGTGCCATAATTTTCTTACCCAAAGCCCTCGCTATATTCTTTTTGTCTGTCAATATTATTATCCCTGACACAGCTCCCCTCATTTTATAATAAAATGATAAAACAAAGCCGGACTGATTGACTTTCCCATTGCGGGTGTTATTTTTAATTACATGATAAAAAACAATATTCTCTTTTTGGGGCTTGTTCTATTTTTTTTAACGCCACCCATTTCTAAAAAACAGCAACTACTCCTGTTGAGTAAAAAATATTTTCCGGAAAATTATACAGTACTGAAAGACTATGATGAAGCAGAAATTAACAAGCTTGCTAAAGGCGATTCGCTGAAAGATTATCTGTCTGATATAGCAACCATCGTACATGAAGGCTACCATCACTACCAGGGAGTTTACAGCAGCTATTATGATTCCAATGTTTTATACCGGATAAATGATACATTGTCTTTTGAAGTAAAAAATTTCAAAACATTCCCGGCTAATGAAATAAACAACATTGTTCCGGTTGCACTTCAAAAAAAAATATTCAGATATGAAACCTATATCAATTCAAAAGATAAATATAACGTTACACAGCAGTTTGGGATATTAGGATTGCTGGAAGAATGTATTGCTTATTATCATTCTATAGGAACTGATATTGCACTTTTCAATTATTATAAAGACAGCTATGGGTGGAAAAATCCCGAAGCCTGGATTACCTACCTGAGCGATATGGCCAGTTATCGCTATGCTGTTTCAGAATTTGAACTGTTTATGTCCTGGTATATGCAATATGCAAAAGTAAAACACCCAAAAACCTACCTGGACATTACAGGCAACAATGGCCTGAAAAATCTATTTACATTTCTTGACAAAGAAAACAACCGGCTCGCCTTATTGTATGATGATCACCGGGCAACCATTCTTAAGCAATTCGGAGGGCAACTGGAAATACGGGGCAATTATATTTATAATATTACCAGCCATTACGGCAAAGGACTTTATGATAATGAAGTACAAAACATGAACTCCCTGCTCCAGAGACCGGAACATAAAATCCTGGATAAATTAAGAAAGTAATTTTAAATATTAACTTTCAAAATATTTTGAAAATTCGGAATCATGGTTTTAGCTTTGATTCATGAAACTTACCGAGGCCAAGCAACAATTCATCAGCAGTTGGGGAGCCTTTGGCACCCATTGGGGTATCAACCGCAGCATGGCGCAGATACATGCCCTGTTGCTCATCAGTTCCGATCCTATAACGCAGGAAGATATCATGGAAGAACTGGATATCAGCCGGGGCAATACCAATATGAATATCCGTGAACTGATCAACTGGAGACTGGTGGAGAGAGTTTTACTTCCCGGCGAAAGAAAAGAATATTTTACTGCTGAAAAAGATATCTGGAAAGTGATAAGGCAGATTGTAAAAGAAAGAAAGAAAAGAGAACTGGAACCGATGCTGCATCTGCTGGATAAACTGGAAGAAGTGGAAGGCGATAGAAGAGATAAAAATGTAAAAACTTTTGTGGACACCGTCAGTAGTATAAAAAACCTGGGAAGAAAAGCAGATAAAACCCTGGATGCAATGATAAATGCAGAAGAAAACTGGTTCCTGGGAACTTTAATGAAAATGCTCAAATAAACAAAATGAAAACCTTCAAATCATTTGACCTCTTTTTTCAAATAATTTTATTGATAATACTGGCAGTGACATTTATTCTGAATGATGCAGAAAAATTAAGTCCGCTCATAATTGTTCTGCCATTTGCAGCAATTCAAATCATCAGCATTTTTGTACACCTGGCCGCAGGCACACAATCATGGAAGAAAACTGCATGGAGAAAAATTCACCTGGCAGGAATACTAGTTGTACTTGCTATCATTATCGTGGCGCTATTGCAGGATTCATGGCGGAGCACAGGAGATAAAGACGATAAATATGATATGCCGGGACTGGGTACATTTCTTTTTGCAATGCTATTGGCCGCTTTGTTAACCCTTTTCTATACAGTAATTACTTATATTGAATGGAAGAAAATGAAAAAAAAAGCAGCATAGCGTATCAGATTTATCTTCAAATGAAATTCGTCTTAGTTTTACAATATGTCCGAAAAGAAAAAAACCCTGGTACTTGGTGCATCCGCTAATCCATCCCGCTACAGCTATCTTGCCATCCAGCGTTTACGGAAACATGATCACCCCGTTGTAGCGATAGGGAAAAGACAGGCTATGGTAGCCGATGTTATAATAGAAAAAGAAAAAAAGGAATTTGACAATATAGATACAGTAACGCTTTACCTGAACCCGGATCACCAGGAAGAATATTACGAGTATATCTTATTGCTGAAACCAAAACGTATCATCTTCAATCCCGGGGCTGAGAATAAAGAATTAGCCGATTTAGCAATAGCAAGAGGTATTAAGACTGTAGAAGCATGTACACTGGTAATGCTAAGTACAAATCTATACTAATAGTAAATCACCAGTTACTTTCCCCGCAGTTTTACGATTGACTCCGTGTACTACTCCTCGATCTTCTATTATTGCTATCTCTGTTGTTTGCTTTTTTTAAAAACTTTTGCAAACATTGTATTACCGTACCCTCTCTGAAAGCCGCAACCAGTAATCCAGGTTGCTGAACAATATCCTGTTGACCAAAAATTAGTTCAAATGAAAAACCTACGTACCCCTGTGCTTTGCACATGCCTGATGCTATTTAGTCTTTTTACGGCTGCGCAAGTGCCAAATGTTCCCATAAATGAACCGAATTACAATAAGCCCAGGCTATTTGATAACCTGCCTGCAGTGATCCCTATCAGTATTGATAAACTGAACAGCCTGGTAAACTTAAACCTGGGAACAAACATTAATACCACACTTTCTACCGATGCTGTTTCCGCACCATTCCAGGGAAATGTAGTATCAGTTTCAAGAAATGTTGACAGCAGGATTCAAAGTGTGACCATTAAATCCACCAATTATAACGGTGCCACACTTTCCATTTCCAGGGTTACTGCTGATGACCGCACCATTACCTATAATGGCAGGTTGATGAGCTTTCAGCATGGTGATCTTTATTTATTACAGCAAAAAGATAATGGCTTTATACTGGTGAAAAAGAATTTTTATGACTTAGTAAACGAATAAAAAAACTGAATGATAAATTTTTAGTATTGACCCGTTTTTATTTCCGTATTCATCGTACCTATTGAAAAACTAAATCCGCCTTGTTATGAAAACCCTATTTAAATCCGGCCTTATGTTGCTTGCTTTGGCAGGCACACTGACCACCAAAGCACAGGTTCCCGCATTAAGCAGCTATCCGTCTGCTTCTGCAGTTATTTTCCTGGATTTTGACGGGCATACTGTTGATGGCACCAGTTGGAATTATAACGGGCCTATTGTCTGTGGTGCATCCGGGCTAAACAACACTCAGATAACAGAAGTGTTCAACAGGGTTGCCGAAGACTACCGTCCCTTCAACATTAATGTTACCACTGATTCTACCAAATACCTTGCTGCTCCGGTTGCCAGAAGAATGAGAGTGATTTTGACTGTATCTTCCAGTTGGTATGGTTCTGCAGGTGGTGTATCTTTTGTTGGCTCATTTACCTGGGGAGATAATACACCCGCCTTTGTTTTTTCTGCACTGCTTAACTATAATGTAAAAAATATTTCTGAAGCTGCTTCTCACGAAGCGGGTCATACACTGGGTTTATATCACCAGGCCAGCTATAATGCAAGTTGCGTTAAAATTTCTGATTATAACTACGGCACCGGCAGCGGCGAAATTGGCTGGGCCCCCATCATGGGAGTTGGTTATTATCAAAATCTGACATTATGGAACAACGGACCCAATTCTTTTGGCTGTACCAATTACCAAAGCGACCTGGATATACTGACCACTACCAATGGTTTCAGTTATCGCACAGATGATTATGCTGACAACTTTGCAGGTGCAACTAATACTCCATTTGTAAGCAACCAGCTTAATGTAAATGGTGTAGTAGAGCGTAATACTGACCAGGATATGTTTAAGTTCACCATTTCAATAGCCGGAAGATTTCAATTAACTGCCACTCCTTACAATGTAGGAACAGGTAATTCCGGATCTGATCTTGACATGCAGGTTACTTTATTTAATAATTCCCAAACACAACTGAATATTTTCAATCCCGGTACTTTATTGAGTTCTGTAATTGATACCACACTCAATGCCGGAACCTATTACCTGAAAATAGAAGGAAGAGGCAATGTGTATGCACCTAACTATGCCAGCCTAGGATCTTATTCCCTGCAGGGCAACTGGAGTGTCAGCACTTTGCCCTTAAGAAGGCTGGAACTGCATGGCCAAATAATTGGCGACAGGCACCTGCTTAACTGGCTTATTGATGCTGATGAGCAGGTAACACAACAGGTACTTGAAATTTCTACCGATGGCAGAAACTTTAGTCCGGTAATAAATCCGGACATTGCTGCCCGCACCTATGATTACAAGCCCAATATCAGCAGCACCGCCCAGTATCGTTTACATGTAACTTTCGATAATGGCCACCAATACTATTCCAATATTGTTACACTGCGTAAAACGGGAGCCGGTACCGGGCCACGGTTAATAAGCAATATGGTTAATACAAACCATGTCGAAGTATCAAGCCCCGGTATATATGATTATGCTATTTGTGATTTTGATGGAAGAACACTGGCAACCGGTAAACTGGTAAATGGTTCAAATATTATTTCAACACCGGGAGCAACAGGCGGAATATACATTATACGCTTTGCTAACGGAACCGGGCAATGGACGGAGAAATTTGTCCGGCAATAAATATTTCCTGGTCCCGCCCCGGGCGGGACGATAATCCGTACCCCTATTGTTTATCAAAGGTTTTCCCTTAACTTGGGAAAACCTTTTTTTATGCGATGGAGAAAATTTAACGGCGACCTGATTGAAATGCCCATTAGAGATGCGGTTGAAAATGCTATCAAACGGGAAATTGGAAAAGGTTTCCGTCTGAAAGTTTGCATCGGAACCGACTCCCAGGTAAAAGGACTGGAAACGGAATTTGCCACGGTGATTGTATTTCTCCGGGAAGGACATGGCGGATTCATGTTCATCCACAATGAAAAAACCCGCCACCAGTTTACCATTAAAGAACGGATGCTGATGGAAGTGGCCAAGAGCATTGAAATTGCCTATGAGCTATGCAACCTGTTTACCATATATAATGTGGACATGGAAGTACATGCAGATATTAATACCAACCCGCATTTCAAAAGTAATGATGCCCTCAAGGAAGCCATGGGTTATATTCTTGGAATGGGCTTTGCCTTTAAAGCCAAACCCGAAGCTTTTGCCAGCAGTAGTTGCGCTAATAAAATGGTGAATTAACTTTTTTGACCTAAGTAGAGTATTCAGAAAAAAAATCTGCTAATACTATTTGATAAGAAAAATTTAAAAAGATTTTTTACTGAACCCGGTCAGCAGCATTTGAAACAGTAATAATTTCAGAAGATTTTGCTTCAGTGTGCTGAACTAGTATTACATGCGAAGTAGTAATAATAGTTGCAGTCTTTGTACCAGCATTCATTTTTTCCATTTTCTTTACATCTTCCTGGGCAAAGGAAAAACTGGCAAGTACCAGTATAAAAAGAATGACAACAATATTTCTTTCGGATAAGATTCTCTTCATAGCAAAACAACTAATAGGGTGCAAATTAGTGATATTTTTCAAACAATTCAATCAGTTATGATCGTATTCCGGCTATAATTTTTTAAAACTTTCATTCAGCCTGCTGATATAGTCCTGCAATTCTTTTTTTCCTGTTTTTTTGGTAGCAGAAGTAAGAAAATATGGAGGCGGTTCTTCCCAATTTGCTTTCATAGCATTCAGAAAAGTTTCCACATTTCTTGTAGTGGCGCCCGGTTTATTCTTATCTGTTTTTGTAAAAACCAGCAGGAACGGTGTTTGCCATTCACCCAACTGGTTGATGAATTCCATATCGATAGCCTGTGGCTCATGGCGGCTGTCAATCAACACAAATACACACACAAGATTTTCTCTTTTGCGGAGGTACGATTCAATCATATTGCCCCAGTTATTTCTTGCCGTTTGAGAAACGGTGGCATAGCCATAACCGGGAAGATCAACAATATTCCACTTTATTCTTTTCCCTTCTTTTTTGCCATGGGCAGAAGGAGAAGGACGGGAAATGATTTCAAAATGATTAAGCAATTTTGTTTTGCCGGGAGTGTTTGAAATTTTTGCCAGGTTATGCTGACCGGTCAGCATATTAATTAATGATGACTTGCCTACATTACTTCGCCCGATGAAAGCATACTCCGGGTTTTCCGGTGGCGGACTTTCCTTATAACCGGGGCTGCTGATAATATATTTTGCTGAAATAATTTCCATAAAATAAAGGCACAAGATACAAGCTGCGAGGCACAAGTTTCCTACAGGTTACCTGAGTTTTGTTTCTTGATCCTTGCTCCTTCATTCTTTCTTGTGCCTTGTTCACTTGCGCCTTCGTACTTTTGCGTTCCCATGTCAAACCCTTTACCACATGACCATATTATTCCTTTTAAAGATTCGGAAAAGAGCAAGAAGGAACAGGTAGCCAGTATGTTTGACAACATAGCCGGTAAATATGATAAGATGAACCGGGTACTTTCGGCCCGAACCGATATTGGCTGGCGCAAAAAAGCTATCCGCCTGCTTAAAAAAGACAACCCAAAGCATATCCTTGACGTGGCCACCGGCACCGCCGATATGGCCATAATGGCCTATAAAATATTGAAACCCGATGCCATCACCGGCATTGATATTTCTGAAGGAATGCTGGAACTGGGCAGAAAAAAGGTTGAAAAAGAAGGACTTGACAACAAAATCCATTTACAGTATGGCGATTCTGCAACAATAAGTTTTGCTGATAATACGTTTGATGCGGTGATGGTGGCATTTGGAGTACGGAACTTTGAAAACCTGGAAAATGGCCTGGCCGAAATGCTTCGGGTGATGAAACCCGGCGGCCGGTTGGTTATACTTGAATTTTCAAAACCCCGGCGAAAAGCGGTTCATTTTTTTTACAAATTGTATATGGGTTTACTGGCGCCACAAGTGGCCCGCTGGTTCAAACAAAATAAAGAAGCCTATTTATATTTGAATGAATCGGCCAATGCTTTTCCTGACCGCCATTTATTAACTGACATTTTAAAAAACCTGGGATATACCAATACAGGGTTTAAACCGCTAAGCTTAGGAATATGTTGCATCTACTCAGGAAGAAAACCTTTTTAAATATTATCGCTGTATCATTCCTGCTTTGCGGTGAGCTGATGATTTCTACAAGCTCTGCGGCACAAATCGGCGGGCCCGAAATAAACCAGCCCGACCATGATGCCATGCCTTATTATTTTGGAATTACAATCGGCGTGAACCTGGCCCGTTTTCAAACAGACTGGCATCCCCGTTTTCTTCAATACGACAGTGTGCTTATAGCCGAACCGGTGAACTCCGGTGGTTTCACACTCGGGTTATCTGCCACGGGTCGTTTATCCAACCGTTTTCAGTTGCGCTTCAACCCGCAGTTGATGTTTATTGAACGGGGAATTTTTTATAAACTAAAATACCCCGACATCAATGGCGACACCGTTACTACTAAAAAAGTAGAATCGGTGATCTTTACTTTTCCTTTCCAGTTAAAATTCCAGAGCGACCGTATTGGCAACTTCCGGGTATATGCGATGGCCGGTTTTAAATTTGATATTGATATGGCCTCCAATGCCCGTGCAAAGAAAGCGGAAGAGCTGGTAAAAATCGGAAGCTTTGATTACGGCCCCGAGTTTGGTATTGGCTTTAATTTCTTTTTCGATAGTTTTATTTGTTCTCCCGAAATAAAAATCAGCAATGGCCTGCGCAACATACATGCACGGGACGAGAACCTGAAATTCTCCAACGTATTTGATAAAATTCAATCGAGGATGATTGTGTTTACGATTCATTTGGAGGGATAAGCAGCATTTGTTACACTAGTTTTTTATTTTGTAAATTCATCTAACAATTTCATTGGATGAAACAAGTTATATTAAAGCCATTGCAGCACCGGGGGCAGGAATGTATAGGAATATACTTTGAAAATTCCCCAAAACTGAATGGGACTATCCACAAACATGCAGGCGCAAAGTGGAGCCAGACAAAAAAAGTTTGGTGGGTTCTGTTAAGTAAAGAGAATTATAATAAAGTATTCCTTGCACTGAAAGGACTCGCTAATATCGAACAATCAGCCCTGCATCAGTACCTGACAGAAAAGAAAAAAAATAATAATACTGTAAAGCAGATTCCTTCAGAAACTGCAAAGGAAACCAATAAAAATGTTCTTCCATCAAAGCCTCAGCCCATTCAGCCAGGACATATTGTAGTATATAAACGGGGAAAAATACAGCCGGTGAATGCACACATCATCCCCACTATGGAGCAACGCCTGAAATTAAAAGCCTATAGCAGCTCAACCATTAAAACCTATTTGAGTGAAATGACACAGCTGCTTAGTATTCTAAAAGACATCCCGGCGGATGAACTGACACCCGAACACCTCAGACGCTATCTTGTTTTCTGTTATGAAAAATTAAAGCTGACAGAAAACGGTCTGCACAGTCGCATCAATGCAATGAAATTCTATTATGAGCAGGTGCTGGGAAAACAAAAGTTCTTTTGGGAAATCCCGAGACCAAAGAAACTGTTGCAATTGCCCCGGTTCTTCAGCCAAAATGATATTGTAGCAATATTAAAAGCAACCGGAAACTTAAAACACAAAGTAATGCTGATGCTGGCATACAGTTCAGGACTGAGAGTGAGTGAAGTGGCTGTAATGAAAACCCGGAATATAGATGAAAGCAGGATGAGTGTATTTGTAGAAAGGTCTAAAGGAAAAAAGGACAGGATAGTAAGTTTGAGCCCCGTGTTGCTTGTCATGCTGCGGGAATATATAAAGGAATACAAGCCAGACCCAAAAGGATATCTTTTCTCTGGTCAGACAGCAGGTGAGCCATACAGTACCAGGAGTTTGCAGTTGATATTAGCTGCTGCCAAAGAAAAAGCCGGTGTTTTAAAACCCGGCAGTATGCATTCCCTGCGACATAGTTTTGCCACACACTTGCTGGATAAGGGAACTGATGTTACCATCATTATGAAGCTGCTTGGTCATAATGATATCAGGACAACCATGCGTTATCTTCATGTAACCAACCGGGATATTTTGCAAATACTTAGCCCGCTGGATGATCTTAAACTGTGACAGGCCGCTGTATTAACGAAACTTCCATGCATCTCAATAATATTTTTAAACTTTTGATTTTCAGTAAACAAAGAAAAAATCCGCAAGTTTGAAAGGGTAAAAACTTTCGTACATTTATGCGTTATCTGCAACTCTATTAGCACCCTGCAAACTTGAAACTTTACCGCTTTGAACGAACAGTTTAGAAATACATGGACAACAACCGACACCGCTTTGAACGGACAGGCAACGCTTCGTGATTTAATTTTTTTTGCCACCGCACGAAAAAATTTTGAAATTCTTTTTGCCACCGCACAAAACACACTTTCATTTTTTTTGCCACCCACGAAAAGCCAACCCGAAAAAAAAATGAAAGAGTGTTTTCGCCAACGCTTTAATAAATACCTTACTTTGGACTTTGTAATTTTGACAGAAAGATAAAATGACATTCAATGAAGATTCAAGAGTAAAAATCCCTGCAATTGTGCATCTGACACGGTTGGGCTACTCTTATTTGCCTAAGTCAGCAATTACGAATCTTCACAGCGACACAAACATTTTTAAAGACCAGTTCAAAGCAGGACTTTCTAAAATCAACGACAAAGAATTTACCGACACCGAAATTGATTCCTTCCTTTCAGAACTCAACATTCAACTTGAAAACAGCGACCTTGGTAAACGGTTCTACAAAAGTTTGACTGGCGATTTTCCAGTTAAGTTGATTGACCTTGACAATTTCGCAAGCAACATTTTTAGTGTTGTAACCGAACTCACTTACAAAAACGAAGAAGAAGAATTCAGACCCGACATTACTTTGCTGATTAACGGAATGCCGTTGGCATTTATTGAAGTGAAGAAGCCAAACAACAGAGAAGGAATTTTAGCGGAACGAAACAGAATAAATGTTCGCTTCAAAAATCCAAAGTTCAAAAAGTTCATGAACATAACGCAGTTGCTTGTGTTCTCAAACAATCAGGAGTATGACGAGGAAAGCATCACACCTATACAAGGTGCGTTTTACGCAACGCCTGACCCCGAACAAGTAATCTTTAATTGTTTCAGAGAGGAAGACACAAGCATTATTCAAAATGTAAAATCCGAAGATTCAGAAATTGAAAAACAAATATTGTTGGACAACAATATTGTTTCAATTCTTGGAACAACAGAATACAGCACAGCAAAAGAATTAAACTCCCCTACTAATCGTGTGCTGACTTCTTTGTTCAGCAAACAGCGATTCAAAACAATTTTGAAATATAGTTTTGCTTATGTGAACAGTTCCGACAAAATCGGAAACCGAATTGAGAAACACATCATGCGTTACCCTCAATTGTTCGCAACATTAGCGATTGAGAACAAATTAAATCAAGGAATAAAAAAAGGAATCATTTGGCATACGCAAGGAAGCGGTAAAACCGCTTTGGCGTTTTACAATGTTTCCTACTTGAAAGATTTTTATCAGAAGCAAAACATCATTGCAAAATTCTATTTCATTGTTGACCGTTTGGATTTGGCAACGCAAGCCAAAAACGAATTTGAAGCAAGAGGATTGAAAGTTGAAATGATAAGTTCAAAAGATGATTTCGTTAAGAACATCAAAACGGCTGGTGCAACCGCAAGCAGTATTGGAGAGCAAACAATAACCGTTGTGAACATTCAGAAATTTTCTACCGAATCTATTTCGCAAGTTGCCGACTACAACTTGAATGTGCAACGCATTTATTTTTTAGATGAAGTTCACCGCAGTTACAATCCCAACGGTTCTTTTCTTTCCAACTTAATTACATCAGACCGTGATGCAGTTTTGATTGGACTTACAGGAACACCGCTAATCACAGGTGATGTAAAGAGCAAACAAATTTTTGGCGACTACTTCCACAAATACTATTACAACAAATCCATTGCAGACGGTTACACTTTGAAGTTGCTTCGTGAAGCGATTGAAACAACTTTCAGAAATCAAGTGAAAGGAATTTTGAAAGCAATTGAAACCGAACAAGGCACACTCACAAAAAGCGAAGTGTTTGCACACCCCAAATTTGTTGAGCCGTTGGTTGAATACATCCTAACCGACTTTAAGAAAAGCCGAGTGATTCATAACGACCATTCCATTGGAGGAATGATTGTTTGCGATTCATCCGACCAAGCGAAAATGATTTTTGAGTATGTGCAGAAATACAACGACAAGCAAACCATTATTCGGAAAATAACAGAACCGAAAACGGAATATGGAATTGCAGCCGAACCAAACGAAGAATATTTAAACGCAGAAGATGCACCAATAACAGCCGCTTTGATTCTGCATGATGTGGACACAAAACAAATTCGCAAAGACAACCAAACAGATTTTAAGCAAGGCAAAATTGATTTGCTGATTGTTTACAATATGCTGCTGACTGGCTTTGATGCAAAGCGTTTGAAGAAAATGTATTTGACAAGAGTGGTGAGAGAACACAACCTTTTGCAAACACTCACAAGAGTAAACCGACCTTACAAAAAATTCAAATACGGTTTTGTAGTTGACTTTGCCGACATCAGAGCAGAGTTTGACAAAACCAACAAAGAATATTTTAAAGAACTGCAAGCAGAGTTAGGCGATGAAGCAAAAGAATATTCCAACTTGTTTAAATCAACCGAAGAAATTGAAGCGGAGATTGCAGAGATAAAAGAGAAATTATTTCTCTACGATTTCACCAACTTAGAGGAGTTTCAAAAAATCGTTAGCAAGATTACCGACAAGAAAGAAATTACCGAACTCAAAAAATGTTTGGAGAACTTAAAGAGTTTATACAACATCATAAAAATTTTAGGTTACACCGAACTCTTAGACAAATTTTCTTTTGACAAAGTGAACAAGCTGTATAATGAAGTTGCAAACCGCATTGACATTATTAACCTGAAAGAAAATTTAGAGAACGCAGCCGACAACGCAAACTTATTGAACATTGCTTTAGAGAATTTCAATTTTCAGTTTCGGAAAATCGGAGAACATGAATTGCAAATTGCCGACAAATTCAGAAACGAATTAGAACGGACAAGAGTTGAATTGGTAGAAAGAAACTTTGACAAGAAAGACCCGAAATATTTATCTCTCTTTGAAGAACTGTTACGACATTTCAAAAAGAAAAACATTGAAGAATACACAGGCGATGAAATGGCAGCAGCAATAAAAACTTTGAAAGAAATTTACGAACAGGCAAACGCATTGAACACAAAAGATGCACAGCTTGCAGCCAAGTATGACAACGATGCAAAGTTTGCACGGATACACAAACGCATACGAGAAAACAAACTTGATGTGTTGAACAGCGACACCGCTTTGCATGAAGTGTTGCTAATCATCAAACACAAAACGGATGAAACAGTAATTAACAATCAGGCATTGTTAAACAATGAAGATTATTTTTCGGAAGCCACCAAGCGAACCATTATTGAAACACTGGAAGAAAGAGGAATCAGAAATTTAGATGTGGTGCGTTTTATAAATCACACATTAGTAACCGAATATTTTTACCAAAGAAAAGCAGCATAAATGACAAACCATTTAGAACATACACAGAAAACAAAGGAGCTGATTGACGGCTTGAAAACCATTTGCAGCAATTACGGATTGGGCAATGCAGGAAGCGAATACAAAATCATTACAGAAGTTTTTCTCTATAAATTTTTGAACGATAAGTTTTTTCATGAAGCAAGAATCGCAAACAAAGATTTAAAGAACAGCAAAAACATTGAAGCCGATATTCAAAAGATGAATAAAGGTGATTATGAATATATGCTTGAAAAAATCGGTGAAAGAAGTGCCAAGTTAAACAAGACACATTTTATCAGTTCTCTTTTCAATAAACAGAATGAGGAGGACGAAGAAAAATTCTACGATAGGTTTGACAGAACACTTATTGAAATTGCTGACCTGAACATCAAACTTTTTTCAGTTGCCACTATTGACAAAGAACGCATCAGATTGTTTGATAAACTTTCGCCTTACATTATTGAGAGCAATCAGAAATCTCCTTTCTGCAAAGCCATCATCAACAAAATAGCTGCGTTCAGTTTTGAACCCGTGTTTGAAGAAAAGTATGATTTCTTTTCTACCATTTTTGAATACCTGATTAAGGACTACAACAAAGACAGCGGACAATATGCAGAGTATTACACACCGCCAGCAGTTGCAAAAATTATGGCAAGGATTCTTGTTCCCAAGGAAACAAAAAATGTTTTGCTTTACGACCCAGCCGCAGGTTCTGGAAGTTTGTTGTTGAGTTTGGCTCACCAAATTGGAGAGGACAAATGCACGATTTACTCACAAGACATTTCGCAAAAATCTTCCGAGTTTCTTCGGCTCAATTTAATCTTAAACAATCTTGTTCACTCATTGCACAATGTGATTAAAGGAAACACTTTGACAAATCCTTTTCACATCAACGATGCAAAAACCGATTTGAAAAAGTTTGATTACATCGTAAGCAATCCGCCTTTCAAAACTGATTTTAGCGATGACAGGGAAACGCTTGCAAGCGACCAACACAAGAAAAGATTTTTTGCAGGTGTGCCAACAGTGCCAGCCAAGAAAAAGGAGAGCATGGCAATTTATCAGTTATTTATTCAGCACATCATGTATTCGTTGGACACGAAAGGTAAAGCAGCCGTAGTAGTGCCAACAGGATTTTGCACCGAAAAGGCAGCAATTGGTTTGGGAATCAGAAAAAAAATTATTGATAATAACTGGTTACATGCCGTAGTGCAAATGCCGCCAAACATTTTTGCAACAACAGGAACAAATGTTTCTGTTTTGTTTATTGACAAAGGCAAAACCAACGACAAAGTAATTTTAGTTGATGCAAGTAAGTTGGGAAAGAAGGTAAAGGAAGGTAAGAACCAAAAAACTTTGTTGAGTCCTGACGATGAAAACAAAATCATTGACACGATAAACAACAAAGTAGTAATTGAAGATTTTTCTATTGAAGTTGACAATGAAAAAATAATAGGCAAGAAATATTCTTTCGGTGCAGGACAATTCTTTGATACAAAAATTGAATACAGCGAATTAACACCTGATGAGTTTGATGAAAAGATGCAACAACATCAAAGCAATTTGGAAAAGTATTTCAGCACTGGAAAAGATTTAGAGAAACAGATTTTGAAAAATTTAAAAGGTGTAGTTTATGAAGGATAACAAAACACCTGTATTAAATGATTACTGTTTAGAATCTGGTGTTTACGGAATACCTGCGGCTGCTGAAAAATTTGATGCAGATGAATATCGTTATTTAAGAATAACTGACATTTCAGATGATGGTGTTTTATTAGATAGAGATGCAAAAAGTATTTCTGATAAGGATGCAAATAAATATTTGCTTTCTGAAAATGATATTGTTTTTGCGAGGACAGGAAACTCAACTGGCAGAACATACTTCTATGATAAGAGAGATGGTGAATTAGTTTTTGCAGGATTCCTTATTAAATACAAATTAGACGAGAAGAAAATTAACCCGAAGTATTTAAAGTATTTCACAATTTCAAAACAATACAAACACTGGGTTGATAATTTTTCCACAGGAAGCACAAGAGGAAACATGAGTGCTCAAGATTTCGGTGGGATGCCTTTGATTGTTCCAAAGAGAGAGCAACAAGATTTATTAGTTAGAATATTAGATGCAATTACTGATAAAATTTCACTCAACAACCGAATCAATACCGAACTTGAACAAATGGCAAAAACTATTTTCAACTATTGGTTTGTTCAATATGATTTTCCTGATAATGAAGGAAGACCTTACAAGACCAGTGGCGGTGAAATGGAATTCAATGAAGAATTGAAAAGAGAAATTCCGAAGGGTTGGAAAGCGAAGCCATTAAATAAAGTTACAGATGTAAGCAATGATTCTGTAAATCCGCAAGAATATTTGGACAATGACTTTAAGCATTTCAGCATCCCGACACTTGATACAACAGGAACTTATGGTGTTGAAAAAGGTTCAGAAATTAACAGCAGTAAATTCACAGTTTTAGAAAGTGATGTTTTGGTTTCCAAACTTAACCCTTGGTTCAGTCGTGTTGTATATGGTGAAGAAGCACCCAACATTATTTGCTCTACTGAATTTGTTGTTTGGCGTTCACGAAACAACAACATAAAAAATTTTCTTTTTATGATTGCTACTGACAAATCCTTTATTTCTTACTGCACGAAAAATGCAACTGGAACTTCAAACAGTCATAAGAGAGTAAATCCAACTTTGATGATGGAGTATTTAATTTCTTACAATGACAACATCGTAGAAATATTTGGAGAAAAAATAAACGGAATCTTGAAATTGATTTTCTCAAATAAAAAAGAAATCAAAGAACTCATAACCCTTCGTGATTTCCTTTTACCGTTGCTGATGAACGGACAAGTGAAGGTGAAGTAAAAAACAAAGTAAAAATGAAATGACAGATTTCAGAGGAAATATTGACCATTGGATTAGGCAGGCAGAACCTGACTACTATGTTTTCTTTGTGAAAGCATGGATTCCATTTAATGCTTGGTATGTTGCAGAATGTCCTTTGTTAGAAAAGAAGGACACGAAAATTATTCAGGAGTTGCAAGACAATCCGAAAAGCAAACCGAGAATCTTTATTGAAAACTTTCTCTCAAATGACAAACCCGATTCACTTCGTTTCAAAAGTCATTTGGCAGAACTACATCATTTACTTGACACAAAATCATTCAAGCATAACGGAGTTAAACTTTCATTCAGCCATCTTTCACTTGCAGAAAATCCAAAGAAGTTTGAGAAAGACACAGACAAATCGGGAAACATTTTTAAAGCCGAAGTAAAGCCAACTTTCTATGAAGCGATGATAGTTGACAAAGGAGGAAGAACAATAATGCACATCAAGCAACCGATTTATAGCATAGAGGACTTGAAGAAAAACAACGGCTTCATAAAAATTACTGACAAAAAAATTCAGACAAAAATTTTGAATTGCTATCAAGCTATTGACCCTGACAAACCAGTTTCATTGGTTGCAGTTTCAAAAACAAAAGGTGATTACATCACTTTGAATTCAGACAACAAAGTAAATTTCATTAACGACCCGACCACAATAGCAAAGGCATGTATCAAAGTTTTGTATGCACTTCGTTGTATGTTGTTTCATGGTGAAATTGAACCAAACATTTCAAACACTCCTGTTTACGAACATTCGTATCAGTTACTACGCTTAATCATAAAAGATTTAAAATAACATGAGCAATAACGCAGCAAACAGCATTGATGCTAAGAGTAAAACACTCACGGAATTACTTTTCAAGAAAAAGTATCAGGTAAAATATTTTCAGCGTGAATACAAGTGGCAGAAAAACAACATTGAAGATTTGTTGGTGGACTTGGAAAGAAGTTTCATGGCAAACTACAGTGTTGAACACACAAGAGACAATGTGCCTGACTATGATTGTTATTACATGGGACCAGTTGTTTTGTATAGAGAGAAAACAACTTTTGTAATTGTTGACGGACAACAACGCTTAACATCTTTTACTCTGCTTGTGATTTATCTTATTCACTTACAGAACACAGTTCTGAAAGCAAGCCCGAAACGAATTCAAAATCTTTCCGAGTATATTTTTTCTCAACCTTTTGAAAGAGAAACTTTGAATCTTGAAATCAAAGAACGAGAAGCAATTTTGAAAAATTTATTTGAAGGAAATGAAATCACAGAAGAAATGATTAAGAATGAATCTTCTCAAAATATTTATGAGAGATACATTGACATCATGGATTTATTTCCGATAACTCTAAAGCATGAAGCGGTTCTACCTTTATTCATAAATTGGTTAGCCGAGAAATTAATCTTCATTGAAATCATGGCTCAAACAAGTGATAGTGCCTACACGATTTTTGAATCAATGAATGACAGAGGTTTGAAACTCACTCAAACCGAATTACTGAAAAGTTATTTGCTTTCAAATGTAATTGAGGAAGCAAAAATCAAAGAACTTGATACAGCATGGAAAAAGAAAATTGCAATGTTCAAATCATTAGCTGCTGATGAAGACGAACATTTTTTCAAAGCATGGTTGAGAGCTAAGTATGCACTCTCAATAAGACCACCAGAGAAAGGAGCAACGAATCAGGACTTTGAAAAAATCGGAACACGATTTAGTAACTGGGTTCAAGAAAGTTCAAAAAGATTATTGGCTTTGAAAAGCCCCGAAGCATTTTTCTTTTTTGTTCATTCTGATTTTCATTTCTATTCAGACCTCTATTTGAAGCTTTCTGACTTTGAAGATTCAGAAGTAATTCCCGAACACAATTTCAAATTGATTGCTTACAAAGGAGTTTCTTCCTCACTTTCATTTCCGTTTATTCTCTCACCTATTTCAAAAGTTGACGATGAAGCAACAATCACAGAGAAGATGAATCTTTGTGTTTCCTTTCTTGATTCATTTGCGGTTTACAGATTGCTTTTGGATTTGCCAATTACTCAAAGTTCAATTGACTATGCAACGAACAAAATGATTCTTGAAATTAGAGACAACACACCGAATGAATTAAGAACCCGTTTCAAGAATGATATTGATGCTTACAAAAACAAATTCTTGAATGATGTTGACTACATCAAATTTGATTTTCCGAATTCTAAATATATTTTATCACGACTGTATAAAAACAGAAACAAAGAAATTCCATTTGAAACTATTTTCTTTCAGCGAAGGAGAGATTCTTTTATGCCTTATCAATTCTTAACCTTCAATGATGTTGAACCCGAAGTTCACAAAATTCCAAAAGGATTGAAAGACATTTTCATTGCAGGACTTTGTTCTTACACAGTTATTCCAAGACAATTATATGGAGAACTTACAGCTATGAATACAGTGAAGCGAATTCAATACTTAATCAGCCACAACTACATTCTTGAAGTGAATAATGTAAATGAGTTTGACCCGAACAACATGAAAGATTTTTTCATGAACAGAAACAAGAAAATGAAAGAGCAAATTATCAACCTATGGAAAATATAATCCACCCACAAAAAAATACACTCTTAAAAAACGCTGAAGCCAACGCTGAAGGCAATTTTTTTAAGAGAGTATTTTTTTCGCCACCCAAAAAAGAATTTCAAAATTTTTTTCCCACCCTTCAAAAAAAAATTAAATCACCCCTACGCACAGTGCTAACTTGGACAGACATCGCCTTGAATGTAAATCGCTTTGAACAAAGTGTGTGCGAACTTCAAACGACACATCTTCGGACGGACAGCAGAGCAGCAGATAACATAAGATTAAAAGAAATTTTAAAAAGAAGGGCTTTGTTCGGTAATCAAACAGTAGTGCTTCTAACAAACAGTTGTGGTAATACGAACAGTGGTGCATCTAATCCCTTCTTTTTAAAACTTCTTTAATCCCTTCTTCGTTGTGCACATTAAAAATTGGAGGATATTATTATGAAAAATTCAATCAAAGTACTTGCGACTATTACGTTATCGGCTGCCATGGTTTTCTTATTTGGTTGCGGGAGAAAGGGTATCCCCGCTGATGTAAAAAACACAATGAATAAATACCTTGGATATTGGAATACCGGTCAGTTTGACGGGATAGAAAATGTGTTGTGTGAAGATTTTGAACTGTTGGAGAGCCCCGGATTTGAACCCAGGAAAGGTATCGGGTTATTTAAGCAGGATATTGCAGCCATGAGAACTGCTTACCCCGATTTTCACCTGGTGATAGATGAAACGGTTTACGAAAAAGACAAAATTGCATTGATCTGGACTGCTACTGCAACAAACACAGGGCCGGGCAAAATACCGGCCACCGGGAAAGCAATCAAAGGCCAGGGCATTTCCGTGATTCACCTGAAGGATGGGAAAATTAAGGATGAATGGCTTGCCAGCAATAATTTATTATGGATGACCCAGCTTGGATTTACTTTTGTTCCACCTAAAACTGATTCTGAAAAATAATTATATGGGCTGCCCACAACCTACCGGCAGCCGGATTTTTTGAACTTGTAAATTTTTACCCACTCACATTTTATGGCTTACGTTCCCGATAAAGATCGGGACACGTTGGGATAATAGTGTTTGGAAACCCTGAATACGAATTTTCTTTATGAAAGCCAGCATCAATAATCAAACTCTCTCCTGTACATGTTCTATCTAACTCCAAACGAAACGAGGCAAGTAGCAAGCAAATTTGAAAACCCATAAAACCACCTCTTTACTATTTCCTGGTAAAACTTATTACCCCCATTTATTCCATATTTAATAGATTTACATCCTTAAAATACAAATCCTTTATGATGAGCCCGACTACCTTATACAGGTTTTTCTTTTTTACAATGCTGGTGGCCATCCTTAATTTTAATACTGGTTGCCATAACAATCACTACAAAACAAACATCCCATCAACTGCAAATGAAAAGGATGGATATGACGGGCCGGAATTACTGGCCGAAATGGAATTCAGGCATACAAAAGACCCGGCACTGAACAGGGTGCCCAGAGAAAGATTGGTGGCAGCGCTCAACAAAACAAATGATTCCAAAATTTATGCACAAAACGTTCTTTCTTCTTATGGCGCCTGGACAGAACGTGGACCAAACAGCGATGCCACCGGGCCATCCAATGGAAATACAAGGGCTAATTCTGGTATTACTTCGGGAAGAATCAGGGCCATATTTGTAGATGCTGCCGATGGTACCGGCAATACGGTATGGATTGGCGGTGTGTGCGGCGGAATTTGGAAAACTACGGATATTACAGCCTCTCCTGCCACCTGGACATTGGTGAATGACTTCTTCAGCAATATGGCCATTACTTCTATTTGCCAGGATCCGACCAATACAAATATCATGTACTTCTGTACCGGTGAAAGTTTTTACAATTTTGAAGCGGTAAGAGGTGATGGTGTTTTTAAAAGTACGGATCATGGTGTAACATGGGCGCAATTGGCCAGCACAACGGGAACAAATTTTGATTACTGTTCAAAAATTCTCTGCGATGCTTCGGGAAATATTTACCTGAGTACCCGGAGTGGAATATTCCGTTCTACAGTAGCAGAAGGAGGCAGCAACTGGACAAGCATAACTCCCACCGGTGTTTCCAGCAGTATTAGTGATATGGAACTAAGTAATACCGGGAGATTGCATATCAGTGCCGGTATGCTTACAACCTGCGACTATAGATATACGGATATCCCTTCCACCGTGGCGGTCGGCACATGGACATCTCCAACTTCCGGCTATCCTGCCAGTTCAATAAGAATTGAATTGGGTTGTTCGGGTAATACTCTTTATGCCCTTCCAAGTAATGGAACATACCAGGTTCCCACAATTTATAAATCTACTGACGGAGGAGCCAACTGGTCTGCAACTACCGCACAGCCTACCAGTGGATGGGCTTCAGGGCAGGCATGGTATTCATTGGCTGTTGATATTGATCCAGCCAATTCGAATAACGCAATTGTTGGCGGGCTGGAACCTTATAAGACAACAAACGGCGGAACAAGCTGGACAAAAATTGCCAATTGGGTTGGCACAACTGGCCAGTATGTACATGCCGACATTCATTTTATTAAGATGTACGGAACAAACAGGGTACTGTTTGGTTGCGATGGGGGCATTCATTACAGCAGCGATGGCGGCACAACCATAAGAGACAGGAATTCCGGGTTAAGACTTAAACAGTTTTTTTCCTGTGCTATTCATCCGTCCACTACTGATTATTTCCTGGCCGGTGCGCAGGATAATGGCACACATCAATTCTCAACTGCCGGGCTTGGCGCCACCGTTGAAGTAATGGGTGGTGATGGAGCTTTTGTTCATATTGATCAAAACCAACCTCAATACCAGTTTTGTTCTTATGTATATAACCAATACAGAAGAAGCACTAATAGCGGGGCTACATGGACAGCAATAGACTTCAGTGCAAGTATTGGACAATTTATTAACCCAACAGATTATGATGATGCAGCGAATATCATGTATGGTGCATATTCTGCAGGTTCATATATACGTTGGACAAATCCGCAAACTGGTTCTACAGCTGCATCGGTGGCTATTACAGCATTAAACGGAAATAAAATTTCTGCTGTTACCGTTTCACCCTATACAAGTAACAGGGTTTATTTTGGCACAGATCCTCTGCCTGGTGGAACAGGTCTGTGTTATGTTGACAATGCAAATACTATAGCCAGTGGTTCTGCCGGTACTTCCATTAGTACAGGCCTTCCAACGAATACAAATGTTTCCTGCATTGCTATAGGCTCCAGCGATAATAACCTGATGGTTTCATTCAGTAATTATGGAATACAAAATGTTTGGGTAAGCAGCAATGGCGGAACATCCTGGACAGCTATTGACGGCAACCTCCCCGACATGCCGGTGCGCTGGTGTATGTTTGATCCGCTTGATAATACCAAAGCCATCATCGCAACAGAAACCGGTGTATGGCTTACCCAGTTGATAAACGGTGGTTCTACTGTTTGGCTTGCCAGTCCAAGCTTTCCTACTGTAAGAACTGATATGCTGCAATACCGTAGTTCTGATAAGTTGATAGTGGCAGCCACACATGGCAGGGGGCTTTGGTCGCAAAACCTGTTTTCTATTTTACCGGTTAATAATTTTATTCTCCGCGGCAGATGGAATAATGGGGGCACAGAACTTAACTGGAATTTTGAAGATTCAAAATCAGGAGATGCATTTACAGTAGAGTCTTCCGTTGATGGCATTCATTTTTCTGCTGCCGGTATTGTTAATGCTTCTGTTGGAAAAACAAATTATACACTTACTGATCTTCCCGCAGCTAGTACAGTTTTTTACAGGGTAAAACTTGTAAGCAATACCGGAAAGATTTTATTTTCCAATGTAATTAAACTAAGTAAATCCGGTAGTGACGCCGGTTACTTCATCACCCAACTGTTTCCCAATCCTGTTCAAACAGAATTAAAGGTTGCTTTCAGCAATGCCGCAAAAGGGCCAACAAGATTTTCCATCGTTGATATGTCGGGCAGGGAAATCTGGAACAGGGAAGAAGAGTTGAAATACATTGGAGCCAACATCAGGTCGTGGAATCTTACCGGGCTGAGAGCAGGTATTTATATTTTCAGCATCAGCAATGAAAAACAAAAAGTGGCACAGGCATTTATTAAATTATGAAAATTCTGGTCAGTAATCAAACTCCCTCCTGTGCATGTCCCATCTTACTCCAAATAAAAGAACAGAAGCTGTTTCTTTACTGCTTTTGTTAACTTTGAAATAATGTAACCAGCCAATGAAACAGGAAACAGCTATAAAAATATTTGAAGAAAAAAAAGTAAGAACTCTTTGGGATGAAGAGCAGGAGAAATGGTATTTAGCAATAGTTGATGTAATTGCTGTTTTAACCAATAGTCCTAATCCCCAGGTATATTGGCGTGTACTGAAAAAAAGATTGAAAGACGAGGGAAATGAAACCGTTACAAATTGTAACGGTTTGAAAATGCTTGCCCCTGATGGCAAAATGCGGATGACTGATGTTGCCGACACAGAACAATTATTCCGCCTTATCCAATCCATTCCATCCCCAAAGGCAGAACCGTTTAAACTCTGGCTGGCACAGGTAGCTGCTGAAAGATTGGATGAAATACAAGATCCGGAATTAACCATTGACAGGGCATTGAAAGAATACCTGCAACTGGGTTATTCTGAAAACTGGATCAACCAGCGACTAAAAAGTATTGAGATCAGAAAAGAACTGACAGATGAATGGAAGAAAACAGGACTGAAAGAAGGTGTTCAGTTTGCGACCTTAACTGATATTATCACCAAAGTATGGAGCGATAAAACCACTAAAGAATATAAAATCCTGAAAGGGTTAAAGAAGGAAAATCTCCGTGACAATATGACCAATACCGAACTTATTTTGAATATGCTGGCTGAGGCGTCCACCAAAGATATCTCGGCAGCTACTCAACCCAAAGATTTTGAAGCCAGCAAAAAAGTAGCGAAGCAGGGTGGCAATGTTGCCAAAGTAGCCCGGAAAGAATTAGAAGCAAAAACAGGAAAAAAAGTTGTGAGTAGTCAGAATGCAAAGCAATTGAAAAACAGTAAAGAAAATAAGAGATTGATATAGCAACCGGTTCTCTTTTTTACTTTCTCAGTAATCAAACTCCCTTCTATGCATATTCCATCTAACACCAAATGAAACCACGGAAGTATTGGCTGAGGCAACAGGTGCTGTTTTAGTTTCCTGTTTGCGATATATGGCATTCAGTTCAAGAAATAAATTTTCCCTGAGTTCATACGACAGTAAAAAATTTGCATAGAGCACATTAGTCTTCCAGCCGCTGCCAATATTGTATCCAAAATCTCCTTGCCGGTAAGGAGGGCCATAAGGTAAAAAGATATTGCTGCCAAAACTCCTGCTGCTGCTATCCCTTCCCTGCTGGTAATAAATCAGTTTGACAACAGCCAGCCATTTAGGAGCCGGCTGGTAACGGGCCACACCAATAAACTCACTGAAGTTGGCGCCAAGCGGATGCGCCATCGGCTGATTATAATGAGTGTAATTAGCTACTGAATCACTATGCGAATAGGTGAAAGGCCGCACCCGGTTATGTTCGAGTTGCAGATCAAGGTTTTTAATACCAAATGCATCAATGTATTTGGCACCAAGCTGAATGCCCCATTTATTAGCCCACCAGCCACGGTTCTTTTTTATTTCTGATAATAAAAATTCATCGAGACAAAGTTGGCCATATAACTGAATTCTCTTTGGAAGATTCGCTTTTACATCAAGGCCTGCTACAGAGTTGTCAAAACTTCCGTTTTGCTGTTCAACGGAACGATAAAAGATAATAGGATTGAGATAACCAAAATCAAACCGATCCTTGCGGCCAAAAACTACTCCTTCAAACAAACCCACATTCAGCCATTTGGTAAAAGCTATATCAAGATGATGCATTGCTGCATATTTTTTCCCGATCAGCCTGTCTCCTACCCTGTCATCGGCATTCTGTAATTCCATAAAAAGATTCTGGTAATTGATCTTCCAGATTCGGGTGTTGAGTTTCAGGAAAAGATTACTGTTGCCGCTATTGCTCAAAAACATACTACGATAACCATTGCCAATAAAATTCTTATCATAGCCAAATGTCACATTGATATACTTTGTTGCACTGAAAGTGAAATACCCCCTCGCATCAAAATAATCATAGCCTGTTTGCTTAAACTGTTTGTAGAATCCCTCTCCGGGTACAGCTTTTCGCCTGTTTACCCAATCCCTTACATAGAAAGGATCTTTTTCCTGGTTATCGGTAATGTAGGCATAGAAGCCAATCTTATTGGCAATCTTTCCCCGGAGATTAAGGCCTCTTGTATTGAGGTATAAAGTTTGATCATTATTATTTTCTTTCGACACGATCACCTGTATCACGGGGTTAACGACCAGATCAAAATCTTTTATATGCACTTCATAAAGATTGGCGGGTGAGGTGTAAAACTTTTTAAAGATGGGTTTTTTGGAAGCATATTTTAGCCGGTCTGTAGCGGAAAGCCATTCCAGGTTATTCATCAGTACCCGCTGTGTATTATATGCATCTACTTTTGAAAGTGGATTATTGCCGGTTTTTTGAAGAAGATGATTAACTGCATTCACTACATGAAGCCGGGCATAGGGTCTTGTTTTGGAAAAATTAAAAAATGAATCTGAACGGCTTTTAATTTCCATCCGCTCCATCAGTATATTGGCCTTGTCATCCTGTGGCAAGTAGGTTGTTTGGGCTGTGGCAACAAAGGGAAAAAGAATTAGCAGCAGTCTTGGAATGGTTTTTTTAATTTGCATGTGTCATGGATTCAGTTCGGGCAACAAAATATGCAAAAATATCTGATTAAGAATATACAGGTTGTCAACGAAGGTCGTATTACTACGGCCGATGTGTTGATAAATGAGGGACGTATTGAAAAAATTGGCGTATCCATTACTTCTAATGCAAAGGAGATAAATGGTGAAGGAAAATATTTATTTCCTGGCTGCATTGACGACCAGGTGCATTTCCGGGAGCCGGGGTTGACACATAAAGCCACCATTTACACTGAAGCCAAAGCAGCCATTGCCGGTGGGGTTACCAGCTTTATGGAAATGCCTAATACCGTACCACCTGCCTTTACCCAACAATTGCTGGAAGAAAAATATGCGGTTGCCGCCAAAACATCACTGGCTAACTATTCATTTTACATGGGCACATCCAACAGTAATGCGGATGAAGTGTTGCGGACAAATGATAAGAGAAAGGAAGTGTGTGGTGTAAAAATCTTCATGGGGGCTTCTACCGGGAATTTATTAGTAGACAATCCCAATACACTTGATAAAATTTTCAGTGAGAGCGGTGTATTGATAGCTACGCATTGTGAAGATGAAACGATTATCCGGCAGAATCTTGAAAAACTAAAAGCATCCGGAAAGGAACTGGTGGCAGCTGATCATCCCATCATTAGAAGTGAAGAGGCCTGTTATGAATCATCTTTGTATGCCATACAGATTGCCAAAAAGTATAACACAAGGCTGCATATCCTGCATATCAGTACAGAAAAAGAGTTGCAGCTCTTTACCAACATGATGCCGTTGAAAGATAAACGCATCACCGCTGAAGTATGTGTTCATCATTTGCATTTTACCAGCGATGATTACGAACGGCTGGGCAACCAGATAAAATGCAACCCGGCCATCAAAGCCCTGCATAATAAGGAAGCTTTATGGAAAGCATTGCTGGATGACAGGCTGGATGTGATTGCTACCGATCATGCACCACATACCTGGGAAGAGAAATACCTCATCCCCGGCCCTTCCCCCCAAGGGGAGAAGGGAGAAAAGAATCCTTACGAAAGGGCGCATGCCGGACTGCCATTGGTGCAGCATTCATTACCATTAATGTTGTATTATTATAAACAGGGAAAGATTTCTTTGGAAAAAATAGCCGAGAAAATGAGTCATGCGGTAGCTGATTGTTTCCAAATAAAAGAAAGAGGTTATATCCGGGAGGGCTATTATGCTGACCTGGTAATTGTAGACCTGAATCACCCGGTTACAGTGGCCAAAGAAAATATTTTATATAAATGTGGCTGGAGCCCTTTGGAGAATATGGAATTTCCGGCTTCCATCACTCATACATTTGTGAACGGACATCTTGTGTTTGATGAGGGCATATGGAATGAATCCGAAAAAGGACAACGACTTAAATTTGACAGATAAATGGGTGAATGCTCAATAGTGAAAAGTCAATATCCGGGACTCCATTCACCATTCACTATTCACTATTCATGTTATGCAGATAGATAAAATATCATTTAACGACATTTCTATCTTCCACCCGGAAGAGGAGTTTTCTATATTTCATAAACTCAACTTTACAAGAACAGTCGGTGGCCGGGAATGGCTGCGAAAATTTTTCAGCGAGCCGCATGATGATATTAAAAAAATCATTGGCACGCAAAAGATCATCCGCACATTTATGGAGCATGTGAAGGATTGGCCCACCGGCATTACCAATGGTACAGTACTGGTGATGGATAAATTTATGGATTATCCTCTCGATCCGATTAATGAGAACCCGGCTTCTTTCAACAACATGCTTTATCCATGGCTGCACAGCGAAGATTATTCCATGGTAAAATATTCCATCACCCATTTCGCCGATTTTTACCGGGGTCTCAAACAAATCGCTGAATTGCTGGAGGGACTTGAACTACCTCTCAGCATAAAATTATATACAGACCGGATTGGCCGTTTACTTAAAGAAGTTCCGCTTCAAAAACTTTCAGAAACAGAACTGGGCAACAAATTTTCTATCCGGCAAAATCTCTATTTCGCCTATCATCTCCGTGGCCGCTATAAAACAGATACACTTGAACTGGTGGATACTTTCAGCAAACTAGATGCATGGTATTCTATGGCAGTGGCAGTAAAAACATACGGCCTCAGCTTTCCGGAATTTGTGGAACAGGAAACCGCATTGGTAGATGCAAAGGGTTTATACCATATTTTATTGCCACAACCCGTGGCGTATGATGTGCAGATAGATCCTCAACACAATTTCTTATTTCTTACCGGAGCTAATATGGCGGGTAAGAGTACGTTGATTAAATCAATTGGCTCTGCTGTTTTCCTGGCACATATCGGCATGGGAGTTCCGGCCGCCTCTATGAAGCTTACTTTGTTTGACGGGTTGCTGAGCAATATCAATGTAGTGGACAATATTGCCAAAGGCGAAAGTTTTTTCTTCAATGAAGTGCAACGGATAAAAAACACCATTGAAAAAATAAATAATGGCAAAAAATGGCTGGTGCTGATTGATGAACTCTTTAAAGGCACCAATGTGCAGGATGCAATGAAGTGTTCGCTTACCGTTGTGAAAGGATTAATAAAAATCAAGAACTCACTTTTTATTCTTTCTACTCATTTGTATGAAATAGGTGAAGAATTAAAAAACTATCAAAATATTTCTTTCCGCTATTTTGAAACCAATGTAAAAGACGACCAGTTGCAATTTACCTACCAGCTAAAAGAAGGCATCAGTGAAGACCGGATCGGTTATGTGATTTTGAAGAGAGAGAAGGTTGTGGAAATGCTGGAAAAATTATAGAACCACGGTTTAAGAGATTGATATGAATGAGTGGGAATTATTTTCCTTAATTTGTAGCCTATGAAAAGATATGTTATTATCCTCACAGCCCTATTTCTTTCCATCAGCGTTTCTGCACAAAGCAAGATTGATGTGCTGCATTATAAGTACAGTATTGAACTGAATGATAATAACGATACAATCTATGGTATCGCCTCCATTCAATTAAGGGTTCTCGCTCCTACAGAAAGTATCAAGATAGACCTAGTGAAAAAAACTGAAACTGGCAAAGGCATGGTGGTGGATAGTATTATAGGCCAGAGGATAAGAGGCTTTAGAATAGACCCGGATAATATAAGAATCATCCTCTTCCCCCATGGCAGTTTTGCAGTGAAGGATGCCGTAAATGACACATTAACTTACACTATAAAATATCATGGAGTGCCATCCGATGGCCTCATCATTTCCAAAAATAAATACGGCCACCGCACTTTCTTTGCTGACAACTGGCCCAACCGTGCCCATAACTGGATTCCCTGTGTGGATGATCCGGCGGATAAAGCCTCGGTTGAATTTATTGTTACAACCCCTTCTCATTACCAGGTGGTATCAAATGGCATCCAGGTAGAAGAAACCAATTTACCGGGCAACAAAAAACTGACTCACTGGAAAGAAGATGTGCCGTTGCCAACCAAAGTAATGGTGATTGGAGTTGCCAACTTTGCGGTGAACAGGGTGGGTGATATTAACTGTATCCCCGTTTATAGTTGGGTATTTCCTGAAAATAAACAAGAGGGATTTAATGATTATGCCCAGGCCAAAGACATTCTTTCATTTTTTATAAACTATATCGGACCTTACCCTTATAAAAAATTAGCCAACGTACAATCCAAAACTATTTTTGGCGGCATGGAAAATGCCGGCGCTATTTTTTATTTTGAAAATTCTGTTACTGGTAAGCATCGGGAGGAAACCCTGCTGGCACATGAAATAGTTCACCAGTGGTTTGGGGATATGGCAACAGAGAAAAATTTTGCTCATCTCTGGCTTAGCGAAGGCATTGCTACTTACCTCACTCATATTTACGTGGAAGCAAAATATGGAACAGACAGCATGACCAATAGAATGCGTAATGAAAGAGAAGAAATAATTGATTTTGTAAAAACATCACACAAACCTGTGGTTGATTCTGTTTCGCCTTACATGCAGTTATTGAATACCAACAGTTATCAGAAAGGTGGCTGGGTGCTGCACATGCTGCGGAGACAATTAGGAGATTCTGTTTTTCATAAAGCCATACGACAATATTATGCAACCTATGCCGGTAAAAATGCAGATACCAGGGACCTGCAAAAGGTTTTCGAAAATGTTTCCGGGAAAAATCTCGAACAATTTTTTACTCAATGGCTTTACACACCCGAAAACCTGCAACTTGATATCACCTGGAAGTATAATAAAACAGGAAAAAATATTGCTGTTACTGTAAAGCAAACACAACATTCCGGTAATTTTCAATTTCCCCTGGAAATATTAATACAGGATAATATTGTTGCCACACCAAAAAGAATGATCAAAACAATCAGTAAAAAAGAAGAAATTTTTCTGTTTCCTGTTCAATCAAAACCAATTCGGTTTGAAGTGGACCCGATGGTATCCCTTCTCTTTGAAGGAAAGGTGACGGAAATAAAATAAAATGTTTCTGTTTTTATCAATTATGTAACTTAGATATTCAACTTCTGAATATGTCTGACAATCCCAGGGTGCCGGATCATCATTCCGATATTCCATCTTCAAGGCCTTCGGCAGGAGTGCCTAACCCGGCAAGTCCTTCACCAGGAAGCGGCTACTCTTCTCCTCCCCAATCACAGGGCAATGTGCCGCCTTCCAAAACACATATAAGAAATTTGCTGCTGGGCGCAGCAGTAACCATTATTACTTCTACTGTTGTTTTTCTTATTACTCAATATCTTAAAAAACCAGAGGGAAATGAAATCATCAGGAACAAAGAAGCCACTGTAGCCGCCTGGAAATCTTATACAGCTTACGAAAATGCTTATACCAATAATATTCTTTCCTTTCAGAAAACAGGCCAGTTGGAAGGCCGCCAGGCCTATCTGAATGGCGTCAAAAAAGAATCTGAGAAGTTTCGAAAAGACATCCTTGATTTACAAAAAAGAAAGAATATTGATGAAGACCTGGTAAAAGCTTTTAGTAAAAGGATTGACAATGAAAAAAGTTACATTCCACTGATTGAAGAGTTTTATAAAAAGCTGACGGAAATTGAAACCAGCAATAAATCATTGTTGGAAAAAAAAGAAACTATCACCAAAGAAATGATTCACTGGACTGTCACGACCAATGGAATGTATGAAAGGTCAGTGAACGAATTTAAAGAAATTGCAAAAGTTCTCGCCGACAGGTATGGAGGATCATTTTCGATGGATGATTTCCTGTTAGTACAAATGGCCCCGCAACTGATGAAAACAAATGACTCATTAATCCGGGTGCTTCAAAATGTAATGATGGACAGCAGCGGAAATATTATCAGGAATAATAACTTTGCTACTAATATAAACCCGGATAACCTGGTAGGTAAATGGATGGTGGAAGGAGCTGTAATCACTCTTGCTAAAAACAGTAATATGAGTTGGCTGGTGTCTAACGGCAGTAAAGCGGAAGGCAAATGGAAAGTGGAGAATGATAAATTGAAAATGCAGGCTATCACTACTCCCGGTAATAATAAAGTAGAATGGTCGTTCAATCTTGCTGAAATTACCGTCAATTCATTTACGATGGTGCTCGACAGCGCCCCTTATAACCTGTATAAATTATCAAGAACACTGGAGAACTGATACTGCTTTCAATAATCATCTGTTCCGTTATTTTCTTACCGGGTTATGCTTTTCGGCTGCGAAGCGTAAACTTTAGGAAGACTCATCGGCGAAAAAGATCCCTGGTAAATCGCATTTAGTTTTATTGTAAATATGAAACCAAAATAAATATATTCATGTCATTTAGGAAGCTATATCAATATTTTTTTTATAAACTGTATAAATTTTCAGAAGCAGCACCATCAAGGTGGCTAAGTGATTGGAAAGCTGGATTGGCAGTTGATGTTTTAGTTTTCTTCGTTTTATTTTCTTTGGTGATTTATTACAAAGTATTTTTTAATAGGCACCTGCATTTAAGTAAAATGAATTTAGAGATTGTAGTTTTTATTCTCCTAATAGGTATTCCCAACTATTTTATTTTTCATCATAATGACCAGTGGAAAGTAATTGTACATGAGTTTGACAAGTTTCCTAAACGCAAAAACAAAATTGGTGGATGGATAGTTTTTATTATAGTCCTGATGATTATAGCGAATTTAATTTTTGCTTTTTACCAAATGTCAAAAATAGACTGGAAGCTGTACTGATAAATTCCCCTACCCGTTGTTGGTAAAATCTCTAATAAATAAAGGAAATGTTTCTTTCCACACGAATCTTCCAAATTTAACGATTCGTAGCTGATGTCACAATACCTGGAGAATTGTGTGTGGTGTGGACTATTAAAATTAATTTCCTAACTTCCACTATGCTTGTTAAAACATTTGGCAGCGCTGTGTATGGTGTGGAAGCTATTACCATCACCATCGAAGTAAACTGGCTGAACCAGTCGGGGAAGGATATGATGATAGTAGGCCTGCCAGACAATGCGGTGAAAGAAAGCCTGCAACGGATTGAAAGCACTTTTAAAACCAATCGTTTTACCGTGCCACGTACCAAAGTGGTGGTGAACATGGCGCCGGCCGATATCAAAAAAAGCGGAACAGCCTTCGACCTTCCTATTGCTTTGGGAATATTAGGCGCATCTGAGCAATTAAAAAATTACGAAACGCTGAGCAATTATGTCATCATGGGTGAACTGTCATTGGATGGTGAAATAAGATCAATTAAAGGTGCCTTACCCATTGCCATACAGGCAAGGAAAGAAGGTTTCAAAGGATTGATTGTTCCAAAGATGAATGCCAAAGAAGCGGGCATGGTGAATAAACTGAATGTTTATGGTGTCAGCCATATTAAGGAAGTGATTGACTTCTTTGAAAATAATGAAAAAGGTATTGAGCCAACTGTGGTCAACACCAGGGAAGAATTTTTTCATTCGCAATACGACTTTGAAATTGATTTTGCCGATGTAAAAGGACAGGAAAATATCAAGAGAGCTTTGGAAATAGCAGCAGCGGGTGGTCATAATGCTATCTTAATTGGCCCTCCCGGTGCCGGGAAAACCATGCTGGCAAAAAGATTGCCCACTATTCTTCCTCCGTTATCCTTACAGGAGGCTTTGGAGACAACAAAGATTCATTCAGTGGCGGGAAAGCTTCCGGAAAATTCAACATTGGTTTCCCGGCGACCATTCCGTTCACCGCATCACACCATTTCGGATGTCGCATTAGTTGGTGGTGGCGGCATTCCGCAACCCGGTGAAATTTCATTGGCGCATAATGGCGTTTTATTTTTGGATGAATTGCCCGAATTTAAAAGGGCCGTATTAGAAGTAATGCGCCAGCCGATGGAAGAAAGAAGAGTTACTATTTCAAGAGCAAAAGTGGCGGTTGATTTTCCTGCATCTTTTATGTTAATCGCCAGTATGAATCCATGCCCCTGCGGCTATTATAATCATCCAGACAGAGAATGCACCTGTCCGCCGGGGGCTGTGCAGAAATATCTGAATAAAATTTCCGGGCCATTGCTCGACAGGATTGATCTGCATGTGGAAGTGACCCCCGTTGCATTTAGTGAGCTATCTGGTATTAAACCACAGGAAAATTCTGCCAGCATCCGTGACAGGGTTATCAAAGCAAGAGAAATACAAGAGGAACGGTACAAAGACAATCCCGGTATTTACTGCAATGCACAAATCAGCAGCAAGATGCTGAAAGAAATCTGTGTGATCAGCAATGTGGGCGCCAATTTATTAAAAGCAGCCATGGAAAAACTAAATCTTTCAGCCAGGGCTTATGACCGGATATTAAAAGTTTCAAGAACTATTGCTGATCTTTCGGCATGTGAAGATATAAAACCGGAACATTTAGCAGAAGCTATTCAATATAGAAGCCTGGACAGGGAAGGCTGGGCAGGGTAAATCGTTTCCACAGAAAATCGAAAGGGGTTTCAAAATAAATTATTGAAACCCCTTTCCAACTACATTCAAAATGTTTTACAAAAAGGATGGCCGCCGGTTATTTGCATTTATTCCATCCTTCCTTAGCCGACGCATCATCCGGCTTGCTCAACAATGCTTTCTCGAATAATAATTTTGCCTCGCCGGTTTTGCCCAGGTTCAGATAAGTCCAGCCGAGCATGTGGTTAGCATCATAATCGAATGGATGCATGTTGACCACTAATTCAAGATACTTAGAGGCAACATCGTATTTTTTTATGGTATAATAATTAACACCAACCCAGTAATTTGCAGTGCTGTTATATGGATCAATTTTTAAAATTTCCTCATATTTATTATAGGCCTTGTCAAATTGTTTTGCCGCATTAGCAGGGTAAACATATCCCAGCCTGGCTTCTACGCTGTACTGTTTCAGATCAATAGCCTTCTGGTAATAATCCATTGACACAGTGTATTTCTTCAGGCTATAATTTAACCAGCCCATCCGAAGATTACATTCGTAGCTATCTGCCTTATAAACTTTTTGCAAATCGGAAACAGCTCCGCTATAATCGCCTTTCAATTCGCTGGCATAACTTTCTTTAAATGCCTTTTGCATTTTTTCCGCTGTTTGTGCCGATACTATTGTTGCTCCGATGCAGGTTGCAATGATAAACAAGCAAACTTTTTTTAAAAATTCCATATTAAACCTCCTGTTGTTGAATATTGATTAAAATATACTGATGTTGATCCGTATCGAATCTTTTTATCATAATTAAAATTGGCAGTCAGCATTAGCTTCTTTCCTGCTAAAAAATATAAACTGCTTCCAAGTCTGAATTTCTTTATGTCAATATCATCGTAAACGTAAAGTGCATCATTAGCAAAAAGTATTTTATATTGACCTACTGTCAGATTTCCTTCCAGCCATAAATTCTTCACTACTTTTACTCCTGCTACCTGTGTCAGTGCAAAATCTTTTCCCAAAGAAGCTTTTGTTATGGTATAGAGTTTTGTGTTGCCCAATGGATAAGTTGTTACAGATGCATCAAACTGGCTATACGATGAATCCCTGATTTTGGCTACCTGTGCAAGTGCCTGCAGATGAACAAAAGGAGTAGCATATTTTATTCCGCCAAAGCCAATCGCATTATTGTATTTAAAATTATTGAATGGAGTGTTCAGGTAATGAAACCCGCCCATAACCGCCAGCCTCCCACTTGCAGCAAAAATTATTCTGGCATAATATTCTTTCTGGGCAATATCAATATTCCTGTTGTTCGCAACGGCGGTTAATTTTGGTTCACTGATCATTTGATTATAAAAACCAACTGCCTGCTGCAATTCAACCCTGTAACCCAATTGAATGTTCAATCCAAATTTTCCATAACCTGCATTGCCACGATCCGTTATATCAGGCACCTTGACGCTATACTCCACGTTCAAAGAAGAAATTTTATTTTTCACTAATTTTTCTTCCAACTTTTTTTCTTCCGGCAGTTTTCCTGCATAAAATCTTGCGGCCGTAATATTATTCAGGTATAAATTATTCAGGTAGGCATAATACAACGAGACTTTGTTGTTGGGGTCATCGGTATAAACTTTTTCATACTGTTTCAGGCTTTCGCTGTAATTACCCAAAATAAAAGCTGCATACCCCGTACGCATTCTTAATAAAGGAAAATCAGTTCCTTCAGCAAGAGTCGTCTTTCCGAATTCAATCAATTCCTTCCACTTTTGTTCATTGTACAATTGCAGCAATGTAGCCTTGGCTTTCTCTTCCTTCGTCTCATTCTGGGCAAAAACATTGACAAAAAACAAGCAACCTAACCATAGTAGCATTATCCTTTTGGCACACATAAAACTTTTATGTTTTTATTATTTTTTAAAAAAGTAAACGAATGTATTTGCTGGCCCTTTATTTCAACAACTGATTCTACTGTAGTTTTCCTGAACGCAAGATACTGAAGTGTTTGCCTGCTGCAAACCGAGATGGCCTCATCAAAGAAACCACCTGAAGTGATTTTATTTTCAGATTCGTAATGCAAACGCCTGAAAATATAAAAAGGAGCAATCAAATCCTGCAACCATTTGCCGGGATTGTTTTTACTCCATTGCAACGGAAACTTGTCATGAATTACCACCGGATATTCGGTTGATAAGCTAATTTTATAACAACTCAGATAAAAGAAATAAAGTAAACTTTTTCTTTCGCCATAAAAAGAAGTAAAATAAAACACATTATTCATGCGGCTAAAATAAGCGATGGCTTTTGTCTGGTAACAATAAAAATAACTGGAATTATATGCATCAGTAAAAACCTCCCAGGTGCTTTCAGAAAATCCTTCTGCCGAAACATCTATCCTGTAACCCGGCAAGAAAGCAAATGCTTTTGCCAGGTTTTCATTTACAATAACATTACTCACCATTTCAGTTTCCTGTGGAATAGCAAACTCTTTCAACTTACTATTTCCATTTTGGTTTACCATATATGCTGCCACAGGATAGGCAATTGTTTTGCTGCCAACAAAAGGAGTAACCTGCACCTGGAAATGAAGATGAGGTTCAGGTGAACGTCCGGAGTTGCCACAAGCCGCCACCACATCTCCCTGCTTTACATAATCACCAACTTTTACTTTAAACGAATCTTTTTTCAAATGACTCATTTTTGTATAAAGCCCTTCTGCATGTTTTATCACAATTGAATTCCCCCAGTTTTGCTCCCGGTTTATTTTTCCTATTTCATTATCTTCTATATGATCTATGACCTCCTGCACAAACCCGTTGGCAGTAGCAAGAACAGGTTTGTTGAAACAATAAAAATTTTCAGGCTGCGTAGCATACTGCATATAAGTTTTCATCTGCGAATCCACAATAACAAAGTCAAGTGCCTTGTTCCAGTCTCCTTTATGAGTAATATTCCCGTCATATCCCTGCAAAACAATCCACCGGCCAAGAAACGGTAACTGCAAACGCAAATAATTTTCATAAAACAACCGTTCTTTTGAGTTCAGGTAATTGTATAAATTTTTTTCCGGCGAATAAAATTGAACAGGTGTTAAGACAATTCTTTTTTGTGGCGTAATTGAAAAAAAGAAAACCATCAGTATTGTTACAAAACAAAAAGGAAGTGAATAAACAGGCAATTGCAGCAGGCCGGTAAATTTTGACAACCCGATTACAATAATGAAAGTTAACGGCACACTAATCAATGCCCACAGGTAAGAATAAAAAGATGGCACTACAAAAAAACTACCAATTGCCACCGTGATCATGATAAAATTTGCACCCATCAGGTAATAATTAATTCCATCAGCATATGCATGAACAATATTATTGAACAAAAGGGAAGCCATAAATCCCAATATCAATAATGTCAGGCTTATACGGCTGTGCAGCAATAACCCGATGAAAATAATCATACCTGCCAAAACATTTGCCTGGAAAAACAAGGAGCTTAATGATTTGAAGAAAGTAATTACCAGCGGATGCAGCGGCAGGTTTTCGAAAAACAGCATAAAACTCACCAGCTCTTTATCACCGATGGCATACATTTCATTCAGCCAGTAAATATTTCTTGTAGTTAAATCAATGGCGGTAAACTCCCTTGATACAAGTATGACCAGCCAAAAACATATTACAAAAGGAATGGCAAGAAACGGCAAACCTTTTTTGCTTAAAATATTCCACAAAGCTCCGGATAGCACTACGGAAAGCAGCACCGCAAGAAAAAGCAATACCCAGAATGCGAGACCTGAATTATAAAATGTGCCCATACCAATACCAATCATCAGCGCATTGAAACTAAATAAACCTTTGTGTATAGTTATTTTATTTAATCCTGAAAAAATGGAAACAGCTATCGCAAAAACCGTAGCTATCAACCCGGCCAGGCCGGCAAATGGTTTGAAGAAAGTTACTATCAGCAACAGGAATCCAAATGCCTTGCTGTTTGAAAAAAACAGGATGGAATAACTGTTGAGCACTTCTTCTGCAAAAGGATAAATAATATTCCGGGCTAACTTGTTCAATCTTATTTTTTAGATTTCAAATGATCGGGGATGACATCCAGTTGTTCCATGTATTCAAGATTTTCTGCCTTACGGATAACATAAGTTTTTCCATTCGTATCTATTAAAACGATATTCGGCCGCATGGCAATAAACTGCATCCACTGTGTCATGTTGTAAGCCCCCACTTTATGCACCACCACATGATCGCCCCGGTTCAGTAATGGCAGATTTACATTTTCCCTGACTATATCAATATTCATACACAGCGGACCATACATTACTGTGTCTTCAGTAAATTGAGAAACTTCCTGTGCCGGGCTGATTTTGTGGTCGTACCAAAATGAAGTGAAGAGTATGTTTACTCCAAAATCCATGATGGTTGCTTTTCTTCCGTCGCTTAGTTTTTTATTTGCCAGCACAGTGCCCAGTAAATAACCCGCATCATCAATCAGCACACGTCCACTTTCCAAAATCAACAAAGGCAAATCACTTGTTGCAAAACCTGCATTTAGTATCGTTGATGTTATTACATCTGCAAACTCATCAACCGTTGGTGTCGGCACAAAACCAAAGGCGCCTTTCAATGTATTGGCGCTTGGGAAGCCACCACCGAGATCTATGTATTTGATGGATATATTCAGCTTTGTTTTACAATCCAATGCCAACTGCGAAAGTTTGGAAGCCGCAATGCCATAAGCCGCTGTGCTGAGCATATAAGTTCCGATATGTGAATGCAATCCAGTCATAACTAACCTATCCGATGCAGCAATCTTATTAATAGCAGCCCATGCCTGCCCGTTCTCATAATTAAACCCAAACCTGTCCCACATCGGGTAAATACCGGTATCCATATTTACCCGGATTGCTACTCTTGCCTTTTTATTGATGTTGGTGCAAACATCAATGATACTGTACAATTCTTCAAAGTGATCAATATGAATCAGCGAATCATTTTCCACTGCCAGTTTAATTTCATCATTGTGTTTATCAGGTCCGTTAAATATTATCTGGCTGCCCGCCACTCCGTTGTTCAATGCTTTTTTATATTCAAAACCACTTACCACTTCTGCCCAGCTGCCTTCCTGGTGAAAAATTCTGCAAACAGCATTATTATAATGTGTTTTATAACTCCATGCAAACTGAACCTTTGAATACCTGGTATTAAAGGCCCTGACCGCTGCCTGGTAATTGTGACGGATTTTTTGTTCACTTAAAACAAATACAGGGCTTCCATATTCATTGATAATTTGTTTTACTGCGACGCCATCAATATGTGTAACCGGGGTAAACTCACTTTGCGCCCCCGACTTATCCATCATCCCCACACTCATCTTTTTGATAAAGGGTCTTTCGTATTTTAATTTCTCCATAATCAAAATAAGTTTTTCAATTTTTGAACAGGCATTGTTTCTATCTAACCATTATTACTAAATCACATATCACAACTTACCATAAGCAGCAAACTGCTGAAACTGGGACACATCAATAATTAAATCCCATGCATAACGTATAAATAATTTGCCCGCATCATATTCAGTAAATGATTCTACTTTTTCTCCCATTGCCATTTTCACCAATGAAGCCGGTTGGTTTTGCCCGGCCCCTGCACTTAAATAAATCCATGCCGGAAATCGGGGATTTACTTCCATAATATATAATTCATTGCTGACTGTTCTCATTATCTCCAATTCAAATCCGCCTCTCCAATGGGTAGCTGTAATAAATTTTTTCGCAAGATTTATTAAGGACTCATCTTCCAGAGTAATACCCGCCCATGCTTTTCCTTTATCGGTTATATATAATTTTTTCATGGGGATGATGCTGATAGCATTTCCCTCACCATCACCCAATGCAGCAATATTTATTTCGGTGCCATGAATAAATTCCTGCACAATTATCGGCAACCCCCACTTGGCGCTGATTTTTAAAAAAGCCTTTTGTGCCTGCTCCAAAGTATAAGCAACCACAGCTTCATAATATTTTCCTTTTACTACAAGTGGATAACCAAACTCTTCACCAATTATTAAAAGATCATCAAAGCGGTAAATGGCTTTATCCCTGGGTACAAAAAAATCGTGTTGTTGTCCGAATGAATATAAATTCAGTTTATCCCTTGCATCAAACATTTCAAAGCTTGGCAAAAAAGAATGGATGCCCAATGATTTAAGCCGGGGGGCAATGGTTATAAAGTTGTATAACTCAGCATCAAAATTCGGGATGATAACATCTATTTTTTCTTTGTCATGGATACTTTTAATAACAGTGAATAAAACTTCGGCTCCTGCAGCCGGATAGGAAATTTGATAAGTTTTATCACAAATGCCATCCATGTAAATTCCGGGCTCCAGATTTTCATAAGCCAGACCAATAATGCGAACCGGTCGATCTATCCCTTCCCGGATAGCCCGGATAACAGCCACTCCGGGGCCAGGGCTATCGATAGCATTTAATCCAGTAACAGCAATTACAAGGGTTGTTGATTTTTCAGCCATTATTTCCAGGTACTATTTTAAGCAGATAATAAATTATATTCCCTGAGGGTATTTACAAAATCGTCCAGGTCTTTTTCAATTGTTGTTTTGTCTATATCATAGGTATCGGCAATAATTCTTTTGATTTCAGTTATTGATTTTTGCTCCTTCATCATCCTGATGATGGATGCAGCAATCGGGTTAGTGCTGAAAGAATCACCTGTTGCAGGATTAAACATAAATCCCAATTCGTTGGTGGCAATATTTTTCTTAATCATCATTGTGCAGTTATAGTAAAAAAATAGTGGCGTCTGTTTAAACAGTTATTAATATATTTTTTGTTTTACCCAGAAAAAATTATCATACAGAATACCATTTTTTAAAATGCCTTTCCTCGAAACATTTTCAAGAAAGTATCCGTTCTTTTCCAAAACCCGCATACTGGGTTTATTATATTCAAACACTTCAGCAACAATCCGGTTAATGGCAAAATTGGCAAACACATAATCAGTCATCTGCCGTACTGCTTCCGTGGCTATCTTTTTTTCCCAGAAAGGTTCTGCAATCCAATAACCCAATTCCACATTCATTTTATATACATCATTTTTTAAAATAATACCGATGCCCCCGGCTAAATCCAGCTCACTGATTATTGCGAAATTTTGTGCAGGAGATATTTCAACCTGGTTAGCTATAAATTTTTCTGCATCTTCAAAACTATAAGGATGAGGAACAGCATCCCTCAGATTGTTCCAAATATTTACGTTATTAAAATATGTTTGGAGTAAACCAGCGTCTTCTGCCTGCCAGGGCCTTATTGAAACAGAACTCATAAGCGGAATATGACTTTTTAAAATTAATTCAGTTTAATGCGGTATAAGATTTCTTATAAAATTTTATACCAGGTTCCTATATCGCAAATAAAAGCATATTTTAGGAATAAACAGGTTTGGATAGTAGCCAAACCACGAAATATTACATTACTTCTATTTCGCTAATTCTTTTGACGCTTTAGTATAACTTAGCCTTTTGTATAACAGATTTTTTTGCATACCCTGATTAATATTTATTCGCCTGGAAACACCAATCCGCAATATTTCAGATACGGCACTATGGGTTGCCATATACAGGGCCGATGAAAGCGACAGACCAGATGCAGTCTTTCACGATCCCTTTGCCCGCCTGCTGGCCGGTGATAGAGGTGAGCAGATAGTTCAGGCCATGGAATCGGGCCGTAAAAACAGTTGGTCATTTGTAGCCCGCACCTGGTTATTCGATGAATTTGTTATACAGGCTGTGAACAGTGGCTTTGATATGATCATCAATCTTGCCTGCGGGCTGGATACCCGTCCTTACCGGTTACCTCTGCCATCAACCTTAACGTGGGTTGATATTGACCTTCCTGAAATAATTACCTATATGCAAACTATGCTGGCCGATGAAAAACCAAATTGTGACCTGCAAAGAATAGCATTGGATCTGTCAAACAGGGAAGCCCGACTTGAAATATTTCAACAATTAGGAAACAGCGGCAAAAAAATCCTGGTTGTTGCTGAAGGTTTAATGGGCTACCTCGATGAAGTGGAAGTTGGAGCATTGGCTTATGATCTTTCACATGTGCCAACTTTCAGGCAATGGGTTATGGATATAATGTCGCCGGGTCTTCTGCCTTTTATACAACAGGAAATGGGCTCTCTTTTAGATAAAGCCAATACACCGTTAAAATTTGCCCCGAAAGAAGGAGAAGACTTTTTTCTTTTATTCGGATGGAAACCCGTTGCCTCTAAATCAAAATTAAAAACTGCCGCAAAACTGAATAGATTATCAGACGAAATGATGAAGTATGCTGCCTATCCGGAACCCAAAGGCCCCAAAGGTAGCTTTCCCTGGTCGGGTGTTTGTCTTTTTGAAAATATTACCGGGTAAAATTTGTTACTCACCCGGAATTAACCGGTTCTTTATCTTTACCGGAATTCTCCCGGTATGCAGGAATATTTTCAGTTACTTAACCAATATTACGACAAGATATATGTGCTTAGCATAGAATCGGCTGCCGCACGAAGAGAATTATTTACACAGCGATTCAAAGGACTAAACTACTCTTTCTTTTTTGGCGCTGATAAAAATAAATTTTCCATTGAAGAAATTGAGGCAAAGAATTTATTCAGTGAAAAACTCACCCGGCTGCATCACCGGTTTTCCAAAACAATGAAATATGGAGAGATTGCCTGCTCCTGGAGTCATAAAATGATGTATGAAGAAATGTTGGCAAAAAATTATACCCGCATATTGATTTTTGAAGATGACGCCGTGCCAGATGAAAATATGGTAAAACAAATTCCTTTTATCCTGGAAGAAATACCGGGTGACTGTGAATTATTAATGTGGGGCTGGGCCAAAAACGGCAATAGTAGCTTGAAAACAAAAATGACCCAGTGGGCTTATCACTTTCAACACTGGATCGGGAAATTAAAATGGGATCATACCATTATCCGGAATCTCTATGCAAGAAATTTTTCGCCGCATCTGAAAAAAGCCGGCTTCCATGATTACACCTATGCCTATGCCATTACCAGGGGCGGGGCAGAAAAACTGGTGAAAATGCAAACGCCTGTTCAATATATTGCCGACAACCTGCTGGCCCATGCGGCTACCAAAGGAATTGTGAACAGCTATATTACATGGCCACCTGTTTTTCTTCATGACAGTTTGCCTGATGGAACGCACAGAGATTCGTATATTCGGTGAGGCGCTGACAAAAATGTGATGTCATTGTTGCTGATTGTAAGTTTGCCACGATTTTTGTTCAGTTCTTCCTCACATAAACCAACCGATAGTATGAAAATATTACTTCATTACCTGAAACCGCATAAGTGGCTGGTCAACCTGGTACTTATTTTAGCGGCAATCAATATTGGTTTTTCACTGGTTGACCCGATACTGTTTGGTAAATTGATCAATCTTGCGAATGAACACCTCGGGCACAAAAAACCATGGGCGAGTAATTACAGCTGGAACCGTTTTTTTAATTCCTTTTCATGGGATCAGCCAGGCGTTTGGTTCATTGTCACTTGTTCTATCTCAGTTGCCATGATAAGCCGCATCTCAAAAAATTTTCAGGATTATTTTCTTAATGTAGTTATTCAAAAGTTTGGGGCCAAAGTTTTTACCGACGGTTTACAACATGCCATGAAACTCCCTTACCAGCAGTTTGAAGACCAGCGCAGCGGTGAAACACTTTCCGTATTAACCAAAGTGCGGGGCGATGTAGAAAAATTCATGATCAACTTCATCAATATTCTCTTCGGGGTAATTGTAGGAGTACTGTTTGTATTTATCTATGCAGCCATCTTTATCAACTGGCGTATTCCGGTAGCCTACCTGGTGGGAATTTTTTTACTCACCTTTATCACCAACAAGCTGAGTAAAAAGATCAAGGTCATTCAAAAAAATATCGTAGGACAAACCACAGCATTGGCAGGTTCCACCACCGAGTCACTAAGAAATATTGAACTCGTAAAAAGTCTTGGCCTTACACAGCAGGAAGTTCAACGGTTAAATAAAAATACCTATAAGATTCTTGGATTAGAGCTGACAAAAGTTAAACGTATCAGAAGTATCAGTTTCATCCAGGGCACCATGGTCAATACATTAAGACAGGTAATTCTTTTTATTCTAATGGCGCTGATTTTTCATCGTGAAATGGATGCGGGGCAATTAGTGACGATGCAGATATTTTCATTTTTTGTATTCGGGCCATTGCAGGAGATCGGCAACATTCTTTTATCATACCGCGAAGCTGAAGCATCGCTGAATAATTTTGACAACCTCATGAAGAAAACGCCGGAGTTGGATCCCATTCATCCAACACCATTAGGCAATATTGAAACACTGTCATTCAGGAATGTGGCATTTCAGCACCAGACAGCAGCACAAAAAGCAATCAATGATATAAGCTTTGATGTTAAGGTTGGCGAAACCATTGCCTTCGTCGGACCCAGTGGCAGCGGCAAATCAACATTGATGAAATTATTGGTTGGCCTTTACCGCCCACAGGAAGGAAAAATACTTTACAATAATTTAGATGAAACTGAAATACGTTTTGATGACCTCCGCAACCAGATAGGATTTGTAACACAGGACACCAATCTTTTCTCTGGCACCATCAAAGAAAACCTGCTCTTTGTTAATCCATCGGCAACAGACCAGGATCTGGTGGCTGCGATGAATAAGGCGGCCTGTCAGAATTTATTAGAAAGAGCAGAAAATGGTTTAGGAACAATGATCGGTGAAGGAGGCTTAAAACTTTCTGGTGGTGAAAAACAAAGACTTTCTATTGCAAGGGCTTTGCTGCGCCATCCTAAATTGCTTTTGTTTGATGAAGCTACTTCAGCACTGGATTCACTAACTGAAGAAGAGATTACAGATACTATCCGGGATATTTCACAGGCAGGAAATCAAATTACAATCCTTATTGCTCACCGGCTTTCTACTATCATGCATGCCGACAGGATTTATGTATTGGAAAAAGGCGATGTAGTGGAAACAGGTAATCATTACTCACTGCTGGAAGAAAAAGGGTTGTATTTTGCCATGTGGCGGCAGCAGATTGGTGAAAGAAAAAATAAAATAAGTGTAGCATAATTATGAGTTTATTTTCATTTTTAGGATTTGGCAACGGCAAAATAAAAAATGCATTACGCCGCGGTGCCATCATCATTGATGTAAGAACACCACAGGAATTTGACCAGGGAAAAGTTCCGGAATCCATCAACATTCCGATTGACAGAATTGCTGCCAATGCAGAAAGAATAATCAACATGAAACGGCCGGTGGTTTTCTGCTGTGCATCCGGTGCACGGAGTGGTAATGCCTTAAATGCAATGAAAAGCAAAGGACTGAAAGAAGGTTATAATGGCGGAAGCTGGTACGATGTTTTAAAGATTATTAAAACTCTCTGACTCAAATGAAATAATTATTCCTTTTTTTCATTATCACGTGATATCAGGTCAGAAAAGAAATTGGATTTTTCCAGTTCTTCAATATCACTTATCTCCAGTTCAATGGCTTTAGTACTTTGAATAATTTCAACCAACGAAATAACCAAAGACGTAATCAGGCTGATCAGGCTGACCGCAAAAATATATTCCGCCTGCCTTCCCCATCCACGGTAAAGACAATACATACAGGCTACGCAGCATAAAAAACTAAACACCCCAAACCCCTGCATGTAGCGGATCAGGTTAATCCTCCTCCGCAGGTTTCTGATCTGGTGCAAAATGATTTTGCTTTTATGACCACTGCTATATTCATCATGTAATTTACGAACCAGGTTGGCCAATGCAATAAACCGGTTGCCATAAGCCAGCAGTAATAAACTTATCGCCGGGAATAATAAAGCAGGGGTATTGAAAGTAATTTCCATAGTTAAAATTATTCAACTCAAAATAAAAATACCAAAGTTTATGTGGTATTTTTTATAACAATTTTTTTAATGAGCTTATACAAAGACGCCAGTATAAAAAATCCGCTCAAAACAGCAACAATAGAAGGGCCGCCGGTAAATTCTTTTGTCAACGCCAGGGTGAGGCCCAGGTAACTGCTGAGAATACTGATAATAATTGCGATTGCGATAACAAGAAATTTATTTTTGGTCATCATGATAGCCGACACCGCCGGAATAATAAGGAATGAAAAAACAGGTATTACGCCATTAGCTTTTACTGCAAAAACTATTGCAAGACCGATTGAAATATAAAACAGGAAGTTCCAGATATTAAAAATTCCAGCCGACTGACTTTCCCCGTTTTCGAAAGATTCAGTAAGAGCATAGAATTTTTTGAAGAATATTATTTGCACTACTGCAATGGATGCAAAAATGATCTCAAGCATTCTGAGCTTTTCCTGCGTAATTGTAAATATGCTTCCGAACAAAACTTCGCCCATCATATCTGCATCATTGTTTGGGGTTTTAGAAATCAGCATCACGGTAAGCGCTGATGAAAACGCATATAAGATTCCAATGATGGCTTCTTGTTTCAGCCGTTTGTCCCGGATACTGATAAAAGACATCAATACAGCGCCTGCAAGGGTAAAGATGAGCGGTATGGAAGTCATTCCGCTGCCGATAAATGCAGCAAAGGCAACACCAAGTGAAGAAATTTGCCCGAGTGCCAGGTCAACAAAAACGATCCCTCTGCCCACTACATGAACGCCAAGATAGGAAAGTAATATCCCGCTAATGATTGCTGACCATAAAGCAGGGAAAAAAAGAGGCTGGTGAAATAATTCAAACATGGTTTACTATTTAATTTGTTATTTCAGGTTTGTAACAAGTAAGTTGATATTATAATCAAAAAGATCAAAATAATTTTTAATTGTATCAAAGGCACCCACCGATGTGGCAAGTGTTAATTCCTTTGCACCTGTTTGCTGCGCCACCATATCAGCGGATGAAGTTGCAAAATAAGGCGAAGAAATCATGACTTTAATGCTGTTCGCTTTTATTTCTTTGATCACTTTTAATAATTGTGTTGGCGATGGCGGAATACCGGGCTTGGGTTCCATAAAATCAACAATCTTCAATCCAAATCTTGTTTCAAAATAAACCCATTCATTATGATAGGCGATGATCTTTGATCCTTTATAGGATGCCATCCTTGTTTGCCATTCCTTCATCTTCGAATCAATCTTTGTATAGAATGCCTGAAGATTCGCTTCATAGTATGCTTTGTTGGATGGATCCACTCTCTCAAGCCCGTTTGCAATATTCCTTGCAATTACTTTTCCATTCATCGGATCGAGCCAGTAGTGAGGGTTGCCATAAATATGAATATCACCCTCTGCCCTGTTTGCAGCGGTTGGCACCTGGTACAAAGTAACTCCCTCTGAAGCATCCACATAACCCTGTGCACCTTTTTGAATTTTAGTGTTTCTTGAACTGGAAAGTAATTGCGGTGACCAGCCTGTTTCCAGGTCAAGGCCGACTGTTACAAAAAGATCAGCATTCGACAAACTGATAATATAACTTGGCTTGGGATCAACAAAGTGCGGATTCTGATAGCCGGTAGCGATTGACTTCACCGAAACCTTATCTCCTCCTACCAGTTCTGCAATACTTTTCATATCGGTGGTTGTTGTAACTACTTTTATTATTCCGGCATTTACATTTACTATGTTGCCAATAAAAATAGCAGCAAGTATGATTGATTTTATGTTCATATTCATTTTTTTAATTTTTTAATAATGTTTGTTATTAATATTGATGTGCCCCATGTGCACCAATCACAAAAATCCAACGAAGCCATGCCTGCAACAAAGATGATGTACCGTTATAATCAGTTGCCTTCGCTTCAAATTCCATTTTAGAAAATTCGGTAGCATACCAGCCTGCTGTGAGTGAAAATGCATTTTCAACAATCTTATTATTATAGGGTTGCTGGGCATAATCATATCGCCCGGTTAAAAACCAACGTTTGGCCAATTGGTATTGAATAAATGAATAGAGCCCGAATGATTTTTTAGGTTTGCCATCCGGCATGTCGGCGTTTCCGTAATACAATTCACTCTGCCAGGTCAGTGATTTATAAGTATTCATCTTAACCGGTTTCCATTTATAAGTAATATCTGCGGTAGCAATGTTTGTGGTCCGGGCAGAATCGTTTGGCCCCGTAATACCCGTCAATCCCAATTCAAATGTGGCGTTATCAGAAAGTGTAAAAAAGTTTTTCAGATGGCCCAGGTATATAAACCTGTTTGAAGGACTGCGAAAAAAAGCTGGTGCCTCCGTATAACCAGAAGTAAACTGAAATATCAATTCCTGGTAAAACTTTTTATTGGGCACTAACCAGCTTAAAGAGGCTCCTTCATCATTTAATCCATCTCCAAAATAGTTTACGTAAGCATTTGGCAGATCAATAAATGGAAGTGCATGTGCATGCATCGTGTTAATCCTGCCCACTGCCTGTTTAAACTTTCCCACTTTCAATTGCAGCTTTGCCGGTAATGACAGCGTGGTAAGATAGCCTTCTTCCACTGCCGCTCCATATTTACCTGTTACCGGATCTCTTCCGAAAGTGAGAAAAAAATCAGCCCTTGCATAAGGATCTACCGTGGCCTGTAACGAAACTTCTGTTTCATTTAAATAAAATTCCAAATTTCTTTTCCCCCGGCTGATATAAGAGCTTTGAAAATCTCCAATCACACCAATATCAGGATTAAAATTCAGGCTGGACCTTGTTGGTTGAGATTGTACCGGGGTGGTGGCCTGCATCTGTTCCTCAATCTGCTTCAGCAAAAGAGAATCCCTGGATGTACTGTCGCTTGCCACCTGCCCGAAACAGGCATGTCCTGCAAGCAACATGAACAGCAGAATTTTAAATTGAATATTTTTTGATTTCATATACGAAAAATAAAAAACGATAAGTGTAGGAATTGTAAATAATTATCAGCACAGGATAAAACACCCGGAGACATGGCAACAGATGTTTATACAAAATTTTTACAGGGTGCAGGCGGGAGGCCCCCGGAGAGAAGAAAAAATGGGTGTATGAAAAGGAACGGATTCTTCAAAAAATACAAGCGGAACATTTGGATGTAAAACAGGTTGAGGACAAACTATTTCATCCGCTTCATTAAATGGCATCAGAAAATCATCAATGCAGGTGCAACTATAATTTACGGTTCGGGTGTCCTCGCTATCGGGTGCATTTTTTGCAAGACTTCCCGTATGTAAAAAATTATGCAGGAATAACCCGGCCCCTGATTTTTGGGCAAATACCAGGATCAGGAAAAAGGCAGTACATCGCAATATGAATGGCCGGAAACGCATATTCTTTCGCAAGGTAATTAATTTGCAACAGAGTTAACTCCTGTTTTATTATAAACGGAATACCAGTGGATTCATTACCGGGAATAAAATTAAAGCAGGAAATCGACAAAGGATTGAATGCATTGCATTTCCATATATTTTTTTATCTTGTTCCATAAACCTCCCGGAATCAACCCGGCAGTGGCTTATTTTTCAAACAAGGCTATGAGACAAAAACCAATTATTACCGGCTTATTGGCTGTTACCATTGTATTAACAAATGCATGCAGCAAAAATGATTCTCAAACGGTTGATCCCTGTACCGGCGCCAGGTTCAGCATCAGTCATACCCATACTGAATCTGTTGGCGCATCCAATAACGGTACTATATCTATGCTGGCTCCCCGTGGCGATACCATCAGCTATAAATTGAATAATGGCACTTACCAATCCTCCTGGTATTTTACCAATCTTGCACCGGGTAATTATGTGGTAACGATTAAAAACCAAAAAGGTTGTACCGATACAGCACAAATCACTATCCTGAATTACGGACCCAAATATGCGGCCGTTAAACAATTGATCAGCGGCGGTGGTTCCGGTGGTTATTGCGGCCCCTGTCATGTTAATGGAGGAAATGACGGCACTAAAAATTTTGATACCGATGCGGGCATCATTGCCAGTTGGGACAGGATAAAAGCCCGTGCCGTTGATAATCTTCCCTCGCAAATGCCGCAGTTACCTAATGCAATGCTTACCCCTGTTGATAAACAAAAAATCACTGATTGGGTAAATGCGGGGCACAGACAGTTGGATTAGATAATAACTTCTTGAAAAATCCTATCATTGCACCTTCAGCATTGGCCACACTTTCTGCATCACGCCGTTTTGCAAACGGGCATAATAAATTCCGGTAGGCAGTCCCTCTGCATTAAAAGAAACTTTATCAGATGTGGCAGCAGGATAATCTTTCTCCACCAGCGTTTTAATAACCCGCCCTAAAGTATCAATGATTTGTATAAGTGTATGCCCGCCTTCGGTTTTAAAAAATATTTCTGTGCTGTTGGTAAACGGATGAGGATAATTATAAATAACCCTGTCGCTAACCGGCGGCGGTGTTGTCACATTACAGGTAAGATTGCTTTTAAATAAAGGCAATGATTGCAACTGGCTGTTGATATTCGGCGGATACAATCCATCAACAACTGTTTTATTAAGACAGAACCATCTCTCAAGGATGGTAGAATAAATACTTCTGAAGTCATATTGCATCGGCACATTATCATTCACCGTTGCATTAGCAGGTATATCGGGATTGTTTCCCAGCACCCCGCTTTCTACCATATTGCCAAAAACAAATAATGGTGCCGCAGCGCCATGATCGGTTCCCACACTGGAGTTGGATTTTATTCTTCGGCCAAATTCGCTGTAGGTCATCCCAATCACCCGGTTCTGAATTTGTAAAAATTGCAAATCATCCTGGAATGCTTTTATGGCATCCGATACCCGCTGCAATAAAGTGGCATGTGCGCCGATGGTGGTATCTGCAGCATTCACCTGCACGGAGTGAGTATCAAACCCGCCAAAACTCACCATGTAAATTCTTGTTTTCAATCCACCTTTTATCAACCGGGCAACAATCTTCAATTGATCTCCAAGAGAATTGTTGGCAGGATAAGTTGATTGCTGTGTTACTGCATTAGCTGCATCGCGGATAACAGTAGAATATTTTTGTGTTTGCTGGTTCACCATCCGTATAAACTTCAGCTCTTTTCCTGCCGGTGTATTGGGAACAGGATCTGTGGTTCCGGATACCAGGTTATAAAAAGATGTAGCGCTGGTAATACTCATTCCCATATTTACCACCGGGCCCTGTGTTGTTAAGGTAGTGGTGGAACCAATCTGAATAGCCAGCGGATCTGTCATGGACGGATTGGGATAGCCCGTTGGAAAATTTGGGTACTCATAATTTAGATAACGTCCCGCCCATCCGCTGTAAACTTCCTGGTCGCTGTTAGATGCACTCATCCAGATATCGGTAGCACGGAAGTGGGAAAAATTTGGCTGCGGATAACCTACGGCCTGGATGATCTTCATATTGCCTGCATTAAAAATATTCTGCATCCCCGTCATAGAAGGATGCAAACCGGTAGCAGAACTACCGCTTAAAGAAAGAATTCTGTTTTGCGGTATAGCAATATTTGTTCTTGCATTATAATAATTGGAGTAAGTGGAAACAGGAATTACCATATTCAATCCATCATTTCCCCCGGCAAGTTGAATGATCACCAGCACATGATCCGTATCGGTGATACCCGTCATTAACGCCTGCACCAATGGCGAATCAGCGGCAAATGCGTTTACAGAATACCCATTGATCAGTGCTGGCAACAGGGTGGCTGCCGGTATGCTTTTTTGTAAAAAATCTCTTCTTTTCATTTCACTTCATTAAGATGAAAAAAAATAATATTATGCTAATTGATATTCCGACAGGTTAAACAAATACTGAAACAATTGTTTGAGCCGGTTATTCACCACATTGAAATTAGCAGTGGTAGGGCTGGACATATAAGCCATCCATGCATTGGTCCAGTAATAATCATACAACTGGTTGCTCAGCAAAATCTGGATCTTAATAGATTTCTTTGACTCATACGAAAGTTGATTCCGGAAAATATATTTCAGCGAATCATCAATCAAATCATTTGGATTGCCGGGATTTGGAAATTGCTGCACATATGGTACCAGGTTAATAATCACTTTTTGCCCGTTCCGTGTATAGCCATTGTTGACCATGAAATCGGTGAACTGATTTCTTTTTGGCAGCGAATCTGAATTGATCCATATTTCATGAAACAGAGGTTCCTGATAATAGGCAGGCAAGCCGGAAACATTTGGAGGATCATGCAGGTTCTGGCCGGTATTAACCATGTAGGCATAAAAGAAATTCCACATACCATAATTAGTATCCCAATCTGTTTGCACAGGAAATACCACATTCATTTCACGAAGCGAACCAATGATATGATCAGCCGGGCTTTTGATATAACAACCCTGGTTTAATACATCAAAAAAATGTTCGCTGCTAAATAATGCTGAAAGCACTGGTTTTATATCATAGTTATTCGTTCTGAAAATAGTTGCCAATGGTTCAATGATATTTGTTTCTGTAGTAGCATCAATGGCATAATAAACAAAGAACCTGTAAAATTTTCTGCAAATAAATTTTGCCACTTCCTGCGTAGCAAAAATCATGTTCAGCAGATCGGTCAATTCTAATTGCCCGGCAGTGGCTCCCGTTCTTCCGGTAATAACGGTATTATTAAAAAAAGCAGAAAATGTTTTATTAACGGTTGAATGCCGGCTTGATGTAAATACAGATGTATAAGTAGTTCCGTTGATCTGCCATCCGGTTAATACTTTAGCCGCTTCTTTTACATCGTTCTCTGTGTATTGCGATCCCGGCCCTTTGCCAATCGTAAACAATTCCATCAGCTCCCTTCCATAATTTTCATCTGGCGCTGATGCCACATTCAGGTAACCGTTCAGGTAACGAAGCATGGAGATGTCTTTCGTAATAGCATCTACCATTTGCTTGAAATTTCCCAATGCATTCTGGCGGATAAGATCATGTTGTTTATACATCCAGTTGCCAACACCTACCGTATCGCTTTCGTTTCCAAAATGATTAATCCAGAACATAATCAGTTTTTCCCTGATGCTTCTGTCCTGGTTTATTAAAACACCCGTCCACCATTTTTTATATGAACCAATCCTTTGCGACTGAACAGTGCCATCATTATTAATATCATTTACCCAGGTAATGCCTTGTGCAATATTTGCATCCGGTGTACCGGGCTGTGTGGAAGTGGTATATTCCTTTACGGGTAGCAAAGGTTGCGGAGCAGTTGGATTCAGTAATTCATCTACTGCCTGGCTTACCGAACGGGTTTTAAAATAATCCACATCGGCTTTTTTGGCGCCAAACATGGCCCGCTTCAATAAATGAATGATTTCGTTTTCCGTCCACGGCCCTGAATAGGGATTCAGACCTGAAGTAATATGACGGGGTGCAATGAGCTGAGATGTCTGCTCAGAAATTATTTTTTTTGCTCTCCTTTTGGCAGTCAGAAAATCTCTTCTGTCCATAACGTTGGTTTTTGTGTGCAATTGACTCCAAAATAACAATTTTGTTTAAACTATTAAAACAATTCTCAAACGATCAGTATTCCCGTAACAAGGTATAACTACCAGGAATTCTGCCCATAGAAAAAGCCGGCCATTTCATAATCTGGCCGGCTCTGGTTCTATTATAAACAGTTTATAAATTTTCGATTATTCCCGCTATACCCTGTCCACCACCTACACAGGCGGTAATCATTCCGTATTTTTTATTCAGCCGTTTCATGTCGTGCAGGTTTTGAATAGTGAGTTTGCAACCCGTGCAACCCAACGGATGGCCCAAAGCAATGGCGCCACCATTAATATTTACTTTGGCAGCATCAAGACCGGCTTCACGGATAACGGCCAATGACTGTGAAGCAAATGCTTCATTCAGTTCTATCAAATCAATTTGTGAAAGATTCATGCCTGCCTGTTTCAGCACTTTCGGAATGGCAGCCACCGGCCCAATTCCCATAAGGCGGGGATGCACTCCGGCTACAGCGCTGTTCACTAATCTTCCAATGGGTTTTAATCCCAGTTCATTCATCATCTTCTCTCCCATCACAATCACAAAGGCTGCACCATCGGATGTTTGAGATGAATTGCCTGCTGTTACCACACCACCTGCTGCAAAAGCAGGTTTTAATTTTGCCAACGCTTCAACAGATGTATCTGCTCTTGGGCCTTCATCGGTATCCATCACATAATTTCTTTTTTGTTTTTTACCTTTTGCATCTAAATAAACTTCTTCTACATTAATCGGAAGAATGCCGGGTTTGAAGAAACCACTTTTTATAGCATTTATTGCTTTCTGATGAGAGTTATAAGAAAATTCATCCTGCGCTTCACGACTGATACTATAATCTTTTGCTACGGCTTCGGCAGTTAATCCCATACTTAGGTAATAATCCGGATCGTCTTTAGCAATGGAATAAGAAGGAACAGTTTTCCAACCGGCTGTTGGCACCAGGCTCATGCTTTCCGTTCCACCGGCAATAATGCAATCAGCCATTCCTGTTCTAATTTTGGCGGTAGCCATTGCTATTGATTCCAACCCGCTGGCGCAATACCGGTTGATAGTAATTCCCGGAACTTCAATGCCTAATGCTTTTGCCGAAATCATTCGGCCAAACTGTAAACCCTGTTCAGCTTCTGGCACTGCATTACCCACAATAACATCATCTACTCTTTTTGCTTCTAATTGAGGAACTGTTGCCATCAATCCTTTAATAACTTCTACCGCCAGGTCATCCGGACGGTAAAAACGGAATCCACCACGTTTGGCTTTACCTACTGCGGTTCTGTAACCTGCTATTATGTATGCTTCCTGCATAAAATATTTTTAAAAGTTGTTTATGCAACTTTCAATACCAAAAGTAAATAGTCTTGCATTATCAACCAAAACAGCTATAAAACTTCATTTATCTTCGCCGCCAATATGTACAGGATACTACGCACAATTTTTTTTTGGTTTCCTCCTGAACGGGTTCATTATTTTTCGATGAACTGCCTTTGGTTATTATGCAGCCTTGGCTTTAAAAAATTAATTGCGGGAATTTTCAGGCCCAAAGGAAATTTGAAATTTGAAATATGGAATTTGAAATTTCCCAATCGTGTTGGACTGGGAGCAGGCTTTGATAAAAATGCAACTTACCTCAGGGAGTTGGAAGCATTAGGTTTTGGTTTTGTTGAAATAGGAACCGTTACTCCGCTGCCACAACCCGGAAATGATAAGCCGAGAGTATTTCGATTGCCGAGTGATAAAGCACTCATTAACCGGATGGGATTTAATAATGATGGAGTGAAAGTAGTAGCGGAAAGGTTGAGGCGTTGGCAGTTGACCGTTGGCCGGCGAACAACGAGCAACGAACAACGTTCAACATTAATCATCGGCGGAAACATCGGTAAAAATAAAATCACTCCAAACGAAGAAGCATGGAAAGATTATGAAATATGTTTTAAAGAACTGTATCCTTATGTAGATTATTTTGTGGTGAATGTGAGTTCACCCAATACTCCTGGTTTAAGGGAACTGCAGGAAAAAGAATCATTGAGAAAAATTCTTACACATTTACAAGCTTTAAACCTCACCCTTCGGCAAGCTCAGGGCGACAAACCTATATTACTTAAGATTGCTCCAGATCTTACACAGGAACAACTGGATGATGTAATTGACCTGGCACTTGAAATAAAATCAGACGGTCTTGTTGCCACCAATACTACTATCAGCCGTTCCGGACTCACAACTAACGAATCACGACTAACAGAAATTGGCGCCGGTGGCCTGAGCGGTTTACCACTGAAAAACAGGAGCACAGAAGTGATAAAATATATTTGTGAAAAAACAAAGGGAGCAATTCCTGTTATTGCCAGCGGTGGAATTTTTACAGCAGCAGATGCAAAAGAAAAAATGGATGCAGGTGCATCGCTGGTGCAGGTGTGGACAGGATTTATCTATGAAGGACCGGGCATTGTAAAACAAATTTGTAAATCATTATAATCAACCATGGGTTATTTATTTACTTCTGAAAGTATAATCAGTTTTTTTATCCTTGTAATCCTGGAGATAGTGCTGGGTATTGATAATGTCATTTTCGTAAGTATCATCATTAACCGTTTGCAGGAAAAAGATGAACGGAATGCAAGGCGGGCCTGGATGATCACCGGTATCATTGTCCGCAGTATGTTGTTGCTTGGGTTAGGCTGGTTGCTGCAACAAAAAGGAAAAGAAATATTCAGTATTGCAGGCAAAGGTTTTGACCTGGCAAGTTTGGTGATGCTGGGTGGAGGAATTTTTTTAATCTATAAATCGGTGATGGAGATTCATCACAAACTGGAAGGTGAAGACCCAAATATTGCGCAGGAAGATAAAAAACAATTTTCACTTGGCCAGGCCATAGCGCAAATAATGCTTATTGACGCTGTATTCTCTTTTGATAGTATCATTACTGCCGGCGGAACAGCCAAATATGTTGAAGTGATGATTGCCGCCGTAGTGATCGCCATGATCATTATGTTTTTATTCAGCCCGAAAATCTCCGGCTTCATTCATAAACATCCGACTTTAAAAATGCTGGCCCTTTCCTTTTTAGTTATGATTGGACTTAGCCTGATCGTAGAAGGTTGGGACAGTGGTGCGGCACATGATCTTAAGCTGAAAAATTATATCTACTTCGGTATGGCTTTCTCCTTTGCAGTGGAAATGCTGAACCTGACCATGATGAGCCGGGCGAAGAAAAGAAAAGCTAATGTGGTGAAATTAAATGAACCGGTATTGAAGGAAGAAGAAAAAAATGAATCAGATCTGGCAAAGTAAAGTTGCCGCCACCACTCCTGCTGTTTCGGTTCTTAGTCTTGTTTCTCCAAGGCTGACAGCCACAAAATTGTTTTTCAACGCAAGTTCAATTTCATCTTTGGTAAAATCTCCTTCTGGGCCGATAAGGATTTGCGAATTGGGAAATTGGAAAATTGGAAAATTGCTCAGGTACTTCTTTTCGCCATCAATACAATGGGCAATAAATTTTTGTTCTGCTGTTGATTGCTCAACCGCTTTGTTGAAAGAAACAGGTTCGTGTAGTAGTGGCAGCCAGCATTGTTGTGATTGAAGCATGGCGCTGATGCATATTCCCTGCATCCGTTCAAACCGGAATTTTTCTTTTTCCGTTCTTTCACAGATCAACGGAATAATTTCATTGACCCCCAGCTCTGTTGCCTTTTCCAAAAACCATTCAAAGCGATTGCTGTTTTTTAAAAGAGATATTGCTACGGAGACTTTCCTTACACCTTGTTCCTTGTACCTTGCTTCTTCCACTTTCACCGTGCAATGTTTCTTATGATCATCAGCAATTGAACAGGTCAACAGGTTTCCTTTTCCATCCGTCAGGTTCAGTTGGTTCCCCACTTTCATCCGCAATACCTGAACAATATGTTTTGAAGTGTTTTCATCCAGCACTATTATTTTTGCGGTTGTATCAAATGATCCGATATAAAAAAAAGGGAATTGCATCTTTAATTTCACACAAAGATGCAAAGGCTATGCAAAGGCGCAAAAGAAAAAGCCCCGATATTATCGGGGGCTTAAACTATTATCCTTTGTCTGTTCGCTTTTATCTAAAACGGTGTGTCTTCATCATCCTTCAAATCATTCATCTTGCTACCAGTTTGAATAAACACTTTTGCTCCGCCATCCACATCACTTACGGGTTTCCAGTTGCCAGTTAACCCAGTGCCACCAAGGCCTTCATCCTCTTCCGTAAATTTCTGAATATGCAGCAGGGCTCTTAGTTTAATTGTATCCAGCATACCATTCCTGTGCTTGGCAATACGTACAATGGTTTCGCCCCGGTTGTTTTCACCCATTTCATTTTGAGTAATATCATAATATTCGGGACGGTACATGAACATTACAAGATCAGCATCCTGCTCGATGGCGCCTGATTCACGGAGGTCACTCAGTTGGGGCATTTTATTCCCGTCTTTACCAGCGCTGCGGGTTTCCACGGCACGGCTCAACTGTGAAAGAGCAATAATCGGCACACTTAATTCTTTGGCCAAGGCTTTCAGGTTTCTGGATATATTACTGATTTCCTGTTCCCGGTTGCTGTTACGGTTTTCTCCGGTGCCACTCATCAACTGCAGGTAGTCAATAATTATTAAACCAATATTGTGTTTATTTTTTAAACGCCGGCATTTAGCCCTCAACTCAAAAATATTTAATGCCGGTGTATCATCAATAAATAACGGCGCCTGGGATAATCGCTGAATACCTCTTGCATAGAGCTGCTTCATCTCATGTTCCTCTAATTTTCCTCTTGCAATTTTCTCCAGCCATATTTCACTTTCAGCAGCAAGAATACGCTGCACTAATTGGCCTGCACTCATCTCCAGTGAAAATAAAGCAACGGGTGTTGATTTGCCCGGGTGTAAAACAGCATTGCGGGCAAGATTCAATGCAAAAGCTGTTTTACCCACAGCAGGTCTTGCGGCCAATATTATAAGATCGGTGTTTTGCCATCCGTATGTTACTCTGTCCAATGAAGGAAAACCGCTGGGCACCCCGGTGATGTCTTCATTTTTATGCCGAAGGTCTTCAATCCGCTGAATGGTTTTTACCAGAACAGAATCAATCGTGTCAAAATTTTTCCTCAGGTGGTTATTGGTAATTTCAAACAACTTGCTTTCCGCATCATCCAGCAAATCGAAAACATCTGTTGAATCCTCGTAGGCATCACCAATAATTTCACCGCTGATTCTTATTAATTCTCGTTGAATAAATTTCTGCAGGATGATTCTTGAGTGGGCTTCAATATTGGCCGAAGAAACAACGGCATTGGTCAGCTTGGTTACATAATAAGGTCCGCCCACCATTTCCAGTTCTTCTTTGAAGCGTAGTTCTTCTACCACCGTTAGAATATCGATGGGTTGGCTTTTGTTTGAAAGGCTTTGCATGGACCTGAAGATGCGCTGATGCGCCTCTACATAAAAGCATTCGGGTTTTAGTATTTCTACGACAGCATCAAATGCGCTTTTTTCAAGCATGATGGCACCCAATACAGCTTCCTCCAGGTCTTTGGCCTGCGGTGGCACTTTGCCATATACCATTGTTCCTAAATCAAGAGAAGATTTTCTTCTGGGCTTACGGTCTTTGTTGATGTTCGTCAGGTCCATTGTTCAGCTATAGAGATAAAAGGGTTATACCATTGATTTTTTACCAATGACCTTCGGGTTAGTATTCCACTCTTTGGTTTAAGAAATTTCCACTACTTCTACTAAAGGAATTGTTCCGGCAGTCAGTTAAGCGAAAATAAAGGTCTGTGTTGATTCAAACCCCTATTTAAAAAACTATTTCTTTCTGCACTATTTTTTCACTCCAAATTCAGGGTTATCCACATTCCTTTTACTCCCCCAAGTCGCATTCAAATTAGCTAAAATCCCCCGTAGAAACCCGGAAAGAATTGCACATTGGTGAAAAAATACTTACCCGCTCACATTTAACCCGGGGCTTGCAATAAACTATCAGGAATTGAGTTATATCTTGTGGTTTACTTTCGATACAAAGCCGCTACCCAAAAGATTTATATAAAAACTAAAAATACCCGTATGAAAACTATCCCGCAAAGCAGTCGCCCCGTACTTACACAAACCGAAAACAATACGACCCTCTGGGTTGGCCATCTAAACCATGGTAATAATGAGCATGTGGCCGGACAAACTTTTACCTGTCCCTCAGAAGGCATATTAAATAATATCCAGATATATTCTTCAACCGTAACCCGCCCGGGCGAATTGCTGCTGACACTGCATGAATTTGATGCCGCAACAAAAACCTGGGGACCCGCTATTGGTCAATCCACCGTGCCAATGCAAAAAGAAGATATTTCCCAATGGATCCGCTTCCAACTGGAACCAGTTGCCTTGAAAAAAAATGTGGCTTATGGTTTCAGGCTCCAGGCACCTGAAGCATTCGTTGGTATCGGAGAGTCGGCACACCAATCAAAACATCCTTTTAACTTCGGCATGTCCTGGAACAACGACACAAATCAATCTGAAAAAGGACGTTATTTTAATTATTTCAGCCTGGCGTTTAAAGTGGAATTGTGCGCCTAAAAATATTTTTGGCAAAAAACTTATTTTATTAAAAAATCCGGCAGTTGCCGGATTTTTTTTGTCAGAAATCATTGAGCCAGGATTTTCCTATTAAAACCTCACGATAAATTTTAAGAATTTTTCTTATTTAAGATTTACCTGTTTACAAAAAACTTTATGCTTTTCTCTTTTAAAGTTTGGGAAGAGCGAAGCACCAGCAGGTAAACCCCCTCAGGAAATGAACTGGCATCTATCCGGGCTGTTGTTTCATTTACCGATTGCCTGAATACTTCATTGCCCTGGAAATTATACACAATAATTCTGTCAAACAAATCCTTGTCAATTCCTGTTACCGATAATTGTTCCGTCACAGGGTTGGGGAATATTACCAGCCTGTTATTAAGTTGTGCTGCTTCGTTTCCTGTCAATGCATTTTTGGCAAACGGAATTGCTGTTTCTGTTCCCGGTCTTTCATTATCACCCTGGTGTCCATTATCTGCAAAGCGAACGGCAAAAGCTCTTAAATAACTGCTGCTAAAAGTTGTGGTGTCCAGGTCAGAGGTACCTCCAACAGCAATTAATCGGTTATTCCGGTCTGCAATTCCATCCGATAGCCAATGTAAGCGCTGAAAAGCCACACTATCCGGCGAAGGAAAGTTTCCAACCATGTGGCCATCTTTTTTCATTTGCAAGGCAAACCCCTTAGAAAAATAATTACTGCAGGTTCTTTGCCCGATAGCAAAAAACCGGTCATTGTCTGATACTACCAGTTTTACCAGGTTACAACTGTCCTGCGAATAAGGAATTGAATAATTCCAGGAAATATTACCTGTATTGGAATTGATCCGGCTGATTTTGCAATATTGTGCCCCCGAGGCTTCATATTGCGCCAGTAAAGTAAAAATATTTCCGTTTCTGTCAACCTTCAAATCATTGAGCTGCGAGACGGGGGAAATAAAATGTGTTTTGCGATAGGTTACTCTTCCCAATGCTCTTGAAAATTTATACAGGAACACTGCCTGTGCGGTATCACCAACAGATTTTCCGCCATAAATCAAAAGGTTATTCTGATCATCCGGTGTTGTAAAAAGGCTATAACGTCCGGGGTCTGTCTCAATATTATAATGCCTGAGAGATTGCCCGTTGGCGCTTATCCTTGTTAAGTGCACATCAGGAAAAAAAGTGTAAAAATCTGCCACTACCATAACATTCCCCTGCTGATCTATATGGAGTTGGGTAAAGGATGTTTGGGAAGAGTCGGTATATCTCCATTTTGTTACCAGGTTTTTATCGGTCTTTAATACAAAAGACGCCGATCCAAAACCACCGCCATCAGCATATTGTCCATCACCAGCAACATAGACGTTATTTGATTTATCCGTTTCAAAAGCATTCAGGCTAAAAATATTAAATCCATCAGGCAGTGTGATGGTCATCTGTGCTTTTACCACAAGGTTGCGGTCTAACTTGTAAATAACATATTCCGGATTCTGACCAAATGGATAATTTTTTTTCAAAACAAAAATGGTATTCTCATCCCCCACTTTTACATCTACCTGGGCCGTAGTGCCTGTTAAGAAAAATGTTTTTTCCTCAGCACCACTACTATTTGTTTTAGAAATCTTCCAGGTATAATCATCGTTACTCATTGTCCAGAGATAAGAGGCAATGAATGAGGTATTCGTTAATGATTGTACAGAAATGGCTGATGTGCCTGCGGGATACTGGTTATTGCCATCCTGGTTCTGGTACCACTGAACTTGTGCAGACAAAGAAAATTGCAACAGAACTAATTGAATAACCAAAAGAGGTCTGGGTGTTTTCATAAAGTAGGATTTAATTGTTTGTTATTCGCTGTTCCTGTTAAGCATATCACAACAATCATGCAGGAAACAGTTTTTCAGTGTATTTCCGAAGCAGAAGTATCAGGCCCATTAAAGTACTGATATCAGTCAAACAGTAATCTTACCAGGTAAAAAATCCGGAGTTAATTCATCAGCATCTCCCTGGCATTCTCCATTGCAGCAGCAGTAGGTTTTTCGCCACTCAGCATTTTAGCGATTGCTGTAATTCTTTCTTCAGTAGTAAGCAGACGAATATTTGTTTTCACTGCGTTTTTTACTATTTCTTTATAGACAAAGAAATGAGCATCAGCCTTGCCTGCTATCTGTGGTTGATGAGTAATGGAGATTACCTGCCGTTTTGCTGCCAGTTCTTTCATTATTATCCCCACCTGCCGGGCAGCTTCGCCGGAAATGCCGGAATCAATTTCATCAAATATCATTGTTGGCAAATTGATTGATTGCGCCACCAGTGATTTAATGCAAAGCATAAGCCGGCTAAGTTCGCCGCCGCTGGCCACTTTACGAACAGGCTGAAACTGTCCGCTCTTGTTGGCATCAAATAAAAATTCGACAGCATCCATACCGTGTTCATGCAGAGACGAAAATTTTTGCATCTCTACATGAAATACAGCATTGGGCATACCAACCTGTTTCAGCAATCTATTCACCTTATCTTCCAATGGCTTTATTTGTTTATGGCGGCCTTCGGAATTTTTTTGTGCTAGCTGAGAAGCATAATCATGCGTCTTTACCAGATCCTTTTCTTTTTGCTGAATAGCCTCATCAATATTCAGCACAGCCTGTAGTTTTTCTTCCAGCTCGTTTTGTATTTTGAGCAATTCATTGGTGGAATTGACAGCATGTTTTTTTTGCAACCTGTATCCAAGTGATAAACGTTCATTGAGTTGATCAATTTTTTTCGGATCATAATTTATATGCTGACTGATGCGGTCCAAATCACTGGCTACATCCTGTAATTCTACCTGGGCAGATTCAAGTCTTGCAATCAATACCGGCAAATCGGGATGATAAGAAGAATACACATTTAATTGGTTCAGCAATGTTTTCAAATGTTGCACCACCGGTATTTCACTTTCCTGCAATTCAAAATAAACTTTGCTTAATGTGCTTTTAATACCTTCTGCATTACTGAGCATCTTTAGTTCTGCGTCAATATTTTCCAGCTCATTTTCTTTCAAGCCTGCATCTGAAAGTTCTTTATACTGAAACCGGTTATAATCTGCTTCCTTGTCAAATTGCTGCTTCTGTGCTTTTAATTCCTCGTATTCCTTTTTCAACTGTTGCCATTGCAGAAATATGGTTTGATACTCCTCTAACACCACAGCATGACCAGCCAGTGCATCCAGAACTTCCCTTTGAAAATCATGCTGCGTTAACTCGAGTGAATCAAATTGCAGGTGCAGATCAACCAGCAGGCTGCTGAGTTCCGTTAACTGGGAAACTGTGACCGGGGTATCATTTATAAAGGCTCTTGACTTTCCATTTGTCCCGATTTCCCGCCGCACTATTAGTTCATCGCTGTAGTCAAAATCGTTTTTAGCCAGGAATTCTTTAATATTTTTTTTTGATGCTTCACCAAATACACCTTCCACGATACACTTCTTTTCTTTGTTGACCAGTGCCGTTGAATCAGCCCTTTCCCCCAGGATCAATCCCAGTGCACCCACGATGATGGACTTACCAGCTCCCGTTTCGCCGGTAATAACATTGAGGGTGCCGGAAAAAACAATTTCCAGTTCATCGATAATAGCGTAGTTCTGTATGGAAAGTTTCTGCAGCATTGTTCATTTGCAAATTACCTGTATTTCGTCAATGATATGAAATAAAAAAACCTCCCGCTTTTGGCAGGAGGAAATAAAAAAAACAAACCCAATTATTTCACTTCTACGTTGGTGCTTAATTCTTCATCAACGAGTATGCGTCCGCAATTCTCACAAATCATAATCTTTTTATGCTGCTTGATTTCACTTTGTTTTTGCGGAGGAATGGCATTGAAACAACCACCACAGGCATCTCTTTCAACCGGCACCACGGCCAGGCCATTCCGGTAGCTCTTCCTTATTTTGTCATAACTGGCCAGTAACCGGCTAACAACATGCTCCCTTGCATCTGCTGCCAGTTTATTAAAATGCTTTTCTTCTTTTTCGTTTGCTGTAATAATTTTTTCCAGTTCACTTTTCTTGTTAACAAGTACACTTTCTTTGGCAGCAATATTTTTTTTGGCTTTTTCCAGTGTCACTGCTTTTTCAGCAATTTCTTCATTCGCATCTTTTATATGTTTTTCTGCCAGCTTTATTTCCAGTTGCTGCATTTCCATTTCCTTATTAATAGCTTCAAATTCCCGGTTATTTTTTACATTGGCACTCTGCTTTTCGTATTTTTTTACCAGGGCTTCCGCTTCTTTGATGGCAGCTTTACGCTGCTCAATAAAATCGGTGACACCATTTATTTCTTCTTCAATTCTTACCTGGCGGGCATGTAACCCCTGTATTTCGTCTTCCAGGTCGGCTACTTCCATTGGAAGCTCCCCTTTCAGAATATGAATTTCGTCCAGCTTGCTTTCAATTTTTTGAAGAGTAACCAGCGATGCCAGCTTTTCTTCAACCGAAAATTCTTTTACGTTTGCCATATTTGAATGTTGATTTTTAAATTTTTGAACCAGGAAGTCCTGCTATTTTCCGATACTAATTTCCTCAAATAATTGTTTCAGACCCATCTCACAGAAAATAGTTGACCGGGTTGGTTTTCACCTCTGTTTTAAGGACGGCAAAGGTAGGGAATTTTTGCTCTAATATTTCCTTGAAAAGGTCAATGGTAAACTGTTCGCTTTCATAATGCCCTATATCAGCAATAAGCATCCTGTTATCGGCATCAAAAAACTCATGGTATTTGATGTCGGCTGTAATAAATACATCTGCACCGGCGGCTAAGGCTTTGGAAACCAGGAAACTTCCGGCACCCCCGCAAACCGCTACTTTTTTTACAGGTTTATTCAACATGGCCGTATGACGGATAACCGGCACCTTGAAAATTCGCCTTATTGCCGATAAAAAATCCTTTTCTTCAACTGCCTCAGGCAGCCAACCTATTAACCCAAAACCAATGCCCTGGTGATAATTGGATAAAGGAATAATGTCATAAGCCGGCTCTTCATAAGGATGAGTTGCTTTTAATGCTTTAACTAATTCATTTTCGAGATAGCCGGGGAAAACTACTTCAATCTTCATCTCATCTTCCCTGTGTTGTTTGCCAATCTCTCCCACATAAGGACTGGTGCCTTCTTCTGCCTTAAAGGTTCCTATGCCCGCTGTATTAAAACTGCATTCGCTGTAATTACCGATATATCCACCTCCGGCTTCAAAAATGGCTTTACGAACCAGCTCCGCTTTATCGGCAGGCACAAAAGTGAAAAGCTTTTTGAGTGAGTTTTCCTTTGGCACCAGCACAGAAGTATTTTTCAGGCCAAGCATCTCTGCCATCTTCCCGCTTACGCCTTCAATTACACTATCGATATTTGTATGAACCGCATAAATGGCAATATCATTTTTAATAGCCGTTATCACCGTTTTCTCTACATAATTTTTCCCGTTAATTTTTTTTAACCCGCCGAAAATGACAGGATGGTGAGCCACCACGAGATTACATTTTCTGGTCATGGCTTCTTTTATCACGTCTTCAGTCGCATCCAGTGTACAAATGATACCACTGCATTCCCAATTACCATTTCCGGTGATGAGCCCCGCATTGTCATAATGCTCCTGCAATGACAAATGTGCTATTGACTCAAGAAAAGAAGTTATATCGTTTATTTTCATTTGCTAAAGATACATCCCGCCGGTAAATACTGATGTAAGCCTGAATGCACACCAGGTGGAGTATAACCTTCAAAGATTTATTTGGAAATCTAAAATCCTTTTGTATCTTTTCAACCCCAGTCTGACGAAAGACAGGGTTCCCACCCTCTGGATAACCTCCTTATCCACTTAAACGATTAAACACTTGCTATGCTAAAAAGAAGGATGGGTCGTTCTCTGCTTACACTTCTTGTTGTAACAGGCCTTGCGGGCACAATAAATAACACATCAATTTCCAAACAGGAAAGAAAAACGGCCATTAGCCTGATGAAAGATACAAAGGCAGATGTGCTGAAAAGTATAAAAGGTTTATCAGAAACCCAGTTGAACTTCAAATCCGCTGCTGATAAGTGGTCAGTAAAAGAATGTATGTACCATATTGCCATTTCAGAAAAAAATCTGTGGGAGTTGATGGAAGCCACTATGAAAGCACCCCCAAACCCGGAAAAACGTTCTGAAATAAAAACGACAGACGAACAACTGATAAAGATGATGGAAGACAGAAGTTATAAAGTAAAAACAAGCGAGGCATTCGAACCAAAAAACACACCTTATAAATCAATCGATGAAGCCATAGATGCTTTTAAAAGCCAAAGAACGGAGCATATTAAATATTTGAAATCTACAACAGAAGACATGCGTAATCATGTGGCCCAAATGCCATTTGGCTGGCTGGACTGTTACCAGCTTTGCCTGATGGCAGGTTCACACAGCAACCGGCATACTCAACAGATCAATGAAGTAAAAGCAGATCCTGGTTTCCCCAAACAATAGTTTTCAACGGTTGAAAAACCTGGGCCCCTTTGTTCCCGTAAGAACTTTGGGGCTTCTTTTTGTTCAAAATGGTTTGCGGCCAACCATCTTCTCCAGCATCAGTAATTTGCCATCATTGGTTATTCCTTCAACAACAATTTTAAATTGCTTTGTCCTGTCATTATTATAAAATGTAACCGGGATATTTTCATTAATGCCATTGACAAATATCTGTGGTGCCCATAATAGTGTAATACGGTTATCCTGGTTTTTTATTGCAGCGGTGTCAACAGCATAATCAGGCGCATAAAATTCTTTGATGATTGAATAGCCCTGGTACCTGACCATATCTCCTTTCGAAACACCATTATAAAGATCGCTTCCTTTTTTGGTGTAAACGGCTAGTGCACCACCTGCTCCATTGCCCACAGCGCCAACAAAACTGCTATACACTTTTACCATCGCTACCTCGCTGGCTGGTATAGAAAAAATGAAACTGGCATCGGTTTCTATTTCATCCAGGTAAAGTGTCATTGGTATTAATCCCATGGAGCTGATAGATGCTAACCCCTGCCGGTAATAGACATAATAATCCAGGCCATCTCTAGAGACATCCAAACTTGGAATTTTATGGGAGAGATACTCTAAAATATTTTCACTGGTAATTATATCATCTGAATGCACCATGTCAATTGTACGCTCCGAAACGCCACTGAAAACTCCCCTCGCATATTTTTCTTCCAGCTCACGCAAAGAACTTTTCTTTTTGGCTTTAACGGTAACGCCAGCCAAAGTAATCCCTTCAGCTTTTTGGATAGCCTCATAATCATATGCCAGCATTTTTTCCAGGTTTTTACCCGGAAACCCATTATAAAAATAGTTTTGTTTCTTTAATTCTGGTAGCTGAAATAGCCTCGCCAGGGAGTCACCGGAAAGTTTTATATCCAACAGGTCACTTTTTTTTCCTCTTATATCTTTAAAAAACAACCGGGCTTTATCAAAAAACAAAAGGGAATCAAACCGGAAATGCCCCTGCATATCAGTGGATGACATTCTTATAATCCGGGAGGAATCAGCACTGTGAATAAAAACAACAAAGGGTTTGTTCGCAAATTTTCTTTTTGCATCCCGGAGAGTTATATAACCATCAACGGATATATAGCCGGAACCTTTATAAGGAAATACAGTGAGATTGTTTTTTAACAAACTACTCCACTTAAATCTACGCCATCCATTAATCATCATCACCAGGTCAAGTGCATTTGCTACAGAATCACTTTTGCCAAAAAAATAATAAGCCGGATTGTGAATATATCCTTTGAGGTCTGACGTAAGCAGCAGCGTTGAAATAATATTTTGTTGCCTTGCCGGGTAAAGACTGTATTCGGGATCAGTTACAGAAACAGAAAAAAATCCAAGCACGGTATCTTTTAAAGAAATATGAAAAATGTTTTTCCCTTTTTCCGAAAAATTCAGCGTGTCCGAAATAAGCTGAGCCTGCTGAATATATTCGCCATTATCCACAAAAGTCAGCCGCTCAGCCAGCGGTATATTATCCTTATTGAAAATGGTAACCTGTAAAATACCCGAGTGGAGATGTGACACATCAATGGTTCCTGTAATATTTTCTTCTCCCGGATTAAACTCCTGCCTGAAAACAACATGATGTTGCATTTGCCCGATCATGTAAGCTGCTCCAAAAGCGGGACTATTGATATGCTGCATCAACTCAAAATATTTTCCTTTGCCAGCAGACATAATTTTGAACACAATTCCCGTTTCTGTTTGTTCCGGCAAATAATATTTATGTGCTGTTATATCATCCTTTAACTCTGCATAATATTTCTCACTGACCAGCGGGATTAAGTCAAACATGCCCATACCATCGTGATAAGTGTTGAAAGCAACAATCACTTCATTTTTTTCATTTTTAATAACCCCGCTTACTGATACAGGCAGTCCGTTTTCATTTGTTGCTTTGAAGGCAACCGTATTCATCATGCCGGTAATAAAATTGCCCCCCTCCGGGAAAAATTCAAGACGGTTCATTTTTTCCTTTTGTCCTAAGGCAGCATCACCATTACTTTTTTTACCTGATACAAATATTTTTTGCTGATATACAAAACCTGTATCCTGGTTAAGCATCGCAGGAGAATAGACCCTGATAATATAATAACCGTTTTTTAGTGAATCGGCTAATTCAAATTGTCCACTAGTGTTACCCAAAAACACTGGTAATATCTGCCGGCTGAGGATAACGGAAGACTCATTGAGCAATTCCACATACAAGGTGGTGCTGATAGTATCGGGAAGATATTCGGCATACAAATAAGCTTTAAACCAGGCGGTTTCACCAGCGATGTAGTTTTCTCTGTCGAACTGGAGGTAGACTTTTTCAATGGGCGATACTGAAGACAACAGGCTCAATGCATCTTCTGGTTTCTGGGTAAGTCCGCTACTACAAACAAACAGGAGTAAGATAATTATGCCATATTTTTTCCTCATAGAAAAGGTTGACCGGATGAAATTACTCGATTACTGATAAATGAAAAAGTAAAAATAAACACCTTGCTTCAGGAACACTTTTTTGCAAACATATTCTCCGTATTTTATCTATTGGAGAAACTGAGTATAATGTCTATTTTGCGGGTTGATAAATCTTACTGATGAAAAAGCTTCTTACATTTACTCTCCTGGTTGTTTTATTTGCAGGATGCAAAAAAACAGTTGAGAATGTACAGGAAGATCTTGTGGTGAAGGCCATGACCGATGGCCAATGGGTTGTTACCAGTTTTACCCAAAATGGAATAAATATTACCTCCGATTTTACCTCTTACAAATTCAAATACTACAGTAATAAAACAGTAGATGCAATAAAAAATGGAACTGTTGAAAAAACAGGAACATGGGATGGTAACGCCAATACTATGACGACTTCTGCCAATTTTACAGGAGCAGGCTACCCATTATATCTAATCAACGGAAACTGGCATATTGATAATAATAGCTGGACCTTTGTGGTGGCCACACAAACCAATGGCAGCGAGTCTAAAACAATGCGGCTGGATAAACAATAATCTCCTTTACATCATACTTCCCTAACTTTACAACAGTTCAACTGCCTTTTCTTTAAACAAACTCTTATTTCAAGAGTCATAGCCCTCTGCTGGCTGCTATATAGATTTTACAGAGAAATAATCATTTAAACAGGACTTGGTTTAAATAAGGACTAATTTTTGCATTAAAAAGAAAACTTCGGGAAAGAGAACTAAAAAAGTTACTTGTTGCAACGCTGTCTTTACAATATTCTTACGAAACTGATTGTTTTATATGTAATTATATTTTCCGGAATAACTGTAGTTTCCGGACAAGCACCTGTTGCCAACTTCACCGGTTCACCTTTAGGTGGTTGCTCACCACTAATAGTTAATTTTCAGGATTTGTCAACGGGGGGCCCTACTGTCTGGAACTGGAATTTTGGAAATGGAAACAATTCTGGCCTGCAAAATCCAACCGCATCTTATTTTACTCCTGGCACTTATACCGTCGTGTTGACCGTTACAAATCCCAATGGCTCAAGTACACTTACCCGAACACAATATATAGCTGTATATGAAAACCCGACAGTTAATTTTTCAGGATCGCCTTTAAGCGGCTGCTTTCCTTTAAGGGTTCAGTTTACTGATCTTTCTACCCCCGGTACCGGAAATACAAATGTTTCCTGGTTTTGGGATTTTGGAAATGGGACTACCTCAACTCTTCAAAATCCGTTTGTAGTTTACAACACTACCGGTTCTTTTAATGTAACGCTGAGGGTAACCAATGACAAGGGTTGTATAAAAACGTTTTACCGGCCAGGCTATATAACAGCCACAAATGGAGTAAAGGCTTTATTTACCCATACACAACCAGCTGTTTGCAATGCACCAGCAGTTATTTCCTTTACGAATAACTCAACCGGCCCGCCAATCCTCAGTTATTTCTGGAATTTTGGCGATGGTTTTTTTTCTAACACTACCAACCCTGTTCACACCTACCTCAGCAACGGTAGTTTTATAGCCTCTTTAGTTACTACCAGCAGTGCCGGCTGCATTGATACTTTTTATAGCAACCCTATTATTATTGGAGGCATTACTGCCTCCTTCAATGTATCTCCGGTTATTTGTGCCGATAAAAATATTATTTTCACCAATACATCATCACCATCTCCTGTTAGTTCCATCTGGAGATTTGGTGACGGTGGAACTGCAAACACTATTAATGCAACGCATAGCTACAACATCCCGGGAACTTATACTGTCTGGCTATACAACACCTATTCATCCTGTACCGATTCTACATCCCAACTCATTACTGTTAATCCCCGACCGGTTGCAAATTTTTCTGCGCCGGTAACCTCCCGATGCCAACCACCATTAACTGTAAACTTCCAGGATCTTTCTACCGGCGGTGCTGTTAGCTGGCAATGGGATTTTGGAGATGGCAATACCTCTATTGTACAAAACCCCGCACATACCTATACAAGCTACGGAAGCTTTACTGTTTCACTTATTACAGCAAACGTTTTTGGATGTACTGATACATTAACCAGAACAAATTATATACGCATACAACGGGCGGCTATCAGTATTCCCATATTACCGGCAAGCGGTTGTATTCCTTTTACTATAACAATGACACCTGTCATCACATCTCTTGATGTTGTTACTTCTTATAATTGGACTTTTGGGGATGGCGGCACTTCTACGCTGCCTAATCCAACATATACTTATGCAGCGCAGGGAACTTATACAGTCCGGTTGATCATCACAACCAGTTCTGGCTGCACGGATACGTTAACCATTCCTGATGCAGTACGTGTAGGTTCAAAACCCGTGGCAGATTTTTTGGCTGCTCCCATTCCTGTTTGCGGAACACAACCTGTTTATTTCACCGACCTTACCACACCGGCAGCAGATGAATGGTTTTGGGATTTTGGGGATGGCGGGACTTCATTATTGCAAAATCCTACTCATAGTTATAGCGATACCGGTTATTTCACCATTCGTATAATCGCTACCAACAATGGCTGCCCTGATACTTTAATTAAAACTAATTATGTACACGTATTACCGCCCATCGCCATATTTACACCGGTGCCAAACTGTAATAACAGGTTGCAATTCAGTTTCACTGATCAATCAATAGCCCCGCTTACCTGGGAATGGGATTTCGGAGATGGTTCCCCGGTTTCGGCAGTACAAAATCCAATACATACTTACCCGGCATTCAGCAATTACACCATCAGGCTGATTGTTACTAACGGAGCCTGCGCTGATACAACCTTCAGAACCATCAGAACAGTTGATGAAAATCCTGATTTTACGGCCGACCAACTTATGGCTTGCAAAATTGCCAATATTAACTTTACCACCACCAATATTATTTCTGCCAATATTATTAATTATGCCTGGGACTTTGGTGATGGGGGTACCGGTAATGCTATAGTGCCATCAATTTCTCATACTTACATCGCAACCGGCACTTATACCGTTACTTTAACTACAACCGATATTCATGGATGTACGGATTTTATTGCCAAATCAAATTATATCCGTATAAATGGTCCTACACCAAATTTCTCAGCTACGAATATTGCAGGATGCTCCGGGTTAACCACCACATTCAATGATCTTTCCATAACAGACGGAGTAAATTCAATTGTAAACTGGCAATGGAATTTTGGAGATGGGATAATTCAGAACTTTACAGGGCCACCCTACCAGCATACTTATACTACTGTGGGAATTTTTTCAGTACAACTAATAATTACTGATGCTGCAGGATGTAAAGACAGTGTTACGATAAATAATATTGTAACTACGACAGATCCTGTTCCAAATTTTACATCTGCTGATACATTAACCTGCCCGGGAGCTATTGTAAGTTTTGCAAACTCTTCCACACCAGCCGGCTTTAGCAGCCTGTGGGATTTTGGTGACGGAGGAACATCTGCGGTAACTTCTCCAACGCATGTATATGCAACAACTGGTAATTACACAGTAAAACTCAGCATTCAGGATAGCTATGGTTGTACTGATTCATTAATCAGAACTGATTATATCAAAGTTGATAATCCGTTAGCTAATTTTTCAATGAATGATTCAATTAGTTCATGTATCCCATTCCAAATCCAGTTTACTAATACTTCAACTTTTTACAATTCAGTTTTATGGGACTTCGGACCAGGAGAAGGAACTTCAACATTGAATAATCCGGCACACTATTATAATATACCTGGAACTTATCCTGTAAAATTGTTGATTAGTAGTCCGGGTGGTTGCCTTGACTCTATTATCCGGACAGTAAGAGTAAATGACACTATTGGTTCAAAGATTGATTATATGCCTACCCGTGGGTGTAGCCCATTAACAGCAAGTTTCAATGCAATCATTTCGGGAACGGTGGTTTCCTATTTTTGGGATTTTGGAGATGGAAACACACTCATTACCACTACTCCAACTGTTAATCATGTCTATACTACATTCGGAAATTTCATTCCCAAAATAATACTGGAGGATCCCTCGGGATGTTTGATACTACTGCAGGGGGTGGATACTTTTTATGTAACGGGTGCCAAAGCAGATTTTGGATTTGACAAAACAATTTTCTGTGACGCCGGAACAGTAAATTTTTCTGACTCAACCACTTTCAATGATCCTATCGCCAGTTATAGTTGGCATTTTGGCGATGGAGGAACATCAATATTACAAAATCCCTCGCACCTGTATGCTGCCCCGGGGATTTATTCTGTGCGATTGGCAATACAAACACAGATTGGTTGTCGTGATACGATTACTCAACCAAATATTATTAAAGTAGTACAACGACCATTGATTGATATAAGTGGTGATTCTACTGTTTGCATCAACTCTTCATTGCGGCATACCGGAATATTTCTGCAGCCCGATACATCAATTGTAACCTGGCAATGGAATTTCCCCAATGGAAATTCTTCAATTCTTCAAAATCCTCCGGCCCAGGTTTATGCAACTGTCGGCACATTTAGTATTACCACGATTGCCACCAACAGTACAGGTTGCAAAGACACTACCAGGCAAAATGTATATGTAAATCCATTACCGGTAGTCAATATGCCGGGGCAAATGACTGTTCAAAATGGTTTCCCGGTTACTATTCCTGCCACCTATTCTCCGAATACAATAAACTGGATATGGTCACCTTCATCAGGATTAAGTTGCGCCAACTGTCCTGCACCAGATGCCGGACCAAAATTTGATACACGTTACCAGGTATTTTTTACAGATGCAAACAGCTGCAGCAACATTGGCACTATACTGGTTAAGGTAATATGTAAAAATGCCAATTTGTTTATCCCAAATACTTTTTCCCCAAATGGCGATGGAAGTAATGATGTTTTTTATCCAAGGGGAAGAGGATTGGAAAGGGTAATACTCCTCAGAATTTTTAACCGGTGGGGTGAAGTAGTATTTGAAAAAAGTAATTTCCCGGTTAATGATCCTGCGTCAGGATGGGATGGAACATTCAAAGGGAAAAAGCCAAAGGCAGATGTGTATGTGTACCAGGCTGAAGTTTATTGTGAGAATGGAGACATAATTAAATTAAACGGCAACATTGCATTAATTCTGTAAGAACTGTGAAAGTGAAAAAAACTATACCGATTTTTATTACGTTGGTCATAGCTCTTTGCCCATGGCTGGCAGCTTCTTCACAGGATATTCATTTTTCCCAGTTTTTTGAAACACCCCTCTGGAGAAATCCATCTCTTGCCGGTATTTACACTGGAGATATTAGAGTACAAGCTGTTTACAGAGATCAATGGAACAGTATCACCAATGCATATAAAACCGGCTCTCTGAACGCTGAGTTCAAAATGCATATTGGAAAAAGTAATGACTTTATTACAACAGGTTTGCAAATAATATATGATAAGGCCGGAACAATTAGTTGGACATCCACACATGTTTTACCTGTATTGAATTATCATAAATCTCTGAGTAATGACCGCAACAAGTATCTTTCGCTTGGCTTTATGGGCGGGTGGGTGCAGCGCCGGTTTGACCAGTCAAAAATTACCACTAACAGTCAATATGATAATGGAGGAGTAGGAGAAAATTTTACTTCGCCGCAGTATAATTATTTGGATGCAAGTGTGGGAATGAGCTATAATTCTTCAATTGGTGATAATGTCAATAATAATTTTTTTATTGGTGCAGCTTACCATCATATAAACAAGCCCGGTAATTCTTTTTACAGAAATACCGGAATAGAGATGCATCCTAAATTGGTTTTCTCTGTGGGATTAAGATTTGGTGTTACAGATAATACCTACATGACAGTTCTTGCAGATCAATCCATACAGGGTGGATTTAAAGAAATCGTTGGAGGTGCCATGTGCGGATTAAAAATCGGGGAAGATGCAGACAACCCGGCCTATACCATTCATGCCGGTGCTTTTTTAAGATGGAATGATGCAATAATTCCTGTAGTAAAATTAGATTACAATCCTTTTTCAGTGGCATTAAGCTACGATGTAAACATATCTAAATTAAAAACGACCAGTTACGGAAAGGGTGGTTTTGAATTATCTGTTTCCTATATTGGTTTCCACAAAAACAAAACCGAATATCTTCTTTGTCCAAGGTTTTAAAGAATAACAGCCCCCCTGATTGGGAGCTGTTATCGGGATTTGCTTTTATATTTTTTTATTTATCGTCCGTATTATTCATTTTGAAAATAATAGCCGCTATAACAGCACCACCGAAACAACCGGCCAGGTAGATCCAGATATCGCTCCAGGCGGCCATTTTCATAAAACTAACACCGATGGCAACAGCGGGATTAAAAGCTCCTCCTGAAAAAGCACCTAATGAATATGCCATGACTGTTACTGTAAAACCAATTGCAAGTCCAAAATAGCTATTGCCTGCATTTGCTTTTGCAGTGGCTACATTTAATACAACATAAGCCAAGGCAAATGTTCCGAGTAATTCGGCTATTAATGCTTTTATTGCAGCCGGATTGGCCACAGCATTAACAGGCATTTTATCATCACCAATAAGATATTTTACGATAAAAGCCGCAGCCACTGCGCCAATTGCCTGAACGATCATATATGGAACAGCCTCTGCAACTGAAATTCGTCCCCGTATCAAAACAGCCAGGGTAACTGCAGGATTATAATGTCCACCTGAAATATGGCCGCCGGCATAAACCATGATCATCAATGCTGAGCCAATAGCAAGTGGTGCCATAGACCCTGCTCCGCCATTCACAGCCAAGCCAACCGTCAGCACCAGAAAGAATGTGCCAATAAACTCTGTAATGTACTTTTTCATGTATAAAATAATTTTGGTGAAAAGAAATAAGAAAGTGAACGCTTCTTTAAAGTTATTTGTTTCTTATGAAGGTAAAAGAAACCCGCCGACAACTGACTTACATTTTATACACACAAATAAAAATATTTCCCGTCCTTATGCTTCCATCTATTAAATGTATGGTTATGGCTTGAAGGAGTTTCAAAACAATCGGCCATTTTATAGACAAGGAAGAAATTATCCGGTATACTAAGGTGTTTGATCATAGCTCCGAAGTCCTGATTTTGAGAAAATTCACCAAACTCCGGCTTTTATGGAAATAAACGTCAGTAAAAATTCTTTTATACCTTACTTTAAGTAATTGATTATTAACAATTTTCAATCAATCGTAGATTTACGTTGTCTGGAAAAAAAAATTGGCTTAGTTTTCGGATAATAAAAGTAAATTTGTTTCGTTGAGACGAATTCTATCTATACTATCCTTTATTCTGTTGATTGCCATTCAATCGCAGGCTCAAACTGAAAGAAGCACCTCTGTAACTGGTACTTCGGACAGAATAATTAACCTTTATCCAAACCCTGCTACTACTTACATAATTTTTGACTTACAAAAAGACTATCAAAAAGGCTTTTCCATTCAAGTATATAGTTTCCTTGGAAAAAAGATGTTTGAAAGCAAAAATGTCCCTTCAAAAATCACACTGTATCTTGCTGATTTCAATCGTGGACTTTATATGTACCACCTGATTGATTTAACCGGCAGAGTCATTGAATCCGGAAAGTTTCAGGTAACAAAATAATCTTCTCATCCTGCTACATCCCACTTTATTTATTCTACTTGTATTATAAGAAATTTCAGGTATTGAGTATTTTCTATCCCTCTGATTATTGGATGATCGGGTGATTGCGTTTGAAAAGCCACTTGTCTTACTTTTCTTCTGGCATCCTTTGCGGCCATATCAATGATTTGAAGAAACAATTCCTGATTTACCAGGTTGGTACAGGAAGAAGTAACTAAAAACCCTCCCGGGCTTACCAATTTCATTCCGCGAAGATTAATTTCCTTATACCCTGTAATCGCTTTTTGGATAGTTTCCCTACTCTTGGTAAAGGCAGGCGGATCCAGCATTACTACATCATATTTCCGTCCATCTTTGACCCATTGTTTTAGTACATCAAATGCATTGGCCATTTCAAACCGGCAAATATCTCTTACTCCATTCAGTTCAGCATTTTGCGAAGCCTGCTGCACAGCATTGGCCGAAATATCCAGACCTAATACTGATTTGGCACCATAATGTGCCGCATGTATTTCAAATGTTCCAGTATATGTAAATACACCCAATACATCGGCCCCTTTTACAATATGCCGAATAGCCCTCCGGTTGTCCTGCTGGTCTAAAAAATAACCAGTCTTTTGTCCATTCTCTACATCAACATAAAATTGAAGACCATTTTCTTTGATTAATATTTTTGTATCAAATGGATCTGACAAAAAACCTTTCTGCAATGGCAATCCTTCAAGTTCTCTTACCGGCACATCATTGCGTTCATAAATGCCTTTGGGATGGAAAATTGTGTTTATTGCTTTTATAATGGCAGGCTTCCATACATCAATGCCTAAAGCAAGGGTCTGGATAACAAAGTAATCGTTGAATTTGTCAACTATCAGTTGTGGTAAAGAGTCTGCCTCTCCAAAAACAAGCCGGCAGTTTTCGGTGTATCCTAATTGTTTTCTGTATTCCCAGCATTTTGTAATCTGGTCAATAAAAAATTGCTCATTGATTTCAACTCCTTTGTTCCTTGTCAGCAAGCGAACCAAAATCTGGGACCTGGGGTTGATATAACCTTTCCCAATGAATTTTTTATCATAAGTAAAAACCTCTGTCACTTCTCCTCCATTCACATCTCCCTCTATTTTTTCCACTTCATTATTAAAAATCCAGGGATGCCCGTTGAAAATGCGGGAAGATATCTTTCGCTTCAGGTAAACTTTTATCATAACAGGTTGCAAGATACAGGGAACAAGCCCTATTATCAGCATATTGTAATTAGGTTAGTTCCTGTCAGACAAGCCTCATCTGTCGTGTCTTCAAAGGTCATTTTGTCCCAAATCCGTGATTGGCAATATTCTTGACAATCTTACCTTTGCAATCAATTTGTAAAAAATGGCAGAAAAAAAAATAAAGGAAGAACATAACAGCACAACGGACAAGGAAAGCACTCTGGAAATTGACATTAATGCCGACGATAATCTGAGCGGCACCACCCACCTGAATGAACCTGTGGGAGAGGAAGCCGATCTGGAGAAACTAAAAGCAGAATTGGTAGAAATGAATGATAAATACCTGCGAAAAGTAGCAGAATTTGAAAACTTTAAAAGACGCAGTGCCAAAGAAAAGATAGAGCTAATTCAAACTGCCGGGAGGGATGTTATTACCGATTTGCTGAATATTCTGGATGATTGTGACAGGGCCCAAAAACAACTGGATACAAGTGAAGATGCAGCAGCCATTAAAGAAGGTGTTATGCTTGTCTTCACCAAACTTCGCAACACATTACAGGCAAGAGGTGTGAAAGCAATGGAAACGATAAACCAGGAGTTTAATCCCGATCTGCATGATGCAATTACTGAGATCCCGGTGCCAAATGAAGATTTAAAAGGCAAAATAGTAGATGAGGTAATGAAAGGTTATTATCTCAATGATAAAATCATCCGTCATGCAAAAGTGGTAGTAGGAAAATAAAGCAGCGAGTTGCGGGCCAGTTAGCTACGAACTGGGTTGCTTATTCTCGAAACTTGTAGCTAATAGCTCATAGTTATCATTATGTCAAAAAGAGATTATTACGAAATATTAGGTGTCAGTAAAACTGCATCATCGGATGAAATAAAAAAAGCATACCGAAAGGTAGCAATGCAGTTTCACCCCGACCGTAACCCAGGTGATAAAGCTGCCGAAGAAAAATTTAAAGAAGCAGCCGAAGCTTATGAAATATTAAGTGACGCAGATAAAAAAGCCCAGTATGACCGCTATGGTCATGCCGGGGTTAGTGGCAATGGACGTGGTGGTTATAGTAGCGGTGGCATGAACATGGAAGATATCTTTAGCCAGTTCGGCGACATTTTTGGCGAAGATTTATTTGGAAATTTTTTTGGTGGTGGGCAACAGCGGCGGGGAGGCGGACAAAGAAGCCGCGGCATAAGAGGAAGCAATCTCCGTGTCAAATTAAAACTTACCTATGAAGAAATTGCAAAAGGAATTACCAAAAACATTAAAGTAAAGAAATATGTTGCCTGCAATACATGCGGTGGCAGCGGGGCAAAAGATAAAGGCAGTGTGCAGACATGCACTACCTGCGGCGGAAGCGGCCAGGTTAGAAGAGTTCAGAATACTTTTCTCGGGCAAATGCAAACTGTTACTACCTGTCCTTCCTGCAATGGAGAAGGCACAACTGTAACAGCCAAATGTTCAGCCTGCAAAGGAGAAGGAAGAATTTATGGTGAAGAAACGGTGAGCATTGACATACCAGCGGGTGTGCAGGAAGGCATGCAACTGAATATTAGCGGCCGTGGCAATGCAGGTGAAAGAGGTGGTGCACCCGGCGATTTGATCATTCTGATTGAAGAAGAACCACATAAGGAATTACACCGGGAAGGATTGAATGTCGCCTATGATTTGCATCTTACTTTCACCGATGCTGTATTTGGCACACAGATAGAAGTGCCGACGATTGATGGGAGAGCAAAAATTAAAATTCCTGCCGGCACGCAAGGTGGAAAAATATTCCGGCTGAAAGGAAAAGGGTTTCCGGCAGTAAACTCCTATGAAAAAGGAGATCAGTTAATACATGTAAATGTCTGGACACCGCAACATGTAAGCAGTGAGGAAAAAGCCATGCTGGAAAAATTAGGACAATCTCCCAACTTCAAACCGCACCCTGATAAGAATGAGAAGAATTTTTTTGATAAGATAAAGGAAATGTTTTCATAAAAATCACCAATCGTCATTACTCCCCTTTTTCTTTTTTGTTTTCGAATAAAGCTTCTTCGCCTGCTGCACAAGATTCACAAATTCTTTCTGCAATAAATCGTCTTTGGTTAAAGAACTTTCAGCAAGAGAAATAACATCGTCCCAGTCTGAATTTTTTACAAAGGCAGAACCCCTGAGCAAAGAACCAAACATGGCCACGGCTGAAGAAAACTGGTAACATTTATCCAGCTCAGAAAAAGGCACAAAATCAAAATGACTGGTATTGCTGAAGTATCGCTCCTGTATCTCATTGGGATAATGGAACCGCATGTTGATATCTGCAAATTTTCCGGTGGTAAAATTATCTTTGATTGCTCCCTTGTTTACTTCAGTAGGTACTACTTCAAACATAGCCACCATAGAATGTCCCGAACCTATTTCTCCACCTTCAATTACTGATAATGAATCCCGCAGTGCCCCTACTTTATTATCAAATCCTATTAACCGGTACTCTTTTACATACTCAGGGTTAAATTCAACATTCATAAATGTATTGTCTGCTACTGCATACAATGTTTGGGTAAACTCTTTCAGTAAAACTTTTTCTGCTTCTTTAAAATTATCCAGGTAAGCAAAATTGCCATTCCCGTTTTGTGCCAGGGCTTGAATTTTTGAATCTTTATAGTTGCCCATACCCACTCCAAGGCAGGTAAGATAAATTCCTGATTCCCGGTGCTGCGAAATCAACTCATCCAGCTCTGTCTCTGTCTTCATTCCTACATTAAAATCGCCATCTGTAGCGAGAATAACCCGGTTGTTACCTCCTTTAATAAAATGATTTCTTGCCACTCTGTAAGCTATTTTTACTCCCGATTCCCCCGGCGTAAAACCACCGGGTTCCAGTTCATCAATCGCCTTTAGTATTTTTTCTTTTTCACCCCCGCTTACAGTATTTAATATTACTCCTGTTAAACCACCATACACCACAATGGCAACGGAATCTTTATCCCGAAGGTTATTTACCAGCAGTCGGAAAGCAGATTTTAACAACGGTAAACGGTTCGGCATATCCATAGACCCGGAAACATCAATTAAAAAAACAAGATGACTGGGAGGAAGTGTATCAAGGTTGATTTTCTTAGATGAAAGATTGACAAAGAATAACTGGTTATCCGGGTTCCATGGGCAGGAACTCAGCCGGGTTTGAATATCAAACAATTCGTTTTCTCCCGGATCATGATAATTAAGGTTAAAATAATTCAGCATTTCTTCAATCCGTACAGCATCAGGCGGCACAAATGAGTTGAGGTTGATAAACCGCCGGATATTACTGTAAGAGGCCCGGTCCACATTCAACGAAATGTTTGTACTGGGGAATTTTTTTGCACTCATGAAATGATTTTCAAGAATGCTTGCATAAGTTTCATCCCCGGTATACCAGCTTCTTTGTTCTTCTTTCTCCAAGTCTTTTGTCATAGAACTAAGCTTGTCTCTTTTTGCATTACTGACTGAGGGCGGCAATAGTTTTAGCATTATCCTGGTATAATTATCTGCATTTACCAGTATTGTTTCTTTCAGGTAACCATCCAGTGAAAAGCTAAGTGTATCAATTTGCTGGTTGGCTACAATACCAAAAGTTCCGGAGGCTCCTGTCCTGAAAATATAACCTGTTTTGTGCTGAAGAATGGTAACGTTTTGTAATGAGTTGCCCGTTTCATCCTTAACCTCCCCACGGATATAATATTTCTGAGCAGATACGGACAATCCGGCTAATAAAAAAAGGATAATATAACAAGTGGTTCTCAAATGGATATATTAATCCGATAAAATACAAAAAAAATCCGAGAGCATCCCCAATATCATACCAATTGGTATATCTCCCGGAGATTCCGGCCAAGACCGTCGTAATCAAGCCCATATCCAACAACAAACTTGTTGGGAATGTCAAAACCCAAGTAATCCAATACCAGTGGATATTCCGTGGCTTCAGATTTATGAAGTAAAGCAGCAATTCGCAAAGATTTGGGTTGCTGATGAACCAGTTTTGGCAAAAATTTATGCAGCGTTTTCCCGGTATCCACGATGTCCTCAACAATTATCACATCCTTACCAAATAGGTCTTCTTCCAACCCGATAGAGGTTATCACTTTGCCGGAAGATTTCATTCCCTTGTAGGAGGCTAATTTAATAAAGCATAACTCAGCTTCAATGGTCAGATGTTTGAACAGATCAGCAGCAAACATGAATGAACCATTAAGGATTGCAATAAACAAAGGTTTTTTTCCTGCATAATCTTTATTGATGGAAGCCGCTATTTCTATTACCCTTTTCTGAATAGTTTCATCTGACAAATAAGTTTCAAAGGTTTTATCATGCACTTTAACTACTGCCATACTTTGTTTATTTTAATTTGAAGACTTGGTTTTATTTCCCGGAATAATTGAATAGTTTTCCTTTAAAGCAAGTTTTGGCATAGTGACTGACTTGTTTTGCAAAGATAATTGTTCGCCAATAGCCGGCTGAATACCGTCATCTTTCAGCCAGTTTAACTCCAGTAAGCTTTCAATCCGTATCGCTTCCTGCTGTGCAATGTCATGCAATGTTTCACCAGGCTGCACAATATGAAATTTATTATCGCCGGTCTTCCGTTTGCGCTGCAGGAAAATCAACTGGTCTTTGGTGGTTTCTTCCGCCGGTGAAATTTCGTTGAACTCAAATATTTTTGAAAGATCAATACCGTATTGCTTTGCAATAGCCAGAAAAGAAGTTCCCTGTTTTACATACACAACCTTAGTTTCATTAATCTTAAATACATTTTCCGGATAAACAGGCTGCTTAACCTGATCGGCAATTTTATTTTCTTGTTCAGCGTTTACATCGCTAATGGCACTAATTGTTTCATCCGGCTGCTGGCTGTAACCTTCTTTTACATTTTCTCCATCATCTGGCAACCTGCCCAAAGCCATAAGTGTATAATCCTGCAGGTGATAGTCCTCGATCAGTTTAATTATGACCTGCGGATATTTTGGGTTAGTGGCATAACCTGCCTTTTTTAATCCATTGGCCCAATCTTCGTAATCAACCGGGTCAAGATTAAACAGAAATGCATATCGCTGACTGCTCTTCAGAAAATCTGAATGATCCTTATAAGAATCTTCAGCGGCAGCATATTTTCTGAAACATTCACCCCTGGCATCATCATCATGCTTTACTGATTCGCCAGTCCAGTTTGATTTACACTTGATGCCAAAATGATTGTTGGATTCTATCGTCAGTTTACTCATACCGGCACCAGATTCATGAATACCCTGTGCCAATGTAATAGCAGCAGGAACACCAGTACGCTGCATTTCCTGTATAGCAAGATTTTTATACTTGTTGATATAATCCAGGATGGCTCCTGAATCCTGCCCATGGGAAATATGAGTCGTCAGCAGAAAAAAAAATAAAATACTGATTCTGGCTTTTTGCATCGTTACTTTCTTATTACAATTTTCTGACCAGGTAAAGTCCGTCACGGATAGTTAATATCACTTTTTCAATATCCACCCGGTCTTTTATAAAATTATTAAAGGCTTCAATGCCTTTCGCACTTTTTCCTTTTACATTTTCTTTTAATACTTCACCATGAAAGAAAATATTATCTGCTAAAATAAACCCGTTTTTCCGCACTTGGTGTAAAACAAGGTTAAAATATTCAATGTAAGCCGGCTTGTCAGCATCAATAAACACCAAATCCCATATTTCATTCAGTTTTGGGATTATATCCAATGCATTTCCCGGATGAGAAATTATTTTATCAGCAGATACAGAACGGTTGAAGTATGACCTGGCTAACTGAACGTCTTCATCTCGTATATCAATCGTATGCAGCTGCCCGTCATCTGTGAGACCTTTGGCAAGACATAAAGCGCTGTAGCCTGTAAAAGTTCCGATTTCAAGAATGCGGCGGGGCTTTATCATGCAGCTTATCATTTCTAATAGCTTGCCCTGCAGGTGACCACTGAGCATTTGCGGGTCAGCATGTTTTCTGAATGTGTATTCAGCAATTTCTTTCAGTAATTCATCTTCAGATGACGAAAAATTTTCTGCATACCGCTGTACTATTGGATTTACTAATTCCAAATCTTAAAATTTACTGCAAAGATAAACCTCTTATGCTGCCTGAAGCAATGAATCGGAAGTAGTAGTTTTTTTAGAAATAAACCACAACCCCAGGAAAGTAAAAATTCCATTTATCAGAATCAATTCATTTCCTATTTTATAACCGTTAAAAATATTTTTTGAAATTCCATTTAATCCGAGGCTCTCTATATGCAACTTGGCTTCATACCAGGCCGGGTTACTGAGCATATCAACTCCCAGTGCAAGCATAGGCGCTATGATGCAGACCATCCAGATGAATTTTTCATTTAGCTTTCGATTTGTGAGAATGCCAAAGGCAAATAAACCCAATAATGGCCCATAGGTTACCCCGGCAAACTTGAGAATGAAATCAATGATCAGTTTATCATTCATCCATTTAAACAACATCACCATCAGGAAGAAAACAGCAGCAAAAGTGAAATGTACTTTCAGCCTCGTCCTTTTCTTTTCTTTTTCCGAAGCATCACTTTTTTTCAACCCCAATATATCAATACAAAAACAGGAAGTAAGCGAAGTAATAGCGCCATCCACACTGGGAAACAAGGCAGAGATTAAGGCTATGATAAAAATTACTCCGATGGTTCCGCTAAAAGCATCGCTTAATGCAATGGTGGGAAACAAATCATCGGGGGCTGTGGTAATTCCTTTTGAACCTGCATACAAATAAAGAACGCCGCCCAGAACAAGAAAGAGAAAGTTGACAATCATCAACACAGCTGTGAAGGTCATAATGTTTTTCTGTGAGTCCTTTAGCGTTTTTACACTGATATTCTTTTGCATCATTTCCTGGTCAAGCCCTGTCATGGCAATGGCGATAAACATGCCGCCAAGAATATGTTTTAATGCAAAGGAACCGGCTTTTATATCCCAGTTAAAAATATGATTGTATCCTTTCTCACTTAACATATGCCATGCTCCGCCAAAATCAGTGCCCAATGCTTTGATGATAACAATCACACAAACTACCAGTCCAAGTAGCATTCCTGTAGTCTGTAATGTATCAGTATAAACAATTGTTTTAACACCGCCTTCAAATGTGTAGAGCAGTATCAGCAGCAGTATGACAAGGGCGGTAACTTCAAACGGAATATGAAACTTATTAAAAATAAATGTCTGCAGCACACTTATCACTAAATATAAACGGGCTGTGGCGCCAAACACTCTTGAAAGAATAAAAAAGAAAGCCCCGGCTTTGTGTGCGTTGATCCCAAATCGTTTTTCAAGATAGGTGTAGATGCTTGTCAGGTTCATCTTGTAATACAATGGGATCAGCACAAATGCAATTACCATATAGCCGAGCAGGTATCCCAGCACTACCTGGAAATAATAAAAATTGCCAGTACCTACACCACCCGGCACACTCACAAACGTAACACCCGATAATGAAGTGCCAATCATTCCAAAAGCCACCAGCATCCAGTTACTGTTACGGTTGCCGATAAAAAATGAATCATTGTTGGAATTGCGGGAAGTGTACCAGGCTACTGTGAGCAGCAAAACAAAATATCCGATTACAAAGGAGAAAAGAATGATGGGTGACATACTATGTTTTCTGTTTAGTAAGATTATAAGTTTTGAAGATAAAGAAATTTACTTTCCTTTGCCGGGAATTTATCCAGATTATGCTTATTCAATCACTCGCCGTTTTTTGCGGCTCTAAACCCGGCAAGAACCCTGTTTTTGTTCAGCATGCTGAGCAATTAGGAAAACTGCTTGCTGAAAATAATGTAACCCTTATTTATGGTGGCGGCAATGTTGGCATCATGCGAGTCATCGCTGATGCGGTAATGGAAAATTCGGGAAGTGTAACCGGTGTCATTCCCAAATTATTACTCGACTGGGAACGGCAGCATGATAAAATAACTGAACTGATTGTGGCAGATGATATGCATATACGGAAAAAAACAATTTACGAACGATGCGATGCGGCATTGGTACTTCCCGGTGGCTTTGGCACATTGGATGAACTCTTTGAAATGCTGACATGGAACCAGCTTTCCATTCATGATAAACAAATATTCATTCTGAACTCAGGCGGTTTCTACACCCATCTTATACGGCATATACAGCAAATGGAAGAAGAACATTTTTTGTTTGATTCTGTAAAAAAAAGGATCACCATTTTAGATGACCCTGCTGAACTTATCAAATACTTAATATAAAATTAATTTCCCTTACTGTCTCCTCCCTGGAAAAGCGGTATTTGTATTCCACCCCTGATGATTGGAATGGTTCTTCCGTAACCATCGGTATAAGGAGAATTTTTATTTCCAGATACATCAAATAATACTGCCAGGTAATAAAATGGCCCGCCACCACGGCCATAACGACCAGAAGTGTAGCCACCTCCAACCAGCATACTACTGGCATCAATTTTATATGTTTGGGTAATGCCTATGTTGGGAATAAACTTCTGGCTTATAAAATTATGTTCAAACTGTGCTTGTGCAAACAGGAATCGAACAGGATATAGTTTTAAAAAAGCACCACCGCCATATACCTTTTGACGTAGCTTATCATTAAAGACAAAATTATAATCACGGTAAGAGCTGTAATTATAATTAACGACAATTCCTGCATCTACCCAATTAGTAAGACTGTATCCAATTACCGGGCTGCCACCAACCAGGAATGTATTATTGTAAAATGCCAGCGACACACTCCCACCTGTAAACAGGTTCTCTTTATTGAACCCTTTCTGCTTTTCTTCCTTTTTTTCTTTCTGGGCAAAAAGAGAAGTAGTCGTTAAACAAAGAACAAGTAATACTGGAATAATTTTCTTCATCATCATGAGGTAATTTAAGTAGTTAGATCAAAAATTTTTCCTGCGTTCAAAATATTATTCGGATCAAATATTCTTTTTATTTCCTTCATCAATCTCATATTTGTTTTATCAAATACAATATCCATATAAGGTTTTTGAATAAGCCCGATTCCATGCTCTGCACTTATTGTACCTCCCAACTGTTTGACCAGTTGAAACAATTCACTCAGTGCCGCTGTCATTTCCGGGTTGCCGTAACTATTTGGTATTCCTTCTTTTTTTATACGGATATGCAGGTTGCCATCGCCTGCATGGCCGTAACACACCACATCAAAATTATGTTTGTGTCCAAGTTCTTTTACTCCTTTTATTAAAGCAGGCAACTCTGCCCTTGGCACCACGGTATCTTCTTCAATAGTATAACCATCCAGCTTTACTGCCTCGGCTGCTTTGCGGCGGAGTTTCCATAGCTCCTCCTTTTTCTGGTTATCATCTGCAAAATAAATCTCCCCGGTGTCATATTGTGTTAACAAATCTCCAATTGCTTCCATTTCTTTCATCAACACATCCATGTCATTACCATCTACCTCTATTAAAAGATGCGCAGCAATATCATCTGATACCGGAACAGTGCAGCCACCCAACATGCGGCTTACAATTTTTAATGCATTTATTTCTACCAGTTCCATAGCACTTGGGGTAAAGCCTGCCCGGAAAATGGCACTGACCGCTTCACCAGCTTGTTCCATGTTACGGAATGGCACCAGCATCAGCAGGTCGCAGGTTGGATGTGGAATCAATCGTAAAACTATTTTGGTAACAATACCCAATGTTCCTTCGCTACCCACCACTAATTGTGTAAGATTGTAACCTGTTGCATTTTTCAATATGTTGAACCCTGTCCAGATAATTTCTCCTGTGGGCAATACCAGTTCAAGATTCAATACATAATCTTTTACCACACCATACTTCACTGCTTTGGGACCGCCGCTGTTCTCGGCTATGTTTCCACCAATAAAACAGGAACCACGACTGGCGGGATCAGGAGGGTAGAAAAGTCCTTTCTCTTTTACAGCATCCTGCAATACTTCTGTAATCACTCCCGGCTCTGTAATTACCTGCAAATTTCTTTTATCAATCTGCAGAATAGCATTCATTCTTTCTGTTGATAATAAAACACCACCCAAATGAGGCAATGCGCCACCACTTACACCCGTGCCTGCACCGCGGGGTGTGACAGGAATTTTTTCTTTATTACATATTTTCAATATTGCACTGACCTCTTCTGCTGTTCTGGGTTTGATGACTACTTCAGGAAGAAAATGCAGGTTCTCCGTTTCATCATGGGAATAATGGTTCAGTGATTCCTCATCAACAAATACAAATTGTTCTCCTGCAATTTTCCGGAAGGCTTCAATATGCTTTGATGTAAGTAAAGAATTAGCAACTGTTTCCATGATTCAATTTTATCCCGCCTTAGGCGAGGCTGTAAAAATCGGAATAATCGGGGATATGGGGAAAATGGTGATTGGCGGCGCATTATATCCTGAACTGGCTGATCAGTTATCCGCTATTAAATATTCACCTGGACTATACTTTCTCTTTCAGGATTTTCTTTTTGCTAACAATCCGTCTTTTAGCAAAAAATTCCCGGGTAAGGTTGTCAGTTTTAGTTTCTTTTTTTGTTACCCTTTTTTCACTTACAATTTCATGCAAATCATCAAGGGCATAATATTTTTCTTTGTCGTTGCTCATATCCTGAAATCTTTATAGTACGAATTTACCAATTTTTTTGCCTGTGGTGAAAGAATTGCCATTCTTTTTGGAGGAAATAATAATACGGCTCCCAGAGTTTCTTTATAGTGATTAATCAAAACAGTCTTGGAGTCAAATGCCACTTCACCTGAAAATCCATACTCAAAAGACAGCCTACATACATATGCTACCAAATTGCCAGGCACACCCAGGTATTTTTTTATTTTGCCGATATTATGTGGGGCTGATTCCAGCAAATGCATAAAAATATACCCCTGCTCAATACTTACGCTGATTAATCCCTGAATTGTTCCTGCATCTGAAGAAACAATCAGTTTATAAACAATCCTTTGAGGGTTTGCCGCTTCTGTTCTCCAGTTAAATTTCCATTGCCTTTTCTTTGTAATGGTTTTGAGTTCATGAACAGGTAAAGGCAATATCCTTGTCTCAATTGAATTGCCGGTAGCTCTTTCTTCCACCGAATTCGTGATTTTATCAATTTTTGTTTGCAATCTCATTGTTTGTAAAAATCGGAAGAAAAGCGGATATGGGAAAAGTATCCTTAATGTGTTACTTCAGCAATAAATCTGCTTAAGATTTCATCCAAAGCCCTTTTAATTGTTCCCTCGGTATAATTTAGATCAAATAACTTAGTTATTTCATCAAATACATTCTTTATTGAATCTTTATTCTTCGATTCAAATATTTTTTCTTCTTCATTCTTGTGATAAACAAACAATATTGATAGTGTTTGTGACGGCAGCTTTACCATACTAAGATTGCCATTTTCAATACATCTTTGGATACTATCAAGCAACTTCTCGCCAACTTCAATTTGTGGAAAGAATAAATCATTTTTTTCAAAAATATATCTTGAACCAGGTAAATAAAATCTAATTGGGAGAATAGGTTTACTAATATCGCCATTCCATACAATCTGTATATATCCCGAATCTGAAAAACTTTTGCATTTAGCAGGAATAAACATTAATAGAAATATCCCGCAAAATAATATTTTAATGAACGTTCTCAAGTAAGAATAAATAGTTGAAATAAAAATTACTGGTTCTTAAACGAAGGGCACATCCCATCATGCTTGTTGCCATTGTATTTGTCAACTACTCCGTTTTTAATTATGGAGATTTCAAAAGCGCCGCGGGTATTATTATAATTCTTCAGGGAAGATGTAGTGGCATCATAACTGAAAGTGAAAGTAACATCTTTTAACCCCAGCCCCAGCATTGGGATCACCGCATCCCTGTAGCGGTAATACATCCCGGCTATCAGTATCTTTTCGCCATCGCCTGATAAGTTGTAATGAGCATTCAATCCTCCCACTATCTCATACGATTTTGCCTGGTAAGAAAAATAAGCATTGGGACTAATGATCCACTGGTCATTGGGTTTGAAACTTCCATTGATGAATCCTGTATAACGAACCGGTATGTGGTTATCAATGCCAGGTGTTGCATTGAAAAAAGATTCTCTCGGCCTGTTGACATGCATAGCAGAAAAACCGGCGTTTACATAAAGTGTGCCGGTAGTGAAATAAGCATAATTCATTCCCACCTGCACATCCAGGTAACTGATATTATTAGCATCTAATTTTGGAACTCCCGCTGTATGCTGCACATCAAAAAACTTTCCATTCCATTGACTCGGAAATGTGAGATTAGCAATAGAAATATTTTTATTGGCCCATCCTACATTAAAGCCAAGGCTCACCAGGCTTCCGGCATTCATCATCTGGTGATAAGCCACCGACCCGTAAATTTTAGTAGATGTAAGACTGCCTGTACCTGCCACATCCCTTAATATTTGTCCACCTAAACCCAACCAGCCTGTATTGTCTTTGTTGGACATCACCTGCACATCGCCAAATGCAGCCATCGTTTTATAAGGAAAAGCGGTGATGGTAGCCCATTGATTTCTATAGTTCACTCCCAGCCGGTAATCGCCTTCAGGTATAAAACCTGTGTTGGCGGGATTAGTAAGCAACGGCGAATTGAAGAATTGTGAGAAATGAAGATCCTGGGAAGAAGCTGTAAGCCATGAGCTATGAGCTGCGAGCAATACAATAATAACCTGTATGTTTTTATTCAACTTCATTTTCAGTTTCTATCTTATCAACGTTATATCACCTTTTTTAGTTGTTTTGGTGCCGTCTGAAAATTCAATACTTAATGTATAGGCATAAACATCCATCGGCTGTACTACTCCTTTTACTTTTCCATCCCATCCCTGGAAACGGTTATTGGTTTCAAATACCTTTTGCCCCCATCGGTTCCAGATAATAAACTGCATTTTGGCAATGCCAAATCCTCTTACCAAAATTATACAATTTTCATCCCCGCTTTGTGGTGTAAACGCATTGGGAACATCTACCACTGAAACAATCGTTGCCTTTACTGGTCTGCAAATGGTACTATCACAATCAGCAGTATTGTACGCTGTCAAACATGCATTAAATGTTCCGGTGGCATTATACTGATGTTGCACCGGTTGCCGTGATGTGGTTAACAACGAATCGCCATCACCAAATTTCCATCTGAACCGGATAGCATCCGGTGATGAAAGATTGGTGAATGTTGTTGGGGTATTTTCCAATGGCGTAACCGGTGAAAAATTAAAATCAGGTGTTGGTGAATCCAAAACTGTAATAGTAAAATAAGCTGTTGTGTCTGAAAGGTTACAGGTATTTGGATTATAACCAATCAATCTTACCTGGTAAATGCCGGCAATGGCATATAAGTGTACCGGCTCAAAATCAGTAGAAAAATTTCCATCGCCAAATTCCCACAAATAAGTTTGCCCTCCTACTGTTTGATTATCGAATGCCGCATTATACTGAACACAACCCATGGCCGGTGTACTGAATTTAGCTTTTACATTCGCAGAGATATCAATTTTTATCGTATCTGCATCCGGGGCATTACAATAAGCTATGTCCGTTAAACTTAAAATTACATTGTATGGACCCGGCGCAGGAAATGTATGCGTAACAGGATTTAAGCCTGCTACAACCAATGGACTGCCATCACCAAAATTCCAGGTGAAAGATGTGTTGGTGAATGGCTTGCCTGGTGGAGCAAGTGAAGTATTATTGAACTGGAATTGCAAAGAATTACATCCACCTGTTTTTATATAATTAAAACCAAGAGTAGCCTTCAGATCTCCTGCTTTGATATTCATAAAGGATGAATCCCTCACATTGCAGGTAGTGGGGTCTATTGCCACCAGCATTACCCTATATACACCTATGGCGTTATATGTCCATTGTGCAGTTGGAACAGTCGTTGTAAGGTCTGGAGGATTTCCCGGCACATAATTGAAATACCATTCATAGCTCTGTGCATTTTGAACAGTATCTGAAAAATTAACTGTAAGGGGAATACACCCTGCCGTATCTCCCGGCATCCCGTTAATAGCTGATTTTACACCGGCAGCAACTCCGGCAAAGTCCATATCAATCTTGAGCATTGCCAGGTTACAGCCAGGTCCATTGGCATTATTGACAGTTGACCAAGCTCCGATAGTAGTTGGAAAAGGCGGTCTTCCTCCCAGGTTGCAATTTGCGCAGATAGCCTGGTAAATAACCCCATTTTTGTCAAACCGGCTGGTTCCTCCATCAACATGATCACAACCAATATTCAGCCTGTTATCTTCTCCGAAAAAACTACCGAATAATTGTGATACTGCATCTTTCTTTAATACAAAAAAATAAAAGTCTTTGCCATCGGTAGTTGATTTAAATGCATTTGCTGTTACAGGAAGTCCACTGGTACCGGCGCTACCATAAAAATTGGTATTCCCATAATATCCTCCCCAGCCAGAGATATAAACATTCTGACACCTATCTACTAAAAAAGCAACAGGTGATATATTAGGTGCTGACGAACCTGAACCAAAAGCTGTTGAATAAACAAAGGCTGAAAGATCAGGCTTTAGTTTTGCTATAAATTGTCTGCCCGCCGGATTATTATATGTAGCATTAATAATTGGCCATGAACCGGTGGTTTGTCCCATCACATAAGGAAAACCTGCATTATCAAACTGGACACCATATACCTGGTCAATACCTCCTGTTCCAAGATAAGTTGTGCTATTTATTGCAGTACCATTATTAGAGATAATAGAAACAAATCCATCAATGCCACCATGATTGGAAGGGCCAATTGTTCCGGCAGTATTTCCAGGCAGGTTAACACTTTCTGTTCCACCTGCCACATATATGTCATTGTTTGGAGCCAGCGAAAGAACATAAGCTGCATCATTTCCTGATCCCCCGAGGAAACTTGAAAAAACTACAGAACTGAGATCAGCCGTTAATTTAATAACAACTCCATCCTGTGCACCACCGGGTAAACTTTGAAATGGTGAACCACGAACCGGAAAATTATCGGAAGGATTTGGCGACCCTGTTGATTGTGTAGAAGAGGCAACATATACATTCCCTGCAGCATCCAGTATTACTTCGCTGCGTCCATCGTCGCCATAGTTTTGTTGCAATGAATTAGTGCCACTTCTTATAGGAGTAATATTGACTCCATCGTTGGCTGTTCCACCGATTCTTTTTGAACCAATTAAAGCGGTTCCATTTGCATTGAGTTTACTCACAACAATATCATATCCACCGCCAGGGCCAATTAATCCTGCAGCTCCACCGGTAACAGGATAGTTGGCAGAGTTGGAACGTCCTGCAATTACAAGGTTGCCTGATCCATCCACAATTAAACTATGCGGCTGATCATTACCTGAACCGCCAAGATAAGTTGCATAGATTCTGTTAGAACCATCGGGTGAAAGTTTAATAATACCCATATCAAATTCGCCACCCTGGAAATTGGTCTGAAATGCACCTGTTGAAACAGGAAATCCTGAACTCATAACAATTCCTCCGCCATACATGCTTCCATCGGGTCCATAAGTGGCTGTGTAACCCCAGTTATCTGAAGCGCTACCAGAAAAGGAACAGAATCTGATGATAGGGTCAATAATTAATGGAGCAGTTGGATCATAATCCTTCACATCAAACCGGAGTACATTATCTTTTACAATGTATTTACACCTGATTTCTTTTTTCCCGGTTACACCGGTTTGATAGGTAAAAGGAGAAGACTCTTTCATCTCACCCAAGGATGTGCCGATCACCAGTTCTCCCTTTTTTGTTTGCAGCTGATCAACTCCATAATACTTTAAAGCAATCTTTGAAATATCGCCACCCGGTTTTATAATAATATCATATTTCAGAAAATTATTGTCGGTATAATAACGAACATCTATACTGGGATAAACATCCTTTAAAGTAATGGCCTGGTAAATATGACATCCGCCGACCCATTTGGAAGCATCGCTGCCGGTAAAGTAATTATTATAGGTCAGGATGGGCTTTTCGGCCTGTGTTTTTATATTAGCTGAAGCCCCCAGGAAATCTACGTTGAAAGCATGGCAACGGACTATAAATTTATTTTCAGGAACTCCTGGTTTATTTTCGTGCAGCAATTGCATCACGTTGTTAAAATCCACCGGGTGATATTGCAGCACTGTAATACCGCCTTCACGGATAAAAAAAGCTCCGTTGCTCACTTCCCCTTTATACAAAACACGGTTGTCCCACTGGCCTTTGTTTTCAATAAACTCAATATTATTATAGCTCTGTGCAGTGGCTGCAAAAGAAGTAAAAAATAGTGCGGTAAAAAAAAGGAAGCGTTTCAGGGTAATAATGTTTCTATTAAGATAGGTAATATTTGCGGGAAATGGATTGAAATCTTGTGTTAAGAAATGTCTAAGCATTGTAATTTGTTTTTTCACCTGTTATCAAATCCATTCTGAAAGAATAAAACAAGTTCTTATTACGAAATCTTACTCCAGGCCACTGTTTTCCTGGCTTGATGAAGGAAATTCTTTACCCGCAAATTTCCGGCCGAAACAAGGTCGGGATCATCTTCCAGCAACGCCACCGCCATATTTCTGGCCATATCCAGTAGTGGCCGGTCTTGGACTATGCTGGCCAGTTTAAAGTTTAAAACACCACTCTGTCTTGTTCCTTCAATATCACCCGGCCCCCGCAGTTCCAGGTCTTTCTCGGCAATCACAAAACCATCATTGGTGGTTGTCATGATCCTGATGCGTTCACGGGCATCATTACCTAATTTGGAACCGGATAAAAGTATGCAATAACTTTTTTCAGCGCCTCTTCCTACCCTTCCTCTCAACTGGTGCAGTTGCGATAATCCGAATTTTTCGGTGCTTTCAATTACCATCACCGAAGCATTGGGCACATCCACGCCTACTTCAATAACAGTAGTAGATACCATTATCTGGGTATCTTTTTCAATAAACCTTTTCATGTTGAGTTCTTTCTGCTCAGACGGCTGCCGGCCATGTACCATACTGATCCAGTATTTCGGTTCGGGAAAATATGCTTTTACATTTTCGTAGCCCTTCATCAGGTTTTCATAATCCAGCTTATCACTTTCTTCAATCAACGGAAAAACAATATATACCTGCCTGCCTTTATCAATCTCGGCTTTAATAAAATCCATCACCTTGCTCCGCTGCGACTCATAACGATGAACAGTAATAACAGGTTGCCGCCCGGGAGGTAATTCATCAATTACACTGTAGTCAAGATCACCATATGCTGACATGGCAAGCGTACGGGGGATAGGTGTGGCGGTCATTACTAATACATGCGGCGGGATTGTTGCTTTTTCCCAAAGTTTGGCCCGTTGTGCCACACCAAATCGGTGCTGCTCGTCAATAATCACAAGGCCCAGGTTATTGAACTTCACTACCTCTTCAATAACAGCATGTGTGCCTATCAGTATTTTCAACTCTCCTGTTTCAAGTTCCTTTATTATTTTTTTTCTTTCGGCCGCTTTTGTTGACCCGGTCAGCAGTTTTACAGGCACATTTATTTTTTCAAGCAGCGAGCCGATTGTTTTAATATGTTGCTGTGCTAATATTTCCGTTGGTGCCATCAAGCAGGCCTGGTAACCATTATCCGCTGCCAGCAACGTAATCAATGTGGCGACTATTGTTTTCCCGCTTCCCACATCTCCCTGCAGCAGGCGGTTCATTTGTCTTCCTTTTGCCATATCTGCTCTTATTTCTTTTATCACCCTTTTTTGCGCCCCGGTTAATTCAAAAGGAAGATGATGCTTATAAAAATTATTGAACAGGTTACCTACCTTATCAAACACAACACCTTTTGAAAAACGATGACGGTTAGATCGCAACAAATTCATCCGTAACTGGGCAATAAAAAGTTCTTCAAACTTTAACCGCTTTACTGCTTCATCAAATTCCGACACAGCCGAAGGAAAATGGATTTGCTTAAACGCTTTGAAACGGTCAATAAGTTTTAAAGACTGTAAAATAGTATCGGGCAGGTTTTCCGGAATATCTTTCTCTTTCAGCATAAACATCAATACCTGTGTCAGTTTGCCAATCTGTCTGCCGCCTAATCCTCTCGCTTTTAATTTTTCGGTGGTGGGATAAACCGGTTCTAAAAAGCTTTTTCCGTCCTTTATTTCTGTTGTCAACAATTCTATTTCAGGGTGTATAATCTGCGGTTCACCATTGTAGAAAGTCACTTTCCCATATACAAGGTAAGGCAGGCCGGATTGCAATGTTTTCTGTATCCAGTTGATACCCTGGAACCATGTTAATTCCAGTACTCCTGATTTATCTTTTATTTGAGCCACTAATCTCTTTCCGGATTTCTGACCAATCACTTCAAAACTTAACAGTACTCCTGCTACCTGTATATATTCCGTTTGTGAAGTAATTTCTCCAATAAGATTCACTTTTGTTTTATCAACATGCCGGAAAGGAAAATGATTCAGCAAATCATTAAACGTAAAAATGCTCAACTCTTTTTTCAATAGTTCAGCCCGTTGCGGACCCACACCCTTTAAATATTCGATGGGACTGGATAATATGTTGGGAGAAGAGGAAATAGAAATTATTTACCGGCAAAAATAACAATTGCAGGTGGGTTGGTTAAACAAACAAATATTGATTGCTTTATAAAATACAGATCCTGCCCTATAAGCCTTCCATCCCCTGCCGCATAGATTTTTCCCATAAAACTGTTTGCCTGCCTTGCGCAAATTTTACAAACCCTTTTACTAAACAATAGTTCATAAAAATAAAATAAAATGGGATGGTCAGTATCCCGGCTTTTCTCCCTGCCTTCGTAATTATGCCGCCTGCCAATGCCAGTAAATAAAACCCTGCTTGTGCATAAAGCAACAGCCTATACATTTCTAACTGCGGATGAAGGGTAACAATAAGTATATTGGTTAATAGTAAGACAACCAACAGCGGCGGGCAAAATATCCAGCGCAATAGTCTCCGGGAGATGAACTGGAAACTTAGCAAAGGGTATTTAAAAATATTCAGGCAGGCGCTTAAATAACCAATAGACTGATATGCTCCGGCTGATATCCGCACTTTTCTTTTTTCCTCCTCAGCAAGTGATGCCGAAGGCAGTTCAGTGGCAAACGCTTTAGTTTCATATTCAATTTTATATCCTTGCAGGCAAATTTGCATAGAGATTACAAAGTCATCCAGTATCACTTCATCATCCTGCTCTTTAAACAACTCAGTTCTAATAGAAAATAATTCTCCCGCTGCCCCGGTGACTGTAAAAAGCCGGGCATCCTGTTTTTTCATAAACGATTCATATTGCCAGTACATTCCTTCGGCCTGGCCCACCGCAGACAGCCCGCTGTTCTGTGCAATTTTTTTTTCACCTGCTACTCCACCTACCTTCCGATTACTGTAATGCGACACGATATACCTGATGCAATCGCAATTCAGTAAGGTGTTAGCATCACTGAAAACCACCACAGGTGTTTGCACTTTTCGCATGGCCCGTTTAATAGCTGCATATTTTCCTTTTCGCTCAGGCTGGTGTAATAGCAAAATGGATGAATATTGTTTTATTAACTCTTCAGAGCCATCGGTAGAGCCATCGGTAATAAAAATAATATTGAGTTTGTCGGCAGGATAATTAATATCCAGAGTGTTTCTTATTTTTTGCGCCAGCACTACGTTTTCATTATATGCTGTTACAATAATGGTAACCGGCACAATATCGGACGGGGAGGGTATTTGCATTGCAGGAGAAAAAATGTCTTTCAGGTTATTGATCAAAAAAACAAACATTCCATAGCCGGCATAGCAATAAAACAACAAGGCAAAACTAATCCAGAAAAAAAATAGCGTAATTATCATGGGGTTTTCCAATGCGAAAATTACTGTATTATCATCGCATTTTTCCCTATGCCCCGTTTAAATTTCAGAATTTTCAGGGCTGAAAAGAAAAACTCCGGCGATACAATAAAAAAGTACTTGTATTTTTTCAAAATCCCTTCTATTTTGTACGAGTAAAAGTCCAATCCATCTGATCAAAACCAGATACTAAATGACCAGCAATATCCACCTGTTGCAACTCCATCTTTATTTTTCTGATTACAGGTTTGCCCTGCTTTCTTTTGTAAGTGCTTTTGTAGTTACATTACTTGTCATCCCTGTTGTTATCAGCCTGACAAAGAAATACAGTCTTTACGATATGCCCAATGCCCGCAAAGAACATTCCTCCCCAATTCCTACCATGGGTGGTGTGGCGGTAATTGGTGGAATGACAACTGCCCTTGTGCTTTGGTTTCCTTTCAATAATCAAATGGCGCAAATAAGTTTTTTCTTTTCTGTTATGGTTTTATTTGGCCTCGGCATCATGGATGATTTGAAAGACCTGTCTGCCAAATATAAATTTATCGTTCAGGTTTGCCTGGCTATCATCATTGCTTTGTCAGGAATCCGTATTACATCATTTGAAGGATTATTCGGAATAAACGAGTTATCCCTTTCTGCTCAATACACATTCACCATACTGGCCATTGTGGGTGTCACCAATGTCTTTAACCTTATTGATGGTATTGACGGGCTGGCAGGCGGATTAGGCTTTATGAGCCTTGTGATCCTGGGTTTGTTTCTTACAATGAGTGGCGATGCCAACACAGCATTAATTGCATTTGCCCTGGCAGGTGGTATTCTTGCATTTTTGTATTTTAATTTTAATCCTGCAAAAATATTTATGGGTGACACCGGTTCGCTGGTGCTGGGATTTGTGGTGGCGGTACTTTGTATCCGCCTAATGCAGGTAAATGTGGTTTCAGTCTACAGTGTAATACCCCATGGTCCCATATTTGTATTGGGCATTGTACTGATCCCTGTTTTCGATGCACTTCGTGTATTTGCTGTCCGTATCTGGAAGGGTAAATCACCATTCACTGCAGATAAAACACATATTCATCACCTGCTGACAAACCAGGGCTTCAGTCATAGTTTAGCTGCTAAACTCATCTGCTTTATTCATGGTTTTGTTTTACTGGAAGTATATTGGCTCCGATACCTGCCGCAAGAGCTTACTTTTGCGATTATGTTTGTTTTTATGATTTCAACCACCGCTTTACTAAAGAATATAGGTTGGTTGTTCAGAAAACAAAGCATACTCAATTCATCGTCTGTTGCAGAAAACTGACCAGTCATCTTCCCTGCTGAAAAAAAACTGCGATCTGCACCGGTCTTTCAAATTCGCTGAATAATGCAATAAATGACGGTAGAATAGTACATGAAACTATAAAGTATCTTTGTTGCACAATAATACACCGGGTGTAAAACAACAATAGCAGATGATGTATGCCGGGAAGTCAAAAAAATCAAATAGCTATTCAAGTCAGAATAACGTAAAATTAATCCGTGGTGGCAAAGAGTATTTTGATTTACTTCTGCAATTAATAAACGGGGCCACAGAAAGTATTCACCTGCAAACTTATATTTATGATGATGATGAAACAGGGCGACTGGTAGCCGAAGCATTGAAGGCCGCTGTTAAAAGAAATATTTCCGTTCATTTATTGACAGATGGGTATGCCTCACAAATCATATCAAATAATTTTATCAGGGCATTAAAAGAAACAGGCATACACTTTCGTTTTTTTGAACCAATTTTTAAAAGCAAGTATTTCTATTTCGGCAGAAGGATGCATCATAAAGTTTTTGTAGCAGATGCAAAATTTGCTCTTGTCGGCGGAATAAATATTACCAACCGCTATAATGATATGCCGGGAAAACCAGCCTGGCTTGATTATGCTCTTTATGCAGAAGGTGAGGTTGCCAGGGAACTCTGTATTCTTTGCTGGAAAACCTGGAATGGCTTTCCGGCAAAAATGGGCATTACTCCCTGTGAAGAAAAACGGCTCCTATTTAATTTTGAAAACCGGGAAATCAGTAACGTAAGAATGAGGCGAAATGACTGGGTTCGGCGGAAAAATGATATTTCTGCAACTTATATTGAAATGTTCAGGAATGCCCGGTCGCATATCATCATCATGTGTAGTTATTTTTTACCCGGTAAAATTATTCGAAGGTTATTAAGGAATGCCGCAAAACGGGGAGTGAAAATAAAAGTGATAACAGCAGGTCCTTCAGATGTAATGCTGGCTAAACATGCCGAACGATGGATGTACGACTGGCTTTTGCGAAACAACATTGAACTGTACGAATTTCAACCCACTATTTTGCATGCTAAAATTGCTGTATGTGACAGCGAATGGCTGACTATTGGCTCTTATAATATAAATAACATCAGTGCTTATGCAAGTATTGAACTAAATTTAGACGTACGGAATGCAGAATTTTCTTTCAGCACAGAAAAAACATTAGAAAGCATTATTCAAAATGAATGTGCAGCTATTACCAGGGAAAAACATATTCACACCAAAAATATTTTTACTCAATTTATCCGGTGGTGCTCCTATGAGTTTATCAGGTTCGCTTTTTATTTGCTTACATTTTATTACAAACAAAAAAAATAAAATTACTGGCCGCTCCGTTTCTTATTCATCATCATTGACGCTGAAGTCCCTGATACCCCTTAGCCTTTTACCACAGGCATACTTACTAACTAATGTTTCTTTCTCCTGTCCAAACCGAATATAAAAAATAATTATGCTGACCAATTTCAGTTGATTTGCTGACCACTGTCCTTTGATTAAAATGCCTTTGAGAAATACATTTGCAGAGCAAAAAATACTCCCAATAAATAAAACAAAGGAGGTTATTATGGGAACACAAACATTAGCAAAGCTAACCGAACGCATGCCATCTGTATTTAATGATTTCTTTAAACCATGGAATGACGTGTTTGATGGCGGTACAGGCTTATGGGGCCGGGAAATGAATATTCCCGCCGTAAACATTAAGGAACAAAAGGACGACTACCTGGTATCACTGGCAGTACCGGGCATGCAGAAAGATGATTTCAAAATTGATGTAGAAGGCAACATGCTTACCATCAGTTGTGAAAAAAAAGAAAAGAAAGAAGAAAAGGACGTAAGGTATACCCGGAAAGAGTATAATTATTCTTCTTTCGAACGCAGTTTTACCCTTCCCGATGAAGTAATTAAAGAAAAAATTGACGCCCACTATGAAGATGGATTGCTAAAAATAAGTTTGCCTAAGAAAGAAGAGGCTAAAAAAATAGCAATCAGCAAGCACATTACCGTAAAGTAGGACCGATAGTGTGTGATTTGGCGCCCCGCCTTGCCTTAAGCAGGACGGGGCATTTTTAATTAATTAAACTTGCTATGGCAGAACTTAATCTCTGGCTTGATTCGTATGACGATATTTATTCGGATTTTGACAGCCGTCATTATTTGAAGCGGAGAATATCCGAAGATTTTTTGCATGAACTCCGTACCGAAATGAAATATAAGAAACATCATGCAAGCGATATGGTATTGTTGCTGCCACAGGAACAAAGGGATGAACCATCAGAAAAGATTATTGCAGATAGCCTGGCTGATTTTTTTATCAACCGTTTTCAATACTACCGGGATAAATGCCGGAAAAAACTAAATAGCGGCATCCTGCTTTTTGCAGCTGGGGTTATTATTATGCTGTTTAATACATGGGTCAGCTATCATTCCGTGGAATCTTTGCCTGTAACTTTCCTAAAAGTGTTACTGGAACCAGCCGGGTGGTTTTTGCTGTGGGCTGCCCTTGATCTTTTGTTCTATGATCTTGCCGGATTGAGAAAAGAAAAAAAACTGTATAGGGAGCTGAGTGAAATACATGTTCACTTCAACGCTTCCTGAAAAAATATTTATTTATTGACTACTATCAGGAGTATTGCTGATGAATATTCTTGCCTTTCTTGTTTTAGAAAAATAACTTTAAGTGTGCTTAACAAATCAGGCAGACAGCATGATCGAAAATTTATGATTGATAATCAAATAAAAAACAGGCATATGCCGGCCCTGAATTTAAACCAGCTACAATATGAAGCTGAAACCTGGAAAAGGTCATTGGGGTTTATGACAGATGAAAATATTCTCCTGAAAACCAGGCTTTCAGAAATTCTTAAAGAAAATTTTGACAACAACCTGTTGGAAGAAGTAGAAAACTTTCAAACCAGTTTTATTAAGGAGGATGAAATAATCAGTTCGTTACAATATGAAATGTCTGAAATAGGTTTGTTACTGGCGAAAAAAATATTTACAAACGAAAGAATGACAACATACGCTGACAAAAGAATAAAACAAATCCGCAATGATATCAGAATGGCCGAAGAACGGTTTGCAAAATTGAAATCGGATTTCAATAATTATCTCTCTGAAAAAATATAGGGCCCTTTATTGTTTCCTGCAGCATTATTTAAAAAAATAATTTTTCCACCTTCATTTGGCAGTGTCTGTAATTTAATTTGCCAGGTTTTCCAATTTTTTTTGATTGATAATAGTAATGTTTCCATTTCTTATATCCACCATTTTTTCTTCACGAAAGTCACTGAGTGTCCTGATTAGGGATTCTGTGGCAGTACCTGCAATGGTTGCCAAACTTTCCCTGCTTATGTCAATGGTAAATTTTTCTTCTTTGTTTTTCTGGTATTTTTGTTGCAATTCCAGTAGTGCATCAGCCACTTTCTTTCGCAGGGAATTATAAGCCATCGCTAATAACTGGTCTTCCTTTGTAGAAATATTTTTAGCCAATAATTGTACAAATTTTTTTGTTATTTCATGATTCTTGTTAATCAGTTCATCAAAATCTTCTTTAGGTATCACTGCCAGTTCGGTGTCTTCCATCGCCTCTGCGGTGTCCCTGTAAGCAGATTCTTCCAACAAAGAAATATAACCCAGGAAATCACCCGGGCTGAAAAGGTCAGTAACCAGTTCCTTAGACTCTTCATTCGTTTTATATGTTTTTACTTTCCCCTTAATAACATAGTAAAGCCTGTTGGGGTGATTACCTTCCGAATAAATTGTTTGTTTCTTTTTATATTTATTAATATTACGGCCTTCAGTAAAAGCATCCAGGGCATTTTTACCCAGCGTTACCTGCATTATATGGGAAAGGCCTTCCAGCCCATGTGTAAACTCCTGCTTTAGTAAATCAATTTTCTTCAGGCGGCTGTCAACTGCATTCAACAATTCGGTTCCATTAAATGGTTTGGTAATATAATCGTCAGCACCCAATTCCATGCCTTTCCGGAAATCACTCCGTTCTGACTTGGCAGTTAAAAAGATGAAGGGGGTGTTTTTTATAGCATCGTTTTTATGAATGGCGTGCATGACACCATAACCATCCAGCACCGGCATCATAATATCGCAAAGAATTAAATCGGGACTGAATTCAATAGCTTTTTCTACTCCTATTTTTCCATTTTCCGCCACGATTACATTATAGTTAGACAGTTCCAGGATTTCTGCCGTATTATTCCGGATGTCTTCATTGTCTTCTATCAGCAATATCTTTTTCATATCAGTTTTTTTTTGAATTAAGGGTTATTATAAACTCTGTGCCTTTTTCCAGTTCGCTTTTACATTCCACAGTGCCATTCATCAGTTCAGCATATTTGGAAACAATATGCAATCCCAGCCCTGTACCCTGTATATTCCCGGCATTAGCACCGCGGAAAAATCGCTCCATTAAATGCTTCTGGTCCTCTTTTGAAATACCTATCCCATGATCTTTGACAGAAAGAACGATCTGATATTTTTGGTTGATGGTTTTAATCTCAATGGAACTGGATTCGCCGGAAAATTTGCTGGCATTCGAAACCAAATTCATAATGATATGTGTCAACAACGAAACATCAAGCGATACCATCGGATTGCCCTTATGCTGATAATTAACTTTCTGCTGTCTCTTCAGGCTATTTTTTATTTCCTCCAGGGTATCTGTGATAAGTTCCTGAATATTGAACTCTGTATACCGTACATGTATTTTTCCTTCTTCTATTTTACCCAAACTCAGGAAGTCATTCAGGATATCAGTAAGCATATTTATAGATGAAACGATTCGCTGCAGGTGTTTCTCCCGTTTAGCCTGGTCTTCGGTAGTTGCATATTTTTCTATTAAATAGGCAGACGAAAGCACTGTGCTGAGCGGCGTACGAAACTCATGAGATGCCATCGAAACAAATCTTGATTTCAGCTCATTTAATTCTATTTCCTTTTTCAAAGCTTCCCGTAAATTTTCCTCCGCTTTCTTTCTTTCAGAAATATCTATAGCAATACCCATAAACCCGGTTATCAACCCGGCAGTATTCCTTATGGCAGATATAGTTAACAGTACCGGGAAAATTGTTCCGTTTTTTCTCCTGTAATTATATTGTTCTTCTTCATGAATATTTCTTTTTGCCTTCTCCACCATTACCGAAAAATCATCCGGGACAGTTATTCCAAATTCATTAAACAGAGCTGCCCGTTTTTTGGCTATTTCATTTTTATCATGAAATAAAACAGGAGTACTTTTGTTAACGACTTCTGATTCATGATATCCGAAATTTTTAGATGCTTCAGGATTGAAAAGTTTAATAATCCCCTTTTCATCTGTCGCAATAATGATGGCGCCTGCATTGTCAAGTATTGCTTTTTGAAAAGATAATACATCTTCCAGGGTATCTTTTGATATTTCCAGTTGCTGCAGGGTTTCTTTTAAGGCCTTTGTACGTTGTTCCACTGTTTCTTCTAGCTCATCATGTAATTTTTCAATTTCCTCTTCTGTCTTTTTGCGTACAGAGATATTGTTAACAAAGGCTATTACATAGTTATTTCCATTATTACTGTAATTACTGAGACTAATTTCAACCGGGAATTCGGTACCATCTTTTCTTAATGCAAACAAATTTTTCCCGGCACCAATCACCCTGTTTTCCGGTTTCCGAAAATAATTTTCACGATGCTGAATATGTTTTTTTTGATGCTGGGCAGGAACTAGCTTTTCAATTTTTTTTCCCAGAAGCTCCTTTTTAGTATAGCCAAAATCCTTTAATGCAAATGGATTGATGGCAGTAATTTTTCCCTCTCCATCGGTAATCAGAATACCCATGGCAGCCTTCTCAAACAATGCTTCGAAATGGTTTGAGTGTTCTATTTTGTTTTGAACGGTCAGGGGCATATGTGTGACAATTATTGCGCCCTACTTACGGCCATAAAGTTCTTTAAGGAAATTTCCACTATGCCTGACAATAGTCAGCCAAACGGCTGATAATGCACAGGAAACTGTAATAATCACCTGGTATTAAGCTTCAGTAAATCAGTTTTAAATACTTCAAACCACATTACCCCTGCAAATGCCACTCCCAGGCAAAGCCAGAACTGACCGGCTGTAATCGGAGCCAGTTGAAAAAGATTACGGATAAAAGGAACAAGATGCAGCAAAACAAGGAACAAAGCTGAGGTTATAATGATTACAGGAGCTAACGAATTTTTAAAGCGGCTGGTATAATAAATGGTTTTTGTAAAGGATCGATTGGCGAAAGTGAGAAATACATTACTCAAAATGAGTGTGGTGAAAACAATGGTTCTTGTTTGCTCAAGTCCGGCACCTCTGCTCATAAAAAAATAATACAAAGCCAGCGCTGCGGTTGAAATCCCGATTCCCTGCACCACACTGATAAGCAACTCTTCTCTTGTAAATAACCCGCTGTCTCTTTCTCGTGGTGTTTGCTGCATGATAGTTTTTTCCACCGGTTCCTTTTCAAAAAAGATGGAACAGGTAGGCCCCATTATCAGCTCCAGAAAGATGATATGGATAGGAGTAAAAATGTTAGGATAGGCCCAGCCAAAGATCAGCGGCAATGATGCAACAAGGACGATGGGAATATGAATTGAAATAATATAACGAACTGCTTTTTTAAGATTGTCAAATATTTTTCTCCCTTCGCTAATAGCGGTTACCATCCGTTCCAGGTTATCATCTGTAAGAATCAGATCTGCTGCCTGCCGGGCAATCTCTGTACCTTTTTGCCCCATAGCAATTCCTATATTGGCAGACTTTAATGCCGGGCCATCATTTACTCCATCACCCGTCATGGCGACTATTTCTCCATTTGCTTTCAGCGCATCAATTACTTTTAATTTTGCATCAGGAAACATGCGGGCAAAAACAGTAACGCTTTTAACAGCCTGCTTTAATTCATCTTCACTCATATTTATTACGGCTTCTCCTGTAATATATTTTAGTGGATTGACTATGCCTGCCTGCCCGGCAATATTGATGGCTGTTTCAGGATAATCGCCGGTAATCAGTTTTACCTCAATCTTTGCATCATAAAATTGTTTTAATACATGCTGAATGTTTTTTTTGGGGGGATCATATAATGCCAGTAAGCCTTCAAATTGCCAGTTAAAATCATCCTGCTGGGAAGGGAACTGTGATTGAGTATGTAATGCACTGGCTATCCCAATCACCCGGTATCCCTTTGAAGCAAGCGATTGAACATGCTTTATTATTTTTAATTTTTCCCCTTCGCTCATGTTGCAATTATGGAGGATTCGTTCTGTAGCTCCTTTTGCTGCTACCACTTTAGAATTATCCTGTTCATAAACATGCGTCATCATGGGCGGATGACCTTGCAACGGGTATTCAAATACCATTTTAAGCGGCTCACGCAGTTTCCCATCTGAATACAAGTAATAAGCGTCCCATATCGCTTTTTCCATTGCATCAAATGGATTGCGTTCACTGGCAAGAACAGCATAATGCAATACATTCCCATTTACTACCTGCGGATTATTATTTAACTCAATCAGCGTATCATTATCATAATCATAAATAATTTTTACCTCCATCTTATTTTCAGTAATAGTGCCGGTTTTATCAAAACATATTACACTTACTGCGCCCAGGTTCTCCACAATCTGTGGCTGGCGTGAAATAATACCCAGCTTACTCATTTTATATGCGCCTAAAGCCATAAAGGATGAAAAGGCGACTGGAATTTCTTCCGGCACTGCCGACATTGCCAATGTTAGAGCAAACAATAAACTGGCGCCCCATTCCCGGTGATGCAGAAAATTCACAAAAAAAATAATGAGGAAACCAATTAGTCCGAATAGCGCCAATCGGCGTACAAACTGGTTGATCTGAAATTGAAGTAATGTTTTGGGTGGTTGATAAGTTCCAACGGCTTTGCCTAATTTACCCAATACTGTATTATTTCCAGTTGCACTTACCTGTGCAATACATTTACCACTGTTTATGGTAGTACCCTGGTACAATGTATTTTCTTCACCTGCATCATGTTTATCTACCGGCATCGATTCGCCGGTAATAATGGACTCGTTTACCGTAAAATCATTCTCCTGCAGAATGACCGCATCAGCCGGAATGTTCATTCCTTCTTCCAATAGCATAATATCACCGGGAACAAGTTCTTCAATTGAAATAATCATTTCTGTACTATCCCTTATAACCGTAACTTTTGACCCGGTAAATTCTTTTAATGCCTTTATTGCATTGGTACTTTTCACTTCCTGGTACAATGAAATAGCGGCAACTAAAATCATTGCCAGCAGCATCATAATCCCCTCACTTATTTCTCCCAGGACAAAATACAGTGAACAGGCGATGACGAGAAGTGTGAACATTGGTTCTTTTACAATGTCCCAAACAATATGAATGAAGTGGCGTGATGCTTCAGCACGAAAAACATTTTTTCCATGTTGCTGCTGCAGGGCGGGAACCTGCTGTGCAGATAAACCCTGTAAACTGCCTGGTTGAATTACTTTTCCCGACATACTGTTGCAGAAGATTTACTTTTTCTTATCCAATTTCCTGAAATATCCCCGGAAAAAAATACTGTGCTTTAACGCCTCCATATTCTGATTAAAACCTTCCGTTCCTTTCTGAATATTCTCCAGGCTTGTATTTAATTTTACTGCCATCAATGAGTCTTTCAATAAGGCATGTGCTGTTCCGCTTCCACTATTCAAGTCATGCTGAAAGCCTTTTATCATTTTAGTAATTTCAGCAGCTAATGCATCAGCAGCATCTCCAATAGATTTTATTTTCAGAACGGCCTCATTCAGGTTGTGTGAAAAAGCAGTATCTGTCAGCAATACCCCTGCCGAGCCCTTCCCGTTTTTTACATCAGTAATAATTGTAAACAGGTTATCAACCATGCTGCCGGCCTTAGCAGTTGCTTTACGAATATCCGCAACAGCCATTCTTAAATCCTGCGGGATCGATTTATCATTGAGCATTTCCCACAAGGCGCTGCTGCTGTTGATTCGTTGCACTGTTGATTTCAATTCTGAAGCAATAATGGCTACATCATTATTGGTTTTAGACAATGTTTGCAACATCTCCTCTGTATCCACCGATTTTTTCGAGCTAAGAATATCGCCCTCCTCTGCCAATGATGCCGGTTGCCGTGACGGAATAATATTAACCACTTTATTTCCAACCAGCCCATCAGTGCCGATTGATACAATGGCATTTTTCCTGATAATTTTTTTCATTCTTGTCTCAATAATCATCGTTACTTCAATTACCGTATCACTCAGGATTTTTATCCTTTTAACAGTGCCTGTCTGGATGCCCGAAAAGCGAACATTGTTACCGGAAACCAGCCCCTGTATATTTTCAAATCTTGCCTTCAGGATATATGTATCTCCAAACAGGTTCCTGTTTTTCCCGATCATGTACAATAAAATGACGAGGAATAACAAACCTACCAGTACAAAAACTCCCAGCTTAATATTATTTACAGTCTGTTTTGCCATGATGAATATTATTCAAAAAAATGTTTCACATTCGCATCTTTGTTTTGCATTAATTGTTCACTGGTGCCATCAGCATAGCACCTGCCATCAATAAGAACCACCACCCGGTTACTTGCCATACGTACACAATTTATATCATGTGAAATTATCAGCGAAGTAGTATTATATTTTTCCTGTATTTCTTTCATCAGTGCTATTATTTCTTTACCGGTAATCGGGTCAAGCCCGGTGGTGGGTTCATCATACAAAATAATCTCGGGTTTTAAGATCAACGTGCGGGATAGTGCAATTCGTTTCCGCATGCCACCCGACAATTCTGCAGGCATCATCTCTACCGTATGTTTCAGGCCCACATCATCCAATGCTTCCAGTACCATTGTATTTACCTCCTTCTGCGACACTTTAATCCAATGACGTCGTAACGGAAACTCAAGATTTTCTCTGACAGTCATGGAGTCGTAGAGGGCATTACTTTGAAATAGAAAACCAACCTTTGCCCTTATTTTATCCAGTTCCTCATCTTTTATATCCGGTATATTTTTCCCAAACATTTCAATGCTGCCCTTATCGGGTTGCAGTAATCCAATGATACATTTTATCAATACCGATTTTCCCGAGCCTGATTTTCCCAGCACTACTACACTTTCTCCTTTTTTTATTTCAAGATTAAAATCTTTAAGTACCTCGTTGCGCCCAAATGATTTATACAAATGCCGGATTACCAAAACTGGCGCCGGAGATGACGGCTTAGCTATTTTTACCTCCTGATTTGTTTCTGAAACCATTTTATTAATTTAAACCAAGTACATCCGTAATCTGTACAGCCAGTAAATCAAATACAAAAATTATAACAGAAGACACCACCACAGCCGAATTAGCTGAACGACCTACACCTTCCGTACCCTTATTGCTGTTGTAGCCTTTAAAACACCCGATAATGCCTACGGCAAAGCCAAAAAAGAAACTTTTTACAAATGCAGGTATTACATCATTGAATGAAAGATTATCGAATACCTGTGTCCAGAATAAATGAAAACTGGTGTTGCCACGGATATTTACACCAAGCCAGGAACCATATAATGAAATAGCATCGCCAAGCATCACCAGTACCGGCAGCATTAGCGTGGTTGCCAGCACTCTTGTTACCACTAAATATTTAAACGGGTTGGTGCCGCTCACTTCCATAGCATCTATCTGTTCTGTTACTTTCATGGATCCAAGTTCTGCGCCAATACTGCTTCCTATTTTTCCGGCAAATATTAATGCGGTTATTACCGGACCAATTTCTCTGACAATGGCAATCCCAACAATTGCCGGCAACTGCGATTCAACTCCATAATCCGCCATTGATGGTTTCAATTGCATCGTTAATACCAGGCCCATGATAAAAGCAGTTAGCCCGACCAACGGCAGCGACTTGTAGCCGATAATAAAACATTGCCGGAAGAATTCAGCAACCTCATACCTTGGCTTGAACCACTGCCTGAAAAAACGACCGGCAAAACGGGACATCTCACCGGCTTCAGTTAAAAATCTGCTTAGTATTACTCCCTGAAACATAGTATAGAATGGTATTCAAATATGTAAAATGAACCCGGTGATGTGCATGAAGGTAGTCAGCAGGGGGAATGATTATTGTCATTACAAATAATAAAGAGTACAAAATGGGCAAACTTTTGTTTAAGCCCTTTCCCTAGCAATAGTAACGTGGGTGTAAATTAAACATCCGGCCCGGCAAAGCTTTACTCATGAATGGCTACAACAGGCATATCCGTTTGCAGCACCAACCGTTTGGAATGACTACGCCGGAAAACTTTATTTATCAGGCTATGCTTTTGTGGAATTACTATCAGCAAATCAAATTTGCTTTTTTTCGAAAACTTACAGATACTTTTTCCAATATCGGTACCGGTGATAAAATGATATTTGGGATTTAAATCACCAAGTAATATCTGTAACCAACGTGATTCTTTTGCTGCTTTGGCCGAGTCTCCGCTTTCGGTGCTCACATGTAAAATATGAAACTCTGCATGAAATTCATTCACCAGGCTTTTAATCTCTCTTACTGGTATTGTTTCCATCACATTCCTGAAATCACAGGCCAGACAGATTTTTTGGATACTGGCAAATTTTGCTTCAGGCGGCACCACAATCAATGGCCATAAAAGCTGCCTCATTGCAGAAATGGTTTTTCCTCCGAGTAAAATCCTTTCGAGAGCCCCTGTACTTTCTGTTCCCATAACCACTGCATAGGGATTTATCAAAGAACAATAACTAATTATTTCCGGCACTACCTCACCCTGCATTACTTTGGTAGTAACTTTCATTTTCGCCCCAGCCTTAGATTCAATTTTTTCTTTAAGCTGCAACATTTGTTCTTCGGCATTTTCAACCAGTTCGGCAATACCATGTGCATTGGCAGGCATTTCACTAAAAATCATCGGCATAGAGCATACATGAATCAATAACAAATCAGTATTAACTGCATTCGCCATTTCGGCAGCATAGTTTACTGCGTTAAGAGAAATTGATGAAAAATCAGTAGGAGCCAGTATTGTTTTCATAACATCGTTTTATTCTATTAAAAATATTGTATCAGTGCTATATGTTGGTATTGTTTCAATATTCCTTCCTCAACGAACTCTACATCGCCTCCTCCTTCCAGAACTTTTTCCATCACATCATCAACCGCATCTTTTATGTAGGAAAATTTATTATATGGTTCAATGGCTTTATAAATAATATCCTCAGCCGCCCCATGCTGTGCAGCATACATATAATTTTTTTCCACTACCAACAAGCGGCCTTTATGACTCATCGCTTCCCTCCATACATGTTTTATACCAATGGCCAGTTTTCTTTTACCCGCTGCTTCCTCCAACTGATTTAGTAAATCCCTTTGCTGCACTTTCTTCCAGTCGGCAATATGCGGCGACAGTATTTCTTTAAGTTTTTGTAATGTTGCTTTTTCGTAATTACCATGTATATATTCAATTACAGACCCTGCATGTTTGGTAAGCTTATTAAAATGCCCCAGGATTCTTTCTGCACCTAAAATAAAAAGCGGCAAATGATAAGCATTCAGAATTATATCCAGAGAGTTATCAACCTGGCGTAGAAATTTATCCCTCATTATTTCTTTCCGCCCGGCCAGATCAGAAAAATTAGCCACCTTTTCAGAAGTATTATTTTCATACGCAGAAACAGATTCAGGGGCAGCAGATACAATCCGGACAAATACGGCAGAGCTTCCAAGATATATCCGGCTTTCCTTGCTACTCAGCAAAAGAACCAGGTATTTATGTAATTGTTTTTTGCAGTAAAACAGGTCACGGATCTCAAATGATTCATCAATAAATATTTTTTCCTCCACGGCTATATCCAGGTATAATATTTTTTCAAATACAGGTGATACATAAATAGCGATACTTTTCTTATGAGTATTAAAATTCAGATTTTTAACTATTGTCCTCAACCTGAGCATCACAAGAGCCGACATTTCATCCGGGTAATTTTGATGTATCTCCAACTCTACTTTATCAACTGCTGCCTTCAGGGAATGTGTGAGCTCTGAACTCAAGCTCATTTTCGGCTCAAACGGAAGTATAACAGAAACAGCGGGCCGGTAATGCAGCGCTTCCATCACTTCATGTAATTCAGAAGTCATTACCTTATTCATGAAAGATATTTAGATTGCAAAACTACTTTTACGCACTCATCAAAACCCTGATAGCTATCACTAAAAACTTTGATTATCCTCACTTATTGGAAGCATATTTACCCGCCATCTGCTTCCTTATATAACTGGTTATATTGCTGCTTTTATTACCGGTATACAACTTACCCTTCCCAGTCGAAGAAAGCATTTATTTGTCCTGTTTGATCCCTGAACATACAGGCAGGTATATGAGGTATAATCTGCATAAAGACTCAAAAAAATATCAAATCAGGATGATCGCAAAGCAAAAGAAGAGATATATTAGCTTTTCAATCCGAAATAAACTCTTATTTAACTAAGATTGAATTAAAATTAATTTAAAAAACAGCTCTAAGCTTTATCTTAATCTCCTCTGATCCTTTTCAGCAACGAGGCCACAGTTTGCCAGCCCCATCCCTGGAACCTGCCCCGCTGCACTACTAACCTGTTATCTCCGGGGTGCTGTAAAAAATAATGAAATACAAATTGCCCACGGGGATTTTTCCATCCGATAGTCTGACCGAAGCGTAAATCATTAAACACTAATGTATCATTCCATTTTTCTACCGTGTAAAATAGTTTTGAAAACCGGATAAGTTGCTGAACGTCTTCCTGATCATGTACAGGCTCTAATAAAGAATCATTGCGGGGGAAATATTGAAAAACAATTTCTCCCTTACTGTCAAATAAAGAACGGTAGCCTATATGATAGCCACTATCATTACCGGCTACCACAAACCACAAAAAATTTTGCAAAGGCGCCGGAGTTGTAAAATATCTTGTATAGCTGATTTGTTGTTTCTGCAAAATATTTTTTACCTCCGCATCAATTTTTACTTTATTAACCAGGCAAAAAAATAAATACAATGTACTTAAACCAAGGCCCATCCTCCACCAGTTTCTCCTTTTGGATGTCCATCTTTTGCCAAAGATCAGTGCCACACATGCAATACCCGGCCAGATAGAAAAAAACGGGTCGGCCACATAAATTGCATTGAAAGAAATACGTTCATGACTGAATGGTTCAAACCAGCCCACGCCGTAATTATTAAATGCATCAATTATAATATGAATAAAAATTACTCCTCCGAAAAACAAAAGCCATTTCCCTAACCTGATATTATGTGGCCGGTGCCACCTTTCAGCAAGAAAGGCAAATAAAGGGGTAATGATGGCAAAAAATAAAAATGAGTGAGTGAATCCCCGGTGAGATAATAAACTGGAAGATGTATTCATCCAAAAAGATGTTATTATATCAATATCGGGAATACTTTGTGCCATGGCTCCCCACAACATAGCTTTCTTGCCCAGCGATTTTCCTGCAAAGGCTTCGCCCATACAAGCTCCAAGGGCAAGATGGGTAATTGAATCCATGGGTTACATTTTATGATGGTATTATACTTTTACCATGATGATCCCTTACAAAGAATACGCTAAATAGCTCTACATTTTTCTGAACCTATCTGATAAACTTCTTTGCAGAATATTTTTTCAAAAACTGACTGAGGGAAGATTATAAGGCAAAGTTAGTAGTGATGCAGATATGATAATCATTAAGGAAAGAGTAATTTAAATCAAAAAAGAGATGGGCCGACCCATGTCAACCCATCTATAATTCAACGTTACTCCTATGAAAAGAAATTTTGAAGCAATATAAATCTGCAAAAAGTGGTTTTCAAAAACTGCCCATAACCACACAACGAGAAAAAATGTTTACAAACCAAAGTTATTTATTTACAGGGGGTAGGATGATGACGACAAGTAGTAATTTGCTTGACTGTAGTCAGCTGACAATTTAACCATTTAATGCCGCAGTGTTGTTGTCACATCATTGGAATATACAAACCGTTTAATATCAAACCCAATTGAAAATCTGCATCCTGACATAAACATCTCCGGTTATGTGGCGGAGTACAACTATTATCATAGAACCACGGTAAATCAAACCGTAAAACTTATTGTTTAAGTTATTAAAACGACAGAAATTTAAAAGACTCTTTGATCCAACCTCTCTCTTGCTGACAAATTGTAGTGCCATACCTTGCTGATGATATTCAGATAAACATATATCAAATTTTTTCCAAACTCTCTTCCGCAGCTAAAACAGTAAGGGGAAGAACAAAGAAAATCGCAAAAATTAATATTAGTATCATAGTTTTAATTAATATTATTATCTGTAAAAAATTGCAAAGTGAATACTGGTTTTTTCGCACACAATTTATTGACATATAGCAATAAAAAAAATGACCCTTGTCATTATTCCGGATATCGTCGTCTTTTTATCTCATGGAAGATGATGGTATGTTTTAAAGGCCAGAATATGCAATAGCATCAGGAGTAAGGTCTTACATGATTTGTATAAATAAAACCACAAACAATGAAACACTATTACTGGTTATTCGTGATCCTTTTGTTGAACTGCAATTCGAAAAAAACGCAATTGGCAAAGCTGGAAGGAAAAACAATGGGAACGACTTATCATATTTCCTGCCTGTCTTCCGGCAATAAGGCCAGCGACATAAATGAAAGTAGTTTTCAGGCAGATATTGATTCACTTCTGGCTGAATTTAACAGATCTGTTTCAACTTATATCCCATCGTCAACAATTTCCAGGGTAAACGGCCCTGATACGCTGGTAGAAGTGGATGAATATTTTGTAAAAGTTTTTAAGAGAGCTCAAGAGGTCTCTGAAAAAACAAATGGCGCATTTGATGTCACGGTGATGCCCCTTGTTAATGGATGGGGATTTGGATATTCAGATACAATCAGGATGGATAGTACGACGGTAGATTCCCTGCGACAGTTAGTGGATTACCGGAATGTCAGCTTAGTGGAAACAGTGGGGAAATTTTTTGTGAGGAAAAAAAACAAACTGATTCAAGTTGACTTCAGCGCCATTGCAAAAGGATATGGTGTGGATTTGGTAGGAATGTTATTGGAGAAAAAAGGGATTGAAAATTATATGGTTGAAATTGGCGGGGAAGTGAGAGCAAAAGGGAAAAATGAAAAAAATGAAACATGGCGAATCGGTATTGAAAAACCAATTGATGATCCTGGTCCGGTCAACCATGAACTGAAGGATGTTTTGAAACTGGAAAATAAATCATTGGCCACTTCGGGCAATTACCGAAATTTCTATTACAGAGACGGAAAAAAGGTTTCTCATGAAATAGACCCGAAGACAGGTTATCCCGCCCGGAATAATTTATTGAGTGCAACTGTGGTTGCCGATGACTGCATGACAGCCGATGCGTTTGCTACGGCATTTATGGTGATGGGATTGGAAAAAACTCTGGACTACCTGAAGGAAAATACCACGCTGTTTGCTTACCTCATTTTTGCCGATGAAAAGGGAGAAATGAAAACCATGTATCCAAAAGAGATTAAAGAAATGTTGACGAAGCCAGAATGAAGTCCAGATAAATCTATTTTAATGTATTCTGTAATTCCATAACTGAAACACTCCTAATGAGTATTATTTGATGATGTTCCGGCAGGCATTTCGGTTGGTATTTTATTCTGTCCCTTTTTATGTGGTGCATGCGGATGCCAGCCCACCACATTAAGCATGATGAAGAAAGAAATAATGTAAGCAACTGTAACATGCCATCCTCCTTTAATATAATTGAGAGTATTTTTTGCTGCCGGGTACATATTGGAAAGTGCCACGCCGGCAGAAGAACCAAACCAGATCATGGACCCGCCAAAACCTACTGTGTAAGCTAAGATACCCCAGTCGTAACCGCCCTGCTCAAGACATAATTTGGTAAGGGGGATATTATCAAAAACCGAAGAAACAAATCCTAAAGAGAATGCCGTTTTCCAGGAAGCAGGGGGCAATTCATTTACCGGCATCATGGAAGCGCAAAGCACCAGCGATAACAAAAAGATTGTCCCTTTAAATGCATTAGGAACTTCTTTCCACGGTGTTTTCGTAAATGTAGCTCCCAGCAAAATGGCAATCCAAACACCGGCAGCCGGGAAATCAAGTGTCCAGTTAGTGATAATAGCACCCACCAAGATCATGACAACAATAGAGATTTTTTTCCAGTCAATTATTACTCCTCCTGCAGGAGCATCTTTGGTAATTCTTTGATATTTATCCTGCTGTTTTGAAGCGATAATTCCAAAAATCAGAATGGCAACAACAGAGCCAACAAAAGCATGCGTTACATCCAGCGCATTTACTCCGTCAATCCACATCATGGTAGTGGTGGTATCCCCAACTACACTTCCCGCTCCACCGGCATTACTCGCTGCTACAATAGCCGCCAGGTAGCCAATATGAACCCTTCCATTAAATACCACATGAGCAACAGCACCTCCTATCATGGCAGCCGCAATGTTGTCGAGGAAAGAAGAAATAACCATGATTAAAAACAACAATACAAAACCGCCTTTCCAATCATTGGGAAGATACTCGGGTAGCTTTTGTGGGATACCTGATTCCTCAAAGAGTTTGGCAAGAATTGCAAACCCGAATAAAAGCCCAAGAAGATTCAGTAAAATTCGCCATTCTCCTTCGCTTGTGTTGTCGCCGAAAATATGATGGAGGAAATTAAATTCACTATCAAAAAGAAACTTGAAAATTAATATCAAAGAAAGCCCTATTAAAGCCACTTTCATTGTGTGACGGTGAAACAAAGCAACACAAACAAGGGTAAGCCCAAATAAAATAAATTCTATCCGTATGGGACATGACTTAATCAGCTCGGAAATTCCTGTTCCTAAAATAATCATAACATAACATTTTTATAAAGTAATTTCAATTTAAGCAAATGGCACACCTGTTTTTTTTATTTCATCATCAACAAGTTTTTTGATTCCGTTAGCAATCCATGTACATATTTGCACCTGTTGTGTTGAAGTGCAAAATATATCCGCTTCCGTTTTAAAATGATGTTCCTTGCAAACAATCCATCGCAAATCAATTTGTTTGAACCGATCATCAATTGCTGCACATTGATTCACTAAATCACCCAAATTGTCAGTGCTTTTAATTTTACTTTTTTTTATCATTAAAAAACATCTCAGAAAATTATACATACACTCCTTTACACCCTGGCAGAAAAGAAGCGATAAATTATCAATACCGGGATTCTGCCACGCATGATTAATTAAAGAAAGCTGCTCATTTGCTTTCTGGTAAAGTTCTTTGCTTTGTTGTGCTGTTTTCATTTTGAAATTATTTAAGAGATTTTAAATTGGAGCAATCTTCTTTTTTTCCGCAATCCCCACAGCGATCTTCAGGATTGTCTATATGATTTTTTGTTCCTACTTTTTTTGCTATTAATTGTACTACCACCCAGCCTGCAGTCAGCAGGGTAAATGCAACTATCGGTATTATATATTCCAAATATTTACCCATATTAATGCGAACTGAATAATCCTGCAAACCCCATAAAAGCCATTGATAATATTCCTGCAATAATCATATTGATGGCAGTGCCCTGAATTAATTTTGGAATATTAGCCAATCTTGATTCTTCCCTTATTCCTGCAAGCAACACATAAGCCAGTGTTATTCCCAATCCGGCTCCAATTGCATAAACCAATCCTTCAACAAGTCCATAGCCCTTATTAGTGGTAAAAAGTGCAATGGCAAGTATGGCACAATTGGTGGTTATCAGCGGAAGATAAATACCCAGCGCCTTAAATAAGGCAGGACTTGTTTTTTTAATAACCATTTCTACAAACTGAACAGCGCTGGCAATGACAACAATGAAACATATCATCTGCAAATAGGGAGCATACGGCAAAATCCAGGTGTTTAATGCATAAACACAAAGAGCGGTGATGATCATTACAAAAGTGTTTGCCGCACCCAACCGTATCGCCGTATCAATTTTGGTTGTAACTCCAAAAAATGAACAAAGTCCAAGAAAATATGACAGGACAAAGTTGTTTATCAGTAAAGCGGAAACAAAAATCCAGACTAAATTTCCCATGTTTATTTTTCTTTTTGCTGTGACTTTTTAATTTTTCTTTGAGCATACCAGCTAAATCCCAATAATAAAAATCCAAGCGTTATAAATCCGCCCGGGGGAAGTATCATGATCACCCAAGGTTCGAACTTAGGGCCGAATAAAGAAATATTGAAAAGAGAGCCGTTGCCAAGAATTTCACGGATTACTCCAATCACCACCAGGGCAAATGTGAAACCAATTCCCATTCCTGTGCCATCCAGGACAGACAGCCACGGAGGATTTTTTGCAGCAAACGCTTCTGCCCTGCCAAGAATTATACAGTTAACAACTATCAGTGCGATGAAGGCACCTAATTCCTTATGGATGGATGGGAATAAGGCTGCCAGCAAAAAATCAATAACCTGCACCAGTGTTGCAATGATGATAATAAAAGCAGTAATTCTAACCTGGTTGGGAATTACATTTCTAAAAAGAGATATTAATAAGTTAGAGAGAATAAGTACCACTGTTGTTGCAACCCCCATTGCCAACCCGTTTATTACTGAGTTGGTCACAGCAAGCGAAGGGCACATACCAAGTATGGTAACGAAAATCTGGTTTTCCTTCCATAGTCCTTTTGAGAACTCCTCCATTGCCCGACTGGTGTTATCCTGACTCATTTTTTAATTTCATTTATTTTATTTTCGTCAGCTTTAATAAAATTATTGATCGGCTCTTTCCATTCTTTCATTGAATTATTCAGCAGCCGGATAACTGCTTTAGAGCTGATGGTTGCTCCTGTTATTGCTTCCACTTCATTGTCCTTATGCTTTTCTCCTTTTTTTGCAAACAATATATCCGGTTCAGTCAAAAGAGCAGTGAAGTTCTTCCTGAAGTTGGGATCTTTAAAAATCTTGTCACCTAAGCCCGGAGTTTCTTTGCATTCCAGCACTTCATAGCCTATTATAGTTTTTTTATTGGCATCGTATCCCACCATTATTGTAATAACATCTGCAAAACCGATTTCACTTCCCAGAATAGCAAACCCAACCACCCTGTCAGATTTATCATAACCCATATATACAAGCCTGGGAACCTCTCCTTTTGCTGCCTTTTTATTTTCTTTTGGATTGATGCTGGTGAGTTTTCCCTCTTTAAATTCCAGCAATTTAAAGGAAACGCAATTCGGCAACACTTTATAAATCGCTCTTTCTATGGCAGCAGCTTTGTTTGCATCAATCATTGGTTTTGTGTAGATATAAGCTCCCGCCATAATCAAACCCGCAAGGAATCCTGCAATTCCCAGCGTAAAAATAAGCCGGAAGGAACTGGGCACCTTTTCTTCAGGAATCCCGGTATCCGGGGTATTGATTTCTATGTTTTTATTTTCTTCCATTATTTTCTGTATCCGTATGTTTTCACTTTTGCATATTTATTGATCAGCGGTGTAAAAGCATTCATTAATAAAATGGCATACATAACTCCTTCCGGAAGTCCCCCCCAAAGACGAATTACCACCACTAAAACTCCAATCCCTATACTGTAAATCCATGCGCCTTTCGGAGTGACAGGAGAAGTAACCAAATCAGTTGCCATATACACCGTTCCTAACAACAGTCCTCCGGAACAGAGCATGAACACAGGGCTTGGATATTTGGAAGGATCAAGGAGCCAGAAGATGCCTGAAAAAATTACAACAGTGAGAATGATAGCAAGTGGGATACGCCAATGAATAATTTTACGGGCAATAAGATATATGCCAGCCAGGATAAAAAGGATAGCGCAAGTTTCTCCTAAAGAACCCCGGGTACTTCCGAAAAACAAGTCCTGCCAGTTTGTAACGATATGTTCAAATTTCATTTTTGATAATGGAGTTGCCGTTGTTATTCCATCTACATTTTCAGCCTGAAAAAAAGGGAACCCAATATTTGTTCCTCTGAAACTAAAGTACCTTCCATCCGGTGGTGACCAGGTTGTAATAGCAGTTGGAAATGCTGCCTGCAAAAAAGCCCTGCCAACCAATGCAGGATTGAAAATATTTTGTCCTAATCCGCCCCAAATTATTTTACCCATACCAATAGCAACTATTCCCCCTAAAAAAGCCATCCATAAAGGAAAGCCCGGAGGCAGGGTCAATCCCAGTAAGATGCCGGTAATTAAGGCACTCCCGTCTTTTATTTTATCAAAATTGAAAAAAGACTGACTGAATAATTGTTCAATAAACAAACAGCCGGAAACAGAAAAAAAGATTACTGCCAATGCTCCCAGTCCAAAGAAATAATAAGCAGCTGCTATGATTGGGATCAATGAATACACCACCTGGTACATGATCCACGGTGTAGTGGCCCTGTCATGTAAAAAGGGGGAAGTTGAAACCGTCAATTTTTTTTCCTCTTTCAATTACTTTTTTCTTTTGTTTTAGCTTTCTGTTCCCGGATAATTGCTTTTCCGACTCTGAAACTTTGCACCAATGGTATTCCCGATGGACAAACATATGAGCAACATCCGCATTCAAAACAATCCAATACATGATTCTCTTCCATTTCATCCCAAAGCCCTTTTTTTGCCAGCATGCCGAGCAACGAAGGATTAAGAAACATGGGACATGCTTCCAAACACCTGCTGCAGCGGATGCAACTGTATTGCGAGAGGTCCCTTACTTCATCCGAAGTCAAAATCAAAATCCCTGAAGTTCCTTTTACAACAGGAATGTCAAGTGATTTCTGAACCATACCCATCATTGGACCACCGAGCAATATTCTTGCGGTATCAGCAGTGATTCCCCCGCACAAATCCACCACATTCCTCATGGGAGTTCCTAAAGGGACTAAAACATTGGCAGGCCTTTTCACTGCTGTTCCTGTTACGGTAACAACCCGTTCTATTAATGGCTGTCCTTTCCGGAACCAATGACTGATTGCTGCAATGGAGCTAACATTGGTGACAAGTGTTTCAATATCCAACGGAAGTTTTCCGGTGGGAACTTCTTTATCAATGATGGCAGTAATCATCATCTTTTCTGCTCCCTGGGGATATTTTACTTTAAGAGAAATTACTTCAACAGGAAGTCCCGAACTTTTAGCTTTCGCATTAAGAATAGCAATCGCATCAGGTTTATTTGCTTCAATGCCGATAAATATTTTTTGGGCTTTTAAAAAATGCTGTAGTATCCTGGTGCCATCAATCACATCATCGGGATATTCTACCATTGTCCGGTGGTCCGAAGTAAGAAATGGTTCACACTCGCATCCATTTATCATTATGTAACAGCATGTTTTCCCTTCTGGAATTGAAAATTTTACATGAGCAGGAAATGCAGCGCCACCCAATCCGACAATACCCGCCTCCTGAATAGAAGCAATAAATTCCTTCAGATCCATTTCCTCATACGGTTTTGGCATGGATGGAGTAAGTTGCTGCGTTGAAAAAGGGTCAGCTTTGATAAAAATACTTTGGACCATTTGCCCGTTTGGATTTTCGGCAAGAGAAATTCCGGTAACAGTGCCATCAACCGGAGAATGAAGCGCAACTGAAACAAACCCGTTCGCAGCCGCAATTTTTTGTCCACGTTTTACTTTATCTCCTTTTTGTACAATTGGTTTATTAGGCGCTCCGAGATGCTGTGACAGCGGCAAAATATATTCATCAACAAAAGGCATACGTTCCACCCGGCAGTGTTCCGAAAGCTCTTTGTATTCTTCAGGATGAATCCCATGCCTGAAGGTGAGTGTTGGAGTCAATATTCCGTTATCTGCATTCATCTGTTACAATTCATTTCTCATTCTGCTGAGAAAGCATCATTAATTTTTCTTTAAGCCTTACTCTTATTTTTTCAAGATGCTCCTGTTCAAGATTGGCAATTTTATTTTCATACTCTAGCTTTGATTCAGACATTTTCTTCTCATACTTAACAGAAAGTTCTTCTTCGATTTTCTTATGTAGCTTCTCCGGAAACTCTGTCAGTTCACCGCTTATTTCCCGCAATACCTGCCACGCCTTGGCACATGCTTCTGTAGCAGAAATAACTTCATCAGAGACATTATATTTTTTCAGTTCTTCATTATTATCTATCCGGAATATTACAGGAGATTTTCCAATTCGTTCTGATTTTGAAAGCAAAATAAATTCTGAAATAAGAACCGGTTTTCCCATTGAATCGGTATGAAGAATAAATTTTTCTCTCCATGATTTCAGCGTATATGCCCAATCTGCCCAGGTCAATGAGTATGTTAAAGTTTTGTCTTCCCCGTTTTCTTTAAATGATAAATCACTTTGTACCCAGATGGAATCATTTTCAGGATTTTCTTCCATTTCAATTTTTGAAGAAAGCAAATTCCCGTTCTGGTTTGGGTTAAAACTAAAAAGCGGAAATGCTCTTACGTTCAAACTGAGAGCATGCAGTTTCGGAAACGAACCGGATGGAATTAAATGTTTTGAAACAGACGGAGTGAAAACCCATGCCAATGCCGGCATGCTACTGTTAAATGCTCCGGACAATCCTGAAAACAAATGCTGCGGAACAGCAAGAGAACTTTTTACAACATGAGCATTTTGCAAAGCCAGCACAGGCAATAAAGCACCAATGCCACCAATAATTTCTGCACCGAACCCTTCCGTTCCGGGAGCAGCATCATCAAGAACAATTGTTTTTAACGGCCAGTTGCAACCGAGCATGCTTATTAATGAATCCAGATCTTTACCTGCAAGTTTTGCCCTGCTGCCAATAACAATAATTGGCGGGATAAGATTTTTTTCTTTCTCTGATAAATTGTTCCATGTCAATGAAGCAATCTGCACATCGTTTATTTCTGGTTCATAGGTATCGTTAATTTCAAGTTCCGCTCTCCGGATAATTTTAATGTTATCGAGTAGCTGCCTGATTTGTCCCTGAACAATTCCTTTTGCCAGTTCAGGAGTAGTACCGTTCAGATGAATTAAAACAGGAGAAGTAAAATTGTTCCATGGATACGAGTTACTCCATCCGTCAGTTGGCGAACCATCGATTGTAAAACCCATTCTCGCCCTACCTGTCCCGGTTGAACCATCGGTGAACAGCCATTTCAAAGCAGTGAGTGATTTTGCTAAATCAATTTTTCTTTTCAGGCTCTTTGTATCAATAAGTTTAAGTTGATCACTTGTTCCTAGTTTTTCAATTATTTCTTCAAAAGGATTCCGGTCTTCTTTTATTCCGGAAAGAACTTTTGAAAGAGCATCAAAATTTTCAGAGGGAAGCGCTGATCCTAACTGAATATGTATATTCTTTGATATACCGGTAATCAATTCATCAATAATCTTAATTGACTCTTTAATCTTCGGTTGTATGGATGCTTCTGCAATTGCTGCTATGAGGTGAACCATTGATTTGGAACTATCACCATCCCTGTCATTGCTTACCCCGTTTAATGCCTGGTTGAAATGCCGGCTAAGTAACAGGGCAGAAAACGGATTGTATTTATTTTCATCAAGCAGGCGTATAATGGTGTCAGCGTTTGTATCAGGCATTTGTTCCCATAAGGAATATTTTGTTTGATGAGCAGAGATGATGTCTGAGTTTTCATCTGCCATTTTCAATGCATCATCATTACAAACCGTCACACACACAGAACATCCTGTACATGCATTTGTATCAATTGCCAGTGAAAATATTTCACCGTTTCCATTTTTAATAACATCAGGATTGTTGTAAAAAACGTCAGTAATTGAAACAGGCAAATCTTTTAAAGCAGATATCACTGCATCCGTATCTTGTTTGGCTGCCTGCAATTTTTCTCCTTCTAATTTCATCTGCTGCGAAATATTTGCAAATGCTTCAGGCATAAAATTGGAAACGGAATTAATTATTCCCTTCTTTTGTTTTATTACTTCATGAATATTTTTAGCGACATTTTTTACCAGAGGAATAAGATGAATAATCTTAACTCCGCTCGCATTTGATTTTGCAATACCGGCCTTAATCAGGTTTTCTATCCCAATAACCAATGGATTAATGGCCGAATGAGGACAATACAAAAAGCAATCACCACATCCTGTGCAATTTGTCGAATTAAAAACCGGAAACTGTTTTCTTTCGGTTCCCACACTTGCAGAATTAAAACCGGCAGTTGAAGGAGGCATTACAGGAATTGCCTGAAACGGGTCAGCCACTAATTCCCCGGGGTCAGTCAGGAAAAAGCTTGCCGTGTCATCATAAAATCTGGAAAGTTTTGCATAAGCAGGCCCATGGTCTTTGTATTTTCTGATACTGAGTGGAATATTATTACTGCCGTATTGATTACTCTTTGAAATTGCAGAAGAAGAAATTGATTTATTTTTAGCATCAGGATATTCTCTTTCAATTGCCTGGAGCAAAACCTGATGTTTAGGATAATTTGAATCGGTATGCGTAAAATTAATTTCAATCCAGAATTTTGATTTTCCTTTTCCCTCCGGCAACATATTCTTAATTACATCAAACAATGAAATGGGGGCTGGAATTGTACTATAATTCCCGGAGAAAATTTTCAACTGTTTTGTTTCGGATAATAAAGAAACTTCTTTGAAAATATTTGAATGATTAAGTCCTGCTATTGCCTGCTCAAGCACAGTCACTGCTTTTTTCCCTGCAAGAATTGTCTTAACTGATTTTGCGGGAAATGGATTTATCTGAACAAGGCGTGCTGTAGCAATTTTAGTTTTGTTCTTTAATCGATATTCTTCAATTGCTTTCACAATTGCCCGGGAAATACTTCCATAACTTATTAAAAGGTAGTCGGCATCTTTTGAATGATACAGTTCAATGTCATTGTACTTTCTGCCAGTGGCTTTTTTAAATTCCTCAAATGAATCTTTTATTATTTCATCCAGATGATTATAGAAATATTCCTGCTGAGCTGCTATTTCAAGAGCGGCTTCATTCAGTTGCTTGGCTGCACCGATGGAAACCGGGTTGTCAACATTAAACCAGTTAGGAATTTTTTTTCTGCTCTTGCCGAAAATAATTTGCTGGGATGGAGTGGGACTTGAAATTAAGTTGTCAGTATTTCCTGCAAAATTTATTATGGTTTCTTTACCGGGAAATAAAACACTTTCCTCAATACTGCATATTGCTTCTTCCATGCATACCACAACTGGAATGAGGGACAGTTCAGCAATCCGATACGAGATAAGCATCAAATCCAACGCTTCCTGTGAATTGCATGCTGAAAAAACAACGACACCGCTTTGTGAAAGTTGATTTACCTGGAACCGGGATTCAATGCTTGCAAATATTACCAGTGGAATATGCAGTCTGGTTGCCTGCGAAATATTTTCAATGTTTGATGATATTTCCCCTGAACTTAAAATGATCCCAGCTCTTAAACCGGTAGAAGCAAAACCAATTGAAAAAGAAATATTACCGGAATTTGAAAATGTTATTGGGCGTCCGAAAATATTCCTGTCAGCTTTATTGTCACTCTCTGAGCTCAGTATGCTTTCGCAAATTGCAGAAGCAAGATATCGTGCAGCATTTGTAGCGTTCAGCGTAACTTGTTTGCCCAGAAGGTCATGATAATTTATTTTCATATCCATTACTGATAATAAACATTTTCTAAATCAAATAAGCTTTCAACCTTTCCAATCGGAAGTTCTGTAATTTCTGCTTTATCAAATTGTTTTAAATTTTCCAACCAGACAATTGCATCGGTAGGACATCGTTTTATCGCTTCGGGGGAAGCGAGTGCATTGACCCCGTAATTTATTACAGCCAAGTTGTTTTTTATTTCTATTAATCCCGGAGCCGCATCGGCAACACATTTACCGCAGGCGGTACAGGCGACAGAACATTTTGCCTCTGCTGCATCTCCTTCCAGAAGTGATCTGCACTGAACAATTAATTTTTGTCCGACTGGCATTAATACAAATAAATCTTTTGGACAAATTTCAACACAATCATTACAAGCTGTGCATTTGACAATATCCACCATCGGCAGACCATTGTCATTCATTTTGATTGCATCAAAATCGCAAACTTTTTCGCAATCTGCCAATCCTAAACAACCCCATGAGCATTGTTTGGGCCCACCGGCAACAATTGCCTCACCGCGACAAGTGCTTAAGCCGCCTTTGTAATCTGCCATGTTATGTGCTTCATTTTTTCCTCCGGCACATAAAAGCCGTGCGACAACTTTTTCTTCATGACTTGCTTCAACTCCCATGTAACTGGCAATGCTTTCAATTGCTGCAGCTGTGCTCACCGTACATTTTCCCGGGTTAATTGTTTTGTTAACTACCTTTTCTGCAAATGCCCTGCATCCGGGAACACCACATGCTCCGCAATTTGCTTTCGGAAGCATCGCTTCCACTGAATCTATCCGCGGGTCTTCATAAACTTTCAATTTTTTGTAGGCAATGGCAAGAATAATGGCAAACAACAGCCCAAGTCCGGTAAGAATGACTATAGCTGTGATTATTTCATTTGCCATAAAAATTAATTAAATGGTTTCGCTTTCACAATCAGTTCTTCCAATCCTGGTTCATTGGGATTTAAAGGCATTCCGGGATGAATACACTTTGCAGGACATGCCTCTGCCGCTTTTACAAGCTGTGCATATGTCACAGTTGTGATGTCTTCCATGTATGCCTGTTTGTCGCCATTGTATTTGAATGCTCTCGGATATTTATCTGTGCATTCGTTGCACGAAGTACATTTGAAAGTTTCAAGCCATGCTTCACCTGAAATCTCAACAACCTTTTCAGTCGTTTCAACTTTAGCAGGTGTGATTACTGATGTTTTCGATTCTTCTGCTTCAGGAGAAGAAGATGGTTTTGAAATTTTTGAAACAGAAGGCAAAGACGTAATGCTATCCAGGTCAAGAAGTATTCCGGCTAATCTGTCCATGGCTTCTCCGGCTGCTGAAGTTCTGACCTCTTCTATTTGCTTTTCAAATTTGGTTTCAATGTCCTTAATTTCCTTTTCTTTTTGTTCCTGCATCTCATTGCGGGTGCGGTTCACTGCCTGCTCAACATGAAAACTGTTGACGCCACCCAACTCCTGAATGAAATTCCAGAAGTCCAAACGTTCTTTTGCCTCAATCACCAAAGAATAAGGAACGGCAACTTTTTGTAAAGTGTCTTCATTATCCACCAACCAGATGAATGGGACTTTGGCGTACAACTTGTCGGTAGAAAGTTTCAGGTATTCACTCAGTGGAATTAAATCATCCGACCAATAGGAAGGCGGAACAAGAAATAAACTTTCACTGTTTGATTTATTTACTGCATAAAAATCAACAAACGTAAATGGAAGTTCAAGTTTATCAGTCCCTTTATTTTCATTAGTGATTTCAAATGTATATTCCGGCCAGTCGAGATAAGATTGAGGATTGGCGTTAATATCAAATCTGCTTCCCCATTTATTTTCTCCGGCACTGTAGGTAAACAAAGGAAACTGTCTTCCTTCCACAGCGCTGCTGATGTTAATAAAGTTTTGAGTGGAAGTATTATCAGAATCAGGTGAGATTAAAATATGGAACAAAGCTGGTGTGGAAGAAGCTAACCCGGATTCAATTCCTTTTAGTAAATGAACCGGATTATGCAAAGCGCTTTGAAGAGTGAATGCACCCCTGTGTGAAATAGTCAATGAACTCAGCTCCTGCTGATAAGAAGGTAATTCATCTTCCGAATCATTAAAATTTATTTTAAAAGGAGAAGGCTCGTTTATCGCCAAAACCTTAACAGGCTTGTTGGAAGCAATTAAAGTTGAAAAGTGCTGCAATTCTTTTCCTAAAAGATTTTGAGTCTCCTCGATCAAAACAACGGGCGGACAAAGCGAAGATTCTTCTTCAGTAAAATAATGCCAGTTGAATCTTTTAAAGAAATCTCGGTGAATTTCTTCGTCATATTTATTTTTTATTTCCAGCTCGGCAATTCTTACTGCGGTCATTAATTTAACTAAGCCGGCAATATGATTTTTGAATCCGTTGGAGGCAGATGTACAACTTTCGTTGGTAGGAGCAACTTTAACTTCAATACCTTCCAGCAGTTTGTTCCAATTGAAATTTGAATTTTCGGATAAGGTTTTGCCGATAAATATGAGACCATTATAGTTCTGTAACAAACTTTCCGCTGAATCCAGTGTGCTGATGCAGTTTACAATCCTTTCGTATCTTTTCTCCGGCATTGATTCAGATGCCCGTTCGGGCATAAGCGTATCCAACTTTTTAAATTCAATGAGAGAATCAGCAATTCCCCAGCCGGATGAATGATCTTTTGATCCTTCGGATTTTTCTACCGATAATAAATCATTCAACCCTGATTTTAAAACATGAATTTCAGAAATGAATTTTTTTCTTTTTTCCAGCGTTTGATATTTCAACAGATGAACCAGAAAGTGAACCGGAGTCTGTTGAGAAAATCCCAATAGCATTCCACTTTGCGGTAAACTGTCTTTAAATTTTTCAATGTCCTTTAGAAAATTTGCCCGGTCTTCGCCTTTTATTTTTATTTTAGAAATGTCTTTGATGGCTGAACCAAGAGCAACATCAAACGGACAAAAATTACCGGCATCAACAACATATTTACGGACAAAGTTTTCGATTCGAGGCAGGTTCTGTAATAATATGCCGGCTTCTTTTTCCTTAAATATTTTTTTAAACGTATTTTCAAGCAAATCTGAAAAAGGACAATGATCAAACTTACTTTCCACTGAAAGAAAAACCGGGTAATCAGTCGTTATCTCATCTTTTTTTAAATAAGGCGCCGGCAATACAGGCATCAGCCCGGTTGATTCGTTCCTTTTTGGATTTTCACCTGAACGAAAAAAGTTCCTGATTACACGCCACTGGTTTTTTATTTCCTCTTCAGTGGTTGGAGTCGGAACAGCCAGTTTGTAACTTACGGTTTCGGGTTTTATTATCTCCAGAGCAACTTCAACCTTTTGTCTGGGCTTAAGAGCTTCTTCATTCAGGAATTCATTGAATAATTCGTTCGGAGTGTTTTTGGATTTCACCATAACATTAATTGAACTATTTATACAGCGTATTTATCTAACTCTGAATTTATGGCCGAGATTTTATCTTCAACGGGCATTCCAATATTGAAAGCCCCGTATTCATCATATCTAGGAGCATTCTTATTTTGATAGAACAATCCAATCGGAATACTGCCGGACATTTCTGCGTATTCCCGGCCTTTATTAATATCGGACGGATCGTGTTGGATAATATTTTTAAAACTCCTTTCAACATTTTCATGAAGCTTAATGCCCTTTTCATGTGTAAGCAATGTTAAAGCAGTTGGATCCGATACAGCTGCATCGTATAAATCACGCATATAAACCGGACATCTTTGCACAACTCTTACAAATGAAAACCCGGGATGCTCATAAGCTGCTTTAATCGTTTCGTAAACATGGGCAGGATTCCAATCAGCAGTTTGAGCTACAAACGAAACATTGGAGACGCCAAGTGTTGTTTGAATGGGGTTTATCGGAGGCAATATCGAACCCTGGGGATGTGTATTTGACTTGGTACCTCTTGCACTCGTGGGGCTGGTTTGTTTTTTCGTCAAACCATAAATACTGTTGTCCAACAGCAGAACGGTCATTTTCATATTGTATCGGATGGCATGAATCCAATGGGCAGTTCCGATAGAACAACAGTCGCCATCACCCGTGACAACAAACACATCTAAATCCGGTCTTCGGAATTTAACGCCAGAGGCAACAGGGAAAGCCCTTCCATGCAAACCGTGGAAACCGTAAGTGTTCATGTAATGAGGGAATCGGCTGCTGCAGCCAATGCCACTGACAAATACGGTTTTTTCCGGAGCTAATTGCTTTTCCCTGCAAAGTTTTTGTACTGAGGTAAGTATGCTGTGGTCACCACAACCGGGACACCACCTGGCAATGCCATCCTCATAATCTTCAAGCGAATAATATTCATCCGTAAGCGGAATGCTGCAGAGATCTGGTTTTAATCCGAACATAAATTATTAATTTTTATTTATTAATTCTTCTTTTATCATATTCAGCACTTTCCCGGGGTTAATAGGCTGACCGAAAACATTGCTGTAACAATCAACATCAACAAGAGTATGTGCCCTCAACAACCATGCAAGCTGGGCATACCTCCTGCTTTTTTGGGTAATGAGCGGATCGCCGACTTTATCACTGTAATTTATTTCTACAGTTTTTATCTTCTTAAATTTCTTAAATATTTCTTCCAATCCCGGTTCCATAGGACTTAGAAATCGCAGGTGAAGGCTACTAACTTTAAGGCCTGAATTTCTGGCTGTATCAACTGCTTCTTCTATGGCGCCTTTTGTAGAGCCCCATCCTACCACCAGCAAATCACCACTTTCATCGCCATTTATTTTTGGCGGCTTTAAGGTTTGAAGTACTGCAGCAAGTTTTCTGCTCCTGGCCTCACTTGCTTTTTGATTTATTTCAGGGTCATAGGCAACCTTGCTGTTATGGTCATGAGCTAAACCCGTTAAAGTGTACATGCCGTCTTTCTGCCCTGGTATTGGACGTTGGCTTAATCCTGTTTCAGGATCCCAATTGTAAGGACTGATATTTTCCTTCCATCGACTCTGGTCAATGGGAGGCGCCAGCCAATCAGCATTAATTTTCGGACGGGGAAAAGGTGAAACTCCAGTTGCAAGATTAGCATCTGTCAGAATAATAACCGGGGTACGAAAAGCCTCTGCAAGTTTGCGTGCCAATATCACAAATTGAAAACATTCTTCAATGGTTGCGGGTGCAATAATTATTTTAGGAGCATCCCCGGCTGCTCCATATAATGAAGCTAACAGGTCTCCCTGTTCAACTTTTGTCGGCAGGCCTGTAGAGGGTCCGCCTCTTTGCACATCAACGATTACTAACGGAACTTCAGCCATAACGGCCAATCCAATAAATTCGGTCTTTAATGCCATGCCGGGACCAGAAGTAATTGTAATAGCCGTTTTACCCGCATAGGAAGAACCAATGGCAAAACCAATAGCAGCTATTTCATCTTCCGCCTGGTGAATAATTCCCCCGGCGTTTTCAATACACTCAGCAAGTTTGTGAGAAGCAGAAGTGGCAGGAGTAATCGGGTACATGGCGCATACTTCGATTCCGGCAGCCAGCGTCCCTAATGCGATGGCTTCATTTCCATTCATCACCACCAGCTCACCTGCATCCTGCAATGGCGGAATTTCGAAATTGAGTTCTAAATTTTCTTTGGCCCAGTTATAGCCGCCTTTTAAAAGATTGACATTTGACTCAAAAATTTTCTCCGATTTTTTCTTAAAGGTATACCTGATCTGTTCTTCCGCTTTTGTTAAATCCCGATTATAAATCCGGCAAAGCATACCAAGCACCCACATATTTTTTCCTTTCCTGGGATCAGGAACAAACTTTAAGCATTCTGTTTCCATAGGTATTTCGACAACCTTGAAACCCCTTGCATTAAAATCAGCTAAAGCCATTGCGTACTCTTTCCGGATGGATTCAATATCGCTGCTGGCCCATTTGTTTTCTAATAAAATGATAGTGCCTTCTGCATATGCATTCTGAGCTATCCTTCCATAAAGCACCTGCTCATTAAGGGCAACTACAAGATTGGCATGATCGCCCATATTAGTTACTTTTTCAGAGCCAACCCTGATGCGGATACCTGAAGCTCCGGCTCTTGATCTTGCCGGCGGTTGAATTTCTGCAGGAATAATTTCTACCGTCCAGACCCCATTGCCCATTTTAGCAGAAACAGATCCAAAACTTTGCCCGGCTTTTTGGGCGCCTTCTCCGGAATCACTTACAATTTCAACAATATGCTGGCTTATTGTACTTGCACTACTCCTGATTTTTTTTGATGCCGGAATGCTTTGTGTTATGCTCATATTTATATATTTATATAGATTAAAGACCTTACTAAGTAAGAAAATCAAATATTACTGAAAACAGAATAGGAATTTTGGTAAAATTTACTTTTAGCACTTTATAAAACAATGATTATTGTCAAGTTGCTACGAAATAAAAATCAAAAAGGGGTATTTTGAAGCCTTTTTCTCTGGAAAAAGGTTGAGTTTTTGAAGAAAATTGACTCTTTTGGATGAAAATTGCCCAGGTTTCATCCAAAATAAGATTTTGGGGTTCTGGCTGATTGTGATATTGATTTGCGAACAAAAGAAAGACAGCCACTTTTGATACATAATTTACTCAAGATATTATCCAACTGGTTTTCGCTTTTAATTTCTTCCTAAAAAAAGCAACCTGAATTTCCCGGTTGCTTTTTGAATTACAGAAGAAAAATAATTCATTATCGTATCAAGGCAATATTTCCTTTTTTAAAAACAACATGACCCAAATAATCAACAGCCTGTGCCATATATACAAAATTAGCCGTGCCCTGCTTCATTCCGTTAATCAGTCCATCCCAGCCTTTTCCAATTTGGTTGGTACTAAAAACTAATTGTCCCCAGCGGTTATATATCCGGAAAAAGTTCAGTTGCTTTATCCCCACACAAATGGGGGCGATAATATCGTTGAGTCCATCGCCATTCGGTGTAAAACCAGAAGGAACAAAAATTTCAGGACCTGTTTTAAAAATGGTCACAATAATATTATCCTCACCAAAGCATCCTGCTGCATTGGTTGCCCTAACCACATACATAATAGACTCGCCTAATTCCATATTTAATGTGGCAACGGGGTTATAAATATTGGTAAAGTTTAATCCTGTAGCGGGTGTCCATGTAAATTGGTTTGCTAATGAATCATTGGCTGTAGCATGTAGCTGCAAGGGTTGATTGGAAACAATAGAAGTGTCATTTCCCGCAAAGACAATGATACGTGGTGTTACCACTACATGAAATGTATCCATTAATGCATTAGGACAACCGGCATTGTTAATAGTAAGCACATAATCTGTATTTCTTCGTGGCGTTGCAACTGCATTAATATTAAAAGGAAGAGAATTGATATTGCCATTGCCCTGGTTTACCAATGTGCTGGCATTACTCCATGTATAACCTGTGCCTATGCTGATATTGGCATTCAGAGGGGTTGATTTGCCGAAGCATATAGAAGATAAAGCAGGGTCGATTGTAGCTTGTGGAAAGGGAACATTAATGAAAGTAATTGTTGCAATGGAACTGGTATCGGCAGGACATACACCGCTTTTAACAATTGTCCGGTACTCTGTTGTCGCATTTATAGAATTCGCACTATAAATTAAATCTGTTTTTACAGGAAAAAAATTATTCCAGTTGGTATTATCAAATGAGAATTGCCAGTTCACGACTCCACCTGTATTTCCTGTTAATGTAAAAACACTGTTGGTAGTTTGATTTGCACATACAGCAATATTTGCAGGGCTTAAAATTCCTCCGACTGTTTTTGGGTCAACAATAATTGTTGCAGCAGTGCTTGTATCCACTTTACAGGCAGTTCCATTTTGCACCAATACCCTGTATTGTGTGGTGGCTATCAGATTTTGTGCAGTATAACTGGTGCCTGCGTTAACAATAGGAGTCCAGTTAATTCCGTCAATAGAGGAAATCCAGTTCACGATATTTCCCACCTGTCCGTTAACTGTCAATTGTGTACTGTTAGTACCCGAGCAAACTGTATTATCACTATTGACTGCTCCCGGGATAGTTGGTGGAGTAGTAGTTACATTTATCGTAGCTCTCAAATCAGCACAACTGTTTACTTCGTGAGCAGTTATTATCCCACCGGTAATACCCGGAGTAACATTAATAATATTTGTATTCGCTCCGGAATTAATTACCCAACCGGGCGGAACAGTCCAGTCATAAATGGCACCGGCTAAAGAAGGCACAGAATAAGTTATGTTGGTATTAGTACAGGCTGTAGTGGCTCCACTGATCTCGAGACCTCCACAGGTATTCCTCAGTGCAACATATGCATAAGCAAAATGGGCACCAGGGGTACAATTATCAGATTCGAATGTAAGGCTTACCTGTTGACCACGATAAGGGGACAGATCGAAAGTAACCTCAGTCCAACCTTTTGTCCACACATCCTGTAACCAAATTCCACCTGCTCCACCAGTTCCGGCATGTGAAAGAAACAAAACAGGGCTATTTGTAAACCCATTTGCGAGAGCAGCTGCCGTATCCAATGTGGCGCCTAAACCACCACCACCCCCGCCAGCATTATTAAAGGTTGGAAGATAATATTGGGGCGAAGCACAGGTAATAATGCTATCTGGTGTGCTTAATGTAGCTTTGAATAATGGTTGCTGATTAGAGTTATGTGTACCATTTTCCAATACCATGGCGTAAGCATAAGTCATTGTATACGGAATTGTAACTGACCCTGCCGGCACATTGATTAAATAAGTAACAGATCTTTTAAAACCTCCCGGGTTGTTTATAGCAGAATGAAGATCAAAAGAAGTGGCAGTGGATCCTATTTGTACGGAAAACCCATAAGAGTTACCATTAATTACCGGAATGGTAGAAAAGCCACCATATAAATCTGTAAAGGCAGATGTAATAACTTTTATACCTGCAGGCGAAATGGTGTATTCAGGTATAACAGAAACGCCATTATTTGGTGCGGGGTAACTTTGACTATTGCCGTTCATCAACCCGGTGCTGGCAGACCAAAAAGATAAATCACCTGATGAAAAATTAATATTTGCAGGACATGACTGAATTTGTGAAGAAACGGAAGTGGAAACAAGTACAGTAGCGCAACCCACCAATAATATCTTCAGTTTATTAGTCATATTTGGCAAAAAGTCCTTTTTGTTTTCTACCAGGCAGTTACTTTGCAAAGTTAATCCACTTTTTCACCAGTCCACCGAATTGGTTTTTTTTGTTCATTTCGCCGGCACTGCATATAGTAATCAGCAGACTTCATCTTGTGAAAAACGTTTAAACCGTATTTTTATTTAAATAACATGAAACATTCCCACTCTTTAGGAAAATTTGAGGTTATTTCACGTAGGGAAAAATGATTCCGTTGGACGGGGTTTCCCAACTCTTTTTCTGCATTCAGGCTAATGGTTTTTTACTAGTCCCGTTAATGCTTTAAGAAAAAGAAAGCACCTTCACTTTCCGATACAGAATTTACTGAAAATATAATCAAGCTGATCTTCATTGGTTATTTCTCCAGTAATCTCGCCAAGATAATGAAGACAACGCCTTATGTCCAATGCCAGCAGATCGCCGGGTAACTTATTATCTAATCCCATTTTAATTTCTTCCAATGACTTCTCTACTTCTTTCAACGCATGATAATGTCTTGCATTGGTGATAACGGTATTTTCTGTTTGCACCTGGCCCAGAAGTACTTTATCAACCATCCGCTCTTTCAACACTTCTGTATGAAGCTGTTGCTTTGCAGAAATAAAAACCAACCCTTCAACAACACTGAATTTATCTTTAGCCATCACTTCACCCAACTGGTCAATCTTATTTCCTACCATTAAATAATTCATTTGCTTCCCGTCAAGCTCTGATTTTAAAGTTATTATTTCATCCGGATTTTCCGCAGTATCAAAAATATACAGAACAAGATCTGCCTGATTCATTTTTTCCAGGCTGCGTTCCATCCCGGCACTCTCAATTATATCATTTGAATGTTGCCTGATACCAGCTGTATCAATAAGCCGGAAGAGGATTCCGTCAATATTGATTACCTCTTCAATAGTATCTCTTGTTGTACCGGGAATATGACTGACAATGGCCCTGTTTTCATTCAGCAAACTATTCAGCAATGTTGATTTTCCTGCATTGGGTTTACCGATAATGGCAACGCTGACGCCGTTTTTAATTACATTTCCCAATTGAAAGGAATTGACTAACCTTTTAGTTGATATTGTTAGTTCATTTACCAGTGCATACAACTGTCCCCTGTCTGCAAACTCCACGTCTTCCTGGCTAAAATCCAATTCAAGTTCTATCAGGGCGGAAAAACGGATAAGTCTTTCTCTTAATGATTTTAAATTTTCAGAAAAACCACCCCGGATTGTATGCAAGGCGGCTCTTTGCGATGCTGAAGAATTTGAAGCAATTAAATCAGCCACTGCTTCTGCCTGTGTTAAATCTAACTTGCCATTTAAGAAAGCCCGTTGTGTAAATTCTCCCGGGCGGGCAAGTCTTGCCCCCTTTTTAATACAGGCATTAATAACCTGCTGCTGCACATATGGCGATCCGTGACAACTTATCTCCACCACATCTTCTCCGGTATAACTTTTTGGATTTTTAAAAAGAGAAATTACTACTTCATCAATATCTTTTCCATCTTCTTTAATAAACCCAACATGTAAAGTGTGTGATGGCTGCCAGCTCAAATCTTTGGAAGGAAATAACTGATTAATGATTTCAAAAGCATTTTTACCACTCAGCCGTATTACGCCTATTGCTCCCACCCCGGGAGGAGTAGCCAACGCCACAATCGTATCATCCCAATTCGACAGTTTATTCATTAATCAAAAGTAGAAGTGATTTGTCAGGTAGTGAAAATAAAAAATCCTCCCCTGCGAAAATCGGGGAGGATTGATAATACGTAAAACTATTTTTATTCGCCGGTAACAACAAATGTAATGGGCTGCTTACGGTAAGCTTTTACAGAACGGCCATTCTGAATAGCTGGAGTCCATTTGGGTCCTTTTTGAATAACCCGGACAGCTTCCTGTTCCATGCCATAGCCATGATTGGTCAACGCATGAACGTCACTTATATTACCTTCCTTATCAACCACAAACTGTACCTGCACGGTATAATTGCCTTCAGGAGCTCCATTGTCAACGGGTGTGCTGGCATTCAATGTTCCCTCAAGATAACGGCGCCATTTGGCATCGCCACCGGGAAAAGAGGCTTCTATCTCTACTTTGTCAAAGATTTTATTTTCATCATCCTCTTTCTTTTCTTCTACAATCTGCTTGCCTTCATCAATAACTGCAGGCGTCGGAATATCATTGGTTTTAATACCTTCCTGGTTTATGTCTGCAATTTTTACATCTTTTAATTCTTCTTGTTGTGGTGGTGGTTTTTCTACTTCTTCATCCTTTTTAACTACCGGAGGAGTGAATTGTTTCATTTCCACTTTTGGCGGCTCTTGCTTGGGCGGGGGTGGCGGAGGTGGTTCAATCTTCTTTTCCTCCTGTTTAATGTCCTGAAGAGATACCTCAGTTATTTTATTCTTTTGTTTACCCCCGGATTTCATATTGCTGGCCAGTAATGAACCAAGCAAAGCCAGCAAGGCAATAGCTGCTGTAATAACAAGGGCCCGGATAATGCGCCGGTTATAGGTTTTACGAAGATCATAAGCTCCATAATCCTTGTTCTTCCCATCGAAAAGAATATCGAGAAGATCGGCTGATAAAATTTTGTTGGCTTCCATTATATAATTTTTTATTAGATGTTGATAACCGGTAATTCCATAAACCGGTAACAACTACTTTATTCCACTACCTGCTTCGGTTTGTTTAATCATGTCATATTCAATGGGAAATATCTTGACCATTGCATAGGTCTTTACCTGGTTGATTTTCATTTCATCCAGAATATCCACTGTGTTTTTATAAGTGGCATCCTGGTCAGGCTTAATGATAACAACAAAGTCCCTGTCCTTGCAGGCATCTGCCCAATCCGGATCACCATCTTTTTTGGCACTTTCCTGCCGCTTTTTACATTCGCTATCAGGTTGGTTGTAATCATGCTGGTGCCTCGAAATTACATCTTGCTTCTTTTTTATAATCTCGTCCCGTATTCCTTTCCATGTAGTCGGGGTAAATTGACTGGCTTTTTCATCCAGTTTGCCTTCATAATAGTACACCTGATTTCCCTTCCCCAACAAGATTGTCAATGCACCTGATTCCTTGGCCTCATTTTGCTGTTTAGGATCTTTTACATCCTTGGGCATCCGGAGATCCATGGCCTTGGGACTACTCATCGTTGCAGTAAAAATGAAGAAAGTTATCAGCAGAAACCCGAGGTCCACCATTGGTGTCATATCCACACGAGTAGAAAGTTTTTTGGCTTTCTTTACTCCCGGGCCTTTTTTATGACCACTATCACCACCGGCGGTATCTATACTTGCCATAATTGTAGAATTGAGTGATTAAAAATTTATTTATCAATTTTCAACCCTTTCCGGTTTGCAATATCAAGTGCTGAGCCGGTTGGGGCATTTTCAAGAGACGTAACGAGATTATATTTAAACTCGTCATTTAGCTTAAAGGCTGAAACTACTGCTTCAAAAGTCGGGTACTTTGATTCTCCGTCCCCTTTTATCAGGTATTTCAATCCTTTTTGCCTGTCCCGATAAACTTCCTTGGCTGCCTGTATCCAGGTTACCAGCTGATTGTCGAGTGTATCCATTACAGGAATGCCCGCCTGAGATGAAGCGGTCTGGTTTTCAGGTTCCAGGCTTAATAAACTGGGCAACTGGGAAAAAGGAACACCTACTGCAAAAGTCTTCCTGAAATTCATTATCTGGTCATTACTGAAAGTTATGTTGCGAATTGTTCCCACTTTTTTAATTACATCGTCAAATATGGTTTTATCTTTTTCAGCAAGCACTGAAAAAAACACCCGGTTGGCTGTATCAATGGTTACCATAACGGCATCATCCGCAGGTAAGTCCTGTGAAGAAACTGAATTGGGCGTTGTAATTGTTACCGGCTCAGGTGGCTTGAATTTGGTAGCCATGATGAAAAAGGAAAGGATCAGGAAGGCGACATCCACAAAAGGAGTCATGTCCGTATCCGTACTTTTCCTCGGCATCTTAACACTTGGCATGATTACAATAATTTAGAATTAGATGAATAAGTTTCAAAATTCCATATACAATGATCTTGCTTCCGCAGATTATTTATACAGGGAGCCAAAGCTTTGAGTCAGGGTGAAACCTGATTCATCAATGCCATAAGTTATTGAGTCGATTTTGGTTGTAAATACATTGTACATAATCAACGCAAGGGCCGAGGTTCCGATACCTAATGCTGTGTTATACAACGCTTCTGAGATACCAACAGCTAACTGTGAGGCTGCAGCACCCCCACCTCCATCATTTCCTAAGGCGCTGAATGACCTGATCATACCCATTACCGTACCCAGCAGGGCCACCAATGTACCTACTGAAGTAATTGTAGAAAGAAAAACCAGATTCTTTTGAAGCATTGGCAATTCCAAAGCAGTTGCTTCTTCAACTTCTTTTTGAATAGCAATTACTTTCTGATCGGTATTTAAACCACCCTCGTTGATCATTTCTTTGTAGCGGCGAAGACCAGCTTTCATAACATTACCAACAGAACCACGTTGTTTATCACACTCTGATAGTGCAGCATCTACATTGCGGTTAGCCAGGTGGTACTGAATCTTGCGGACAAAATCCGAAATAGATCCATTACCCAATGCTTTACGAATGGTCATGTATCTCTCAAGTGAAAAAGTAAGTACCATCAGGAACATGCCAATCAGGAATGGGATGATGATTCCTCCCATATAAATACCACTTAAAGCGTCTTTAGGCTTGTCATGCTTTGGCCAGAAAATTCCTTTTCCTTTTACCTCAAATCCGTCTGGATTTCCAAAAATAAAACGCCAGATGAGATAACCGGCGATGATACAAACAATAGGTGCAATCCATGAGATAGCATTACTACTTTTCTTTGGTTGTACCGAAGTAGCCTTAACTGATGCAGTTGATTTAATCTCCGCCATGATCTTAGTTTTTTAGTTTTTTTTAATTGTTAAATACTAATCCGTGTTTCGGAATTACAATGCTAAGGAAAAAGTTTATATAAAAATCCCCTTCCTTACATTTTTTTGGGAGGGGGCTACAAGTTAAGGATTTTTTTAAATGGATTAACCCCCTGATAAATAATTTGAAAGAAATTGACGCAGGGCAATGCCCGGCAAAAAAAACATCGCCATTTCCGCTTACTCATATCTCAATGCTTCAATAGGGTTTAGCCGGCCAGCCTTTAGCGCCGGGTATAACCCGGCCAAAAGACCTACAATTGTACAGATAAATATGCCTAAAAACACCCAGTTCCAGGGAACTACGAACCCGGTTTTAAATACCAATGATGCAAGATTTCCAAAAAATACACCCAATATTATTCCGAAGAGGGCGCCAAATAAACTGATAAAAACCGACTCGATCAGAAACTGGTTGCGGACAGCAGCGTTTTTTCCGCCTATGGCTTTAATCAACCCCACCTCCCTTGTTCTTTCAGAAACGGAAACCAGCATAATATTCATTAGCGCTATGGCCGACCCAATCAGTGTTATAAAGCCGATGATTACAATAGAAAGAGTAAAAAGACTAAGTACATTCATAGCCTTTTCAGCAACGCTGTCGCTACGGTCCAAAACAAAATTATTTTCTTCTCTTGTATTTAGTTTCCGGATGGCCCTGAAAGCTCCCTCTGCTTCTCCCATGGCTTCATTCACTTGTTGCATATTATCAGTCATTACTGCCACCACAAAAGAAAAACCCGAAGGAAAGTTTCGGTCAACATTCCGGTAAGTTGAAATAATTATGTTATCCCTGCTAAAACCAAAACTGGAACCGCGGCTTTCCATGACAGCCAATACCCGGTAAGGAGTATTATTGATGCGAACAAGTGCATTGACCGCCCTCTCAATTCCTTCTTTAAAGAGTTTCTTTGCCACATCAAATCCAAGAATGCAAACATTGCGGCCTGTCTCTACGTCAAGGCGGTTCAGGTTCCGGCCAGCTCTAAGCTTTAGTCCATTTAACAACAGAAAATTATCATCCCCACCAAAAAGCATGACGTTGGGACTTGTTTTTCTCGTTTCATGCGATACAATGTTATTTCTGTTGCCAAGAAGGTAAATGCTTTTTATAGACGGGTAATGGAAGGATTTTACAAATAGTTCCGCTTCATCTTTGGTAATGATTTTCCCAAGGTTTGATTTTTTTTCTTTCTTATTACCTTTTTTGGAGAGCTTGATCTTTTCGTTGTGATTTCCCCCAAAATGAATTGATCTTTCTTTGAAACGAACCGTAAAAGAATTTGCCCCCATGGTAGTGAAACTTTCTTTGAATTTCTGATTCATGGCTTTAATCGCCGTGATGATACCTACCAGCGCCATAATGCCAAAGGCAATAATGGCAATGGTTAAACCCGTTCTCAGTTTATAACTGCGAATAGTGCGGAATGCCAGGGAAAAATTATCAAGCCAATTCATTGCGGTTACAAGTTACTGGTGACTGGTTCTTGCCGGCTGCCGATTGCTGACTGCCCGCAGGTAATACCGAAGTTAGTAAGAACAAATTTAGAAATAATACCAGCTTAACAGAAGGTTAGGGAAGATGCCCAACAATATTACCAGGGCAGCAAGTAATACCAACATCCATTTAAAAAACGGGGAAGCGTCAACTGGTTGTTCGTCTCCTTCTTTAAAATACATTGCCTGGATAACCCTGAAATAATAGTACACACTAACTGCTGCCATCAGCACAGCAAAAATAACCAGCCACAGATGTTGCCCTGTACCCATTGCTGCCTTCAGCATGTAAAATTTAGAAAGGAATCCACCCGTAAGCGGAATGCCGGCGAGCGATAACAAAAAGATGGTAGTAACAGCAGCTAATAATGGCTGATGTCTGGCAAATCCATTGAACCCGTCAAACGTGTAGTCCTTCATTTTTATCAGCACAGCAAAAATGCCAATGGTAGCTAAACTATAGGCCGTTACATACAGCAATATTCCTTCCTTCGCATCTGCATTCATTGCTACTAAAGACAGCATCATAAAGCCAGCCTGTGCGATACTGGAATAAGCCAGCATTCTCTTTACGCTCTGCTGAAAAACGGCGGTAATATTTCCAATAAAAAGAGTGACGGCGGTAATAATCGCTACCAGTAATTGCCACTTGTATTGCAATGTGCCAAATGCTTCATCAAACAAACGAATGAATGCGATGAAAACGGCGGCCTTTACAATGGTTGCCATAAAAGAAGTAAAAACAGTTGGGGCTCCGTCGTAAACATCCGGTGTCCAAAAATGAAAAGGTGCTGCTGATACTTTAAAGGACATGGAAAACAACAATAGCAACATACCTGCAACCAATAATGGCGATGGCAGTCCTTCAAACAAACTTATTTTACCAGTATAAAAACTTCCACTGGCTCCGTAAATGAGGGCAATACCCATCAGCATCAACCCGGTAGAAAAAGCGCCGAGTAAAAAATACTTGAGCGACGCCTCATTGCTTTTCAGGTTTCTTTTATCGCTGCCGGTTAAAATATAAAGCGGTATAGAAATAATTTCTATACCAAGGAAAAGGATAAGCAATGATTTGAATGAAGAAGTAAGAGTGATGCCGCAAAGAATAAAAAATATCAGTGCCAGGTATTCCGCATATTTAATGCCCACTTTTTCCATTTCTCCCGCCGAAAGTACCAGGTACAGCAATGTTGAACCAAAAGCAATCGTATTAAAAAGAAGAGCAAACCTGTCAAACGCAATCATACCTTTTGTATCAATTGCAAAAAAAGCGGTTCCGCCCATCTCCAGGATATTTACAACCAGCAGCAACAATATCCCGGCGATAGCCACATTCCGGATAGCACTATTTTTCTTCAACACAATGCCGCTAAACATCATGATAACACCCAAAACTGCCGAAAGTAGTAATGCGTTCATACAAGTATCTTCAAATTATTTTGGTAGCATATGCCTCAGTTCTTCAAACTTATTTACCAATGAATTGCTTACTTCACTGGTTATATTTAACATCGTCTGCGGGAAAATTCCTGCCCACAAAATCAGCACAACAATAATTCCCAAAGCAATTTTTTCATTTGTCTTTACATCCGTCACTTTTGCTGTAAGAGCATTTACATTCCCATAAGCCACTTTCCTGATCATCCCCAGCATATACACCGCTCCAAGGATAATACAGATGCCTGCCATCACAGTAAACCAAACATAATATTGTGTATAAGAACTCAGGATGCCATTAAAAATGAGAAACTCACCAACAAAGGCATTGGTCAATGGCAAAGCAATATTGGCAAGCGTAATAATTACCAGGAAAACAGCAAGCATTGGCGCTGTTTGTGCCAATCCGCCTAATTCTGAAATTTTACGGGTGCCGGTGTTGCGTTCTATCCATTCCACCACTATCCACAATCCTATAATGTTAATACCATGACTGAACATCTGTATCATCACGCCCTGCAAACCGGTAACATTTTGTGTAAATATGCCGGCGCAAAGCAAACCAATATGGGCTATGGAAGAGTAGGCAACCAACCGTTTTAAATCATCCTGGCGCAACGCAATTAATGAGGCATATATCATCCCGATAATTGCAAGCGGTGTAATAAAATCACCCCACATAAAAGATGCTCCTGATACAACCGGGAACAACCAACGGGCAATACCAAATACACCCATCTTCACCATCACTCCGCTTAATACCATTGTTGTGGCAGTTGGCGCCTGCTCATATGTATCGGGCTGCCAGGTATGAAACGGGAATATGGGCATCTTAATGGCAAAGGCTACAAACATCAGCCAGAAAACAAGGTTTTGCTGTTTACCGGAAAGAACAACTTTATAAAATGCCGCAATATCAAATGAATGATCCGCTGTGTGTGCATACACATACAAGATGCCGATAAGCATTAACAGAGAACCAATGAACGTATAGATAAAGAATTTGAACGTAGCCTGTATTCTTTTTTCTCCTCCCCATTGCGAGCAAAGAAAATACATGGGTATCAATGCCAGCTCCCAGAAAAAATAAAATACCAACGCATCCATGGCCAGGAACACTCCCATCATCCCGGCCTGTGCCAGCAGCATTAAGGCAAAAAAGTTACAGGATTTTTTATACGATGTGTTCCAGGTGGCGATAAGAATTAATGGGTAAGCCACCGCATTCAGCAAACAAAGCAACTGACCCATGCCATCCAACTTCACTGAAAAACTGCTGCCTAATGCCGGCAGCCAATCAATTTGATAATGCAGGTATTTATCTTCTTTCAACAGGGTTAATCCAAGTATGGAAACAACCATTGTTAAAAAAGTGGCAAGCAAAGTCCATGAGCGGATTGATTTTTCATTTTTAATAAAAAATGCAACCAGCCCGGTCAGCAAAGGAATTAATATCAGTAAAACAGGAATCATAGAACCCTAAATCCCTAAAGGGACTTTTAGTTTTTCAAATTTTAAAATGTCCTCCAACTTTTGGCTTGCGTACTGGCGAGCCCCCTTTAGGGGGTTGGGGGTTTATTTTCTTAAAAAGAACTGCAACACAAAAATCAGCACCATGCTTACCACCATCAATAACACATAATTACCCACCTGCCCGCTTTGTAATAACCGCATCTGGCGGCTGCCATAATTCACCACTTTCCCTACTCCATTCACCAGGCCATCTATCACCAATTTTTCTATACTGTTTTTCAAAAATCCGCCAAACCGGTGCAACGGATTTACTATTACTTTTTCATACAGTTCATCCACATACCATTTGTTTTCCAGTACTTTTCCAAGACCTGTTGCTTCTTTTTGTTTGTAATTTCTGAATTGGAACCACGCCAAAATGATTGTTATAACCACCAGCCCTGTTGACAAAGCCATCAGCATGATTTCTTTAGAATGAGAAACAGGATTGCCTGGTTCATGTGCTGTAATAACCGGTGATAAAAATTCACTCAGTTTATCTCCGCCCTTCATAAATACTTCCGGTATGCCCACCAATCCGCCAACAACAGAAAGCACTGCCAGGATGATCAGCGGAATGGTCATGGCTGCAGGACTTTCATGCACATGATGTTTTTGTTCTTCGGTTCCGCGGAAGCTTCCGGCAAATGTGATGAACAATAACCGGAACATATAGAAGGCGGTAAGTAATGCAGTAAATAAAGCAACGGAATAAAGGATAATTCCAAATTTTTCATGTTCAAATGCAGCCAATAAAATAGCATCTTTAGAAAAGAATCCGCTGAATGGAGGAATTCCTGAAATAGCTATACAACCAATCATGAATGTAATGAAGGTGATTTTTATTTTACCACTCAATCCACCCATTTTACGAATATCCTGTTCGCCACCCATGGCATGTATTACACTGCCTGCTGCAAGGAATAATAAGGCTTTGAAAAATGCATGAGTCATTACATGAAATACACCGGCTGAATAAGCCCCCACCCCCAACGCCAAAAACATATAACCCAACTGGCTCACTGTAGAATAAGCCAGCACTTTTTTAATATCATTTTGCTTGAGTGCAATAGTTGCTGCAAACAGTGCAGTGGCCAAACCAACAAACGCAACTACATTCATCGAGAAATGAGACATTGAATACAATACATTACTCCTTGCAATCATGTAAATACCGGCAGTCACCATTGTAGCTGCATGGATAAGTGCAGACACTGGTGTGGGGCCTGCCATAGCATCAGGCAACCATGTATATAAAGGTATCTGTGCACTCTTGCCTGCAGCTCCAATAAAGAGTAACAGGGTAATAATGGTAATATCAATACTTTTTAATTTTGCAAGGCCGGCTGCACTAAAAACCTGGTCGAATGAAACAGTATCGAGTTTTGCAATCAACCAGAATAAAGCAATGAGAAATGCAAGGTCGCCAATGCGGTTCATGATAAAAGCCTTATTCGCCGCTTTGTTGAAATCATGATTTTTGAACCAGTAACCAATCAGTAAATAAGAACAAAGCCCCACACCTTCCCAACCAATGAACATAACAACATAGTTGGCGCCCATCACCAGTATCAGCATGAAGAAAACAAAAAGGTTGAGAAAAGAAAAATATCTTCCAAAGTGATCCGGTTTTTCTTCATGCATGTAAGAAGTGGAATAAACATGAATCAAAAACCCAACACCGGTGATGATCAGTAAGAAAAGGGAAGAGAGTGCATCGATCTGGAATGCAAATGGTATGACCAGTTTTCCAACTGAGATAAAATTAAAATATTCCGCTACATGAGAATTGCCATTCTTCACCTGAATAAAAACCCAAATACTCATGATGAATGAAGCAAGAATTGTCCCGCAGCCAATCACACTTATCATTGATTTGGACAATTGTTTTCTGCCCAATCCGTTGATCAAAAACCCAATCAATGGAAGAAGGGGAATTAAGTAAACTATTTGGAGAACATTTTGCATATTCTTTAATCCCGTCTAATGTTTTAACCTGTTTAAAAAATTCACATCTACCGAATGTATATTACGGTACATCATTACAATAATTGCTAATCCCACACTTACTTCCGCCGCCGCCACAACCATGATAAAAAATACATATAGCTGACCATCGGTGCCAACAATTGCCCTATTTAATCCTTCATAAACTGGATAGAGAGAATTTTTAGGGTCGTTCGCAGCAAGGTGATGCATTTTCGAAAATGCCACCAGCAGTAAATTCACGGCATTCAGCATTAATTCTATGCACATAAAAATAATGATCGCATTGCGGCGGGTCAGCACACCGACAATGCCAATGCAAAAGAGAGCAAGAGACAGAAATATGTAATAATTAATCGGCATACCCCAAACCCCTAAAGGGGCTTTAGAACCCTAATGTTTAATAAACATTAAAGCGAGTTAAATAATAATTTTCAACAATTTTTATTTCCAAAAACAATAAGAACTCTTCAACCCAGGTTCCCCTTTAGGGGACAGGGGTTTATTCTTTCTTTCCAATCACCACCGCACCAACCATCGCACTTAAAAACAAAACACTGCTTATCTCAAACGGCACTACATAGGTAGTGAACAATTCTTTTCCCAGATTTTTAATCAACCCAATGCTTCCCCCGTTTACCAATGCCTGCTGATTTTTCAAATCTGTATCTTTTAATGCAGCTACCAGCACCAGCAACAAACACCCTCCCGCCACTGCGCCACCCAACTTGAGCCAACGATTTTTTTGCGGTTCTGTTTCTCTGCTCAGATTCATCAGCATTATTACAAACAGGAACAACACCATGATAGCACCTGCATAAACAATAATATTAACTATGGCAAGGAACTGAGCATTCAATAAAATATAATGTCCGGAAATAGAAAAAAAAGTGGCAATGAGCCAAAGCACACTGTGCACGGGGTTCTTGCTTGTAATCACCATCAGGGCGCTGAACAAAGCCACCACCGAAAGAAACCAAAATAGTATTTGTGTAATTCCCATACCCCCATCCCCTAAAGGGGAGTAATTAATTTTTGTTAATCATTTTTTTTTAACCGGTCACCCAATGCTTTTTCATACGCCTCTTTATCAGTAACAGGATTTGGTATCAGCAAATCCTGTTTCTTATAAATAAATCCTTTTCTTCCATAGTTGGCCGGTGCAAAAGTCTGTGATAAATAAATCGCATCTTTCGGACAAGCTTCCTCACACAAACCACAAAAAATACAACGCAGCATATTTATTTCATATTTCGCTGCATATTTTTCTTCACGATACAAATTTTCCTCGCCGGGTAATCTTTCTGCCGCCTCCATTGTTATTGCCTCTGCCGGGCAAGCAACTGCACACAAACCACAGGCAGTACAATTCTCTCTTCCTTCGCTATCCCTGTTCAGCACATGTAAGCCACGAAACACTTTCGAGTAGGATCTCTTTTGTTCCGGGTATTGAATGGTGGCCTTCTTCTTAAAAAAGTGGCTCATCGTAATACCCATCCCCTTCAGAATATTCCAGAGATAAATACTCTCCAGGAAAGTCATCGGTTTACGATCTACTTCTTTTGCTTTATTTGTTAATTGCATTCCCATTTCAATAGTTCGCAAATATATTATTTATGCCTGCCTGCCGCAGCTTTTTTAATTTTAAAAGCAAAGCTGGGTTACCGACGATATCAACTCTCTTTAGTTTTAGTTCCGCCCCAACTGGGCTTTACAATATCAATAAGAACTTTTTTTACAATCAGCATCCAAGAACTCTCCTTCGGAGGGCAGGGAGGCTTCATTTTTTCAACCATAATATCACTGCCGCCGTTATTATCATGTTCAGCAAGGCCAATGGTATAAGTTTTTTCCATCCCAAATTCATCAACTGGTCATAACGGAAACGGGGAACTGTCCACCGGATCCATAAAAACAAAAACAACATCATGGATATCTTAGTCATCAAAACAGCAAAACTTATCAAAGATATTAACCAGGGTGCCAATCCCCACGATGCTTCATTTACAAACGGAATATCATAGCCTCCGAAAAATAAGGTAACCATTATAGCACTGCTGATAAACATATTGATGTATTCAGCAAATAAATAGAAACCCAGTTTCATAGATGAATACTCCTGGTGATAACCAAAATTTAATTCATTTTCCGCTTCGGGTAAATCAAACGGTGTCCGGTTGCATTCTGCCAATGCACAAACAAAAAATATGATAAATCCCAACGGCTGGTAAATTACATGCCAGCCATGCTGCACCTGGTTGGCCACAATCTCACTCATCTTTAATGAACCGGTCATAAACAGCACAGCAATCAACGCCAACCCCATCGGCAATTCATACGAAACCATTTGCGAAGCGCCACGGATAGCAGCTATCAAAGAAAATTTATTATTAGATGCCCAACCGCCAATCATTATTCCATACACACCCACACTCACTATACTAAACACAATTAAGATGCCCATATCCACATCGGCTACCTGCATTGGAATTACTCCACCCTTTGCCGTAACAAAAGGAGCTGCCCAGGGAATTACAGAACTTGTCAGCAAAGCAGTTATCATCGCCAGTGCCGGACCGAGAATAAATAAAAATTTACTGGAAGCTAATGGAATGATTTCTTCTTTAAAAAATAATTTGCCGCCATCAGCCAATGGTTGAAAAATGCCAAATGGACCTGCTCTGTTTGGGCCAAGCCTGTCCTGTAGAAAAGCTGCAACCTTTCTTTCAGCATATGTGGTGTACATCGCAATAAAGAATGACAATGCTACAATGCACAAAACCAGGATTGCTTTTCCTATAATAAACCACAAATCTATGGACAGTAAATACATAGTATCTCGGCCTCCTTAAAAGTTTTATTTATCCAATTTTTTATTTTCTTTTTTTCTCTTAAACCACTTCGCTAAATAAGGTCCCAGAAATCCTCCGGCCGTTCCTGAAATTGCTCCATCAAATGCATGCTTCCAATTCCAATTAAACAGCCAATACATAACGGCAAAAAAAACAAATCCAATAATCAGAATCGCAACCAATAATGACAATATATTTTTAACCCTATCATTCATGATTTTCTTCAAATGTTTTTGATGTTGCCGGCCCCGGCAACGAAGCAATCTCCACACTGTTTACCTCACTAATGCTGTGTATATCCATCAGCAATTTCGGATCTCTTCCTCCCATTACATTTGCAATAGTTTCTTTTGGTTTCTGCATACCAACATAATGTCCCTGCGAAATAACAGAATGGCGTTTAATATTTGTTGGACCTTCAATCACCCAATCACCGGCTTTCTTTTTATCAAAGCGGCAAGTGTTGCAGATCCAGCCGGGTTTTCCGTCATAACTCTGCACTTCGCCCCATTCATCTTTCCTTGCTGTTACTCTCAGCACATCATCACCCCGTTGCCATAAGACTACTTTGCCGCAGCATTTTGGATTATCACAATCACGGTGTGCATCTACCGGTTTTGTAAACCACACCCTGTTTTTAAACCGGAATGTTTTATCTGTCAATGCGCCAACGGGGCACACATCAATCATATTTCCGCTAAAATCATTATCAATGGCTTTGGAGATATAAGTGGAAATTTCTGCATGATCTCCCCTGTCCAATATACCATGCACCCTTTTATCCGTTAACTGATCGGCCACATAAGTGCAGCGGTAACAAAGAATACACCTTGTCATGTGCAACTGTATATAAGGACCTATATCTTCTTTTTCGAATGTTCTTTTTTGGAAATCATACCGTGTGCCTTCTTTGCCATGCTCATAACTCAAATCCTGCAAATGACATTCACCGGCCTGGTCGCAGATAGGGCAATCCAACGGATGATTAATTAATAAGAACTCCACCACTCCATTTCTTGCATCTGTTACTTTCTCACTGGTGATATTTTTCACCACCATACCGTCCATTACATTGGTACGGCATGATGCAACCAGTTTCGGCATGGGTCTTGGGTCTGCAGCAGAACCCGCAGCCACTTCCACCAAGCAGGAACGGCATTTACCTCCACTTCCCTGCAATTTGCTATAATAGCACATAGCAGGCGGAGTTACATCACCACCAATTTTGCGGGCGGCATTTAAGATAGTAGTACCCGGCTCCACATCTATGGTGATGTTGTCAATCGTTACTTTTAAAAATTTTTTCTCTTCTGCCATGCCCCTGTCTCCGCCGCGGCGGAGAATTTTAGTTTCTAAAAATTATTTACTCTTATTTCAATTTATCAATTCAAAAATTATTTTGCTGTTGCCAACTCTCCGCCAACTGACGGAAATGGGGGCAACGGATCCGCATAATGCGCCAATCCAAAATTTTTTCTTTGTGCATCATCCGGGTTAGTAATATGCCATTCAAACTCGTCCCTGAAATGCCTGATTGCCGCTGCTACCGGCCACGCTGCCGCATCACCCAGGGGACAAATTGTATTGCCCTCTATCTTTCTTTGAATATCCCACAGCAAATCTATATCACTCATCTTACCCTTTCCGGTTTCAATGTTCCAGAGAATTTTTTCCATCCAGCCGGTTCCTTCACGGCAGGGTGAACATTGCCCGCAACTTTCATGACGATAGAATCTTGCCAGTGTATAAGTATGTTTTACCACGCACTGGCTATCATCCAAAACTATAAAACCGCCACTACCCATCATTGTGCCTGTAGCAAATCCACCATCAGCAAGACCTTCATAAGTCATCAACCTTTTTTCACCTTTTGCAGTTTTTAAAATAAGATTTGCTGGCAAAATCGGAACTGATGAACCTCCGGGTATACAGGCTTTTAATTTTTTCCCTTTGGCAATGCCTCCACAATATTCATCACTGTAAATAAATTCTTCAACAGTAATATTCATCTCAATTTCATACACACCCGGTTTATTGATGTTACCACAGGCCGAAATCAATTTTGTACCTGTTGATTTGCCAATACCAATTTTTGCATATTCATCTCCGCCATTATTGATTATGGGAACAACCGCAGAAATTGTTTCAACATTGTTGACCACCGTGGGGCAATCCCACAATCCTTTAACCGCAGGAAATGGAGGCTTTAGCCTTGGATTACCTCTTTTACCTTCCAGGCTTTCCAGCAAGGCCGTTTCTTCACCACAGATATAAGCACCAGCTCCCCGTTGCACATAAATTTCACAATCAAACCCAGTTCCTAAAATATTTTTACCGAGCCATCCATTATTTTTTGCTTCTTGTATTGCCTGTTCAAGTATATCAACAATCCAGGCAAACTCACCACGGATATAAATGTATGACCGGCTGGAACCAATGGCAAAAGATGAAACAATAATTCCTTCAATCAGCAAATGCGGAATATGCTCCATTAAATACCTATCCTTAAAAGTTCCCGGCTCCGATTCATCTGCATTTACAACCAGGTATCTTGGTACACCTGCAGGCTTCGCCAGGAAACCCCATTTCATACCGGTTGGAAAACCCGCACCACCACGGCCACGCAGACCGCTTTTCTTTACTTCCTCTGTTACTGCATCAGGGCTCATTGTTTTCAATGCCTTCTCCACACTACGATAACCACCTTCACGGCGGTACACATCATAGAGCCTGATGTTTTCAATGTGAGCTTTGTCTAATAATAATTTTCTTCCCATGCCCCTATCCCCTAAAGGGGAATTTAAATTTTGTTAACCCATTTTACAATTTTACACTTTGCCTAGCCTCCAGTTTCCACTCCCCTTCTTTTTTAATCCATACCAATGTCACATACATATTTAATTCCAAAGGGTTATTGTTGAACAGCATCTTAACCGCCGATTTCATAGTCACAATTGCTGTTTGTTCAAACAAACGGATATTCATATCAGCAGGTTCAATGCTTTTATAATCCTGCATACCACTCACTACATCGCGGATCAGTTGTGCTTTTGTCTGAATCAAACCGTTTGTATGGCCATAAGTAACATCGTCGGCCAGCAGGCCTGATAATATTACACTGTCTTTCGCTATCAAAGAATTTTTCAGGCTCAGCATTTTCATCATCACCTGCATTTGCTCCGGTGAAGCTCCTGACTGGGCGGCTCCTTTCAGAGCAACTAAAACAAATATGCCGATGAAAATACTTTTCATACTAATTACTTTTTGCTGCAATTGTCCTGCATTCCTCCACTATCGCATCCACCTTTTCTTTTGTCAAATGTTCCCGGTAATTTTTTCCCAACTGCATCATCGGGGCATAACCACAAGCACCAAGGCATTCAACCGTTTTCAAAGTGAACATTCCATCACTGGTTGTTTCTCCTGGTTTAATGCCCAACTTATCATAGATATATTTAATTATATCATCACTTCCGTTCAGCATGCAAGGGCCGGTCTGGCAAACTTCGAACATATACTTTCCAACCGGTTTCAAATTATACATGCTATAGAATGTTGCCACTTCGTATACTTCAATCGGTGTCAGTTGCAGCAAGGAAGCAACATAATCCATCGTCTCAGTACTCAGCCAGCCGCCAAATTCCTGTTGCGCCAAATGCAGTACAGGAATAACAGCGCTTTTCTGTTTGCCTTCCGGATAAAAATTAATTATCCGTTGTACTTCTTGTAACTTTTCCTTTGAAAATTCAACATTCATAATTCAACATTCATAATTTTCTTATGCATCCAGTTCTCCTGCTATCAAATTCAAAGCACTCATGGTCATAATGGCATCGCTCAGCATATAACCCTTAATTAATTCTTCAAAAGCCTGGTAATAGATAAAACATGGCCGCCGGAAGTGCAGGCGATACGGTGTTCTGCCCCCATCACTAATCAAATAAAACCCCAGTTCACCATTCGCTGCTTCAATAGAATTATATACTTCACCTGCAGGAATTTCTGTTTCACCCATGATAATTTTAAAATGATAGATCAGCGCTTCCATTTTGGTATAGACATCCGCCTTCATCGGCAGATAATATTCTGGCACATCTGCATGAAAAACATCTGCTTCTGTTCCCTTAAAATCCTGTACTTTCTGAAAAGCCTGTTCTACTATGCTCAGGCTTTGCCACATTTCCTGGTTGCGAACTAAAAAGCGATCATAATTATCACCCGTTGTTCCTACAGGAATATTAAATTGAAAATCTTCGTAGCTGCTATAAGGTGAATGTACCCGCACATCATAATCAACTCCTGCTGCCCGCAGGTTAGGACCGGTAAAACCATAGTTCAGGGCCCGTTCTGCACTGATGCCACCGGTATTCCTCGTTCTATCCATAAAAATCCGGTTGCGCTGAAAAAGATTTTCAAATTCTTTCAGCACCCGTGGGTATTCCTTCAGAAATTTTTCAATTTTCTGAAAAGCGATATCATTAAAGTTTCTTTCAAATCCACCAATGCGGCCCATATTGGTGGTTAATCTTGCCCCGCAAACTTCTTCATATATTTCATAAATCAGTTCCCGGTATTGCATCACATATAGAAAACCTGTGTAGGCTCCTGCATCCACACCCATGATAGAATTACAAATCAGGTGATCGGAAATCCTGGATAGCTCCATGATAATTACACGGAGGTAATCAACCCGCTTTGGTGTTTTTACTCCCAATAATTTTTCGCAGGTTAAATGCCAACCCATATTATTAAGCGGGGAAGAACAATAGTTCAACCTGTCGGTTAGTGTAGTTATTTGTGCAAGAGGCCGGCGCTCAGCCAGTTTTTCAAATGCCCGGTGGATATAACCAATGGTCTGTTCGGTAGAAACAATTCTTTCGCCATCTAACTCCAATACATTCTGCATCACGCCATGCGTGGCCGGGTGAGTGGGGCCCAGGTTCAGCGTAGAAGTTGTTTTTTCAATACTTCCTTCCGGTAATTTGATATGATGTTCTGACATGATAATTCCAAACTTTAATTATTACCTCCTCTTCCAAACATCTCATCATCTTTATCAATCCTTGTCTGATCTTCCAGCGGAAATTCTTTCCTTAAAGGGAAATAATCCATCTCTTCCACATTCAAAATCCTTTTCATTTTTGGATGGCCAACAAAATTTACCCCGAAAAAATCATAGGTCTCTCTTTCCATCCAATTGGCTGCAGAGAATAATCCGGTAGCCGTATAAATATCAGGCTGATCAATATCCGTAAACACTTTGAAACGGATTCGCACATTATCAACCAAATTATGTAAATGATAAACCACCGCCAGTTCCTTTCCCTTTTTATCCGGGTAATGAACTCCGCAGAGGTCTGTCATAAACCGAAATTTCAGTTCCTCATCATCATATAAAAAATTAAGCACCTTCAGATTTATTTCCTTCGGTGCTTCAAAGGTGAGCATGCCGTATGGCTCTTCGAAGTTTGAAATTTGTTCTCCGAATTTCTCAGTTAGTCTTGCTTTGATATGCTCGTTAGTCAACATGAAACCTTTAGCTTTTAGCCTTTATCCGCCAGCCGGCGGACAAAGACCTTCTTAATTTATTTTATTCCTGCTTGCTAATAGCTTACAGCTAATGGCTAACAGCTATTCTTATTGTATTCCGTAACTATCCATTAATGCTTTGTACTGCTCACCATCTCTTCTTCTCAAACTTTCTTTGCCTACCAGGTCCTGTATTCGTAACAATCCATCAATAATCGCTTCTGGTCTGGGCGGGCATCCCGGTATATATACATCTACCGGCACCACCTGGTCAATTCCCTGTAAAACACTGTAGGTATCAAAAATTCCGCCACTGCTTGCACAGGCGCCAACAGCCAATACCCAGCGGGGTTCTGCCATTTGCAGGTACACCTGCTTAACTACTGGGCCCATTTTTTTTGCAATGGTTCCCATTACCATCAACAGATCACACTGTCTGGGAGAAAAGCCAACCCTTTCGGCTCCGAATCTTCCCAAATCATAATGAGAACCCATGGTGGCCATAAATTCAATACCGCAACAAGAAGTGGCAAAAGGTAAAGGCCAAATAGAATTTTTTCTGGCCAGGCCAATCACTTTGTTTAATGAAGTAGCAAAAAAACCTTCTCCCTGGTGACCATCCGGCATGTCAACTATGCTGATATCTTTTTCCAGCGGTTTTTTAATAAGATTATATGATACAGGACGAGACATAATACCCCCATCCCCTAAAGGGGAGTTTTGATCATTCCAAAAAAATGGAATTTGATTATTGATTAATAAATAAGAACTATTCAACCCAAGTACCCTTTTAGGGGATGGGTTTTAATCTTCCCACTTCAACCCGCCTTTCTTAATAATATATATAAATCCACAAAGGAAGAATCCAACGAACATTAAGACAGCCCAAAAACCATTCCAGCCCAACCCCCTGAAATTTACAGCATAGGGATAAAAAAATATCACCTCCACATCAAACAACACAAACAATATAGCTGTCAGAAAATATTTAATAGCCATAGGCTGGCGGGCATCCCCATGGCTTTCAATTCCGCTGGTAAAATTCTGAAGTTTATCAGAAGTTTTTCTTTTTGGCCCGAGCCAATGCGTTACAAATGTTAGAAAAATAACCAGGCCAACTGCAATGAAGACCTGTATAGCAACCGGCAAATAAGAACGGGAATCTGTCAAACTGTTTTGAAGTAAGTAAATCATATTCCTTCCTCGGTGAGCAAAAATAAGGTGGCAACTTGAAATTACCTTAACAAAAAATAGGTGGCAGGCTGATTTTTATCAGGTTTTTTATAAAAAAGCAAAAGCCCCTGCCAAACTGCAGGAGCTTTTCGTAGTAAAATAGAAATCCTTTATTAATTTTTTACAACTGCTTTCTTGGTTGCAGGTTTAGGTTTTTTAGCAGCCGCGGTCTTTGAATTACCTGTTTTGGGAGTAGTAGTTCCTTTCGGGTTAGCCCCCGGTGGTTTTGTTCCGGGGGGATTGGAAGACATTTTTTTTATCGACTCAATATAGCCCTGAATAGCGGAAGCATTTGCGGAATCAACATCATGCCATTTCTGCAAAAATACCAATGCATTTTCTTTATCTCTTGCATTATAATAATATCCTCCGAGAAACCTTACTGAATTGAAATACTGGTTTCTGAATTTTACTGTATCCTTCTGGCTGAATTCATAAAGTTTTTGAGCATCCGGAATTGCAATACTGTCTCTTTTTACCGTATCAATCCTTGCTGCATTTTTAAAAGACCAATCATATCCATACACCTGGTCAGCAAACTGGTCTCTCATGAGTAAAGCAACATCTCTTGATTTCCCATAATTATCAGCGTCATAGTAGGATTTCATCAGATCAAAGTAATCATTGATCGTGGGTTTGGGTTTTAAATCCATCATTTTAGTAATCAGCAATGTTTGCTTATCATAAACTTTTTTATCTCTAAAATACACAATGCCTTTCTTAAGTAAATCAATTTTCAGGTTTGCCAATGTATCAACAGTTGTACTTTCAAGGTAAGTATTCAGCACTTCTTCATCGGTTCCTCCTGTTTTGCCAATTATATCTGCCCTCAGCTGATAATCATAAATTGTAATATCATCCGATTTTCTTTTCTGAAAAAACAAGTCGCTGTATTTCTTTGCATTTACATAGTCTCCTTTCTGGAAATCAGCATCAGTCAGAAGCCTGTACACTTTTGGTTTTGTTTTATCACCCAGCGCAGAAACTACATTTTCTGCTTTATCAACTGCACAGTTAAAATCTTTCCTGGCCCAGCAAAGCTGAGCATAAAGAAACTGATCCTTCGGGTCGGTTTCAGGCGTTTTGCTTTCAATAAATTTATTTAATTGTACTTCAGCTTCCGGATAATTTCCACGATAGAAAAAGTAGTAGAATAATTCATAGTAAGCATCACTAAAGCGGGAATCCTTTACAACCGCCTCATTTAAATACTGGAGCACAAACTCCCAGTTTTTCTGCGACTCGAATAATTTTGCAAGACGTAAGCTGGCAGCAGCAAAATTCGGATTTACTTCCAATGCTTTTTTATACCTTTTAAATGCTTCGCCACCCCCTTCACCAGGGTTAGCCTTGCGATAAGCATTGCCTAACTGCAAAAGGGTTTCTGTATTTTTTGGATCTTTTAATGTTGCCGCTTCCAATAATTGTATAGCATAATTAAAGTCCCCGGTTTTTGAATCTACTATGGCACGGCCAATAGCAGTCTGCACTATGGGATCATCTCCTTTGCTGGTGTGGCTGGCGGCAAGGGCTGCATCAAAATGTTGCCGGGCGTCATTCGCTTTATTATCCAGCAGGTCGGCATGACCAATACCAACCAGAATAAGTGGTGCGCTGCCATTGGTAGCTAAAGCCTTTTCATATACCTGGCGGGCAGCGGCATTATCATCCATATTAAAATAGGTTTGCCCCAGCCAATAAATAGCATCTAGATTATTAGGGTTAATCTCCAGCAATTTTTTAAAAACACCTTCTGCACTTTTATCCCTTTTGGCATAAAGGTGGTTTATCCCCTCAGGTATAGTCTGTGCTCTCATCCACGCAGAGAAGACAAAAAAGATGGTCAAAAATGTAATGGTGGCTTTCTTCATTTTACTGTTCACTTTTACGATTGTAAATATAACTGATTTGTTTACTTTTTTAATTTTATGGGTCTGACACCAAAATTTTTTAACACCTGGGGTACCAGGTAGGCTCTTCTGAAAATCAATTGCCCTATTTCACCACTCATAAACCCCGCAAAACCATATCCTAATCCCTGGTAATTTTCCTTAAGGGTATAAACCAAATCCCGTACCATAGGATAGCTCTTTGTGTAAATGTTTTGCTGGTAGGCTTTAACAAATCCTCCATCCTTATAGGTACTTTCAATTCCGGCCACTCTTACCCTTTTCAAAAAACTTAACTGCTCCCTGTCTTCCGGGTTACCGATCCAACTAATTCCGATAAACCCAATTACCTCCCTGTTTTGCGAAACATAGTCTATCACTCCTTTGCTGCTACGGGCCGCCACAGCTGCAGGAGTCAGCGAGTCTCCACGCAACACTGAGTCGATGATAAAACGAACTGTACTGGTTGCTTTTACCCCGTCAAATACAGGGATTAAATTTTTCCTAAATCTTCCATTCAGTATGGCCCTGATATCTGCCATGCTGAATAAAGAATCCGGTGATTCAGGATTTACAATAACTGCCACTGCATCCCTGGCTACCACCATGCTTTGTGGTGATACTCCGAGTGAATCAACCATCAAAGCTTTCTCATCTTCATTAAATCTTCTTGTCGCAATCACCATGCGGATGCTATCCACACCAAAATCTTTAAAACATTCAGCTTCCGGCTTGTAAAGAACATTAATTTTTGTTTTGGGATGATTGGATTCATATACCTGCACCAGTTCATCCACTACCGGCTTAAATGATTCATCTGCACTTATCGTGATGGCTCCCCTGAAAGGAGTATCCTTTAATTCTTTTTCCTGCTCTTTGTAGGACTTACATCCCAACAGGCCTGATAGCAGTGAAATAAAAAAAATAAGGAAGCAGTTTTTAATCATCATCCGGCATACACTCATCTGAAATATTTTTTCTTATAGCCCCTGTAAATCCGCCAGCCTCCGTACAAAATGCAAACAACGCCGAATATTTTATCAATATCATTGGGCGGAAACGTTTCATTAAAAGAATTATCAAATTTGCTTCTGAAGAAAAAAAAACAAACCCAATAACTGGATAATGATGCCCATACCATAATCCAGCAGGGACTTCATCATAGAAATTTGCTTCCGTTTTTTCTTCTCATAATCCTCTAACATCAACCAGGGTTTTAAGGGGTACAAATTAGAGAAATTTTATTGTTCTGCCCCGATAAATGTTACCGGCAATACATAGCTTACCGCAACATTAATTCCATTCTGAAAGGCGGGTATCCAGCGGGGCATTCGTTTGCACACCCTAACCACTTCGTTGTCAAACTCGCTGCCTCCGCTGGTAATTATTTCAAAGGTGTTGACCAATCCATCCTTATCCACTTTAAACCGGATCCGGACTATTTTTTTCTCTCCATCTTCCAGGTCACCGGGTGTACTCAGGTTAATAGCTAAAAATCTTTTTAAGGCTTCCTGCCCTCCGGGAAATTCCGGTTCTTTTTCGTTGGCAATAAAATCAGGTTGTGGTTGCGACGGGCCAGTAGTATTACCATTTCCAGTTTCAGCAGGCTTTTCCTTTTCCTTTGGAATGCCGTCATCTTTTATTCCATCCTGTGTTTTATCAGATATTATTTTACCATCCAGATTTGTAACATCCGGCAATATCTCTTTTACCTTGTCATCAGGTTTTATTTCTATTTTACTCACATATTTCGCTGAAGCAATTTTTATTTCTGGTTTCTTTATTTCTTTCGGCTTTTCGGGTTCCTTTGGTTTTTCTTTTTCCAGGTGAACTTCTGATATTTCTACTATGCGTTCATTCCGGCTCACAGTAGCCGCCGAAGTATTCTTATTTCCCATCATTTTTATAAAAACAAAAAGAAGAATGACGGATATGGCCGCTCCCATGGCTGTCAACAAACGGTTTTTGTATCCGCGGCGAAGGGCATATGCTCCATACTCTTTGTTGCGTTTCTCGAAAATAATATCGAGAAGATCGGCCTGAAGAATTTCATTGTTTGTCATGGCTATGTGTTTGGTATTTAGATGCGCAGACATGCACAAATCCATAAGTTCATGGTACATGGCAGAAAGAAACAAGCCTTGCTGTGAACTATGAACCATGAACCAGCATTCATATCTTTGCTTTCATGAAGATTCTGATGGTTTGCCTGGGAAATATTTGCCGAAGCCCTATAGCAGAAGGTATTTTACAGGATAAAATTTTTAAGGCAGGTTTAACATGGAGCGTCGAAAGTGCCGGCACAAACAGTTATCATATAGGCGAACCCCCGCATCCTTTGTCGCAAAAGGTGGCCCGGTTAAATGGCCTTGATATCAGTAAACAAAGAGCAAGAAGATTTACAGCAGATGACTTTGCAGTTTATGATAAAATATATGCGCTGGCAAATGATGTGATGAGCGATATTCGCAGCATTGCCGGAAATAAGTTTGATGATTCGAAAATTGATTTACTCATGAATGAATTATTTCCCGGCAAAAACATGGACGTACCCGATCCGTGGTATGGACCGGAACCGGGTTATCATGAAGTGTACAAATTGATCAGCCAGGCATGTGATGCGATCATAGAAAAAAGTATTTCGGCCAAAAACTACCAGCAACCAGTAACCAGCAACTATGAGTAAACCATCATTACCACAAGGCACCAGGGATTTTGGACCGGATACAGTCCGTAAAAGAAACTATATCCTCAATACCATTAAAAATGTATTTGAACTCTACGGATTTCAACCGCTGGAAACACCGGCGATGGAGAATTTAGATACGCTAATGGGGAAATATGGGGAAGAGGGTGATAAACTTATTTATAGAATTCTTGACTCTGGCAATCCCTTTTCAAGTGATTTTTTTATTCAAATGCTAGAAGCAGTCCAGAAACGAACAAAAGAATTTGATAATCGAGCAAAAGAGTACATTAAAAAAATTTATGATGAAGATACCGGAGGTGCGTATGAAGGCTTTTACGAAATTAACGCTGAGATGTTTCGATCATTCTCTGAAGAGTTATTGAAAAACTATGAGCTACGAGAAAAATATCTTCCCAAATTAAAAGGAGAAATTTCTGAAAAGGCCCTAAAATACGATCTCACCATTCCCTTTGCCCGCTATGTTGCAATGAATCATAATCAACTCACATTTCCTTTTAAACGTTATCAAATACAACCAGTTTGGAGAGCTGACCGGCCACAAAAAGGAAGGTACCGGGAATTTTATCAATGCGATGCAGATGTGGTGGGAAGCAATGCATTGCTGAACGAAATAGAACTGGCCAGTATTTATATAGAAGTTTTTATAAAACTTGGATTTAAAAATTTTGAGTTAAGAATTAATCACAGGAAGATTTTAACTGCTCTTGCAGAGCTATGCGGCGGTGCAGAAAAAATGAATGACATCGCCATTGCCATTGATAAACTGGATAAGATCGGCCTGGAAAAAGTAAAAGCAGAACTAAGTGAAAAAGGGTTAACTGCAGAACAGGTGAGCATTATTGAAAAGTATCTGGATATTTCCGGAAGCAATGAAGAAAAATTGTCGCAGTTGAAAAATTTACTCGGCGATATTGAAAATGGTAAACAGGCAATCGGGGATATAGAATATATCATTTCTCAACTCGCAACTTATAGCTCAAAACTTCTGCTGGACTTCACCCTTGCCCGTGGCCTCAACTACTACACCGGTATTATTTTCGAAGCAAAAGCCCCGGCCGAAGTTAAAATCGGCAGCATCGGTGGCGGCGGTCGTTATGATGACCTGACCGGTTTATTCGGAGTTCCGGGTATTCCCGGTGTTGGCATTTCATTTGGCGTGGACAGGATTTATGATGTGATGGAAGAACTAAATCTTTTTCCTGCCGGTGTACATGTGGGCACACAGGTTTTATTTTTTAACCTCGGGGAAAAAGAAAGCCGGAAAGCATTTGAGTTAATGCAGCAACTCCGGCAAAAAGGCATAAGAACTGAACTATATCACGAAGCTGCAAAATTTGACAAACAATTTAAGTACGCCGAAAAAAAGAATATCCCTTATATCGTCATTATCGGCGAAAAAGAATTGAAAGAAAATACCTGTAATATAAAAACATTAGCTAACGGGATACAACAAAACATACCGGTCAGCGAATTACTGAATTTCAACTATTAAACATATAATAATGAAACTGAAATCTATCCTGCTTGCAGCCGTGACATTAATGCAACAGGCTTTTGGTTTTTCCCAAACTCATCCGCTGGTTAAATATTTACCTGGCGATGCCTCCATGGTGATGAGCATTAACCTGTCTGATCTGGCTCATAAAATTTCAGGCGAATCATTCAGGCAGAGTGCTATTTACCGGGAATTGATGAAAAATCCCGGTGAAGAATTAAATGCTTTTTTTTCAGATCCATCAGCATTGGGGCTGGACTTTTCGAGTGCTGTCTTCCTGGTAACAGTTCCGGATTCCACAAAAGAATATCCCGGAATCTCTATTCACCTTTTTGGTTTGCTGAAAGATGAACCCCTTTTTGCCAACACAATGAAAAAATTAGCCGGAGATAAAAGCCCCATAAATGTCTATGGCACCAATAAAATTCTTTTTACCAGTTATGATGGTCCTACTCTTGCATGGAACAAGGAAATCTTTGTAATAAACGTTCCTACCGGAAGAAGAAGCATGATGAGAGATATTTACAGTGCAACAGAAGACAGTGTAAAGGTTGATATGGATAAAAGAATTAAAGCTGCGGCCGAAATGATCAGTAAAATGCAGCGCAATCTTTGTTTTGAATTACTGACTCCACATCCGCAAAATTCTTTCAGCCACAATAGTAGTTTTATTAACCTGCTCACTACAGCAGGTGATATAAAAATATGGAATACTGGGACCCTAAATCCCGCATTTAATAAATTTAATAAAATACTCCCAATAGCCGGACTGGCCAGTAAGCTGCAGGCTTTAAGCGGAAAAAATAAAACAATTGTTATCAATTTCGAAAACGGAAAGATTACTGCGCAAAGCAAGAACTACCAGAGTGAGATGATGGCTTCGCTTTATAATAAATATCCACCCGTACACCTCAATACTGATTTGGTTCGCCGGTTGCCAAAAGGAAAAATCCTCGGACTGGTTAATATTTCATACAACCCTGAAATATCAAAAGAATTAATGCAGCAAAAAGATATGAAGGAACTGGCGGAAGGTTTAAAAAAAATGATCCCCTTTGATTTCAGCGGAATAAACGCAGCATTCAAAAATAATATGATGCTGGCTGTAATACAAAGCGATGAAGTGCTACCTGGTGATTCGGCTACACAAAAAATGAGAGGTATACAGGTAATACTGGCCATGCCCATTGCCGATAAAACAAAATTTTCAGAACTGAAGGCTGCAGTTTCCCATATTGTTGACTCCCTGAAAAATTCAGAAATGGGCAGTAAAACGTTTAAAGATTTTGACCCTGCGGTAAGATACAATGACAGCCTGTTTGTTATATCCTTATCCCCTGATGCAGCTACCGCTTTTTTAAACAGTAACGGCAGTAACAGCATACCAGATTGGATGCAGGCTAACACAAATCACCCAATACTAATGAGTATAAATCTCAAAGAAATCCTGGGTTTTGCAATGGGTAAACTTTCTCCCGGAAAGAGAGGAATGGAAGAGCAAAAATTTATGAATATGTTCGACCAGATGATTATTTATGGTGGGGATTATGAAAATGGAGGCCTGAACTCACAGATGGAATTCAGGTTTAGCAATCCTAATGACAATGCGCTGAAACAATTGTTCGACCTGGTGAATATGATGGCAGAGCAATCGGGAAATTCAAGAGAGAAATTAAGGATGGAAAATAATGAAAATAAAAAATTTACTCCCCCGGTCATATTAAAGGATGAAGAAGTAGAGATTCCTCCCCCTCCGCCACCGCCCAAAAAACCTGTTACAAAGCCAAAAACAAAAATTAAAAACTGATAAAATAAAAACAGGCTGGTTCTTTTAGAACCAGCCTGTTTAGCTATTGATAAATAAAATGGTTACCAGCGCAAGGGAATTATTAATGCCATTGAAGACCTGTTAATCATTAACTCTTCCGATTTTGTTCCATCCATATTTATATCTCCCACTACCACATTTACACCGGTGATCTTTTTCTCTTCATTTCTTTTAAAAGTAGCAGTGCCTCCGTAAACCACTATCTCAAATACGTCCCCATTGCTTTTTCTCAACTCGGAACTTCCCATCACCGAGTTAGCTGTAAGAACACCGGCATCAAGGGTAACGGTAATTTCAGTAACTACACTGCCCTCCGGGAATTTGTATTTTCCTGTGTATTGCTGCAAAGAATCGGTTTGAGCATTAGCTGCCAAAAAACTTATCATCACAACTAAAAAAAGAAAGATTTTTTTCATATACTGGTTTTTTTGTTTCTGAAACGAAAATTATGAATGTTTGCTACAACGAAAAAAGAATATTTATACGTTTTCGTAAATAACAGCGGCCCCCTGTCCCACGCCCACACACATTGTAGCCAGCCCAAGCCTGACTCTTCTTCTTTTCATTTCATGCAATAATGTTGCCGAAATTCTGACACCACTGCATCCCAAGGGATGACCAATGGCTATGGTCCCGCCATTTACATTTACACTATTAATATCTAAATTAAGATCCCGGATGCATGCTATGGATTGAGAGGCGAAAGCCTCATTCAGTTCTATCAAATCAATATCTGAAATTTTTAGTCCGGCCCTTTGCAATGCTTTTTGAGTAGCAGGAACCGGCCCAATGCCCATAATGGATGGATCAACACCTGCAACTGCCATCGAAATGATTTTAGCCATGGGCTTCAATCCAAATTCTTTAACTGCATTTTCACCAGCCAATAACATGGAGGCAGCACCATCATTAATGCCGGACGAATTTCCAGCAGTTACTGTTCCATCTTTAATAAATGCAGGTTTTAATGAAGCCAGTTTTTCCAGAGAAGTTTCTCTTGGGTGCTCATCCGTTTCAACCAATACTTTTTCTTTTCCAATCAGCACTTCAATTGATGCAATTTCATCTTTCCATTTACCCGCTGCTTTTGCCACAAAATATTTTTGTTGTGATGAAAGTGCAAAAGCATCCTGTTCTTCCCGGGTAATTTTCCATTGCTTTGCCACATTCTCCGCTGTTTCTCCCATTGAATAAGGATGATATATCTCTGCCAGTTTGGGATTGATAAACCGCCAGCCCATCGTAGTATCAAAAATTTCTGACTTGCGGCTCCATGCTTCATTCGCTTTACTTGTAACAAAAGGAGCTCTTGTCATATTTTCCACTCCACCGGCAATAATTAAATCAGCATCGCCACACATAACCTGTCTCGCTGCATCCATGATAGCCTGCAAACCAGATGCACACAACCTGTTTGTCGTGTAACCTGCAACTGAAACAGGTAAACCTGCCAGCAAAGCCGCCATTCTCGCCACATTCCGGTTATCTTCTCCCGCCTGGTTAGCAGCACCTGCTATCACATCCTCAATTGTATTCACATCGATTGATGAATTTCTTTGCAGAATTGTTTTAATCACATGTGCCAGCAGATCATCCGGGCGGATTGTGGACAATATACCACCATATTTTCCAATGGGCGTTCTGACTGTATCAACGATATAAACTGGCTGCATAATATTGATTGTATCATCAAAAATAATCAACATGGATCAATCGGCGCTGCTAATGTAACTTTGCCTGATGCAAAAGATTAAAGCGCAAAATATCAGGACTCTTTCTCTCCCGGATATTGAGACATATTTTGAAAAAATAGGTGAAAAAAAATTCAGGGCTAAACAAGTGTATGAATGGCTCTGGCTAAAACCTGTGCAGAGTTTTGAGGGAATGACCAATATTTCAAAAGAACTGCGCCAGAAGATGGCTGCTGATTTTATATTACCGGGGTTAACTGTTGACACTATTCAGCAGTCCGAAGATGGCACCATTAAAACCCGTTTTAAAACACATGATGGTCACCTGGTAGAAGGAGTGCTGATACCAACCAAATCAAGATATACGGCCTGTGTTTCTTCGCAAATAGGATGTTCGCTCAGTTGTAAGTTTTGCGCCACCGGTTATATGGACAAAAAAAGGAACCTTGATTTTGATGAGATCTATGACCAGGTGGCTATCATCAACCAGCAATGTGAAAAAGCAAATGGTAAAAAAATAACCAATGTTGTTTTTATGGGCATGGGTGAGCCGCTTTTGAATTATAAAAATGTATTGAAAGTAATTGAGCGTATTACTTCAGCAACCGGAATGGCGATGAGTCCCAAACGTATCACCGTTTCCACTGCAGGAGTGGCCAAACAAATAAAACAATTGGGTGATGATAAAGTAAAATTTAAACTGGCCTTATCGCTGCATGCAGCCAATGATCTGAAGCGTCACGAGATTATGCCGATTAACGACACAAATAATATCCAATCCCTGGTGGATGCCCTGAATTATTTTTATAAACAAACTAAAAATGAAATCACTTTTGAATATATCCTCTTTAAAAACTTTAATGACTCTCTGAAAGATGCTGACGAACTGGTAAAGCTCTATCGCCAGGTTCCGGTTGACCTGGTAAATATCATTGAATACAACCCGATAGAGTTTGCTAAATTTGAAAAGCCGGATGAAGAAAAAGTTGAAGCATTCATGAGTTACCTGGGAAAAAACAGGGTGAATAGCCGTCTTCGCAAAAGCCGTGGCAAAGACATTGATGCCGCCTGCGGGCAATTAGCCAATAAAAAAAACGTTTAGTTTATTGAGTTTTTTTCTGAAATTTTCCTGCTACGAAATTTTTCTTAGGTTCTGTTAAACCCATCGCAGGTTTTACTGTCTCTATTGCGTCCAATCCATTAGTTTACGAACCCGTTGCAGGTACTTGCAGCAATAAAAATTTTATTATGAAAAAGATACTCTTATCCTTAATGGCTGTTACAATAGCCATTGGAGCACAGGCACAGGATCCCAAACCGCCACATCCACCCGGCGGCATGAAAAATCCTAGGGGCATGCTGATGCAAAAACTGAATCTTTCTGAAGATCAGAAAGTAAAATTTAAAACAGAGAATGAAGGCTTCCGCAAGCAAATGGAAGAACTTAAAAAGATTGATAACATTACTGTAAAAGAATGGAAAAACAGAATGGAAACGCTGCGCAAAGACCATAAAACAAAATTAGAAGGATTACTGACCAGCGAACAAAAAGCACAAATCGAAAAAATGAAAACGGAGCACAAAGCGATGCAGGAAGTGGACGCAAAGGCCCGTATTGAAAAAATGAAGATTCACCTGGGGCTTACCGATGAGCAGGCAGCAAGAATTAATAAGAACCGTACAGAATTGATGGAAAAAATGAAAGCATTGCGGGAAGATGAGAAAATGGATAAGGAAAAGAAAAAAGAGATGATAAAAGAGTTGATGGAAAAACAAAAAGAACAAATGAAATCCATTTTAACAGAAGAGCAGATAAAAAAATTACAGGAAGACAGAAAACAAGGTCCCGGTGGGATGCGTGACAAAAAGCCAGATATGAATTAATAAAATCACCTATAAAATTCAACTGAAGCCTCGCTAAAAACGGGGCTTCCTCTTTATACCTATCTTTGCCTCTCACTACTGTTGTAAAACAGCAAACTACTACATGAAAAAGAAAACAACAAACAACTTCAGCAAATTTGCCCCTAAAAAAAGCAATGCCGCCATTAAAGAACAATTCAAACAGGAAAAAAGAAAATGGAAGAAAGAAAGGGAAGAATTTTTTGATAAGAAACGAGGTCTTAAACCTGAAGTCAGAAGTCAGACTTCAAACCTTAAACCTCCGGCTTCCGACATCCGGCCTCAGGTATCCGGCATCATGCCTCTCAACAAATTCATGGCACATTGCGGAGTTTGTGGCAGAAGAGAAGCAGCAGAAATGGTAAAACAGGGACTGGTAAAAGTAAATAGCATAACAGTAACAGAACCGGGACATAAAGTTTCTTTCAAAGATGAAATAAGAGTTAACGGGAAGAAGATCTTTCTTGCCAAAAACCTTGTTTACATTTTACTGAACAAACCCAAAGATTACATTACTACAACTGATGACCCGCAAGGAAGGAAAACAGTGCTTGATCTGATTGGCCGTGCTACCACTGAACGGGTTTACCCCGTGGGCCGGCTTGACAGGAATACTTCCGGAGTTCTGTTGTTCACCAATGATGGTGAACTGGCGCAAAAACTTACTCATCCCAGCAATGAAGTGAAAAAGGTTTATCATGTTACGCTAAACAAACCCCTTGAAAAGAAAGATTTTGACCTGCTGCTAAAAGGAGTTGTATTGGACGACGGTCCTGCCAGTGTGGATGTGCTGGCTTATGCAGATGCAAAAGATAAAACACAAATTGGCGTGGAAATACACAGCGGAAGAAACCGTATCGTTCGCCGCATCTTTGAAAAATTAGGCTACGATGTGCGGCATCTTGACCGGGTGATATTTGCCGGACTAACGAAAAAAAATATTGAACGGGGCAAGTGGCGTTTCCTTTTGGAAAAAGAAGTAAGGGATTTGAAACATTTTGGAAAAGGAAAATAATTTCTGCCAATAGTTTTACCAAACAATAATCAATTGAAATGTTTGCCAAAGATTGGATAGTTTTTGAAAACACTGATTTCGTTGCACTAAATAAACCCTCAGGATTATTGTCCATCCCTGACCGGGAAGGCAAAGAAGTTTCTTTAAAAAAGTTATTGCAGGAAAAATATGGGCAGATATTTACCGTACACCGGCTTGACAAAGACACCAGTGGTTTGATTGTGTTTGCAAAAAATGAAACAACACACAAACATCTTTCACAGCAATTTGAAGGCAGGCAAACCAAAAAAATCTACCAGGGATTGGTGATTGGTTCGCCGATAAATAAAAAAGGAAGCATTAACTCACCTATTGCCGAACATCCTGCTCTGAACGGCACCATGATCATTCATCGCAAAGGCAAAAATTCACTTACTGATTATGAAGTGCTGGAAGATTTCAGCATTTATTCCTGGTTGCAGTTTCAGATACATACCGGAAGAACTCACCAGATAAGAGTGCATATGAAAGATATTGGCCACCCGGTAGTTTGCGACACGTTATATGGAGATGGCAAACCGGTTTTAGTATCTGCTATCAAATCAAAATTCAAGCTTTCAAAAAAAGAGGAAGAAGAAAGACCAATTTTGAACAGGCTGGCACTTCATTCCTGGCAACTTGGCTTTATAGATTCAACCGGGTTGTCACATAATCTTACGGCGCCATTGCCCAAAGACCTGCGGGCCACTTTACAGCAATTACAAAAAAGAAAAAAGGGCAGATAATATTAATTTCTACCCTTACTGCAAATAGTTTCAGAACCCTATTCCTGATCAGGCTGGGGCGTATAACGTAAGTAAGGCTTTATAATCTTTACGCCTTTCTGGAATTTCTTCTGCGCATCCTCAGTAGAAACTGATAAAGCAATAATAACATCTTCCCCATGGTTCCAATTGGCAGGAGTAGCTACGCTGTAATCTGATGTAAGTTGTAATGACTCCAGTACCCGCAACACTTCATGAAAATTTCTCCCGGTTGTCTGAGGATAAGTAATCATTAATTTTATTTTCTTATCCGGCCCGATAATAAATAAAGAGCGAACAGTTACTGTTGCTGAAACATTCGGGTGAATCATATCATAAAGTAAAGAAACCTCACGGCTTTCATCCGCAATAATGGGAAAATCAACCGTACAATGTTGCGTTTCATTAATATCATTACGCCAGTCAAAATGCTTGTCCAGTGGATCCACACTTACCGCCAGCACTTTTGTATTTCGCTTTACAAATTCTTCTTTCAGCAACGTTGTTTTGCCGAGTTCGGTAGTACATACAGGAGTGTAATCAGCAGGATGTGAAAAAAGAATCCCCCAGCTGTTGCCCAGGTATTCATGAAAATCAATAACACCTTCGGTGGTGTTTGCTTTAAAATTGGGAGCAATATCTCCTAAACGAAGTGACATAATAAAAAGTTTTAAGGTAAAAAAAAGAGGATAGCAAAGTTATTCTTTAATCACAATAGAATAATCAATCGGGGAATTTTTTTTTAGCATGGCAGCCACGCCACAATATTTTTCCAGCGAAAGACCAATGGCTTTTTTAACCTTATCCCTATTTTTTGCTGCTGTTTTTATCTTATAGATAATATGTATCGCTTTGAAAACTTTTGGATGTTCTTCCGTTTGTTCCGCTTCTGCTTCAATAACAAGATCAGAAAAATCTACTTTCATTTTTGTCAAAACATCCACTACATCTATTCCCGAACAACCTGCCAGGGCAGATAAGAGCAGGGCTTTGGGGCCATGCCCGTTTTCAGTTGATCCATCTATCAGTATCTTATTACCCTCATGTTCCGCTTCAAACTCATGTCCCTTTTTCCATCTGGTAATTGTTTTCGGCATGCTATTTATTTCAGTTCATGTTTTTTATTCCTGGAAATATTTTCCAGTGTCCAGGTTATCCGTTGCTCAAAATTATTCTTTCTCTCCCGGCAATTGGCTTTATTACAAATGCGGCAGGAAAAAGGAAGGCACCCATCTGAATGAACAAACAGTTCAAGCGATTCACCAAATTTTTGTTTGATCAGTATATCCAGTGCATCAATTTCCCTGTGTGCCTCATGGACATTAATATACCAGGGCACTGTCAGGTGACAATCAAGATGCAGCACACTTCCATATTTTATTACCCGCAGGTTGTGCAGGTCAATCCAGTTTTCTTTGCGATTGGAATTTAGGATTTCCACCATGAGACCAAGTAACTTAAGATCGGCTTCATCCATGATGCCGGCAATTGAACTTCGAACGATGCGGTAACCGGTGAAAATGATAATGAACCCGAAGATTCCTGCCACAACGCTGTCAATCCACTGCAGGCCGGTAAAATAAAGCAGTGCAAGTCCGGCAATGATCCCTACCGTTGACCAGGTGTCTGTCTGTAAATGTTTGCCGCTTGCAACTAATGCTGCAGAATTATTTTTCTTCCCGATTTGAAGGCAAAAATATCCAACCGCATAGTTTATGACAGCAGTAATGGCGACCAACAGTATACCAAAATCTATTTTCTGCAGCTCAACGGGGTGAATAAGATTTTTAATGGCTTTATATAAGATAATAGCGCCTGCCGAACCGATCATTGTTCCCTCAATAGCAGCCGAGATAAATTCAGCTTTGCCATGACCATAAGGATGATCCATATCCTTTGGCCTGGCAGCCACATACAAACTATACAACCCGATAAATCCTGCCGCTACATTTACAATACTTTCCAACGCATCCGTTAATATTGCAACAGAGTGAGTGGAATAATAGGCAACAACTTTTACAGCCAGTAATATTACTGACACGGCTGCTACCCACTTCTGAACATTAATATTTTGTTGACTGCTTTTCAAAGTACAATGGTTTATTCAAAACTTTCTTTTACATATTTCATCCATCTTTGGCGGGCATAGGTAAGAAATTCAGGGGGAGCGGCTGCAAAATCTTTTTCCGATTCATAGCGGCCAAATGTTTTATAATATTCTTCATCGGTTCCTTTATAACCCGGCAGGGTTTCCAGGTTGGCGTCCTTCTCTGTCACTTCAAATTTTTCGTCGTCGCTGGCTTTCACCCACATGAATCCCCTGAGTGAATATTTTTTTTCTCCTTCATACATAATCACTTTCATGGTTGATGGAGACACATCACTCCGACAGGACATTTTATACTGAATGGTTGTTTCAGCTATTCCATCAGCATTAAGATCAGTGACAGTGGTGGCGTCTTTAATAAATTCACAGGTAATATCAAAAGAACAACTCTTCTCTCCATCATTCAGCATCCATACCTGCTTATAATCACTATTGTCTTTTTTTGCAAAATGAAATGCATGCAATTCTGCTGACCGGGCTTCTTCGCCATATTCATTCTTTTCCTTATCGTTGTATGGAGCCACATAGGATAAGATCAGAATATTTTCACCCATCTTATCAGTCCAGCGCCATGCTTCAAATAACTTTCCCTTAAACTTAAGAGAAGCGGGTAGTTGCGCTGCTGTTATTTTGACCGGATCGATAGTAATAACAGGCTCAGGAGTAGTAGAAAGATTTTCCATCCTGGCGGTGTCATCCTTTGCCTGGTTGGGGGCTTTTTTGGATGACGAATTACAGCTGAATAAAACAGCTGCGAAACAAATAAAAATAAATACTCTCATGGCAGTGGTTTTATGCTGCCGAATATACACAAAAAATTGCCCCCCAATTGACTATCGGGGGGCAGGGTTACACGATTGTGGTTTTCTTAGTCTTTTTTGATAATAAATTATCTGAGTACGGTAAACTTCTTGTTGATTATTATAGATGGATCGCTACTGGTAAGCAGATACTGTCCGGCCGGAAGTTCACTTACATTTAATATTATATTATTATTTCCTTTGTTTATCTGTGTAACAGTTCTGCTGACCGTTCTGCCATTAATATCTATTATCTGTAAATCGGTTCTTATAGCTTTTCCCGATTTTATAACCACTGTCAGTTTATCACTGGTTGGTACAGGGTATAAGGTTATATTAAACTGGCTGACTTTACAATCGACAGGTTTGATAGCAGTATATACAAATCTGCCGTCTTTATCAACTTGTCTGATACGGTAGAAAGCTGCTCCAGCATTCAAATCAAGATACTGATAGTTACGCAGCACATCAGAATTACCGGCAGCGGTTACATTATCAATAATAACCCAGTCAACGCTATTAGTGCTCCTTTGTATTTCAAATTTTTCGCTGTTGTGTTCAGAGGCGGTACTCCAGGTTAGCAATGCACCTTTATCGTTACATTTTACATTGTAGTTAGTGAAAGTTACCGGTAGAATACTTGGGTCGTATAATAATTGATAATAAAGGCTGGTAGCGGGAGGGTTGCTTAATAAAAGCGGACTTCCAAAAAATAAATGGGTTGTAGGTGTACCATTAGCCCCTTGAGCCGTATAATCTGAGGTTCCTCCAATTCCTGCAGTATTGCGTGTTATGGTCAAAAAATAGGGAATGCCATTTACATTATCAGCTGAGAATTGCAGGTTAGCGGAAAAGTTAACAGAAACAGGAACTGTAAAAACAATGTACTCCTGACCGGCATTATAGGTCATTGGTGTAGTGGTAGAATTTGATGAAGGAGATGACCATTCTATTATTCTAAAACCAAATTCAGTGCCATACGCTTCTGGTCCATATGGATCTTGGGTAATTGTTAATCCCGGGAAATCTGTTGTGTTTACCGTGGGTACTCCAAAAACAGGGGCGGGTTCTGCTGATGGTACACGAATGAAGAAATCCAAATTATCAAACTTAAAGTTTGTAATATTGGTGCCGCCATTGCCCGCCGGGTTAGGCCGGAGAATAAATTGCATATTGGAGCCAGACTTTTTAATCTGTGCCTGAAAATATGTTCCAGACTGCGCATTCACAATCGTAGTGACAATCAGAATAAATAATGCTAACAGAGTATTTTTTTTCATACAAAAGATTAATAGACTAACAATTAATGAGTTGGTTGAGTAATCAAAGGAAGACTTCCTAAAACAAATTTGATAAATTCAAAATCACTTAAAGAAGGGCTTGCACCTGATATTCTCACTGTTCTATTCATATTTACATCCCCCGGGGAATAAGTATTACTTATCAAGGGCAGTGCTCCCAATATTGCCTTTAATTGTTCAAAGTCGCTTAACGCAGGGCTTGCACCCGAAATACGAACGTTGTTATTCAGGTTGACATTTCCAGCATACATTCCATAAACCCCTGTAGTTAATAAAGCACCAAAACCGGATAAGGTATTCGCATTATTAGTAAGATCAATTGCGGATGGAGAAGATAATAAAGCTAGGGATTGAGAACTGCCAGTTCTTAATCCCAGGTGAATTCTATGTCTTATAGCTATATTAAAACTTCCTGCATCTACGTTTTTGAAATAAACAGGACTTACCCCATCCACGTCAACAATACTTCCGTCTCTTAAGAGTAACGCCGACCTGGTTTGTAAAACAGTTGTTGGAGGAGCTGATGTATTTCTTAATTCAAGAAATACCCAGTCGACCACATTCTTATTTGGGTTTACCTGATCATTTAAAATACTGGATACTATTGATTCAGCAGTTGCATTGGAAACATGGGGGAAATTTGCTGAATAGGTTCCTGTTCTGTAAGGATCTGTCAATGGCAATAGATTTGATGCCGGAAGTGTTCCGGGAACATAGGAACCACTGTTTCGAAGCTTATCATCCAGTAAATTAGTACCTGTATTATAAGGTGCCTGTAGAAAAGCTTTCATATTTGCCAGTACAAATCTATTCATGGCATATATCTCACCGCTATTAGCAGTTGCATTGGCGCCTACAGTATTCAATGTTGCATCCTGGCTGCCCCCGGTCAGGCTCCAGTTGGTTCCATCCCAGTAAATACCCCGAAGATCTGCTTCCGTGCCTGTGACCCTGGAGGGATCAATATAAGTTCCGACGGTATTGGTAGTGCCGCCTGTTATTCCTGTTTTGGTAATTGGCCAATAAGTCGTTAGGAATGATTCGGTCCGAAGATGTTTGTTCGGATCAGCTACACCTTTATTCTGCACACCAATGATGGAGCTGGCATATGTACTTCCAGTATTGGAAACTGACAAAGGCATATAATCCGTACCGGAACCCACAGGGAAAATAAAAGGACTGCCAGAAGAAATATCAGTACTCACCTCCAGTTGAGCCTGACCAGTTCCGGTGGTTTCAAGAAATTTGCTGGTTCCACCACCAGTCCCTGTTGCAGAAGAAGCAAACTTCATATTATAATTACCGAGTATTATTTTACCATTCACAAAATTAAGATTGGTGCCAATCCTGGCATTGCTGGTTAAACTGGCATTAGCCGTATTATCCAGTTCCAGGTTGGGAATGGTAAAGCCATTCATATTCACATTTTGCAATGAACTTCCTTTCAGCTGCAACAGGCCGGTTCCCTGAATATCAACATTGCTTGTAACATCCCCCTGTACTGTTACGGTTGCACCTGACTGAATAAAGAATGTTGCATTATCAATTACAAGCTGGGCTTTTGCACTTACTCCGCAAATGCAAACCAGGAAAGTGAAAGAAATAATTTTTCTCATAAATGAAAGTTTCATTTCAAGATTATCTTGTTTAATGTTCAATTCCGGTTTCAGGGGTGGATTTTAGTCAGAGCAATTTATGCTCTTATTCTTCTTCAGAGGGTTTGCATTTAGTAAACGGAAGTTCCCGGTGAGTAAACGGATTCTTTATTGCCAATATAAAGTTGAGATAATTTTATAGCACAATCTATACCCCAAATGGGTGATCTTTTTATGATTTTTGTCATGTAGTGTAAAAAGCAGTAAAATCTTATTTATTTAGCTTTTTCCCCAATAACCGGCCGGCAAAACGACCGATCCGGAGATAAGATTCTTTGTTGAAAAGCTGCGAGTCCCGCAGAGCCTTGTAAGTAAGAAAAAGACCAACCGGTACTAAAACGAAGGTAGCCATCCACATGCCGGTAAATGGAGTAAGTGTGTTCTCCTTGGCAAATTTTTCACCCGTTGTACTGGAAAAATAAAATACCATAAAAAAGAGTATGGCAATAACCAATGGTGTGCCTAACCCGCCCTTCCGGATGATGGAGCCAAGCGGAGCCCCAATAAGGAACAAAACAAGACAGGCAAGCGACAGGGTTATCTTTCTGTGCCATTCTATTTCGTGTCTTCTTAAGTTTTTTTCTTTTTCTTTTAAATTTGCAACGAGTGCTTCCCCCTCCATACGAAGTGATCCTGCCAGGTTTTGAACCCGCTGATTGACGCTGATCCGGGCAGAGTCCGGCAATAATTCATCAAATTTTTTAAAAGATTTTTTATCGGTTGTAATAAGGGTTGTTTGTTTTGAATTCATGGAGTCCAGTATTGCAACAAAGTGTGTCTGCCTTAACAAACCACTATCAGCCTGTTTTTTTATAAGCCGAATTTCTTTTTTCAAGGAGTCAATGGCTTTTTCCAGTTGACGCATGCTGTACATTTTCTCATTATTCTTGTTCACACTGTCGGGTGTCCAGTTAATTTGGAAAGAACTAAGATCAAACTGTTTTTTGTATTCTTTAAATCCAATCCTGATAAATTCTGTATTCGCCGCGCCATAAGCATCACCTCTTTCCTGGTACCGCCAGCCATCTTTCAGGTTAAATTCCAGGAATCGCTTATCAGCAGTAACCCGCATAATACCGCTTTTTGCGATAATAAAATTATCCTGCAGTGGGCTGCTCTGCTCATATACAATCACATCTTTTATCACACTATCATTTGATTCCTTTTTCCCGATTTTAATAGAAAACCCGTTTATCTTATCATAAAAAACTCCTTCCCTCAGGTCAAAAGAGGGTTTGGCAAAAACAATATCGGTGAGCAATGTTCTGGATCTCAGGTTGGCAACAGGAATGATATAGTTGGAAAACATAAAAGCAATTCCACTGATGAGGAGACAAACAAAAAACAGGGGTCGCATAAACCGCAGCAATGAAATCCCGGCAGACTTTATTGCAACCAGTTCAAAACTTTCCCCAAGGTTACCAAATGTCATGAGTGAGGAAAGAAGAATTGCCAACGGCAATGCCAGTGGCACCAGTGCGGCGCTTTGATACCAGATAAATTCGAAAATTATTTTTGTACTTAATCCTTTACCAACAAAATCATCAATATACAGCCAGAAAAATTGCATAACCAGTACCAGCACCGTTATAAAAAACGTTGCTATAAACGGCCCGATAAAGGCCTTGATAATGAGTTTGTCTAATTTTTTGAACACTTATTTATAAAAAATGAATCAGGCAAAAATAAGGCATTCAAATAAGGAGGCAGCGCAGATTACCAATGATACCAAGTTTTAACAACGAAAGAAATATTGATAAGCCTAACTGCTTCTTAAAAAATATTTCTCGAGAGATCAGTAATACGGGAATATAAAAATAAATGGCAGCAGATATGACTCTCTTCCAGTTTCACCAGCAAAAAAATATGTGAAGAATAATTTAACCTCCAAGGCGGTGAAAAAGTTCTTTCACCTGGTGATCCCATAATGAAGTCTGATCCTTAATGTCTTTTTTCTCAGCGAAATCTTTGATGATAAGAATCGTCTGGTTGGTAATCTCAGATTTATCTATGCGAAATTCAAAATATTCATCTTTGGCAGAAGAAAGCCAATGAAACCGGATAAATTTATCTTGCTCACTTTCCACCAACTCGGCTTTTTCAAAAGAGCCGCTCCAGCCAAAATAAAAGACATTATCTCTCTCATCAACTTTATCTGCAAACCATTCTCCCAAACCTGCCGGGGTAGAAAGAAATTCATATAAAATTGTAGGCGAACAGCGAACCGGAAATTCTAATGTATATAATTGCTTACTCATTTCTTCATACGCTATATCAAAGCGGATGATGCAATAATAGAAAAATAATGGTTGCAACAAAAGATTTTGCAGTTTATTTTTCACTTTTCTCTGCAAAAACTCTTAGATGTAAAATAAACCGCATACAAAAGCGTTAATAATATGCCAAAATAGATTTGGCTCCTATTGGCAATTAGGTTAAATTGCCTTGAAGTTCAATACTTTCTGAACAACTAAGACATTGTGGTGGGTATTTTTTGAGTATAAGGCGAACCAGAATTTATTATTCTTAACCCTTAAAATACACCATTTAAAATCGAACCTATGAGCATGAGACAACTCAAGATCACGAAGTCTATTACAAATCGTGAATCCCAAAGCTTAGAAAAGTACCTGCAGGAGATCGGTAAAGTCGAACTCATTACTCCTGAAGAAGAAGTAAAATTAGCCACCCTGATTAAACAGGGTGATCAACGGGCATTGGACAGGTTGACCAAAGCCAACCTTCGTTTTGTGGTATCTGTTGCCAAGCAATACCAGAACCAGGGCCTTTCTTTACCCGATTTGATTAACGAGGGAAATGTTGGTCTTATCAAGGCAGCCCAGCGGTTTGATGAAACCCGTGGATTTAAATTCATTTCCTATGCGGTTTGGTGGATCCGGCAAAGCATTTTGCAGTCATTGGCTGAACAATCCAGAATTGTTCGCCTTCCCCTGAATAAAGTTGGGCTTACCAATCGTATTCAAAAAGCTTATTCGTTGCTGGAACAGCAATACGAAAGAGAGCCTTCAGCCGAAGAACTGGCCGAGGTTCTTGATATGGATATTGAAGAGGTGTCGGCAACACTTGGTATCAATGCCCGGCATGTTAGCATGGACTCTCCTTTGTCAGATGGGGAAGATAATACACTGATAGATGTACTGGAAAATATGAATGCAGAAAAAACGGATGGAGAATTGGTTCACAACCAGTCATTAAAAACAGAAATTGACAGGTCGTTAACTGCCCTTACCGAACGTCAAAAAGAGGTTATTTGCTTTTTCTTTGGTATTGGGGTAGATCATCCTATGAGCCTGGAAGATATTGGAGAAAGGTTCAGCCTGACAAGAGAAAGGGTAAGACAGATAAAGGATAAAGCCATTACAAAGCTAAAGACTTCTAATCGGTGCAGGCTGTTAAGAACCTACTTAGGTACCTGATTTTTTTCAAAATTAAAAAGAAATAACTGACATAAAACTTTACAATTCTATCTTTGCAAATCTTTAAAAAGTGAACATTAAATGTTCACTTTTTCTTTTGTGAGAAAGCGAAAAACTATGTGACTTATGTTTAATTCTCTTCAGGAAAAACTAGAAAGTGCTTTTAAAAACCTAAAAGGCCAGGGCAGGATAACTGAATTAAATATCGCTGCTACTATTAAAGAAATCCGCAGGGCGCTGGTTGACGCTGACGTAAACTTTAAAATAGCCAAAGAATTTACTGACAAGGTAAAAGACAAAGCTATTGGTGAAAAAGTAATCAATGCCATTTCTCCCGGCCAGTTAATGACCAAAATTGTAAAAGACGAGCTGGCAGAATTAATGGGAGGTCAGGAGGCCGGCTTCAATGCAAAAGGAAATCCTGCCGTGATACTGATTGCCGGTTTACAAGGAAGTGGTAAAACCACTTTGAGCGGCAAGCTTGCCAACTATTTAAAAACAAAGAAAGGTCTCTCTCCCCTGTTGGTAGCAGCTGATATTTATCGCCCCGCTGCAATGGAACAATTGAGAGTGCTTGGCGAACAGATTGGCGTGGATGTACATATTGAAGAAGAAAACAAAGATGCTGTCGCCATTGTTCAAAATGCAGTTAAAGAAGCCAGAAGTAAAAACAAGAATGTTGTTATCATAGATACAGCAGGCCGTTTGGCCATTGATGAAATAATGATGACAGAGGTGGCTAACATTAAGAATGCTGTTAATCCGCAGGAAATATTATTTGTGGTGGATAGTATGACGGGGCAGGACGCCGTGAATACAGCCAAAGCCTTTAACGACCGGTTGGATTTTACCGGTGTTGTTCTTACCAAAATGGACGGCGATACAAGAGGTGGTGCAGCGCTTTCTATAAAATACACCGTTAATAAGCCCATCAAGTTTACCAGCAGTGGCGAAAAGATGGACACCCTTGATGTGTTTTACCCGGAAAGAATGGCACAGCGTATTTTGGGGATGGGTGATATTACCAGTTTAGTTGAAAAAGCTCAGGCACAATTTGATGAAGTAGAAGCCAAAAAATTAGAAGCCAAAATTCGCAAGAACAAATTTGATTTTACCGATTTCAAAATGCAGCTTGAACAAATCAAAAAGATGGGCAATATGAAGGACCTGATGGGTATGATCCCGGGCATGGGCAAACAAATAAAGGATATAGACATAAAGGAAGACTCATTCAAAGGCATTGAAGCCATGATTAACTCCATGACAGCTGCAGAAAGATCCGACCCGGATTTGATTGATAACAGTCGCAAAAAACGCATTGCCAAAGGCTCCGGCAAAGACATCCAGGAAGTAAATAATTTCATGAAACAGTTTGAACAAATGCGGGGGATGATGAAGAATATGAACAAAATGGGAGCATTTGGCAAAATGATGCCGGGAATGAAGAAGTAGTCATTAGTCGGGAGCCTGACTATTGACTAACGACTCCCGACTCAGTTTTGCAATCTCCCCTTTCAAGCTTATATTTGCCTCCCGGTTTCAACCGGACTTAACAATTATTGTTTAACAACGTTAAATTTCTATTTAATGTCAGCCAAAATCCGTCTTCAACGACACGGGTCAAAAAAAAGACCCTTTTATTTCATCGTTATTGCCGACTCACGTGCACCCCGTGACGGGAAATTCATCCAGAAATTAGGTACTTACAATCCCCTGACTGTTCCGGCTACTATTCAGTTGGACCGTCAGAAAGCATTGGAGTGGCTGAACAAAGGTGCTACACCAACAGACACTGTTCGCCGCATTCTTAGCTTTAAAGGTGTATTATACCTGAAGCACTTGCTCCGCGGTGTGGGCTTAGGCCTGTTTGATGATGCAGCTGCGATGGAGAAATTCACTAAGTGGAGTGCCGAACATGAAGCACAATTGAAAAGACGCCAGGAAGATTCCAACCGTAACAAAAGATCCAGACGTCCTATGCCGGGTCGCAGACCTGAAAGAAGGACAGAAGGTGAAAGCGGTGGTGAAGGATAAATCGTCCTCATCCTGAAAGTTCTTAATCCCGCCTCGTTTAAAATGAAGCGGGATTTTTTTTTACTCTTTATTTAAACGAATTTGCAAAATTTAGAATGGCAGAATATTTTAAAATAGGAAAACTCGTTACAGTTCATGGACTCAAAGGCGAACTCCTCCTCAAACATGAGTTAGGAAAGAAAACATCTTTGAAAGGGCTGCAGGCTATTTTTATTGAAGAAAAGAAAAATTTTTTTCTTCCCTGGTTTATTCAATCAACAAAAATTAAAAATGAAGAAGAAGTTTATCTGACACTGGAAGGAATTAATACCAGAGAAATTGCTATAAAACTTACCCAAAAACAAGTATGGCTGCCGGAAGCAGATTTTAAAAAATTTACTGCAAAAAATGCCCCGGCAAATTTATTAGGTTACAACATCATCAATAATAATAACCCGCTTGGTCATATTCTCGAATTAATTGAACAACCACATCAACTACTTTGCCGTCTGGAAATAAATGGCAAAGAAGTGTTGATACCGCTGCACGAAGAAACCCTGCAAAAAATTAATCACAAAAAAAAAGAAGTGCTGGTGGAACTGCCGGACGGGTTGCTGGATGTATATCTATAAATATCTGTGTTAATCAGTGCCATCTGTGAGCAACACAAAACACTATATTGCCCATTTTGATCTTGACTCATTTTTTGTTTCAGTAGAGATAAGAAACAACCCTTCATTAAAAGGCAAACCTGTTTTAGTAGGTGGATATGAAAGAGGAGTTGTAGCTGCCTGTAGTTATGAAGCCCGGAAATTCGGTATTCATTCAGCTATGCCAATGAAAAAAGCCATGCAGCTTTGTCCTCATGCAATAGTTTCAACTGCCAGCCGTAGCCAATACAGCAAATATTCAAGATGGGTAACAGATATCATTGCCTCCAAAGTTCCTTTATTTGAAAAAGCAAGTATAGATGAATTTTATATTGACCTAACCGGCATGGATAAATTTTTTGGTGCCAGTCAATACGCAAAAGAATTGCGACAGCATATTATTAAAGAAACGGGGTTGCCTATTTCCTGTGGTTTATCATCTGCCCGATTTATTAGCAAAATGGCAACCAATGAAGCCAAACCGAATGGTTTTCTGGAAATACCACACGGAAAAGAAAAAGATTTTCTCTGGCCTCTCGGCATTGAAAAAATAAATGGTGTTGGTAAACAAACCGAACAGCATTTAAAAAGCTATGGCATTTACACTATTGAAGATATTGCTAAAACGCCGATTGAATTGATGGAACGATATGCCGGTAAATGGGGCGAAGCACTCTGGCACAAAGCTCATGGCATTGGTAGTACAGAAATAACAACGGATTGGGAGCAGAAAAGCATGAGCCATGAAAATACTTTTGATACCGATTACACCGACGTTGATTTCTTACATAAAGAATTAGTGCGGCTTACCGAAAAAACATGTTATGGATTAAGAGAGGATGAAAAAATGACCGGCTGTGTGACTGTGAAGATCCGTTACTCTGATTTTGAAACCATGTCGAGACAGGAAACTGTTGATTACACAGCATTGGATGATGTGCTGATCGCTAAAGTAAAAGACCTGTTTAATAAATCATATCAAAAAGGAAGGCCCGTTCGTTTGCTCGGTGTTCGCTTCAGCCAGTTCATTCCATTTACTATGCAGATGAGTTTGTTTGAAAATAATGTGGAGAAACTGAATCTTTACAAAGCAGTGGATGAGATAAAAGAGAGGTTTGGCAGCAAATCTGTTGCAAAGGCAGTAACTGTTAAGAATAAACCGGGTGAGCAAGAATAATTACTTCCTTCTTACCTTCGTCCTCCTGTTTAACCAATTAACTAATCACCTAATAAACTAATACTATGTCACAAGTTTGGAAAGAATACCAGGAAAAAAACAAAACCCGTTTTCTGAATGAAATGATGGAGTTGCTCCGCATCCCGTCCATTAGTGCAAAAAGCGAAAACAAAAATGATATGCTGAAATGCGCTGAGGCAGTAAAGAAAAGTATGCTGGAAGCCGGCTGTGATAAGGCCGAAGTAATGGCAACAGAAGGACACCCGGTAGTGTATGGCGAAAAGATCATTGATCCTTCCAAACCAACGGTACTGGTATATGGCCACTATGATGTGCAGCCTGTGGAGCCACTACAACTCTGGACCAACCCTCCATTTGAACCAACTATAGTAGATGGAAAAGTATTTGCCCGTGGCTCTGCAGACGATAAAGGACAATTCTATATGCATGTAAAGGCATTGGAAACTATGGTAAAAACCAACACCATGTCCACCAACATAAAATTCCTTATCGAAGGTGAAGAAGAAGTGGGCTCACCAAATTTGGGAAAATTTGTAGCAGCTAATAAAAGCCTTTTGAAAGCAGATGTTATTTTGATCAGTGATAGTTCCATGCTGAGCATGGAAAATCCATCGCTTGATACAGGTGTTCGTGGGCTGAGCTATATTGAAGTGGAAATAACCGCTGCTAACCGGGACCTGCATAGTGGTACTTATGGCGGTGCTGTCGCCAACCCGATTACCATTCTTGCAAAAATGATCGCCAGCTGTCATGATGAAAATAATCATATTACTATTCCCGGATTTTATGATGATGTGGAAGTGGCCGGTCCTGAAGAAAGAGCTTTAATCAATAAAGCTCCTTATAATGAAAAGGAATACAAAGATGATTTGGGGGTAAAAGAACTTTGGGGCGAAAAAGGCTTTAGCACTTATGAAAGAACTGGCATCCGCCCCACCATTGAAATAAATGGCATCTGGGGTGGTTATACGGGCGAAGGCTCTAAAACTGTGCTGCCTTCAAAAGCAACGGCAAAGATCTCAGCACGGTTGGTTCCGAACCAGTCATCGCCCAAAATGACTGAGTTATTGCTGAATTATTTCAAATCCATTGCTCCGGCATCTGTTACTGTAAAAGCATTTGAGCATCATGGTGGCGAGCCCTACATGACACCCATTGACAGCAAGGGATATAAAGCTGCATCAAAGGCGGTGGAAACAACATTTGGTAAAACACCAATTCCCGTTCGTGGTGGCGGCAGTATTCCTATCTGTTCTATCTTAGAAAAAGAGTTGGGTATTAAAATAATTTTTATGGGCTTTGGACTGGACAATGACAACCTGCACAGCCCGAATGAGAAATATAATATTGAGAATTATTATAAGGGCATTGAAACGATTCCTTATTTCCATAAATTTTTTACTGAAATTTAATGCTGTAAAAACATTTCACTAATAAGCATGGCATGGATTGAAACCATGCCATGCTTTTTTTAATTTTTGAAACATGCCGTCAAAAGAAAAACTCCGTCTTGACAAATATCTCTGGGCTATCCGACTCTTCAAAACAAGGAGTTTAGCTACCGCTGCTTGTGATAAAGGCAAAGTAAAATTTGAAGGCTCCCAGGCCAAAGCCTCGAAAAATATAAATATTGGTGATGAGTATGAAGTAAAAACAGAAGCCAAACCTTGGCGCATAAAAGTAACCGGCCTGTTGGTAAAAAGGGTCACCTATTCAGAAGCCATTACATATTATATTGACATTACTCCAGAAGAAGAAATACAACGCCTTCAATTACAGGCTGCCAGTTTTCATACTGGCAAGCGGCAAAGCAAGATTGGCCGACCCACCAAAAAAGAAAGAAGAGATCTTGATGGTTTTCTGGAAGATTGATCTCAATGGTTGATAAAAATCACCTTGTAACATTACTATTGTCATCTCTTCCTGAAAAGAATAGGTATAGATTCGTTATGTTATCAAAGGAATTCTAATGGTTCAGGGTGTTACAAAAGCAAGACATTCATTAAAAACTTCCCTTTGCAGAAGCAGCGAAGCGGGTAAACCTTCCCGCCCTAAAAGGGCAATGGTAATACCTGCAGCCAATGTAGATGAAACTGAAAATGAATACATACTTACTATTGCATCCCCTGGTTTTAAACGGGATGATTTTCAGCTAATGATCGAAAGCGAAATCTTAACCATCACAGCAGCAAAGAAAGAGTTGCCGCTACCATATATTAATGACCGATGTGAATATAATTACAGCCACTGGAAAAGAATTTTTTCTCTGCCTGATGATGCAGATGCGCTTCTGGCAAGAGCCCAGTACCGGGACGGAGAACTAATTATCAGGATTCCCAGGGGAAAAACAGATAACTCAACCTGCAGCTCTACCATTTATGTTTACTAACTCATCAACCATGCTCTTGCACATTGCACCCAACCGTCTTATCAGTGATATACAGAAGGAATTTAATGTTGCATTCCCTTTTTTGAAAATTGAATTTTTCAATTCCCGTTCATTCTCCCGTTCGGATTTTCTGGCACACCAGATTATTCCCTCAAACCGTAAGATCGGGGATAGCCAACTGGCTGTTACAGATGGCAAAATCAGGATTGTTGAAGAAATGAAAGTAAAGGACCTGGAAAAAATATTTAAAGACCAATTTAGCCTGGCTGTGCAGGTATTCCGCAAGTCGGGAAATCTTTGGTTGGAAACCACTATGACCGATGACTGGACTCTTCAGCAACAAAATGATCATGGCTGTGAAATTTCTACTGGGAAAAATATTAAAGATAAGCCGGATGATTTTGATTTATCCCGTGATGCCAGCCATTAGTACAGCAGGTTTTTCAATTTCTCCAGGTTGATAATGGAAATTTTCCCGTCTTTTATTTCAATAAGTTTTTCTGTTTTAAAATCACTAAGTGTTCTGATCAGTGATTCGGTTGCAGTACCAACATAATGGGCAAAATCTTCTCTTGAAATTTCCAGTGGCTTATCCTTATTTTCTGCATTAAATTTTTGCAGTATATCCACCAGAGCCTTGGCCACTCTTTTACGAAGTGAGCTATAGGCCAAATTCAGCAAACGATCTTCTTTCTCTTTTACATTTTGTGTTATAATGCGGATAAACTTGACAGCAATGTCCATATTGCTGTACATCATTTGCAAAAAATCCTCTTTGGGTATCTGCATAATTTCTGCATCCTCCAGCACCACAGCCGAATCATCATAATTTTTATCCTCTATCAAGGCAGGATAGCCAATAAAATCACCATCAGTAAACAGGTCAGTGATATATTCTTTGCCGTCCTCATGAGTTTTGAACCCTTTCACTTTCCCTTTTACCAGGTAATATAAATACCGGGGCCGTTTGCTTTCCTGGTAAAGTGTTTGCTTTTTGTTGTAAATCTCAACCTCGTACTTATCAGATAACTGAATCATCAGCCCTGATGTTTTTACATCCTTGAAAAACTGATTAATTCCCTGCTGCGAAGCAGAATATTTATTATCAAGTATCTCCGCCTTCTTCAGTCTGACCTCAATTGCATTCAGCAGTTCAATATCTTCAAATGGTTTGGTAATGTAATCATCAGCACCCATTTCCATACCTTTCCTGAAATCACTTCTTTCTGTTTTGGCGGTAAGAAATACAAAAGGGATACGCTGGGTTTCAAGGTTTTTTCTAAGAAGATGCAGTACGCCATATCCGTCCAATTCGGGCATCATAATATCGCATACAATTAAATCAGGTTTTTCACGCTGGGCCACTTCCACGCCCTGCTTTCCGTTAACTGCCGTAAAAGTTTTGTAACCCGCCAATTCTAATATTTCAGCAGTATTATCTCTAATGTCAGAGTTGTCATCAATTACTAAAACGGATTTCATAATTAAGGCAAATTTATGGGAACTGCAAAGGTAACGGTTGTGCCCTTATTTAATTGACTTTGTAAATGTATTTGCCCACCCATTAAATCTACATACCTCTTTACAATGTGTAATCCCATACCAGTGCCCTGGATATTCGTAGCATTGGCGCCCCGGAAAAAACTGGAAAAAAGATGCTGCTGATCTTCCTTCGAAATGCCTATTCCCTGATCCTTCACAGAGATTACAGCCATTTCACCGTTAGTTTCTGCTTTTACTTCAATTAACTTACCCTCATCTGAAAATTTTATGGCATTACCAATAAGATTGATCAGGATATTTCTGAAAAGTTTCTTATCTGCATAGCTTATACAATCATTGCTGCAATAAAGTTCAAAGTGCTGATCTTTTTTCAGGATACTTTTCATTTCTTCCAGGGTATCTAGTAACAGCTCATTCAGGTTTGTTTCTTCAGGCATTTTCTCTACTTTACCCTCATTGAGCTTACCCAGCGACAAAAAATCTTCCAGGATATCGTTCAGGTGGTTAACAGAATTCTTTATTCGCTGAATATGTTTGTTCCTTTTATCCTGATCATCACCTCCTGTATATTTCGATAAGAGCGAGGCAGATGACAGTACTGTACTTAATGGTGTACGAAATTCGTGGGAAGCCATGGACACAAAACGGCTTTTAATTTCATTCAAGAGCCTTTCCTTATCCAGGGCCTCACTTAACTCCTGCTGAGATTGCTCCAGTTTTTGCAGCGCTTCCTTTAATATCAGTGTTCTCTCTTCTACTTTTACTTCAAGGCTGGAATTCAGTTGTCTTATTTTATCAGTAATCTTTTCCAGCTCTGTTTTTTGCTTCAGCATATTGTTTTCTATCTCCTTTCGACGGGTGATATCAACAATAAAAGCCACAACAAATAACTCTTTGTCTTTTGTATAATGGCTCAGGCTTATTTCTACAGGCATATCGGTGCCATCCTTTCTCCGGGCTTGTAATTCACGGCCATTCCCCATTACCCGGTTAGATGGTTGATGAAAAAACCCCTGCTTTACCTGGTGATGTTGTTGCCTGAATTTATCTGGTATCAGTATTTCAATTGGGTTGTCCATTAATTCATCCTTCCCATAACCAAACATCTTCTCTGCAGCAGGATTCACCAGTATAATATTACCTGTGCTATTCGTCAGCACAATTCCTTCCGTAGCATTTTCGAACAAGCAAATTATGTGCGTGGCGTCTATCATAGTTAACCCCCAAAAAAAAATCAAATTACTGAAACAACGCCATGCGAAAAAAAATAAAAATAGGAAGTCATCTAACTGGCCTGAGAAAGCAGCATTTTTTCCATTTCAATAGCCCGGGGAAAAAGGATATTATTTTCGAGGTGCATGTGTTGCACAAGGTCATTATCCAATTCTTTTAATTTGAATAACATAACCTGATGATTGGTGGAGGCGCCGGCAGGAGATGAATAATCACCAGTGAGTTCCCTCATTTTATCTAACCACCTTAACACCATCGCATGTTCATGATTCATCATCTCTTCAACCGGTTTCCGAAGGGTTCTTACCAGGAGGCTTCCATAGGATTCCTGGTTGTTGTATGCATGAGATATCCTGCGGATGTATGGAAAAATAATTTCCTCTTCTGCTTGCAGGTGAGGCAGCATTTCATTGTACAATCTTAAAAAAATTCTTTCCAGTTCAGGCAAATAGGAATAATTATTTCTATGCTCTTCTGTAAATTCCAGCAGCGTATCTTTAATTTCAGGCAGTTGACTTTTCAGGTAATGATGATGAACATGCACAATATAATCCGCCAGGAAATCAATACTCCATTCATTGAAGGGAAGTGAATTGTGCAATTGCACCGTATTGGCAGCTGCATAAAGTTCCCGGATCAGCACCTTAATATCAATTCCTCTTGTATTACATACTACTTCAAGCGGATGCCTGCCATCAAGGCAATATTCAATCCCGTATTTCCGGAAAACCTCCGCTGTGCGGTAATCCTTCGTAACAATATCTGTTACGAGAGTTGACCCATTTATCTGGTAAGGTTTTAAAAACATAAAAATATTTCCGGGTAATTTTAAAATTTACGATTTAGAGGTAAAGTATATAAAACCATATGAGTTGAGGGATGATTTTTGTAATCCGGTAAATAATTATGATTTTTTAAAAAGTGGCTATGCTTTCAATAAGCATTTTTTTATCCTGCTTCAATAAGTCAGCAATGGTAGTTTTCGAAAAATTTTTTAGCAGATCATTTCTGTTGATCTCCATCAAATAATGAAGTGGACAAGGTTTGTCCTTATTACACTTTCTAAGTTTTAGGACACAAGACTTAAACTGCTCCATACCATCAGTAATTCGTAGTAATCTTATTAATGGTGAAGAAAGAGTTTCTTCATTAATCGAAAAACCGCCATAAGGTCCTTTGGTGGAATTCAGAATTCCTTCCTTTACAACCCGGTTCATGATTTTACCTAAAAAATGTTTGGGTACGGCAAGCTTTGCAGCAATTTCATCTACTTGTACCCTCTGGCCTTCTTCACAAACCAGCGCCACATAGATCACCCCCCTAAGGGCATAACCAAATGATTTTGAGAAAAACATCTGCAAACAAACCATTCTGCCCACACAATAAGCCTGATTAATATCATTTCATTCTTTGATGATTGTCATGACAGCCAATATACCGTACAAATACTTTTGGCGCATAAAAGACAACCATATCGCTTTTAAATAATTGATAAAGTCCTACTTTTACGGAATTATTTATATTAATAATTAAAACAAAAAAAATAATGAAACTCACTTCCATTTTTGCAGTCGTTTTTATTTCCGGCAGTCTTTTTATGTTAGCATGTAAAGAGGGTGTAAAAAAAGATGAGAAAACTGTTGACATCCAGGAGCTTTCTAAAAATCAACCTGAAACCCATGGTAAAGAAATTAAAGAAAGTGATATTACCATTACCAACCCTTTGGACACTGCATGGGTGAGTGCCGGTAAGTCATTTTATGAATTAAAATGTATGTCCTGCCATAAACTGACTGGCGAAAAGTTGGTTGGCCCTGGCTGGTTAGGTGTTACTAAAAGAAGAACTCCAGTCTGGATTCTTAATATGGTCACCAATGTAGAAATGATGCTTGAATCAGATCCTGAAGCACAAAAACTGCTGGAATTATGTTTGGTTAGAATGCCTAATCAGAACCTGGGATTGGAAGACGCCAGGAAGATTCTTGAATTTCAGCGGAGCAATGATGGAGAGAAATAGTAGTATAGATGCGGTAATAACACGAACCAACCTAACTACAGAACAAAATTTTTACTTCACCATAAATACGTTTTATGAAACACTTACTAAAAAAAATGACGCTGGTTGTAAGTATACTAACAGTTAGTTCTGCTCTTTTTGTGGGATGCAAACCCAAAGGAGCCGGATCTGCCGTTAGTGGCGATGCAGCTTCAAAGGTTTATGTTGCTCCCGGTAAATACGACGAGTTTTACGACTTCGTTTCCGGTGGCTTCAGTGGCCAAATGGCTGTATATGGAATTCCTTCCGGCCGTTTGTTTCGTGTTATTCCTGTTTTCTCTGTTGATCCCGAAAAGGGTTATGGATTTAGCGAAGAAACCAAAGCTATGTTGAATACATCTCATGGTTTTGTTCCCTGGGATGACCTTCACCATATTGCACTTTCCGAAACCGATGGTATCCAGGATGGCCGTTGGGTATTTGGAAACGGCAATAATACACCTCGTATCGCCCGCATCGATTTGAAAACATTCCGTACCGCTGAAATTATTGAAATACCCAACAGCGCCGGAAACCACTCTTCTCCTTTCATTACTGAAAATTCAGAGTATGTGGTAGCAGGTACAAGATTCAGTATCCCGATGGATAATACCAATGGTGATGTACCTATTAATACGTACAAACAGAATTTTAAAGGTACTGTCAGCTTTATCAGTGTTGATAAAGCAAGCGGCGGTATGAAAATCGCCTTCCAGATTCAAACACCGGGGGTAAACTATGACCTTGCCCGTGCAGGCAAAGGAAAATCTCACGGATGGATGTTCTTCAGTTGCTATAACTCTGAACAGGCAAATACACTGCTGGAAGTAAATGCTTCCCAAAAAGACAAAGACTTTATTATGTGTGTAAACTGGAAAAAAGCAGAAGAATATGTAGCTGCCGGAAAAGGACAGAAAAGAACGGTAAAATATGCACACAATGTGTATGATGAAAACAAACACATGGCAACTTCAACTATCGAAAATGAGGTAACAGTATTAGATTATAAAGAATGCCCGGATATGATTTATTACATGCCTTGCCCCAAATCACCACACGGTTGCGATACTGACCCTACAGGTGAATATATTGTTGGAAGTGGTAAACTGGCTGCCATGATACCTGTATTCTCTTTTACAAAAATTCAGGCAGCTATTGCTGCCAAGAATTATGATGGAGATTATGAAGGCATACCAGTTCTGAAATATGAAGCCGTTTTACATGGTGAAGTAAAAAAACCGGGGCTCGGCCCTTTGCACACAGAGTTTGATGACAAAGGCAATGCTTACACTTCTTTCTTTGTTTCATCAGAGGTCGTTAAATGGAATGTAAAAACTCTTGAAGTAATAGACCGGGTGCCCACTTATTATTCCGTCGGCCATTTAAGTGTGCCCGGAGGACCTACCAGGAAACCATGGGGCAAATATTTAATTGCGTATAATAAAATTACGAAAGACCGCTACCTGCCAACAGGACCTGAACTGGCTCAAAGCGCACAGTTATATGACATCAGCGGAGAAAAGATGAAATTACTCCTCGACTTTCCAACAATTGGCGAACCGCACTATGCTGAAGCCATTCCGGCTGATTTGATTATGAAGAACAGCCAGAAGATCTATAAAATTGAAGACAATAAGAATCCTTACGCTGCTCTTGGCGATAAGTTTGCCAGGGTAGAACGCAAAGGAAATGAAATACATGTGTATATGACTTGTATCCGTTCTCACTTTACTCCTGATAATATTGAAGGGGTGAAATTGGGTGATGTTGTTTATTTCCATGTTACAAATCTTGAACAGGATTGGGATGTGCCGCATGGTTTTGCAGTTAAAGGAGCTAATAATGCAGAACTACTCATTATGCCCGGCGAAACACAAACACTGGCCTGGAAACCTGACCGTGTAGGTGTTTTCCCGATGTATTGTACTGACTTCTGCAGTGCATTGCACCAGGAAATGCAGGGATATATCCGGGTAAGTGTTGCCGGATCTAATGTTCCTATTTCTTTCAGCACAGGTAAAACAGCACCTGCTGTTACCGAGACAAAAGATGCTGTTACTCCAAAATAAATTTAGTAAGGGCAGCTTGTAAAAACAAGCTGCCCGACTAATAAACTTTCATATCTAAACTTTTTTGTTATGAAAAAAATAATAAGCATTTCGTTGCTGGCATTGACATTGGTTATTGGCAGTTGCAGCAGCGATAAAAAAACTTCCGATGAAGCAACAACAACAGATGCAGCCACTACCACCGGCGGACAAGAAACTGTAAAAGATGATGACTCACAAAAAGATATTGTAAAAATAGCGGTTGGCTCAAAAGATCACACCACTTTAGTGGCAGCATTAAAACAGGCTGATTATGTAAAAGTTCTTTCCAATGCGGGGCCATTTACAGTATTTGCACCAACCAATGCAGCATTTGATAAACTACCGGCTGGTACTGTTGATGGATTGATGAAAGATGATAAAAAAGCTGACCTTCAAAATATCCTTGAATATCATGTGGCTGTTGGCGTTTATAAACAAGAGAATATCCAGGATGGACAGAAAGTTAACATGGTAAACCTGGACGATATTACATTAAATGTAAAAGATGGAAAAATGATGGTAAACGGAACAGTAAATGTTGTGGCAACTATCCCTGCATCTAACGGAATTATCTATGTTGTAGATGGCGTATTATTGCCACCTGCAAAAAAATAAGTTCACATAGTAGAAGTTTTTTCCTTGTACAGGCTTCCGGGGTAGGAATACCCCGGAAGCTTTTAAGATAAGATCATGAAACAAAAACTAAGTGTTACCTCAAGAATATTAGTTGCTTTTGCTTCCGGTATTCTTATCGCAGTTTTTTTCCTTCCTGTCTGGCGGATTGATTTGTTTGCTCCCCAATACCCCGAGGGACTGACGATGAATATCTGGATCAACGGGCTTAGCGGGCAGATAGATATTATCAATGGATTAAATCACTACATCGGCATGAAACATATCACGGTGGATATGTTTCCTGAATTTAAATTTCTTCCTTACGTTGTCATTTTTTTTATGGCGCTTGGAATGGCTGTTGCCATATCCGGAAAAAGAAAATTTTTATTTATTTACCTGGTTGCAACAGCTATTGCCGGTATTGGTGCCCTGCTTGATTTTTACAGGTGGGGATACAATTATGGTCATGATCTTGACCTGAAAGCTGCTATACAAGTTCCCGGGCTTTCTTATCAACCACCGCTGATTGGCCATAAACGAATATTAAATTTTGATGCCTACTCTTTTCCTGATGTGAGCGGATGGATAATTATCGGGGCCGCCATACTTGCGTTTGGCGTTTGGTTCGCCGAATGGTATCTTCATCATAAATCTGAAAAGAAAGCACTAAAATGAATATCTCTATGTTGACAACACCTGCACTTATCCTGGCAATGTTTCTTTCTTCCTGTTCCACCAAACCAGAACCATTCAACTACGGAAAAGATAATTGCTATTTCTGCAAAATGGGAATAGTAGACCCTAAATATGGTGGCGAGGTTATTACAAAAAAAGGCAAAGTGTTCAAATTTGATGATCTCATTTGTATGGCCCGTTTTTTAAAAGCAGAAGGAGTAAAAAAAAATGAGATTGCTGAAAAAGTGATCATCAATTTTGAAAAACAAAATGATTTCCTGGATGTTTCGAAAGCAACCTTCTGGGTTAGCCCGGAACTGCAAAGCCCCATGGGCAGTAATACAGCCGCCTTTATTTCCCTGCCTGCAGCTGAAAAAGCAAAAGCAGGAAAAGAAGGGCAACTCATGAACTGGGAGGATTTATATAAGAAGATAAAATAAAAATGCGGCTCGGATTAACCATACTCTTTGTTATCATTTGCACGGCCTGTTTTTCAAATACCATTCTTGTTGGCAATAACCAGCCTATTCATTCACTAAAGAAAGCGTTTGAATTAGCAAAAGATAAAGACAGTATTATACTCCAGGCAGGTATATATAAAGAAGGAGCTCTTATTCTTACAAAGTCAATCACTCTCCTTGGACAAGACAACCCGGTACTCGATGGAGAAAATAAATACGAAATATTACTCATCAGTGGAAAAAATATAACTGTAAAAGGAATACAATTCCGCAATTCAGGTTATTCCTCAATGAATGACTTCGCTTCCATCAAGCTGGTAGATGCCACCAACGTAATACTGGAGAATAATACAATCACCGGAGCATATTTTGCTATTCATATCTCCAATACAACGTATGCCACTGTCAGGAATAATTCTATAACAGGTTCCCCCCGTTCAGAACAACTGACCGGGAATGCCATTCACTTGTGGAAATCCGGTTATGCCCTGATAGAAAATAATCATGTGCAGGGACACCGCGATGGCATCTATTTCGAATTTGTTACATTTTCAACCATTCGAAATAACCTGAGTGAAAAAAATATCCGGTATGGTTTGCATTTTATGTTCTCCAACGATGATAATTATATAAACAATATTTTTCGTGATAACGGAGCAGGAGCGGCGGTGATGTACTCCCACAAGGTATTGATGGAGGATAATCATTTTGAAAAAAACTGGGGATCTTCTTCTTATGGCATTTTACTGAAAGATATTACTGACAGCCACATTGAACACAATTTTTTTATTACAAACTCAGTGGGAATCCACATGGAAGGCAGTAACCGGATAGAAATTGAAAAAAATACTTTCAGGGAAAATGGCTGGGCCATTAAAGTACAGGCAAGTTGCGAGGATAATAATTTTCATCATAACAATTTTACCGGCAACAGTTTCGATGTGGGCACCAATGGCTCCATTTCACTGAATAATTTTTACAATAACTACTGGGATAAATATGAAGGATACGATATTAACAAAGACGGTATTGGCGATGTACCTTATCACCCTGTTAGCATGTATTCCATGATCGTAGAAGAAAATCCCAACGCATTAATGCTGCTGAGAAGTTTCACCGTACAATTATTAGATAAAGCTGAAAAGGCAATTCCCAGCCTGACGCCTGAAAATTTAGTAGACAATAAACCATTGATGAAATCACAGAGATTATGATCCTTGTAGAACATATATACAAACGATTCAAAAAATTACAGGCATTAGATAATGTATCTGCCCGATTTGAAAAAGGGCAGGTTATTTCCCTGATCGGCCCCAATGGCTCGGGCAAAACCACCCTGATAAAATCCATTCTGGGAATGGTTCTTCCTGACAACGGAAAGATATTTGTGGATGATGAATTGATTACCGGCGATCCTTCCTACAGGGAAAAAATCGGGTACATGCCGCAGATTGGCCGTTATCCTGATAATATGAAAGTCGGTCAGCTATTCAAAATGCTGAAAAATATCCGGAATGCAACCGAGAACAAAATTGACAGTGACCTGGTTGAACGTTTTGAACTGGAAAAAATATTTGAAAAACCAATGAGAACTTTAAGCGGCGGCACCCGCCAGAAGGTGAGTGCTGCCGTTGCGTTCCTTTTCGATCCTCCTATTCTTATTCTCGATGAGCCAACTGCCGGTCTTGACCCCCTGGCATCCGAAATACTTAAAGAAAAGATCCTTGTTGAGAAGAAAAAAAATAAACTAATTCTTATTACTTCACATATACTCAGCGACCTTGACGAATTGACTACGCATATTATGTATATGCAGGATGGTAAAAAACTCTTTTTAAAAGAGATGGGAGCTGTGCAGGAACAAACAGGAGAATTGAAACTTGGAAAAGCTATTGCCCGCATTATGAATGGGGAGCAATTCGGCAACCAGGGGATTGATAAAAAGATTGAAATAAAAAATGACGAAAAAAATTAATAATAATAAAAAATTACTTCTCTATTCCGTGGAGAAGTGCCGGAGGTGAGATTATGCTGAAGCTGACCCGCTATGTTTTGTACGATATTCTCAGAAGTAAGATAATTCTTGCCTATACTTTATTTCTTTTTATTGTGGCCATCAGTATGTTTCAGATGGAAGAAAACAGCAGCAAGGCCATCCTTAGCCTGCTGAATATTGTATTGATTGTGCTGCCCCTGGTTAGCCTTATTTTCACTACCATACATTATTACAACTCTTATGAATTTATAGAGTTAATGTCATCGCAGCCGATGAGCCGTACCCGAATACTGCTAAGTGAATTTGCCGGAGTAAGTTTATCACTTCTCAGCGCCTTACTGATTGGCGTGGGCATTCCAGTCCTGATTTTTTCGGCTGATGCTACCGGTTTTGCCTTATTATTCAGCGGGGCTGCGCTAACATTGGTGTTCTCCTCGCTTGCTTTTTTTGCATCTGTCAGTTCAAGAGATAAGGCCAGGGGTATTGGCTATTCCTTATTGCTCTGGTTTTATTTTGCATTGATTTATGACGGGTTGATTCTGCTGATAATTTTCAATTTTAGTGATTACCCGCTTGAAAAGATCACACTTCTTTTTGCTGCATTGAATCCTATTGACCTGGGCAGAATATTCGTTGTTCTGAAAATGGACGTAAGCGCATTAATGGGACTAACAAGTGCTCTATACAAAGACTTTTTCGGCAGCAGCACCGGTATGCTTTTTACCACCGGCATCATGTTCCTGTGGGTGGTTATGCCGTTATGGTTGGCCGTCAGAAAATTTAAAAAGAAAGATTTATAATATTTTATTTCACAATAAAAAGAATGATATGAATGAATTAATGGCAATGAGCCTGGCACAAATCGTAAGTAACAATCACCGGGCAGCATCCGTATGTGAAAAATACAATCTTGATTTTTGCTGCAAAGGCAAACGAACCCTTCAGCAGGCTTGTATTGAAGGCAATATTAATATTGAAGACGTAGTGGCTGATCTTAAAACCGCGGAACAAAGCAACGGTGACAAAGAGCTTATCGAATTTGATAAGCTAACACTTGCCCAGTTGGCAGAATACATCGTAAAGATGCATCATAGCTATGTCAGTAAAGAAGCTCCCCAGATATTTTCTTACTTGCAAAAAGTTGCTTCCAAACATGGTGAGCGGCATCCTGAAATGCTGAAAGTATTTGAACTGTTTGCTGCCGTAAAAGAAGAATTGGAGTTTCATATGATAAAAGAAGAGCAAATACTTTTTCCAAGAATCCTGGAAATGGAAAAACTGGTGGCAGAAGGAAATGAAATCCGCATCAATCAGAACTATCTTCAATCTCCTATCAATATGATGGAGCATGAACATGATCATGCCGGCGAATTATTGGCCGAAATAAAAAAACTTACTGATAATTATAATCCCCCGATTGATGCCTGTACAACTTTTAAACTTAGTTTTGCAGCGTTACAGGCTTTCGAAATGGATCTGCACCAGCACATACACCTGGAAAACAATATTCTTTTTCCGAAAGCATTGCAACTGTTTGGCATCCCCAACCAGTATTCATTAAATTGAATAATGCATGATTAAAATTGTGGCCTTCATCACCTTGTTTACTGCATACCTGGTGTATAGTATTGTTGTTTATACCAAAGGAACAGAAAAAGATATTACAGTTTCCGCAGAAGAATTAAGCAGGATAAAAAATGGAAGCCAGCTCTTTCAGCAGTATAACTGCACCTCCTGTCACCAGTTGTATGGTCTTGGAGGCTACCTGGGACCTGAGCTAACCACTGCTTACAGCGATCCTGCCCGGGGAGAATCATTTATGAAAACTTTTTTAAAAGCCGGAGGACCACGGATGCCAAATTTTCATTTAAAGGATGAAGATGTTAATGCATTGATCAGTTTCCTGAAATATGTAGACAATTCAGCTATTACTTATAAGAAACACTGACAAGCATGATAACCAATACTGCGATAAAAAATCAGAATACTACCGACAGAGCAGCTAAGGCTTTCCTGGTGCTGGCCCTGTCTTACCTGCTTTTTGGCTTGTTACTTGGAGTTATCGGCGGGTTTCAATACATATTGCCTCCATTTTTAAAAGAACAATTATCCTTTCAAAAAACGAGACCCCTGCATGTTTACCTCGTTATTACCTGGTTATTTTCTGCTGCACAGGCAGGAATTTATTATTACCTGCCAAGAATTGCTAAACGACCCATTTATTGGAAGCAGGGGGTATGGGTGCATTTCTTCATGCAGTTAATTGTTTCACTTTTCATCATCAGTTGTTTTTTCCTGGGCTATTTCGGTGGAAAAGAATATCTGGAATTTCCTCCCCTTCTAGGCGCATTTATTATGTTATCATGGGTGCCCTTTACTATCAATTTTTTCTTTACCCTGAAACCAAATTATAAAACGGCCCCGGTATACATCTGGATGTGGTCAACAGGAATTATTTTTTTCTTCATCACTTTATCTGAATCATACCTGTGGATGTTTGATTTTTTCCACACCAATATTGTAAGAGATGTAACGGTGCAATGGAAAGCATTGGGTTCAATGGTAGGAAGCTGGAATATGCTGGTGTATGGTACCGGCATGTATGTAATGGAGCAAACAAGCCATAACACTAAACCGGCCCGGTCGCCCATTGCTTTTTTCTTTTATTTTCTGGGATTAACCAACCTGATGTTCAACTGGGGACACCATACATATATTGTTCCTTCGGCCCCCTGGATAAAAAATGTTGCTTATATAATAAGCATGACGGAATTGCTGATTCTGGCGCATCTTATTATACAATGGAAAAAACTGATAAGTGAAGCGCTAAAACATTATCATCGTATTCCTTACCGCTTACTTTCTTATGCCGATGTGTGGATCTTTTTTAACCTTAGCCTGTCCATCATTATTTCAGTACCAGCCCTGAACTACTATACTCATGGCACACATATTACAGTAGCACATGCCATGGGCGCCACCATTGGTATTAATACCATGCTGCTGCTTGCTTCCGTTTTCTATATAATTAAAAAAGACAGGATGCAGGCTTTTGAAAAAGTAAAACCCTGGATTGGAACAGGAATTATCATCACCAACGTGGCTCTTCTCATTTTCTGGGTTTCACTGCTTGGCAGTGGCTTGGTAAAAATCAGTGGCAAACTGAATAACGAACTCTTCATTAACATGATGCAAAAATGTGAACCCTATTTTAAAATCTTTGCCTATAGCGGCGTAGTTATATTTATCGGATTATTTGTTCTCATTTATGCTGCATTTAAGACGTTGTCTGCAAAAAAGAAGACTGTTACATCCTGACTTTGGCTGATTAAAATCATTCATGCATCTGAGTAAATCCATAAACAACCTATTATTCTAAAAAATACCTTTGGGTCTTAAATGAAATTCATTGCAATTCCCACATTAATGGTTCTCCTGTTTATCCAGACATTTAGTACCTGGATGATGATACTTGATTATAATATCAACAAAAACTACATTGCCACTAAACTATGCAAAAACCGGCTCCGCCCACAATTACATTGTAATGGACAGTGTGTGCTGATGAAAAAAATAAAACAGCAGGAAGAACGGGAACAGAATGTACCAGGTACTCTTAAACTGGAAATTTTAAAGGTGGTGGTTTCATCCAGTTCTTTTTTTGCCGATATTCATCCTTCCATTCCACTTACAAAAAAAGTTTTTCTTCCCCTCGTTAATTCAGGTAAACCTGTTGACCGGACCTCCCCTATTTTCCATCCACCGGCAGTTTAAGTATTTCCTCTCCTGTTTTTTATCTATTACTATTATTCAATTCAAAATTATTCAGACAATGAAAAAATATTTTATTGGCCTATCTATTTTTATACTTCTGTTTCCAAAAGCTAACGCCTGTGATATTTGTGGTTGTGGTGTTGGTAATTTCAACCCCTATATGTTTCCGCATCTGTCAAAAAATTTCCTCAGCTTAGGTTATCAATACCGGTATTATCACACGCATTTCTTCGAAAACGGTGAAGAGATGAATAATAAAGAACGCTATAATACCTTTTCTCTTACTGGCCAGTATAGTCCTTTTAAAAATTTACAATTGATGGCCGTTATTCCCTTTCAGTCAAATAGCCAGCATGGCACCGAAGGAAATAAATCCTTAAACCAATTAGGCGATATTATTTTTTTAGCTAATTACAAGTTATGGGATCATACCAGTGGTAAAGAAAATAATATAGTTCGTCAATCCCTGCAATTAGGCGGTGGTGCCAAATTTTCGACCGGCAGTTATCGTTTTGATGAATCCAATACAGCCCATGTTGGCAATTCCAATTTCCAGGCTGGCAGCGGTAGTACTGATTATTTATTAAATGCTTTTTATTCGCTTCGCTACAGAAAATTTGCATTAAGCACAGGAGCTAATTATAAAATGAATACATCAAATAAAAATGGCTATCAATTCGGCAACCGCTTTCAAAGCTTTATACAGGTAAAATATATCAAAGACATTGGATCCTTTTCCATTATACCAAGTGTTGGAGTATTGGCCGAAAGGATGCAGGAAGACAAACAGGATGGAGTGAAAGTAGACAACAACCGCACCGGTGGATATAATACACAATTGCTGCTGGGTGTTGATATCAACAACAAAAAATGGGCCTTGGGCATTAATTATTCAGCCTCGGTGAAACAAAATCTTGCTGCCGGCCAGATTAATGCGAGACCGGGATTGAATATTCATCTCAGCTATTCGCTTTAGTTGCTGGAAAAGAAAGCTGCCGGAGTTGTGGCAGCTTTCTTCCCATTCGATTCACAAAAAATAAATTCATAATTTCGTGGCCCAATAAGAAATACCTCATGAGAATAACAGTTGGCAGATTATTAATTGCATGGCTACTCATTGGCGGTTGCTCAAAAAAATCTGTTGCCAATAAGGATAAAGAATTGCCGGTGATTATAATAACCACCCCGGTCAATAATCAGGTTTTTACACCCGGACAGGTCCTTACTATTTCCGGCACTGTTACAGATAATAGCAGCTTAGCTGAAGTGCATATTCATGTAAACAATGCAGTGTCTGGGATAGAATACCTTGACACTCACTTTTCACCTGCCAGCAATAGTGCAACTTTCTCCAACCAAAGCCTGACAACTGTAGCTGGAACTAGTTATAAGATTCAAATATTAGCTGTTGACAAGTCGGCCAACGAAGCAATTTCTACCATACAGGTTAGCTGCAATTAATTTTTTATTGCCTTTTGATTTGAATCAAGTTTACGAGTGAATATTTCTGAATCTCCAATACAAGCTTGCTGCTACTTTAAACAGTTTATTATACATTTGACTTACTATGTCCCCACAGCAAGTTGTTGATAAAAAATTTCTTTGTTATCATTGCGGCGAATCCTGCATCAATGATAAAATAAACTCCGAAGAAAAAAATTTTTGCTGCGAAGGCTGCAAAATGGTGTACCAGATACTGAACCAGAAAGATCTTTGTGATTATTATAAAATGAACGAAAATCCCGGCATCAGCCAGCGGATAAAAGTGAGGAAAGACAAATTTGCTTTCCTGGATGATGAGAAAATACAACTTCAGTTGATCAGTTTCCGGGATGACAAACAAGTGCATGTTACTTTTTATCTGCCGCAAATGCATTGCAGTTCCTGTCTGTACCTGCTGGAAAACCTGCATCGCATTGACAAAGGAATCATTTCAGGCAAAGTAAACTTCACCCGCAAGGAAGTTGATTTGGTTTTTTCAATTCCACAAACCAGCCTGAGAAAAGTAGCAGAAATACTCAGCAGCATCGGCTATGAACCATATATAAGTCTTAATGACCTGAAAGAAAAAAGACCTGCTATTAATAAAAGCATGATCTACCAGTTAGGTATTGCTGGTTTTTGTTTTGGCAATGTCATGCTGATGAGTTTCCCTGAGTACCTGGGCATTGAAGCCAGCGAAGCAGGGCTTCGGGGTGTTTTTCGCTGGATGAATTTTGGCCTTGCTATTCCTGTACTGCTGTATTCATCTCTTCCATTTTACCAGTCATCGTGGAAAGGCCTGCAACATAAGTTTCTGAATATTGATGCGCCGATAGCCCTTGCCATCATCATCACTTTTATCCGCAGCGCTTATGAAGTCATATCCGGTACCGGCGGCGGATATTTTGATTCTATGACCGGCATTGTATTCTTTATGCTGGCAGGCCGCATCCTGCAGGATAAAACATACCGCCAATTATCATTTGAAAGAGATTACACTTCTTATTTCCCCGTGGCTGTTTCAGTTTTGAAAGAAGAAAGAGAAGTTCCGACAACTTTGCCCGAAATAAAACCCGGTAACACATTACTCATTCATAATGAAGAATTAATTCCCGCCGATGGAATATTGACAAAAGGAAAGGCATTTGTTGATTACAGTTTCGTAACCGGGGAATCGCTGCCGGTGCTGAAAGAAGTGGGAGAATTGGTTTACGCCGGCGGCAAACAAACGAATGGAAATATTGAGATACTGGTAGTAAAAGAAGTGGCCCAAAGCTATCTCACTAAACTCTGGAACCGGGATGAGTTTAAGAAAGAGTCAGAAAATAAAAGCGTTTCATTCGTTCATTTGCTTAGCCGTTATTTTACTTTTATCGTTCTCAGTGTCGCTTTCGCCACCGCCATTTACTGGAAATTTTATGACCCGGCAAGAATTTGGCCTGCCGTTACTTCCATTTTTATTATTGCCTGTCCCTGTGCTTTGCTTTTGTCCAATACATTCACCAACGGAAATATTTTAAGAATACTCGGGCACAATCATTTTTACCTGCGCAGTGCCCAGACCATTGAAGACATGGCAAAAGCGACACATATTGTTTTTGACAAAACAGGCACACTAACTACCACACTACAACAGGATATAACCTATAAAGGAACAAGCCTGACGGCATATCAACTACAACAGGTGGCCGCATTGGCTGCCAGTTCTTCTCATCCGCTAAGTAAGGCGCTTGCCAGGCATCTGGATGCTGAAAAAAAAATAGCGGTTACAAGTTTCAAAGAAAGCCCGGGCATGGGCATTGAGGGAATCGTAAATGGAGATTTGCTGAAACTCGGCTCTTATACATTTGTTACAGGCAGCGCAAACAACCAATGGGGAACTGCCGTATTTGTCAGCATTGAAAATAAATTATATGGACAGTTTGAATTCAGTAATCATTACAGGGATAATATTTTCGCCTTATTAACTGATTTAAAAGAGAATTACCGTCTGTCAGTTTTGTCGGGCGATAATGAAGCTGAAAAAGAAAACCTGCAAAAGATGCTTGGAAAAAAATCCATGCTTCTTTTTCATCAAAAACCGGAAGATAAGCTGCACTACATAAAACAGTTGCAGTTATCGGGCGAAAAAGTAATGATGATCGGTGATGGATTAAATGATGCAGGGGCATTAAAACAAAGTGATATAGGAATTGCCGTTTCTGAACAGACTAATAATTTCACCCCCTCCAGTGATGCAATTATTAATTCAAATCAACTTTCCAGGCTTACAAAATTCATACAGCTTTGTAAAGCCAACAGGAATATTGTAGTAGCCAGTTTTGTGCTGTCTATTGTTTATAATATTATTGGGTTGTCGTTTGCCGTGCAGGGAATTTTATCCCCACTGGTAGCCGCTATACTGATGCCAAGCAGTTCACTTAGCATATTAATTATTACCTTTGGCACCAGTAGCCTGCTGGCAAAACGAATGAAACTTTGAAAGCAGTTTTTTGATGTAAAAAATAATAAAAATCAATACTAACCTTGATAATTATTACCCCATGCCCCACCACCCCCTGATATTTTTACGCCAATTTTTTAAAAATATATGAGTGTCGTTATTATATTATTAATAGCCAGCCTTACTGTCGCCGGTATTTTTCTTATTGCCTTTTTATGGGGCGTTAAGTCCGGCCAGTTTGAAGATGATTACTCACCAGCTTCGAGAATTTTATTTGACGACAAACCCTCTTCTTCCATTTAAACTGAATAACTAACTAACAAACTAACTCATGCAAGTAGAAAAATTTTATTATGACAACAAGATTGTAAAGGCATTTGGTTATGCTACCATCGTTTTTGGCGTCGTGGGCATGCTTGTAGGTCTATGGGTGGCCATTCAATTTTATTACCCGGAAAGCAGCCTCAACCTGCCCTATACTACGTTTGGAAGACTTCGTCCCCTGCATACGAATGCAATCATTTTTGCATTTGTAGGTAATGGCTCTTTTGCTGGCATCTACTATTCCCTTCAACGCTTATGCAAGGCAAGAATGTTCAGCGATAAACTTAGCTGGATTCATTTCTGGGGATGGCAGCTTATTATTGTTGCTGCTGCTATTACTTTACCGCTTGGTCTTAGCAATGGAGCCGAATATGCAGAACTGATATGGCCAATAGATATAGCCATTGCGCTGGTATGGGTATTATTCGGCATCAACATGTTTGGTACTATCATTAAAAGAAGAGAAAAACATCTTTACGTTGCTATTTGGTTTTATATCGCCACCTGGGTTACCGTAGCCCTGTTGCATATTGTACGTTCTATCGAACTCCCTTACTCAGCCACCGGAAGTTATAGTTGGTTTGCCGGTGTACAGGATGCTCTGGTACAATGGTGGTATGGTCATAATGCGGTTGCATTCTTTTTAACTACACCTGTGCTGGGTCTGATGTATTATTTTCTTCCCAAAGCCGCTAATCGCCCTGTTTATTCCTATCGTCTTTCTATCATTCACTTCTGGGCGCTGATATTTATTTATATCTGGGCAGGCCCGCACCACTTGTTATATACTGCATTACCTGATTGGGCTCAATCTCTTGGTGTTGTATTCTCTGTAATGCTTATTGCCCCTAGCTGGGGAGGTATGCTTAACGGCTTATTTACGCTGCGTGGCGCCTGGGATAAAGTAAGAGAAGATCCTGTTTTGAAATTCATGGTTGTTGCTATTACCTGTTATGGTATGGCCACTTTTGAAGGCCCCATGCTGGCACTGAAAAGTGTGAATGCCATCTCACACTATACCGACTGGACGATTGCCCATGTGCATATTGGCGGATTGGGATGGAATGGATTTATGGCTTTTGCTATTCTTTATTATATGATCCCGAAAATGTGGGGCACCAATCTTTATTCAAAAAAACTGGCAACAAACCATTTCTGGTTAGGAACGATTGGTATTATTATATATGCTGTACCGATGTACTGGGCCGGTTTTGAGCAAAGCCTGATGTGGAAATCATTTACCCCGGAAGGTCAATTAAAATTTCAGTTCTTAGAAACAGTTGCCAATATCAAACCACTTTATATTCTCAGAAGTATTGGCGGTTTATTATACCTGACCGGCGCATTAACCATGGTATATAACCTTTATAAAACAATCCGCCAGGGCACATTCATTGCCAACGAAGCAGCCGAAGCAGCGCCAATAATAAAAGAAGAAACAAAGAAAAAAGAATACTGGCACAGAATACTGGAGAGAAAACCCCTTACAATGCTTGTAGTAAGTTTGATTTTGGTTTCTATCGGCGGTTTGGTGCAGATGATACCTACATTCCTGGTCAAATCAAATATTCCCACTATTGCCAGTGTGAAACCCTATACACCTTTGGAATTACAGGGAAGAGATATTTATGTAAGAGAAGGCTGTTATACCTGTCACTCTCAAATGATACGTCCGTTCAGGGATGAAGTAAAGAGATATGGAGAATATTCAAAAGCCGGAGAGTTTGTATATGATCATCCTTTCCAATGGGGAAGTAAAAGAACAGGGCCCGACCTGGCAAGGGAAGGCGGAAGACAAACAGATAGCTGGCACTACTATCACCTGTTCGATCCAAGATTAGTACAAAAGGAATCAATTATGCCAAGATATATCTGGCTAATCAATAACACACTGGATATATCGTCAACACCTGCAAAGATCAGGGCCATGCAGATATTAGGCGTTCCTTATCCTGCAGGATATGATAAAATTGCCAACCAGGATTTAATGAAGCAGGCTGAGTCAATTGCCGCCAGCCTGAAAAAAGATAAGATTGAAACAGCACCCGATAAAGAAATCGTTGCAGTAATTGCTTACCTGCAGCGGATTGGCAAGGATATTAAACTTGAACCCAAACAATCATTGGCTGAAAACAAATAAATAATAATACTGTTATGAAATTTATCCACTATATAGAAAAGGTAAGCGGTGTAAGCATTATGGGAATGATCTCATTAATGACATTTGTATTGTTTTTTACCGTTATCCTTATCTGGGTCTTCAAGACAAAGAAGAACAGTTTTCATGATGTTAGTCGAATACCATTGGACAACTAATACTTTAACCCTCCATGTTTTTATTTATGCAAAAAAAACTAAAATATATTATAAGCCTTGCAGCAGGTATTGTTTTGCTGAATGTTCAACCTGCCTTTGCAGGGGGCCCACAGGTATCTTCCATCTTCAGTAACCAACTGTCCGCAATTATGATTTTACTGATGGCCTCATTATTAGTCATAATAGCTGTTATTGCCAGTAAGCTAATAAAAATGGCAGGCATAAAAGCAAAAATTGCTAAACGATTAAAAGAAAAACCAACCGGTACTGCCGCTGTGCTTACCATATTTTTTGTACTGCTTTCTTCCACCCTTTTTGCACAGGGCGGAAATACAAAGGATGGTGCGGGTGCCACCACAAATACAATTGGAGGTTTAGCTCCTTCAATGTTTTATATGATGGCCGTCGTTATTTTAATTGAAGTGGTTATTGCAGTAGCGCTATTTCTTCAACTGCGCTTTTTATTAACCAAACACGAAAAAAACCTGTTACTGGCCGAGCCGGAATTAGCAGCAAAACCTTCTTTAAGCTGGTGGGATCGCTTTAATAAATTAAAGCCAGTAGAGCAGGAAGCCGATCTTGACCTTGGACATGATTACGATGGAATCAGGGAATTGGATAATAGTTTACCACCCTGGTGGTTGTATGGATTTTATATCACCATTATTATTGGGGTTATTTATCTCTGGCGGTATCATGTGTCACATACTGCTCCGCTTAGCCAGGAAGAGTATGCCCGTTCTGTAAAGATTGCAGATTTAAAAGTGGAGGAATACCTGAAGTTGAAAGGAGAAAATATCAATGAAAATACGGTGGTGCTGTTAACAGATAAAGCCGACCTGGATGCAGGTAAAGGATTATTTTTAAATGGAGCCTGCATCGGTTGCCATGGTAAAGATGCAAGCGGCATGGTGATGGGACAACCGGGTGTGGGACCCAACCTGACTGATGATTACTGGATTAATGGCGGAAATATTAAAAATGTTTTTAACACCATTAAGAACGGTGGCAGAAGTGGTAAAGGAATGCAGGCCTGGGGAAATACCTATTCAGCTAAACAAATTGCCCAACTTGCCAGCTTTGTCAAAAGTTTAAAGGGATCGAATCCGCCAAATGCAAAAGCTCCGGATGGGGAATTATATAAAGAAGCAACAACGCCTGTGGCAGACAGCGCCGCACTCAAAGAAAAGAAGGCGCCAGTGAAATAGTGAGTAATATATTATCATGAATGAATCTATCGCCAACGAAACAAAAAAAACAGAAATAATAACAACGGGAGAAACTTTCCGTAATAGCCTCGCTACCGTTGATGCAAGGGGAAAAAGGAAATGGGTTTTTGCCCAAAAACCAAAAGGCAAATTTTACAATATCCGCACTTTTGTTAGCTGGGGATTCTTTGCCCTGTTTTTTGGTCTTCCCTTTATTAAGATGAATGGAAGACCGCTGTTCCTTTTCAATATTCCTGATGCCAGGTTTATCATCTTTGGTAAAATCTTCTGGCCGCAGGATTTTTTTATATTCGGAGTAACGATGATCACTTTCATCGTATTCATTGTATTGTTTACAGCAGCATTTGGACGGTTGTTTTGCGGCTGGGTTTGTCCGCAAACTATTTTTATGGAAATGCTGTTCCGCAAAGTGGAATATGCCATTGAAGGTAATGCTGCCAAACAAAGACTGCTGAATAACAGCCCCTGGAATACAAATAAAATTGCCAGGAAATCAGCAAAACACTTAGCTTTTTTTCTTTTATCATTTATTATTGCCAACTTTTTTCTTGCTTACATTATTAGTATTGATGAATTGAAAAAGATGATCACAGAGCCGGTGAATGACCATATCGGCAGCCTGGTAGCTCTTCTTGCTTTTTCAGCAGTATTTTACGGAGTGTATATTTATTTCCGGGAACAAGTCTGTACGGTAATTTGTCCGTATGGCCGGCTGCAGGGTGTATTGCTCGACCGGAATTCCATGATCGTCGCCTATGATTACAAAAGAGGGGAGCCAAGAGAAAAATTCAGAAAAATAAAACCCGAAGAAAGAAATACCGGTGATTGTATTGACTGCTTTCAGTGTGTGAAAGTCTGTCCTACTGCTATTGATATCCGGAATGGATCGCAAATGGAATGCGTGGGATGTACCGCCTGTATTGATGCCTGCAATGTAATGATGGATGGTGTAGGAAGACCCCGTGGCCTTATCCGGTATGCTTCTGAAAACGGCATTGCCGATGGTGCAAAACTTCGCTACACAGGCAGGATGAAATTTTATACCTTGTTACTGATTGTGCTTGCAGGTCTGTTAACAATTTTATTGGTAAGCCGCAAAGATGTGGATGGCACCATATTCAGGGCAACGGGAATGTTATACCAGGAAAGAGGCGCTGACAGCTTATCAAATCTGTATAATATTAAAATTGAGAATAAAACACTTAAGGAAATACCTGTACGTCTAAAACTTGAAGGAGACATATCCAAAGCAGGAAGAGTGGAACTGGTAGGCAATATAATTAATGTTAAACAGGAAGGGCAGGGATCGGGATCATTTTTTATTGTACTTCCTGTAAAAGCTATAAAAGCTTTAAAAACAAAATTGAGAATTGGCATTTATGAAGGTGATAAAAAAATCACGGAACTAAATACAACCTTTATGGGTTCTTTCATCAAATATTAACCATCCATCTTTTTTTTTATGAATTGGGGGAATAAATTGTTAGTCACTTTTATCGTATTTGGTGCAGGGATACTTTATATGGTCTTTCGCACCTTTAGTGTCAACTCCGACCTGGTAGAAAAAGATTATTACAAAAATGAACTTCATTATCAGCAGGTGATTGATGGATCGAACCGGGCAAATGCACTTACCTCTCCTGTTAAACTGGAACTAAAAGATCAATCAGTTCTTTTACAGTTGCCGGAAGAAATGACTAATAAAGAAATCACAGGAGAAGTATTGTTCTATTGCGCTTATAATGAAAAAAAAGATAAAAAATTTAAATTACAGGTTGACAATAAAGGAATACAAATATTTCAACCCGAAACCATTGCTCCCGGAAATTATACAGTAAAAATTAACTGGAAAAATGATGGCAAAGATTATTATGCTGAACAATCTCTAACTGTATTATAATGTTATTACCGGCAATGATAGCAGGTCTTACCCTGGGTGCAGCAGGCAGCCTTCATTGTGTGGGCATGTGCGGCCCTTTAAGCCTGGCGTTACCAACATACCATTTATCTAAAACAAAAAAAATCATCTCGCTGCTGGTTTACCAGCTTGGAAGAATTGTTACGTATAGTACAATAGGATTTGTTTTTGGCCTTGCAGGAAGCAGAATATATATAGCCGGCTATCAACGGTGGTTTTCCATTGCAATGGGCATTCTTATTATTACCCTGACTCTTCTATATTTTATTCAAAAAAAAACAATTCACCTGTCATTCCTAAACAGGTTCTACCATTCTGTTCAGGGGATGATAATACGTTTATTGAAATCTGCCACCGGCATTATTGGATTTTTATTGATGGGCATGGCGAACGGATTATTGCCCTGCGGCATGGTATATATTGCATTGGCTGCCACTTTATCCTTACCACAGATCAGTCATAGCATAGTCTTTATGGCCATGTTTGGAGCAGGTACTTTACCGGCTATGATGCTGGTTGGCTATGCAGGTCAATTGATAAAGCCGGGTGTAAGACAATCCATACAAAAAGCAGTTCCTGTATTTATCACCCTGATGGGTGTAATATTAATCCTCCGGGGCTTGAACCTCGGCATTCCATTTATCAGTCCTGAATTACCTGAAGCAACAGGGGCAACTGTTATTTGCCACCCCTAAATAGATGGGCCGAATATCAATTCAAAAATTTTTCACCTGATTTTAATCAGTCCCCGGCATGACTCTTATCCTTCACAGGGGAATGCTGCCTGCCTATTTTCGATTTGCAATTGATATTTGAATTAAGACTTTGCTCATGAAAATGAGCTATCGTTGGTTTTTGTTTCTACCACAACCCCCGGTTCCCCGGGGGTTTCTCTTTGCCCCCATCCCCTGAAGGGGTGTTATAACAATCCGATATTGAAATGACCCTAACTATATTTGTGATTCACAAAACTCTCTGCCGTTGGCAGATTGGGTATGCACATAGACATTCTCACCGTTTTACCTGAACTTTTGGAAAGTCCTTTTCAGCACAGCATGATGAAGAGAGCACAGGAAAAAGGTTTCCTTACTATACAGGTGCATCAACTCCGCAAATGGGCTGTAAATGAATATGGACAGGTGGATGATTACCAGTATGGCGGCGGGGCCGGCATGGTAATGATGTGCGAGCCGATTGCAAAAGCCATTGAAGAATTATCACAACAAAAAAAACCTGGCCGTCCGGCAGGCGGGTATGATGAAATTATTTTCCTGACACCCGATGGAGAAAACCTAAATCAGAAAATAGCTAATTCACTTTCATTAAAAGAAAATCTGCTGTTGATCTGCGGGCATTATAAAGGCATTGATGAAAGAATTCGGGAACATTATGTAACCAAAGAAATTTCTATCGGCGACTATGTGCTCAGTGGCGGCGAACTGGCCGCTGCTGTCCTGGTAGATGCCATTGGCAGGCTTTTACCGGGTGTACTTAACGACGAAACTTCTGCATTGACAGATTCTTTCCAGGATAATTTATTGGCACCTCCTGTTTATACCCGGCCGGAAGACTTTCATGGCTGGAAAGTGCCGGATGTATTAATGAGTGGTGATCACAAAAAAATTGAGGAATGGCGGCAGGAAAAATCACAGCAAAGAACCAAAGAAAGGAGGCCGGATTTACTGAATGATTAGTAATAACTTCTTATATCTTCTGTTTGCCCGACAATACGGCATTACCCGTTCTCTTTAATACTCCCCAGCCTTGTCCTTCACCTTTTATTGCCCTGAAAATAGATTTGAAAAGAATTACATACATCAATTGCCTGTAAACAAAACGTTGTGGTATCACCCAAACCAATTTGTAAATTCTTTCTCTTTGAAAACTGAATGCCATTAATGAAACAGTCACATCCACCAGCAGGAATAATCCATAAAACAATAATAATTTATGCCGGCTTGCGGGATCATGCCAGCTCCAGGCAATAGCGAAGAAAAATAAAAGGTCAGCAACCGGGGCAATGATTGGCATTATTACCTGGAACAATAAAAGATTTGGCAATGCCACCATTCCTAACGCTTTGTACCGGGGATTGAAACAGGCATCACGGTTTTTCCAGAAACTCTGCATAATTCCATAACTCCAGCGAAAACGCTGCTTCATAAACTGTTTTAATGTTTCCGGTGCTTCTGTAACGGCCACAGCCGCTGAACAATTTCGGATAACACCTTCGCTTCTGAGCAGACGTATTGTAAGATCACAATCTTCTGCAAGTGTATCAACAGTAAAACCTCCTGCTATTATTATGGCCTCTTTTTTGAATGCCCCAATAGCACCGGGAACAACCGTGATGCAATTCAAATAGTCAAAGGCAAGACGATCGAAATTCTGTGCCGTAGTATATTCTATAGACTGCCATTTGGTAAGGATATTCTTCTCATTACCCACTTTTACATTACCTGCCACAGCTGTCACTTTTGGTTCAGCAAAATATTTCATCATTTGCTGTATGGCATCCGGCATTAATTGTGTGTCAGCATCAATACAAACAACATAATTACCAGCAGCTTTCGCTATTCCAAAATTTAAGGCAGATGCTTTTCCGCCATTTGGCTTTGTAAACACCTTCACTTTATTGTTACCAGTGAAAAAATCTAAAACATATTTATAGGTATTGTCCTTCGATCCGTCATCCACAAAGATTATTTCAAACTCCGGGTAAGTCTGCATCAAAAGATTCTCCACCGTTTTTACCGCATTCACTTCTTCGTTATAGGCTGGAACAATAATGCTGACCATGCCCGGGAAAAAATCTTTCAATAAAATATTTTCTTTTTTGGACCTGAAAAAATGAAGCATGGCAAGGCTTCCCATAATAAAAATCTTTGCCAGCCCCAGTACAATGGCCATCCAGAAAACGGCAAATAAAAAAAGGGTAACCCAGTAAACTAAAGTGATTACCCAACTATTAAGATCAACCAATTCAGAATGAACTGGCGGCATGATGGCGTCTTTTGGAAAATGCAATAGGTCACCGATAGTGGCAAACTGAATTTTTTTGTCTTTAAAATAATGAATGATTCTCGGCAAGGCTTCTACTGTAGCATCCCGGTTCCCGCCGGCATCATGTAAAAGGATAATACCTTTGCTGCCATGCCAACTTTCATATTGACTTACTACCCGGTTATAAATACTGTCTGCATTGGTACCGTTTTCAAGCTTCCAGTCTTCGGGGTCAATACTTTCACCCACGGTATAATAACTGCTTTTTCTGGCCCTTGCTACCGGCATCAACTCTACAGCTTTGGTTGGTTCTGCATCGGCATTAAAAGGGGCTCTGAAAAGAATGGTACTTCTTCCCGTTGCAGATTCAATCAGTAAACGGGTGGCTTCCATTTCAGTTTCGGCCCGGCCAATACTTACCGTAGCCATGTTGGGATGAGTAAAGGAGTGGTTCCCAATTTCAAATCCTTCCCGGTAAATTCTTTTTAATATCGGAAGATGTTCTTCGCCATTAATGCCAACAATGAAAAATGCAGCCGGTACTTTTTCTTTTTCCAGGATATCCAATATCCGGGGAGTATAATCAGGATCAGGGCCGTCATCAAAAGTGAGAATTACCTGGTTATTGACAACTCCGGTCCGTTTAATAACATACCGGGTGGGAAGTTGCCGGTAATATTGTTCGCTTATAATTTTTTCTACAGAATCAATTTCAATATCGATAATTCCTTTTTCCGGTTCGCTAACCACATCCAGTATCTCGCCTTCTTGCACATAGTCTGGTGTTTCAGTAGTAATATTCAATGCGGAAAGCAGCGAAAAATCAAATGGCTTTTTATCAAGAGTTGTGTTGTCAAGATCCTGGTTATAAAATTTCCAAAGCCGCTCGTCTTCTGCACCCAGTCTCCAAAGTGCTACCCCCGCGGTGCCATATTCATCAGCAAACCTCATGCTGTTGAAATTACCGGCGGCATCCATAAAATAAACGACATGATGAATTTTGTTATAATCAGTGTATTGATAAGTACAATTGTAAGAGTCATTATCAAAATCAATAGTTGCTTTAAATTCTTTAGCAGTTGATAATGCCTCCTGGTAAGTAACAGTTGTTGCATTATTTCCATCTGGCCAGTCATAGCCATAGCCTGCCAGTGAAAGAATAATTTTTCCCGGAGGAATATTTTTTGCAGCCTCATCCAGTACTTTTTCCACCCAGCGTTGTTCACTCACCGGCCCGGGAACACTTCCTCCATAATGCTGGTCATAAGCCATCAGGAAAATATAATCGTTGTAGTCATTTAACTCTTTTAAATTATAATCATCGTTTTCCGCCATCACATCCTGTGTCACCAGCAATCCTTTAGCATGAAGCCTCTGATAAAGTTCTTTTTGAAAACTATGGACGGCCCCGGTCACCTTGTTATTGAGCTCTTCAAAGTCAACATTGATACCTTGTAAACCCAGTTGTGTGAGTTTGTTTATAATATCGTTCAACAGCCGTTCTTTTTTCTGAGGATTATTTAAAACTGCATCCAGTATGGCCGGATCAAATGTTCCCGGCTTCAACAGGTTTACATTACTCAGTATCGGCAAAATCCTGATATTCTTTTTTTTCATCAGGTTGTAGGCCTCTGTCATGTTTTCATCTACTTTCAGCGTATCTGCCACCGGGTCTATAAAAAACCATTCGGGCATTACCATGTTCAGTTCATCAATATGATTTTGTAATGAATATAATGCCTGCGGATCCCAATCAACATAGAAGGCCGCCCTGATGTCGGAAGCAACAGGTTTTTTTTTCTCTGATGCTTTCAGAAAATCCTTGTACCCATGATATTTTTTTTGTTCCCTTTTACTCAACCCTTTTGGAACGAAAAGGTTTGCATTCCTTGTCGTATCAATTTTAGACAACCCGGGGAGTAAAATATTATTTACTTTTCCCATGGCTATCCAAACCACAGGTACCAGCAGTACTAAAAAAAACAGGAGCAGGCGCCCTGTCCATTTAAATGTATTCCATCGAAGCTTTGAAGTGGTTTGAAATATTTGCTTAGGCTGACTCATAAATTAATGCAAGGCACAAAAGTATATATGATTTTGCTGCCAGATGTTACTGAGCCGTTAATGAATAATGTAATTAGCCTTCAGGAGAGGATTCTATCCGTCGTTTGTTCAAATTTTTCTGTTTCATGTCTTTTTTCTAAATAATTCAGTTACTTGCATCACCAATAAAATTTTTATGGATAATAACCGCAGAAAATTTCTCCGCCGCATGGCCATTGGCGGTGGAGTACTTGCAGCAGGCATTCCTTCTTTTGCAGAAGCATTTGGCGTAAGTGATGAACAAATGAATCGGTCATCGCAAACCGAAAGCAACGGCCAGCATTTTAATATGTGTGGTTATGCCGCACCCAAAATTGAAACTGTTCGGATTGGAGTTATTGGTCTTGGGCAAAGAGGCTCCGAAGCTGTTGAACGTTTAAGTTATATTGACGGTGTTGAAATCGTTGCATTATGTGATAAATATCCTGACCGTGTAGCCGCTGCACAAAAATCATTGGAAAAAATGTTACGACCAAGAGCCAAAGAATATAGCGGCGAAGAAGGATGGAAAGCATTATGTGAAAGCAATGATATTGATTTGGTGTACACTCCCACTCCATGGCATCTTCATACCCCCATCGCTGTATATGCAATGAAGAATGGCAAACATGCCGCTACAGAAGTACCTGCTGCAAAAACAATTGATGAATGCTGGCAATTAGTGGAAACATCTGAAAAAACAAAGAAGCATTGTATGATGCTGGAGAATTGCTGCTATGATTTTTTTGAACAGCTTACATTAAATATGACAAGACAGGGGATGTTTGGTGAAATCATTCATGCCGAAGGCGCCTATATACACGATTTAAGTAAGGACTGGCTCTTTAATAAAAATGCTTATGCTGATATGTGGAGGCTGAAAGAAAATGCTTCGAGAAACGGGAATCTTTATCCCACACACGGCCTTGGTCCCATTGCCCAATGCATGAACATCAACCGCGGCGATAAAATGGATCACATGGTTAGCATGGGCACCAATGATTTCTCATTGGGCAATCTTGCAAAAGAAATGGCTACTAAAGATTCTTTCTTTAGTGAGTTTACTGACAAATCTTACCGCGGCAATATGAACACCTCACTTATCCGCACTTATAAGGGAAAAACGATGATGATACAGCATGATGTTTCATCGCCAAGACCTTATTCAAGAATTCATGTGCTTAGTGGTACTAAAGGCTCGGTAGGTAAATGGCCTTCACCTGAACGCATTGCTTTTGGACATAGCTGGATAAAAAAAGAAGAACTGGATGAACTGTATAAAAAATATTCTCCTCCCATTGTCAATCATATCGGCGCTATTGCCAAAGATGTGGGCGGGCACGGCGGCATGGATTTCATCATGGACTGGCGGCTGATTGATTGTCTTCGTAATGGTTTACCACTTGATGAAGATGTTTATGATGCGGCCTTGTGGAGCAGCATTGCACCGCTGAGTGAAAGTTCGGTGGCAAAAAAATCAAAAACAATGGACATCCCCGACTTCACCCGTGGGGCATGGAAAACCAATAAACCCGTGAACATGACATTGGATGGCGGAGCTACTACCAAGGTGAGGGATATTAAGCCGGCATTGAAAATGAAATAACAGTTGCACCTGATTAAAATCAGGTCAATAATTTATTCGATTTCCTTATTTTTCCGGCCTATGCAATTCGAAAAAATCCATAATAAGGGTCAGGCCCGTTTATTCAAGAGTAATTTTCTTGAAACGCTTACAAAAGCACACCCATTACTTATCTGGGGTATGTATCTGCCAGTTATTGTTTATATGCTTTATTACAGCCACAGCAGCCTGGGATTTGGCATACAAAAAGTTATCCTGCTTTTCCTGGGAGGTATTTTTTTCTGGACTTTTTTTGAATACCTGGCGCATCGTTTTCTCTTCCATTGGGAAACAACAAATGAAACAGGGAAGAAGATTGTTTACACGTTTCATGGCAATCATCATCATTATCCGAGGGATACTACCCGATTGTTTATGCCGCCATTGCCCAGTATAATTATTTCCGGGTCTTTATTTGGCTTAATGTATCTCATCATGCGGCAATATGCCTTTATGTTTTTTCCGGGCTTTATGTTGGGCTATCTTCTGTATGGAAGCATCCATTATGCCATTCATGCCTGGAACCCACCGTTCAAATGGATGAAACCACACTGGCGCAATCACCATCTTCATCATTACAAAAATGAACATATGGGTTATGGTGTAAGCTCCACGCTGTGGGATCATGTCTTTGGCACCATGTTCGATTTGAAAAACGAAAAAGAAGATAAAGAGAAAGTGAAAGAACTGATGTATGGAAAAAAAGATTAGCATTTTCTTTTTATTGCTATCTGTTATTCTGCAAGCTGAAAGGGCTGGTGATAGTTTAATTATTTAATTTTTTTCATGAAAACATTGACGACAATTACAGACCCTGTATATACTGAACCCCGTAAATTCAGCTGGTATGAAAAATTCTGGTTGAAATTTATTAACGACAAAAGAGACCTCCCCTTTATTCATTTACTTACAGCTATTCATATCCTCGTTATCCCGGTGGCTGTTATTTTATATACGCCGTTGTTGCAGGGTTGGTATTGGTGGCTTGTTTATATTCCTTATTTCTATGTATCACAGATGTATTTTAAAGGTCGTTTCGGATTAATGCTGCATTGCATTGTTCACCGTAAATTATTTAAGAAAGCTTATACCTGGATGTATAACTGGGTTATCTGGATTGTGTGTCCTTTTTTTGGACATACCCCGGAAACATATTTTGTTCATCACATGGGTATGCATCATGTAGCCAATAATATGCTTGATGACGCCAGCAGCACACTCCCCTACCAGCGGGATAGCCTTCGTGGATTTCTGGCTTATGTTGGCCGTTTTCTTATTCTTGGTGTCGTTGATACTTTCATGTACTTCTTCAGAAATCACAGAAAGAAATTTTACATGAAACTTTTGGCAGGTGAATTATCTTTTTACATCTTTTGTGTGGGAATGTGTTTTGTGAACTTCCATGTTACTCTTTTTGTTTTCCTTATTCCATTTGTATTTGCAAGAATAGTGATGATGCTGGGCAACTGGACTCAACATGCATTTGTAAATCCCGCCAACCTGGAAGACAACTCCCTTAATTGCATCAATACAAAATACAACAAGATGTGCTGGAATGACGGCTACCATGCCGTGCATCATGTGCGGCCGGCATTGCACTATACTGATATACCGGGTGAATTCATAAAAAACAAAGACGTGTTTGCCAAACAAAAAACACCCATTTTTGACGGCATCCATTACCTGCATATTTTTACATGGCTGATGACAAGGCGATATGACAAGCTTGCCAAAAACCTGGTGAATTTAAACAACATCTACTCCAGCGATGAAGAAGCCATTGCCTTAATGAAAGAAAGAACCCGGAAGTTTAAGATTCCTTCATAAGTAAGAATCAAAATTTAAAATGTTCCCATAAGGCGGAATGCTGTAATTTTACTCCTCACTAAGAACTCCTTTCCTGGAAACCAACGGATTGTTTTTTAAGGATGGTCGCAGAATCATTCTAATATAATTACTTACTTATTAATAATCGTAATGAAGGCACTGACGGCACTGACAGACCCGGTATATTCGGAACCAAAAAAATTCAGCCTTTACGACCGGTTTTGGCTGAAATATATGAATGACAAAAGGGATCTTCCTTTTATCTATTTGCTTACTGCCATTCATTTGCTGGTATTTCCGGCGGCCATTCTTCTTTATACCCCATTACTTAAAAGTTGGTACTGGTGGCTGGCCTATATTCCCTATTTCTATATTTCGCAGATGTATTTTAAAGGCCGCTTTGGATTGATGCTACACTGCATCAGCCACAGAAAATTGTTTAAAAAAAATTATCACTGGATATATAATTATGTTATCTGGATTGTGTGCCCCTTTTTTGGCCACACTCCTGAAACATATTTTGTTCACCACATGGGAATGCACCATGTAGAAAATAATATGGAAGACGATGCCAGCAGCACCCTGAAATATCAAAGAGACAGCCTGCTGAATTTTATTAAATATGTTACCCGTTTTTTACTACTAGGCGTCATAGATACGTTTATGTATTTTTTTACCCGCAAAAGAAAAAAATTCTACCTGCGTATCACCTTTGGCGAATCAGTTTTTATTCTTTTTTGTATAGGAATGTTTTTTGTAAATGCAAAGGCCACGCTGTTTATATTTGTTATTCCATTGATATTTTCCCGCATTGTTATGATGCTGGGTAACTGGACACAACATTCTTTTATTGATAAAAACGATCCGGAAAACAATTTCACCAGTTCTATTAACTGCATCAATACCAGTTATAATCAAATGTGCTGGAATGACGGTTACCATACGGTACACCATCTTCGCCCGGCCATGCATTACACAGAAATACCTGAAGAATTTTTGAAACTGAAACATGAGTTTGCCCAAAAGAAATCATTGATCTTCGACGGCATTCATTACCTGCATATTTTTATTTACCTGATGACAAAAAGGTATGATAAGCTGGCTGATAACCTTGTCAACATTGACAATACTTTTTCAAGTAAAGAAGAAGCTATTGCGTTGATGAAGGAACGAACAAAGAAAATTAATCTTAGTATATAACAAAAGGGCTTTCTTCAAAGCCCTTTACTTCTATTCTTTTTCTTTCCTGTCTTTTTTCAATCCAATAACAGGCAAAGCCTTATCCCTGATCATCTGGTTCAATTTTACAATATCAGTTTCAAGAATGTTTTTCAGTTTGCTTAACTGTTCATCAATCAAACCTCCAATCACCGCATACGCTTCTTTTGATTGCTTTGATAAAGCGCCGTTGCCTGCAGCCGCATTTCCATAAATATTGCTCAGCTTATCATCGAGTCTTATCGGGTAATTCAAAACATCCTGCCCGCTTTTAGCTTTGGTCTGATGCAGCGCTTCTTCAACACCCGTCATTTTTTTGCCAATGCTGTCAATCATGGTTGTCACTTCCTTTATGGAGGAATCAACCGTCCATTTTTCTTTGAACTCTGTCATCTGCCTGCGGAGATCTTTTATGTTTTGAGAGGCTTTAATTACTTCGCTGAACTTATCTCTTACGGTTATCAGAAAATTAAACTGTTCTTCATACTCCGGTTGGGTGGCTTTGTAATTAGGATCGCCTTTGATGGTAAATGGAACTTCGGCTGAATCTTTTCCCATTTTGAATTTTGCAAAATAATTTCCGGGTATCGCTTTAGGCCCGTTCACATTTCCATTCCATAAAATCATTCCTTCCGGTATTTTTTCTGCATCGGGATAATTCATATTCCATATGAACTGATTGAGGCCGTCTTTTATTTCAATTTTATTTTCTTTAGAAGAAGTGCTGAATGTTTTTATTTCTTTTTTATTCTTATCCATAACCGTCACACTCAGTTTCGTGGAATCCCCCACTTCTTTCAGATAAAAAGGAATAACAATTCCATTGGGAGGATTCATACCTGCATTGCGGATGGCGCCGCCGCCAAATCCCCGGCCACCACCTGCCATGCGATATGCCGGAGCCGGTGCAAAAACATGTAATGATTTTGAAACAATGTCATTTCCGGCCTGCTGCACTACACTGAGATCATCCAATAAATAAATGCTTCTGCCCTGAGTGCCAACAATCAGATCATTTTCTTTTATCGCAAGATCAGTAACAGAAAGTACAGGAAGATTTAATTGAAAAGGTTTCCAGTTGGCGCCATCATCATAACTGATGTACATGCCATATTCTGTTCCTGCATATAACAAACCTTGTCTTTTTCTGTCGGCACGCAGACATCTTGCGAAATGCATCGGGTTGATGCCGTTCTCTATCCGCTTCCATGTTTTTCCGTAATCTTCAGTCTTATAAATATAGGGAGTGAAATCATCCAGCTTATATCTTGTTCCTACAAAATAAGCAGCGCCTTTTTTAAACGGATCGGCTTCCACACAATTCCACATCATCCACTTCGGACAATCTTTTGGCGTTACATTTTCCCAATTCTTACCTCCGTCTTTACTTACATTAATTAATCCATCATCACTGCCTGTCCACAACAAATCTTTTTCATATTCACTTTCCGTGGCTGTGAAAATGGTGCAATAATATTCCACACCTGTATTGTCTTTGGTAATAGGCCCGCCGCTGGCTGCCTGTCTTGTTTTATCATTGGTTGTAAGATCAGGGCTGATCATTTCCCAGCTTCTTCCTTCATTTTCTGTAACGAATAAATGATTACCTGCTGCATACAATCTTTTAGGATTATTGGGTGAAAAGAAAATGGGATAGTTCCACTGGAAACGATATTTCTGTACATCCGCACCGGCACCAATGCCATCATCCGGCCATACGTTGATCATACGAAATTCATTGGTCTTATGATCAAGCCTTGCTAAATAACCCATATAACTGCCGCCATAAGTTATATCCGAGTTTAATGGATCTGCAACAACGAATCCGCTTTCACCTCCGGCTGCATTTTGAAAATCATCACCGGTAATAGCTGAACCATAACTTCTGGAACGAATTCGAAAAGCGCTGTTGTCCTGTTGTCCGCCTAATACACGATAGGGAAATGCATTGTCTGTACTCAGTCGATATACCTGCACTGTAGGCTGGTTAAGATAAGTGCTCCAGTTTCCTGCTGCATCAAAACTGATCTGTGCACCGCCATCATCCGCCACAATCATACGGTTGGGATCTTCGGGATCAATCCATAAATCGTGGTGATCGCCATGCGGTGTGCTGTTGACTGCCTGAAATGTTTTGCCGCCATCTCTGCTGCGCATAAAATTTACATTGGGACAATAAACAACATTTTCATTCTTTGGATCCACATATACACGGTTGTAATACCATGCCCGCTGACGAATATTGTTATCGCTGCAAGATAATGTCCAGTTTTCACCACCATCATTGCTGACAAACATGCCGCCTTTTTCATTTTCAATCAAAGCATATATTTTATCGGTATTGGATGGAGCAACGGCCACACAGACTATTCCCCAAACGCCTTTTGGCAATCCCCTTGATGCAGAAATATTTTTCCATGTTTCTCCGCCGTCCGTGCTTTTCCATAAACCACTACCATCGCCTCCGCTTTCCATGCTGTGTGGTGTGCGGATGACACGCCATGTTCCGGCATATAATGTCATTGGATTGCCCGGCTCCATAATTAAATCACTGCAACCTGTCTGATTATTTACATATAAAATTTTTTTCCATGTCTTTCCTCCATCTGTTGTTTTAAAAACCCCTCTTTCTTCATTCGGGCCAAACAAATGACCCATTGCAGCTACCCAAACGATATCAGGATTTTTTGGATGGATTACAATGCGGACGATATGCCGGGTATCTTTCAATCCAAGATTTTTCCAGCTTCTTCCTCCATCATCTGTTCTCCAGATACCTCCAAGACCCTCACTAACATTTCCACGCATGGTCTCCTCTCCTTCTCCTGCATAAATAATTGTTTCGTCTGACGGTGCAACCGAAATTGCCCCTATAGATCCTCCGAAATATTTGTCTGAAATATTTGTCCAGTTACTTCCGCCATCAGCGGTTTTCCAAACACCACCACCAACACCGCCGAAATAAAATGTGTTTTTATTTTTAAAACTGCCTGTTACAGCAGAGCTTCTACCACCACGGAACGGGCCGATAAGACGATACTTCAGGTTTTTAAATAAAACATCCGTCTTGTCTTCGGGTGCACTAACAGAAACCGGTTTGGTCTTTTGAGCCGATAAAATAAATACCGGGCTGAATGCAATCAGCAGCAAAAATAATTTTCTCATAGCAGTGTGTATTAAGATGGTTTGAAGATACTGATTTACTGTGTACAACGAAGCTCCATATTTTCATGTGCAGTAAAAATTTTAGTGGGGCGAAGTAGTATCTTTACTTTGTACTACGTAGCTTAGGAGCGAAGTAGTATTCAAATTAAACTCATGTCATCCTTTTCCATCAGTGGCAATTTAGTTGATGTTCACCAGCAAAGAATTTATCCGGCAACAGTAACGGTTGAAAACGGAAAGATCATCTCCATTAAAGAGACTCCGGACCTGCCTACCGGACAGGCAGGCTCCAGACTCCCGACTCCCGGCTATATCCTTCCCGGTTTCATCGACAGTCATATCCACATCGAAAGTTCCATGCTGGTGCCATCAGAGTTTGCAAGGTTAGCTGTAGTGCATGGAACAGTTGCAACGGTAAGCGATCCGCATGAAATTGCCAATGTGTGCGGAATGGAAGGTGTGGAGTTTATGATTGAAAATGGAAAAACAGTTCCTTTCAAATTCAATTTTGGTGCACCCAGTTGTGTACCGGCTACTGTTTTTGAAACAGCAGGTGCGGCACTTGATTCAACTGACGTAGAAAAATTACTTAAAAGAGATGAAATTAAGTACCTGAGTGAAATGATGAATTTTCCCGGCGTACTGAATGGAGATGAAGAAGTGATGAAAAAAATTGCTGCAGCACATCGTTTGAAAAAACCTGTTGACGGACATGCTCCGGGATTAAGAGGTGAAATAGCCGGGCAATACATTGCTGCCGGAATAAGTACTGACCATGAGTGCTTTACTAAAGAAGAAGCACTGGATAAACTAAAGTATGGGATGAAAATTATCATCCGGGAAGGCAGCGCTGCAAAGAATTTTGAAGCGCTGATTGATCTGCTGAACGATTATCCGGACATGATGATGTTTGGCAGCGATGATAAACATCCTGATAGTTTGGTATTGGGACATATCAACCAACTTTGTGCAAGAGCAGTTGAAAAAGGCATTGATATATATAAAGTATTAAGGGCGGCTTGTGTAAATCCTGTGTTGCATTATAAGCTGGATGTGGGTTTATTGAGAGAAGGTGATCCTGCTGATTTTATTGTGGTAAAAGATTTAAAAAAATTTGAAGTAATAAAAACATTTATTAATGGGGAATTGGTTGCTGAGAACGGAAAGTCTATGGTCCACAGTCCACGGTCTGCAGTGATAAACAATTTTTCTTGCAGCAACAAATCGGTAGATGATTTTGAGGTGAGATGGAATGGTGAAAAAGAAATACCCGTGATTGAAGCTTTAGATGGTCAACTAATTACTAACAGGATTCAGGAAGTACCAACAATAATCAATAATCAAATAATCAGTAATCCTGATATAGACATACTCAAAATTGTTGTAGTAAACAGATACTCTGATGCCCCAATAGCAAAAGCATTCATTAAAAATTTTGGATTGAAACAAGGGGCATTGGCTTCATCAGTTGCACACGACAGCCATAACATTGTTGCCGTTGGCGTGGATGATGAAAGTATCTGTTATGCAGTAAACCTTGTGATAGCACATAAAGGCGGTGTAAGTTTTTGCAGTGATGATCTTGAAATAATTGTTCCATTACCTGTGGCCGGACTGATGAGCAATGAAGATGGTTACAAAATTGCCGAACAATATTCTTTAATTGATAAAGCTGTGAAAGATGCCGGCTCCACATTAGCTGCGCCATTTATGACACTTTCCTTTATGGCTTTACTGGTAATACCACATCTGAAATTGAGTGATCTGGGCTTGTTTGATGGAGATCAGTTTAAGTTTGTATAAAGATGTTTATATTTCAAGCTGCAATTTTCCACTTTGTCTTCTAATCGCCATTTAGCAGCCATAATGTTTGCCGACATTGCCGGATACACAGCTTTAATGCAATGTGACGAAGCTTTGGCTTTGGATAAATTGCGCCTTTTTAAAGAAGAATTGACTTTAAAGGTGCAGGAGTTTGAAGGAAAAATTATTCAATATTATGGGGATGGCTGCTTAATTATTTTCACGAATGCAGTGGATGCAGTAAGCTGTGCAAAAGCTTTACAGGAAGATTTTACAAAGGACCCACAGGTACCGGTTCGTATTGGCATCCACTTGGGAGATATCCTGCTGGAAGAAGGAAATATTTTTGGTGATAGTGTAAATATTTCCTCCCGAATTCAAAGCATGGGCATTCCGGGTGCTGTGCTATTTTCTGATGCCATAAAAAATCAAATTAAAAATAAACCCGGATTTCAGCTCACTTCGTTGGGAAATATTGAATTCAAAAATGTAGATGATCCCATTGAAGTCTTCGCTTTGTCGAACAGTGGCTTCCCGGTTCCTGACAAAACAAATCTTACCGGAAAATTTAAAGATCAAAAAAATGCAAATCTTGTTACTGATCTGCCAACAGGAAAAAAGAAATTCAAGAGACGGTTAATATTTTATATTTTATTGGCCGTTGCCATCCTTACTACGGGCTATATTATTTTGAAAGAATCAAACCATTCTTCAAAAGAAGTTAGCGAATCCAATTCAGATGAAATCATAGACAAATCCATTGCGGTGCTTGCATTTATAGATTTGAGCCCGGGCAAAGATGCAGAATACCTCTGCGATGGTATTGCGAATGATATTACAACCACCCTGTATAGCATCAAAGACCTGAAAGTAATTGGCAACACCTCTTCCTTTTCGTTTAAAGGGAAAAACGAACCCCTTAATAAAATTGGCGAAATACTTGGCGTAGCCAACATCCTGGAAGGTAGTGTACAAAAAGAGGGTAAGAAGATACGGGTTACCGCAAAACTGATACGAGCTGCTGACGGATTCCAATTGTGGGCCGATAAGTATGACAAGGACTCAGCAAGTATATTTAAAATGCAGGATGATATTACAAATGCTGTAGTGATGCAATTAAAGCTGAAACTCCTTCCAAAAAAATCCATTGCCTCTGTTTCTTCCACTAATCCGGAAGTATATAATCTCATTCTCCAGGGTAATTATTTCGCCGGTAAAAGAGATAAAGAAAGTATGGCAAAAGCCCTTGATTTTTATTTAAAGGCCTTGGCTATAGATTCATTAAATGCCCGTAGCTGGGCAGGCGTGGCAAAATGCTATACCCTGCAATCAAATTGGGGGTGGATTGATTGGAACCTGGGGTTCCAAAAAGCAAGACATGCTGCTAATAAATCTATAGAATTAGACAGCACCCTGGCAGAAGGGTATAGAGTATTGGGAGCATTGAAAATGTATAATTTTGACTGGGTTGGTGCGGAAGAAGAATATCAAAAGGCCCTGAGCCTGGAACCGGGGAATGCTGAAGTTTTGAAAAATATAGGATTGTTATACCGGTGTACTGGCCGCATTGAGGAAAGTATCCATGTGACTAAACAATCGATAACCCTTGACCCGTTACAAGCTATGTATCTTCAACTTTATGGTATGCTTTTTTATTATTCCAATCACTTAGAAGAAGCCATTGTATCCTATAAAAAAAATCTGGAACTGAACCCACAATTTCCCGGCACACATTTTTTGCTTGGCAAAGTTTATCTGTTACAGGGGAAAACTGAATTGGCCCTGGCCGAGATGGCCCAGGAAGTCAATGAGGGGTGGAGAAGTGTTGGTTTGATACTGACATACCAGGCTCTCGGTCGCAAAAAAGAAGCAGATAAAATCCTAAGTGACGTTATTGACAAGTCTCAAAACAAAGAGCTTTATTTTATTGCCGAAATTTATGCTTATCGGGGAGAAAAAGATAAAGCCTTTGAATATCTGGAAAAATCATTCGTTGCCCGGGAGCCAAAACTAATATTGTTGAATGGGAATCCGCTTTTTAAAAACCTGGAGAGTGATCCTCGTTATAAAGTTTTTTTGAAGAAAATGAACTTGCCGGTAGATAAAAATTAGTATTTTATTACCGGCTTTCCGCCAAATCGCAGCCATTATGTTTGCCGATTTTGCTTTTATTGTTTGAACTACTATCCCCCCAACTTTCACATTCCCTTAATAAGCAAACAAAGACTTTCTGCATCTTATTACCGTAACTAAGGTTACAAGGCCCCCAGTGAGGGTTGACATAGTGTAGAAAGAAAAGGGTCAGAATATTCCGCCTTCGCTAAAAGCTACGGCGGATAAATAAAAACCCTTGTTATGAAACAAACTCTACACATTTCTGCCTCTTTTGACCAGCCTGAATTTGTTCAGAATCTCGTTGAACGTTTAGCCTACCGCCGGTATGAATTAGGTTTTGATAAACAAAAAATGCCCCGCGGTTTTAAAGCCCTGGAAACCTCCGGCACGGAAACTTATGTAACCGGTACACTTGCTCTCGATTTTCCTGCCAATACATCAACCGGTGAAGAAAGAATCAATATGCCTTTTATCACCTGCTTCCTATTTACCTGCATTAAAGGGAAAACTGATCCTTACCAATTAATCTGGAGTTGTTCGTTGTCCTGATCCGCCGAATGTCGGACAGGCCCGTTTTTAATCCGTCCTTTCACACCGCTTTTTCCTCCATTCACCGACTTCTGAGGTATTATTGCCCATTCAGTATTGACCATTCACTATTCACCCCATAGTTTTGAGTAAAATTTAAATAACATGACAGATTTTGATAGAAGAAACTGGTGGGAGGAAAGAAGAGAAGAAAGAAGAAAAATGAGGGAAGAGTGGAGAGCAAAATTCCGGGAAGGCCATCCTATGATGGGCCGTGAACATATAAGAAGTGGTGGCGTGTGGACCGGCATCTTTATTTTGCTGATTGGTGTAGCCGCATTATTAAGAGCATCCGTTCCGGAATTTCCTGGTTGGATTTTCAGCTGGCCAATGCTGCTGATTGTCTTTGGACTTTATTCAGGAATAAAATGCAATTTCCGGGGAGCCACCTGGTTAGTGCTGATGCTGGTGGGTGGCGCTTTTCTCGCCGGACATATTATGCCCGACCTGGAAATGCGCCGGTATATCTGGCCGATTGTATTTATCATCATCGGCCTGTTTTTAATTCTTTCTTCCCGCAGCCGCTTTTCAGGATGTGGAATTGAAAAAAAAAAGGATGGCTCCCCGGATATAGAAGATGCGACTGTTGTTGAGGATGAAACTACCGGCGCAAAAAACAATTTTGCCAATGCCACTTCAGATGATTTTATTAATGCCACTTCCATATTCGGCGGCACGAAGAAAAATATTTTATCTAAAAATTTTAAAGGCGGCAACATTACCAACATATTTGGCGGCACAGAAATTTACCTGGGACAGGCCGATATTAATGGCACAGCCATTATTGAAACCACCACTATTTTCGGCGGAACCAAACTGATTATTCCATCCAACTGGACGGTAAAATCACAGGCCGCTGTCATCTTTGGTGGCATTGAAGATAAAAGATCTGTTACTCCCACTACGGATGGAACTGAAAAAGTATTGCTGCTGAAAGGAACTGTGATGTTCGGTGGAATAGATATTAAAAGCTATTGAAAAAATTTCCGGGTGACAAATGATAATCTGTTACCCCGTATCTAAAACCAACAACCATGAACTGGTATCTTGCAAAAATTGTATTTAGGATTGTTTGCGGCGATGGTAATCATGCAGCACAATTTGATGAACAACTCCGCTTAATCAGCGCTGATGATAAAGAGGAGGCCTTCCTGAAAGCACAATTACTGGGCAACCGGGGAGAAGAAATGTTTTTCAACAACAACCATAAGATGGTACACTGGCAGTTTGTTAATGTAAGCGACTTATACAAATTAAGCGAATTGATTGATGGCGCTGAATTGTATTCCCGTATTGAAGAAAAAGAAAACGGGGACAACTATGTACAAGTGATAAATGAAAAAGCGGTCAGGATTGAATCAGGCCACACACTGGAACTTTTACAACTGGTATAGATACATCATGTCAACCTCACCTCTTTCAGCAATCCGGTTTCGTCTCATCTTCAGCATCTGCTGGCTGGCTATTATGGCTGATCATGCATTGGTGCTGCACTGGTTTGGCCTTAGCTGGAAAGTTTCCATCATCGATAGCCTGGTCAGCAATGCCACATTATTCCTGGCCTGCCTGCTGGTGATGAACACACTCCGCTACTATCTTCCACGCAGGGAACGTTATATTCACCTGCTTGCCTGGTGTATTTTTCTTACCGTGATAGTTACCGTACTCAACCGGTGGGGACTCAGATCTTTTTTTCCGCTAAATGATGAATATATCCGTTTGCTCGACCATTCACTGATAATAAGAGCCAGCCTGCATTTCCTTTTACTGGGCTGTATTATTCTTATCAGTGTGTTGTGGTACAACTGGCAGGAACAAAATGAACGGGGAGAAAGAAAACAGGATGCAGAAAAATTAGCAAAGGAAGCAGAATTGTTTAAACTGCGCCAGCAATTGCAGCCACATTTTTTATTCAACAGTTTAAATTCAATAAATGCGTTGATTGGTTCAAGACCGGAAGAAGCAAGAAAGATGGTGCAGCAACTATCCGATTTTCTGCGGGGCACTATTAAAAAAGAAGAAACACAATGGGTGACACTGCAGGAGGAACTGCAATACCTGCAATTGTATCTTGATATTGAAAAAGTAAGATTCGGCAACCGGCTGGCAACTCAAATTGAAACAAATGAAATAACCAACCAGTTAAAATTACCGGCATTGCTGCTACAGCCCATTGTAGAGAATGCCATCAAATTTGGTTTATATGACACGACCGGGGAAACGGTAATCAAAATTATTGTAACAAAAGAAGAAAAGAACCTGCTGATTAGCGTAGAAAATCCTTTTGATCCTGAAACATCATCGCCACAACAGGGAACAGGGTTTGGATTAAAATCAGTGCAGCGCAGATTGTATTTATTATTCGCAAGAAATGACCTGCTTAACACACAGGCAAAAGAAAATATCTTTACAACCACAGTGAAAATTCCACAACATGAGTAAAGTGATTATTATTGACGATGAGCCTTTGGCAAGAAGTATTGTAAAAGAATATTTACAAAAACAACCCCAATTGCAACTGGTAGCTGAATGCAGCGATGGCTTTGAAGGCGTAAAAGCCATACAACAGCATCAGCCTGATCTTATTTTTTTAGATATACAAATGCCAAAGATCAACGGGTTTGAAATGCTGGAACTGCTGGAACAAACACCTGCCGTTATTTTCACCACCGCATTCGACGAGTATGCTATCAAAGCATTTGAAGCCCATGCCATTGATTATTTATTAAAACCTTTTAACCAGGAACGGTTTGATAAAGCTATTTCCAAATGGAATGAACAAAAATTGCAAAGCCATGAAAAAACAACCCGGGAATTATTGGAAACAGCTTCCCAATCACCGGCGCAAAGTCATCGCATCGTTATTAAAGACGGCAGCAAAATAAAAATTATACCAGTTCATGATGTTCAGTACCTGGAAGCGGCTGATGATTATGTAAAAATTCACACCAAAGACGGATATTTTCTGAAGAACAAAACTATGAATCATTTTGAACAGGTACTGGATGGGCAACTGTTTGTCCGCAGTCATCGTTCTTATATTGTCAATGTGCAGCAGATTACAAGGATTGATCCGTACGAAAAAGATAGTCATGTAGCGGTTCTTCGTTCTGGTGTAAAAGTACCGGTAAGCAGGAGTGGCTATGGAAAGTTGAAAGAAGTGTTAGGATTATAATTCGCAATTTTTACTCCTGCCCTGTCCACAAAGCCCCGCCGATACTGTTTCTTGCAGCCCCGGTTACAGATGATAATACATTGTACTCCTGCCGCCAACGCAGCACACCGATAAAAGCCATTATTAAAGCTTCTTTAAAATTTACCAGGTTCTTATCCGGCACCACCACCTCAATATTCAACTCGCTGAGATATTCAGATAAATTCCGAATTAAAAATGTATTGAATGCGCCGCCGCCTGTAACCAGAAGTTTTCCCCCATCCCCGCCAGCTGGCGGGGAGTTTTGCCCTGTTGAATATTGATTATTCTGTATTGTGTGTTGAATATTCTTTATAGAAGAAACTACCTGAATTGTAATATGCTCAACATAAGTTCTCAAAGAATCCGGAATAGTACAACCAGATTCTATAATCATTGGGTAAATAACATCTGTTCCAAAGTCATTTGCCAGCGATTTAGGATAAGGAAGTTTGTAGTAATCCAAAGCATTTAATTTCTCCAGCAGTGCTTCATTGATTGTTCCGGTGGCAGCCAGTAGTCCGCCGTCGTCGTATTCCTTATTCATCTTATTTACCAGCATGTTTAATACCCGGTTGGCAGGGCATATATCAAATGCAAGAAATTTACCAGGACTATTTTGTGAAATATTTGCAATGCCTCCCAGGTTCAAAAAATAATCATATTCATTCCACAACAATTTTTCTCCTATGGGAACAATCGGGGCGCCTTGTCCGCCAAAGGCAACATCCAATGCTCTTAAATCAGTAACAACCGGTAATCCTGTCTCGGCTGCTATGGCGGCGCCATCGCCTATTTGCGCTGTCATCTTTTTTGAAGGAACATGAAAAGTTGTATGCCCATGTGAGGCAACCAGAGCAACCTGGTAATTCAGTTTGTTTTCTTCAATAAATCTATTCACCTGTTTACCGATATAGTGGCCATACTCCACATGCAATAACTGGTAATCCAGTGCAGACAAATTATTGGCATTATTCAATCGCTGTGTCCATTTCTCTTCATAGGCAAAGCAATCTGCTTGCAGAATCTCATAACTCCATTTACCCGCATTTTCATGAAATTCCACATAAGCTATATCCAACCCGTCCAGCGAGCTGCCACTCATTAACCCTATTACCCGGTAAACCATATTAAAATTCAGTATTTAGATAACAGATTTTAGTATTTAGATTAGATTTGCTGAAATCAAAAATACCTTTTTTGTTCCATGATTACATCTGGCATCGATTACAGCTGGCATCAATGATATTTATTGGCGTCAGTAATCTTAGTACTGAATACTAAAAAATCTAAATACTAACATGATAATTAACCTGAGCCTGCAACATTCTTTGATAAGTAACTGGGTTGGCGAACTACGGGATGTGAATATACAAACTGACCGGATGCGTTTTCGCCGCAACCTGGAACGTATTGGGGAAGTGGCCGCCTACGAAATCAGCAAGGTATTGCCCTTTACAGAAAAGGAAATTCAAACTCCGTTGGGCATTGCGCAGCACAAAGTACTTAAAGAACAGCCGGTGCTTGCCACTATTCTCAGGGCCGGTTTGCCACTACACCAGGGGATGCTCAATTTTTTTGACCAGGCTGATAATGCTTTTATATCTGCCTACCGTAAGCATAATAAAGATGGCAGCTTTGAAATAAGCCTTGATTATGTTTCCTGCCCTGAGCTGGAAGGCAGGGTGGTTATTATTGCTGACCCGATGCTGGCTACCGGTTCTTCCCTCGTAAAAACCATTCATTTTTTAAAAGCAGAAGGTAAACCACGGGAAATTCATATAGTAGCGGCTATTGCCTGCACTGTTGGCATAGAATATGTGAAAAGAGAAGAGCCTTCAGTAACAATCTGGTGTGGCGATATTGATGATGAGCTGACGGCAAAAGGATACATTGTTCCTGGACTGGGCGATGCCGGGGATTTGGCGTATGGGACGAAGATACAGATGTGAAAATAGCTGTTAGCCATTAGCTATCAGCTATTAGCTAAAGGATATTGGCTTTCTTTCCAAAGCAGCTATATTTTCCTTTTATCAGTCCCGTAAATAGTTGTATTTTTCCATTTCGTACCGGCTGGGACTGGATGGCAGACGCAATTTTATTCTGGAAAAAAACGTTGTATTGTTTCTTAGCAAAAAAATACGGCTTTCATTCCCCACCAAGTGATAAAAACATTAAATGCAGAGATGAAAAAAATTCTTTCTACCCTGTTGGTTTGTGTGGCTTTGGTTAGTGTGTCAACTGCCCAAGACCCTAATTTTTCGCAATTTTTTGCCTCGCCGCTTACACTTAACCCTGCCCTGACAGGTAAGTTTGATGGAGTGTACAGAGTTGCTGGTAACTTCCGTAATCAATGGCCCACTATCAATAATGCCTTTGTTACAAAAACAGCTTCTATTGACTTTGGCATTTTAAAAAACCGCCTGGCAGAAATTGATAAACTGGGAGTTGGCATTCTCGGCGTTACAGACCGGGCCGGAGACGGGGTATTAGTTACCAACTATGCCGGGCTTTCCCTCGCTTATCATAAAGGCCTGGATGAAAACGGTTATAATCAGATTGGTGCCGGCTTTCAAACCACTTTTGTTAATAAACGATTAGATCTTACCAAAGTGGTTTTTGCAGACGAGCTAACCCCGCTTGGTTTTATACCCGGTACGACCGGAGAGATTTTTACCAATAAGCAAATAAATGTCAGTTACGTAGATATAAATGCCGGCATACTATATAATGGCAGCACCAATGGTTACAACAATTTTTATATCGGCGCATCGATGTATCATATCAACAGGCCCAAAGAAACCTTCAAAGGTGGTCAATACTTACTGTCGGCAAGAACAACGCTGCAGGTCGGTGGAAAGATCCCGATAGGCCCATATAATTATCTTCATTTTGCTGCTAATCATAGTATACAGGCAAAAGCCCATAACACGATGGTGGGTGGCGCCTTTTCTTATAATGTTAACCAGAACGAAGAAAATCCTGTAAATGTATATATCGGCAGTTGGTACCGTTTTAATGATGCAGTAATTCCTTATATCGGATTAGAATTTAGCAGCATTCATATTGGCGCTTCTTATGATGCTAATACTTCAAGCCTGAAACCAGCTTCCAATACCAAAGGCGGCATTGAATTTTCTCTTATCTATATTAAAAAGCCGTCAGACCCTGATGCAAAGAAGCTGAACTGCCCGAGATTTTAAAGCCCATTCAAAATATTTCACCACTAATGCGGGATTTATGCTTCCGCATTTTTTTTACACCTTCATCAATAATGGAAGCAAGAGCCAGCAAAATACAGTAATAAGAATCCCCGCCACAATATTCATTACAAAGCCAGCCCTCGTCATTTGTCTTAATTTGATATGGCCACTGGCAAAAACAATGGCATTGGGTGGAGTGCCCATGGGCAACATGCTGGCGCAACTGGCAGCCAGTGTCATCGGGATGCCCAGCATCAGCGGATTCATACCCAGTGCTTCTGCCAATGAAGTAACTACCGGTGCAAAAACAATTACCTGTGCCACATTACTCATTAACTCGCTGATGAAAATTGACACAAAAACAACAACCAATACCAGCATAAAATGATTGCCACCAAACTGTGCCAGCCATTGACCTAATTCCTGGATCAATCCTGCTTTTTCCAAAGCCCCAGCCAGGCAAAGGCCTCCACCAAAGAGTAATAAAATTCCCCAGGCCATTTTACTGGTATCACTCCATTCCAAAAGAGAATCATTACTATCATCTGCATTTTTACCTGATGGGCAAATGAATAAAGCTACAGCACACATCACAGCAATGATGGTATCATCCAGCTTAAAAAGATTCTGAGCATCATTAATAATACTCCGGGTGATCCACAAAAAGGCGGTTCCGGCAAAAATGAATAACACTCTTTTTTCAGCCGCAGATAATGAACCTAATTGTTGTAATTCATTTTTCAGATGTTGCTGTGTTGCCGTATCTGATTTTATCCGGTTGGGGAAAAGCCATTTCACCATTACCCAGTATAAACTCATCAACAATAAAATAGCCAATGGCGTACAGATCATCATCCAGTTAACAAAATCAATATGTGAACCTGGATATTTTTTTTCTATATACCCAACATAGGCCACATTGGGTGGTGTGCCAATGATGGTGGCAATGCCGCCGATATTGGAGGCATAGGCAATCGCCAGCATAATAGTCAATGAAAAATTTGAAATATTCCCTTCCCCCTGGTGTTTTTCTTTCATTATATGAATCACAGACAGGGCAATCGGAAACATCATCATAGTTGTAGCTGTATTACTCAGCCACATACTCAGCAATCCTGTAGCAAGAATAAATCCCAAAACAATCCTGTCGCCGCTGGTGCCTGTCAATCTTACAATATTCAATGCAATGCGCCGGTGCAGGTTCCATTTTTCAATAGCAAGCCCCAGCATAAAGCCTCCCATAAAAAGGAAAATAATTGGATTGGCATACGGTGCAGCGGTATCTTCCAGTTTGGCAATTTTCAGTAATGGAAAAAGAATCAGCGGAAGCAAAGACACTACGGGCATAGGCAAGGCTTCTGTCACCCACCAGGTAATCATCAACCCCGCTATAGCTAATACCTTATTTGCTTCTTCATCAACTGAAAACGGATTAAGGAAATAAAGCAACAGCGAAACTACAATACCAGCAAGCAGTGAAATGAATTTGAGTTGTTGTTTGGACAAACAGTAAGATTTACCCTGAAAATACAACCTATTTTGGATTACCACTTACAAAAGGATTGTCTTTTATAAAAAACCGGTAATATAATAATGCATCTTCTCCGGCATAGTCAACTCCTATCCTTGGCGAGGCAATAATGTTTTTTTTATCAGGAGAAAAGCCATCATCTGCAATAAACAATTCTTTGCTGCGCAATGAGCAGCCGCTATGTTTTGTAACAATTCCCAATGCCTTGGATAAATTTCCCGGGCCCCTTGTTAATGTATGATCAAATTTCTTTTTCCCGACACGATGAAGCATTGTTTCTATTCCCTTTACCGGCTCCAATGCCCGGATAAGGATAGCATGAGGAATTTCCCTGGCATTAGTAACCACATTAAATAAATGATGAATGCCATAACAGAGGTAAACATAAGCCACTCCCCCATTGGCATACATAATTTCATTTCTTGCTGTTCTTCTGCCACCAAAAGCATGAGAGGCTTTATCAATAATCCCGTTGTAAGCTTCCACTTCTACTATCCGTCCCGAAGTAATAGTACTATCCTGTTTTGTCACCAATAGTTTTCCTAACAGCTCTTTAGCAATCTCTAATACATTCTCTCTTTGATAAAATGAAACCGGTAATTTTTTCATCTTGATTTTCTTTCTTGCTTGTGCCTTGTGCCTTGTACCTTGTACCTTGTGCCTTGTACCTTAATAACTATATTTACCTCCTCAATTTAAGGCATTGCTGAAAGAAATTGTCATAGCATTCCAGTCGTGGGGCGAAGCTCACCGGTTTATTCAACAACACCGGCTGTTTAAATGGATTGTTATCCCCGGCATTATTTATACCGTTCTTTTTATCGCCGGCATGTTCTTTTTCTGGCAATCATCTGACACGGTTATTTCCTGGGTTAGCCACCAGTTAGGCATCGAGGCATGGCTGCAAAAAGAAAGAAATGAATGGCTAAGTTTTCTTTTTGTGATGATGGGCATGATGTTGCGGTTGATCATGGTATTGTTTTATTTTTCTTTTTTTAAATATTTGATCCTCATCATTGGCTCACCTGTTTTTGCCTACCTGAGCGAAAATACAGAAGCTATCATTGAAAACAGGGAACATTCATTTAACTGGCCGGAATTAAAAAAAGATTGTGTCCGCAATAGCAAACTGGCCCTGCGGAATTGTGGCTGGCAATCTGCCTACCTTGTTACATTAATTATTTTATCGCTGATACCGGTTATTGGCTGGATCACTCCCATCATTGCTTTGCTGATGGAATGTTATTATTTCGGCCTTTCCATGCTTGATTACAGTTTTGCAAGAATTAATTTTACCCCGGCACAAAGCGCAGCTTTTTCCAGCCGGCATAAAGGATTAGCCATTGGCAATGGTTTTTTATTTTACCTGATGCATATTGTAATTGTACTGGCCCCTGCCTATGCGGTTATTGCTGCCACACTTTGCGTTCATAAAGTAAAAAACAACTAACCCTTTCATGGCAACAGTTTTCCTCATACCATCACTGCTGCATGAAGAAGGGTTGAACGCCATTCCTCCTTACATTCTTTCTGCAATAAAAGAATGCAGGGTGTTTTTTGTGGAAAACGAAAGAACTACCCGACGTTATTTTAAACAGCTCTGGCCCGGGATGGTGATTGATGATTACGAATGGTATATTGTGTCTGACAACTCTCAGTTGTCTGACACGTTCAGAAAAAAATTGAATGAAAATAAAAATGTTGGCATCATCAGCGAAGCCGGATGCCCGGGTGTGGCCGACCCGGGTCAGCTTTTAGTTGCCATAGCACAGGAATTGAATATTGAAATAAAACCACTGGTGGGGCCCAATTCAATTTTGCTTGCATTGATGGCCAGCGGTATGAATGGTCAGCAGTTTCAATTTCATGGATATTTACCGATTGACAATCAACAGCGCATAAGAGAGATAAAAGAACTTGAAACGACATCGGCCAAGAGGAACTGTACACAAATATTTATTGAAACGCCTTATCGTAACAACCAGCTTATCGAAGCCATTCTGAAAAATTGTAAATCATCAACCCGATTTTGTATAGCCGTTGATATTACCGGGCCCGTAGAGTGGATTAAAACAAAAACGATTGCCGAATGGCAAAAGAGCAAACCTGATATTCATAAACGACCCGCTATTTTCTTACTGTATGCCGGCAGCTAATCTTTCTTCACAGGCATCACCCCTGTCACTAAGTATTTTGAGTCTCCCCGCCAGGGCAGTGAGGCCCTGTATTGGGAATAAGTAACCTGCACGCATTCATCCTGCAGACCTTTCAGCACATTCACAATGCTATCGCTGCTGATGGAGAAGTAAAATTTTTCCGGATTGGTCATCTGGCGGCAGCTCAGCCACATTTCTCCTTCATTTGTTTTAAAAATATTTCCTTTACGACTAATCTTAATAAGCACACCTGTCCTTTCACCATCACTATATTTATTAAAGAAGAACCAATAAACACTGAAGATTAAGCCCAGTATAAATATTACCAGCAACGTCCTGATTGCCCTTTTAAATTTTGATATTGGTTTTGGAGAAACTTGCCCGCCGGACAATGGTGCGGTATAAGAAATGTCTTCGGATTCCATACAACCTGGTTTATAATAAAAAAAAATAGCCTTTAAAATTAATTATTATTATACATTTGTTCCCAATTTACAACATGTTTGTGAACATGGTGAATATACTGACACATACAAAACAAATGGCCTTTCATGCGCCTATCACCAGCGGAGTTTACTCGGTTGGGTTTGATGTGTTCACTTTTTCCCGTCCGCGACGTAGCCCTGTTTTCTGACAGGACGAACCCCTCACCATGGTCCCTGTCAGTGAATCCCCTCCGTAAATTGAATTTGGGATGGTCACCCGCAGTGTATTAATTTTTTCGACTTGGATAATCACAATATTATTATCAGGATAGCAATAACAGCGGATAAAGTTTATTCAAAAACTATTACCGATGAAATGGGCGCTTCGGCAGCTGCCCGTGGCACCGGTATTGCCAAACGTACCCCGGAATATATTGAAGAAAAAATTGACCAGGGTAAAGCGGTTATTGCCATTACTGATCTCAACGAATGGGTGGGATTTTGTTATATAGAAACATGGGGCCACGGAGAGTATGTGGCCAACAGTGGCCTGATCGTTGCTCCGGCATACAGAAAAAGCGGTGTGGCAAAAGCAATCAAACAAAAGATTTTCGCCCTATCAAGAGAAAAATATCCCGAATCAAAAATTTTTGGATTGACCACCGGGCTTGCTGTAATGAAAATCAATAGCGATCTTGGCTATGAACCGGTGACTTATTCAGAGCTTACGCAGGATGAAGCCTTCTGGGCCGGATGTAAAAGTTGTGTAAACTATGAAATACTGATGAGCAAGGACAGAAAGAATTGCATGTGTACCGCCATGCTGTATGACCCCAAAGACCATTATGAGCCGGAAGAGACCAAGGAGTATTTTAAAGAAAATGTCAAGGGATTTGAAAGACTGCTCCGGTTCAAACAATGGAAATTGCTGAGGCCCTTTATGAAAAAAGACAAGAATGGCAACGGTGGAAAACCAAAATCATTCTTTCATTACCTTTTTAACCTTTGATAAAAATAGATGAGTAAGAAAATTGTTTTGGGATTTAGTGGCGGACTCGACACTACCTATTGTGTAAAATATCTCAGCGATGAGCAGGGATATGAAGTGCATAGTATTATTGTGAACACCGGCGGCTTTAGTGATGATGAACTGAACAAGATTGAAGAGTATGCATACAGGCTTGGAGTAAAAACACATACATCCGTCGATGCAGTAAAGGGATATTATGATCGCATCATCAAATACCTCATCTTCGGAAATTGTTTAAAGAATAACAGTTACCCACTTTCCGTTTCTGCTGAAAGGCTAAGCCAGGCATTACATATAGCTGAGCATGTAAAAAAACTAGATGCAAAAGCCGTGGCACATGGCAGCACCGGTGCCGGCAACGACCAGGTTCGGTTTGATATGATCTTTCATATCATGATTCCCGGTGTAGAAATCCTCACTCCTATCCGTGATTTAAAACTGAGCCGTGAGCAGGAGATTGAATACCTGAAAAGCAAAGACGTAGAAATTAATTTTGAAAAAGCGATGTACTCCATCAATAAAGGATTGTGGGGAACCAGCGTTGGCGGAAAAGAAACACTTTCATCAAAAGGCATGTTACCAGAGGAAGCCTGGCCCACACAGGTAACAGAGAATGGATCTGAAAATTTAGAATTAAGATTTGAGAAAGGGGAACTCAAAAAAGTGAATGGAAAAGAATTTAGTCATCCTTCAGAAGCCATACAGGAAGTGCAGAAAATTGCCGGCCCTTATGGAATAGGAAGAGATATTCATGTTGGCGATACCATCATTGGCATAAAAGGAAGAGTGGGCTTTGAAGCCGCAGCGCCGATGATCATATTAAAATCACATCATGCACTGGAAAAACATGTTCTTACCAAATGGCAACTGCAATGGAAAGATACACTGGCGCAGTTCTACGGCAACTGGATGCATGAAGGACAGATACTCGACCCGGTAATGAGAGATATTGAAGCTTTTCTCGAAAATTCGCAGCAGAATGTAACGGGCAATGTATTTGTGCAGTTGATGCCGTATCGTTTCCAGGTAACCGGCATTGAAAGCAAATACGATTTAATGAGCAGTAAGTTTGGTAAATATGGTGAGATGAATACTGGTTTTACCGGGGATGATGTGAGAGGGTTCAGCAAGATTTTTGGAAATCAGACTTCAATTTGGAATGCAGTTCAAAAAGAAAACGATGGCAATTAAAGTTGGCATAATCGGCGGAGCAGGTTACACAGGTGGTGAATTAATACGTTTATTGATTAATCATCCTGATGCAAGTATTGAATTTATTCATAGCAGAAGTAATGCTGGTAAACTTGTTTCAACAGTTCACGAGGATTTGCTTGGTGATACGGAGTTACAATTTACTGATGATTGCTCGCCCTTAGGGGATAGGGGCATTGATATCCTCTTCCTTTGCCTGGGTCATGGTGAATCCGGAAAATTTTTATCCGAAAATAAAATAGCGGACAATGTTAAAGTAATTGACCTGGCAAATGACTTCCGGCTAACCAATAACCAGCAACAAGGAACCAGGAACTTTGTATATGGTCTTCCCGAGTTGAACAGGGATAAAATTAAAACGGCGAAAAATGTTGCTAATCCCGGTTGCTTTGCTACTGCAATACAATTAGGATTATTGCCACTGGCAAAAGCTGGTTTGCTGAAAGATATTTACACAACCGGTATTACAGGGAGTACTGGTGCAGGCCAGGGCTTATCAGCTACCTCTCACTTTAGCTGGAGAGAAAACAATATTCAAGCCTATAAAACCTTAACACATCAGCATCTTGGAGAAATTGGCGAATCACTTTCTCAATTACAACCCAACACTGATATAACTGTAAATTTTGTGCCATGGCGTGGCGATTTTACAAGAGGAATTTTTATCAGTTCACAGTTACAATGTGATTTGAGCCTGGATGACCTAAATAAACTTTATGAAGATTTTTATTCCGGCCATCCATTTACACATATAACCAAAGAATCTGTTTTTTTAAAACAAGTAGTTAACACCAATAAATGTATCATTCAATTGGAAAAAGTGCGGAACCAGTTAGTGATTCATTCTGTTGCAGATAATTTATTGAAAGGCGCCAGCGGGCAAGCGGTACAAAATATGAACCTGATGTTCAATTTTGATGAAACAGCGGGGCTAAAATTGAAAGCAAATTATTTTTAAAATCTTTAAATAACCAAAGGCCCCTCCTTCGGAGGGGTTTGGGGAGGCTTCTATGAATTTATTCGACGTTTATCCGATTAATGAAATCACAATAGTAAAAGCCAAAGGTTCTTACGTATGGGATGATAAAGGCGAGCAGTATCTTGATCTTTATGGCGGCCATGCAGTCATCAGCATTGGTCACACACATCCCCGTTGGGTAAAAAGAATGGAAGAGCAGTTAGAAAAAATTGCTTTTTATTCCAACTCAATAAAAATTCCGTTGCAGCAGGAACTGGCTGAAAAGTTAGGGAAAATTTCCGGCAAAGAAGATTACCAGCTTTTTCTTTGCAACAGCGGAGCCGAGGCCAATGAAAATGCACTGAAGATGGCATCTTTTCATAATGGAAGAAAAAAAATAATTGCATTCAGCAAGTCCTTTCATGGCAGAACATCACTGGCTGTATCGGCAACAGATAATAAAAACTATATCGCCCCGGTGAACGAATCGGAAAATGTCATGTTTCTTCCATTCAATGATGAGGCAGCACTGGAAGATTGTTTCAAAAAAAATGGCAAAACAATTTCCTCTGTTATCATTGAAGGCATACAAGGTGTAGGTGGTATTAATGTGGCGGAAAATTCTTTCCTGAAAAAAATCCGCAGCCTCTGCGATGAATATGGCGCTATCTATATTGCCGATAGTGTGCAATGCGGCTATGGAAGAAGCGGAAAATTCTTCAGTCATGATTTTGCCGGAGTAAATGCCGATATATATTCCATGGCCAAGGGAATGGGCAATGGTTTCCCGGTTGGCGGTATCATCATTGCGCCATATATCAAACCCAAACATTTTCAACTGGGAACTACTTTTGGCGGCAATCATCTTGCCTGCGCTGCGGCACTGGCTGTGCTGGAAGTAATAGAAGAAGAAAAACTGATGGGAAATGCAAGTTTGGTGGGAAAATATCTTCGGACTGAACTGGAAGCAATTCCTCAATTAAAAAATGTAAGAGGCCGGGGCCTGATGATTGGTTTTGATGTGCCGGACGAATTAAAAGAGTTAAAAAAGAATCTTTTGTGGAATCAGAAAATATTTACCGGGGAAGCAAAGCCTAATGTAATTCGCCTGTTGCCATCATTAGCGTTAAAGAAACGGGATGCAGAGCAATTTATAGAATCAATTAAAGAAGAGATAGAAAGCATGACTTCATCTTTAAATCCATAAAGAAAAGAATGAAAAATTTTATTTCTGTTCAAGATGTAACAAATATTGATGCCCTGGTACAAAAAGCACTGGCTTATAAAGCTAATCCGTTTGCTGATAAATTGCTTGGCACTAATAAACGTATCGGCTGTTTGTTTCTTAATCCCAGTATGCGTACAAGGTTAAGCACACAGGTTGCCGCACAGAATCTTGGGATGGACTGTATCATTTTCAACGTGGGCAGCGAAGGCTGGGCCCTGGAATTTGAAGAGGAAGCTATCATGAGCGGAAATACAGTAGAGCATGTAAAAGATGCTGCGCCTATATTTGGAAAGTATTTTGATATCCTTGCCATCAGAACTTTTCCTTCCCTGAAAAACCGTGAGGATGATTACAGCGAGTTATACATAAAACAATTCATCAAATATGCCGGCATCCCGGTAGTAAGCCTTGAAAGTGCAACCCTGCATCCGCTACAATCGTTAACAGATATAATTACTATTCAAGAACATCTCAATAGCTCCCCTTTAGGGGCTGGAGGCAAACCCAAAATTGTATTGAGTTGGGCACCACATGTAAAGCCATTGCCACAATGTGTAGCCAACAGTTTTTCTCAATGGATAAATACATGGGGAAATGCAGATTTTGTTATTACCCACCCCGAAGATTATGAATTGAGTGAGGAATTCACAAAAGGCGCTACTATTACTCATAACCAGAATGAGGCATTGAAAGATGCAGATTTTGTGTATGTAAAAAACTGGAGCACTTATAATGATTACGGTAAAATTTATGAAAGCGATCCCAAATGGATGCTGACCAATAAAAAACTGGAGCTGACCAATAATGCCAAAGTAATGCACTGTCTTCCTGTAAGGAGAAATGTGGAGCTCAGCGATGAGATACTGGATGGACCCAACAGTATTATTACACAAGAAGCGGGTAACAGGGTCTGGGCAGCACAGGCTGTACTAAGTGAAATTTTAGCCCCCATCCCCTGAAGGGGAGAAAGGGAAAGTCATTATGAAAGAGAATATGTTTTATGGCGCAGGTAATTTGATTTTTCAGAAAGCTGAAGAGTTAAGAAACCGCATGACTCCGGCAGAAGAAATATTATGGAAGCACCTACATATAAATGGATGGAAACTAAAATTCAGAAGACAGCATCCTATCTGGAATTATGTAGTGGATTTCTATTGTCATAACCTAAAACTAGTCATTGAACTTGACGGTGAAATCCACGAGAACGAAGAGGTGAAAAAAAATGACAAACAGAGAGAAGACCATTTGAAGGAATTTGGATTGACTATTTTAAGATTTAAGAATGATGAAATTTTCAATAATATAAAATCGGTGCTTGCAACAATTTCTCAAACAGTAGAAAAGTCTCGTAACACCCCTTTAGGGGATGGGGGCAAACTATTTGTTATAAAAATTGGCGGAAACATCATTGATGATGAAACAAAGCTTTCATCCTTCCTGGAATCATTTGCCAACCTGGAATGCAAAAAAATTCTTATACATGGCGGCGGCAAACTGGCTACCCGGATGGCCGAGCAGTTAAAGATTCCCCAGCAGGTTGTTGATGGAAGAAGGATTACCGATGCAGAAACTTTAAAAATCGTTACAATGGTTTATGCCGGTTATGTCAATAAAAATATTGTAGCGGCCCTGCAGGCTGACCATTGTAATGCTATCGGACTTTGTGGCGCTGATGGAGATGTGATCCTGGCTCATAAAAGAAAAAACCCGCTGATTGATTATGGTTTTGTTGGCGACGTGGATGCCATCAACACAGATTTGATCAATACGCTTCTGCAAAAAAATATTACCCCGGTATTTGCCTCCATCACACATGACCAGCAGGGACAATTATTAAATACAAATGCCGATACCATTGCCCAGGAAATTGCCAAAGCAATGAGTAAAGAGTATGACGTGGAATTAATTTATACATTTGAAAAATCAGGGGTATTACTGGATGTGCACGATGAGTCATCCGTAATCAGGAAATTAGCCAGGTCATCTTATGATGAACTAAAAATCCCCCACACGGGGAGTGGAGAGGCTAAAATTTTTGCCGGCATGATTCCAAAACTGGATAATGCATTTGCCGCATTGAATAGCGGCGTAAAAAAAGTAATCATCGGGAAAGCAGAAGAGTTGAATAAATTGATTAACGGCCAAAGCGGAACAACAATAATAAATGAATAACGACATTTCCATACTCCAGGAAGAAGCCATTGATCTTTTAAAAAAACTGATTGCCACTCCTTCTTTTAGCCGGGAAGAAGATGGAACATCAGCTATCCTGGAAAGATTTTTTCTGGGAAAAAACATACCCGCAAAAAAGCACCTGTATAATGTATGGACGGTAAATAAATTTTTTGACAGCAGTAAACCCACCTTGCTGCTTAATTCGCATCATGACACGGTTAAACCAAATTCACAGTACACAAGAGATCCCTTCTCTCCTGCAATTGAAGATGGGAAACTCTATGGTCTCGGCAGCAATGACGCCGGAGGCTGTTTGGTTTCGCTGATAGCCAGTTTTCTTTTTTTCTATGACAGGAAAGATCTGAAGTACAATCTTATCCTGGCAGCTTCTGCAGAGGAAGAAATTTCTGGTGCAAACGGAATTGAGGTGTTACTGAAGGAAGTGGGGCCTATTGGTTGCGCCATTGTAGGCGAACCTACTCAAATGCAGTTGGCTGTTGCAGAAAGAGGATTGATGGTGCTGGATTGTGTTGCAAAAGGAAAAGCCGGACACGCCGCCCGCAAAGAAGGTGACAACGCCATCTATAAAGCAATAAAAGATATCAACTGGTTCACATCATATAATTTCCCAAAGGTATCCGCACTCCTTGGCCCTGTGAATATGGATGTAACAGTGATTGAGACAGAAAATAAGGCACACAACGTAGTTCCGGCTCAATGCAAGTTTGTTGTAGATGTGAGGGTGAACGAAAATTATACATTCGAAGAAGTATTGAGTGTAATCAGGAAAAACATTCAAAGCGAAGCAAAGTCAAGAAGTTTCCGGCTACGTTCCACTTCCATAGAGTTAGATCATCCGCTTGTAAAAGCCGGATTAAGTTTAGGAAGGACTTATTATGGTTCTCCCACCACTTCTGATAAAGCATTGATGTTTTTCCCTTCATTAAAAATGGGTCCCGGAGATTCTGCCAGAAGTCACACGGCAGATGAGTATATTTATATTGATGAAATTAAGAAGGGAATTGAGTTATACATTCAATTATTAAAACAGCTTGTATGAAACTCTGGCAAAAAGACAAAGCATCCTTAAAAGAAGTTGAAAATTTCACTGTTGGAAAAGACCGTGAAATGGATATGTATCTCGCTTCTTATGATCTATTGGGTACTTTAGCTCATATTCAAATGCTGGAATCAGTTGGATTATTGACAAAGGATGAATTATCACAATTACAAAAAGAATTAAAGAACATTTATCAGCGGATAAAAAAAGGTGAACTCAAATTACAGGGTGATGTGGAAGATATTCACTCCCAGATTGAAATATTGTTAACAGAAAAATTGGGAGATGTTGGAAAAAAAATTCATTCGGCCCGCAGCCGCAATGACCAGGTACTGGTAGATATAAAATTGTTTTTAAGAACTGAGCTGGAAGAATTGGTAAAATCTATTCAATCGCTTTTTTACTTATTGCAAAACCAGAGTGAGAAATATAAAGCACATCTTCTTCCAGGCTATACTCATTTGCAATTAGCCATGCCTTCCTCATTTGGATTATGGTTTGGCGCCTACGCTGAAAGCCTGGTGGATGATATGATCACATTAAAAGCTGCCTATGATGTTGTAAATAAAAACCCATTGGGTTCAGCAGCGGGTTATGGTTCTTCTTTCCCAATCAACAGAACATTAACTACAAAACTACTTGGCTTCGATGATTTGAATTATAATGCAGTGTATGCACAAATGGGAAGGGGAAAAACAGAAAGAATTGTTGCACAGGGTTTGGCCAATGTTGCAGACACATTGAGTAAAATAAGTATGGATGCCTGTTTATACCTCAATCAAAATTTTGGATTCATTTCTTTTCCTTCCGAACTCACAACCGGCAGCAGCATAATGCCGCACAAAAAAAATCCGGATGTGTTTGAATTAATTCGAAGTTATTGCAATCGCATTAAAGCATTACCAAATGAGATTACGATGATGACCACAAATCTTCCATCTGGTTATCACCGGGATTTGCAACTATTGAAAGAACATTTATTCCCCGCTTTTAAAACATTGAAAGATTGCATTGAAATGATCGGGCTGATGCTGAGTAATATTGAAATCAAGGAGGATATTCTGTTTGATGAAAAATATAAATATATTTTCAGCGTAGAAGAAGTGAATAAATTAGTGAATGCCGGTATGCCTTTCCGCGATGCGTATAAAAAAGTGGGAATGGATATTGAAGCAGGCAATTTCAAATACAACACTTCCATTCTGCACACACACGAAGGCAGCATTGGAAATCTAAGTACTGTAGAAATAAAAGGGATGATGGATAAGCTAATTGATTCTTTCCCTTTTGCATCGGTAAACAATGCCATAAGAAAGCTTCTTGGCTCATCTTAATAATCGAATATTTTTTATAACCCGTATTTATCCACCAGGTAAATAATTGCCGTCATCCCAATTGCTCCCATTTCCAGTTCTCTTTTGTTTACTGATTCAAAAACATCATTGGGAGCATGGTGAAAATCAAAATACCGTTGTGAACCCGGATTTACACCACACATAAAAGTTCCGAATTTTTTTAACGGACCAATATCTGCCCCGCCACCACCATCGGGCAAATCAGCTACACCATAAGGTTTGAATAACGGCAACCAGCCCCGAACTTTTGTTTCCTGTTCGGGCTTACCGGATAAACCCAATGTCTCCACTCCAAATCCTCCGGCATCACTTTCTATTGCGAACAAATGATTTTCTTTATTTAATCCTGCCAACTCTGCATATTTATTACCACCCACTAATCCATTTTCTTCATTCATGAACATCACGGCACGGATTGTTCTTTTAGGATGAATACCCAATGTTTTTATTGTTCTTATAACCTGGATACTCTGCATACATCCGGCGCCATCATCATGAGCACCTTCGGCAAGATCCCAGCTATCCAAATGACCTCCGGCTGTAATGATTTCCCCTGGAAATTCGGAACCACGTATTTCACCCACCACATTATAACTTAAAACATCAGGCAATTTTTCGCAACTCATCTTCATAAACAGTTCCACCTTTTTTTCTTTCTTAAATAATTCATGCAGCCAGTCAGCATCCATCGTGCTGCAGGCCATGGCAGGAATTTTTTTCGCCGTGCTGTCATATCGGGTAGTACCTGTATGCGGATTATTATCGAATGCGTAAGTAACGGAACGAATCATAATTGCCACTGCTCCCAATTTTGCCGCTTCCACCGGCCCGGCTACACGATAGCGAACCGCATCGCCATATCCACCAAAAATCAACTCAGGCTTCATGTGGTAATTAAAAAATACTATTTTGCCTTTTACTTTTTCTTCGCCTAATTTTTTCAATTCATCAAAATCAGCTACTTCAATTACCTCGGCTTTTATTCCGGCCACTGGTGTGCCAACACTCATACCAAGAGCACATACATTTAATACTTTTTTATTTTTACCCCATTGTATTATCCCCTGTTCTTTTTCTCCACGTACCCAATGTGGCACCATACAGGGCTGCAAGTAAACGGTATCAGCGCCGGCTTCTTTCAGCATATTGACTGTTGCTTCTACAGCTTTTTGTGCATTGGCAGAACCGCTTAGCCTTTCACCGATTTTTTTACAGAGATAATGGAGATCCTGGTAAGCTTTTCCATTTTTCAAAATATCATCTGCAATCCGGCGTATAGCCAAAGAATCATCAGTTTGAGCATGAGTAAGTACAGAAATCAAACCTGCCGCAATGAATAAACCAATTTTTTTCATATATAAAATGGGATGAATTAAAAGAATAAATGAAAATACGGATTTAACATGAACGGCAAATACAGTTCCTATAAAGTTATTTATCTTCGGGTTCTATGACAATCACGAAAACCATGCGGATTGGAATTGTTTGCTATCCCACCTTTGGCGGTTCGGGTGTATTGGCAACTGAGCTGGGAAAAGCATTGGCACAAAAAGGCCACCAGGTACACTTTATTACTTACCAGCAACCGGTAAGACTGAGTGGATTCACCCCCAACATATTTTATCATGAAGTACAGGTGCCCACCTATCCGTTATTTGATTACCCGCCTTATGAAACGGCGCTGGCCAGCACGATGGTGGATGTTATAAAAAACAACAACCTGGATTTGCTTCATGTACATTATGCCATCCCACATGCGTCCGCAGCCTATATGGCAAAACAAATTCTGAAAAAAGAAGGGAAAAATATTCCGGTCATCACCACATTACATGGAACCGACATTACTTTGGTGGGCAGAGATAAAACTTATGAGCCGGTAGTTACTTTTTCTATTAATGAAAGTGATGTCATCACGGCAGTCTCCAATAACCTGCGGGATGAAACCTATACGCATTTTAAAATAGAAAAGGATATTGAAGTAATTGTAAATTTTGTGGATGTAAGCCGGTTTAACCGGAAAGGCATTGATGCATTTAAAAAAATGATTGCCCCAAATGGTGAAAAAGTAATCATGCATGCCTCCAACTTCAGAAAGCTGAAACGCATTCCGGATGTGATAAGAATCTTTAAAGAAATAAATGATAAAATTCCCAGCCGGCTGATGATGGTGGGTGATGGACCCGAAAGACCCGCTGCTGAAGACCTCTGCCGGGAACTTCATCTGTGTGATGAAATTCGTTTTGTTGGCAAGCAGGAGCAAATGGAAGATATTCTGGCTATTGCCGATTTGTTTTTACTGCCGTCCGAATACGAAAGTTTCGGGTTAGCAGCGCTGGAAGCAATGGCAGCAGGCGTGCCGGTAATAACCACCAATGCAGGTGGTTTAACAGAAATCAATATTGACGGAGAGACAGGCTATATGGCAGATGTAGGCGACATAAAAACAATGGGGCAGCAGGCTTTGTCAATTTTGAGCGATAATGAAGTGTTGAAACAATTTAAACTACGGGCTGCAGCCCACGCAAAAAAATATGACATTGGCACAATCGTTCCGCAGTATGAGAAACTTTATGAACGGTTCCTTTAAAAAGAGAAGCGGCCTGTTTTACCAAGCCGCTTCATTCAATAATTATTTCTGTTTTTCGATTAACGATGCAACCAGGATTCCGGGTTTACATTTTTTGTTTCAATCATCAGGATAAAATCAATCTGGCCGCCGGTTCCATCATCATCTCTGCCTGCTTTGCCAAGTGCTTGCCCTGTTTTTACAGTGGCCCCCTTACTTACATTTACTCCGGTAAGATTACTGTATGTAGTAAAGTATCTTCCGTGACGAATAGTAACAGCCATGCCATCTCCGAGATTGTAAACCCCCACTACTTCACCATCAAAAACCGATTTTACGGCAATTCCTGGCTGTGTAGCGATTGTGATACCCGGATTATCATCCTTCAGTTTGGTTCCTTCAATAGTATATACTCCAAAGTGAATACTAACAAAGCCATTATCAACCGGCCAGGGTAGCTTGCCGCGGTTTCCTTCAAATCCTGCATTCAATTTTATATCAGCATCAGAATTAAAAACGACTGTTGGTTTTACAGTAGTAGTTTTTATCCGGGTTGTTGGAGTCGTTGCAGGGTTCGTTACAGGAGTTGTTGCAGGATTTATTACAGGAGTTGTAGTAGCATTTTTTTTATTTTCTATATCAGCTCTTTTTTTGGCTTCGAGCAGTGAAGCTTCCATGGCTCTTTTTACAATTGCATTAATAGAATTTTGCAGATCCCGGTCCCGTTTCTTTTTTACAGCAATCTGCCGTTGTAAATCTTTTTCCTGTGATTTCAAACTGGATACCACAGCATCTTTTTCTTTTTTTTGTTTAGCCAGTTCATCCACCTGTTTTGTCTGGTTTTCCAGCGCCGTATTTTTTTGTTCCACCCTGCCCAGTTGCTGTTGCTTACGCTGGGCTATTAACCGGCGGGTATCCAGGATGGTCTTCACCTGTTTTTCCCTGTATTCCCGGTAACTTTTTAAATAGGCAATTCTCCTGATTGCATCGTTAAAACTATTGGAAGAAAAAATAAAATTCAGGTAGTCGTAATTACTCCTGTTTTTATATGCATAGACCACTGTCCGGGCATATTGAGTCTTTAATGTATCTACCTGTCGCTGCAGCCGGTAAATTTCCAGGTTACTCAGATATATATCATCCTCGATCGACTGAATTTCTTTATTAATGCTACTAATATATTTTTCCTGCAGTTTTATTTTACTGCTCAGTATGTTCATCTGTTTCAGGGAGATTTTTTTCTGACCTGCAACCTGGTTATATGCCAACTGCAATTGCTGAATTTCATTTTGAATTTCCTGTTTTTCTTTTTCAAGTTGTGTTTTATCCTGTGGGGGTTGCGCCTGCACAAGAAGGGTAATTCCTAAAAACAAAACCAGGCTGAAAAAAAGTTTTTTAATCATAGTACTGCGGAAAAGAGTTTAAAAACGGGAAGCGAATGCACAATTTAATAACGACAAAATGCAAATTTAATTTTATTCATTAATTACGCTTATAACTTTTGGGCACAGAAAATGGAAAGCTTAACGTTTCATTAAACCGGTATTGTTTAAAATTTAGTTTTAAATCCAGCTTTTTTTTCTCGGTAATATTGATATCTCTTTCCTGAGAAAAAAATATTCCATCCCTATTGTCATAGTCGGAATAACTAAGATAACAGGTCCGGTTTCTTAATCCATCAAGGTCGTCAAGCTTTGAACTTACTACCAGTTTATCTGATTCTCCAATGGTAAAAAGATTTCTAAAAAAATTACCAACACTTAAAAAGGAAATCGTGTTGGCCAGCTTGCTGTAAGAAACAATATTTGAGTCAAGAAACAACGGGTTACCCAAAAATAAATTTTGCAATGAAGTAAGATCAAGAGGTAGTTCTGTCATTTCCTGCAGGTAGGAAACACTCCGGGCAATATATATTTTGTTTTGTTTGTCAAGTAATTTCACAGAATCAGTAGTAATGTATGCTCTCAACCCCTCAATGCCCAGCGGACCCGTAATCACCACCCATATCAGGCTATCCTTGTACATTCTTACATGAGCATTCACATTGTTTTTTTTGCCGTCGGAGTCGCGGTAGTCCACATCAATTTTTGCAGAAAATGTGGTAAAGTCAATCCGTTCATTCATAATGCGGGTATAATTTTCCCGGATAAACGTGATGGAATCCTCATGGAGATTGCTAACAGGTATAGAAGTAACTACAGTAGTATCTTTTGGAGTAATAGCTGTTTGTATTTTTTTGGTAGAGCGACAGGAATACAATCCAGTTATAACAACTACGGCGATGATATATATTTTTTGCATTGACATGAAACTTTATTGTGTGCCGGTATGACCAAATCCGCCTTCATTTCGGCCGGTAATTTCCAGTTCTTCCACTTTTATCCAACTAATTTTTTCTACTTTCTGAATAACCATCTGTGCAATCCGGTCTCCGGGTTGAATGACCTGTTCTTCGCCTGAAAGGTTGATTAAGATGATCTTAATTTCTCCACGATAGTCACTGTCAATGGTACCGGGGCTATTCAGACAAGTAATCCCGTTCCTGATAGCCAGACCACTTCTTGGGCGAATCTGGGCTTCATATCCATCCGGAAGTTCAACAAACAACCCTGTTGGAATTAATGCCCGTTCAAGTGGTTTTAGTGCTTTTGGTAGTTCCAGGCAAGCCCTGATATCCATTCCTGAAGATCCACCCGTCGCATATTCCGGCAATGGGTTAGCAGATTGATTCACTATTTTTATTTCAATAGCCTTCATCCAAACAAAGATAACCACTGGAAAATGATTATTCTTAATTCCCTTTTTTCTCTGACTGTATCAATAATACAGAAGCATAGGCCACCAAACCTTCCCCTCTGCCTGCAAAACCCATATGCTCTGTGGTGGTAGCCTTGATCGAAATATCTTTTTTATTAATACTAAGGATAGCGGCAATTACCCTTTGCATTTGACTTGCATAAGGCATAATTTTCGGCTCCTGCAAACAGACAGTTGTATCAACATTTACAACTTTATAGCCCTCCTTATTAATCATTGCCATTGTTCTTTCCAATAAAATTCGGCTGGCAATATTTTTATAACCCATATTATTATCCGGAAAATGTGTGCCGATATCACCCAGGGAAAGTGCACCCAATAATGCATCGCAAATGGCATGGATCAAAACATCTGCATCGCTATGACCGACTGCCCCTTTATAATGCGGAATTTTCACTCCGCCTATCCATAGCTCCCTCCCTTCTGCGAGCTGGTGAAAATCAATACCTGAACCAATCCGGTAAGACATATAATTATTTAAGTAGTACAAATATCATTAAAAGCACTCTATGACACTTGTTTTTTGTCAGCAACTTTTTCAAGGGGAAAATTAACGGGATAAAAAAACCGTCCCGATTTATAATCGGGACGGCATAAATATTTGTAGTTACTACTAATTTATTTTTTATCCTTAATTCTGCTACCATCACCTAAATCAAACAACACAGAGAAACGAATTGTGTTCGACAAAGGAAGTCTGGTTACTCCACTACCAGTTGGAATTAAGTAAGAAAAGTTGAAACCGAAAATATTATACTTTATTCCCAGTCCTGCAGAGAAAAAACGGCGATTGCCTTTAAATTTATTCTCATAGAAATAACCGGCACGCAGTGCAAATTGATTATTATACCAGTACTCACCGCCTACAGACACAGTAAATTCTTTTATCTCTTCACCGAAACCAGTTGGAGCATCTCCAAAAGAACTGAATAAACCACTGATTACACTTTTCTTTCTGTATGCTGCAAGTCCGGCCACATCACCTTCAGAAGGTGGCGTGGGCACCAGTAATTTATTTATGTCAAGCCCAAAAGTCAATGAATTTTTCTCATTGTATTTTTTGGTATAAGTACCGCCAAGGCCAAGATTAGCAGGAAGGAAATCTTTGGCATCAGCATTATTGGTGTAAGCTATTTTAGCGCCAAGATTGCTCAGAGTAACACCAAAAGCAAATCCATTGCCAGAAGCTTTCTTAGCATCATGATACCAGCCAAGATCAGCAGCAACAGAGTTACCTGTTTTATAAGTAGTAGTTCCGGAAACATATCCGTTTGCAAGGTTTGAGTTGATATATTTTAAAGCTATACCAACACCATTTTTTGCATTAAGTTTTCTTGAATAACCTATATCAATTCCAAATTCACGGGGACTTCCTTTGGAAGTAGTAGTACCAAAAGGATCAGTAAATTCAATGCTGCCAAGACTGAAATAACGGAGCGAACCGTAAATAGCCTGGTTGTCTGCAAATTTGTAATACCCTGAAAGATTAGCAAGATAAACATCACTTACAAGGTCTTTCAACCAAGGAGTGTAAGTAGCGCCTACACCACCATTCATAGAATTAAAAGCAACCTTACCCGCATTCCAAAATCCGGAATAAACATCAGGAGATGTGGCGATGCCAACATCTCCCATGCCACCGGCACGGGCATCAGGTGAAATACGCAGAAAAGGAACGGCAGTAGTAACAACGTTAATTTGTTGAACCTGGGCTTTCACAGCAGATGTAAAACCACAAAAGAGCAGGATTCCGGCAGTTAGTTTTAAAGCAGTTGGTCTCATTAGTAAGTTTTTTAAATAATGGTGTAAATATAGAGCTTTTGATGAAATACAAAACTAAAGTATAGAATTTTATCCAAAACAAAAAAAATCTGAAATTTTCTGAATTTTCAAGGGTCTGGCAAATATCCCTAAAGATTCCTTTCTTAGGATAAAATTTTTTGGTTTTGACAAATCTAACGTTTTCCCCCAAATTTTATTGCAAGAGTTCCTGTTTTTTGCAAAATAATCATAATCCTGACTTTTGTCATATAGGTGCATGATTTTAATACTTTTATAGGCCATTTTTTTTGAGGAGGGCACCCAATTTTTCCGGGTCAATATTCCCAAAACCAAGATTTTCCCATTTTTCGAATACCCTTTATTTATTTTTAAAATAAATATATATCTTTCTAACATCTTATAAGAATCCTTTCGGTGTCTCTATTAAGATTTAATAATTACCCTATAACTCCTAAATTCAGTTTTTCGGCAAAGCAAAGCTAAAGCCATTTCTTGTTGCCCGGACTTGCCTGCTAAAGAATAACCAGTTTTTCAATTACTTCCTTTTTCTTCCTGTCAGCAGTTATAATCCGTAATTTATAGAGGTAAACGCCTCGGCCGGGTCTATCCCCGTATTCATCCTTGCCATCCCACTCTATTTCTGCAGAGCGGTTGCCGTCCGTAATAATTGTTTGTCGTATAGTTCTAATCACCCTCCCGGTGATTGTCATTATCTGGATACTTACATCTAACGGCTGCCCGGGTTTATTGTGCTCAAACCAAAACTGGGTTTTTGTAGTAAAGGGGTTGGGATAATTAAGTACATGTTTCAATTCCAGCAACTCATCATTGGCCACAATAAATTCAATTATAGCTTCATTTGAATTATTCAGCACATCCCATACTTTTAGTTTAAGGGAATGTGGTCCGGCGGGCAACTCAGGCATCTGAAAACGAAGTGCTCCATGCTGGTAACTATTAAGATCACCCTGGTAAAAATCATTTAATATAAAATACCTCCTGTTGTCATTATCTAAAGTAGCTACGATATCATGCCCGATACCAATACCGGCAGTATTTATGCCAGAAGAATCGGAAAGTTTCGCAATCAATACCGGGGTTTGGTTAGTAATCCCGCCATTCACAAATTTTTCATCGTTTAAAAACAGCCGGATATCAGGGCCGGCTTTATCAGTTCCGGCAGTAGTACCCGCACCTCCCACGATGAAGTTGGTAAAAAATCCATTTGCATCTTGTGAGCCATCTTCAGCATACAAACTCAGTTTTCCATTTCCGTAAGTATAATTAATATCTCTGGGCACTTTGAATGAAAATTGAAACCTTCCATTCATCACGGTAGCCTTGCCTTTAAATAACATATTTGATTGTGTTTGAAAACCTGTAACCTGGCTTGATGGGTCGTTGGCTAACGTATTTATAGTTTGAGGTTTATCAAAAACAACCGGATAAACATTTCCATTGAAATTCGTCAAAACATTTCCCTGAACATCTGTTACTTCCCCTTCCATCATAATGTTCTCTGCTGAGCTGAGTGTGTCTGCCTGTGTTGCCGGAATGCCATTTACTTTTGTTGCCCTCACCCTAAGCCGGGGAAATGCCAATGTTAATGCAGGATCACCTAACAAAGTAAACTTTCTGTTGTTGATAATATCCCCTGAACTTTGATAGGTATAATTTTTGGCTTCTTTCACCGCATCTCCGAGAGTTTTATATTCTCCGTTTGCATTAGTCTGCAGGGCAAATTGCAGGTAATTATTATTCATAATACGGTTGCTAAAGGCAAAAACAACCCTGGTTGTGGTCATTAAGGCAATCGCCCCGGTTCTTGGCCTCAATAATAAATCTTCTCCAATGGAGGTAATGCCGGGGTTATCATAGGGTGCAAAATCGCAGGTAGCAGTAATAAATAATGGTAAACGAGCCGGGTTGTTCCAATTGTTCACTATTTCCTGGTCAAGAATAGTTTCTTCGGCCAGTCGTTTTGGCCCTCCATGCCCATTATAATTAAATATAAGTGTGCCGTTATAAATTTGATTATTGATAGCCTGGTTAGCCTGCGGATAGCGACTTCCACCCGGACCGGATTCCTGCTTATAAGCATCCAGGTAAATTTTCTGCTGGTTGAAAACAGGCCCTGTTGTGCCAACAGTGGCTATTATTGTTTCGGCATCCTGGAGATGAAGATTGTTATCCTCATCATCGGCGATGAAAGTGAGATTATTTCTCCACGGACCCAAACTTTGGGGAGATAAATAAGCCGCTACTTTGTCAACAAAATTTTTGGCTTCGTCAATATTTTTTGCAGGAACTCTTCCAACACCAATGTCAAGCAAATTGGTGACTGCGCCGGAATTGATGTCTTCATTATCATCAAGAAATCCAAAATAATCATCCGATATATATGTTGAAAGAGGATCTAAAGAAAAATTGTTTTCAAAAGCCGGAACAAGGCCGGTATTATTATATATTCTGTTTTTATAGTCATAAGACGCATCTCCAAACAACAACAGGTATTTGAGTTTGTTAGCCGCAACGAAACCAAATTTGTCATAATACATTTTTGCAAAATCCCTGATGGCTGTGGGATCGGGGCTTCCGCTGCCAAATTCATTATATACCTGCTCAGTTGTTACCACTAATGTTCGCAGTCCATTTTGCTGCTGGTGTAGCTGTGCCAACCTGCGGGCCTGCGTTATTAAAGAAGGGTGAGTGATAATTAATAAATCAACCGGCAAAGCATTATGTAAATCCTGGTTTAAGATTTTACCTTCAATTAATGGGGTCAAAAAATTTAGGGGATTAAACGCCACATATTCCCGCAATCGAGAACAACTATTGATAAACCGGAATTCATTATTGGCAAAATTTCCCTGCATCCTCAAGGGATTCAGGGGATCAGTAATATCCCAAACCTGGGTGTTGGCGGTGGCATTGCTTATTACATATTCAGCAATATTATTACCCACACTCAGCCAGTCACGAAACAAAAGCTGATCAACTCCATTCATTGAAAGGGAACGGCGCAAAAAAAGTTCAAACCAGTTTAACCAGCCCTGTGCATTAAAACTTCCCGGAGTATAAGTATAACTGATATCAATATTATTTGTATTGCTACTCCCATTTCCAAAACCAGTTGCCTGCTGAGCAAATAAATCATATTGCCCCCCGCTAATTGAATTAATATTAAGTTGACCCGCTGGTTGATTATTTATCCGGGCATCAAAGCGGCTGCCAACTCCCACAGACCGGGCAATACAATTGGCTTGCAGCAATACCGGGGTATTATTCGGCAGGTTGGGAAAACTGACAGAGAAATTTCTTGTTAGTGAACGTCCCGGCAAATTCGAAAACTCCTCACCATACCATTCTTTACCGCTGCCTAAAAAATTTACCGTATCAAGTTCATGAAAATATCTTTCTGAAAAATTGGCAACTGTAAGATTTGGCGATGAAACCAGAGGAGCCAGGGTAATGCGTTTCCCGGTTCCGCCCACATTCAAAAAATAATATGACCTGTCACTAAAAATATTTTTCCTGTGGCTAAACCGCAGGTTGAGAGAATCTTTTATCCACTCATCCGGGCCATTGGCATAAAAGAGAATATAATCAGAGCCATTGATGATGCCATCCCCGCCGTCAACAATCATGATAGCATTTTCAGTAAGATCATCCCTGCGGGGATCAACATTAGCTTCGAATAGCATTTGGCCTCCATTACCAAACAAACGGACAGTTCCGGAACTGAGGTTGTTTGTATTAACACCAAGGCTGTTTAGCAATGGGATATCAATTTTATAAATACCCGGTTCTTTTACACTTATCTTATACCAATTACCCGAAGAAAGAACTGAATTAATGGCATAAGTTCGCTGGCCAGCACCTGACAAGGGGCCTGCTGATAGCCAGAATATGAAAAAGAAATATCTCCTCATTTATTAGTCAATTAACGACAGCCATGCAAGGGTTTTTTGCCTGAAAAAAAGTAATTCTGCGTAACTGTTTTTCCCGAAAGTGCATATATTCGCAATCCCGGCTGGTAAAACCTGATTCAAGGTGCAATATTTTATCCCATCCGGCGTTAAAAATATTCCAATTCATAGGTTTATGCAAAAAACTGTAACAGTGAAAAACTTAACAATCCTGATGTCCTGTGTAGTGCTGCTGGCATCCTGCAAAGGAAAAGGTCTTTTCAGTAAAAAAATGGACAAATCAAGTGTGACCGGCTGGAACTACAATGACAAAAACATGGGTGGTTACCAGGTCTCAAAGTCAAAGGAACAGGGGACAGGCCCCGGTCTTGTGTTTGTTCAGGGTGGTACCTTTACCATGGGACAAACTGAAGAAGATGTAATGGGCGACTGGAATAACATTCCACGCCGTGTATCAGTTCCCTCGTTTTATATTGACCGGACTGAGGTTGCCAACGTTCATTATCGTGAATACCTGCATTGGCTTACCCGGGTTTTTGACCCTTCTGACCCGGCCAATCAAAAAATTGTTGAAGCTGCTTTACCAGACACTCTTTGCTGGAGAAGTGAATTAAGTTATAACGAGCCACTGGTTGAATTTTATTTTCGCCATCCCGGTTTTAATGAATACCCTGTTGTAGGTGTTAGCTGGAGGCAGGCACATGATTTTTGCCTGTGGAGAAGCGACCGGGTAAATGAAAAATTATTAAAAGATAAAAATTTTATCAATAAAGCAAACTTAAAACCCGGCGCCCAGCAGGGGGAAAATAACTTTACCACAAAATCTTACCTGCTTGGTTTGTACACAGCCCCCCCCGGCAAAATAAAGACCAAAAAAGGGGAGCCTAAAGTAACTGTTGCCACTATTGAATCAGGTGTTTTAATGCCAGACTACCGTCTTCCTTTCGAAGCTGAGTGGGAATATGCAGCCTATGGGTTAATTAATCAAAATCCACGGGTGAGCAGCAAAAATAAAAGAGGTGAAGAATTAGTGTCAAATAAACAAATGTATCCCTGGTCACAGAATATTAACGGTCTCCGTGATACCCGTCATGGAAGCTGGCAGGGTGTTTTCCTGGCCAACTTTAAAAGAGGTTCTGGCGACAACGCTGGTGTGGCCGGTGGCCTGAATGATAATGCTTTCTATACCGCACCGGTACAATCTTTCTTTCCCAATGGTTTTGGAATCTATAATATGGCAGGCAACGTAAGTGAGTGGGTACAGGATGTATTTCGTCCGTTATCAACTATTGATTATGATGATATGCCTGCTCCTTTCCGCGGAAACAAGTATCAAAAGATTTATAAAAATGCCAATAATGAAGCGGAAATTGACAGCACTGGAAGAGTGAAGATGGCAGATGTAACTGATGAAGAAAGCAAAAACCGTAGAAACTACCAGCGGGGTAATGTAATTAACTTCCTTGACGGGGACTCCTTATCACAATCTCAATATGGCTATGGTGTCACAACACTTGTCAGCGATAAGTCAAGAGTCTATAAGGGTGGCAGCTGGAATGACCGTCCTTACTGGCTTACTCCTGGCAGCAGACGCTACCTGGAAGAGGATCAGTCTTTAAGTACATTGGGTTTCCGCTGCGCAATGGACCGTATGGGTAGCCCGGAAGGAAATGGTCGTAAAACAGGTCAGCAATTTAAAACCCGCAGGCAAAACACCAAACAAAGCGGCAAAAAAGGTAAATAATTTCTGTTATAACATTTTAGAAGCCCTCTTTCGAGGGCTTTTTTTATTACGGTGTACTATGTAGCTTTAGCGAAATAGTATGCACCTCTTACTTTTGCTTCATGACAACAGAAAAACTTTATGATCTGTTTATCAAATATCCTTCTGTACAAACAGATACCCGGCAATTAAAATCCGGCGATATTTTTTTTGCATTGAAAGGAGACAATTTTAATGGAAACCTGTTTGCCAGGCAGGCCATTGACCAGGGTGCTGCATATGCCATCATCGATGAAAAGGAATTTGAAATTCCCGGTAAAACAATTTTAGTTGAAGACGTACTAACCGCCCTGCAGCATTTGGCAACCCATCACCGGCAACAATTCAATACCTTGCCTGCCGGCAGGCAGGTCCCATTTATTGCCATTACCGGTAGCAACGGAAAAACCACTACCAAAGAATTAATACATGCTGTCCTTTCTACTACTTTCAAAACATATACAACAGTAGGAAACCTGAATAATCATATTGGCATACCGCTGACAATTTTAAAAATAAAACCTGATGCCGAAATAGCCGTGATTGAAATGGGCGCAAATCACCTGAATGAAATTGCAGGCTATTGTGAAATTGCCCGGCCAACACACGGCATGATCACCAATTGTGGCAAAGCACACCTGGAAGGATTTGGCAGCGAAGAAGGTGTAAGAAAAGGAAAAGGCGAGTTGTTTGATTTTCTCAGAAAGAATAACGGAACGGCCTTTGTGATGTGGGATTATGATTACCTGAAGGAAATGAGCAAAGGAATTTCTTCGGTAATAACCTATGGTATGCATGACGCAGGCATCACCGGAATAATCAGCAAAAGCGAATCTTTTCTTTCTGTTATGATGCAAAAAGGATTTCAGCCGGCAATTATAAACACACAATTAGTGGGTGAATATAACCTGCCTAATGTGCTGGCAGCCGTTGCTGCAGGGAAACACTTTCATGTGCCGGAAGAAAAAATTATATCTGCCATTGAAGCCTATTCTCCAACCAACAGCAGATCACAATTGTTGCAAAATGAAACAAATAAAATTATACTGGATGCTTATAATGCCAATCCCAGCAGTATGAAGTTGGCGATTGAAAATTTTTCCCGAACAGCCGGCACTGACAAAGTGCTGATACTTGGTGCCATGGCCGAACTGGGCAATGAAAGCCTGAAAGAACATCAGCTACTAATAGAGCTGATAAAAAAATATACCTGGAAAGAGGTTGTGCTGGTTGGCGGCGATTTCCTGCGGATCAACCACCCGTTTCATTCATTTGAAAACTCCTTACAGGCAAAAGATTGGCTGAAAGAAAAGAAGTTTGAACATACCCATTTCCTGGTAAAGGGAAGCAGAAGTTTTAAAATGGAAAAAGTAATTGATGAATAAATCAACACCATGAACCTGCAACAATTATTTCCAAAGTTCGAGCCGGAGCTGATTTCTATAATAGAAAAAAATGCCGTTGAAAAAACATTTCACCCGGGCGAAGTCATTATCAGAACCGGCCAGTTTATCAAATCAACAGCGATTGTAATAAGTGGCCGTATAAAAATTTACCGGGAGAATGAGGAAGGAGGAGAATTCCTTGTTTATTATATAGGCCCCGGCGAAGCCTGTGCCTTATCACTGATTTGCGCCCTTCAGTCGCAGGCCAGCGAAATTATGGCCCAGGCGGTGGAAGAAACAGAAATAATTATGCTACCTGTTCAGTTAATGGACGAACTCATGATCAATTTCAGAAACTGGTCGCAATTCGTCATCCAGACTTATCGCCGCCGCTTTGATGAAATGCTGACTGTAATTGACCATATCGCATTCAGAAATATGGATGAACGACTGGAGTTTTATCTTAAACGATATGCCGGGAATACCGGGAAGAAAATTTTGGATTTAACACACCAGCAGATTGCCGATGATCTTAATTCCTCCAGGGAGGTAATTTCAAGATTGCTTAAAAAAATGGAGCAGTTGGGAAAAGTGAAGTTGCTCCGCAATGCCATTGAGCTGTTAAACAACTAATCACCATGTGACTGTAATCACTTTGCCTGTGACAGGAATAGTTGATTTTTGCCCCTAATATATTTTGAATGGAAATAATTGGTTACATCGCAGCACTGATCATTGGCATCTCATTGGGGATGGTGGGCGGTGGCGGCTCTATACTAACAGTTCCTGTTCTGGTGTACCTGCTAAAAGTAGATCCTTCCTTAGCCACAACGTATTCGTTGTTTATTGTTGGCATAACCAGCCTTGTCGGAGGAGCAAGAGCCTATATCAACAAACTGGTTGACGTAAAATCTGTAATTGAATTTGGACTACCCTCCATTGTATCTGTATTTATTACCAGGCATTTCATCTTACCTTCTATCCCATCCAGACTATTTTCAATTGGAAATTTTCAAGTGACTAAAGATATTTTCCTGATGGTCATTTTCGCTGTGTTGATGCTTGCAGCATCTTATTTCATGATCAGGAATCCAGGGCAAGATGATAAAAACAATGTGGAAGAAGAAAGACATAAAAATACCGGCCTGTTAGTTTTAATGGGCCTGTCCGTCGGTGTAATAACAGGTTTGCTGGGAGCAGGTGGCGGATTTTTAATTATCCCGGCTCTTGTACTTTTCCTGAAACTTCCCATGAAAACTGCCGTGGGCACTTCACTGCTTATTATTTCTATCAATTCTATTTTTGGTTTTCTTATTAGCCTGAACCAATTTGAATATGACTGGAAACTTCTTATATCATTTACAACAATTGCAATCGTTGGAATTTTAATCGGCAATCAGCTTGCTGAAAAAGTTTCTGCTACTACACTAAAAAAATGGTTTGGTTGGCTTGTACTGATAATGGGCATTTATATATTAATAAAAGAGCTTTTAATTTAAGCTCTGTTTGTGACTTATGTCATAGACCACAAGAGGAGAAAACTTCAATTTTACAAACTTATTTAATTACTTAAAACATGAAAATAGAACAGATCTATACTGGTTGCCTGGCACAGGGGGCCTATTATATTGAAAGCAATGGAGAAGCTGCGGTAATCGATCCTTTGCGGGAGGTAGAGCCTTATATTCTGAAAGCTGAACGCAACCAGGCAAAAATTAAATGGGTTTTTGAAACACATTTTCATGCCGACTTTGTATCCGGCCATCTTGACCTGTCTAAAAAAACAGGAGCCCCTATTGTTTATGGGCCAACAGCAAAACCCGGTTTTGAAGCCGTTGTAGCTGAAGATGGACAGGAATTCAAAATCGGGAAAGCCACAATCAAAGTCCTTCATACTCCAGGGCATACCATGGAAAGCAGTTGCTTTCTGCTGAAAGATGAGAACGGAAAGGAAGTAGGATTATTTTCTGGTGACACTTTGTTTATTGGTGATGTTGGCCGGCCCGATCTTGCACAAAAAATAAATCCTGATTTGACCCAGGAAAAATTAGCGGCATATTTATACCACTCATTAAAGAACAAAATAATGCCGTTGGCAAATGATATTATTGTTTACCCGGCTCATGGTGCAGGAAGTGCCTGCGGTAAAAATATGAGCAAAGAAACAACTGACACATTAGGTCATCAGAAGGAAACAAATTATGCCCTGCGACCTGGTTTATCAAAAGAAGATTTTATTAAAGAAGTATTAACCGGCTTAATGCCACCTCCAAAATATTTTCCGTTGAATGTGCTGATGAATATCCAGGGATATGACAGTATTGATGAAGTGTTGAATCGTGGTTTGCATGCCATGAGTGCTGATGCTTTTGAAACGGCAGCCAATGAAACCGGCGCTATTATTTTGGATACAAGGGACCCGCTAACTTTTGGTGCAGGGTTTATACCTAACGCAATTAATATCGGCATAGATGGACAATTTGCTCCATGGGCCGGGGCTTTAATTCCCGATATAAAACAAAATATTCTGCTTGTATGTGAGCCCGGACGTGAAGAGGAAGTAATTACCCGGTTAAGCCGTGTGGGATATGATTATACAATTGGTTTCCTCCAGGGAGGTTTTGAAGAATGGAAAAAGTCGGGAAAGGAAATAGACTATATCACTTCAATCACAGCAGATGAGCTGGCGGAAATTACAAATAATGATAAGCCAAATATTCTGGACGTAAGAAAGAACAGTGAATACGAAAGCGAACATTTACTGGACGCTGAGAATACCCCTTTGGATTTTATTAATGAGAGCCTGGCTCAAATTGATAAAAACAAGAAATATTATGTGCATTGTGCCGGCGGCTATCGCAGCATGATATTTATATCAATACTTCGTGCAAGGGGATTTGATAACCTGGTTGATGTGCAAGGTGGCTTTAAAGCCATTAAAGAAAGCGGGAAGTTTCGCATTACTGATTATGTATGCCCCACCACATTACTCTGAAAACAAATTCAATAAATAAGTAAAAACTACAATGGAAAATTTAAAAACAATTTTAGAAAAAAAAGAAACATCAGTTATTGACGTACGGGAACCCTGGGAATATGAATCAGGTCATTTACCCAATGCTATCAATATACCTTTGAATAGTATTCCTGCTCATGTAAATGAAATAAAAAAAATGACGGGACCAATCATTATTCATTGTCTTAGTGGCGGCAGAAGCGGTATTGCCGTAAACTTATTAAAGCAATCCGGCATCACAAATGTTTATAACGGAGGCGGTATTGCAGACATGCAGCGACTGATAATGAACTAATAGTACTAATTGCTGCATTGTAAAAGCAATTATGTTCAATCAGAATCAAAAGAACAGGTGACTTATATCACATTCCGGCGGAGGAAGTGAAACTAAGTTTGCATAATAAAATTATCTCTTATGGCACATTACCAGGTTTTAATTGTTGGCGGCGGCAATGCAGGAATATCAGTAGCCTCTCAATTGCTTCGTAAAAATAAAAATCTCAATATTGCCATAATCGAGCCTTCAGAAAATCATTTTTACCAGCCGGCATGGACCCTTGTTGGTGGTGGGACTTTTGATATAAAAAGCACCATCAGGAGTGAAGCGTCCGTTATTCCAAAAAATGTAAAATGGGTCAAAGATGCGGTGGCTGCTTTTCAGCCAGAGAAAAATGAACTGACAACAAAAGACGGAATAATGTATTCTTATGATTATTTAATTGTTGCCCCCGGCATACAATTAAACTGGAGCGCCATTAAAGGATTACCTGAAACCCTGGGTAAAAACAATGTAACCAGTAATTATTCTTTTGACTTTGCGCCTTACACTTTTGAGTGCATAAAAGCCATGAAGCCCGGTATGTCGGCTGTATTCACCAGTCCTTCCACCGCCTTGAAATGTGGTGGTGCCCCTCAAAAAATTACCTACCTCGCAGCGGATTATTTCCGCAAACACGGCTTAATGGGAAAAATAAAAGTGGATTTTTCAACAGCCGGTAAAGTTATTTTCGGAATAAAAAAATATGCAGTTGAACTACAAAAAATAGTAGACAAACTGCAGGTAGAAATGAATTACCGCCACGACCTGGTGGCAGTAGATGGAAACAATAAAACAGCCACCTTTAAAGTAACGGATGACAATGGTGTTTCATCGGAGATTACCAAGCATTTTGATATGCTGCATGTAACGCCTCCGCAAAGTGCCCCTGATTTTATAGCAAAAAGTCCGCTGGCGAATGAAAAAGGCTGGATAGATGTTGATAAATACACTTTGCAACATACCCGCTATAAAAATATTTTCGGAATCGGCGACGCCACCAGCACACCCAATGGCAAAACAGGCGCTGCTGTAAGAAAACAGGCTCCCGTTCTTGTAAAGAATTTATTATCACTGATAGAAGGAAAAGAATTATTGGCCAAATATAACGGCTACAGCAGTTGCCCGATTGTGGTAGGATATGGCAGATTGATCCTGGCAGAATTTGATTACGACAATATTCCCACTGAAACATTTCCTTTTGATCAGTCAAAACCCCGTTGGACTATGTGGGTGCTGAAAAAATACATTCTGCCCTGGCTATACTGGAATAAAATTCTCAAAGGAACTCTTTGATAACGACCCTGGATTATTTGAATTTTTCATCCCCTTTATTTTAATCACCTTTGCGGCCCGCTATGATGTCTTTGCTTAAAAATAACCGTTTAGTTATTATTGGAATAGTAATCGGCGCTATTGCCGGCTATTTATATTGGCAACAGGTTGGATGCGCTACCGGCACCTGTGCCATTACTTCTAAATGGCATAACAGCACAGCTTATGGCGCCTTGATGGGTGGTCTTTTGTTCAGTATGTTTAAAAAACCTGCCTCCGTAGGCAGAGGAAAAAGGGAGAAAGAAAATGAGTGAAACAAAAAAGAGCAGGGGTTATTTATCAGCCACATTGAATTGTCGTTGTCCAAGATGCCGGGAAGGAAAATTATTCAGTAACCGGACAACGATCAATTTCAAAAAAAATATGCTGATGAATAAGAATTGCCTGGTTTGTGGTCAGCCTGCCGAAATTGAAGTGGGCTTCTACTACGGAACCGGTTATGTCAGCTATGTTCTTGCCATTATGATAACTGCAATCAGCTTTGCAGCCTGGTGGATGATAATTGGTTTTTCTACATCTGACAACCGTTTTTTTTACTGGATAGGCTTTAATGCTGTTTTATTATTAGCATTGCAGCCCTGGCTGATGCGGCTAAGCCGCAGCCTCTGGATTTCCTTTTTTGTAGGTTATGACCGGGATTGGCAGAAACATCAACCTGCCGATTTTTCTGAAAGAATAAATGAGGAACAGGCCAATAACTGGTAAAATATTTTCTGATATCTTACTGCGGGAATAAATCAAATGATTTTCAAAAAAGCCAACGCCAGTACAAACAATGCAATAGCCGGTATGCTGAATGCTATGATTCCTATCCAAAACATAAACGGCTGATTCTTTCTTGAATATCGCTGGCTTGTTGTCATAGAAGGCCGGTTGCCGCTATAACTTATGTATCCTCTTTTCAATGCAAGTATTATTTTGAAAATGCAATAAAAAAATATTATTGCAAAAACAAGGGAAGAAAAAATAACAGGCCATATTGCAGTGCTCAATAACATCTGAATTTTTCCTATTTGTTCCTAAAGGTAGAGTTAGATTGCTTATTTTTGCCGCCCTTTCCTTTCGGAATGACATCTTTTATCAATTGTCATCCCGACGTTTAGGAGGGATGGAGACTTGTCCGAGTGGTTGAAGGAGCACGCCTGGAAAGTGTGTATACGGGAAACTGTATCGAGGGTTCGAATCCCTCAGTCTCCGCTCAATGAAATCAGAAAGATTTTATGTTTATATCCTTCAAAGCCTGAAGGATTTTTCATTTTATACCAGTCAGTGTAATGACCTTGACTATCGTATGTCGAAACATGCGGATGGAATGAGTAAATACACCTCTTCAAAAAGACCGCTGAGATTAGTCTATTTTGAAGTTCTTAATTCAAGATCTGAAGCACTGAAACGGGAAAAAGAAATAAAAAGAATGAAAAGCAGGAAGTACATAGAGCAGTTAATTTCGGAGTGGAAGAAAAATTTTAACCAGAGTGGTTGAAGGAGTCCCGACATGTCGGGAGAAAGTGTGTATACGGGAAACTGTATCGAGGGTTCGAATCCCCAGTCTCCGCTTATTATTCGCATAATCAACTTACTATCAATAATTTCTAATACACAATTATACAAAGGGGGCAAATTTGTTCGGTTCTCTGGTTCTTTTTAGCTTACTTAAAAGTTGAATATTCAACCGCGTAATTAAAAGAAAGAACAAATTTATTCTTTCAAGTACTTAATAGCATAAGAGCCAAACGAGTTAATGAGTTTACTTACACTGACGAATATTGAATTATTGACATTCCCTTTTGAAGGAGAATATTCCCAATCAAAATATTCAGTCCCTTTAAAATTAATAATTTCAAATGGGGGTTTCCTCCATTTTATTTTTATTTTGATTGTACCGCTATCCGAAACAGCACAAATAAGATAATACTCGTCACCAAACCTTTCAGTATCTTTTGTACCAGTCGTAAGAGTAAAAAAATTAGCATCGCTTTTATCAATAGAAAAGCCGTTTTGTCCCAAATGTTTACCCCAAGAGACAAAAGCATCCTTGCCGCTTAATAAAGTCTCAATTAAAATCGTATTCGCATTTTTAAATGGCTGATCTTTTGTTTGAGCATCTAATATTAAAAAGTTGAATAACAGAAAGAAAAATATCAAATATTTCATCTTAATTGATTTTAATATAATAGTGCGAATATTTAGGTAGGGTTTTATTTTGAATATTTTAAATCTGATCCAAACTCTTTAGCAAAAGAATCCAATTCTTCCCAAGCAATTCTTAGGTCACTTCCTTTCATTCCGCCATAGTAAATATTATCAAATGTTCTTTCAGCCTTTGCACCCCATAAAGAAATCGTAACATTGTTCGCAACCTGTCCTGTAAAAATAATTACCGAATCTTTTATCATTGCTCTAATCTTAACACTTCTACTTCCCCAAGCCCGTTCAGTACTTGCTAAAAGTTTCAATTGTTCGTCCTTTGATTCGATTGAATAGCCTCTTTCAAATAGAGCCAAAATAATACGATTAAAGAGGTTAGATGTGTCGGCAGAGACAACTATAATTTTAGTGTCTTTTTTTTGAAGTTGCTGACTATAAGAAATTGAATAAAAAATTAGTAATAGTATTAGTGTTAGACTTACTTTTCTCATAATCTTATTTTTTGAAAGTTACTGGTATTCTGTAACTTTCAATATGACTTTTACCAAAAAAATAATTGAAAAAGATACTATTAAATCAATTTAGATGGGTTTTGATTTTAATAAATATAAAACAATTCTAATAACCAAATTTGGTGTTGTGGAAAAAAGCATTGAGGAGGGCATGGTTGTTTGGTTTAATAAATATGGCGATACAGAAAAAACGAGAAGTGATTTTCTTTGGAGTGTGTTTAATTTAGTTCTTCAAAATATTGGAGCAACATTTAAAAGTGCAGAGGATTTATACAAGCGTCAAAAAGATGTTTATTGGGAAATGGTTAAAATGCTTATTGATGAAGGAAAGAATACAACTCATATAAGAAAGGAAATTACTTTGATAGATTTAAGAGAAATGGAAAGCAAAGAGAATGCTTCTTTGTTTGAATCCGAATTAATTATTTGTGGCGCAAATTGTTGTGAAGAGTGTGATAAAATTGATGGGAGAAAAACAACTATAGAAAAGGAATTAGATATTCAACTTTTGCCATATTCAAAATGTACAAGAAAGGCTTTTTGTAGTTGTTTTTATTCTATAACGGCTAAGAGAGACGAGAACGGAAGACTAATATGGAAAAAGAAACCCGAATAAGAATTAGTTGAATTAGTTTGTGAATAAAATAAAAGCCGGTGGTAATCCCCGACCTGGGTACTTAGCCTTTTCCTTTGCCGGTGTTCCAAAAAAAACATCAGGCGGTTGTGTGTTGCGGGTGAGCATAGCAGCCTGGTAAAGACACCAACCGAACTACTACAATAATTCTTCGCCCCTGCTGTTATTACCCCCGCTCTGCCAAACTTATAGTTTCCGCCTTCGCTGGTCTTCCTAAAACTTTAAACGGCCTTTGTCGCGTCTTGTGTATAGGTCTTGTGCAGCTTGCAAAGAGACCAACAAACGAACAGGAGAAACCCTAAAGTACAGCAGTTGGTGAAGCCTGCTCACAAAAGCTTGCCGCAACACCAACTGTGGCGTAAAATACACAAAAGGTTGTTGTGTTCCAGCGGAACACCTTAGGGGTAGAAGTATGGTTTGGAGATGGATAACGTTCCGTAGGAACGCATTGTGTTTGTAATGATTTTTTTTATTGTACAAACCGTTCCGATGGAACGTTGATACCGGTTTCATTTTATCATTCTACCCGTGAGATGTCCCTACGGGACAAAGCCGCTTAAGGCTATGTTGACCAAGGATCAACGCCGCACAAGGTTATGTTGACCAAGGGCTACCGGATGCCTCCGGCATGTTCTGCAAATTCGGGTTCAGGTAAGCCAGCTGCTTTACATGCTTCTGCTATTTTATGGGTGCCACGGCCCCATGTCCCGATATAGTCTGCTTTAAAAAAGATATCTGCAATATTTTTATTGCGGGGATAAGATGTATGCTTCTTTTTTAGTGACGACCGGTTTAATATATATCCAGGGAATGTTATTGGTTTTTATCTTTTTTCTTTTAGTTTTTTCTGGTTCGGAATTTTCTAAAGAAAGAGCTGCATCATTATTAGAGAAAGTACAATAAGGTTCATATTGATGTCCTTTGGCTTGCTTTTTTTCTTCCCGGGTTAATAATTTGTAAAATAATCTTCCCATAATTGGTGTCAAAATTGTTACTGTTTTACCAAATTCGTTATGTAATTGGTTCAGGAAATCATTCATCTTTTTTACTAAAAGAAAGTTTCCTTTTTTCTTAAAGTATTTTCTTGCTGACCAGGTCATGGCAGAAGAGAAAATTGCCCATTTATTATTAACTGTTCGGGAAAATCTTTTTTTAATAGCTTTATTATCCGAATTTTTATACCGGTTATAGCCTTCAAATTGAGTTCTTAATATTCTTATTATGCTTGGACCATTTATTTCAAAGTCTTTAGTAAAAGCTTTCTTCATGATATCAATTTCCATCCCTGAAGGAATGTTTGGGTGATCAAAGTTTAGCCACTTTTGTGCTGTATAATCTGTAAATTGTAAATCATTTATCATACCTTTTTGATGTAATTCTTTATACAGAGGAGTGCCGGGAGTAGGATAATATTGCATAAATTGCATTAATTCAGCATTATGTTTAATGGCATAATCTATATCATCATCAATATTTTCGGGAGTATGATTAAGACTACACATGATTGAAGATCCAATAAAACCAATTCCATATGATTGCAATTTTCTAACCAATTGAATTGTATCAGTTCCTTTTAATTTATCATAATCCTGGCTTGAACCTTCAATACCCATCCATACTAAACTGAGTCCCATTCTTACTAAGTCTTCCGGATCATAACTCGCTAAAGCTTTAGCAGATCCAAAGGCATTGATTTCCCAATCTTTATTATTTGCTTTCATTAGTTCAAGAAATCTTAATGCTCTTGCTTTAAATGACAGAAAATTTTCATCAAACAAATTAAAACGTTTGATACCGGTCTCTTTTTCAATATTATTGCATAGATTAAAAATATCGTCTCCTGTTTTAAGAAACGGAATATAACTTCCTTTTCCACCAAATTTAGCAGACGTTTTACAAAATGTACATCCAAACGGGCAACCTACGCCAACAAAAACAGGAGCTGATTGAAGAGTAAATTTAGCAGGAATTGAAACTCCGCCTATAATGGTTTTTTGCGTATCAATAGTAATTGGATGTTTGATATTTTCATCCGGATTTTGACCTAAGTATTCTCTCAACCATGTAATTCCTTCTCCTAATACCATGTAATCTGCATCAATATCCTGAAGATCAACATCATCATTTACAATATGACCTCCAATAATAATTTGAGTTTCAGGTTGATATTTTCTAATAATGTCACACATTTTCTTTGTTTTCTCATAATTTGTAATAATAGAAGTTATTCCAATAATATCATACTGAACATTTTTTAATTCGTTTTCAAATTGAGTCCAGGTGGGGAAGTCCAGAACATAACAAGGAGCATCTAAATTGCAGGCTAATAATTTTAAATTATAAGACATTGTATGTTCCCGAATTGTAAACCCACCCTGATATCTGGTTATTTGAGAATGACATAATTCCATGGGAGTTTCTACCCGGCTATCATCCGAATTTACAGCGTAAGGTCCGGGAACACAGGAGAATAATACTTTTGCTTTAATGCCTTTTGGGTGTGGGGGCCTGGGCGATATCCTAAACTTTCCCGGAAAGTCAGGTTTTGTCAAATTTTTCATTGTTAGAAAATTAAATTACTTAGATTGACGACAAAGTGGCCGAAGAACGGGCAGGCTGCAAAGGAACTAAGTATTTTGAACTCTTTGTTTCTTTTGATGTAAAAGATTCCTCCACTTCAGTTTTTTATTTTACTAAGTTAATTTTTATTCTGACTCATTAATTCAAAACGCCCCCCATCTTGAAAGAATTTTGCCATTCAGTATACAAAGTTCTTTGTTTCTCAAGTTTTTATTTTCTTGTCTGAGTGGCTTTCTTATCCCAAATTTTCTTCATGATCTCAGCTTGTTTATTGCCCGATGCCTTGATATATGTCCGGAAGGTTTCTTTTTTCTGAGCTTTACCTATAGTTTGAGCAAGACCGGATTGAATACCACTGGAGGCGGAAGGTAATCCCCGGCCATAGCCTGTAATATTACTTCTGTAAAGCTATTCCTAGTTGAATTAATGACATTGGTGAAAACAACATTTTTTTATTTTTTTTCGGCAATGATAACACCTGTCTTGTTTTTATCCTGATCTCAAATAAGACTTATAAATAACCCCATGAATTTGTGGCCGCCGTTTACCAATGACGAAAATCATTCTTTTCACAAAGCTATGGGGGTAGTTTTAGTTTTTTAAAATTTACAATTATGAAAAAGATGTTCTTCTTTTTTATTGCTCTGTTATTCAATAGCATTGCACAGGCTCAAAATGTGGGCATTGGCACTACCACTCCTGTAACAAAATTAAATTTAATTGGTACAGGCAATAATGCATCCGTCCCGGGGGCTGCATCAACTGGTATTTTTAGAATTGGAGTTTCAATCTACGAAGGAATAGATATTGGTAAAATGGCAATAAATCCATATTCAGGATGGATACAGGCTGGCTATAATTATTTTGCAGACCCGCTTAGCCTGCAACCCTTAGGTGGCAATGTGGGTATTGGCACTTATACACCTGCAAACAAATTATCTGTGGTGGGTAATACGGATTTTTCCGGCCCAGTAGGCATTGGCATAAATACCCCCGCCACATCGGCGCAGTTGGATGTAAGCAGCACTACAAAAGGGTTTTTACCACCAAGGATGGATTCTACAGCCCGCAATGCAATTGCGTCCCCGGCTACAGGACTAACTATTTATAATACCACCATCAAAGCTTTTCAGGTTTACACTGGTACTGTCTGGTATTCTACCGTGCATTTCATTGGCGAAAGTTACGGTGGCGGCATTGTGTTTTATGTGTATGATAACGGGCAGCATGGATTAATAGCAGCTACTGCTGACCAAAGCGCAGGGATACAATGGTATAATGGAACTTATAGATATACCGGCACCACCGGCGATGGATTGAATGCGGGCGCCATGAATATGGCATTGATAGTAGCCACACAAATGGCAGATAACCAGACAGGAAACTTTGCAGCAAAAGTATGTGCCGATTATTCTGTTTCTGTGGGTGGCATTACATATGGCGATTGGTATTTGCCATCAAAGCATGAGTTAAATTTATTATACTTACAAAAAACCGTGGTTGGCGGTTTTGCCAGTGCCTCCTACTGGAGTTCCTCGGAGCTCGGCCTTAACGACGCTTGGTTCCAGGATTTCCTCAATGGCGCCCAGTTCTACGTCCTCAAGGTCAACACCTTCTGTGTCCGTGCGGTTCGGGCTTTTTAACCATGTAGCTATTTATCTATCACCCCGTCCCGCTTGAAGCGGGATAAAGTATTTTTTTTTATTATTTCCAAAATAATTTTTCAGCATTTGAAGTAGTAGCAGAAGCTATTTCCTCAATACTTACATTTTTTATTTCCGCTAATTTATTAACCACATATTTCAAATAAGCCGGCTCGTTTCTTTTTCCCCTGAATGGCACCGGAGCTAAGTATGGCGCATCTGTTTCCAGCACTATATTGTTAAGACTTATTGATTGCATCACTTTATCCAATCCTGAATTTTTAAAAGTTACCACACCACCTATACCAAGGTAAAACCCCAAATCAATAATTTGCTTTGCCTGTATTTCATTGCCGGAAAAACAATGGAAAACTCCTTTTAAATTTCCCTGCCTTTCCGGCAGGCAGGCTTTCTGATGTTCTTCGACAACCTTTATACATTCATCAATCGAATTACGGGAATGAATAACAACAGGTATATCATAATGCAAAGCCCATTCGATCTGCTGATGAAAAGCCAGGTATTGCTGCACGGCAAATGTTTTATCCCAGAAAAAATCAAGACCAATTTCACCCACCGCAATAAACGGTCGTTTTTCCAGGTGGTCCCTGGCTATTTTTAGTTCCTGGTCTATATGCTCCTTTACGGAACAAGGATGAACCCCCATCATACTAAAGCAAGTTTCCGGATAGTCTTTCTCCACGTTCAGCATTTGGTTATGTGTGGCTGAATCGATGGCTGGCATCAATATTTTTTCAACCCCTTCTTTTCCGGCTTTTTCAAGCATTTGAATCCTATCCTCATCAAATTCCGGCAAATAGATATGTGAATGAGTGTCTATAATAGTCATTGTCAGGCCCTTTGGGCTACAAAACTCAGCAAAAAATATTAAGAAACGCTTAAACTTTGCCCAATAAAAGCTATCTTAATCCCGTTCATTACTCATCCATAAAACTGCAGTTTATGAAATCCCGGTTCAATCTTACACAGTTAGCTATTCTTTCATTCTTTTTCAGTTTGCTGATGGTATATTCCTGCGGAAAGGAAAAAAGCCTGTCAGGAACTAATGCACAGGAAGAAGAAGTGTCAAAAGCAGCCGGAGAGTCTGATGCCTTAGCCGAATCTACTTTCAATGAATTTTTTGATGATGCATTGGGCGTAGGTAATGATGTTGGTGTAGCCGGTTCGGGAGTATTCTATGGCCGCCCTGATACATTGTTACCAACAGCCACCTGTTTTACAGTTACAAAAACACATCCAAATAACACTCCTTTCCCGGTAATTGTAACGATAAATTTTGGTACCGCCGGTTGCATTGGACCCGACGGAAGAATTCGCAGAGGAAAAATTATTATAGAATATACCAATCATCTTAATTACCCGGGATCCATTGCCACTACATCTTTTGATGGGTTCTATATTGACTCCATCCATGTGGAAGGCATACATAAAATAACCAATATCTCTACTCCCCCTGTTCCACCATCCACATTTTACATCCGGAAATTTACCGTGGAAGTAATTAATGGTAAACTTACAAGACCCAATGGCGATTTTATAGAATGGAATAGCAATAGAACCATTACCCAGATTGAAGGCTCAGCAACACCAACATATCCCAGGGATGATGTTTTTAAAATCGAAGGTGCAGCAAGAGGTCATGTAAAACGGGGTAACCTGCTTGTAAACTGGGAATCAACTATTACAGAACCTCTCATCAGGCGGTTTACCTGCCAGTGGATTGTAAAAGGCCAGATCAGAACACTTAGAACAAACCTGCCCAATCCCAATAATAGTCCCTGGGTTGCTATACTTGATTTTGGTTTGGGTGGCTGCGATAACCAGGCTACGATAACAATCAATGGCATTACCCGGCAAATTACTTTGCCGTAATTAAAAAATTATTATACCTTTAAACCAGTTTTCATAGGGTACGGATTAAAAACGGGCCAGGGTTTCTACCCAGGCCCTAACTTTTCTACTACTTCCCAATCAATAATAAGGATCATTTTAACTGCTCATGGCCAGGAATAGCTAAAAAACGATACCCTTTTTCAGAAAAAAACTGAAGCACCCGGGGCAGGGCATATGCAAGACGGGCAAATGCTTTTTCGGAATCATGAAATACAATGATGTCTCCATCAGCAATTTTACTTTTTATTCTCTCAAAACATTTTTCGGGTTTTAAATCAACCACCCAGTCGCCGACAAGGATATTCCACATTACAATCTTCATTTCACTATAATTTTCTTTCAACAACCTGATTTGGGATTTTCTAATCCTCCCATACGGAGGGCGGAACAGATTAGACTTAATCAATTTCCCTGCTCCAAGAATATCATTCAAGTACTCCTGGTCAGTGGTCTTCCACCCATTTATATGGTGGTGAGTATGATTGCCCACGGAATGACCTTCTTCAATCACCTGCTGAAACACTTCCGGGTATTTCACTATATTTTCACCGATGCAAAAAAAAGTGGCCCTGGCGTTGTATTTTTTTAATTCCTGCAGAACAAATGGTGTCACAGCCGGGTGAGGGCCGTCATCAAAAGTCAGGTAAAGAACTTTTTCTTTTACCGGCATATCCCAGACGCAGCCCGGATAAAATTTCTTTACCCACCAGGGAGTCTTAATGAAAAAATAATCCTTTCTCAAAAATTGAAACGGGGCTCTTTTACTTGCTTTTTTGTAATGGGGCGGTATCATTAACATAAAAAACAAATATACTTATTCGAGTTGGGCAGCCGTCACCAGAAATTTATCTTTGCCATATGTCAAAAAGAGTTCGGGTAAGGTTTGCTCCCTCTCCTACCGGTGGTTTGCACCTTGGTGGTGTAAGGACTGTCTTGTATAATTATTTATTTGCCAAACAACATAAGGGTGATTTTGTGTTAAGAATTGAAGACACTGACCAAAGCCGGTATGTGCAAGGTGCAGAAGAATATATTTTTGAATGCCTGAAATGGTGCGGAATGGAACCAGACGAAAGTCCATTAAAAGGAGGCAACTTTGGACCTTACCGTCAAAGTGAAAGAAAAGAAATATACAGGAAATATGCTGAGCAACTTATAAAAGACGGACATGCCTATTATGCTTTTGACACCCTGGAAGAATTAGAAAAGATGCGACATGATTTTAAGACAGATCAAAATACATCTCCGCAATATGATAGCAATATCCGGATGAAAATGAGAAATTCATTGACAGTTTCGTCAGAAGATGTGAAAAATTTATTGGAGAAAAACACGCCACACGTTATTCGTATAAAAATACCAGGACAGGAAACGGTTTCTTTTGTTGATATGATCCGGGGTGAAGTGCACTTTGAAACTTCTGTTGTGGATGATAAGGTTTTACTGAAAGCCGATGGAATGCCAACCTACCATCTTGCCGTTGTCGTGGACGATTATTTAATGAAGATCAGTCATGCCTTTCGTGGCGAGGAATGGTTACCCTCAGCTCCTGTTCATATTTTACTCTGGAAATATTTATTCGGATTGGAAAACATGCCGCAATGGGCTCACCTCCCGCTGATATTGGGGCCCAATGGCAAACTAAGTAAAAGAGATGCGGCTAAATACGGGTTTCCTGTTTTTGCCATGAGTTGGGCCGATCCAAAAACCGGTGAGCTGACAGAAGGATTTAAAGAAAAAGGATTTTTACCCGAAGCATTTATCAATCTCCTTGCATTGCTTGGCTGGAATGATGGCAGCGAACAGGAGATTTTTACCATAGAAGAATTAATTGAAAAGTTTTCTATCGAAAGAGTCCATAGTGGCGGTGCAAAATTTGATTACGAAAAAGCAAAATGGTTCAACCATGAATGGATAAAAAAATTGAAAATTGAAAATTTACAGTTGAAAGTGATTGAAGTTTTAAAAGTAAAAGGCCTTTCTTCAATCGAAGATAGTTTGCTGGAAAAAATAATCATTCTTATAAAAGACCGCTGCACATTGCTGACTGATTTTTACGACCAGTCTTATTTCTTTTTTAATACCCCGGATAAATGGGACGTAGATGCAGTGAAACCGAAATGGAATGAATCAAAAAAATTGTTCTTCGCTGAGCTGATCAGGGATTTTGAATTAACCCCCGACTGGAAAGCAACGGTACTGGAAAATAATTTTAAAGAAATTACTGCAGTAAATGAAATTAAACCTGGAGAAGTATTGTTGCCGTTGCGGGTAATGTTAGTTGGCGGAAAGTTTGGCCCGGGTGTTTTTAATATTGCCGAAATATTAGGGAAAGAAGAAACGATATCAAGGATTGAAAAAGCACTGAAGATTTTCTAACCCTGCTTTTGTATTAAGTCCATTACAGTGATAAATTCAGATTTCCCGGACGCTTCAATCATTTTCATATCCGCTTCATCGGGCCTGAACAATCCGGATGTGTTATCCACTACTTGTTTTGCGGTTCGAATACCGGGGATGATTACAGATATTTCAGTGTAACTGAGAATATAACTCAGCGCCAATTGTGTTTTTGTGCAGTTGTATTTTTTACACAATTCCCAAACAGGAGCCAGAACATTTTTACAAGCGTTAATTACTTCTTTTGTCAGCCTGTTTTTCCGGTGATCATTTTCAGGAAAAGAAAACCCTTTATCAAACTTCCCGGTCAGTAAACCAAACTGCAGCGGCATCCTGGCAATAATGCCATAACCATTCTTATTTGCTTTTTTCAGTAATGACAAAGCTTTTTGATTCAGCATATTCAACACTAATTGAAACCCATTCCCCATTTTTTCATTGATTAAAAATTCTGCTTCAGGCAAAGGATCAAATGTATTGAGTGATACACCCCAGTAACGGATTTTTCCCTGCTGCTGCAATTTATTCATCGCATCAATACATTCTCCATTTTGCAGATGATGCAGCCTGGCGGTATGTAACTGGTAATAATCAATCGGATCTTTCTTTAACCTTTTCAATGAAGCTTCACAGGCTTGCTGAATATATTTTCCTGAATAATCAACAGTAAATTGATTGTTTCTTGAAACATTGCCAACCTTGGTAGCAATGATTACTTCTTTTCTTTCGCCAATTGTTTTGCCCAGTAAATTTTCTGAATGGCCCAGTCCATAAATATCTGCTGTATCAAAAAAATTTATGCCTTTATCCAGGGCTCCATAAACAGCTTTAACTGAAGTGGCATCATCTGCATCGCCCCAGCCAATCGGCGTATTGCCGATCATAGCGCCACCACCAATAGCCCATGCCCCGAATCCAACTTCGCTGACCATCAAATCTGTATTGCTGAATTTTCGGTATTGCATGTTGTAATTTACAATCCTATTGCCGAAAGAATGTATTTTCGCAAAACAAGATTTCAAAATGAGCCGACCCATCAGAGTTTTAGTAGCCAAAGTAGGATTGGATGGTCATGACCGTGGAGCGAAAGTAATTGCCACTGCTTTGCGAAATGCCGGCATGGAAGTGATCTATACCGGTCTGCGCCAGACGCCTGAAATGGTTGTGAACGCCGCCTTACAGGAAGATGTGGATGCCATTGGTATCAGCATTCTTTCCGGGGCACACATGACGGTTTTCCCAAAAGTGATTCAGTTACTGAAAGAAAAAGGGATGAGTGATGTATTGCTTACCGGTGGCGGCATTATTCCTGATGATGATATGAAGAAACTAAATGATGCCGGGGTAGGAAAACTCTTTGCTCCCGGAACGCCTACCTCTGCAATTGCTGATTACATTAAACAATGGGTTAAAGAAAACAGGAACTTCTAAAAATATTTTATGTATCAAACGCTGCTTACTTCCTTAGAGAACGGAATTTTTACTATAACCATCAACCGCCCGGACAAATTAAATGCCCTTAATAAAATAGTGATAGATGAATTAAGCGCTGTACTCGATGAAGTCCATAACAATCCTGAAATAAAGTCTGCCATCATAACTGGTGCAGGCGCCAAAGCATTTGTAGCCGGTGCAGACATCAGCGAATTTGTCGGGCTGAACAAAGAACAAGGAATGGTATTGGCAAAAAAAGGACAGGATATTTTTTTTAAACTGGAGAACTCACCCAAACCAATTGTGGCAGCAGTAAATGGTTTTGCATTGGGAGGCGGTTGTGAATTAGCCATGAGTTGCCATTTCCGCATAGCCAGCCAGCATGCAAAGTTTGGGCAACCCGAAGTAAATCTTGGCCTTATTCCCGGCTATGGCGGCACACAACGTTTAACTCAACTGATTGGAAAAGGAAGAGCTATCGAACTGCTCATCTCTGCCAATATGATTGACGCCAATACTGCTTTGCAGTATGGATTAGTAAACTATGTGGTGCCACAGGAAGAATTATTGAGTAAAGCAAAATCATTACTTGAAGTAATCAACAGCAAAGCCCCAAAAGCAGTTGCAGGTTGCATAAGAGCTGCCAATGCGGTTTTTGATGAAGCACAAAATGGATTTGAAACCGAAATAAATGAATTTGGCAATTGCTTTGATACGGAAGACATGAAAGAGGGAACGGCTGCCTTCCTGGAAAAAAGAAAAGCAAATTTTGCCGGCAAATAAACCCTAATAAAAAAATTCATCCGGAAATACACGGATCATTTTTACAAACCTGCTTCTGTAATAATTTTCAAAAGATGTAATCACTACCCCTTTTGCTTTTCCAGATGTGGAATGAATAAACCGGAGCGTATCGTCTATTGTACTTTCTACAATACCCATGTGTCCTACGATATGGATAGAGCTATCGGTTCCGGTAAATAAAATCAAATCTCCTGGTCTGGCTTTTTCTATACCTATTTCTTTACCAAAATTGGTAAAGTCGACAGATGAACGGGGAACCGAAATATTGAAATGATTGAACACATAAGTGATAAACCCCGAACAATCAAACCCTTTGCGGGGATCAGTTGAAGCATACAGGTAAGGTATGCCAACAAGTGCTTTGGCAAAGGCAACGAGTGAATCCGGTTGAATAGTTTTAATGCTGAGCTTCTTATCAACTGCTTCCTGCGTCACATTAACAGTTTTAGCATCCGGAGTATCGCTAATGGCTGGTATTACAGTAATGGTATCTCCAGATTGTTTACCGGGGTTATGATTTTTTTTACTGGCACAGCCTGTCAAACCCACAACAATTGTTATAGAAAAAAATATATTGCTGAATACTGACATGTTAATCATGAAAATCATTTCTCTACCAGCCTGTCATCAATCAAATAAGCTGCCACTCCGCTGATATTATCAATACCACGGGCATCATCCAGGTAAACTTTAAATGAAGTGATCGTAGTTGCCGGAAAAGTGATGATTCTTTTTCTCCCAATTGTTGTCCCAAAAATCTCATTGATCTTTTTCGTTTTATCATACATCACAATTCTGAATTTACAAATGGATTGGCCTAAATGTATTGCTTCACGCAAAATGATACAATTCATGGTTGATGATTGGGGTAATTCCACCGTAAAATTCTGAAGATTTGCACCGAACGCCTCACCAGGTTCAATGCTGCGGAATGTTATATCCTTTGGACTGAATTCATAGTAAGAACTGGCCTGCTTCAATAAATTATTATTGAAACTTTCATCTCTTAGTTTTTTAAATTGTACTAATGCTGCCGAATCCGCATCCGAAATCAATCCTCTCCTGTCCGGTGGCACATTCAGTAGAAGATTGGCTCCTCTTCCAACTGACTTTAAATACAAATCAAATAACTGCTCTGATGTTTTTACTTTATCATCTTCATCGGCATGCCAGAACCAACCCGGGCGAATACTTACATCACATTCTGCCGGTATCCAATACCTGCCATTTACATTACCGTGAATCAGTGTATCTATTGGCGGAGCGCCGAGACCTCTTTTAAAACCAGCTGTATCCAGGTAATTCCAGTTTGTTTTTCCTGCAAAGCCATTTTCATTTCCAACCCAGCGGATGTCAGGGCCAATATCGCTAAACACAACCGTCTTTGGAGACAATTGCCGAACTGTATTTTCAAATCTTCTCCAGTCATACACTTGTTTCTTACCATTGGGGCCTTCGCCATTGGCGCCATCCCACCACAGTTCCCAAATGGGGCTATAGTTGGTAAAAATTTCTTTCATCATGTTTACAAAAACATCATTGTATTTTTCTGTGCCATAAGCAGGATGGTTCCTGTCCCATGGAGAAATATAAACACCGAATTTTAACCCATATTCTTTGCAGGCCTGTGATAATTCTTTCAACACATCTCCTTTTCCATCTTTCCATTTACTTTCTCTTACCGTATGCTTTGAATAATTACTGGGCCACAGGCAAAATCCATCATGATGTTTGGCTGTAATGATTATCCCTTTTGCACCGGCTGCTTTTGCTATCCGGCACCATTGGCGGCAATCCAATTGAGTGGGATTAAAAATATCTTCAGGTTCTGTTCCTTCTCCCCATTCTTTATCTGTAAATGTGTTAGGTCCAAAATGTACAAACAGGTAAAATTCTTTTTCATGCCAGGCCAATTGTTGTTTGGTGGGCAATTGCCTTAATGCAGGATATATCTGTGCGTACAGACTATTATAAACCAAAACAGAAATTGCCAGGATCCATTTTTTCATTATAACTATTTTATGTCTATTGCTTCTGCAATTGGATGATCCGCTTTAAAGGTATATCCAAGAATTTTTGCAAAGGTTTGAGCAAATTGCTGCTGGTACAATTGTACAGGTTCACTCATTTCACCTGAAGATTTTATGCCGGGGCCCATCACAGCAAACCAAATTTCATGTGAATCTTCTATTTTATTATTATGGCTTGTCCATTCTTCTTTTTTCTTGTCTCCCCTGCCATGATCTACTGTAACAAAAAGCGTAGTTTTATTTTTATACTGCGGGTCATTTTGCACAAAATCCCATATTTGTTTTAACCACGCATCAACCTGGTGGCCTGCATCCAGGTAAGAACGATATTGTCCGGCATGTGCCCATTCATCTGTTTCCCCATAAGCAATGTATAATACCTTTGGCTCTTTGTTTTTCAAATATTCGATAGCTGCATAATGAGTAAATACATCAAGGCATTCTGCCTCCCCAAAAGGTTTGTGTGCATCTTTATTCATTGCATTAATGAGCCGTTCATTTGAGTTGGGAAATTTTCCGCCAGTTACATCAAATGCAGAAACCACAGGAATGCCGCTTCTTTGTTCATTTAATATCCTGTCAAATGCATCCCAGGCTCCAAAGGCAGCTACCCTACCTTTCAATTTTTTTTGTTGGTTCAAAAATTCTAAAACCGACACATGGGGATTTGCAGGATAATCGTTGCTATTTACTGCCGTATCAGCATAACCGGTCATTATCTCATTATAACCCGGATAGCTAAACCAATATGGGTTGGCATTATCAACTTTACTACCTAAAGTTCTATTGCCGAACAATTGTCCATTATTCACCAGAGTGCTCCATAAAAATGGAAAAAGTTTTTTTCTTCTTTCCTTCTCATCATTGCTCCAGTAGTTTTTAAAAATATACCCGCTATCGCCCTGGTTGTATTTACTATTGTTAGCAATGGCAGAATCCATTCCTTTAAATACTTCCTGCCAGCGAAAACCATCAATGGTGATGATGATGATATTTTCTGTAGCCTGCTGGGCACTTGCCAGAACTGAAACTGAAACGAATACAAGGAGAAATATTTTCTTCATACTTTTTTTTATAATGACTTAAAATTATTCTAATGAATTTTTGCTGCTTACAGATCCAGCTTTCAATTGGTGAAGATCAAAAATAATGATCTCATTATTTCCTGTTTTCAGCCAGCCTGCGGGGCAATATAATCTCATTTGCGGGCCAATACTCCAATACCTTCCCAGGTTATGGCCATTCACATAAACAATCCCTTTTGAATACTTACTCAAATCAAAAAATGTATCGCCAGGGGTTGTAAGATTAAAATTTCCTTTAAAAAACAGACCCGGTTTATCATTTACCATTCCTCTCGATGGCTGTGCTGCCTGTTTTACAAATTGATAATCCATCGGTATAGGAAAAACTTCCCAGTTCATCAGTGTCATTCCGTTTAATGTGACACGGTCAGTTATTCCTTTCCTGTCAATCATATATTGTGCAAAATTGATATGACCCATTCCTTCTACTAATATTTCCAGTACTGGATCGTTTACAATCACATCTGGTTTTGGTAAATCAATTGTCCATTTGCCACCGTCACGAAAAACAGTGTCAATGAATTTATGATTTAAAAACACTAATGCATAATCATGCGGCTCCCAGATGGTGAGTTTGCCTCCTTTATGACCAATTAATTTCGTTCTGTACAATATCAATCCCTGGTTCTGATCAAATGCCTCCATCGGTTTTGGTTGTGGCGAATAAACCGGGGCGGATAAATTGTTCCAAATTGAATTCATTGCTTTCATTTCTATTGAAGGAATTTCAATTGCAGTAACAGGTTTTGGCAACTCTGGAATTTTATAATCAACATATTTCCCGATCAGGTTACGCAACATGAAATATTTTGCCGTGGGTTGTCCCTGCTCATTGATAGGTGCATCATAATCATAACTGGTTATATCCGGTTGATATTGTGTTGGAGAAAAAGCATTAGCGCCGGCAGTAAAACCAAAATTGGTACCACCATGTATAACATATAAGTTAAAAGATTTCTTATGCTGAAGCAGAAATTCAACTTCTTTTTTCAGATCATTGGTATCAGGCTTTGCAAATTTTTCGCCCCAGTGTGTCAGCCAGCCGGGATAAGTTTCACTGCTGAAAGATGGCACATTGGGATTATGCTTTTTTGCCTGCTCAAAATCCTTATCACCGCTTCCGCTATCAAGGCCGATAGCTGCACCTTCAATATTACCAGCCTCCAGCATATAAGGAGTGGCGCCATCGGCAGTATAAAAAGGAACATTGATCCCGTTTTTCAGCCATAATTTTCTCAATTCTTCCAGATATTTCTTGTCGTTACCATAACTACCATATTCATTTTCTATCTGCACCATCAGTATCGGACCGCCGTTGGTGCACTGCAATGATTTAATTTCGGAAGAAAGTTTATTGATATACCGGGCTACCGCCGTCATATAACGGTTGTCCATGCAGCGGATTTTAATATCAGGTATTTTTAACAACCAGGTGGGCAATCCCCCAAAATCCCACTCAGCACACACATAAGGGCCGGGACGAAACAACACCCACATCCCTTCCTGCTGGCAGATCCTTACAAACTCAGCTATATCCCGGTTTTCTGTTTTAAAGTCAAATACACCCGGTTTTGTTTCATGATAATTCCAGAAGATATATGCGGCAATAGTATTGCAACCCATCGCCTTTGCCATTTGAATGCGATGCCGCCAATACTCTTTTGGAATCCTTGCCGGGTGCATTTCGCCACTGATGATCTGAAACGGCTTTCCATCTAATAAGAAATCATTCTTCCCCAGGGAAAAAACATGCTTTGTCTGTGAAAATGAAACTAAAAAAACCACCAGAAGAAAACAAGTGCCGTATAGCTTTTTCATACCAGCAATTTAGCACACCGGATCGAACTTATAAAGTCAAAAATCATCTTCCCGGTTAACGGTTTGGCTTACCTTTGCGGCGAAAAATAAAACCACATTTTTATGGAATACAGAATTGAAAAAGACACCATGGGCGAGGTACAAGTACCTATAGACGCCTATTATGGCGCACAAACCCAGCGCAGCATTGATAATTTTAAAATTGCACAGGACATTAACAGGATGCCAAAAGAAATCATCCGGGCATTTGCCTATTTAAAAAAAGCTGCTGCCCTGACCAACCTGGACGCCGGTGTGTTGGCTAAAAATAAAACAGTACTGATAGGAAAGGTATGTGATGAAATTCTGAAAGGAAAATTAGATGATTATTTTCCGCTGGTAGTATGGCAAACCGGAAGTGGCACGCAAAGCAACATGAACGTTAACGAAGTAATTGCTTACCGTGGTCATGTGTTGAAAGGCGGGCAATTGACCGACAAAGAAAAATTTCTCCACCCGAATGATGATGTGAATAAATCACAATCCTCCAACGATACATTCCCGACAGCGATGCATATTGCTGCTTATAAAATTTTGGCAGAGACAACTATCCCTGGAATAAAAAAACTAAGAGACACCCTGGCAAAGAAAAGTAAGAAGTACATGAAAGTGGTGAAGATCGGACGTACTCACTTCATGGATGCCACTCCTTTAACGGTAGGCCAGGAATTCAGTGGATATGTATCCCAATTGGATCATGGACTGAGAGCAATTAATAACACTTTATCTCATCTTAGTGAACTGGCCCTGGGCGGTACGGCTGTTGGCACAGGCATCAATACACCTCCTGGTTATTCTGAAAATGTTGCAAAGCATATCGCAGCTTTAACTGGTTTACCCTTTATCACTGCAGAAAATAAATTTGAAGCCCTGGCAGCACATGATGCGATTGTTGAAGCACATGGCGCATTAAAAACCGTAGCAGTTAGCCTGATGAAGATTGCCAATGATATCCGCATGCTTTCATCCGGACCAAGAAGTGGTATTGGAGAAATCTTTATCCCGGATAATGAGCCAGGATCTTCCATCATGCCGGGCAAAGTCAACCCCACACAATGTGAAGCACTAACTATGATTGCTGCACAGGTAATGGGAAATGATGTTGCTATTAATATTGGCGGCGCCACTGGTCATTTTGAACTGAATGTTTTTAAACCGGTAATGATTTATAATTTTCTGCATAGTGCAAGACTGATTGGCGATGGTTGTGTTTCCTTTAATGATAAGTGTGCAGTTGGCCTTGAACCCATTGAAGCCAATATCAACAAACACGTTGGCAATAGCCTGATGCTGGTAACTGCCCTTAATACAAAGATTGGTTATTACAAAGCTGCTGAGATTGCTCAAAAGGCGCATAAGCAGGGAACCACACTAAAAGAAATGGCAGTGAAACTGGGATATGTTACCCCGGAACAGTTTGACGAATGGGTGAAGCCGGAAAATATGGTAGGAAAGATCAGTTAATCCGGTATCGTAAAATTTCTATAGTAAAAACAGGAGAATTACTGTTTCTCCTGTTTTTTATTTCTGAAAACTTGCAAAAAACTATGTTTCGCATATATCTTAACACTCCTATTTATCCAAATCCTTCTAAAACCAAAATCTCTACTATGAAAAATATTAGCCCACTGACTTTTTTTATTTCTGATAATTCAATGAAGGTATTGAACAAGGAATCTTTGGAACAACCAGCACAAAGCAAGTCTCCTTATTTAAAAGCAATCCTTTCCGGAACAGCAATTTCACCCGGATATGAAAAGGAATTACCGGTTCAGAATCCGGATCATGCAGCCGCTTTACGTTATATTAAAGAAAGTGCTTTATTAAAAAAATAATTAACCCAAGAAAACATAACCGTAACCCTGAGCATAACCCTAAAACAAATGTCCCCCGAGAGTCGGGGGACTTTGCTTTTTTAAGAACTACCAATTATTGCTGCTATTCTTTAATGAATTTTTCAATTTGCACTTCCATATCATTGCCGTTGAACAGTTTCAATAAATAAGTTCCTGGTCTAAAGGAAGAAACATCTACTGAAAAATCATTTCGGAAACTGGTTTCTTCTTTCAGCAGTCTGCCATAAATATCACACACCTGTACCAGCAATGGTTTTCGCAAATCTTTTTTACCATGCACATATAATATTTCCCGCACCGGGTTGGGAAATATTTGTATTAAATCTTTAACTTTTTCCGGCCTTGCTCCCGGGTTTTCATTTAAGGATAAAATAACCCCGGTATATGTATATTCCATGATGGCGCCGCCATTTATTGTTGCACCTACATCACGGGCAACATAAAATTTTATGCCGGTTGGATCAACTCTTACTCTTCTTATCCGGTTACCATCGCCCCTGAAATAGGAAATAGTGTCGCCTGTAATTGCTGTTCCTGATGCATTCAACTTTATCCGATAAACCTTATCCTGTTTTAGGGGGGAAATCAATAATGAATTATTCCAGCCCGGGATAGGAGTATGCCCGTAAAAATCAATGCTGGAAGAAGCTATAGTTGGCCATAGAGCATTGTTAGATTGTGCCATGAGTGCTGGCATACCGGCCGCCGTTGTAGTAAAGGTTGTAAAAATGGGTTCCTTATTACTGGGTGTTGCCGAACAGAAGGCTTGTTCATTAGCACTTGTATTTTGGCCAATCTTATAACCATTTACATTACCGTCACAATAACCAGCAACCTGGTCCCATCCATAATTTTTTCCAGACTCAATAATATTTATCTCATCATCTGTTCTATCCATTTGTTCTGAGCTATATAAAATATTATTGCCTGCCACATTGCCCCAGGCCAGGCCTTGTGCATTTCTATGACCTAAAGTATATACATAATCTTTGGGAGTAATCGGAGCGCCGTCATAAAAAGGATTATCATTAGGTATCCAGGCATCCTGCCCTGCATCACCATCGCTTTCAGAATTTAAACGCAGTACTTTCCCTTCCATTACATCCACATTCTGCGCATTTTCTGTACGAAGAGTATTCGTAAACTGTCCTGCCCCCATATCCCCAATAGTATAATATAATCTGTATTGGGTATGTGCTGCATCTGCTCCTGGTTCAATAGTTGGCCCAATCACTAACCTTCCGGAATTATGGTCACTGCTTCCCGGCATATTATCCAGTACAATTGTGGGATTGATCAGCGAATTTCCACTATAATCATACCTGACAATTCGAGTACTGAAAACACACCCGGTTGCTGCTCCTGGCGTAGCACATGTACTGTTAGGAATGGCTTTATTGTAAACGAATGCAGCATACACCCATGGTTTGGCAGCTCTTACAGCCGGATCGGAAGAATAAAGATTTGGGTGAATGGCTAATCCCATTAATCCCCCCTGAGGTGCAGTACCTGTTGTAAATGTTGATTTATTTGAACTAAGGTCTATTAGTAGTGTCTTTGTTCCATTAGCAACACTTACCCTTGAAATTTTATAAGCACTATTTTCAGTTACCCATAAAGAATCATTGGGGCCATAAAGCACCTCCCAGGCAGAATTCAAACCAGAAACAACTGTTCGTTTTGTAAAAGGTTCTGATTGAGCTTTTAACTCTTTAAGGTAAATAAATAATATACTGCCAAGGATAAATTTTTTCATGGTGTGGATTTTAAGTAAATAAAAGTACAAAAAATGAACACCTTTCCTATAGTGTTTTTACAAAGTATTATTCTCGGGGAATTTTGTTTGTATATAAGGATATACTCCTATTGACAATGGTGAACCAATAAACTAATTTTAATATAGAAAGTCAGTCCTGTGAGCCAACGAAGTCCGTTACTATGAAAACAATAATACATCCTGTGTTTCTCTTATTGCGGTTAATTTTTCTTTCAGCAGTATTATTTTGTAAAACGGAATTTGTTTCCGGTCAGAATATTGACTTTGGTAAAAGCTTAACCAACATTACAAAAGGTTTGAATGGTGGCACAATAGAATCTGGCGATACCCTTGAAATCAGGTCATCCTTTGTTGTACGTTCAGGCACTTATGATAGTTGCAGATACCAGGATGTAATTCCTGCAGGTACGGCATATATTCCCGGAACAATAAGAATCCTTACAAACGAAGGAAAAATATTCAGGCAGTTTACTGATGCCTATGGCGATGACCCCGGGTGGATTAGTGGGAGTAACATCACCATTAATCTTGGTTTTAATGCCGCTGCTTCACCTGCAACTGCTTTCAAAAGGGGAAGGGTAGCCAATACACACAAGCCATCTAATTTCGGAAGCACCTGTATCATGATTGCATCATTCAGAGTCAGAATAACCGCTGCAACAGGAACCAATATTAGTACGGGTGGGGGCAATATGACATACAAAAACGGGTCTAATCCGATACAAACATTTACTTTTCCCTCCAACACAATACAAGTATATCAGAATTACGGAATTTGCGCAAATACAATAGGTACAAATGCGCTTGGCACAGAATCTAATGGAACCTTTGGCAGTGGTAAACCCCGCAACCGGGGAACTTCTGCTAATGTACCGGCCGGTTATACTTATAATTTTTTCGACGTAAGTTCTCCACAGGATTATTATTATGGCATTGCCAATAATACATCCACACGGCAGAACTACACCACCCTGAATACATGGGCTAAGCCAGATGCCACTGCACCTACTCACCGTGTATTCCAGGTATGGGATATTATCGGAGATCATACAGGTGCTGCTTCCCCCACAGCCGGAAATCCGGCTGCTGATACCGTAGCTAACTCAAATGCCGGCTATATGCTTGTTATCAATGCAGCATACCGGATAGACTCAGCCTTTCAGCAAACTATCTCAGGTCTTTGCCCAAGTACTTATTATGAAGTTTCCTGCTGGATGAGAAATATTTGTTCCAAATGTGGTTGTGACTCCAATGGTGTTGGCACTACTGGTGCCGGTTATATTCCCACAGCTACAGGTGATTCATCCGGTGTTCGCCCCAACCTTACTTTTGAAATTGATGGTATTGATTATTATACTACCGGCGATATCTTGTATACAGGACAATGGATAAAAAAAGGATTTACTTTTCTTACAGGTCCTGCTCAAACAAGTTTTACTTTAAAATATTTTAATAATGCACCGGGTGGAGGTGGTAATGACTGGGCATTGGATGATATATCTGTAGCCACCTGTTCACCAACTATGATTTACACGCCGAATACAAATCCTATTGTCTGCGACAGTAATATACTGGTGCTTACAGACACGGTGCGATATTTCTTCAACAACTTTGTCTATTATAAATGGCAGCGAAGTACAGATGGCGGCGTAACATGGACGGACGTTACTGCTGCCACAGGACCTGTGGTACCCTACTGGAATGGAACCGCATGGGAATATGTTAGTTCTTATACGATCCCTCCTGCTTACACCCAACCAGGTAACAATGGAGACAGGTACAGGCTTGTAACCTCCACCACGCTTAGCAATCTCTCAAACCCGAGCTGTAGTTTTACTGACCAGGGCAGCATTGTTACAATCACGGTTATTGATTGCGGGATTCCTCTTGCCACAGAACTTCTGTCCTTTAGAGGATATGAGTCGAACAATAATGCTGTATTAAAATGGATCACTGCAAAAGAATCTGAATCACTTTTTTTTGACATTGAAAAAAGCACAGATGGCTCCAACTTTTCAATTATTGCAACAGTTAACAATCATAACGATTTTACATCAGCAGAAAATTTCTATTCTTTTACGGACTTGTCAACTTTAACCGGAAAGACTTATTACCGTTTAAGAATGAGAAATATTTCAGGAGAAACCAGGTATTCCAGAACCATTCAATTGGCTTCTACTAAAAATGAATTTTCTTTTATTTCGGTAGTTAATCCTTTCAACAGTGAGTTGGTTTTTGAAATCTCCTCAACGCAGGAAGGCCCGGTTTATGCAGAGCTGATTGACCAGGCTGCAAGGTCAGTCACTAACAAAGGTTTTGTTACTAATGCTGGCATCAACAGGCTGGTAATCGGCAATACGGGTAAACTCGCTTCCGGCATCTATTTTCTCCGGCTGCATTACAATGGATTTACAATCCAGAGAAGAGTATTGAAGCAAACAAATTAAACTTTTAGAACCCGGGACAATTAAATACAGCTTCAATAAAATGGAAGTGTTTCTTTACAGCACCTGCATTTTGTCGCTTACGTCCGTACTGGTTTCAATAGTTGAATGTTCTTCTTTTGATGAATGTTTTTTAAAAAATCTTTTTTGGAAAAGAAGTAAGGTAATGACTCCAACAGAGATAGAAGCGTCGGCTATATTAAAAATGGGGCTGAAAAATTCAAAGTCACCACCGCCAATAAAAGGAACCCAGGATGGGAAATGGCCTTTAAACATCGGGAAATACAACATATCGACAACGCTGCCATGTAAAAAAGAAGAATACCCGGATGAAGTAAAATGAGCAACACCGGGATAATAAGTTACATAATCATGAAGCGACGAATCATAATGAAGCCCTTTGTCGAAAATCATTCCGTAAAACATGCTGTCAAGCAGGTTGCCCAATGCACCGGCAAAAATTAATGCTGCGCAAACTATAAAGCCTCTTTTATATTTCTGCTTTACAATTCTGCCAAGATACCAGACACCGAAGATGACAGCAGCCAGTCGAAACAGCGTCAATACCATTTTACCTGTTTCATTGCCAAACTTCCATCCCCAGGCCATGCCGGGGTTCTCAATAAAATGCAGCCTGAACCAATCCATGCCAAAAACCCTTACCACTTCGCCTGTTGGGTGAGTAGTCTTAATCCATATTTTCAGCGCCTGATCAACAATAATGATAACAGCGATGAGAAATACTACATGTCTTAGCTTAAACGTCTTCATATTACCGGCAAATATACAGGTTTAGGTTTTTTGAGGTTTTGCAGTGGTGTTAAATATTACTCTTCAAAATAAACTCTCTTCACCCGCTGCGAAATGCCCGTCATTATTTCATACGGGATAGTGTCTGCCCAGGCCGCTACCTGCTGCACCGGTAACTGGCTTCCAAAGATGACAACATCATCACCTTCATGTACATCAGCTAAACCAGTAATATCTACCATCATCATATCCATACAAATTATTCCGATCACCGAAACAAGCTGACCTTTAATCCAGATCTTCCCAACCCCATTTCCAAGCCTGCGGGGATATCCGTCGGCATAGCCAATACGAACCGTAGCAATAACAGCATCTTTACTAAAAACCGCTTTACGATTATAGCTTACTGACTCCCCTTTGGTTACTTTTTTTATTTGAGCAATAGTAGATTTTAATGTGGCCACCGTCTGCAAATTCATTTTTTCTGAACCGGAGCTGTCTATTCCGTATAATCCAATTCCCAGTCTCACCATATCCATTTCCAATTCCGGATGGCGGATGATAGCTGCTGAATTAGCCATGTGCCGGAGAAAATCGTAGCCGATACCGTTGCGCAATTGAGTTGCAGCTTCATCAAACTGGCTGAATTGTTTCATGGTAAACTCGTCCTGCTCTTTTTCTTCGCTGGCAACGAGATGGGAAAATACCGATTGCACCCTGAATGAGTTTGTTGATACAAGAAAAGAAGATAGCTTTTGAATATCACTGGCAGCAAAACCCAGCCGGTTCATTCCTGTTTCTATTTCCAGGTGAACAGGATATTGATTTAAGCCTTCCTGTTGCAGAAATTTATCAAAGGATTGTAATAGCTCAAATGAGTATATTTCCGGTTGAAGATTATATTCTACAATGGATTCATAAGCACTTTCGTCAGGGTTCATCACCATAATAGGAAGCGTAATGCCTGCTCTTCTCAGTTCTACCCCTTCATCTGTATATGCAACACCAAGATAATCCACCTGGTGATATTGTAAAATACCGGCAATCTCTGCCCCGCCACTTCCGTAAGCAAATGCTTTTACCATGGCCATTACTTTTGTGGATGGCCTCAGCAACTGCTGATACTCTTTCAGATTATGAACAATGGCATTCAGATTAATTTCAAGCAATGTCTGATGCACTTTTTGTTCCAGCAACTGCACAATTTGCTCGAATGCAAATGCCCGGGCACCTTTTATTAAGATCGTTTCTTCTTTAAACTGTGAGGACCGGTATTGCAGGAGAAAATTTTCAATGGAAGGATACAATTCAATCTGCATTTCATTTACCTGTTGCAGATTGGCAAAAATCCTTTCTCCTATCCCAACCAACCGGGTTATACTATGTTTTTTTAAATTTTCAAGAACATAGGCATATAACTCCGCATCGGGAATAGCACTTTGCAAAAAATCTGAAAGTATAACCGTCTTCTTTATTCCGGCACTCTGCTGATCCAGGAAATTCAAAGCTATTTCCAGTGAACTAAGATCGGTACTATAGCTGTCATTAATGATAGAGCAATGATTAATTCCCTTCTTCAACTCCAGGCGCATATTTACCGGCTGAAGCATTTTGATTCGTTCACAAATAACATCAGCCGCTATCCCCAAATGTAACAGTACACAGCAGCAGGTTACGGCATTTTCTACCGAAGCCTCATCAGAAAGTGGGATGATTATTTCCAGTTCATCTGAACCATATTTTAATTTAAACCTTGTTTGGCCTGCTAATTTTTCAATACCACTTAATATAAAATCATTTTTATCAGAAAAACCCCAGGTAAGCACTTTCATATCCTCTCCCAGTAATTCAATAAATTCTTCCTGCCCGGCAAAATCTGCTTCTCTTCCTATTACTGTTTTACAATTCCTGAACAGGACCAATTTCTCCCTGAATTTATGCGCCTGATCATTAAATCCCTCACTGTGTGCTTCACCAATATTTGTAAGAATACCTATAGTGGGGCGAATTATTTTTTCCAGCCTTATCATTTCTCCCTGCTCTGAAATGCCCGCTTCAAATATGGCCAATGTGTGATTACTGTTCATTTGCCACACACTCAGCGGAACACCAATCTGAGAATTATAGCTTTTGGGACTGCGAACAATATTAAAATCTTCATGCAGCAGCTGATACAGCCATTCCTTCACTATCGTTTTTCCATTACTCCCTGTAATTCCAATTACCGGAATATTAAATTGACTGCGATGATATGCTGCCAATTGCTGTAATGCAGCTAAGGTGTCATAGACTTCCAGGAAATTAGCTTCCGAGTAAACATTGAAATTAATTTTATCACTGACAATAAAACTTCTAACGCCTTTTCTGTACAATTCAGCAATAAACTGGTGACCATCTCTTCTTGGGCCTTTTAAAGCAACAAATAAAGAAACAGCAGGTGTGTTTACTTTGCGACTATCCAGCAAAAGTTGTTCCACCGGAAAATCCTTTACAATCATTGCGTCCGCTTCAATGATGCTGGAAATATGAGTTATTGTATATGTCAAATTTTAAAAATTTTTATAAATTATCATTCCCCCATTTCCGGTGGCTCACCTTTTTTACTCATAAAAATGGAATAGCAAATAGAACCTGAAATACATGTTATGATTACACCCAGCGAAATAATTACCTGTGTGTTCTTATCCATTACCTGATTGACCCAATGTTCTGCCAGCATTTTAATTCCAATAAACACAAGCACTATGGCAATACCCTGCTGCAGGTAATCGAACTTGCTGACAGCGCTACGCAATAAAAAGAAAAGTGAACGAAGGCCCAGCACGGCAAAAATATTGGAAGTATAAATGACCAGCTTATCTCTTGAAATGCCCATCACGGCAGGGATGGAATCTAAAGCAAATACAAGATCAATAGCAGCCAGCATAATAATGACAACAAATAACGTGGTATAAACCGGTCTGCCATTTTCTACAATCCGGTAACGGCCATCCCCATCATGCGGAGCAAGCGGAAGAATTTTTTTAATGAAGCGGTAAATTTTGCTTTCATGCGGATCAAACTCCTCTGTTTCTGTAGCTGTAAACATCCTATATCCCGTATAAACAAGAAAGCCACCGAAAATATACAATACCCACTCAAACTGCATCAGCGCTACTCCTACGGTAATAAAAATAATTCTGAATACAATAGCCATCAATATTCCAATAAGCAACACCCGGCCATAATATTTTTCCTTAACGGAGAAAGCAGAAAAAATAATGATAAAAACAAAAATATTGTCAATACTCAGGCTCCATTCCATCAGGTACCCGCTGAGATATTGCAACGCAAGTATTTTACCTTTTTGAAACCACATAAAAACAAAAAAAGCAAGTGCAAGAGATACCCAGAAAAAAGTTTGAATAAGGGCTTTTTTTATTGTTATTTTCTGACCTTTCTTACTCAGCAGGCCAAGATCAAATATCAAAGCAAGCAGCAATACAATTCCAAAAACGAGGTAAGTTATCTGGTCAGTTGTCATTCGGCCCGGTTAAATAAGTGGCAAAGATACAAGGGAGGATTGAGGGGGCAAGAGGGTGGGGTTTACGCCGCATATTTTCTTTTCCTGATTTGCTGATAAATAAAACCAAATAACAAAATAGTTATTACCGGCAATACGATATTAATGAACTGCCAGGTGAGTTTTTGTTTTTTTACTATCACCGGGTTTAATAATCTTAGAGTAAAACTTTTAGCTCTTGTTTCCAATAAATTGGACGGGTTTACCAAATACTCCATCGAATTGATGAAAAATTCTTTATTAGCATATGTATAATTTGTAAACAAATTCTTACCCATTGGTAAAGGCCCCTTAGTTTGGCTGAATTGATTAGTAGCAATATCGCCATCAGCCACAACAATCATTTTTGTTTCTTCCTCACAAGTAGGCCTAAAAGGGACTCCCATATGAGTTAAACTATCCATTTGCGTCTTTGACATTTTGTTTTTAAAAAGCGATGCAAACTTCCCTTCAAGCAAAACAGCAACGGCAGTATCATGAACAGTAAATCTTTTAATATCTGGAGCTATTTGAAGAAACTCAAAATCCACAATTGCAGGAGCTGGCAGTACTCTTGCATTATATGAAGACCTAAGCAAAAAAGTTTTTTTAATCCCTTCAGCCATTATTGTATCAATAGTATTTGGAAAAACAGCCCTGACCCCATCCAGGTTTTTTGTAATTGGATGATTGGTTCCATCCAACACCGGAAAAAATGGCCAGTCTACAAGTCTTGTTTGCTGTCCTTCTCCTTGTTTGCCACTTATTTGAGGAAGCTTATCGCACTGCATATCCTGTAGCAGATTCTGATTTATTCTCACTCCATATTTAAAAAGAATATCCTCAAGATTCAGAGCTCTGTCATATGCTGTAAATCCTCCAGACTTATATAAACTATCAAATTCTGCATACATGTTATCCAACATCCAAAAAATCTTCCCCCCACGCATCACATATTGATCTATCTTTAATTTATCTCCATCTGTAAATGGAATAGTTGGTTTCATTATCACAATTGCCTTGAAGTCAGATGGAATATACAGATCGGTTTTAATATTAACAGTATCAAACCTGTAGTTCCTTAATAAGGTCTTTATCGCATCATCAGCATTATAACCCCACACTTCCCCATGTCCCAATGCATAGCCAACTATTGGCTTATCTAATGAGGTAATTTTTTGTATTGCGCTGGCAAACTTGTACTCAAGAGTTCCTTCTATGTCATTATATAGTTTCGCAATCTGGTCCCGTTCAGAGCCATAAGTTCTCATGCCTTTTAATAAATTCACTCCTATCGTAGTATCCTTGTAATGAATTACCGCCCCGGGCAGTACAATCTTTTGTTTCATCTCATCACCTATTTTGCCAGGGGCTTGTAATGTGTAAGGCGAAATATCATAGAAATAATTAATAGAATCTAACAGGTAAGCAGCAGATGAGTCATCAAGATTTTTTAAAGGATCAAAAAATCTTATTTGTAGTTTCCCATTGCTATACTCTTTAGACTCCTGTAAGAATTCTTCTACACTATTCACCAGTTTTCGAAACTCAGAGGTAAATTCACCTTTCAAAAAAACATCTACCTGTACATCATCGTCCAGGTTTTTCAATAAATTTTTAGTGGCTTTGCTCAAGGTGTAACGTTTTTCTTTCGTTAAATCAAATCGGGCATGAAAAGATGAGGCGAGATAGTTAACGGCAAACAAAACCAGCAGCAGCAACAACCACCAGAATTTTGAAGCAAATACTTTTTCAACTATTTTCTTCATCTTATCGTTTTAAAAGATTCCGGTTAGTAATGGTCATAAAAAGAAAAATGACACTAAGAAAATATATTATATCTCTTGTATCTATCAAACCCCGGCTGATACTTCGGTAATGAAAATCAATGCCGAACATTTCTACATAATAATCCGGGCCGTTTGCTAAAGCAGGCAAATGGCTGACAGCACCAAAGCCATAATATAGCAAAGCACAACCAATAAGGCTTGCAATAAACGCCACGACAGCGTTGTTAGTAAAACTGCTGCTGCAGATACTGATAGCCGTAAAAACTGCAGCGAGGAAAAACAAACCGATATAAGAGCCAATGGTAGCTCCCATATCCAATCCTTCATTGGAGGAAAGCCGTTGAATAGAAAATATATAAATAATGGTAGGAAGCAAAGCCACAACAACTACGATGAGGCTACCAAAATATTTGCCGGTAATGATTTGCCACCTGGTTAGCGGACGGGTTTGCAGTATCTCATAAGTGCCGGTTTTAAATTCTTCGGAAAAACTGCGCATGGTAATGGCAGGAATCAGCAATAAAAGTATCCAGGGAGATAATTGAAAAAATCGGTCGAGGGTGGCATAGCCAAAATCAAGAATATTATCCTCAAACACAAACAACATCAGCCCGTTTACCAGTAGAAAAACAATGATGGCAATATAGCCGGTAAGGCTGCTGAAAAATTGACGGAGTTCTTTTTTACAAACGGACCACATGAAATGCAAAATAAGAAATAACGAACAGTAAAATGAAAAATGAGAAAGTTAAATCCCTTTCCCATTCCTTATTCCTCATTTCTAATTTCTTAATTATACTGCAAAACTCTCTCCACAGCCACAGGTCCGGCTGGCATTGGGATTGCTGAAATAAAATCCTTTTCCATTCAACCCATCTGAAAAGTCAAGAGTAGTATTAACGAGGTATAAAAAACTCTTTAAATCGGTAACAATTTTTATCCCATTATCTTCAAAAACCTGGTCCATTGGCCTGGATTCATTATCAAAATCCATCTTGTAACTAAGACCGGAGCATCCTCCGCCTACCACCCCAACCCGAAGAAAATATGACAGGTCATCTCCAATTCCGGCATCGCTCATTAATTGCCGAACTTTTGCCTTTGCCTTATCGCTTATGTAAATACTGTTCTCTAATGCTACACTCATCTTTCAACTTATTTTAGTGTACAACACTTTCATCAAACTTCAGTTCTGGCAGCCCGTTCTTTTTACGGTAGTCATTTACTGCGGCTTTAATGGCGTCTTCGGCCAGAACAGAACAGTGAATTTTTACCGGCGGCAGATTCAACTCTTCCACTATTTCCATATTATCAATCTTCACTGCTTCATCCACTGTCTTTCCTTTCAGCCACTCAGTTGCAAGCGAAGAAGAAGCAATAGCTGACCCGCAACCAAATGTTTTAAACTTGGCATCCTTGATTTGGCCCGTAGTCTCATCCACTTCAATCTGCAGGCGCATTACATCACCACATTCGGGTGCTCCGACAAGGCCGGTGCCCACATTTGATTTGCTTTTATCCAATGTACCAACATTCTGCGGGTTGGTGTAATGATCGAGTACTTTGTCTGAATATGCCATTTTGAAAAGTTTTAAATTTTTAGTTAATAAAGTAAATAAAGTGATTACTATTCCCTTATATACTTTTCACTTTATATACCATTTAATGATGCGCCCATTCAATGCTGTTCATATCAATCCCTTCCTTATACATTTCCCACAGCGGACTCATCTCTCTCAATTTATTGACAGTATTGGTTACCTGTTCAATGGTGTAATCAATCTGTTCTTCATTGGTAAATCTGCCTAAGCCAAAACGAAGTGAGCTATGTGCCAGGTCATCCCCCAGTCCCAAAGCTTTTAATACATACGATGGTTCCAATGATGCGGAAGTACAAGCCGAACCAGATGATACGGCAATATTTTTATTAAAGCCCATCATCAATCCTTCTCCTTCCACATATTTAAAAGAAATATTGCTGACATGCGGCAGACGGTGTTGTTGATCTCCGTTCAGGTAAGCTTCTTCAATCTTAAGAAGGGCATTCTCTAATTTATCTCTCAGTTTACTTACTCTTGCTGTTTCCTCTTCCATTTCATTCATGCAAATTTCACAGGCTTTGCCAAAGCCAACGATACCGGGAACATTCAATGTGCCGCTTCGCATCCCTCTTTCATGACCACCGCCATCAATCTGGGCAGTTACTTTTACCCTTGGATTTTTCCGGCGAACATATAATGCACCTACCCCTTTGGGGCCATACATCTTGTGTGCGGAAAATGCCATCAGGTCAATGCCGTCTTTACTTACATCTACCGGAACCTTTCCTATTGCTTGTGTAGCATCGCTGAATACAAGTATGCCATTCTTTTTTGCAATAGCACTTATTTCCATCATCGGCATGATGGTGCCAATTTCGTTATTGGCATACATGATGGCAATGAGAATAGTAGTGGGTTTGATTGCTGCTTCCAGTTCAGCCAGGTCTATCAATCCATTATCTTTTACTTTCAGGTATGTCACTTCACCGCCTTCTTTTTCTATGTGTTTGCAAGTATCCAACACTGCCTTGTGTTCAATGTTGCAGGTAATGATGTGGTTGCCTTTGCCGGCATACATTTCAAACACACCTTTGATAGCAAGGTTATCAGCCTCTGTGGCCCCGGACGTAAAAATAATTTCTTTGGGATCGGCGCCTATCAGTTTTGCCACCTGCTCACGGGCATAATCCACCGCTTCTTCCGCCTGCCAGCCAAACGGATGGTTACGACTGGCAGCATTGCCAAAATTATTTGTAAAGTAGGGAATCATGGCTTCCACCACCCGAGGATCGCAGGGTGTAGTGGCATTATGATCGAGATATATGGGAAATTTGAGCATAAATTGAATTAGACTTTGTTTCTGTTTTCTTACACACAAAATTACCTCAAAAGGTTCTTCCTGAAAGCCCTAATTTAGCTGTAAGGCGGAATTTTACCGATCTCGCAATCCCCATCCTGCTTTCAAAAACAAGTATTATGCTGAAAGTTGAACATATTGGAATAGCTGTAACGAATCTTGCTGATTCATTACTTGTTTTTGAAAAACTACTGAACACCCCCTCTTATAAAACAGAATTGGTAGAAAGTGAAAAAGTGAATACAGCTTTTTTCCAGGCAGGACCCAATAAAATAGAATTATTAGAAAGCACCATCCCGGATGGAGTGATTGCCCGGTTTATTGAAAAAAAAGGCGAGGGCCTCCACCATATTGCTTTTGAAGTGGCCGATATAGAAAAGGAAATGGAGCGGTTAAAGAAAGAAGGATTTGTATTGCTAAATGAAAAACCGAAGGCAGGGGCCGATAATAAATTAATTTGTTTTTTACATCCCAAACATACCAATGGGGTATTGATTGAATTGTGTATGGAGAGAAAATAAGATCAGCTACAATTCTGTCTGGGAGTTTGCTTGCTCATCTCCTATCGAATCAGCATTTACTATTCCCATTTTTTCAACTGCTGCCTGCGCCGCTATTTGCGAAGCGTCTTTTTTATTGAAGGCTTTGCCTTCTGCAATGTTTCGACCATCAATCACTGCCGCTACGGTAAATAAACGACGGCCATTTTCCAGTTTTTCATTCAGGGTTTCAAACTCCAGCACCTTGCCATTTTTATTTGCCCATCCATATAACCTGTTTTTATGGTTGATCTCCAGATTCTCCAAATCATCCATAAACATATGCGGCTGAATGATGGTTTCCAACACCCACGTAGCAGCTTTTTTATATCCATGATCGAGATAAATAGCGCCGACCAATGCTTCGAGGGTATTACCAAATATCTGGCTGGCTTTTAAGGAGCCATCCATTTTATTGTACAAAGTGATTTTTTTCAACCCCATGCGAACAGCAATTTCATTCAGTTGCTGGCGGTTTACCATTTTGCTTCGCATCTCGGTTAAAAACCCTTCTTCTTTATATGGGTAGCGTTTGAAAAGATAGTCGGCAATCATGGCACTCAGTACTGCATCGCCAAGATATTCGAGCCGTTCATTATTTTCATCTGCCTCCTCCCGGACAGAGCGGTGAGTAAGAGCCGTTTTATATAATGAAATATTACGGGGTTTAAAACCCAGGATGTTCTTAAGCTCTTTTTTAAAAGACGAACCGGATTGTTTGATAAAAAGGTTCTTGAAGAAATCCATTGCGGTTAAGCTACGAAAAAAGTTTAAAAATGAAACATTTAATAGTTTAAGGTTATACAGAATTTAATTTTCTCTATTAATTATGATATTTCTTCTAATAGAAAAGGAAGATGAAACCTTAAACTCTTAAACCTTAAACTTCTTAACAATCACACAGGCATTGTGTCCGCCAAAACCAAATGTATTGCTCAATGCAGCCCGCACTGTTCGCTGTTGTGCTTTATTAAAAGTAAAATTGAGGCGGGAATCCAGTTCGGGATCATCTGTAAAATGATTGATAGTTGGAGGCACCATATCATGCATAACAGCCTTGATGCTGGCTATGGCCTCAATTACTCCCGCAGCCCCAAGGCAGTGCCCTGTCATTGATTTTGTGGCGCTGATATTTAGCTGATAAGCATGTTCACCAAAAACAGCAGTGATAGCTTTTATTTCTGCCCCATCACCAATAGGTGTGGAAGTGCCATGTGTGTTGATGTAATCAATTTCATCCGGTTTCATTCCGGCGTCATCCAAAGCAGCAAACATTACATTTTTGGCTCCCAATCCATCAGGATGCGGTGCAGTGATATGATAAGCATCTGCGGAAGCACCGCAACCAGCTATCTCGCAATAGATATTGGCGCCTCTTGCTTTGGCATGTTCCAATTCTTCCAATACTATCATCCCGGAACCTTCACCCATTACAAAACCATCACGGTCTTTGTCATACGGACGACTGGCCTTTTCAGGATCCTCATTTCTTTCACTAAGGGCTTTCATGGCATTAAACCCGCCAACGCCAGCTTCACTGATTACGGCTTCGCTGCCACCAGTTAAAATAATATCTGCTTTGCCCAGGCGTATTAGGTTAAAAGCATCCATTATGGCATTGGTGCTGCTGGCGCAGGCACTCACAACTGCAAAATTTGGACCTCTTAAGTTGTGGCGCATGCTAATTTGCCCCGCCGCAATATCCAATATCATTTTTGGAATAAAGAATGGATTGAATCTTGGTGTACCATCGCCCCTTGCAAAATCCATCACTTCACTTTGGAAAGTCATAATTCCCCCAATTCCACTGGCAAAAACAACACCAACCCTGTCGGGATTAATATTGTCCTTATTTAGTCCTGCATCGGCCATTGCCTGGTCACTTACAACCAATGCAAACTGGGTGAACCTGTCTATTTTCCGGGCTTCCTTTTTATCCAGAAAATCTGTTGGTACAAATCCTTTTACCTCGCAGGCAAATTTTGTCCGGAACTTACCGGCATCAAACTGGGTAATCATAGCGGCGCCGGAAATGCCATTGATCAGCCCGTTCCAATAATCCGGAACAGTGTTTCCCAATGGCGTAATGGCCCCCATACCTGTAACAACAACCCGTTTTAATTCCATTTGGCTGTAAGATAAAGCAGTTTAATCAAAGATAAAACCGCCTTCACTGCACATCAACAGTTTGAAGGCGGATGTAGATTTCTTCCTGCCCTGCGGACAAGACAGCTTATACATTATTTGGCATGCTCATCAAGATAAGCGATAGCCTGACCAACTGTCGTGATGGTTTCAGCCTGCTCATCCGGAATGGATATATTGAATTCTTTTTCAAATTCCATGATTAGTTCTACCGTATCTAATGAATCGGCGCCCAGGTCATTAGTAAAAGAAGCTTCATTGGTTACTTCTGCTTCGTCAACACCCAGTTTGTCAACGATAATCTTTTTTACTCTTGATGCAATGTCTGACATGTTCTTAAAGTTTTGTTTATTGGTGGCAAAAATATACTTTTTGAATTAATCGGCATCGGAAAGGTTATTTTTTCCATTTTAACCCCAATCAACTGAAACTTAAGCAATAACAGCACATAATGCCCGGGGGGCAATTTTAAATATTAAATCCAAACGGTTGGCAGTATAATAAGTTCTTTGTAATTTGAAAACCTGAACAATTTTCTCCTTAGTTATGGCTCTGAAAATTATTGACCATGGCAGTGCTGAATACAGGCAGATGATTAAACTGCGGGATGATATACTGCGTAAACCACTTGGCATCGGCTTTACTCAACAGGAACTGGAAAAGGAAAAAGACAATGTGCTTATTGGCGCCTTTGAAGATGATGATATACTCGGATGTTGCATGCTGGTAGAAGAAAACCCGGAAACTGTCCGCCTTCGTCAAATGGCTGTTTTAAATGATTTGCAAGGTAAAGGCATCGGCAGGGCACTGATGAATTTTGCAGAAAACCTGGCCCGGGACAGAGGTTATAAAGTTCTCTCGATGAATGCCCGGAAAAATGCAGTGGGGTTTTATGAAAAAATGGGTTACTCAGTCTCCAGTGAAGAGTTTACTGAAATAACTATTCCTCACTATGTAATGGAAAAAAAACTTTGAGTGGCCTCCCCAAACCCCTCCAAGGAGGGGCTTTAATTTTCCTAAAGAAATAATTTTTCTTTTGTTAGTCGGCAGATGTGAGTCACAGGAAAATCACTTTCAGTATTTCACTACTCACCACTCACTTCTTCCTGACTTTCGTTTTCAACAATTGCCGGAGTTCAAACACTTCATCTTTATCCCTGCATCCATTTTTTGGTATTAATAAAAAGGACCGGCTGTCGAAATACAGATGAAAAAAATGAGGACTTTCAATAAAATTTTTTAGTGCTGACCAGGGCCAGCTTTTAGCGCCCCGTTCATGTCCGAGTGTAATTCCATCATCGGTAAATTCCATACTAAAATTATGTTTGAAGGTAACAGCCCTGCGATACACCATTCCCGGAAGTATGAACCAGAAACTGACCATCAGAACAACCCACAATGACGAACCCGTCAAACAGGCCATCGGCGTTATTTTATTAAAGAGATATAGTATAACTGATGCCAATGTAAAAACATTAACCAGTATCAGCATAACTAAAATTTCTCTACGGCTGATAAAATGATAACGTAATGCCTGCATCACCTGGCCTTTTTCATATCCAAAATAAATGATCATCCCTAAAATTATTGCGGGGTTTTTAAATCTTTCTCGGTAATGCTCCACTCACCAAGTTTATTGCCTTTTACCCCAAGAAAATTTACTGTCAGTTTCCGTTCTCCCCGTTTTCCACTGAAAGAAAATTTTGCATAATTCTGTTTCTCATCAATCCCCAATACCCGGTAAGGATTGTTCTTTTCCTGACCACTGAATGTATGAGTACCTGAAGTAAGCGGCGATACAGTAATATCAAATAAAGAGTAAGTTCCGGGCCGGTCTGCTTTTATAATTTCACTGTGATGCCTGTCACCGGTAAGAAAGACAACACCATTTATTTTATTCTCTTTCAAAAAATTCATTAATTCATTGTATTCAAAGGGAAAATTTGACAGCTTATCAAAAGATGAAAGAGGATTCAGCACCTGGCTACCAATAACAATTATCTTAAAAGTAGCATTGCTGTATAGCAATGAATTCTTTAACCACTCCATCTGCTGCTCGCCCATCATTAGTTTTTCATTGTTGGGAAAGCCATCTACAGAATCTTTCATATTATCAGCACTGCGCCACCAACGGTCATCTGTCATAAAAAAATCGGCATCTCCCCAACTTGTCATCGTGTAAGTGCCTTGCCCGTTTTCGCCATAAGAAGGATTGCACCAGTATTTTTTCCAGATTTCCCTGCTTGTTTCCTTTAATATGTAATTCTTGCCTATATCATTGGGGCCATAATCATGATCATCCCAAATGGCAAATTGTGGCATTGATTTCAAAAAATTCTGCAATACCGGAAACGCCCTGTCGTGGCTGGCCCTGTACCATAGCCCCCAATCGCTGTAATAATCTACCTCTCTTGTGTACCATGCATCCCCGGTCCAGAGCATGAAGGCTGCTTTTTCCTTTGCCATGCTTTCAAAAATAGAAGAATCGCCACCGTAAGGTTTACCGGGACGATCATAAACAGGTTCATTCAGATAAGCACAACCTCCTGTAAGGAAACTAAATTCCGGAGGCTGCTTACGCCACTGCCAAAGGTCTTTGGTGGTAAACTCCCCGCCATAGTTTGTGGCTTTGCCATTAATCCATATTTTGTATTGATAGGTAGTATTAAAATCTAATCCGCCAATTGTAAATTGAATGGGGTTAAACTCATTTCCTAATTGCCCTTTATATATTACCGTTTTACTTTTTGCCTCCCCTATCTTATTATATTGAATTGAAGCAGATTTTACCTCCTGAGAAACCTCCACCCAAACTTTTGCATCTCTTAACTCCACCGGCCCAAGCATAGGTCCGGAGATAATTCGGGATTGAGCTGATGAGATAAAAGTATAAAAAGTAAATAAAGTAAGAAGTATTGCGGCTCTCATTGATAGAAATTTTATGCTGCAAGGTAACTTATGTATACAAAATAGAAAGCCGTTCCGATAGTATCGGAACGGCTTTCTATAAAAGATTTTTATCTTAACAAATTTCTTAATGCCATCCTTCGCCAGAAGCGGGAATATTAAACGTCCGGCAAACCTGTTCGTAAGACATTGCCCTTACCTGGTCGGCGGTATAGTTTGTACCACCCACACCGGCTGTTCTTCCACCAGCAACACTTCCCGGAATGATAACATATCTTGTTTCAGCAGCACCATTTGGAGTCCAACCTGCGCCGGCGCCGAAAATTGAAGTAAAATAAATTATTTTACCACCACCCGTTGCAACAGGTATTGCCCCCAGGTAATATGTTTGTGCACCAACAGGGAACTGGTAAGGTATTGTTGAATAAATAACAGTGGTAACTCTCCAGTAGGAAAGAACAAGACCATTATCAAGAACACCAGCAGTTACACTTGGAGCAAGTCTATGCCATTTTTTACATAGCCCAAAATCAGTAAGACTGGAATCTATAACGGCTGTATGGGCAGAAACTGCTAACCATGCTGAATAAATAACATTAGCTGTTCCCGGAGGGCCAACAGGACCAGCAGGGCCTTGTGGACCAGTGGCACCAGTGGCACCAGTGGCACCGGCAGCACCGGTTAAACCCTGAGCACCTGTTGCACCAGCAGGACCTTCAGGACCTTCTTTGGTACAACTAACGGCTAAAAATGTAATGGCTAAAGCACACAGTGATAGAAGTCTGAACTTTCTCATAGCGTTTTAATTTGACTGTTAAATTAGTTTTGGCTCTAAAAGTAAGTGAATTTTCCGATTCACCAATTGATTTTAAAGGTAAAGGGAAAATATTAAACCAATGCAAGTTTTTTTAAATAATTTTTCCCCCTCTTTTTTCCAGTATCCGGTCTATATTTGTTTCTTATCAATTAAATATTATGCACTATAAAGTATCACTTTTCAGCCTGTTTTTACTGTTGAACTCAATGGCTATAAACGCCCAGTTTACCAAAGGTGACAGAATGATAGGCCCTTCAGTATCCAGTATTTTTTTTAATTCCGGCAATGCTGATATTTCAGTTGCCTCCATTGGAAATAACACCTCAAAAATTACAAATTACGGGGTCAGTATTACTCCCTCCATCGGATGGTTTATTTCTGACAAAACTGCTATTGGTGCAACCCTTAATATTAATCCCCATGGGCAAAAAACCACTTATGAGCAGAATAGCAGAACTTACCAGAGCGATAAGTCCAATGGCTTTAATATCGGTGTCGGGGGTTTTATAAGAAATTATTTTTCAGGCAAAAGTTCTTTCGTGCCATTTGGCCAGTTTAGTCTGAACGCCGGAATCAGTAATTTAAAAACAGAAGGCTTTTATTATTATGCGCCAGGCGCATCATTATATAAATCCACTTATTCCGGAAGTTCTACGGGAGGGCTTTTTGTTAATGCTGCGTTTGCAGCTGGTTTTACAAAGATGATGGGAGATAATGCCGGGCTTGATGTTTTTGCGGGATATAATTTTTCTTACGATAAAAATACTTTTAAAAGAACTACTCTTTATTATGATAGCCCCACAGATACCAACCCTTCTACCGGAAGTAATGAAACTACCAATAAATTCACCAACAATGGTTTTGTTTTGGGAATAGGTTTCCAGGTTTTTCTGCATGGAAAAAAGAAGTAGTATTATAATAAACCAGTAAATAAAGTAAATAGGGTATATAAAGTATTTCCGATACTTTATATACCCTATTTACTTTTATACCCGAAACACTTTACTTATTCATCATCTGCTTGGCCTCAATACTTAAAGTGGCGTGCGGCACAGCTCTTAACCTTGCTTTGTCAATCAATTTCCCTGTAATCCGGCAAATTCCATAGGTTTTATTTTCAATCCGCATCATGGCTTTTTCCAGGTGATCAATGAAAGTGATCTGCCGGCTGGCCATCTGGCTCAACTGCTCCCTTTCCATACTTACGCTACCATCTTCCATGGTCATATACCGGGCCTCATCCATATCACCGCCTTCATCTTTACGGGTTATCAATCCCTGCAGATAGGTTAGTTCTTTCTTAGCCGCATCCAGTTTTTTCTGAATTATTTCCCTGAACTCAGACAGATCTGTATCGGAATACCGCATTGAAGGGGCAGACGATTGCAGATTCATATTATTTGTATCCAGTACCGATTTAGTGAATTCCGGCTCATACTTCACAGAGTTTTTGGTAGTAGTTTTTGGTATTACCACTTTCGCCAGTTTGGGCGGCTCTTTTTTGATAACGGGTTTTACCTTGGGCTTTATAGAAACTAATGATTTGGGGTCAACAGTACCTGGTTTTTTAACCACTGGCTTTTGAACTGGCGGTTCAGGCTTTGCCACTCCTAAAGAAGCAGTTTTAGTTACAGTTGTTGCTGGACGGGCAGGTTTTGCGGCTGCTTTATGAACAGGCTTTTTTGCAACAGGCTTTGTTATTTTTTTGGAAGCCTTGTTCGCCGCTTTATGCGGAGCAGGTTTAGGTGCAGGTTTTTTCACAGTTTTCTTAGCCGCTGGTTTTTTTGAAACGGCTTTTTTGATGGGTTTGGCGGCTTTTTTAGGAGCCGGTTTCTTTTTTATTGCCATAGCTTACCCTTTTTTTAAAACAATGACTTTTAATGGAATATCATTCACTTCTATATCAGTTCCACCGGAAATTTCAGACAGTATCTCAAGTTTATCCGCAAGAATTTCGGCGCAAATATAGTCTTTAAACTGAGTTAACGAGTCTTTTAATCCATTAGCTGCAGAGACTTTAACTTCTATCCTGTCGGTCAATTCAAAACCATTCTCTTTTCTGATATTTTGTATGCGGTTTACAAATTCCCTGGCATCCCCCTCCATTTTAAGTTGAGGGGTAATTACAATATCCAATGCTACTGTCAGATGACCTTTACCGGCTATTTCATATCCTTCAATCTGATCAGTAGTTACCTCAATATCTGCCGGATAAATCATGATAGCCTCTTCATTCTTTTCCTGCCAATCAGGATTTAATAAAAACCCTCCTTCAACCAGTCCAATTGTAAAATCATCAAATTTTGCTATCTCCCCGGCAGCCCATTTCATTTTTGGGCCTAATTTTTTGCCAAGTGTTTTGAAATTTGCCTTCGCTTTCTTTTTAATAAAATTATTTTCAGCACTCAAAATCTGGATCTCTTTGATATTAGTTTCTGAAAGCACCAGTTCTTTTACTGATTCAATCTGCTCTGCCATCTCAATACTTAAAGCCGGGATCAACACTTTTTGTAAGGGCTGCCTAACTTTAAGACTTGTTTTTTTGCGTAACGATAATATTAAAGAGGAAGCATCCTGCGCCAACTGCATTCTTTCCTCCAGCGATTCATTAATAGCCCCCCTGCCCCCCGTTGGGGGGTTCTCAGATTCATCAATGGATGGATATTTCACATGGTGGACAGATTCTGCCTCAAAACGATTTGTTACTGCATTTAAGTTTTGAAAAATATAATCACTAAAGAATGGTGAAATAGGTGCCATCAATCTTGTTATCGTTTCCAGGCATTCATATAAAGTTTGATAAGCGCAGATTTTATCCTGCTCATACTCGCCTTTCCAGAAACGGCGGCGGCAAAGCCTAACATACCAGTTACTCAGGTGTTCATCCACAAAATCTTCAATTACACGACCAGCCTGCGTTGGCTCATAGTCGTCCATATATTCATTTACTTTCTTCACCACGGTATTAAGTGAGGAAAGAATCCATCTGTCAATTTCAGGTCGTTGATCCAATGGAATATATGCTTCCTTAAATGCAAATCCATCTACGTTGGCATACAGGGAAAAGAATTGATAGGTATTATAAAGTGTGCCGAAGAATTTGCGCTGTACTTCTTTAATACCATCAAGGTCAAACTTCATATTGTCCCATGGCGAAGCATTGGTAACAAGATACCATCTTGTAGCATCAGCACCGAATGTTTCAATTGTACTAAACGGATCAACCACATTGCCCAAACGCTTACTCATTTTGTTGCCGTTCTTATCCAGCACTAATCCGTTTGAAACACATGTTTTATAAGCCACACTATCAAACAACATGGCAGCGATAGCATGAAGTGTATAAAACCAACCCCTGGTCTGATCAACGCCTTCGGCGATAAAATCTGCAGGAAAACTTTGCTTGAATGTTTCCTTATTCTCAAACGGGAAATGCCATTGGGCATAAGGCATAGCTCCGGAATCAAACCAAACGTCAATTAAATCGGGAACCCGTTTCATTGGTTTGCCAGAATTGCTTACCAATATAATATCATCAACATAAGGCTTGTGCAGGTCTAAGCTATTAGCTGTTAGCTTTGGGCTATTAGCTAACCCCAATATCTTATCAGCATTTTTTGCTTCAATAATCAGTTCGGCTATACTTCCGATACATTTTTCTTCTTCACCATAGTCTGTTTTCCAGATGGGAAGTGGTGTACCCCAAAATCTTGAGCGGCTGAGATTCCAGTCAACCATATTCTCCAGCCAGTTACCAAAACGGCCTTCGCCGGTTGATTTAGGTTTCCAGTTGATGGTTTTATTCAACTCTACCATTCTTTCCTTTAATGCAGTGGTCTTAATGAACCATGCATCCAGCGGATAATAAAGAATTGGCTTATCTGTTCGCCAGCAATGCGGGTAATTGTGTTCGTATTTTTCTACTTTAAAAGCCCGGTTTTCTTTCTTCAACTTTACCGCTATATCAACATTCACATCAACATAGTTGGGATCGTCTTTATAATTTTTTACATAGCGGTTGCTGAATTCACCCAACCCATCAACAAATTTTCCCTGCCTGTCAACCATTGTTAATATGCCGATGTTGTACTTTTTCCCAACTTTAAAGTCATCTGCGCCGAATGCGGGAGCAGTATGAACGACACCAGTTCCATCTTCAGTTGTAACAAAATCTCCAACTAAAACTCTGAACGGTTTGGCATCAGGAGCAATTTCCTGAATTGCTTTTAATGAATTAGCTTCATAGGGTAGTAGTTGTTCGTACTCGCAGCCTTCAATTGCTGAACCTTTAAACTCAGCTAAAACCTTCCATTCATAGACCTTGTTTTTTGGCTGACCATGTTTATCTGGGGTGTCATCATTAAAAAAGTAAGTTCCGTCGCCAACTTTAATATCCGATACTTCAAAACCGGTAAGGTCAAAATATTTTGGCATCAACTGTTTAGCTAAAACGACATTTATTTCATTACTTAAATAAGGGTTAAATGTTTTTACCAGTACATAATCAATGTTTGCGCCAATTGTTAAGCCAAGATTGGATGGCAATGTCCACGGAGTTGTCGTCCATGCTAAAAAGAAAACTTCATCTGATTTTGCAGCTTCAAATAAAAATTTACTTTTCTCATTCTTAACCGCTTTGAACATTGCGACAGCGGATGTATCCTTCACATCCTTATATGTTCCCGGCTGATTTAATTCATGAGAACTCAATCCTGTTCCTGCTGCCGGTGAGTAAGGTTGTATGCTTACACTCTCATACAACAATCCTTTTTTATATAATTCACTCAGCAGCCACCAAACCGTTTCAATGTATTCGTTTTTGTAAGTGATGTACGGATCATTCAGGTCAACCCAGTAACCCATCTTGCGGGTAATGTCATCCCATTTGTCTTTATATCGTAATACCGCTTCCCGGCATTTCTTATTATAATCTTCAACTGAGATTTTTTTACCGATATCTTCTTTGGTAATGCCCAGCTCTTTTTCTACACCAAGTTCAATCGGCAGTCCATGGGTGTCCCATCCGCCTTTTCTTTTTACCTGGAAACCTTTCATGGTTTTGTAGCGGCACACAAGGTCTTTCAATGTTCTTGAAATAACATGGTGAATGCCTGGCATTCCATTGGCGCTGGGCGGCCCTTCATAAAATACAAAAGGAGTTGCTCCTTCTCTTAAAGAAATGCTTTTTTCAAAAGCCTGTTTTTCGGCCCATTTAGCCAACATTTCCTTTTCAAAAGCTGGCAGATTCAATCCTGTGAATTCTCTGTATTTAACACTCATAGTAGTCCTTATCCATCTGATTTTTAAGTCGGCAAAGCTACGAAAAGCCTTTCTGGGTCAGGAATAAAAAAACCGCCCCGGCATTTCGGGACGGTTCACAGGTCTTACATAGATTCAATCAAAACTTATTGCTGTTGTTAGGTTGATAGGTGTAGCGGAAATTATATATCAGCCTTACCGGTACCGGGCCGGCAAATGGTTCGTAACTCACTCCCAGCAATTCCATTTTGGCATAATGACCATCTGCTGTGCGGAAAATAAAAACCTTTCCTGCCTTTGGCACAAATGAATGGGTTGTTGGGTTGTAGTCATACCAGCTTCCGTCTTTAATAGCTTTTTGTGATGAAGTGGTATCATATGCATAGCCGGCAGCAGGAGCCTCCGTCACATTATCATAAATACCGTCTTGCAGAATGACAGCAGCGTTTCCGGGGCCACTGGCATAACTGTTAACTAAAAAAGTGGTGAGCCGGAGACCAAAATCCCATTTTGCAGTTGCAGAATCTGAATTCGCAACTATAGTTGTATCCCGGAAACTGAAAAAAGTAAAGGTGGAGGTAGGACTAAAATTAACAGTGATGTTTTTTGTTTTCACCGTTGTTGGCAAAACCACCGTGTTGTCCTTTTTTGTACATGCGGCAAAAATTAATGTCAAAAGCACAGAGCCAAAAATAATTTTGTTTTTCATTGTTTGATTGTTTTACGTTTATCGTGATTGTTTGTTAATGAGTAATTGAGATTGACAAAGAATAGCCGGCCGGCAATATTGCTCAGCTTGGCCGGGTTAGTGTAATTGAAAATATTTTCTGCGCCACCCTGGATGCTGAAATTTTCACCAAGAGATTTGCTCACCGCAAGATTAACCATCCAGAAACCATTAACCATTTCGGCAGGGTCATCCGCAATATTATTACCATTCAGATCAGTGAATCCAAACCTGCCGCGGTAAATGGCCCTTGCATAAGCATTCCAACCGGTTTTTACATCATTAAATTCTATTTTAAAATTGGCCGTATGTTTTGAACGGTTAAATAACCCGGAATAGTCAGAACGTTTTACCACTGATGTTGCATAGGTTGTCAAGTCTCTTTTATATAATTTACCTTCCTTAATTTGCCGGAGTACGTCTTTGTCTTTGGAATCAAGAAACTGGTAACCGCCCGAAACTGAAATCTTTTTTAATAGCCTGTATTTTATGTCTGCATCAACTCCCTGTGTGTAAACACGGCCAATGTTGTGATAACTGAAAACCGGCTGACCGTTACTTCTTGTAAATGGTAATGAGAACCGGTCAATCAGGTTGCGGATATCGTTGCGAAACAAACCGGTTTCAATTTTCCATCTTTCATTAGTGTAAGATGCGCCAACATGAGAGCCGAATGAAGTTTCAGGTTCCAGGTTAGTAGTGTTTAAATAAGCTGAAATGTCAGCACCGGGCTGCAACAAACCCTGCTGTTGCAATTGTTGCAATTGACTTGATAATTCTTTGACCCCGATTAATGAATATCCAATCTGCGAATTATAAAAATTTAAATAAAGATGCCGGAAATCAGGTGCTTTAAAACCTAACCCTGAAGAGGCGGTAAACTTCCATGCTGAATTTGGCTTATATGCGACTGCTATTCTCGGGCTGATTTTAGCAGCAAAATCATTTCGCTTGTCAACTCTTCCTCCGGCAATGAAAGTAATTTTATCATGATCCAGGTTCCATTCTTTCTGGGTAAAGGCATACAGCGTAACAAGATTTCTTTTGCCCGCATAGCGGCTGGCATCAATCATTTCAAAATAAGTACCGGCACCAGCTACATAGCGGCTGTTTTTATGATTGCTTTCAAATTGCAATTCCGGTTTCAATATGGATTGATTGAAAGAGGTCTCATCAAATCTTGTGGTTGTTTTATCAAGGTTAACAAATGAATTGTTCATATAACGATCATAAAACGCCCTGAAATAAAATTTCCGGTCCTGTTTCATTTGCCAGCGCAATTGCAAAAAATCCGACTGATCTTTTTCTGAGGTATAGCCCTTCGCCACAGCCGGTTGTCCCTGCCAAATAATCTGGTAGTTATTATTTTGTTTTGAATCAAACTGCCTGGCCGATACCAGCAATTGCAGTTTATTGGAAAAGTCATGTGTAATTTTTACCTGGCCGTTCCAGTCCCTGTACGGATCAACTGTTTTGCCATAAATACTTTTATCAAGGTCATAGCCGGAAGTAGAATAACGGTTAATAAAAAACTGAACACCCGTTTTATTAAACCGGTTGCCATAGGATAATCCGGTTCCCCATGTATTATTGGTAGCATGGTGCAATTGAAACTCTGCTTTTTCTTTCTGCGGTGATAGAGTAATAATATTAATGACACCTGCCATTGCTTCGCTACCGTATAAAGAGGAGGAAGGACCTTTTACAATTTCAATTTGTTTAATATTGCCTGTGCTCAATCGTCCCAGTTTCAGTATGCCGCCGTTTCTTCCAATCAGTGGTTCGCCATCTAATAATATTAATGTATAAGCAGGATCAAGACCCAGCATCTGAACGCCCTGCCCGAACGGATTGGGATAGCCGTTTAATGCAGAACCAAGAGTGCTGTTTACTATAACCAATCCGGTTTGTTCCTGCAAAATATCCTGTAACCTGAGTGAGCCGGTTTGAAGAATCGTCTTTTGCGAAACCAACTGTACCGGCACTGCCACATTACCCAATTTTCTTTCGCTGCGGTTAGCTGCAACTACAACTTCTGAAAGATTTTTTTCTTTGTTAAAGATGGAATCCTGGGAAATGGATGCTAATGAAATTGAGAGAAAACTTATAGTTATAAAATATTTTTTCATATTTCTTTATAAGGCGACGCAAAGGTTAGTCAACAATCATTCCTGTTTATCACAACTTTGTAAAGAACAGTTAAAAAAAAATTGTTTTACAAACAAATGACAGATGCCGGGTACATTCTCATACGGCATATTGATCTAAGTCATCTTAATTTTTCTTTCACATAAATAATAATGCCACTGCATAAACGATGCAGTGGCATTAACTTATTATAGAAAAGAATTAATTTGAATTGCCGATTCCTGTATTGGTCTTACTATTTATCTTTTCTCTAATTCCTGCCAGTACCATCAGCGCCAAAACAGAAACAACCATAATCCAGCCCCAGAGCGGAAATACAGATTTATCATCTGCAGCATAGCTATGCAATCCTTTTGAGAGATAGTAGTTAACACCGATAAAAGTCATCAATACTGATCCAAACCCAAGAACAGAGGCAACATTAAATATATAACCACTCCTTAATTTTGGCACCAGCCTTAAGTGCAAAACAATAGAATAGAAAATAACAATTATCAAAGCCCAGGTTTCTTTGGCATCCCAACCCCAGTACCTTCCCCATGACTCACTTGCCCAAACCCCACCTAAGAAAGTGCCAAGTGTTGCCAAAAACAATCCTATCTGGAGATTCTTCTCATTTACATAAGTGAGCTCATTGATGAGCAGATCTGTTTTAATTGCTTTCTTCTCTGACTTAAACAAATAAAGAAACATATTAATAATTCCCAGGATGAAACCAAGTGCCAGGAAACCATAGCTGATAGTAATAACAGCTACATGTATCACCAACCAGTATGATTGCAATACAGGCTGCAGGTTTGTAAGTTGGGGATCATAACTGCTATGCCCGGCCGTCATCAAAATCATGCTGGCAAGGAAAGCCGTGGCAGCCTGAATAATATTTGAACTTTTAATAAAGAAAAAGCCTGCGAGAATGGTACTCCATGCTACCAGCAGCAATGCCTCGTACCCGTTGCTCCAGGGTGCATGCCCGGAAAGATACCAGCGCATTCCCATACCGTAGCTGTGATATAAAAATAAAACAGCAAGTACCGTAGTGCATATCCGGTGGCCAATTAAAGCCCATTTTACATTTCCGGATTTCAGGTTATAAATAAAACCAAAAAAGACCAATAGCAGGCTAAGCAAACCATAATACATCTTCAGCTTATTAAATATGGCAGATTTATTATAGCGTATTTCAGCATTTATTTTCTTCTCCGATGGAAATTTTGCCGAGAGAACATTATTCCGCTGTATGTCTTTTAAATAGCCAAGTATGCGGTCAGCCTTTTCAAAATTTCCGGAATGAAACCCCGACATAAGTTCTTGCAGGTAAGCCTGGAGAATACCGCTATAATTAAATACTTTTAACTGCAAATCATTATTGATAACTCCAATTGCTCCGGTTAATGGTTGGTGTGTCAAAGAATCAGTCCAATCTACCCATTTTACCGAAGATGGACTCTCGGGAAAAATTTTCAACATACTACCCTGCAAAAGCATGAAGTACAGATTAAGTCGTTCATCAACTTTAATAAGCTCCTTGTCTAGCTGGTTTTGTTCAGCAGGACTTTTCCTGAAAGCATTCTCTACCATTGTAGCCAGCTTATACTGTGAATTATTGTCAAGAAAATCATTGAACGATGCATATTTCCCCTCAATACCCAGCATATTGCTGACAGCTTTTTCACGGATAAATATCATTTTTTGCTGCTTCCAGAATCCGGGATCCGCCAGCATATCCACCATTACCATCATTGGGTCCATGGATTGCTTTCCTTCAAATTTGAAATCATTCTTTTTTGATATTTTATGTATCACATCACAGGCAAGAGTATGCAGAGGTTCTAACCGGCCATCAAATGTCTGAACAATTAAGTGCCCGAATTTTTCTACCTGGGCAGGATTCATATCATGATGTTCCCCGCTTTGTGTTCGGCCAGTGATGCCACAAAGTAATAAGCCGACAATCATTACAACTGCTTTTCTTTTCTCCCGCAGTGATCTGATTGCAATTGAAAGAAATTGATACCTTGATCTTTTGCTAAACAGGGTGATGACAAAACCAATAAATAAGATGAAATAGGAGGCATAAGAAATCCATGTGCCCCAGAAATCATGATTCACCGATAATATGGTACCACGTTCGTCCTGGTCATATGAGGATTGAAAAAAACGGTAACCCCTGTAATCAAGTACATGATTCATAAAAATTCTTTTGCCAAAAGTTTTATCATGAGACGGATCCACAACACTTACTTCACTGGCAAATGAAGATGGGCTCATTGAACCGGCATACCTGTCGAGAACAAAATCATTCAGCTTAACAGAGAATGGTAACTTAATTTCTTTGGGACCATAACTGATTTTTACTTTCAGGTTGTCAAAAGTCACAGTCTGCCCAGGGTCGTCAGTCGACCCGGATTGGATTACATTCACCTTTTGGCTTTTGCCATTATAACCCACATTAACGGTTACTACTTCCAGGCCCTCATGATCAGCATGTTTATTTTGTATAAAATCTAATTCCGCTTGTTTGTAAACCCCAACTAAAGTAAATATCACCTGTTTATACTGAACCAGGTTTTTCTCCCGAAGTTCAATCATTGATCCTCGTTGAGTAGTATCGGCCCCAGCAGCAGACATTACTATACTTATCAACTCAGTTTTAGCGTTTGCTACAAGTTTTCCATCTGCATTTGAAATGGAAATATCATTTTCTCCCAGTGAATCAGTATATGCAATAGTAACTCCCCCGGCATCAAATTGCTCGCCTTTTTTCAGGTAAACTCCCTGTGCTGTGCCGCTGAATGAAATCTGGAGAGCAAGCATATCATTACCACCTGGAACATTTTGATTAACCGTTTCTTCAGCATTACTTAAATATCGGGCAAAGTTTACTGTTACCGGTTTCTCGTAACCTGATTTTACTTTATAAGAAAATTTATTGCTCCCAATACTGCTTATCGTTAAAGCATGGCTGGAAGAATAATTTCCTTTATCACCGGATACCTCAACTTTGAAATATGGATTCAGGCTTGAAATAAAATCTACACTTTCCCCTTCCCGGATATGCATCATTCCCTCAAATCCGAAATATCGGGTAACAGCGGCACCGATAATCATTAGTATAAATCCAGAATGAAAAAGAAGGCCTCCGATTCTTTCTTTGGAAAATAAACCGTAGCGCTTTATGTTTCCCATAAAATTAAGAGCCAGCAATAATATCACTACTTCAAACCACTTGGCTTTGTATATAAGTTGCTGGGCAGTAGCCGTGTCATATTTATCTTCAACAAAAGTAGCAATCCCGATACTTGCTGTAAATATTAAAAGCAATACCAATGTTGACTTGGGTGAGAATAAAAGAGAAAAAAACTTCTTCATTATTTGTAAATTAATATTTGAAAATCCATCTGCCTCTCAGTATCAATACGAAACTGCCAAATGTAAAGTGAGGTTTCATCAAGTTGTCTGACTTATCTTATTTACCAATGTGATTTTACTCATCTCCTGATTTCGCCAAATGAAATTAATTTGCTTTCTTAGCGTCAAAATTTTCGCAAATATCACTAAAAAACACAAAATGAAAGTTACTATTTGTCTCATTTTCATGTTATCAATACTGGGTTGTGGATCAAGCCAAAGCAATAACACAGGAAATTCTTCTTTGCAAACGCCGGCAACCGAAAATTCCCTGGCGGAAAATCAAAATACCCCCCCGCATGGTGTAGCTGTTCTGGAAGTGATACAGGTTGTAAATTATACTTACCTGAGAGTGAAAGATAATAATACAGAGTTATGGATAGCCGCACCCACCCTGGAGGTTAAAGCAGGTGACACCGTGTATTATCAAAATGGGATGATGATGACCAAGTTTGAAAGTAAAGAATTGAAACGGACGTTTGAGCAAATATTATTTGTAGACAGAATTTCCAAAGATCCTTCAGCTCCAGCACTTCAAAAAGACAACGCAGTAGTTCTTCCTCCCAATCACGTAAGCACCACTACGGAAAATACCCAACCTGCACCTAGTATGGGTTCTTCGAAAGATTCCGTTAAGCAGCAAATAAAAATTGAACCTTTAAAAGATGGGGTAACTATTGCTGCTGTGTTGAAAGATCCGAAAGCTTATGAAGGCAAAACAATAAAAATTAAAGGTAAGATTACGAAATACACTGCAGGTGTAATGGGCAAAAACTGGGTTCATATCCAGGATGGCACAGACTATAAAGGAAAATTTGAAATAGTGATTACCACACTGGATGAATTAAAGGATGGCGAAACTGCAACTTTCGAAGGGACTATCACCCTGAATAAAGATTTAGGATTTGGCTATTTCTTTGAAGTATTAATGGAAAACGCCAAGGTCATCAAATAGTCGGGGCTTTCCCATTTATTATTTTGGAAGCATTCTTGAATAAGTTCTGGAGGCATGACATGCAGTAATGCAACTGCCTCCAGTTTCTGTTTTGGTGTATCTCAGCGGCATATCCCAGTTGCCGAATTTCCTTTTATCGACGAGTAAATTTTCATTGGGAGCTGCGTGTATAGAATGACACATTACGCAGTTTCTTCCTTTCTTTTTATTTACATGTTTGAAGTGCAGGTTTGCATCCCCGTTTCTGAAACCGGTAATTGTATCTGCTACTTTGCTCATTTCAAGAAGCCCCGGATTATGACAGGTAAAACACAAAGCAATATTATCTTTTGTTTTGGCAGAAACATAGGGTTCCGTTATAAAAGAAGCTTTCAAAAGAGTTTTCTGAACAGAACCATGCGGATCATGGCAACCTGTACAGCCATTCTTAACAATTGCCGTGTGTGTATATTTATTTTTATCCAGTTCATTTTTAATATTCGAAATGGTTCGCTGTTCCGTTGTGATAGCTTTATCATGGCACTTCAGGCATAAGTCTCTTTCCGTAACCAGCAATAGCTTTGGCTGAGCTGATTGATGAGGAGAATGGCAATTGAGACAGGCCGAACCAATTTTGACAACCCGGTGAATACCCTGAATAGTATCCAGATGTTTTTCTAATTCGCCATGACAGGAAAAACATAAATCAGGTGGTGCAACAAATACAAGTTTTTTTTGATTAGAACTATGCACTTCATGACAGTCGAGGCAGGTGCCACCTTTTACAGGAGGGTGAACGGTTTTTTTAGTATTTAAAGGGTCGTGGCAGGTATAACACAGTTGAGGAACTTCTTCTGTCAGTTTAAATCCTTCCACATCTTCAGAAGGGTGTGGCTTTCCGGTAGGCTGGTGACAATTTTTGCATGATTCTTTTGAGGGTTCATGAACAAAAGTTTTTGCATTTGTTTTTTTATGGCAGTCGGTACATTTTTGAGCAACCGGCTTGTCCTGCGCCAACATAAAAAGAGGTAATACAAAAACAATCACCAATAAAGAGTATCGAATTCTTTTACTGTTCATATTAATCAAAATTTTCTCGCTAACTGTATATTAACAGCGTTGAACCGTATTTTTTCACTGGTAAAAATAGATCGATCATAATAATTATAGTCAACAGAAAAACGCAGTCTTTTAATGTCAGCATTAAACCCGGTTTTAAAATTGAGCAAATCAAGTCCCACACCTTCGCCGGTTTGTTTCCGGTAATTAAACGAGGATTTTAATGATAGTTTTTTGGAAAGCTGCCAAACAGCATTTAGACTCACATCGGCAAACTGCAGATTCTTAACATCGCCAAGTTCTTTGTAATCATACACATTCCCATTCACAGAAACTGCAATTTTCTTTTTTAAAGTACCCTGGAGGTTAATAAAATAACGAAGTAACTTATAGGGCAACACATGGCTGTTCATATCATCATACTCAACTCCGCCAGTGAGATATTTATATTCCAGCCTGACACCAAAAACATTATTCTGAAAATAATTCAAGGTCAAAAAATCTGCTTTTTTAAGATCCTGGTAATCCTGAACAGACCGGTGATAATAAAAACCGAGAAACCTGTTGAAGAATGACAACCCTGCGGAGAGGTAATAATTGGTACCTGTGTAATCATAATTTCCAGGTTGAATTGCGGTATAGTCCACATATACCGTCGCATTATTAGCAATCTGTCCTCCGGGTACTCTTTGCACCTGTAAAAAATTATTTTGTGGAATTATAATATAATCCAGGTTTGCCTGGTAAATGATGGTGCCTGTTACATCCTTTATACGCACCGTTGATACAGTAATATATGGCCGGGAGAGAAGTGTAATCTGGCCATCTTTCAACTGAAGGATTTCATTTATAACAGGTATTATCCCATCATCGCTTTGCCAATGCTGCTGCTGCAAATTGTACCTGTATGCAAGCTCCAGGTCATGCTTTTTTAATATCTTTTTGGAATATTTTAAGTCAACACTGCCCTGTTGTAAACTTTGCTTGTACATGGTGTGGGAAGCCGTCGTATAGTCATACGACAGCTGGGAATATAAACTCTCAAAAAGATGATGGCGGATGTAAGCACCGGCCTTATGCTGATTAAGAGTTTGCAAAAAGCGCTGATCAGAAAAAAAAGAATAATTAGTTCCCAGTGAAAAATTATTTTTTAATTCGCAATTTATGTTCTCCAGGAACTGGTACCGGGTAAATGTATCATTTCCGTTTTGCCAGGTTCCGGAAAAAAGAGTGCTCATGTTGTCTCTTTTTTTCACCCCGAAAAGTACATGGCTGTTATAGCTTAGATTATTAATCTTATTGAAGGTTTCGGTTTTACTGTAATCTTTTCTAAAGAATTCGCTATGGGTAACAACAAGATCCTGTTTGTCATTTTTTCCAAAAGAAGTATTGAACCGACCTTCAAGATTATTTTGTTTGTTTTGAAACCGACGGTTCGTTTGAATTTCTTTTTCATCAAGATTCCAGCTATTATATCCTATTGAGAAAGGAATTTTATTAGCCCGTAAAAAAAGTGTACTCCCCCAGTTTTTGCTGTTGGAAAGAATACTTGTCAGGCTCTCTCTGCTATTGTAAACCCGTCCGTAATTTATATAGCTGGATATGGAAAATTTGTTTTGAGGAAGAAGTGTAAAGGCTACATCAAATCTTCTCATGTCCCTGTTCTCCGCTTCGTCCGGAATAACAAGGTATTTATCTTTTGTCTGGGTAGGTGTGTATTCGCCATTAATATCAATGGTCAAAAACCTGGGATGCCATATGTAGCTATTGGTTCGCAACAGAATTCCTGCAGAAAGCAAATCGGATTCCTGCTTTTCATATATCTGGTTGCCTTTTCTTTCCTGGAGCCGGTAAAACCAATTGGCCCTTATTTCACCGGAATAGGAAGATATTCTCCAAAATCCTGTTTGCTTTTTTGCAGACTGAGCATGGTTCCTGGCCGGAACCAGAAAAACCAGGGATAATAATATAGTTGCTGCCCTTTTCATTTGCTTATTTTGAAAAATACCGGTCGCTTCCTCCATGCGGGTTATGACATTCTGTACAACTGGCATCACCAATATCTGCATGACTGCTGTTCTTCATAACCTGGCTTTGCGTATGGCAATTCAAACAGATTGCCTGGCCTTTATTCAATAATAATTTTTTATTGGTACTATAATGGGGTGAATGACAGGTGGTACAAAAACCTCCTGCAACAGGACCGTGTACTATCTCATATTTTTTTTGAAAATCAGTATGGCAGGTATAGCAAACATCACCCTGTGAAAAAGTTGTTTTGCCCGGCACATCACCATTATGGCATTTTGTGCAGGCCCGTTCTTTATAGGGAGGGTGGTAGTAAGTTTCTGAGGTTACTTGCGGAGCTATAATATTTGTGTTCTTATGTGTCGTGTCCGAAACAGCAGTGGTTGTAATAACTGAGTCTTTAGTGTTTTTTTCCGGAACACCGTCGAAGAAAAATTTCAGCATGCCGTTTCCCATCTTTGGCGAACAGGCTGTAACAATTAAAGCAAGAATAAAAACAAGGCAGGTAAGGGGAAAAAGTTGGTTTCGTTTTGTTTTTCGTTGAATCAAGCCTCCCTTTTTCCGGATTAAGCCTTCCGAAAAATCATTTGCAGCAATATGAAATTTTTTAATTGCCATTCATCGTGATTTGAAGTCATTTTTTTATCTCCGCCGGTTTTACAGCGCCATAAACACTTACTTTATCCGGTCCATATTGATTGGTAACAAAAATCAGATACTTCAGCGTATAATCTTTAGAAACCCATTTTTTATAAAACTGCAGGTTATCGTAATCAATATGAACTTTTGCAGGCAGCCACATATCGCCAGGGCCTTTATAAGGGCCGCCAAAAAACATTAACAGCCTACCCTTTTGGTCAAACATCTGTACATTTTCAAACCCTGCATCCACTACATAGAGATTATTATCCTTGTCAACAGAAATCCCTTTGGGCCTCACAAACTGACCAAGGGCTTTTCCGTATTGCCCTATACTGGTGATATATTTTCCATCCTCAGTAAATACTTTTATTTTGAAATCACCGAAATCGGTTACAAATATTTTTCCTTCGGAATAACAGATATTAATAGGATTGAAGAGCCGGTTATCTCCCTCTGCTGTTGAATCCGGGAATGTTTTTAATAATTTATATCCTTCTTTCTGATAAACATTAATTCTATTTGATTTTGGATTGGTAATCCAGACCGTTTGCCCGTGTACACAAACATCCATTGGCCTGAAACTATCAGTGGTATCAATATTACCAATAGCAGTTACGTAATTCAGTTTATCATCAAATATCACTACTTCTTTTCTCTCGGTATCTGTAATATAGATTTTACCATCCGACGTATCAATAAAACAATTAATAGGCACTTTTAATTGTCCTTTCCCTTTTGGGATGAAAGGAGTGAATTTCTTTTTTGCCAGATCTACTATTTCGAGTCCTTTAATAGTGGCGTCACAAATAAAAATTTTTCCTTTTGAAGTAGCTATTCCGTAAGGTTTTCCCACGGGAATTCCGGGGTCATCACCTTCCACTGTTTTTTTTAATGCAGACCGTTTACCTGTTATATCAAGGGAATTGCTAAAACTGGTTAGATATTGTATGCGGGCCGTGTCAGGCGGCGCAGGGTAAATTACCGGCTCTTTAACTGCCACAAGATGCCTGCCGCATCCGGCAATTATTAAATAGAGGGCGACGATGGGCCAGTAATGTTTTTTGTTTCTATCAGTCATCACATCGATTTGGAAATGAAAAGGGAACTGCTTTCAGGCAGTTCCCTGACTATCTTTCAACGGGTGGTTTCAAAAAGCAATAAACTCACTGCCTTTTAGCCAAGCTTATTTACTATGACAAGTTAAGCAAAGTGCACTGGCAGTATTTGCTTTAATCAACAATTTAACCTGGCCAGATGTATTATGAACATCATGACAAGAAGCACACTGTAATTTTCCACCAATTAACATGTTCTGGGCAATAGTACCACCTAATCCGGAAGGTGCAGTGGCGGGGTTCTTTAAACCACCGTCAGCAGTGGCCAATGCAGCGTCGTAAGTAAATGATACAGGGTGGTCATTGTTAAGACCAGTTCCCAGGTTGTAAACACCACCGATAAAATGTGTACCAGTTGTAGTAGTACCAAAATTTTCGAGAGCCACGGTACCATCATGACAGCTTAAGCAAAGTTTTGAACTAGCATCTGGCTGACCGATAGTTGCGTTTGTTGTTGATGACGCATAGATTGTAAAAGTAGTTGAAGTAGTTTGGTGATTCCAGAGAGGTGCATCACTTACTGTAAGCGAAGCATTGTGAGGGGTGTGGCAAACTATGCAAATTTGTCCGCCAACACTTGTATTCCAGGTCTGTGCAGAAAAGTCGTGTTTTGAACCCACGATTGTTTGGGAATAACCTGTCTGAAGAACCAGTAAAGCCAGAACGACCAGTAACGAAATCTGAATCTTTTTCATGTAGTAGAATTTTTTTGTAAGAATTATTTTACATCACAAAATTATATTCGACATCTTGCAAATCCATGACAAATATTAGAAACAACCATGACTTTTATCACCCCCCTCTGCTGATACCTTTCGATCCTATAAAGACACCAATTATTATCCTGATGATTTGCATAAGCAAATATGTTTTTTCGCAGGTTCATCATTTTTCGCTGATAATATTCATAAAAAAATATTGGGCATCAATAAGTTTTCGGGTTATGATCCTGTCCATGACAAGTAAGATAACACCTGCCAGTACGTACGCCCAAATCTTCAAATCTTGGACCTTGTCCTCCCGAAGCTGCTGTCACAACAGACGCTTTGAAATTAATGAGGTTTGAATTGTTCGTTGCTGTACCAGGTGAAGGGATTCCATGAGGATCATGACACTCGCTACAAGGAATATTTGCTCCCAAGTGTTTACTGTGTTCCTTAAAAGAATTGGTACCGGCCCTTAAATTAGTCCGGTTGTGGCAACTATAGCACAGTGCATAAACAGTAGCTGATTCCGTAGTAGGATAAGTAGTTGAATATTGCAACTTAAGAATTTGCGGAAAAGTTGAACCATGTGGTCCGGAAGGCACTCCGGTGCCATCGCTGGAATGACAGGCTGTGCAATATAATACTGTGGTTGCCGTATTAGGAGCAATTAAGTTAGGAACTACTTCTGCATTATTTCTTGCACCCACAACCGGGTGGAAGGATACATTGGTGGTTGCAAAGTCCAACCGAACATTATTTCCATTAATGAGTCTTACAACAGCGGCGGTAGGTGCCCATGCCTGGCCCGCATGACATTTATAGCATACTTCGTAAGCGTTGGTAACAGCGGCAACAGTGGTTCCTGCCTGGTTTATTCCCGAAACACCAATTTCAAATCCTTTGGCAAGTGGAGCTACAGCTGTGGTGGCATTAGTAGCATGAGGGTTGTGGCAATCTGCACATTCCACATGTTTTGTAACTACGTTCGCATTTTCTATCGGATCATGCACTCCCAGGTAGCCTGCTACATTATGTTTATATGTTTTTGCAAGCTGAGTTTGTATATTTTTTGTAGAAGAAGCCACGGTTCCACTATGGCAATTAAGGCAATTGTTTTCTTCGGCGGCATAATTCAGTAACCTGCGGTTTCCACCTGCATTATGCGGGTTGTGGCAGTTTTCACAGGCATTATTAGCAACGGTTGTATAAGGTGTATGCAGCCATGGACTTGTTCCGCTGCCGTTCCAGGTACTTGTAGAAGTTTTATGAGTACTGGCGGTCCAATAAGTTCTGTTATGACAGCTCATACATAAAGCCGATGTTTGAGAAGTGGTCACCAGGAAACTGCTGGTTAAATTGGCATGGGAATCATGACAGGAAACGCATTGCACTTTTGAATTTTCCAGATGTACAGGCGGGGTAATTCCCGAAGGAGTTATCAATTGCCCGTCAGCTGTTGCCAATGCGGCATTATATAAAAATGAAATGGGATGGTCGTTCGACAGATCTGTAGCAAGATTTTTTGTTCCGGCTGGCATCACCGTAACTCCCCCTGCAAAGGAAATAGCAGTACCTGAAATGATGCTTCCCAAAGCCACCGTACCGTCATGGCAAGCCATACAAAGAATAGAGGAACCATCCGGTTGCCCCGGAATAGCATTTAAAGTTGAGCTCGAATACAGTGTATAAGTGGCCCCTGAATTTGTATGATTCCATAAAGGAGTTTGCGGAGAAGTATTATGAGGGGCATGGCAAAATTTGCAGATTTCAGATTCTGTAGAAGCTTTTACAGTTCCGGGCCCGGATATGGACAGGTTATGCTTTGTGGTAGTAATTGACTGGCTGTAACTATTTGCCACACAAAGCAGACCTATTAAAGAAATAAATATTTTATTCATGTCTTACCTAATTTCCTTTAACAATATTAATAAGTTTAAAAATTTGCACTCTTGAATTATAACTATCAGCAACATAAATATTATCCTGTTTATCGATAAAAATTCCCGTAGGCAACCAAAACTCTCCCTGGCCTCTCCCCTGCGAACCAAAAGTATAAAGAAGACGGCCCCGGTTATCAAAAATCTGCACTGCATGAAACAATGCATCTGTCACAAAAATATTACCATAGGAATCTGTTGCCACTGATTTTGGCATCGCAAAATTCCCGGTAGCATCGCCAGCCTCGCCAAAAGCATTCATGAACTTTCCGCTACTATCAAATATCTGGATGCGGTAATTAAGTGCGTCTACCACATAGGCATAACCCTTTTTATCAATCCAGATTGAAGTGGGAAAATTAAATTCCCCGTTCCCTGCGCCCCTGTTGCCGATTGATCGTATTTTTCTTCCTGTTTCATCGAGTATAGTAATACAATGTGCCGCAGTTTCCACTACCCATATTTCTGAACTTGCAGACGAATAAGCTATTCCTGTTGGCTGATTTAACAAGACGGAATCGCCGAGGATTTCAATTTTTTTGAAATCATTTTTGAGAAAATATATTTTGTTCAGCCGGGAATCTGTAAACAAAATTCCTTTGCCCGGAATAGAACAGATACCAACCAAAGATTGAAATATCCATTTCTGCCGGGAAAAAACCCTGGGCACTTCACTTTTTTCACCCCTTATCCTGAAGATGGTTTCATTGCCCTGGTCAATCACCCAGAAATTTCCGGGGTCTTCAGAAAAAACATTCATCGGTTTGCTAAGTACCATTTCATCTTTATCATCCCCGATGATCAAAGAAAATATATTCCTCTTTTTGTGCTTTTGCCTGCTTTTATCTTTTATTGCGGGAAATTGGCTTTCCCATTTCACATCCGCAGATTTGATAACCACAGCCGTGTCTAAAAAGCCCTGGGAATAGCCAGCAACATTGTTTAAAGTAATAAACAAAAAAAACAAAAAACCGTTTTCCCAAACTTTATTTGGCATACAACTGTAAAAATTCAAAGGTAGGCCTAAAATTATCCAAACCAGTATCAGCCGTTTATGATAAAAATCATTGGTATTCTAACAAAAGTCATTTTTTTTTGTGAGGCAAATCATAAACCTATATTTTTTTTAAAAAAATTTGTAATCAACTAAAATTAAATATTATATGAAAAAAATCCCTGGTATTATTACGGTTGTGCTGTTTGTCCTTACGGTAAGCCCCGCAATTACTCTGAATGGACAGAATTTTAAATATGTTGGCGCTACCAAATGTAAAATGTGCCACAATTCTGAAGCAGTAGGTCAGCAGTACAAAAAATGGACAGAGTCGCCACATGCCAACACCATGAAAGCCCTTTCAAACGAAAAAGCACTTGATTATGCTAAGAAAAATAATATCAGTGACCCCACAAAAGAAGCAAAATGCCTAAACTGTCACAGTACTTTTGGCCCCGCTAATGCCAGCCTGATTGATGAAGAGTCTGAAGTAGATGTGAACGAAGGAGTTTCCTGTGAATCCTGCCATGGACCAGGCAGTGCTTATAAAACAAAATCCATTATGCAGGATCTTGCAAAAAGCAAAGAGAATGGATTAACTATCCCGGATCAGAAGGTTTGTGAGAAATGTCATAACAACCCGGATAATCCATTTAATAAGCCTTTTGATTTTGAGGCAGCCAAAAAGATAATAGCCCATCCCAGGCCTAAAGCAGAATAAATATTCGGTCTACAAATCAAATTTCAACCATTTAAATAAACAAGGCAAGTACCAATAATAGTACTTGCCTTGTTCGTTTTATTCAAAAGTCTTTTTTGACAGATCAATCAGTATAACGATGTCCGGCATTAATCCAATTGGTGATCACCAGTTTTTCTGCCGCAGTTAATAAAGGCTGCGGGCTTTTAGGCATCGGTACCATGGTGTAGAGAACACAGGCCTTGTTTATCTGGTTCCAATAAGTAACAATACTGCAGTCGGGGTCAAAATTATATCCGGCGGCATTTTGTCCGTTACCTATATGGCAAGACGACCCGTTGCAACGGGTTGAGATTAATGTCCGCATTTGTGCAAACTTAGGACCTGATGCAACAGTTCCCACTATGGCTGTTGCTGTTTTTGTACATCCATTTGCATCTTTCACTCCCACAGTAAAGGTACCTGCCGCTAAAGCAGAAAATACATTACTGGCCTGGTAAGCGCCGCCATTAATATTATAGGTAAATCCTGATGAACCGGTTGCTGTGATAGTGATACTTCCGGTTGCCGGGGTAACGCAGGGAGTAGTATTAACAATAACCGTAGTAATAACGATATTGATGCCTGCACAAGGACTGGTTGCTACTAATGTAACCGTTGTTGAACCTAAACAGCCAACTGAATTTTTAGCAGTAACGGTATAAGTGCCTGCTGCCAAACCCGAGAATGTTCCGGATGCCTGAAATGCACCTCCATTAAGACTGTAAGTAAATCCTGTACCACCTGTGGCAGTTGCGGTAATGCTACCGTTAGATTGTCCTTGTGATGGATTTACTTGTGTAGTAGTAACTACAACTGTAACACCAGCACAAGGGTCAATTGCAATGAGCGTTACAGTAGTTGTACCAAGACAACCATTTGAATTTTTAGCAGTAATGGTATAAGTACCTGCTGCCAAACCCGAGAATGTTCCGGATGCCTGAAATGCACCTCCATTAAGACTATAAGTAAATCCTGTACCACCTGTGGCAGTTGCTGTAATGCTACCGTTCGATTGTCCTTGTGTTGGATTTACCTGGGTGGTAGTAACTACAACGGTAATTCCTGCACAGGGATTAGTGGCTCCCAATGCTACCGTTGCTGTGCCCATGCAACCATTAGAATTTTTTGCAGTTACTGTATAGTTGCCCGCTGCCAGACCGGTAAATGTACCGGAGGTTTGAAAGGCTCCATTATTCAAACTGTATGTAAACCCTGTGCCGCCTGTTGCTGTTGCAGTAATGCTGCCATTTGACTGGCCGGCAGTTGGATTTACCTGGGTGGTAGTAACTATAACGGTAACTCCTGCACAGGGATTAGTAGCAGTGAGTGTTACCGTAGCAGTACCCAGACAACCATTTGAATTCTTAGCCGTAATAGTATAGTTGCCCGCAGCCAATCCTGTAAATGTTCCCGACGTTTGAAAAGTTCCATTATTTAAACTATATGTAAACCCTGTACCTCCCGTAGCAGAAGCTGTAATACTTCCGTTTGACTGGCCCGCAGTAGGATCTACTTTTGTTGTATTAACAACAACTGTGACACCTGCGCATGGATCATTAACAGCAATCGTAACCTGGGTAGTACCTATGCAGCCATTTGAGTTTTTAGCAATAACAGTATAACTTCCTGCAGCAAGTCCCGTAAAAACATTGGCACTCTGAAAAGCGCCACCATTAATATTGTAAGTAAATCCTGTTCCACCTGTAGCTGTAACAGTAATAGTTCCGTTATTTTGATTTAGTAAAGCATCGGTTTTTGTTGCTGTTACAACAATAGTGACTCCACTACAAGGATCGTTTACATTGATCGAAGCCTGCGCCGTGTCAGTGCATCCCCATGCGTTTTTTGCTACAATATTATAATTGAGAAAAGGTGATAGCCCGGAAAAAAAGCCGCTATCCTGAAACGCTCCTCCGTTCAGGCTGTATTTAAATCCTGATCCACCCATCGCCGTGGCTCTTATTGTACCATTATTCTGATTTGGCGAAGCATCAGTTTGGGTAAGACTGACTTTAATAGGGTTTGTCTTACATGGGTCACCAGAAAACTCATGCCGGCATGAATTTAACATCTGAAAAACCATCAGCGCCGCAATCAGTGGCAACATTACCAGTACTTTTTTCATAAGTTTGGATTTTAATTTTATAAAATTGGTTAACTAACTCCTTTCTTGTTATACTAATCCCTCTGGTGGAAAGATGTTATGAAAGGCTTGTTTATTTACCAACTTTTTTCTTCTTTATTTGAAATACCCTTGACAGGTTAAAGCCGAACCGCACTTCTGCTTTACCCCATCTGCTTGTTGTTTCTGTTATAAAAGCTTTTTCGTTCATACCGGTAGAGTTGGAAAAATGCAACTGAAATACGTGGCCACCGGTTTCAATATCAAACCCTATCGATAATGGGTTATAGTATCCGCTATCCGGCATACCTATCACTACATGGGTATAATCCCAGGTAAAGGCTACACGTTTTGACAACTTAAGTCTTCCGCCAATGCCGAGTGCATAAATATTATTGGGATCCTTTTCAAAAGGCACAATGTTTTTATGCACCATTGTTGGTGCTATCTGTAAGGTAAACGCCTCACTGAACTTGCGGCCTATAATTGCTTCAAAATAATAAGCCAACCGGGAAGTATAAAAGTTTTTCCTGTTAGGATCTGCCCAGGGAGTTCCATCCATTGTAATGCCTGATACCAATGCAAAAGTTACCGGTGAACTCCAGGGTCCTGTGGACTGCCGGATAGGTGCATATTTAATAAAAGCATCCAGTTCTTTTTTGTAAGTGCTTCTTCCCACTCCGAACATCAGGTTATGCAGAATCCCGAAATCAAATCCCATCCGCATACTAGCCTGATCGAGACCAAAGAAATTTTTATATCCCTGGTTTAATTGTCCGAAACGGTGCAGAATCCTGAAATCCATCGTACCGGGATTCAGAAACTCCATTGAGTGCCCATTAATAACCCTTGGAGATTTAAAGGCATATTTTACTCTTTCCTTTTTGGTTTTTTCGTTTCCAAGCAGCTTCAGCAAATCTTCATCCTGCGCAAATAAATTGCTGCTGAAAAGCAAGAGAACCATCCCCAGGGTAGATTGAAATAATAGCTTCTTCATAAGTAAATTGAATTGTGATTAATTTTTTAGTGGCTCCAGCGAACAGGAAACAGTGATCTTGGCAGATTTGGCAACTTTATCTGCTACCAGGCCCGGTATGGAGATTTTATAGTCCTCAAGCTTCGCACTAAATTCAGCAGTTGCACTAATCTTACCGTTCAGAATAATAATTTTTGCATCCGTTTTCACTTCATTTGACACACCATGCATGGTTAATATCCCTTTTACTTTCACAGTATAAGTACCATCCTTTGAATAATCAATTTCTTCATTATCTTTTAATTCCCCTTTAAATTCTGCCTTGGGAAACTTAGAACTTTCAACATAATTTTCATTAAAGTGTTCTTCCATCAGTGCCCGTTCAAATTCAAACGACTTCATAAGTGCAACAAACTGCATAGCGCCACTTTTTGTATCTATCACGCAGGTCGCCGTTCTATTAATGCCTTCTACTTTTTCCGGAGAAGAAGGAGTAGTAGCATCAAAATTAATTTTGGCATTCTTTGTATAATATTTCTGACCAATGCAGTTCATTGTTATTACTACACCGAGAATTGTTACTAAAAGGTTTTTCATGTTTTAATTTTTAATTATTATTGATTTATTTTTTTGAATCTACTGTACTGCGCACAAGCATTACATCTGAGCCCAGCATTTCATCAGCCTTGAACCCGGAGCAGATTCCTTTTATGGCTATTACAGTTCCTTGTTTAACCAAAGCAGCCTCGTTACTATGAACACTGTCAATGCTGCATCTTACAGACGACATAGAAGCTGTATCTCCCAATGCCAGGAAGTAAAACCCTTTTTCATCTTTGACAACTTCTTTCACAACACCCTCTACTCTTACAACTTTATCTCCATACTTTTTGTTGGAAGCCTGCTCATTGCCCTCAAATTCTTTTATGAGGTCTGTTGCTGAAACGGAATACGCCGCTTTAAGGTTGGCTGTATCAGCATGGTGGCGGTTGTATTCTTTATATATATATATTCCTGCGGCAGTGCCAATCACCAACAGCGAAAGCAATACATAGAGAATAATTTTTTTTCTTTTCATCGTCAATTGACTTTATTGTTAATTATTAAGCATTCCTGCATCAATCCATTTTTTGACGGCCTGTATCTGGCAATTAGTAAACTTGGACATACCCTGTGGCATAGGAATAAAACCAGCAGTATGGCTGATGCTACCATATAGTTTACCATTTTGAGCTATCGCTTTATCTGTAGCATAAGTTCCCATTGCTATCCCTCCGGAAGGAAAACCACCTGAGTGACAATTGTAACAATATTGCCGAAGCATTGGTACTATATGCTGAGCATAGGAAATATTACTGACAGTATCCGTACAGGGTGCATTGGCATTCCCGTACAACAAATCTTCTTTGTCATAATAGCAAGAACTAACAAAAAGAATCATAAAAACTGTAATCACTCCTAATAATAGTCTTTTCATGTTTTGAATTTTAATTATTTAGCGAACCGGCGGTTATCCATTTTTGAATCTGTTTTATTTCACAATCAATAAGCTTAAATCCATTTTTGGGCATCGGCGAATAGCCTGCCTGCTGCGCTACAGAACCATATAGTTTACCATTCAAGGCTACATTCTTTACGGCATCATATGTTGAGAGATTAATATTACCTCCCAGGTTTGATGGATTATGGCAACCCACACATTTATTATCCATTATTGGTTTGACAGCGCCACTATAAGTAAACACGGCGGTATCGCATCGTCCGGTGCAATTATTATTTTTAGCTCCCTGGTTGATCCATTTCTGGATAAGCGCCTTTTGAGTTGCTGTTAATGCCGCCATTGGCGGCGGCGGCATTCTCTCATTCCCCGTTTTGACAATTGATTTATACAACTTACTGCTGCCAGCATTACCCGCCACTACATATCCCATAATTTTGGAATAAGTTGTAAGATTAACTCCTTCAGCATGGGTAATATTATCATGACATCCGCTCATGGTGCAGTTGGAAGAAATAACAGGCATTATATCATTAATAAAATACACAGAATCCGGACTACAACTGCTGGTTGCCGGAGGAATTTCGTTTCCCCCGCTTCCCTGGTTTAATACTTCATGCCGGCAGGCATTAAGTAATACAAACAATGCTACAAAACCAAGAATAGCAGAATATGTAATTTTTTTTCTCATAAAGATTTTTCTTAACTGATTCATAAATTTTAGTGTGTTTTTAGTAATACTTTCCCGGCGTTATGGCACCATAAAAGTATTTAAAAAATATACAACTATAAATCTCCCGGCACCAGCTTATCACTTTCATTCAGAATTAAAATAATTTCCAAACGCAGAATGTGATTATGAATCAGGCTTTCCCTCATTAAAGTACCTCATTATCCAAAAATAATGCCACCCGTAATTTAAATATGCTATTGAAGTGTTATCGCTAACATAATGATCGAAATCAAGTACTGGTACTCGAAAAAGTCCGTACCTCCGTTAGTAAGAAAGTAAATTATCTGAGCAAAAGTTCGCAGGGCTTCAGCCCGGTGTGCTTTTTAAAAGCTGTCGAGAAGTGAGATATAGAAGAATAACCAAGCAACATAGATACTTCAGTTACACTTAATCCTTTTTCGTAGAGCAGGTATTTAGCATGCTCCATCCGCTGGCTCTGGTAAAAATCAAAGATGGTAGTACCAAACATTTCCCTGAACCCTTTTTTCAGGTAACATTCATTGATGGCAACTTTGCGGCTGAGTTCTTTAATAGTAATGGGTTCGCCGATATGCTGGATGAGCACTTCTCTTGCCTTCACTATTTTTTCACGATCCAGTTCATTGGCCAGGAATTTACAGTTTACAATATCAATTTCTGTTTCTCCCAACATACAATCAAGGCTATACAGCAAGAGCATTTGTGTCTGCGCATTGATATAAATATTTTCCAGGCTGTCAGTATAAGTATGATTTAACAGGGCCTCCAGTGCCATTCTTGTTTTGCCGCAAAGAGGTATTGTTTTGCTGAAAGAACTTGTATGCCTGAAGTTGAGAATATCATCTGTCAATGAATCAGTAGTTCTTCTGGGTTTTACAAACTGGCTTAGTTGCACCGGTGAAAAACGAAAACTTACCACATCCATACTATCCACCCGTTCCACACATTTTTTGGTGTCGCTGAACTGGCACCAGTCACATTCGGTATCTTTTTTTTGGCAATAAACATTACCACTTACACAAAACTTCAGTTCAAGATAATTTTTACTGGCTGCATTTTTTTCATACTTATAAACCAGCATACCGGTATCTTCTATATTCCATTGAATATCCCGGAAATATCTTTTTATGCTATATTGAACCGACCCGGGAATTTGTTGTTGCTTTTCCTGCAGCAATACCAATTGATCACTCATTAGGGTTTGCTTGTAAGCCAATGATAATATGTCCGGAGGGTTATGCATAAACCGAAGTACAAATCTACACCGCAACCTTTGATTATTAGCACTCTTATAAAGACGAATAACCTGACTGCCTGACTTTTAACAATCTATGAGTAAAAAAAATTCTGTTTTTAGCTGTATCGGCTAACTTTGCCAGTCCTCAGCCAAAAGGCGGGGTATTTTTATTACTTATCATGATTCATCCGCATACATATATTCATCCAAATGCCAGGCTGGCTACCAATGTAAAAGTTGATCCTTTCACGGTCATTCACCAGGATGTAGAAATTGGCGATGGCACCTGGATTGGTTCCAACGTAACCGTTATGGAAGGCGCCCGGATTGGAAAGAACTGCCGCATTTTTCCCGGAGCTGTTATTGCTGCCATTCCACAGGATTTGAAATTTCATGGCGAATATTCTACGGTGATAATTGGCGACAATACAACTATCAGGGAATTTGTAACAGTAAACCGGGGCACGGCAGACAGGGAAAAAACAGTTATCGGGAAAAACTGTCTTATCATGGCTTACTCACATTTTGCCCATGATTGTTTGGTAGGCGATAATTGTATCGTGAGCAATAACACCCAGGTAGCAGGACATGTAACCATTGGTGAATGGGTGATCCTCGCAGGCATGTGTGCCGTACACCAGTTTGTAAAAATCGGCAGTCATTCATTTATCAGCGGCGGCTCATTGGTAACAAAAGATGTGCCTCCTTATATCAAAGCAGGACGCAATCCATTAAGTTATGCCGGTGTAAATTCCGTTGGATTAAAAAGAAGAGGATTTAGTGTTGACCGCATCAACCATATACTTGATATTTACCGGGTACTTTATAACAAAGGCATGAACACCAGCCAGGCAGTTGAATATATTGAAGAAGAAATGCCGGCAACCGACGAGCGGGATGAAATAGTAACTTTTATCCGTGAAAGTGGCCGGGGCATCATCAAACGATTCACCAAAGGCAACAATGATGACGATCTCCCTATCTGATGCCGGTAAACGATTTAACCGTGACTGGATCTTCCGTCATGTCAATTACACTTTTGAAAAAGGTCAGTCGTATGCTATCACCGGGCCAAATGGTTCGGGAAAAAGCACTTTGTTGCAGGCGCTGAGCGGGGCTATGATGTTAAATGAGGGAAAGATAGAGTACAGGTTGGCCGATGGCCGATGGCCGGAAGACTCTTCAAATTTGAAGTCGGTCAACGACCAACGGCCAACAAACAACGATTCTATTTATCGACAAGTTTCTATTTGTGCCCCCTATTTGGAAGTAGTAGAAGAAATGAATCTGAAAGAGTTCCTTGAATTTCATCGGGGGTTCAAACCTTTTTTAACAGGAATAACGGCCGATTCAATCATTGCCGAACTTGGCTTGGAGAAAGCTATCCATAAACAAATCCGGTATTACTCTTCCGGGATGAAGCAACGGGTGAAACTGGCGCAATGTATTTTTTCTGATTCAGCCATTGTGTTGCTGGATGAACCCTGTACCAATCTCGATACAGAAGGAATTGCACTATATCACCGGTTAATTAATGATTACTGTAAAAACAGGTTAGTGGTGGTAAGCAGTAATGATGAGGTGGAGTATAAGTTTTGTCAGCAAAAGATTAATATTAATGATTACAAATAATTCCTAAAATGTCCGCAAAGGAATATTCTGATATTAGAGAGCTACTTATCTCGGTTCGAAAACAAATTTTGGATGTTGAGCCTTCAGGAACCGGGAAATTTCTAAATGAATTCTTTGATTATAGAAGCAGGATAAAACAAAATAGAATAAATAGTTTTATCGAATCACTCCAAACTTATTTGCAACAGACACATTATAATGAAAAAATTCACTTTGACTTACTAAACGAAGAAGACTTTACGGATATATTTGAGTCTGTACTTCGACGAGTGGTGGTTACTAAATCCTTGGAAAAATTAAACAGATTCAAATTAATTATAACAAAAAGCTTAATTGAGCCGAAGGAGATTAATTTTACAGAGTCCTTTTTGGACTTAATTACAGGACTTCATGAGAAGCAAATTGAGATACTATACTGTTATTACGAAATAGACCGTTCCCTAAAAAGAGATGGGTTGCTAGAGTTAAACAATACACTTCGAATTGAATTATCATCTCAAAATGAACTCAGGGAAAAAGGAGAAAAAAAATAATTATAAAGAAATCCAGAACCGGTTACAAGACTTTTTAAAATATAGAACTTCTGAATTTTACAAAATATCTCAAGACGAATACTTGTTTTTTGTACAAGACCTGTCTGCTAAATCCTTATTAATCGATTATGGATTGGGAGGAATTGGAGTCAATCCGTTTGATCTAATGGAAATAACCGAGTATGGGAAACAATTTCTTGAATTTACTAAGGAATCTTAATAGCTACCGCTGGCTTGCAATCAGTAAATTCAAATCGGTATATTTCAAATCAAACCGCTGGCTCAGGTAAAAATTGGTAAGTGATCCTTTAAAAAGATAAATACCACTGCGCAAATGTATTTTATGCCAGAGCAATTTTTCAAAACCACCTTCTTCTCCGGCTTCCAGCAACAAAGGCATCAGCACATTGCTGATGGCTTGTGAGGCTGTCCGGGAAAAACCGGAAGGAATATTGGGCACACAATAATGTATCACTCCATACTTCAGAAAGATAGGATGCTCATGAGAAGTTATTTCAGATGTTTCAAAACAACCACCCCGGTCAATACTTACATCAATCAGCACAGAACCGGGCCGCATATTACTAACCATTTCTTCCGTTACCACCATGGGTGTTCTCCCGGTTTCAGAGCCTAAAGCTCCTACTGCTACTTCACAGGTTTTTAATTGTTTTGAAAGCATCCTGGGTTCCAAAACAGATGTCCATAAACGATGCCCGATATTATTCTGCAATCTTTTTAAACGATAGACATTGTTGTCAAAAACTTTTACTGAAGCGCCAAGTGCAAGGGCGGCTCTTGCGGCATACTCTCCTACTATGCCGGCGCCGATGATGATAACTTTTGTGGGGGCAATACCGGATATTCCTCCCAGCAAAACACCTTTACCATGATTGGAGGAACCAAGATATTGTGCCGCTATCAGCATAGAAGCGCTGCCGGCAATCTCACTCATACTACGAACAATAGGATATGAGTCGCTGTCATCTTTCAGGTTTTCAAAGGATATGGCAGTAATCCTTTTCGCCATCATTGCCTCCAGGATCGGGGCTTTCATTACAGCCTGGTGAATAGGAGAAATAATGGTTTGATTAAGCTGGAGCAAGGGCAGGTCTTCATCTATAATGGGAGCACTTTTTACCAGTATGGGTGCTTTAAAAACATCCGCTCTTTCATATACAATTTTTGCACCGGCTTCACTGTAGTCTTTATCCCTGAAATGAGAAGCTTCGCCGGCATCATGTTCTATTACAATTTTATGCCCATTGCTTATCAACACACTCACCGCATCAGGGGTTAATCCAATACGGTTTTCCTGGAAAGCAATTTCTTTGGGAATACCAATTGTCATTCCTTCTGCTTTTGGTCTTATATCCAGCGTCTCCTCTAAGGTTTCGTAGCTGAATGAACTGCTGATTTTGGGTTTTTGCTGGCTCATGAAAACTGATACGAGTTTTGAGTTGCGAGTTACGAGTCGTCGAAAATTGAAGTTCTAATATGCTATTCAAATATAATTAAATATCGGCGATTTTAAGCCGTCTTGTTTTATCGTCAACCATTTCAATAAAACAATGAACAGTATCATCAGGAAAAATATCAGGAACTCTTTCCGGCCACTCCACCAGGCACAAATTACCACTGAATAAAACGTCTTCCACACCGGCTCTTAATGCCTCTTCCTTATCTCTCAGCCGGTACAGATCAATATGAAATAATACTCTTTGGGTTCCGTTGCTCCCGATAGCTGTCGGGACATATTGATATTCATTGATAATAGAAAAAGTGGAACTGCCTACTCCTTCCTTCACTCCTTTTACCTTACACAACGCATGAATAAAGGTTGTTTTGCCCATCCCCATTGATCCATGAAAAGCGAAAACAGTTTTACCGGCTGTTTGCTTCCAGAATTCTTTGGCAACATCGTTGATGTTATTCATGGAAAAAGTCCATTCCATTTCGCAAATTTAGCCTCCATCCGCTATTTGTCCTGATAATTCCGGAAAAGGGAATATGAAAATATTCTTACTGATCAAATTGTCATTTTATGCAACCTTGTTGTTATAGTATTTCTTTATTCGGAAAACCAACGATTGAAAGATTGGTAATTTTACACCATGGAAACGATTCAATGGAAAGTTGACGGCATGGAATGTACCAATTGTTCTCTCACCATCCGCAAATACCTGGAAAAAGAAGGGATGCAAAATGTGAAAGTGAATTTTGGCACCGGTGATGTTTCGTTTGAAATAATTGATCAGAAAAATTCTGAAGAAATAGCAAAAGGAATTAAGGAATTAGGTTATCAAGTCCTGGACCCGCTATTTACAAGTGCTGCTTCCCGGTCTTTTTTGTCCACTCACCTACAAAGATTTTTATTCTGCCTGCCTTTTACATTGCTGTTAGTGGCACATATGATTCCCGGAGTGCATATACACTGGCTGATGAATTCATGGGTGCAGTTAGGATTGACCATCCCTGTATTTATTGTTGGCATGAGTTTTTTTGGAAGAAGCGGCTGGAATAGTTTACGCAACGGAATACCCAATATGAATGTGCTGATTACTATTGGGGCAGCGGCAGCATTTGTTTATAGTTTATATGGAACACTGACAAATAATGCGGCCCAATACATGTTTTATGAAACAACTGTTACAATTATCACCCTGGTGTTTCTTGGAAATTATTTGGAACATGTTTCTGTAAGCTCCACTCAAAGAGCACTGAACGAACTGGCGAAGTCGCAAAAAGTGATGGCCAACGTGATTGCTTTTGATGACGAACACAAGGAACATGTTTTTCCGGTTGAAAATACACAGTTGAAAGTCGGCGACCTTATTCTGATCAAAAGCGGTGAACAGGTGCCGATGGATTGTAAGATATTATGGGGCGATGCTCATGTGAATGAAGCCATCATTACCGGCGAAAGTGCACCCGTAAATAAAACAGCCAAAGACAAACTGATTGGCGGCAGCATTTTGCATGATGGCACAGTGAAGGCACAGGTAACTGCTGTGGGCAATGATACCATTCTATCAGGTATTATTCGTTTGGTGAAACAGGCCCAGGGCGAAAAACCGCCGGTACAACAATTAGCTGATAAGATCAGCGCCATATTTGTACCGGTAGTTATTGGTATTGCGGTAATAACTTTCGCAGCCAACTGGATAATATTAAAAGAATTTACTCCTTCGCTGATGCGCAGCATTGCTGTACTTGTTATTGCCTGCCCCTGTGCCATGGGACTGGCCACCCCGGCTGCTATTGCCGTTGGATTGGGAAGAGGCGCAAGAAATGGTATTCTGTTCCGCAATGCAAAGAGTCTTGAGTTATTTAAAAACATCAGGATAGCTGTATTTGATAAAACGGGAACGCTTACTACTGGAAAGTTTAAAGTTTCAGGTTTGAAATTTGAAGTTGGCGAAGAGTCTGATTTTAAAAAAATTGTTTACTCGTTAGAAAAATATTCCAATCACCCGATTGCAAAATGTATTAGCGAAGAATGGAAGGGCAAAGAAGAAACCCGATGGAAGAAAATTGAAGAACTGAAAGGCATTGGCATGAAGGCCGAAGATAAAGAAGGCAATACCTGGTGGGCCGGCTCATATAAAGTGGCAACTGTCTTTACAACTGATGATACACATAATGTTTATATCGTAAAAAATAGCACACTGATTGGATGGATTGATGTAAAAGATGAAATAAGACCTGAAGCAAAAACAATCATTGATTATTTACATACAAAAGGCATTAAAACAATCCTGTTAAGCGGCGACAGCTATGCAAAAACCAAAGCGCTGGGTGAACAACTCGGGATTGACAAAGTAATTGCTGAACAAACTCCGGAACAAAAATTAAACACTATTTCAGAACTTACCGCTTCTTCACCAACTGTAATGATCGGGGATGGCATCAATGATGCGCCTGCATTAGCCAAAGCAACAATAGGTGTTTCCATGAGTGATGCTTCTCAGGTTGCCATGCAAACGGCCCAGGTAGTGCTGATGAACCATGGCCTGAAAAAACTTCCAACTGCATTGGGATTGGGCAGACATACTTATATTACCATTAAGCAAAATCTATTTTGGGCTTTTGCTTACAACATTATTGCTATTCCTGTTGCAGCGTTGGGCTTTCTTACTCCCAATATCAGCGCATTGGCAATGGGGTTAAGCGATGTGGTGCTGGCCTTCAACTCTATTCGGTTGTTTGTAAAAAAGGTTGTTTAATTTAGTTACAATTTCATGTTTTGTAGTTATTGATAAACCATTTTCTATGAACCATGAACCATGAACCATGCACATTTCGATTCACGATACACTCAAACAATACTGGGGTTTCGATTCTTTCCGTCCATTACAGGAAGAAATTATTAATGCTGTACTGGATGGCAATGACACATTAGCACTCATGCCAACAGGCGGAGGCAAGTCATTATGCTACCAGGTTCCGGCGATGGCAACCCAGGGATTGTGCCTTGTGGTTTCTCCATTGATTGCCCTGATGAAAGACCAGGTGGAGAATCTTCGAAAAAAAGGTATTACAGCATTTGCCATTTACTCCGGCATGAGTCGCAAAGAAGTAATCAACACATTTAAAGTTGCCACGGAAAGTAATTGCAGGTTTCTATACGTTTCACCGGAGAGATTAGAAACATCATTGTTTAAAGAATATTTACCGGGATTAAATATCAGTTTGATTGCTGTGGATGAAGCCCATTGCATTTCGCAGTGGGGATATGATTTTCGTCCGCCGTATTTAAGAATTGCAGCATTGAGGGAAGAATTACCAGAGGTGCCGATACTTGCATTAACGGCATCTGCCACACCGGGGGTGCAAAAAGACATTTGCGATAAACTCAAACTCCAGCAATCAGAAGATTCATTTAATAATTGGAAAGTTTTCCGCCAGTCTTTCGAGCGGCCAAATCTTTCATATAGTGTTTTCAAAGTTGATTCAAAGATTAATAAGATCATTGAAGTGCTGAGAAAAGTAAACGGATCTTCCATCATTTATTGCAAAAGCAGGAAAAGAACCAAAGAAATTAGTGATTTGCTTCAACTACAAAACATTTCTTCCGATTATTACCATGCCGGTCTTGTGCAGGAAGAAAGAAATAAAAAACAGGAAGCATGGATTAATAATAAAACAAGAGTGATCGTTTGCACCAATGCATTCGGAATGGGTATTGATAAGCCCGATGTCAGGGTGGTAATTCATGCAGACGTTCCTGATTGCCTGGAAAATTATTACCAGGAAGCAGGCCGTGCCGGGAGAGATGGTAAGATAGCCTATGCCGTTCTTTTATATGATGAAAGAGACGTGATGGAACTGGATGGCCTGGCAACTTTGCGTTTTCCGTCGCTGGATGATATCAGGACTGTTTATCAATCGGTGGCCAATTATCTGCAATTGCCTACCGGCACAGGTGAAGGTCAATACTATGATTTTGACATTAGTGATTTTCTCCGGAAGTTTAAAGTAAACAGCCATACAGCTCTTTATTCTCTGAAGGCGCTTGAACAGGATGGTTGGTTAGCTTTTAATGAACAAGTTTTTCTTCCTTCTTCCGTTGGCTTTACAACGCATAAAGATTATTTGTATGCATTTGAAAAAGAACACCCGCAATTAGAACCTGTTATCAAAACATTACTCAGAGCTTATGAAGGAATATTTGATCAACCGGTTCCTGTTTCAGAAAAAATGATGGCCGGACTGATGAAACAAGATGTATCAGAAATAAAAAATCAATTATCGCAATTGCAACAGGCAGGAATTATTTCTTATGCGCCGCAAAAAGAAACTCCTCAATTATTATTGCTTCGCAACCGCATCAAAGCGGAAGATATCGTTATTAACATGGTGGCCTATGAAAAAAGAAGAGAACTTTTTCAAAAAAGGATAAAACAAATACAGCTTTATATAAAAGAAGTGGCCGAATGCCGGAGCCATATCATTGGTTCATATTTTGGGGACAATAAAATCCGCTCCTGCGGAATTTGCGATAACTGCCTCCGGCAAAAAGCAGCTGCCTTAACCAAAGAAGAATTTGAAATGCTGCATCACCGCATTATCAATATTGTAAAATACGAATCGCTTCACACTAAAGATCTGCTGCTGAAGCTGAATGGGATAAAAAAAGAAAAAGTCTGGAAAGTATTGGAGTTTCTCCAGGCTGAAAATAAAATTGAGATGGATGCAGCCGGTTGGATAAGGTTAAAATAATAATATCCCTGTAACAATCACCTGAACTTATACCCGCCCCGCTTAAACATATAAGAAGCTGACTGATACAACGCCACTGCTTCTTTTACCAGGTTACTGTCAACGGGAATTTTTGTTGCAGTGCCATTAATAAAATCAGGAAGGTACATGTCAGCTTTTTTCCCGGGGGAAAGTATCACCAGTTTATTATTTTTTATATAGCCTAATTTCTGGTAGGTACTGATAAAAGCCCTTTCACGGCCGGGCTCCAACCGGAAAATATCATAGCCAAAAAATTTTGACTTATAATTCATGTTCATCAATCCGAATACAGTTGGAAGGAGATCAACCTGGCTGACCAATCTGTCAACTATTTGTGGTTTAACCAGACCGGGAGCGTAAAGAAAACATGGTATCTGGTAACCGGTAACAGGCAGCTCAACTTTTCCGGCTGCAGAGGCGCAGTGATCAGCAACGATAATAAAAACTGTATTGCTGAACCAGGGTTTTTGTTTTGCTCTTTTCAAAAAATCATTAATGGCCCAGTCCGTGTAGGCCACGGCTCCTTCCTTGCTCTGGTCATCGGGATTATTTCCTATTCTTCCCTTGGGAAATGTATAGGGCCGATGATTTGACACCGTCATCACCTGGTTAAAAAATAATTTTCCACCATTAAAACTTTTGTCACATTCTTTCAGCGCCCTGGTATAGATATCTTCATCACAATAACCCCAGGCTGTCGAAAAATGTTTTTCATCACTGGTAAAATCAGTTTTATCCACCACTGCATAACCATTAGCTGCGAAATACGGACCCATATTATCAAACCAGGCCTTGCCGCCATAAATAAACCGGCAATCATATCCCCTTTCCTTTAACAAATTTCCTGCAGTAAATAAATCACTGTTGTGTGGACGACGCACAATAGACTGCCCCGGTGTAGGTGGTATGGCCAATGACAATGCTTCGAGCCCTCTCACTGTCCTGGTTCCTGTAGCATAAAAATTGGAAAAGAAAAGTGAATGAGGAATTAATGAATCAAGGTAAGGCGTAATATGATCTTTATTTCCGTAATAGGCCATATAATTACGGCTCAGGCTTTCTACACTGATGAGAACGATATTCCATTTTTTTTCAGCGCTGTCTGCATTAATAGTACGATTCACTGAAAATTCAACAGGAGAATCATAAACTGCTTCAACGGTTTTCAACTGTTGCCGGGCAATTGCAAATGCCGTGCTGTCAGGCAGTGTAACATATTTTTGATAAAAATCTATTTCATTGGAAAAATAAGCGGTGCCAAATTCATACATGCCATTTCCCGCCAGTTCATTGGTATAACGGTTATGACTGAAAAACCTGAATTTATTGGTGAGGAAGAAAAAAGAAGGAACAACTATCGCCAGGTAAGCTAAAAAAATAATTGTTCTTTTGCCAAACCGGATAGTATGTTGCTGCGACCAGTTGATAAATTTCCTGATGTAAAGAAACAATACAACAGCCAATAAAATAATGCCGGAAAAAATCCATACGACAGGATATGACTCAATAATATTCTGAATTACTTCCTGGGTATATACCAGGTAATCCACGGCAATAAAATCATACCGGTTGCCATATTCCTGCCAGAAAAGGATTTCTCCGGCCAGGTTAAAAACCAATATGATAAGACTGATAACAAAATAGCCATACAAAAATACCCGCTGCCATTTCTGACGATACCACCACCCTGGGGCCAGCCATAAATAAAGAATCAGAAGACCGGAAAAAAACAGGGCGGATATTAAATCGTAAAATAATCCAATAATGAAAATAAGGAGGATATGCACGGGATTGTAACTGATATTATTTATGGAGACAAACAATAAAGCAAGCCGTGACAGAAAACTAAAAATAATGCAAAGTATTATAAGTAATACAGCAGGACCAAATCTATGATGCAACAGTTTGCCGGTCAACTTTACCATTCTTTTCATTAGGCAAAAATAACCAAAGAGTTCAACCTGAAATCTTCTTTATCCTCCAGGAATTTTTAAAATAAACTTTTCCGGCTGCGACCCCTGCCACCCAGGCCCAGCACGCCGAGCAACCCCCGGACGATAGTATTGCCGGCCGTTCTTGTCATACTCTTCAAGATGGGGTTATCCAGTATTCCCTTTTCATGTGTAGCTGGCTTATTATCCTCTTTTGCTTCCTGCTCCAGTTGTTTTTGCTGTTCTTCTTTTTTGGCAGCATCATTTAATTTATCGGTAAGAATTTCATAAGCACTCTCGCTGTCAATAGCCTGGTTATACTTTCCGGCAATTTTTGATTTGCCTACTATTCCATCAATTTCTGCATCTGTCAGTATATCCATCCGGCTTGTTGGCGGGCACATCATACAATGCACCAGTGGTGTAGGAATACCTTTTTCATTCAGTACAGTTACCAACGCTTCACCAATTCCCAATTGAGTAATCAGTTCTTCAGTTTTATAAAATTCTGTTTCGGGATAATTATCCGCTGTTTGCTTAATTGATTTTCTATCGGCTGCCGTAAAAGCTCTTAAGGCATGCTGCACTTTCAATCCTAATTGCGCCAGCACCGATGCCGGCACATCCATGGGGTTTTGTGTGCAGAAATAAATACCAATACCTTTTGAACGGATCAACTTTATGATAGTTTCTATTTGTTGCAATAACGCTTCACTGGCTTCCTGGAAAATCAGATGCGCTTCATCAATAAACATCACCAGTTTCGGCTTATCTGCATCACCTTCTTCAGAGCATGTAGCATATAACTCAGCCAGCAGTTGCAGCATGAAGGTGGAAAATAATTTTGGCCGATCCTGCAAATCAGTAACACGAACAATGGAGATCATTCCCCGGCCATCATCGCTGATACGCATCAGGTCGTCCACCTCAAAACTTTTTTCTCCAAAAAAAACATCGGCACCCTGCTGCTGTAGTTCAATTACTTTACGAAGAATGGTGCCGGTGGATGTGGTTGAAATTTTTCCATATGTTTTTTCCAATTCAGCTTTTCCTTCGTCACTTACATATTGCAGCACTTTTATAAAATCTTTCAGGTCAAGCAACGGCAGTTTACTGTCATCACAATATTTAAAGATCATGGCCACAAAGCCGCCTTGTGTATCATTCAATCCCAAAATCTTTGAAAGCAATACCGGGCCAAACTCACTGACCGTTGCCCTTAATCTTGCTCCTTTCTGATTACTCAGCGTTAATAAGTCAGCGGGATAAGGGGATGGCTTGTATGTTATATTTAATTTCTGGCAGCGGTCGGTTATTTTATCGTTTATCGTTCCGGCAGCGGCAATACCGCTCAGGTCTCCTTTAATATCCATCAGCAATACGGGAATACTGGCATTGCTCAATCCTTCGGCCAGCATCTGCAGTGTTTTGGTTTTACCGGTACCTGTGGCTCCTGCTATCAGGCCATGGCGGTTCATTGTCTTTAATGGGATGACAATATCGGCACCACTCACTACATTGCCATCTAATACGCCACAACCAATTTTAAAAGTTTCACCTTTGAAGGCATAACCTGCTTTTATTGCTTCAAGAAATTTTGTGCTGTCTGACATATAAAAAAATTTGAGGAATTTAATAGCATTCATCGAATGGGATGCAAAATAAGGAGTATTTGACAAAATTGATTATTAATATTTTTTTATTGTTTATCAATAATTATATACTTTTACACAAATAATAGCAATGACTAAGCAAAAAAAAATAATCCCAATTATTATTTCAATTGTTATTTCATGCTTTCTTTTTTATTTAATTAAAAGAATAAATGTATCAACAGGTCCTTTCCCGATGGATTGGTCAGTAAGTTTACCAACAGACGATACTTCATTCGGAGGCTTATTTGCACAACCCCAAATCAATGATTCCCTTCCACATTATGAATATAAAAAAATTGAAGACAGTTTGCAACGTATTAAAAATGCTGCTGAATTTGAAAATAATAGCAATCCTGAAGGCGGTCAGTCCATCGGAAGTTTTGGTGTTTATAACATAAGAAAAGACATTGGGAAAAGGTTCAAGAATCCCGTAGAAATAAATCCAGAATTTAGAACCACAATTGATTCATTAGACCAGTTATACCTGAAATTAGCTAAATTAAAAAATCAGGACAGCGCCAAAGCATTACAAAAAGAAATTGATGAGACAAGGTGGCTATCTACTAAGAAACTAAACGCTAACTCCCTAAAGGAAGAAATACCAGCAGAAAAATTATATTTCATAGGAGTTGGAGGTTATTCTACTGACTATGACACAAAATTCTTTATACAAAATGGAACATACAATCTTGCTTATGTCGTTTGGGATTCTGTAAAAAAGAGAACTTACGATTCTACCAAAACAGGACACTACGAAAGAAAGCAGATTGATGTAAGATATTCAGAAAAAGATAAAATAGTTTTGATACCCATTTCAAAAAAAAGCTACAACATATTAAATACGTTACTAAACATTGCTTTTTTTCTATTAATCTTTTACTCCATCCTGGTTCTTCTTATTTTACCTTTCCTTCTTCTCGTTGCAATATCAAGAGGCCATGCATTTACAGCCGGAAATATTAAAGCTTTAAAGATAATTTCTTTCTCCCTGTTCCTTTTTACCCTGATCAAATTATGCGCTCCTTATATCATACGCTTTTTTTTCAGGAAAAAAATTCCGGCTGAAATGGAATTAACTCCATTCACACAGCTCGTTTCAAACAACATGTCATTAATATTTAGTTTTATTGCTGTTTTTCTTTTAATGAAAGCTTTCAAAAAAGGATATAAACTTCAACAGGAACAAGACTTAACCGTATAGCATGCCAATCGTAGTCAACTTAGACGTCATGCTGGCACGTCGCAAAATGTCACTGACTGAATTAAGCGAAAAGGTTGGTATAACCATGGCTAACCTGAGTATATTAAAAACCAGTAAAGCAAAAGCCATCCGGTTTTCTACACTTGAAGAAATTTGTAAGGTATTGGAGTGCCAGCCTGGTGATATATTAGAGTACATGAATGAGAAAGATTATAAAAAACTCATGGGGCTGTAATCAATATCGCAAAACTTCCACGGCTATTTTCCATCCATCTTTTTCATTTTTCCAGATACGGAGATAATTATCAATTTTACTATCAATGACGGTTGTTCCATACACATACCCCAAATCACCAGTTGAAGAAATCCCTGATCCATTAATAGTGTATTGAATATTCGGCTTAAAGGTTTCGGGTTTCCATCGGCCTGTTTGCAGCAGCATTCCATTTCTATTTAGAATTGACATTCCCCACATTTTTTTAGAATATCCGGCAATCGCCGAATCCTTGCTTTGGCAGATCAGTTCTTTTTCTGCTATCAACATTGATTTCTCTGAACTTCGTTTCAATTTTCTATAATTTAAACGGTCAAGGGTTGTGTCAGTTACAACCGGAGTATTATTCACTCCCAGATCAACCAAAAATTTCCACTCCCCGTTTCCATTAATATGCCAGACTGTTGTGTATTGTCCTCTTGCAACAATCGTATCATTTTTTGTTTGTTGAAAAGTCCAGGGACCCGTGGTGTATCCAAAATCACCGGATGCAGATATTTCTGCATATTGAGGCCACCAGTTTAGCACACCTTGATTTTTTTCCTTTTTATTCCAAAACTCAATTGCTTTAACAGGTTTACCGTTATCAAACATAATGCTGCTACTGTCTATGAATTGCAGAAAAGCCTCTTTAGTGCTGTGAGCAACGGAATAAGCGGCAAAATTTTTCTCTGCCTGAATTAAACCTTCGATCCCTTTTTGTGCAATTACTAAAAGCCCAAAAAGAAAGTAAACTGCTGTTGTAATTATTTTTTTCATAATTATAAATCTTCCTCTATTTCCAGCATAAATATGATGCTTTAGAGAATGATAAAAATTTTTATTCCCGTACGTTATTTCTTTACCCGGATAATTTCATCTCTTAATCAATGACAATATTTGAAAATTAAAATTTTCTGATAATATTACCAACCCCTGAATGCAAAGTTTCGTCAATTTCTTAGTCTAATAAATTTATTGCTTAAATTACGCTGTACACAGGTCAAACGGTTAAGTTTAAATACTTCTTTAACCTTCCTAAAACATCTTTATGAGACTTCTATTAGTATATATCAGCCTGTGCCTTTGCATGCCGGCATGGGCTCAGATAATACCTGCGGAGCAGAAAAAAATGCAAGATGATTTAAAAAAACTTGAGGGGGAAATGAAGAAGGCCCTCAATCCATCAACCACATTCCCATCGGCTGCAAATAAAGATAACTCTGGCTTCAAAGCGCCAAAAAAAAGAACAGCCCTGCTGACAGCCATTCCTAAAAAAATATTTACTGCGGCTGAGTTCCTGCAATACATAAAAACAATGCAACAGAAATTTGAACTGGAACCTTCCAATAATAAAACAATTGCATACATAAAGCAGCAACTGAATTATAAAACAGCCCGGGAATTATATTATGCATCCATATTATCCTGGTATGGGAAAAAACAACCACAGGCCGTATATCTTTCATTGAAATCTGTATTGATGGATCCGGATAATATGAATGCCCTGAATAATCTTTGTGCTTTTCTCAACATGAGTGGGTATCCTCACAAAGCTATCCCGATATTGCAATACGGGCTTAGTAAAACAAAGGATAGTGCGGCCATGCTGAATAATATCGGCCAGGCCTATTATCAATTGGGCGATCTTCCTGCTTCTTCGGCTTTTCTCAGCAGTTGTACCCGAATAGAACCCTATCATATAGAAGCGAATAATACACAGGGGCATATTGCTACTGCCAATGGTAATTCTCAAGCCGCTACACAATTTTATGAGAACTCTCTAAAAGGCGGGTATAATACTTCGGCGGCTTCCCAACTGGGAAGAATGGACCGGCAACCTAAAGATGTCATGCGGATGCCTGCTTACACTTCTTATCCTGAAACCGATGACAATATAGACTTTGCGTGCCTGACAATACCAACTGACGTTACACAAAATGCTGCTTTTAATGCTCGCATGCAAGCAGAACGGGACGCATGGAACAATACAGAAGATGAGTATAGTCAGCGTGTAAATGATGACATGAGGGAAAAAGGCATGAATATGGCTAATCTTTTATTTTCAGGTAACAGGCCCGCTATAACTATGGGAATAATGTATGAAAAGGCAGGGCTGGTAATGGGACAGTCTTATATTGACTATATAGATCAGGCAAAAAGACTGAGTGATACGTTCCAGGAGTGGAGAGATGAGTGGAACAAGCGTTATCAGGAACGCATTCAACATGCTTGTGATGGTATTGATGCAGATCGGTGCTGCAGGGTGATGCGTGCCATTTACCAGGAAAAGCAAATTGAATTTTCCCAACAATACAATGAACATTGTGCCGCGGTGTGGAGTAATGCAAAAGGCTATTACAATACCGTGGTTTACTGGATGCCTTTCTTAACCAAACAACGTGGTCTATTTGACCGCGACCTGATGATGGCAAGAAAGAGCCTGTTACATACGGCTAAGGAACTTACAGAAGCGGCAATAATTACAGATGTTTCAGACCTTTGCCTCGATCCTGTAGAGACGGAACCTGTAACTAAAAATGCGGACTTTACTGATCCGGAATGTAACTTCTCCCTCAAGATTCCTTTGGGTATCGGTGATTTTGAAATCAATTGCGAGAAATTATCTTTATCCGGCGGTGAAGGAATAGTAGGAGGCGTGGAATATAATTTTGTAAATGGCCAGAGCACTCTCTCACTGGGAATCGGAGCAAATGCAGAATCCGGCATTGTAGACGCCAGTGTTTCGGCACAATACTTTATAACCTTTGATGGTAACCTGACGATGCAGGATGCCGGGCTGAAATATTCCGGCGAAGTAAGTGCCGGGGAGATCAATGCAGGTCCCTTACAATTCAGTGCCATCAGCGCCGAATCTTCAGTAACGGTGGGCGTCAATTCGGGTGTTACTGCATCAACTGAGGTAACGGGGCTTAACACCACTCTCTTTAGCAGGGAAACCAATTTGTATTCCTTTTCTGATAATTAAATTTCTATATGAAAAAAGAATTTTTTGGCATATGCCTTATGTTTATCGTATCATTTGCAACAGCACAGAAAGACAATCCTGATTGCGCAGGCAAAAACTATGATCTTTTCAATAACATGGAAGATTTCTATCTTGACTGGTGTGAAAGCTTTGAATTCAAACCACTGGATATCTGGGTGGAGAGGGGTTCACGAAAAATTACCAAAGAAGGAAAATATACAAAGCTTCACTATCACCTTGTTGCCGGAAGTACCCGCAAACTAGTTGGCAAACAAATCGTGACTAATTATGCCAGTGCAATAAAAAAAGTAAAAGGAGAAGTAGTAAAAGATTCGGATGACCAGGGATATCATGTTTCAAAAGATGGAAAAGATCTTTGGATTGTCCTTTCAGTAAGTCCCAATGCCGGCGAACGTACCGAATATTATATTGAAATTGTTGAACAGCAAGCAATGAAACAGGAATTAATTGCTAATATCGAGGAAGCATTGTCGGCCGAGGGTAAAATTGCACTTTATGGAATTTATTTTGATGTAAATAAAGCTGTAATAAAAACAGAGAGTGAAGCCGCCATAAAAGAAATAGCGGATTATCTCATGATTAATCCCAAAGTATCTGTCTTCATCGTTGGCCACACTGATAATACAGGGGATTATATGAAGAACATAAAACTTTCAAAAGACAGGGCATTGGCTATCAAAAATTATCTGATTACAAAATATAAGATTGTTGCTACCCGCTTAATTGCCGATGGTGTGGGTCCCCTTGCCCCAATAGCATCCAATACTAATGAAGAGGGAAAAAAACTGAACCGACGGGTGGAAGTAGTACTGAAATAAAATAAGAGGATGATTAAAGTTCTTCTTCTCTTTCCGGCATGATTATAGCACTTTGCGGAACGATATAGAGGTTTTTCATTTTCATACATTACTTTGGTTGAAGCGATGAGCAGGAAGATAGCCAAATCTCTTTCTTTAGCCTGCTACGAAACATATTTGACCTGCTCTTCTCCCATTTTTAGCTTTCATTTTCCACCAGCATCGGAATCGCATAACCCGGGCCGGCTTTGATGATGTAGCCCTGCTGAACTTTTTCTTTCTCCTGCACACCAGGCCGAAGGTATATCCCACTGGCTGTACGTTCATCTGGTTTGGTCAGGTTTATCAATAAACGATCGCCAATTACAATTAATTTTTTCAGGCGGTTGTCGTTAGTTAAATGCATGGCACAGTTTTTATATACATTACAAATGTAAAAAGCAAAAGGGGTGAAAAGAGAATGTTTTAACAAAATATTCATCCGGGATACTTGAACCCCCGAAATGCTTTAACTTTATTTGTCACTAAACCCCACCCCTTCCTCTCCATGAATGGAGAGGAAGTATCGGAGTTGAGATTATTAACGAAGAAAAAGTCAGCATTAAAATTTTTATTATGGAAGCTAAGAAACACAAGATTTTACTTTGCGAAGATGATCCGAATCTCGGAAGTGTATTAAAGAATTACCTGGAATTAAATGAATACGATGTAACGCTGGAAAGGGATGGCCGCCTGGGCCTGGCTGCTTTTCAGCGGGAAAAATTTGAACTCTGCCTGCTGGATGTTATGATGCCCAATATGGATGGCTTTACCCTGGCAGAAGAAATCAGGGACGTGGATCCGGATATACCCCTGTTCTTTCTTAGTGCCAAAACAATGAAAGAAGATGTAATTCAGGGATACAAACTCGGCGCCGATGATTACATCACCAAACCTTTTGACAGTGAAGTGTTGTTGATGAAAATAAAAGCGATCTTGAAACGCAATGAAGAACAGAACAGGGAAAGTGAAAACAAGGAATTTGAATTATCCACTTATCACTTTAATCCCAAACTCCGCCAGTTAATACATGGTGGCATCACCCAAACATTATCACCAAAAGAAAATGAATTGCTGAAAATGCTGGCTGAGCACCTGAATGACCTGTTGCCCAGAGAAGCCGCCCTGAAGAAAATATGGGGCAGTGATACTTATTTTAACGGCCGCAGCATGGATGTGTATATTGCCAAATTGCGTAAGTATTTAAAAGACGATGAGAAGATCGAGATTGTGAATATACATGGTAATGGATTCAGACTGGTGGTGCAGGAATAGTTTATAAGTTTATAAGTATATAAGGTATGTAAAGTGACCGAAGTACTTTATATACCCTATATACTTTTTATACCTTCTGTCTGTTGTAATCAGCCATCAAATAAAGTTCCGGCAGCTCCGTGCTGAGGTTTCTTTCCCAAATGCTCATAAGCCTTCGCCGTGGCCTCTCTTCCTCTTGGTGTACGTTGTAAAAAACCTTCCTGTATTAAAAAAGGTTCATACACTTCTTCGATAGTGCCGGTTTCTTCACCAACGGCAGTGGCAATGGTTGAAATGCCCACAGGGCCTCCTTTAAATTTATCAATAATGGTGGAAAGAATCCGGTTGTCCATATCATCCAATCCATGTTCATCCACATTCAATGCTTTTAGAGCATGTTGTGTTATTCCGAAATCGATCTGTCCATCATTTAATACCTGGGCAAAATCTCTTACCCTTCGCAATAGCCCATTGGCAATTCTTGGTGTACCACGGCTTCTTCTTCCAATCTCATTCACCGATTCAATGGAAATAGTTACTCCAAGAATTTTTGCAGACCTAAGAATGATCTTATTAAGTACATCAGAAGTATAATATTCCAGTCTTGATTTGATGGCAAACCGGGATAACAATGGCGCCGTGAGTAAACCGCTTCTCGTGGTAGCACCAATCAGTGTAAAAGGATTGAGAGTAATTTGTACACTTCTTGCATTGGGGCCGCTGTCAATCATAATATCAATGCGGTAATCTTCCATCGCAGCATATAAATATTCTTCCACCACGGTACTCAACCGGTGTATTTCATCAATAAACAAAACATCATTGACTTCGAGATTTGTTAGCAGCCCTGCCAGATCACCGGGTTTTTCAATAACAGGACCAGAGGTTTCCTTAATGTTCACTCCCATTTCATTGGCCACAATTCTTGACAGCGTTGTTTTGCCAAGCCCGGGAGGTCCATGAAATAAAATGTGATCCAACGCCTCCCCCCGCATCCTTGCCGCTTTAATAAATATTTTCAGGTTATCAATGATCTGTTCCTGGCCGGAAAAATCAGCAATCTGCGCCGGGCGGATATTATTCTCAAATTCTTTATCCGTTTCGGTTAAATATTCTTTATCACTACTTAGATTGGGGTTGGCCATGAACTTTATTCATTAATAGCTGTAAAGCTAATTATTAATCAGCAGAATTTTTTTCAGGCAATTGTGGCGCTCATTAAAAAAATGGAACCAGCTTATCTTTTGATGAATCAAAAAAAACATCCCGTCTCGCTTAAGGCGAGACGGGATGCTGAGAGAAGTGTACTTATTAGTCTCTTATTTCTGTATCTCAATCAACCAGCCCTTCTTCGAAGTTCTTACTCCATCGTCATAATAGAACTCTACAAGATATGTGCCTGAAGGCAGCCTGGATAAATCAATCGGAATTACCCTTCCAAAATAAAGACCGGTGTAAACAGGGGTAACAAGTGTTTCCCGCTTAGTGGCCGGGTTTGTAACTGCATTACCAATCATTAACTGGCCTTGTGTATTATAAACCCTCATGCCGAGATAATTATACAAGGTGCTGTTCAACCTTACATTGAAATGCCCGTTATTCGGATTGGGGTAAATTGTCAAAGCGCCATCATCACCCAGTTCCCTGATTCTTTCGGGGCAATCCAGCACCTTAACTGAAGTTGTATCACTTACCGTACAACCAAAACTATTGGTATAAGTATAAGTGAGAACATAAGTGCCTAAGCCTGCCGTAGGAGGTACAAAGTTGAAACCTGAAACACCAATACCCGTCCAGGCGCCACCAACAGGTGTGCCTACCAACGGAGTCAATGTATCACTTAAACAAACCCTGGTAGAGAACAGATCTGTTGCCGCAACAACAGGAGATGCGTTAACTGTTAAGGTAGCCGCATTGCTGTTGGTAGTCTGACCACAACTATTTGTTATAACCAACCTGTAACGGTAATTATTTATCGAAACAGGTGCATTGGTAATCGTCAATGTTGCTGTAAACACACCACTATACAAAGGACTTGAGCCAGACGGAGAATTACTAAGATTATTCCATGTAACACCAGCGTCGGTGCTTACCTGCCATTGATAAATAGTTGGAGGGGGAACACTACCAGCTGTTGCCACAGTGAAAGTAGCTGTTGTATTATTGAGAAGAACAGTGGGTGCAGCCGGCATAGAACAAATCGTAACGTTAGCTGGCTGAGCGCTAATAACTGGAGCTGCTGCAACATTCAGTACTACTCCGGTAGAAGTTACAGGCGGAGGACAAGTACCTGAAACAACTACATCATATGTTCCATTATTAGCAACAGCAACATTACCGATCGTTAAAGTAGTGGTTGTTGCACCAGAAATCTGACCACCATCAACCAAGTTAACAGAATTTCTGCGCCACTGGTAGGTAAGACCCGCACCTGTTGCAGTTACCGAATAGTTCACACTAACTCCAGGACAAACTGTTTGTGTGGCCGGAGATGGCTGAACTGTAATAGCAGGCAACTGGTTTACAGTAATTGTTATTGGTGTTGTACTTGAGCAACCTTGCGCACTGGTTACAGTAGCTGTATAAGTAGTAGTAGTGGCTGGTTTAGCATAAATCGTTGTACCACTTGCCAGCGCTGTGCCGGTATAAGCTACTGTTGCGCCTGCATCAGTAAATAAAGCGGTAAGCGGACTAAATACAACTGTTCCGGTACCGGTAGTAACTGTAGCCGTAATAGGCAGGATATTACCATTACAAATGGTAGATACAGCCGGCGCAAGGGTAACAACCGGTGTCAGGTTAACCGTAACATTGACAGTCGTATTCTTAGAACAAGGAACAGGATCCGTGGCAGTAAGAGTGTACGCTTGAATACCAGCAGGAATATTTGTTACACTAAAGCTTACACTTGAGTTATTGGCTCCAGAATATACAGGAGCGCCGATTGTACCTGCGCCAGTAAGCGTAAATGTATAGTTCCCTAAATTAAGGCCTCCGGTTACAGTACCAGTTATTGTAACTGATCCGGGAGAACATACCGGGTTTGGAGTCACTGCTGTAGCTGTAAATTGAATGTTACTCACATTTACCACTACCGGTGCAGTTGTACCATTTCCGCCACCATTTGTACAGGTTACTGTACATCTGTAATATGTAGTGGCAGCAGGAGCATTAAATGTGTAAATATTACTTGTGGCTCCTGCAATGTTTGTATAAGGTCCAACGGCAGCTGGCCCTGAACTCCATTGGAAGGTAAGAGCTGAACTTGCAGAATAACCACTGCATGTTAATGTTACAGAATTTCCGACACATGTAGTGGTAGTTATCGGTGTGATGGCCCCGGGTGAAGGAACACCGGCACAAGCTGGTGCACAGGTTCTGGTTAATGTAAAGTTTCCGGAAGCAGTACCAAAGCCGGTTACCAATACATAATAAGTAAACCCGGCATTTGTATTAAACGTGGCTTGTGATTGCAAACCACAGAAATCATCATTTCCGGTAACACAGGTAAGCGCTGCACAGGTACCTGTGAAGATTCCAATTTTTGTATCATAGGAAGAACCGCAAAGACTCATTACAACCGGTGAACCATCGCCAACAAATTGATACCAGAGTCCATTTGCCGTATTTAATGTGGTTACACAGGTTGCAACAGCATCCGGAGTAGCGCCACAAGCAGTAGAACCAGTAATAGTCTGGCCGCAATTAATATTAATGGCACCCGTGCAGACATCATTTGGAAGTGCAGCACTGGTCCTTGTTAATGTAAATGCACCTGCTCCACTACCGAACCCGGTAACTATAATATAATAAGTTGTACCGACAGTTGTAGCGAATGTAACCTGTGATTGCAATCCGCAGAAATCATCATTCCCGGTAACACAAACCAACGCTGCACAGGTTCCGGTAAATACGCCGATTTTAGTATCGTAAGAAGAACCGCACATAGATAATGTGTTATTGGCTCCGTTACCTACAAAAGTGTACCATATGCCTGGCGCTGTGTTTAACGTAGTAACACAGGTAGGAACAGCATCTGTTGTTGCTCCAACCGTTGTTCCTGTAATGGTCTGTCCGCATCCAATAGTAATAGCTCCTGTACAAGCATCATTAGGAATCGCTGGAACACATGTTCTTGTTAATGTAAAAGCGCCGGAAGCAGTACCAAATCCAGTGACCAGGACATAATAAGTTGTACCCAAAGTAGCCGGAAAAGATACTTGTGATTGCAAGCCGCAAAAATCATCATTACCCGTTACGCAAACCAGGGAAGCACAAGTGCCGGTAAACACACCAATCTTAGTATCATAACCAGAACCGCAAAGGCTTAATATGTTTGTCGTTCCATCACCAACATATGTGTACCAAACTCCCGGGGCAGTATTTAATGAAGTAACGCAGGTAGGAACAGCGTCTGCCAGTGCAGCAGAAGTGCTGCCTGTTACAGTACCACCACAAGTAATTGGAAGAGCTCCTGTACAATCATCATTAGCTGGCGGACCAACACAAATCAGATCAGCAATATAAGTAGCTGTTGTAGTCATACAAGTGGCTGCTGTACCGCAACCGGTATTTGTGTTCCAATGAGCATAATAAGTTCCGGCTACTGTTGCCGTAAAAATAAGTGGTGCAATACCTGAAGCAATAACTGAACCGCCGCTTGTTCCCTGGCGGATAGTAATAAAAGTACCGGCAATATTTGCGTCAATTTTATAAACACGGTTTGCTACACAACTATTGATGGTAGAATATTCCTGCTGAAATGAACAGGTAGAAATAGTTGTAGGCACATTTATTACTGTGGGGGCTGTAATAGTTCCGAAAGCGCTGGCATTATTACACTGATTTGATCCTGCGCCGCAGGATGAACAGGCAATTATAGTTGTCATACAAGTAGCCGCAGTACCGCAGGCACTATTGGTATTCCAGTGTGCATAATAAGTTCCGGAACAAGGGGCTCTGAATTGTAACGGTGTAACTCCAGCAGCCACAACAGTGCCGGAGGGTGTATTATAGTGCATGGTTATGAAGGTTCCGGCAATATTTCCGGTAACAACATAGACATTACCTGCTACCACGCTGGTAATAGTAGAGTACTCCTGTTGAAAGCTACAGGTACTGATTGTAACAGGAGTTGCAGTGGTAGGCGCTACTGCTGACCCGAAGCTAGAAGCATTTGTACATTGGCTCTGGGCTTCATATCCCGTTAACAACATTAACGAGAATAATAAGAAGTATATTTTCTTCATAAACACAGTTTGGTTGATAAATAATATAATACCCCCTTCGAAAGAGGGTTTTCTGGGCGGGAAGTTAGGATTTTTTTCGAGTGCAACAACTTTTGGCAATAAATTATTTACCCTCAAAATCAATTAGAAAGCAGGGAGAATGGTCATCCGATGAAAGAATTACCCTTGTTTACTTTATTTGCTTCAAAATCTCCTCGATTGCCCTGTCCAGTTGGGGGTCTCTTCCGTTCAGTTTATCATCAAAACTGTTGATGATAAGAATATCCGGTTGAACACCGGTCGACTCCAGGTCCTTTCCATCCAAACTATAACAACCCCATGCCGGCATCCGGACCGAAGAACCATCAACCAAACTAACGCCACTGGTAAAAATGATCCAGCGATAAGTGCCGTTGCCAATAATCTTTCCCAATTTCAAAGCCTTAAAACCCTGCGAGGTCATTTCAGCATCACTCAGTGATTGTTCATTGGTTAATAATATTATGGGTTTATCGCTGGGCGAGAAATTGGGTTGCGGGGTTATTTTTCCATCCCGGTATTTCCATTGCAGGTAAGAACGCTGCGCCAGGAATTTCAAAACCTCATCATGTACATTGCCACCCGTATTGTAACGAAGGTCAAATATCAGGGCATCTTTTTTAATTAACTCCTGTGTCATGTCTATGATGAACTGGTTCAGTTCCCCATCTCCCATATTCTTCATGTGCCCATAGGCAATTCTGCCCTTGCTTTTTTCATCCACTCTCTTTTGATTGTTGTCAATCCATTCATCATAGAGGTTGGCCGTCAAACTTGCCTGCGGATGAATTTTTGTTTCTATCATTTGTCCCCCTCTGCTGAAAGTTAATTTTAATTCCCTGTCCAATGAAGGTTGGGTAAAATAGTAGTTGCGGTCTCTGGTTGATTTCACCATTTCGTCATTCACTTTTACCAGCACATCTCCCGGTTTAATGTCTATTCCTTTCCTGTCGGCTGCAGAACGCCTGACAACGTATTTCACTTTATAAGGTTCATTGTCTTCAAAAATGAGACCTGTTTCCATGGTACGGTTCTGCAAAGCAATTGTTTCATCATCGCCGGTTGTGCCAAAGCCCTGGTGCGATGAATTCAGCTCACCCAGCATGTCATTCAGCATCACTCTCATATCGGCCCGGTTATTCAGGTAAGGAATAAACTGCTGGTAATATTCTTTGGTTTTTTTCCAGTTAAGCCCATGAAAGTTTCCGTCATAATAATTTTCTTCCATCTGCGCCCATGCTTCTTCAAACATCTGGCTGAATTCTTCTGATAAGTTTCTCCTAAATGTATAACTGATGCTGACGGGGTCAACTTTATTGCCTTCAAGATTAAGTTTATTGATAGTGCTGTTGAATAATACATATAGTTTATCACTCACTTCCACAATATCAAATCCAAAACTGTTGTCTGTGCCGGCAATTTTTTCTGTTCTGTTTTGCTCAAAGGGTTCAATCACTGTTTTCCAGAGTGCATTTTTCCCTTCGCTGTGATTGCTGGTGTATAGTACGGTCGTCTTCTCTCCTTTCTGATAAACAGCCTGCAGAAACTGTGCCCCCAGCGACGGACTTATTTGTTCCAGTCTTTCCATGATCCGGTCAGCATCAATAATAATCGGCTTATTCCCTAAGGAATCTGCAGCAGGTGTTGATTTTTTTGCTGTGTCTTTCTTTTCTTCTTTGAACAACTCGTTGAATTTATCAATGCGATAGGGTTCATCCAATTTTTCCAGCGGTACCCGGTACACTTTTGCATTGGGCATACCAAAAGGATAAGCAGCTTTCAAACGTTGCGAAGTAAAATAAATATATTTGCCCTCAGGCGACCAGATCGGATCGGATTCAGTAATTCCCGTGTTAGTCAGGTTAGTGCTTTTATTTTCTTTTATGTTGTAAAGAAATATATCTTGCTCAAAATTCCGGTAGGCGGTAAACAAAAGACATTCATCATTGGGCGAAAAGCCCGGGTTGCTGTTTTCAAAACCCCATATCTCATCTTTTACTACAACTTTACTTTCCATTGTTTTCAGGTCCAGCAGCCTCACTTCATCCCGGCCACTCATATAAACAGCTTTGCTTCTTTTCTTATTTAAAACAATACTCCTGTTGTTTCTTTTATCACTGGTTAATTGTTTTGGCGAGCCAATGCTGTCGGCTGCAACTGTAAAAAGATTGGTATAACCCTCCAGCGTTTGGGTGAACAAAAGTTTTTTATTATCACTCATCCATTTTATTTCCTTTACTCTTTCTGCACTGCCCCAGCTGATCTGCTGAATAAATTTTCCTTCTACATCACTTACAAATATTTCGCCTCTTGATACAAATGCCAGTTTCTTTCCATCGGGCGATACATCGTATGCGCTGATATTTCCCTTTACATCAAAATCTTTTTCTTTAGGTAAAATATTATTACGGATGATCGAAATGTCCAGCTTTTTTTCATTTCCTGTTTTCACATCATAGGTCCACAACTGGTAATCTTTTTCAAAAACGACTTTGTCCCCATTGGCATTCACCTGCGGAGTTTTGATGGATGAAGTAAATTTTGTGCAATTCTTTTTAAGTCCATTTACCAATACACACAAATTATATTCTCCATTATACTCATCAGAAATAAAAAAGACATAACCGTTTTTGTCAATCGTTGCGCCAAAATCTTTTCCTTCCCAGTTCGTATATTTTTTATGCTGTTTTGTTGTAAGGTTGTACGATTGAATGTCGGGATTAAAAGGTCCCTTATATCTTTTGCGCTGCACCTGGTTGCTGCTCTCCCAGGTATCATTAAAAAATATTTCGCCACTGGTTGGATGTTCAACCAAATTATGATCATACTGGAAAAAATAATTACCAAAAACTCTTACAGGTGTGCCGCCATCAGCATTTACTTTATATCCTGCAATCTGTCCCATGCGGTTACTGTTGAAATAAATTGATTTGGAATCCCAGCTCCAGCTGGTCACATCATCGTTGCCACTGTGATAGGTAATCTGTCTGACTTCCCCACCGTTAACCGGCATCACAAACACATCTGTATTTCCATATTGCCGCCCGGTAAAAGCAATCCATTTACCATCAGGAGAAACCCTTGGCGAAGTTTCATATCCCTGCATGGCAGTAAGACGGGATGCCTGCCCGTCATTTACATTAGCTTTCCACAAATCACCTTCGAAAGCGAAGATGACGGTTTGCCCGTCGGGAGTAAGTGTGGGATTGGAAAGAAAATAATTGGAATTGGTTTGTGAAAAAACCTGCACAGTGATAAACAGCAGTGCGGCGGTGAAGAGCTTATTCATAAAAATGGTTTTGGAGATTCAAATTACACCCAAAACCAATTGAATTACCTGCCGCCGGTAAAAAAAATCAAACGACTATATTAATCATCTTATTCTTCACATAAATGATCTTTTTCGGCTGCTTGCCTTCCAGCCATTTCAATACAACAGTATCTTTTAAAACGATCTCTTCCACCTGCTGTTGCGTAGCATCGAGTGCAATGCTGATTTCTGTTCTTGTTTTGCCGTTGATGGCTACTGGATAAGCTTTGGAATTTTCTTTTACATACTTCTCCTCAAAATTTGGATACGATGCATTCAAAATACTAACCTTATTCCCTAACTGAGCCCATAACTCTTCGGCAATATGCGGAGCGTAAGGAGTAAGTAATATAAGCAAGGGCTCCAGTACTGAACGCTTATGGCATTTTAAATCGGCGAGTTCGTTGGTGGCAATCATAAAGGCACTGACAGCGGTATTGAAACTGAAACGTTCGGTATCGCTTTCGATTTTTTTGATGGCGGTATGTAATACTTTTAATTCTTCTGGCGTTGGCTGTTCATCAGTAACAATAAAGGCCTCCCCAAGCCCCTCCGAAGGAGGGGTTTTAGTTTCCTTAAAGAACAATCGCCAGAATTTTTTTAAGAACCGATGCACTCCTTCAATCCCTTTGGTGTCCCATGGTTTGCTCATTTCAACCGGGCCGAGAAACATTTCATACATGCGGAAGGTGTCGGCGCCGTATTTAGCACATAATTCATCGGGGTTAACTGTGTTGTATTTTGATTTGGACATTTTTTCGACTTCGACGCCGCAGATGTATTTGCCATCTTCTAAAATAAATTCAGCATTTGTATACTCCGGTTTCCATTTTTTGAATGCTTCAATATCCAATTCAACGCCATCTACAATATTGACATCAACATGCATCTTGGAAACAACATAAGCGTCGACATAATCTCTTGCATTAGCCGATTCATGAATTGAAACATGATTATTAGAATCTGAAACATCTGGATTTTTTGATTCAAGGGTAACATCTTCCATTACACCCTTTTGCTTTTCAAAAATCAAGTCGCTTACTTGTTTGTCCTCAAGTCTATTAAATGAAATAAAAAGTTGTTGTTTGTTTGTATTATTCTGAACGGTTACTCGATAAACAAATCTCGAACTCCCCTGTATCATCCCCTGGTTCACCAATTTTTTATACGGCTCATCATATCCTATCAGTCCTAAATCATATAATACTTTTGTCCACATGCGACTGTATAATAAATGGCCTACTGCATGTTCGGTGCCGCCAATGTATAAATCCACCTGGTTCCAGTAATCAGATGCCTGGCGGCTGCAAAATTCTTTTTCATTGTGTGGGTCCATGTATCTTAAAAAATACCATGAAGAACCTGCATAGCCCGGCATCGTACTCGTTTCTCTTTTTCCATTAGAGACATTTACCCAGTCAACCAAATTAGCCAGTGGCCCTTCACCTGAAGGCCCGGGTCCGTATTTATCTACATGCGGTAAATCTAACGGAAGTTCTTCTGCATCCAAGGGCAATGCAATACCATCGCTCCAAATTATTGGAAACGGTTCGCCCCAGTACCGCTGGCGGCTGAAGCCGGCATCCCGCATTTTATAATTCACTTTTCTTTTCCCTATACCGGCTTCTTCAATTTTTTTTATCGCCACTTCAATGGCATCCTTCATCAGCAGGCCATTTAAAAAATTACTGTTTTGTAAAATGGCGTCCTTGGTTGGGTTGGCTTCATCACCACTATAATGGTCACCGATAATATTGGTGATGGGAATATTAAAATGTCTGGCGAATAAATAATCCCGCTGATCGCCACAAGGCACCGCCATAATAGCGCCGGTACCATAACCTGCCAGCACATATTCTGCAATCCAGACAGGAATCTTCCTTCCATCAAATGGATTAATGGCATAAGCACCGGTAAAGCAACCGGTAATTTGTTTTACCTCTGCTTGCCGTTCCCTGTCGCTCCGACTTTTTACATAGTGCAAATATTTTTCAATTTCTTCTTTTTGTTCAGCCGTTGTTATTTGTGCCACCAAATCATGCTCAGGCGCCAGCACCATAAAGTCAACGCCGAAGATGGTATCGGGTCTTGTAGTATAAACTAAAAGTTTTGAGCTTTTAGCTGTGAGCTGCGAGCTGCGAGCTGCGAGCTCGAAGCTTATTTCTGCTCCCTCACTCTTTCCAATCCAGTTGCGTTGCATCTCCTTCATGCTGTCGCTAAAATCAACTTTGTCCAATCCTTCCAATAATCTATCCGCATAAGCCGTAATCCGTAAATACCACTGGCGCATTTTTCTCTTCTCTACCGGGTGACCGCCACGTTCACTTACCCCATTCACCACTTCATCATTTGCCAACACAGTTCCCAATGCCTCGCACCAGTTTACTTCGCCATAAGCGCTGAAGGCCAGCCGGCGTTTCATTAAAATTTCTTTCTGCTGTTTTTTTGAATAGCTGTTCCATTGTTCTGCTGTAAAATGTTTGCCGGGAATAAATAGCCCGGCCTTCGGCATCGCACCTTTTGTTTCATACTTTTTTATCAGCAATGAAATAGGTAAAGCCTTTTTCTCTGTATTGCAGAAATAACTATTGAAGAGTTGTAAAAAAATCCACTGCGTCCATTTATAATATTTCGGGTCGCTGGTTTGCACTTCCCTTTCCCAATCGTAGCAAAAACCAATTTTATCTAATTGACTTTTAAATGTGGTAATATTTTTTTTGGTTGTTTCAGCCGGGTGCTGACCTGTTTCCAAAGCATATTGTTCAGCAGGCAAACCAAAACTGTCAAAGCCCATCGGGTGCAACACATTAAATCCTTTTAATCTCTTATACCGGCTGTAAATATCGGAGGCAATGTATCCTAATGGATGGCCTACATGCAGCCCGGCGCCACTCGGATAGGGGAACATATCCAGCACATAGTATTTTGGCCTGGAAAAATCATTTTCAACTTTGTAAATCTTTGATTCTTTCCATTTCTGTTGCCAGTTTTTCTCTATTCTTCTGAAATCGTATTCCATGCCCCCGCCCCCGCCGGTTGGCGGGGAGTTTGTAACGCTTCCCGTTTTATCTTCTTTACTCATTATAATTATTCTATTATAAATAAATTGATCAACCCTGTTTGACAGTCTAAAAATTCTTTAACAAAAATCTTTACCACTATGTGGCAATATAGGCAGGGGGCAATCGTTTTATTGGGAAGCAAAAATACTGATTGTTGCCTTAAACTGCTATTTTTGCTACCATCCTTTAACTTGAAATAACATCTGCATGTCCCAATCAGGAAAAGCTTCTATCAAACGTGGCAAGCCGTCTTACTTTATGTCTGTGCTTGGTGTCACTTTCGTTTTATTTTTTTTAGGCATCATTGGCTGGCTGGTAATTAATGCAAATAAACTGGGTGATTATTTTAAAGAAAATGTAGAAGTGCGGGCCTATCTCCTTCCCAACCTGAACCCCAAAGACAGTGTGGCACTGATGAATTATATCACAGCAAAGCCTTATGTGAAATCAATCCATTATGTTTCAAAAGAAGAAGCCCAGAAAATATATATGCAGGAAGAAGGGGAAGACTGGAGTAAAGTACTCTCGGAAAATCCATTACCCGATGCTATTTACTTAAGAGTAAAAAAACATTATGTGCAGATTGATTCATTAAGCAGTATAAAAAAAGACCTTGAAGGGCAAACCTATGTGACGGATGTAAAATATCCGGAAGCACTGGTAAGCAAACTGAATAAAAATATCCGGATCGTAAGTATCGCATTACTGGTACTGGTTATCATCATTTCCCTGTTGGTTATTTTTTTAATTGACAATACTATCCGGCTGGCCATGTTCAGCAACAGGTTCCTGATAAAAACCATGCAAATGGTAGGTGCCACCCGCTGGTTTATTGCCAAACCACTTAATATCAAGGCAATTATTAATGGTGCCATCAGCGGGGTTATTGCTTCGGTGATGCTGTATATCGTCATATTACTGTTTGAAGGAAACATAAGCTGGCTAAAAACCATTCATGATACCGGCCTGCTGATATTATTGTTTTTTATCCTGATTTTCATCGGTGTAGGCATCACCCTTTACAGCACAAACCGGAGTGTGGTAAAATACCTAAAAATGAAACTGGATGATTTGTATTAAAGACAGTTGATAGTTCATGGCTGTTTTACCATGAACTATCAACCATAAACTATGAACTTTTCCCTATATTGCATCTCCAAAATCGTTCAACATGAGTGATAAGAAAATGGCTCCTTCTATTTTCAGCAAAGAAAACTATCAATGGATGCTGATCGGGCTGGTAGTAATTGTTATCGGTATGTTTCTCCTGTCCGGAGGTGCCAGTAACAAAGACCCGAAAGTATTTGATAAGAACGCTGTGTACAGTATGACCCGTATCACCATTGCTCCCCTATTGATCCTGGCCGGGCTGGTGATTGAAATGTTTGCCATTTTCAGAAAACTAAAAGAAGCTTAATCACCATATTCTAGCAATTAACCGGTTTAAAAATCTGAATAAATTTATTCAAATTTTTAAATCGGTTTTTTATTGCATATTTTTCAGCCTGATTCATTTCAAACTTTTCAAAAAATAACCATGGGTATTGCAGAAGCCATCATTCTTGCTATTGTAGAAGGATTAACAGAATTTTTGCCGGTTTCTTCCACCGGGCATATGATCATTACCAGTTCACTGCTTGGCATTCAGCGGGACGAATTCACCAAGCTGTTTGAAATATCCATCCAGTTTGGCGCTATACTGGCCGTCGTAATATTATATTGGAGAAAATTTTTTGAATTCCGCCGCTGGCAGTTTTATGCCAAACTGGTTATTGGTGTTATCCCGGCTCTTGTATTAGGGTATTTATTCTCTGATAAAATTGATGCATTGCTTGAAAGCCCCACCACTGTTGCAATAGCTATGCTGGCCGGAGGTGTTATTTTAATGTTTATTGATAATGTATTTAAAAAACCAACGCTTGAATCAGACGACCAGGTAAGTTTTGGAAAATCCTTTATAGTGGGTTTGTGGCAAACCATTGCCATGGTGCCCGGCGTAAGCCGCAGCGCTGCTTCCATCATCGGTGGCATGTCACAAAAATTTACCCGTTACCTGGCTGCCGAATTTTCTTTTTTCCTGGCTGTGCCCACTATGTTTGCTGCTTCGGCCTATTCACTGTTTATAAAAAAATGGACTCACGAAGGTATTACAAGAAAAGGGTACGAAATAATAACTGCCTCATCAGAAAATACGATTGCATTTATTACCGGTAATGTGGTGGCTTTTGTTGTGGCTTTGCTTGCTATTCGTTTTTTTATTAATTATTTAAAAGTATATGGATTCAAAATTTTCGGTATTTACCGGGTGCTGGCCGGCATTGCTCTTCTAATTATGTTACTGACAAAAGTTATTGATGGATAATTTCTATTCCCTGTAAAAGGTTTTAATAAACTAATTCTCTTAAACCATAAAAAAAATACACATGAAATCACTTATTCTTTCCTTAATCGTTGCTGTTTCATTGACCGCCTGTAGCAATTATGGCAAAAAAGTAAAATCAGGCAATATCGAAGTATATTATAAAGACGGCACCACAGAAGCAGAAGCTCAAAAAACAGCTGATCTCTTCTTGCAGGCACTGCAGGCTACAAATCCTGATGCCAAAGACACTAAAAGTTTTCAGCTTACTAAACCAAACGATACTGTATTGCTGAAAATGGTAGTGGGCGACAAAGAAAAAATGAATGCAGCCGGCGATGAAATTTTTTATGCCGTTGCCGGTATAGTGTCTGATAGTGTTTATAAAGGCAACCCGGTAAATATTTCTCTTACAGACAATAGTTTTAAACCCTTCCGCACATTAGTTTTCAGAAAACCGGTAGTAGAAAATTATGGAGAGAAAATAACCGCTGGAAATATTGACGTATATGCAAAAGGCGGATTTAGTTATGAAAGCGCCCAGCAATTGGCCGAATATCTTAATAAATCAATAGCACCTGCCAACACGATCAGTTTTCAAATCAGCAAGGATGAATCTGGATTCTACTTGCTGAAAATGGTTTCCTCCCCTGACAAAGCAGGTGCCCTAACCAATAACGACCTCCGTGAAATGTGTTCTTCCATTTCTGACGGAGTTTTTTTTGGAGCACCACTTATCTTTCAACTAACCGATGCAAGTTTTAATCCATTTAAGACATATGAATACAAAACTCAGGAGCATGTAACAGATAGTACCGTCATCCAGTAATTACAGCTATTATAAAATTATACGCCCATTTTACATCCTGTAAAATGGGCTTTTTGTTGCGTCAGTGAAATCCCTATTTTTACCTAAAGCATTTTTATGCAAACAGCGCCAAAGAAAGTAATAAATGCCTGGGCCATGTACGACTGGGCCAATAGTGTTTTCAACCTGGTGATCACTACTACCTTTTTTCCCATCTATTATTTAGGTGTAACCGGCGATGGAAATGAAAATACAAAAACCGATTATATTGATTTTTTATGGTTTAAACATATTCCCAATTCTTCATTGTATGATTATACATTGGCCGCAGGTTTTTTAATTGTCGCCCTGATGTCACCTATACTTAGTTCCATCGCCGACTATAAAGGAAATAAGAAAAGCTTTATGCGTTTTCTCCTTACGTTTGGTTCATTAAGCTGCATGGGTTTTTACTTTTTTAAATCAGATACACTTTTGCTGGGCACCATCCTGATCATTACCGCTACGGTTGGTTATTGGAGCAGTTTGGTTTTTTACAACAGCTATCTCCCTGAAATAGCAGCACCGGAAGACAGGGACAGGGTTAGTGCAAAAGGATTTTCATATGGATATATCGGCAGTGTCATCTTACAAATAATCGGCTTTGCAATTGTGATGCTGGCAGGAAAAAAATATGAGGCTATAGCTGTCCGCAGCACTTTTATACTTGTCGGTCTTTGGTGGCTTGGCTTTGCACAAATTACATTAAGGCATATGCCTGCGGGAAAACCTGCAGGTGAAGCAAACAATAAAAATATTTTCAGCAATGGTTTTCATGAATTGGGCAAAGTGCTGAAACAAGTAAAAGCCATGCCGGTACTATGGCTTTTCCTCTGCGCTTTTTTCTTTTATAATATGGGTGTACAAACCATCATGCTGATCGCTACCAATTTTGGCAAAGAAGAATTAATGCTTGATACAACTGTTTTGATTGTCACTGTTGTCATTATTCAGATCGTGGCTATTGTTGGTGCCATTGCCATGAGCCGCCTATCGGATAAATATGGAAACTTCAGGGTATTAATGTTTGTGATCGGTCTCTGGATAGCTGTATGTATTTATGCTTATTTTTTTCTTACCAATAAATGGCAATTCTTTGGTATTGCAGCAATCGTAGGATTAGTAATGGGTGGAATACAATCATTAAGCCGAAGCACTTACAGCAAACTGATGCCGGTAACAAAAGACACGGCATCCTTTTTCAGTTTTTTTGATGTAACAGAAAAGATCGCCATCGTTGTTGGCATGTTCAGTTTTGGTTTTATCACCCATCTTACCGGCAGTATGAGGAACAGCATCCTGGCACTCGTAGCATTTTTTGTAACCGGTCTGATCATTCTTGCATTTGCTTATAAGAAAACAAAAAATTATAATCTCATAGACACAGAACAATGAAACTTTACACGATCAACACAGGTTATTTCAAACTTGATGGTGGCGCCATGTTTGGTGTAGTGCCTAAAAGCATCTGGAACAAAATAAACCCGGCAGATGAAAACAATTTATGCTCATGGGCATTGCGTTGCTTATTAATTGAAGATGGAAATAGATTGATATTAATTGACAATGGCAATGGCAATAAGCAGGATGCAAAATTTTTCAGCCATTATCATTTGCATGGCGATGACACCCTGGATAAATCGCTGGCAAAATATGGTTTTCACCGGGATGACATTACGGATGCATTTCTTACTCATCTTCATTTTGATCATTGCGGTGGCAGTATTTGCAGAAAAGGAGATAAACTTGTTCCAACTTTTAAGAATGCAACCTATTGGAGTAATAAAGAACACTGGGACTGGGCGGTAAATCCTAATGAAAGAGAGAAAGCCTCTTTTCTGAAAGAAAATATTTTACCTATTGAAGAAAGTGGACAGTTGAGGTTCGTTGACCATGGATCGATGAGCGAGGACAAAGTTAAAGAACAAAGACTTGCAGGCTTGGTGCCGGCCATCGGCCAACTACCAACGGCCAACTTTGAGATACCTGAAATTAAAATACGGTTCGTAAATGGGCATACCGAAAGCATGATGCTGCCGCAGATAAAATATAAAGACAAAACCATCGTGTACATGGCTGATCTGCTGCCTTCGCAGGGTCATATTCCTTTGCCTTATGTAATGGGGTATGATATGTTTCCGCTTACCACGCTGAATGAAAAAAAACTTTTTCTGAAAGAAGCGGTTGAAAACGATTACATCCTCTTCTTTGAACATGACCCCGTGCATGAATGCTGCAACCTGCAGCAAACAGAAAGAGGTGTACGGCCAAAAGATTTTTTTAAGCTGGATGAAATTTAATCAACGTTTCTTAATAAGAGAAGTTAACGGATGCCGCAGATTATTGTAGCTCATCATATCCACTTTTATCTTACCTACTACTAATGGACTTTCTACCCGCACCGGAATATGGTTGGCATCATCGCTAACCCATACCGTCATATTTTCCCCGCCATCAAATATTTGCCCTTTCAATAACAACGGTTTTATTTTAATGGCTTTGAATTTTCCATACTTGGTTTTGATTTCTTCTTTGCCAACGTAGCGGATATACATATTAAACACTTCATTGTCCAGAAACATGGAAAAGGGAATCTTATCATCGGGCTGCAGTTGGGAAAAATCAAGATTGCGGGCATAATACATGGCGCTAACCACATCCTGCACACAGGCCGGTACTTTAAATACACCATCTGTTGCGATAGCGGTATTGGCGGTCTTATTAAAAGTAATATTCTGGTATTTTTTATACCCGCCCTCATTCACATTGCGGATAAATTTCAGCGGCTGCATGGTAGTAGTGTCAATAAAAGTTTCATACTTATCCCTCACTTTGTATATCCAGTCGTAAGAAGAATTTGTTTTTCCTTCGCCGGATACATGATAGACCGGCCGGTTGTTGATGGTTTCTAATTTACTGGTAAAAGTGGCGTTGCCGGCATTTACATAGATTCCGGCCACCGCATAATACACAGTAAAAGTAACTTCCTCATCCACCTGGAAAGCAACATTGTTGATACCGCAAAAATTATCCTGTGGAGCCGGGCTGTTTGTTTTTATTGAAAATCCGAATAAAACCAACGCCAATGGTAATAGTAACTTAAGCCGCTTCATTTTTATTTTTATATATTTTTTTAATACCCAAAATTAATAAACTGCCGATGATAGCCGGAACAATCAGGTTGATGAACCAGATGCCTGTGGCGGTAAACTCTATTCCTAATTTATTTGCACTATAAAGACTTAAAATCAACACCATGACAACTCCCCGCTGCACCGGTTCAATTATCGTTATCGAGGGAATGGCCGCCATCACCACAAATGAAACACTCACTGCCCAAAAAGCCTGCCACCATAAAACATCCACACCAAATAAACGAAACAGCAGGTAATATTGTGCAATGAATACCACAAACCGCAATGCTGATAATGACAATAAACGCAGCAGTAAAGTTGCACTGAATTCTTCCAAAACACTTACCAGGAAGGAAAACCGGTTGCTCCCGGGTAAACGGTCAACCCATTTAATAATCCGGTAAAGACGAAAATAAAATAGTGTTAAAACTATGGCCGCAGCCATTACTCCATATAATATTACCTGGAACCAGATGGAAGAGATCAGTTGTTTGGCTTCAATTGCCGGATGCAGAATGAATAATCCTATGCCGCCCATTACTAATGTAATAATGAGCTGGCTGATACTTGAAATAATAGTAATTGAAATTGTTTTTATCCGGTTACCTTCATCCATATACAATACCCTTCCTAAATATTCACCAACCCGGTTTGGCATGCTAACAGAAAATGACACCCCTGAAAGAACGGCCTTAAATGCTTTAAAAAAACTCACTTGCTGAACAGGACGAACTGCTATTTTCCATTTTACCGCTTCGATGGACCAATTGATGATCATTAAAACAATAACGCCAACAAAATTCCAAACAAGAGGGCTGTTAAATGAACGACGGATATCCTGCCAGGCGTTTTCAATATTTGGTTGTTTTTGTATCTGCCGGTATAGTGTCCACGATAGCCAGGCAAATAGAATCGGCCCGAGGAAGTAATTGATAAAGATTTGAATATTTTTGTTTAGCTTCATTAACCTTGTAAAAATACATTGCCATTTGCAAAAGCCTGTTAAAATAATCCTTGGCATTGATCCCGGCACCATTGTAATGGGTTATGGTTTAATCACCGTAAAAGACAATAAGGTTAGTTTACTTGAATTAGGTGTTTTGAAGCCGGGTAAAATAAAAGACAGTTATAAAAAACTGCAACTCATTTTTAATACTGTCAGCGGACTCATCACCAAATACCAGCCAACTGATTTTGCCATTGAAGCTCCATTTTTTGGAAAGAATGTGCAGAGCATGCTGAAACTTGGGAGGGCGCAGGGTGTGGCAATAGCCGCCGCCATGCGGCATGGACTGGAAGTAACGGAATACTCACCCAAAAAAGTAAAACAATCGATCACCGGAAATGGCAACGCCGACAAAATGCAGGTGATGAAAATGCTGCAAACCTTGTTATCATTTAAAGAAAGTCCCAAGCATTTTGATGCTACTGATGCATTGGCGGTGGCCATGTGTCATCATTTTCAAAGCAGTTCTGTATTGGGAAATGTTAGCAAAGGAATAAAAGGCTGGGATGATTTTATTAAGAAGAATCCGGGAAGAGTGAGATAAAAAAATAATAAAGGTTTTGACAACTGATCATTCAGTAATTGTTTTATAGAATCTTATGCTATTAAATTTTCAAAAATGGCTAAATCAAAACACGAGGTGCCCATATTTGAAGAAAAAATTATTAATAAAATACATCTTATACGTGGGCAAAAAGTAATGATTGATAAAGACCTGGCGGAGTTATATGGAATAGAAACAAGACGCTTAAAAGAACAGGTTAACAGGAACCTGAACCGTTTTCCGGGCCATTACATGTTTGAACTGAACAAAGAAGAAACGGAAATCTTAAGATCGCAAAATGCGACCTTAAGACACGGAGCACATTCTAAATATCTGCCCTATGCATTCACCGAACACGGTGTCCTGATGTTGGCAAATGTTTTAAAAAGCGGCAGGGCAATCGAAATGAGCATAAAGATAATTGATGTATTTGTTAAGCTTCGACAGATGCTGCTTACACACAAAGACATTTTACTGAAACTGGAGCAGTTGGAAAGGCAAGTGGTACAGAACAGTGATGATATACGGAATATTTTTACTGCCCTAAAGGAGTTGCTGACAGCACCTCCGGAGCTACCAAGACAATCGATTGGTTTTAAGCTATCAGGAAAAAAGAAAAAATAATCATGTTCACCAAATTGGAAATATTTAAATATGGTGTGCTTGCTGCATTTACTTACTGGGCGCTTACAATTATATTTTGCCAATTGTTTGGCAATATCGTACTTCTCTTTAGCTTTTATTTTCCCGGGGCGATATATGGGTTTTATTTGACAACTCCTTTAGGCAGAAAAAAAGAAACGGACCCGGCACTACTAACAATCTTTTCAATACTTATATATTTTTTCGTGATACTATTTTGCAATAAAAACATTCCCGGTTTCATTCAAGTGAGATTGATACTTTCTCCAGGAATTGGCGGATTATTACTTTTATTGACGATCTCAATTATTTATAAGTTAAAAATAAACCTGGTTGACATAGTATTAATTTTTATTCTTGGTATTGCTACCACTTTTTACTCCCGGACTGATACGTCAGGCCCTTTAAACCCATGGAAACTATACTTTGCCATCGGCCTATGGCAATTGGCTTTTTCCTTTTATATAAACCTAGTTGTAAATAGACAAACAAAGAAACCTCTTTAATTGTTGGCAAAGGTTTCAAACTAATTGGTCGCTTACTGAAGATTATTGTTATTATAAATGAGATAATATCTTCTCCTGTACCTTCTCCAGATTTTCAGCCGATGCCTGTGCTTTGTGTTGTGTAAAATTCAGATCGTTAGGAGAATTAATTGGGATGAGATGCAAATGTGCATGAGGTATTTCTAAACCCACTACACTGATTCCACATCGGTTGCAGTTAAATGCTCTTTCAATAGCATGGGCAATGGGTTTGGCAAACACAAGCATAGCGCTTAAATATTCATCGGGCAAATCAAAAAATTTATCGGTTTCTGTTTTCGGCACTACCAGCACATGGCCTTCTCTTATCGGGAAGATGTCAAGAAAAGCAATGAACATTTCGTTCTCGGCAATTTTATAGCAAGGAATTTCACCTGCGATGATTTTTGAAAAGATAGTCATACTCCCGAATATTTTTGATTTTAGATTTTGGATTGAATATCTGATATGTCGCAATCTCACTTTGCAAACCTACAATCTTATTGCCGCAATAAAAAAGTCCTGCGCTCGGCAGAACTTTCAACTATTATGGCACTGACCGGGACAGACCCGATAGCTATCGGGTTCCGGTTTCTTATGCTGTTATTTCTTCAATCTTAAATTTCAGCACTCCGGCAGGCGCCTGTATTTCGGCAGTATCGCCAACTACTTTTCCCAATATGCCTTTGCCAATCGGTGAGGTTACAGATATTTTACCTGCCTTCAGGTCGGCTTCCTGTTCGCTAACGATTTTATACGTCACCTGTTTATTAGTTCCCAGGTTTGTCAGTGTAACTTTTGTAAGAATAGAAACCTTGCTGGTATCAATATTACTTTCATCCAGCACCCTGAAGTTGGCCAATGAGCCTTCTATCGAAGCAATTTTTGCTTCGAGGTGTCCCTGTGCTTCTTTAGCCGCATCATATTCGGCGTTTTCTTTTAAATCACCTTTTTCCCTTGCTTCAGCAATAGCCCGGCTGGCTGCCGGACGGTCAACCGCCTTCATCCGCTGCAAATCTGTTTTCATCTGATCCAGTGTTTCTTTGGTCACATATTGTAGGTCACCCATATTTACCTCCTTTGATAAAATAAAAAAATAACAACGCCCCAGTGGAAGCTGAAGCGTTGCATTATTGAAAAACAAAGATAAAAAATATATTGAGAAAGTAAAACCTTAATTGATTCCTAATTTTTCCAGCAATACTTCCGCCATTTTATAGGATGCCTCTAAACTGTAGCCGGCAATATGCGGGGTGATAATAACATTTGGCTGATTAAGCAGCCAGTCTAATTGTTGTTTTTCGATGGGGGTGTATGTATTCAGTTCTTCGTTTTCGAGTACATCCAGCCCGGTGCCGGCAATTTTATTTTCAAGTAAAGCATTTACAAGATGCCCCATTTTCACTACTTTGCCACGGCTTGTATTCAACAGCCAGGGTTTTCTTTCCAGCGCATTGAAAAAAGCAGCGTCTCCCATGTGGTAGGTTTCATCTGTCAGCGGCACATGAAAACTTACAATATCAGCATACCTGCAGATTTGTTCAAGGCTGGCCTCCCTGATATAATCATGTGCAAAACCGAATTTATATTTATCGTATGCCAGTATTGTTACATCAAATGACTGCAGCAGTTTGGCAAAACTACTGCCGGTATTCCCGAAACCTATAATTCCAACCGTTTTTCCGTGCAGTTCAGTACCCCGGTTTTCATCCCTTCTCCACAATCCTTCTTTTATTTCATTACCTGATGAATGTATGCGGTTCATCAAAGCCAGCAACATGCCCAACAGGTGTTCTGCCACAGCATTCCTGTTTCCTTCCGGGCTGCTTTCACATTTTATCCCTTTGCTTTCTGCATATTTAACATCTACCAATTCCATTCCACTTCCCAGCCGGCCAATCCATTTTAGATTTACTGCCTGGTCAATCAGGGGCTGGTCCACATTAATCCTTGTTGTTACCACCAATCCTTCTGCCTCGCCAATAACATTATATAATTCATTATATGAAATAGCAGGGTTATATAAAACGTCATACCCTTTTTGCCTGAGAGTATCTATCAAATACTGGTGAGCCTTGCCTGTTATTATTACTTTTTTCATTTCATTTTAAAAGTCAGTTCAGCAAAGTCTATTACAGAAAGCTGCTCTGCTCTTTTATTAAACAATTCATCCTGCAAAGTTGCTTCATCAAATAAATTTTTTACCGCATTCCTTAATGTTTTTCTTCGCTGGTTAAAAGCAGTCTTTACCAATAGAAAAAAGTCGTTCCCGCTTTTCATTGCCAGAATTTTCTTTTTAGGCAATAAACGTAATACGCCGCTTTTTACTTTTGGCGGTGGTTGGAAACATTTTTCTCCGACATCAAAAAGATATTCTACTTCAAAAAAAGCCTGCACCAGCACACTTGTTACTCCATACACTTTACTGCCTTCTTTTGCGGCCACCCTTTGTGCCACTTCCTTTTGAAACATTCCGAGCATGCACTCTACCTCATCATTCCATTCCAGTATTTTAAAAAGAATCTGAGTGGAGATATTGTAGGGAAAATTTCCCACTATTGTAAACTTTCCTTCAAATGGTTTTTCAATATCCAAAAAACTTTGATGAATAATCTTTCCCTTGAGAACCGGGTATGTTTTCACCAGGTAATCTACCTTTTCATCATCGAGTTCTACGGCTTTGAAATCAATATCATTTATTTCCAGTAAATATTTAGTTAACGCACCACCACCCGGACCTACTTCCAGTAATTGAGTAAAGGAATGCTGCTGCAATGCAGACACAATCTTCCGGCATATATTCTCATCCTTTAAAAAATGCTGTCCCAGAGATTTTTTCAGGGTGTACATAAATGCAAATGTAACTTATCTGATTATGCAAAATAGATATTACATGTTGCTCTCCCGTACAGAATGAGAATACTTCCGGTGCATAAAAACAAAGATGGAGACAGGCAGGTAAATGTATTTTAAATACACTAAGATATTTTTCAAAGTATTCTTCTGGTATGGAATACACCTGATAGGAAAGCAACAGTTTCCTCACTCAATCCTTAATAAGTATATGCTTGATTTTTTTAAACCCTGTAAAAAGGCTTAAAACCTTCACATGTCCGACCTGTTTCACTCTTCGGGTCTATCAGCCAGATGAATACAAAGTGAAGTATTAATTTTCTGCTAAAAAATTAACCTGCTTTAATAATTTTTTTATTGTACACAGTCCTTTCTGTTTTAATCTGTAATATATACATGCCGCCAGGAATAGCAGGGAGATTTTCTATTGACAAATGATTTTCACCTTTTTGAATAATGGTTCTATTTGATTGAATGACCTTCATATTATTATCAATAATTCTGTATTCCACTATCCCGGTATTATGAAGACTGAAAGAAAAGCTTATACTTTTCTGAAAAGGATTAGGTCCTACTTTTAGATCTGTCAGGTCTGTTTTATCTACTATAACTCTCACCACACCGGAATAAAAAGTATTAACCCCATTTGCAGTAATCTCTAACCTGTAATAATTAGCTCCATTTTCAGCATTAATATCCTCCCATTGATAATGCTGTAAATCTTGCTGAAGGGATGACTCCAATTTTCCAATAGTATGGAAGTTAGCACCATCACTGCCACGTTGAATATTTATTTCTAAATGGCCCGATGTGTTCTCAAGTGACCATTCCAGCTTGGATTTTTCTTTATCTACCTGTGCATTAAAATCAATCAATCTAACGGGTAAAAAAACCCAGTCTACTAATCTCAGTGGAGTAGGTATATCTTCGTTAATATCATCCGGTACCCCATTATTGTTCGGGTCGGGTCGTAAGGCTCCATCGTTATTGGACGAATCACTGACTGCTGCTGAATTATATAGAATGTTCTTTGCAAATCCTAAAGCGGTATTATAATATGTTGTATTGACATTAGGGTTATTAAGGGTAACAGCAATTCTCACAATTGCCTCTTCTGCCGGGGCTGCCCCCAGAATACTCCCGGCTCCCCCAACAAAAATATCACAGTTAGTATTTCCATTATAGGAAGGATTAATAGTAAGCCCCGGCGGTAAAGTTCCTACTGCAGCTACTGTAGCACTTGTAAACTTTGCACCAAAAACTTTTGCTACACTATCTTTTAGCTGCACATTATTTAAATAAGAATTGCCATAGTTCCTGATTTTTACATCGTAATAAACTAAATAGTTATTACTACCTAAATAAAGAACAGAAGAAATAGTTTTGGCAACCCCGATACCAGCTATCATTGTAGCCATATCAGTAGATGTAAAATTATTGGCTGGGAGAGTTACAGGCGTAATTACGGCCGAACCGCTGGAAATATCTATTTCCACAAACTTACAACTGCTGGCTGATTGAGTACTGCCAATAAATTTACCTCCTGCCACATTAGCAATCCCAGTCAATACATATCCCCCGACACCAAAATTCAATGTATCAATAAAAGTTCCGTTTACATGCCCAGTTCCATATGTACTGTAATCAATTCTAAATAATTTATTATCAAATGCAACATACAGATCGCCTATCGGAGTAAAAATAATATCGCCGCTTTGTACATAAATTTTCTTACCTGCAGAAAAGAGGATTGTATCAGAAGGCCCCAAATAATTGGTAGAGAAATTTACTTTACGTAAGAAAGAGGTATAGGGCGCTGTGGCACCTGTAAATTCAAGCTGGTAGCCATCATTCGCTACTAGTGGAGTAAAATCCAGGCCCACTACAAATTGAGCAGGATAATATTTACTATAAAGCTGCTTGGGGTTAGCGGTATGACAGGTATCAGGCCTCCAGTTATACACAAAGGAATTATTACCGGTTGTAGTTGCTATATAATATATGTTTTGATTGAAGGGATTATAGGCAACACTACCTGCACTGGAAGAAAATGCCGGGCCAGCTGGCGAACCGCCACCTAAATTTGGCTTACATTTAAAAAGAGAAGAAAGCTGGTGGGTAACCGGGTTATAATTTAATACCCGGAATGAATCTGTAGATGCAGCCCCGCCACAATTTTTTCCAATGCCGAGTGGTGTGGATGCCGTTGCATTTTGAGCATATAAATTCTCTCCAGGGAATTGCAAAATAAATAATGCTCCCAAAACAACACCGAATCTGAATAAAATCTTTTTCATATGAAATGTTTTTATGAAAGCATACAATTTATTGCTTAATGAATCTGGCCTCCACCCTCTCTCCTTTGCCATTTATTAAAATGGCACTATACACACCGCTGGAAAGATTTTGAACAGGAATAATTTCTTTTGTAACATTGATACTATTTAATATTATTTCCCTGATTATTTGCCCTGATGTATTCTCCAGTAATACAACGATCCTGTTATTCCGGAATGACTCAGGAATAGTCATAGTTAACAGGCTTGATACAGGATTGGGCGTTATCTGAATAATGCTGAATTTATTCTCGTATACTTTTTCAATTTTGGAAAATTCAAAACTGCCATCTTGTTTTATAACTTTAAGCCTGTAATATTGTGACTGACTGGTAATGTCGTCAATATAACTTCCCTCATACACATTCAAAGCTGTTGGTGTTTGATGAAACTCAAATAAAGAAGTAAAATCAATCCCATTGCTACTTTTCTCAAGAACTTCAGATTGAATATTTTCATCTGAATTAAAAGACCATATAATTTTTGCAGTACTATTGTCTGCTTTTGATGCTGTAATTGATAAGTGGTGAAGTGGAAGTGTGATAAACGTATTTAATGTTGTGCTTGAGGTTATGGATGAGGCAGTGGCAAGCACCAAACTATTGGGATCAAGAGTCGGGGCAATATTTGGAGTTGCGGAAAGGGGGTAATAAATAGTATTGGTATTGTAGGTCATGCCGTTTGGTGATCTGTACAAAACACCCCTCTTATCAATAACTACAACTGTAGTATCCAGACCGCTACCGTTTCTTATACGAATAGGCACCGGCATATCAAAATAACCTGCTCCTGCTGAAGTGGGGGATTGAGTCAGCCTGATATATACACCATTAGACACATATTGATACTCCACAGCATAGGTTGCCTTACCAGCTTTGTTTACCCAATCATTGAAGAAATTGGTGAGATTTAATCCGGGGATTACCGCCTCCATGTGTTTTTGAAGGGTATCAACAGACGTAAAGCCATAAGCAACACCTGCCGAACTTAGATAGTTTCGAAGTGCAGTAAAAAAATTTACATCCCCTAACCAGGTTCTTAACATCGATAAAACCATAGCCCCTTTTGGATAAGGTTGTGTCCCCGCTCCAATGAAAATGCTATTAGGCGTTGTTGTATCTGTTACATATGTTTTGCTCGTAGTAGTTACAGAAGTCTTTAGTGCTGACCTTTTAGCTGCCAATTCCAAAGGATATAGATTTTCCGGGAAAATTACATTTTCACAATATGTTGCAAACCCTTCATTCAGCCATATCTGGTGCCATGAATTGGTAGTAAGCTTATCCCCGAACCACTGATGAGATAATTCATGAGCGATAGTATATTTATCATAGGCATCGCTCGCAATAAAAGTCATTGATTGTACTTCTAATGCACCCCAGCCCGCTGTACATTCAGCCAATCCATATTTCTCATTTAAAAAAGGATAGCTACCCAATACTGTTGCAAACATCGGTATGATTGTTTTTGAGTAATCAGCCGCCGTTTGATAGGTAGCTGTATTACTTTCCGGGTATAAATAATTTAACACTGGGAGGTTGACACCGCTGGTATTTACTGTAAACTGATAGTTTACATAATTGGCAACAGCAAAATTTACCATGTAGGTAGCTATTTTATACCTTGTTTTCCATGTAGTAATAGTATTTCCGCCGGAAGGTGTTTCAGTTACCAATCCGTTCCCCGCAACTTTATAAGTATTTGGCGCTGTAACAATCAAATCAACCGAGTCAATTTTATCATACAGGGTCTCCTTGCATGGCCACCAGTTGTGCCCGGTGTAAGGTTCACCCAATGTGTATATTTGTTGAACAGCAGGAGACCCATGAGTTTTATAATTATATCCGCTTGGAACTCCAGATGCTGGTGCCAAAATCGGTGTTCCACTATAATTTATGGTAACTGAATCCAGCGTACCCTTCACAGCAATATTTGGAATTGTAAGGGTAAGGACATCTGTTGTAGTGTTATGGCTTTTTGTTATTGACGAACCGTGATATGTGGCCGTAGAAACGGTCATGGCGCCATCGAGGTCAAACTCAAGGCTGGTTACATTGTTAGTGGTAGTTTTAAAATATGTTGTAACAGTTCCGGAAGAAATAGCAGCAGAACTTGCAGGATTTACAGATATACTGATCCTGTGATAGACAACATCATAATTTGTATGATTTCCTACTGTGACTGAACCGGGGCTTTTGTCACTGGCAAATGACTGTAAGACAAGATTTAAAATAACCAAAACAAAAAAAATAGGTTTCATAGGTGGATCTTTTATAGGTAATAAGTATTAAGTATTAATACAAATGATAGGTACTGGTTTTTCTTATACAAAAATTAGCGTTTCTACTTATATATACAACCATATCGTAAAGTTTCAAAAAAAATGAAGTACTAGTACACGGCTATATCGTAAAGGGCACAAACTTTTTCAGGATTTTTACGGAAAACAATCTTTCTATGGGCTAGGTCATAAATCATTATTTTTACATTTAATCTTCCACTATGAGTCAAACAGTTCCCATCATTGGCATTACCTGCGGCGACCTGAATGGGATAGGCCCCGAACTTATCATCAAAACTTTTTCCGACAACCGGATACTGGAACATTGTACCCCGGTAATATTTGCATCCAACAAGGCCATTAATTTTTACCGCAAGTCTGTGCCAGAAATAAATTTTAATTATCAGAGCACCCGGGATTTTAGCCGCATAAACCCCAAACAGGTAAATCTTTTTAATTGTTGGGAAGAAGAAGTCGCCATCAATCCTGGTCAGTTGAGCGATGTGGCAGGAAAGTATGCTGTATTATCTCTTCAATCTGCTGTGGCTGCCTTAAAGCAAAAACAAATTGACGGATTAGTAACCGCCCCTGTTCACAAAAAAAACATACAATCTGCAGAATTTAATTTTACCGGTCATACTCCCTATCTCAAAGAAATTTTTGGAGTTACTGATGTAGCCATGATGTTATATGCCGGAAATTTCAGGGTGGCATTACTTACAGAGCATGTGCCGGTAAGTGAAATAGCAAACCAGATAACGAAAGAAAAAATTATCAGTAAGCTGAATATCATTAATCAAAGCCTGCAAAAAGATTTTGGCATTAATAAACCACGTATTGCCGTATTGGGATTAAACCCTCATGCAGGTGATGAAGGGCTGATTGGAAATGAAGAAGAAACGATCATCAAACCAGCTATCAAAGAAGCAAAGAACAATAATATGCTGGTGGTGGGGCCATACAGTGCTGATGCTTTTTTTGCCCGCCGGAGTTTTGAACGGTTTGATGCGGTATTGGCCATGTACCACGACCAGGGACTGATCCCTTTTAAAACACTTTCCATTGGCGACGGGGTAAATTTTACTGCCGGGCTGCCTGCGGTAAGAACATCTCCTGACCATGGTGTAGCTTTCGACATTGCCGGAAAAGATAAGGCTGATACTACTTCTTTTATTACAGCAATTTTTGAATGCATTGATATCATCAACCGGCGATATGAATACGAGGAAAACCGGAAAAATCCACTCCGGAAAATGACACCGGCAATTTTAGCCAACGCTGAAGATGAAGAAATTGATGAAAGCTGATTGCGGTTATTGAAACACAGAATCAGGCACTCCCTTATTTATAATGTATTCCGAATAAGTAATTTCTACTTTTCCCTTTTTGTTTTTCAGTTTCTCCGCATTTTGATCTTTTTTAGTGCCATCATCATAATCAAAAGTAATTCCCTTGGGAAGCTTGTAGTTTTTAGTATTAAAAGAAAAAATGGTTTTATCAGCAAGGCCATATTCTGCATATTTACCATAGGTCATTTCAAGTTCATAGGTACCATTTTCTTTCGTTGTGGTTTTCGATTTTTTGATCAGGGATTGTGCCTCATCAATATAAAGAGTTGATAAAACAACTTCGGCATTTTCATCTTTTGGCAGCAGTTTTATAATCCGGAGATTTGTGCCGCTTTCTTTGCCGGCATCTATAATGTCAAAACCGGCTGTGTTAACAAAAATATTACTGAGATTAATATTCACCGACCCCTTTGGGATAAATGAGATACCACTTTCATTATTGATCCTGAGTTTATCAGGCCTTTTATAATAGATTTTTACATTGGCAATAGGAGCTTTAATAAACACTACATTGGTTTTCATTTTTCCCTTAGCCTCATAGTCATTCACTTTGTCCAGTTTTGCCCTCACTTTTTGAATGATCTCTTCGGCCGTTTGTGCATGTAATATCAATACAGCAAACAGCGACAGCACCACCAATAATATTTTTCTCATCACTATAGTATTTAAGTCAAAATATCTTTTTTTCTGAAAACCCATATTGCAGTACCCACAAAGCCAGCAATATAAAGAATCAATATGCCAAGGCTCCTTAAAATGGCCGGCAAATTTTGAATAGATCCGTCAATGGTTCTATTATCTGCATCTGCCTGCACATAGAAAAACCCTTTCCATGCCACCATATGAGTAGTAAACAGATAGGGTTTTACCGTTTTATCATAAAGAGGAATATTAAACTCAGATAAAATGGTAAACACAATAATAATACTCATAGTAGCGATAATCGGACCGATTGAATTTTCGGCAAATACACTCAATAAAAATGCCAATGCTGAAACAGTAGTTAACGCCACTGTCGCATATCCAAAAGCCGCAAAATATCTCCAGAGAACATCAAAGCTGTTCATCATGTGAATTTCTGTAGAACGGAAAATGATCAATGTATTGGTGCCAAAAATCAGCATACTGCCGAATAAAGCCAATACTGCAAGCAACAACAAAAGAATAATAGTATAAATAACGGAGGCTAAAAACTTTACCAGCATATACTCAGTACGGCTTACCGGCCTGGTAAGTGACAACCGCAAGGTTCCCATATTTGCTTCACCGGCTATTGAGTCGCCGGCGATAAGCGCAACAAGCAGTGGCATCTGCACCAATAAAACATTCAGAATAGCAAAGCAGATAAAATAACCATTCAGCAACCGATTTTTAAAATCATCTGTAATTTCAAAAGTATCTTTAACATCATTTAATATAAGATCCAGGTATGACTTGCCATCAAACTTCATTCCTACCTGGAATAATAAGACAATAGCAGCAATAGCAGCAAAAGCAATATAAGTCCGCGGCCTCCTGAATATTTTAAAAAGTTCAATTTTTAATAGCGTCCACATCTGGATGGGTGGTTGTTAATGATAAAAAATAATTTTCCAGCGAATGCTTGGCATGGAGAGAGATAACATTCACATCCATTTGCACCAGTTCTTTCATGATGGCCGGCACTTCGTTCCGATGCAGTTTCAACAACACACAGTCATTCCTTTTTTCCTGCACAAATTTTTTTAACCCTGATCGTTGAAGTTTATCATAAGCCACTGCATCATCTGTGGTTTTCAGTTCTACTACTGTTTCTGCCGGATCAAATAATTCATTTACTTTTCCTTCAACTAATTTTTTCCCCTTATCAATTATAAGCATGGAGTCAGCTACCAGTTCCATTTCGCTAAGCAGGTGGGAGGATATGAGCAGTGTTTTATTCATTTCTTTACTCAATTGCAGTATAAGATTTCTTACATCAGCAATTCCCTGTGGGTCCAGGCCATTTGTAGGCTCATCCAAAATGATGAGTTTCGGATCGTGTACTAACGAAATAGCAATACCCAGCCGCTGCTTCATACCTTGCGAATAGGTTTTTACTTTGCTGTGTGCTCTTTCAGCAAGACCCACCATCGACAATTGATCCACCAATTTTTTTTCCGGAATTTTCACGCCGCTCATCGCTGCAAAAATGCGAAGGTTCTCCAATGCGGTAAGATACTTATAGAGATCAGGCCTTTCAATAATGGCACCAACCTGGCGAAGAATTTCTTTCCGGTTTTTCCGCAAATCCATGCCAAATATTTTTATTTCTCCTGAAGTTGGTTTTACCAAAGTAAGCAGCATACGTATGGTCGTAGATTTACCTGCCCCATTTTGACCGAGGAATCCATAGACCTGCCCAGCCTTTACCGTAAAGGAAAGGTCATCCACAGCTTTTACTTCCTTAAAAATTTTTGTAAGATGCTTTACCTCTATGACTTCACTCATTATTGACTATTATCGCAAATGTACAATTACCCTATATTACAAGGTTGTCCAGAACAACAATATTTATTTTTTATGAAAATATTTATCTGAAAAGGCTTGCATATATAACCGTCAGTTGCTAGGTTTGTTTTCGATTCGGGAAACCACATATACCCTCGTAAAACTACGATAAACATCCGTACCTGATTCCCATCTTTCATGATTCATGTACAGTTTTATCTGAAGTAATTAACTGCAAGCGGTATTGTTTTTTTCCAAAACTTACATCCAATATTTCTGTGGGCCAATTAAAATAATTAATTCAACCCTAAGAAATGGCAAAGTTCACCGCTTTTATAATCATTATTGCTTTAAGAATTTTTTTTCATCCATCGCCAAAACAATCAGACTTACCCCCTTTTGCAAGCCAATCACCTCTTCCAGCATCCACCATTTCTTTTGTTCCGGCCAAACTTATTAATGTCAACGGAAGCATAAGTAATCACAAAATAATCCTGAACTGGATGGTTGGGGAAAATGAAACCGCAGATCAGTTTGAAGTGGAAAAAAGCACTGACGGAAAAACTTTTACACTTACGGCTCTTGTATTTGGAACTGATAAACCTGAAACAGACAAGTATCAATTTTATGAAAAAGCAGGCGACCAAAAGATACTGTACCGCATCAAGCTTATTAATAAAAACCGCAGCATTGAATATTCGGATGTGATAGAAATTAATCCTGCTGTTTAGAAAAAAAACAATAAAGTATGGCTAATACCACAAAAAAAGTAATGAGAGAGGTAATGGACCGCCTGAAAAAAATGCTGGATAAAATACTTCACCCCGGCAAACAACCGGCTTTGCCACAATTAGTCCTGCAACCTGTAGGAAACAAGAAATATTTTGGAGCAACATATCTTCATTAAAATTTTTTTACCCCCAGAGTACCAACAGAGAATGAAGCCCTGACGATACTGCCAGGGCTCTTTTTCTATCCTTTACCTAAATAGGACTGCAGGTTGATGACGTATTCTTCAAATGCCCTGATACCCGGCTTTGTGATTTTACAGGTTGTTTGCGGATAGTTGTTTTTAAATTGTTTCATCACATCAATATAACCCGCATCTTTCAGTTTTTGAATCTGCACACTCAGGTTACCGGCAGTGGAGTTTGTTTTTTCCCTGATAAAAGTAAACTCTGCTTCTTTTACACTTATAAGAAGAGATACAATAGCTAACCGAAGCTGTGAATGTAATATGGGATCAAGGTCTTTAAACATTGGCTTTTGTTACCTCCCGTTTTGCTTTTCTGACTTTGTCATAACAATAAGATCATTGTTCAACTGTTTTGTTTCTCGATCTAAGCATATAAGCCGGAATGATATAGCTTATTAAAATAGCCGCTGCGCCAAATAATATCTGGTAATCATACCCCACATATGCAGCGCCAACTGCTAAAGCCCAGGCACTGATGCCACCAATAATCAGGGGCCTGAATTTTATTATACTCCCCGATATAAATGTGCCAAGGCCATACAACATGATAAAAAAGGGAAATACAACTGTTCCCCAACCCAGTCTGGAAAGAATCATAGACAGTACAAAGAAACTGATAGCCATTCCGGCCCATAAATGTTTCATACTTTCATCCACATAAGTTTTTGCCCTTATTGTCTTTTCTTCCTTCCTTCCCTGGTAAATGGAAAAAACTATTCCGATAATCATTAATGTCCATACGAGATAATGCTTTTCATATTGAAAAATATGTTTTAGCACAAATTGCGAAATGCATGCGACAAAAGTTATCCAGCCCCAGACAAGAAAATAAATGCTTTTGTCAGACATACTCCGCTTTGTCTTATTAATCATTGTACGGATAAGCTGCAAACTCTGCTCGGGTGAAAATTTTTCGTCAGTCATAATATTTTATTTAAATACATACGTATCCCGGAGACGGCTGTATGACTTTTATTCAAGAGTCAAAAAATATTTAATCTGCCCCGCTCCCCATGATGGATGAATACTGCTGGCGGGTTTAAATGATTCCATTTTTTCAGATGCTTCCTTAAACAATTTTTTGGCTTCTTCTTTACTGCCGCCAAACTGTTCCGGAGTATAATATTTGTCAATTCCTTCCAGCAGAAATACTCTTGGATTTTCAGGGTTCAGTTTTTTTGCTTCTTCCAATGCTTCAGAGGCTGCTGCACCGTATATCATATAACGATTCATGGGGTCTGCCATCATTTTGCCGGTATTAAACATTTTTTTCAGGCAGAAAATTTCTGAGTTATTCTTTTCCAGTTCTTCCGCTTTTTTAAGCAATGGTTCTGCTATATCCATCAAAGGGTCAATTTTATCCAACTCCTGTGTAGTATAATACATATTGGCTTTATTTATATGGCATAAAGCAGCATAATAAAAGGGCAGCCATTGTGTTTTTTCGGCATTGGCGATCCGCTCAAACGAATTGGCCAAATCTGTAAGCCCGTCAATACTATGTGTTGTATCAACAGCTGGCACAAGGGCTTCCATGGCTTTTATATATTTTTCACTAGGTGCGTTATCACCCTGGGCAAACAAAGCTGTTCCCACCAGCGATGTCATCAGAATAAAAATTACTTTTTTCATTGTTGCAAATTTTAGTGTTTAAGTTTTTGTTGTTATTTATTTAGTTAAATGGAAACCTATTTTGATTGTTGAATTTAAAACAACCTGTCATTAACAGCATTCTCTGTTCTGTCAATACCAAAACTGAAGAAGGCGCCGATGTAAACAAACATCCGGGATGGCGGCACAATCTCTTCTTTTCTCATTCCATTGTAAGAATACTTGTAACCATACACCTGCTTCAGGTTAAAAACATTACTGATGGAAAGAACATATACCGTAAAATTTTTTGAATCTCTCCTGCCGATTGTCGGCAGATAGTTCAATGCAAAACTAAAATTGTGATATGCCGGTATCAGGCCTTTGTCAGTAAACTTATAGCCTGTACTATCAGATGCTATATTATAATAAGGCCGACTGCTGGCATAATTATAGGCGCCGTTAAACTGCATTTTCCAGTTTTGAACAAACTTTTTTATAACCAATGATGCAGTGTGTTTTGCAGCAAAATTGGGAGTAGTAGCGTAAGGGAAATTCAGAAAATCTCTCCTGGTGTCAAGAAAGGAATAGGAAATCCAGTAATCAACATTTTTAATAGTTTTTCTGTCTCTCCAGAAAAATTCAAATCCCTTAGCATCACCAAAACCATTATTATTGATAGCTACTCCTTCTCTCCCATTCACTATTCCGGTTTTCACCAGGTTCTCATATTTCTTATAAAAAATTTCTGCACGAAAAGTCCTTAGATTGGTTACTTTCATATACTGTACTATATAATGGGTGGCCTTCATAAAACCAAGTGCATTGGGAGAAGGAAGATTTTTCCTCTCAGGATCCTGGTAAAATATTCCATAGGCCAGTGATGCCTGGGCCTGCTTGCTTATCTTATATGCCAATGAAAACCTTGGTGCAATATTGGTTTTGTTAACAATGGATGAATGCTCAACTCTTGTCCCGATTTTAGCGGCCACATCATTGGTAATATAAATATCGCTTTCTGCAAAAAACGATTTAATATTCTCTTTCAGCCTGTCAGGAAATTGCTGCCCGTTAAATAATTTAAAAACAGATTTTTCATTACTGTAATTGTATTCACTTCCAAAACGTAAGGCGGTTAGCCCTTTAAATTTTCTTTCCAATATCAGCTTTACATTAAAATAATTTGCGTCCAGATCAAGATCGTATGTTTTAAATTCAAGTCCATTCAGCACCACTTCATTTTTATAATTATCCTTCATCCCTGACTTTATCTTATCCTTATTCAGTGTATATGAAATTCCTGCATTTATCTTCCATCCTTTTCCCAAATTCTCTTTCCATGCCAGGTTGTTATAAATATTGACATTCGAGAGGCCAAACCTGTCTTTATATCCGAGTGAATCAATACTTGGTATTGTAAAATCAAGATGGCTGGTATTGAAATATGCATAATATTTCAACATTCCGGTTTTTGAAGTTTTTATTCTGAAATTTAAATCGCCGGAATGAAATTCCGGCACCTGTGAATATTTCTGCTCCTGTTTAAATATTGCAAATGCCGGTGCAAGATTAGTATAGCTATAACTGGCACCAAAAGATGATTTTTTATTTTTTGATAGCCTCTGGTATCCTCCATTGACTCCGATGATGGAGATACCAAGACTGGCAGAGGTTCTTTCAGGTAAATCAATTGACTCCAGTATTAATGCGGAGGATAGCGCCTGCCCGTATAAAGCGGAATAGCCGCCGGTACTGAAAACAGTCCCCTTAAAAATGAATGGAGAAAAGCGTCCGAACGAAGCTACATTGGGAGTACTGCTCTGGAAAAAATTATTAACCAATGTGCCATCAATAAAAATTTTTGTTTCAGCTGCGGTACCACCGCGAACAAACAGTCCTTCAGCCTCGCCCACTTGTTGTGCTCCGGGTAATGTTTTCAAAGCTCCGGTAACATCTCCATTAGCACTGGCTGTAGTTACAATATCAATCGGGTTTAATACAGCCGCTGTTCTTTTGCGATCACTGGCTTCAAAGGTTCCGGCAGAAATGACCACTGCTGTCAATTCACTAATCTCTTCCTTGATTGTTGCATCAATAGTCAATATGCCGCTTTCAAGTTTTATGCTTTGCTCAAATGTTTTATAACCAATAGAAGTTATCTGTAAAATGTGCTCTCCTTTTTCAAATGTTTTGAATGAGTACCTGCCTGATGAATCTGAAGTACCCCCATCATAACTGTCTTTGATGGAAATGCTGGCGCCGGTAATGGGGTTACCTTTATTATCTTTCACAATCCCTTTTACTATTACCTGTGCTGATATGGTTTGAAATAGACCAGATACCATCAGAAACAGAAAAATATATTTCCTCCTTTTCATACCTATACCAATTGGAATACAAACATAAAGTAGTTTACATTACAAACCAAATAGATTTTAAATAAAAAACCGTCTCGCCTTGGGCGAGACGGCCGGAACCCCTCTCTATAGTAATTATTTTATTGCTTTACAATTTTTTGTTGCGCAGTCTGGCCTTCGCAGATTACTCTAACCACATAAAATCCAGGTGCATAACTACTCATGTTTACAGTTTCAGTTTGGCTGCTACTGGCCATCTCCATCCTTTTAGATGTTTGGCCATTTGCACTCAATACTTCGTAAACTATTTTTTTATTCTGCCAATTATTTGGAATACTGATATGAAGCTCATTCGTAACCGGGTTGGGATAGGTAGTAATAGTAATTGTATTCTCCGCCTGCTTGCTGATTCTGATAATACGGGTGTCAGAATATTGACTTTTACCGTCGATATCTACCGAACGAAGTCTGTAGTAAACAATAGCTGACTGAACATTATTTAGATTATCTGAAAAACTGTAATTAGTTAAATCAGTAGCATTCCCATATGTGAATACAACACCCACATCGCTATAATTAGTGCCATCAGTACTTCTTTCAATCACAAAATGGCTTACATTTATTTCGCTGGCAGTTGTCCATTTCAAATCGGCTTTATTATTGTTATTTAGTGTGGCAGTAAAAGAAGCCAGTTTTACTGGCAAAATAGTAATCGGATTTGAATAATTGAAGTTTTTAAACCAGGCAGAATACATACGGTTTGCATTACTTGCAGAACCTGTAGTCGTGGCACCCATACGAATAGTTACAGAGCTGGTGTTGATATAAGAAACGGTTGCCATTATTTCAGTAGCGGAAGTGTCTATACCAGGATAGTCTGTGGCAGACCCTATAAATTTTTTACCTGCCAATGTGGGTTGATTTATAGTACCGGTCACATTTGAAACAGTCAAAAGTGTATTATTCTCCACTGTATAAGAACTATTACCATAAAAAGCATCCCACTCTTTCAAATTGCCCCCGTTTCCATCAATGTCTACCCCTGTAATATTAAAATTGTTAATAGTAGCCGGAACAACAGTATTCTTATTTACAAATTGAACCAGGAATTCTATCCACCATGTCGTGGCACTACTTACGTTTCCATTATTGTATTGAATCTGGGGTTGAAACGCTTTTGAAAAACCCTGAGATGGAATATCAATATTATTGATAGTAGCAAGTGCTGAAGACCTTCCGGTGATAGTCACAAGGGCATCGAGATCATTATTGATCAGGGGAAATTTATAAACAGCTCCATTTGCACCGGCAGTTCCGGAATAAAGAGAAACATTTTCAAATTTCAGTTCAGTTGAGGTTTGAGCCTGGGCAAACGCACAAGCTGACACTGCCAAAATCAGCATTGCTGTCTTAAAAATGTTTTGATTGGAGGGTACAGATGTTTTCATCGTTTTCACTTTAGGGTTCAAGATTAGAATAGTACGGGTTCTTTTGAACTTGTCCCTTAGATTGCTATGAAAACCGACTTGAAAGAGGAGAAACAGACCCGGAGGTAAAATTTCTTTTTGTAACTAGTTTGTTTCATTGGTCGGATTACGTTGCTTTCTTAGGATTTGTTCGATTCTGACACAAACATAATACTTGGTTTTTTTACTTGCAAATTTTTCATGGGTTTTTTCGCAAGAAAATCAGTATTTCCCGTAGTATAAATACGAATTGTGATGAGTATCATCTATTTATAAAACAAGTTTTATTGAAAAATTTCGACACTATCTATGATTATATCACAAATATTTCTGCCTTGGCTGAAATTTTACCATGCACCTCTTTGCCTCTGTTAGTTCTATCTATGTCATTTTCTTTTCTGACGTAATATCATCCTGCCTAATGATAAATAAAAAAGCGGCTGATCACCTGATCAACCGCTTCAACTTTATGTATGCAAAAAAACCTATACCTTATACTGAGGTATTAATCCATTTGCCAGCTCTACCATTTTCTTCAATCCATCTTCTGGCAAATTACCTTTTTTAAACTCTGCCAGCACATCAGGAAGTTTGTTATCCATCTCCATTAAAAAATGCTCTTCAAATTCTTTTACCCTTTTCACAGCCACATCTTTCAACAAACCATTTGTTCCAAGGTAAATGATTGCCACTTGTTTTTCCACTGCAAACGGCGAGTATTGTGCCTGCTTCAGCACTTCCACATTTCTTGCCCCTTTATCAATAACATTTTTTGTTGCTGCATCAAGGTCGCCACCAAATTTGGAAAAAGCCTCCAATTCACGGTATAAAGCCTGGTCAAGTTTCAAGGTACCCGCCACTTTTTTCATTGACTTAATTTGTGCATTACCACCCACACGGCTTACCGAAATACCTACGTTGATAGCGGGACGAATACCGGAGTTGAACAGGTTGCCCTCGAGGAATATCTGACCATCTGTAATAGAAATTACGTTAGTTGGGATATATGCTGATACATCACCAGCTTGTGTTTCAATAATCGGCAATGCTGTTAATGAACCACCACCTTTTACCAAATGTTTTATACTGTCAGGCACATCGTTCATATTCTTCGCTACTTTATCATCACTGATAATTTTGGCAGCTCTTTCCAGTAACCGACTATGTAAATAGAATACATCACCCGGGTAAGCTTCACGGCCCGGGGGACGACGTAATAATAATGATACTTCACGATACGCTACGGCCTGCTTTGATAAATCATCATATATAATAAGTGCCGAACGTCCCGTATCACGGAAAAATTCTCCAATAGCTGCCCCGGCAAAAGGAGCATAGAATTGTAGCGGAGCAGGATCAGATGCAGAAGCGGCTACAATAATGGTGTAGTCCATGGCACCAGCATCATTCAATGTTTTCATCACCTGCGCAATAGTTGATGCTTTTTGCCCGATAGCCACATATATACAATAAACAGGTTTACCTGCTACAAAAAATTCTTTCTGATTGATAATGGTGTCAACACAAATTGCCGTCTTCCCGGTTTGGCGGTCACCAATTACCAATTCCCGTTGACCACGGCCAATCGGAATCATGGCATCAATAGCTTTGATACCCGTCTGCAATGGTTCTTTTACCGGCTCACGGAAAATTACACCTGGGGCTTTTCTTTCAAGTGGCATTTCAAAACGCTCCCCGGTTATGGGGCCCTTTCCATCAATAGGTTCTCCTAAAGTATTTACAACACGACCAAGCATTCCTTCTCCAACTTTGATGGATGCAATTTGTCCGGTGCGGCGAACTTTTGCACCTTCCATAATATTACCGCTTTCTCCCATCAATACCACACCCACATTATCCTCTTCAAGGTTTAAAGCGATGGCCCGGACGCCATTCTCAAATTCCACCAGTTCTCCATAACGAACATTGCCAAGTCCGTATACACGGGCAATACCATCACCCACCTGTAACACCGTGCCTATTTCTTCAAGATCTGCACCGGCGTTAAAATTGCTTAACTGCTGGCGCAGTATTGCTGATATTTCATCTGGTTTAATCTCTGCCATATAATTAATTTTTCTTTTTTATTTTTTTTGCCCAACACCTGTACTACTATCATCGTCTGTTGCGTCGCACCTTTCATCGTTCTGTTCGCTACTGAGCAACCCACCCCGATTTCCTTAAGTATTGTCTCTCCTCAATTCACCCCTCCAAAGAGGGGATATGTTCTAATAATGTATCTCTCCTCTTTCAACTCACCATTCACTATCTTACCTTATATATAAAGTCATTATTGTCAAATTGCTTTGAAATATTCTTCAAATCATAAGCTATACTTGCATCAATCAGTTTATCGCCGGCCTGTAAAACAAATCCTCCGATAATATCTTCGTTCACTCCTGTTACCAGCTCAATGTTTTGCATTTCAGTTGTTGACTGTATTCGCTTTACAATTGAACTTTTCAACTCTTCACTTATGGCGGAGGCAGTTGTTAATTTAATCGTGAATATGTTCTTATTTACTTTGTATTGTTTTATAAAAGCAGTAACCACTTCCGGCAAAAAGCTTTCCCGGTTTTTCCTGATCATCAATCGTACGAAGCCAGTGGTTATTTCCCCAACATGTCCATTGGTAACCGCTTCAATAATTTTTTCTTTTTTACCAGGCTTTATAACCGGGCTTTTCAAAACATTTACAAATTCACGGCTGACTTTACAAACAGCCTGCAACCATTGCATATCTGCAAATATGTTTTCCAACTGGCCTTTTTCAATGGCAAGGTCAATCAGTGATTTGGCGTACCGGGTTGCTAAACGTGGATTAGGCATTTTATAGCTATTCGCTTAATTCAATTTTACATCATCAACTAGTTCTTTAATATGAGCTTCCTGTGCTCCTTTATTTCCGAGTTCTCTTCTCAATATTTTCTCACTTACTTCTATCACCAGTTTACCTACCTGGTTTTTTACTTCTGTTAATGCCGCCATTTTTTGTGTATTAATAGCCGCTTGTGCTTCTAACACAATTTTGTTGGCTTCCATTTTGGCCTGCTCTTTCGCCTCGTGGATAATTCTATCCTTTGTTTCCCGGGCTTCTTTCAGCAGTTGTCCTCTTTCTTCACGGGCCTTTGCCAGCAAAGCCTCGTTCTCGTTTTTCATCTGCGCCATTTCTGCTTTTATGTTTTCGGCGGTTGCCAATGAATCGGCAATTGACTGCTGACGGTCTTTCAATCCTTTAATAATGGCCGGCCATGCAAATTTTTTCAGTATGAAAAAAACAATCAGGAAGGCCAGCAGGGTCCAGATAAGTAATCCAAATTCAGGTTTAAGAAGCGGGTGCATAGAAATAATTTACCCCCATCCCCTAAAGGGGGGTTAAGAAAATTTTTTCGTTGTAAATGCTTCCGGGGCTTGAAGCTCTCTTTTACTTTGTGACAATCTCAAAACTAATAAGAACTGTACCACCTAAGTTCCCCTTTAGGGGATAGGGGTTTAAAATACTGCATCCTCCGCCCTGTGCTTTGGATGCAGTAAAGTGTTTTTTACAACACCATTGCAAGGAAACCCACAATGATCGCAAACAGGGCAGCTCCTTCTACAAGGGCCGCTGTAAGGATCATGTTGCTGCGGATGTCGTTCAATGCTTCCGGCTGACGGGCAATAGCCTCCACAGCGCCTTTACCGATCTGGCCTACGCCAATACCGGCACCCATCGCTGCAAGACCGGCACCAATAGCGCCACCTGCGTTAGCAATTCCTGCAAGGAGTACAAAAAGTAAACTCATGATACATGTTTTTTATAATGAATAAAACTATCCTAACCTACTACGGTCCTTTCCTGGTGGTGATCATCATGACCGCCCTCAAATGCCTGCCCAACAAACACAGCCGTAAGCATTGAGAAAATGAAAGCCTGGATAAAGGCGACCAGTATCTCAATGAAATAAATGAAAACTGTAAAGGCTATAGAGAATATGGAAGTTCCCCAGCCTGCATATATATTAAGCCCAGCGAAAATAAAAATTAGTGATATGAGGCATATAATAATAATATGCCCTGCCACCATGTTAGCAAAAAGCCGTATGATCAAAGCAAAAGGCTTTATGAAAACGCTTAGTATTTCAACCGGCACCAATATCACTTTTACCCAGCCCGGCACACCGGGAGGGTTAATGATATGCCCCCAATAATGTTTATTAGAACTGAATAAAATAACAACGAATGATATTAAACCCAGCACAACTGTAACAGCAATATTGCCTGTAACATTTGCAGAACCAGGAATCAATCCAAAAAGATTATTAATAAGAATAAAAAAGAAAACGGTCAGTATGTAAGGGAGGTATTTTTCGTATCTGTTGCCAAGATTTGGTACAGCCACTTCATCTCTTACAAAGGTAATAACGGGTTCCAGTAAGTTTTGAACACCTTTTGGTGCCGATGTAACCCCTTCCCCTTTTTGGTATCGCTTTGCAATCACAATCATTATCCAAACCAATATGGAAAGAGCCAGTATCATTTGTACCACGTTGCGGGTTATTGATACGTCATATACTGAAATTGAACGATCCCATTTGCCATCTGCAGTGAGTGGGATAATCTTTCCAACATTTAATCCTTCTTTTTTTACATCAATACCTTCTTTGGTCATCTCTTGAAGGTATTCCTCCGTCAGCAAACGGTAACCTTTATGTGGTTCATGCCCATGATGAAATTTGGAAGACATGAACGAAGTCCATCCCCGTTGCGGGGAATATAATATGATTGGGAGGGGAATAGTAACCGGGTGTTTTTCTCCATTACTTATCAGGTCCAGAAAGTGAAATTCATGGCCATCCAGGATGTGCCCGAAAATGACTTCTGTCGCATTAAATTTTTCCTTTTTCTGCGTGGAATCACTTCCTCCCTCCCCCGCCATAACAGGGTTAAAAAAGGAAATAAAAAATAAGCTGAAAACCGCTACCAGTAAGGATTTGATTCGTCCGGAAGTCATGCCGTTTCTAAAATTTGCGCAAAGATAAGGGGGGAGGCGGGAAAAACCTTGAATTTGAAATTGTATATGTAAAAAAGGAGGCTTTGCCGGGAACTTTTCGAAAAAATAATAAGGGGCACTGTCTTGCCTTATTAAAACCCCTGTTTCTCACCCATTTAGGCTCAATAGATTTTTCTTTTTATTATGGGTTGGGACAGTTAAAATAGATGAGAAAAAAAGACCTTAGTAACAACGCAAGTTTCATTTTCAGCAAGGAAAATTTATTCCGCTATACCAATGCCTGGTGTTTTTCAAACTGGATCTGGTAAAGTTTATGGTAGTATCCTTCCTGTGCTATTAGTTCTTCATGAGTGCCCATTTCTTTAATCACCCCTTTATCCAGCACAATTATCTTACTGGCTTTGCGGATAGTGGAAAGCCGATGAGCAATAACAATGGAAGTCCTTCCGGTAATTAATGTATCAATGGCATGCTGAATCAGCATTTCACTTTCTGTATCCACTGATGAAGTGGCCTCATCCAGTATTAATATGGAAGGATTGTACAGTAAAGCCCGGATAAAGGACAACAATTGTCTTTGCCCGAGTGAAAGGGTGGCTCCCCGCTCCATCACATTATAGTCATACCCGCCGGGAAGCCGAAGAATAAATTCATGCATATCTATCAACTTCGCTGCCTCTATTACCTTTTCTTTGGGAATATCCGGGTTGCGCAAGGTGATATTATCCATTACTGAACCGGAAAACAAAAACACATCCTGCAGAACCACGCCAATATTTTTTCGTAAGGTTTCGAGTTTATACTCTTCAATCTTTATATCATCAACCCGGATGCTCCCTTTCTGCACATGGTATAAACGATTCAATAAACTGATGATGCTTGTTTTGCCACTGCCTGTATGCCCCACCAGTGCAATGGTTTCGCCGGGTTTTACCGAAAAGCTTACATCCTTTAATACATAATCCTCCTCATTGTAAGCGAACCACACTTTTTCTAAATCAATCTTGCCGATCACTGTTTCAGGCGAATATGTTCCTTCGTTTTTTATATAGTCATCATTGTCCAGCACTTTAAAAACCCTTTCACTTGCAATGATCCCCATCTGCAACACGTTAAATTTATCAGCAATTACACGAAGAGGACGGAACAACAAGTTCATAAACAGGATAAACGATGTGACTTTGCCAAACTGGCTAACCTGCAAATGCAAAGCCTCTTTAGATGTCCACCACACAATTAATCCTATTGATAATGCCAGCACAATTTCAACAACAGGGAAAAAAACCGAGTAGGCAAAAATGGCTTTGATGTTGGCGTTACGGTGCTGCTTATTAATTATCTTGAATTTTTCAAATTCTCTCTCTTCGGAAGCAAATCCCTGAACGACCGACATCCCTGTTAGATGCTCTTGTACAAAGGCATTGAGGGATGCCACTGCATTTCTTACTTTTAAGAAAGAACGATTGATACTTTCCTTGAAATAATATGTAGCAAATAAAATAATTGGAAAAGGAATCAGTGCAATCAGGGTAAGTTGCCAATCCATCGAAAACATGACAGTTAGTACACATATGATAGAAAGCAGGTCGGCAATGATAGGAACAAGTCCATCCGAAAAAATATCGTTGATGGATTCAATATCATTGATCGTCCTTGTAGTCAATGTTCCGATAGGCGTTTTATCAAACTGGGAAAGATTAAGCTTCATTATTTTGTTGTAGGTAGCCACCCGGAGATCTTTTACAACTGATTGACCAAGCAGAGCAGTAGTAAATGAAAAAACAAACCGCATGACCGTTTCTATCATAATCAATCCTATCTGGAAAAGTGTAATGTTAATCAGCATGGAAGCGATGGAATGTGTAATGTACCGGTCCACCGTGAGTTTAATAAACAAAGGTCTTAGCGGGGTAATGACCGCCAGTACAATGGCCAGCGCCACGGACAGGTAAAATTTTTTCTTATACGGAGCCGCATAATGAAACACTCTCCGTAATAATGCAAAATCAAAAAAATTTTTTTTAGACGCTGACAAAGTGAAGTAGTTATGGAAACAACAAATTTAGGCTAAGAGAATGAAGGAGAGAAAGAGAAAAAAAGTATAGATTGAAATTTTCTGATTACAGCTGCAAGCAATAAGGCAGAGAGACCTGACTTAACTCCTTATCTCTTTTTCTCTCCTGAGTTTGCCGAAGGATAATAACCTGGCTACTCATTCATTGCCTTCCTGTAAGCCTTGATAAAAAGAGCACCCAAATTTTTATGCGGAGGCACATAATCATCAAAAATCTTATCCGTTACCATTTTACCCAACTCTTTCCAGAAAGGTATCCATTCAATATTGTTACCATTTCTCAGCTTTTCCATTAAGAGCTTTAAGAAAGGATTGTTTACCGGGGCATCAGCAATTTGCTTTGTGCCAACAATGTGAGCATCCGGTGCCTTTTCCAAAATATCGTGTATCATCCGGTAGCCACCACAGGAACCCATAAATACAATTTTCGAGGCGGTTGACATTTGATCAATAGTATATTTAGCATTGTAGCTGTGGCCGCGGTTAATTGTTACTGTCGGACTAATATTATTTTTCTTCAGGTAATCACATAAAGCTTCCTGTGCTTTTGCATCTTCATTTGTTTCTTCTGGTAAGGGCCTGTTCATATATAATGAGACGAGTTTCCCTTTTGCTGCAGTTATAGTTACCCATTGTTTATTACTGCCATCAATCTTCCAGTTGGCATTGTTGAACATACTAATCAGCCCGGGAAATACGCCAATTCCATCTTTGTCTCCATAAATAAATAATTGTACCGCCACTTTTCCGCTATCATACGCCAATGCACTAAATGGCACTTCATAAACAGGTGGAATGCCAAGTTCTTTTGTCAAATCTATTTGTTTGGTAGTATCGGCAGAAAGGAAAAGTTTATTCAGAATATTATACATGGCAATTCCCTTTTCATTGCCCCCGGAAAGATTTCGCTGGTAATTATCCAAAATATTTACCAGCATTTCATCAGCCACCGGTTTCAAGGATTCGACGATGCTGGCATACGAATCCGCCACATCCACTCCGTCTTCAAGTCCTTCAGATTTTTCAAGATTTCCAACAAAGGCTTTCATCAGGTCATCTGCATCACTGGTGTTTGCAAACGAACTCAAAAAATTGCTCAGCATATTAAACCCGGCTGACATTTTGATAAATTTTCTATACTTATCGAAATGCACAGATATCAGCAATGAGTCGCCCCGGTTATTTATTTTTTTCATCATCAAAGGATACACCCCTTTTACAAAACTGGATGTATAAATGGACCCATCTGATGAAACAGCGAGATAGTAAAGCTCCTCAGCAGTTAAATCCCGGATGCTTCTGAAGCGAACCTCTGCTGGCTCAGTATGCAACCCATTGATCACATTTACAAAAGATTCCGTTGCCCTTGTTATCAACTTTTCGGTAAGCGCTTTGACTTCAAATGCCGTGTCTTTATTGATGGCTCTCAGCCAATAGTCCATCTGGGTTTTTACCAACAGCTTGTAATACAAAAGGGAGTCATTCTTGACTGAGTCAATTTCTTCAAATGTTATTCTATCGTTGTAAATATTATCGAGGAAAGGGAAATACTGTTGGCCGCTTTTACTTACCGACATCCGTACAATTGTTTTAATAAATTTATCATCGTTGATATTTCTGATAATACTCCCAAACTTATTATTAGCTGCAGCATAGTCATATAACTCCCTTGGGTGCTTTTTCGCCAGGGTTCGTACCAGGCTGTCGGCAAAAGGAACCTCCGGGTTCTGCTGAAGTATTATAAAGATTTGTGTAGGGTGAAGTATGCAATATTTGTGAACCAATTCATTCCTGGCATTTTTTATCCCGGAATTCTCATTAAATGCCGTGGCATTAACAACAGGGTAAGCCACATCATATTCCACCTTTTGAATAAGGGGTTCAATTGAAAGCTCTTTCTTATCAAGCTGAACGCAATTAGTATATGCATCGATGGTAGCTGATAGATTTAAGGGATTCAGCCGTCCTGATTTCCACCCCCGGAGAAGATTTTGCAATAAGATTTTTAATCCCTGGACATACTTTACCTTTTTGCTGTGACTTAAACCTGAGTCCGTTTCAAGTTTATATTGCAACCAATCAATTTTTACCGTTGCAGCTTGAGTTAGTTGAAAATTTACTTCCTCATCAGCTGAAAGCGTTAATTTATTATCCGATTTACCATCATACTTTAAAATGTTCTTTTGTTCCTCATCCACATACCCATTATATAACTGGCGATTAAGGGGAAATTCAAATTTCTTAAGAATATTAGTGTCAATCTGGGCACCGGCAGTTGAAAAAACAAGTGCAGAAAGAGCAAAAAGGAAAAGGTATCTGGTAGCTGCTATCATAAGGATCGTAGTGCAAATTTAATATCCTGTCACCATTTGGATGAATTATCTGAATTTATATTGATTCAGACGGTTTTATACAGCTTTTCGATGTATGAGTATCTCAGTAAATTTTACAAGTCATCGGAAGCAGGTTAAGTTATCATTAACTCTATGTAAACTAATGCCTGTAAATTTCACTACCAGCCAATTTCCAGTTAGGTTTGCGCAAAGTTTTTCTCCTTTATGGAAACCAAAAACAGAAAAGTACTGATTGCTGATGATGAGCCGGATATTTTGGAAATACTGAAATATAATCTTTCCAATGAAGGATACCAGGTAGTGACTGCCAAAGATGGGGATGACGCATTGGAAAAGGCCCGGCTAACCCAACCCGACCTGATTGTATTAGATGTAATGATGCCCAAAAAAACAGGGGTGGAAGTATGCCAGTTATTGCGGGCGCAGCCGGCGTTTAAAGAAACTCTCATAATTTTTCTCACTGCATTGAATGATGAAGGCACACAGGTAAAAGGACTTGAGACCGGTGCCGATGATTATATCAGCAAACCAGTAAGTCCACGAGTATTGCTTAGCCGTATCAATGCCCTCTTTCGCAGGGTGAAAAAACCGGATGGCCGGATACTGAAAATTGAAAATATTACTATCGACCCCGAACGATACATTGTTAAGGTGGATGATAATGATATAACACTTGCCAAAAAAGAATTTGAGTTGATCTATCTGCTTGCAATAAAGCCCGGCCGGGTGTTCCTGCGCAATGAAATACTGAACCAGGTATGGGGCAATGATGTAATTGTGGGCGACCGCACGATTGATGTGCATATCCGCAAGATCCGACAGAAGCTGGGGGTTGACTGTATCACAACAGTAAAAGGCGTAGGATATAAATTTGAATTATAAAAAGGCACAAGGTACAAGAGAACCCTACAGTACCAAACTTCCATATCTGTCACGACCTTGTGCCTTGAGTCTTGTTCCTTGTACCTTTGATTATGTTTTCGACTAAAAATATTTCTCCGCGACAGCTTTCTTTATATACAGCACTAATACTTGCTGTTCCTGTTAGTTTGCTGATTTTTTTTGTTGAAAAAAGCTGGCTCTGGGCAGCCGGGGCATTGGTAATCATCTTTGGTGGAACTTATTTGCTTATTTCATTTTTACTGGAACGTTTTATATACCGGAAAATAAAACTCATTTACAAATTCATTTACCAGACCAAGGCCACTAAAAAAGAAGAGACTTATTATAAATATGTGTTGCCGCAAAAAACTATTGATGAAGTAAGTAAAGATGTAGAAGCCTGGGCAGAAGAAAACAATAAAGAAATTGAATTGCTCCGGCAAAATGAATTGTTTCGCCGGGAGTTTTTGCAAAACCTATCGCATGAATTTAAGACGCCGGTATTTGCGATACAGGGCTATATAGATACTCTCTTATCCGGTGCATTAGCCAACCCGGAGGTAAATAAAAAGTTCCTGGAAAAAACAGCTAACAATGTATCCCGCCTTACCAACCTGTTAAACGACCTTGATGAAATTTCAAGTTTGGAAAGAGGTGAACTGATTTTATACAAACAAAATTTTGTGATACAGGAACTGGTGAAAGATGTTTTTGAAAGCTTATCTATAAAAGCAGAAGTAAACAACATTCATTGCAACATAAAGAAAGGTTGCGAATCACCACTAACGGTTTTTGCCGATAAAGAAAAAATCAGGCAGGTTCTTACCAACCTTTTTGAAAACTCCATCAAATATGGAAAAAAGAATGGCAATATTGCGGCCAGCATGTACAAGACAGACGGAAAACATATATTAATAGAAATAAGTGATGATGGCATTGGCATTAATGAACGACACCTTCCCCGATTGTTTGAACGTTTTTACCGCACCGATGAAGGAAGGAGTATTGATGTAACCGGCAGCGGTTTAGGTCTTGCCATCTGCAAACACATTATTGAAGCCCACGGACAAACCATACATGTACGGAGTACTGAAGCTGTGGGAACTACTGTTGGGTTTACGCTGGATGGACGAAGGGATTAATCACCTTACCGGGGTTTATTCTCACAGATTAATTTTCTACCTCAAGGATATTGAGGGAGCCGCATTACTGGTTATAAACTCTTCTCCTAATAATTTAGCAATGGTCTGTGCTATTTGTTGCTGGTACAACTGTCCATCTTCCATTATTTCTCCAAAAGGCTGAATATGCGGACCGATAATGGCAAGCCATGTTTGCGATGATCCTTTTATAAATGCCCCATGTGATGGCCACTTACTGCTTTTACTCCCCCTGCCGTGGTCTGTAGTTATAATAAATGTCGTATTATCCTTATAACCAGGTGTTGTTTGCACCCAATGCCAGAGATCTGCAATCATTTTATCCACCTGGTTCGCCTGGTCAAGATAAAGATCATAGCGGCCCTGATGTGCAAACTCGTCTGTTTCTCCCAGCCCAAGAAAAACGACTCGTGGCTTGTGCTGCTGTATGTATTCTTTAGCCGTTAAAAAAGTAAGCTGATCGTACCGGGTATCAGTTTTATCAATAATACCATCCGCCTGAACAGCATTGATCATCTCCTGTTGTGGTGATTTTTCATCCATGGTCTCGTACCCACTATTGACAGGAAGATGATTCCTTTTTGAATTAAATATATAAGGGAATACATTCCACGAAGTAAAGAGGGCTATTTTACCTTTGAATTGTGGTTTCTCATTGAGGTATTCAAATACATTGATATTACTGTTATAATACCTGCCATTTTCTGAAATTGCCGGGTCAGTATTTCCGGTAAACAATTCATTATATCCGGGGTAAGAGATGGAATACAGATTAGCAGTATTAACTTTATTGCCAAAATCACGGTTCCCATAGATCTGTCCTTTTCTGTTGATCACATTCCAAAAAAAAGGCATTAGTTTTTTTCGCCTTTCCTCAGCCGTTCCTGCCCAGTAAAGTGCTTTAACCGTTTCCTTATCAGGGGTATAATCATCATTATTAATAAGTAAAGAATCAGCCCCATTAAATACTTCCTGCCAGCGAAATCCATCTGTAGTAATTATAAAAAGGTTTTCCGAAACGGGTAATTCATTTTTCCTATTGTTGGTAATGACTGGTCGCATACCGGCAGATTGTAATAATACTGCCAGCACCAGGCAGATCCATGAGTTTTTCATGTATAACGGTTTGGCAAAACAAATACGTACGTATGACTACAGTATTATGAAACTATTACCGATATGTTAGCTTCTCAAAGAAATTTCAGTGGCTGTGCGGAATATTTTATTTGCTCCTACAACCAATAATTCACTTCTCCCACTGATTACAAATTCATAATATATTCTTGACTCAGAGGTAATACGCATTACGGTTCTTTGTGAAACTTCAGACACATTGAAAAGCAGACCTGTTGATGTTGTTGTTATCTCTGATCTCCACCTTGGCACCTATGGCTGCCATGCAAGAGAGCTTGTAAATTATCTCAGAAGCATATCACCACAAATCTTAATTCTGAATGGAGATATAATCGACGGATGGCAATTCAGCAAAAGATATTTTCCGGCCCTGCACCTGCAGGTAATAAAAGAAATACTTAATCTCCTCAGCAGCGGCACCCGTGTAATTTATATTACCGGCAACCATGATGAAATGCTGCGTCGCTACTGTGATATTCAACTCGGCAATTTTCAGCTAACCGATAAATTGGTAATGGAAATAAATGGGCGAATGGCCTGGATATTTCATGGAGATGTATTTGATAACACCACAAAGGGCAGCGCCAAGTTGCTGGCCAAGTTAGGAGGTTATGGTTATGACTGGTTGATACTTACCAACCAGTTTGTAAACTGGTGCCTGAAAAAAATGGGTCGTCCCAAAATGAGTTTCAGCAAGAAAGTAAAAAATAGTGTAAAAAAAGCGGTGAAATGGATCGCTGATTTTGAACAAACTGCTCCAGAACTGGCTATTGAAAAAAAGTATGATTACGTTATATGCGGCCATATACATCAACCGCAAAAAAGAATAGTTGAAACAAAGAATGGCAAAGTAATTTATTTAAACAGTGGTGACTGGGTAGAAAACCTGACTGCCATTGAATACAGCCAGAACGAATGGAGTATTTATCACTATGATGAATCAAAATTTACTTCTGCCGCTATCCTGGGAATGGATATCAAAATTCCTAAACTAAGTGTGTCGACTGATGAAGTGGGATTATTTCTTAATTCATTGCAAGAATAAATCTTTGGCATATGAAAATTTTTTATGCTGTCCAGGCTACAGGCAACGGTCATATTAGCCGGGCAATGGAGCTACTACCTTATTTGCAATGTTATGGCAAAGTGGATATTTTTTTAAGCGGAGACAACAGCAATCTTGCCATGAATGCTCCGGTTAAATACCGTAGTAAAGGATTAAGTCTTTATTATAACTGCAACGGCGGTCTTGATTACTTACAAATCGTAAAGGGTTTTCAATTATCCCGTTTGAGAAAAGAAATCAGGGAATTGCCTGTTGAAAAATATGATCTGGTAATTAATGATTTTGAATACATAACGGCAGCAGCCTGCGCTAAAAAAAGAATTCCATCTGTAAATTTTGGTCACCAGGCCAGCTTTCAATCGCCCAATACTCCAAGACACGATAAAAAAAATATCGCAGGTGAATGGGTGTTAAAAAATTATGCAAAAGCAAGCCGCTATATTGGCCTTCATTTTAAAAAATATGATGAATTTATTTTTCCACCTGTTATAAAAAAAGAAGTCCGGGAAGCAGAACCAGCTGATAAAAATTATATCACTGTTTATCTGCCTTCCTGGTGCGAACAACAACTGAAAGATTTATTCCGGCCATTAACTGATTGCAGGTTTGAAATATTTTGCAGAGAAACAAAAGAGCCCCATCAATCTGGAAACATTAGATTTTTCCCGGTTGATAAAGGTCTTTTCAACAAAAGCTTTATTAATTGTGCTGGCATAATTACCGGAGCTGGTTTTGAAACACCGGCTGAAGCATTGCACCTAGGTAAAAAACTAATGTGCATCCCTATCCGGGGTCATTATGAACAACAATGCAACGCTGCGGCACTAAAAGAAATGGGGGTGTGCTGCCTGAGGCAAATCCCGGATGATTTTAATAACCATTTTTATAGCTGGATTGAAACCGCAAATTTTTTAAAGGCAGATTACAGTAACAGCATTGATCAATGCCTTGATGCGCTTTTTACTGAACCAATTTATAAATCTTCTGATCAACTGATAGCCACACCGTCAGGTCTTTTAAGTTTCCTTCTTTGAGATGAAAAAAATCATTCACGCTACTAAATAGCATAAAAAAGCCACCCCATAACCTGTCCAGTTAGGGGTGGCACTGACTAAAGGAAGCTGCATTTGACGGTTAATACTTACTAATCCATATTTTGCAACTGGCCGTATAGAAAAGAACTGATGTAAAGATGTATGCCGGATATTACTATCAGGTTACGGTAAGGTTACCTTAGCGTTAATTCGTGACGGCTTTTTTTAACAATTGCCCTTGCGATAATATTATTCCGGGAGGAAAGATTAGTACCATGATTTTCCTTCTGCCAAACTTTTCAAAAAGCCGGCTGCTTCCTCACTCATTGAATAACTCTTTACTTTATCACCCAGATCAAACAGAAAATAGCGGCAACTCTTTTCGCTGTACTGAAAAATGACCGTCAATAATATTTCTCCTTTCCCAAAGAAAATCATATTCCCATCAAACCCACATTGAAGCATTGGCCTTTTTTTACCATTCAGAAAACCGGATAGTTTGCTGATAGCTTTTTTCTCTGTAGTGCTTACTTTATTCAATACAGAATCGCTGCCCGGCACATTAAAAGTGACAACAAGGCTGTCGCTTCCTGATAATTTTTTATCAATGGCTGACTGGTTGCCACAGGATAAAAAAATTATGGCAACAAGAATACAGGAAATCACTTTCATACTTTGTTAATTTTCGGAAAGATACAGAACAAAAAATCATCTTTGGTTCCGTAACGTCTGTGATGGCACTGCAATTAGAATTTACGTACGAAATTTTTACATATTAACTCATTAAAATTTATTACTGGCAGGGAGAAAAGAACGACCGCAAAGATTTCTTCAAAAATGATTATAGAATTACAGCAAGTTTACCAAGGTGCTAATTATTGCCTGTAGTTTTCATCAATTGCCCAATGCTGTCGTATTCAGCCTTTGACAAAAGATTTCCCTTCTCATTATAATTTGTCCATATTCCTTTTTTTAAACCATGCCTATACTTACCATTGCTCTGAATATGGCCATCAGCATAATAATAAGTTGCTGTTCCGTGGTATTGGCCAAATTCATCCAGTGGTAAGTCAGCCTGTAATTGCCCATTTTCATAATATTGAGCAAAAAAGGTCCGGATATTTTTTCTGGCTATTATCATTTGCCTGATGGTGCCGGAAGAATCTTTCATCAGTTGGCAAATGGAGGAATCTTTTTTATTGATATAGAAATATACATTGACAAAATCTGTTCGTTTGTAGGGCTTCGCATAACTGCTGTCGCCGTTTTTAATCACGGAATCAATCATATGTTGATTAAATGTTCTTTTTAGGGCTTTGGAATTCCCATTGGGCTGATTACAGCAACAAAAAAGTACAGATAGTGGTAATAATAATACTTTCATAGTTATCATTAAAAGGTAAAATTAAAAAAGCATCCCGGAAACACTCAGGATGCTTTTGCTAAGTATGAAAAGATAGTTACATAAATTTTGTCCATGTCTTCCACCAGGTATCACTGGAAGCACAAGCTCCTTTGTAGGAGACACTCGTAAAACCATTGGCTAATTTAGGATCGGTAAAGCTGGCACCAGCTAACGCAGGAGAACCAGCAGCCGGATTAAAATCGGGATTCAAATAATTAAATGGAGCCGCAAGCATTACATCGCTGCAATTGGTAAAAATGCTGTTACCATAAACTGCTGTGTTATACCAGGCAAGAATGGAAGCCGTTGTATTCACATTCATCGGTGGATTTGGATTTGTACCAATGCTGTAAATGACCGGATTGGGGCAACCAGCAATAATGTTATTCTTAACAATGATAGTACCTGGAATATTATTATCAGTCGGAACACCTTTAGTTGCATCAATATACAAACCATTAGGGTAACCTAAGATAATAGAGTTACAGAGCGACATGCCAGAATTCCTCCTGATCTGTGCACCCCATACAAATAAAGCGTTTCCAGTATTTGCCAGAGTGGCTTTAGGCCCCATCACGGTCATATTTGAAAATACTGCTAGTGTTTGTGGCAAAAGAGAACTTCCGTTAGCATCATTATCGCTTTCAAAAGCTTCGCTCTTGGAAATATCTGCTACAGCTGAATCACGCAAACCAATTCCAAATTGGACTTTTCCGCTAAAGCCATTATCAGTATCAAAATCATCATCCAGACCACGGTAGGCAATTAAATGCTTGCAATTTACCGTACCTCCAAACCACTCAAACGAATCATCATTGGCATAGGAAACCTGAACGTTATCAATAACTGTTCCTGCACCTACACCACCAAATGTCAACCCGTTGATTTCATTATCGGGGAGAAATGCATAACCTGCATATTCAATACGTACGTAACGCAAAATTCCGCTATTATCAAATGGCGCCTGTTGCTGATTGGCGGGTGTTCCATATAAACCAAGGCCGTCGCTATTATTGATACCGCCTTCTATAGCGCCAACTCCCTGAACACCATTAAAAGAAGAGTTGGCGGGAGCCTGACCCAATAAAACCAGTCCGGCCCAATCACCCCGTTGCGGATTGGATGCTTCAGAAGTGAATACAATCGGATTAGCAGCTGTTCCGTCTGCTATGATCTTACAACCACGGGTAATAATCAATCCACCAGTCTGTCCAAGTTCCCCTACTATTTTTGTCCCCGGTTCAATGGTAAGAATAGCTCCATTGGATACATACACCAAACCACGAAGTTTGTATGTATAGGCAGCATGCAGTGTACGGTTTGAAGTGATCCTTCCTTCCAGTATCGTGTTTTCAGTTGTACCACCGCCGCCGTTAATTACAGTGGTGCCACCGTCCACTTCAATTTTACGGCAACCTTGGGTGGTGGCAAGAATCAGCAACGAGTAAATAAACAGCTTTTTCATTTTTTTATTTTTTATTGTTGTTTGTTTGATAAAATATTTATTATTTGATATTATAACTGAAGGTTAAACTGAAATTGGTTCCGTAATTTCTTTTAAAGGCAAAGGCATCGGTATTGCTATCGTATTTTTTGTTGTCATTCAGGTCTGTATATAAAATAGCCCTTTTATTGATGATATCGGAAATATTCAGCTTCACTTCTCCTTTTTTCTTTAATACCTTTTTGGCGATCTGAAAATCAAGAATAGGACGGGGGTTCTCCCAGATTGCCGGTTGATCACCACCACTTACAAATGTGATCCTGCGACCAATCTGGTTAAATAATAAAGTAGTGTTTAAACCATATTTCTCAAGATCATATTGAATGCCTGCATTTAATAAATAAGGGCTTTGTCCCTGCATGGGTCTTTCAGCATCATTACCAATTTTGGAAACCCGGTTATAGATGTACGAGAAATTACCCTGTACTGTAAAGTTTTTTAAGCCCTCTGAAAAATCAAGCCTTTTTCTGAATTCCAGCTCTGCACCAAAGCTGTTGGCTTCTTTAGCATTTAAGAAATTATAGGTGCTGGCGCCACCGGAGCTTGGATTAAAATAAGCTTCAATGGGGTTTTTAAAATATTTATAAAAGAAACCCAGTGTAAATAATTCACCAGCCCTGGGATATAGCTCATAACGCAAATCAAAATTGGTAACCTTGGTCCTGACCAATGCCGTATTTCCGGCAACACTGGCCCCCAGTTCGAAATCAAAAAATGTAAACGTACTCAGTTCGCGGAATTCAGGACGTATCACTGTTTGAGAGCCTGCTAAACGGAAATTTGTTTTTGAATTTATTTTATAGGTGGCATTAACTCCCGGTAAATAATCTGTTACAAGGGTATTCACAAAACGGGGATCACTTTTTCTGACACTTCCCACCACCTGGTCAAAATCTTCAACCCGCATACCCCAAACCACACGAATCTTTTGTGTGATCATGTTGTCGAATTGCAAAAACCCGGCATTTAAAATTGAATTGGCCAGATAACGGTAACTGATTCCTGCCAGTTCATTTAAAGCAAATTTATTATCGTTGCCATTGCCAAAGTTTCCGGGAGCAAAAATCTGATCTGCTGGCAATCGGAGCAAGGCAATGTTATCAGTTGGAAGATAAATTGAAAAGGGCCTGGAATCAAACAACCTGTCTTTTACCTGGAAAAAATAACCACCCTTCACGGATTGTTTCAACTTCCCGAGTTGAAAATCCTTTGACAAATCACCTCCTGTAGTATAGTTATAATCGCTTAAGTAACCATAATAACGGCTGCCACTTCGCTGCGATGAATTGGATGCGCCTATTGAAGCAATATATTCTGAGTTGGGATCAGCAGGGTTTTCCTGTATGTATTCCAAACGTCGCTGATCCGGAATATACTGATCCAGGATATTGAAACTACCGAACCAATGTAATTTTGCATCAAATTTTCTGATATTATGTTCGCCGGTTAATTGTGTATTGAAAAAAATATTTTCTTTAAAAGCAAGTTCAGTTCCTTTTATTCCCTGTCCAGCATCGAAATCATATCCGCTTCTGATAGTTGAATAATCTGTTGTATTGACATTCAATATATTTTTGAAAGAAATTTTATTGTTATTACCCAACTGAAGAGTGACTGTAGCCAAGGCGCCTGCCAGAACATTCTGACTATACCTGGTATTGTTATAATCAAAACTGGCATTTGCTATATTATTCTGAAAGGTATTTACCAGGTTTCGGTACTCTAATATTTTATTGCTCCTGTTATAGTTTACTGCAAATACAGCGGCCAGTTTGTTTTTGTCGCTTAACCGGCTATTAAATCCGAAATTAAAAGCTATGTTTTGATTCAATGCAGGAGTAAAAGTGGAGCTTTTCCTATTCGTAGTCCATATATTTTCAAAATCCTTAGCGTACCCCGTTTTTTCTGCTTGTGTTAATTGTGCGAAAACAGATTTATTGGGCAGAGTGGATGGCAAAGCCCTGAATCCGTTATCATAACCCAGCCAATCCGTACTGCTTCCTTTATACTCATAAAAATCTTTGCCGATAGTATTGGTATTAAATCCGGTTCCAATCTGAACATTAAAAAAGTTTCTGGTTGGAACATCCTTTGTGTTAACCTGTATCAGGCCACCAGCCCACTCTCCGGGTAATTCGGGAATAAAAGATTTATTGATGATAATATTATCAACAAGGGATGATGGAATGATATCAAAACTGAATGTTTTCCGGTCAGGTTCTGTACTGCTTAATAATACCCCATTCAGCATAGACTGGTTGTAACGATCCGCCAAACCACGAACTACAAGATATTTGCCCTCTATTAATGAAGCGCCGGGGACCCTTTTCAGCACTTCGCCTGTATTTTTATCCGGGGACCTGGCAATAACTTCAGCACTAACCACCTGTGCTACAACGCTGGTGTTTTTCTGAAAAGCAATTGCCGAATTGATGGTTTCTTTTCTTGCGCTGGATATTTTTGTTGTTACTACAACAGCATCTCCTGTTTTTGCCTTTACCTGCAATGTCACGTTCAATTCATTGATCTGGCCTGCAGTTACTTCAACTTCAGTAATGTTTTTTGTTTCATACCCGATGGCAGAAAACTCCAGTTCATATTTAGTGCCGGGAACGAGGCTCAGTGAAAACCGTCCTTCAATATCAGTGGAAGTGCCACCACCGCCAATAATTTTTATTGAAACACCTGCAAGAGCTTCGTTTTTTTCGTTTAAAACTTTTCCCGTAATTCTGATATTTTGTGCAATTGCCTGAGAAAAAAGGCCAATACAAAAAAGAGATAAAATCAATCGCAGCCTGAAATTCATGTCTGGTTATTTCGGGCAAAGATGTACCTATGGAGTTACATTCGTGTTACCGCTACGTTAAGCAATTGTAACTTCAATGTTACCCCAATATTAACTGGACTCAAAAACGAAACTGAAACCGGCAAGTAAACACATTGTCTTTTTGATCGACAGTGGTGCCAGCAAGATTTGTAAGCTCATTCTTAACCAGGTCATAATAGAAAATAATCTTGGTTTGCGGATTGAATTGATAAACATATCCCAGGCCAAGTGTAGTGTATTTAATATCAGCAGCGGTAAGGTTGGTGCCGCTTTTGCCTATTTCAGTTTTGGCAACTTTACTATTAGGATCGTACCAATCATACTTGACAACCAGTTGATGCCTGGAGTTAATAATATTCTGAAGGAAATAAAAAAAGGAGCCATTAAAATGCCGGACATAGGTTGGCAAAGGAACTCCATTTGAATTGGGCAATGTTCCGGGATTAGCTGTTGATGTGGCCGTGCCGGGTTGTGTGCCAAACCAATGCTCCGCCCTTAATTCTGTTTCGCCCCAGGCATGATGAATTTTGAATTGAATATCTGCACCATAATAATGACGGGGTGAAGACTTACCCAGGTTTGATTCGGCTGAATCTATAATAAAAATTTTATTGCCGTTGGAAGCAGTCCCGCTTGTATAAACATATTTCGTTCCGTTCTTCCAGCCACCCAGCAATAAAGAAAGACCAGCGCCAATTTCTATTTTTTTATTTATTGAGTAAGGCTTCAATATAAAACGACTAATAAAATCTTTGTGACTGTCAAAATCGGTTGTTCCTGAAGAGCCCTGCCCGTTAAAGAAACCTGCATCCAGTTTATAATGATAAAGTTTGTGCTGTTTGTTTTGTGGTTCAAAACTGAACATCACACCGAGATCTCTTTCCCCCGGCATTAATATCTGCGACATCCGGCCTCTTTCAGGTGATTCTCTTGAAGCAGAGCCAAGGTTTACTTCAAACCCAAATGGACGGGCAAAAAAACCAGCCGTCATAGCCAGGTTATTTTTCTTTGTCTCATATAACCTCACAAACATATCCCTTACAATAACACCCCGTTCTGTTGCATCAATCTGGAAAGTAAAAAGAGCTTTTGGAAATTTTTCTTTCGACATTAGCAGATAATCTACTTTAAGCCTGGCCCGGCGGAGCATAAATCGGCTGTGGGAAAACTGAGCAAAGTTTCCTCCCTCGAAAGATTGGGCGCCATCTGCCTGTGCCACCTGGAACTGGGGCTGCATATACCCTGAAATTCTCAGGTTTTCAAATCGTTTTAAAAATGGCCTGACAGTATCTTTAATAAAAAAAGAAGAATCGAGTTCTGCCAGGTATCGCTGGCTATAACCGCCAAGGAACAAAAAAAGGAAGAAAAAAACAGTAAAAAATACTTTGAACTGTATAGATTTAGCCAAACCCATAGATACTGTTTAAAATTGTTGCAATATAAAATCTTTATTATTGAATCGTTACCCTAATTTTATCTCTATATTAATTAATTATTAATTCTTCTGCCCCTGAAGACCTCCTTTAATCTACCCGTAATTTCGCAACCAACCATTCAAGAATTATAAAACCGGAATTAAATAAAAAATTATGGCACTCAATTCGTTTCTGAAAATCTTCATGCCGAAGAACAAAATATTCTATGAATTATTCGAAAAGGTAGCGGACAATGTTTCCAAAATGGGCTCACAACTCAGAGATATTGTTGCCGAGCCTGATTTTGATAAAAGGGCTGGGCTGATTCTCCAGGTAGAAGACCTGGAACATGCAAATGATGAGCTTACCCATAACATATTTACGGAGTTGGGGCGCAACTTCATCACTCCATTCGACAGGGAAGATATTCACTACCTGGCCACATCGCTCGATGATATTGCAGATTATATCTATGCGGCTGCCAAAAAAATTAACTTTTACCGGGTCAATCCAAATGATACAGGTATGCAAAAATTTGCCGAGTTAATTGAGCAGGGAGCCCAGCAGATTAAAATAGCGGTTACTGAACTTCGGGATATGAAAAATATGCGCAAGATCACCGAGGCCCTGGTAAAAATAAACAGCATAGAAAACCAGGCAGACGATGTGTTTGACTTCAGCATTGAAAAATTATTCAATACGGAGCCTGATGCTAAAGAAGTAATCAAGAAAAGGGAGATATACCAGGTGATGGAAATTGTTACTGACAAATGTGAAGATGCCAGTAATGTGATTGAATCAATAATCATTAAATATGCTTAAACATATTGGCTGATGTGCCAAAATGTTAATAACTCCTTTTCAGAAACCAATTAGCCCGTTTTACATCAGCATATCATCAAAATTTTATGACACCTTTTCTGATAACCATCATTGTACTGGCACTCATTTTTGATTATATCAACGGCTTTCATGATGCAGCCAATTCTATCGCAACCGTTGTATCTACCAAAGTTCTTACCCCTTTTCAGGCTGTGTTGTGGGCAGCACTATTCAATTTTGTAGCGTATTTCATTTTTAAAGATCATGGAGTTGCCAATACGATTGCTAAAACAGTAAAGCCTGATTTTATTACTCTTAATGTTATTTTTTCCGGATTAATTGCGGCAATTATCTGGAATCTCTTTACATGGTGGCGGGGTATTCCTTCTTCTTCTTCGCATACATTAATCGGAGGGTTAGCAGGAGCGGCCATAGCACATGCCGGGGGATTTTTTTCCATCAACATGGCCTCCAATCCGAATATTTTAAAAACTGCAAGTTTTATTTTAATTGCACCACTGGCAGGAATGATAATGGCTTTTATTATTTCTCTTTGGTTTATAAGTTCTTTCAGGAAAGGATGGACATCAAAAATTTTTTCTGTCTGCATATTAATTTTTGTGGCAATTTTTCTTTTTACGATTCTGGAAACAGATCCGTCAAAATTAAAATCGCATTATGATGCTTATATTTTAAAAGTAATATTCCATTCCAAAAATTTTAAATGGATCCTGATGTGCTTTATTCTTGCGATAATGGCTGTCTTCGCCCTGTTTCTCAGCAATCTTAATGCCCACAGATCAAATCAATGGTTTAAGCGATTGCAGCTAATTTCATCAGCAGCATTCAGTATTGGCCATGGAGGGAATGATGCACAAAAAGTTATGGGCGTCATTATGGCTGCTCTTATAGCCAGCAATCCGCAACAATTCAACCTTGATCATATGGTGTGGTGGGTTCCATTAGCCTGTTATAGTGCTATTGCAATCGGCACCATGAGTGGTGGCTGGAAAATTGTAAAAACAATGGGCACAAGAATCACGAAAGTAACCCCGTTTGAAGGGGTGGCCGCTGAAACAGCAGGTGCCATTACCCTGTTTGTAACTGAAGCGTTGAAAATCCCTGTAAGTACTACTCATACCATCACAGGTGCAATTATGGGTGTGGGCGCCACCAAACGATTATCAGCCGTACGATGGGGTGTAACTATTAATCTTATTTGGGCATGGGTGCTTACTATTCCTATTAGTGGCCTTTTGGCTGCCGGAGTTTACGAGATTGTTAGCCTGTTTTAGGTTATTAATAGCTTATTAAAATAAAAATTCAGACTTTTGTCAGGAATTTTTATGGGTAAAATATTAGTAACAGGCGGCTGCGGCTACATCGGGTCTCACAGCATTGTGGATCTTGTTGAAAACGGCTATGACGTTATTTCCGTTGACAATAATTCAAGATCAAACCCAGTTATTTTAAAAGGCGCCGAACTGATAACCGGCAAAAAAATAAAAAATTACAAGGTTGATCTTTGCAATTTTGATGACACCCATGCCATCTTCCAGGAAAATGAAGATATTACCGGCATTATTCATTTTGCTGCGTATAAATCAGTGGGCGAATCGGTAGAAAACCCCCTGCTATATTTTGAAAACAACCTTACTTCTTTAATTAACCTGCTGAAATGTGTGCAGGAATTTCAAATACCTCATTTTGTTTTCTCTTCCTCCTGCTCGGTGTATGGCAACCCTGATGAAATTCCTGTTACGGAAACAACTATTCTTAAGCCCGCCGAATCGCCTTATGGATATACCAAGCAAATGGGTGAACAGATCGTCAATGAATTTGTAAAAAGCACCGGAACGCAGAGCATTTTATTAAGATATTTTAATCCTGCCGGTGCACATCCTTCCATTATGATAGGAGAAATGCCAATCGGGAAGCCCTCAAATCTTATTCCCGCTATTACACAAACAGCCATAGGCCGTATTGCAAAAATGTTTGTACACGGTAATGATTATTCTACAAGAGATGGGTCTTGCATCCGGGATTATATTCATGTTTGCGACCTTGCCCATGCTCATACATTGTCATTAAAATATCTCGAAGAAGGAAACCCTGCCGGCCGTTGCGAAGTTTTTAATTTGGGGAGTGGTAATGGTATTACAGTTTTAGAAGCCATTCATGCTTTTGAAAAATTAAGTGGCATTAAGCTCAATTATGAGATTGGCCCCCGGCGTTCAGGAGATGTTATTGCGGTATATGCAAATAATGATCTGGCTAAAAAAGTTCTCGGATGGAATCCCGAATTTTCCTTGGATGACATTATGGCCACAGCCTGGAAATGGGAACTAAGGCTGAAAGCGGACGAAACTGTTTTTACCAGCCAGCCCGGTGAACTTAACTAAGAGTTTAAAAGAGAAAATGAGAAGAAAGAGTATATGAAGATATTTCCGGATTCAATCAGCCTCTTATTAATTCAACTTTTCTCCTCATTTTTCTCTTTCACTCTTTTAACTCTTAGCCTTACTTTTGCCCAACATAAATTTCAACCATGTTATTAAAGGAAATTCAACCAACCGGAAATAAAGATACCCGTAGCGGTTTTGGCGATGGCATTGTGGAAGCTGCCAGGAAAAATTCAAGCATAGTAGCCCTTACAGCTGACCTGGCAGGTTCATTAAAGCTAAACCAGTTCATGAAAGAATTCCCGGATCGTTTCTTTCAATGTGGTATTGCCGAAGCTAACATGATGGGTATTGCTGCTGGTTTAACTATTGGCGGAAAAATTCCTTATACTACCACCTTTGCTAACTTTTCTACCGGCCGTGTATATGACCAGATTCGCCAGGCCATTGCCTACAGCGGTAAAAATGTAAAAATCTGTGCTTCTCATGCTGGAGTCACCTTAGGTGAAGACGGGGCCACGCACCAGATTTTGGAAGACATTGGTTTAATGAAAATGTTACCAGGGATGACGGTGATTGTTCCTTGCGATTATGCACAGACCAAAGCAGCTACCATCGCTATTGCCAATTACGAAGGACCGGTTTACTTACGTTTTGGCCGCCCATCATGGCCAATATTTACCAAGGAAGAAGATTTTGTAATTGGTAAAGCACAATATTTTTCCGAAGGAACCGATGTTTCCATTTTTGCCTGCGGCCATTTGGTTTGGAATGCCATACAAGCCGGCGTCATTTTACAGGAAAAAGGCATCACTGTTGAAGTAATAAACATTCATACTATCAAACCACTCGATGAAGAAGCGGTTATTAAATCAATAAGTAAAACAAAATGTGCAGTAACAGCCGAAGAGCATAATATCATTGGTGGGTTGGGTGATGCCATTGCACAATGTGCTTCCAAAAATTTCCCAATACCGATTGAATATGTTGGCACAAAAGATTGTTTTGGCGAAAGTGGCACCCCCGTTCAACTATTAAAAAAATTCGGGTTAGATATACCGGATATTGTGACGGCGGCAGAGAAAGTGATAGCAAGAAAAAATGCTTAATTTTAGGAAAAGATTCTTATGCCCGTTGACGTAAACCAATTACTTGCTCTTCCTCAAAGCCAGCGAAGAAAGATTGCTGAAAAGCTATGGGATAGTCTTTCACCCAACAATTCAGTTGTGAAGCTTTCAAAACAGGAAGAAGCTCTTCTTGAACAACGATGGGAAAACTATGTCTCAGGTAAAATGAAGTTTTATTCAAGCAGGGAAATGCGGAATAAAGTCTTTGGAAAAAATAGTTAATGCTTTCCCGGCTATATACGATCAAATATTCTGGTGAATTAATAGAAGATTTATCTGCAATTGCCAGTCATTATAAAAAAATAAATGTTTCGCTGAAAACAAGACTTGAAGATTCTGTTGTTGCGACTGAAACAGATTTATTGAGAAACCCTTTCGCATTTTCAAAAGTCCGGTTCAAAGATTTCCGGCGCATCCTCCTTAAAAAATTCCCCTATAAAATGATTTACAGGATTGAAAATGATAAAATTCATGTTTTTGCCGTAATGCATCAATCCCGTTCTAACCGATACATACGGAAACGATTGAAGAAATAATCCCTTTTAGTAAAATTCTCCCGTAACTTTTTTTACTTTTAAAAATTGAAACCCACTTTAAACAAATTGAATTCCTGGTATTCTAACCGAGCCAAAGCCCGACATTAATGCCCCTGACAACAACCAGCGATAGTGAATTGCTAGTAGAGTTCCGTAACCCTGTTACGAAAGAAAAAGCCTATACTAGCATCATCAAAAAATACCAGGAGAAACTTTATTGGCATATCCGCCGCATGGTGGTGGAACATGAAGACGCCAACGATGTGCTCCAAAACGTACTTATCCGGGTTTGGAATGGCCTGCAAAATTTCCGGGAAGATAGCCAGCTTTATACCTGGCTTTACCGGGTTGCCACCAATGAATGCCTGACTTACCTGGAACAGCAGAAAAAAAGAGCATCGATCAGCCTGAACGATGTGGAAACCGGGCTAAGCAACAAGATAAAAGCTGACAAGCATTTTGATGCAAATAAAATTGAATGGAAGCTACAATTAGCTATCCAGCAATTACCTGAAAAGCAACGAATTGTATTTGGATTGAGGTATTATGACGAGATGCCTTACGAGGAAATGAGCCGGGTGCTGGAAACCAGCGAAGGAGCTCTGAAAGCAAGCTACCATCATGCAGTCAAAAAAGTTGAAGATTATATGCTAAATCATTAAACTTTGAAGCCTGAAAACCATCTTATTAACCGTCCTGATGTTATGATAAATTGAAATGAAAGACAAAGAGAACATATTACAAGAGTTGAGTGAGTTAAAAAGTACACTGGCAAATATTACTCCGCAGAATGTCTATACAGTTCCTGTTGGTTATTTTGATGGGCTTGTATTTCAGGTTCTGAACCGCATCAAAGCGATGGAAGCAAAAAATACAACTGAAGAGTTGAGTTATTTATCGCCATCGTTAATCAATATATCCAGGCTAATGCCTTATACTGTTCCTGCTGGTTATTTTGAAGAGATTGCAGAAAATCTGATGCCATTGATTGGTGAAAGAAATGATTATCATACCGCCCAGGAAGAAATAGAAACACTTTCTCCTTTGCTGAGTGGTTTAAAAAAACAAATTCCCTACTCAGTACCTGATGGATATTTTGATAATCTTGTTGAAAAAACAAATAAGCCGGCGGCAAAAGTTGTTTCCATTACACACCGCAAATGGTTCAGGTATGCAGCTGCAGCGGTTGTAACCGGCGTGGCTGTATTGACAGGATTTATTTTCTTTGGTAAAAGCGATAATGAAAAAGAAGCGGGTGGCTTAGCGTTGGCTAATTTTACCCGTGAGATTCAAAAGATGGATGATATGCAAAAAGACAATTTGATGGATTTTATTGATGCCGGAATGAGCGGAAACGAAACGGCCCAGTTAAATACTGATAGCAGGCTGAATGAAGTGAAAGAGTTGCTGAAAGGAGTTTCGGACAAAGAGTTGAAAGAGTTCCAGGAACAATCAGAAGACATTGAGGATGTTTTAATGACAAACTAAGATGAAATGAAAAAATGGTTACCCATATTTATCTTATTCTTCCTCGCAGGGTTTGCTTCCTTTTCACAGCAAGATGAAACCAACCAGGAAGGTGCAAAGATAGCAGAGAGGATGAGAGAATATATTCAGATAAATCTTGGTCTGTCAAAAAATGAAGCAGAAAGATTCAGCCCTGTCTTTATGCGTTACATCCGTGAATTTGTTCAAACTCACAGGGAAAACAGAGATGACCGGCTTATTCTTCAGCAAAAAATTGTTGAACTGCGTTTACGTTACCGTACTGAGTTCAGGCAAATAATGGACGAACAGCGGGCTAATAAAGTTTTCCAGTATGAAGATAAATTCCGCATCGAAGTTATCAAGATAATAAAAGAAAACAGGAGAAACAGGATGCCTCCCGGCAGGGTAAGATCCGTTCTTCGCTAAAATTCTTCTTTTTCGATACTGGTATATTAATTTTGGCTGACTGATAAGTCAGCTTTTTTATTGGGGTTTGTATAAAGGATGTTTTACATCATGATAAAAAAGAAAAGTCCATTTTTCTTTTTTACCTCTCTCCCACCAACGCTTTCTTAAGTCCATCGCTTTCCTTCCATTAAAATCATATTTGGCAATAATGTTGTGTTTCATCTGCTGTAACTGTGGTGCATCATCTCCACCAAAGAAAATTGTTTCTCCTTCTTCTTTTATCCAAAATACCTGGTGATGTGGCGAATGTGCCGCGGTAACCTCATAATGTATATACTCATCAATAATTCCATTGCCATCCAACAAGACCACCTGCTTTGAATTTTGAAGGCAAACCAATTCTCCTGTGATAAAAGAAGGAACCCCTTTCTCAAAAGCAAAGGACAATTCCCTTTGTTGTACATAATATGTTGCTTTGGGAAATGAAAGCTGGCTTCCTGATCCTTCGTTTTCTATTCCAACTGCCCCGGCATGATCCTTATGCAAATGAGATAACAACACTTTTGTTATCTCTGAAGGATTGATACCGGCATCCATGAGGTTCTGATGTAGTTGAAGTGTGCCATTTTTTTCAAACCCGAGACCAGTATCGAGTAATAAAATATCTTTTTCAGTAATGACAACAAAAGGTTGAATTTCTACCAGCAAACTACCAACAGGCCTTTTCTTTAAATCATGATCCTGTTGATCAAAAGGCACAAAAAGTTTGGCTTGATCAATGGTAAAGGTGCCCTCTGAAAGTGGAATAATACGCATGCTCCTAACCCCTAAAGAGGAGTTTTTTTAAATTTTTTAATTGCCTGATGAACTTGCAAATCTAGGAGTTTAATAAGCCCCTCCTTCGGAGGGGTTTGGGGAGGCCTTACCTCAACACCATATGCCGGTCAGCATCAAGCTTTATCAAAATAAAAAGCAGGATGGTAAATGTGAGCAATGAAGACCCACCATAACTTAAGAAAGGCAGGGTAATGCCGGGAGAAGGTGCCAGCCCAATCGTCATATATACGTTCAGAACAACATGAAAAAACAAAATTCCTGCAACACAATAGGCATACACCCTGCTAAAAACACTTCTTTGCCTTTCTGCAAGAAAAACTATTCTCAGCATCATCCCAAAATAGAGAAGCACCAGCGTTGTGCTTCCCCAAAATCCAAAACTTTCACCAACGGAAGAAAAAATAAAATCTGTATTCTGAGCCGGCACAAAATCCCCTGAAGTTTGAGTTCCTTTCAAAAAACCTTTGCCCCAAAAGCCACCGCTACCTATCGCTATTTTAGATTGCTTTACATTATAACTTTCTGATTTTTCTCCACTCTTTTTATTTGACGAGCCCAGTTTGCCGTACTCCTTTTGAATTTCTGCTGCCCTTATCTTGCTTTTAAACTTATAATCATCAATTCCAAAAGTTGAAAAAATCCTGACTACCTGGTGTGGTTTTAGTACTTTTTCAAATAAGGCAGGAACAAGAAATTTCTGAACTCCAACACATGCCAGCCAAACAGCACCTATGATAATAATGATATTCCTGTTTCTTCTCATTCTTTTTTTAGCCAGGTAAATTACCAAAGCGGTTAAAGCAGTAAGAATAATGAGTAACGTATCAGGATCAATAATTATACTGGCAATAATCAACATGACTAATGATAAAAAAATCACCAGGTACTTAACTGGAAGTCCTTCTCTGAAGAATGCAATAGCAAATGACAAGTAAACAATAGCTGCACCTGTTTCCTTTTGCAATACGGATAAAATCGCAGGAGTAAAGGCAATAGCTGCTGCAATTAGCTGAGATTTGGTTTTTTGGAAGTTGGTTTCGGGTATTGACAAATACTTGGCAACTGCAAGGGAAGTAAATACTTTGCATAATTCAACAGGCTGTATGTTCATAAAGCCAAGAGGTATCCAACTCTTTGATCCGCCAACCTCCTTACCAACGACAAATGTGGCCATGATAAGACATATTCCGGCTAAATAGGAAAGATTGGCTGTTGCAGTAAAAAATTTGCTATCCGTCAATAAAATCAATACAGCTACAACAAGGCTGATACCAAAGAAAAAAAACTGTTTACTATACTCCTTCTTAAAATCAAGGAACCCCGATATTATATTTCCCCCACCCCGGTATTCTACCGAAAAAATACATATAAGCCCCACTAAACAAAGAATAATGTAAAGCCAGACCATCAACCAGTCGATTCCTTTTGATATAGTGGGTTTTTGTTGGTACACTATTTTTTTACATTTACTTTTTTAGTGAATCTTTTTTTACTGGTGCTGATTGCCGCTGCCTGTTGGGTGCAAGCATTTCATTTTTTAATTTCATTTTATCCTGGTTGTCCTTCGGGGGCAAATTGTTTTTAGTTTTCACCGGCCCGATTTCAATATCAGATAAATTTTCATCTGATTGCAGCGTATCCTTAATATTTTTCAAATCATCTTTTAACGCTTTTTCTTCCTCCTTTGCTCTTTGCAAAGAATCTCTTGATCTCATTTTCTGTAACATTATCGTTGGAATGAGATTGATGCCTGCCATTTTTTCTTCCAACCCTTTCCTGTTGGCTGCAATTGTATCATTCAGGTATTTTTCAATCATCAGGCTGACAATCGGAGCGGCATAAGTGGCCCCGAAGCGACCGCTGTTTTGTACCACACACATAATGGCAATCTTGGGATTTTCTCTTGGTGCAAAAGCACAGAAGAATGAGTGGTTAGGCTGTTTTACACCCCGGTAATAATTTTCCACTGTACCTGTTTTCCCGCACATTATAATTCCGGGAATCTTTGCTCCACGTCCCGTTCCTCCTTCAATTACACCCTGCATACCATCATGCACGGCTTCAAAAATGCTGTCGGGAATCGGGAGTGGTACATTTCTCTTTTTATATTTTTCAAGCAAGCTAAATTTATCCCCCCCTTCAATGGAATCAACAATATGTGGAATGATAAACCATCCTTTATTTGCTATATAGGCCATTTCATTAGCTACCTGCAACGGCGTTACATTTACCTCTCCTTGCCCGATACTCACTGAACGATAGGTGCAGTAGTTCCAATGTCCTTTACCATAAACCTTATTAAAATATTCAGGTGTTGGAATATTTCCTTTTTGCTCTGTAGGAATATCCACGCCAAGCCGATGCCCCAATCCAAATGCATACATATAATTATCCCAGCTTCTCAAACTACTGTCCTGACTTGGAAATATTGGGTTATTAATAATCCGCTGCATCACATTGGCAAAATAAGTGTTACAGGAATGGGTGATGGCTGTTCGCAAATAAAAAGTTCCCGGGTCAAGGCATTTCATTGGCTTGGCGCTTCCACAACCATAAAAAGCTCCTGAGCAACCAAAGGTTGTATTAGTGGTAATAACACCTTCATGCAAACCAACAAGGGCCTGTAAAGTTTTAAATGTAGAACCGGGAGAGTAGGCAGCATTAACAGCACGGTTTAGCAAAGGAAGCCGGGGGTCGGTATATAATTTTGAGAAATTTTTTTGTCTCTCTGCTCCAGTTAACAGACCCGGATCGTAGGTGGGGCTGCTTACCATGGCAATAATACTTCCGGTTTTTGGATCAATGGCAACAATGGATCCTACTTTGTTATTCATCAGCTTTTCGCCCAATTGCTGTAGTTCAATATCCAGACTTGTATAAAGATTACTTCCGGCTACTGCTTCTTTGTCCAATGCACCATTTTCGTAAGAACCCTGGATACGGCTGTAATTATCTTTTAATAATACCTGCACACCTCTTTCTCCCATCAAGGCCTTTTCGTAACTGGCCTCTATTCCTGTCATGCCTGCATAGTCGCCACTAACATATCCATCTTCAGCATGTTTCTTAAGATAATTAGTATCCACTTCGCTCAGGTATCCTAATATATTTGCCCCTGCATTGAAAGGATAAGACCGGATGGATCTTTCCTGGATATAAAACCCGTTTTGAAATCGCCAGAGATTCTCCTGGATGCGGGCATATTTTGAGGCAGCCAGCGAAGCTTCAAATACTGACGGTTTTTGAGAACTGTTCTTTACAATCGCATTAACCATTCTCTTCTTGAATTCAGCCGTGTCAATTTCCATCAGCCGGCAAAATAATAAGGTATCAATTCCTTTTGCCAATGCTGGGGTAACCATCAGGTCATATGTAAGTGTATTATTCAAAACCGCCTTTTTTTTCCTATCGAAAAGTAGTCCCCTTGGCGGATATATTGTTTTGCGAAGTATAGCATTTTCATTGGCCAGCCTCCTGTATTTATCTGATACAACCTGCAGGTAAAACAACCGGGCAACGATGATAATAAGTGCAATCAGAAAAATGAGGCGGATAAAACGGCTTCTTGATTGGTTAAACACAGGCATATTCAGCTATACGAAGTCAGAAGTGTGATCCCGACCCTTCGGTTTACTCAGGGCTATCGGGAAAGAAATAAAAGATTAATTACGAAGATGCAAAATACGAATTACAAAACACGGTTTCCAAATCTATTTGACTATTAAATTTGTTTTTAGAAAATTTCCTTCCCGGCGATTCTTCCACCTGAATTTATTACTGAGTATTTGTCCGGAACCTTAATCTTCTCGGGAATAATAATTCGACGGTAAAAATTAGCAGCATACTAATGCCAGTGGTAGCAATTACCTTGATAATAAAATCAGGGAAACTGCCAAAATCCATCCACTCTAAAAACACCATATAGGTATGATGTACCACCGTGAGAATAAAAACATATACAGCGTAGGGAGCCCATTGAATGGCCTGGGGTGAAGGCTCTCTAAAAGTAAATTCGGAACTGTCTTTCGGGGTCAGGATATTAATAACAAAAGGCCGGACATAGGCTATCAGCACACAAGCGGCGGCATGTAGGCCGGGTGTCATCACGAAATAATCAAGGGTAAGCCCGGTGGTAAAACCGATAACAAGCAACCATATCCGGGAAACAGAAAAAGGCAGCCATAGCAAAGGCAGGTAATATAAATAGGGTATGATATAGCGGTGCAATGGCGGAATTTGGTCCAATACATATACCTGTATCAGTATAAAAAGTCCGAAACGGAAAATATGTTTTACAAAATCTTTCAATGGTTGGTGAGTTTATTCTGTTCAACTTTCTTTTTGGTTTCTTCCAACAACTTTATTTGTTCGCTCCTGTCGATGTTATCAATAAGATGAACATGCTGAAGGTTAAAGAAATTAGCCGCCGGTTTCACCTTTAATATATAAATATTATTAGCCTTGTCTTTGTCAATTGAGCTGATGGTTCCAACCAAAAAACCTTTTGGAAATGTGATATCATTATTTCCACTTGTAATTATGCTGTCCCCTTTTGCAAGAGGCGTGGATTCGGGTATTCTCATTAAGGTCAGGTTTTGCGGATCCTTACCATTCCACATCAATGTTCCGAAATCTCCTGTTTTTTTTAGTGCTACATCAAGACGATTTTGTACATGCAGCAGGCTCATTACCTGGCAAAAGTTAGGGCTGACATTTATCACTACTCCCACAACATTTCCTTCTGAACTGATTACACCCCAACCATCCTTAACTCCCTGGTTAGAGCCCCTGTTTATCTGAATATAATTTTTTTCCGAGCTAACGGTGTTGTAAACCACCTCTGCCGGATATAACAAGTACCTTCGATAAAAACCTGTTGTATCAATTGGTATTGAATCCCTCACTTGCCTTACAGTGGTATCATGTTTTGAAAAATTTCCGGGCAAAAGATTAAGCAAAGAATCATTAAAGCGGTGTAGCCTTCGGTTTTCTTTTTTAAGCCGGAAAAAATCTTCTACTTTGTTATACTGCGAGTTAATTCTGCCGGTCATTTCATTTGCCATCCCCAAAAACTTAGCCCGGTGGAAACGGTTATAGCTGAAAAAAAACCACAATGCCACCACCTGTAAAAAGAGGAAAGTGAAGAGGGCAACATTCCGGCGAATAAATAGAAATATGTTACGCATTGATTAAGGCACAAGATTCAAGGTACAAGGTACAAGAACTTCTCTGCTTGTTCCTTGCACCCTGTGCCTTTGGGTTTATCTCATTACAAAGGGATATTTGTCGTAGTGCTTCAGTGCAATACCAGTTCCCCTCACCACACTCTTCAACGGGTCATCGGCGATATGCACCGGCAGTTTGATTTTATTGCCCAGTCTTTTATCAAGACCCCTTAACAAAGCGCCGCCCCCGGTAATATATAATCCACGGCGGTAGATGTCTGCCGCCAGTTCAGGGGGAGTTTGTTCCAGAGCTTTCAGGATAGCTTCTTCGATTTTGAAAATACTTTTATCCAAAGCCTCGGCAATTTCCTGGTAGCTCACCAGTATCTGTTTTGGAATACCGGTTACCAGGTCACGGCCATTCACCGGAAAATCATCCGGTGGATTGTCAATTTCTTTCAGGGCGGCTCCCACCTGTATTTTGATTTGCTCGGCAGTACGTTCACCAATCAGTAAACTGTGGTAACGACGGAGAGCTTCCATAATATCTGCTGTAAATTCATCACCGGCAATCCGGATTGACTGGTCGCAAACAATACCAGCAAGTGCAATCACTGTGATGCCGGTAGTACCGCCACCAATATCAATAATCATATTACCAACCGGCTCTTCCACATCAATACCTATCCCCAATGCAGCTGCCATTGGTTCATGAATAAGGTAAACCTCTTTGGCGCCAGCCTGTTCGGCACTGTCACGAACAGCTCTTTTTTCAACTTCTGTGATGGAAGAGGGGATGCAAATCATCATTCGCCAACTCGGCGGAAAAAGCCTCTTTTTGGGATAAACCAGCTTAATAAGCTCCCGAATCATCAACTCAGCAGCGTTGAAATCCGCTATCACACCGTCTTTCAGCGGACGAACGGTGCGGATACTTTCGTGGGTTTTTTCATGCATCATTAAGGCCTTTTTCCCGACAGCCAGCACTTCTTTAGGGTTATTGCGGTTCAGGGCAATGATGCTCGGTTCGTTTACTACTACTTCGTCGTTATGTATGATGAGGGTATTGGCCGTACCCAGGTCGATGGCTATTTCTTGTGTAAACCAGTTAAAAAGTCCCATTAATTTTTCTTGGATTTATTGGAGGCAAAGGTGGAGTAAATATTTTGAATTATCAAAGGGAAACCCTTGTGGAGCAAGGTTTTTTTTGATTTACAATTTTAGAAGTTGTTGTTAAAAGAAATTTTCCAGGAGTATTCTTCAGAATTTTTCAGTAAAATTCACTACCCGATTTTTAATTTAACTTCACCCCATGCGAATCATCACCAGAACCGTTTTAATTTTATCGGTCGTGAGTTTGCTTGCCGATATTGCCAGTGAAATGCTGTATCCTGTCATTCCGGTTTACCTGGATGAAATTGGTTTCAGTGTTCTTCTTATTGGTGTATTGGAAGGCGTAGCCAATTTTACAGCCGGCATCAGCAAGGGTTACTTTGGAAAACGAAGTGATGAAAAAGGCCTTCGCTTACCCTTTGTAAAGCTGGGTTACTTTTTAAGCGCTGTTTCAAAACCATTGATCGCTGTATTTACTTATCCGCTATGGGTATTCTTTGTAAGAACAATGGATCGTTTGGGCAAAGGTGTCCGCACTGCTGCCAGGGATGCCTTGCTTTCACAAGAAGCAACAAAAGAAACGAAAGCAAGAGTATTTGGTTTTCACCGCAGCATGGATACCGTTGGCGCAGCCATCGGCCCGGTACTTGCCCTGCTATTTTTATTTTTCTACCCCGGAGAATATAAAACACTTTTTTACTTCGCTTTTATTCCAGGGCTTCTTTCAGTATTTCTCATTTTCTTATTGAAAGAAAAAAAACAACCTGTTTCCACACTGAAAAAAGGAAGCTTTTTTTCCTTTTTCCGGTATTGGGAAATTGCGACTCCTGCATTCAAAAAAGTTGTTCCTGGCCTATTATTTTTTGCTCTATTCAACAGCTCCGATTTTTTCCTGCTGCTTATCACAAAAGAATCTATTGGTAAACAGACAATCACCTTGCTTGGAAATACTTTTGACGGTGGCACCATTACCATTGCGGCTTATGTGTTTTACAATCTTGTTTATGCAGCTGCATCCTACCCGATGGGAGTACTGGCTGATAAACTCAGCTTCAGAAAAATAATTATCCTGGGCTTTGCTTTATTTGCGTTTGTATATGGCGGATTTATTTTCCATCCTTCCATTGCCATGATATTTGTTTTATTTATTGTTTATGGAATTTATGCGGCTGCCACAGAAGGTGTTATCAAAGCATGGATCACTAATCTGGCTCATAAAGAAAATACAGCTACGGCTATCGGGTTTTATACTTCCTGCGAAAGCATCTGCACTTTGCTGGCCAGTATTATTGCCGGTGCATTATGGGTAAATTTTGGCAGTGGCAGCACTTTTTTAATTACCGCTGTGGTTGCAATAATGGTGGCGGTGTATCTCCTGCTGAAAATTAAAGACAAGTAATCCCGGATGTTTGATCTTGCCGGTTTATAGTTATTCAAACTCGTACCCAATATCATTTCGATATTCCATTCCTGTAAAGGAAACTTTCTGCATTTCTTCCTTTGAAATTTCTACGGCATCAAAAACAGATCTGCCGTAAGAAGTAATACAAAAGACCCGGCCACCATTGGAAACCACTTTCCCTTCATCTATTGTAGTGCCCATGTGAAATAAAATACTGTCGTTGGGGTTTATGTCTTCAAATCCTGAAATCTCATTTCCTTTCTGATATTCGCCGGGATAACCGCTGCTGACCGCTACCACTGTACAGGCTGTTCGTAGATCAGTTTCTATTTTTATTTTATCTAATTGCTGGTTTGCTGCAGCCATCAGTAATTCTACCAGGTCGTTCTTCAATCTTGGGATCACCACTTCTGTTTCCGGGTCACCCATCCGGCAGTTGTATTCAATCATGTAAGGCTCATCTTCTACTATCATCAGGCCAAAAAAGATAAAGCCACGATATTCCAACCCTTCATTTATCAAACCCTTCACTGTTGGGTTTATCACTTTTTCTTCAATCTTCTTCATCAACACCTCATTGACAAATGGCACAGGGCTGATGGCACCCATGCCTCCAGTATTAGGACCTTTATCTCCTTCCCCAATTCTTTTATAATCTTTTGCTTCCGGCAGGATGACATAATTTTTTCCGTCCATTAAAACAAAAACAGATATTTCAATGCCCTTTAAAAATTGTTCTACTACAACTCTTTTTCCCGCATCGCCAAATTTTGCCCGCTGGATCATCAGTTCAAATTCAGCGATAGCCTCAAGGTGGTTTTCACAAATCACAACTCCTTTTCCTGCAGCCAATCCATCCGCCTTCATGACAATAGGCAGTTCATGTTGTTGCAAATATTTAACTCCTTCCTTATAATTCTCCAGGGTAAATTCTTTGTATGCCGCAGTAGGAATATCATGGCGCATCATAAATGCTTTCGCAAAAGCCTTACTTCCTTCCAGTTGAGCCCCGTTTTTTCCGGGACCGATTACATCAATATTTTTTAATGACGGGTTGCTGATTAAAAAATCAGTTATTCCTTTTATCAGGGGTTCTTCAGGCCCTACAATAACAAGGTCTATCTTTTCATCAACACAATATTTTGCAATTGCTTCAAAATCGGTAACACCAACATCCAGGTTTGTGCCATAGTGAGAGGTTCCGGCATTGCCGGGAGCAATAAAGAGGCTATCGCAAAGAGGGCTTTGCGCTATTTTCCAGGCCAGGGCATGTTCTCTGCCGCCTGATCCTAATAGGAGGATATGCATGATTGGTTTGGTTGTTGGATTTTAATGATTTGCGAATATCGGGTACATCTGTTAAAGATAATCGGAAAAATTTCCGAATGGCTAATTTTCTGTATTTTGAATCCCTATATTTACAAGGACTCTGATTTCTTAAACTAAAAAAAACTGTATGGATCAAGTTGTAGTTAAAAAGGGCCATCCAAAAGGATTATATTTTTTATTCTTCACAGAAATGTGGGAACGTTTCAGCTATTACGGAATGAGGGCCATATTCATTCTGTTTATGACAAAAGTTTTGTTATTGAAAGATGCAGCCGCTTCTAATATATATGGCAGCTACACCGGATTGGTTTATTTAACCCCGTTATTAGGGGGTTATTTGTGCGATCGGTTTTTGGGAAACAGAAGAAGTATTGTTACCGGGGGATTGCTAATGGCCATCGGCCAGTTTTTTATGTTTTTAAGCGCTTCTGCAGGGGTTGATGGCACTGCTTTAATGTGGATAGGATTAACCTCGTTAATTATTGGTAACGGCTTTTTTAAACCCAATATTTCTACAATGGTTGGTCAGCTTTATCCAGCAGGAGACCGCAGAATTGACAGTGCCTTTACTATTTTCTATATGGGAATTAACCTGGGTGCTTTCTTTTCTCCATTAGTTTGTGGCAGCATGGATTATAAGTGGGGTTTCCTGGCAGCCTGTATCGGCATGTTAATAGGACTGGCTTCTTTCCTGTTTTTTCAGAAAAGATTTTTGGTTTCAGAAGAAGGAAAAGAAATAGGACTTCCTGTAAAAAAACTTGATTTAAAAAATATTCTACTCATTATAGGTTCTATCGGAATAGTTTTCTTCATGCTGAATTTTCAGCAAATGTTCAAAACGGATACTGATTTAATTGGCTATGTTATATATGGTGCAATAGTTGTCATGCCGATCATCATTCTATCCGATAAAAGCCTGACTAAGGAAGAAAGAGCAAGGATAATCGTTGTTTTCATCCTGGCTTTTTTTGTCATCTTCTTCTGGGGTGCTTTTGAACAAGCAGGTGCTTCTCTAACTTTATTTGCAGACCGGCAAGTGCATAGGGATATTAATATTTTTATTCCCGGTTGGTTGATTGCAGCAGCTGGAGTTGTAGTAGTTTATTTTTTGGCAAAAGGTTTAAAGTGGATGTTTGATTGGAAAAAAAATACTGATATCATCATTTCCGCAATATTTATTCTGGCAATAATTGCTTCATATGCCACAGGGTATATTCCCGATTACAGAGCAAATGAATTTAAAGCAAGCTGGTTTCAATCTGTCAATCCATTAGCCGTAATTATTTTAGCCCCATTGTTTACAATGATCTGGGCTTTTCTTTATCAACGGAAACTGGAACCTAACTCTCCAAGAAAAATGGCATTTGGTTTATTACTGGTTTCACTTGGTTATTTAGTTATAGCTATTGTAGTAAAAGGAATGGGATTAACAGATAAAGTAAGTATGATCTGGCTTTTTGCATTATATATTATTCATACAATGGGTGAACTTTGTTTATCCCCAATAGGATTGTCTATGGTATCAAAGCTTGCACCCATCCGGCTTTCTTCCTTATTGATGGGAACCTGGTTTTTGGCCAATGCTGCCGCCAATAAATTTGCGGGAACATTAAGTGCATTAATTCCCCCGGATGCAGCTGATATTGCAAAGGCTACAGGCCCTATTAAGTATCCGTCTTTCTTAGGCTTTCAAATTACCAATCTATATGAGTTTTTTATGTTGTTCATTGTAATGACCGGCATTGCCGCCACTATTTTGTTTGTTTTAAGTGGAAAACTCAGGAAGATGATGCACGGACTTGGATAATGATTTTTATTTCAAAATTTTGATAAAAGGTGGCTTATGAAGCTGCCTTTTTTTTATCTTTCATTTCTTCAAATAAACAGAGCCATGGAAAATCTTAATCAATCTACATCACATCCAAGAGGACTCTATATTTTATTCTTTACTGAGATGTGGGAACGATTTGGCTATTACCTGATGCTGGGAATTTTTTCCCTGTATATGCTAGATAGTATTCAAAACGGTGGCATGGGTTTCTCTGCTACCAAAAAATCAGATATCTATGGCACCTATCTTGGCCTTGTATATTTAACGCCATTCATTGGCGGGCTACTTGCCGACAGGATATTAGGTTATCGCCGGAGTATTATTATTGGCGCACTTTTAATGGCATCGGGTTATTTAGGTATGGCCATACATGGCGAAACAGCTTTCTATGTTTCCTTACTACTTATAATTGTTGGCAATGGCTTTTTTAAACCGAATATCTCAACGCTTGTCGGCAATCTTTATAACAACCCAAAGTATGCCAGCAAAAAAGATGCAGGATACAATATATTTTACATGGGTATTAATATCGGCGCATTTATCTGCAATTTTGTTGCCGCCTATATGCGTATCAATTACGGATGGGGTTATGCATTTGCAGCCGCAGGTGTAGGTATGCTGATTGGGTTAGTATGGTTTTTAAATGGCATGAAGCATGTTAAAGATGTTGATGTTATCAAACCCACAACAAAAGAAGATTTACCGCTATATAAAGTTTTAGCAACGGTCTTTATCCCGGTATTCATATTTGGCATATTGGGTTGGATAATCCCCGGAAATATTTTTGGTTCTGACGGGAACGATGCATTTCTTATTGGTAGTTTACCAGTTGTTTTTTATTATATCTCACTATGGTGGAGAGCCAGCGAAGTTGATAAAAGACCATTGGCTGCCTTGCTTACCGTGATGGGATGCGTTGTGGTTTTTTGGGCTATATTTCACCAAAACGGTGATGCTCTCACTGTATGGGCCGAAAGTCATACAGACAGAAAATTATCACCTGCTGTAGCTAAAGCTGCCAATACATTTGGCCTGGCTCAAACGGTTAACTATCATGAATCAGTTTCCTATGATGATGCACAAATGAAAACTTACCTGGCCGGATTAAAACTCCAACAAGATTCTTTAGAAAAAGCGAGAAACAAAGTAGCAGCAAAAGAATTAGGTAAAACAATTACTATCCGGGACAAATCAAGGAAATATTTTAAAAACCTTCCTGAATCAAAAAGACCGACCTTCGGGCATGATCTGAAACTGGCATCTACCGAATTGTTTCAATCCGTCAACCCATTCTGGGTAATTGTGTTAACACCTTTAGTAGTTGGAATATTTGGTTTTCTCCGAAGAAGGGGAAAAGAACCATCCACGCCTTCCAAAATTGCGATTGGTCTTTTAATTACCGCTTTATCAGCGTTAGTGATGGTAGCTGCTGTAAAATCAATTAACACATCTGCTGACAAGGCTTCTGCATTATGGCTATGGGCAAGCTATGGTGTGATCACTATTGGTGAGCTTTGTCTTTCACCAATGGGCTTATCGCTTGTTTCTAAACTGAGTCCGCCAAGACTTACATCCCTGATGATGGGCGGGTGGTTTTTATCGGTTAGTATCGGCAATAAACTTTCGGGCATCTTATCAGGCATGTGGGATGGCTATGCTGATAAATCAAAATTCTTTTTAACTAATTTCTTTATAGTAATTGTTCCTGCCATTGCTCTTTTTTTATTATTACGATGGCTGAACGGGGTGATGAAGGAAAAAGGAGTGAAATGAGAAAAGCTGTTAGTGGTTAGCTCATAGCCATGAGCTGAGTTCATTTATTAAAAACTCCCCGACTTTAAGACTAAAAGCTAATAGCTAAAGGCTTGTAGCTTTTTCCTTATCTTTCGATTCTAAAATTCCTGTATGCCAACAAACCAAGCAACGCTGGAAGAAATTCAAACCTTTGAGGGGAAATATCCCAAACAACTCTGGCACCTGTTTATGTCAGAAATGTGGGAGCGATTTTGTTTTTATGGTATGAGGGGGATGCTCACTTTCTTCATGATTAATCAATTGCTATTTGATGAAACGAAAGCTAATTTACAGTACGGAGCAACTCAAGCTTGGGTATATGCATTTACATTCATTGGTGGAATGTTTGCTGATAAAATTCTGGGATTCCGCCGCTCCCTTTTCTGGGGAGGACTATTAATGATAACTGGAAGTATTTTACTGGCTATTGATCCTCATCAGTTTTTCTTTCTGGGTTTATCTTTTAACATTGTGGGAACAGGTTTTTTTAAACCAAACATTTCAACCATGGTTGGTATGTTGTATAAAGATGGCGACTACCGGAGAGATGCTGGCTTCTCACTGTTTTACTCCGGAATAAATATTGGTGCGCTGTTGGGCGGTTATATATGTATTGCAATTGGCAAAGGAACATTAGCTGCAAATATTGTCCCATCTCACCTGCGTTGGAATTTTGCCTTTGGGTTTGCTGCGGTTGTTATGACGATCAGTCTGTTAACTTTTATAAAAACCCGCAGAACTTTAGGCCCGATTGGATTATCCCCTTTCAGTGAAGAAGAAGAAAAAACAGGTAAAAAGAAATGGTATAAAATTTTTGTTTTTGCAGGCACATTGGCTGTCATCCCACTGATCATGAAAATGGTTGCCAATACAAAATACACCGATTGGTTTATGTATTTCATCGGACCATTTAGCCTTATCTTTTTATTTTATGAGATGACCAAATTAAAAAAAGTGCAGGTACATAAACTTTTTGCAGCCCTGTTGTTTATTTTATTCTCCATTTTATTCTGGGCAATTTTTGAGCAAGCCGGAGGATCCCTGAATATTTTTGCAGCCAACAATGTTGGCGGAAAATTATTAGGCCTGGTAACCCTTGATCCTAATGGCGTTAACAATTCTGCCAACTCTTTATTTGTAATCATTTTTGCGCCACTTCTCGGTATTTTATGGATAGCTATGGCCAAAAAGAAAATTGAACCGAACACCATCATTAAGTTTGGAATAGCCTTTATCTTTTTGGGGCTGGCATTTTACATTTTGTTTTCCATGCGGTTTTTTTCTAATCCCCAGGGCATATCCTCCATGGATATATTTACTGTTTCCTTTTTTGTAGTAACGCTGGGAGAATTATGTCTGTCACCGATCGGCCTGTCTATCATGACCAAACTTTCGCCGGTCAAATTGCAGGGTTTTATGATGGGTATGTGGTTTTTGGCTAGTGCTTACGGGCAATATGTTGCAGGTATATTTGGCGCCGGTATTGCAGCAGACCTGAAACATGCCAGTAACTATGAAAAATTATTAGGCTATACAAGTGGCTACAAACAATTCGGCATTTATGCGATTATTGCAGGCGTAATTATTCTTGCAATTTCACCACTTATGAAAAAATTAATGCATGATGTAAAATAAAATAATGCCCTTATCCTTTTTCTGATTGAAATGACTGGTCGATAGCTGTTTTAAATAAAGTCATGCTGGCTATTTTTTTTACCTAATATAGCTGCATCATCTGCATTCAGCCATTTATTTAATACGGTAGCATATACACTTTTAAAATCAACTTTATATTTTAAATCACCTTCGTCAAGATCGGAAAGACTGGGTAATTCGTTGATCATTCCTTGTTGTTTCAATCCGCCGCTTATAAAAAACATATTGTTGGCTGTACCATGATCGGTACCGTCGCTGGCATTTTGTTCCACCCTTCTTCCAAATTCAGAGAAAGTGAAAAGCATTACATCCTCAAAACGACTATTTGTTTTCATATCTTTTACAAAAGCTTTTACTGCATCATTCATTTCAGTAAACAATCGTTGTTGCTGTGCATCCTGGTTAATATGGGTGTCAAAACTTCCCAGTGATACATAATAAATTTTTGTATTAATATCAGAGAAGATCAGTGAAGCGATTGTTTTCATGCTGTTGCCCAGTTCCGTTTTTGGGTATTCTGCTTTTGTAGGATGCACTCTGCTTTGTTGAAAAATATAATCAGCGCTTGCTAATGTTTCCGCCATCGTTTTATATAAATAATCAACCGGCTGTTCCCCGGCTTCGTCTGTATGATTTTTCAATACATCTCTGAAAAATTTTTCATTTGCTATTCCATATAAACGTTGTGGATCTTTGACAGCAATGCCATTTAAATGTTCGCCTTTCATAGAAAGGCTGAGCATATCATCAATTTCAATGGCCTGTGTTGGTTTATCACAACCATTGCATTGCGCATCAAGATAACGGCCCACCCATCCGCTTGTCAGGAACTCGTTGCTCTGGCTGGCGGTTTGCCAGATGTCCATACTGCGAAAGTGTGAACGATCAGGATTGGGATAGCCCACATTGTTCATGATACCAAGACTACCGTCATCAAATAATTCTTTGAAACCTGTCAATGTTGGATGCAAGCCAACTTCATCCGTTAGTAATAAAGCTTTAGTTTTTTCAATACCCAGTTTAGGCCTTGCCCTATAATACAAATCGTTTGTTACCGGTATTACTGTATTTAACCCATCATTACCTCCGCTTAGTTGCAGTATTACCACTACCTTATTTCCCATGGGCACCATGGCGCTTCCTTCAAAGGCTTTCAGGAATTTGGGCAGCAGCATGGACGCTGTAGCCAGCGACCCGATTTGGATGAATTCTTTCCGTTTGATGAGCATATCTAAAGATTTTTAGTATTAAGTACTGAGTATTCAGACTTTCGGACATCCTGTCTATATACCATATACTAAATACTCGGTACTATTAACATAATTGGTATTCCGGTGTACTCATTATTTGCAGTGTAGCTGTTTTAATAAAACTTTCCCGGCTACTATTATCTGCATATTGCTTTATAACATCCGGATTCACCTGGCTTTTAGTTTGCAATAATGTGCTGCTGATATTGGCCTGTAACAATTCTCTTGATATTGATTCGTAATTTTTGATAAATAAACTCCAGTCAATATTTACAAGCACTGGTTTATTCAGCCTCTTGAGTGAATTGATAGCTCTTGCCTTTGGATCATCATCCCCGGTATTCTTTCTTCCCATCATCTGGTCATCATCATCTTTTGGCTTTATATTAAACTCATCTTTATCATTCAGCATTTGCGGAATACGCATTCGCATCATAAGTGTTGAACTATCTATCCACGTTTTTCCTCCGGGCCAGCCGGCCACATTCGGAGGATAAAAAAGAATTTGTCCCAACGCTCTTTGAACCAGCAATAATGCTTCATCTTTTTCAAACTTCATGGGAAGCAGTCGCTGAATACCAACAATCAATTCAATGGGAGATTTTATTTTGGAACCAATATTTTTCCCGCTATAAAACCATTCGCTGGTAAAAATATCTTCCAGCAGTTTTAAAATATCATAATCATTTTTGAAAAACCGTTCAGCAAGCCAATCTGTTTTTTCCAAATCCGGTTTTTCGTTGACAAAAAACTTATAGACTTTTTGTGCAATAAATTTTGCCGTTTGTTTTTGCTGTAACAAAATATCCAGTACTTCCTCCCCATCAAAATTGCCTGTTTTTCCCAAAACAGTTTTGCTGCCATCATCATGCTGAAAAGGCCGAAAAATAAATTCTCCTTTCAAAGCTGCACTCCAGCCGGTGAAAGCTCTTGCTGCTTCTTTTATATCATGCTCAGAATAATTTCCACGGCCTAATGTAAAAAGCTCCATTACCTCCCTTGCAAAATTTTCATTGGGATGGTCTTTCTTGTTTTGCTGGTTATTCAAAAAATTCAGCATCGCTGCTGATTTGGAAACTTCTTTCAATAAGGTTCCAAAATTTCCGAGAGCATTTCTTCTTATCACATCTAACAAACCCTGCTGAAAAAATACATTCAGGTTGCGGCAGGCAAAATGACCATGCCAGAAGAAAGCCATTTTTTCCCTCAATTGTGCACTACTGCTTACCATTTCGTGCAACCAGTAAAGATTAAGATTGCGAATACTTTCCCTGTTCTTTTGCTGAAGCATTTTTTTTTCTTCCTTGTCCAACTCTTTTTTTTTCTGACGCCCTGCTTCTTCAATTTTCATATACATATCCTGTAGATAATCATCTGCCACATTTATATTCTCAGGCATTTTCTCAGAATCCTTAACCAGAGTTTTATAAAGTTGTGGGGGAGTGTATTTTGAAAGATCAGCCAACTGCTTTACTACAGGGCCAAAACCAGCCCGCCACATCAGGTGCTGGTTTTTAATCTGGTTGCTTAACGACATGGGCTAATATTTAGGTTTCAGACTGATAAGAAGGTAACAGGTTTAAGAAACGAATTATAATCACAGTCGTAAAACGTTAAAACAACCAGCTTATTTTTTAATTCAACCAATTCACTTTATTGAAACTCCCTTTTTTACTTTGCTATTTTTTGTTGTTGAATGCCTAGTTACTGTATATTTTGTAGCCAGGACTTCAGAAATACTTTTGCCGGAAACAGTAAATCATAATGAACATTACTCAAGTCAACTGGTGAAGGAAAATATGAAAAGGCTATGCCCAGAACAAAGCCAGAACAGTAACTTGTAACCGGGAAAAATCCTTTCTGACTTAAGCTATCCAACTAGGGGCCAGTTTTAACAGATAAAAAAGCGCCGATTATCTATTTGCTTTTGCGAGGATAAAGACTGTCACCTGATCGCCTTCATTTTTACCCAGTTTTGCCCTTGGTATCTCTTTTTTCAGGATTTCATTCCACTGGCCAGTTGTATAGTCATGTATATTTTTAAGAGCATGGCACTCCTTACATTTAGAAAGATAAATAGTTTTTCCCTGATCCAAGATAAGGGGGTTAACCGCTTTGGGATCGTTTGTTTTCGACCCCTTCATATCATTAAATGATGGTATAGTAGTGGCGGAAGTATTTGTGTTGGACGACGGGTTAGCTGCTCCTCCATCTGTTTTGTGACTTGTGTTTGATGCACTATTGGCATCATTTGAGGGAACTGCTTTTCTACTACAGGCAATTAAAATTGCAGCGCAGATCAAAGACATAACTATAAGTCGTTTCATTTTGGTTATTTTTTTGCTGATAAAACAGGGTATTTCAGAAATTGATTTTTATAAATATTTAGTTTATCCTATCTTTTTGCATTAGCGATCAAGTAAGCAGTTACTTCATCTGTTTCCTTCTGACTTAATTTTGCTTTAGGTATTTCTGCTTTCAGAAAAGAATACGTTTGTTCTACTGTATAGTCGCCAGGATTTTTTAATGCGTGACATGAATTGCATTTGGTAACATAAACTGTTTTTCCGTTATTCATTGAAACAGACCTGCTTACTTCAACAGGGGGCGGAATAGAATTTTTCATATTATTAAATGATGGTGTCGTATTTGCGGATGCATTTGTATTATCCGATTGCGATGCCGACTTTTCAGATTTATTTTTTACGGGTTTTGAAGAATTGCTTGCAGCAGACTCAGGCATAATTTTTTTACCGCAACTGATTATAACCGCCGCACAAATAAGAGACAAGACGAATAGTTTCTTCATTTCATTTACTTTGAAATTTAAATATACAGTTTTTCAGGAAATAGCTGGGGCCCCAAAATAGTTGTGCAATACAGCCGGCAAAATGATTCCATCGGGCGTCTGCTTATTCTCCAGCAGGCAGGCAACAATTCGTGGCAGTGCCAGTGAGCTTCCGTTGAGAGAATGTACCAATTGTGATTTCCCATTAGCATCCTTATACCGGATTTTCATGCGGTTCGTCTGAAAAGTTTCAAAGTTTGAAACCGAACTTACTTCCAGCCATTTATCCTGCGCTGCACTGTACACTTCAAAATCGTAAGTAAGTGCGGAGGCAAAACTCATATCGCCGCCACAAAGTTTCAATATGCGATAAGGCAATTCAAGTGTGTTCAATAATTTTTCTACATGAGCTGCCATTTCATCCAGTATTTCATAGCTTTTCCCGGGATGAACCAACTGAACGATTTCCACTTTGTCAAACTGGTGAACCCGGTTGAGGCCTCTTACATCAGCTCCAAAACTTCCGGCCTCCCTTCTGAAACAGGGAGAGAATGCTGTCATTTTGATTGGCAAATCATTTTCCTTTACAATCTCATCCCGGTAAATATTTGTTATAGGCACTTCCGATGTTGGAATCATGTAAAAATTATCGGCCGGCATATAATACATCTGGCCTTCTTTGTCTGGCAATTGTCCAGTACCACGGGCCGATGCTTCATTAACCATCAATGGCGGAAGATATTCTGTGTAACCAGCCATTGTATTAAAATCTAAAAAATATTGAACCAATGCCCGTTGCAGTTTGGCACCTTTGCCCTTGTATAATGGAAAGCCGCTGCCGGTGATTTTAGCACCGGTTTCAAAATCAACGATGTCATATTTTTTTATCAGATCCCAGTGAGAAACAGCATCAGCAGTAAGAGTTGGCTTATTACCTCCTTCTCTTACAACCACATTATCTGCAGGTGTTTTTCCAGCCGGCACTTTATCAGAAGGAAGATTGGGAAGCAAAATCAATTTATCGTTTAATTGTCTTTCCGTTTCAGCCAGTTTTTCTGCAATAGGTTGAAGAGAAGTTTTAAAAGAAGCAACTTCCTGTTTTTTTGCTTCTGCTTCTTCTTTCTGCCCTTTGGCCATTAACTGGCCAATTTCTTTTGATGCCGAATTTATTCTTGATTGAATTGTATCAGATTCCAATTGCAGTCTCTTTCTTTCATCATCCAATGCAATGATTTCGTCCACGAGATTTAAATCCCTGAAATTTTTTATAGTCAACCTGTCTTTTACCGCCTGGGGGTTTTGACGTAATACCTGTAACTGCAACATCTTTTTTTCCTTTTGCGGCAAAGGTAGTTTTTGAGAAGCATACCCGCAACGAAGGATTTATTTACCTTTATAAAAATTAATATTATGATTGATCAATCAATGATTACTACCAGTATCAGTCTTGACGGTTACAGGGTTACCAAAAACCTGGGAGTTGTCAGAGGAATCATCGTTCGTTCAAGAAGCTTGTTTGGAAATATCGCCGGCGGCTTTCAAACACTTTTTGGCGGAAAGATTTCCATCTATAAAGAACTCTGCGAAAAGACAAGAGAAGAGGCCTTTCAGGAGATGATACAACATGCTGAACAACGGGGCGCCAATGCTATCATTAATATGCGCTATGATGCCAATGAAGTAATAGGCGGTGTAACGGAAGTGCTTGCCTATGGCACTGCCGTGGTAGTGGAACGAAATGCATAGAACAGATGGCTATCTTTACCGCTTATGAATGCAAAGGATGACCTGCAACATCGCTGGTGGAATTTGGAAGCCAAACTGGTAGAAAGGTTTGGGAAAAAGCCAGACCTGGAAACTATATTATTTCTTATAGGCATACAAGAGTTTGGCGACATCAGGGAAAATTTTACCAAAGAACAAAAACAGGATCTGATGCACATTGCCGTCTGCTCTTTATTATCGCACAGCGGCTATTATGAATTAGAGGGAATTGATGGGGATGGCTGGCCACATTTCAAACAATTAAAGCCCATGCCGGATATGAATGCTATCGAACAGGAAAATTTCCTGAAAGACCATGTGTTACTATATTTTGAAAACAATACCCCCATCCCCTAAAGGGGAGGAATTAAATCTTAAACCATGAAAAAATTACTTTTTTTCTCCTGTCTCATATTCTCGTCATTGATTTTTTTTGCGCAAAACGATTCCACCATCAGAAAAAAAGACAGAAAGAGAGATGTGTTGTTACAGACAAGTATGGGAGATATGGTTATCCGCCTTTCCGATTCCACGCCTTTGCACAGGGATAATTTTATAAAGCTGGTAAAAGTTGGTTTTTATGACAGCATTTTGTTTCACCGGGTTATAAAAAATTTTATGATACAAAGCGGCGACCCGGAAAGTAAACAGGTGGTCGCAGGAATTCCACTTGGTAATGGCGGACCCACTTATACTGTGCCTGCAGAATTCAGATCAACTTTATTTCATAAAAAAGGAGTGATTGCAGCAGCAAGACAGGGTGATAATGTTAATCCCCAAAAAGCCAGCAGCGGCAGCCAGTTTTATATTGTGCAGGGAAAAATTTTTACGGATGCAGGGTTAGACTCTGTTGAGACTTTCAGAATGAATGGGAAAAAAATTCCGGCTGAACAAAGAGAAGTTTACAAAACTATCGGCGGCACACCGCATCTTGATCAGAACTATACCGTTTTTGGAGAAGTAATTAAAGGATTAGAAGTTATTGACAAGATTGCTGCTGTTCAAACAAGCAAAGGTGCAGACCATGACAGGCCATTGGAAGATGTAAGAATAATAAAAGCAAAACTGGTGAAGAGAGCCAAGATAAAAGGCTAGTTCATTTTTCATTCAAAAAAAGATGCCTTTCAAAGTTGAAAGGCATCTTTTTTTATAAAATATGTTTCTAAAAATTATTGTTGACCAACCCCGCTCTGCCCGTTACTTTCTGCTCTCTTTCTTTCCTCTTCAATTCCCGACTGACGTTGACGGGCACCTTTCACCTGGTTATTACCAAACCGGTAATTAAAATTTAATTTAATCTGCTGTTGCTCGCCATGCCCTTTAAATGTGCTGTGTACACCTGCGAAATCAGATGTGCCAGACCACTTCATCGTTTTGAATACATCACTCATGGCAACTTTTACAGATCCTTTGCCTTTTAATACCACTTTTTGAAGACCAATATCTACGAAACCCATAGTCCCGGATTTGATGACCCCTTGCCAAATAGTAGGCGAGATGTACAATCCGCTTAATTCACCTGTCCAGCCTTTGCCAAATTTAAAAGTATTTTGCATATAATAGGTAAGGGCAAAAACACTTTCGTTCACTTTCCTGGTGCCGCCGCCAAAGTCTGCTGTATAGTGAGAAAAATTCGCATTCATTGTGGCAAAGAAACCATACCATTTGTATTGAAACGGATAACTGATATTCAGTGCAACGATATCCTGTGTAGCAAGGTTTTTCTTGGTTAAAAATCCTTTGGTTTTATCAATCGTATCGGGTATCTGCGCAAAAATATCTTTTACATGACTGTAGTTTAAAGTGGTTGTCAGTTTGTATTTATAAATATTTGTAACACCAAAACTGTTGGTGTACTGTGGCCTGAGCAGGGTGTTGCCCTTCATATAGGTATATTCATTCAATTTAAACTCAAATGGATTCAGATCCTGGTAAGCAGGACGATCAATACGACGGCTATATGAAACTGTCCATTGTTTCATTGGGTTCTTATTGAATGTAAGAGATGCACTGGGGAAGAAGTCGGTATAATCTCTCTTGAAAGTAGAATCATAATTTCTCCAGTTGCCGCTCACTTTCTGTAACCCGGTAGAGTTGCCTCTTGAATGTGTATTCTCTGCCCTTAATCCGAACTGCATCATGATTCCTTTTTTCAACTGCTTGTTATAATTCACATATAATGCATTGATATTTTCTTTGTATTTAAAGCGGTTGCTTTTTGCAGTATCAAGCACTTTGTTGTTTGCATATACATCATAACGTTTAAAATCATTATCGGTATTCACCATACCGATTTTACCTCCTATGCCCAGCCTTCCTCCTTTATAGTTTTTCTCATAATCGGTTTTAAAGGAAACCAAATGAATATCTGTAGGAGATAACATGCTGTAAATAACACGGCTGATTTCAGTAACACCATCTGCCTGGTAATAGAAATTGGGCTGGTACTGGTCAGACCTGATTTTAAAGAAACCGTAGTCAGCGTCAATGTTCAACTCTGTGCCGCCTGTAACAGCATAACGGTAATTAAGATTGGTGTTCACATTATCACGGTTCAAGCTATTTGTATTGGTAGCTTTCAATATTTTTTTAAGCTGGCCGGCGGGTATATAAGTAAAATACATGGGGCCTGCAGTAGAAATATCAATATCAGCCACGTTGCCGCTTACTACAGTGCCAATTGTACTTTTGGCGTTAATAAAATAATCAAGCCCGGCTTTAAAGCCATGAGCAATATTCTTAAATCTTATTTTATTGCTCTGTTCAAATAAAGTGTCAAACTGTACTTTACTTGTAGTCATCTGTACCAGGTTGTTTCCATTATTGTAATTGTAGTTACCAAAGATGTTTATGGTCTTATTCCGGTGATTCAGGTTAAGCCCTCCATTATACTTTGGATAAGTTCCCTGTACATAACCCGCACTTACAGACCCGTTTGTTCCAAACGATTTATTTTTTTTTCAATTTGATATTAATAATTCCTGCATTCCCTGCCGCTTCATATTTGGCTGATGGGTTTGTAATAATTTCTATCGCCTCAATCTGGGCAGACTGAAGACTTTTTAAATAATTTGAAAGATCCGAACCGGCAAGCGGAGTAGGTTTTCCATCCACATACACCTGCACGCCGTTTTTTCCTGCCAGGCTGATGTTGTCGTCTTTGTCAATCATTACACCGGGTGATTTGCGAAGCAATTCCAATGCATCATTACCGGCAGCATTAATGGTGCCTTCCACATTCAAAATAGTTTTATCGGCCCTTACTTCTATCATCGGCTTTTGAGAAGAAACACTAACACCCTGGAGATTGGTTGCTGCTTTTGTCATTTGAATAGCAGGGATCTCTACATCCCCTGACAGTTCAAAACTCCCGGAATATTTGGGCATATAGCCAACATGGGAAACGCTTACCAGAAATTTGCCGGAAGCAGCTTGAAAACCAAACCGCCCGTCAGCACCTGACAGGGCAAGTTTTACAACAGAAGAGTCTTTAACCCGAAGCAGGGAAACCGTTGCTTTATCCAGGCCTTTCCCCAATTCATCTTTAACCATCCCTGAAATTTTTTGAGCCTGAACCGTTGAAAACGCAAACCACATACCCGCAATAAACACAACTATTTTTCTCATAATTTTTCCCTTTTTTAGATAAGGTGGACAAAAATAGCGCTATGTCATGCAATGGTAAAAGTGATTCCCGACCAATGGTGTAAAAGCTGCCATGAACGGCATAAAAAATCCGGCGAATTGCAAAGAGCAAATCATTACAATTCCAAAATCAGGTCATTAGGCCGCAAATGTATTTTCAGCATTTTCCCTTAGGTTTGCAACAGAAATTTTATAAATATGAACTTTCCTGCCAATTTGCGTTATACAAAAGACCATGAGTGGATAAGCCTTAATGGCAATGTGGCCACTATTGGTATCACCGATTTTGCCCAAAGAGAATTGGGAGATATTGTGTATGTCGAAGTTGAAACTATCGGCAAACCTCTTGAAGCCGGCGTCGTATTTGGAACCGTAGAAGCGGTAAAAACTGTCTCTGATCTTTTTTTACCTGTTGGTGGAGTTATTACGGAATTAAATCCCGCCCTTGCCAACTCACCTGAATCAGTTAATAATGATCCTTATGGTGCCGGCTGGATGGTGAAAATGACTGTAAACAATCCTGCTGAAGTAGAAGCATTGATGGATGCCGTTACTTATGAAGCTCAGGTTGCATAAGTCTGTCTACTTATTGCTGAAACACTATTTTTTGAAAGAAATAAAGTCTTCCTTGCTTCTGGCTATTGCCTGGTTCATTGGCTCTACTGTTCTGCTTACACTTCCCGGGTCATCTTTTCCAAAAGAAAACTGGCTGGATAAATTATGGGTTGATAAATGGGTACATATTGCCATGTTTGCCATTATGGTTACTCTTTGGTGCAGGGTCATACTTAAAAAGAAATTCAGGAGCGCATCATTAATAACCAACTTCATATTTGTAACATTGCTTTGTCTTGCTTATGGCATTGGGATGGAATTCATTCAGAAATACTTTATTCCAAACCGTTCATTTGAAGTAGGAGATATAGCTGCTGACGCAGGAGGTTGTATCCTTGGCGCCATCTTTAGCATTAGCAGGTACATAAAAAAATAGACCCCTGTAGAAACAGGGGTCGCAACCAAAACTAACTGCTTATGAGAAAATTTAATGCTTTTATTTTCAGATTTGTGATTGTATAACGCAAATTTACTGCCAGTAGTATGATGATTGTTGTTAACGAAAGTTTAAAAACCAAACTTGAGTATATCCACTTAATTTCTTTCCGTAAAACCTCAATTCCATTTGTAACTGTACGATGCTTATACTCAGTGAATTTCATTACCAAATCTTGCTTACATTACCTGATAATGAGCAAACATGACGTTTACCTGACAAAAGACTTGCCTGGGGAATATTTCCAAAAGCCTCATACTGAAAAGCTTTTTTCTTAAAAAATCAGAACCAGATATTAATTCTGCTTTGACAGTTTTTCAGAATTCTCAGCAAATTGTAGCGCTTCAATAAGTACCTGGATATTACCATTCAGCACATCATCCAGATTATAAAGCGTTAGTCCGATACGGTGATCTGTCACACGGCCCTGCGGAAAATTATAGGTCCGTATTTTGGCGCTTCTGTCGCCGGTGCTAACGAGACTTTTTCTGTGCCTGGAAATTTCTTCTTCCTGTTTTCTCACCTGCTCCTCATATAACCGGGTACGGAGCATTTGCATGGCTTTTTCCCTGTTGCCTAACTGTGAACGTTCAGTTTGACAGATGACCACTGTTCCCGTAGGTATATGTGTCAGCATCACTTTGGTTTCCACTTTGTTTACATTCTGACCACCAGCCCCGCCGCTACGGGAAGTTTCCATTTTTACATCCGCAGGATTTAATTCAAAATCCACCTCCTCTGCTTCCGGCATTACCGCTACCGTAGCTGCCGATGTATGCACTCTTCCACTTGCTTCAGTATCAGGCACCCGTTGTACCCGATGTACACCGCTTTCAAATTTTAAAGTGCCATATACATCATCACCCATCACCTCCAGTTGCACTTCCTTGTATCCACCCACACTTCCCTCATTTTCACTCAGCAGGGCAGTCTTCCAGCCTCTTCTTTCGCAGTACCGCATATACATCCGGAGCAAGTTTCCGGCAAATAAACTGGCTTCATCACCACCAGTGCCGGCACGAATCTCCAGGATTGCATTTTTCTCATCCTGCGGATCTTTTGGAATCAGTAACTGACGGATGAAAGCTTCCATCTGGATTTTTTTTTCTTCCAATTGCGGCGCTTCCAATTTTGCCAGATCCCTCATTTCCTCATCAGAACCTGCCAAGGCCTCCTTATAAAAAATTATATCGTCAAGGATTTTTTTGTAGTCATTATAGGCTACAACAATTTTTTCAAGGCTTCGGTATTCCTTACTGGTTTCAGCAAATTTTTTATTATTGCTTACTATTTCAGGATTGGTAAGGGCAACGCCTAATTGATCAAATCTTGCTTTTATCGCTTCTAATCTGTCCAGCATAATATTATTCTCGGGGCGGCAAATTTAGCGATTTAGACCCCAAACCCATAAGAGGCTTGCAAAAATTCATTGAAATAGAAAATTATTTTAGCCAATGCTGTATAATTTTACAAAATGGCATTCAAAAAATTCAAGGCCGGTAAATTGTTTGACGGCTATCGTTTTTTAGAAGAGGACAAAGTATTAATAACGGATGAAGACGGAACCATTGAAGCAATTGTTCCTGTTGCTGATGCCGGTGATGATATACAGCAATTCGAAGGCATTCTTGCTCCCGGGCTTATCAACTGTCATTGCCATTTAGAGTTGAGCCATTTAAAAAATGTGATCCCGCCGCATACAGGGTTGATTGAATTTTTATGTTCCGTTGTCACTAAAAGAGATTTCTCTCCTGATGTTATTCGGCAGGAAATTATTAAAGCAGAAAAAGAAATGTATGATAACGGCATTGTGGCCGTTGGTGATATTGGCAATACTGCCGATACAGCCGATGTGAAGAGTAAAAGCAAGATCCGCTGGCAGAATTTTGTGGAAGTGCTGAGTTTTACTGATGAAAAAGCGGAAGAGAATTTTAAGCATTATCAAAATGTGTCTGCTACTCTTGAAACAAAACTTCAAACCTCAGACTTTAAACATCAAACCTCTCTGGTTCCGCATGCACCTTATAGCATTAGCCCCAAAACATTTGAACTGATTAATGAAGCAACAAAAAATAAAATCATTTCCATTCATAACCAGGAACACCCGGCAGAAGATGAGCTATATAAAACTGGTGGCGGCGATTATTTAAAATTTTTTAAAATATTTGGAATTGATAAATCACCGTTTCCGGTAACCGGCAAGAGCAGCATCCGGTCTGTGTTACCTTATTTTAATAATGGGCAAACAATTTTTTTAATTCATAATACTTTTATGCCCGAAGAAGATGTGGTATGGGCCAACGAATATGCAAGTACCAACGGTTTGAAACTGGTTTACTGCTTATGCATTAATGCTAACCTTTATATTGAAAACAAAGTGCCGCCCATTGATATGCTGATGAAACATAACTGTCATATTGTTCTTGGAACCGATAGCTACAGCAGCAATTGGCAATTAAGTATTGCAAAAGAAATCGAATCTGTTCATAAATATTTCCCTCATATACCGGTTGAAACGATTTTGCAATGGGCAACAAGCAATGGAGCAAAAGCCTTGGGCTGGGAGGATGAGTTGGAAAGTTTTGAGAAAGGGAAACGTCCGGGAGTAGCATTAATAGAACTCGAATTAGCCAAGTCAAAAAGATTATTCTAATATGTCTAATAAACTTACTCAAATACTTAAAGAGCTGGAGAATGATCCCACTTTAGTCATTCAACTATATGAAGCACTGTACTATTCGGATTTTATTGCATTGATTCGGTCAGAATTACAACAGAAAATAGACTCAATGGAGTTTTTAACTTATACCACAGAAGATGGAGTCAATGAACTTCCAATATTTACTGAAGAAGAGTTTATTCTAAATTTTTCTTCTATGCAGCCTTTCACTATAACAATAAAAGGAATCCTATTATGGCCTCGACTTTTGCAAATTATAGAACCTGGGGTTTGCGAAGTCGCAGTTAATCCGGGTCAAAGTCACGGCATCCGATTGAATAATTCAATGATTCTTGGAATGATCTCAAAATACTCGTCAGAGACGGATGAATAGCATTATTTCTTGTAACAATTGACTTAACTTAATATCTCCCTCAACACCGGCAAACTCTTTATCGTTCCAAAATCGGGTATATGCAATGCATAATAGGTTTCATATACATACAATAAGTTGCGGCGGAAATCATGATTGAGTTTTATATCTTCCAGCTCTTCCGGCTGCATCACTTTTAATAGCTGGGACGTAACGGCAGCCTGTTTATCTTCCAAAAAATGCGGATGACGGGGCTGTCCCCCGACAAATTTTCCTTCCTGCAAATCAAGAAAAGGATTTTCTTCACTAAAATTATCCGCAATCCGGAACCCAAAATGGAAAGGCAGGTGCAAAGCAAAAAACAAGGGAAGGTTTGCCATCACGGCATTGTTGCTCCCATCTAATTTTATAAAAACATCTTCCACAAAATGAAAAAGATCGGGATTCCCTTCCGGCTGTTTCAAACATTTCGTCAGCAATTCGACCATAAACAATGTCACGGCATTCTTTCTTACATCCGACAAAATATGCTGATACAAATAACTCCACTTAAATTCTTTGATACGGTTCAGGTGTTTTAATTCATTGTGATAAACTACTAACTCTAAAATAGCAGATGGTTGAAACAGGTTGGCTTTCCCCGTTCCTTTTTTTGTGGAAGTTCTTACCCCGTTCACCAAATAGGATTGCACACCAAATAATTCTGTAAAGATGGTAACGATGATGCTCGTTTCTCCGTATTTCACCGTACGAAGTACAATGCCTTTTGTTTTATGTAATTTATCCGGCATAATTATCGGGAAATAAAAAAAATCTTTGTTGCCATTCTTTCTTTTTTGCCATCATCATTCACCAACACCAAATAAACACCACTGGAAATTTTTTGCCCCTTATAATTTCTTCCATCCCACACGGCCTGCCCTCCCAATGCTCTCGTCTGGTATACCAGTCGTCCATCCAGTTCGGTGATCTTTACAATTGCATTATTTACCAGGCCACGGATGGCAATAGTACCCGTAAAATCCGGCGGTACGGGGTTGGGAAACACCAGCACATCTTCATTTGTTTCTCCACCTTCAGTTGCAGTGCTGCGGAAAGAACAGATGCCTTTCAGCGTGGCAAAATACACTTCACCTGTTTTGCCGTCAATGGTTATCTTTTTTACATCACTGCTTAATAACGGGCTGTTATCTTCTGTAAACCGGTAAATAATTTTTTCCCCGTCAGGGCTGATAAGAAATACTCCGTTCTTAGTAGCCATCCATTTTCTGTCGGCTCCATCCACGGCTATGCTGTTTACACTTTGTCCTTTGAATAAATAACCTGCAAAATTTCCGTTGGGAACGATGGGCCATATTGCATCACAGGCCGGTGAGCCAAATGTTTGTTCAGGGCATTGAATAACAGCAATACCATCAGAAGTTCCCACCCAGATAAACCCACTTTTATCTTTAGCCACACAAAGCACTTCACCATTTGGCAAATTTCCATTGCCGGTGCCGGAACCATATCTTCTCCATTTGTCATCGCCTATATTATCAACAGATGCGCCATGATCATAACAGATCAATCCATTGCCATAGGGAGAAACAATCCATTTATAATTGTTATCATCAATAATAATTATTGACAGCGCATTGCCATACAAAGCATAGGGCAGTGAAAAACTTTTCCAGTTGCCATCATTCTTTCGAACTTTTAATGGCTGTGAAGAACCAAAATTGGATATCCATAAATTATTATCATTGTCAAATGCCAAACCGGCCACCCGGTAACTTGTAGGATCACCAACAGTAGCACCCAAATAATTTTGCTTAAAGATTTCAAATACCGGACCGGGCTTCACATGCAGCAATCCACCGCCATATGAACCTGCCCAGATGGTTTCATCTCTTTTATCAATCGCAATAGTTAAATAATCGAGCAATGAATCTATTGCCGTGTATCTATACCGGTTAATATTATTCCAGTCGCCTTCAGAAAAACTAAAAATACCATCCCCATTGTATTGATAATTCCAGGCATCATTAACAGATCCGGCAGTGGCATAGAATGTATTGTTGTAAACAACCATTTCACCGCTGGCTATTCCCTGTGGCGAGTTAAGAATATACTGCTGGTAGGATAATGAAGAACCAAAATGCGACAAGCAGGCAAACTGATCAGCCACCCATGGATCGTTATTAAATAATATTGCTTTGCGTGGAAATGAAACAGCGCCGACATTTGCCAACGTTCTGAAAATAGTTCCATCCGAATTCAATATTACTACTCTGCTAATTCCATTCAATTGTCTTTCGCACAATTGAATTTTATTTTCTGTTGTATTGCTGCTTACAAAAGACCATGTATCTGTATAAAGCAAGGTCCATGTAATTCCATTCTGCACAAACAGCGAATCATTTTTTTGAACTATTATTTTATTCAGAACATTGAAAACATTTTTACAAGCCCCGGCTGGCAAACCATTGCCGCCACTTACTACCTGCCAGTTGGAATAATTGGCAAGATTGGCAGCTGTCATTAACGCTTTTTTAAATCCCTCTTCTGTAGCAGCATAATAAAAAGTACCATCACTGGTAAAGCCATTTACTTTTACGGGATTGCCTCCATTGCCAATAAACCAGGAGTCTTTTACTTCATATTTTTCGCCATCAATTACAATAACACCCAGCCCGGTGGAGAGATAATAGTTTTTGCCCAGCGGGTAAATGTTGTAAATAGTTTTATCGCCGGTAACAGCAGAGCGTTTTATATCGGGCACATTGTAAATATCATTGCGGTAAAGGATATCAATATTACTGTTGCTATAGGCAATAAACAGCTTGTTGTTTGTTTCATCATATTTTATGGCGCTGATGCCTGTTTCATTTAACCCGGTAACACGGCTATATCTTTCAATTGCATTGTCAGAAATATTTACAGAAAACAAACTATACGGTGTGGCACAATACACTTTGCCGGTTCCGGCCGTTACATCAATGGCGCTATTATACGGAAGATGTTCCCTCCACTGGCCAATGGGTGGCAATGATTCCTGGGCTGCTGCAACAACAGAAATAAAATAACAGGCGATAAAAAATAATTGTCTCACTGCTCAAAAGTATTCTAAAGTCAGAAATGTCACATAGGTCAAATTGGCCATATATAACTTATTTGATTATTATGACTCATTTGACTGCTTTGACTTATTTCACCTTTTTGCCCCGTTTTTACGTTTCTTTGCAGCCTTATATTTTGTACTGCATATGTGGCATAGTCTTGGAAAGTTTATACTGAAGTATCGCTTACCGCTATTATTGATTCTTGCAGCCATTACTGGTTTTATGGTTTACCATGCCAGCAAGGTGCAATTAAGTTATGATTTCTCACGGGCTATTCCCATTAATAACCCTAAATACAAAGCTTACCAGGAGTTTCGGAAAAAATTTGGTGAAGATGGCAACCTGCTTGTTATCGGCATAAAAACCGATAGTTTTTTTAAAGAAAAATTATTTAATGCTTATGCTACACTGCAACGCAACCTGAAAAAAGTAAAAGGCGTTACTGATATTATTTCTGTTCCTTCCGCAGTTAATCTTATTAAAATCCAGGAAACGGAAAAATTTAAAGCTGATACTATTTTTGCCGAAAGGATACTTTCACAGGCTGAAATTGACAGTGGCGCCAAAATTTTTCTCAACCTTCCTTTTTACCGCCAGCTTTTATACAATCCATCTACACATGCCTGGCTGATGGGTTTACGCATCGACAAGGACCTGATGGCATCCAAAAACCGTATAGGTGTTGTGCATACCATCAGCAAACTAGCCGATGATTTTGGAAAAGCCAATAACCTTACTGTGTACAAAAGCGGTCTGCCACATATCCGAACAGAATTATCGGAAAGGATTGTGAAAGAAATGCGGATGTTCCTGTTTGCCTCTGTTCTTCTTTCCGCTATCATTTTATTATTCTTCTTTCGCAGCCTGAGTGCTATGTGGCTTTCATTAACCGTGGTTATACTGGGGGTGATCTGGAGCTTTGCCACCATTGAACTCATGGGTTATAAAATAAGTATCCTGAATGCACTGATTCCGCCATTGATTGTAGTGATTGGCATTCCCAACTGCATTTATTTCCTCAATAAATTTCATACTTCTTACAATGAAACAGGCGATAAGAAAAAATCGCTGGTGATGATGGTGGAGCGGATGGGAGTTGTTACCCTTTTCTGCAACCTGGCAGCGGCAATAGGGTTTGCCGTATTTGCATTAACACAAAGCCAGATACTAAAAGAATTTGGCATTGTAGCCGGCATCAATATTATTGCCCTTTTTTTTATTTCACTGGTATTTATTCCCGCTGTGCTTAGTTTCCTGCCGGCTCCAAAAACAAGGCATACAAAATACCTTCAGAACCCCTGGCTGAACCGCTTGCTTGACCAGTTAGAAAGATGGTCATTGAATCATCGTACATTAATTTATTCGGTTACGGCCATTATTGTCGCAGTCTTTGTTGCCGGCATTTTCAGATTAAAAACTCAGGGTTTTATTGTAGATGACCTCCCAAAGTCAGATAAAATTTATACTGACCTTCGTTTTTTTGAAAACAATTTCAAAGGAGTGATGCCGCTGGAAATTGTAGTAGATACCAAAGAAAAAAGAGGAGCTTCCCGCAATTATAATAACCTTGTTCGCATTGATTCTCTCTCTCAATTCCTCGCCAGCCTTCCGGATGTTGGCCGACCTCTTAGTATTACAGATGGATTGAAATTTGCCAACCAGTCATTTAATGATGGCGATACCTCCTATTATATTATGCCCGGCGAATATGCATTGCCGGCTCTTTCCCAATATTTTAATTTTCGTGAAGACGGCAGCAATAACAAAAATTCCTTTGCCAAATTGGTCAGCACTTTTATGGATAGCTCCCGTCAGCAAGCCCGTATCAGTGTAAGCATGAAAGACGTGGGGAGCCAAAGGCTTCCGCTGATCCTGGATAGTATTTCCAAACGAGTTGACCAGCTTTTTGCAAAAGACAAGTACAATGTGCAGCTTACCGGCACCAGCATTACCTTCCTGGAGGGTAGCCGGTATATTATCGAAGGTCTGAAGGATAGTATTATATGGGCTTTTTTGCTGATTGCCCTCTGCATGCTGTACCTGTTCCGCTCTGCCAGGATTCTGATTTGCTCCCTTATCCCCAATATCATACCCCTGCTGATAACAGCCGGGATCATGGGCTGGGTGGGCATACCGCTGAAACCTTCCACCGTATTGGTTTTTAGCGTGGCACTGGGCATTGCTATCGACGTTACGATCCGTTTTCTGGTTAATTATAAGCAGGAGCTTCCGGGCAATAATTTTGACATGAAAAAAACAGTGATTGACACTATACACAATACCGGGATAAGCATTATTTACACCTCTATGGTGCTGATAGCAGGCTTTGTAATTTTCTGCTTTAGTGGCTTTGATGGCACAAAGGCTTTGGGCTGGCTCACCTCCCTTACGCTGGTAACGGCCACCTTTACCAACCTGGTATTGCTACCTTCCATCTTAATTTCAATAATCAGGAGGAAGAAATAGCTGATTTCATTACTTTTACACCGTTTTAATGGTGGGTTGGCAACCTGTGTTTAAAGCAGCAACCGGTTCAGGGAAATTGTCTGATATAAGAGAAGGATAGAAATTGAAAAGCCCCTTCACTGACTGTTTTTCAAAAACCGGATGTTTTTTTTAATTTTTCGTTCAAGGTTCTTTAATTTCAAGCCCCGATCCCAATGGTTTCATTATTGGTGGTCAGAGGATTTGATTTCAATTATATACTAAAACTAAATGCTCATGAGAAAAATGTTTTTACTCCTTTGGGGAGTTGTGTTTTTCGCCGCTCAGGCAATTGCACAACGCACAATCACCGGTAAGGTTACCGATGACAAAGGCACTCCCCTTCAGAACGTGTCGGTAATGGTAAAAGGAACAACAACCGGTACTGTTACAAAAGCGGATGGAACTTACTCCATCAACGTTTCTGCTACTGCGAAAGCTTTGATTTTTTCTGCTGTGGATATGACCACTTTCGAAGCAGCCATCGGCGCTGGTTCGGAAATAAATGCAACGCTTAAAAGCGAAGACAAAACAATGTCAGAAGTAGTGGTAACGGCATTTGGTATCAAGAAAAATAAAAAGGATTTGGGTTATGGTGTCACCCAGCTTAGTGGCGCTGAACTGTCACAGTCGCACCAAACCAATATTACAAATGCCCTGGCCTCCAAAATACCCGGTGTTAGAATCAGCGGAAGCGGCGGCTCTTTCTCCAGTTCCAGTATTCTTATACGTGGCTTTACTACATTCCAGGGTACTAATGGACCTTTGTTTGTAGTGGATGGTATCCCCATTGATAATAGTGGTGGTGGCACCCCCCTTCAGAATGGGCCGGTAAATTCCAGCAGGGCGATTGACCTGAACCAGGAAGATATTGAAAGCATCAGTGTGCTGAAAGGAGCTTCTGCAGCTGTATTGTATGGCTCGAGAGCCTCCAATGGTGTCATTTTAATCACGATGAAAAAAGGGAAGGCTGGTCAGAAAAATTCTATCCAGTATTCTACTAACTACCAGATAGAATCCGTGAATCGTTTTCCTGCTTACCAGAATGAATATGCCCAGGGTAACAGCGGTGTTTTTTCACCAACTGCCCAAACATCCTGGGGCCCACGTATCGTTGGCCAGACTGTTACAAACGCTTATAACCCTGCTACCAACAGTAACAACAGAACTGAAGTATTGCAGGCTTATCCCAATAATGTAAATGACATTTTCCGTCATGGAATGAACTGGCAGAACAATATTGCTTTTTCCGGTGGCAGCGATAAAAACACTTTCCGTTTTTCCTATGGCTATTTGAAGAACAAAGGTGTTATTGAAAATAATGTACTGACCCGTCATAATTTTTCTTTGAACGTCAGTTCAAAAGTTAATAACTACCTGACTGTTTCGGTAAATGCCAACTATTCTAACAATGCATCACGCAGAACACAACAGGGCAACCAGTTGAGTAACCCCGTTTTTCGTGCATGGTTTACACCCCGCAGTTATAACCTGAGCGGTTTGCTATGGGAAGATGGAGCCGGCAACCAACTATACCCTTTGGGAGAAGATAATCCTTACTGGACCATTAAAAACAACCGCTACAATGATGAGATCAACCGGTTCATTGGTAACGTTTCTTTTAATTTCAGATTGACCAAATGGTTGCAGGCCGATTATAAAGTAGGTACTGACGTTTATTCCACTTTCCGCCATATATATGACCAGATTGGTGCCCGTGGTGGAGCTGGCACTACTGCCAATGGAGTAGGCGCTGTGCGTGAAGTAAGAAATAATTACCGGGCATTGAACTCCAACGGATATTTTACTGCAACTAAAAGGATAAAAAGCTGGAGCGGAACACTTATTGCTGGATCAGAGTTTCAGCAGAATTACAGTAATGCATCCCAGCTAGATGGAAAAGGAATTATTGTCAGGGACTTTGAACAACTGAGCAATACAACAACTTTCAGCCCATCCCCACAATCCGGTTCATCTAAATTCAGACTTTTGGGATTATATGCAGATATTGCTATAGGTTTTAAAAGCATTTTTAATTTAAATGTGACATTAAGAAATGACTGGGCCTCTACTTTCAAGCCCAACAGAAACTCTTATCTCTATAATGGTGTTGCCGGTTCCTTTAATATCACCGAACTTTTCCCTAAGTTGAAAGGAAGGATTATTGAAAATATTAAGATCAAGGGTAATATTACTACAACCGGTAAAGCAGGAACCGATTTTATTTATGCTACAGATTCTTATTTTGGTGGAGCTGGCTCTGCTGACGGCTTTGGCCCAAGTATTGCGTTTCCCTTTAACGGTATCCAGGGTTTTACATTGAGTAATGTAGCTGGTAATCCGGCATTGGGCCCTGAGTTTACAAAGGTTAAAGAAATTGGTGCTGAATTATCCTTCCTTAAAGGACGTGTAACTATAGATGTTACCCGCTATAAATCAAAATCAAGAAATCTCATATTTAATGTGCCTGTTTCTGCTTCATCCGGTATTACATCATTTACAAAAAATTCAGGCAATCTAACCAACAATGGTGTTGAATTGGGAGTTGGAATTATTCCAATAAAATCAAAATCCTTTACCTGGAATATTAACCTGAATTATACCCAAATGAAGGCAATTGTTGATAAACTTGAGGCTGGTGTTACTAATATTTTCCTTGGAGGTTTTGTTACTCCTAATATTCGCCTCGTTTCGGGAGAAGAGTATGGCCAGATATATGGAAATGCGTATGTAAGGGATCCTAACAAAGGAAATAAAATAGTTGTAGGCGCCAATGGCTTACCACTTATAACTTCAGGCGTGCAGAAGATTGGAAACCCGAACCCGAAATATACAATGGGAATCACCAATGCATTTACCTATAAAGCAATAAGCCTGTCTTTCCTGATGGATATAAAGGAAGGCGGAGATATTTACAGTCGTAATATTGCCGACCTGCAAAGAAATGGCGTAGCCAAAGAAACAGCCAAATATCCAAGATATGATGCAGCCGGTGTATTGCAAAAACCTTATCTTTTTGATGCGGTTTATGCAAACGGGCAGCCTAATACAACTTATGTATCAGCGCAGGATTATTTCGGCAATAGCGGAAAATATGCAGCGGCTGAGGGCTTTATTTATAAAACAAGTTGGTTCAGGATAAGAGAAGCTTCCGTGAATTACACGCTGCCTTCATCTGTCTTAAACAAAACACCATTTAGCAGTGCCTCATTGAGTGTGTTTGGACGTAACCTTTACCTGAATGCTCCTTTCTACCCACACCTGGATCCTGAACAAAATGTTTTGGGCGCCAGTGCTCAGGGAGCAGGTGGACTGGAATTCAATGCTCTTCCACAAACACGAACAATTGGTGTAGGATTAAACCTCAGCTTTTAATTAAATAAAAATATAATTATGAAACTCAGATATTTTAAATTAATCATGGTTTTTGCGGGGATTGCCGGAATCAGTTCCTGTAAAAAATTTATGGATATAAATAAAAATCCGGATGCACTTCCTGATTCAAATGCCCCCATTGCCCAGTTGCTTTCTTCTGCACAGGTAAACCTGGGATTTGAAGGAGGCAGTGACCTGTACCGCTATACCACGCTTATCATGCAGCAAATGTCAGGTGAAGCTTCGCAGCCCAACCAGACTTATGATTATTACCGGTATAATATTACCGGAAGTGATGAGAACAATGTATGGTCAAGCATTAATGCCACTACATTAAACGACCTGGAGCTTATTATTAAGCAGGGAAGTTCCAGCCCTTATTATACCGGGGTTGCAAAAATTCTGAAAGCTTATGAGTATTCTCTGGTGGTTGATGTTTGGGGTAAGGTTCCTTATTCCCAGGCACAACAACTTACCGGGAATACACAACCCGCTTATGATAATGATGCCACTATTTATCCCAAACTTCTCCAGTTGCTTACTGATGGTATATCCGACCTGAATGCCCCATCCAGTGTACTTACACCGGGTGCCAATTCGTTGATGTTTACCAACGGCGGAAATTTTACACTGGCTAAAGCACAATGGATCAAATTGGCCAATACATTAAAGCTGCGCTTATTGTTGCATTACAAAAAAATAGATGCGACATGGGCAACACAAATGACAACTTTAATAGGCACTGCAGGTATTACATTTATGGTTTCCAATGCAGATAATTTCTCTATGCCATTTTTTGATGTAGCTAATCAACGCAGCCCAATTTCAGCCTTTGAGGTAAGCCGACCGAATTATATTTTTGCAGATGCGGCAATGGTTAACCTGATGACCTCAAAAGGTGATCCACGCAGGCCTTATTATTTTACAACCTTCCCTTATCAGGGAATATCACTCCCAATAACATTGAGCACTTCAGCAGCTACGGGCGCAGGTAATGTGTTGACATTTGTTGCTACTACGGGTGCTGCAGTTAATATGGTTATTGCCGGAACAAATATTCCTCCGAATACTACTGCCACCGCAGTTACGGCAACAACTATTACATTAAGTAATAATGTTACTGGTGGAGGCGTTGGCGCTGGTGCATCTATTGTGGTAGCTCCTAATACTTTTACAGCAGTATCTGCTGCTGCACCTCCTGCTGTTCCTACAAACAATTACAGCCGTATACATACTTTTTTGCGTGGTTCAGTAACTGCAGGAGTTGCCCCTCCTTTCACTTATTCAGGTTCAGCCCCGCAGCGTATGCTGACATTTGCAGAATATAATTTTATTCGTGCTGAACATGCATTGGCTACAACAGGAGTTGCTGCTGCACAAGCATTCTACCAGGCTGGCATTACTGCGAGCATGCAGGAAGTTGGCGTATCAGCTGGTCAAATTAATGATTACATTACAGTAAATGGAATATTACCTGGAACCGTTGCCGCAGCTTTGCAAAAAATAATCGAAGAAAAGTACATCGCATTATTTGGCGTATCTGTTGAACCATGGAGCGACTGGAGAAGAACCGGTTATCCTGTTCTCGCACCTGTTTCCAATGCCATTAATGGTGTTACCGCCATTCCAAGAACATTGTTCTATCCGCAATCAGAGATTGATTTGAATCCGAATTGCCCTGGTCAAAAATCCGCCAACTTACAGGATAGAGTATTTTGGGATAATTAATATTTAAATGAGAATCAACATAAAAAATCCCCCGATAGTTTCGGGGGATTTTTTTTATAAAAGGAAAAACTATTTCAACACTTCCGCCAACTTCGCTTCCAGTTCACTGCCTCTTAATCTTTCGCCGATTATTTTTCCCTGTGGATCTACCAATATATTATAGGGAATTCCTTCTTCACCAAAATGATACTGGGCAACTACCGGGCTGCTCCACTCCCTCAGGTCACTCACTTGTTTCCATGTAAGGTTATCCTCCATAACAGCTTTAAGCCATTTATCTTTTTCGCCGGCTCTGTCAAGTGATACGCCAAGTATGGCAAAATTTTTATCCTTAAACTTATTATAGGCTGCTACCACATTAGGATTTTCCATGCGGCAGGGCCGGCACCAACTGGCCCAAAAATCTACCAGCACATATTTTCCACGAAAGGAACTTAGTTTGACTTCATTCCCGTTTGCATCAGGCAATGCAAAATCGGGAGCTTCTTTGCCCACCCATCCCTGCATTTTATTTGCCTCTGCATCCAACATTCTTTTAATGGCGACCACTCCCTGGTGCGAAGGAAACTTTACTGCCACTTCATTCACTATCCTGTTCACTTCCTCATCGCTTATTGGCTCAAGCTTAAAGCCCGGGTTATTGGCCATGGTCTGGTAATTACCAAGTTCAAACAATGTCAGCGCAGGATTAGCAGAATGGCTGATCGCTGTAGTTAAAAAAAATTTTAGCCCTGTCACCATTTGTTTTCTTTCATTTTGCTCTATAGCAATAAGGCTATCAGCAGTTCCCAACTTTTGCAGGCTGTCTGTTTTTTTATCACTAAAGAATATGGCCTGCAGTTTTGTATTTAAACCAGTCATAAAATCTTTCAACTGTTGCGATACCGCTGAACCTTTTATGTCATAGCTCTCCGGGAACCGGTTGTTTTCCTTATTAAAAGTGGCATTCAGCGTAATTTTTTCCACATCGTTTATCACCGCAGCAAGCGGATACTCTTCCTGGTCAAGCCGGAGTGTATAAGCACTGGCTTCTTTGGCTTCTGCTTTCAGCAAGTATTTTCCATCCTTATTTATTTTCACTGAGTCCACCCGGATACGCTCCATGGTAGCCATCGGAATTTCTTCCAGGTAAATTACTTTACCGGGGTTATTGATAATAGTTCCGCTAACCTGAAATTTTTTTCCTGTTGATTTATGGCTGCATGACAGCAGCAGGGTCACAACTGTTATTACACTCAAAAGTTTTTTCATTCTCTGTTTTTTATGATTTTAATTTTTCCAATAATAATTCGTTGGTAATTTTTGGATCCGCTTTACCTTGTGATTGTTTCATTACTTCTCCCACAAACAAAGCCAGTAAGCCTTTTTTCCCTTTTTTATATTCAATCACTTTACCGGCAAATTTCTCCAATACGCTGTCAATAATGGGTCCGATGTCTGACACATCAGACTGCTGAAGGAGATTTTGTTCAATGGCAATTTCTTCGGGATCCTTGCCAGGGTTTTGCAGCAGGCAGGAAAATAATTTTGAAGAAGCCGCTGAAAAACTAATTTTCCCGGAGTCAACTAATTGAATCACCGATGCCAGTTGCTCAGGGCTTAATGGAAATTCATTTATGTCTTTCTCCTTCTCATTGAGCCATGATTTTACCGGCCCCAACATCCAGTTGGCGGCCGCTTTATAATTTTTGGTATGCAGGATAATTTTTTCAAAATAATCAGAAAAGTTTTTTTCTTCTGCAAGTAAGGTGGCATCGTATTCGGAAAGATGCAGTTCAGCGGTATATTTTTTTATCCGTTGTTCAGGCAAAGCAGGAATGCTTTGTCGGATTCGCTCAATAAATTCTTCCTGCAAATGAAATGGTGTAAGATCGGGATCAGGAAAATAACGGTAATCATCTGCATCTTCTTTATCACGGGTAGCAAAAGTAGTTTCGCTGGCGGTATCAAATTTTCTTGTTTGTTGAATAATGGTTCCACCCTGCTCCAATATTCCGATCAACCTTTTTGTTTCTGCCTCAATTGCCTTTTTCACATTCCGGATGGAGTTCAGGTTCTTTACTTCTACTTTGATGCCTAAGGTTGTTTCTCCTTTTTTCCGGACAGAAATATTCGCATCACAACGAAGGCTTCCTTCTTCCATATTGCCATCACAAATCTCCAGGTAGCGAACCAGTTTTCTGATTTCAGTTAAACAGGCAAATGCTTCATCGCCACTTCGTAAATCTGGTTCTGTAACAATTTCAATTAATGGTGTACCGGCACGGTTATAATCTATACAGGTATTATTTTCATCTGTATCATGCAAACTTTTACCAGCATCTTCTTCAAGGTGAATACGATTCAACCTTATACTTTTTTCACCAGTAGTTGCTTTGATATTTATATACCCTCCTTTGCAGATAGGAGTTGTGTGCTGCGATACCTGGTACCCTTTTGGCAGATCTGGATAAAAATAATTTTTCCGGGCAAAATAGTTTTCTCTTACAATTTCACAATGACAGGCCAGCCCCATTTTAATGGCAAACTCTATAGCCTTTTTATTCATCTTTGGCAATGTGCCCGGATGACCCAATGTAATTGGACTAACATGTGTATTTGGTTCTGCGCCAAAAGCAATACTATCGCTGCAAAATAATTTAGTTTTCGTAAGCAATTGGGCATGCACTTCCAGGCCCACCACTACTTCATATGTACCAGCATTTGTCATTACTTAATAAAGCGGCAAAAATAGACCATTTGCCCCACTACATGCCTCCTGAAAAAGTTAAAGCCCCCGGTTAATACCAGGGGCTTTTATTGCATAAAAAATTATTAATTACAGATCGGCTGTTTTTAATTTACGGGGAATTTTCACTTCAATATTCTGCGTCTTACCACTGCGCTGTAATTTAATCATTACAGAAACCTTGTCTTTGTTCTCACGGATAATTTTTGCCATTTCATCAACACCATTCACTGATTTTCCATCTACTTCCGTTATAACATCGTCTTCCTTTATCCCGGCTTTTTGTGCATTGCTTTCTTCATCCACATCAATCACTTTAACCCCTTTGCCATCATCAGTATCCTGAACTGATAAACCCAGCTTTGGTGCGCCGCCCGGGTAATTCCAGTTGGGCATATTCGGCGCCATCATCCGGGGCATTGACTGAATTTTAGGCATTATATCTTCAAAATTCAAATCACCCATATCCATTTTAAATCCCGGGCCTGTTGAAAACATATTGACCCCTTTCCACTTGGTCAGCTCTGCTGTTAGTTTTTGTTCCTTTTTATCCCGCAGAAATGTTACGGTTACTTTATCTCCTGGTTTATGCTTTTTAATAGCGGCAGAAAGGTCATCAGGATTTTCAATCTTCGTGTCATCAATTTTAGTAATAATATCCTTTTCTTTGAGACCTGCTTTTTCTGCAGCGCTTTCTTTAGTTATACTTTGTATTTCCACACCCTGTTCTGCTTTTTCTGTGGTTACCCCAAGCATAGCCCGGTTAGCATTTACTTCTTCATTATAAAGTTGAAAGGTATTACCGTTATCATTGAAATTCCAGTTGGAGCCCATTCCGGGGATCCCTGACAATGCTTCTACATCTTTATATTTCCGGAGTTTTATATTTATATCGTCTCCCTTGTCTTTATACTCCTCCATCGGTTTGCCATTAACCGTTACTTTGTCCCCATTAATTTCAACTACAATTTTATCAGCCTTATCATTTTTGCGGGTAATGATAATCTGCTGAACATCTTTTTTCTCCTTAACCGCTTTGTCTTTCTCTTCTTGTTGCGCCAGCAAAGAAGCCGGAACCATTAGTGTAATGGCAAAAGAACAAGCAATTGCTGTTATCAAATTTTGTTTCATAAGTTATACATTTAAATTAACTACGTTAAGTTTCGTAATCAAATATAAAGAGTTTTTCCGAAATACGAAATGTTTCGGAAATGTTAAAGATCAAATATATTTCAGAGGCAAAATCACTGGATGGATGGATGGAATATCTCATAGGTCTTTGCAGGATGGCCATCCACCACTTCTTCTCCAATATATTTCATCCCACATTTCACCAACACCTTTTGTGAGCCAATATTCTCCGACATGGCCCGGCCAATGATACGTCTCAGATGCAGTTTTTCAAATCCATATTTGATACAGGCATAAGCGGCCTCAGTAGCATATCCATTGCCCCAGGCCACTTTGATAAAGCGATAACCAAGGTCAATTTCATTACGTTCCGGTCTGGCTTTTAAGCCACACCAGCCAATGAACTCCAGGCCTGGTTTTGTATGCACAGCCCAGCGTCCATGATTATATAAAGCATATTGAGGCAAAATGATTTTTTCCAACACCTCACCGGCATGTTCAATATCCCGGAGCGGATCAAGCGTATAGCGGATTACTTCCGGATCAAGATTAAGATTATAAATAAGTGGAGCATCTTCTATAGTGAAAGTGCGGAGCAGAAGACGATCCGTTTCAATAATAACATTCATAATATAAGTTTCTGGTAAAAACGAAAGTGGGAATCAAAGAAGGGACTTTACTTTCTCTATCACCTGCTTCATATTAGTAATATCTGAACCACCGGCTGTTGCCAATGTTTTTTGTCCTCCCCCGCCACCTTTAATCAAAGGCGCTACATGTTCTTTGATAATTTTACCTGCATCAAGATTTTTTGCAGCAACAACCGTTTCAGAAATACCAACAGCCACAAAAGGCTTGCCGTCAATATTTACACACAACACAGCCACATGATCCCGGAGATGGTTTTTTAAATCAAAGCAAAGTTTTTTCAATGCATCCGGATGATTTACCTCTATAATATCCCCGATAAAATTGACGCCATTGATAATTTCATCTTTTTGCAACAATTCATTTCTTATACTAACGAGTTGCCTTGATTCCATCGAGTCAAGATGCTTCTTTATTTCAGCATTTTCCGCCTGCAGATTTTCGATGGCTTTTTGAATATCTTTTGGATTTTTTAATGCCTCACGAAGATTGCCGAGTAAATTGAATTGTCCATTTACATATTCTTCTGCCTGTTTTCCGCAAACAGCTTCTACCCGGCGCACACCGGCAGCAATAGCAGATTCGCTGGTTAGTTTAAATAAACCTAATTCACCCGTGGCGCCAACATGTGTGCCGCCGCATAATTCCACAGAATAGTTGGGATCAATGATAACTACTCTCACCACATCGCCATATTTTTCTCCAAACAATGCCATGGCGCCCAATTTCATTGCTTCATCTTTTGGCATTTCATTGATAACAACAGGAATGTTCTCTCTAATTTTTTCATTAACCAGTGCTTCCACTTTACCAATCTCTTCATCAGTTACCTTGGCAAAATGAGAAAAGTCGAAACGCAGATGTTCTTCATTTACCAACGAACCTTTCTGGGCTACATGTGTTCCCAATACTTTTCTTAATGCCGCATGAAGCAGGTGTGTGGCAGAGTGATGTAAAGCGGTTTCTTTTCTTATATTGCCGTCTACCTTTGCAATCACTTCACCTGACAAATCATCCGGAATTGATTCTGCGAAATGAATAATTAAATCATTATCCTTCTTTGTGTCAGTAATTATTAATTGTTCATTATTAATTATTAATTGTCCCCGGTCACCAACCTGTCCCCCGCTTTCTGCATAGAAAGGCGTTTTATCCAATACGATTTGAAAAGCTTCTTTACCTTTTGCTTTTACTTTTCTGTATTTTAAAATCTGTGCTTTAGCTTCCAACGAATCATACCCAACAAATTTGTTTGAGCCTTCTTTTAATACGATCCAGTCTTCGGTGTCAACTGTACCTGCTGCACGGCTGCGGATTTTTTGTTTTTTCATTTCAGCTTCGAAACCCGCTTCATCAACTTTTAAATTTTTTTCAGCGGCTATTAACTTTGTTAAGTCAATAGGAAACCCATAAGTGTCATTTAATTCAAAGGCATCTTTTCCTGCAATTCCCTTTATCACTATTGCATCAGAAGTATCAGTAGCATTTGCAGCTTCGTTAATACTAGCAGTTATAATTTCTTCAATTCTTCCCAGCCCCATATCCAGTGTTCTCAAAAATCCTTCTTCTTCTTCTTTCACAACTTTACTTACAAAATCAAGCTGTTGTTGCAATTCAGGAAACACATTTTCAAACTGTTTTGCCAAACCAAGTAACAACTGATTCAACAACGGCTTGTTATAATCCAAATGAGCATAATAATAAAAAACAGCTCTCCTTAAAATCTTACGAATTACATAACCGGGGCCATCTCTATTTGGTAACTGTCCATCTGCAATAGTAAAACCGATAGCTCTTATATGGTCAGCAATAACACGAAAGGCAATGCTCTCTTTATCATCGCCCCCTTTATATACTTTATTTACTATTTTACCGGTTTCAGCAATCGTTCCGCTAAAAATATCCGTATCATAATTACTCTGTTTTCCCTGCAACACTCTTACTAATCTTTCCAATCCCATTCCTGTATCCACATGTTTTGCCGGCAAGGGTTCAAGCGTTCCGTCTTTTAACCGGTTAAACTGGATAAATACATTGTTCCAGATTTCCATCACCCTACCTGTAGCATCATTATTGACCCTTGAATGTCCGTCGTTGTTTGCTTCCGGGCGGGTATCGTAATGTATTTCGGTACATGGGCCACATGGACCGGTGTCACCCATTTCCCAAAAATTATCTTTCTTGTTACCCAGTAATATCCTGTCTTCAGATATCACTTTTCGCCATTCATTATACGATTCCTCATCCTTAGGTAAGCCTTCTTTTTCATCACCCTCAAATATGGTTACATATAACCTGCTCTTATCTAATTTATAAACTTCTGTAAGCAGTTCCCAGCTCCAGGCAATCGCTTCTTTTTTAAAGTAATCTCCAAAACTCCAATTGCCCAGCATTTCAAACATAGTGTGATGATATGTATCCACACCCACTTCTTCCAGGTCATTATGCTTGCCACTTACCCTCAAACATTTTTGAGTATCGGCCACTCTTGCATTCACCGCTTTTTTATTGCCTAAAAAATAATCTTTGAACTGGTTCATCCCCGCATTGGTAAACATCAATGTCGGGTCGTTTTTTACCACAATAGGAGCAGAAGGAACAATTTCATGTCCTTTTGAACGGAAAAAATCCATAAAAGCCTTTCGTATATCTGCGCTGGTCATCATATTTGCCACTGTAATTGGGTTGATTTTTGCGGTTGAAGGGGCTATATTTGTTAGCCCTCAAAAGCGGGGCAAAGGTAAATTATTCGGACGGCATTTGTTTCCTTTAAACAGGTTTAAGGCTTTCTTCATGAAGAAAATAAAATATTACTATAATACCAGTACGCTTCGTTACGAAAAACTGGAAACACCATTCCGGGTAAAACTGCTGCGCATATTCGGTTTTGTAGCAGCCGCCCTGGTTACTGCCGGCCTTATTTCTTATGCCGCATTTCAATTCATTGGTTCACCAAAAGAAAGAATACTGGAACAACGGAACAAGGCGCTGAAAGATAATTACTATGACCTGGCAGATACTTTGAAATCTGTACAGCAGCAGATGAAAGAATTGGAAAAAAGAGATAATGATGTGTACCGGGCTATTTTTGAAGCGGCCCCCATCCCGGACAGCGCCAGGGCAAAAGAACTGGAAAACAAATTGGAAATGTCTACCGTTGAAAAACTAAAGGACCAGCAGCTTGTTGCCTCCATCACTAATACAATAAACAACATTAACAGCAGGATAAAAGCACAGCGGAAATCCTATGACGAAGTAGATAACCTTGTAAAAAATAAAGAGCAACTACTTTCTCATACTCCCGCCATTCAACCGGTTAGCAATAAAGACCTTAATCGTATTGCTTCTGGCTTTGGCTACCGGATAGATCCTGTTTATAAGACAACAAAATTTCATGCGGGTCTCGACTTTACAGCGCCACAGGGTACTCCCATCTATGCCACAGCGGATGGGACAGTAACCACGGCCGGCAGCACGGGCAATGGTTTCGGCAATCATGTTGTTATCAATCATGGTTATGGATATGAAACATTATATGGCCACATGGTTAGAGTAAAAGCAAGAGAGGGGCAGTTGATAAAAAGAGGCGAGGTAATTGGGTGGGTGGGCAGCACCGGAAAATCAACCGGCCCACACTGCCATTATGAAGTACATAAAAACGGGGAGAAGATTGATCCTATTTATTTCTTCTATAATGACCTTACTCCCGAACAGTTTGACCTGATATTGAAAAAAGCTGCTGCCTCTAATCAAAGTTTTGATTAACTGATTGGCTAAGCCTTTCATTCAATTTTTCCACACTATGTAATGCCTTGCTTATGATGGCAGAAGGCAGCGTACCTTTACATACATGGGCAAAGCATTATCTCAAATATCACTGGAGTTCATTATGCCGAAGCAATCGGAAAATAGTCAGCCCATGACTTCGTCCTCCATAGCAGAAGACAAACCAATAATTGAAACTATAGAAGAAAATCCAGCGCCTGTTTCAGCTTCACCAACCGGAAAAAGAGGAAGACGTTCTTTAAAGGAAATTGGCATTAATGCTGACCTGATTAATATTCCTCCCGATGATATTCTTTTTCAAAAACAATATTATTCCATTGGCGCAGTAGCAATCATGTTCCGTGAAAATCAATCCCTGATCCGCTATTGGGAAACAGAGTTTGACATTCTGCAACCCCGCAAGAATCGCAAAGGCGACCGTTTCTTTCGCCCTATTGATGTAAAAAACCTGGTACTTATTTATGATTTGCTCCGCCGGCGCAAATTCACCATTGAAGGTGCCAAAGATTACCTGAAGAAAAATAAAAAAGCAGAAGAGAAATTTGCGATGATGCAATCGCTGCAAAAGATCAAAGGGTTTTTGCTGGAATTAAAGGCGAATCTTTGAAGCCCCTCTAAATCTCCCCGAAGGGGAGACTTCTCAAGGCACAAGGCCAGCTTTGCGATGATGCTTAAACAAAATGAATTTTATTTTTTACAAAACATAATTTAACTCTTCTTCTTTCATCATTTGCTTTCATCCATATACTTTTGTGACTTATAAGATACCTGATATGAAAAAAATAATAATTGTTTTTATCCTTGCGCTGCTGACAGGCAGTATGACATTTGCTCAAAACCAGTACCAGGTGCTGGTAGAAAGACCAAACGAGAAAAGTCTGAAAGGAATTATTTCCCGTGAAGTATTGCTGGGTGATACATCTTTTCACTGGTATGCTCAAAACCAGAAAAGCTACACGCCAAATGTTGCTGCGCTGGAGGCTTTACAAAAAAACAAAGATTCTGTTCAATTGCTTGTTTTCATGGGAACCTGGTGCGATGATTCGCAAAATATCATCCCGAAAATGTTTTTACTAACTGATTCGGCTGGTTTTTCGCAGGACAGGATAACATTAATCGGTGTAGACAGGAAAAAAAGAACATTCGGTCATCTTTCCGAGGCACTAAATATTACAAATGTTCCGACTATCATTGTTTTAAAAAACGGGAAAGAGGTGGGCCGTGTTATTGAATATGGCAAGTATGGATTATTTGATAAAGAAGTTGGCGAAATTCTAAATTCAATTAAATAACCCCTTTTACCTGATGGAGTAAATCTCAATCCCATCTTCTTTCAACGCATATAATCTTGAAGAGGTAAAATTAAACTCCTTACTGTGCGATAATTGCTCCGGCATTTTCCATTCATCATACCGGAAAGTGCTGATTTCATAACGATACAATATATCGGCCCTTGAACCAAAAATATATTTACCCGCCACTTTAAAATTATTCCAGCCATTAATCATGATATTATTTTTCAAAGCGCCGTAATAATCAAAAACATAAACTCCCAGCAATGAGTCGTAGAGATACACATATTTATTTTCATCAAATATCCTAACCGGCGAAGGAGCCTGGCCAAGCAACAGGCGGAAGTCCGGTGTTTCCTGCAACAACTTTCCTTCTTCATCAATTTTTTTTAATTTATTTTCCACTTCATCATACACCCATATTTTATTATCATAAGACTGAACAATTGCTTTTGCCTGGAAAATATTTTGCTTACGAAGGTCAATCGTATTGCGGATGTTAAGAAACCGGTCCAGTATTACCACCGTGGCAAAATCTTTATAATACAATAAAACTTTTAGCGGATTAGAAGCGTCGATGAGTGTAACCTGTCCAAACTTTTTTACATCATTGAATACGGCTACAGAATCTCCATTGGCATTCAATTTCTTTAACTGGTTACGACTGCCAAGTATATAAATATTATCCAGGTTATCGACAGTAAAGCTGGCAATATCTCCTTTAATTATTTTTATAAACCGAAAAGCAGTGTCGGTTTGCCCGGTTGCAACAAATGATACCAAAAAGAAAAATAGCAGTATGATTGCATTTTTTTTCATTTAGCGGCGGATAATCTTATCCTCTTTTCCCTTATATGATTTTAATTCCATTTTTTCGCCATCAAATACAGCGTATGTAAAATAGCGGATCCAGTCTCCAAGATTAATATACCGGGCCTCACCCTTACCCGCCTTCGCCAGGGCTTCGGTGGGTGATAGACGAAAATCAATGGCCAGGTGTCTATGCCCAAACACAAAAAAATCGATATTTTTTTCCTGTCCATCCGGCAAGCGGGTGGTCAACACTTCTTTACAATATATAATCAGCCATTCCTTGTCTTCACCTAAAAAACTTTCTTCTGTAGCGCCAGTTTGTACCCGGCTGCGACGGCTCATGTAATTTGCCAGGCTGATGCCAACAATCGGTGGTAATATGCCAAACAACCACTTGCTTACAGGATTTCGAAATATTTTTTTTAATCTTTTATATCCATGATCACCGGGACCTAATCCATCTCCATGACCTATCAGAAATCTTTTTCCATTGCGTCCAATTTCTTCCGGTTTAAAATAAACCCGGATATTTAATTCTTTCTGAAAATAATCCTTTACCCACATATCATGATTGCCCACAAAAAAATGCAGGGTAATGCCGGCATCAGATAATTCTCCCAGTTTACCCAATAATCTTACATAGCCTTTAGGAACTACCTTGCGGTATTCGTACCAGAAATCAAACATATCACCAACGAGGAAAATTTCAGCAGCATCTTTTTTTATTTCATCAAGAAATTGAACAATAATTTTTTCTCTCTCAAGGCTGCTGGCATGATCAGGTGCGCCGAGGTGAAAATCGGAAAGGAAGTATATTTTTTTGTTTAATGAGGGCATTAATAATTGTAAAAACCTATTAGGGTCTTTCTTGGTTGATTTGTTTTTTGTCCCATTGCATGTAAATGGAAACTAACATTATGATGCCATAAAAAATAAGAGTTGCATATTCCTGCCGCCGAATCAATCGATAAACAAAATAAAACAGAAGAATACCAACAAGTAAGTATTCAATTACTTTTCCATTTTTTTTAAACCAATTGATGATTCCAGGGGGAAATAATCCCAAAAAAAATCTTGCCATAATTTTCAAAGCCATTGCTATGATCGTAAGTAAAGCTAATGCAAGTAATAATATACCTAAAAGTTTTAATAAAGAGATAATTGATGATGGCTCAATTACTAAGTCCGATTTAATTAATAGTAGTATACACAAAAGAATACTTGCCAATAGCAAAGAATTTTTTATAGCACCTATGCCTCCAATTATTTGTTTTAAGAAACCTCGTCTGTCCACAATTATTTTGTTTTATTAAGATACTCCATCAGATCACCGGAGGCAATTTCCGGTTTGCCGCTTGTATCACCATTGAACCAGTATATCCACGCCTGGGTCAATTCTCCGTTGAGTTGAACTTCTGCAACTTCACGATAGTAGAGCCGCACTTCACCATGCTCCACTGACACTCCTTCATAATCATCCAGCTGGCCGATGGCCCAGGGAAATTCATTTTCATTTATAATGCGGTAAAGTTCGCCAACTATAAAATGATCCTCATTGATGGCAACACCTGCCGGGTAGTTTCCCATATCAAAAAGTTTGCCCCTCACTTTTGCCTCGCCCACAAAAGAAAAATAGCGGCTGATATATTCATACGCCGGGCTGTGAAAACCGCTCCGGAGTGAGCCATATACAAATAACTGGTAAACGGCGGGATTTGTCATGCTATAAAGATAAGCTAAGAGGAGAAAAAGTATATAAAGTATATAAAGTAAAAAAGTAAGCAGAAGTAAATAAAGTATAAAGTCGCACCCTGGGGAATCTTAGAGTTTCCGATTACTGTATATACTTTTTACTTTATATACTCAGCTATCAGGATTCTACCAGAAATAAATAAACCTCTTTCGGTCCATGCACTCCAACCACAAGGGTTTTTTCAATATCCGCTGTGCGGCTGGGGCCGGTAGCAAATGTTATTAAGGAAGGAAGATGGCTGCCATATTTATCTTTTGCTGATTGCAATGCATCTTTCAAATCATACACTAACTGGTTGGTAAATGCAATGCAAATATGAACGGGTGCATATACACTGGTAGTGCGGCCACTGGTTTGTGCCGAACTCATTACAATGGTACCTGTTCTTGCCACCAGGTATTCGCACCCGGTAATGGAAGCATCACAGTGAGCTAAATCAGTTTTCACTAACCTCTCTGTAATTTGTGAAGCAACCGGTGCTATAAGTTTATCTTCCACACAATACACTTTCTGCCAATCCTGTTTTTTGACCAGGCTGCTGAGTTGAAAAGCCAGCTCCTGCTGGTTGATGCAATAAATAAATTTTCCCTGGAGTTTGGTAAACTGTTCTGCAAATTCTACTTCAGCCTCCTGTTGCAGCGGTGGGAAGACAGGTTGATTTCCTTCGCTATTCGGAAATGGTAAAGGCGTTGAGTGACTCAACGCCTTGCGGATTTTTTTTAATATATTTTCTTTTGACGGAGATACATTCATATTCACCTATTAAATAGACGGGGCCAATCCAATATTACCCGGTAATTCGTCAGTTGATTTCCCTTCTTCTTTTTTCAGGGTTTCAGCAGCGGCCTTCGTCTCCGCAGATTCTGTTTCTGTTGCTTCGTCAACAGTCAATGATTTCTTTTCTTCAAAAGGCCGTTTGCCAATCAGGGCTTCCACATCACTCTGAAACAATACTTCTTTTTCAAGCAATGCATGAGCCAGTTTTTCAACATCCTCTCTTTTATCAGCCAATAATTTTTTGGTTCTTTCATACGCTTCATCAATCAGTTTCCGAACTTCCTGGTCAATCATCTTTGCCGTTTCATCAGAATAAGGCTTGGTAAAAGCTGCTTCCTGCTGAGGATCATAGAAACTGACATTCCCGATTTTATCATTCATGCCATAAACGGTAACCATCGAATAGGCCATTCTTGTTATCTGCTGAAGATCGTTTTGTGCACCGGTAGAAATTTTGTGAAAGAAAATTTCTTCACTGGCTCTTCCGCCAAGTGTCATGCAGATCTGGTCATTCAATTGATCGGTATTATATAAATATTGCTCTTTGGGAGTGTATTGAGCATATCCTAATGCGGCAGTTCCCCTGGGAACAATTGTTACTTTCAGCAATGGATAAGCATGTTCCAGGTACCATCCGCAAATGGCATGTCCGGCTTCATGAAAAGCAATGATCTTTTTTTCTTCAGGTGAAATGATTTTATTCTTCTTTTCTAATCCTCCAATAACCCTGTCTACGGCATCCTGAAAATCTTCCATTTCAACAGCTTCTTTTCCTTTGCGGGCTGCTATCAATGCGGCTTCATTACATACATTGGCAATATCAGCACCGGCAAAACCGGGTGTCTGCTCTGCCAGTTTATGAATATCAAGTTTCTTTGAAATCTTGATGGGACCAAGATGCACTTTGAAAATTGCTTCCCGGCCAACCAGGTCAGGTTTATCAATAGAAATTTGCCTGTCGAAACGACCCGGTCTTAATAATGCCGTGTCTAAAACATCGGGACGGTTTGTTGCTGCAAGCACAATGATGCCCACATCTGTTCCAAAACCATCCATCTCCACCAGCAATTGATTCAGGGTGCTTTCTCTTTCATCATTGCTCATCATTGCATTCTTGCCTCTTGCACGACCAATGGCATCTATCTCGTCTATAAAAATTATGCAGGGAGCTTTTTCTCTTGCCTGTTTAAATAAATCTCTTACCCGGCTGGCGCCAACGCCAACAAACATTTCAACAAAGTCAGAGCCGCTCAAACTAAAGAACGGAACCTGTGCTTCGCCGGCTACTGCTTTTGCCAACAATGTCTTACCTGTTCCAGGAGGTCCTATCAGTAATGCACCTTTTGGAATTTTTCCGCCGAGGTTCGTATATTTTTTGGGATTTTTTAAAAAGTCAACAATCTCCATCACCTCCACTTTTGCCTCATCCAACCCGGCAACATCTGCAAAAGTGATATTCACTTTAGTTCCTTTATCAAATAAAGTAGCTTTTGATTTTCCAATATTAAAAATACCCCCGGGGCCACCACTACCGCCACCTGCACCCCCGCCCATCTTACGCATCAGCAATATCCAGAGACCCACAAAAATTAAAACTGGTAAGAGGAATTGTATGATGCCCCCAAACCAGTCTTTTTCTATGGTAACATCATAACTTACCTGCTTATCATTGGGAACATTATTCTGTTTATAAAAATCATCCATCTGCTTTTCAAAGTCACCGGAATATTTAAACGACATGTGAGGCCCTTTCTCATTGATCTTACCGGTGATCCCTTCTTTCAGTTCAGTTTTGTGTTTTTCAACAGCATCTTTTGTCAGGTACACCTTTACAACTTTCCGGTTATCTACAATCTCATATTTGCTTACATCGCCGGACAGTATCATGGTCTTAAATGCCAATATGTTTGTCTTAGCGGCATTGGGAGAAAATGGATTGGCAAACTGCATTCCAATCAGTACGGCGAAAATGATAGCATATATCCAGTACATGCTGAAGCGGGGACCTTTTTTCTGAGGCTGGTTAGGATCATCACCGCTGCCGGGTGGCCGGCCACCAAATCGTGGATTCCTGTTGCTATCTCTGTTCTGTGGTTCTTGTGACATATATTTTATCAGTATTCCTGCTAATTAATAATTATTGTGATTAATAGTTTGAATAGGGTCAATAATAGTTACTATTTAACAATTAGTCGTCGTGTTCCCGGGCTGCACCATCACTCCACATTTCTTCCAGTTTATAGAACTTCCTGTTCTCCGGCAGCATTACATGCACCACCGCATTCACATAATCAATCAGCACCCATTGTAATTTTGAAAAGCCCTCATGATGATAGGGATTCTCATTACACATTTCCCTTACTTTATCCTTCACATTTTCCGCTATTGCTCTTACCTGGGTTTGGCTGCTTGCCTCACAAATGATAAAAAAATCAGCAACAGCTTCATTAATCTTCCGGAGGTCAAGAGAAATAATATTTTCTCCCTTTTTTTCCTGGATGGCAGCAATGATGGTTTTGATAATTTTTGAATTTCGTGTTAACCGTGTTGTTCCTTCTTTTTTCTTCCGGTTAGCCAATGATGCCAATTGTTCCAAATAATTGAGAGTATTTAGTTTTTATTTATGTTACTTATTGCCGGTCATTGATTGGTGGCAAGCTTTTCAGTTTTCTCTGAATTTTTTACCAGAAACAAAATATTGGCAACCAGAAACTAGTTTACTTTGTCAAAAATAGCAATTAATTGTCACAACCTTCCGCCCCAACACCCCTCGGTTCGCCATTCCTTGAGCTGCAATCGGTTGATAGTACCAACAACTATGCCCGGCAGCAAATACATGCTGGTTTGGCACAACATGGCATGGCCATTTTTGCCCATGAACAATTATCCGGAAAGGGCCAGCGGGGAAGATCATGGAGTTCAGAAAAAGGTGCTAACATCATTCTGAGTTTGGTAATAAAACCCCACCCATTGCTGCTAACCCAGCAGTTTATGCTGAGTGCCTGTGTGGCAGTGGCAACCAGTGATTTCTTTATAAAATATGCCGGGGACGCCACAAAAATTAAATGGCCCAATGATCTGTACTGGCAGGACAGAAAGGCAGGAGGAATTCTTATTGAGTCGGTAGTCAGAAGCGGGGAGCCTGAAACTACCTCGCCTGTGGCGAGATGGGAATGGTCTATCGTTGGCATAGGAATCAATATTAACCAAACAGCTTTTTCATCCGAATTGCCGAATCCTGTTTCACTAAAACAAATAACCGGGAAAGATTTCGATGTGATTGAATTAGCCAAAGAACTTTGTAGTTATATAGAAACCTATTTTCAAAAATTGATGGTTAAAGATTATTATGATATTTATTACCGCTACGTTGATAATCTTTACAAACTGAATTCAATGGTGAAGTTGAAAAAAGGCGATGAGACTTTTGAAGCAATTATAAAATCTGTTTCTCCATTTGGAAAATTAATTGTCCACCGTTTGTTGGATGAGGACTTAAAAATTACTGAATTTGATTTCGGAGAAGTGGAATGGATAATTTAATAAAAAGATTTATTGCAATCATAAATATTACTTCATAGCCGCCAGAATTTCTTCTGCATGTGCTTTATTCTTTGGTTTGGTAAAAATTTTTCGAATAATTCCCTTTTCGTCTATGACAAATGTAGTACGGAGCACACCCATATAGCTGCGGCCATATAGTTGCTTTTGACCCCAAACTCCATATTTTTCCAGTATTGAATGTGAGGTATCGGCAATCAATGTAAACGGCAAGCCAAATTTTGTTTCGAATTTTTTGTGCTTCTTCATATCATCAGGGCTTATGCCAATAATTTCAATACCATTTTTCTTCAGCAGGCTGAAATTATCCCGCAGGTTACAGGCTTGTATGGTGCAGGTTGGCGTATCATCTTTGGGATAGAAGTACAAAACCAGATTTTTCCCTTTGTAATCCACCAGGGAAATTTTATTGCCGTTTTGATCGCTTCCTGAAAATGACGGCGCTTTATCTCCTTCTTTCAATGTAATCGCCATAAACTGAATTAATGTTTTGTGATTTTTATTTCTTCTTCGTTTTTTTCCCGGCAACCTTTCGCTTTTTACTAGTTCCCTTTTTCACAATTTTCTTTTTCGGTGGCGTATATGGATACCTTTTAAACCACCAGCTTTTTTCCGTCACATTCCCAACAAGGTCTTCCACTGTAACTTTTAAATGATGAATGCCAAAAGGGCATCGTTCATCAAATGTATATATCCAGTTTCTGCTTTTATCATTGGTGAAACGAACCCATTGGCTGTCCAGTTCGGCTCTGAAATTTTTTATACTCCCGAAATTATCAACAGGAGTAAATACTATCATCGCTACAGGACTTAAATCAATAGTGTCTCCTTTACCTAATTCATTTACCTGCGGAGCCTCCATATCTGCAAAGGCCTGGAAAATTCCAAGATCACCGAATGTAGCGGAGAGCCACTGTCCATCCCATTTTGCTTTTCTTACACTTTTTCCACGGGAACTTCTTTGAATGATTAGTTTATCTTTCCAGTTTTCAGGAATTTGTTTATCAGGTTTAATCCGCACAGTAATGTCATTATGAAGTGGCACAGATTCATCATTCACCTGATGAATGCCGGATACAGAATACGGCGATGAAGAATTATTACGGTAATACAATGTTTGAACCGAATCATAAAAGGTAGCTGCGGGTAAATATATTTCAATATCAGGTTTCTTTATTTCATTTACCTGGTTAGGTATAAAGTGTAGAGTTTCAACTGCAGGAATTCCTGTTAAAGCCAGGCTATCAATATGCTGAACTGAAAAATTCAGTATGGAAGTATTATGGCTTGCGTCTTTTACTTCAACACTGATTAAATGCTGGTTAGTGTCAGTAAGGTTTATTATCCCATCGCTTTTCAATTCTTTGTAAACTTCTCCCCGGTTTCCGGGCAACCTGGATAAATGTTGCAGCCATGCACCACCGCTGTACCTGTATTTATAATCCACTTGTGCATCCACATAAATTGATTCATTATAGTTGATGCTGTCCAGTACAAATTGTATTTGCGGTTCATCATCCAGGTACAGCATGGCCGAATAAATGCCATTGGGATTGTTTGAATTACTCATCCGGTCAATAGCTTGTATAGCAAAGCTTATTTTATTCAATCCCGTATTAATAACCGGAGTTTTTGGAATGATATAGCCACTATCAGTTTTTTTTAAAGAAAATAGTGCCGGGGATTGTTCATAGGTACTCTTACTGCGGTCATACATTGCCAGTTTGATGATTTCCGGCGGCACATTATCCACGATGGGAAAATCAAACAGCAAGGGGTTTAATCGTTTGTCTGTTTTAGTATCAAAAATTTCAAAATGCAAATGCGGCCCCTGCGATCCGCCGGTGTTACCACTGTTAGCAATATATTGGCTTTTAAAAACGGGGAACTGGTCTTTCGTAAATTTTAATTCAACAGCCCAGCTTTCCAGCTTGTATTGCTGGTCTGTAACATATTTTTCAAGTGCCGGGAAAAAATCATTCAAATGACCATATAATGTAGAAAGACCATTCGGATGATTGATAATAATGAACCGGCCAAAACTTTGGGGTCGTATGCCTATCTGGGCAATGTACCCATCCGCTGCGGCATATACCGGCAGATTTTCTTCCTGATTGGTTCTGATGTCAAGCCCCATATGCCAGTGGTCCGGGCGCAGCTCTCCAAAGTTGGCCACTAATTCCATCGGGATGCCCAGGGGGTTGCGGAAATAATATTTTGGAGAAAAAACCGGTTGTGCAAAAAGGGGCAACGAAAAAACAATCCAATACGTCAGTAAGAATAACCATAAACGCATACACAAAAATAAGAATACTGTGCGCTATATAGCCGGGAAAAGGTAGCATCAATAAGTTTCAGCAGGGGTGTAGGTCAAAATCTTTATTGTTTGTATCTTTTCAGTTTTTACGAAGATGAAAAAAGTTTTCTGGTTACTGCCACTAACAGTAATATTATATGCCTGCCCGTTTGAATCAACGGTGCCATTGGAAGCAAAACCAATGGAGCCGGTTGACAGCAGCCTGCTGGGATACTGGTATGGGATTATAAAAGATTTCAGTGATGCATTTGGCATTGAAGCATTAGATATCACCAAACAGTCCGACTCCGTGTATGCCATTACCCGCTATGGTAAAGCAGTAAAAGGAGATATCATCTTACCCGATACAGCTTATTTCACCGGGTACATCTCTTATATCGGCGAACAACGTTATATGAATATTGAAGGCTCTGTCTTAATCGTTACTCCGCGAAATAAAAAACAGCCTTTGTACAAGAAAGAAAAAGTTTATTACCTCTCCGCTATCGAACTGCATCATGATACATTGAGTGTAAAAACCATTACCGAAGATTTTTCTACCCGGAAATCATTCAAAAGCCCTGAAGAGCTGAAACTAATGGTTACTGATATGATAAACCGGGAACAAAATATTTTTGACGAACAGTATTCTCTCAGTTACCGGAAAATTCCAAAACCCCAACCCGTAAAGCCTTTCTGAAAAAGAGTGCAAAAAAATCCTTCCGTTCAACCTTCAAAGCCCTGCTATTCCCTTAGTTTTGCGCAATTTGTTTGGCCTCTCCAAACTCCTCCGAAAAAGGAGATTACAATGACGATATTAATTTGAACACTACATGCCAAAAGACAATTCGATTCATTCAGTCCTTATTATCGGTTCAGGTCCTATTATTATTGGCCAAGCCTGTGAGTTTGATTATTCCGGCACCCAGGCTGCAAGAAGTTTGCGGGAGGAAGGAATAAAAGTGATTCTGATAAACAGTAACCCGGCCACCATTATGACCGACCCCATGATGGCCGATAAAGTTTATCTTCTTCCCCTGACGGTAGAGAGTATTGAGCAGATTTTACAGGAGAATAAAATTGATGCTGTGCTGCCCACTATGGGTGGGCAAACAGCTCTCAACCTTGCCAAAGAAGCGGAAGACCTTGGAATATGGAAACAATACAACGTAAGATTAATTGGCGTGGATATTAAAGCTATTGACAAGGCTGAAGACCGGGAGAAATTCAGGAAATGGATGATTGCCTTGGGTGTGCCGGTGGCGCAGGCAAAAACTGCCAACTCGTTTTTAGAGGGAAAAGAATTTGCACAGGAAATTGGTTTCCCGTTGGTAATCCGACCATCTTTCACGTTAGGCGGAACAGGTGGCGGGTTTGTACATGATAAAGATGAACTGGACGAAGCACTGAACCGGGGCCTGCAGGCATCCCCAATTCATGAGGTATTGGTAGAAAAAGCCGTGCTGGGATGGAAAGAATTTGAACTGGAATTGCTGCGTGATGCAAATGACAATGTCTGCATTATTTGTTCGGTAGAGAATTTTGATCCCATGGGAATTCATACCGGCGACTCCATTACAGTTGCACCCGCCATGACACTCAGTGATACAGCCATGCAACTGATGCGCAACACGGCTATCAAAATGATGCGGGACCTGGGAAATTTTGCCGGCGGTTGTAATGTTCAGTTTGCGCTGAATCCCGATACAGAAGAAATTATTGCTATTGAAATTAACCCGAGAGTAAGCCGTTCGTCAGCATTGGCCAGTAAAGCAACCGGGTATCCCATTGCCAAGATTGCTGCCAAACTTGCAATAGGATATTATCTGGATGAACTGGAAAACCAGATCACTAAAACAACCTCTGCTTTTTTTGAACCGGCCCTGGATTATGTAATTGTCAAAATTCCCCGTTGGAATTTTGACAAATTCAAAGGCGCCAATGATACACTTGGCCTGCAAATGAAAAGTGTTGGTGAAGTAATGGCCATTGGAAGAAGTTTTACCGAGGCGGTACAAAAAGCCTGTCAGAGCCTTGAAAATAATGCCGTGGGATTAGGTTACTATGGCAAAAGCCTGAAGCATGCCGAAGAAATTCTTGATCATATCAAGACACCGAAATGGGACCGCATCTTCCGTATCAAAGATGCGTTGATGATGGGAGTAAGTGTGAACACCATTTCAAAAGCCACCAATGGCATTGACCGCTGGTTTATTTATGAAATTCAGAAGATCTGCAACCTTGAAATTGAAATCGGGAAATACAAACTCCATACTCTTCCAATAGAATTACTCCGCGAAGCAAAAACAATGGGCTTTAGTGATGAGCAGCTCTGCCGCATCATGAAAGACGGAACAGAGGATGAAGTATATGAGCTGAGAAAAAAACATGGCATCACCCGTGTATTTAAAATGGTGGACACCTGCAGCGCAGAATTTGAAGCCAAAACACCTTACTTCTATTCCACATTTGAAGCCCCCCCTAACTCCCCCGAAAGAGGAGAATTAACCTCAAACGAATCAAAGGTTTCTGACAAAAAGAAAATTATTGTTTTGGGTTCAGGTCCTAACCGTATTGGACAGGGAATTGAATTTGATTACTGCTGTGTGCATGGATTAATGGCTATTAAAGAATGCGGCTATGAATCCATCATGATCAACTGCAACCCGGAAACCGTGAGCACGGATTTTGATATGGCTGATAAACTTTATTTTGAACCGGTGTACTGGGAGCATATCCGGGAAATCATTGAACATGAAAAACCCGATGGCGTGATTGTGCAACTGGGCGGGCAAACAGCATTGAAGCTTGCAGAGAAATTGCACACCATGGGTATCAGGATCGTAGGCACTTCGTTTGACAATATGGATATTGCTGAAGACCGTGGCCGTTTTTCTGATATGCTGAAAGAACTTGGTATTCCTTATCCTGATTATGGCACGGCCTGGACAGTAGATGAAGCCATTGTGGTTGCCAACAAGGTTGGTTATCCTGTTTTAGTTCGTCCTTCCTATGTACTGGGTGGACAAAGAATGCGGATAGTTATAAACGATGATGAATTGGAAAAAGCCGTAATCAGTTTATTGAAACATATTCCCGGCAATAAAATTCTTGTTGATCATTTTCTTGACCGCTGCCAGGAAGCGGAGATAGATGCAATATGCGATGGAGAAAAATTCCATGTAATGGGTATTATGGAGCATATTGAACCGGCAGGTATTCATAGCGGCGACAGCAATGCAGTTCTTCCGGCTTTCAATCTCAGCCTGCTGGAAATTCAGGATATGGTGGACTATGCCAAAGAAATTGCCCTGAACCTGAAAGTAAAAGGGTTGATCAATATCCAGTTCGCCATTAAAGACACAAAAGTGTTTGTAATAGAAGCCAACCCGAGAGCATCAAGAACAACTCCGTTTATCGCCAAGGCTTACAACAAGCCCTATCTCAACTATGCCACCAAGGTAATGTTGGGTGAAATGAAAGTGGCCGACATTCCTGAAGAAAAACACCTGGATGGTTTTGCAATTAAAGAACCAGTGTTCAGTTTTAATAAATTTCCGGGAGTAAGCAGGGAACTCGGACCAGAGATGAAAAGTACTGGCGAAGCAATCCGTTTTATAAAAAATCTCAGGGATCCTTATTTCCGGCAGTTGTACAAAGACAGGAGTATGTATTTGAGTAAATAAGTTGCTGCCTCCTGCTTTCCGATAATATTAAATCCTGAACAATACTTGACAAGCTGTTCTGGATTTTTTAATTTGTTCCCTTCTTGCTTCATGAAAAAAATTTTTCCCATATTTTTCATTGGCAGTTTGTTGCTCCCGGGAATAACGGTTGCACAAATTCCGGATATCCGTTTTGAAAAATACACGATGCAGGAGGGTCTTACTCAAAACAGTACCGGCACTTTGTTGAAGGATAGCCGGGGCTTTTTGTGGATTGGCACTGCATGGGGATTGAACCGTTATGATGGCAGGGTCATAAAACAGTATAATAAAATAGGTGCAAATTTTTTACCCGACCTGCATATTAATTCACTGGCAGAAGATAAAGCCGGGAATATCTGGATTGCCACTCCTAATGGATTGAGTTGCATGAACCCTTACACGGAAAAATTTACCAATTATATTGAGGGAACCGGCCCTCAAACCATACCGCACAGCTTTTGCAATGTTTATGCAGATAAACAAAAGAATATCTGGATAGCCGATAATTACGGTATTTCCCTGTTTAATAAAGAAACTAAAACGGTTACAACATTTCCGGTAACCACGGCAGGTAAAGACACCCGTATAAACAGGTATACCGGTATTTTTTTTGAAGACAGTAAAGGCAGGTTTTGGCTTGGAACCTCCTATGGCATTAAATTATTTGACCGCTCCACAAAAACATATCAGTCCTACCATTTTGAAGATACAGATAAAGAAAATGCAGGGAAGAATGCAGCGCAGGGAATTTTTGAAGATGATGCCGGCAATATATGGGCAGGTACCTGGAATGTAGGTCTCTTAAAGTTTAACCCGGATAAAAATATTTTTGAAAAATTCCGTCTTATAGGCGGGCCTTTTGCCGCTTTAAACAGCGTTCATGATGTGAATGCCATTACGTTAAACAATCATTATTATTTATTACTGGCAACTGAAGCGGGACTTGTTTTAGCCGATCCTCAAAAGTTAAGTCCCGGTAAACTTCCCGTTGAAAAAATAATAGGAGAACCGGATGATGCCAATAATCATTCATTAAACGGAAAAGCAGTAATCCTGAAAGACGATAAAAATATCTATTGGGTGTCTGGTCAGAACGGGCTGATAAAAATTGATCTAAGCAGCCAGGTTTTTCAATGGAAAATAATGCCGGATAAATCGTTCAGTAATACCAAAATTTTTCATGTAATACCGGATATAAAGGACCCGCACCAAAATGTTTTTTTAACCACTCAAAAAGGGTGGTGGCAATATAACCTGGCCAGGCAGGCTTTCAGTAAATACACTCTCCCGGAAAGCAATAAAGAATTACTCAGCAATATCAATCACTTTATTGCTACTGAAAATGGCTATTGGTTTACATCGCAGTTGGGTGTTGGTTTCTTCAACCCAACTACCAATGTGGTAAAAGATATTTCATCACTGGTAACGGAAAGAATTGATAATAAAGTACGCACTGGTTTTATTTGTAAAGACGACCTGGGGCGGGTATGGTTTTCTGTTTACCGGAGTGGCATCCGTATCTATAACCCGAAAACAGAAAAGTTGATTTCTTTATTTGCAGACAGTACTAAAGCTGATAATCTTTACGGCAAAAGTATTTTTGATATGAAACGGGCTATTGATGGAACCATTTTTTTAACATCAGGTGAAAAAGTATATCAGATTAATCCTGAAAATTTTTCCTTCCACATCGCTGGTCCCGAAAAGACAACCCTGTCATCTATTGAAAGAATAGGGCCCCGTAAAATTCTTTTCGATAAAAAAAACCGGACCCTTGTATTAAGTCAGCAACATATTTATGTGTTTCAAAATGAAAAATTGCTCCAGCTATATCCTCAATCCGGGTTTGCTGATTTTATTATGGAAGATTTTTTGCAGGATGGGAATGGTGATTTTTGGGTAACCACTAACCTGGGTTTGTTTAGAACAGATACGTCTTTTAAAGAATGGGTGAATATGAGTGACAAAATTCCTGCGGGAAGCTTTGATAATATTTCAGAAATTTTCAGAGCGAATAATGATGAGTTTATAATAGCAACTACCGGCAAGATCGGTGTTTTTTCTTTACATACACTCAGCAAAAACAATACAGCCCCGGCTGTTGTCATCAACCGTTTAAGAACCGGTAATACAGAGCGGTACCTTGTCTCTTTGAATCAACAGTCCTGGAATGTTTCTTTTAAAGATGCCATCGAAATTGAATTATCAGCTATTAATTTCTCCAATGAAAAAGGAAACAGGATCTATTATCAATTACGAGGAAGGGATAATGACTGGAAAGAACTGACCGGTAGCCCCGTATTACGATACGACCAGTTGCCACCGGGAAAATATCTGTTTAAAGTGAAGGCCATGAATGGGGATGCTGTATGGAGCAAAGAAACAATTCTCTCCTTTAAAGTATTACCGCCTTTCTGGAGAACATGGTGGTTCATTACATTGTGTGGACTGGCTGTTTCAGGGATATTGTATATTTTTTACCGTTACCGAATTCAGCAATTGATCAGGGAAGAAAGACTGCGTTCACATATTGCCACCGATCTGCATGACGATATTGGCGCTACATTAAGCTCCATTTCTATTTATAGCGAAACCATCAAGCAGCAAACAGCGGCTCATTTACCGCAACTGACACCGATGCTTGATAAAATGGGAGAAACCAGCCGGGAAATGGTGGGTAACATGAGGTCACTGTTGCACAACATCAATTTCAAAAATTCTCATCTGTAGTTTCTTTTTACAGTCTTTCTGAAGCTTTTATACCCTGGCTATTTTTGATTTTTTACATAGCACAATGATGGCCGGAAAAATTTTCCTGGCTGCATTGGTCTTAAAAGAAGTTGCCATAAAATGTTTCTGATAAGCCCAACACCTTTCCTGGTTTTTGTTTTTATCATCGCCATAGCTTTGATTGCTGTTTGGGGCGCTGTAAACTTCAGCCACTTCTTCAGGTTATAAACCGTGGCGGCCAGCAGCAGCATTTTATTGGCGGCCTTTAGTCCTCTTGCATTCAGTCTTTTCATGCCGGTAAAATTTATTAGTGTGCCCCATACCGGCTCTACCGTGCTGCTGCGTTTTCGTTTCATCACTTTGGCTTTTACCGTTTGCTGCCGGGCTTTGGCTCTTTCCAGTTCTGCCTTGTAAATACTGTGCTGTATTTTTTTTGTTTTTGCTTTTTCTGTTATGCAGCTTTTTCTCAGCAGACAATTTTTACAATCGCTCTGCAATGAAAAATATTTTTTTACCGGATGGCCTTTACCATCGTCCACTACCCGGCCACTTCCCTTTAGCAGTTTATTGTTGCGGCAGATGTACCAGTCGTTTTGTTCATCATACATAAATCCTTCGCTGCCACATAACGCTCCGCCCAGTAAAGGAATGTAAGGCGTAATGTTTTGCTGTTCCAGGTATTGATAATTTGCTCCGCTGCTGTAGGCTCCGTCGGCCAGCAGCTTTTCTATTTTTATTCCGTGAGGTTGTAATCTTGTTTGCAGTTGTGATGCGATGGTTATTAAATCACGGCCGTCTTTACCATCGGCTCTGAAGCTTTGTGCATGGGTAATGACATGGTGCGCTGTGTCCACCGCTATCTGTCCGCTATAATACAATTCTCTTGGTTTACCGGGCTTCACGGCTATTCTTGCATCGGGGTCGGTGGGACTGTAATGTGTTTTGTTACTTAAAAACTTTCCTCCACTATCACTGCCCGGCATTTCTTCATAATCTTTTTCTTGTCGCTGATATCTTGTATCCAGGTCTTTCAACTGTCTTGTTTGCTCTTCCTCATCGCCATCCATGTGTTGTTGCTCTTCCTCTGCACGGTTTTTCTTTGCAGGTCTCCTGGGCGATGTGTTGGCTTTTATGTTTTCTAATAAATAATTTTCTACACTTTGGCTCACTTGTTTTATTTCTAAACTATCCTTGCTGGCATTGGCTTTTAAAAACGCACCGTCCAATGCCTGTGTATGCCCGGCGATCATGCCGCTGGACATACATTTTTCAAATACCTGTTCAAAGAGTTGCTTGAATACCTGTTCTCCATATAATTGTCTTGTGCGGCTGATGGTACTGTGCCAGGGCAAGGCCTCATCTATATCATAACCCAAAAACAATCTGATGCCCAGGCTATCTGCGCAATACTCGGCAAGCCTTCTGTCGCTGTTGATATTATTAATATATCCGATTAAGCAGATTTTGAAAAACACGACCGGGTCAATGCTTTCCTGGCCTTCGCGGCCGTAATAGTTTTCTGTGGCTGTGTACAGCCAGCTTAAATCAATTTCTTTTTTTAACCGGCGGTAAAAATTATCCGCCGGCACCAGTTGCTCCAGCGTTATTGTGTAGAGCATCTTGGGTTGTAGTTGTTTTTGGCCTTGCATAGTTTAAGTTACTATGCAGACAATGCGAAAAACAAATATCTTTATCAACAGGTGGTGAGTTGTGCAACAGGCACATGAGTGATATTGTATGGGCCATCAACCCTAAAAATGATTCGTTTGAAAAAATGCTGAGCCGTATGCAGAACCTCGCTGCTGAATTATGCACAGTAAAAAACATACAACTCCATTTTACTGCTGATGAGAAATTAAATCAGCTGCAACTGTCCATGGAGCAACGAAGGAATATCTATCTTATTTTTAAAGAAGCCCTGAATAATGCATTGAAATATGCAGGCTGCGGAAATATCATCATTGAATTAAAAAAAGAAAATAACTTGTTGGTCCTGTCGGTAAAAGACGATGGAAAGGGTTTTAATGAAATGGTTGTTGCGGAAAACAAATCGGGCGGCAACGGCTTAAAAAATATGCGGCACCGGGCAGCAGAGATCAATGGAGAATTAAGGATTGATACGGAAGAAAATAAAGGGACCCATATTTTACTCAAAACCAACATCACCTGAATTGGCGATTGCTGACCGCGGTAATAATCAACAACTTTGAATAGATTATGATCAACGTATGCATTTTTGAAGACAATAAAGCGCTGAGAGAAAGTATGAGTGCCCTGATTGAAAGCAATCCGGATTTCCAATTGGTTGGTGCCTGGCCCGATGCATCAAAAGCAATACAGTTTATTAAAGAATGTGAACCTGATGTTGTGCTGATGGATATCAATATGCCCGGCATCAATGGTATTGAGGCTGTTGTCATCATTAAAAAGCAATTGCCCCATATACAGATATTAATGCAAACTGTTTTTGAAGAAGACGATAAAGTATTTGCCAGTATTTGTGCCGGGGCATCCGGTTATGTGTTAAAAAATACCGCACCCGTAAGATTACTGGAGGCCATTAAAGAGGTTCATGAAGGCGGCACCGCATTTACTCCCTCTATTGCAAGAAAAGTATTAAAGATGGCCGCCAATCAAAACAGCAATCCTGCTGAATACATTAACCTTTCCGACAGGGAAAAAGAAGTATTGAAACATCTTGTGGATGGGTTAAGCTATAAAATGATTGCAGATAAAGTAAGCGTAAGTTTTCATACCATTCATTCTCACATCAGAAACATCTACGAAAAGCTGCATGTAAACAGCAAAGGAGAAGCAGTATCCAAAGCTATTAAGAACAGGCTGGTGTAGTTACACCTTTTTATCACCCGTTTTGGCGATAGCAACAGACCGTTATTTATTTCATTTTTAATGTAAAATCATTTTTCATGAAAAAAGGTTTATTCTTTATGGCTATCCTGTTTCTTATTGCAGAAGCGGAGGCACAAAATGTAGGCATTGGCACCACTTTGCCCCAGGCAAAATTGCATATTGCAGGTGGATTACTTTCAGATGGTACCATTGGCAGCACACCGGTAAGTGGCACAGGTACTAGAATGATGTGGATACCAGCAAAAGGAGCATTTCGCAGCGGCTTTGTATTCAATACAGAGTGGGATGATGCCAATATAGGAATGTATTCAACAGCAATGGGATATGGTGTAAAAGCCAGTGGGGTAATTTCAACAGCTATGGGTTCAAATACAACTGCCAGTAATCAATACAGCATAGCAATGGGAAATAATACAACCGCCAGTGGTATTACCAGCACGGCAATGGGGTATAGTACAACTGCCAGTGCCGCCTGGAGTATAGCAATGGGAAATAATACAACCGCCAGTGAAAATTCCAGTACAGCAATGGGAGAAGCTACAATGTCAAGTGGCTATGCCAGTACAGCAATGGGGTATTTAACAATTGCCAGTGGTTATTTTAGTACAGCAATGGGTGCTTATACAGCTGCCAGTGGTGAAGGAAGTACATCAATGGGCCATAGTACAAAATCAAAATCTTTTGGAGGCTTTGTAACCGGACTTTACAATGATAGTACAAATGCAGCCAACCCTACAGGAATAAATTCTTTAAACCGCATTTTTCAGATCGGTAACGGCACTGCCGATAATGCCCGCAGCAATGCTATGACGGTTTTGCAAAACGGGAATGTGGGAATTGCAACAACAACTCCTATAGCATTGCTGCAAGTAAAAAACGGAGCCGTACTTTTTGATGGGACAACAGGCACAACACCGGTAAGTGGCACAGGTACTAGAATGATGTGGATACCAGCAAAAGGAGCATTTCGCAGCGGCTTTGTATTCAATACAGAGTGGGATGATGCCAATATAGGAATGTATTCAACAGCAATGGGATATGGTGTAAAAGCCAGTGGGGTAATTTCAACAGCTATGGGTTCAAATACAACTGCCAGTAATCAATACAGCATAGCAATGGGAAATAATACAACCGCCAGTGGTATTACCAGCACGGCAATGGGGTATAGTACAACTGCCAGTGCCGCCTGGAGTATAGCAATGGGAAATAATACAACCGCCAGTGAAAATTCCAGTACAGCAATGGGAGAAGCTACAATGTCAAGTGGCTATGCCAGTACAGCAATGGGGTATTTAACAATTGCCAGTGGTTATTTTAGTACAGCAATGGGTGCTTATACAGCTGCCAGTGGTGAAGGAAGTACATCAATGGGCCATAGTACAAAATCAAAATCTTTTGGAGGCTTTGTAACCGGACTTTACAATGATAGTACAAATGCAGCCAACCCTACAGGAATAAATTCTTTAAACCGCATTTTTCAGATCGGTAACGGCACTGCCGATAATGCCCGCAGCAATGCTATGACGGTTTTGCAAAACGGGAATGTGGGATTGGGAACAACTACTCCGGGCTTCCCATTAAATTTTGCCAACAGCAATGGGGATAAAATATCTTTATGGGGCAGTAGTGGTAATCATTATGGGCTGGGTATCCAGGCCAACTTACTTCAAATCCATTCCGAAAGCATCGCTACAGATATTGCTTTCGGGTATGGGCAAAGCAGCAGCTTTACCGAAACAATGCGCATTAAAGGAACGGGAGAGGGAAGTATAAAAGGAAACTTAACAGTACAAAACGGAAAAGGGATCATCCGCAGCAATGATGGTACGCAAAAAAAAGAACTAAGCACAACAGCAACCGTAAATACAACCATCACGTCCTGGGCAACAGCTATAATCAGTTTTACTTTTCCTGAAAGTTTCAGCGCTGCTCCTGATGTATATGTGGGTAACGCAGTAAGTGGTTCCGGCTTTGCCGAGGTAATGATGACTGTGGGCAATATCACCACCACCGGCGGCACTTTATATGTGCACAATCCAAGGACCGTTAGCTGGAGCCCCAATTATATTATAAAAATTATTGCCATAGGCCCGCAGTAAACCTCTCATGTTTTACTTCAGGCAATTGTATAAGGACAGGAGTATGTATTTGAGTAAATAGTACCATGATTTATTGGATTAGAAAAAGATATGGAGAAGAGATTATCTCATAAACATTCTCAACACTGAGCTACAGAGTTACAGAGATACACAGAGCATAGGTTTTCAAATTTTTTTTCCTCTGTGTAACTCAATTTCTCAGTCACTCTGTGTTGAAAAATTTTTTCGAGCCGCAGAATAAAGAAAATTCAATTACCGTTTTATGCTGAATGGACTTATTCAGCATCATATTTATCATCTTGGCCAAATCGCCTATGTTAAGAAACTTCTCAGTTAATCATCATCCTTTTGATTTTCACTTTTTGTCTTCACAAAAGCTGCTCTTTTTGGAGCAGGCATAGGAATATGATCCCCTTTCAATCCATGCCATAATACTACATTGAATTCCATATCCGGAATAGCATCTTCTTTTGCAAAGTTGAATAGCTCAGATCTTCTTTGCCATTCATTGATAGCTACATTTTTCTCAGTCAAATCAATTTTGGACGGCACCGATGTAAAAGGAGTAAGATTGGCTGTTGAAGTAAAACATCTCCACATGGGTTCTGCTGCTGCATCATATTGCGACATGGGCTGCAAACCCAATATCAATTCCATAGTGCGCAACATGGAAGAAGTGGAATAGGAAGTGTGATCAACAACACCTCTTTTTACAAATCCACCGGCCACATAAGCAGTGGTTCGGTGAGCATCCACATGGTCAGATCCGTTTTGCGCATCATCTTCGATAATAAATACGGCACTTTCATTCCAAATGGAACTGTGGCTTAAATAATCTATAAACAATCCAACTGCCAGATCGTTATCCGCCACATGAGCATAGGGCGTTGGCTTTCCTTTGCGTAAACCTTCAGTATGATCATTGCCAAAACGCATCGTGTTAAATTGCGGCACGGCATTTATTGCCAGCAGTGAATCAAATTCTTTTTCCCATTGATAAAAACGGGTGGTGTCTCTTACTGACAGGTCCCAGCCAGTATAGGTAGTTGAAAAATGATTTTCCAAGGATGCAATGCCGGTTCTTTTTGCATCTGTAAATTCTCCATAAGTACGGTACGAAATATTTTTTTGTTTGCATTGATCCCAGATGAACAATTTATTGCTGGCAATCTTCCTGCTTCCTTCCGCATCATAATTACCGCCACGTCCTCCATAACTGGTCGGCCATGTTTTTTCCAGGTAGTCTGTGGCATAAGCACCCATACTCCAGTTGTGTCCATCAGCACTTACTTCTCCATCGCAATAAAAATTATCCAGCAACACAAATTCTTTTACCAGCTTATGCTGATTGGGTGTAATTTTTTCACCAAATAAAACAAGAGAAGTATCACCATTTCCTCCTTTTACATCACCAAGCACCTGGTCATATGTCCTGTTTTCTTTTATGAGGTAAAAGACATATTTAATGGGTGATGCATCACCCACCTTCTTTGGAATGGGGTTCTGAAGTTCGCCTTTGCTCATCAACTCCTTTTCCTTGTTATAGGGAGTGTTATGATAAACTGCCTGCGAATAAATGCCCAACTGGCTATCAGATGGTTCATCAATAATACTCATCGTTCCTTTAAACAAACCGCCTATATACTGCACATCAATGGGCTTGGTTTTATCGCCCTCCTGGTAAACTACTTCTTCTTTTTTTCTCAATGGATTAGGCCCATATGGATTCGCCAGCGATGAAAAACCTTTGCCATTGGTTACATAAATTTTTTTACCAATCATTTTTACATTAGTCGGATACCAGCCGGTTGGAATAAATCCCCTGCTTTTACTAAAACCGGGTTTGCTGACATCAAAAACAGCGAGGCAATTATTATCTGCATTGGCAATGTATAATGTTTTTTCATCGGCGCTTAAAGCCAATCCATTACTTGTGGAACCTGCGGGTGCACCAGGATATAACGCTGCGTTTAATGTTTCAAGAACTTTTCTCTGCCTTACATCAATCACAGAAACAGAATTATCATTGGCGTTGGCCACAAAGAGATAATTGCCGTTTTGAGTTAACAACAATTCATTAGGGTTATCCCCTACCTGAATTTCACCTGAAAATTTATTTGTCTGTGTATTAACTATTTTGACCTTATCACATCCCCAGCAACTTATATACAGTTCTTTTTTATTTGGCGAAAGCAGGCAGGCATATCCTTCTCCCCCTAATGCCAATGAATCGGTAATATTTTTTGAAGAAAGATTTACGGTATAGAGCTTGTTATTTTCTTTGGTAACAACATATAAAACATTTTTCGTATCGTCAATTTCAATACCTGCCGGAGAAATTTTTTCCGGCCATTTTTTCCCAAGTATTATACTGTCTTCCAGCACCAGTTTATTATTTCTTACGGCATATTTCAATACCTGGTTATCATTTCCTGCTGAAGCGTATAAAATTTTTCCATTGGAACTGAATTTTAAACCATACCATGATTTTGGTATTACCGCTACATCAAGCACCTGTCCTTTTCTTGCATCAATCAGCTGAATGGACTGAACACTCTGCCCGTTATTAGTAACGGCCATTAATTTTTTTGTCGGAGAAACAGCCATGTTTAATGGAAGATCGCCCAGCGGCAAACTCTGCCCTACAGGTGTGAGGCTCCATCCATTTGGCAGATGCACTCTTCCGGATTCTATTTGCTGCAGGGATTGCGAGGCTGATAAAAATGTTATAGCGAAAGCTACAATAACCAATAAGCCTTTTTTCATATTAAGAATTGATAAATAAAGGTACGGCCTGAAAGGGATTTCATGCCATCTAAAAGATGCATATAACAAAGGAGGAAAATTTCTGGCAATTTTTATTGCTACATTTAAAATGCTTCTTAACTTCCCTTATGCCTTCCTATGGAGTTCATTTCTGGAAAAAAGCTCCCCTGATCCGGCTACTGGTTGCCCTGATAGCCGGCATTGTTGTGCAATGGCATTTCCAGGTTCCTGTAAATACATGGTGGATAGTGCTCCCATCTGGCTCTCTTGCCCTGGTAAGTTTTTTCTTCATTCCTTTCTTTAACAGGTACAGGTTAAAATATTTGACTGGCATCACTGCCACTTCTCTGTTTTTTTCTATTGGCGCATTGCTGGCCTGGCATCATGATATCCGGAATAATAGTAGCTGGCTTGGTAATTTTTACAAAGAAAATGATGCCCTCGTTGTTACGCTGGATGAACCGCCCGTGGAAAAAACAAAATCATATAAAGCCAACGCCTCGGTCAGTTATTTAATCCCGGCTGATAAATCAATCCGGGTTAGGGGAAAAATCATTGTTTATTTTAGAAAGGATTCAATGCCGGAGCAATTGGCCTATGGCTCCCAAATCATTTTCAAAAAAGAATTACAGGAAATTAAAAACTCTGGCAATCCCGGTGGATTTGATTATAAACGGTATGCTTTATTCCAGGGTATTACCCATCAGGTCTTTTTGAAGCAGGGTGAATTTGAAGTGCTTGATAGGAAAAATGAAACCTGGTTTAATAAATTTATTTTCTCCTCCCGTGAACGGGTGTTGAACATTCTGCGAAAAAATATTCCCGGTGATAAAGAACTTGGTTTAGCAGAAGCCTTGCTGATTGGATATAAAGACGACCTGGACCAGGCACTGGTACAATCCTATACCAATACCGGGGTAGTACATATTATTGCTATATCCGGTTTACACCTTGGACTAATATACTGGTTACTTGCATTATTGCTAAAGCCATTAAAGAACAGAAAAAAAATAAAATGGCTGCGCCCGGTTCTTATTATTACCGGGCTGTGGCTATTCAGCCTGTTGGCAGGGGCACAACCATCTATTCTTCGTTCGGCAGTAATGTTTACCTGTATTGTTTTAGGCGAATCATTTTCAAAAAAAACATCTATCTACAACACGATGGCAGTTTCGGCTTTTATCCTGCTTTGCATCAATCCTTACTGGATTTGGGACGTAGGCTTTCAATTATCCTATTCGGCCGTACTCAGTATTATAATTTTCATGCGGCCCATCTATAACTGGTTTTATATAAAAAATAAAATACTTGATTTTATCTGGAAGCTTAATGCGGTAACATTGGCCGCACAAATATTGACTATTCCGTTAAGCATTTACCACTTTCACCAGTTTCCCAATTATTTCATGTTCACCAATTTTGTGGCAGTGCCGCTATCCAGCATGATTGTACTGGGAGAAATATTTTTATGCGCTGTGGCATGGATTCCTTTCGTTGCTTCCCTGTCTGGCAAAATACTGAGTTGGCTTATCTGGGTGATGAACACCTGGATTGAAAGAATTGAGTTATTGTATTTTTCGCTATGGGATGGATTGCAGATAAGCATTATGCAAGCTATCTTCCTCCTTGTTTTTGCAGTGGGCATCAGCTACTGGCTGATGGAAAAAGTAAAACAAGGGCTGGTAATTGGCCTGCTTGGATTGATTGGTTTTACTATGCTGCGTTCGTTTTCATTTATCGGCGCTGACCAGCAAAAAAAAATAATAGTGTACAATGTGCCGCAGCGAAGGGCTGTTGATTTTATTGATGGCAGAAATTATTTCTTTGTTGGCGATTCGGATTTACTGGCTGATGATTTTATCAGGAATTTTCACCTGAAACCCTCGAGAATTCTTTTTCGGATTACCCCGGCAGATTCTCCTGGCTATTTCTGCCAAAACGGTAATTACATTCAATTCAACAATAAAAAAATATTACTGCTTGATTCAACAATTAATTTTCAACCAACAGATAATAAACCTGTGATTGATTTGCTGGTCATTTCAAAAAAACCAAGGCTGTATATGATGAAGCTGGCTGCTGCAATGAATATTAAACAAGTGGTCTTTGATGGCTCGGTGCCGCCATGGAAAACTATTTACTGGAAAAAAGATTGTGATTCATTGCATATTCCCTGGTATGATGTAACGATGAAGGGGGCTTTTGTGATGAGAATTAATTAAGTTATTTTTACAGCTTCCTGCGATTCGCCTGCTATTCAACCCAAACATTTTATGAACAAACAAATTAAATCAGCACTTATCTCTGTTTTTTATAAAGACGGATTGGAGAATATAGTAAAACAATTGTCAGAACTTGGTATTACGATTTATTCTACCGGCGGCACACAGACTTTTATTGAAGCTCTTGGTATAAAAGTTGTACCAGTTGAAAGTCTTACATCCTATCCTTCCATTTTAGGAGGCCGTGTCAAAACATTACACCCTTCTGTATTCGGCGGTATATTGGGAAGAAGAGATGATGAAACGCATGTGCAGGAAATGAAACAATACAATATTCCTGAAATAGATTTAGTAATTGTTGATCTCTATCCCTTCCAAGAAACGGTGGGGGCCTCCCTCCAGTTCCCTCCAAAGGAGGGAGAGAAAGCGATCATTGAAAAAATAGACATTGGCGGACCGTCCATGATAAGAGGTGCTGCCAAAAATCATACAGATGTTTTGGTAGTGGCAAACAAGAGAGATTATTTTTTACTTGAAAATATTTTAAAAGATCAAAAAGGAGAAACTACTTTAGTACAAAGAAGAAACTTCGCCATCAAAGCATTTGACGTATGTACAGCATATGATACGGCCATCTCCAATTATTTTCATCAGTTATCGGTTGCCACTCCATACAATAAAGAAGAAAAAATTCTTCGTTACGGAGAAAATCCGCACCAGAAAGCTGCCTTCTTTGGAAACTTAGATGAGTTATTTGAACAACTGAATGGCAAAGAACTTTCTTATAACAATTTGGTGGATGTAGATGCTGCTATTCAACTTATCGGAGAGTTCGACTCTCCCCCTCTACACGGAGTGCAGAGGGGGTCGGGGGGTGAGGTCTTTGCCATCATCAAACATACCAATGTCTGCGGTGTTGCTTCCAGACCCACCGTAAAAGAAAGTTGGGATGCTGCCCTGGCCGGTGATCCCGAATCTGCATTTGGCGGTGTACTGGTTTGCAACGGAACGATTGATAAAGCAACTGCTGATGCCATCAATGAAATTTTTTTTGAAGTATTAATAGCTCCTGCATTTGGTGAAGATGCTTTGCTGATATTAAAATCGAAGAAAAACAGAATAGTGTTAAGGGACAAGGCTCAAGGCACAAGGCACAAGACAGAAATACATCGTTCACTTCTCAATGGTATTTTGATTCAAAGTAATGATGAAGGAAATTTCTCTGAATGGAAGGAAACAAGCGGAAGAGAAACTACCACTGCAGAAAAAGAAGATTTGATTTTTGCCAATCTTATCTGCAAACATTTAAAATCAAATGCTATTGCGCTGGTAAAAAATAAACAACTCATTGGCAAAGGGTGCGGGCAAACCAGCCGGATTGATTCATTGCGGCAGGCGATAAATAAAGCAAGACAATTTAATTTTGATCTGAATGGTGCCGTTATGGCCAGTGATGCATTTTTTCCATTCGACGATTGTGTGAAGATGGGACATGATGCCGGCATCACTGCATTTATTCAGCCCGGAGGTTCCATCCGTGACAATGACTCTATTGAATATTGCAAAGCAAACAACCTGACAATGGTAATAACAGGGCTAAGACATTTTAAACATTAATGAACATATTTGATTTCCATAAAACTATTCTGCAATCTTCTACCGATTCATTAAAAAAGTTATCGGTATTCAATCCGTTAACCATTCACAAAAAGGGAACGAAATCAAAAGCAATTTTTGCACTCGCATTGGTTTGTATTTTATGGGGCACCACCTGGCTGGCTTCCAAAGAAGGCGTAAAACATATGCCGGCATTACAGTTAGCCAGTATCAGGCAAATCATTGCCGGCTTGCTATATGTCACATTTTTTTTAATAAAAGGTGTAAAGTTGCCCAAAGGAAAAGAATGGCTCCCTATACTGGTGCTGAGTTTATTAAATTTTGCATTGAGCAACGGACTTACCACCTGGGGAGTAAAATATATTTCTGCCGGTCTTGGTTCTATTATGGGGGCCATTTTCCCTTTATGGCTGGTAGTGATCGGGTTGTTTTCAGCAAAAGGAAAAATTCCGACCAAAGCAATCACGGGAATGATACTCGGGTTTGGCGGAGTGTGTATCATTTTCTACGAACACCTGCATGATTTTCTGAATGCTGATTTTCGTTTTGGAATAATATTGTCACTGATTGCCACCTGGACATGGGCCTTCGGAACTTTATACACCAAAAAGCAAGCAGCTAATTTCAATCCATACTTCAGCCTCGGTTTGCAAATGTTGATATCAGGAGTGTCCTTATTTACTTTAACCAGTTTTACCGGCCATGCGGTTTCATTAACGATGGTTCCCTGGCAATCATGGGCGGCCATCGCATATCTTACCATCTTTGGTTCCCTGATTGCTTTTGTTTGTTATTTATATGCTTTGCAACATTTGCCAACGGAACAGGCTTCAGTTTATGCATATATAAATCCTGTGGTTGCTGTTTTAGCCGGGTGGATGATAATGCATGAAAGAATCACCGTGTTTATAGCAGCAGGCGGACTGGTTACTTTGCTGGGTGTGTATTTGGTAAACCGGGCTTTTAAAATTGTTCCTGCCATTGAACAACCGGAAGCAGAAGGTATTTAACCGGCAACTTCATCAAAGAAAATTTTATATACTTTTTTCCATCCTTCAAATTTTTCATCTGTTCCCAGAAATGTGTTATGCCAGATGGTAATAAGAGTACCGTTAATTCCTTTTACAACTTTATGATAATGCCTCATTTCTTCCAACGCCTGTTGAGATTTAAATTTTTGTTCAAAAAAGGAATTCGCTTCCATATAACAAAATGGATGTAGCAGCAAACGGGTTGCTTCTTCTTTCTCTAAATCATACCAGTAAAAGGATGAAGCAACCGATGTCCGGAAACCATTGATGCTTCCATAACCCATGGAAAAATCTTCTTTGATGCCTGCATCAATCAAATGCCGGAAAGTCTGGGGCAAACTAAAACGGATAAAATGTTGCCGGGAAGAAATAACTTTGATTTTAGTTATATGCTCTATTGTTTCTTTTTCTTTTTTTATCAGTGATGCATCATCTCCGCTTTGCCAGGAAGGATGAACACCGATATTATATTTATCTGAATGTTCTTTAATGAGAACCTGCAGCGCTGTTTCGCCGGGAAGAATATTGCGGTCGTACTTCCCTGTTTTGCCAGGCACAAGAAAAAAATAATGCGGATGAACTGACCTATATGGACGATGCAGGTCGTTTATCCAGCTGTAAGAATCAAAAGGGTCAACTGCTTTTCCATTCAGCACTTTGCGTCGCAAGCCGAAACGTTTCCATTTCCCTTTTAAAATATCCTTGACTGCCGCACCTGCACTTCGTTGCCATTGTTTGTGTTTGAAACTATAGGCTTCATCAATGTCATAGGTTGGAAGAAAAGCGAATGGTGAATAGTGAATAGTGAATAAAGGAAATTTTTGTTTCAGCTTTTCTCCAAAATGTTTCAGCCAGCTATTTATTAATGGAAGGTGAAGAAAATTTTCTTTGTAAGCCAGTGAATTTTCATGGGCATAGCGGCCATACATATCTTTTTGATGCGGCAGGTATTCTTCGTAGCGGCTGAGCAAATAAAATGTTGCCGCAAAAATATCAAAAGGAAAATCACCTTCAGTTTTAAAGAAAGCCTTATTGTTATTTACTTCAAAGCATTCCGTATTTTGCTGCTTAATTCCTTTCTCAAATAATAATGAATGAGGGAATAGCCAGAATTCATCTGCTGTTATTCGTTTATTACTGTAATTAATTTTGTAATCGCCTGAGTTTTTATACCCATCGGTGTTATCAGTAAGAACAAAAGATATTCCACCGATTTCTTTTCCAATAAAATCTGTGACGTAGCGAACTCTTGGAGTTATTGTATTAATGAAGACAATCACAAAATGAAGATACTTATCTGCCGCCGTATTTCTCTTTCCATAATTCGTTGAAAGATTTTTGGGGAAATTCCATTTTCCCCCGGTGTTTCGTCCATCCCTTCAGCAGGCTGTTCACTATCCAGCTTTTTGTGCCGCCCCCTGCCATATTCATCCATTTGCGGCGGAGCATTCCCTGCTTCCACATTTTCCAAGCTATTCTTTCTGAGAAATTACTATGCCCTTCATCCACTGCTTCATGCCGGTTCTCTAATAGTAATTCATGCAGATTAATTTTAACAGCACATACTTCGGTGCAATTTCCGCAAAGTGATGAAGCATAACTAAGATGCTTCCATTCCCCCATATCTTTTAAATGAGGAGTAATGACTGATCCAATCGGTCCGCTATAAGTAGTGGCATAAGTATGCCCGCCAATATTTTTATAAACAGGACATGCATTCAAACAGGCTCCGCAACGGATACAGTACAAACTTTCCCGCTGCTTTTCATTGGCAAGAATATTGGTTCGGCCATTATCCAGTAATATCACATACATATCATCTGGGCCATCGGTTTCATTTGGTTGTCTTGGACCGGTGATGATGGTATTATATACTGTTACTTTTTGTCCTGTTCCAAAAGTTGACAGTAACGGCCAAAACAATCCAAGATCTGTCATGGAAGGAATTACTTTCTCAATACCCGCAATGACGATATGAGTTTTTGGCCAGGAGCAGCTTAATCTTGCATTGCCTTCATTTTCGGTTACTGCAATGCCGCCAATATCAGCAATAATAAAATTAGCGCCGGTTACTCCCACTTCTGCCTGCACATATTTTTCTCTTAATATTTTCCGGGCAATTAAGGTTAACTGTTGCGGCGTTGCTTTCGGATCTGTTCCCAGCTTTTCAGCGAAAAGCTTTGCCACATCTTCTTTGCTTTTATGCATGGCAGGCGTTACAATATGATAAGGCGGCTCGCCATCTAATTGCTGGATATATTCTCCCAGATCAGTCTCCACACTTTCAATTCCGTGTTTCTCTAAAAAGTCATTCAGGTGAATTTCTTCAGTCACCATGCTCTTGCTCTTCACCAGCGTTTTGCAATTTTTTGCTTCGCAAATTTTCTGAATCGCATCCAATGCCTGCTGCGCATCCTCAGCCCAGATGACTTTGGCGCCTCGTTTGGTAATCACTGCCTCAAAATTCTCTAACTGCTTATCCAGTGTTTCAATGGCTTTCCATTTAATATTCTTGGCTTTTTCTCTTGCCAAATGAATATTGGCAAACTGTTCCTTTCCCAGAGGTACTACCGCATTATACTTGCCAATATTAAAATTGATTTTGCGCCGGTGTTCTTTATCGGCAGCCTTAACAGTGCTTTTGGCAATAAAACCGGATGCAGTTTCTTTCACGGTGTAACTTTATTTTTTGCTTTTTTATTTGCCTTTAGTTTGGTCACTTTATCCAGGGCATTATAAAACTCTTCTCCAAACTTTCTTATCAATGGCTCTTTTAAAAATTCATAGGTTGACACCTGCAATTTCTTTCCCAATCCGCAGGCCGGGTTACATAGCTTTTCTCTTGGTTCATAATTCAACCTGTCATGACTCCCTTTCTTCCCTTTGTATGCAATAACCGGGAACAAATGACAACTGACTGGTTTCTTCCATTGAATTATTCCGTCGTAATATGCCTGCTCAAAGGCGCATTTAATAATCCCTTTCTCATCTCTTGTGCCATATACACATATTTCCCTGTCATTACCTAATGTTGGAGTTACCCAGCCAAATTCTTTACTATAAACATACTTGCCTTTCTTTTCAACTTCAGCGATGGCAGCATCAGTAAGATATGGTTTTATCTTTTCATACAGTTGCAGGACAATGTCCAGTTCATCATCCTCCAACGGGGCGCCGGCATCGCCTTCCTCGCAGCAACCGCCTTTGCATTTGGTAAGATCGCAAACGAATTGCTTTTCTACCACATCATCGCTTATCAGCATATTATCAATCACAATCATCAGCCAAAGGTAGCTCATCAAAGTCCTCTGACAAACATGTAACAGTGCTTCCTGATGAAGATTTTTTAAACCGCCATCCCATCCTGTAAACCGGACAGGATTTTATTTCCACTTCAGCGTACTGATTAAATATTCTAAATCCTTTTTCAGAAAATCATTAACAATACCCAGGGAGTCGGCATTAGGTGTTGCATCAAAATACAAAGCTCCCCTTAAAAAATGTTTGGTCGAATCTGTAAGGAAGAACTGGTTGGCCGTGGCCGTGTTACCACCAAGACTGAAATAAATTCCTTCCACCTTATTGGGGGTCGTTATCCTGGTTTCTTCAATCCCCGTTGAAACATCCACATGCTGCTTATAGGCCATTTTAAATCCATCTTTGACCAATGAATCAAAATTATTTTTTGCCCCGATCTCTTTGTAGCTGATATAAATTCTTCCGGCAAACTGCGGCACATCAATATTGATCCACCAGTCGCCGGCTTTATCATCAAAAAAAGTAGAGTCTTTTGTAATGCTGGCATAAACCGGGTATTTAAACGTGTAAGGATAACCCGGCTCATTAAAATCCCGGTATTGCTTTTCAGGAAAATCAATTCTAAAATAGCCTTTTTTCTTGCCGGCTGTGTAGTCACTGTTGCATGAAAAAAAACACAGGCCAATAGAAAAAAAGAATAAGATGAAAAGAATTTTCTTTACCATGCCCGGCATTATTTATTGTTGGGGTTTAATCGTCACTTTTACCAATTGAATACGGTTATTATCTGCCTGAAGAATTGCAAATTCAAAATCTCCGCAAGGGATCATCCAATCTACGGCAGGAAACTCACCAGCTACTTCCAGCAACATGCCCGCCAACGAATCACTATCTCCTTTTAGTTGATCAAATGTATCCATGGGCAATTTCATGATCCTGCACATATCATGTATCATTATTTTACCTTCGAATATATAGTTATTATCATCTATTTTATAATTGTTGCTTTCTTCATCGTCAAATTCATCTTTAATCTCACCGATGATTTCTTCCAGTACATCTTCCATCGTAACTATTCCGCTGGTGCCGCCAAACTCATCCACCACAACGGCAAAATGGATTCTTTTTTGCTGAAAATCTTTCAGCAGGTCTTCAATCAGTTTTTGCTCCGGCACAAAATAAGGTTGGCGCATGAGGTGATGCCAGTCAAAGCCTGCCTGTCCGGCAGGCAGGTTTTCCGTTTCACTCAGCCAGGGGATTAAATCTTTTGTATTGATAATTCCCACTACTTCATCAAGGCTTCCTTTATATACCGGCAACCGTGAGTAATGTAATTCTTCCACCCGTTTTATCAATCCCAAAAAAGAAATGTTGTAATCAATGCCACTTACATCCAGCCGGCTCCGCATAACCTGCTTCACCGAGATATTGCCAAACTTCACAATCCCTTTCATAATATTCTTTTCTTCCTGAGAGGTGCCCTCGCTACTTTTAATATCAATCACTTTATCCAGTTCCTGCATATTCATCGCCCCCGACTTGGTTACACCAGCTCTTTTACCAATACCATCCGCTAATGAAACAATCCATTTACTGATCCGCCGTAACAAGAGATGTAATGATTCAATAATAAAGGAACAACCATAGGCAAACCGGAGGTTGTTTTGGGAAGCCCAAACCTTGGGCAAAATTTTACCAAAAAAAATCAGCACAAAAGCAATGAGAAAAACTTTTGATACTATTTCGCCCAATCCTCCCAATTTGCCGAATGAAAAATACCGGTTGATCAGCAAATTGGACAAAACGATAATACTGATATTAATAAATGTGCCGGCAATTAATAAAGAGGCATACACTTCTTTGGGTTCTTCCAGTAGATTTATGATCCGCTTTGCTGAATGATGCTGTTTGGTTTTCAGCATATTCAATTCTTTTTTCTCTAAGGAAAAAAAGGCTACTTCGGCCCCGGAAATAATAAAGCTGAGCACCAGTAAAGTAATGAGTGTAATAATCAGCATCGTCGGGCCATACAGGCTAACCGCCAGGAAGGTAAAAGAAAGATGATCAGCCAGGAAACCAAATACCGGGTAACTATCCAAAGCAAGTGATTTTGTTTATCAAGTTCAATTACAAAGGCAGGTCAATGGGCCTGCCAGGTAATTGCAAACAAAGTTATTGTATTTAATACTTATGGTTAAAACGGCAGGGTTTCAGAAGGATCGTTCATCGGCATATCACTGCCGCCTATTCCTTCCACAGCGCCACCATCACCTGTTGCGTTGCTGCCATCCATTCTTTTATCCAGCATAATAAGATTATCGCCCACCACCTCAGTTGCAAATTTTCTGTTGCCGTCCTTATCATCCCAACTGCGGGTTCTCAGGCGGCCTTCAATATAAACGAGGCTGCTTTTGTGAAGATATTTCTGCGCCAGGTCGGCCAGCCCCCGCCAAAGCACTACGGTATGCCATTCGGTTTGCGACACTAATTTGCCGCTACGGTCTTTAAAAGTTTCGGTGGTGGCCAGTGGAAATTTGGCTACGGCAATATTTCCTTCCAGGTGCTGCACATCCGGGTCTTTGCCCAGATTGCCAATCAGCATTACTCGGTTTACGCCTCTCATACTTAAATTCTTTAGGTGAAGAAATCGTCTAAGGGCTTACTGCTGTTTAAAGTTAGACTATTTGGAAGAAATATTGAAAGTTAAATCTGGAGGATCGAATTAATATTTGAATGCTATACGCAGGTGGGTGGGATTGCAGTCCATTGTATCTGAAATAGATTTATTCTTCCTTAAATATTTCGACTAATTTACGTTTTAGCTCCTTGTTTCCTATCAATCTTATCGCAAAAAAAGAATTTGTTTTTTTTGGACTATTATTTTAAATTTTTTTGTAAAAACTTTTCTAACTCAGAAATCTCGATATTTTTCGTAATAATTTTTCCGTCACTCCCCAACAAGAATGTTGTAGGATAAGCATTAATAGATAATCTTGATGATTCAGTATGGTCAGAATCCCAAAAATGGAGCCAGGGTAATTTGTATTTCCCTATCGCCTTTTCCCATGCTTCTTTATCTTTCTTCGCATCTATCGAAATTCCCACTATTTGAAACCCTTTGCTTTTGAATTGATCATAAATTTCTTTTAACTTAGGAAATTGTGCAATACAGGGGCCGCAATGACTATACCAAAAATCAATCAAAGTATATTTAATCTTTTCATTTTTAAAATCAATTTGTTTCGTTTTTCCCAATGTATCCTGAAGAAGAAGCACGGGGAATTTTTTGCCAATTTCAGTACTGCTTGCCGAACTGATTTTATCGTTTAGAAATTTGCCTGTTTTAGTTGCCCTTATACTTTGTGGAATTAGATTAAAGACATTATAATAAAGTGGTTTATATCCGTATTTCATCAAGCTTTCAGTGACCAGCCAAAGGGAAACAAAATAAGAGTGATTGGTTTTTGTGTCTTTTAACAGAAATGAATCCTTTCTTTGGTTATTCTCTTCCTTTTTTTTGTATAGTGATCTCAATGCTGATTGAGGAATGCTATCCTTGAATTTAGTATAAAGACTTTGCCCTTCATCAATTAACGCCAGCCAATCTTTTTCAATTTCCCTGATATGGTATTTTTTAATAAATATCTCATTCGAGCCAGACCCTTTAACAACCGGGGTTATTCCATTTTGAAGATTAATATCAATCTCCGTGTTTTGCAATCCTTTTTCTAAAAAAAACAATCCCGATTGAAAATGGGTTTCGCTATCATCAAAATAAATTCTAACTCCATGCGGATAGCTTAATGAGCCTTCAAAAATAAATTTGCCTTTAAAGATAATTGCCGAATCAGATTTAAGTTTCCAGTCGGCCGCTTCTGTATTAACATATCCCGTTGACAAGTGAATAAATTTCCCATCCGGCAGACCAATAAAATTACCTTTAAGAATAAAAGGCACTTTAATAAACTGGCCAACTGCAGATTGAAAAGAAAATAAAAAAAGAAGAATAAGTGTTACTGTATTTTTTTTCATGCTAAAAATTATTAGGAGGTTGTGATTAATCTGAAATATCCAGGTTGAGTTTTTGTCATTCTTCAACCTGGATATAATTTGCACTTTAATTCTATCAATCACATCTCATAGAACCCTGCTCACCACCTACAAGCATGCAAGCGAAAGCTGGGCAGCATGGCTTGTCATTTGAACATGAGGCATAATACTTGCCACATCCAGGCTCATCTGCATCTCCCCCTTTAATTTTTTTCTGTTCTTCTTTACTCAGCTTTTTGCCGAGATTTTCAAATTTTTTCATGTTTTAAAGTTTTAATTTTACTAATAGGCCCGGGTTAAGGTACCAGGCTCTTTTACCTTGTTTGCGCAAACAAAGAGTTCCTCACCCCTTCCCTCTCCACCAGGTGGAGAGGGAGTTCGGGCCTTTTTATCTTCAGTTTATCTTTTAAGTATCTTTCTTAATTGTCCTGTAAGCCGGTCAAACAACTTCCTGTTATCTGTGATGATTTCAGCCCTTGCGATCAATCCATTGCGGAAGAAGATTGTTTTGCCGTAACTGGTTTCTAATCCCTTTGGCAAATCCACCTTTATCAAAAAACTATCCCGGCGGTTGGGTATATTGGAAATATAACTGACAACACCTGATAAGTATCCAAATTCATCACTTGGATAGCTTTCCACTTTTATCATAACCTGCTGGCCTGTTTTCACTTTTCCAAGTCCCTGCTGGCCCGCCATTACTTCTGCATAAAACTTCGTTGGCGAGGGTTGTATATAAAATAAACCCTGCCCATTGCTTATTAATTCATTTTCCTGTAAGGAGGATACAAACATTACCTTACCATCTTCAGGAGCTGTCAGTACATATTGCTGCACCCATTTTTCTACCTGGCTTTTCAGATCAAGCAAAGAAGAATAAAATTGCTGATGCTGGTCAGACACTTGTTTGCTGAGGTCAAGAATTTCTTTTTGTTTACTGTGACTGTTTATATCGCTGCTTGTAATTTGTGCATTTGCCTGTTTCAGGCTTTGCTCCTTGGCAATCAGTTTGCTTTTGTATTGATTAAGTTCCAACGGAGCAATCACTTTATCCTTTGCCAGTGATTCATAAGCATCATATTCTTTTTGATCTAATTGCTTGTTTTGCTCAATCAGCTGTTTTTGTTGTTCTGAATTGGCCTTTAAAGAAGCAAGGTATTCAATATCTTTTTGCAGGGCATTTCTTTTTTGCTGATAATAACCGCTTGCAAGGGTTTGTTTAGTTAGTTCTAATTGATTTTGAAATTCCTGGTAGTTTATTTGCAATTCCCCTAATCCTGAAAGTTTTGGTATTGGATTTTTAACTAATAGAGCATAGTCATTATCCTGCAAACCGGCTATTGTTTCATTGATCCAGTTTTGAAGTTGTAACACCTGGCTATAGTTAGCTGTACTTTCCATATATCCAAGCGTCTGACCATTATTTACCTGTTGCTCATTAGCAACCAACAGCTTTAGCAGTTTACCTTCTGTTTTCGCATTAACAAGTTTGGGCGGATTTAAAGTAACTAACCGGGTGCTTGCACTTATTATATCAGGGTATTGTATTACCCATGTCAATGCAAGCAGTAATGATACAATAAGCAGAAAGACAGTATTCCCCCGTCTCACAATCCAATGCGGCCTGTAGCTTATAACCTCCTGCACTTCTTCAGTCAGCAACTCATTATGGTTTAATGTGCCTGGCATATAAAAAATTTAAGCTCCAAGTTCTAATTGATTTTTTACTAATGTGAAATATTCTCCCCGCAGGTTTACTAATTCCTGGTGGGTTCCTTTTTCTGAAATCACCCCTTTATTCAGCACTACTATCTGATCTGCATTTTTTACAGTGCTCAGCCGGTGTGCCACTACAATTACTGTCCGGCCCCTGAAAAATGATTCAAGGTTTTTCAGTATCACCATTTCATTATTGGCATCAAGGCTGTTGGTCGCTTCATCAAAAAAGATAAAGTCGGGGTCACGGTAAACAGCTCTTGCAATCAGTAATCTTTGTTTTTGACCCATACTAAGGCCAGTTCCTTCAGCGCCAATCTTTGTATTGTAGCCTAAGGGCAGGCTTTCTATAAATTCTCTTATGTTGGCTATTTCTGTGGCATAGCGGAGTTTTTCCATGTCTATTTTTTCCTGGCCCACTGCAATATTTTTTGCAATCGTATCTGAGAAAATAAAACTCTCCTGCATTACTACACCGCAATGGTTGCGCCATACTTTATGACTGATATTTGAGAGAGGTGTGCCTTTCTCTTCTCCACTTTCTGGAGAGGAGTTAGGGGTGAGGTAAATCTCCCCTTTCTGCGGTTCATAGAATTTCAGCAAGAGTTTCAATAAAGTTGTTTTACCGCTTCCGCTAATTCCTACTATTGCCGTTGTTTTTCCTTTTGGAATTTTCAGGTTAATATCCTTAAGCACAGGTTCATTACCTGCGCCGGGATAAGTAAATGAGATGTTATGAAAGCCCACCCAACTCTCCCGAAGGGAGGGCTTAGCATCCACCCGCAGCTCGTTTGATGAAGCGTATTCATTTATTTGAAAATTAATATTGCTCAAAGTATTCTCCACTTGGTAGTGTATCTGTTCCGGATCTTCCTTCAGGGGATTTTTGCCACCCACAATTTGTCTTTGAAAAGCAACCGGAAGCTCCTGTTGCAAATTTCTGTCCGCTGGTTCTTCATCTTCCATTGTATGTATTTCGTTCAGTCTCTCCATGCTGATCTTGGCATTCTGCCAGCTTTGTGCAAAGCCAATCATTTGTTCGATAGGGCTGTTTAGCTGACCAATAATGTATTGCACGGCAAGCATGGAACCGAGGGTCATTTGACCATCTATTACTGCTTTGGCTGAAAGAAAAGTAATAAAGATATTTTTGCCTTCATTGATGAAAAAAGCGCCGGCCTGTTGCCATTGGTTCAATGAAAGGCCTTTCATACTTAAGCCAAACAACTTTGCCTGTAGCCTCTCCCATGTCCAGCGCATAGGCCGTTCAGCACCATTCAGTTTTATTTCCTGCATGCCCTGTACTAACTGTATGGTTGTGCTTTGTTCTTTAGCCGCCACATCAAACTTTTTGTAATCAAGTATTCTTCTCTTTTTCAAAAAAAGAATAACCCAGACAGCATACAACACACTGGCAATTGCAAACACTGCAAAAATGCCCACATTAAAAATAGCAAGTACCACAGAGAAGATTACAAGATTGATCAATGAGAACAACACATTAAGCGATGAGCCGGTAAGAAAAGACTCTATCCGGCTATGGTCATTCATTCTTTGAAGAATATCACCGGTATGTTTGCTGTCAAAAAAGCTGACCGGCAGTTTCATCAGCTTGATCAGGAAATCTGTGAGAATAGAAATATTTATCCGGGTACTGATATGAAGTAGTATCCATCCTCTTACAAACTCCACTGCCAGTCGCCCTGCAAATAAAGCTAACTGCGCCAGCAACACGATATAAACAAAATGAATATTGGCCGTATTTACACCGGTATCAACAATGCTTTGGGTAAGAAAGGGAAGGAACAACTGCAACAGGCTGGCTACGCCGAGCCCGATGAACAGCTGGAATACTAATTTCTTGTAAGGGAAGATGTAATTGAAGATATTTTTAAACCGAAGCCCTTCTGTTTTTTTCTCTTCCGTATCATTAGCATTCTCATAAAATGCAGGTGAAGGTTCTAATAATAAAGCAACACCATCATCTACTCCGTTAACTTTATCACTTATCCAATGACTTTTAAATTCTGTGGGGGTAAATGTTATTAATCCTTTGGCCGGATCAGCTACAAACAATTTATTCTTTTTGGCTTTATACAGAACTATAAAATGGTTTTGATCCCAGTGAAGAATGGCTGGCAACTTTGCATCTTTAACAAGTGTGTTGTATGTAAGTTTTAATGATTGTGTTCTGAAGCCAATTGACTCTGCAGCCTCTCCGATACCTAAAAGGGTTACTCCTTCTTTACCTATCTGTGTTTTCTCCCTTAGCTTTTGTAATGAAAAACTACGGCCGTAATGCTTTGCCACCATGCGGAGGCAAGTGGGGCCGCAGTCCATAGCATCGTATTGATTGTAGAAAGAAAATGAGGAGGTCATTGTGAATTTTTTTCCCCGCACTCTTACTTTGCTTTATCCGACAATAAAGGCAATAAAAACTCTTTTATCTTATCTTTATTGCTAGATATGATTCTGTAAAATTTGTCTGCTAATATCTTATGCGGGATTTCATAAAACCCATAAGCGATTTTAATTTTCTCCGATTCTGATTTTGATGCGAATAGTTGAATGTTACTCAGTTTATTTCTCCTTAAAAAAGCTAACCACCTTTCTTTATTATCGTTAATATTGATATACACATATTTAATGTCAATTTTATATTTTTCCCGGTTTTCTTTTTGCCAAATTATTTCCTGCACACAGGGTACACACCAAGTAGCCCAAAAGTCAATTACAATGTATTCGGCTTTTATATCACGAATATTTGTTTTTTGATTTTTGTCATTACTCAATTTTATGTTTGAAATATATTTTACCCCTAATTCAATTTTTTTGATTGCAATGGCCCGTTTAATACTTTCTTTTACTAAATGATTAACTTGACTGTATTTGCTATAAGAAAGAAGTTTTGCTTCAGCCAATTCTAATTCATAGGGATTTGTGGATACATAAATTAAACTTCGTAAAGCTGAACTAATATGAATTCCCAATAATTCGGTATTTTCATGAAATATATTCGTGTCTTTGGAAAGTCGTTTGACATTAAACTCGTAGAGATTAAATCTAGGATCATTTTCAGAAAAAAAATTTTTATAACATACTCTGTACGAATAAAAAAGACTGGAATTGAGATATGCTCTTGAATCCTTAGCACCATTGCCAAGTACCGGGAATTTATTCCAGATACTGTCAATGATGCCTCTTACGAAAGTATCCAGCTTAAATGTTTTTTCAAAATAATCAATCCTCATAAATTGTTTTCCAAGTAACTGAGCATAATGGTAGTTCTCAAAAAGATTGTTCTTTTGTGGAATTGAAAAAGAAGACATTAGGATTTGAATTGAGTCAATTGATTTGTAAACATTTGAAGAATCACTTAAATCATTTTGTCCTAAGTTGACATCTTTTTCTAAAATATTTTCTTTAAATAAAAGATTATTGAGGCTTGAAGAGACAGAGTTACCTGAAAATTGAATTTCCCCTGAACTAGATATTCTAATAAATAATGAGTCGTCTCTCTTCACAAAAAATTTAACTCTGGTCCCGTTCCCTTCAAAATTTATTATCATATCTGTCACATTGCTTAACTTCAATTTAAAGAAGCCATTTTTACTGATAGGCATTGACACAAACTCTTCTTTTGTTTCACTTTCCATAAATAAATTCCAAATCCGATATATTCGAGCCTTGTGAATTTGCCCTTTATTATCAAATTTTTCAAATACTCCACAGATAATTGTAGCTGCAAATGAGAGTTTTGAAAAAAGGAATATTGCTAACAAAATTATACTCTTCTTCATATATGATTCCGTTTAAGAAACTGTCATTGAGCCAATTCTATGATGGCCCAATGACAGTAAATGCAAATTAAACTGTACAATTGCTACAAGAGCAATCCGAGCCAGATGTAGTAGTTGTGCTCGAACAACCAGCATTAATACATTGCGTAAGCCAAGTTTCAACAGTGCTGCGCATTGCATAAATGGTTCCCAACTCTACATGGCTTGAATTGTAACAATACACTAGTGCACAATAATCTCCACCATAGTTTCCTCCTATAATCTTCTTTTGTTCTTCTTTGCTCAGCTTTCTGCCGAGATTTTCAAATTTTTTCATGTTTTAAAATTTTAAAAATTAAAAATGTTGTTTTGTTCCGCCTATTACAACATTGCATATTACTCTATCCGCCTTTAGCTCCCCTGCCAACCCTTCGTTAAACTCAGGGTACGGCAGAGGAGTAATAAGCGGTTCCATCCATCGGCAGGGGTTGTACACCCCCTGCTTCTGCATGGCTTTGCACAAAGAACTTATAACACTGTTTGCCATCATGCGGAGGCAGGTGGGGCCGCAGCCCGAGAAGTTAGATTTTTTAAAGAAAAGTATGTGGTTCACATCTGAATTCTTTCATTTTAATATTCCTGTTTTACACCTATTTCAAATTCTATTATTGCACTTTAAGTATTTTATTTTCGGCAAGAAACATCCGAAGTTGACTTATGGTCAAATTTGAGGCTACAATAATACCAGATGGATCAATAATCACATTTTGAGGAATGTAAGTAAGTGCAAACTTGGTTGCAACATCGCCCTGCCAGCCACCAAACGCTAAAAAGTGAGGCCAAGCTATTTTTTCCTCCAATGAAGCCTTTAACCATTTTTGCTCTTCTGAATCAATACTTATGGAAACGAGTTTAAACTTTGAAGTATCAGATATTTGATACACTTCCCGCAGATCCCTCATTTGTGCTCTGCATGGCAAACACCAGCTTGCCCAAAAATCAATGAAAACATGTTTGTTTGATGAAAGTATTTTATCTGATTCTATGTTTTTTCCATCAGGATTAACCACAGAGAATGAAGGAGCCTGTTTACCCGGAAATATTTTTTTTGAATTCGTAATATAATCTCCCATCATTTTACCGATGGAAGTTCTTCTGAGGCTGTCAGTAAATTTATTATAACATATTTCGAGGGTTTTAAGTGATACACATTCCACCTTGTTCCACAATGTCTGCAATACAACAAAATAATTTTTTTTGGAAGAAACAGTATTGATTATGTTATTTTCATATTCATTTACATAATACTGAAGAAGAATATTTTTTGTTTGAAATTCATACCTTTCCTTAAGCCTGTTACAAGAGAAATCCGGGTGCCTTGCTATTATAGCTGGCATTTCAAACAAAAGAAACCTGTTCTGAAAATAATAATCATTTTCACCTCCCGTAACTAATGGGAACTTCCTGTTAATATTAAATTCGACTTTTATGTTACTCTGTGTAATTAGAAAGCTGTTACTCGCTTTCAAAACGCTGTCTCCTCTTCTCAATTCAATATTGCAAAAAAAGGGTTCACTACACTTGATATTTACATATGACAGCCCAAGTCTAGCAGGAATTTTTTTAAACCCGTAGCCTGTATCACCCATATCGCTTCTGCTGAAAATAAGAATAGTACTATCTCCAACTAATTCTCTTGATTTTATATTTATTGAGAGCTTAGCATTCTGTCCAAGGATGTCACAACAAATGCAGACTAAAATTACTATTGTTAGTATTTTATACATAAGCTTGAATTAAAGGCAGGAGAGCTTCTCCTGCCTATTTTTTTATGCCGCCATATTGCAGGTCGAGTCAGCAATTACCGTCCCCTGCCATTTACATCCGCAAACTGTGCTGCCCATCGGTCCGTCAGTAGTACTTCCACAATTTCCTGTATAGACATTGCCACCTGGAGTCAAAAAAGTACAGGTTGTTGCAGAAGTTTTACAAGCGGGACCGCCTTCTTCTGGCGGGTTTCCTCCTTTTATTTTGGTTTGTTCAGTTTTACTCAGCATTCTGCCGAGATTTTCAAACTTTTTCATGTTTTAAAAAAATTAAAGATTAAAGAATGTTGTTTTGTTCCGCTTATTACAACATTGCTTACCTGCCTGCCGGCAGACAGGTAATTCTTTACCACCTACGGCTCCCCTGCCCAACCCTTCAACACTTCGACAAGCTCAGTGTTCAGGGGCAAAGCAGAGAAGTAATAAGCGGTTCTATCCATCGGCAGGGGTTGTACACCCCCTGCTTCTGTATGGCTTTGTACAAAGAATTTTACCCTCTATATAAGGGCTAATTTATTTTCTACAATTATCCCTGCAGCTTCTCCGATACCCAATAAATTTACTTCCTCCTCTCCTATTTGTGTTTTTTCTCTTAATGTTTGTAAAGAAATATTTCGTCGAAAATGTTTTGCTATCATTCGAAAACATGATGGACCGCAATCCATAAAATCCTGTTGTTTGTAAAAATGAAAAAACATAAGATATCCGGTTGAAAATTACATTTTAAATACCCTTACTCAACTATTCAGGCAAAGCCACTAATTTCATAAATTCAAAGCTTTGCTGATTTCATCAAACAATTTTTTACCGGTACTAGGTCGGTTTATATCATTTATTATTTCCCCTTTTTTATTAATTAACAGGTATCTTGGAATTGATAGCGGTTCATTTACCCCAATCTCAAATACTTTCCTGATATCCTCTCCTAATTTTGGACCCGCAAGAATATGTACTCCTCCGAGTTTACATTTTTCGATGGCAGCCAACCAGTTTCTCTTATTCCCGGAATTATCGAGGCTTATATATACTTTTAATATCTGTTGTGCCAATAAAAAAGAATCAAGTGACCTATTATAAGCAAACTCTCCAATACAAGGCCCGCACCAAGAGGCCCAAACATCCACAAAAATATTTTTCGAAGAATCCCCAGATATTTTGGACAAATCATTTATAAAAGACATTTCTCCGGTGCTATCCTTAATAATAATAGGGGACTGAAGCAAATACTCTATCTTTTTCAGATGATTTATTTCATTTATTTTTTCCCTTAGTAAGCTGACGTAAAAATTATTTGAAAATAATCTGGAATATTGATCAATGACCCTTTCATCAAAATATCCGGGTGCCAACTTGAAGTATTGAGCAAGTACAATGGCCCATAAGTTCTCCCTTTCTTTTCCATTTTTTATATAAACCAAATGTGAAAGCTCTTTATCAATTACTTCCTTCGACCCTTTATTCATAATTGTCACGTCACTCTTGTTCAACTCGTAGCCGGAATTCAGCTTTAATTGCACACAAGCCTGAAATCGGCAGACTGTTTCCATGAATACAAAGTAATTATATAAGGATTTTATTTCCTTATCTTCAACTGGTTGTCGCTTTAGAAGGGCAAATCCAATTTCTGCCCTTTTTGCCCAGGGGATATTTTGGAGTTTTTGGGTGGGATAAAGTATTAATCTGAGTATAATTTCGTCGAATAAAAGGAATCTTATGTTCTTTCTTAATAAGCAAAAGTATTTTTTATTGCCTTTCTCCTGATTAATCAGTACCTCAAATGGTCTCATAATTGAATCTATTATAGATTCAACACTTTTTACAAAAGTATTTTCATTCACTAAATAGTTCGTTATTAAGTTATCAATTGGCTGAAATTTCAATGCTGGGTTGTAATTTAATTCTTTGAATAAATTATTTGCCTGGGCATTATCTCCGGAATATATCATTCTGTCATATGTCGAAAGTGTTGTATTAATAATAATGTGAACAGAATCGCCAGGGAAACACAAAAAATCACTTCTATCAACAAAAGAATTATTATTATAATAAAAAAACAAAGAAATGGTTGAAGGTTTATTCAGTGTTTCTGATAAATAAAAAGAGTCTTGGGTAATAGTTAACTTTTGAAATTCATTTTGATTTATCTGCGAATTATAATATCCATTAATAGGAAAATAAGCATCAAAAAAGACAGGCTTTTCTGAAATGATCTTTCCGCATATAACTATATTATTACCTGCAATAAGTTTTGAAGCACTGAAGAAGAATAAGAATAAATAATTAAAAATGAACTTCATAATAAAACCTATTTATAAAATATTATCATTGAAACAGAAGACGCATTACCCTGATTCTTTTACCCCTTACTTTTAAAAATCCTAAATTAAAAAATAAATATAAAAGGGAATTACAATAACTCCCCTTTATACCAAACTTAATAATTGTCAATTACATGTATTAATGGATCCGCCATCCCAAGAACAGTTCCCGCAACCATCCGTACAGTGTGTCGTTAGGTCATGCCTGCAAAGCCCAATTGTCGTTGCTGGAGCATACGTAGTGTGCCATTGATTATAATTGTTACACGAAGCACTTGTTACAGCCTCATTGGGACCGGCGTCTCCGCCATTAATTTTTTTTTGCGCTTCTTTATTAAGGACTCTTCCTAAGTTTTCAAATTTTTTCATGTTTAAAAGTTTAAGAATTTAAAGAATGTTGTTTTGTTCCGCTTATTACAACATTGCTTACTACTCTATCCGCTTTTGCCTCCCCTGCCAACCCTTCGTTAAACTCAGGGTACGGCAGAGGAGTAATAAGCGGTTCCATCCATCAGCAGGGGTTGTACACTCCCCTGCTTCTGCATGGCTTTGTACAAAGAACTTTATCCCTTACACAAGGGATATATTATTTACAGCAAAAGTTTCATCTTTTGCTTCGTTAATATTAATTATCCCTCTCAGTAATTTTTTTATATCACTTGCATTGTATTGTTTTGGTAATTGATACCCATTAATAAAAATAGTAGGCGTAAATTCAATCTTTGCTTCTGTACTCCACCGGTCATGTTCTTCCAGTTGCAACTGCAAATCTGCCTCATTTTGCATCGGATATTTCTCTCTGAATTTTTCCAAATTCATTAAAGCATACCAGTCATGCAATACCTGTTTTTTGTATCCAGGCTTTTTACCCTCCATGAGTTTCAGCAAATAACTGACAGCCTCAGTTCTTTTATCTTCCTTATTATTTGCTTTGGCCGTAAACCGAACAGTCAGGCCAAAATCATTATTACATAATAACCCATGCAATACTTCATGTGCTCTGGCACAGGGGCCGCAATAAGGGCTACAGGCCACCACTACCTGTAAGAGTGCATCAGGATTTCCTAATTGTACATCATTATCAAATGGAGTTATGTTCACCTGGCGCTGCTTTTTCAGCAAGGCTTCAAAAATTGCAGGATTATATTTAAAGCGCAGCAGGGAAAAACTTGTATCTGTCAGTTCATTATTTCTTTGCAAGGTTGGTTTTATTATTAGCAGCCAGCTTGCCACAACTAAGGAGAAAATAAAAGCGGTAAATGATATTGCATTAAAAGAAATATTATTGAATTCACTTTTCAATAAACTTAGGGTGACAGGAATTAATAATGTAAACTGCAACCATAATACAGCAACCGTAAGCAGGCAAAGTGTACACCATTTCTTTACCACCTGCCACTGGTAGTACAATGAAAACATAGTAAAAGGAACGGCAGCACAGGAAAGAACGGCCAGGAGGACAATATCGCCGGTGTTTCCGGTATATAACAATATTACCAGCAATAAAGAGTACGAAGCAAAATAAATGATACCGGCATCGGCCCAGTTAAGCCACTTACTAAAACGGCTGCCTTTTGAATGCATCACTGCATCGCAATCCGTATGCTTGCCTGCGCTGCAAAGTTGTTCGGTCAGTTCATTACTGATACCCAACTCATGCTGCACTATTAATACAGCTACGGTTAAGCCAGTAAAGGTTGTTATCAGCAAACCGGTCAGTTGCCAGGATAAATTATTGATAAGGCAAAGGCCAGCCAGCGTAACAACAGAAAACAAGGTGAATAAAATGGTTTGTTTCCTTTTATTCTCCTTAACCAACCTCTCCAGGTTTTCTGCATGCTGCCAGTTATCCGGTTTCTCTGCCAGCAACGCAGTGCCATTCCAGTTTTTTTCAAAGTCCGGGTTTGACTGTATTTGTTTTACTATATTATTAATAATGATGAACTCTCCTTTAACAGCATAGTGGGCCAGAAAAGGAACAGGGGCTTCATTCAACCTTTCTTTATCTATTATTAAAGCAGCATTATCAATGCCAAGCCCATCTAATGTATCAGTTACGGAAAGCAGTGAGGGATAATCGGGGTGAGTTATCAGTTTTTCCCGCAAAAGGGAAGAAGATATATCAATCCCCATGCTTCTGAGCCAGCGGTCAACTAATTGTTCCGGTTTGGCAACCATACAAGAGAGGTTTAATATTTACTAAAGTTGGTACAATTTTTTTACGAAAACTCAGGTAGCTGGTTATATTTTATAACCCTAAGAAATTTTATTATTGATTGTAATTCCGGCTCGCTGTTTTGGCGGTAGTGGATAAATTTATTATATTCGACTAACCGTTATCTTATTCTATGCTCACAGGAGAAAACCTTCGGTTGCTTCGAATCTGGAAAGGCCTGGCACAAAAACAAGCTGCTTCATTGCTTGATATAAGTCAACCTGCATATTCCAAATTAGAAAAGAAAAAGGAAATAAACGGGAAAATGAAGGAGAAAATAAAATGCGCCTTTAGATGTACCGATGATGATCTTGACAGGATATGTAATTTACCCCCCCCAGCAAAATGATTAACATCAGAATAAACTTTACTACCCTGTCCTTTCCCTAATAAACTGATTAATGAATTGTGGGAAAGCATATTTTTCAGCTGTATCCCAGTTCACCCACAACCAATCATTCTTTTGTTGGGGTTTATGCTTTAATCTTATCATAATAAACCGCCCGATTATCAATTGATGGGAAAGTTGTTGTTTAATTAGTGGAGAAACAAATTGTAATTCAAAGTCATTTTTTTTCAACCATTTTCTCTTTTCAGCCAGTTGAAGAATTGTTTCCGTATTAGATTCATTTGTAGTTTCAATCAAAGGAAACTCATATAAGTTTTGCCAGATGTCTTTTTCTGTTCGCTTCCTGATAGCAATTTTTTTTTGATGTTCCATCACCAGGTAATAAAACCATCGCTTCCTGATGCTGATCTTTTTTTCTTTAACCGGCAAATCATCCACTTTATTATTCAGAAAAGCAAAACAATGTTTTTTGAAAACACAGGTTGAACAAACCGGCGCTGCCGGTTTACAAACAACAGCGCCAAAATCCATAATGGCCTGGTTAAATAACCCGGATTGTTTTTTATCCAGCAATTCATCCGCTAATGAAGTAAATATTTTTTTCCCCTGTGCTGAGTCTATTGGCGCAGCAATACCAAAGACTCTTGCCAAAACCCTGAAAACATTTCCATCCAGCACCGCATGGGGCAGGTTGAAAGCAAAAGAAGAAATAGCGGCAGCCGTGTAAGGGCCTATTCCCTTTAATGCTTTTATGTTTTCATAATCACCCGGGAATTTGCCCTTCAATTCTTTTGAAATGAACCGGGCAGTTGCGATGAGGTTCCTGCACCTGGCATAATATCCTAAACCCTCCCATAGTTTAAATATCTTTTCGTCAGGAGTCTTAGCCAGCCTGTGTACATCGGGAAATGTTTTGATGAATTTATTGTAATAACTCAATCCCTGCTCCACTCTTGTTTGCTGCAGGATGATTTCACTAAGCCATATTTTATAAGGATCCTTTTCGCCCTTCCATGGCATTTGCCGGGTATTTTCTTCCAGGTTCCATTTTAATAATAGAGCAGCGAACCTGTTTCTTAGTTCTTTCCTGTTATTTTTTTTCATTAAAAAACCCGGGGCTGGTTAAAAAGATCAGGTAAATATCCATCATTTCATAAAGACCGGTGCATATCCGGTTGAAAAAAATTATGCCTATTTAGTTGACTATCATATTATTTTGTCATAAATTGGCTCTGAAATTCTTCTGAATACAACCTCTAAAAACTGCAACCATGAGAAAAGCCGACCTGGTAAATCAGATTTCTGAGAAAACAGGAATACCCAAGGTTGATGTTCTTGTTACTTTAGAAACGATGTTCAAGGAAGTAAAAGACACTCTTGCCGCTGGCGAAAACATTTATATCAGGGGATTCGGCAGCTTCATTACCAAAAAAAGGGCCGCCAAAATTGGCCGCAATATTAAAAAAAATATTGCTGTACATATTCCGGCGCACTTTATTCCGGCCTTCAAGCCAGCCAAAGAATTTGTAGCTGAAGTAAAGAAACTGGTGGAAGTTAAGACTGATTCTGGCCCCGGTGAAGATGTATAACCCCCACGTTTAATAATCTTTCCTTTTTTCTACCCTTCCTCACCGGTTTCGGGTAACTTTGCTGCCTGAAATTTTATATCGTGAAAAAACCTCAATGGATTACAATTGGTGCAGCCGTTTTACTAACTGCCGGTATTTATCTTTTAGGAAAAACTGTTCCTCAAAAAAAAATTATTGCCCAGGATAATTCCCGGCCTGTTGCCGGCAATAGCCAAATCAAACCGTCTGATATTTCAATAGACAGTTTGCTGGCAATGGCTAAAAAACAACTTAGTCCTGAACAGGTTGTCAGGCTGAATGCATTAGAAAACTCTATTTCCAGGGGTAATGTAAAAGATCAGCAGATTCATGTATATCATCAATTAGCCCGTTTTTGGTCCGATTCAGTCAATGTTTTTGAAGCTTTTGCCTGGTACGAAGCCGAAGCTGCCCGATTGGAAAACTCGGAAAAAACCCTCACCTTTGCTGCCCGTTTGTTTTTGGATAACCTGCAGACCGACGAAGTGGCGGAACGAAGAAGATGGAAGGCGCTACAGGCTAAAGATTTATTTGAAAGATCTTTGAAGATACAACCCGATAACGATTCAGCAACTGTAGGTCTTGGCGCCTGTTATCTTTTTGGTGGTATTGCCGACAGTCCCATGGAGGGAATAGTAAAGATCAGGCAGGTAGTGCAAAAAGATAGTAGCAATCTTTATGCTCAGATGATGCTGGTTCAAGGATCGTTGATTTCAGGGCAATACGATAAAGCCATCAGCCATCTGCAAACCATCAACAGGCTGAAATCAGATGATCCAGAAACGATATTGTTGCTGGCTGATCTTTATGAACGTACGGGTGACAAAGCCAATGCCGTGGCCTGGTATCGAAAAAGTCTTCCGTTGGTAAAACAAAAAAATGCCAGGGTGGAAATCGGGAAGAGAATCGAAGAACTGTCGAAATAGCCGTTGATAACAGAGGATTTAGAAACTAATTATAAACAAGAACAAAAAAATTATTTGAGTATGCCTTGTGGTAAAAAAAGAAAGCGTCATAAAATTGCGACGCACAAGCGTAAAAAAAGACTGAGAAAGAACCGTCATAAGAAGAGGAATAAGTAAATAAAGTTTTGGGTATATAAAGTAAATACAAAGAATTTGAACCTGTATTTACTTTATATACTGATTTACTTAAAAAACTCAGTTCACTGGTTGTTTGCCGTATTAGTTTGCACCCCGTCAATTTAGCAGCATAATATTCTACAGGTAAAACCCCGCATTCCATACGGATTTCCGCAACTGGTGTTTACAGCACGGCTGATTCATTTATGTAAGCTGTAATGAACAAAGAACTTATTATTAATTCAGCCCCACAGGGAGTAGAAATTGCCCTGTTGGAGGACAAGAAGCTGGTTGAACTGCATAGCGAAAAAAGCGATGCCCGTTTTGCCGTAGGCGACTTATATCTTGGAAAAGTAAAAAAACTGATCCCCGGGTTGAATGCTGCATTTGTAGATGTTGGATTTGAGAAAGACGCCTTTCTTCATTACACCGACCTGAGCCCTTATGTCAGATCGCTGTTGAAATTTACCAATATTTGCATGAACGATAAAAGTGAGCAGGCACTTGATTTCAGCAAATTCACCATAGAACCGGAAATCGTTAAAACCGGAAAGATCAATGAAGTTTTGGGTGGTAAGCCAAATATACTTGTTCAAATTCTCAAAGAACCGATAGCTGCAAAAGGTCCAAGATTAAGTTGCGAAATTTCATTGCCTGGCCGGTTTGTTGTGCTGACACCTTTCAATGATATTGTAGCTGTATCAAGAAAAATACATTCTTCTGAAGAAAGAAAAAGATTACAGAAAATTGTAGAAGCAATTAAGTCAAAAAATTTCGGGGTAATTGTTCGCACGGCTGCCGAAGGAAAGAACACAGCTGAATTGCATGAAGATCTTTCATCATTAATAGAAATGTGGAAAAGCATTCAGCACAATCTGAAAGGGGCAGTAGCGCCTACCAGGGTATTAAGTGAGCAAACCAAAGCCACCAGCATTCTACGTGACTTGCTGAACGAAGATTTTAATAAAATCGTAGTCAACGATCGCAACATCTTTAACGATACCAGGAATTACATTTTGCGCATTGCTCCTGAAAAAGCTGATATCGTTTCATTTTACAATAACGGCTCTACAATTTTTGATTCGTTTGGCATCACAAAGCAGGTAAAATCATCTTTTGGTAAAACTGTAAACCTGGATAGTGGGGCTTACCTTATCATTGAACACACGGAAGCTCTTCATGTGATTGATGTAAACAGCGGGTATAAAAGCGTTAGCAATAACCAGGAGCAAAATGCTTTGGAAACAAACCTTGAAGCAGCTGAAGAAATAGCCCGCCAGTTACGTTTGAGGGATTTAGGAGGTATCATCGTTGTTGATTTTATTGACATGAAACTTCCGGATAATAAACGGAAGTTGATGGAAAAGATGGAAGAGTTTATGGCACCGGACCGTGCTAAACATGCAGTGCTTCCAATTTCCAAATTCGGCATTATGCAAATCACCCGTCAGCGGATGAAGCCGGAAGTCAACATTATTACTCAGGAAGCCTGCCCCAGTTGTAATGGTACCGGTAAAATCTCCTCCACTCTGTTGCTGGAAGATGAGATTGAGAAGAATTTGAGTTATCTTATCACCCATAAAAATAGCAACCTGAAACTGGTTGTTCACCCGATCCTTTACGCCTATCTCAGCAAGGGATGGTTTTGGAATACCAAAATGGCAAAATGGAAAAGAAAGTTTGGCCAAAAGACAAGGCTGGAGAAAGACAGCAACTATCACCTCACTGAGTATAAGTTTTTTGATCAGCATGACGAGGAGATAAAATTATAAAGAAGCCACAAACACAAATGATTAGCTTTTATCCCTGCTTCCAAAATAGATTATAACATATTGTATAAGAGTAACTACGGCCGCCAGTGTAGCAACCACAGAAGTAGTAGCGGCCCACTTCAACGCATTCTTCTTTTTGGGGTATTCTTCAACATTGGTAATATTTGCCTGGTCAAGCCAGGCCAGGGCTCTCTTACTGGCATTCAGCTCAACCGGTAATGTTTTAAGGATAAAAAGCACAGTAATGCTCATAAAAATAACTCCGATAAGCAGAACTGCCGGACTTTTGGTAGTAGCCAGCACAATTATACCGGCCAATAAAATCCAATTTACCAGCATGGAACTTACCTGAACAACAGGAACTATTTTACTCCTGAACATGAGAGGACAGTAGGCATTGGTATGCTGCTGAGCATGACCACATTCATGGTTTGCCACAGCGCAGCAGAAATATTGACTCCATTATACAACTCAGGACTCCGGTTTACTGTTTTATTTACCGGGTTATAATGGTCAGAAAGAAATCCCCCACAGAGGTCCCTTTTACATCATAAATGCCATTTTCCCGGAGCATTTTTTCAGCCACTTTCTGGCCAGAAAGACCCCGGGTAAGGGTACTTTGCTATACCGGGAAAACTTGCTTTTAAAAACAGCAGATACCAGTAAACTGATGCCTAAAAATAGCATGGAAATGATCTAAATTTCTATTGTCATCTTTTAAAATAAATTTTATTTGTAACCCATGAACATAAAATTTATTACCAGTTGAGCGTAAGGACATTTCCCGGTCTTTTTGTCATTTCAAGATTTAAACTGTTAACTTTCTAAGCCTATAAAAAGTGTTTTAGAATAAGCAGCAAATCAATTGTAATAAATTGATTATCATTTGCTTAATAATTTTGATTTCGCCATTTTAAACCCCTCATCAATTGGTCAGGATTATGCCAAAAGTTATTCACAGAGTCAAAAAATTATTTTGAAATGTGGGGTATAATTGTACCTTAGCAATAGAATTTAATGGGTTAGTAAGTAAGGGGGTCAATCGTAAGATTGGCCCTTTTTACATTTAAAAAACTACTGCACTAAAAAATATTTTATCGCCTGTTCCTGATACTATTTTTATTTCGGAAATTTTTCTGAAATACATTTTGATGCATCAATCATTATTCAAACATTTTAATCCCGATAGCTATCGGGACAGTACAATCAATTAATTTTATTGTATGAGTAAGGTTAAGACATCTTTTTTCTGTCAAAACTGCGGGTATGAAAGTGTGAAATGGGTGGGGCAATGTCCATCATGCAGTCAATGGAACACATTCGTTGAAGAAATAATTCAAAAAGACAATATAAAAAACAACAACGGATGGAAAGATTATAATGACGAAAAGAGAACAAGTAAGACCATCTCATTAAATGAGATAAAAAGTAGTGAAGAAAAAAGATTGCCAACCTCTGATGCTGAACTTAACCGTGTGCTTGGAGGTGGTATTGTTCCCGGAAGCCTGGTATTGGTTGCCGGCGAACCGGGTATTGGCAAATCAACGCTGTTCTTACAAAATGGTTTATGGCTTAAAGGCGTTTCTGTTCTTTATATCAGTGGTGAGGAAAGTGAACAACAAATAAAAATGCGGGCAGACAGGTTGAAATTAAAGAATGATAATTTTTACCTGCTTACTGAAACTTCCACGCAAACTATTTTCCAGGAAATAAAAAAACTGAAGCCACAATTAGTCATTGTTGATTCAATACAGACACTTCACACTTCTTTTATTGATTCGTCACCCGGCAGTGTATCACAAATAAGGGAATGTGCCGCCGAATTTCAACGATTTGCCAAAGAAACCAATACCCCTGTTTTCTTGATTGGTCATATTACCAAAGATGGAAGTATTGCCGGTCCAAAAATCCTGGAACACATGGTGGACACGGTTTTACAATTTGAAGGAGATCGTCATTATGCCTATCGCATTCTGCGAACATTAAAGAATCGTTTTGGCAGTACATCAGAACTTGGTATTTATGAAATGACAGACGAAGGCATGAAAGGTGTGCTTAATCCAAGTGAAATACTTATCACCCAAAAAGAAGACCAGCTAAGTGGTATTGCCATTGCCGCAACAATGGAAGGCATGAGACCTTTGCTGATTGAAGTACAGGCATTGGTTACTCAATCAGTTTATGGCACCCCGCAAAGAACTGTCAGTGGTTTTGATTTACGCCGGTTACAATTATTATTAGCAGTACTGGAAAAAAGAGGTGGCTTTCATTTTGGAATGAAGGATGTGTTTCTGAATATAGCCGGCGGCATTAAAGTAGAAGATCCTTCCATTGACCTTGCTGTTATTTGCGCTTTGCTTTCATCTTATGAAGATGTACCCCTGCCTCAACATATTTGTTTTGCCGGTGAAGTTGGATTAAGCGGCGAGATAAGAGCTGTAAACCGCATTGACCAGCGGATTGCTGAAGCAGAGAAACTGGGCTTTGAAAAGATTATTGTTTCCAAATACAACCAGAAAGGTTTAAATAAACAAAAATTTAATATTGATGTAGTGACAATGGGAAGAGTGGAAGAAGTGTACAAACACTTATTCTAATGATTAAGCTAAAAGAAATAAAAGATTCTTTTCTGCACATGTTGTTTCCGCATGTTTGCATTGGTTGTGGCAGCGATATATTAAACGAAGAAACATTACTCTGTATGCGTTGTATTGATACAATGCCTGAGACCAATTTCGAATTACACCCTAATAACCCGGTAGAAAAAACATTCATTGGCAGGTTGCCTTTGGTTGGAGCCACTGCCCAGTTCTATTTCACCAAAGAATCACTGATGCAGCACCTGATGCATCAGTTTAAATATAAAACCAATAAAGAACTTGGGTTGCAGTTAGGCAAAATGATGGGGTTGCAAATTCAAAAATCAGGTCGTTTTCAGGTTGATGCATTAATTCCGCTGCCCCTTTTTCCGGCAAAAGAAAAAAAGAGAGGTTATAACCAGGCTACCATTTTATGTGAAGGAATGGCCGAAACCATGAATATTCCTGTTCTGGACAAAGTGATTGTCCGCCCACAGCATACCGAAACGCAAACAAAAAAAGGCAGAATAGAACGATGGAAGAATATGGAAGGAAAATTTATCCTTTCAAACCCTGAAGCTATTCGTAATAAACATTTATTGCTGGTGGATGATGTAGTAACAACCGGTGCCACCCTGGAAGCCTGCGGCAATGAATTGCTGAAAGCTGAGGGTGTCCGGCTAAGTGTAGCAACTCTTTGTGTGGCTTCAAAGTAACAATTCATCTGGATGTTTGAAAAACCAAACACGTTAAGAGAGCAATCTCTTTTTCTTCTTTGACCTCTAAGTTTTATTTTTGATAACAATGAAGACTCCCGGAATACTTATCATATTCTTATTCTTATTTCTTTTTTCCTGCCGGAAAGATTCTTTTATTACTTCGCCCGATGCAAGGGTTACTATAACGGCCGATACTTTAAAATATGATACGGTTTTTTCCACTGCCGGCTCCATTTATCAATCATTCAGAATCATCAATGAGAATAATCAAAAACTGCGTCTCTCATCTTTAAAATTAATGGGTGGCAGTAATTCCGTCTATAGAATGAACGTAGATGGTTTACCCGGCACTCAATTTAATAATGTTGAAATTGAAGCCAACGATAGTCTTCATGTCTTTGTGCAGGTGAACGTTAACCCGAACGCCAATAATCTTCCCTTTATTCTCCGTGACAGTATTCAAATAAGTTATAACGGCAATAACAGGTGGGTTCAATTAGAAGCATGGGGACAAAATGCACATTTCCTGCGCAACAAAGTTGTATCTGCCAATGAAACCTGGAATAATGATTTACCTTATGTCGTTCTTGGATCGTTATTGATTAACGCAAATCAAACCCTGACAATTAATAAAGGATGCCACATTTATGTGCATGCCGATGCCCCGATTATTGTGAACGGAACATTACAGGTAAATGGACTAAAAGATACCATTGACAGAGTTTATTTCCGTGGCGACCGCCTGGATGATCCATATAAGGACTTCCCGGCAAGTTGGCCGGGTATATTTTTTCAAACTGGTTCAAAAGACAATGTGCTGAATTATGCCGTTATCAAAAATGCTTACCAGGCTATCGGCATACAGGATCCTTCACCAAATGCAAATCCTAAATTAACACTTAATGAATGTGTGATTGACAATGCTTATGATGCCGGGATTATTTCACTTAACTCAAGTATAAGAGCCAGGAATTGCCTGGTTAGTAATTGTGGTAAAAATATTTTGCTGGCAAAAGGCGGCGACTACCAGTTCACTCATTGCACAGTTGTTACTTATGCCAATAGCTTTATTGAGCATCGTGACCCGGTTTTGTTTGTCAGCAATTACATAAACATAAATAATAGCCCGGTTACTGCCAACCTGAATGCCCTATTCCGTAATTGTATTTTCTGGGGAGAGAATGGGTTGGTAAACGATGAAGTGATAGTGTCCAAGAGTGGCAGCACCACGTTCAATGTAAATTTTGATTATAACCTGTGGAAGGTACAAGCTACTCCTGCCAATATCACAAGCAATCAAATCATCAATAACCAGTCACCACAATTTGATAGCGTAAATACTGCCAGGAATTATTATGATTTCAGATTGAAGGCATCCTCTCCGGCTATTAATAAAGGAACTAATGCAGGCGTTACCATTGATTTAGATGGAAAACCAAGACCTGTTGGCGTGCCTGACCTGGGTTGTTTTGAAAAACAGTAAAGGCAACTTGAAATAAATAATACCCGATTTAGATCAGAGTTCGGTTACCTTTGTTATTCTCCGGAAACAAAAACATTCAATCATGAAATCACTATTCTTTGCTATGATTTTAGCCACAACATTAACCGGCGGTTCTATTTATGATTTTAAAGTACCGGGATTGGATGGAACTGAAATAGATTTTTCCCAATACAAAGGGAAAAAGATAATGATCGTAAATACCGCTTCTTTTTGCGGCAACACGCCACAATACAAAGACCTGGAAGCTTTGTACGAAAAATATAAAGACAAACTGGTGATCGTTGGTTTCCCGGCCAACAATTTTGGCGCACAGGAACCCGGCACCAATACAGAGATAAAAGAATTTTGTACAAAAAATTATGGCGTCACTTTTCCTATGGCAGAAAAAATATCTGTGAAGGGGGATGATATTCATCCCTTGTTCAAATGGCTGGTGGATCAATCGAAAGAGATGGCAAAGAATGTAGCCGCTGACAATTCCAAAGACTTAGTTTGGAAAAAATTTTTACAGGACCCTGTTATCTGGAATTTTACCAAATTCCTGCTGGATGAAAAAGGAAATCTGGTTGCGGTATTTCATCATAAAGTGAGTCCGATGAGTGAGGAAGTGTTGAACTACCTGAAATAGAACCACGATTAAAGAGATTATTAAAGATTATTGAGAAAAGCGATTCTATAAATTGGAATTGCTTTTTATTTACAGAAGATTTATTTTCGCCCTTCCATGCAATTCTCCGACATAATAGGTCAAAAGGAAGTAAAGCAGCAACTGGCTGAACTGGTACAGCATAACCGTCTCAGCCATGCTTTGTTGTTTCTGGGCAAAGAAGGTAGTGGCGCTTTGCCGCTGGCATTGGCATTTGCACAATACATTGTTTGCACCCCCAAACCCCCTGAAGGGGGCTTAGGACCTTCTCTATTTGGAGTACCCGGTCCGGAAACCAAAAACCAAATACCAAAAACAGATAGTTGCGGCATTTGTCCAGCCTGCATCAAAGCACAACAACTTGTTCATCCCGATATTCATTATTCTTATCCCACTGTAACAAAAAAAGCAGGCGAAAAACCGGTGGCCACCGATTTTATCACCGAATGGAGAGAGTTTATAAAGCTGAGTCCTTATGGGAATTTGTTTGACTGGATTGAACTGATAAAAGAAAAAGAAAACAGCCAGGGAAAAATTACTGCCGAAGAATGTAATGACATCATCCGCAAACTAAGTTTGAAAAGTTTTGAAAGTGAATACAAGATCCTCATCATGTGGATGCCGGAAATGCTTGGAGCGGAAGGCAACAAACTATTGAAGCTGATTGAAGAGCCGCCGCCAAACACTTTGTTTATATTAGTAACAGAAAATGAGGCGCAGGTGCTGCAAACAATCGTCAGCCGCTGCCAGTTGATCAAAATTCCGGCATTAGAAACAAAAGAAATTGAAGAAGCGCTAATAAGCCGCAATAAAACCGAACCAGCGATTGCAAGACAAGTGGCCGGTGTATGTGAAGGCAATTACCAGGAAGCTTTACAGTTAGTGCAACATGCTGAAGAAGACTGGCAAAGTTTACTCAGGGAATGGCTGAATGCTATTTTAAAAACCGGCCCGGTGGCACAAACCAAATGGGTGGAGGAAATCAGCCGGCTGGGTCGGGAAAAACAAAAACAATTTCTGCGATATTTTAATCATTTGCTGGAACAGGCTATTCATTACCGCATCATGGGTGAAGATCATACAATTGGCGAAAAAGAGAGGGATTTTGCTGAAAGACTGAATAAAATAGCCGGAATTGAGCAGCAACAGGCTATTATTGAGGAGCTTGACAGGGCCAGTTATTATATAGAACGCAATGCCCATGGCAAAATGCTGTTTCATGCCCTGACCATTAAGCTATACCATATTATTCAGGATAAGATTGTATTTTTGGTGGATTGAGGTGAGGAAAGTTTCGAGTTGTGAGTTTTGAGTTACGAGTTGGGGAACCCTAAACCTGTAGAAATTTTAATGATGCTTCATCTGTTGTTTCAAGATATAAAAGTTACACACTTATCGGGTACTGGCATTGTTTGCTCAGTAGAATTACCGAACGTACAAGAGTGCGACGCAACCGAAGCTCAATAGAATTACTGCAGCCGGGTTCATTATCTTTCTCCTCAATTTTTGATTTTTTAATTTTTACTTTTTTCAATGAGTTGTACAAGTTGCAGTCCTGCCTCAGGCGGGAAACCGGGTGGATGTAAGAGCAACGGCGGGTGCAGTACCGGCGGGTGTAACCGCATGAATACACATGACTGGCTGCGCAACCTGCCCATGAGTGATGTGGCCAGTGCCTGCAAAGTGATGGAAGTAAGTTTTAACCAGGGAACACGGAAAGATTTTTTTCGCAACGCTGCCCTCCATCCTTATGAAAAAGGTGATTTGATTTCGGTGGAAGGTGTGAGTGGTTTTGATGTGGGCACTGTTTCGCTGACCGGTGAAATTGTACGGCTGCAAATGAAGAAAAGAAATGTCAAGGAAGATAATCCTGAAATGAAAAAAGTATTGCGGATTGCTACTGACCGTGATATTGATATCTGGAAACAAAATAAAGCAAGAGAACCTGAAGCAGTAATCCGTAGCCGTGCCATTGCCAGGCAATTAAAACTCGATATGAAAATAAGCCAGGTGGAAATGCAGGCTGATGGACGAAAAGCAACTTTCTTTTATATTGCTGATGGCCGGGTGGATTTCCGTGAACTGATAAAAGTATATGCAGGTGAATTCAGATTGAAAGTGGAAATGCGGCAGATAGGCGCCAGGCAGGAAGCAGGAAAAGTTGGTGGCATTGGCAGTTGCGGCCGGGAACTTTGCTGCAGCACATGGCTTACCGATTTTAAATCAGTAAATACAGCCGCAGCCCGTTACCAGAATCTTTCAATCAACCAGACAAAACTCAGCGGGCAGTGTGGCCGTTTGAAATGCTGTTTGAATTATGAACTTGATACTTACCTGGATGCGTTGCAGCATTTTCCTGATGGCTGTGATGTGATACAGGTGGCCAAAGGCAATGCATTCCTTATCAAAAAAGATATTTTCAAAAACCTGATGTGGTACACCCTGCCCGACAGCAATAAACAGTATCCATTAAGCATTGAACGGGTGCAAAAAATAAAAACATTAAATCAGCAAGGCATCAAGCCGGATGAACTGGAGCCGGTAGATGTAACATCTTCCAAGTCTGTTGAAAAAGAACCAGAGTTTGTAGAATTGGTTGGACAAATAAGTTTGAAAAGCCTTGATAAAGCGGCTGATAAAAAACGCCGGCAACAGCAACCCGGTAATCAGCAGAAGGGGCAAAAGCCACAGCAAAGACAACAGGGAGGTAATCAGCAGCAAGGCGGACAGCAAAACCAACAACGTAACCAGGGCGGGCAACAACAAAGACCAAATAATCCGAATAGAAATCGAAATCAACAAAGGCCGAATAATCCCAATCGTAATCAGAAAAGGCCGGATAATCCGGAGCAGGAGAAGGGGAAATAATTTATACTTACAACTACCTCGTCAAATAATATCTCAAACCTCCGCCAGATAAAAACCCGGCTTCAATAACTAAGGTATCATTTCTGATTTGATCCATCATCCAGGCATAAGCTCCTTGTGCATACACAAAAAGATATACTGAATCACTGTATGGAGAATATCGGATTTTTGTAGTCGTTGCGGTGTCACGCAAAAAAAGATTTCCATTTACAGTCCAAACTATTGTGTCTTTTGTCAAAAAAGTGATAAAAGAATTGTTAGTATAGTATGTGTTAGGAGTATGGGGATTTCGTTGAGGGCCTCCAAAACCATTAGACGAATCATATTGAAACTTCCAAGTTCCGGCAATTTCCGCCTTAATCTGCTCCAACGATTTATAAAGCAGGTTATTTATACGCAGTTTTGGTGCTGTGTCTTTGTGGCATGATGCTGAAGCAAATAAGCCTGCAACCGGTATTAAAAATACCCATATTTTTATTTTCATAATAAAGGTTTTATGCATCCGTGGATTTTAAGACAGGTTAATACTGAAATCTGCTGCTTAAAATTACCTGTCCGGTGGGCTAAGGTCGGCAAAAAATATGTTGTTTTTCCCTTCCATTGGTTTCTTATTGGGTTGCTTACAATGAATAGCAATTTCTTTAGAAATTATTCAATTTTCTAACCAGTTTCCGGATAATTCTATCCGATTTTCGGATAAAAAATCGTCATTTGGATGAATTGCTATGTAAGAAAATTTCCTACTTTTAGGTACAACCTTTTTTCCATTGAAAATTATTATTTGCAATAAAATCAGGCAACTGAGAAAAATGCATGGCTTTTGCCAGGAAGAAGTTGCTGAACGCCTCAACATGAGCCAGAATGCTTATTCTCAACTGGAGTCAGGCAAAACAAAACTTGATATTGAGAGGCTGGAGCAGATGGCATCGCTTTTTAAAGTATCTGTTCATGATCTCATAGATGAGTTACCCCCCCCCCGCAGCCATAGCAAAGAAGTGATGTCTTAATCATATCCCCAATGCCCTGTAAATCGCATCCTGTATTTTCCCTCTTATCAGCATTTGCGAAAGTTTGTTATTATCCCTTGTTGGATATACCCGGTTGGATAAAAAAACATACACTAAATTATTTTTCGGGTCCACCCACACACAGGTGCCGGTGAAGCCGGTGTGGCCAAAGGTTTGTGCTGATGCAAGTAATGACGGATAAGGATCTTTGCGGATGGCATTATCTTTTTCCGGTTTGTCGAATCCATAACCCCGACGGCTGTTCTTGCTGTGATAAGCTGTAAAGAAATCAATGGTTTCTTTTTTGATATAACGTTCTCCGTTGAATTCACCACCATTCAGTAGCATTTGATAGAGCATTGCTAAATCATATGCATCAGAAAATAACCCGGCATGTCCCGCCACGCCGCCAAACATCGAAGCGCCTTCATCATGCACATCACCCTGCGTGGTTTGCATGCGAAAATGTGTTTCTGTTTCGGTTGGCACCATGCGGTCAACAGCAAAACGGTTTCTTGGTTTAAAGCCTGTGGTGGTCATTCCCATCGGCTGGTAAAAAGTTTTGGCAGCATATTCATCCAGGGTCATCCCGGTAATTTGTTCTACAATTTTTCCGAGAAAAATAAAATCATTGTCGCTGTACACATATTTTCCTTGTTGTGACAACTTGCTTTGCAGTATTCGTTGCAACATAGTGTCCTGGTAATCGTTTCGCATATAAACATTCTCCGCAACACGAACCGTAAATCCTGGTTTGGGTTTATCACTAAACACAGCAGGGTTAGGAAGCCCGGTGGTTTTATCAATTACTTCGGTATAGAAGGCAATAAATGGAACCAATCCCGCCTGGTGCAGCAATACATCTTCAATTTTCAACTTTGCTTTATTGCTTCCCCGAACCCATGGCAGGTAATCCCCTAATGCTTTTTTTAATTCAATTTTCCCTTCATCATATAATTTCATCACCGAAACAGTGGTAGCAGAAATTTTTGTGACAGAAGCCAGATCAAAAATACTTTCATAGCTCATCGGTGGCGAAGGCTCGTACCTATAATTGCCAAATGCTTTGTGATAAATAATTTCTCCCTCATGCACGGCCAGCACTACGCAACCCGGAAAAGCTTTTTTTGCTATCGCATCAGTAACGATGGAATCTACTGCCATCAGTTTGCTGAAAGAATGAACCGGTTCCTCTTTTTGTTTTACGATGCCATCTCCGTATTTAAAATTGCATACACGAATGGGAAGCTTGCCACTGGCCTCAATTTTTCCATTTAATAAATCGGCAGCCACCTGTTGCGTTATGTCATCATCCTGGTAGCAATCAACCAATGTCCATGCATCGCAGAAATTTTTTGTGGCCAGCACATTGCCAAATACCATTGTCACTGTTTTAATAAAATTCAGGTTCTTCCATAGTTCAATAGCAGCGGGACTGATGTTATAGTTATTGGCAGGCCGGTTACTGAAATCATGAATGCCAACCACAATAGCATCATACTTTCCATCTTTGGGCACTGCTTTTAAAATTTCGTCAGCCTTATCACTGCTGTCTTTATAGGAAAAAAAGAAAACATCTGCATTAAAGTCATCCTGCAATCTTTTTCCAAAACCATTTAACTCAGATGTGCCGATGCCGACATAAGCAATTTTCTGTCCTTTCCCTGCCTGCCGGCCAGGCAGGTTCAGGGGAAAATCTGCATAATCATTCCGTGAGGCTGTTTGTGATGCTCTTGCTAAAACCGTAATTGTCTTTTGCGCCACTTCATATCTTATAGCATCTGTTTTTGCATTCAGGTCATTCAGCAGGTTGGCAGTGTCAATCCATTTTGGCTGGTTCAAACCCAGGTTATATTTTGCCATTAATACTTTTCTGACCTTGGCATTTATATCTTCCCAGCTTAATCTTCTTTCATCAATGGCTTTTTTTATAGCATCAATAGATTCAGCTACACTGGCCGGCAGGCAAAGCATATCATTACCTGCTATTAATGCTTCTACCGAAATGGTTCCGCCGGGAAAATATTTCGCCACTCCTTTCATCTCCAGTGCATCGGTAAAACTGAGACCATTGTATTGCAAACTATTTCTCAATAAACCGGAAACAGCATTTTTGGAAATAGAAGTAGCCCTGTGTGCAGCCGTATCAATAGCCGGTACCGAGAGGTGTGCAATCATGACACTGCCGATGCCCGCATCAAATACGGCTTTAAAAGGAACAAGCTCCACTGAATCAAGCGCCGTCATATCTTTATTAATGACAGGCAGATCAAGGTGCGAATCCACATCCACATCACCATGCCCGGGAAAATGTTTGGCGCAGGCCATGATACCTGCATCCTGCATGCCTTTCATATAAGCCACACCAAACGCTGAAACTTTTTCTTTGTCTTCACCAAATGAACGAAAGCCAATAACCGGGTTGTTGGGATTATTATTGATATCAACCACCGGCGCATAGTTTACCTGCACACCAATGCGTTTGCATTGTTCGCCAACTGCCAAACCCATCCGGTACACAAGGTTTTGATCATCCATAGCCCCGAGTGTAAGTTGGTAGGGAAATTTTTTTACACTGTCTAATCTCATTCCCAATCCCCATTCGCCGTCAATGGTTATCATCAATGGTGTTTGGGCAATGCTTTGATAATAATTGGTAAGATTAGCCTGCCGTATCGGGCCTCCCTGGAAAAAACACAAGGCGCCTACATTGTATTTTTGAATATCACTTGTTACTTTGGCCACATGATCGGGACCAAGGTTGGAATGTGCCCTTATAACCATCAACTGGGCAATTTTTTGATCATCACTCAAACTGTTGAAAACACTGTCTGTCCAGTCCTTTGCAGACAATTTACTCTTGTATTGGCTAAAAGAGTTGATTGAAATGAACAACAGGGTTGCGATCAGGGTGTATTTCTTCATAATAAAATAGCTTAGCGATAATCAACGTATTTTCGCCGTTCAAATTACGACAAATTGCCTGATACAATTTTATTACTGCCCGATAATATTGCCAACCAGATTGCAGCCGGCGAAGTGATTCAGCGTCCTGCCAGTGCAGTGAAAGAGCTATTGGAAAATGCGGTAGATGCCGGAGCCACTGAAATAAAGCTAATCATCAACGATGCAGGTAAATCACTGGTGCAGGTAATTGATAATGGCAGCGGCATGAGTGAAACCGATGCAAGAATGTGTTTTGAGCGTCATGCCACTTCCAAGATAACCACCATTGAAGATTTGTTTCATATCCGCACCATGGGTTTCCGGGGCGAAGCATTAGCATCCATTGCCGCCGTGGCGCAGGTGGAACTAAAAACAAAAAGAGCCGAAGATGAAACCGGGGTTTATATTGAAATAGAAAATAGTGTGGTAAAAAAGCAAGAACCCATTGCTGCTCCGGTTGGCACCAGCATTGCGATGAAGAATTTATTCTTTAATGTTCCTGCCCGCAGAAATTTTTTAAAAAGCAATGCAGCTGAAATGCGGCATATTGTAGATGAGTTTACAAGAGTGGCCATGTCGTTTCCTGAAATTCTTTTTACTCTTACAGCTAACAACCAACAATTATTTCATCTGGAAGAAGGAAGTTTAAAACAACGCATTGTGCAGTTGCTGGGGAATAATTACAATGCCAAACTGGTATCGGTAAAAGAAGATACCGACTACATGAACATCTATGGTTTTGTAGGCAAACCCGAAACGGCCAAGAAGACAAGAGGTGATCAGTATTTCTTTGTCAACAATCGTTTTATAAAAAGTGCTTACCTGAACCATGCAGTAATGAATGCTTACCAGGAAATGATTCCTTCGGAAAATTTTCCTATGTATGTCTTGTTCATCGATCTTGATCCCGCAGTGGTGGATGTTAACGTACATCCAACGAAGCAGGAAATAAAATTTGAAGACGAGAAAATTATTTATGCCTTTGTGCAGGCAGCAGTAAAACATGCACTGGCCCAATTCAGCGTGTCGCCGACATTAGATTTTGAATTAGATGCTTCCATCCAGCAACTCTCTTCTATCCAGCATCCCTTTACAGAAAAAAAACAGGAAGCAGCAACATCCGGCTCCATCTTTAAAGGTTTTACCCAAAAACACCAGGCGCATTTTATTGAGAAGAGTGAGTTGAAACATTGGAAAGATTTTTATGAAGACAAAAAGGAACAAGGCACAAGGGACAAGGCACAAGAGTTCACTCAAATCGACGACCCACTCACCACTCACCACTCACCACTCACCACTGAGGTTGAATTAACCCAGCTGCTAAATACTTATATCACCGTTCCATCCGCCAACGGCTTCCTACTCATTCATCAGCAAGCGGCGCATGAAAGAGTTTTATATGAACAACTGAAAGCTGCCAGCAAGGACAAACCAGTGGCAACACAACGCAGTATGTTTCCTGCTACATTGGAATTAGCTCCCGCTGATGCGGCGATTTTGGAAGAGATCCTAGCCGACTTACAATTGCTCGGTTATTCTATTGAGCCTTTTGGTAAAAATACATTCGTTATTCAGGGCACTCCTGCTGATGTGGCGCAGGGAAATGAAAAACATGTCATTGATGTTTTGCTGGAACAATACAAACATTTCAGCAATGAAGTAAAATTTTCAAAAAGAGAAAAACTGATCCGTTCACTGGCAAGGCAACAATCCATTAAAACAGGTGTACAATTAACAGAAAGAGAAATGCGGCAATTGCTGACTGATTTATTTGCCTGCGAACAACCGAATATAACGCCGGATGGAAACCCTACTTATTTGGAGTTTAAGCAGGAGCAGTTGGAAAAGATGTTTGGGAAATAATGCTAAATGTTAAATGTTGAATTTTAAATATCCCGTTGCTTTTCTATTTAGCATTTAACATTCAACATTTAAAATTTCTCTCTTATCCCTCCCAAAAACTTCTCCATCGCTCTTCTTACATCTGTTGCTGAGGCTTGATGATTATTGACCAATGTAGAAAAAATAAGCAGCTTTCCTTTTTTAGTATATAAAAAACCACTGAAAGCTACAACACCGGATAACGTTCCTGTTTTACCATAAATAAATCCGCTGTCAGCCTTGTAATAACTGCTGATGGTTCCTTCGCCGCCGGTTGGCAGAATGACTTTGATGCGTTCCATGCCAAACTCGTTCTTCATTTTATTGAGGATGGCCACAAAATCCTGCGGGGTAAATAAATTATAACGGCTGAGGCCGGAGCCATCCACCCATCTTGGTTTTTGAGGCAGGTCTTTAAAATCTGTTTTCAGTAATGTATCAATGATCTTTTCATCATTCATGACTCCCAACATTTCATTGCTTACCATTAATAAGGTTTGCTCCGCAAAAAAATTATCGCTGCGGTGCATCATGGGTTTGAGGAGAGAGTCGGTGGGTTGGGAATAAACAATGTTCCAACTATTAATTTTCATGCTCTGATAACCTCCTAAAGTAAAATTTAAATTGCTGCCATTCCTGGGAAGCAAATACTTGAAATCTATTTTCAGACTGTCACCTATTATCCAACTTGCTGTTTGACCACCATTCGTTACAAATGGAATTTCAGTCGAAGTGAATTTATTGTGTGATTTTTCTATTTGAAAAGAGTTATTACCGAGATCACGTACTATTCTGAAAAATAAATCGTCAGATAAAACGGTTTCATTATTCCAATAAACTATATTGGGCTCAATGTCAAAATCACTGTTTAATAAAGAATCAAAAAAACGAGTCTGAGTCTTAAAAACATTATATACGGGCCTTCTTAAACTACTATCCAGAAAACGATCCTTTGCTTTCCTTAATCTGATATTTATAACATTTCCAAAAATAGGCATGCTGCTACGCTCTGCCATATAAGATTCCAAATAATCATTCCATGACCACCCGCTACCCCATTTGGTATCCTTCCAATTCATATCGACAAATCCCCACGTCAGCTTTATATTTTTTACCTGTTCTTTTAAAAATTCCATTACAGGTTGATTTTTAAAATCCGGGTGCATTAACGTCGGATCCCCAGAAGGTTCGATAGCAATTCCATTATAATTGGGTAAAATTCCAGAATAACCATACCTCAACCCCACCAAACTATCCCCCAAATATTTCATCGCTGCATAGCAGGTGGGCAGCTTGGTATTACTGGCTGGTACAAAATATTTATCGCCCTGGTAATTGAACCAATATTTATTGGCAGCCGGTTCAAAGACGCTGATGCCAACATGAGCGGTGGTGAGGGCTTTGTTGCTTAGTACATCTTCGTTGGCAGAACGGGCTATTTGTTTGCTGACAGAGCAGGAAGCAAGAAGAATCAGAAATAAGGAATAAAGAATAAGCCCGCCTGACCGTCGGGCAGGGAATGAGAAAGTTGGCTTCACAGGTAACAAATTTTCTGATTTCTTATTTCTCATTTCTTATTTTATATTTTCTAACCCGCCCCTCCCAGGAGGGAATGGCCACTCTGATAATTTGAAATTACAACTTACTTCTTTTAGAAACCTGAGAAGAAAAGAAAATGTTCGATCTAAGTCTCCCCTTTAGGGGGACAGGGGGTTTCAACTTCTCTCCTGTGCCCGCAACCATCTCTCCGGTATTTCGTTGCTGCTGGCCAGCAAATAATCCTTATAACTACAGGCGATAAATTTTTTATCGGGCAACTGCATCCACCACCTGCCTGTTTTTTTGCTTTGTAAAAAAATGGTTTCTACTTCGGCAAAAGCCATATGGTATTCGTTGAAGGAATCTCTTTCATCAATCTGCGCTTCCCTTTTGCCACGGCTGCGGCCATCCAGCACATACCAGAGCATGTGGCTGATTTGTTTGGCAGTTAGTTCATCTTTGTCAAATTTGGTATCATAACCATAAATGCCGATACTGTTTATATTATGGCTCATGCCGGCATAGCGCATCAGCACACAGGCCTCTTCCCCATTCAGTCCATTCGGAGAAAGGGAGTTGGCAGGTGCATACGCATTTGCTATAGCAGTAATATCAAATGAAAAAAGATGGCTGTTGCGGATCACCGGTTCCATCTCATCAATACTTTCCTTTACACTGCCCACCCGGTAGCAATCGAAATGCAATTTATCCATCGTTTCCAGCATCCGCGGATGCACATAATAACTCTGGAAAGCGATATGATTGTAATGCCGGATAAAATTCGGTTCACCCGTCAGCATGTCCATCAAAAAATTCTCATGCTTGAACGGTGAATCAAGGTTCAGGTCAATCAATGCATCCACGCAACTTGCTTCAATTAATTTTTTATTCTCTGCATAGGCATTGTATTGCGATAAGGTAAGATCATGCGAGCCGCCGAGAATGATTACTGTTTTTCCTTCATTAATCAGTTCCTGCACCACCGTTTTTAATGCCGCATAAGAATCGGTGTATAAAGCGCCGGTTTTGATATTTCCTATATCTGCTATTTTAATATCCGGGTGCCAGTAATAGAGTGAATAAAAATGACGGCGGATGATATCCGGGGCATCACTCTGTCCGTGTATCAGTCCGCTCCCCCGCTGTTCACCACAACCAAGCAATACTATCTGCGCTTCATCAAGGTCAGGAAATTCTTCATTATAAATGGCAATCGTCTTGCCCAACTGTCCATCCTTATAGCCTTCATCATGAGAAATTTCATGAAGGTTGACGGGAAGCAAAAAATCGGAAATATTGAGATAATCTGACATCGGGAACTGATTTTATTACAAACCTACAAGTTTAACAGGAAACAACCCCGCTTCCCTGCTTCACTATGCAAAGGCTTTGTAACTTGCTGGCTTATGGTTATGAAAAAACTGATATCGCTCCTGATTGCGATGTTTTTTTCTTTGGGCTGTTTTTCGCAGAACACAGTCCTATGCATTGTAAAAAAATCTGCATCAAACGAATCAATAGCTGGCGTAGGTGTTGATGCAAACCACGCAAACAGGGGAGCAACAACAGACAGTATCGGCAACGTTAAGTTGAATCTTCTAACAGGTATTAACTATATTACTTTCCACCATATCGGTTATAAAACTTTGACGACAACAGTTGTAATTCCTTTTTCAAAACCTGATTCAACATGGGTTGTATTTATAGAGCCTGATGAAAGAGAACTGGGTGAAGTAATTATTTCTTCTACCCGAACAGATTCAAGAATTGAGAATACGCCAACTAGAGTAGAAGTATTGGGCGCTGAAGAAGTGGACGAAGAAAGCGGAGTGAAACCATCACATATTGCCAGCCTGTTGGGTGATGTGGCCGGCATACAATCCCAACAAACATCAGCTGTAAGCGGTAACACCGACCTGCGCATCCAGGGTTTGCCGGGAAATTACACCCAGATATTGCGTGATGGTATGCCTTTGTTTGGAGGTTATGCCGGCAGTTTCAGCATTTTGCAAATTCCGCCACTGGATATAAAACAAATTGAAATTATTAAAGGAGCCAGTTCCACTTTATACGGCGGAGGCGCTATCGCCGGTATGATCAACATTATTTCCAAAAAACCAAAGCCGGGGATAAAGGAAAGAAGCCTGATGCTGAACCAGTCAACCCTGCAGGAAACCAACCTGAATATTTATTTATCTGAACGAATTGGAAAAATGGGTTATAGTTTTTTCAGCGGCGCCAATTACCAGAAACAAAAAGATATAAATAATGATGGCTTTAGTGATGTAGGAAGATTGGAAGGAGCTTTTATTCATACTACTGTTTTTTATTATCCCAATGAAAAAAATACCATTTCCCTTGGCATCAACAGTACCTACGAAAACAGGAAAGGTGGGGATATGGAAGTGCTGGCAGGATATCCCGGTAACTATCACCAGTTCTTTATTCAAAACCAGTCATACCGTAATACACTGGATATGGTCTGGGACAATAAGATCAGCCGTACAGACAGGTTTATCCTGAAAGCAACTACCAGTAATTTCAACCGGAATATCACTACCAGTATTTTTGGCATGAAGGCCAAACAGCTTTCTTATTTCTCCGAAGCATCGTATGTAAAGAAAACAAGCAAACATGATGTGGTAGCAGGTATCAATCTTACCGGAGAAAATTTAAATAAACGCCTGCCGGACAGCACCTCCATCAACAATTATAATTATTTTACAGTTGGTCTTTTTATACAGGACGACTGGCGGGTTCATCCCAAGCTTACTATCGAAACTGGCTTGCGCAGCGATTTTCATAACATCTATAAAGCATTTATTTTACCCAGGATTTCTGTTTTATATAAAATAAATCATGAAGTCACTATGCGGATCGGTGGTGGGCTGGGATATCAAATTCCCGGCGTTTTCGGCAGCGAGGCAGATGAAAGAAGTTACTCAAATCTTCGCCTGGGTGATAAAGCAAAGGCAGAAAGATCAACCGGGATCAACTGGGATATAAACTTTAAAAAGAAACTGGGCGAAGTAGTACTGGCCATCAACCAGTCATTTTACCTCACCCAGATCAATCATCCGCTGGTTGCATTTACACCACCCGGTTTAGTTTATTATTACACCGAAACAAAACCAATTTCCACAAAAGGCTTTGAAACATGGATACAGCTAAGCTACGCCGGGCTGGAAGCATACCTGGGTTATACGTTGACTGATGCAAGAAAAAAATATGACCCGGTTCATCCGTATCTTGACCTAAGTGCCAGGGATAAATTTGCAAGTGTAATCTCTTATGAATTCTCCAAACGTTTTCGTGCCTGCATAGAAGCAACATATATAGGTAAACAATATCTTGAGGATGGAAGCCAAACCCCATCATTTCCGATCATTGCGGGCATGATACGGTATGATGTTGGCCGGTTATCCTTTGTATTGAATTGCGAGAATTATTTTGACTACCGGCAAACAAAAAAAGAGGCTATTGTTATACCACCGTATACCAATCCTGCGTTTAAACAATTGTGGGCTCCAATTGATGGAAAAGTTGCCAACCTGAGTATGCGAATTAACCTTTGAATACCCTGCAAATATTGTCAGAAAGCAACCTTATTGTTGCTTATACATCGGCTTTCTAAAAAGAATGATCAGAATCATCTTTTCGATGAATTGCATTTGATTAACAAAAAAGGTTGACTTAATGGAATAGTTTTAAATCAGTTTGAGGAAGTATGATCAAAAAAAGCGAAAAATAATATATTAACAGTTAGTCCCGTTAAACCCAATGAAAGTGAAAATAGTTTTTTCTTTATTGTTTTTATGCAGGAGTTTTCTCCTGTTTTCGCAGGATACTGCTGTTATTTTACAGCAGAATTTTTCGAAACAAAAAGCCTTAACAGAAACCAAAGAAAAAGAAAAAAAGGCTGTATCACTCATCCTGCCGGCATCAATGATCACATTCGGCGCTGTATCGTTAGTGAATAGGGGGGCGGATAATATCAACACAAAAATAAAAGAAGAGCTCTGGACCGAGAACCCCCATAAACTATTGACTATAGATAATTATCTTCAGTATGCCCCGGCTGTTACAGTATATGGACTAAATGCCATAGGCATAAAAGGAAAAAACAATTTCAGGGACAGGTCAATGATTTACCTGTTGTCCAATGTTTTTGTTAATGGCATCACTTACCCGTTAAAAAAAATTACTCACCAATTACGTCCGGATGGATCAAGTTATAACTCCTTCCCTTCCGGGCACACAGCAGAAGCATTTGCTTCTGCAGAATTTCTGAGACAGGAATACAAAGATGTTTCCCCTCTATACGGTGTAGCGGGTTATGTAATGGCTTCCGCCACCGGTTTTTTAAGAATGTATAACAACAAACACTGGTTTGGTGATGTGATAGCTGGTGCTGGTATTGGAATGTTGTCCACTAAACTCGCCTATTGGATATATCCTGGTATTAAAAGAAAACTTTTTCATGATAAAGAAATAAACACATCTGTACTACCGTTTTATCAGCAGGGTATTGCGGGTCTCTCCTTTGTTCATTTTTTTTAGTATAAATAATACCGGCTGTGTTAAATCTGGGTAGTATAAAAAATCATTTGTGTTCAGCAATTTTATTAACTACAGCGCTTGCAGGGTATACCCGGGTGTATAAAATTGATCCGCTGGTAAAATCAGATACGACTGTAATTCCGTCCGGTAAAAAAGAACAGTTGTATAATATGGGAGATGGTAGGATATTTTCTTACCAAAAGCCAAAAGCATTCGGGTTTATTACCAATCTTCCGAAAGATGCAGGTGGAATGGTTAGTTCTGTTTTCAGAAAGCAAAGTCTTCCTGCCCTTGCCTGGGTAGCAGGAAGTACTGCCGTCTTAATGCTTGCAGACCAGGCCATCGTTGATGGAGTGCAGCAGTTTTCTGCCAATAATCATTTTCATGCAGAAGAAGATTATACCCACCTGATAGATATTAAATCCGGAAAAACAGAAATAAGCATTTTAAAAGCTCCCAATAATATCAATACAGCTTTCTACCAGGCTGGTCAGGGTTTTCCGGGATTAATTATTGGACTAGGCCTTTATGCCTATGGAAAAATTCATAAGGACTACAGGGCCTTAAGTACTGCCAGCCAGCTTGCCGAAACTTTTTTTCTGATGGGCGCTGAAACTCAACTTTTGAAACGGATAACCGGAAGGGAGACCCCGGGTGAGGCTACTCAAAAAGGAGGTGCCTGGCATTTTTTTCCATCATTTAAAGAATTTCAGAATCACACACCCAAATACGATGCATTTTCGTCGGGCCACCTGGCAACGATGATCAGCACTATTACGGTACTGGCAGAAAACTATCCTGAAAAAAAATATATTAAGCCAGTAGGATACACACTTACGGCTCTTACAGCTCTTGCTATGATTAACAATGGGGTGCATTGGGCAAGTGATTACCCACTGGCAATTGTTATGGGATATGCCTGCGCTATGCAGGTAGTTAAGACAAGCAGAAAAATATTGTTTTCTTCCCACGCTAAAAAAACCAGTTATAATTTGTCTTATACTTTCAGCTATTCAAATGGAAGAATGATTCCGGGAATCATCTTAAAATTTTAATCCCACACATTCTTTTTATGTTTATTTAATGTCTCCGTGTCATTGATTGGGAGCATTTCAATTTTTCGCATGGGAGTTACTATATAATTTTTTGAACCACAATAGAAACATAGGCACGTAGTTATAACACATAGTATTCTATGTGAAACCTTATGTTTTCTATGTGCCTTATGTGGTTCAATATCAGCTAAAATTTGAAATGCACCCTTAATATAGCCGGCCATCTTTCTTATCTTTGAGCTCTTATGGAGCAATTGCTGAATCAAATAAACAATTACAAAAAGGAAGTTGATGCTTTTACTGCTATTGATGAAAAACAGGCAGAAGATTTCCGCATTAAATATCTCGGCACAAAGGGGATTGTAAAGGCCATCATGGGCGAAATGAAAAATGTGGCCCCGGAAAACAAAAAAGAAGCAGGTCAACTTTTGAATGAATTTAAAGTTTTTGTTGAAACAAGATATAGTGAGTTAAAGAACTCAACATCGGACATCGAACAACGAACATCGGACATCGATCTGACTTTACCCGGAGATGAATTACCCATTGGTTCCCGCCACCCGGTTTCTTTAATGAAGAACCGGATTGTTTCTATTTTTCAGCGACTGGGTTTTGCCGTAGCCGAAGGACCGGAGATAGAAGATGACTGGCATAATTTCGGCGCCTTAAATTTACCTGAACATCACCCGGCCCGCGACATGCAGGACACTTTTTATATCCAACAAAATCCATCATGGGTTCTTCGGACACATACCAGTAATGTGCAGATTCGTGAAATGGAAAAAGGCAAACTGCCTATTCGTATGGTAATGCCCGGCCGAGTGTACCGTAATGAAACGGTGAGTGCCAGGAGTCATTGCTTCTTTCACCAGATGGAGGGTTTGTATATTGATGAAAATGTTTCTTTCGCCGACCTGAAACAAACACTTTACTTTTTTGTAAAAGAAATGTATGGTAAAGATGTAAAGGTCCGTTTTCGCCCGTCTTATTTTCCTTTTACAGAGCCTAGTGCTGAAATGGATGTAAGTTGTTTTATCTGCGGCGGCGATGGTTGTAATATCTGCAAGAAAACTGGCTGGGTAGAAATTCTTGGATGTGGTATGGTGCACCCCAATGTTTTATCCAACTGCGGTATTGATCCCAATAAATACACCGGCTTTGCTTTTGGAATGGGGATTGAACGTCCTGCTATGATGAAATACGGCATCAACGATATCCGCCTGTTCAGCGAAAATGATGTACGGTTTCTGAAACAGTTTACATCAGCTATTTGATTTCAACTTTTCATAGAAATAAAAAACGACCTCCTAAGAGGTCGTTTCAATTTTTTTCAGAGCCCGGTTCTTATTTTCCTTTCGGATTATAAAATGCCAGCACCAATGATGCTCCTATTGTTATCCACAAACCAATGCCGTAGCTTTTGCCGATTGCTTTAAATATATCTCCTATTGCTGCGCCATTAATTAATGGCGACCCGATAATTAAATATAAAACAGTAAGCAATGGAAGCCATGTCCATATCCCTCTGCCCGCAATATAGTTCCCGTTATTCAGCGCCCCTATTAGTAGCATAACACCGGATATGGGAATCAGAAGCAGAACATATTTTTCCCATTCGTTTTTTCCTCCGGCACTCTTGGCAAATACAACGTCGTATCCACTGATATTTGTCCCGAAAAAGCTAAAATAAGCCAGGAAAAAACAGCCGATCAAAACAACTGCTAAAATGATGGTTAAAATTTTCTTGTCCATAATAGTTGATTTTGGTGATAAAAAAATTGTTTGTGATATATCAGGTTTTAGAAGACTGCATTCGTTTATAACAGAAAAAAGCTGCCGCCAGGAAAGCGATAACAGCTATATAAAACCAGGGAGTAAAGTCAACGGAAATATTCATCTTATCGCTCATCTCCTTGCCAAAATTGTCAAGCCCCGTCGTATTGTCACCGCCCGATTTTCCTCCCATATCAGGCATGTCTAATTTTACTTTCTTTTTTATGTCCAGCATCATTCCTATCAATGCACCAGCAGAAGCAATCCCGGTAACCATTGCACCACCTAAAGCTGCTTTTGCATTGGTAAAGGACAAAAGCAATCCCAATATACCCAACCCCATAGCAATCAGGGCATACATGTTGGAATCTTTCTTATCTGTTTTAGTAGTTGATTTGGTAATACTTTTATCTGTCTTGTCAGTTGGCATGTCTTTGAAAAGAGATTTGTCCGGGCTGCTGTTTTTCATTTGGAACCCGGTGGCTAATTGAAAGCCACTCACCTGCTGCAACGACATGTTGTTACACTTAATATCAATAAATGGCATGAAAAAAAGTAATACTCCAACAACAAAAGCCACTGAAGAAGGAATTTTAGTTCCTAACATCCCGGGTGACACTGATACAGGAGTATTGGTTGGGAAAGCGGTTGGTTGGTTGGTGTCCATAAATACAATTTGACCTTAAGATAAGAGAAACTTTGGGAAAAAAACAAATAGTACCATATGATTCTCGTCGTGCCGGGATGAACTGTGGACAACCTTTATCTTTATGCCTGTAATTGACCAGGAATGAGTATTAATACAATTTGTGTTTGTGGCGCCGGAACCATGGGCAGCGGCATTGCCCAGGCGGCAGCACAGGCTGGTTTTTATACGCTTTTATACGATCCTATTCCTGTCGTACTTGAAGCTGCAAAAACCAGCATAAATAAAAATTTACAATCACTTGTTGAAAAAATGAAATTGGATACCGGGGAAAAAGAAAAAATAATGCAGCAAATCCGGTTTACCGATGATATACAAATTTGCCAGGCTGAATTTTTTATTGAGGCCATTGTAGAAAAGCCGGAAACAAAAATCGGTTTGTTCAACCAGTTGGCGGAACTCAATCACAGCGAATCAGTGTTTGCCAGTAATACTTCTTCTTTGTCCGTTACTAAAATTGCGGAAGGAGTAGTCAACCCGCAACGGGTTATTGGTATGCATTTTTTTAATCCAGCCACTATAATGAAACTGGTGGAAGTAATTATCACAAATTATACGAATGAGGAAACAAAACATATGGTGGTGGCGCTTGCCAAAGCCATGGGGAAAATCCCGGTGCTGTGCAAAGATTCTCCCGGCTTTATAGTAAACCGGGTGGCCAGGCCCTATTATATTGAATCGCTCCGGCTGGCAGAAGAGAATTTGTCATCTGTTGAACAAATTGATGCAATATTAGAAGCAACAGGTTTTAAAATGGGCCCATTTAAATTAATGGACCTGATTGGCAACGATGTAAATTATGCAGTCAGTTGTTCGGTATATGAGCAAATGAATAGCCCGGAAAGATTAAAACCTTCTTACATCCAGAAAGAAAAAGTGAAAGAAGGAAAGCTGGGAAAAAAAACAGGTGAGGGTTATTTTAAGTATAGCGCCAACTCCTGAAAAGAACATTATTATTTACTTTAGTAAAAAACATTTTAATCAAGGCAACATTGAACAAAGAAAAAAACGAAAACTCTTTCTCCCCTTCAGGGGATGGGGGTATTATACTTGTTACAGGCGGTACCGGCTTTCTTGGTTCTTACATCATAAAAGAATTAGTTGAAAAAGGCTATGCAGTCAGGGCTATCCGGCGTAGCAATAAGCTGCCATGCTGGATTTCAAAAGAAATATTTGATAAAGTGCAATGGGTAGAAGGCGATGTGCTGGATGTAATTGCATTGGAAGAAGCCATGGAAGGTATGGATGCTGTTATTCATTCGGCTGCTGTTGTTTCCTTTATCAAAAAAGACCGGCGGAATATGTACCAGGTAAACGTGGAGGGAACGGCCAACGTGGTAAATATGATGCTGGAGAAAAAAATAAAAAGACTGGTACATATAAGTTCAGTAGCAGCGTTGGGACGAACTGCAGCCGGGGAACTTCTAACAGAAGAAAAAAAATGGGAAGAAAGTAAAACCAATACCCACTATGCTAAAAGTAAATACAAAGCAGAGCTACATGTATGGCGGGGTATGGGCGAAGGATTGGACGCTGTAATATTAAACTCAAGTACTATTCTTGGTTATGGCGACTGGAATAGCGGCAGTTGCGCCATTTTTAAAAAAGTATTTGAAAAATTTAAATGGTATGCCTCGGGTATTAATGGTTTTGTGAATGTGGAAGATGTGGCAAAAGTGTCAGTGCTGATGCTGGAAAACAATATCAGCGAACAGCGCTTTATTGTCAGTGGCGATTCCTGGTCTTTTAAAAAATTGCAGGAAACAATGGCTGATAGTTTTGGGAAAAAACGTCCATCCCGGCAAACCACACCTTTTTTAATGAGCATAGCATGGCGGCTTGAAAAATTAAAATCAATTTTTACGGGAAAACAACCCTTACTTACTAAAGAAAGTGCAAGAGTGGCACAAAGTCAAACCCGGTTTGAAAATAATAAACTTCTAAAAGCCCTTCCGGGTTTTTCCTTTACGCCGCTGGAGAAAACTTTAAAGGATGCCTGTGAAAAGTACAGCCCCTCCAACCTCCCCAAAGGGAAGGTTTAGGAAATTTCCGCAAAGTGCAACTGTCTTTATACTATCAGAGTCTATCAAGTTATCCCTTTGGGAGGATTTAGGTGGGCTACAATGCATATCTTTAAACAGAAACAAATTTCTATGCAAAGACTATTTTTTTCTTTTTTGTTTTGTTGTGTATCTTTTTTTAGCCATGCCCAGTTTGTTATAGAAGGAAGCATACTGGATTCTGCCACCCGGGAACCTCTGCCATCGGCTTCTGTCTTTTGCCAGAATACCACGTTGGGTACATACAGCAATAAGCAGGGCATATTTTCACTTTCATTAAAATCCGGCGGGTACGATCTTATTATCAGCTATACAGGTTATCAAACGCAAACGTTACGGGTAACTGATCAGAATAAGCTGGAGATATTGATGGTAAAAGAAGATAAGAGTATGAGTGAGGTGGTCATTAAAACCAGTAATGAAGTAACGAACGGCCTGGAAAAATATGGCGATTTTTTTATAGCTAATTTTATCGGCTCCACTCCCAATGCAGCCCGTACTGTTATTCTAAATCCTGAAGTACTGAAATTTTATTATTACAAAAGAAGCAATAAACTGAAAGTGCTGGCCACTGATGCTATCCAGATTGCAAATAACGCATTGGGCTATAACCTCCGTTACCAGTTGGATTCATTTGTCTACTATTACAATACAAATATCAATTCGTACCGTGGTTATTGTCTGTATTCAGAAATGGAAGGAAGCGATAGTCTGAAAAACGCATGGTCGGTTGCCCGGGCAAAAGCATACAAAGGTTCAAAGCTGCATTTTATGCGCAGCTATTACGACAGCACCCTTTTGCAAGATGGATGGATCATTGACATGCTTTCTGAAGGAGGTGATAAAGATTTTACCCGGATTATGGATGTATATGACAGTAATTACTATAATTTAATTACCTACACCCGGGATAGTATCACATATACAACGGATAGCATCAGGATCGACACTGTTGTTCACCAGGTTCTGACAGGTGTAGTAGATGTAGAAATATATTATCCCCGCAAAATAAGCATTACTTACATGAAGAAGAAACCAGAACCGGAGTATCTAAAAAAATTCGGGCTTCCTAAAAATGTGAGTACATTGATTTCTTATATTGATCTGAAAGATGGAATAGTTATTAAAGAAAACGGCTATTATTACGATCAGAAAGACTGGATTAACCAGGGCTACTGGAGCTGGAAGAATGTAGCGGATTTATTGCCGTATGATTATTTGCCTGATTAAATAGTTAATTGGTTTAGTGTTAATTAGTATTGTAAAAGAAAGAACAGAATTCCCAAATACCAAATTAACTAATTAACCAATTAACCTTTCTTCCCCATCACCTTTTCCCACAACTGGGGTATTCTTTTTATCCAGACAAACTCTTTCATTTTTTCCCTCGCATCTTCCACCGGAGAACCGAAGTAAACTTTGCCACCGGCAATAGAATCTTTTACACCACTTTGTGCATAGACTACAGCATCTTTTCCTATCGTTAGCGTTTTACTCACTCCCACTTGTCCCCATAGTATTACATTGTTTTCAATAGTAGTAGCCCCGGCAATACCCACCTGGCCTGCAAACAGGCAATTCTTTCCTACAACTGTATCGTGTCCGATATGTACCAGGTTATCAATCTTGGTTCCTGCGCCGATGATGGTATCACTGCTTACACCTCTGTCAATACTACAGTTGGCACCAATTTCCACCCAATCCTCAATGATTACCCTGCCGCAACTGGTCATTTTTTTGTAATGAATATCCCGGTTGGTTTTCTTATTATAATAAAATGCATCACTTCCTATAACAGTGCCGGCCTGGATAACCACATTGTTGCCGATGATACAATGGTCAAGAATGGTAACATTAGGATGGATAATGCAGTTTGTTCCGATAATAACATGGTTTCCTATATAGGCATTCGGCATGATCACCGTTCCATTCCCCGCAATGGAAGTATCACTGATCATTTTCATAGAAGGCACAAAGGGCCGGTAATGATTAACGATTTTCAGGTATGCTTCAAAAGGTTCATCCACTATCAGCAATGCTTTTCCTTCAGGGCAATCAATTTTTTTATTGATAATGATAAACGTGGCTGCTGAGTTAACACATGCATCATAGTATTTGGGGTGATCAACAAATGCCAGGTCGCCATTTTCCACTTTGTGTAGTTCATTAATGCCGGTGGCACTACCATTTTTATTTCCTTCTACTTCGGCACCTATAAGTTGTGCAATGGTTGTTACCAGCACAGGAAAATCAAATTTCATATAAAAAATTTTAGTTTATGCAGTCAACGTTTTACAAAGGTAACAAGCTGGTAAATGGCAGAACAGGGCTAAAACATCAATTTCTTACTATTGCAAGCCTTTTAACTGAAAAATATTTATACCTGTTTTTATGGCAATAAGTCATTCATTAATCTGAATTAAAAAAGAATAATAAGATGATACAAAAATAATTTTTTCTGCATTTATTTATTACCTAAAAAAATTGTGCCGCTCTGCAATGCAGTACTGGCAAGTGTTTCATCTGTGTTAAAAATTCTGATTAAAGACATGCAATTGTATGCATATTTTTATTACCACATAAAAAACATAGTAATAAAATACTTTTCAATACTGGCTTATCCACAGCGCTTTTTAAAATGTTAATAAAATATATGATAAAAATTTTTTTGTTGATAAAAATAATTTATAATATTGTGTCGGGAAATTTATTTCCCGTACTTACTAACCCATCCATATAAATGATCCCTCTGGTACTCCGGGGGGATTTTTTTTGGCTTGCTTTTATAAATAGGACCCTTTAATCAGGCAATACCTATTATTCTACCGGGCATACTGGCCTGTCTTAAACTTTCATTCCTGCAATAATTAAAATACCTTTACCATTCACCTCAAAAGATATTGCATGCTGAAATCAATGACCGGTTTTGGAAGAGCTGAAAAAAATGTTGGCGATAAAACATTTCTTATTGACATAAAATCCCTCAACGGAAAACAATTTGAACTGCAGTTAAAACAACCTGCCATCCTTAAGCCATTTGAATTTGATATCCGCCGCTTGCTTTCTGAAAAACTACTGCGGGGCAGTGTGGACTGCACCATCAGTCTTAAGGACACAGGTAATGCCAAGCCCGTTACCATCAATACCGACCTGGCAAAAGCTTATTATAAACCCCTTGCCGAATTATCCGCAGCCCTGAAACTGGATCCCTCTCATATTTTGAGTACGTTGGTCAAACTGCCGGAAGTCATAACTCCCAGCAGCGAGACACTAACTGATATGGAATGGAACGATTTTCAAAAAGTATTGCTGTTGGCTATCGAAAACCTGAATACGCACCGGCTGAATGAAGGAAGTATGATGGAACAGGACCTGGCACTCCGAATCAGTAATATAGAAAAACAGCAGGAAGAAGTAATAAAACTTGAACCCCTTCGCCAGCAAAAAATAAGAGAAGGCATTACCCGCCTCCTCGAAGAAAATGTAGGAAAGGAAAATTACGATAGTAACCGGCTGGAGCAAGAACTCATTTACTACATAGAAAAAATTGACATCACAGAAGAACAGGTGAGGCTGAAAAACCATTGCGATTATTTTAAAGCACTGATGTCAGACAAAGAAGAAGCAAAAGGCAAAAAACTTTCTTTTGTGCTGCAGGAGATTGGCAGGGAAATAAACACCACCGGCTCCAAAGCCTACGATTCCACTATTCAGAAATGTGTTATCCTGATGAAAGATGAGCTGGAAAAAGCAAAGGAACAAGTATTAAATGTATTATAAGGCACAAGGTGCAAGAATCAAGGAACAAGACTTTAACCTTAAATATATCTTTGTGGGATGAAATGGATAAAACGACTCTTCTTGTACCTTGTGCCTTGTGCCTTGCTTTTTGCTTCCTGCACTACCATCAACCTGTACGAAAAATCTGTTGTTATTCCGGGGCATTCATGGCATAGCAGTTTTAAACCCTCCTTCACTTTTACCATTTCTGACACCGCTTCGGCTTACCAGCTTTTTCTGATATTACGGCATAATGATAAATACAATTACAATAATATTTATATAAACCTGCATACATTACAACCCGGACAGGATACAATGCAAACGGCCAAATACGACCTTACCCTTGCCACCAATGAAAAAGGCTGGCAGGCAACCGGCATGGATGATATATATGAACACCGCATTCCACTAACACCGGCTGATGAAAATTTTCATTTCAGAAAAAAAGGAGATTATACCTTCACCATAGAGCAAATTATGAGAGAAGACCCCCTGAATAATGTGCTCAATGTGGGTCTGCGCATTGAAAAGAAACAATAACCCATCTTTGCAATATGCCTGATGCCGGCCGGAAAAGAATATTTCGCACCACTTTCATCTACTGGACCCTGCTATTATATATTGTTGCAGCGCTGGTCTGGTGGTTTATTTCACTGAACAATCAGAATACGGCAATGAGGGACTTTGAAATAAGCAATCTTCGTTCTAAAATTGACAGTGCTGCTACTCCGGTTTTATACCGTCAGCAATTTCAGCAATTCAACCTGGCACATAAAAGAAATAAATCAAAATATATCGGCGAAGGAAGCATTTTCCTTTTACTAATACTCGTCGGCGCTTCTTTTGTCTATCGTTCGGTAAGGCGGCAACTTAACATACAGCAACAGCAACAAAATTTTATGATGGCTGTTACCCATGAATTAAAAACACCGATTGCTGTGGTAAAGCTTAACCTGGAAACGATGCAGAAATATCATCTTGACCCGGAAAAACAAAAAAAGCTTATCCGCATTACACTGGACGAAACACACCGCCTGAATTTTCTTGCCAATAATATTCTTATTGCTTCACAAATGGAAGGTGGCAGCGCCGGCACTTCCAAAGAAGAACTTGATCTTTCTGACTTGCTGAAAGATTGCGTGCAGGATTTTCGCAATCGCTTTCCGGACAGGATCTTTTTAGAAGAGATAGAAGAAGATGCAGATATAAAAGGTGATGCCCTGTTATTGCAGATGATGATTAATAATTTGCTTGAAAATGCTTTAAAATATTCTGCCAAAGAAAACCCGGTAACAGCCATCTTAAAAAAACAAAGGGGGAATACATCGGCAAACTCAGCAGAATTGCAGATACTTGATTACGGACCCGGTATTCCGAATGAGGAGAAAAAAAAGGTTTTTCTTAAATTCTACCGTATTGGCAATGAAGCAACCCGTAAAACACAGGGTACAGGGCTGGGTCTTTATCTTTGTCAAAAAATTGCCCGTTATCACAATGCAGACATTTTGGTGACGGATAATAAGCCACAGGGAAGTAACTTCACTATAATATTTCATTCCTGATTATGACAGAAAAAAAAGCATCTGTATTATTGGTGGAAGATGAAGTAAATCTTCATGAAGCACTGAAACTAAACCTGGAACTGGAGGGATATGAAGTAACGTCTGCCTTTGATGGTGCCGCAGCATTAAATGCAGTGCAGGCTGAATATTTTGACCTGATCATCCTGGATGTAATGCTCCCCGAAATGGATGGAATCAATGTGACGGAGACTATCCGGATCAGCAATAATGCAGTTCCTATTTTAATACTCAGCGCCAAAAACAGCAGCGCCGACAAAGTACTGGGATTAAAAAAAGGCGCTGATGATTACCTCACCAAACCATTTAACCTGGAAGAACTGCTATTGCGGGTACATAAACTGATTGACAAGAATAAAAAACTGCTTGACAAGTCAACACTTGGCGATGTCTATTCATTTGGCAATAACTCTATTGATTTTAAAGCCCAGGAAGCAATTGGCGCAGCAGGCAATAAAATTCAACTAAGTAAAAAAGAAACCATGCTGTTAAGATTGCTGATTGAAAATAAAAATGAAGTGGTGCCAAGAGAAAAAATATTACAGGCCGTTTGGGGATATAATGTTTACCCAACCACCCGGACGATAGACAATTTTATTCTTAGCTTCCGCAAATATTTTGAAGAAGACAGCCGAAACCCTAAATACTTTCATTCCGTGAGAGGCGTTGGTTATAAATACTCAGAATAACTTTTTGTTAATAGACTCCAGGGCTATTTTTGTTTCCATCAGCATAGTGTCTTTATTAATACTGAGGTTGACAGCAGTAAACATCCCTGCCTCACAATCCATCAAAATTTTTTGAAGCATCAAAACGATGTCACCTTCCACTCCCTGCTTTTGCAATTTTATAACCAGGTCATCTTTATTCATTCTGCTTCCTTCAAGCCCCAACCGTGCCCCCATATATTCCCAAACGGACCGGTGAAGTATTGAGAAAAATTCGGTATCGGGTAAATTGGCAGCCTGCCGGGCCGGAGTTAAAACTTCATCAACAGTTGGTATGGTTGCTATTTCTTTTGTTTTAATGGACACAGGCTTACTGCGATAGGTAATCCAGTAAGTCAAAATAATTATGACCAGCGATATTATTATACCTGCAGCCACCCGGCTTGCCCTGTCATTTGTATCAGCAATAGATACTTTTTTCCCGGCAATTATTGTATCTCTCTTTTCTTCATTGCTTATTTCTACAACCACTGCCGGGGTTGATACGGTTTTATATGCTTTCTTGCCGGGATCAAGAAAAGAAAAGGAAACAGGTTGAACCTGGTATTGACCCGGTTTGGAACAAATAAAGGCATAGCGAAATTTGCGGCAGCCTGATAATGGTAATTTTGTTTTATCAAGCGAATCCAGAATAACCGGTGCAAATCCTTCCATCCCAACAGGCCATTCAACAACGGGGGTATTTAGCTGTGTAAAATTTCCATTGCCGCTTACGGTGATTTCAAAAATGCCTTCTTCATTTTTTGCAACCCGGTTTTTTACTGCACTGGCGGAGATGGAAAATGAACCGACAGCTCCATTATAAACAACTGGTCTGTTTTTTTCAGGAATTGGTTTTACAATAATCATAACCGGCTCTGTTCTCATATTCATTTCTACCAGTTCTGTATTTCTCTTATTCTTGTTTTCATCATTATTTGTCAGAAGATCTTCCGCTATTTCCTGTTCTGTTTTTTTACGGGCGGTGATTCGGGAGAATTCAACTTTATTCATTACCTCCATTGCATCTATATTAAACGATCCTGCCTGCAAGGGGTACAATTGCACTTTGCGGATAGTATGCACTTCAAAAATCTTTCCGTCTATATTCTCAGTAGTTAGCTGTTTGTCTGCCAGGTTTATCATGTCATACACAGTAAATCCGTAAAACCCGGGATTTTTTATAATATCTGATTTTGATTCCAGCCTTGAATAGAGTTTGAAAGTTGCCAATACCGGCTCACCAACAAAACAAACTGATCTGTCAACCATTACTTTTAATAAAAGATTTTGGCGAATCTTTTTATAAGGATCTTCGCCGGGCTGCAAAACATCATCTGAATTAGTAGAAGCTGAATTCCTGTCAACCAATTTTGAGGTTCGTTCTTTTGAGATAACATCAATTGTCACATCCGTACTTCTTATTGATTTTCCATTCACCGTTGCAATAGCTCCGGGTATCATAAACCTGCCCGGTTTTATCGCTTCAAGTGTGTACACAAAATTCATGAGTGGCTTTTCTCCCCGGGCTGTAGCTACTGAGCCGCTGTATTGATTGGGGCCACTCACAAACCGAAAATGAGCAAATGAAGGAGCTTTAAAATTTGTAATCTTTACAGCTTCCCGGAAAATATACTGTACCTGGAATGATTCGCCTGCCACCACAGGCTGTTGCGGAACAAGTGTTTTAAAAACAACCTGCGCCTGCAGCAGGAAAGGGGTTAAAAGAAAAATAGCTATTGAGGCAATTGATTTCATGACAGACCATAAAAATAAAACAGCCCGGCTAATGGCTGTTATAAATATTATTAATGGGTTGATAACAGTTTTAAAGGTCACCCAATTGTGGCCTCATCACAATATCTTCCACACAGGCGGCAGGTGAAAGCTGTGAGGCTGCATAAACCATTTTGGCGATATCATTTGCTTCCATAATCCGGTGAGAAGAGTTATCAAAATCCCCCCAGGAATCTGTTAGTACCGCCCCAGGAAAAACGGCAGTAACTTTTATATTTAATGATTTCATTTCTTCCCGCAGGTTTTTACTGAACCCATGCAGCGCATATTTGCTGATGCTATAAGCACCGCCATTTTCATAAGCATTCAGTGATGCGATGGAACATATATTGAAGATATGCCCTGATTTTCTCTTCATCATGGCAGGCAATACTGTTCTGGTAAAATGATAAGCGCTGTAAAGATTGGTGGCCACCTGGCTTTCCAATAGTCCATTCGGTTCATTATTTACGCTACCTGGTTGAAAAATTCCTGCATTGTTTATCAAAATATCCGGGACGGCAAAAGATAAACACCAATTACCAAACTCTATTGCCTCCTTTTGTTTACTTAAATCGGCAGGGCGGGCCTTTATAGTGACTGAGGGGTACCTGGTTATTAATTCTTCCAATGTTTTATATAAAGCAACTTCTCCTCTTGCACACAGGAATAAATTATGTCCGTTGGCAGCAAAAATTTCTGCTATGGCTTTGCCAATACCTCTCGATGCTCCGGTGATAACTACATTCATAAAAATTGAATAGTATTGTTGAATATTTACAGTTTCTTTGCAAATCTACAAACTGAAATGAAGTATAAGCATCTCTTTTTTGATCTTGATCATACCCTTTGGGATTTTGAGGCCAACAGCCGGCAAACACTTGAGGAGTTATTTCATTCAATGAAATTGGAATCTAAAGGTGTAAATGATTTCAATCTTTTTCATAAAAACTACCTGGTGCATAATGATACGCTCTGGGACCGCTACCGGAATGGCTTTATAAAAGTAGATGAGTTGCGCTGGAAAAGAATGTGGCTGACTTTACTAGATTTTAAAATAGCTGATGAGCCGCTGGCCCGCGAAATGGGTGTTGTCTTTTTAGATTTGCTGCCAACCCGGAAAATATTATTCCCTTACACGATTGAACTACTTGACTATTTGACTGACAAAAATTATCAGCTTCATCTGATTACAAATGGGTTTGAAAAAACACAACATAGTAAATTAAAAAATTCCGGGCTTGATAAATATTTTCTGACAGTAATTACTTCCGAAGCCAGTAACAGCCTCAAACCGCATAAAGAAATTTTTGATTATGCTTTTCAGAAAACGGGGGCACTGCAAAAAGAAAGTATAATGATTGGTGATACTATTGAAGTGGATATACTGGGTGCTGTTAATGCTGGTATCGACCAGGTGCATGTTAACCACCTGACTAAAGAACCTGTTCTGGTAAACGAAAAATTACCAACTTATACCGTTTATTCATTAAAAGAATTGGAAGGAATCTTTTGATAACAACGCCATTTTAAATTTTGGAAATCTAAAACCTCTCCGCCAATTGGCGGAAGGTTTGTCCGAAGGACTCCTTCGGAGGAAAGGCTTTACCATATCGCAATCACCGTCACCCCGCCTTGTGGCTTATCACCAATTTTCACCTGCACTTTTGCATCCAATGGCAATAACAGGTCAACCCTTGATCCGAATTTGATGAAGCCCATTTCTTCGGACTGCTTTACCTGCTGCCCGGGCTGAAGATAATTTACAATACGTTTGGCAACAGCTCCGGCTATTTGTTTTACTAAAATTTCTTTTCCGTTTTTTTTATACACTACAGAATGTCTTTCATTTTCTGTAGATGATTTTGGATGCCATGCCACCAGGTATTTCCCTTTGTGATACTGGCTGTACATTATTTCGCCGCTTACGGGATTGCGGTTTACATGCACATTCAGCGGACTCATAAAAATTGAAACCTGGATACGGCGGTCATTAAAATATTCGTCGGCCTGTACTTCTTCTATCGCTACCACTTTTCCATCGGCCGGTGCCACGATAGCATCAGCACCAACAGTTAATACTCTTTTGGGAATTCGAAAAAAGGAAATAACAAATACAAGCAAAGCAAAAGTGACTATAAAAATTACCCAGCTTAAAAAAGGCACTGAGTAACTCAGAAAATAAAAAGAAAGAATATTAATAACACCAAACAGCAATGTACTGCCTGCAACAATTTTGTAGCCCTCTTTGTGAATGGTCATCAGCAAATGTTATGGGGTCAAAAATAAGCAAACAAAAATTATCCCTTCTGCGGATGCCTGAATTTATAAAAATGCCATATTCCCCTGATACCTGCATTTAAATGCAGCATCGTAATATTTCCTGCGTAAGAATAGGAAGCGGTGAAGGAGGGTCCGCTATCCGGATTCCTGATTACACTTCTTACCGGATCTTTAATATCCGTTACGGTAGTATGAATGAACCTTGCACCAATTCCTGTGAATACATCCACGGCAAATTTTCCTTTAGAAATGATTATTCCAAACTGAACCGACATTGTCGTTACCGGGCTATTAACGGAAGCCCTGCTATAATAGTAACCACTGTCAGTTTTTCTATTATCAAAATAAAAACTATTCTGATTGATAAATTGACGACTGGCCCGGGAAATCTGCAACCCGGTATATAGATGGCTTCCTTTCCGTTTACTTAAAAAACTATACCGCATTTCAGATTTTATTCTCAGGTATTGCTTATTCAGTTCCGAAGAATCTTTGCTATTTTTTTTATTGGCACGAAGAGTGATTTCTGCCAGTAAACTATACCGTTCATTAAACCTGTATTCTATTCCTGGTTGTAATCCAAGCCCCGGTTGTGAAATAGGAATTAGGGCCCCGGTAAAAGTCACGGCCCATCCACCTTTCTTCTTGTCTGATTGTGCAGCCAGTGAAGTATAAAGAAGAAAGAAAAGTAAAATAAAAAAAATAGTCCTTCGCATAAAATCGGATTCCTTTACAGTAAATGTACGGCTTACTTCATAAAAAAATAAACTAACAACCACACAAAAGGAGTTGCCAGCAGCAATGAATCAAAGCGGTCTAAAAATCCACCATGCCCGGGCATTAAAGTGCCGGTATCTTTTACTCCGGCTATGCGTTTAAGTTTGGATTCCAGTAAATCGCCAAAGGTGCCGGCAATAGCCGAAATGCCAGCCACTACGTACCAGACATAATTTGAAAACTCATATTCAAACCTTGGGATTACAATTTCTGGGTTAAGGTTTGAAAAAATTAATCCTGAAACAATTATAGAAACCAGAATACCGCCTATTGTTCCTTCCCATGTTTTTTTAGGCGAAATTTTTGATAGTGATGTTTTGCCTATCATCGAACCAATAATATAAGCCATTGTATCATTAATCCATATAGAAATAATTATTGCAAGTGGAATGATCACTAAAGGGAAAATGAAATGGTTAAAAAGAGTTTCTGTCCCTCCAATACCTCCACCGTTCATACAAGAAATACTGACCCCGGCCCATCTTAAACCCATCATCAATCCCCAGCACAATGAAATATAAATCAATCCCAATACAGCCATTCCAAATCCTTTCAGCTTAATTGTATTCTTCTGAAAAATGCCAATCAGTAATAAAGCAAATCCCGCTGCTGAAACAGGTAAGGATAGATTTTCTCTCAATCCATAACTGTTGATATGATAAGCCGGGCCGCAAAACCATAGCATCAAACCATAGCCCATTACCATCAATCCTAATTTTATATATGTATGAAAAACAGTATTGTGAATTTTTTCTGTCAGCTTCAGGTATTCCCACCAGCAACCAAAATGAATAATGGAAAATAATACAAGAAAACTCCAATGGTTCCACAGCAAACCCGCCAGCATTACCGCAGCAAAGATGATGGCTGTTAATGTTCTTGTTTTGAATGTTTGCCAGTTGAATGCCATTGCTAAATAAAGCGTTTAATAAAAAGGAGTATTGCGTAATTCATCATTCCTTGCCATTTCGCCGGTTGCTTCTTTCGGCTTCTCAGTTATTTTTTTAAAAAGGATAAAAAGCCCGATCACAACAGGCAGGAAAATTACTCCCCACCAGGTAGCGTCATGTTCACCAATGGCTTCTTTTATTGATTTGCCCTGTGTCTTCAGCAAATAAATGGCAGAAACTGCTACTGCATTATTAATAAAATGAGCAAAAATATTAAGCCAGAGTCTTCCTGAATACTGGTAAAGCAACCCCAATATTACACCAAGAAATAACCTGGAAAGAAATCCATAGAATGAAAAATGAGCTAAGCTGAACAAAACACTTACGATAAGAACTGACAGCCATGGCATTTTGGTAGATCGTGTCAAAAAATTCTGAAGACCTCCCCTGAATAAAGTTTCCTCGCAAAGTGCCGGCAAGAAAGCCATGATAAATAATGCCAGGATATACTCACCAATACTGTTCAGCCCGATAATAGCTTCTACCTGCTGGTTGTAGTCGTTTTCCATTTTATCAAATCTCAGTTTCAGCGACTCAGATATGGGCAAACTTTCGTTTACATAAGAAAAAAAAGTGGAAGCAAACATGGCAGCGGCTGTAATGGCACACACTAATCCAATTTGTTTCCAGTTAATTTTTTTTGAAAACCCAAGCAAGTCCATGGGTTTCCGGTTCAGCATATAAGCAGTTAAAATGGCCGGCAATAAAAAACCTAAGATGAATGTTACTGATTGAATAACCTTTACCGCATTGCTGTTGGCAGGGTCGTTCATTGATTCATTCATTTTTGTAATGGCTATTCCTGTCATGCCAGTCCAAATCGGGATGCTGATAAGCGCCGCAATAAAAATACCCGCTACTGCAAAAGCTATCAGCATAAAAAACCCAGCTGTATAGGAAATACCTTTTGAATTATTGTCGTACATAAACTCTGGCGATTAAAATGTAAATTTGCAGGCTCAAATGTAGCCAGCAATTAATAATTATTGATTAATAATTATTAATTGACTGTTGACTTAAATGATCAGAATAGGAAATATACAATTACCGGATTTTCCCTTACTCCTTGCTCCCATGGAGGACGTAAGCGACCCGCCTTTCCGTGCCGTATGCAAGGATAATGGCGCCGACCTGATGTACACCGAATTTATCAGCAGTGAAGGCTTGATAAGAGACGCTATTAAAAGCCGCAAGAAATTGGACATCTTCGATTATGAACGGCCCGTCGGCATCCAGATTTTTGGGGGTGATGAAGAAAGCCTGGCAATGGCTGCAAAAATTGTTGCCGTTACCAATCCCGATTTACTCGACATCAATTTTGGTTGCCCTGTAAAAAAAGTGGCATTAAAAGGCGCTGGCGCCGGCATATTAAAAGATATTGATTTAATGGTAAGGTTAACATCGGCTGTCGTAAAATCAACCTCCTTACCAGTTACCGTAAAAACAAGATTGGGCTGGGATGATAATACAAGAAATATTGAAGAAGTGGCAGAACGTTTGCAGGATGTTGGCATAAAAGCATTAGCCATTCATGGGCGAACAAGAACGCAGATGTATAAAGGGGAAGCCGACTGGACACTGATTGGTAAAGTAAAAAACAATCCAAGAATTACTATCCCGATTTTTGGCAATGGCGATATTGATTCTCCTGAGAAAGCGTTGGAATACAAAAATCGTTACGGTGTGGATGGCATCATGATTGGCAGGGCTGCTATAGGCTATCCGTGGATATTCAATGAAATAAAACATTTTATAAAGACCGGTGAACATTTATCCCCGCCATCTATTGAAGACCGTTTATTTGTTTGCCGAAAACATTTACGTAAATCAATTGAATGGAAAAATCCGGTAGTTGGTATCAATGAAATGCGTCGTCACTATGCTAATTACTTAAAAGGGCTTCCGAATATCAAAGAGTTCCGAAGCAAGTTGGTAAGATTAAAAACAGAGGAAGAATTAAACGAAGTATTTGAAGATATTGCCCGAACTTACAGTGGATACAAATTTGAAAAGACACCGATTGAATTGGTGAACTATCATGAAAAGTGCCCGGCATAGGGTCGGGACGCTGAAAGCGGCCTGAACCATACAACTCAGAAGAGTTTATCCAAAATCTTCTCATCAATTTTCTCCATCGTTTTATTTTTTATATCTCCTAAATTCAACCCAGTAAGGGCATAAAATATTTCTTTAGCACACAAGGAGCCGTTTCTTAAACCGGTATAATCCGGATAAGATGAATAAGGCCAATCAGGTAAATTTTTAACTATCCTTGCCACCATTGGATTTTGGTGTATATAATGAAAGCATTGCTCAAAATAACTGATTCCTGATCCGTTATCTGCTTCGTATAATATCTTAGCCTTGGTTTTTTGTTGAAACAGGGAACCAGTTGTTTTATTCTGTTTATTGATTGCCTGTGAATAACTGCTCAATAATATCCCAATCCGGTAAGCCAACTCCTGCATTGACTTACCTCCGAATGAATTCCTTTCCTTTAATCCATTATGATTAGCCCTGAGCAAAAAGTGAAAATGGTTTGGCATGAGACAGTAAGCAATAATTTCGGAAAAAGGGAGTAGTTGTTCTTTTACTTTTTTAAGGAAGAACAAATAATTTCTTTCATTAAAGAAAACAGGCTGCCGGTTATTACCCCTGTTGTACACATGATAAAATTCTCCCTGAACGAAATTCATATTTATTTCTTGTAAAGTTAATTTATCAGGGTACAGGCCGCTTTCAGCGTCCCGACCCTTACTTCCAATAATCTTTCATTAATTCGTTAGACCATTTGGGTTGACGGATTTCTCCGGCAGGTAAAAATTCTTTCATCACCGGCTTAATGTCAAGAATGGGTGTGCCATCAATTGCATCCAAATATTTTACCCAAATTTTATTGCCTTCCCTTTTTACCAACTCTGCAATGGTAATTCCGATGGCATTGGGACGATCTCTTTTTCTTTGTGCATAGATGCCAACCTCCGGCCAGTTTTTATTTCCCCGGGGATGACCAAAGAAAACTGCTTTTGATTTATTGGCTTTATCAAAATGAAAAACAATTTCAAGATGAGAAAACTCCTCAATGCCATCAAATGCCTTTGCAGGAATATGTGGCAGCAATTCAATTTCACTGATTATGTTTCCCCAAAAATCATCTGTCAGATCAGTTCTTGTATTTTTTACGGTAGCTACTTGTTGTAAAACGATTTTCATAAACAGCGTTTTATTTCATATTAATTGCCTCCAGCACATCTTTACTCATGGGTGATATGGATGAACCGAAATAATTGGTGAGCACACCTTCTTCATTAACGATATACTTTGCAAAATTCCATGAAGGCGGCTTATTGTTCCAGCCGTTCAATGTGGAATCAGTGAGCCATTTGAAAACTTCGTTTTGATCTGCCTCCTTTTTTACCACAGTTTTTTTCATTAATGGGAATGTAACACCGAAGTTTATTTTACAAAACTGAGCAATTTCCTCATCTGATCCTTTTTCCTGTTGCTTAAAATCATTGGCGGGAAAACCCAGAATCACCAGTTTGTCTTTATGCTCTTCATACAATTTTTGTAATGCGTCGTATTGTTCGGTATAGCCACAATCGCTGGCCGTATTTACCAGCATTACTTTTTTCCCTTTCAGGCTGGCAAAATCAAAAGTATCTCCATTATTTAGTGTTCCTTTAAGTGAATAAAAAGAAACCGGTGGTTGTTTTTTTTCATTTGTCAGTTCGGTAACATTTTTACCCCGCAACTTAGTATACCACATCAATGCCGGGTAAACAGTTTTTAAAAGTTTTTGTCTGAACGTCATATTTTTTGAATTTCTGTTTATATATAGTACATATCCTGCAAAGGCAAGCAGCAGGATAAAAATAACAAGAAGAAATTTTTTTACTTTTTTCACCTTATCACCCATTTAAATAATTTCAGTTTCCCTTTTAACGGCGGGTACTTGATATTTGGATCAAACCAGGTAGGGGTTTTCATTACCGCTTTTTTATGGCTGAAAGTTTCAAAAGAATATTTACCATGATAACAACCGGTACCACTGAAGCCCCTGCCGCCAAAAGGCAGATGATGATTAGTTAAATGCCAGCTTGAGTTATTGACGCAGCTACCGCCTGCAGGTACAGCATCCAGCCATTCTTTTTCTTTTTTTCTGCTGGATGTGTAAATATAAAATGACAAGGGATTGGGATGTTTATCAATTACTGCCTTTGCTTCTTCCGTTGTATTAAACGAAAGAATGGGAAGCACCGGTCCGAATATTTCATCATTCATTACCAAAGAATCTACTGAAACATCTATAAGAATAGTTGGCTCAATGAATAATTTTTCTTTGTCACTTCTGCCGCCGTAAACTACTTTTCCTTCTGATAAATACCCGGCGATGCGATTGAACTGCTTTTCATTAATGATCTTTCCGTAGTTATAACTCTCTTCGGGTTTCTCTGTAAAAAATTTTTGGATGTTTTCTTTAATCGCCGATATCAATTTGTCCTTCACTGATTCATGCACCAGCAAATAATCCGGTGCCACGCACATTTGTCCTGCATTGGAAAATTTTGTCATAGTAATACGCCGGGCTGCCACTTTAATATTGGCATCAGTTTCCACAACACAGGGACTCTTTCCACCCAGTTCCAATGTTACCGGAGTCAATCGCTCTGCAGCCATTTTATAAATAATCTTTCCAACCATTGTGCTTCCGGTATAAAAAACATGATCGAACGTAAAATTGTTCATCATTCCCGGGATCACGGTTGCACCATCGCCCTGCACATATAAAATATATTCTTTGGGAAAAACTTCCTCTACAATTTTTTTCATCATTGCATCAGTAGCCGGCGCAAATTCGCTTGGCTTCAGCACCATGCAATTGCCAGCCGCAATAGCACCAATGAGTGGATTGATCAACAGTTGAAACGGATAATTCCATGGCCCAATGATAAGAACAACGCCCAAAGGCTCTTTCATTATCCTGCTACCTGATGGAAGATTAAGCAGATTAGTTGCCACTCTTTCAGGGCTCATCCATTTACGAAGATTTTTTAAGACCGTATTCAACTCTGCAATTACCATCCCGGTTTCTGTTACCCAACTTTCTTCGGGGCTTTTCTTTAAATCAGCATACAAAGCATCATACAAATCCTGTTCATGATTGAAAATGGATGTTTTCAGCCTTTTTAATTGCTCTTTTCGGAAAGCATACGACCTGGTAATACCAGTATTGAAATATTGCCGCATCTTTTCCAGGGCGATTATGTCTGCCATTAATTCTAATTTTATACCAAGTTAGGCAAACCCCACATAATGACCGACGAATACTACATGATGCAGGCATTGAAGGAGGCCAAGAAGGCTTTTGAAGGTAACGAAGTGCCGGTTGGTGCTGTTGTTGTTATTAATGAAAAAATTATTGCGAGGGGTCATAATATGGTGGAGAGACTTAACGACCCCACAGCTCATGCAGAAATGATTGCCCTTACTTCTGCTTTTAACCTTCTTGGATCAAAATATATTCCGGAAGCAACTTTATATGTAACAGTGGAGCCCTGCTTTATGTGTGCCGGCGCTATTTACTGGAGTAAATTGGGTAAAATTGTGTACGGGGCCGACGATGAAAAAAATGGTTATAAGAAAACAGCCGGCGCCAACTGGCCGTTTCATCCCAAAACAGAATTGATTCGTGGGGTAATGAAAGATGAATGCACCAAACTGATGAAAGATTTTTTTAAAACTAAAAGATGATGAAACCAGGTAAATCCAAACTCACTCATCCAAGGAGTAAAAGGGAAATGAAAATAGATACGGCAATTTACGAACCATTTAAAGCCGCCATTCTGCAATGTCTAAAAGGAAGCAGGGGAAAAATCTTTGCTGAACTCTCAGAAGATGTGACAAAAATTATCAGAAAAAAATTACCCGGATTTAATAAGTCTATTTCCTGGTACACTATTACAATCCTGCGGGATCTTGAAACAAAAGGCATTGCAGAAACATTCATTGAAAAGGGAAAGAAGTTAAACCGATTAACCCCATCCCCTAAAAGGGAGTAATCAGGAAATTAATGCTATTGCGAAATCAGGAAGAATTTCTTTTTCCAAAACGATGATTCACTGATTGACTGTAAATTTGTAATTCTTCAAAACAATTATTCACTTCCTCATCTTTCGGCCAGCCGGCGGGGACGGGGGCAAAACACTTTTATTATGGCATTTACATTATCTCCTCTTCCATATGCACACGATGCGCTGGAACCACATATTGACACACTCACCATGCAGATACACCATGGCAAACACCACCAGGCTTATGTTGACAACCTGAATAAAGCCATTGCCGGCACGGAGCATGAAAATAAAACGCTGGCTGAATTGGTAGCTCATGCAGGCAGCATCAGTGCTCCTGTACGCAATAATGGAGGCGGACATTGGAACCATGGCTTCTTCTGGGAAAGTTTATCGCAAAACGGCGGTGGCACACCATCAGGAAAACTGGCTGAAGCCATTAACCAGGCTTTTGGTTCTTTTGATGAGTTCAAAACAAAATTTGCTGCTGCAGGTGCAGGTCGTTTTGGTAGTGGCTGGGTCTGGTTGGGTATTGATGCAAATAAAAAACTTTGCATTTGCAGCACTCCTAACCAGGATAATCCATTGATGGATGTAGCTGAAACAAAATGTATTCCTATCCTGGGTGTGGATGTTTGGGAACATGCTTACTACTTAAAATACCAGAATAAAAGACCGGATTACCTTGCAGCTATCTGGAATGTAATTGACTGGAAGAAAGTAGCAGAAAGATTTGAAGCTGCTTAATTCTATTGTCAGATATTATTCAATAAAAAAAGCATCTGCCAGCTGGCGGATGCTTTTTTTATTTCAGAGCATCTATTTTATTTACAATTTGCCATCACTTCTTCAAAGATCTTATTAGCCTTTGCTTCCATTTCCTTATTGTCTTTATCTTTTTTATACTTCTCCTCCATTTTTTTCGAAAAATCTTCCGATTCCTTTTGCAGTTCCTCCATTTCCTTTTTTACTTTTTCATCGGATTGATCTTTTGCAGCTAATTGTTTGGCCTTGCATCCATAATTTGCCATTTTTCTTACATCGCTTTCAAAAGAGGAAGATGAACCGCAGGAAGACAGGCTAATAACAACAGCCAAAATGGCTATTGTAAGAAAATTTTTTTTCATGTTAATTTTTTTTCAGTTAATAATGGTTCTTTTACAGGTAATGCTTTCATTACCCGGTACAAAGTAGAATTAATTCTTAAAAATAAAAAAAGAGATCAGGGAACCGGGTCATACCCGCTGCCGCCCCAGGGATGGCATTTTGAAATTCTTTTAATGGCCAGCCACATCCCTTTAAATACACCATGCTTTTTCAGCGCTTCTGCAGCATAATGCGAACAAGTGGGTGTGTAGCGGCATTTAGGCCCTAACCATGGTGAGATGACCCATTGATAAATTTTTATCAGGGCAATAAATGGGAGACTTAATATGCGCAGGAATGTTTTCAATTTGCTGAATCAATAAGATGACAGAGCTTACCCAATATCTTACCAACATTATCAAACACTTCACTGCTTCCGGGAATTTCTTTTCCTGTGTAAATAAGAAATAAATTGAGCCTGATATTTTGTTCTTTTATTTGCTGTTGCAGGGTAATTTTTTGTAACCGGTAGGCTTCCCTTGTCAGTCGTTTAATTTTGTTTCTGTCAACTGCTTTTTTAAAATTTTTATTACTTACCCCCACACCAAATTGCAGGGACGGGTTGGCCATATCATTGAATAAATAGTAAACCCTGAAAGGAGTAATTGAAAATTTCTTCCCTTTAGTGAACAGTTGCTCAATTTGTTTACGGCTTTTCAACCGTTCATTTTTTCCCAATGTAAACTGCTTTTCCATGCTGCTTTACTTCCACAAAAATAAATAGTCCCGACGATTACAGCCGGGACCATTAATAAGCTAACCTATCCTTTTAAAAGAACAGTAACTATTTTAATTTACTCTCATCAGAAACTGTCAGCTTTTTTCCGGCCTTTGGCACGGCGGCTGGCCAATACTTTGCGGCCGTTAGCAGTTTGCATACGTTTACGAAAACCATGCACTGTCTTGCGGCGTTTACGATGAGGTTGGAATGTACGTTTCATTATTATTTTCTTTTTTCACGATGATGAAATAAGATCCGGGAGAAGCGGACCAGGTTTCAGTCTGTCCCGCCTATGGCGGGATTTCCCAACAGGTCACCACACCTGATGGTTTGTGAAAGGACGGCAAAGGTAAGGGAAGCAGGCAATAATAAGGAGTCGATAGGCCAAAATATTTCGCTCAGGGTACAACTCTGAAAATCAGGTAATTTCTCATGTTTTTTGAGACGATATGACTGCCATAGGCAGCACTTGTTGAAACAGAAGTTACGCCCAATCCTGTCCAATAACTGCTGTTTTGTTGATTCGTCGGCACAGATGCAATACCATAATAGGTGGTGCAAAAATCATTGGTGTTATAAATATAAAACGGGTTGTTTATATAACTGGATGGATTTAACTCTATAAGATAAAGACCTGTTCGCCCAGCCACCAGCCCGGCCCGCAGGATGTTATTGGGTGCTACTCTCCTATATTGATAATTATATCCATTATATCCAAACTGAGACATGCTACCCTCAATAACTATCGGGTTAAACTCAATATTAGCATATTGAAGCAAAGGCAATGTTCCGGATGTATTTATACTGTAAGGCTGAACAGACATAAAAAGTTGTTCAGTTGGTTTTATAAAAGATGCCGGAGTACCTGAAAGAGGAGAATAAGTATCGCTTATGAGGCTGGTCAGCCATATGGTGTCAAAAAGGTGATACTGCAATGCAGGATTTGTAACTGAAACATTAAGCAATAAGCTGTCATTTTTATATTGTTCGCAGTTAGATGGAAGAGGGCGGGGACCACAATTAACGCTTTGGGTGGTAATGAACAGGATTGACAGGCTTAATATAAAAAAGATGTTACGCATGTTATTTATGACACAAAATTGGCTTTTCCCGCTGCACTGTCATTAAATGCAAAGGCAAAATCCTAAAGATGAACATATGAAGAGTGAATACTGGCACTGTAAAATGCCGCCGCATGGTTGTCAAAATCCGTAGTTGAATCGGTGGTGAAGAATTCCCTTTTCCCGTTTTGGCTGCATTTTTTTTCAATTTCCGGGTGGCGAATTAAATAATCTTCCAGGCTCCCTGCCACAATTTCTCCCTGCGAAACCAGCTTTACTCCCACCGGCATATATTCTTCTATTTTTTCTTTCAATAGCGGATAATGTGTGCAGGCAAGCAGCAGCACATCAATATCCTCACCTTTTTCAAAAATATTTTGCAGGTTCTTTTTCACAAAAAAATCTGCTCCATGAGAATGATGTTCATTGTTTTCTACCAATGGCACCCACATTGGACAAGCTTCCTGATACACTTTTAGTGCGGGAAAAAACTTAGCAATTTCTATTGGGTAAGATTCGGAAGCCACAGTTCCGCTGGTTGCCAGAATGCCTACACTTTGTGTTTCAGACAAAGTGCCGATTATTTCTGTTGTAGGTCTTATTACCCCTAATACTCTTTTCTCCGGTGCCATTTTGGGTAAATCATTTTGCTGTATGCTTCTTAAAGCTTTAGCCGAAGCCGTATTGCAGGCAAGAATAACCAGTGAACATCCCTGTTCAAAAAACCATTGCACACATTGCCGGGTATAATGATAAACCGTATCAAAGGATCGGTTACCGTACGGCGCCCTGGCATTATCACCAAGATAGATATAATCGTATTGGGGAAGTTTGGCGGCAATTTCTTTCAGCACAGTCAGGCCGCCATAGCCGGAATCAAAAACACCAATAGGGTATTGTGCAGCCATCCTGCAAAAGTACGGAGGGCTGACTGTTTACTCATTGGTAAAAAAAATCCCGTCTCACCTGGGCGAAACGGGATGAAATCGGTGAATTATTTATTTGTTACCGCCAGGTTTTACCGGGGTAGTTGGTTTAGTACCGGGAGTATTTTGGGTGGGCAGTTTGATATTAAGTTTCGCCAGAACGGCTAACGAAATGTTATCGGCTTCAGGAGCTACCAAAAATATTTCGGTAGACATCACATGTGTATAGCCTTTTTCTTTTGCTACCTGCTCAATTGCCTTTCTTGCTTTGGCATAATAAGGACTTAAAAATTCCTGCAGCTTTGCCTGCATCACCTGCTGAATATAGCTCTCTGCACTGCCAAGAACGGATTGCAGATCCTGTATTTCTTTAAGCATTAAAGCTTTTACCTGCGGGGCCAGTTTTTTTGTTGTATCAGAATATGCTGCCACTTTTTCATTATACTGGGTTTGCTTATAGTCAAGGCCGGGCATGATGGAGTCTTTTACAAACTGCTGACCTACTGTATCCGTGTTTAATTTCTCGGGAGCCAGTTCGGGCATCATACCTACAATATCATCAATACGGACATAAGCGATTTTAGTTTGCGCTGAAGCAGTTCCGGTTATCAGCAATCCAGCCGCTACAATTAATGCATACAATTTTTTCATGAGTGTGTTTTTTTACTTTTCAATTACCAGTCGTAAACCGGTTTTTTAGTTTCCTGTTAAAGATTAAGTATATTACTATTTGGTTGCTTTCTTTTAATTCTTTTAACACCGGGAAGTAAAGATTAATTTTTCACCCCAAGTTCTCTCAGCACATCTTCACTTTTATCCAGTTTAGGGTCGGCAAAGATAATAGTAATTCCTTCACTTTTGTCCAGTACAAAATCATAGCCTCTTTGCACAGCCAGTCTTTGCACGGCATTATATACTTTATCCTGGATGGGCTTGATGAGTTCCTGCCTCTTATTAAACAGGTCTCCTTCAAAACCAAACCGTTTGCGCTGCAGGTCTCTCAGCTCTTTTTCTTTGTTGAAAAGCTGGTCCTCTCTTTTTTTCTTCAACTCATCACTCAGCATTACCTGCTCAGCCTCATAATCTTTGTACATCTTATCCAAGTCGGCTTGTTTGGCATCAATATCTTTCTGCCAACCTGCTGCAATATCATCTAATTGCAGTTGAGCTGTTTTATATTCAGACATTTTATCTAAAATATACCTTGTATCAATGATGGCATATTTCTGCGCCTGGGCAGTAAATGATGCCAACCATAAACTGCATATGACAAACAATAATTTTTTCATGCTAAATCTCTTTAATGGTTATTAAATTGATTAAAGAATATCCTATTCTAATTAATCCGGTTCGTATCCCAGCATAAAGGTAAACCTTGACGATCCTTTCAGCCCTTTTTGTCCGGGATTCATTCGGTCAAGCCCCACGCCATAATCAAACCCAAGCAATCCAAACATCGGCAGGAAGAACCGCATGCCCACACCAACACTCCTGCGCAAACGGAACGGGTTGTAATCTTTATAATTATACCAGCCATTGGCAGCTTCAAAAAATCCTAAAGCATAAATAGTACTGCTGGGATTAGTAACCAGCGGAAACCTCATTTCCAGGGTGTACTTATTAAAAATGGTAAAAAATTGATTGGCGCTTTGCTGATCCGGATTTACAGTAGGATTAGATGATGTATAAACCGGGTAGCCCCGATGTGCCACAATATCGTATCCCAGTAATCCAAAATTATTGGTCAGGCCGGCATCACCAAGCTGAAAACGTTCAAAGGGTGAATAATCAAGTTTGTTATTATAGCGACCCATGAAACCATATTTAGCTGCAAGTTTTAAAACAAACTGGCGGTTTTTATCTGCACCCAGAGGCTTTCCTATCGGTACATACCATTCAGCATTGAATTTCCATTTATGGTATTCAGGCTTTTTATATTTATTTTCTGAAGTAACAATATTCTTATTAAATAAAGAGTAAGGTGGAGTAAACTGAACACTAGCAATAAAGTTTGAACCACTGACCGGGAATATTGGATTGAAGACAGACGACCTTTGTAAAGCAATCTTGAAACTAATATTATTGGATATTCCGGTTTTAAAATTTGGATCAAAAATCGGGTAATTCCTGAGCTTATATTGGGTTAAATTGACCGAGTAAACAAGACTGAAATAGTCATCAGGCCACTTTAATTGTTTACCCAGTGCCACGCTAAATCCTGTTGTTTTTAAATAATTCGAATCAGACCTTGCCCTGTCTATGGCGCCGGTGTAGGGATCAAATGCATTGGAATATTTACTGTTGTTGATGCCTATCGTCAGCGAGTTTCTTTTTTTACCTCCTAACCAGGGCTCTGTAAAAGAAGCGCTGAGTGAGCGGTAGGCCCGCCCATTTGATTGAATTCTTAGACTTAGTTTTTGTCCGTCACCTGTTGGCAAAGGATCCCATGATGATTTTTTCAGGATATTGCGGATAGAAAAATTATTAAACGTAACGCCCAGCGTTCCGGTAAGTCCTACTCCACCACCCCAGCCGGCAGATAACTCCAACTGGTCTGATGATTTTTCTTCCAGCTTCCAGTTAATATCTACCGTTCCGTCATCTGCATTAGGTACCACCACCGGTTCTATTTTTTCCTGGTTAAAGTATTGCAGGTTGCCCAGTTCCCTTTGTGTGCGGATAAGATCAGAACGGCTGAAAAGATCGCCGGGCAGGGTTCTCAGTTCACGGCGAATTACATAGTCCTTTGTTTTTTCATTGCCGGAAATCGTAATGTTTTTATAACGGGCCTGTGGCCCTTCTGTAATTCTTATTTCATGGTCAATGGTGTCATTATACACTGCTGTTTCCACCGGGTCAATCCGGAAGAAAAGATAACCGTCGTCCATATAATAACTGCTGATATCGCCACCTTCTGGTGATGCCTGTTTGCCAATCCTTTTATTTAAAATATTTATATTGTAAATATCTCCCTTAGTTATTCCAAGTATAACATTCAACAAGGAGTCAGTGTATTTGGAATTACCTTTCCAGGTGATGTTACCAAAATAGTATTTGCGACCCTCTTCCACCTTGAAGTCAATATTCATATTGCCTTTATTTGTGGCATAAATGGTATCGTCAACAATCTGTGCATCCCGATAACCAATGGAGTTATAATAATCCAGTACTTTTTCTTTGTCTTCTTCAAATTTTTTTGCATCAAATTTGCCGCCACTGAGTTTAAAACGAAACCAGGGATCAAGCAGCTCTTTTGTTTTACTTACCGATAAAAAACCCCAATCTCTAATATATTCGTTGAAAGATGCTCTCGTCTTTTCACCATATGGGCTGGGAATTACTCCTTTGTCCGGGTGAAGAGAAATCTTACTCATTTCCTTTGTCCCCTTCATTTGCTTTTTCAGCTTCAGTCCCTTCACATTATCATTACCATAAAATTCAATCTCGTTAATATGCACTTTATTGCCTTTGTCCACATAAATGGTCAAGGCCTTTGAATTCACAAAAGATGAATCGTCGTCTTCTTTAAGACGTACCGTTACATTCCGATAGCTTTTGTCTGTATAAAATTTTGTGATTTTTTCTATTATTTCCCTCCGTGTATTTTCTGTGATGATGGTTTGTTTGGCAAGATTGATTTTTGCCTGGATGTCTTCTTCTTCAGATTTTTTAATCCCCACGAATTTGAAATTGCCAAGACGGGGACGTTCCAGCACATTTATTTCAATCCATACTTTGTTGTCTTCTATTTTAGTTACAAACACCTGCACATTGGAAAAAAACTTTTGCCGCCACAGGCTGGCTATAGATTTTGCAAAAATATCTTCACCCGGATGCATGAATTTGTCGCCCGGCTGCAGATTGGCAATAGAAGCAATAATGGACGTATCAAGATGTTTGATTCCCGTAATGTTTACAGCAGCAATGACATATTCTTTTGGTATCCGTGCTTTTTCCCATTCAATAAGTTTCGGATCTACAGAAGTTGGATGGGTGATGGTATCTGTTTCCTGTGCATGTAAACAGAAAACGGAAATCATTGTTGCCGCCAAAGTAACACAAAGCCTTCGTAAAATTAGTTGCATGGTTGTTTGTTCAAGGTCAGCCTGTCCAGATATTTCGACAGGCTAAATACAATTTTCTTATGCTGAAACCTTCTTTACATTTCAATATACTGGTACAGCATCTCAATGAGGCGGCAAAATAACGGTAAATATTTGAAGTGTTTGTTAAAGAAGTCGGTCAAATATGGTCAAATGGGTCAAAAAAGTCAATTAGAACTCCAAGATGACTAATTTGACTGATCTGACTCATATGACTTGCTCGCTTGTTTTGCCAAATCTCCTCTCCCTGTTCTGGTAGTCCAGGATGGCTTCGTAGAGATTTTCTTTCCTGAAATCCGGCCAGCGGACATTGGTAAAATACAGCTCTGCATAAGCCAGTTGATACAATAAAAAATTACTGATCCGGTACTCACCGCTTGTCCTTATCATCAATTCGGGGTCAGGAAATCCGCTTGTACAAAGAAATTGCTGCAGGGTGTCCTGGTCAATATCTTCCAGCTTTAGCTTCCCCTGCTTTACTTCATAAGCAATGTTTTTTACCGCATTCAGCAGCTCCCAGCGTCCGCTGTAACTAAGCGCCATAATAAGGTTGAGCCCGGTATTTTCTTTGGTAATGTCCAGTGCCTCGTTCAGTTCGTTTCGGGCATAGTCGGGAAGCATGTTCATGTCTCCAATAACATGAAGCCGGATCTTGTTTTTATTCAGGCTTTCCACTTCTTTTCGGATGGTGCTGACCAGCAGTTCCATCAGGCCCACTACTTCATATTCCGGCCGGTCCCAGTTTTCCGTTGAAAAGGCATAGAGAGTCAGGTATTCAATACCAAGTTCGGCACATCCTTCTACAATATTGCGAACACTTTCCACTCCATGAAAATGACCAAAGAGCCGGTCTTCGCCTTTTTCTTTGGCCCACCTTCCATTTCCATCCATGATGATGGCAATATGGCGGGGAAGATTTTTTTTATCTATTTTTTCCAGTTGCTGCGACATAAAAACAAGGGTACAAAGGTATTGTCATTAAAGAGATTTACACATACAATAAAAAAATGCTTCCCAGAAGAAGCATTTCTATTATTCTTTTTTTGAAATCCTGTTTAGTTTCTTCCCCAAACAGCCACTCTTGCCCTTCCCCTGGCAAAGCCTTTTGTTTCGTACCAGAATTCAATTTTAGTAAGGTGGCGCAATCCGCCATCCATATCTATTACCCGGCTTTCGCTTCCCTGGGCAAACCGGTTGCGGAGTTCCACATGCTGCTCACTGCCGTTATCAAAATAAATCTTCATGTTGTACATTTTCAAAGGGCCATCGGTGATTTTTAATTTAATCTGGCGGACATCATCCTTCCAGTTTCCAAAATGGATCACATCATGATCAACTCCGAAGCCGACTTTTTTATCTTCCAAAAAAAACCAATCACCGGCATTTTTCACTGTGGTTTTAATAGTGGGTGTAAACGAAGTAGTAAGACTGAAAATAGCAGCAAGGGCTGTAGTGTAAAGAATAGTTGTCAGGCGCATAACAATAAGGATTTAATGAATAAATATAGTTTGATGTAATAGACCTTTTATTAGGTAGCGTGGTTTAATACAAATTGAAAATTCTGGCAATATTACATCTAATCAATCATATCCCATCGGGGTGATTTTGCTATTAAAACAGAGTAGGATTATTATTACTTCTGAGCTGTCGGGCACTTATAAGATTGCAAATTGAAAGTAAGATGAATCATGGCCGTAACAAACTGATCTTTCTGCCTGCTCATCCCTCTTGCACGGCCTGGTTTGCCAACCGGGTTACCTAATTCATAGGATCTGTCGCTTAATAATTGAGCATTGGAAATACTGCCATCATAATTCAGGGGAAATACGGCGGGATCAACATAAGTTGTGCTTACATCATCCAGGTAATCGGTATTGGTAAAGCGGTGCAATACTTCAAAACCAATATTTACTTTTTCACTAAAAGAATATTTAATACCAGCGCCAAATGGAATACAGATAGCCATGGAACTGTATTGTTTCCGGTTAGGGTATAAACTGCTACCCTGCCCTTCTGTGCCTATCGGTAACGTTCTGAGTATTATTTTCTCCCCCTTTAGGTAGGCATAAGGATCATAGCTGAAAACACCTGCACCCAACGTAATATAAGGCGTAAAACTATACTGAGGGTCTCCGGGCATAAAGTGGAAAAAATTAAAATCGCCCTGCAAAGTCAGTTCCCAAACCTTAGTGTTAAAGCTTAGGTTTCTGGAATACATAACCGGGTTATAGGAATTATATTGGTCAGAATAGCCTAATTGGGCAAAACTTGCACCTATTCTTACTGCTATATAATTGCCTAAGTTTTTGCGGAAAAAAATTGAAGCCGCTATTTTAGCCCTGTTAAGACGGGCACGGGTGTTTAAATCGCCAAAATAATGGCCCGCACCAATTCCTATTCCAAACTCACCTTCCTGCACAACAGAATTTTGGGCATGAAGAGCGTTGCCACTAATAACAAGTGCAACAGACATGATAACTACAGCAACTATCTTTTTCCTCATAATGATAAATATTGTTCAGGATAACTTAGAACGCTAAAAATAGTATTTTCTTTTATTGAAACAGCATTTTAATTGCGTTTATCCAGCCCCCAGGTCAGCTTATTACGCAGGGTTTGTAAAAAATTATTTTCACTTAAACGGACAAGATTTATGTCAAAACGCTCCTTTTTTACTGCCAATTGCACGTCTTTACTTACTACTTCCCGCCGGGAATCAAGAGCACAGATGATCTGGTCTGAACGGCTTTCAATTTCAAACGAAATAATATTATTGTCCGGCACAATGATAGGGCGGACGTTCAGGTTATGAGGCGCCACCGGCGTAATGACAAAACTTCCCGAATCAGGAAATACCACCGGCCCGTTGCAGCTTAATGAATACCCGGTTGATCCGGTAGGTGTGGCCACAATCAGGCCATCAGCCCAATAAGTATTTAAAAACTCCCCGTTCAGGTAAGTATGAATTTTTATCATGGAAGCCACATCCCTTTTATGAACAGAAAAATCATTCAGGGCATAAGGCACATTACCAAAAAGAGGAATACTTGCATCCAGATGAATCAACGTACGTTTATCCACCACAAAAGTCCGGTGAGCCATTGCCTTTACAGCAATCCGCACTTCTTCCCTCCCAATACTGGCCAAAAATCCCATCCGGCCAAAATTGATCCCCATAATTGAAATCTTCTTATCCCTTACCAGGGTGATGGTGTCCAATAATGTGCCATCGCCACCGAGGCTTACGATAAATTCAATTTCTGTAGTTAAATCATCAGAAAGGGAAAAAGTTGTGGTGTCGGCAGGCAGGTTAATTTTATTTTTTATCTGTTCAAAATACTCTTCAAAAATGACAGGCGTTATTTTTTGAATTGCCAGTTCATCAAAAAACAACTGTACATCCTTTCGTTGATCTTCTTCCATCACCCGGCTGTAGATTGCTGCCTTCATAAATTATCAGAAAATTGACTTGCGGTGCAAAAATAACCCGTTTTGCCCTAACTGGTTGAAAGTGTATTCCAGCTTAAATGTAATATCGTAAAGACTGACAATGTCAATTCCAAAACCGCCGGAATACAGCATTTTATTGGAAAGCAAATTATCTCCTGGTTGCGGGTTATGTACATACCCGGCATTCCCATATACTTTACTAAAAATCCGGAAGGGTATTCTTGTTGCCTCTTTCCCTTTTTTCTTGGGAGGTACCCGGATACTAAAATTCACTAATTCATGTGAAAGCGTTGTTTTTAAATATCCCCCGGCTACCCCATCAATCACATAATATTCATATCCCTGTAAAAAAGTTTCACCATACCCCAGAAAATACCGGGAGATATAGGGTTGGTTAAAAGGAGCCTTAATAGCACCATATATATTCAGGCCGAAGAAAATTTTGGGAGTAAAATGCCAGTATCCCGATCCCCTTACTGATATATGCCAAAGGTTTACCCTATTATCGAATCCTTTTTTTTCAAGATCAACCCTGGCTGCGTATCCTTTTGTTGGGTAGGGAATATAATCAACGTTGTAGTAGGTCATGTTGTAAAACAGTTCAGGATAACTGATAAATTTTCTTCCTGACTTATAATTATAATATGATGAATTAAGCGCAATAATAGTATCTCCAACTTCACCCACATTGTAGGCAATACCAAAACTGTGACGGGTTTTTATTTTTCGACGGTAAGTAAGTTGAAAATATGCGTTGGTATACTTGCTCAGAAAATTGTCGTTATCCTTTACAAATACCTGTTTGTCTTTAATAGTATTATAATTTACTTCCTTGTTTTTTCCTGTTGAAAATCCAAATGACATGCCCCATTTAAGTTTTTGATCAATATAAAGGCGGTCATAGCTTACGGAGAAATTTTTTGTATACCCAATTCCTATTGTTGCTTTAAGTTTATCGTTTCTCCCCGTGGCGTTATAGTAAGTCAATCTTGCGCCGAAATTTACACGGTTTAAACTGGCTTTCTGCTCTACAAGCCATTGATTGAGATTTCGGTCCACCGGTTTCAGATAAGGTACAGGAAAGAGGTACCATCGTTCTTTTAATTCAACAGAAACAATGACAATATTTTTTTCAAAGCCCTTTGCGGCAACCATTACCGAATGAAAGAGTGCTGTATTCATTAATTGCCTGCGGGCATCTTCAAATTTTTTCACAAGCGCTTCCAACGTGTATTGTTCACCAGAAGTAAAAGGTATCTCACGAAGAATAATGTTCCTTTTTGTTTTCTTATTTCCGGTAATCAGAATTTCTCCGACAGTTACCAATGAATTTGATGATGGGGTTAGATTGGTGTCTGTTATTTTAATAGCAGTTGAATCCTGCGCCGGAAGAAGCAGGCCACAAAGAATGGTAACTGCCAGGCAAAAACAATATTTTCTTTCCCACTGCATCATAACTTGTACCTAAGCTTTACAAAATTAGCTTAATTCCCAGGACCCGAAAATTACAGCAGAATGGTTAGATCTTCAGATAATTCATCAGGTTATCGTAATTGTTTCTTAATTCGTTGGTATAGAGTTCTTCGCCAAAAGAATATTTTACATTATACTCATACCGCTGAAAAGTGGCAACAATATCTGAAATTTCAGGTTTGTTGATACGGATAGTTACCTGCATCAGGCCTGTATCCGGGTTAATGGAAGTGTTTAATTGGGTGATTTGTGCATCATTTGTTTCTACCAGTTTACTTATTTCATTAAATGAATACTGGTTATTTTCCATTTCCAGCACTATCAGTCCTCCCGGTTCGCCAAGATTCATAAATTCAGAAGCAAATTTCAGCAAATCAGTATAAGCCACTGTTCCGGTTAATTCATTTTCATCCGACACAACAGGAACTACACTAAGACCGCTATCAACTGCTATCTGTACTGCCTTTAAAAAATGTTCATCTTCTTTTACTGATGTATTGGCAAAGGCCTGTTCCAGGGAGGAAATTGGTGAATTATCATTTTCTGCCTGCATCAGTTCATCTTCGCTGATGATGCCGGCATATTTATCTCCCTCCACAACCGGTAAATGGGTTACATTATTGTCATTCATCATTTGCAATGCCTGATAAACCTTGTCGGAGGGCCGCAGGAAAGGAAGTGTTTGCGATAGCAGGTCACGGGTTAACATGGATAATGGCTGTTTTCATTTTTAATACTCCATTGCATTGTGCGTGGTAGTAATTTCAAGACATCAGGACTCAACTAACTGTTGCAGCCTCATTGAGTTTTTTTAAGAACTTATGCAGAATTGCATTGAATTCTTCCGGAACTTCCATCATAGGTGCATGGCCGCATTTATCTACAAAATGCAATTCACTGTTCGGAATCAACTTATTAAACTCCTGCGCCACAAATGGCGGAGTAATGGTATCATTATTCCCCCATACTAATAACGTAGGCTGCCTGATTTGATTGAGTTCTTCACCCAGATTATTTCTGATGGCGCTTTTCGCCAGTGCAATAATCTTAATGGCCTTCACCCTGTTTTTGGTAATACTGTATACTTCCTCCACCAGTTCTTTGGTAGCCATTTTTGGATCGTAAAATGTTAGTTCTGTCTTCTTTTTGATATACTCATAATCGCCTCTTTTAGGATAGCTATCCCCCATTCCATTTTCAAAAAGACCAGAACTACCGGTAAGAATGAGTGATTTTATTTTTTCGGGATATTTCAGCGTATGTATTAAAGCTACATGCCCACCAAGAGAATTGCCCAGCAGGTGAATCCGGTCATAACCTCTTGCCTCAATAAATTTATGAACGAATTTGGCAAGACCGCCAACAGATGTATGCAAAATATCCATTTCAAGAAGTGGCAAAATAGGCACCACCACTTTATTATGCTGGCGAAAATACTCAATGAGGTTTCTGAAATTGCTCAATGCCCCGAACAAGCCATGTAAAAGCACCAGCGGCTCACCATCGCCTTCTTCGATATACCTGAATTTATCCAATTGCCTGATTTCGTATTCCATGTTAAGTCAGTTCTATACTATTTCGGAGTAATTTGAGGACTAAAATAATCGTTTTGGTGCAAAGTAGCAGCGTTAAAACGAATAAATGAAACTTGTACATAAAATATCTGGATAATATCTCTTATTTTAAAACAACTTTTTTACCACTAATGAATTTTCTGATTCAATAATTCTTTCGCACTCCCCAGCCATTCATTTTTTAAAATACTTAAGATAATACTGTCCCTTCTTCCTCCAATTGCAGTAGGCATATGATTGCGCAGTATGCCTTCTTCCACGCAACCGATAGCTTTCATGGAGGCAATGCTCCTTGAATTATTAGCATCCGCCCTGAACTCTAAACGTTCCATTCCCCATTCTTCAAACACATAGGTCAATAATAATAATTTGCAATGACGGTTTAGCCCTGTTCGCTGAAAATCTTTTCCATACCAGGTATAACCAAGTTGTGTTGTAAGCCAGGGCTGTTGTATGTCATAAAATCTTGTGCTGCCGGCATATTTATTTGCCTGCTTGTCAAAAACAATGAAAGGATATTCTTTCTTATCGTTAAGATTCTTTACGGCTGTGTCAATATATTTCCGGAGATTATCTTTTCCAGCAGCAGTTACTAAACCATGAACCCAGATCTCAGGTTCATTCAATGAGAAAGACAGCAGATTATCAAAATCATCTTCTCTGATTGCACGAAGCAATACTCTTTCGTTTTCCAGGATGGGTTGTTGTTCAAAAATATCTTTAACCATTTTAAGCGTCTATTCGTTTTATATCTGCTCCTAACTTTCTCAATCTTCCATCTATATCCTGGTAACCCCGGTCTATTTGTTCAATATTCTGAATAACACTTTTCCCTTCGGCGCTCAATGCTGCTATTAATAATGCAACGCCGGCACGAATATCCGGGCTGCTCATTGTGATACCACGAAGCATTTGTTCTCTATTCATACCAATCACTACAGCCCGATGCGGATCGCACAAAACAATCCGGGCACCCATGTCAATCAGTTTGTCAACAAAAAACAAACGGCTCTCAAACATTTTCTGATGAATCAATACAGAGCCTTTGGCCTGAACAGCCGTTACTAAAACAATACTCAGTAAGTCAGGAGTAAACCCAGGCCAGGGATGATCGTAGATAGTCATCACTGAACCGTCCAGAAAAGTTTGTATTTCATAACTCTCCTGTGCGGGAACATGAATATTATCTCCGTCAAAATTCATTTTTATTCCCAACTGCTCAAATTTTTGGGGGATAATACCAAGATGTTCTATACCTGCTCCTTTAATTATAATGTCGCTTTGTGTCATGGCAGCAAGCCCGATAAAGGAACCTACTTCAATCATATCAGGGAGCAAACGATGTTCCGTTCCTCCGAGATAACTGACACCTGCTATTGTCAGCATATTGCTTCCAATGCCGGTGATTTTTGCTCCCATTTTATTTAGCATCCTACATAATTGCTGAATATATGGTTCGCAGGCAGCATTATAAATTCCGGTTGTTCCTTTTGCCAAGGATGCCGCCATGATGATGTTGGCGGTACCTGTAACAGAAGGTTCGTCTAATAATATATCAGCGCCATGTAGAGACGCAAGATTTTGCGTCTCTACATGGAAAAAACCATCTTCTTCATTGTAAATAAATTTTGCGCCTAATTTTTCAAATCCAATAATATGCGTATCTAATCTTCTCCTGCCAATTTTATCTCCTCCTGGTTTAGGTATAAATGCTTTTTTGAATCGTGCCAGCATCGGCCCGGCCAGCATCACAGAACCACGAAGCCTGCCACTTTTCTTTTTATATTCTTCGCTGCGCAGGTAATCTATGTTTACATTATCGGCCTGAAAGCTACAGGTACTACGACTGGTCCTTTCTACTTTCACATTCATATCGCCCAGCAATTCTATCAGCAGATTTACATCCACTATATCTGGAATATTGCTGACAGTAATTTTTTCAGGTGTAAGTAATACAGCACTGATAATCTGCAAGGCTTCATTTTTGGCGCCTTGAGGAATGATTTCGCCTTTTAATTTTTTTCCGCCGTTTACTTCAAAAGAATGCATTGTGGTTTATTTGAAAAGTATTTAAGTATAAAAGTAAATAAAGTATAAATGGTAAGACTTGCAGAAAGAAAATTTACAAATCGGTTACCTGCAAATAAAAAAAGTTGGCCTCCTACTGAGCGACCAACTTTATATACTTTATTTACTTTTCTCTGGCTATTCTGCTAATAACGTTTCTTCTTATATCCCCCGCCGCCCCGGTTGTCACGGCCATCGTTGCGATGACCACCACCACGTTGCTGGTATTTGCCACCGCCGCCACGTTTGCCATAGCCGCCGCGGTCACGGATATCTTGCTGGGGACGGAAAGCTTTTACATAAGGCGTATTGGTGAAAGTCAATTGTCCATCGGTAATGCCAGATAGTTCACTTTGTATCGCATCATCATGTACAATTTCTTTGTGCCAGTTATTATAAGCCAGCTTCATGTAATAGGCAACAGCATTGGCAAAGCCCAATCGCTTTTCCGGGTTTTCTTCTTTTAATGCTTTATCGATTATTACTTCCAGGTTTTTGCCGAGGTGTAATAGCCTGGGATGCCGCTTTGGATAAGGAAGCGGATGCGGTTTTGCTTTCAGTGTTTCCCTTGTTGGTATTGGGTAGGGAGATTTTACATCCAGCTTGAAATCGGAAATAAGAAACAAATGATCCCATAGTTTATGACGAAAGTCCTCGACGTTCTTAAGATGAGGATTCAAAAAACCCATAAGCTCAATTGCAGCCTGGGCATTGCGCTGGCGTCTTTCGGGCTCCTCGATTGATAAGATGTGCTCAATCATCTTCTGCACATGCCTTCCATACTCCCGCATCACTAATTGATTCCTGGTCGTGTTGTACTCCATATTATCTACATCCATATTGGCAAATGTAAAGAAAGAAGTCCGAAATAGGAAGTCGGAGGTCTGAAGTCAGAGGCGGGAGGTCAGAGATCGGAAGGGAAAGCTAATAACCAGAGTGAATTTTAGACAAGCAAGGGCTGTGTGCTGCTAAGCCCCTTTAGGCAACTGAGCAAAGCGAAAGTTGGGAACGAAGTTCGGGAGTAAAAGAAAGGGGCCCCGAACCTGGGCCCCTTTTACAAGCCACCATCCTCTTCCACCTAAGAGGTAATTTAAGAAAAGTTGATCGGCACATTAAAGGCGGCTCGTTATTTCCTTCTGCCTCAAACCATGAATATCTTTAAAAACAAATTCTCCGGGGTACAATTTTCCGGTTGAAATATTATCAAATTTGATACCAACTCTGCTGAAAGCTGTCATCAAAATATTATTTTTCTTTTTTCCTGCTACGCTAATCGCTCCGGCAACCTGGGCATACATTGAAAAAAGAGATGAGTAGTAATTATGTTTCATAACGCACCATTTCAGTTTACACATTATTTAATCGGCATAAATTTAAATTAGTTTCTCAATCCCAGCAATAGTAAAAGAATGACGTATAAACCATTAGTTTTTTTCAACATTTACATCTGGCAGTTCAGATTTTTTACTGAGTAACTATAACAGCAACCAATACCTTTGCGAACAAGAATGAAAATTGCTGTAAACACAAGATTTTTACTTGCTGATTACCTGGAAGGGTATGGTTATTTTATTTATGAAACATTCAAACGCATTACAGCCAGCCACCCTGAACATGAATTCATTTTTATTTTCGACAGGCCGTACGAACAGCGGTTTGTATTTGGAAAAAATGTAAAAGTAGTTGTTACCGGTCCACCCGCAAGACATCCCTTACTCTGGAAATTATGGTACGATGTAAAAATTCCGGCTGTGTTAAGAAAATATAAAGCAGACGTTTTTGTTTCCTGTGACGGGTTTTGTTCGCTGACCACCAAAGTACCGCAGTGTTTGGTAGTACATGACCTGGCTTTTCTGCATCATCCTTCTTTTATTAAAAAATTACACCTGTTATTTTATAAAAAATATACACCAAAGTTTGTAGAAAAAGCAAAATCCATTGCCACTGTTTCTGAATTTTCAAAAAAAGATATTTTAACCCATTATAAGATTGAGCCGGGTAAGATTGATGTGGTGTATAGCGCTGCAAAAGAAATTTTTCATCTTGCCGGCGAAATAGAAAAAACAGCCACCAAAAAAAAATACACAGAGGGTAAAGAATATTTTTTATATGCCGGAGCCATCCATCCCCGAAAAAATTTGATGAAACTGCTGAAGGCTTTCTCCGTTTTCAAAAAGAGACAGCAAACGAATATGAAATTGGTATTAACCGGAAGACTGGCCTGGAAATATGAATCATTTACCGAAAGTCTTCAGACATACAAGTACAGAAATGATGTAGTGATGACAGGATATGTGCCCGAAGATGAACTGGTAAAAATTATTGGCGCTGCCTATAGCTTAGTTTATCCTTCTTTGCTGGAAGGATTTGGCGTGCCTGTACTGGAGGCCATGCAAAGCGATGTGCCGGTGATCACTTCTGTCAATTCTTCTATGCAGGAAATAGCAAAAGATGCAGCCTTATATGCGGACGCAACCAACTTCGCTGACATAGCTGATAAAATGATGTTGCTGTATAAAGATGAAAAACTGCGAAATCAATTGATTGAAAAAGGCCGCCTTGTTGCAACCGAATATAGCTGGGATAAAACAGCCAATTTACTCTGGAACTGTATAGTAAAAGCATGCCGGTAAACCCGGTGTTCCTATCTTTGCTTCCTTTTAATTTAAACAATGAAGAAATCTACCATTACCATTGACGTAACAACTGATGAAAACCGGGCGCCTCATTCTATCGCCTGGAATGCCACTGATTCAGGTCCCGAAAATTCTCAAAAAGCAAGGGCTATGATGCTGTCTTTTTGGGATGGTGCAGAAAAAACAGCCTTGCGCATTGACCTTTGGACAAAAGAAATGATGGTGGATGAAATGGCAGACTTTTATTATCAAACAATGATGACGATGGCTGATACCTATGGCCGTGCTACCAATTATACAGAGCAAGTGGAAGAAATGAAAAGTTTTGCCAAAGAATTTTATGCAAAATTCCAGGCAAAACAATTAAAGGAAAATAAAGCAGACTGAAGCAGAAGTATGAGGTATAAAGTCAGACTTCATACTTCTGACCTCAACGATAAATATGAACTTTCAAACATTAAGCATATGAGCCTGGAACAAAAAATAATGACCGAATTAAAAACCGCTATGCTGGCCAAAGATGAAGCAGCCCTCAGAAGCCTTCGTGCTGTAAAAGCTGCCATCCTGTTAGTCAAAACCTCGGAAGGTTTTACCGGGGAGTTAAAAGAAGAAGATGAAATAAAATTGCTTCAGAAATTAGTGAAGCAACGAAAAGATTCCTTAGAAATATTTCAGCAACAGAACCGGGCAGACCTGGCAAAAACGGAAGAAGAAGAAATAGCGATTATTGAAAAATTTTTGCCCAAACAAATGTCTGTGGAAGAAGTAAAAGCTGAACTGACAAAAATTATTTTAGCAGTGGGTGCCAGCTCTCCCGCTGACATGGGTAAAGTGATGGGAACTGCTACCAAACAACTGGCAGGCAAAGCTGACGGAAAAACTATTTCGGCATTGGTGAAAGAATTGTTATCAAAAAGTTGAAGGCCTGCCTGCCGGCAGGCAGGTTTAAGGTTTAATATTAATATTCATCATACTAACCTGAAACTTTAGACGTTTCCCGTAGGGATTTCTTCTGAAAAACATCAAACTTGCAAATGCTTCTTGATCTCATTTTCGCAGTTATTATTGTCATAGCCATCCTTAGAGGATATCAGCGTGGTCTGATAATAGGATTATTTTCATTGGTTGCCGTAATTATAGGTCTGGCCGCTGCCATGAAGCTTTCAATTGTGGCAGGGGAATATATTCGCAAAGTCATAAAAATATCCGACCAATGGCTGCCTGTCATCTCATTTATAATTGTTTTCCTTCTTGTTGTATTATTGATACGATGGGGAGCCCGGGTTATTGAAAAAACTGTTGAACTGGTTTTGCTGGGCTGGGTAAATAAGATCGGGGGAATGCTGTTTTATTTTGCTATTTATACCATTGTTTTCAGCGTATTATTATTTTATGCAGAACAAATGAAATTGCTTCAGCCTGAAACAATAAACAAATCAGTTACCTATTCTTTTGTTCAGCCCTGGGGGCCAAAAGTTATCAATGGCTTTGGCTCAGTCATTCCTGCTTTTAAAGATTTGTTTGGCCAACTGGAAAACTTTTTCGATGGTATTGCCGGGGGGATATCAAAATAATAGCAGGCCGCAACCCATTTCAATTTTCTATAAAATAAAAGCGTCCCGTCAAAAACGGGACACTTTTGTATTTCACCAAAACCAACTATTGCAACATTGGGTTGCAATAATCAGACAAACTTAGGTAGCTGCTTGCTGCTTGCGGGGTTTCCCTACCCATACTTTTTTTCCCTGTATCAGCCTTACCAAGTACATAATACCTACAAAAACGAAAAACAGTGGCCCAGTAAAACCAAACATGGCTATGAATTTAGTTCCATAAAATCTTTCCATGGGTCTTTTCAACCGTTCAGCTATAAGGTACATGCTTGGCACCATAATCAGTGTAAGAAAGAATGAAAGTATAAGACCGAAAATGATTGTCCAGCTCAGTGGGCCCCAGAATACAACACTATCACCTCCAAAGAAAATATTGGGGCGCAGGTGCTGGAACAAACCAACAAAGTCAATATTAAATCCGATTGCCAATGGCAACAGTCCCAATATGGTTGCCACGGCAGTCAACAACACAGGTATAATTCTTATTTTACCAGCCTGTATTGCTGCTTCCCGTGTACGCATTCCCCTGCCACGAAGTTCATCAGTAAACTCTATAATCAGGATACCATTCTTTATTACAATACCCGCCAGGCCAACAATGCCTACCAGTAACATAATGGTAGCAATGGTCATTCCTGTTAATGCATACCCGAGTAGTACGCCTATGACTGAAAAGAATATTTCCGTAATAACAATAAACGGTTTGCTCATAGAATTGAACTGCAGCACCAGTATTAAAAAAATAAGGCCGATGGAGATGAAAAAGGCAGTTCCCAAAAATGTCTGTGTTTCTTTTTCCTGTTTACTCTGTCCGCTTTGTTTGATCGTTACATCTGCTGGTATTTTATTTTGCCTTTTAAAATCATCAATCTTTAATAGCAGTTCTGCATTTACTTTACCCACCATCGTGGGGTCAAGTACATTGCCCTGCAACTGGATGGTACGCCTTATATTCTTTCTTTTTACTGCCCCGGTTGTATTGGTGTAATCAATGGTTGCCACAGTGCTGAGTGGAATTGATTTTACCTGCATGGTATTCATATCCATGAAAGTGATCCGCATATTGATAAGATCTGTGATGTTCTGTCGCATCAGGTCGGTGTAGCGTAATTGTATTTTATATTCGTCTTCACCATCTTTAATCTTGCTTACTTCTTTACCAAACAATGCCGTACGTAATTCCATACCAATTTGCCCGGTGCTGATTCCTTCAAACATGGCTTTCTGCCGGTCAACATTAATGCTAATCTCCGGATTGTTTAAATCCACATCAGCCTGAAGGTTTTCAACACCAAAAATTTTGTTGGTATTCAGATAATTTAATAGCCTGGTTGCTACCGAAGAGATATTATCAAAATTATCGCCCACCACTTCAATATTGACGGGGGGATCAGTAGGCGGACCACCGGCTTCTTGCGCTACTTCCACATCGGCACCGGGAATACCCTGAACGGCCTCTCTTATTGCATCTTTATAAGGACCGGTTTTTTTCCCATGCCTTCTTTCAAATTCAACAAACGATACCTGGATACGGCCTAAATTAGATTGAACACTCCGGTTATTATCTCTCGGGTTATTGGCGCTTACAGCCACGTTGCTGATAATACTTTCTACAATACTTCCTTCTGTTCCCGGTTTTTCTTTTTCCAAAACCTTCTGCACTCTTTTTTCCAATACAGTTGTTATGCTATCAGTATATTTTACATTGGTACCTACCGGCAATTTCAAATATACATACACAAAGTTGGGGTCGCCACTCGGAAAGAAAGAAGATTTTGTTCTGCCAATTTTAATACTCACCATTAATAATCCAAACGAAACAGCGAATAATCCAAACAGCGAAATAAATGCATACACCGGTCTTTTACCTACTAATATCCATCGCAGCAGTTTTTCATAACGAATCATCAGTTTTGGTAATACTTTCTTTTGAAATGAATGAATCAGGTCATTCAGTACATAAGCATTTAATACCATTAGCAAAGCCAGTAGTAATAAGAAATTGGCAAACCCATGCATACCCGGCAGGTGTAATAAAATACCAGCTAGCGAAAAAACAATAAACCATTTACTTCTGAATACGGCACTTTTTGGTTTTTCATATTCTTTTCCCTCCGGCTTCATAAAACTTACGGCGAATACCGGGTTGAAAATAAATGCAACAATCAGTGAAGCTGCCAGAGTAAGAATCAAAATGGCGGGCAGGTAAATCATAAACTTACCAATCAATCCCTTCCAGAATAACAGGGGAAAGAATGGGGCCAGTGTAGTGGCCGTACCAGCCAGTACAGGTATAAAGACTTCTCCGGCAGCTTCCTTGGCACTCCGAATGATGGGAATTTTTCCGTTATTGTAAATACGATGCGTATTTTCAATAACCACGATAGCATCATCCACAATAATTCCCAAACCAAACAGCAAACCGAATAAGACAATAAAGTTGAGGGTAACCGAAGTACCAACAACACTATCAGCAATTGGTAAAAATAAAAAAGCTACAAATACACTTAGCGGCACACTTAATGCCACAAAGAATGCATTGGTAACACCCATAAAAAACATCAGGATGAGCAAGACCAGGATAAACCCGATGATAATAGTATTAATCAGTTCATTGAAAGAAGTTTTTGTCTGCTTACTCTGGTCGCCGGTAAATTCTACTCTCAGGTCTTTGGGCAATTCTTCACTTTTCTGCATATCGGCCACTACCGCTTTCACTTTGTCGGCACAGCCAATCAGGTTCTCTCCGGCCCTTTTTACGATGTTAAGTGTAACAACATTTTTTCCATCCAGCCGGGCATAACTGTCTTTCTCTTTAATAGTATCTTTTAATTCGGCAATATCTCTTAAATAAACTGATGCTCCCTGTGTACTGCTGCGAACAATAATATTTTGCAAATCCAGTACACTGGTAAATTGTCCTTTCACCCTCAGTGTACGTTTCATGTTGCCCACTTCCATCAACCCCCCCGTAATATCATTATTCTCCCTGCTGATGGCATCTTCTATGTCCCTGAAACTTACTCTCGCTGCAGTCATTTTATAAGGATCAACATTCACCTGTATTTCTCTTTCCGGGGCACCCACGATCTCCGCTCTTGTCACTTCACTCAATTCTTCAAACCTGTCCTGCATTTTATCGGCGTACTGTTTCAGTTTAATGCCATCATAATCGCCACTCACATTCACAAACATGATCGGTATTTCACTAAAAGCAAATTCCTGTGCATTGGGTTGCGATGTTAAATCGGTAGGTAAATCAGATTTTGCTTTATCAATAGCATCCTTTACTTTTTGTTTGGCAATTTCTATTTTAACATCCGTATCAAACTCCACCACAATCAAGCTGTAATCTGTCTGTGACGTGCTTTGAACTTTATTTACCTTAGCACCACTGATTCCTTTTAATTGTTTTTCAATCGGCCTCGTTACCAGATTCTCAATATCTTTTGGCGAATTGCCTACATATACGGTTGTAATAGAAATTGTTGGCACCACAATATCTGGGAACTGCTCCTTGGGCATAGAGTTGAATTTCATCAACCCATAAATAGTAATAAGGATAGCAACAATATAAATAGCAGTCCTGTTATCAATTGCCCAGTTAGTAAGTCTGAACCATTTTTTCCGTTTATCATTTCCGCCAGATGTTCCATTTATTAATTCAGATATCATAAAATATTTTTTTCAGCTATAGTAATAATATCATCTTTTGTTGTAAAGCTCCGTTCCTCGCCAGGTTCAATATTCAGCAGCCCGGGTTTCTTTTCGCCTGTTTTATTTTCCAGTCGTTATGGATTGTCCATCAAATACAGTTTGATAACCTTCCGCAATTATCAATTCGCCGCCACTCAAACCACTTTTAATTTCAATAAACCCATTATAAGTTTCTCCTGTTATCACCACTTTCTTCCTGGCCAGCATTTTATCACCCTCCTTTTGCATTACATATACATACTTGTTTTTTTCATCGCTCTGTACCACATTAATTGAAACTGCAATAGTTGCCTTTGCTTCATAGTCCAGGATTTTCATGGTCGCAATCTGGTTTGGTTTCAGGAAAGGATCAGATGGAAGTTTTGCTTCAGCAGTAAATGATCTTGTGGTTGGATTAATAGAAGCGCCAACCATACTTATTACAGAAGGAATTGAGTCTTTACCGGACTCATGCACAACCAATATGACCTTATCTCCTTTTTTCACTTTTGTTATATAATTATCGGGAACAGCCGTAATGACTTTCAGGTTTGTATTATTGACAATCCTGATACCCATACCCGGAGTAGCAGCAGTCTGTGGTGAAAAAAATTCACCCGGATCCACATTCATTTCATCAATCACACCACTCATTTGAGCATATACGTTTGACATATTTGCCTGCTCCTGCGCCAGCGCCACAGACGCTTCTGCACCTCTGAGTTGAGCAGCCATCGCATCAACATCTGCTTTTGCATTTATCACCTGAATTTCGGAACCAATGTTTTGTTTCCATAAATTCTGCTGACGTTCATATATACTCTGGTACTGAGCAAGCCTTGTTTTTAGTTGCCCTGTTTGTTGTTGAGCAGCAACCACAGATTGTCTGGCAAGAGCATCATCTAACTTTAGAATCAATTGACCCTTGTTCACTTTTTGACCAAGCTTTACAAACACAGCTTTTACTTGTCCTCCCATCCCGGTTGGAGCCACATAGGCGATACCATCTGCATCAATTTTACCCTGCAATTCTATATAGTGAGTAAAATTCTGAATCCTTAAAGTGTCCACTGACACCAACTTCAGAACCTGCTGTGCGGCTTTGGGATCGGCTTTTGCAATCTGATCCTCCAGCTTAATTATATCGGCATCCAGTTTATCTTTTTCTTTCTTCAACTTTTCCAATTTTACTTTCAGATCGTTTGTTTTTCCTTTTTCGTCTTTTGCACCGCCTCCGCATGCCGCGAGGAAAAAACCAATCAGTAATATTATCCCTGATACCCCTGCAATTTTTTTCATATAATTTTTATTCATCGTTGAAATCATTTTATTTGTTTTTTATAGTTTTCCGGTTGCCTTCATATAATCCACTTTGGCAATGATGGCATCATACAATGCGGTGATATAATTGGTCTGCGCCGTTTTCATATCCGTCTGAGCCGTGTTAATTTCCATCTGGGACCCCGTGCCTATTTCATATTTCTTTTTTGTTTGCTGGTATACTTTTTCCGCCAGGGCCATATTCTTCTTCTGGAAGTCCATTACTGTGATAGCCGTACGGTAATTATTTTTTGCGATTTCCACTTCATCATCAATAGATATCTTCAGCGCTTCTATATTGTTTTCAATTTTCTTTACTTCCAGTTTGGTCTGTGCAATTTTTGATTGAATGAGGAACCCGTTAAAGATCGGGATGTTGATATTCAGGTTTACATTTGAAATGGTAAACCAGTCCCCTTTTCCCAAAAAATTCCATTGATTGCGCTGGGCATTTTTTGCATACAAGGCATTTAGGGTGATTGTGGGTATCTGACTCAATTTATACCGGCGGACATTGAATTCATTTAGTTTTTTCCCGATCTGTGCATACTGGTATTCTTTCCTGTCTGCATATTTATACGCACTGATATCGAGTATCCCTTCTTTGATCTGTTCTTCGGTGATCTTGTCCGTCAATACCAGCTCATCGCTGACCGGCATGCCCATCAGTAGTTTCAAACCGTAATAGCCATTGGAGATCACATTGAGTACTTTGTTCCTTTCCGTTTGCAGGTTGGATAATTGAACGGTCACTTTATCTACATCTAATTGTTCACGGAAACCATTCTCATAAATAAGTTTTGTATCATGCAACAATTTTTCAAACAAAGCAATGTTGGCATCCAGCAATTCGATCTGTGTCTTACTGACCACCAGTTGATAATATACCTTATATACATTGGCCTTGATCATTTCACCTGTTACTTCAGCATTCTTTTTCCTGAAATCAACAGCTGTTGGCCTTGCGATAAGACCAACAAACACCTGCCCGTCAAATAAGATCTGGCTGAGACTGATGCCGGCATTGGCGCTGAACTTTGTGCCAAACTGCGCAGCAATAAATCCAAAATCATTGGGCATTTTAATGGGAATTCCATTTCCGTCTTTTACTCCCTGGTCGATCAGTACCTGGTAAGTAGCCGGCGATATGAAATTGGGTAATACTTGTGTGGCTACATTGGGATTATACGTGGTACCCAAACTGGCATTGATATGCGGGTAAGCGCTGGAAGTAAACTCCCGGTTTTGTTCTTCCTGGATCTGTACATCTATTAATGCATTTTTTACATTGACATTATTTTTCAGGGCATAGTCAACGGCCTGCTTAACAGAGAATGCATGCTTTGTAACCCTTGCACTGTCCGGTGGCTGAGCTTTTACCGATATTGATAAAAAGAATAAACTCAATAACAGAGCCATTCTCCTATTTCTTACTCTCTTCATACGAAATCTGTTTTTTACTTTGTTCTTTATATTTCAGAATTAGTTTATGCCCTTTTAATGTGGCAAGGCCATAGAGGTAATGCTCAATAATTTCCTGCGTTACTTCCAGCAGGTTATATTTCTTCGAAGGAAATACTGCCATATTAAAGGCAATCATCATGGACTCCAGCCGGAATTTTGAGATCACATCCACATTAAGTTCCGGCCGGAAGAGTTCTTCCTTAATACCTCTTTCTATGTTTTTACGTATCACATCCAGCAAAAATTCGTTCTTGTGCTTCAAAAATTTCTGGAAAGCGGCCATATGAAATTTTTCCAGGTCATACAACACCATGGGGTTCATATTCCTGAACTGTTCAGCAATTTGCTCCATCGTAATAAATAATTCATCCACAGCATCTTTGGAATGCAGTCGGCAGGCAACGCAATCCTCTTGCCCCATTTTTAATACTTTTTCAACTACCGCATCCACCAGTTCATCTTTATCTGCAAAAAACTGGTACAAAGTTTTTTTCGACATCACTAACTGGGTAGCAATATCATCCATCGAAACAGAACGGATGCCATACCGCATGAATAATTCGTCTGCCTTTATCTGTATTCTTTCTTTAATATCCATTTTGATAATTCTGGGGGACAAAACTATGGAAACTTTTTATGTTGCCAAAGTTTCCATCATTTTTTTTAACCGTTTATCCCGTTTTTGACCGATTTGTTTTTAGCTACCTTTAGCGTTCAATTGCAGGAGTATGAAGAAAGAAATTGGCCCCCCCTTACCCCGTGAACCTTTCAAATGGAAAAAGATTATACAATACCTGCTGCAGGGGCTCCTGATCCTGGCACCCGTTGCCATCACCATCTATTCCATTTACTGGATTGTTTCAACCGTTGACAACTGGCTGCCTATTTTCTGGGAACCGGTAAAAGATTTCCAGGGGCATATAACAGGATATCATGTAAAAAATTACGGACTTGGATTTGTGATCATCCTGGCAGCTATTATTCTCATTGGCTACCTGAGTACTTTTTTTATACAATCAAGAATCTTTAACCTTTTTGACTCCTGGCTGGAAAAAACGCCGGGTGTTAAATACATCTATTCTTCCGTCCGGGATTTCTTTGGCGCTTTTGCCGGTGAAAAGAAGAAGTTTAATACACCTATCCTGGCCAATGCTTTCGGAGATAATGTATGGATCATGGGTTTTTTGACGGATGAAGAATTGGAAAAATTTGACATGGGTGCTGAAATGGTTTCCATTTATATACCACAGGCTTATCACTGGGCCGGGCAATTATATGTGTTGCCACGCAGTAAAATAAAAAAACTGGATATGATAAGTTCCGGCGATGCAATGAAATATGCGGTTAGCGGTGGCGTGGTGGAAGCGGATGATGATAAAATACAAGTTGCAGAAAAAGAACACCCGGTTGCGTCGAAAGAAAGGCCTCAGGCATCGTTAAAAAACTCAGACAGCGAAAGCTTATAATAAACGCTTGAATGAAGCGGATTGCATTTATATCAATTTTCCTGGTGCTTTCCAATCAGATTTTTTGCTGGGGATTTTATGCCCACAAAAAAATAAATTACTATGCTGTTTTTTTATTGCCTCCCGAAATGATGGTTTTGTATAAACCTACTATTGATTTTATTACCGAACATGCTGTTGACCCTGATAAAAGAAGATATGCAGTACCAGGGGAAGCTCCAAAGCATTATATTGATATAGACAGGTACGGAAAATATCCCTTTGATTCACTGCCGCGAAAATGGAATGATGCAGTTACCAGGTATTCAGAAGACACATTGAATGCCTATGGAATTTTGCCATGGTGGCTGCAAACCATGCTATACCGGTTAACCGATGCTTTTAAAGAAAAGAACCAGGCAAAAATTCTGAAATATTCTGCAGAGATTGGTCATTACATTGCTGACTCACATGTGCCGCTGCATGTTAACAGCAATCATAACGGACAGTTAACTGATCAAAAGGGGATTCACGGTTTTTGGGAAAGCAGGATACCCGAACTGATGGCAGAAAATGAATGGGATTTTTTTATCGGGAAAGCAGAATACATAAAAAAACCGGCTGACTTTATCTGGAAAAGAGTGCTGGAAAGTGCAGCAGCAGCAGACACGGTGTTGAAATATGAAAAAGAACTGACTAAAGATTTTTCCTCTGATCAAAAATTTTCTTTTGAGGATAGGAATGGATTAATCATCCGTCAATACTCTTCTGCATTTTCCAAAAAATATAATGAGCTGTTGAAAGGAATGATAGAAAGAAGAATGCGGCAATCCATTTATGCAGTGGCATCATTCTGGTACACCGCATGGGTAAATGCCGGGCAACCCGACCTCACCAAACTCGTTAATAAAGAATTTTCAGCAGAGGACATGAAAGATTTTGAAAACCTGAACAACTCCTGGAAGAATAACATTATAAAAGGAAGGGAACATGAGTAACTTATGTTGCTGGTAACTGGTTGCTGACCACTGCTAACTTTAAACTTTCCCGAACCGGAAACCAGAAACCTGCAACAAGCAACTTATATTTGCAGCTTCATTTAATCAATCTAATTCGTGGTTCATAATTTTAATGCAGGGCCGTCCATTCTTCCCAAAGAAGTTTTTGAAGAAGCAAGCAAGGCGGTTATCAACTTTAATGATACCGGGTTGTCCATTTTAGAAATAGGTCATCGTACACCTTTTTTTCAACCCGTAATGGACGAGGCAAGAGCTTTGGTAAAAGAACTGATGAACCTGGATGATGATCATGAGGTTTTGTTTTTACATGGCGGTTCTACCACGCAGTTCATGCAGGTACCCATGAACCTGCTGAATGAAAATGAAATGGCGGCCTACACTGAAACAGGCACCTGGTCCAATAAAGCCCTTAAAGAAGCAAAATTGTTTGGTCATGTAGAAATTGCCGGCTCGTCAAAAGAAAGCAACTATACAACAATTCCAAAAAATCTTACTGTCACACCAACTGCTGCATACCTTCATATTACCACCAATGAAACTATTGCCGGTACACAATGGCACACTATTCCTTACGTTTGCGGCGTTCCTTTGGTAGCCGATATGTGCAGTGATATTTTTAGCAGGGTTCTTGATTTCAATAAGTTTGACCTGATATATGCCAGTGCTCAGAAAAATATGGGTGCGGCCGGCGTAAATATTGTTGTGGTCAACAAAAATATTTTGGGTAAAGTAAACAGAACTATCCCTACTGTTCTTGATTACCGTAATCATATCAAAGAGGGCAGTATGCTGAATACACCACCGGTATTTGCCGTATATGTTGCCATGCTTACCCTGCGTTGGTTAAAAAACAAAGGTGGTATTGCGGCTATTGAAAAAATTAACACAGCCAAGGCTAAATTATTTTATGATACGCTGGACGGGTTACCCATCTTTGCCGGACCTGTAGCTAATGAAGATCGTAGTAAGATGAATGCTGTATTTATTATGAAAGAGGCTGAACTGGAAAAAGAATTCCTGGATTTGTGTAAGAAAGAAGGTATGATTGGCGTTAAGGGACACCGGAGTGCAGGCGGCTTCCGAATTTCTATGTATAATGCATTGCCTCTTGAAAGTGTAAAAGCATTAACAGATTTGATGAAAGAATTTTCGAATAAAAAAGGATAAAGTAAATGGCATCAATTAAACCATTCCGTGCACTAAGACCCAAAATTGAATTAGCCCAACAGGTAGCATCAAGACCCTACGATGTTTTAAACAGCGAAGAAGCAAGGATAGAAGCAAAAGACAATCCATTTTCTTTTCTGCACATCACCAAATCAGAAATTGATTTACCCCCCGGTACAGATGTTCACAGTAATCCCGTTTACCTGAAAGCAAAAGAAAATCTTCACCAGTTTATCCAAAATGACATTTTACTGAAAGAAGAAAAACCCTGCTATTACATTTACCAGTTGGTCATGCCTGCCCAACCCGATTGGGGCAGCAAAGAAAGAAGCCAGACGGGTCTTGTATGCGTTTCTTCTGTACAGGACTATTTTGATGATGTTATTAAAAAACATGAGTTCACCCGGCCTGAAAAAGAGAAAGACCGTATTGATCATATGCGGACCATTGAGGCACAAACCGGGAATGTATTTTTAGCTTACCGGGATGTAACGGAAGTGAATGCCATCATTAATGGATGGAAAGCAACACAAAAACCTGTTTATGCTTTCACTTCTCCGGATGGCATTCAGCACACTATTTGGATCATTGACCGGGATATTGTGATTAATTCGATAACACAGTTATTCAACATAAATGTTCCTTTTACTTATATAGCTGACGGGCATCACCGGGCCGCCTCTGCTGCCAAAGTGAGTAAACAATTATCCGAAAGTGAAAATGCAAAATATTTTCTTACTACTATTTTCCCGGCAAGTCAATTGGCCATTTTAGATTATAACAGGCTGGTAAAAGACCTGGCAGGACTATCAGCAGAAAAACTGATTGCGCTGCTGCAGGATGATTTTTTTATTACGCTCAGCGCCGAGCCGGTGAAGCCGGCACAATTGCATGAATTTGGCATGTACCTCGAAGGGCAGTGGTATATTCTTACATCAAGAAAAGGAACATTCGCCAATGACCCGATCGGTGTGCTGGATGTAAGCATTTTGTCAAATAACATCCTGTCAAAGATTCTTGGCATCAAAGACCAGCGGACAGATAACCGGATTGATTTTGTCGGTGGCATCAGGGGAATGAAAGAGTTGAAGAAAAGAGTTGATAGCGGAGAGATGAAGGTCGCATTCAGTTTATTTCCGGTAACCATTGAGCAATTATTCACCATTGCAGACAGTGGAAAAGTTATGCCTCCCAAAAGCACCTGGTTTGAACCAAAACTGAGAGATGGATTGCTGACACACCTTATTTAAAATTCTCTCTCTGAAATATTTGTTATTTTGCAACAGCGACGCTTTCTGTAACGTCACCATTTATTAATTTGTAGCATAATGAAAATATTTTTCTCCTTACTAATAGCCCTGTCAGTTTCAATTGGCGTAATGGCACAACAGGATGACCCGAAAACCCTGCATGAAACGGCAAAGACCTTTATGCGGAGCGGTGATTTTGATAACGCTATTATTGTATTAACAAGAGCTCTTCAACAGGATAAAGACAACCTGGAAATGCAGAAAGACCTGGTGATGAGTTATTACCTGAAAAGAGATTATCAAAAAGCACTGGAAGGCGTTAAATCCCTGGTTGACCGGGAAGATGCAGATGCCGTTACATTCCAGATAGCCGGCAATGTGTACAAGGCATTGGAGCAGGTAAAGGACTGCGAAAAAATGTATAAAAAGGCCTTGAAGAAATTTCCAAAAAGTGGTCCCTTATATAGTGAATATGGCGAGCTGCTTTGGGCGACTAAGGATTTTTCAGCCATCAATCAATGGGAAAAAGGAATTGAAATGGATCCCGGTTACAGTGGCAATTATTATAATGCTGCCCTGTTTTATTTTTTTACCAAAGACAAAGTGTGGAGCCTGATTTACGGCGAAATATTTGTAAATATGGAAAGCCTTAGCGAAAGAGGCGCCGCTATGAAAGAACAATTGCTGCAGGCGTATAAAGAAAAATTATTTGCCGATGCCGATTTTATGAAAGGGGAAGAAAAAAATAAAAATGAATTTGCAAAAGCATTTTTACTGGAGATGAATAAACAATCTTCGCTGGCAGCCAAGGGAATTACGACGGAAGTTCTTACGATGATACGGATAAGATTTATTCTTGACTGGTATGAAACCAATGCCGCCAAATATCCATTTCGATTATTTGACTACCAGCAGCAATTGATGCGTGAAGGACTATTTGACGCTTATAACCAATGGCTATTTGGTGTTACCGAAAACCTGGCCGCCTACGACAACTGGACAAAAACCCACGCAGAAGAATACAACAACTTCAATACTTTTCAACGGAGCAGGGTTTTTAAAATGCCACCGGGGCAGCACTACCAGGGAAATTAATCCGGTAAATTCATAATATATCATTTCCCGAGGGTGTAGTTTTTTTATCTATAGGTTTTTGCCTAATTTGTCTTTTCATTGATTATATCACTGCTCATTGCCCAACACTATAAAAATTGCACCATGACAGAGCCCCGCAGATTATTTGATTGCATTCAATATCACCTGGAAAGAAAACCGCTAAACGATATGCTGGCCGGAAAAGAAAGCGGCCAATGGAAAAAATACAGCACAGCGGCGGTAAAAGAAATCGTTGACAAATTGAGCGCAGGCTTGTTAAGTCTTGGAATCAGTTGCGGAGATATGACAGCAGAAGGCCGTGACAAAGTAGCCATTCTTTCCAAAAACCGGCCTGAATGGATCATGCTTGACATGGCCCTTCAGCAGATTGGAGCCATCCTGGTGCCCATTTACCCCACTATCAATGTAAATGAACTGGAGTTTGTGCTGAAAGATGCACAGGTAAAAATGGTTTTTGTAAATGATGAAGATTTATTTTTAAAAACACTGAGCCTGAAAGATAAGGCACCGGGGCTAAAAGAAATTTTCACCTTCGAACATGTTGCCAATGCAAAACATTGGAAAGAGGTGACAGCACTTGGCACACCGGAACTGGTTAACCAGATAAAACAAATTGCCGATAAAATTACTTACGAGGATCTTGCTACTATTATTTATACATCCGGAACAACGGGTACACCAAAAGGTGTAATGCTCTCTCACCGGAATATTGTCAGTAACGTATTTGGCTCTATGCCCTGCTTTCCGCCGGGCACCAGAGCTTTGAGTTTTTTACCCCTCAATCATATTTTTGAAAGAATGGTAACATATCTCTATTTATTCAAAGGTCTTTCCATCTATTATGCAGAAAGCTTAGATACCATCGGCGATAATCTGAAAGAAGTTAAACCGCATCTGTTTACCACTGTGCCAAGACTCCTGGAAAAAATATATGACCGCATAATGCAAAAAGGCGCTGAACTAACCGGGTTTAAAAAGAAATTATTTTTCTGGGCACACTCATTGGCTGAAAAATTTGAAATAAATAAAAATTCGGGTGTATGGTATAACCTGAAACTTGCTATTGCCAATAAACTCATTTTTAGAAAATGGAGGGAGGGCCTGGGAAATGAAGTTAATGCTATTGTAACAGGAGGGGCAGCCTGCCAGGTAAGATTAATTCGCATTTTTACAGCTGCAAAAATCGTTATCATGGAAGGCTATGGTCTTACTGAAACATCACCAGTAATTGCAGTAAACCGCTACCAGGAAAGTGGCAGAATGTTTGGCACAGTTGGCCCATTGATAGATGGAGTGCAGGTAAAAATTGCCGAAGATGGTGAGATACTTTGCAAAGGTCCGAATGTAATGATGGGATACTATAAAAGACCTGACCTGACCGAACAGGATATCACCGATGGCTGGTACCATACCGGTGACATTGGGACATTAACGGAAAATAATTTCTTAAAAATAACTGACCGTAAGAAAGAATTATTTAAAACAAGTGGTGGTAAGTATGTAGCGCCTTTAGCTATTGAGAACAAGTTGAAAGAATCGCCGTTCATCGAACAAGTGATGCTGGTGGGAGCCGATAGAAAATTTGTCAGTGCCTTGATTGTTCCTTCGTTTCCCAATCTTCGTGACTGGTGTCGTAAAAATAACATTGCAGACAGCCGCAATGAAGAACTAATAAATAACCCGAAAATTATTGAGCTATTTAAAGAATTAGTGGAGAGTTTTAATAAGTATTTTAATCATGTGGAGCAGGTGAAGAAATTTGAACTGCTCGCCAATGAATGGAGTGTGGATACCGGGGAAATGACCCCAAAACTTTCCCTGAAACGAAAAGTAGTAATAGAGAAATACCGGGATGCAATTGAGAAAATTTATAACTGATTAAGACTAACGGTCTTTACCGGTTGAGTCGCCCCGCATTCCACCCGGGCCCCTGCGCTGCATCATTTTCTGAACAAAATCATCAAACTTTTTTTGCTGATCCCCGCTGAACAGGGTTCTTACTTTCCTGAAGTGATTAATTGTATACTTGTCAATTTTAGCCTGCTGTTCAGAGATTAAAGCGCTGTATTTGTTGACGAGGCTGTCATTTGCAGTTTCTTCTTTTATCAATCCAAAAAGAGATTTCTTTAAGGACTTCACAGAATCAAAAACAGGACGGATAGCTGCAAAATGTTCCTCCTTTAATTTTTTAAAATCAGTTTGCTGTTGTTCAGTCATGTTTAATTCCTTCACCATCATCTCAAATGGACCCCCTCCCCGGTTTTTCATTTCATGATGACCACGGCCTTTCATTAAAAAAACCAGCATGGCTACATTAACCAGCAGTAGCAACACCACTGCAATCGTTAAAATTTTATTTGCTTTCATTTCTCCTGGTTTAAATCGTACATAGAATTGTTATCATTCAGGCTGTATTCGGCAGCTATAGATTGCTGAATGACTTCCAAATTATCAGATGCAGTCGTACTGGTTTCATTTTGCCCCTTTAATAACACAATCGTATTAACAGTAAGTAAAAGCAAAAGGGCCGCAACAACATATATAGGACGCAATATCCAATTATAACTTTTCCCGGACCTGCCTTCCATCCTTGCTCTTAATCTTGTATAATAAAAATCAGGAGCCGACACTCTTTGGCATCCATCAAGACTACTGAGAATCTCTTCTACCTTTTTGTTACTTTCTATTTTCATAAACTTTATTTTTGACGTCAATAAGTATCAAAACTTTCGACTTCTGCCTCTTACTTCGCCTCTTTTTCAAGTATCTTCCTCAAATTTTGTTTGGCCCTGTGCATCAGCGATTCGACTGCCGGCACGGAGGTCCCCATTACCTGACTTATCTCCTGGTAGCTAAGATTTTCCAGTTTGTGCAGCGTAAAAGCAATTTTTTGATTTTCTGGTAATTGAGCAATCGCCCTGAACAACCGGGCTGCATTTTCTTTTTTTTCTAACAAGATTCCCGGGTGATTAAAATCCGGTAGTTCAAAAAGTGGTTCATTCCCATCACCAAAAAGACGCTGAATAAACCCGAACCTTTTTTTGCTTTTGCGGCTTCTCAAAAGGTCTAGTGAACGGGTAGTAGCAATCCGGTAAAGCCAGGTAGATAATTTTGATTCGCCTTTAAAATGGTGGATAGACCGGTACACCTGGATAAAAACTTCCTGCGACACATCTTCAGCATCCCCTACATTTTGCACAATACTGATAGCGGTATTGTAAACCCGGTCCTGGTAAGTAAGTACCAGATATTTAAACGCCAATTCATCGCCATTGCGAAGTCCCTGTATCAGATCTTGTTCATTCAACAGTTAAAAAGTTTGTGTTTTGACAGTGTAACTTACGAAAACATGGGCTGTTTCCTATATTTGCAGCCCATGTGAAGATTGGTCCCGTAGTTCAATGGATAGAATAGAAGTTTCCTAAACTTTAGATACAGGTTCGATTCCTGTCGGGACTACAAAATAAAATTATGAAATTCTACAACCTCCTAATTAAATACCGCCTCTGGATTGGTATCGTGTTAATTGGCCTGGGTATTTATGTAAATTATGCCGGTAGTTTCTGGCCAGCCTTCCCCCTGTACCTGGTAGGTGTTATTTTAGTAGCCGGTCATTTTTTCTTTGGTCCCTTGCGCCTGATACAGGAATATATGGAAAGCGGAGATATGGAAGGGGCCGAAAAAGTGTTGAACTCCATCAAATTTCCCAATTTGCTTTATAAGCCTATCCGCTCAGTATATTATACGTTGCAGGGAAATATTTCTATGATGAAACAGGATTTTGAAGGCGCTGAAAAAAGCATGAAGAAAGGCCTTGATCTGGGCATGCCGATGAAAGAAGCTGAGGGAGCCAGTATGCTGCAAATGGGAATGCTGATGATGCAAAAAAATGACCTGAAACAGGCAGAAAGTTATGTCCGCGGCGCCATCCGCAAAGGATTACCGGATAAAGAAAATGAAGCAGCCGCCTACTTACAGATGTGCAGCATCATGATGAATAAAAGAGAATTCCGGGCGGCTAAAGATTTTTTCAGAAAAGCAAAAGCTTTGAAACCAACTACTCAACAGATTGTTGACCAGATAAAACAAATTGAAAAATATATTACCCGGATGCCGGGATAAATAAATTTATTCCTCATAAAAGAAAAGGGTTGATGGAGTTATCCGTCAACCCTTTTTAATTACAGTACGATTACAGTTAGTTCAGCTTTTCAATGTGCAACTCAAGCCGTTTGTCTTTCTTGTAATAATCCATAATTAAAACCTGGCCTTGCTGGCTGGGATACACAGCAGAAAACTTTGCATCTGACTTGGTATTGATCCTGTCTGTTGTAAATTTTCCATCAGCATAAGTGATAGAGTTAAATGTACCGCCCTTATAGCTTCCTTTTTCTTTTACAAAATCGCTGTAGTAAACTGAAAAAGAAGTAAAATCATTATTCACCTGGGTGTAGGCATAATCAAACCCACCAAAATAATATTTCAATAGTTTACCTAAAATCGGAGTGCTCATAAAATCATACCCGCTGGGAAGTTCAATATTATTGGGGTTTTTCTCATACACTTTAGCGCCTTTAATATTAAAATCCTGGTCAAAGGTCAACACCATCATATCAGTTATTTTTGCCTTAGTCATACTGGCGCCGCCCCTGCCCCTTGTTAAAATGGCTGAAGCTATGCCCAATGCACTGGCTACTTTTTTATAGCCTTCCCCGATGGCATAAATTTTTCCATCAGCAGTTTGTACAAATTGATGCAGGTACATAAACCCAAAATCAGCAATTTTTCCTTTCGACGTTACGTCCAGGTATTTTGCCATTTCCAGATCCCACGACAAATATTTTTCATTGGTGATAGCGCCTTTTTCATCAACACCCCAGAAAGCAAAACCATGTGATTTGTCTTTCATAATATTGGCGCCCACATCAAAATACTCACCATATATATATGCTTTGCCTTCGTTTACCAATGATAAACTGGCCGGGTAAAAACGAAACTTGCTGTCGGTTGGCTTTTCAAAAAGTTTTTTCCCTGTTTCCAGGCTTAGGCCGAGAATATAAGAGTCAGGCTTCTGGTCAAAAGCGCCGCCGTAACGGAGCACTTCTATATATACTGTTCCTTTGTAATATCCCAGGTAGTCGCCGATAAATTTCTTACCGCCTTCAGTGGGGATGTATGTCCATTGTTTACGTTTTTCAGTGGAGAAAAAATCCACCTGGAAAGTGTAATCTTTGTCTTCCCTGCTTGGCATTACTGAAATAAAGCCGCTGCCTTCTACCGGGTATAATCCTTTATATGTTTCTTCATCGTCATCCAATGCCAGGTAAGTGGTTTCAAGAAACCTTTCTTCTTTTTTAGTGAGCTGCCGGTTATAAACATGCTTTTTCTTTCCGTCAGCGCCATACACCTGGTATTCAAAAGTGTTTTCATCATCGTTATAAAAAAGGAAAATCAGGTCGGTGCCGTTAAATGATGACTCAAGAATATATACATGTTTTGAATCCTGGAATTTCACATCTTTCAGAATCTTCAGCGTGTTGTCGGTGATGCGGAGAGTGTATTCATTTGTTTTTTTGTCTATTTTATCACTGATAAAAAAGAAATAATATCCTTTTACATCAGTTCCCTGCTTAATAGCAGCCGCATTCCTTGCAGAGGCTTTGTACACATTCTCAACGGTCATTTTTTGTGCATTGATTGTAAAGACATACAATATCAATACAATTGCAAATAGTATTCTTTTCATAATTATTATTTGTTTATTTCAATTTTGATTAGCCAGTTTATATTCTTTTGCTTTTTTCATTTCTTCTTCAAAGCCTGCATAATTTTTCATTTGCCCTTCGTAAAGCAAACAAAAATTTGTGTTAAGCTCCGCAATTTCGGGCAGCCTTAACCGGCGCAGCATCCGCAGTAGCAGGTTATAGCCTTCACTAAACCTTCTGTTTTCTGAATCTATAATCAACCCCAGCTCATGTTCTTTCTGACGCTTATAAATCAGGTTTAAATCCCTTGCAATTGAATAGGCTGCCAGCGGTATATGTTTGCCCTCCTGCAGCATCTGCAGGCTAAGATAAAGGTTGAAACTGATGTTGCCGCTTTTATAAACCTCTTCAGCTATTTCCGGAATAAACTCCTGCTTCAGGTCGTTAAAAAGTTTTTCATCCACCTGGAAATTCTTGCCCATAATTTTTAAAGCTGAGTCCTGCAGCAATGCAATTCTCTTCAAACAATCAGGATGTGTTTTCAGTGAATCTCTTTCTTTTTGTGTAAGCCCGGAAGATTCATCGGGGTTCATGGCGCCAAAAATGGCAGATTCTTTTTTTATCCATCTTTCTTTGAACGGATATTCCGGAAAGTTCAGCGCTTTCTGCAAATTAAGCGGTGCAAACATTGTTGTATCGTCAATCCTGTCCAGCAGCTTCATGGTGGTAATAAACCCATTCCCGTTGTAACCCGTATTTTTTAAAAACTTTAGCCCTACCCGGTCAGCCTCTGCTTCATATTCCCGGCTGTGCCGGTGAATATCAAACACAAGAGCTTTCGCCATTTTTTCTACTTGTGCCCCCACTCCATATTCCTGCTTGGCCAATCGTTTTAGTTCCTTTTTTAAACTGTCGCTGTTCTGCAATTTTACAAGCTTATTAATTTTTTTCTGACTATGCTCCAGGTAATAATGAGCTAGCTCATGGCTGAGTATAAAAGCCATTTCAGCTTCATTAGTCAGGTAAATAAATAAACCTGCATTAAAAGCAATGGTGCCATCTCCGATACTATATGCATTAGGAGCTAAATCCCGGGAAAATACAATCCTGGTGTCAAGCTCTTTCAGTTCCGGGTTGGCCGTAATTATTTTTGCAGCCACCGATTTGATGTAGTTATCTGCTGCAGGCACTGTTACAGAACGGGTGCTTATTAAAAAATCCCCCACTACATCAAACATATTATCATAGGCTTCATTATACTCTTTTATGTATTCCTTTTTAAGGGAACTTATTATTGCTTTTTTTTTCTGTAATGCCTCATTGTAATATTTTCTTTTCAGCAAAGTATCGTCCTGCTGAAAAGTATAAATAGGGGTTTCCTGTCCCTTGCATATTATACAGGAAAAGACAGTTACAAATAATATTAAACACCTGTTTTTCAAGTCCGGAAAAAAATATTGCGCAATATATAATAAAGCGACGAAGTAGCAGGAACAAGTTGCATCGGCATGATGCCATTGCTGTTCCGTATATACCCGGCAGTTCTTTGCCTATGCAGAGATTATGCGGAAACAAGCTACGGCCTTTTTGGTTTTAAACTACCTTTGAAATATGTCATTAAATAAAGAAAGACTTCTAAAAAGATTCGCAGAAGAGTACGAACAGCTGAATGAAAAACAAAGGCTGGCAGTAGATACTATTGAAGGACCGGTAATGGTAATTGCCGGACCGGGAACCGGCAAAACACAAATACTGGCAAGCCGGATTGGAAAGATTTTACTGGATACCGATGCCGTTCCTCAAAATATTCTTTGTCTCACATATACCGACGCCGGCGTGGTGGCCATGCGCAAAAGGCTATTGCAATTCATTGGACCCGATGCTTACAAAGTAAATATTTATACGTTCCATGCTTTTTGCAATGATGTGATCCAGGAAAATTTATACTTATTTGAAAAGACCGTACTGGACCCGGTTTCTGACCTGGAAAAAATTCAACTCTTTAAAGAACTGATTGATACGTTTCCCAAAAACCATCCGCTGAAAAGATACCGGGGTGATGTGTATTTTGAAATCAACAACCTGCAATCACTTTTCAGCATCATGAAAAAGGAAGGATGGACAGCTGCGTATATCAACCAAAAGATAGACGAATATCTCAACGACCTGCCCAACCGGGAAGAATTTATTTATAAAAGAAAATACAAAGAGTTTAATGCCGGCGATCTGAAGAAAGATAAAATGGAGGATGAAAAAAACAGAATGGAAAAGCTCCGGGCTGCGGTGGGTGAGTTTGACCGTTTTCAGCAATTGATGCGGGAAAAAAACCGGTATGATTTTGATGACATGATTAACTGGGTAATCAGGGCTTTTGAAGAAAATCAAAACCTATTGGCCAATTACCAGGAACGGTTTCAATACATACTGGTGGACGAATACCAGGATACCAGCGGCACGCAAAACAAACTGGTGGAATTGCTGATGAGTTACTGGGATAAACCCAATGTATTTGTGGTGGGTGATGATGACCAGAGCATCTACCGTTTCCAGGGAGCCAACGTGGAGAACATGCTTGACTTTGCCGGCAATTATAAAAATGATTTGCTGACAGTTGTGCTAACCAATAATTACCGTTCCACTCAACCCATCCTTGATGTTTCCAAAACACTTATTAACCGCAATGAAGAGAGGTTGGTGAAAAAAATTGAAGGACTGAGTAAAGAACTCTTATCAAGCAAAAAAGAAATAAACCAGCTAAAAAATCTTCCGCTGATTCAGGAATATGACACACAAAGACAGGAAATGATAGGTGTTGCTAAACAGGTACAGGTGTTGGTAGCGCAAAATGTTCCTCCCGGAAGAATCGGAATAATCTATAAGGAAAACAAATACGGTGTAGAGCTGGCGCAATATTTTAAACAATTAAATATCCCGGTGTTTAGTAAACGGCACCTGAATATTCTTGAACTGCCCCTTGCACAAAAGATTATCCTGGTGCTAAAATATCTGGCTACAGAACATGACATTTCTTACAGCGGTGATGAAATGTTGTTTGAAATTTTACATTTTGACTGGTTTGGTATTCCTCCCATTGAAATTGCCAAATTGACCATGGAAGTATCCGACAGAAAATTTAATGAATCAAAAACTTCCATTCGTCAGCTACTCACAGAAAAATCAACTGCTCCTGCAAGAGATCTCTTCAGCAACAACTTGCATGAAGGTTTAAAAAAAACATCCTGGGTTATTGAAGAGCTGTTAGCTGATGTTCCTAATGAAACTCTGCAGGTATTATTTGAAAACATTATCCGCAAAGCAGGAGTTCTCAGTCAGATTATGCAAAGCACTGACAAGCATTGGCAACTCCAAATCCTGACCGGCCTGTTTGATTTTGTAAAAGAAGAAACACACCGCAACCCATTTTTAACCCTGCAGCAACTTGTTAACCTCGTTGAACTTATGGAAAGAGAAGAAATTTCTTTACCATTAGTACAGGTGAGTGGAAGTGACAAAGGAATCAACCTGTTAACAGCCCACGGAGCCAAGGGTTTGGAATTCGAATACGTTTTCTTTGCTGGCTGTAATGCTGCTTACTGGGAAAAGAAAAGAAAACCCGGTGGCGGATACAAGCTTCCGGATACTATGTTTACTTCACAAACAGCTACAAGTGAAGACGAGGAACTGCGACGATTATTTTATGTTGCAATTACCAGGGCTGAACAGCATTTATATATATCCTACAGTAAATTCAAAAATGATGGCAAGGAACTGGAGCCCTCCATGTTTATTGCAGAAATACAGGATGAACACCAGTTGCCGGTGGAAAAAATAATTATTGATAAAGAAGCATTGTCAGAATTTTCCGTCCTGAATTTTAGTGAACCGCAGGCGCCGGAGATCGGAAAAATTGAAGAAGAATTTATCGGCCGCACCCTGGAAAAATTTTCGATGAATGTAACAGCGCTGAATAATTACCTGAAATGCCCGCTGGAATTTTATTTCAAAAACCTGATTCGCATTCCTTCGCCAAAAAATGAAGCCACTGAGTTTGGCTCTGCTGTGCATTATGCTCTGGAAAAATTATTCCGCAAAATGCAGGAAGGAGGTAAAGAGAAGTTTCCGCCAAAAGAAGAATTCATTTCTGATTTTGAGTGGTACATGCACCGCCACCGGGAAAGTTTTACCAAAGAACAGTTTGACAGAAGAATGGAAAATGGGCTGGAAATTCTTAGCAACTACTATGATAAATACATTAACAGCTTTAATAAAATTGTAGCCATCGAAAGAAATATCCGCAATGTGCTGATTAAAGGGGTTCCGCTAAAAGGAAAATTGGATAAGCTTGAATTCGACGGCAAATCAGTAAATGTGGTCGACTACAAAACCGGTGACCCCGATAAAGCTATTCCCCAAACAAAAGGCCCGTCTGACAAAGATCCCAATGGTGGCAATTACTGGCGGCAGGCTGTTTTTTATAAAATACTTGTCGACAACTACGAACAGAAAGACTGGAAAGTGGTGAGTGCTGAGTTTGATTTTATTGAACCAGATAAAAAGAAGAATTACCGGAAAGAAAAACTAATCATTTCGCCGGCCGACATGACCACCGTTACCCAACAAATAACCAGCACCTGGAAAAAAATACAGAACCGGGAGTTCTATACTGGCTGCGGTAAGGAAGATTGCCACTGGTGCAATTTTGTAAAAACTAACAAACTGGCTATTGCCCTGCACGATTTAGAATCTGCCGAAGATATAGAACCATGATAGAACCATGATTAACATGATTTTTTAGGATTATTGGGAAACTGGGATGATCCTTTAACAAGAAACAGGTTAAGTTTGCACACATTTGATATAATTGAATGAAACGATTTTTCTTTTTTCTCCTAATAATCTTATTTGTAATCCAGCAAATCGTGGTTCTCCCTGGCTGCGCCAATATGATACCGCCGCAAGGAGGCCCCAGGGATTCACTGCCCCCGCAATTAATCAAAGCCAGCCCCGGAGATTCAACAAAAAATTTTACCGGCAACCGGATTAGCTTTTCTTTTAATGAATTTGTGGACCTGCAAAACATCCATGAAAATTTACTGGTTTCCCCATTGCCCAAAACAAATCCTAAGGTTGATTTTAAATTAAACACCATCACTGTACGTCTTAAGGACTCCCTGGAAACCAATACAACTTATACGCTGAATTTTGGTGATGCAATAAAAGACTACAATGAAGGAAATGTATTGAAAGAGTTTACTTATACTTTTTCTACCGGCAAATACATTGATTCACTGGAATTATATGGCAAAGTGGTATTAGCGGAAACCGGCAAAATTGATTCCACCTTAATTGTTGTTCTTCATACAAGTGCCAATGACTCTGCTGTAGTGAAAGAAAAACCCCGCTATATTGCCAAACTGGATGGCAAAGGAAATTTTGTTTTCAAAAACCTGCCACCAAAAAAATTTTACCTGTATGCATTGAAAGATGATGGTGGCACACACCGCTACTTCAACGACAAGCAATTATTTGCATTTGCAGACAGCCCGGTTGTTGTTCAATTAAAAACAGAACCGGTAACACTATATGCTTTTACTTCCGGGGAAGCGCCAACAACCCCGGTAGTTTTGCCTTCCGTTAATATCGGTAACCGTAAAAAAGGCCTGTCAGAAACTGTTGACAAGCGACTAAAATATCAAACCAACCTTACCGGTAACCAGCAGGATTTACAGGGAAACTTTATGATGACATTTGAACAGCCACTTCGTTTGTTTGATTCTTCAAAAATCCGGTTATACACTGATTCAGCCTATAAACCTGTGGCAGCTTATACATTTGAAAAAGACAGCAGCAACAGAAAAATTCAACTGGCTGTTACCTGGAAAGAGAATACACTTTACCATATTATTCTTCAAAAGGATTTTGCCGAAGATTCTTCCGGTAAAAAACTATTGAAAACAGATACACTGCATTTCAAAACAAAACAACTGGCGGAGTATGGTTCACTGCAACTGAAATTCCGCAATCTGGACCTGGCCAAAAATCCTGTGCTGCAGTTTATAACAAACGACAATATTTATAAATCCTTCCCGCTGGGCAGCAGCAGTTTTTCTCAGCCACTTTTTTTACCCGGCGAATATGAGCTTCGCATTTTATATGACAGAAATAAAAATGGCAAATGGGATCCGGGAAATTTCTTTGGCAAACACAAACAACCTGAAATTGTCAATCCAGTCGAAAGAAAAATTTCGGTAAAGCCGGCCTGGAAGAATGAGGTTGAAATAGCTTTGTAACGGCACAAGGTACAAGAAGAACAAGGCACAAGTTTCGGAGTCTTCTTGTTCCTTGCACCTTGTGCCTTGTACCTTATTTCTTGTACCTTCGTTTTATGCAATTCTCCTCCTCACTTTTAGAAAATGCTGTCAACGAATTTGCCAAATTGCCCGGCATTGGTAAGAAGACAGCCTTACGTTTAGTATTACATCTATTAAAACAGGATATCAAAGAAGTAGGTCAGTTTAGTGAAGTGATAGCCCGGATGCGGAGCGAAATAAAATTCTGTCACCGTTGTTTCAATGTGGCGGACGGAGATATATGTTCCATCTGTGCTAACTCGATGCGGAAACAGGAAATGATTTGCGTGGTAGAGAACATCCGTGATGTAATTGCTATTGAAAGCACTCAACAATACAACGGCACTTATCATGTTTTGGGCGGTGTCATTTCTCCATTGGATGGTATTGGTCCCGACCAGTTAAATATCGAAACACTGGTTCAGCGGATAGAAAAAGAAAAAACAGAGGAGTTGATCTTTGCCCTGAGCCCAAACATACAGGGCGACACAACTATCTATTATATCCAAAAGAAATTGCAGCCCAGGAATATCCGCATCACCACCATTGCCCGTGGCATTGCCTTTGGCGGCGAGCTGGAGTATGCAGATGAAATGACACTGGCCAGGAGCCTTCAGAACAGGTTGCCGGTAGAGAATTATGTATCTGGCAGATAGTATTGATAAGGCACAAGGAACAAGGTGCAAGTTTCTGAGTGAGGCGCCTTGTACCTTGCACCTTGTCCCTTCGCTTGTTTTTTATACCTATATAACTTAGCTTTGCCACGTATTACAGGCGGATTTGTTTATTGTTCGGCCTGCTCTAAAAACGGAACTAATAAACGGAACGAAACTCTCTCAATAGATTTCCGACGTTTATAGTTCACAAACATCATTTGTATGAAAACAATTCAGGATTGTTTGAATGAACGCATTTTAATTATTGATGGCGCCATGGGTACCATGATACAACGGCATAAACTTACAGAAGCAGATTTTCGTGGCGAAAGATTCAGGGATTGGCCTTGCGATGTAAAGGGCAATAATGATTTGCTGAATATTACCCAACCACATATCATCACCGCAATCCACAAACAATATTTAGAGGCCGGCGCTGATATTATTGAAACCAATACTTTCAGCAGTACTTCCATTGCCATGGCTGATTATCAAATGCAATCATTGGCTTATGAATTAAACGTAGCAGCAGCCAAGTGTGCAAGGAAAGCAATCAATGAGTTTAAAGCATCTTCCAAAATCCCCCTTTCGGGGGGTGGGGGGGCCCCGCAAGCCTGGATAGCCGGGGCAATAGGGCCATTGAATAAAACATTAAGCTTATCTCCTGATGTCAACAACCCCGGTTTCCGTGCTGTTACTTTTGATGAGGTGGTTAATGCCTATTACGAACAGGTAAGAGGATTGGTGGACGGAGGTGTAGATATTTTATTGATCGAAACGATCTTTGATACACTCAATGCCAAGGCAGCAATCTTTGCTATAAAGAAATACTTCCGCAAACATAAAGACTCTTCAAAAGCCCCCCTTGCGGGGGTTGGCGGGGGCTCATTACCAATAATGATAAGCGGAACTATCACTGATGCCTCCGGCAGAACATTAAGCGGACAGACATTAGAAGCTTTTTATACATCTGTGATGCATGCCAAACCACTGAGCATTGGTTTGAACTGTGCTCTCGGCGCCAAAGAAATGCGTTCGCATATTGAAGAGCTTTCACAGATCGCCTCTTGTTATGTATCAGCTTATCCCAATGCCGGCTTACCCAATGCTATGGGAGAATATGATGAACACCCGGAAGATACTGCACACTATTTAGAAGAATGGGCTAAGGAAGGTTGGGTAAATATTGTGGGTGGTTGCTGCGGCACAACGCCGGAGCATATCCGGCATATTGCAGAAGAAGTAAAAAGCATTAAACCAAGATCTTTACCTGTTGTTGAAAAAGAATTAGCATGACTACTGCACAGCTATTATTAATATTATCCATCCTTATACTGATTGTAAACAATTTTTCAATCATCAAAAAATTGTTTGTAAAAAAGAATTCATAGATGCAAGACAGCACCGTTATCAGACCTTACTTAAGATTATCAGGCTTAGAACCATTGGTTGTAAGACCCGAAACCAATTTTGTAAACATTGGCGAAAGAACCAATGTGACCGGCTCCAAAATGTTTGCCCGCCTTATCAGGGAAAATAAATATGAAGAAGCTTTAAGTGTGGCCCGGCAACAGGTGGAGAATGGTGCCCAGGTGCTGGATGTAAATATGGATGATGCATTATTAGATGGTGTTCATGCAATGACCACATTTCTAAACCTTGTACAAAGCGAACCGGATATTGCAAAGATTCCCATCATGATTGACAGCTCGAAATTTGAAATCATTGAAGCAGGACTGAAATGTGTGCAGGGAAAATGCATTGTGAATTCTATTTCGATGAAGGAAGGCGAAGCAAAATTCATTGAGCATGCAATTATTTGTCAAAGCTATGGAGCATCAGTCATCGTGATGGCTTTTGATGAAAAAGGGCAGGCGGATACAAAGAAAAGAAAAGTAGATATCTGCAAAAGAGCTTATAAAATACTGACGGAACAAGTTGGCTACGATCCGCAGGATATTATTTTCGATCCCAACATATTTGCCGTTGCCACCGGCCTGGAAGAACATAATAATTACGGCGTTGATTTTATTGAAGCTACCAAAGAAATAAAACAGGCGATGCCGCTTACTAAAGTAAGTGGTGGTGTTAGTAATCTTTCTTTTTCTTTCCGCGGTAATGACCATGTACGGGAAGCCATGCACTCCGTATTTCTTTATCATGCTATTAATGCAGGAATGGATATGGGTATTGTGAATGCAGGCCAGTTGGTAGTATATGATGAAATAGAGCCGCAGCTAAGAGAATTGTGTGAAGATGTAATTCTCAACCACCATAACGATAACAACGAGGCCACCGAAAAACTTATTGCCTTTGCTGAAACAGTAAGAGCAAAAGGCAAAGTGGAAGTGAAAGATGAGGCGTGGAGGAATGCTACAGTTGAAGAAAGACTGAAACATGCCTTGGTAAATGGAATCACTGATTATATTGATACGGATACGGAAGAAGCAAGGTTAAAATATCCAAAGCCACTGGATGTTATTGAAGGCCCGTTGATGGATGGAATGAATGTAGTGGGAGATCTGTTCGGAAGCGGTAAAATGTTTTTGCCGCAGGTGGTAAAATCAGCAAGGGTGATGAAAAAATCGGTTGCTGTGCTTACTCCATACATCGAAGCAGCAAAAAATGCCCCCCTGCCCCCCGAAGGGGGGTTCAGCGAAGACTCTTATAAATATGAAACAGCCGACCCAATGCTTTATGGGAAGTTAAAAGAATTTGTAAAATCGAACAGAAGTCGACCAACTGAAACAGAAAATATATTATGGCAATTGCTCCGGGGGAAAAAACTGGAAGGATACAAATTCAGGAGGCAGCATATTATCGGGCCATTTATTGCCGACTTTGTTTGTCTTAAAAGCAGGCTAATTATAGAAGTTGACGGACTTATGCATCAGCTTCCTGAAAATGTTGAAAGCGATAAAGAAAGAACGTTGTGGCTTTATAGTAAAGGTTTTGAAGTAATTCGATTTACAAACGAACAGGTTCTGACAAAAATTGATTGGGTATTAGAAACAATTCTCCAGCGTCTTAATCAAATATCAAATTATAAAGACTCTTCCGAAATCCCCCCTTCGGGGGGCGGGGGGGCTGCTACTATTTTGCTGGCAACCGTAAAAGGAGATGTACACGACATTGGAAAAAATATTGTTGGCGTTGTATTGGGTTGTAATGGATATGATATTATTGATCTGGGTGTAATGGTTCCTGCTGATAGAATTCTTGATACAGCTGAAAAAGAAAAAGCAGATATTATTGGCTTAAGCGGATTGATCACTCCTTCATTGGATGAAATGGTGCATGTGGCGCATGAAATGAAACGGCGTAATATGAAACAACCTTTGCTGATCGGCGGGGCTACTACATCAAGAATGCACACCGCTGTAAAAATTGCCCCGCAATATGATAATGGGGTGTTGCATATATTAGATGCTTCGAGAAGTGTTACTGCTGTCAGTACATTATTAAATAAAGAACAAAGAGATAGTTTGCTTCAGCAAACAAAACAGGAATATGATGGTCTCCGTTACCAGTTTTTGAATAAAAAAGAAAAAGTTTTCATCCCGTATAGTGAAGCAGTTGTAACCAAAGAATATTTTGACTGGAAGAATTATAAACCAACCCAACCATCCATTGACGGAGTAAAAGTGTTGAAAGGTTTTGATTTGGGAACTTTGGCAAAGTACATTGACTGGGGTCCGTTCTTTATTGCCTGGGAAATGCCCGGCCACTTTCCGGAAGTATTATCTGATAAAATTTTTGGTGCTGAAGCCACCCGGCTATATAACGATGCGCAAAAAATGGTGAAACAGCTGGTGAAAGAAAAATGGTTTTCCGCTGATGGTGTTATTGGATTCTGGCCTGCCGAAAGTAATAATGCAGATACAATCACATTACAAACTGATAAAGGGAAAGTGAAACTGGAATCACTTCGGCAGCAGATGAAAAAAGCATTGGGTCAGCCAAGTTATTCCCTCGCTGACTTTATAAAACCAAGCCCATCCCCTAATACTAGTTGGATAACTGGTGACTCTGCTAAAGCCCCTTCCCAAAAGGAAGGGGAGAAAAAACCTGGCTATATGATGGCAGATCCATTAAACTATAAGTTACTAAAAGAATTTTCTTTGACACATCGTTCTAACCCAACGCAGGCAGAAGATATAATCTGGAACCTCGTAAAATCAAAAAAATTAGAAGGATACAAATTCAGAAGGCAGCATATTATTGGCAATTTCATTGCCGATTTTGTTTGTCTTGACAGAAATCTTATAATTGAAATTGATGGACTCATACATCAATTACCGGAAAATAAGGAGTCGGACGAAGCCAGAACATTGTGGCTTAACTTTAAAGGATTTAAGGTGATCAGATTCACTAATGAAGAAGTAATCAATAAAACTGATGATGTTTTAAAGAAAATTATTTCTGCTTTGGAAAATCAACCAAGCCTGAAGAAAATTAACAACCTAAGTTCCCCCTTTGGGGGACAGGGGGCCGATTATATGGGCGCATTTGCCGTAACTATCCATGGTGCCAAAAAACATATTGACCGCTTTGCTGCTGACAATGATGAGTATAATAAAATTCTTGTGCAGATTTTAGCTGACCGTTTTGTTGAGGCATTTGCCGAAAGCCTGCATCAAAAAGTGAGAAAAGAATACTGGGGCTATGATAAGAATGAGAATTTAACCAACGAAGAGTTAATAAAAGAAAAATACAAGGGCATCCGCCCGGCGCCGGGTTATCCTGCCTGCCCTGATCATACAGAAAAACTAAAACTGTTTTCCTTATTAAATGTTACTGAAAACATCGGCATTGAATTAACGGAAAGCCTTGCTATGAATCCACCGGCATCTGTTTGTGGTTGGTATTTTGCCCATCCGAAAAGTCATTATTTTGGTTTGGGAAAAATAGGAAAAGATCAGTTAGCTGATTATGCAAAAAGAAAAGGAATGAGTATTGAAGAAGCAGAGAAATGGTTGAGACCGGTGTTGGAATAAACTTATCTTGCCTTCACAACTATTGTCTTTGTCCAGCTATCATGCCAGGGTTTAAAACCAAGGGCACTGAAAGGTTCAAAAGGGACCAGCCTTGAAAGTGTTCTCAGAAAAGCATCTTTGAATGTCAGTTCTTGTCCATCTTCACGGATTACTCTTGTACCTGTAATTAATTTACCCAAAGTATATCCTTTAAAAACTTTTTCACAAAAGGTATAATAAACCAGGTAGTTGAAAATTACAATTATGAATCCTATTAATAGCAGGTCGCTTCTATCCTTACTATAAATAATCCGCAGCATGTATTCGGGAAACAATTTTGCCATCACGAATCCTACTACATAAGCAGACAAATAACTCAAAGCAAACCTCATCAGCAGGTTATCAATAAGCCAGTTTAGGAACCGCTGCCCCTGCGAAGCCAGTGTGTATTGAATACACTGGTTTAGTTCATCGGCCAGGCCGGTTTCTTCCGGGTGTATGTTATTTTCTTCCATGCATTTGATTTATAAACAATGATAGCAAAATTATTTTGCAGCAAAAAAGATAAGTTAGCGACCCTCTGGATCAACTGTGGCAATAAAACTGTTCTTTTTTGGCATTTTAAGCTAAATTTATTCAATCATTAGTTCTTTGAAAATTAGACGGAGCCTCTTGTCTATGAGATTTCGTTACTACCCGTACGGCCTTAAGATCGCTACACTTAGTAGTAAAAAATTAGGCGATAGTTACGAAGGAACTTTAAAGAACAATTATCTTTATAACGACAAAGAGCTCTTTGATGATGCTGATCTGAATTGGTACGATTACGGTTTTAGAAACTATGACCCGCAGATTGGAAGGTTTGTACAACTTGACCCACTGACAGATGATTATCCTTTTTTAACACCTTATCAATATGCGAGTTGTGATCCGGTAACTAATATTGATATTGATGGGTTAGAAGGTGGAAGTGCAGTAATTGCACGTATTGGCGAGGCTGTAGTTACAAGTGCAAGTAATTTAACGGAAGTTTTTGTTGTTGCCCCAAAAACGATTCATGGAGTTGGTAGTGCTTTAAGTAAAGCAGCAGCAGGAATAGCAAGAGCTGCAGCGATGTCAAACCTGATAAATACAAGTTTTAAGACCAGAAATGTTTCTGAAACTACCAACCAAAATAATGGCGTAAATAAAAATTTAAATGCGCCACCTCCAATAAATTCATATCCCAGCGTTTCTTCCCGCAATGCAACTCCAGAAGAAATGGAAGGAGCTGACCAGAATGAAGCAATAAGAACTGCAAATGGTGGGGAGGATGATGCATACTACTTAGATAAGTTAAAAAGAGAAAATATTGCAGCAGTTGAAAATGGACCATATAAAGGGTTACCAATTATTGAGGACTTGATGAAAGCCGGTCGCTACGAGGTTAGATATAGTTATCATAAAGAAGCGAGGAAAGCATTTGGCAATGCTGTAAAAGAAGCGGTAATATGGTATGCTAGTGGGAAATTGATTGACTTGGCACTTGAATACAGAGCAGGCAGCAGAATACTGCCTAATTCTGGTCCAATTATGAAAGGAATGGGTGCTGCATCAAGGGCTGAAATGTTGGCAAAAAAATTAAAATTAAATATAAATAGCGCAACAACCAGACAAGTACTTAATAGTTTAGATGAATCCGTAGAATCATTTATTTCTAAATTTAGAAAATCTAGTATTTATGGAGAACTACCAGGTGGACAAGGGGGTAACTTTGCAAAAATGACAGTTGAGGAAGCATTAACAAGTGGAAATACTACAGTACGGAAATTATTAATTGATAATCGATTTGTGAAGTAATGGAAAAAGACAAAACAATATTACGTTTTATTGAAGCCTTAAGTCAAAAAATTGACATTAATCTTTTGCAAGTTGTTGATTATTGGGATGCAGATCTTTGTGCAATTGGATTTAAAAAAGGAAATAAATTAATATATATCTCTACATATAATAGTTTTAATAACCGAATAATAAAATATGATTATGATTTAGAACTTATAGATGAATTAGTTAATGAGAAAATTAAGGTTTTGAAGAGAGGCAGGGCAATATCCGAGCGTCAACTTATTAAAGAAATAAAATCATTCTTAATTGGGTAGTGAGCTTATATAGTATCGTTTATAAGTCTTCCCCGGGTTGCCCTGAGAATATCCTATTACTAGAAAATGATGAAAGGTTGTCCATCCTTTGTGGAAAAGCACTCCTTCGGAGCAACAATGGACTGAAAATAGTTACTCATTTATTTTGTTCTTTAAAATTGTTATCCTTTACCCGTACGGCCTTAAGATCGCCACACTTAGTAGTAAAAAATTAGGTGATAGTTATGAAGGAACTTTAAAGAACAATTATCTTTATAACGATAAAGAGCTCTTTGATGATGCTGATTTGAATTGGTACGATTACGGGTTTAGAAATTATGATCCGCAAATAGGAAGGTTTACACAGCTTGATCCGCTAACTTTCAGTTATCCATTCTATACTCCTTATCAATTTGCGGGCGATGAGCCAATTGCAAATGTGGATGTTGACGGGTTAGAACCAGCTCCAGCTACTGTGATTAGGTTTATGAAGGGCATTGAAAAAGCAGGGGCTTCTAATATTAGTGTCAAACTTATTCAAGGCGGAAAATATGCAGGTATGTGGTCTGTGGCATGGGGGCAAGCAGGACAGGCATTTGCCCATGTTTTTAAAACGACAGGAACTGTAACAAATGCTGTTGGGCGAGGGGTAGGTTTGGGTGCAAAAATTGGGATGGGCATTAAAGTGATAAATCTAGGAAATAATGTTCTCACTGCTACCGCTAAACCAGTTACATGCCATGGGGCATATCAAAATGGATATAATGAACCAATTGGTGAACCAGCTTATGGTGGAGTTACGCTTACTGGCGGTACAGGAGATGGAGGATATGCAAGAAAAGATAAAAATCCAGACCCACAACTTGTGGATATTAAAATGATTTCAGGTGTAGCTTATATCATGGCCATAGGCCAATTCAGATTGTATCTTAAAGTACCGGTTAACTCAAAAGTTGCAGAAACCATACAGCTATGGAAAGAAGCCGCTATTCAAACTGAAGAGAATGTTGAATTAATGAAATATTTATCTGGTGAAAAACCCGAGCCTTCAGAAGAGAAAGATGAGGCTACGACATCAAAAACTTCTGCGACACCGGAGAACACTGATCAGGTAAAAGTGAAACAAGTTTATGAGGGAATGAAACCTGGGACAATAGTGTTTTGGGAAACCGATTACCCGGGAAGCAAAAAAGGGATTAGAGCAAAAGTAATCACCGATTCTACAGGGGAAATTTACCCTGGAAATAAACCAGCAACAGATACAATCAAATATAAATGGTAATAACATTAATTAAGAGATGGGCTATATTTATTTTTCCGTGTATTTCCCTTACAGTATTTTCCTGTAGTAAAAAGACAAAAAAAGCTTTTAATTGTATTTATTCAATTGATAGTCTGGTAAGAGACTATGATACATCTAAATTTTTCGTTCAACATTTTAAAGATAAGAGGGTTGTCGATTTTATCGAACCAAGAAGTAAATATGGGGAAGCAGGGATTTATACATTTGACGAAAGTGACAATCTCCGGTTTTATGGATTTCTAAGAAATGATAGTAATATGATTGATTTTAGCATCCAGTATGATTCTCTTGGAAATGAGGTTGCAAGGACAGGTGGCGAAGTTGTAAATGGGTATTTTAGAAAAATCGGCTCTGATAGTTTAAAATTCACCTTTTTTTTATTGGCTCTCAACTATTCATACTCAGATATTGTAGTAAAAAATGGAATCATCAAAATTGAGCCCGGACAATTATATAAAAGCGATATTTTTTCTAATCTTATTGGAAAGACGATTACGATTTCTTTTGACTCTAAGCATAATAACAAAATGGTATATATTGAAGGAATAAGGGAAAATACTTGTACTAAAAAAATGAAGCATTTTATTGATTCGACAATAATTCCATCTGAAGTATATTAATCTGCCAGGTAACAAATGGCTCACTACCCAACGGGGATATTATTATCGCAAAATCATCTTGGCAATATCAAGAATCATTTCATTTACTTTTATTCTTTTTACACTGTCCTGAATTTGCGAAGTTATTAACTTGAACATCTTTATAGTTTCTTCCGTAGTAGAAGTACCATATAAACTTTTTTTGTTATTATTTAAAATAAGAAAATTATAATATTCAACATCTGATGTATCAATTCTATGGGCAATATTCTCTTCTTTTATTGCATGAGATATTAATAAATACTCGCATCTATCAATGTAATAAACGACGCTATTTCTTGACTCAATTCCATAAAATGGTTCAATGGAAAAAATAACATTTGGGATGGATTTATCTAAGGAGCCTCCCCCAAATTCAAGCTTAATATAATCCAGCGGCAATATTTTTTTTGCAGGATGGATTATTGACAGAAAGATGCAACATCCCAATAATATTGTTTTCATAATATTAAATATTAGTTGTTCTTATTTTTTTTGTGCCTGTTTAATTAAATTTTTCTGAAAAGTTGAAGGCTTGACTTCTATGATTTCTATTTTTGTTATTACCCATTTACCATTTATTAATTCAAGTGTAAATCCCCAAACAATTGTTATTAATGCAACGTTTTTTCCATTTTTTCTCCTTCCTACGAAAGTCAATTCTGCCTTCCAAAAAACCTTTTTATGGGAATCTTTCACACGACCAGGTTTATCATAAAAAGCACCATCCCAACACTTATAAACGTGGTCTTTTTCTCTATCTTCATATACATTGCTCCCATTACTTTTTTCAGTATTATCCCGATAGAAAGGTTTATTATCATTCTCAGAACATGGGTCATTAAATGGGCCTTCTCCACAACCCAAACCCTGGTTTGTCGTTATAGATTGAATCCACTGAAAGTCATCTACATATCCTGATCCACCCTTCTTCTTTTCAAATAGAAGAAAGATTCTTACACCTGAATACAAATATTCATCATAACTGCCATCATTTTTTCGAGGCCCTTTTGCTTTAAAATCTTCCTCCTCAACATAGGATGCTATAAGTATAGTTCCAATAACCTTCTTAGTTCTTTTGTCAATAACATCAATTGTCTGCCCTTGATCTAAAAAATCATATTGATTTTGATTATGGTCCTTATCAACACCAATATTTAAATTTGAATTTCCCTTTCCAGTCTGAGTCGCTGAACCAGCCTGTGTAGATGCAGTTGATGTATTAATAATACTCACCGCTGCGTTCACAGATTGTATCCCCATATTTATCGCAATCCGCAAACTAAGATTTGCCAAACCTGCAGCCAATCCAATGCCGGCACCAATAAGAGTTCCTGTAAAATCATCATCTCCACTTATAAGCCCAACGGCTGTTCCGACAATAGCCCCGCCAAGAGTTAATATTGCCGCTGTTCCGGCTTTAGTTAATCCTGCCAAGACAAATCCACCACTTAGATCAACAAGATTTACCGGATCTGTGCCCATGCCTATATAGGGGCTTGCATACTCCTGGTAAGGGTCTTGCTGCACCCATCTTCCAATCTGCAGATCATAGTTACGCAATGCAAAATCATTCCAACCAATATCATCATCTAATTCGCTGTATGCACCTTGATAGAGATAATTATTTTTCAAAGAACCTTCGTAACTATCACCCAATTTTTTACTACTAAGCGTTGCAATTTTAAGGCCGTACGGGTAGTAATGATTTTGCCATCAACTGCATAACCACAGCAAAATTCAAAGAACTCAGATACACTATAAATTTAATCAAAAATGCAAAAAAAACATTTATTGAATTAGTTTTTTGGAGTATTTGCCGGTGTTTAAAAAAAGCAGTCTCAGTTTTAATGATGCAGGCATCTTTATAAAAGCTGCAGGTTCTTAAGTTCAGTCATAAGAAGTGATGGAGAGTTAAAATGTATAGACCTAATTCCCAATACTTCCGCCGCTTTCACATTCCTTAGGTTATCATCAATGAATATGGCCACCTCCGGTTTCACTTTATAACGGTTCAGTAATAGCTGGTAAAACTCCGGAAATGGTTTTCTCATTTTTTCTTCTCCGCTCACTACCCTTCCATCAAACCACTGCAAAAAATCAAATCTTTCTATTGCAATGGGGAATGTTTCTGCACTCCAATTAGTCAATGCGTAAAATTTCAGTGAGGGATTTTGTTTCAGTTCTTTGAACACATCAACTGTTTTGTCGATCGGTCCGCCCAGCATTTCTATCCAGCGTCCATAAAAATCTCTTATTGGTTTTTCCCATTCGGGAAATAAAGCAACTCTTTCTTCTGTTGCTTTTGCAATCGGGTAGCCGGCATCCTGGTTTTCGTTCCAGCCGGATGGACAGATATGCTCAAAGAAGTAATTTCTTTTTTTAATAGTATCAAAATACCCATCGTTGAAAACATAATGAGGATTCCAGTCAATCAATACGCCGCCGAGATCAAAGATGATTGTATTGACGGCGGTCATTATTTAAACCTTAATTTAAAGTAAATCATAGTTAATGCCATTGACAAAACAATAATATTAGTAAGGATAATTACCCAGTTATCCAGTAAGGCACCATAAACAATCCACATGACTTCATTAATGGCTGCAATTAAAAACATCAGCAACGAAATATCTTTTGCAGATTTATCTTTCCATGTTTTGATTACCTGTGGCAAAAAAGTAAGAGAAGTAATTGCACCAGCAGAATATCCAAGTATTTCAACTCCTGTCATGACAAATTATTTATTTTTTCTTTTTTGAAATTTCGATTTACCCTCTTTATTTATTTTCAGAACTTCTTCTGCAGTGCAGGGAATAAAGCTGATGGCACAACCACCACCTGGAGCCAGTTTTAATTCAATCGCCTGACTGGATTGCACTGGTATTTTTTTTATTACGTATGCCTCCGGATTATTTTTCCAGTCAGCATTGTCTGCATCACTGTAAATAGTTGCATAATACCACCTGTTCTTATCTAAAAAATCCGGAGTGATAGTAAACTTTCTTGCATTCTCATCCGTAATAGCGCCGAGAAACCAATTGTCTTTTCCTTTAGCTTTCCTGGCTTCAATAATATAATCACCAGGCTCAGCCTCCAGAATTTTTGTGTCATCCCAATCAACAGCAACATCTTTAATAAACTGAAATGCATCCATGTGTGCTTCATAGTTCTCCGGCAGGTCGGCAGCCATTTGCAACGGGCTATACATGGTTACATACAAAGCAAGTTGTTTGCACAATGTTGTATGTATCTGTTCCTTTTTAGTGCTGTCGAACTGGTTTAGTTTTATTCTGAATAATCCGGGAGTGTAATCCATCGGTCCGCCCATCAATCTGGTAAAAGGTAAAATCGTTTCATGATCGGGAGGATTGCCTACACTCCATGCATTAAATTCATTTCCTCTTGCTGCTTCACAGGCCAGCCAGTTGGGATAGGTTCTTTGTAACCCGGTTGGACGAACAGGTTCATGTGCATCCAGCATAATATGATATTGCGCTGTTTTTGCCGCTACTCTTTCATAATGTTTTATCATCCACTGCCCGTCATGATGTTCACCCCGGGGGATAATGTAGCCAACATAACCCGTCTTCACCGCATCATAACCAAATTGCTTCATAAACCGGTAGGCGGTATCCATTTGTCGCTCATAATTAGTAACGGATGCCGATGTTTCATGATGCATAATAATCTTTACTCCTTTTGCCGCCGCATAGTTTTGTAATTCCTTTACATCAAAATCGGGATACGGTGTTACAAAGTCAAATACATCTTCTTTCCATTGGCCAAACCAGTCTTCCCAGCCCACATCCCATCCTTCCACCAACACACCCTCAATTCCATTCTTTGAAGCAAAGTCAATATATTTTTTCACATTGGCTGTTGTTGCTCCATGATGTCCATGCGCCACAATGGCCGAACCAGCTTGTGTGGCGCCATAGTCCCAGCTTGATTTGCCAATATGCATCTCCCACCAAACGCCAACAAATTTTTGCGGTTTTATCCATGATACATCGGCAACTTTACAAGGTTCATTCAGGTTTAAAATCATTTTTGAAGCAAGGATCTCTGTTGCTTTATCACTTACATTAATTGTTCTCCAGGGGGTAACGGCAGGGGTCTGCAAGTAGGCTTTATTACCCACTGCATCCGGAACAAGATGTGCATTTAATGTAAAGGTTGATTTATCAATCACTAAATCCATTGCCGGGTAATTTACCAGCGCTGCCTCATGAATATTGATGTACAACCCGTCAGCCGATTTCATCATCAATGGTGTTTGCACTGCATTCTTATCAAAAAATGTTTTAGCAAATATTTCCTGGCTCATGGCGCCGCTGCCTGCATCTACTTCACTTAGTTTAGAAGTATTATACATAAACTCATTGGTATCATAGTCGCCGGGAATCCAGAAAGTTTTATGATCACCTGTCATTGCAAATTGCGTCAGCTCATCGGCAATAATAAAATGAGTAAGCTTCGGCTGCTGCGGAAATGAATAGCGAAATCCAACGCCTTCATTAAATACCCGGAAAATAATTTCGAGCTGAATGCCGGAGCCGGAAAGATCGGCAAGCTGCAAAACAAGTTGTTTGTAATTATTACGGATAGAACTCAGTTCGCCCCAAACAGGTTTCCAGGTTTCATCGGTAAAAGAAGAGTCGATATGAGTTAAAGAAAATTTTACCAGAGAGACATCGGGCTTTTTCAGTTTCATCCCAAGGCCTGATGGTGCAATTACTGTTTTTCCTTTATAATTAATACTGTAAAACAGGCTTCCATCTGTACGACTAACCAGGCTTAACCGGATAGTGCCACCCGGTGAACTTATCGTAATAATCTGATCAGCATAAACAGTTTGAGCAAAAATTGCAAGAAAAAGGAAAATAACTATTTTTTTCAAATACATGATCTCAGAATTTATATATGAAGATAACAACTTTGATAAAAGAAATACATTAACCTTATCGTTTCTCCATCAGCCACCAGAAATGGCGGTGGGGCTTTACCTTATAATTGCCCTGCACATAAGTTTGTATATGATTCATCGCTTCTTCCTCATCATCTGTCAGCAATACCAATGACAGGTCTTCTTTAGAAATAGTTCCCTGGTTTACCATCCATTCAATCATTTTCAGTAAGGGCTGATAAAATTCCTTCCCAAATAAAACAATTGGAAAACCAGTTATAGTTTTTGTTTGCACCAGTGTCAGTATTTCAAAAAATTCATCCATCGTTCCAAAACCGCCGGGCATGATGATAAATGCATAAGAATATTTTACCAGTAACACTTTCCGTACAAAAAAATGTTCAAAGGTGATTGATTTATTTACATAAGGATTGGGCTTTTGTTCAAAAGGCAACTGGATATTACACCCAACTGATATTCCGCCATTTTCAAAAGCGCCGCGGTTAGCTGCTTCCATAATGCCCGGGCCGCCACCTGTTATGGTGGTAAAACCAAGTTCTGCAATTTTTTTTCCGAAGTTTCTGGCCGCTTTATAATAAGTATGATCTTCTTTAAATCTCGCCGATCCGAATACGGTAATACAGGGGCCTATAAAGTGCAGGGTACGAAATCCTTTTATAAATTGCCAGAATACCCTGAAGGCAAAACCTAACTCGTATCCCCTGCTTTTGGGACCATCCAGGTAAACCGACTTCTTCGGTGGAATAATTTCTGTCATTCTTTGTTTTACTGGTGCTTCCATAATGTGTAAATTGCCAGACAAATTAATGATTAATTCAATGCGTATTATAAGTTATAATGTCAATGGTATAAGAGCCGCTATTAAAAAAGGATTTTTGGATTGGTTAAAAACAAACCCGGCTGATGTAATCTGTGTGCAGGAAACAAAGGCTGTCAAAGAAGATGTGGATCACGAATTATTTACATCACTTGGTTATCACAACTATTGGTTCAGTGCACAAAAAAAAGGATATAGCGGTGTGGCGGTGTTTACCAAAATAAAACCCGATCATGTTGAATACGGCAATGGCCATGGCCCCGGCGATGAGGAGGGAAGGGTAATTCAACTTGATTTTGGTGATACAAGATTAATCAACGCCTATTTTCCATCGGGCACCAGTGGCAGTTTGCGGCAGGATTTTAAGTACCAATGGCTGGATGAATTATTTACCTGGCTAAACAAACTAAAGAAAAAACATCCCAAGCTGATCTTATGCGGTGATTATAATATTGCCCACCAGGAAATAGATATACATGACCCCAAAGGCAATAAGAACAACAGCGGTTTCCTTCCTGAAGAAAGAGAATGGATGACAAAATTTTTAAATAGCGGTTGGACTGATACTTTCCGTGAGTTTCATGCCGAATCGCACCGGTATAGCTGGTGGAGCCAGCGGTTTCCTACGGTGCGGCTGAATAATAAAGGATGGAGAATTGACTACATCACTACAACAGAACCATTAAAGAAAAATTTAATAGATGCTGAAATTTATCCTGATGTAAAACATAGCGATCATTGCCCGGTGTATGTTGAAATCAAATTGTGAGATATGATCGTTTACAACATTACCATAAAAATAGTTGCTGAAATAGAAAAGGAATGGGTGCAATGGCAAATAAATGAGCATATCCCCGAGATAATGGCAACAGAGCTGTTTAGTGATTTTAAATTTTACCGTTTACTGGAAGAAGATACAAACGATGGTATTACTTATGTAGTGCAATACTTTAGTTCTACGTTTGAAAATTATACCCGTTATATAAACAGTTCTGCTTCCACACTCCGCCAAAAATCATTTGAAAAGTGGGGAGATAAATTCATTGCTTTCCGAACAGTAATGCAAGTTGTGAATTGAGTGTGCAAAAGATTAATTTTTATTTTTTGTGTCAGAAGCAGATGTGTAGCAATCAAAACCCTTATCCGGCCTGTATTTCAGCAATACCGCCTGAAAATCAATGCTGGCAAGTCTTTCAAAAAATTATTATCAAAATATTTTTGGGGTGCATTCATGAGGAATCACATAAAATCCTTGTCCCATGCGGGTTCGGGGTGATTGCAGAAAATTAAAATTGGAAATTTTTTTTTGTTGGTATCAAAAACCTTCTAAATTTGTTGGAGTTACTAAAAACATTTAAAATTACCAATATGAACAAAGCTGAATTAATTGCAAAACTCGCTGATGATGCCGGCATGACTAAAACGCAGGCAAACGCTGCGCTTGACTCTTTTGTTGAAGCAGTTACAAAAACTTTAAAAGCGGGTGGTAAAGTTACACTGGTTGGCTTTGGTACTTTCTCTGTATCAAAAAGAAAGGCCCGTAAAGGCCGCAACCCCCAAACTGGCGCTGAAATTAATATCAAAGCCAGGAAGGTTGCTAAATTTAAAGCTGGTAAAGAACTTGCAGGTAAACTGTAATCCGATAAGTATCGGGTACATCATTATTCAATGCATTAAAAGGCTCCAGTGCTTCATTCAGTGCCGGAGCTTTTTTAATTAACTGATTCGATTTAATCTCATCATTTTAAAAATTTTGTTTTATGGGAAGAGGTGATAAAAAAACAGCCAAAGGAAAACGCTTCAAAGGTTCATTTGGAAAAAGCAGGCCGGTTACAAAAAGCCCGGCTAAAAAAGCAGCGGCGAAGAAGAGTAAGTAAGCAAAAGGTAAATAAGGTATATATAGTTAGTATGTTTAATCACAACCAGGTATCCCTTATTTACTTTAGATACTTGTCACATTTAAAGTGCCAACCGTTCTATGTTCCATCCAGCATTTTCCTGTATTGTTTACCGGGATCTGTTGTGTGAAGAGGGTTGGTCATTACTAACCAGAATTGGATAGTAAGCAGAATGGAGTACTTCCTGGATAATGCCGGGTATTATTCATTTACCTGCCGCCTGGCCAGTTCATCTCTTTCTTCTGCCACCACATTCAGCATGCTTTCCAGTTCCCCGATACGCCTGAGCTGGCCTTCCAGTTTTTTATTGGCATCTGCAATATCCTGCATATCATTATTGAGTTCTTCGAGGTAAGCTATCTTTTTATGCAACTGTTGTCTTTGAAAATTTGCTTCCCGCAGTTTGTCTTCTATTTCAGCTATATCAGCCTTTAACTGCCTGTTTTCTGACAAGGCTACATTAAATTTTAATTTTTGTTCTTCAAAATCCCGGGAAATATTATAATACCCTTCCTTAAAATTTTCATACTCAAGATTAATCTCTTTTGAAAAATTTACCTGGGTTTCAAGTTTTTGAATTTTTTCCTGAAGTACTTTGAACTCATTATTTGCGCTATCAAGAATAGAGGTCATTTCTGCATTCAAACTCACCCGCTGACGGGTATTATTCGCCTCCTTCTCTTTTTGCTCAAGCCTGAATGTTAGTTCATCTACCTGGCCGGCAAGTTCCACATTCGCTTTCAGCATTTTTTGCTGCTCTTCTTCTGTTTCTTTTGCAAAATTGATCTGGCTAAGTAATTGGTTTATTTTTTCATTATGCTCCAGCAGGTTGTTTTGTGCCTGGCGAAGCTGTTCAATATAATCCTGCTTTTCGATGATGGAAGAAGATTTTCCGGACACTTCAATTTCAGTCAGTAATTTTTTATTCTGCCGGCGCATTTCATCTGCTTCTATTGAAAAGATATCGCAGCTTTCTTCAGTCTCAGCCAGCAGTTTTTTTATGTTGCGGAGTTCTGTATCCCGCTGCTCTATATCATTCAAATATCTCAGCTTCCATTCAGAGAGTTCTTTGCTGACTTTTCCTCCTTCTGATTCCTCAACGGATGTTTGGAATGACCGGCGGCTGGTTACAAAAAAGTGAATAGTGAATCCAAGGGTGATTGCCCCAAGCATCAGCACAATAATTTCAATAATAGAAAGTGAAAGCTGACCGGACATAAGCAGGTATAAGGTTTGAAACTATTAAAAAGTTAACGGATTACTGTTAATAGTTTTTCACAGGTGTGATAAAGGATTCTAACTGCAAGATAGTAGTTACTGCAATTTATTAAATAGGAAATGTACTTAGGAATTATCCCCTTACCAGGGTGCCAACCTTTTCTCCCGTTACTACCCGGCGGAGATTTCCTTCTTTATTCATATCAAAAACAATGATGGGAAGATTATTTTCCATGCACAGGGTAAACGCTGTCATATCCATTACCCGCAGATTTTGAGAAAGGCATTCCTGGAAAGTGATGACATTATACCTGCTTGCTGTGGGATCTTTTTCCGGGTCGGAAGAATAGACGCCGTCCACCCTTGTTCCCTTTAATATCACATCAGCATTGATTTCAATAGCCCGAAGAGATCCGGCAGTATCTGTAGTGAAATAGGGATTACCCGTACCAGCGCCAAATATTACTACCCTTCCTTTTTCTAAGTGGCGGATGGCCCTGCGCCGAATATAAGGTTCAGCAATTTGCTCCATTTTTATAGCGCTTTGCAGCCGTGTGTAGACTCCTACTTTTTCCAATCCTGCCTGCACAGCCATACCATTGATAACCGTAGCCAGCATCCCCATATAATCGCCATGTGCCCTTTCAATGCCGGTTTCAGCTTCATTCATGCCCCGGTAAATATTACCCCCACCGATAACAATGGCCACCTGCACTCCTAATTCAATGATAGATTTGATATCCTGGGCATATTGGGCAATGACATCGGTATCAAAGCCAAAACTTTTATTTCCCATTAATGCTTCACCGGAAAGTTTGAGGAGGATTCGCTTGTACTTAGGTAACATTGGAGCTTAATTTTTCGGGGCGAAGATAAGGGATTTGGGTAATGCTAAAGGCCCGGAGTTAGCCTTCTCCGTTTTTTATACATTGATCATATACTATCAGTGAAAGTTCTTCAAGCAAAAAGTGATGATCCTTGTTTTCGGGAAAAGTTGATTTGAAACATACTTCCCTGCTATCCTGATTTGTCTCGATATATAACCAGCAAGGGTAAAATACATCGATCTCTTTATTTCCGTTGGGTGCCTGGATAAAATCCTTTGTAACGGCTTCCCCGATAAGTATCCCTTTACCATTTTCATTCATCTCTCCATACTCAATTGTGAATTTATCGGAAAGCTTCTTACCGCTCAATAATTGCAAATGCTTTTTTATTTCTCTAATATCAATTTGTTCCGAAAGTGGTTTAGCACAGATGGTAATACCCAGCGATTCTGCATATGACTCTATCACATATTTTCCCGATTTAAGATCTTCAACTATTTTTCGGGAGGTGCCTTTGTTTTTTGATCTTCCCCATTGCACCCGTAGCCATGATACGCCGGCTACCAGCAGGATCGCTATCCCAATACTAAGTTTGATCATTCCCATGGATATAAACTTATAAAAAGTTATTACTACTATTCTTACTTCCGAAGATAAAAAATTTTATTGTTGTTTAATTGCCTGAATGCTGTACACCATTGGTATTTTCCCTTCCATGCCTTTAATATGCCATTTCCCTTTTTCTGTTTCCACGGTGTTCCGGAAACAAGGATAGGGGGAATACATGAACTCATTAAAAATTTCAATTTTTAACCCCGCCCTGATCAATGCATTCAACACTTCGCTGATGCTGTGATTCCAACTATATTCTTTCCCTTTTATATCAGCATTCCTGTCAGTATAAGTTCCCTCATTTTCTGTAATGATTACTTCCCTGTTTTCATAATAGTATTTGATATGGGTAAACTCTTCATCAAACATCCAGACCACGGGATGAAACTCAGCTATGTAAAAAAAGCCGCCCGGCTTAAGCCTTTCTGCAATCATATTAGCCCACGGTAATAAATCCGGCAGCCAGCCGATGGTTCCATAAGAAGTAAAAACAATGTCGAACAAATCTTTTACATATTTAGAAGTATCATACACATTGCAGCAAACAAATTTTGCATTTAACTTTAATTCATCATTCAATAGTCTTGCCTCTTTTATTGCTTCATCAGATAAATCAACGCCGGTAACATCAGCGCCAAGCCTTGCCCAGTTCAAGCTGTCCATTCCAAAATGGCATTGCAGGTGCAGCATCTTTTTTCCTTTCACAACTTGTCCCGATGCTTCGGGATCACCTACTTCATTCAGTTCGATAGGAGTTAATACATTTTTACCGGCTTTGAATCCTGCTATATCATAAAAGGAAGAATCTTTATGAACAGCAGTTCGCTGATTCCAGAGATGTTTGTTGGCTTCGAAGTATTGATTATAATTTTCCATGGTTAAAATTAAAAAAGGGAGCCAATACGACTCCCTTAAATTCTTTTTTGAAATAATTTTTATCCCAACGCTACTCTTTTAAATTCCGTCACTTTCACATCACCGTTTTCTTTCAGGTAGTCAGCAACTGTTTTGCTGCCATCTTTTACAAAAGCCTGTGCGGTTAATGTTTGCTCCTTAAAGAAAGCTCCCATTTTACCGTCAGCAATTTTAGCCAGCATTTCTTCAGGTTTGCCAGCCATCTTCGGGTCCTGCTTCATCAGTTCCATTACAATATCTTTTTCACGGGCAATAACACTGGCAGGCACACTGGCAGCATCTACAGCCACCGGGTTCAATGCGGCAATCTGCATCGCCACGTCTTTACCTGCTTCTGCAGCGTCTTTGTTCAAACCTACCAATACACCAATACGGTAAGCGCCGTGAATATAGGAAGCGACATAGGCTGCATCTACTCTTTCAAATTTTGTAACCCCAATTTTTTCACCAATGGAAGCCAGTTTATCATTTACCAATTCAGCTACAGTGGCATGAGGGGCTTTGGCATTCATTAATTCATCCAGCGTTTTTACATTGTATGCAATAGCGGCATCAGCAATTGCCTGGCCAAATGCAACGAAATCGGCATTTTTAGAAACGAAATCAGTTTCACAACTTACGCAAACAATGATACCTGTTTTATGATCGTCTGTTGTTTTAGCAATTACTACACCTTCTTTTGCTTCACGGTCGCTTCTTTTTGCTGCTACTTTTTGTCCTTGCTTGCGCAACCAGTCAATCGCCGCTTCAAAATCACCATTTGTTTCAGTTAAAGCCTTGCGGCAATCCATCATACCTGCGCCGGTTGACTGGCGAAGTTTATTTATGTCCTGTGCACTTATAGTTGCTGTACTCATAACCCAAATCCGCCTCAGGCGGAGATTAATTTTAGTTAATAAAAATTATTAGTTTCTTTTTTACTCCCAACTCCCCTTTAGGGGATGGGGCGTTTTTATCTTCTTCCGCCACCGGGGCCTCTGCTACCACCTGCCGGTGTGCGACGTCTTTGTCCACCACCGCCTGCACCGCCTTGTCCCCGTCCTCTTCCGCTACGACCACCTTCAGCTTCTGCTTCAGCCAGCAGTTTGGCCGCCTTTTTTTCTTTTTCATCATCGGTCACTTCTTCAGTTTCTTCGTCTTTAGCTGCTTGTCTTTCAGCCAAACCTTCTGCAATTGCAGCGGTGATGAAATTAACAAGAATGGCGATTGATTTGGTAGCATCATCATTAGCGGGAATAGCAAAATCAACTTTATTGGGATCGCAGTTAGTATCCACGATGCCAAAGGTCTGAATTCCCAAACGTCTTGCTTCTGCCAGGGCAATATGTTCATGACCAATATCCACAATGAACAATGCAGCAGGAACACGGCCCAGTTGGGAAATACCACCTAATACTTTTTCCATCTTATCCCTGTCACGGCTTAAGGTCAGGCGTTCTTTTTTTGTAATGTTGTCGAAAGATCCATCGCCCAGCATTTTTTCAATGCTCTGCATTTTCTTCACACTCTTACGAACAGTATTGAAGTTGGTAAGCATACCTCCCAGCCATCTTTCAGTAACAAAAGGCATATTTATTCTCCTGGCAGACTCATTTACTATGTCTTTAGCCTGCTTTTTTGTGCCTACAAATAAAATCTTCTTACCACTACGGGCAATTTGTTTCAAAACTCCGGCAGTTTCCTGCAGGCATTCCACCGTTTTGTTCAGGTCAATAATATGAATACCTTTTTTTTCAGCAAAGATGTAAGGCAGCATCTTGGGATTCCACTTCTTTTTCAGGTGACCAAAATGAACACCGGCTTCAAGAAGTTGCTGTTGTAGTGAAGTATTATTTTCCATTGTATATAAATAATCGTTTTTAATAATTGTTTCCTGCCATTAACGTTTAGAGAACTGGTAACTTCTTCTAGCTTTCTTGTGACCGAATTTCTTACGTTCCACTGACCTTGGATCTCTTTTCAACAATCCTGCTGCTTTTAATGCAGGACGAAAATCAGGATTGATTTCCAGTAATACCCTGGAGATGCCAAGCATTGCTGCTTCTGCCTGACCTTTAACACCACCACCGGTAGCGTTGATTTTTACGTCATATTTGTTTAACAGGTCTACCGTTTTCAGCGGACGCTCCACCTGGTTTTGTAAATAAACCAGCGGGAAATAAACTTTATAGTCTTTATCGTTTACGGTAATGCTCCCTTCCCCTTTTGAAAGAAACACTCTTGTAACAGCGGCTTTACGACGACCAATTCCGGTTTTTTGCTTTTCCATTTTTTATTATTAGGAATTTTTAATAATTGTTTGTCACCCTGAGTTTATCGAAGGGTTAAAATTTTAATTCTTTAGGTTGTTGTGCTGTGTGCGGATGAGCAGCGCCAACATACACAAATAGTTTTTTGTACATCTTGCGACCCAGGCGATTTTTAGGCAACATTCCTTTTACCGCTCTTTCAACAACCACTTCCGGTCTGCGGCTAATAAGATTTCTTGCCACTTCTTCTTTCAAACCACCCGGATAACCAGTAAAATGGTCATACATTTTCTGATCTAATTTGTTGCCGGTTAATACAACTTTTTCGCAGTTGATCACAATGATATAATCACCTGTGTCAACGTGGGGCGTATAGCATGCTTTGTTTTTTCCGCGGAGTATCGCAGCAATTCTAGCACACATACGACCAACGGTTTGACTAGTACCGTCCACAACATACCAGTTGCGTTTTACGGTAGCCTCGTTCGCATGTTTGGTAGTGAAATGTAATTTGCTCATTTTAATTTTTTTTTGATGTTACCGCTATCCCGGTAACTGATTTTTTAAATGGGGTGCGAAGATAGGTTTGCAAAAAATCTTATCCTAAAAATTTGGATTATTTTTTTATTGTACCTTTATAACAAGCTGATAGTCAGTAAACATTTTGCCAGATAATTTTGATTGACCTGACAGGTTAAGATTCTTAGCCAATCAATTACCCAAAGCAAGACTATAATAATCCGGTAAACCAATCTGATCGATTATCATTTTAAGAAAATTGAATGTGATGCCCCGATTTTATTTTACCTGCTGTAATTAATCCTAAATACAAAACCCCGCTCTACCAGAGGTGGATAGCGGGGCTTGTTTTACCACACACCAAAACTTATTTGTCAGGATTTTTTTACCGTTTTAAATACTTCCCAATCACTGCCCCCGGCTGACTTCATTACTGTCTTTGTATCTGCACTCTCAAGAGTGATATAATAAGAGGTAGTTCCGTTTTTAGCCACTTCAAACAGATCGCTTACCCAGCAGTCATTACTGTTTTTATTCAGGCTTATCTGCAGACCCAAGGGAAGTTCAGCAGGACTTATGTAGCGGGTAATACCAAGCAGATCACCATCCATGCTATAATATGCAAACACATATTTTTCATTATACACAAATGATGCTTTATAATAGTTACTTCCTTCAGTCCACACTACCTCTTTAACTGTTGTAAAGGCCGTGTTGAAGGCCTCCAATACCTGCCTGCTAATATTTTCTTCCCCTGCGGCCACAGGGTTACCGGCAAAAGCAGCAAAACTACTGATAGCAATTGCGATGGTTAAAATTATCTTTTTCATAATCTTTTTATTTAGAAAGTTTAGGTTAATTTCATTGTTAAGTGTAACGATACAAATGTAGAACAGGTTACACCCCATCTGCAAACATTTGTGACCAAAGGACAAGGTTGTATGACCAATGGATTTGCCTGTTAACCACTGTTAACACATATTATTGAATGCATACCATCCGGCATTTTTATACGCCGTTTATCCTCCGGCTTTCAGTCCCGGATGATATTTTGACGCTACGTAAAACATCTGGAAATTTGTTGTTCAGTTTTTTTCTACTTTTTTAAATATTAAATCTTAACGCTATCAACTACCTGGCTCACGCATATCTGTCTTTTAATGATCCGGAAATAATGGTTGGCAACCTTATCAGTGATTTTGTAAAAGGGAAAAAGAAATTTGACTATCCGCAGGGTATTCAAAAAGGAATAGCTCTGCACCGGGCAATTGATACATACACCGATGCACATGAAGCAACCAGGACAGCCAAAGAAATTTTCCGCCCGCATTACCGGCTATATTCCGGCGCATTTGTAGATGTGGTGTATGATCATTTTTTAGCCATTGATGAAAATGAATTCAGCGAAGAATCATTGCTTGAATTTACTCAGCAGGTGTATGCTACTGCTGGTTATTACATATCATGGTTCCCAGAACAGTTTGCCATGATGTTTCCTTACATGAAAAATCACAACTGGTTATTTAATTACAGAACCAGGTGGGGCACGGAAAAAAGTTTGGGTGGCGTGGTGCGTCGTGCTGCTTATTTAACTGAAAGCGAAACTGCTTTCAATCTTTTTGAAGCGCATTACCAACCTTTGCAGGATTGTTACCGTCATTTTTGGGCTGAACTAAAACCATTTGCCCGGAATCAGTTTGAAATGCTAAAGCAAGAAAATAATCCGGATATATAAACAGGAAGGAACTGATGAATTGAAACGATTATTTTTGTAACCACTTACTAATATGAAAAAGCTAAACATTTTAATTATTGCATTTTTTTTAATGCCGGCATCACAGGCTCAATCAGGAACATTACCGCCACTTGATAAATCGCCGATGGATATGAGTTACTATCCGTCTAACTACCCGGTATTGAAAATACAGGATAAAATAACAGAGCCGGTTGTGACAAGGATAATATACAGCCGTCCGCTAAAATCCGGAAGAGTTATCTTCGGTGGATTGGTGAAATTTGGTGAAGTGTGGCGATTGGGCGCCAATGAAGCTACAGAAATTGAATTTTATAAGCATGTAAGAATTGGGGGGAAAAAAATATCCAAAGGCCGCTATACATTATATGCATTAGTGAATGAAAACACCTGGACTATCTTCATTAATAAAGAAACGGACACATGGGGATCGTTTAAATATGATTCCAAAAAAGATTTAGTAAAAGTGGAAGTGCCGGTGCAAAAAACGGATGCCATCATTGAAGCGCTGTCAATGATATTTGAAAAAACAAGCAACGGCTGTAATATTATTATTGCCTGGGATAATACCAAAGTGTCATTACCTGTTATTTTTTAATATATATATATGCGTTCATTTACCCGATCCTGTTTAATTATTATTCCTTTGCTATTCCTCAGTGCCTGCGGCAATAAGGATAATAATCCTGCTGAAAAAGGAAATATTGCTTCCAAAGACAGTTCCAGGATAAAAGCCCCGGGAAAAAACGAAAATCCTTACGCCATTGTTGATGTTTCGCCAATGGATATGAGCTACTGTCCCGCGGATTATCCAAAATTAAAAATGACAAAAACCACCAACGCTGAACCATGGGCAAGAATTATTTATAGCCGGCCACACCTTCAGGGCCGCCAGCTATTTCTTGACTTATTAAAATACGGAGAACCCTGGCGGCTTGGTGCCAACGAATCCACCGAACTGGATCTTTATACCGATGCCCTTATACAGGATAAAAAAATAAAAGCCGGCCGGTATATATTATACTGCATTCCGGAGGCTGACACCTGGACAATTATTATCAATTCAAATATAGACAGTTGGGGATTGCACCCCGATTCAACAAAAGATATGGTGAGTTTTAAAATTCCAGTAACCCAAACGGCTAATCATCTTGAATACTTCACCATGATTTTTGAAAATACTAATAAAAATGCTGAGCTGGTAATGGCCTGGGATAACCTGGAGGCCCGGTTGCAGCTGAAATTCTGATTTTTTATTTTTAGTATTTCCCGTTACACACAATTTATCTTACATAATGGCAAATACCGGTGACCAGATTAAATTGCTTCATACAGAAGTGGCAGTTTTGCTTCGGGAAAAGAAAGCCGAAGCAGAGATTCTGACTCATATCATTTCAAAAGGACATGAGCCGTATTATGCTGAACTGGTTTTGAATAATGTAAAAGAAGAAGTTGCTGACAAAAAGAATTTCTGGAAAACATTTTTTTATGGCCTGGGATTTCTTATATCCGGCATTCTTGTTTCTATAGCATCATGGTACTTTGCAATTTCTACCGGAGCTATGTTTTATATCTTTTATTGGGGGCTGATCGTAACAGGAATAAGTATAATTGCCCGGGCTTTTATATTATTCAGATAATAAAATGCAGCTTCATTACTGCCGTATGAAATTGTCCCGGATTCTATCCGGATTATTTGGATATTTACAGCATGTGCGGAATCGCAGGCATCATTCAATCTGACATATCAGGGTTTACTAAAGAGCATCTGAAAAAAATGACAGATTCGCTGGCTCACCGCGGGCCTGATGGAGAAGGCTTGTGGCAAAATGATTCCGGGAATATTTTACTGGGCCACCGGCGTCTTTCCATTATTGATTTGAGCGATGCAGGGCATCAGCCAATGCACTTTCTCCTCTCCACTGGTGGAGAGGGGTTAGGGGCGAGGTATACCATTATTCACAACGGAGAAATCTATAATTACATTGAGCTGCGTGAAGAATTGCAGCAAAAAGGTTATTCATTTCTTTCCAAAACTGATACGGAAGTTATTGCTGCTGCCTATGACCGCTGGAAAGAAGAATGTGTCGGCCATTTTGACGGAATGTTTGCTTTTGCTATCTGGGATGAAAAAGAAAAAATATTGTTTGCTGCCAGAGACCGGTTTGGAGAAAAGCCATTTTTTTATTTTTTTGACGGGCAAAAATTTCTTTTTGCCTCTGAAATGAAAGCACTCTGGGCTGCAGGTATTGAAAGAAAGCCCAACCAAAAAATGCTCTTCAATTTTATCACTATCGGCTATACCGATAATCCGGCGCAACCTGTTGAAACTTTTTTTGAGAATATTAATAAGCTACCCGCTGCCTCTACATTACTTTACCATGCAGGGAAAAATGAGTTAATCCTGGAAAAATACTGGGACATTAATCCGGAAGAAGAAAATAAAAAAATTACAGATGATGAAGCAATTGAACAATTCAATCATCTTTTTACTTCCTCGGTACAGAGAAGATTGCGCAGCGATGTAAGCATCGGAACCTCGCTCAGTGGCGGGCTGGATAGTTCTTCTGTTGTTTCTGCTATCAACGAACTACAAACCATAAACCTGCCTGCCGGACAGGCGGGCCACAAACCACAAACTTTTACTGCTTCTTTTCCGGGGTTTGAAAAAGATGAATCTTCATTTTCAAAACAAGTTGCTGATAAGTTTGGATTACAACAATCCATTATCAATATTTCAACTGATGAAATGCTGAATGACTGGGAAAAATTATTGTATCACCAGGAAGAACCCTTTGGTTCGGCCAGCATCTATGCACAATATAAAGTTTATGAACTGGCAAAACAGCACCATGTGAAAGTATTATTAGACGGACAGGGAGCAGATGAAACGCTGGCAGGCTATCATAAATACTACAAATGGTATTGGCAGGAATTATTCCGCAACAGGAGATTATTCCGGAGTAAAGAACTAAAAGCCGCCAAAGAGCTGGGTGTTCAGGAAAAATTTGATTATAAAAATATAATTGCCGCTTATTTCCCCGCTTATGCTACTATTACTTTAGAAAATCAATACCTTCTGAAAGCAATAAATCATGAAGACTTGACAAAAGATTTTGTAAAACTACAAAGCAAAGAAGCCTATTATACTACTCCGGATCATTTTACACTCAATGGTGCATTGCATTTTAATACATGTACCCATGGGTTGGAAGAGCTACTCCGGTATGCTGACAGAAATTCAATGGCACATGGGAGGGAGGTTCGTTTACCATTTCTGTCACATGAATTAGTTGAGTTTATTTTTTCACTTCCTGCTAAATTCAAAATAAGGAATGGCTGGACAAAATGGCTACTCAGAACATCCATGAATGAAAAACTGCCCGAAGCAATTACCTGGCGGAAGGATAAAGTTGGGTTTGAACCGCCACAGCTACAATGGATGCAAAATAAGAAACTCAATGACCTGATACAGGAAGCAAAAAAGAAATTAGTGAATGAAAAAATATTGAAACCCGAAGTACTGAACAAGAAGATTATTGCCAAAGCCGCACATGAAGTGGATAATTATGACTGGCGTTACTTGTCTGCTTCTTTACTTTTTGCCCCCATCCTCTGAAGGAGAGTAAAAATAACTTTACTTTGCAATACTAATTAAATACTGAAATGAACATTAACGATATTAATTCCCCCTTAGGGGACAGGGGTATGAAAGCAGCTACAAAATACATTCATGCCGGAATGGAACCCGATCCTTCTACCGGCGCCATCATTCCGCCAATTTATCAAACCAGTACTTATGTCCAGGAATCACCGGCAGTAAACAAAGGCTATGAATATGCCAGAAGCCAAAACCCGACACGAACAGCGCTGGAAAAAGCTTATGCTGAAATTGAAAACGGGAAATATGCATTGGCTTTTGGCAGTGGAGTGGCCGCTACAGATGCCGTTATGAAATTATTGCAACCCGGCGATGAAGTTGTTTGTGGCAATGATATGTATGGTGGCACTTACCGGCTTTTTACCAAAGTGTTTGAAAAGTTCGGGATAAAATTTATTTATGTTGATACGACCAATGCTGAAAACATAAAGAATGCAGTAACAGGTAAAACCAAGCTCATCTGGGTTGAAACACCAACCAATCCTTTGATGAATATTACTGACATAGCGGCTGTAGCAACCATTGCCAAATCAAAAAATATTTTACTGGCGGTAGATAACACTTTTGCTTCACCTGCATTACAAAATCCGCTTGATCTTGGTGCTGATATCGTTATGCATTCCGCTACTAAATACCTGGGCGGTCATAGTGATGTGATTCAGGGAGCATTGATGATGAATGACAAAGAACTGAGGGAAAAACTATATTTTATTCAGAAAAGCTGTGGCGCTGTGCCCGGGCCGATGGATTGCTTTTTAGTGCTGCGTGGAATAAAAACATTAGGCATCCGGATGAAAGCTCATTGTGAAAACGGAATGATCATTGCCAACTGGCTTCGCAATCACCCAAAAGTGGCAAAAGTATTTTGGCCCGGTTTTGAGGGCCACCCAAACCATACCATTGCCAAAAAACAAATGAGGGGTTTTGGCGGCATGATTTCTTTTGAATTAAAGAACGACAGCGTAGAAGAAGTAAAAAGAGTTTTATCATCCACTCATTTGTTTTCACTGGCTGAAAGTTTAGGTGGCGTGGAATCATTAATCAATCATCCGGCCTCCATGACGCATGCTTCTATTCCAAGAGAAGAAAGAATAAAAAATGGATTGAATGATTCCTTAATCAGGCTAAGTGTGGGAATTGAAGATGCTGATGACCTGATAGATGATTTGAATAAAGCAATCGGGTAGAACATGATGCAATGAAAGATAAAGATCTTAAAGCGTTTCTGGATATGAAGGTTGATTTATACAATCAACCTTCTTTTATTAAAAATGACCCCATTTCTATACCGCACCAGTTCAACAAAAAACAGGATATAGAAATCGCCGGTTTGTTTGCTGCTGTTTTTTCCTGGGGCAACCGCACTACTATCATCAATAAATCAAAAGAACTGATGCTGTTGATGGATCAGGCGCCTTATGATTTTTGTTTGAATCATTCTCCGAAAGATTTAAAAAAGCTTATTGGTTTTACTCATCGCACATTTAATGCCACCGATCTTCTTTATTTTATTTCTTTCTTTAAGCATCACTATTTAAAATACAAAAGCCTTGAAACGGCTTTCTCACCTCACCCCCAACCCCTCTTCATAAATGGAGAGGGGAGTAAGACCCTGATAATGGAAGACATCTTAACTGGCTTTCATCATTATTTTTTCTCTTTGGAATATGTTCCTGCAAGAACTAAAAAACATATTGCCACTCCTGAAAGAAAATCAAGTTGCAAAAGATTGAATATGTTTCTGCGCTGGATGGTTCGCCGGGATAACAATGGTGTTGACTTTGGCATCTGGAAAAAAATTTCCCCTTCCCAACTTATTTGTCCAATCGATCTGCATGTAGCAAGAGTGGCCAGGCGACTTGGGATATTAAAAAGAAAACAAACTGACTGGCAGGCAGCATTGGAATTAACAGAATACCTGCGAACTTTGGATAGTGATGACCCGGTGAAATATGATTTTGCTTTGTTCAATCTTGGAATTATTGAAAAATTTTAGCTCTCACAGATGCCACAGATAAACACAGATTTAGTTTTAAATATCAACCAATCGCTGGAGATGAGCTTGCCAGATTCAATATCATTTGAGGGATTGAAACAACAACTTACACAGCATATCAACCATCTCATCAATAATAATTTTGAAAACCTGGTTTCCCTTCTATACCGGATTGATGTTAATGAAAATAAAATACGGAATCTGCTGAAAGTGAATGAAGGTGAAAACGCCGCCGGATTAATTGCTGATTTAATTATTGAGAGGCAGTTACAGAAAATTGAAAGCAGAAAAAAGTCAACTGGCAATGAAAATATTCCTGATGAAGAAAAATGGTAGGCTTACATTCTACTCCATTCCCTTTCCGCCCAGCAATTCGGCATAAGTATCAATTTTATGAAAGCGGTAAGCATTGTCGAAAACTGCATCAACGGACAAAGTATTGTTAGATGAAACTGTGTCTTTACTGGTTAACAATCTCAGGTGTTTCTGGCTTTGCACATATTTATTAGTCTTGGTAATAACATTTGTTTTCTCAAGTATAACTCCTGCTATATTTAATAAATCACTGGCATTCACCTGCAGTTTATTTAGCTGAAGCGCCTTATCTAATCCTATCATTTTTGCAATCTCTCCTATCCGTTCATTGTCCGGAAAGACCGGGGCAATATCCTTATCTATTGCATAGCGTTCAGCATTGGGAAATTTTTCTTCCATATCCTGTACAAAAGCAGCATTGCCGGCCGCCGGGGCGCCAAAAGTGATGAGTTGCAGATTAATTTTTTTATCAGCCGTCAATTCCTTTTTTAAATAGCCGGCAAACGGATATGCCAGGTTGCCACCAAGACTATGCCCGGTAATCACCATGCTTGCGCCAGTTGGAATTTCACTTTCTATAAATTCCTTTATTGACAATCCGGTTGCCTTATCTTTTAGTTGCAATAAATTTTGAAACCCGATGAAACTGCCGTTGCCTATATAAGCTTCTTTCACCGTATCTGCATACTGCCATGGCTTTATAGTAAAAATGTTGAAATCCTGCAGTATGAAATTCTGAAACCCGGTATTGCTGAATTCAATAACCGAACCCCGGATTACCAAAGCATATTGATCAGTTGTTTTGTTTTTGAAAATGACAGCATAATTGCCATTAATAGCCGTTGGTAAAAAAACCAGTTCATAACCGGCTGCATAGCTGGAAATAGAATCTTGTATTTTGTCTTTATAGATAAGCTGGTTAAGCTGCACAGCTTCTTTGGCTGTTAAAAATGGAACTACTTCCTGTTTTTTTTCTTTGTTTGAATTGCAGGCCGTAAATACCGTAATAAAAGTAACTGATAAAATAATTATGGCTTTTTGCATATCAAAACAAAATTACGACACTCACAACAGATATAATTTTATATATGATTAACTGCAACGGCAATCGGTCAAGGAAAATCAATAAGCCGGTCTTAGGGAATACATAATGTTTGTTCTTCTTTTAAAAACAGCCAACTATTATCCGGGAAATAAATAAAAAGTAATCGCTGTTGAAGCCTTCTGATTGCCTATTTGTTAGATTTGCATCATCACCCGTTGAATCTTCAATTAATTGTTCATGCAAACTCAACTCGGTCAATTAGGCGCATCACTCGAAGGACTTCTTTTTTATAATAATACTGCTATTCATAACGCTCAACTAATGGCCTACTCCACCGATGCATCAGTATACCAGGAAAAACCTTTGGCCGTAGCTATACCCAAAAATACAGGCGATATAAAAAAACTGATTGCATTTGCCATTGAGCATAAAGTAACACTTATTCCCCGTGCCGCAGGAACATCTCTTTCAGGACAGGTTGTTGGCAGCGGCATAGTGGTGGATATATCAAAATACTTTACAAATATTCTTGAAGTCAATAAACAAGAAAAATGGGTAAGGGCGCAGCCGGGAGTAATCCGTGATGATTTGAATTATCAGCTCAAACAATTTGGTTTAATGTTCGGCCCCGAAACTTCTACTGCCAATAGGGCCATGATTGGAGGCATGCTGGGCAACAACTCCTGTGGATTACACAGTATAGCCTGGGGCGCTGTGCGGGACCATGTGCTGGAAGTAAAAGTTTTGCTAAGTGATGGAGCTGAAGTAGTATTTGGAAAAGAAAATATCCGTGATGCAAAAGATGGTGCAGCATTCAAAGAAAAAATTTATACAGAACTGGATGCACTGCTTGCTGATGAACATAACCAGGAATTAATCAAAACAACATTTCCCAACCCGAAAGTTCACCGCCGCAATACAGGCTATGCACTTGACAGCCTGCTGGCTATGCAACCGTATAATGAAAAGGGTGAATGCTTCAACCTCTGTAAACTGTTGGCCGGCTCTGAAGGCACCCTTGCATTTATTATAGAAATAAAACTCAACTTACTTGATCTGCCTCCCAAAGAAATTTCCGTGGTATGCATTCATTGTAGCACAATCATCGAAGCAATGAAGGTAAATGTTGTGGCCATGAAGCATAAACCAATTGCATCAGAACTGGTGGATAAATACATCATGGATTTCACAATCAATCATCCTGAGTACAGCAAGAATCGCTTCTTTATTGAAGGCGATCCTGCTGCCATTCTTATGGTTGAATTTATGGACAATGATGCCCGTGTGGTGAAAGAAAAATCAACAGCATTGATAGCATCGCTGCAACAGGAACAATTAGGTTTTGCTTACCCGGTGTTGTATAACGAACAAACAAAATATGTCTGGGATGTGCGCAAAGCCGGACTTGGATTACTTCGCAATATTATTGGCGATGCCCAACCGGTAAACCTGATTGAAGATTGTGCCGTAACTACCGATGATTTACCAAACTATATTGCAGACCTGCAGCAGGTGCTGGCAAAACATAAAGTGAATGCTTCCTACTATGCACATGCAGGCGCAGGCGAAGTGCATGTGGAGCCGATGATAAACCTGAAATCAGAAGAAGGATTAAAAACTTTCAGAAACATTCTGGCCGATACGGTTGAACTGGTAAAGAAATACAAAGGCTCTTTATCCGGCGAACATGGAGATGGCAGATTGCGGGGTGAATATATTCCTGCAGTTGTGGGAGAAGAAACCTATAATTTATTTAGGCAGGTAAAAAGCATCTTCGACCCTAACCAAATTTTCAATGCAGGAAAAATTACAGGAGCTCCAGCAATGGATACACATTTGCGGGTGCAGCAAAAACCCGCTGGCAGAAAACCAGAAACCAGTTTCGACTTTTCTTCCACTGATGGCATACTGCGATTGGCTGAAAAATGTTCCGGCTCCGGCGACTGCCGCAAAATGCCGGTATCCGGTGGAGTGATGTGTCCCAGCTATATGGCTACAAGACTGGAAAAGGATACCACCCGTGCAAGAGCCAATTTGTTGCGCCAGTTTTTAAGTAATGAGCTGGATGAACAACCTTTCAATCATAAAGAAATAAAAGAGATAATGGATCTCTGCCTTAGCTGTAAAGGCTGTAAAACAGAATGCCCCTCCGGTGTAGATGTGGCAAAAATGAAAGCCGAGTTTCTGCAGCAATACTATGATAAAAATGGCGTGCCTTTCAGAGCAAAGCTGATTGCAAACTTCAATAAACAAATGAAGTTGCTTTCAAAAATTCCGTGGACATTCAATTGGTTTTACAGCGTTCCTTTCTTCCGAAAGCTTGCACATCGAATGGTCGGATTCCATCCAGACAGAACAATGCCAAAGCTGGCAAACCAAACCTTACTCTCCTGGTATAAAAAATACAGGAAGGCAAAACAACTATTGGATAGCGGAAAAAATAATTCCCCTTTAGGGGATAGGGGTATTATTTACCTGTTTTGTGATGAGTTCACTAATTACAACGATGCAGAAATTGGAAGGAAAGCCATTCTATTATTAGAGAAATTGGGTTATGAAGTAATCATTCCTGAACATATTGAAAGTGGTCGTACCCATTTATCAAAAGGATTGGTGAAAAAAGCAAAAGTAATTGTCAACAGGAATATTGAATTGCTTTCCGGCCTTATCAGTCCGCAAACACCGCTGGTTGGTATAGAACCTTCTGCCATCTTATCCTTCCGTGATGAATATATTGATCTTGCTTTACCTGAAAATAAAACGAAAGCAAAAGAAATGGCAAAGGCTGTCTTTACCATTGAAGAGTTTATTGCAAAACAATTTGAAGCCGGCACTATTGATCGCAGTCTCTTTACAACAGAGACCAAAACAATTCATGTTCACGGACATTGCTATCAGAAGGCATTGTCATCGCAGCTGCACAGTAAAACCTGCCTTGAAATTCCGGTAAATTATAAAACCAATATTATTCCTTCCGGTTGTTGTGGCATGGCCGGTGGTTTTGGTTATGAGAAGGAACACTATGCTATTGCGCAGCAGGTGGGTGAGTTGGTATTATTTCCTGCCGTAAGAGCAGCCGGGGAGAATGATATTATTGCTGCAGCAGGCACATCCTGCCGCCACCAGGTAAAAGACGGCACATATAAAACAGCACTGCACCCGGCGGAAGTGTTGTATGATGCGCTGGTAAAATAATAAATTCACCTTAATACTAACATTACTATTTTCTGTGGTGATGTTATTTTTTTCTTGCAGATAAAGTTCTTGCTATTTGTTGTATGCAAGAATATCACTTCTTCTTTTCAAACATTAATTCCTGCACTTTCTCTTTATCTTCTTTTTCTTTTTTCAGGTCGAACATGGTTCCAAATACATGATCCCAGATAGTAGAACTAACACCATAACCATTGTGCTCATTTTTATAATGGTGCAGGTGGTGATTTCTCCAAAGGCTTTTCATCCATTTGAACGGGGGATTCCATGCATGAATGGCATAGTGCATGGTGCCATACATCAGGTAGCCAAATAAAAATCCGGGAAAGAACATAAAGACATAAGACTTCATGATAAGATACATCAACCCGAATAAGGTGGACGAAATGATCAGGCTTGGTACAGGCGGCATAAACAATCGTTGCCGGTCTCTTGGATAGTGGTGGTGATTGCCGTGCAAGGTGTAAACAAATTTTTTTGCTCTTTCACTTTTTGCTGTCCAGTGAAAAAGAAACCTGTGGGCAATGTATTCAAAAAAAGTCCAGAAAAACATGCCGCTAAAAAAAACCAGCAGTATGGTGGCGGTGTTGTATTCATATTTTGTAGCAGCGGTATAAATAATAAATCCCAGTATCGGAATATACATTCCCCATATCACCAGGGGATTAGCCTTGGTCAGCGCTTCCAAAAAATCATTTTTGAATAAACGAACCTGGCCTTTATTATGAATTTTTTCAAACTCCATGTCGCAAAGATAAGGATAGTGATTGGCGGGAAGCAAGCAGGAGAAGGGAAAATTGCAACTCCCGGTATAAGATTTTAATTACTACCAGGCAGTGATCTGCTGTTTGAAACTGGTATCCTTCCTGCTATTTCTATCCAACTAAAAAACTACCTTAGCGGTTCTTTAATAATTATATATAATATAACATGAAACTCGTCTCTTATATCAAAGAAGAACATGAACAATTAGGTGTGTTGATCAATGAAATGATTTACGATCTGGAAGTACTGCACCCCGACCTGCCCAACAGCATGAATATGTTTTTAAATTACTGGGAAGAAAGTTTTCCTTTTGCCCAGGCCGGCGAAATGATGCTGAGAGAGGGAACAAGAACAAGTAATAAAGCTGTTGCCTTAAAAGATGTACAGTTGCTGGCCCCGGTGCCTTTTCCTTCCAGTTGCCGGGATGGGTATGCTTTCCGGCAGCATGTGGCCTCTGCCAGGAGAAACCGTAAAGTTGATATGATCCCGGAGTTTGATCAGTATCCCATTTTTTATTTCACCAATCATCATAGCATACAGGGACCGGGAGAAATAAAATGCATGCCGGATCATTTTGAGAAACTTGATTTTGAACTGGAGGCAGCTATTGTTATCTGTAAACATGGAAGAAATATAAAAGCGGAAGAAGCAGATGAGTATATCGGCGGACTAATGATCATGAATGACATGAGTGCAAGAAGATTGCAGTCGGAGGAAATGTTGTTGAATCTTGGCCCGGCAAAAGGAAAAGATTTTTCTACTGTTATTGGACCCTGGTTGGTTACGCTGGATGAACTGCAACAATTTGAAATTCCCTGCAAGGAAAATCATATTGGCAAAAGCTGGAACCTGCGGATGCAGTGTTTTGTAAATGGCCAACAAGTAAGCGATGGTAATCTTGGCGATATGGACTGGACCTTTGCAGAAATTATTGAACGGGCTTCTTACGGCGTTGACTTATATCCCGGTGATGTGATTGGCAGCGGCACAGTGGGAACCGGATGTTTTTTAGAATTAAATGGCACAGAAAAACTGAATGATCCGGATTATCCTGAACAATGGCTTCAGCCAAATGATGTGGTGGAAATGGAAATTGACGGATTGGGAAAACTAAGCAATACAATAGTGGCGGAAGAAACGGATTGGAGTATTTTAAAGTTGAAAAAAATGTGATGCCTTAACCGCAAAGACGCTAAGCCGCAATGAAACGCTATGAATAAAGAACAATTTGAATACCTGGCTAATCAAATTTTTCTGGCTGCATTAGAAGTACATAAAACGCTTGGTCCCGGGTTATTGGAATCTGCTTATGAATTCTCTCTTGTAAAAGAGCTGGAGCTCAGAAATATAATTGTACAGTACCAGGTTAAAGTTCCGCTGTTTTATAAGGGATATAATACCGGAAAGGAATTTTTTCTTGATATCCTTGTGGAAAATGAAATTATTATTGAAGTCAAATCCGTTGATCTGCTGCACCCGGTTCATCAAGCTCAGTTACTTTCTTATTTGAAGCTGGCAGATAAACGAATGGGATTCCTGATAAACTTTAATGTAGCTTTAATTAAAGAAGGGTTCAAAAGAATGGTAAACAATTATTAACCTTAGCGAAACTTAGCGTCCTGGCGCCTTCGCGGTTAAACAAAAAATATGATCCTTGATTTAAAAGAACTGAAGCCTGCTGAAAAGCAATACTACCTGCAGTATGTTGTGGCGCCACGACCCATATGTTTTGCTTCTACTATTGATAAAGATGGAAATGTGAACCTGAGTCCATTTAGTTTTTTTAATATGTTTTCATCCAATCCGCCTATCGTTATTTTTTCACCGGCAAGAAGAGTCAGAGATAATACCATCAAACATACGCTGCAAAATGTACTGGAAGTTCCCGAAGTAGTCATCAACATTGTTACGTATGATATGGTGCAGCAAACTTCACTGTCCAGTTGTGAGTATCCAAAAGGAACGAACGAATTTATCAAAGCCGGTTTTACAGAAGAACCGGCGACTCTTGTTAAGCCACCGATGGTAAAAGAAAGCAAAGTGAAGCTGGAATGTAAAGTGATTGAGGTAAAACCTCTGGGAGCTGAAAAAGGTGCTGGCAATTTAGTTATCTGCGAAGTTTTAAAAATGCATATTGATGATTCTTTACTAGATGAGCAGCATAAAATGGACCAGCGAAAAATTCATCATGTGGCCAGGCTGGGTGGCGACTGGTATTGCAAAGTAGATGAAACCAACCTGTTTCAGGTGGCAAAACCAAATACAGAACTGGGCATAGGTGTTGATGCATTGCCCGAAAGTATCAGAAACAGCAACATACTTACCGGCAATAACCTGGGACAATTAGCCAATGTAAATGACCTGCCATTTATTGATCCGTCTTTTGATGATCCACGCCTGAAGGAAATCATTCAATATTATTCCATCAATCCTGATGAAATGGAAAAAGAACTTCACTCTTATGCAAAAAAATTATTGGAGGAAGGAAAAGTAAACGAGGCATGGCAGATATTATTAGCCGGCTCATAATCAATTTTTTTTCTTGTAATACTTTTTTATCTTTAATAAGCAGCTCAATTGCTCTTGATGAGTAAAATAAGAATACCATATTTCCTTCTTGCTTTCTTCATCGCTTTTCATCTTTATTCCTGTGTGCCGCAGCAGAAAGTGGTTTCTCACCAACAGCAACTGGCCGTACTGGACAGCCAATTGGCGCAGCACAGCAGAAAGTTGAAAGAGCTGGATGCTAAACGGCAAACCAAGCAGGATCAGAATGAAATAGATGACACGGCAAGTGCCCGCATTCAAAAATATATCGGCATCACCACTGTTGAAATTGACAAGCTGATAACCCAAAATTCAATTCTCATCGGCAATACAGCCGTAAATAAAGAAGATTGGAACAGGCTTCAAAAAGCATTGACGCTTTCAACAGGCACTTCTAAAATGATAAACGACAAAGTAAATTTCATTAATGATCTTATCAACAGGAATATGGTGGTGAAGCTTGACCAGGATGTTATATTTGAATCAGGCAAATACACAGTTACCCCATCCGTTGCCAATGCAATTGGAAAATTTTTTGAACCCGCAGCTAAAGAAATTGATCTGTTTACCCAAAAATATCCTGACTTTCCTCTCTCATTAGTCATCACAGCCAAAGGATATGCCGATGGCACTTCTATTATTGAAGGCACGGGGCTTTATAAAGACCTGGCGGAAAGCCTGAAACTATCCGGAAAAACTCCTGACGATAAAGAATTGAACAAAGAGCTTTCCAGGAAAAGAGCCAAATCTGTTATTGAATTGTTTGAAAAATATACAAAAGGACGGTCCACTATGGGCGGCAGTGTAAAAAATATTCTTTTCCTTACAGAAGGAAAAGGAGAGGCACTTCCCAATCCAAAAAATACCGACTACCGGGTTGATGATCCCAGAAGAAGAGTGGTGTTATTATTCTGGAGTGTGTTCCCGGAATAGGGATCGAGAAAACTTAATTATTCAAAAAGATATCCATTCCTGTTTAAAAATTTTAGTGCATTTTCTTTAACCATGTCATAGGTATGTTTCTTTTTCCCAACTACATCAGGGCCTGCTGCCAGTACGCCACTAACGACGGTTCTTCTTGTGAAAAATTCACAGTTTTTCTCCTCTGAGGTCATTGTGGTGAAACCCAAACTGAATATGCTATAGGTAACTGTGCAACAAATATCATAGAAGGCTTTTCTTGTTTTTTTCCCGTCCCAATCTTTAGCTACTTCAACATCTGTCTGTTCGAAATAAACATTCAGGTTTGTTATTACTAACGCCATCGTAGCCTTGTGTTGATTGATAATAGACTCCATATTACCAGAAGAAGTGTCTTTTAAAAGTTCGGGTATAATAGTATTTTTTAGTTTGTTTGGGGCAAATAAAAAACCATGCAGGTATTCTTTAAGACTATCTGCCAACTCTGTAAAAAGTTCTTTCTTATTTTTCCTGAATTTACTGCCCGACGGGTCATAGGCATTGAGGATAAGAATGTGACGCCCAGATGTATCTGTCTTTTTATTTGTCGCAAAAGCATGATCCGCCGACAAAATAATTCCAACAATGACAAGCAGAAATAACAATTTCATAAATAAAAATTTTTCTGTTTCAGTTAGTTTTATTTCAACCCCAGCCTCGCCATCAGCATTTCTTTTTTTGCCTTACTTACCGAAAGTTTTTCACCATTTTTTAATACCACATATCCTCCATCGGTACGCAAAAACTGGGAAACGAATGAAATGTTTACCAATGTTGAATGGTGGATGCGTTGAAATATTTCCGGCGGCAACAGCTCTTCCACATCACCCAGTGTTCTTGAGATGAGCATTGGCTTTTTTTCGTTGATAAAGACTTTTGTGTAAGCTCCTTCTGCCTGGCAGTAAATGATGGTTGCCACATCTACAAATTCATATCCCTCTCGCTGAGGTAACGCAATTTTTTGATCTGCCGAAGGTTGCCGGATGTTCCTGAGAAGATTGGCGATGTGGTTGAGGCTGCTTCCTTCCTCCATTTTCCTTTCTACTTTTTGTACTGCTGCTTTCAGATCGTTGGCATCAATTGGCTTTAGCAAATAGTCCACAGCGCTGATGCGAAAAGCTTTTGCCGCAAACTCATCATGTGCCGTAGTAAAGATGATGGAGAAATTTATATCGCCTAAAAGTTCCAGCATTTCAAAACCATTCATCCAGGGCATTTCCACATCTAAAAAAACAAGATCAGGATTTAATTTCTTGATCGCCATCATCCCTTCTTTGGCCGATGAACAAGTTTGCAGCACTTCAATAGAGGGGCAATGTTGTTGCAGATCGCTTAATAATGACCGCACACAATGTTGTTCATCGTCTATAACAATTGATCGTATCATGATAGCTCTTCTTTTATTTTAATGACAACTGTTGTTCCTGTTGCTATACCTTGTTCATCTTTCTTATCAATAATCTCCAACTCTGCCTGTCTTTGTTGCAACAGGTTATTCAGCTCCAGCCGGCTTTGGGTAAGGTTTACTCCTTTGGATTGGTGAGTAAGGCCACTGGCCGATTTATTTTGTTTTGATGCTTCTCTGCCAATACCATTATCATCAATCACAATTTCTATAACACCCGATTTACGCATCACATTCAGTGAAACTTTGCCACCATTATTACGGGGCACTATACCATGCCAGATGGCATTTTCAATAAAGGGTTGAATGATGAGTGCAGGAACCTGGATGGATTTGAGATCAATATTTTCATCAACATTTACAGCAAAAGAAAATTTGGTATCAAACCGCATCGCTTCTAATTGTAAATACAACTTACAGGTTTCAATTTCATCATACAAACTGATCTCTTTTTTATCGGCGTTGTTTAGTAAAGTGCGGATAAGTTTTGAAAAGGTAGTAAGATAGGTAACCGATTTTTCATTTTCATTCTGCTGTATTAATGACTTAATGGAATTAAGGCAGTTGAAAATGAAATGCGGATTCATTTGGGCACGGAGCGCCATAGCTTCCAGCTCCATCAATTGTTTTTCATGAGCAAACTTTTCTTTTTCTCTTCTTTTAACCGCCTTTATCCGCCACCACATAATCAGGCCGATAATTAATCCCATGCCCAAAATAACGGAAGTCCAGAACCACCAGGTTTGCCAATAAGCCGGGCTTACGATGATGACCATTTTTGCTTGCTGCTTCCGCCAGTCTTCATTGCCTACTTTTACCTTTAATTCAAATAAATATTTGCCGGGTTTTAAATCCATAATAGTAGCAAGACTAGTGTCGAGATTCATCGACGGTGATAAAATCCATCCGTTTGTTATCCCATCAATTTTATATGCAAACAGGGTATTACCGGCAGAACCCAAGTCGTTTGCGCCAAATACAATAAGAATTGAGTTCTGGTTATAATTTAATTTGAGTTCATGAAGACGCTCTGGGTAGTAGTCTATAGAAGCTAATGGTTCTTTATTAATTGTGTAGACATTTTTAATAAATGGTGCCAGCAAATTGCTATCCAGCTTTTCTGTGCTGGCAAGCAATACTCCATTGCTATCAATAGTGGCCACTAAGTTGCTATCCTGCTTAATAGCGGGAGCAAGCAAATTAATGACAGAGGCTTTACAATAATAAAATGCCCCGCCTTTTATCAGAAATAGGTTCCCCAATTTATCCACTTTAATATCTGTAGTGCTGTCAGCCGTTTGCTTTAAAGAAGCATCATTAATGAAAGTATAAGTTCCGGTTAATGTATTAAAGACAGCAGGAAGTGAATCCATTACCGCTACAAAAAAATCATTGCCGGATTTGTAACAAAATGTTTTGACAGGATATCGTGTTGCCGCATTGGTCTTCTTTTTTGGATAAGGATAAAATTGAATGTTGTTCTTTTGCTGATCATAAAAACCCATCCCTTTTTCCAATGTGCTGAACCATAGGTTGCCTTCTGTATTTAACTCAATATGAGTAACGGTAAATGAAAGCCTCGCAGGTATATTTAATGGCCTGATCATTTTACTTTCATTTATTATTTTATTATATCGGAACAATCCATGACTGGTACCTATCCAGATAATATTTTTATCACTATTATCCTGTGCAAAAGAAAACACACCTGTGCCAGGAGCAAGGATTATTTTTTTTGCCTGCCTTGCCCCTTTAACAAACACAAACACACTATCTATAATTTTAGTTTCTACATTATCCCATATTTTTTTATTCCCTCCTACCTTTATCCAATAAAAATTATCAGATTGTGTGCCTATAAAAAGATCGCCGTTATGATCAATATATAATGTTGATATTTTATCAAATGGCTGCCCCCTTGGTGGAAAATTAAATGGCGGCCAGGAAACTTGCAATTGGTCCGAATTACTTGCATAATAAATTTCATTGTCATGTGTTGCAACAAAGAAAATGCTATCTGGCCCCTCTGCCATTGTATTTAAGTTCTGTTGGGCACGATTAAGTTTGTCAATTCTAACTTCCCCCAACGATTGTAAAGTATACATATCCATATCATGGCCTTTTAATCTCCATAATCCGGCAGAAGAAATTATTCGTATGGCCCCTCCTTTTGTACTCAACAATTCGTAACAGCGTATACCAACACTATCCAATGGAGCTTTCTCAAATAAAGGTCTCTTCTCGGCTGTTTTTTTATTTAAAGATTCCTTCACGGCAGGGTTTTTAGCTAAAGGTTCCTTCTGGGCATATACATTAGCTGTTGTAAATGTCAATACAAAAAAATAAATGCAAACGAAAAATTTTAAGCATACCTAAAGTTATAAACTTGTTTTTCTGGTTCAAAGCCAATTTTCGATATTCATTCACTTGACTACCCACACAGTTTTATTCTTATCTATTGTGAAGGATTTTATTATGACAGTTCTTCCTTTATTTTAATAATTACAGTTGTACCGGTTGCTATTCCGTTTTCATCTTTCTTATCAATGATCTCCAGTTTTGCCTGCCGTTGCTGTAAAAGGTTATCCAGTTCTAATCTTGATTGGGTAAGGTTCACTCCCTTGGATTTGTGAGCAAGGCTGCTGGCAGGTTTATTTTGCCCCGAGGCTTCCCGGCCAATGCCATTATCATCAATCACAATTTCTATCTCCCCGTCTTTATTTAGCACATTCAGTGACACATGGCCTCCATTATTACGGGGCACTATACCATGCCAGATGGCATTTTCAATAAAGGGTTGAATGATGAGTGCAGGGACCTGTATGGATTTGAGATCAATATTTTCATCAACATTTACAGCAAAAGAAAACTTAGCATCAAATCGCAAGGCTTCTAACTGCAGGTAAAGTTTGCAGGTTTCTATTTCATCATACAAACTGATCAGTTTCTTATCGGCATTATTAAACAGGGTGCGGATGAGTTTGGAGAAAGTAGTGAGGTAGGTTATACCTTTTTCTGTTTCCTGCTCCTGCATCAATGATTTTATAGAATTAAGACAGTTGAAAATAAAATGCGGATTCATCTGGGCACGGAGTGCCATAGCCTCTAACTCCATTAATTGTTTTTCATGAGCAAACTTTTCTTTTTCCCTTTTTTTAACTGCCCTTATCCGCCACCACATAATCAAACCAATAATTAATCCCAGACCCAAAATAACGGATGCCCAAAACCACCAGGTAGTCCAAAATGCTGGAGTAACGATAATTTCCATTTGCGCTTCTTCTTTACTCCAATCAGCAGATCCTACTTTTACTCTTGCTCTAAAAAGATATTTTCCGGGTTTTAGATCAGGCAAATCAGTACGGTTTGAACTATCGTTATTTGCGTCAAATGCTGGCAACTCTACCCAATTATTCACATCCCCATCAAGTTTCCATTCATATCGTGTTTTCAAATTTCCGGAAAAGTAGTTTGATGTGAGATAAATGATTATCGAATTTTGGTTGTACTTCAGTTTTATTTTTTTCAATAACTCGGGTTTGGTAAGAAAGTTTGTGATCTCAACTTTATTGAAATCTGTAACTCCATAAATAATGGGAGCATAAGCTATTTGCAGCGAATCGCCCCCCCAATCAGGATTATCCGATAAATTTGCTGAATACAGAAGCCCCCCTTTAATTAAATAAAAGTTTCCAGTATTGTCTAGCTTGATATCTGTTGTGTTGTTTTTTGATCTTACAAATGCTGGATCATCAATGAATTTGTAAGAGCCGTTTTGAATATTAAAAATAGACGGTAAAGAATCCTTGACAGCTACAAAAAAATCATTATTAGATTTAATACAGAAATCATTTATTGAATATGGGTATCCTGACTTCATTTGTTTGCTTGAATAAGGGAAAAACTCAGTAGCTTTTATAAGCTGATGATATACTCCCATTCCTTTTTCAAGAGTGCTGAACCAGATATCTCCATTGCTGAATGGCTCAATATGAGTTATTGTAAGTCTATCCTGGCTTGATACAATATTTTTTATTTCCCCCGTATTTTTATTATACGTGTATAAACCATTTCCCGTACCTAGCCAGACAATATTTTTAGTGGTCCGGCTTTCGGCAAAATAAAAGACACCCTTTGCATTATCGATTTCTTGTTTTATAACAGGAAGTTCGCCCTTCAAAATATTCATGCTGCTATCAATTCCTCTCCTGATCTTATACCTATTAGTATCCAGGGAAGCCTTATTGCCAGCTCCCCGAACTATATAAAAAACATTATCTGTTGCTCCTATATACAGGTTATTACTATTGTCAAACCAAAGTTTAGTTATGTTTTTAGGAGAGTCTCCTTTTATTGGAAAATAAAATGGGGGTATATCGCAAGCTCCGGATTCAAAGTCTTTGAAGTAAGTAATTTGATTTTCTTCTGTAGAAAAATATTTGTAGCCTTCTGAGCTTTCTGTAATGGTTTTTATCGGAGTAACGCTAAAAACACTTTTCAAATTCTTAATCCCATAATCCTGGTTATCGAGTCCAATTGTAATCGCTCCAACATTGCCGCCCGTAATTACCGCAAAACTAAATTCAGATGCAGACACAACTATCATCCCATCTTTTGAGATCAATATTTCACCAAATCTATTTTCTGGCAGTTCCTCCATGGAGTAGTGCTTAAATATGGATTTCACTTTTTGGCCACTCACCGCTAAATGAGAGAAGAATTGGAATAAAATAAAAGTTATACATAATTTGAACATTGGATGAGGTTTTGATTTAGAGTTTCAAGAAAATTTATTTTTTCATTAGTATTTTACAAAGTAAGATTTAACATCTGGTGCTCTTACAAATCGGTCCACTTAACCTAATTTATCATGTACTCGTATAGAAAAATATCACTCCTTAAAGTTATAACCTTGTTTTCCTAATTTATAGCCCCCTTTGGCCTTTCCTTCATTTGCATTGGCAACTGGTGTAGTTTATCAATTAACCCAGCCAAAACGGGAAAGCGGCCCGGCTTTACCCGCATATCCGGCCTCCTGTAGCTATTAATTATTACTCCCGCTACTGCATACTGCTGCTGATCCTAACAACCGTCAATCCAAAAAGGCTAACTGTAAACTTCCGGCACGAATAGCTTATAACAGATAATAAGTTTGATCCTTAAACCTAAATCATCATTTATGAAACCATTCAATCTTATTATCATTAGCTTTTTAGTTGTGTCACTAAATTTCCCCGCAAAGGCCCAGCAGGATGTATTTAACTATATTGAATCATTATCCTGTGCCGGTCCCGAAAAAGCTGTCAAAAAACAAAAGCATCTCAACTTCTTTATTATATCAGCCCCTAAAAAGGGGAAACTGGACCTGGGATCAAGGTTCAATATTGCCAGGAGTAAATTAAAAAGTTTTTTCAGACCAAAAAAATTTGTAGCCATAGTAGCAAATGACATGCAGACCGTCAGCGCCAAAGTGCAGTACCGGTTGATTAGAGCGAAAGCCCATATCGGCACTTTATGGTTTGACGGGCATGGCAGCTATAAAAAAGGTTATGCTGTTTTCTATACAGGCAAAGATGAATTCAATTACCAATCAATAAAAGATCCTGCACACATAAAACCGCTGCAGGAATTAGCCGCTTATATGAATGAAAAATCAAAAATTGTGATTGGCACCTGCTATGCTGGCGCCACTTTCTTCCGGAAATCACTATACTCCAATGATACACTCCGGATGAATGGCGATTCGCTGATGATGAATCTTGGTAAGATCTTTTCTCAATCCATCATTTATGCCTGCGAAAGCTGGGTGATGACAAAGCCGGGATTATTTCGGAAAAAAGCATCGGTAGTAGGTCATCCCATGGCCAAACTTTACAAAGACATCGTTTACCGCCCCGCCTGGGAAAATATGGGCCGGTGGAATGAATATAATGCTTTAAAGGAAAGTTTTTGCGCCGTGAACCCGGTAACAATGGATATATATGGTAACTTAGTGATTCGTTCAGATTCATATACCGGAAAGATGAGTGTAAAAAAGAAAATTGAAAAGACCATAAAAAAATTAAGACCGGGCTTGCTGAAAGAAAAATAAATAACCTGATTATAAACTGATTCTGATCACAATTAAATCAATCATTATGAAAAAAATCATCCTTGGCGCTATGCTGCTCATGCTGGCAACTTCCACATTCAGTCAGCAAACCAATCCTTCTCCCACTTTTACAAAACAGGATTTTTTGAAAAAAAGTAAAACGCAGAAAACGATTGCCTTTTCTTTATTGGGTGGTGGCCTTGTTATGGGGGGCATTGGAATACTGGCGGCATTCAAGGAAGCGGCGCCATATATTTTAAATCCATTTACAGGTTTGTTTGAACCACCACCAAAAAATTCAACCACTGGTGTCGCTTGTGTGATTATTGGGGGTGTTGCAGTTGTTGCCAGTATTCCATTATTTATTGCTGCTTCCCGAAATAAATACAAGGCAAGGTCTTTGTCCTTTAAATATGAAACAGCGCCACAGTTGGTGCAAAATAATATAATCAGGGTGCCTGTTCCTTCTATAACTTTAAAAATAAATTTATGAAATGAGCCATAAAAATTATCGGGCAATTTATATCAACATGCGATGATAATTTTTATGGTGAATTCCATGCGACAAAAACTAAAATAAAAAATAAACACATGAAAAAAATTCTTTCTACTGTCCTGTTCCTGGTATTTAGTTTATACGCCTTTTCACAGAATACGGCAAATAACAAAGACTATTACCTGAAAAAAAGTAAACATCAAAAAACTGCTTTTTATGTACTTGCCGGAACAGGGACGGGACTAATTATTACAGGGCTTGCCTGGGGCCCCAAAAACGCTGATCCAGAAAAACAAGATTTTACTCCTGGTTTTCTTTTAATCGGTGGTGTAGTTTCCTGTATAGTAAGCATCCCCATCCTTATTGCCTCAAACAAAAACAAGAAAAGATCCATGTCTTTCTCGTTTAAAAATGAGCCATCCCGTCAACTTCTGAAAAGAAGTTTTGTCTACAGGTCCATACCATCAATAACCTTAAAATTTCAGTTATGAAAAAAATAATTCTTGGCGTTATGTTGATAATGCTGGCAAGTTCTTCCTTCAGTCAGCAAACCAATCCTTCTCCCACTTTCAGCAAACAGGATTACCTGAAAAAAAGTAAAAATCAGAAAACAGCCGCCTGGATTTTTTTAGGCGGAGGAGCAACAACTTTATTAACCGGATTAGTAATACCAAAAGGGGAAGTTGTTCATGAAGGCTGGTTCGGCAACGACTATAAAAATGATGGTATCAAAGCCGGACTCGGACTAACTGGGATCCTTTCTATGGCAGGAAGCATCCCATTTTTCGTTGTGTCTTCGAAAAACAAAAAGAAAGCTGCCTCCGTATCAATTAGCAACGAAAAGATTCAATCATTGCAGAAGGGTAGCTTTGCTTACAGGTTTGTACCGTCTGTTAGTTTAATAATAAGATTATAAAAAATATGGAGTAGTGAAGAATAAAAAACCCTGCTCTATTAATTCAGGGCAGGGTTTAAAATAAATAATATCGGTTTTATTTTCCTCCAAAAACCTTCTTCAGTATATCGGACGTTCTTGCCAACGGATTGGCCCGGATGTTCGCTTCTTCTTTTGCCACCTGGTCAAATAAAGCATCAACGGCTTTGCCAACAACATAAGTGGTAAGATCCGGGTTTATTTTCTTAAAAGTAGTTGGCAGGTTGTTATAAGAAGTAATGATATCAGAATAATATTTGGTAGCATCTACTTTGTCAAGCGATGCTTTTACCGAAGGAGCAAAGGCTGTAATTAATTTTTCCTTTGTCTTGTCTTTAAAATAATTTGTAGCGGCATCTTTCGAACCTTTTATGATATTCAGGGCATCGGTCAGTGTCATTTGCTTAATCGCATCCACAAAAATGGGTTTTGCAAAACCCACTGCATCTTCAGCACCCCGGTTGATGGAAAGAATGGCTTTATCAACCTGGGCGCCCATACCTATTTTACGTAAAGTTTTTTCTACTTTTTTTGCATCGGGAGGCAATAACATTTTATAAAATTCACTGCCAAAAAAGCCATCGGTTTTGTTCAGGTTTAATACCGCATTGGTAACCCCCTGTGATAATGCCTCTTTAATCCCCTGGCCCGCTTCATTCTCCGTAATGCCGGAACCTGTCTTATTCCCTGATAATATTTTCGGTAAAGTGATTTGTGAATATGTAGTCGCTGGAATTATGATCAGGCTCAACAGTATTATACCAAAAGAAAATTTCATATTGTATGCTTTTTTATTGCCGCAAGATAACAGCAATTCTTTCTCCAAAAAGTAATTGCAGAATAATTGACGATAATTTATGCTTTTGGTTGCGTAATAATCCGGCCATTCTGGAAAATTACCATTTAGCTCCAAAAACTTTTCTTAGCAACTCAGTTGTTCGGGCTGCAATATTCTGGCGGATATTCAATTCTTCTTTTGCCACCAGGTCAAACAGTGCATCAGTGGCTTTACCGGTTACAAAACCCGGCAGATCCGGATTTAATTTTTTAAATGTGGTGGGGAAATTATTATAAGTGTTTACCACATCGCTGTAGTATTTTGTAGCATCCAGTTTATCTAAAGAACTTTTTATTACCGGAAGAAAAGCTGCAATAAGTTTATCTGCAGTTTTTTCCCTGAAAAAATGAGTGGCGCTGGTATCGCCATTTTTTACCAGCCCGATGGCATCGCTAAGCGTCATGCTTTTTATTGCATCAACGAAAATGGGTTTGGCGAAACCTGCTGCATCTTCAGCAGCCCGGTTGATCTGAAGAATCGCTTTATCTACCATTTTTCCCATTCCTAAATCCCGGAGGGTGTTTTCGATTTTTTTTGCATCGGGCGGCATCAGTATTTTATACAGGGCATCTTTAAAAAAACCATCTGGTTTATTCAGTTGCAATACAGCTTTTACAAGGCCCTGCCCTAATGCTTCTTTGATACCTTCGCCGGCTTCTGATTCTGTTACTCCGGTGCCGGTACCGGTTGGAAGTTTGGAAAACACATCACAACCAGCCAGCATACTAACGATCACACTTGTTAGTACTAATATTTTTTTCATACTATGAATCATTTTATTATTTGTAAGAGATGCAAAATACAAAAGTCAGGGAAATGATGAAGAAGATGTTTGCCGGGTTGCTTATGCTTTCAAACTTTCCATCCGGTGTTCGATTCGTTCCCGGATGATGCGGAAAAATCTTGCCCTTTCTTTTTCGCTTACTTCGCTGATAAGGGTAGATCGTTTCATAAGATTTTGTACATGGTTATACATATTTTCTGTAAAGGCTGCATCCTTTGTTACCATATAATTGATTGTGCTGTGGTTCACAAAAGCCATTTTTTTCCCATCCATTTCTACCAGCATACTATTATCACCCAGCACCACTTCATTAAAATACATTTTATAATCACTAATCATTTTTTGATCCGGATCTCCATAGTTGAATTTATATCCCAGGGATGCCTGTTTTTCCAGGTGATTCCACATTTTCCCGATTGCTTGATATAATGTATAAATATCATCATCAGATTCAAACACCTGTCCGTCCCTGTAAAATTCTATTTGCCGGAAAAGAATATTCATGCTTTCCAGGTTCCATATCTCCACGCTTGGCAGCAGGTTATAGATTGCCAGCATTTTTTCTCCAAGGGCAAATAATTCATCAGGATAACTTTTAAAACTGAATTTTATTTTCCTGAATTCGGCAAACTGGAAATAAGTTTTTAACCAGAAGAACCATTTGAATGCCGCTATTTCCCGGATATGATAATGATGAAAAAGGGGCAGGTCTTTGCAGACATAGTAAAAGGTTTTTTCTTTAAAGCTATTCATATATGCCAGGTTCTGAATAACGCTGTTGCTGTATTCATCAAAACTGAATGTCTTGTTATCAAGGTAACGTCCTGAAAAAACCACTTCGCCTGTTTTTATCCCCATTAATTCGTCAACCGAAATTTTGTAATGAAGACAGAGAGTTTGTAATTCGTCAATTGAAATTGTTTTTTCGCCACGGATACGACGATAGGCGCTGTCCGGACTAATGTCAAGCAGTTTTGCTATTTCGTCGGCAGGAGAAATATTCCCGCCCGTTTTGCTTTTTATAATAGTAAAAAGCTGCTGTTGCAGTTCACCGGTTGTCATGTTTATAAGTTACGTTTGCGATCCTGTATTTTGGCCAGTAGTATATTAAAGAAAACATTACGCTGCTTTTCACTGGTCTGGCTGATCAGGGTTGCCCTTTTCATCAGGTTCTGCAAATCCCTGTAGCAGGGATCACAAAACGCTTCATCCCGAGTAGTCATATAATTCAATACATCATAATTAAGAAAAACTGTTTTCACATTGTCGGTTACCACCATGATCGTATTGTCGCCAAGTACAACCCTGTTATAAAAAAATTTAAAATTATTCTCCTTTGGCCGGGGGTTTTCGCCGGGCATGAACTTACAGCCATTCTCCACCTGGCTTTTCAGGTGGCTAAGCGTTTCTTCAAGCGCCTCGTATACTTTTTTAATGTCTGCCGAAGAAGAAAAATATCCTGAATCCTTATAGAATTCTATTTGTGTTATAGCTGCATTTATACATTCTGTGTTCCAGATTTCAGTGGAGGGAATCTTAGTGTATTCAATAATAAGTTTACGGCTTAGTTTTTCAATTTCCGGGGGAACGCAATTTAATTCAAAACTCCTGTCTGTAAAATCAGGATGCATTATAAGCGTCTTCATCCAGAAAAAATAACGGAAAGCGATGAGTGGCTGATAATAAAAATTATGAAAAATGGGAACATCCTTTGTGAGGTAGATGATCTCTTTTTGCTTAAAGTTGCTGATATCCCGTACTTGCCGGATCAGGTCGGCCAGGTATTTTTCATATTTATAATTCTGCAGGTTAATCCGGATATTCTGAAAATTAACAGTGCCGCTCTTTATATTCAGTAACTGATCAAGTGATAAATTGAAATGCCGGCAAAGCACCGCAGCTTCATCCAGCACCAGTGACGTTTCTCCCCGGATGCGGCGGTAAGCACTGTCACTACTTACATGGAGTATTTCAGATACAACATCGGCTATGGAGTTATGCGATGGCAGCATTCCTTTGATGCGCTGAAACAAAAGATCCTGTGCTGTATGGGTAATTGTCATTGGTAAAGCCGGGAAGTCTGAAAAATTATTTTACTAATTCTTCAAACTTTCATTCCCCATGTAAAAGATACCTGATTTTTTGCAAACAGAGATGATCTGCAGGTGCATTTTAGTATTTATTGCAATTAAAGAAACTGTTAAGGCATAATTCAATTTCAACCCGCCTGCTTCCCGGTATAACTTGGCGACTAATAAATAAAAGGAGAACCCGGAAAATCCCGAAAAAGAGTACGGCGCCATTGCCGAAAAGCGATACGAGTAGGCAACAATTATAAATCAACGATTATGAAAAAATTATTATGTCTCACATTGCTCTTTGCCGGCTGCTATTTTACCAGCCTGGGGCAAAATACCAGGTTTGGTTTTACCGCCGGTGTATCATTCGCCAATTACAACTCCAAAGTGGATGGAGAATCTGATAATGGCAATTCAAAGGTCGGTTTAACCGCCGGTGTGCTGGTTGATATTCCTCTCAGCAAGAATCTCAGTTTCCAGCCTGCAGTAAACTTTGTTCAGAAAGGAACAAAAGATGAACAAACCTTCGGTGGAGTTACTGAAAAAGTGAGCCTCGGAACCAATCACATTGAAGTGCCATTCAATTTCCTTTTTAATGCCTCAGGCAATACCGGTAATTTCTTTATTGGTGCAGGCCCGTCTCTTGCTTTTGGCATTTCAGGCAAGCTGAAATATGACGATGGCACCGATTCATTCACTGAAGATGTAAAATTTGGAAGCAGTGATGATGATTTTATGAAGGGGTTTGACCTCGGCGCCAATTTCCTCGCTGGTTATTGTTTCCCCAATGGATTACTTTTTTCTGCTAACTACAATGCCGGACTGAGTAATCTTTTCCCGGGTGGCAGCGGCGGTAATGGCACCTTAAAGAGCCACTATTTCGGAATTAAGATCGGCTGGATGCTGAACGGAAAAAATAAATAACTGGTTAAACCTCCGTACCCTATTTAAATAAATTTTTATGTAAATAATTATTAGTCATTTAAAAATTCATATTATGAAAAAGAATTTCTTCCTGGTCATTATATTTTTTGCTGCTTTATTGATTGGGTTAGTTTATAGCTGCAAAAAAGATTCTACAATCAATCCACCCAATGACTGTCCACCCGAAAATGGTACACCAACCGATATAGGCATAAAAACATCATTTACGGAAGAGTTCGAAAACTTTTATCAAATTTCAACAAAGGGATGGGTAATAAAAGATAATTCTCCTTCCGGTAATTCTGGCGTTAGTGCCCTATGGGGTCAGGGACAGTTTGGAACTGACAAAGGAGGTGTTTGGCATGGATTTACTGCTTTTTCATATACAACATCGCGGGATGAATATGCATATTCTTCAGTGTCCGCCTCTTCACAGGTTTATAAAGTCAGTAGCTGGCTGATCACTCCGGTTTTATCTGTAAAAAATGGCGATAAGATTTCTTTTTACACCCGTTCAGATACCACCGGCAGTTATACAGAACGCATGCAGGTACTGATGAATAAATCAGCTTCAGAAAATACAGGAACATATGCCAGTTCAGTCTGTAGCTTTTCTTCTGTTTTGCTGGATATTAATTCTGCCCAGGCAGTAAGTGGCTATCCCACAACCTGGACAAGATACGAATACACTTTTTCCGGAATATCCGGAAAGACAGATACAAGAATTGCGTTCAGACACTATGTTGCCAATACTACAAACGCAAAAGGTATTGGAATAGACCAATTCAAATTCGAAGTTAATTAAGTCACTATTGTTTATTAAATAAATAGCCGGTATGAGAACTACATTATTAATATTACTCATCTCTTATTGTTTTTATTCCTGCAACAGCCATGCAACTAAACAGGAGTCAATAGCTGCTGCACCAATCCATTATGTTGATCCTTATCCAATGATCAGGGAAGGACAGGCTTTACTAAAAGAGGGAGACCTGGTTGTCCGGCTTAACCAGGATCCCACCAGCCAGTTTATTAAAAACTTTAACCGGCAGGATAAAAGCTATTCGCATGCAGGCATCGTGTTGTTTGAGAAGGGGTATCCTTTCGTATATCACATTGTAAATGGCGAAGAAAACCCGGATGAAAAACTGAGAAAGGATTCTTTAAGCTGGTTTTGCAGCCCGAGGAATAACCTGGCGTATGGAATCTACCGCTACGAATGGAATGAGGGTGAAACCAAAAGATTAAAAGATCTTATTCATAAATGGTATGCAAAGGGAGTGCATTTTGACCAAACATTTGATTATCGTACCGATGACAAGATGTATTGCTCTGAAATGATCCGCAAGGCATTGGAAAAAGTTACCAATAAAAGAATAATGATTGAAACAACAAAACTAACCAGTGCGGAGGCGGGGCTTTTTTCGGCTTATCTGCATCTTCCGCTTTCTTATACCAGCAAGCTTGAAATTGTATCCATTGATAACTTATATAAAACGCCATCCTGTGTTTTAATAAAAAACTATGACTATTCTTTCAAATAAATATTTGTTCAAAAAAATTCCTGTTATGAAAAAAATAATTGTTATCATCATGTTACTGACCCTGTCAGCCGCATCTTTCAGCCAGCATGTAATTCCTTCTCATGATTTAACCAAACAAGATTACCTGCAAAAAAGTAAAAAACAGAATACAGCAGCATGGATATTACTGGGAGCAGGCACAGCATTGTTAACAACCGGTATAGTTATTCCAAAAGGAGATGTAACTGGATTTTCCTTGTATCCCCTTGAAAATACATATAAGAATGACGGGGTCAAAACTGCGTTTTCATTAACCGGGTTTACTGCAATGTTAGGCAGCATCCCTTTGATTATTGCCTCGGGGAAAAACAGGCGTAAGGCAACGAAACTATCTATAAGAAATGAAACAGCGCCTCAATTTTTTAAACAAAGTTTTGTTTACCGGCCTGTTCCATCCTTAACCATAAAAATAAGTTTATGAAAAAGATTTCTATCTGGGCAAAACGCCATCCACGTTCTGCCCGCATTACTATTTTTGTTTTTTTCGTAATATTGAATGTACTTGGCTTTACAACCGGCATGCTGCTGAATGATACCGGCATTTATCTGCCCGTTTTTGCAATAGTGTTTTTTATCTGCCTGTATGCTGCAGGATTCATTGCCTATCCTTTTAAAAATATCAGGGGGAAATATCGTATGACAGCATCCGGTTATATTCATCAAAAAACATGCGATTTTCTGCTGGCTGGTTCTACTTTCCTGATGATCGTTTATTTCGGCAATCACAGGGAAATTTTATTCCGGTATTCTCTTCCTTTTACACAGGCAATAGCAAGTAGCAGCACTTTGCCAGCAACAAGTGTGGCCAAACCCTCCTATAAGTCTGTTTCTGCTTTTTTACGATCCATGAAAGATGAAAATGGAAAATTACTGAGCTGGAAAGAAAGAAAAAAACTGCTGAAAGAACAAGTAAGGGCTATCAAAAAAGCCGATGAATTGTCAAATGGAGCAAAAACTGCTTTAATTGTTCTTTCTGTACTTGTGGCAGCAGGTCTGATATATCTTGTTGGAGTAATTGCATGTTCACTTGCATGCAATGGTTCTGAAGCAGCCGCCTGGATAGTGGCCATTGGGGGTACAGGTCTTGTAATTTTTCTGCTTATCCTCGCCATCAGAAGTATTTTGAGTAAAAAGAAACATGAAAAAGGAGCTGCCAGGAATAAAAATGCCATCATACAGGAAGCGCCGGCCGGGTAAGCAAAAAAGCAAAAAACTGCCTGCCGGTGTTGATGCGACAAGCCCCTGGCTTTCAGAGAAATGCCGGGGCTTTTTTATTTGGCCTTCAGGGTACAACCATTATCTTTGCCTGCCGGGTAAAAAAGACCGGGCAAAATTTCTAAAAGTCATTATTTTTAAACTACATTTCAGGCAGATTTTCTTTATTATTTAGAATTGCCATAAGGGAAGCTCCCGAAAATCCCTTTAAACAAAAAGAGTAGGGCGCCTTCGCCGAAAAGCGTTACGAGTAGGCCACTAAAAAACTACTGTTTATGAAAAAAACGATTTTTATTTTATCTGCATTTGTACTCTGTATGAATATCTCTGGCTTTTCTCAAAAATCAAGAGTAGGGATGACCAGTGGATTATCAACCTCAACACTTTGCAGAACTATTGGTGGAGTTAAAAAAGATGTGAACTACAGGGTTGGCTATGTAGGTGGGTTACAGTTAGAAGTTCCTTTAGGAAAGAAACAGAAATTCTCTTTTCAGCCTGACCTGACGTATATTCAAAAAGGTGGATCAATTAACCCCGTTGCACCGGCTACTGACAAATTAAATATAGCTCTCCGCTATGCTCAACTGGCTCCCAATTTTGTTTACAACTGTAAAGTGAAGTTGACTAATGGATTTTTCTATTTTGGCGCTGGCCCATATATCGGATTTAATCTTCCTTCTAAAAAAATAACCGTTTCTGCAACCGGTGAAAAAATTGAAACAGATGTTAGCTTTGGCAATGCGGTTGCCAATGATGTAAAGGGCATTGATTATGGTGGTAATTGTATTATAGGATACAGAACCAAGTACGGTCTGTTTGTTTCTGCCAACCATATCTTTGGTCTTAGAAACCTGGTACCTGATGCTATATTAGCGCTTCCTGTTTCTGCTAATGATAAAACAAGAAATCATGGTTTTGCCGTTCGCTTAGGTTATTATTTCAGCAATACACCAAGGGTAAAAAAAGCAAAATAATTTTTTTACATAAGAACGAAAAGCCCTGACTTTATCGTCGGGGCTTTTCTATTGGGACCTTAACCAGTACCTTTGCCACCAAACTCACCGTTTTATTTCATGAATACATCTCATTTATCAGAGCAGGAACAATTGCGCCGTGATAAACTGGCAGAACTTATCATCATGGGTATTGAGCCCTACCCTGCCCCGTCGTATCCCGTTAACAGTAACTCCGTGTTTATAAAAGAAAATTTTACAGTAGAAACAAAAGAACAGTTTACTGATGTATGCCTGGCGGGGCGCATCATGAGTGTAAGAGATATGGGCAAAGCTAATTTTGCTGTAATACAGGATGCACATGGCCGGATACAATTATATATCCGCCGGGATGATATTTGTCCCGGTGAAGACAAATCTCTCTATGATATTGTCTGGAAAAAACTGATTGATATTGGTGATATCATCGGGATAAGGGGTTATGCGTTTATCACCAAGACAGGCGAAACTTCTGTTCATGTAAAAGAACTGACCCTGCTCAGTAAATCTCTCCGCCCTCTGCCGATAGTTAAAGAGGCCGAGGGACATACATTTGATGCCGTCACTGATCCTGAGTTCAAATACCGGCAGCGGTATGCCGATCTTATTATCAATCCATCGGTAAAAGAAACTTTTGAGAAGCGAACAAAAATGATTCGCTCTATTCGTGAGTTTTTAGATACCCGGGGCGCATTGGAAGTTGACACACCCGTTTTGCAAAGTATTCCCGGCGGCGCTGCTGCCCGGCCTTTTACCACGCATCACAATGCATTGGATATTCCTTTGTATTTAAGAATTGCCAATGAACTTTATTTAAAAAGACTGATTGTTGGCGGATTCGACTGGGTATATGAGTTCAGCCGCAACTTTCGTAATGAAGGAATGGACCGCACCCATAATCCTGAATTTACCATCCTCGAATTTTATACTGCCTATAAAGACTATTTCTGGATGATGGAAACAACCGAGCAGCTTTTGGAAAAAGCCGCCATGGATGTTTGCGGCACAACTGAATTAACCGTTGGTGATAAAACTATTTCTTTCAAAGCTCCATTCAAACGCATTAGTATATATGATTCGATTCAAGAACACACAGGAATTGATGTGAGCAGGATGAATGAAGAACAGCTACGTTCCATTTGTAAACAATTGCACATTCATGCTGACGAAACGATGGGCAAGGGAAAATTGATTGATGCCATCTTCGGGGACAAATGCGAAAGGAATTATGTGCAGCCCACTTTCATTATTGATTACCCGGTAGAGATGAGTCCGCTGACAAAGAAGCATAGAGACAAACAAGGGTTGGTGGAACGATTTGAGTTAATGATCAACGGAAAAGAAATTGCCAATGCCTACAGCGAACTGAATGACCCGATAGACCAAAGGGAACGATTTGAAGAGCAGGCCAAACTGATGGAGCGGGGCGATGACGAAGCCATGTTTATTGATTATGATTTTCTGCGAGCATTGGAATATGGTATGCCACCTACTTCAGGTATTGGTATTGGCATCGACAGGCTTTGTATGCTACTTACTAATAGCACCTCCATACAGGATGTATTATTATTTCCGCAGATGAGGCCGGAGAACCGTGGCGAGGCGAAAGAAGAGGCAGATGAAAAATAATTTTTTTGCATGCTCCTATCTTATCCCTGACATTTTTTCTTTTTTATTTAATTCCGTAATATGACCCGTGAACAACTACTCCACGAACTGCAACATGATACTTATGCCATGCTGAGATCTTCGCCGGTGCATGGGATTGGTGTATTTGCCATAAATGATATTCCAAAAGGCTGCCGGACAATTTTTTCAAAAGGTGTAGGCGAATGGATTAAACTTTCCATTTCAGACGTGGAACAATTGCCCGCTTATTCCCGGAACCACATTGAAACTTATTGCCTGTATGATGATGAACATTACTTTGTTCCCGACTATGGTTTTAAACTGATGGATCTTGCATTGTACCTGAATCATTCGCATGAGCCAAACATTATTTCTATTAATGATGGCGAACAGTTTGAAGCCCTGCGGGATATTAAAGAAGGAGAAGAGCTGCTGGTTAATTATGAAAGTATTGTGGCAGTGGAGGGATATTGAGATGTTATACAAACAAATCAGTATACAACTGCGCCCCCGGTACTACTGAATATTTTTCCAGGTCGGTGATGCCTTCTTTGGCCAGCACCTGTTCGTCAATAAATAAATTGCCGGTACATTCTCCGGATGGTTTATTCAGAATATAATAAGCCGCATCGGCAAGAATATCTACTGTGCGGCTCATATTGGCGAGCATTTGTCCGCCCAATAAATTTCTTACTGCGGCAGTATCAATGGTTGTTCTTGGCCAGAGTGAATTGGCGGCGATACGATCTTTGGCCAATTCTTTTGCCCAGCCAATCGTCATCATGCTCATATTGTATTTGGTAAGGGTGTAAGCCACATGCTTGTCAAACCACCTGGGATCAAGATTGATAGGTGGTGATAAAGTAAGAATATGCGGATTGGATGATTTTTTCAAATGCGGTATGCAGGCTTTTGTTACAAAAAAAGTTCCCCGCACATTGATGTCGTGCATCAGGTCAAAACGTTTGGGTTCGGTTTGTTCTGTTGGTGTTAAAGAAATTGCAGATGCATTATTGATTAAAATATCAATGCCGCCGAATGTTGAAACAGCTTTATCTATTACATTTTGTACCTGGTCTTCAAAGCGAATATCACATTGCACAGCTAATGCTTTTCCACCGGCAGCTTCTATTTCTTGTGCAGCAGAAAAAATAGTGCCGCCGAGTTTGGGATTTTCTTCCACAGATTTAGCAGCGATAACAATATTGGCTCCTTCTTTTGCCAGGCGCAGTCCGATGGCTTTGCCAATTCCACGGGTGCCCCCAGTGATAAGAACAGTTTTATTCTGAAATGACATATAGGATTATTTAGTGATGAAGGTAGCAAAAGAGTTCGTTTTTGTACCCGCCCGTTTTGGGAATCCTACCTGGCAGAATAAATAATTCTGTTAGTTATGCCAGTTAAACACCAGTCTGGCAAAGTGTTTGGGGCATAAAAGGCTGTAAATCGTGTCCCGTTTTACAAATCCGAAGTCCTGCATGAAAAACTACCTTGAGCCAAAACCCGTTTGTAATTGAAGGACACCAAGGTTAGGCCTGACTCAAAGTAACTGAAGACTCCGTTTCGCTAAGTTGAGATGGGGTTTTCTTTTTTAAAAAAAGCTCAAAGATTACACTGATTAGCACGGATGATTTTTTCTTCACCAAATAATTTCTGTGTTCATCTGTAAGAAAATTATTTAGTATTCGGGTAATATGGGTTTGGTCTGAACGATTTCTTCAATCTTCTTTATTACTTCATTATTCAGTTTTTCTACAGCATCTAATGATTGTAAATTTTCAAGCAGTTGCTGTTTATTCGTTGCTCCAAGAATCGCTGTTGTTACATTTTGGTTTTTAATACACCAGGCAATACTGAGTTGTGCCATTGAAATACCGAGCTGCTGCGCCTGGCTATTTAATCCCTTCGCCTTTTTTAAAAAATTTTCCTGCATCCACCTGTCCTTTAGCCAGTCGAAACCCTGCAATCCAAAACGACTTCCTTCGGGAATTCCATCATTGTATTTACCGCTTAATAAACCTGATGCCAGCGGACTCCAGATGGTAGTACCCAACCCAACTGTTTTATATAACGTCAAAAATTCATTCTCAATTTTATTCCGTTCAAACAAATTGTATTGCGGTTGTTCCATAGAAGGCCCAATCAATCCATACTGTTGCGCCGCACGATGAGCTTCCATAATTTCTACGCCGCTCCATTCACTGGTGCCCCAGTATAATATTTTTCCCTGCTGAACCAGGTTATGCATCGTCCAAACGGTCTCTTCTATTGGCGTGCCCTTATCAGGGCGATGGCAGAAAAATAAATCAAGATAATCTACCTGTAATCGCTGCAAGGCCTCATGACAAGCTTCTACAATATGCTTTCTGCTGAGGCCGCTTTGATTGGGTTTGTTATCTTTTCCCCGCCATCCCCAGAATACCTTTGATGAAACCGTATATGATGTTCTGTCCCAATTTTTCTTTTTCAAAACACGGCCCATCATCTTTTCACTTTCACCTAAAGCATACACTTCGGCATTGTCAAAAAAATTGACGCCGTTATCATAAGCAATGCTCATCAGTTCGTCAGCGATATTATCATCAATCTGTTTGTGAAAACTAACCCAACTGCCAAAAGAGAGTACACTCAATTGAAGGCCGGTTTTTCCCATGTTTCTATATTCCATATAATAAGTTTTAGTTGCGGCGAGTCTTTTAACGCCAGGGATATTAAAGATACTGAAGGAATTTTAAGCTTGATTGAATGAGTGCCAGATTATGTGTCAGATGCTCTTCGATCCTTCGATAAACTCAGGACAGGTTATCAGACACCTATTTCGGGAAACCATTTTGAGATGTCTGCATTGTTCCTGTTGGATCATTGAAAATAATACTGTTGAGATCTTGTGTGGCTACCAGACCCCTGCCACCATGAATAACTTTTCCTATACCATGGTAAACAGCATATTTATCTGTGTAAAACAATTTGGTGTTCTGGTCCCACCACAGGTCGGGGCTTTTCAATGTATCACCTTTTACTGTAATCACTACCACACTGTCTCTCAAATACACTTTACCCAGGTTTTCAAAATATTTTCCATAACGGCTGTCCAGCCGGGTCTCTATTTTAGTGCTGTCATCATAAAAATCAACATGCAGGGTATTGGGAAATTCAACATACACGGTATCTGCCGTTACCCTCAGCATAAACGGGGCTTTTAGCTTTGCTTTCAATTTGCCATCCTGGCTCAGGAAGCTTTCAACAGTTCTTGCTTCGTCTCTCAGCACTTTATTTTCAGTGAGCTCTTTAATCCTTTTTACATCGTTTTCACAACCGCTGTTGAAAAAAGCAACGGACATAAAACTGAAAGCAATAAGCCTTTTTGGAAGATGATACCATCGCATTAGTTTAAAGGTAAAGCTCTTTTTATAAGAATTGCCTGCTGATATATGAGAAGAAGTTAGTTTCATCCAGACTCTTTTTAAACCTTGCCTTCAGAAAGGTTTGGAGAGGAGAGGCCGCTAATCATACTTGTGTTTTCCAAACCAGAGGTCGCTAAGCGAAAATCCAAGTGAAAAACGGAACATATTTTCCCGGAGCAGGTTATTGTTATTTCCCCGTTTACTGTATTCAAGCGCCACATTGATAAGTGTGTACTGATTAGGCGCCTGCCTGCTTATTGCAACCGGCAATCCCATTCCTAATGTCGCACCGAACCGTGGAAGTTTATTCCCGACTTTAATATAGTCAGGCCCGATAAAAAATCCGGCACGATAGGAAACATTGCTCCAATAATTTCTTAGTTGGGGAACCGGGTTTAGCTGTCCGCCTACTTTCAATTCCCAGTTGTTTTTTACCGAATCAACCCGGCCGTAAAACCGGTACTTGTTCCAGCTTTGCATAGAAAAATCAAGACCAAACAACCATCCCGCTTGTTTCCGGTCCTTTTCAATTATTATCGGTCTTTGCACCACAAACCCCATAGTAACGGAAGACGGCAAAATGATTTTTCCTTTCACATTCCGTTGATCTGATACGCTGTCTAACCTTACGTCTCCTATATTACCGTCATATACAAATGTCTCCCGGAGAACATCCTGAGTGGCATTTAATTTCTGTCCCCAATTGCCAAATGCCCCGATAGTCATTGAAATTCTTTTTTTGCTGTCAAGCGGCAGTTTGTACTGAATGCCTGCATTAAAATAAAGATTGCCGTAATTTGTTTTGGTTTCAAAATTGGCCTGGTAATAATTTACCGAATCGTTGATAAGACTTCTCCGGGTACTGTAATCCTTCTCTCCAAACAGGTACCCTGCATTTATACCAAAACTCAGTTTCTCTTCCATTCCTTTAGCCCCCTCCTTCCTGAATAAATTAAACCCTATTCCAAGCGATGCAAGATATGAGCCACCACTCCCTTCAAACCGGGTATTGGCGCTGTCAATAGGAAGACCTGTTAAAGGATCTTTCAATCTTTCGTTATGAAAAATTTTGTAACTGATCCTCGAAATTGGACGAAGTCCAAAACTTAATCCCCAATTTTTTTTTATAGGTACGCCTATCTGAACATAAGAAAACAGCGCATTGGTAGCGGTAAATTTTCTTGCTGGAGAAGGTTCTTTCAGCGTCCTGCTATCAAAGTTCATTCCTATATCCAGTATAGCTCTTCCCGAAATAAATTTCTTTGATTTGGGTTCAAGGAAACTTTGAAATGAGGAATAAGAAGCAGGGTTATTAAAATTAATAGTAGTAGCATCTCCATAACCTGCAGAAATACCACCCATGCCACGGGTAAGAATATGGCCCGCTGGTGTCAGGTCGCCGATGCCATAACGGGAATACGGTGAATTATCCTGGGAAAAAGCAGGCAAAGTTGTTATTAAAAATAATAGCAGGAACGTCAGGGTTAAGCAGTATAACGTATTGACTCTCTTAGGTGTTATTGACTTCACTAATTGCATAAAGACCTTTAAAAATTAAATCAGGGTCTGCAAATATCTTGTTTTTAAGGTGTGAAGCCAAATAGACTATATCACCCCCGGTTAACAGGACGTTAAAGTTCCTGAACCGCTCCCTGTATGCTTCAATAAAACCATCAATTTCTTTGGCCATTCCCAGCACCACCCCGGTAAGAATATTGGTGTCGGTATCATATCCAATCAGGGGGACATTATTGTCTGCTTTTACCAAGGGAAGTTTGGCGGTATAGTAATTCAATGCCTTCAGCCGCATTTCAAGGCCAGGCGAAATGGCGCCACCGATAAACTCATGATATTTATTAATAAAGTTGTAGGTAATACAGGAGCCAAGCCCAATAATAAAATTGTTTTTACCGGGGTAAAAATGAACCGCTGCTGCCGTCAAAGCAAGCCGGTCGGCCCCAATAGTTTCCGGTTTGCCTACTGGTGTGGTAAATGAAACCTTGGTAAGATGACTGAGCTTGTGAAATTTTGTGTTTACCGCCAGCAAGTCTTCAATAGCCGGGTTGTGATCTATTACAGATGAAAGGATTGATTTTGCCGGTTGAAATTTTCTGATCAGCGATTGAATTGTTTCAACAGCATCATCGGGCAATACAATGCCTTCTTTCATTTCATCACCATGAAAGACAGCTACTTTTTTCCGGGTGTTGCCAAAATCGAAGCAGAGAGTTACTGACATAATTGTTTTTTCAAAAAAGAGTTTGATGCAAATTATTGAATAATGAACAAGGAATGATAAATAACGAAGTTGCCGGCTATTTCTTTTTTTGCCGGGCCGTCTCTTAACTTGAAACAAAAATTGAAATAAGTTTATTGTTTTCTTTCCATGAACTCTTGTTATAGAACTTCGCTATTCTTTATTCCTTGTTCTTCTGTTCATCATTCTTCCACAGTTCTTTTAGTCTTTTATATTTCAAAAAAGTATAGTAGGCCGTCATTTTTGCACATTGGTATCCAGCCTTTCCATCTAAAAACCCAAGCCTGAAAATATAAGACCGGACAAAACTGAATAATGGTGCAACGTTTTGCCTGACCCATCCGGCCTTTTTCTCTTGTTTAAAATATTTTTCGGCACCAAGCAAAGCGTAGCGCTGCATTTTATTTTTATAATCCTCTATATTCCGCCAGGTGTGATGCAAAACAGAATTATTAAATCGTTTTATCCCCGTGTTCGTTGGCAAAATAAGTTCTTCATGTACATCGGCCTCGTTCCATTGTACGGCTTTGCGGTTAAACAAACGAATATGATAGTCGAAGCCCCAGTCTCCGTACCTCAGCATTTTGTTGCCGATAAAATTCCTGAAAGAGAATTGACAAACTGTTTTTTCATTTCCTGGCTGCCATTGTAATAATTCTTTTTTAAGTTCTTCGCTTAGTACTTCATCAGCATCCAGGCTCAGTATCCAGTCGTGTTTTGCCAGGGCAATGGCATTATTTTTTGTTTTGCCAAATCCTTCCCATGCTCCTTTATGAAGTTGCACTTTAAATTTTTGTACTTGTTCAATAGTATTATCTGTACTCCCATTGTCATACACAATTATATCATCACAAAGCCCTTCAAGGCTTTGCAATGTCCGGCCGATAACCTCTGCTTCATTTTTACAGATTATTACTACGGATAGTTTTTGCATTTCACTACAAAGATTACATCTTTTCCGCCTTCAACCATTGCCACCACCATAAAATAAGAAAGGAATAAATAAAAACGCCAAACTGCACTTCCAGGCCAATATCAAACAATAAACTGAATGCGGCCGTACTATTCAGCAATATCCATAATAATGAGTCGTGTGTCTTTGTAAAAAAAGGAATACACATTACGAATAAAAAAACAATCAAACCCGGCCAGCCAGCTCCGGCGCCATACAGCATCCACTCACTGGAAGGATATATTTTATCAGCTTCAGTCATTCCCGGATAATTTATTCCATACCATTTTTTTGTTTCTGAAATAACATCACCAAAGCCAACACCGGTAACCGGTTGCTGTTTCATTACATTCCATCCTGCTTTTATAGAAATAACCCTGACAGCATCATTGGCCCCGGGCAGGTAATTTGTTTTTTTGAAATAGTCAAACTCATATAAAAAATATTTTACCCTGTTTTGAAAAGTTGGCAGTGTTTGATAAGCCACAAATGGAAGAGACATAATAATCAGCAGCAGCAACAATCCATATTGCCATTTTGATTTTTTCGCCACAAACCAAAACCCAACCCCGGCCAGCATAATATAAAAACAAATCAGCCCTGTCCTTGCCGCCAGTATATGCAGAAAAATGATTAACCACGCAACAGTTATACCCAAAATCCATGTGGTCAGTTGTTGTTCTTTTCTTTTTGCTATTACTAACCAGCCACTCAGTAAAGCTGCAACGCTAATCAACCAACTGAAACGAACATGGTCGTTTTCCAGTGGAGTAACAATAGTTTTTGACCGCAGATATCCCTGGTGAGTCTCCTCCATATTATTTATATAATGAGCCATACTCCAGATGGATGCGGCGGTAACCAACCCAATAAAAATATATGACAACCATTCCCATTGTTTTTTTGTAAGATTAAGTTTTCCTGCAAAAGCAAGTGGCAATAAGAATAACGGCAGTTTAATTTGCATCATTAACCACCATTCCTGTTTGTCGCTGCTCCACAAACCAGAAATCAGCGGGAGAAAAAATAACAAACTCATGCCCCATAAAAGTGGTGAGGCAAAAAAATAACGAAACTGTTTTTTATAATCTGGATGGATAATAGAAACGGCTGTAAATGCAATGATGCCTGCAGAAAGGGCCACCCTGGAAAAAAACAGCGCCACCATCATTAATATCATCAATATAAAAATGATGTGGCTTCTCCATTCATTCTTTAACTTGCCCTGCATACTTTTGTAAACGTACAACATCCCGTTCATTCTATGTGGCAGCAATTACTAAATCAATTACAGCAAGGCGATACCAAAGCGCTGGCCCGTTGCATTTCGCTGGTCGAAAATGAATCGCCGGGTTATGAAAAACTTTTGGAGACTTTGCCCTCATCGTCTGCAAAAATTATTGGTATTACCGGTCCTCCCGGTGCAGGCAAAAGCACCTTGGTTGATTCATTAATTGATTTATTAATTAAGGAAGGAAAAAAAGTAGGGGTGCTTTGTGTGGATCCTTCTTCTCCATTTAATCTCGGCGCTTTGCTTGGTGACCGGATACGAATGAGCGACTGGTACACCCATCCCAATGTTTTTATCCGTTCATTGGCTACAAGGGGATCGATGGGTGGTCTTCATCCAAAGATTATTGAGATAGCCGACCTGATGAAAGCTTTTCAATTTGATCATATTATTGTTGAAACGGTTGGTGTTGGTCAAAGTGAAATTGAAATTGCAGGACTGGCGGATGTAACGGTTGTCGTTGTTGTTCCTGAAGCCGGTGATGAAGTGCAGACCATGAAAGCCGGTTTGATGGAAATAGCTGATGTGTTTGTAGTAAACAAAGCAGACCGGCCCGATGCTGATACATTTGTAAAACATTTACGCCTGATGCTGGCGCCTACTTTTAATACACATTACAATGAAGTGCAGGTGTTGAAAACCACCGCTTCGCAAAAAGAAGGGATCAAAGAATTGCTGGATATTATTTTGCACCAGTTGCAAAAAGCCCACCTGACCGATAAAAAATTCTGGCTGCTGGCCGAAAGGGCCTATTACCTGATTGAACAAAAGAAAATGAAAGGTGTTGACAAAGCTTTGCTGAAGAAGGAAATTGAAGCCAGTTATCAAAAAGGAAATTTCAATTTATATAAATTTATTGCTGATAAATAACAACAATGGAAACAATACCCAATGAAGGATTGCCCCGGATTGCCTATCGTGAACCTGCAGGTATTATGGTAGAACCCGGCAAAGTATATTCATGGTGCAGTTGCGGACTTACCGAAAAAACACCTTTTTGCGACAGCGCCCATAAAAAAATTGAAGGCACCCCATTTAAAAGTGTGAAAGTGCTGTTTGATAAAGTAGAAGAGGTTTTGTTTTGCCAGTGCAAACAAACAAAGACACCGCCGTTTTGTGATGGAAGTCATAAGCAGCTGGCAGGTTAAGATGTTTAAAGTTGACATTACATAATTCCTTTATTTCATTGCTTTATTAGTTTTTCATTCATTATTTATTTTTTTTATGTGAAGCCGGATAATTTTACCATCATACCGCAAACCTGGGATAATATAAGTATGTATGTTATCCGCACCTGTATCTGGAAAGCGGTGCAGGCCTGTGCGCCAAAGTTCAGCGGCCATTTACTGGATGTGGGCTGCGGCAAAAAACCTTACAAAAAATTTTTACTGGACAATAATTACATTTCTCAATATACCGGGCTTGATATTGCAACAGCCATTGTTTATGATGATGATGTGAAACCGGATTTTACCTGGGACGGAACTACTATGCCTTTTAAAGAAAACAGTTTTGATACACTGATGGCAACAGAAGTATTGGAACATTGCCCCAATACTCATGCTATCATTAATGAAATGAAAAGAGTGTTGAAACCCGGAGGGCTTATTTTCTTCACCGTTCCTTTTCTCTGGAACCTGCATGAAGCGCCGCATGATCAATACCGGTTCACCCCATTTGCCCTGCAACGCATTTTTAAAGACTGTGGCATGGAAGAAATAGAATTATTCGCACATGGCGGTTGGAACATGTCGATGGCCCAGATGATTGGTATGTGGGTGACAGCTACCAAACGGGGAGCCAGCAGAAAAAGATGGGCCAAATTGCTAAACCCTGTTATAAAAAGATTGATGAGGAAAGATCTAAAACAACAACCCATTTCATTTACCGATGGAATGATGGTGAATGGTATTTATGGTTTGGTAAGAAAAAGATTGTAAAAAATATTTATCAGTCTGGCCGGTAGTATTTTTTGAGAAGATCGCTAAGATATCCGGCATCAAACCGAATCTCCAGTTCCTGAATAATATGCTGAATGAGAGATGTATCAATCTCAAAACAAGTTCCTTTGTCAATTTCAATATAATTTGATCGGATGTTCAGAAAAGCTTCAATGGCTTCAACGATTTTTTTTACCGGATGATTTACGGGGTTTGCAATATTAATAACCTGGTTCGGGAAAAGGTTATGCTTGAGAATATGATCAATGATAAGGTAAGCATGATCGACATCAATGACGTTTCTGCAGGCGTTTGTCCATAAGTCAAAATTTATTCCATTTTTTACATGGTTAAAAAAGAAGTTAAGCAACGTATTTGGGTTGGAGGAAATTCCCGCCAGGTTCGAAACCCGGAATATACGGTATTGCTTTACCCGGTTTTGAATATATTCTTCAATATGCAGCTTATGCTGCACATAGGCAGATTCTTTTTCCTGTAAGTCATAAATACTGCAGGTGCTGAAATAAATTAAAGATTTGTTATCGTATTGCTGAAGACTGTCTTTAAGCAATTTCATTTCCCGGTTATATGCTTCGGGGTTTTTAGTTTTAGAATTTGAAACGCCGGAAGCAAAGACCAGTAGGTTATCGTCGCCCTTGTATAAATCGAAACGCCTTGCAACTAATCCATTTCCAATAACCATAAATCAATTTTTTTTATTGCTTTAGTTTAAAACAAAAATCATGAATTAGTTTTTTTCCACCAGGCTTTCTTTTTACCTGCCATTTGAAGGGGAAAGGGATAAGGTAATGATTTAAACTTCTCATACCCGGCTTCCAGCAAGCCTTCCCTGTATTTTTGATAAACAGGAACCAATGAAGGAAAATTGGTGAAAGTCAACCAGGGCTCATCATAATAAACCAGTTTACCGGGCTCTTCTATTTTATATTTTGAAAAATGATACAAAACCAACGGCTGGTCATTTACAAAAAATGTTCCGTTCCTTTTTTCTACTTTTCGCTCAATCAGGTTCCAGATGGCTACATTATAACCGGGATTTTTATTGACATAAACATCATCAAAAAAAGAATGAACTAAATTCAACCAAAGCTGATCGGCAAAAAGATGCTCATCTGGTTTTTCATAACCCAGGTGTTGCAGCAATTTTTTCCACCAGTCTAAAAAAACAAATGCCTCCGGTTTCCGTTGCAATTCAAAGTAACCTGCATTGTACACTCCATAACGGTTCATTGAAATAACACTGTAATTTTTTGATTCCGGGAGGTACTCTGTATTTTTTGTCCGATGAGGGCTAAGTGTAATGGCGGCTTCAGTTAATGATGCAAAAGGGCCGAATACATACATATCGCTGTCCAGGTAAATGAGCCGTTGCACATTGCTGTGTTGTTCCAGGATATGAGTGGCAAAAAATGGTTTTAGGGCACAGTTCATTTCAAAAGGTTGGTATCGCCGGCTCATTCCTTCGATACGGCTATCGCTAAGTGAATTGATAAAATAACAGTTGTCAACATTCAATTCCGGGCAATGGCTTTTATTTCCTAATATGCCAATAAAAAATTCAGCGTCCGTATTATGCTGTAAAAAAGATTTTTTTAGCGAAATAGCATGTGCCAGGTAATTCGGCGTTACAACTGTAAATGCTGCCGTTGAAAAATTGCCGGAAGAATTATTTTTTTTATTTTCCATGCATGTTTATTCAAATAGACTACCCTTTATGATTCTTCCGCCACCTGTAGGCAATAAAACCAACAATAGCAAATGGAGCAAAAGCGAGGTAGAGAATTCCGGAATTCAGGCCCTTGGCAGGTTTTTCACCCAATTGCTGGGCGGTTTTAGTACAAATGGAACACTGGGCGGAGGAATTGGTAGTGACTAATGAATAGTGAATGGTGAACAGTAATATCAATCCCCACTTTTTCATGTTTGCAAGATTTTTGCAAAGATAACGTTTCATTTTTTTTCTTTTACAAGTCTTTCGGCTATTTGTTGAAACCTGCGACCCCATTGATCCCAGTTGAGATTTTCTTCATAATATTTCCTGGCAGAAAGTTTTAAGTTTTGCAAAGCATCTTTATCAGCAAGTAACTGTCCTATTTTCACGGCATAGTCGTCAGCGCCGGCCTGTAATGAAAGAGTAAACCCATTCATATCATTCTTTACATAAGTACTCACTCCACCGGTATCTGTTGTAACAGACGGAATGCCATAAGCCGAAGCCTCACTGAAAACTACACCTGCACATTCTGCCCTGGTTGGAAGTAATAAAAAATCTGTTTCAAGAAAAATAGTATTCAGTTTGCTAAAATCATCCGGCTTGTTTTTATCAAGAAAAGGAATAACAGTAATATTTTTTTCTCCGGAAAGATCATGCGGCGGCACACAGCCAATGATATGCAGATGCGGATTATTTCCTTTTTGTTTAAGTAATCGAAAAGTTTGCAGCGCAATTTCTCCTCCTTTTCTTTCCCATTCCACACCAAGGAACAGCAACCGGCATTGTAAAGAAGTTGTCGAAGTTAAATCTGCTGCAACCGGAATTTTATCAAGATTGGCCCCAAAGGGAACAACAGAAATTTTGCCGGAATCAATTCCATAATCATGAATAGCAGAATTCTTATTCCATTCCGATGCCAGCATACAATGAGCTGTTTTTTGAAAAGCCTTTTTATCCAATGCTATTCCCTGCGCCACATTATATTTTGCAAGGTTGCTGAAATAAGGATAATATCCCTGCAGTTGCTGAAATGTAGCATCGGTCATGTAAACAACAGGTATATCTGTTTCGAGATATGCGATCAGTTGGGAGGAAGCGGAAACAAACAAAATATCAACCGGTCTTTTCTTTAGTTCCTTTTGTAATTGCCTGCTGAAATATTTTGAATAAGATTTTAAGAATTCAACCGCTGTTTGTTTCTTAAATAATCTTCTGTTCAAACTTTTTTGCATCGTCAGCCATTCCCGTACTCTCCACGACCAGTTGAAATGAAAAATTTCTACTTCATTATATTTTTTCAACTGCTGATAAGTGTAATAGTTAATTCCTGACCATGATTTTTTATCCAAAGGACTCCATCTTGCAGCAAAACCGATTTTCATAAATTAAATATAGGTTTTTCAACACAGAGGTACGGAGAAACAAGGCAACACTGAGCCTTCATCTTTGAGTTTCTGTGAAACTCAACATCTTCGTTTCTCTGTGTTTATCATTTTCACCCTGGCAAGTTTAATCTTTTTATAAAAACCTTCTGGCAATGAGGTTATATGTTGTGTCTTCAGTTTTTATTTTTTCAACAGTTAGCTGAGATAAATAATTGTTCCATGAAAATGACTCCCATAAATGATGAAGGTACGCTTCGGGAAATTCTTTTACTTCTTCAAACATTGATTTCAAACCTGCTGCATCATATAACGGGTAATGAAAAGCATAAGGACTGAGTTGTGTGATCTTCTCCGGGTAAGCTGTCGCTAGTTTTTCAGGAACAAGCACCGAATGTTCATTCCAGTATTTGTCCCTTCCTGTTGAACGAAAGGTTTTGTATTCATTCAGCCATAGGTTTACAAAATCACTATTCTTTTCTGACAACAATACTGCATTGCACAAACCTGTAGCTCCTTCTTTTGCTTTTATTAATCCCAAATTATATTTAAGTCTTTGCCGCCAGTTTTTTGGAACATAAGACGCCTTCAATTCTTGCCCGATAGCAAATGAATGATTCAATAAATTGGTTAATGGTTTTACACTGATGGTATCCAGATCAAGATAAATGCCGCCGGTTTCTTTTAATGCCTGCAACCTAACTACATCTGCTTTATGCGCCACATGGAATAATGGCCGGCCCATAAAGGAGTCGGGTGCAATTATTTTATTGAGTGTAAGGAGTGGCTTTGCTTTCTCCCACCACTCTCCCTGTGGCTCATATTGATAATGAAAAATAGCAGCAGTGGGTTTATTTAATTCAACAGCCGATTTTACCGACAGGTAATGTGCCAGGGAGAATGGCTTGCCGCCAAAATCAGCAGCCATACCAAAAACAAAATGAAGGATGTTGGGGATCATTGATCGTTACAGGTTACTATAAAGCTAAAAAAGTCCGGTGAAAAGATATGACTATAAAAAATACCGGCGGATGGCCCGAGGACAAGGTTATCCCGGAAGTTGTTTCAGATGGTAATTATATAGGTGTAGACCCAAGGGGGTAAAAAAATCTATTTATTTCTGAATACCTCTAAAACGGTATAGTTAATTTTCTTCTTACCATCGTGAATTATCCAATCTTCAGCCGCTTTTCTGTCTGGTAAAGAGGCGGCAAAAGTTAACCCGAAGGTTGCTCCAAATATAGATTGAGGCCAAATGCCCTTGACTTTATAAACTAAAAACGCATGATTTGTTGTCTGATTCATTTTATGAGGTTTAGATGAAGGTAACCTTTCACGTATATCGATGCCTAAAATTATTTATTCATTACACCGCCTCTGTTTCCATCCTCTTCTGCACTTTCTTCCTTTCATCTTCATTCAATATCACTTTTCTCATACGAATGAAATTCGGCGTTACTTCAATGCACTCGTCCTCCTGGATATACTCCATGCATTCTTCCAGTGTCATCAGTATTTTAGGAGCAATGCGGGTGGCATCATCACTGCCGCTGGCACGGTGGTTGGTTAATTTTTTTGGTTCCGTTGCATTCACCACCAGGTCGCCGGGTTTAATATTTTCTGCAATGATCTGCCCGGCATATACTTCTTCTGCAGGGTCCACAAAGAATCTTCCCCTGTCCTGCAATTTATCAATGGAATAACCGGTTGTTTTATCTGTGTTTTTTGAAAGTAATACCCCATTGCTTCTTCCGGGAATCGGGCCTTTCCATGGTTTATATTCTGTAAACCGGTGAGCCATCACTGCTTCGCCGGTGGTAGCCGTAAGCATTTGTGTTCTTAAACCAACCAGTCCCCTGGAAGGAATTTCAAATTCCAAATGTTGCATCTCCCCTTTTGTTTCCATCACAAGCAATTCACCTTTGCGCCGGCTAACGAGGTCAATCACTTTGCTGGCAAATTCCTGAGGCACATCTACCACTAAGTTTTCGTAGGGCTCGCATTTTTTCCCGAAAAGTTCTTTTACAATTACCTGCGGCTGGCCTACAGTCAGTTCATATCCTTCCCGACGCATGGTTTCAATTAAAATTCCTAAATGAAGAATGCCACGGCCATATACCATTAAACTGTCTCCATCTTCACTGTCTTCTACTTTCAAAGCAAGATTTTTTTCTGTCTCTTTCATCAACCGGTCACGCAGGTGTCTTGATGTAACAAACTTGCCATCTTTTCCAAAGAATGGGGAATTGTTTACTGAGAAGAGCATGTTCATTGTTGGCTCATCTACACTGATAATTGGCAATGCTTCCTGGGTTTCCGTATCCGAAATAGTATCGCCAATATTAAAATCTTCGATGCCCACTACCGCACACAGGTCACCGGCTATTACTTCCTTTACTTTCTTTTTACCCATCCCTTCAAATACATACAGCTCTCTTACTTTGGTTTTTTTAACACTGCCATCGGTCTGCATCAAAACAACATTCTGTCCTTCATTTAATACACCGCGGCTTACTTTTCCAATGGCAATACGGCCAAGGAAGGAAGAATAGTCCAGGGAAGTGATCTGCATCTGCACGGGTCCTTCGTTTACTTTCGGTGGCGGTACATATTTAATTATCCCATCAAGCAATGGGATGATATTATCAATCTCTTCTAATGAATCATTGAACCAACCATGTTTACCTGAACCATAATAAGTAGGAAAATCCAATTGTGCTTCGGTGGCGTCCAGGTTAAAAAATAATTCAAATATTGCATCATGCACTTCGTCAGGCCGGCAATTCGGCTTATCCACTTTATTAATAACAACAATTGGTTTCAGATTCAGGTGTAAGGCTTTCTGCAACACAAATCTTGTCTGCGGCATTGGACCCTCAAAAGCATCAACCAATAATAATACCCCATCAGCCATTTTTAAAACCCTCTCCACTTCACCGCCAAAATCGGCGTGACCGGGAGTGTCAATCACATTAATCTTAACGTCATTGTATACTACTGCTGCATTCTTACTAAAAATAGTAATGCCCCGTTCCTTTTCGAGGTCGTTACTATCCATGATCAGGTCACCGGTTTCCTGGTTATCCCTGAAAACCTTGGTGGTACGTAATATTTTATCAACCAGGGTAGTTTTACCGTGGTCAACGTGGGCTATTATTGCAATGTTTCTGATATCCATACCCCTATCCCCTAAAGGGGAATATTTTTAGATTCTTTAATCACAACATGATCCCCCTGCACTCATACATGACAAAGATTTGATTGATGAATTTGTATTTTTTACTCCCCTTCAGGGGCTGGGGGTAAACGAGCGGCGAAGGTACGTTAATTAAGCGGGGGGAGCAAGCGAAACAGGCATTAATACAGGCTCAATCCTGTTTTAAACGGGGATTAATGTAGTTTTATGAAAATAATTTTATGAAATCCCTCAAATGGCTCGGTTTCCTCCTTTTACTGTTGATTGTGGTCTATTTCTTTGGCCCCCAGCCAGCATTACCAAAATATTCAAATGAACTCCCTGCTATTCCTGCCGAACCGGTTACTCTGGAAAAATATATTAAAGACCATGAAGCGCAGCATAAACTAAAACCAGATAATGAAGCAAGAATTATCTGGCTGAATGATTCTTTAAAAGAAAAAACAGAATATGCTGTTGTGTACCTGCATGGATTTTCTGCCAGCCAGGAAGAAGGCGATCCGGTACATAAAGATTTTGCAAAAAAATTTGGATGTAATCTTTTTCTGAGCCGTCTTGATGCACACGGCATCGACACAACAGAACCATTAGCCAGTTTTACGGCTGATGGGGTTTGGAATTCTGCCAAAGAAGCTTATGCAATCGGCAAGCAGTTGGGTAAAAAAATTATTTTGATGTCCACTTCTACCGGTGGAACACTGGCTTTAAAACTTTGCGCTGAATATCCGGATATAGCCGCCAACATTATGCTTTCTCCCAATATTGCCATCAACGATAGTAAAGCATGGATGCTGAATAATCACTGGGGATTGCAAATTGCTGAAATGGTTACCGGCAAACACCGGACTGTTGATGACACTACTGCATTGTATGCTCAATACTGGAACAACAGGTACTGTACAGTTTCAATAGTTCAGCTGGAAGAACTGTTAGAAACAACCATGAAAGAATCAACATTTAAGAAAGTAAAACAGCCTTCCTTGTTATTGTATTATTATAAAGATGAACAACACCAGGACCCGGTAGTAAAAGTTTCGGCGATGAAAAGGATGTTTAGCCAATTAGGCACAGCAGATAGTTTAAAACGGCAAATGCCTTTACCCAATACTGGCAATCATGTTCTTGGTTCGCCAATCAAATCAAAAGATGTGGAATCGGTAAAGAGGGAGTGTGAGAAGTTTGGAGTGGAAGTGTTACATCTTTCACTTAAGTAATAACATGATAAACCGGTTTTGAAATAGTTGCTGTTTAAAACAGTTTCATTTCCCGCACATTTCCTACCTTCCTCGCTCAATTGTTTGCTATGGTAAAAGCTAAAATCGCCGGTATCGGCATGTATGTGCCTGCCAATGTGGTAACCAACAATGACTTGCTGAAGTATATGGATACCAGCGATGAGTGGATACAGGAACGTACCGGCATCAAAGAACGCCGCTATGCCCATCGCACTAATGAAACCACTACCACCATGGGTGTGGAAGCTGCTAAAATCGCCATTGAAAGAGCCGGCCTTACTCCGCAGGATATTGATTTCATTGTCTTCGCTACACTAAGTCCTGATTATTATTTTCCCGGTTGTGGTGTGCTATTGCAAAGGGCATTGAAGATGAAAGAAATCGGCGCACTGGATGTAAGAAACCAATGCAGCGGTTTTGTGTATGCACTAAGTGTGGCCGACCAGTTCATTAAAACCGGCATGTATAAAAATATTTTAGTGGTGGGTGCTGAAAAACATTCTTTCGGCCTTGATCTTAGTACGAGAGGAAGAAATATTTCGGTGATATTTGGTGATGGCGCCGGCGCTGTTGTGCTTCAACCAACAGAAGACGTTAATCGTGGGATCCTTAGTACGCATTTACATAGTGATGGTAACAGCGCTGAAATATTAGCGATGTATAACCCGGGCACACATGCCAATCACTGGACCGAACAAAAGCTGGCTGATTTTGACGAAGCAGAAATGGCTGAAATGTTCATGAGTCATGCCATGATAGATAGGGCACAACTTTTTCCAAACATGGATGGCCCGGCTGTTTTTAAAAAAGCGGTAGAAAAATTTCCGGAAGTCATCATGGAGGCATTAAATAAAAACGGCCTTCAAACCTCCGACCTCCGGCTTCTGATTCCTCACCAGGCCAACCTCCGCATCAGCCAGTTTGTGCAAAAGAAACTCAGGTTAACTGATGAACAGGTATATAATAATATTCAAAAATATGGCAACACAACTGCCGCATCAATTCCTATTGCCTTATGCGAAGCATGGGAGCAGGGAAAAATAAAAGAAGGCGACCTGGTTTGCCTGGCTGCATTTGGCAGCGGGTTCACCTGGGCCAGTGCATTGCTAAAATGGTAATACATCATCGAGTTGGCATGATTATTTTATAACTTACAGTTGAATTGTAACATAAAAATAAAATGAAAAACTTTGTTGCCTTAATCATACTATTGATGTCAACGCTTTTTACCAACGGTCAGGATAGCTGGAAAATTACCCTGAATAAAACAACTGTGTTAAGCAGTAGCAAGCCAGACGAATTGCTTAATTCAAAAAAAATAAAATCAACTGACTGGAAAAAAAACGGCTACCTGGAAGTTAGTTATAATGAAACCACACCCAGTAACTGGCGCCACTCAATTCAGTTCGCTGATGAAAAGGGCAATCCTGTTTTGACAAAAGACAGTACAACTGCTGCTAAAATACCCACCGCCACACTCAGGAAATTATTTGCGGGAAAGAAACAAATAAAAATTTACATGGTAACCGATCCGCCAAACCCGATGATGATGGCTCCTTCCCGTATGATCCATTTGGCAACACTCCGGCTGCCTTAGTTTATGCGTAAAATTATTTATATCATCAACCCCATTTCTGGCACCAGGACAAAAAAAGACCTGCAACAATTCATTGAAAAAAAAACAACAGAACAAAAATTAGCATATCAGGTATTTCCTTCTGTGGCCAGCGGCGATTATTCTTTTCTTCATTCCATCATCAAAGAACAAAAGATAACGGATGTGGTAATTGCCGGTGGCGATGGCACGGTGAGCCAGGTGGTAAGCAGCCTGATGCATTGCAATGTAAACTTTGGCATCATTCCCTGCGGTTCAGGAAACGGTTTAGCCTTCGCTGCCAAAATTCCCAAACAACCGGCCAAAGCTTTGAAAATTATTTTCAGTGGTAAAGCAGTTGAAACAGACGGGTTTTACATCAACGATTATTTTGCCTGTATGCTTTGCGGGTTGGGGTTTGATGCAAAAGTGGCGCATGATTTTACCAATGAACCAAAAAGAGGTCTGCTCACCTATATAAAATTATCGTTGAAGAATTTTTTCTCTATGAAACCTCACCGCTTTCAAATACAGATGGAAGAGGTGAAATTTGAAACAAAAGCATTTTTTATCAGCATTGCCAACAGTAACCAGTTTGGCAACAATTTCACCATTGCTCCCAAAGCAAGTCTTTCAGACGGGTTGCTGGATATTGTAATTGCCTCCAGTAAAAATAAAATCAGTTTTATCTGGCATACATTAAAGCAACTGGCCGGGTGGAATAAATTACAGGCCTCCTCCTTCATAAAAGAAAAAACAGGTATCATTTATTTTCAAACAGATCAATTAAATATTAGTAACCTGTCAAATGCCCCGCTTCATCTTGATGGCGAACCGGCCGAAGCTGTTACTGAATTGAAAATAAAAATTAAGAAAAAATGTTTCCGGCTATTGCAGCCTGTCTGACCTGCTAACAAAAAACTATTACTACCATAACCATGGTCTCAGAATATTTCTCCTTGACGTGTCTGGCAAAACTTTTCTATTAAACAATTCCAGTAGCTGCTGAAAACTTTTCTGGTTAAGAACAGAGTTAATAGATGACATAATATCTTTTTCTTCCCGCCGGGTAAGATGAAAATTTAATGCTGCCTTATTCTGCTCATTACCGGTTGTATATTGAAAAGCAATTTTGTAAACCGACATAGCGCTGCGGGTGGCATAATAGCTAAGCATATCGTTTTGAAAATATTCCATCATCTTAAACCAGTTGTGCTGCAGCAACAAAAAAGGTTTGGTGGCATGATCGGTGATGTCGTCTGACACATAAGGCATTTCCCATCCCCCGGCTTGCCGGTCCCTTATCTGGAGAATCAGCACGCCTCTTGTATTTTCTTTTATCCAATCTTCAAAGGATGATAAAAAACGAAGAGTGGTCTCCTGCCCGAAGTTATCCCTCAACCCTGCATCCATTACATCTATTACCGGGTTGGATGGCAGCCATACATTCGGCAGCACAATGGGAAAAGTGGCATTCATCCTCAGTGCAGAAAGAATACGGATATTGTAAGGATCCTGCTTCGCAAAAAAAGAAACAAAATCCACTGCATCAGGATCCATGGAAGGGATGTTGGAAGAATCAGAATGCCCCTGCATCATAAACCTTACCGGCTGTGAACAGATAATCATCTTGCGGCTATCTCTTGTTACTACGGAATTAAAAAACATCAAGGGGATATTAGCCGCTTTCTCATCCGCTACATAATCTTTCAACTGTTTATCTAAAAGTCCTCTTGTGTTGTCGCCAAGTTTTTGTTCAAAAGCATAGCCCCTGTCTTTTACGTAACTGTATGGACCTACATTAAATTTTTGCGCCGGGGAAATCAGGTCTCTGGCAAAAAAAGAAGTGAATAAAGGATTCAGCAGGTCGCCGGCAATATCATCCACATATTCTTTATCCTGCAGGCGGATATTTTTTCCTTCCTGCCTTTGTTTATATAATTCCCGGAAGTAGGCAGCGCCAATCATGCCTCCTGATGCGCCATTGATCAGAAATATTTTTTTCAGGATGGTGCCTTTTGTCAGGCTATCCAATTGCTGCAATATGCTGAAAGTAAATGTAGCGCTCCGGTGCCCGCCACCGCTCGTATTAATCAGGACAAGTAAAGGTTTATCACTGTCTTGTTTTTTCTTCCATGCATTTAAAATACCAATCATGTTTTGCCGGTCAGCTTCCACATTTTCTTTACTGCACAGGGCCAGTAACCCCTCTTTGCTGTATGATGGTCTTTCGGGTTTATTCCAATAATTGAGACCATAAGCTTTATTGCGGGGATCAATCCAATCCTGTTGGTAAAAAATATTGAGCAGCAGTACAAGGCCAATGAGATAAGGGATACTCCAACTCTGCAGGAAATAAGTAATGGCTCCCGCCACTCCAATTAATACTGAAAAGAAAATGGTAATGCTGGCTCCGGCAGGTAATTGAAAAAAAGTATTGTCTTGTAAAAAGCCGATAATTAACAGGAACAGGAAAGCAGCAAACACAGAAAGAATGGCGGCAAAATGATGCCGTTTAAAAATAGATACAATAAACTCATGAGTATAGTGCGATACGTTCCGGGTGGGGCGCAGCCGCCACGGAGAATCGAAATACCATTTCGCATTGATAAGCGGCTTATCGTGATATATTTCTTTTACGGTGCCGAAATGTGTAATATAAGATTTGGGGTCGCTGATTGTAGGCATCAATTGCCGCTGAATGCTACGATCGGCTCTGAAAAAATAGATAAGGGACACAGCCAGCATTAAAATCAATCCTATCAAAAAACCGCCAAACAAAAAAAGAATCTCAGTTGTTGGTATCAATTCTTTAGAGTGATCAAATTGATAGGCTTTATAAAAATAGAACAGCACAAATATTCCCGGGATGACAGAATTGTTGATGCAGTATTTTAAAAAAGGATTGGTAGTGGCAGATAAAAAACGAAAATGCCTGCTGAATAAAATGAAAGTGGAAATATTCCAGCTCATAATAAACATGCCGACAGCCACCCCAACAATAGCCGTGCTGAGTGAATTTACATTACCCAGATACTCAGGCGCAAGAAACAATGATTCTGCCCCAAATGTTTTCATAAATGTTCCGTTCACGGTGCTGAACAGGATAAACCAGAACAACAACAGCGCCTGGTATTTCCTGAAATGCAGGAACACTAACTGTATGGGGAAGGAATAATAAAATCCTTTCAGCCAGGTTTTCATGAATGAAGAAAATGATTACAACTAAAAATACTGATAAATGACTGGTTGGTCAAATGAACATATTCTAACAGACGGTAACGGGTTTACTTCGAACAATATAAAACACCCATATTAATGAAATGAGCAACAACATAGCTACAAACTGGTGAGCCACTGCCAGCCAGAGAAAGTAATGCTGATCAGTAACATTTAAAACGGTAAGAACACCCAGCAACACCTGCAACAGCACAATCAGCAATGGCACTGTTTTTGTTTTTTGAAAAAATTTTGTTCCCTGCATTTTATTGGCTTTCCAAAACCAAATAAACACAAGAACAGAAATAATATAAGCAAGATTGCGGTGTATAAAATGAACAACCAACGGATGATCAGTTAAAAATGAAAGTCCAGGAAAATTTCTGTCGCCAAATGAATGAAAGTTACCAGGGAACCAAACCCCATTCATCGTAGGCCAGGTAGGAGCATAAGGTGCGGCTTTCAACCCGGCCATAAAGGCGCCATAAATAAGTTGAATGACCAGCAGTACAATCAGCCAGCCGGTAAATTTTCGCAGCGGTTTATTTACAGTAATCTGTTCTGCGGGTATTAACAGCTCAAAGGCAAACCACAATGCATAACATAAAAGTATCAATGCAAGAATAAAATGTATGGCCAGTTTGTAATGACTTACATATACCAGTTCCGAATCTTCCAACCCGCTTTGCACCATGATCCAGCCAATCAATCCCTGCAATGCTCCCAACAGAAAAAGAATCAGCATAGGCTTTACCATATCTTTCTTAAACCTGTTCTGAATAATAAAAATGATAAACGGGATAGCAAAGGCAACAGCAATCAGCCGGGCCCAAAGCCGGTGAAACCATTCCCAGAAAAAAATAGATTTAAAATCAGCAAGAGTGAAAAACGGATTCACATATTTGAACTGGGCAATCTGTTTGTACTTTTCAAATGCAATATTCCAGTCCTGGTCATTCATAGGGGGTAATGTTCCCATAATAGGTTTCCATTCTGTGATAGAAAGACCCGATCCGGTTAATCTTGTGATGCCGCCCAGCAAAACCTGAATGATGATCATTCCCACACCCACCAGCAGCCAGATGGCCACGGGACGGGAAGGACGCCTCAAAAGTGAGATTTTCATACGAACGCAAAGGTAAGCTGCCTTGTCTTTTGAATTTTTATTGTTGAACAAACAAAAAAAATTGAAGAAATTATTTTTTTTCGTAGCTTATCGGCCTTTTTGTAGAAACAAAATTTCATAACTTAAACCCGATTGTTATGTCAACCAACGATCTCAAATCAACAACTGACCGCCGCCGCTTTCTTGCAACACTGGCCACTGGCGCTGCCGCAGTCAGCCTTTCAACAATTCCTTCGGTAAATCTTAATGCCGAAGATCATTTTACTTCCGCCACCGATGACGACCCTGATGCATGGTTTAAAAAAATTAAAGGGAAACACCGGATTATATTTGATGCGACAAGACCACATGATATGCTGCCCTTTGCCTGGCCAAGAGTTTTCCTTATGACAAATGCCGGGACCGGCACCCCCGAAAAAGATTGTGGTGTGGTCGTGGTCCTTCGGCATGATGCGATACCTTATGCTTTTGAGAGCAGGTTGTGGGAGAAATATAATTTTGGCGGAATGTTCGAAGCCGAAGATCCAAAAACGAAACAGCCTTCTATCAGGAATCCATTCTGGAAGCCGGAAAAAGGAGATTTTAAAGTGCCCGGTATCGGGGAAGTACAGATCGGTATTAATGAACTACAGGCAAGCGGTGTTATGTTTTGCGTTTGCAATGCGGCCATGACAGTATATAGTGCCGTCGCGGCAGATAAGATGAAAATGGAAGCGGCTGATGTAATGAAAGATTGGAAATCCGGGTTATTGCCGGGTATCCAGATTGTGCCATCAGGCGTTTGGGCTGTAGGCCGAGCGCAGGAATATGGATGCAAATACTGCTTTGCAGGTTAAATTTAAATTGTACCCATAATAAAAAATGCCCCGGTTCAACGAGGCATTTTTTATTTTATTCCTTGTTTTGTTTTTTCAATTGCTTCTTTTATTGGTATAAATGGCCCGTATTTATGTTGCTGCTCAGAAAAGTGATCGGCGTAAGGACCAAAAGGATAATCAGGCGGTTTTGTTTCCAGTTTCGGCCAATCCTCCGGAAATTTTTTTTCCGGTCTCGATTTTGAAATGATTAAGGCAGCAACATCCCAAGCTTCTTCATCGGTCAATCGGGGTGATGATTGGGCCAGGTCAAAGGGCATATTGTGTTTAATGAACCCCGCCAGCCTTGAAAGACGATAAAGGCCCGCACTTATATTAAAACTCTGCGGCCCCCAGAGTGGTGGATACCTGTATGTTGCTGAGTCTTCATAAAAAATTCCTTCTCCATTACTGCCATGACAACGCCGACAGTTATTTTCATAAATAATTTTCCCCTGTTGCGGGTCAGCCGCCCTGCTCAAATAAGACATTTCAACTATTCCTGACCCGGGTGGTTTTGTTTTTGATGGCACCTCTTTTCCAATCCATTTAAAATAAGCTACAATGGCTCTCATTTCTTTGCTTAGACTGTCAATGCCTTTCCCATTGAGGCTTCTTTCCATACAATCATTAACCCTGAATTCAATGGATTCAACCGTACCACTTCTGTCTCTGTATTTTGGATAATTGGCCGCCACTGCGGAAAAATTGTTCCCAAATGATTTTGTACCTGCCCATAAATGACAGTTCTGACAATTCATTCCATTGGTAAGTGCTGCAATAGTTCCTTTTGGCCCAAAGTAAGTTGCTGTATTTACAATTAATTCCCTCCCATAACGGATCATTTCACCATCCGGAGTATGCGGGACCAGGTTAATGTCGGGTGCATTCCACATTTCATCATTATTGTTGTTCACCTGCTTTTCATTGCCATGGGAATTAGAAACGGTATCAGCTAAGAAAGCGACGAAGAAAATAATTCCAAGTAAAACAGGAAACCATGATGAATGGAATGATTTCATAATTGGTTATTTGTTTCTTACCCTTTGCTAAACGACGAATTTACTGAATTCGCTTGTTTGTTGCTAATGAAAAAATAGTCTGCCACGTTAAAGCTTATTTTTGAAAAAAAATACAGCTTGCTGAAACCCTTTTACCAAACAGCATTAATAGAAGCCGGATGTGATGAAGCAGGACGGGGTTGTTTTGCCGGACCCGTTTTTGCTGCGGCTGTTATTTTACCTGAAAAATTTTTTCATCCCTTACTCAACGATTCCAAACAGGTTTCTCCCAAAAACCGCAATGAATTAAGAGCCGTTATTGAATCGGAAGCTATTGCCTGGTCAGTAGCCAGTATAGATAATAATGAGATTGATCTCATTAATATTCTTAAAGCTTCTTTCAAAGCCATGCACGCAGCGTTAGATAAATTAAAAATAAAACCCCAATTGCTGCTGATTGATGGTAACCGGTTTGCCCGGTATAAAAAGATTCCGCACCATTGTATAGTAAAAGGCGATGAAATCTATACTTCTATTGCTGCGGCCAGCATCCTTGCTAAAACGCACCGGGATGAATATATGCAACGCCTGCATAAAGAATTTCCCCAATATTCCTGGCATAAAAACAAAGGATATGGCACTGCGGAACATCGCCGTTCTATTGAGCAATTTGGTCTCTGCAAATACCATCGAAGGAGTTTTCGGTTATTACCGTGGCAGGCTGATTTGTTCTGACCTGATATCACTTCATCAACGCTCCATATTATTCAGGAAAATTCAACCTGTTGATTAAACCCCGCGGCGCCTGCCCCGTCTTAAACCCAAACAATTTTGAAACAACAACACTGATCATGAAAAAGATTCTGTTATTCAGCTTTATGTTTGTATTCATATCAGCAACAGCCTCTGCACAAATACGACACCGGGAAGCTTTTCCCAATTTCAGATCCAATAGCAATCAGCTAACATGGAATGAAAAAAAGGAGATTCGCAGAGATGCGGTACGCAACCACATGATAAAACGCAGGGCTTTAAGAGATGGTATAGTAACACCCATAGAAAGAAGAAAGATTCACCAGTCCAAATGCGATACACGTCGTGACCTGTTTCGTTTCAGGCATAATAGTCGTCGCATGATAATTTAGTCCCCTTCTGCAAGCCACCATATGTACAACTACATCCTGTCAGTAACGGGGATATGTTGTACACGGCATGAATCTGTGATGGAATGTAAAAACGCCGCTTTTTAAGCGGCGTTTTTTTGCCTTCATAAAAAAGAATTGAGTATAGTTTTATTAAGCAATCGTCCAAACTTCACTACCCCGCAGCAGTTTATCAAGATCTGCCGGTTTTTTTGCTTTAGCCAGTTCTATTTGTGCCGTCATTTCATTCTCGTAGCAAGGCCGGTCAGTTTGATAAAATACACCAAAGGGTCTTGGCAGGTGGCCTTCAATTTTGGGGTCGTCAAATATGCGGGTTAATATCTGGGCTTTGTAAATATCCGCTTCATCATGTATCCATAAGTCATCGGCGCTATGTCCTTCATTAAGGTTTACCACAACTGGTTTGAATCCGTCCAGTTTTATTCCTTTATCAGCAGCAGCGCCAAAAATCAATGGCTTACCTTGTTGCAGAAACAAGGTTTCCTGTGCTTTTGAACTTTTTTCAGTAAAAATTTCAAAGGCTCCATCATTAAATATGTTGCAATTCTGGTAGATTTCAAGGAATGACGTCCCTTTATGCCCATTTGCTCTCAATAACATCGCCTGCATGTGTTTTGGATCCCTGTCCATGCTTCGTGCTACAAATGTTGAATCGGCCCCCAGTGCCAATGCCAATGGATTAAAAGGATGGTCAATACTTCCCATCGGAGTTGACTTGGTTACTTTATGTTCTTCTGAAGTGGGAGAATATTGTCCTTTCGTCAGTCCATATATCTGGTTATTGAACAAAAGAACGTTAACATCAAAATTTCTGCGTAGTAAATGAATGGTATGATTTCCACCAATACTTAGTCCATCGCCATCACCAGTTACAATCCATACACTTAATTCCGGTCTCGAAGCTTTCAGACCAGAGGCAACGGCTGCCGCACGGCCATGGATCGAGTGCATACCATAAGTGTTCATATAATACGGAAACCGGCTGCTGCAACCAATACCCGATACAATTACAACATTTTCCCGGGGAATCCCCAGCGTAGGCAATACTTTCTGCACCTGGGCAAGAATAGAATAGTCGCCGCATCCGGGGCACCAGCGAACTTCCTGGTCAGTGGCAAAATCTTTGGCGGATAAAGCAGCGGCTGTTATTGTTTCACTCATATAATATCAATTCGCTGCAAATTTACAGATTAGTTGCATTCAATTCTTCCAAATACTCAACAACCCTTGCGGTATTTCGTAATGAGTATTTTTTATTTCCTAAGCAGATCATTGCTGCAAACCGGTCAACTATTAGCTAAATAATGGAAATTGATACGGCCGTCTTAAGTAAACTTTGATTGGGTTATCTCAGGAAATGATTATTCATATCAATCGTATGATCACAATAAGTGAGATGGCATAAAAACCCTCTGTTTATATTCCCGTATTATTACTTAATAAGAGCATGGTTTTACTGAATTTGGGTATAAACTCTTAGGTTTAAGCACTATGCATAAGTATCATCCGTTAATAATGCAGAAGATTCCGTAAACAGACGTTGTCTTATTTTGAACCTTTTCTTGAAAATAAATAACATATGACCTGGAATTCTATCATGGGCTTTATTTCATCTCTTGCTCTTTTTTCACCCATATTTTTCATCCTGATTTTCAGACTGGGTACCTACAGAAGTTTCCCAATCCTTCTTACCTACTATGCTTTAGCTTTTATATACAACCTGATGACGGAGGGCTATATCAAAACCAACTTCAATGTGATGCACAACTTTGGAATAGTCCATAATTTTCTGGATGTACCCCTGATGTTGATTTTTCTTACTTATTTCAGCACATCTGCAAAATTCACCAGGCAGTTAAAAATGATGGCAATTTTATTCATTGTTTTTGATATAGCAGTAATTCTGCTGCGTGGGTTCAATATTGCTGCAATAACAATTGTATTAGGCCCGGGGATTTTCATGGTCTTCTCACTTTGTGTATACTTATTTTTCCACCAGTCAAAGATTACAGTGATGCACAGAAAAGCTACTGGCAAAACCCTGATTGCGGCCGCACTTGTTTTTGCCTACGGTAGCTATGGAATTATTTATACAATGTTCTATCTTATTAAAACACCCTATAAAGCCGACACATTTCTCGTCTATTTTCTTGTCAGCACCTTTTCTTCAATCGTATTATGTACAGGAATCTTTTTTGAAAGAAAAAGGATTCAACGATTACATGAATTAAAATTAGCCCGCAAAGAACTGGCAGCTATTTATAAAGACACAAATAAAATTTCCTCCTTCAGGCCAGCCATGCTTGATTTTGATAAGGAAACCTGGGATTAATAACAATATTTCCCTTCTGCTATCATTTTATCAGCAATCCTTCTCCGGGCATCTTTACTGTTAAATGATTCTGCTTTGGTAAATCGCTTCAGGCCCATGAGTATCATCCGCTGCTCATCGCCATCCGCAAATGCATTAACTGCATCTTTTCCTGATTTATTTATTTTGTCTGCAGCATCATACAGGTATGTTCTCGTAATGTCCAGGTGAAGCTGACAAGCAGCTTCTCCCAATTTATCTGTCAGCTTCATCACCCGCAGCAACACACTTTCTGCATTGAATACTTCAATAGCCATATCAGCAATGTTCATCAACACTTCCTGTTCATTATCGATTTTCATCATGAGTTTTTGAACGGCGGCTCCGGATACCATCAGGATGGCTTTCTTAAGATTGGCTACCAATTTTCTTTCTTTGGCAAAAGGAGCTTCATCTTCTGAACCAAAATCAGGAATATTCATCAGTTCTTTTTGTACCGCCATAGCAGGGCCCATCAGATCCAGCCGTCCTCCCATTGCTCTTTTTAATGTCATATCCAAAATAAGCAACCGGTTAATTTCGTTTGTTCCCTCATAAATACGATTGATCCGGCTGTCACGATAAGCCCTTGAAATATTATACTCAGCACTATAACCATTCCCACCATGTATCTGTACCCCTTCATCTACAACAAAATCGAGCACTTCGCTTCCATATACTTTCAGTATAGCACATTCAATAGCAAATTCTTCAGCACCGCCTAATAATGCTTCGTTAAATGGTTTACCTGCAGAAAGTAGTTCATGTTCTTTTTCATCAATCCACCTGGCAGTACGATACAAAGCTGATTCGCCGGTAAAAGTCCGGATAGCCATTTCGGCCAGCTTATGTTTTATCGCTCCAAAATTTGCAATAGGTTGTTTAAACTGTTCTCTTGTTTTTGCATATTCAATGCTGCTGTTCAAAGCCATTTTAGCGCCACCAATAGCAGCAGCAGCCAGTTTCAAACGGCCCAGGTTGAGAATATTAAAAGCAATCCGATGTCCTTTGCCAATTTCGCCCAGCAGATTTTCAACCGGCACTTTACAATCCTGGAAATATAACTGTACTGTTGAAGAACCTTTGATACCCATTTTATGTTCTTCAGGTCCCTGTGTAAATCCTTCTGTTCCTCTTTCAACAATAAATGCAGAAAACTTGTCTCCGTCCACTTTTGCAAATACAGTATAAACCTGTGCAAAACCACCATTGGTTATCCAGCATTTTTGTCCGTTCAATATATAATACTTGCCGTCATCGCTCAGCTTTGCAGATGTTTTTCCGCTTAGTGCATCACTGCCGCTGTTGGGTTCAGTTAATCCATAAGCACCAGCCCATTCGCCGGTAATGAGTTTTGGAATATATTTTTGTTTTTGAGCCGGTGTTCCAAAATACAGAATGGGCAATGTGCCGATGCCTGTATGTGCGGCAATAGCTACAGAGAAAGAAAATCCCGCACCAAGATATTCATTGATGATAGTTGATGTTACAAAGTCTTTGCCCAGTCCGCCATATTCTTCAGGAAAAGAAGTGGCCAGTAATCCCTGTTCGCCTGCTTTAGTCACAAGCGACTTCATCAGGCCGGGCTCCATACTATCAATCCTGTCAAGTATTGGATAAACTTCTGCCGCCACAAACTGATTACACATATCCTTAATCATCAGTTGTTCTTCACTGAAATCATCGGCAGTAAATGTTTCAAACGGGGATGATTCCTTTACCATCCATTCGCCGCCTTTTAAAACGGTCTTTGTTGCAGCTTCTGTACTCATGATTATAAGTTTAAAATTTTTAGGATTAATTTTTTTTCTCTCTACTCAATGCAATATTCTTATTCATCTGTTTACTATTTCAAGTTGTCATACACAATCTGCAACACCTCTTTACAAACATCAATCTTTTCAGGCGGCACAGTTTCCAATGCTTCGTTTAATGTTGCTTCTGCCAGCACCATTGTTTCCTCCTGCAATTTCTGTGCTTGCTTTGTCAGGTATATTAAGTTGATCCGCCTGTCATTTTCAGAGGCTACTCTTTTTACCAGGTTTAATTTTTCAAGATTATCTACCAGTCGTGTTATGCTGGGCTTATCTCTGAATGTTGCATTGCATAATTCCTGCTGGCTGATACCCTCCTGTTTCCATAAATGATACAGCACACTCCATTGCTCAATAGTAATATTCAATCCGGAAGCATTTAATTTTTTTTGTAACCTGCGGGCAATAGCAGTAGAAGCTTTCCCGGTGATAAAGCTGTATAACTCTCCTTTCTTAAATTGGTTGTTTGGCATATAGTTGTTTGTGCAACTATTCAAAATTAATAACTATATTTGAAATGTTCGTCATATTTTTTGATAAATTTTTTTCTTTCCAAATGGAACCTCCACGGCTTAGCTACAGAAATTCTAACATCGGGTATTATCAATTCGGGTCAGGCCCAAAGCCTGCGCTATGCTTTCATGGTTATGGTGAAGACGCATCTATGTATAATTTTTTGGAGAAATATGTTGGTAATCAATACACTTTCTACGCTATTGATCTTCCTTTTCATGGCAGGACTGAATGGAAGGAAGGTTTAAACTTCAGCCATAAAGACCTTATTCAAATCGTTGAAGAAATTCTCAACCTTGGAAGCCAGCAGCCAGAAACCGGCAACCAGAAACTTACACTTCTTGGCTTCAGTCTTGGTGGTCGTGCTGCATTAAGTCTTTGCCAGGCTATGCCGGAAAAAATTGAAAAAATGGTTTTGCTGGCGCCTGATGGGCTGAAAGTAAATTTCTGGTACTGGCTAGCTACACAAACATGGATTGGAAATAGATTCTTCCGCTTTACCATGAAACACCCGGGCTGGTTTTTTGGTTTCCTGAAAATGCTGAATAAATTAAAACTGGTCAATGCAAGTATTTTCAAATTTGTCAATTTCTATATTGGTAGGGCGGAAGCAAGACAGTTATTATATGCCCGGTGGACCACCCTTCGAAAACTAAAACCTGATATAACGAGTATAAAATCTTTCATCAGGGAAAATAACATTCAAACCAGGCTAATTTATGGAAAGCTTGATCGGATTATTTTATCATCAGTCGGGGAAAGATTCAGGAAGGGAATTGAAGAACAATGTTCGCTGTCTGTGATTCACTCCGGCCACCAGGTTCTGCATGAAAAACATATTGATGAAATATTAGCGTCTTTGCTGCACTGATTGCAATGATTAGTTTTGCCTGACTACATGATACTTCTCTATATCATCATAGCGTTATTTTTTCTCTACAGTTGCCTGATTATTTATTATTGGCTGGCGTGGAAATCTATTCCAGGTTTCATTTCTTCTATTTCATCGCCACAAACAAAAATAAGTGTCATTATTCCCGCCAGAAACGAAGAAGAAAATATCGGGCATTTGCTACAGGCACTGCAGAAACAAACTTATCCGTCTGCATTATTTGAAGTAATTGTAATAGACGATCATTCAACAGACGAAACTGCCAGCATTATTGCGAAATATCCTTCAGTTAAATTATTACAATTAAAAGCAGACGCCATCAACTCGTATAAAAAGAAAGCTATCGAAAAAGGGATTGCTGCAGCTACAGGAGATTTGATCGTTACAACCGATGCCGATTGCCTGCCCTTGCCAAACTGGTTAAAAACAATTGCCGCCTTTAAAGAAGAAAAAGAATCAGTTTTTATTGCAGCGCCTGTTGTCCTCACCCCCAACCCCATTCCACTTCGTGGCGAGGGGAGCAACAGCCTTCTTTCCATATTTCAGCAGCTTGATTTTATGGTATTACAGGGCATAACTGGTGCCGCTGTTTTTAAAAAGCAGCTTTCTATGTGCAATGGCGCCAATCTTGCCTATGAACGAAATTCTTTTCATGCAGTAAATGGATTTGCAGGCATAGATAATATTGCATCGGGTGATGATATGCTGCTGATGCATAAAATAGCGAAGCAATATCCTGATAAAATTCATTACCTGAAATCAAAAGAAGCCATAGTATCTACACATCCTGTGAAGAGTTGGAAAGATTTTTTAAACCAGCGCATCCGCTGGGCCAGCAAAGCAGGGAAATATGATGACAAGCGAATCATTTTTGTTTTATTGCTGGTGTATTTTTTCAATCTTTCATTTCTGGCATTGGCAATCGCCGGTTTCTTCTGTTATCATTACTGGCTTTTTCTTGCTGGTCTTTGGTTGGCAAAAACAATTGTTGAGCTTCCGTTTGTTTTTTCGGTGGCGGGTTTCTTCAACAAACAATCATTACTAAAGTATTTTTTCATTTTTCAACCACTTCATATATTCTACACAATTGTATCAGGTCTGTTTGGGCAGTTTGGGAAGTATGAGTGGAAAAGCAGAAGGGTGAGCTAAGAGAAAGCCAGAAGGAGAAAAGGAGTAGGAAAGAGTATAATTCGTTATTGTCTTCCCAATTCAAACTTTCATTTTGTTTTTATCTTTCATAATCTGCTCAAAACTCTTTTTCTTCTTTTCTCTTTTATTCTCTTAGCTTATCTTTCCTGCATGAGCCAGTCTCAATCATTCCAGGCGGCAGCATGGCGGCGGCTGAAAAAAAACAAAGGCGCAATATTTGGGTTAATTATTATAGCCTTATCTGTGCTGGTTGCTCTTTTTGCTTATTTCATTGCGCCTGACTCTTCACCTAATGCCAATCGCATTATACTTGAAATCGGCGGAGAGAAACCGGGTTTCAAACAAACATTTATTAAAATAAAAAAAGAGAAAGATGTTGGAGCAACTAGTTTTTTCACGCAATTAATAAAAGGCAAAGAAGATGATTGTTACTTTATACCAATAAAAGAGTATGGATATTCAGATGACAGTTTTTTTGTTAAAAAATATATTGATGAAGATGTATATGAATCATTGTCTTTTCCAAGAAAAGCTGTAAAAGATATTGCTTTCAAAAAATATCTCCTTGGCACAGATAAATATGGCCGTGATATATTTAGCAGATTAATAGTTGGCACAAGGGTTAGTTTAAGTGTCGGCCTGATCACCGTAATCATTTCATTAAGCATTGGCTTGATACTCGGTTCTCTGGCAGGTTATTACCGTGGAAAAACAGATGATGTCATTATGTGGTTTATTAATGTTATCTGGAGTATTCCAACTTTGCTACTAGTGTTTGCCATTACACTTGCACTGGGCAAAGGTTTCTGGCAGGTGTTTATCGCCGTGGGATTAACCATGTGGGTAAGTGTGGCAAGATTGGTTCGGGGACAAGTGCTGGCTGCAAGGGAACAGGAATATGTGGAAGCAACAAGAGCATTGGGATTTTCCAATTTCAGAACGATTGTCCGGCATATATGGCCCAATATTATGGGACCTGTGATGGTAGTTGCCGCATCCAATTTTGCTTCTGCTATTGTAATTGAAGCAGGGTTGAGTTTTCTTGGTGTTGGTGTACAACCTCCCCAGCCAAGCTGGGGATTAATGATAAAAGAAAATTATAATTTTATCATCACGCAAAATCCAATGCTGGCACTGGCGCCCGGCTTTGCTATCATGCTGCTGGTACTGGCTTTTAATTTATTGGGCAACGGGTTACGAGATGCCCTCAATGTCAGGGGAAGAGTCTGAGTCTTTTTTTGTATTTATATCAGTAATAACAAGTGTGGCTAAACATAAAAAGAAAAGACTTCCAATTTTATCAGTTTCAATAAGATCACTTAAAAAATTTACGACGATAATCATTGTTACAATTACACCAACCGTTATGGCTGTTGTTTTATAAAAAATATCTTTCACCCGGTGATATAAATACTGGGCATAGTATAACATGCCGCCTATTAAAACAACAAAAAATAATAACCCGGGAAGACCTTGTTCAATGGCTGTAAGCAAAAAATAATTATGAACCGTTGAATGATCTTTATTATCACTTACCCATGTTTTAAAAGCGGGAACAGCATATCCCTTATAATTATCATAAAACGTATTGGGGCCATACCCGGTAAGCCGGTTATCTTTTATCATCCTTACTCCTGCTATCCAACGGTAAAATCGTTCAGCTGTGGAAACGTCCTTCAATTTATAAGTAGCTACCAGATGCTCAGCAAAGTTATTGTGAAAAATTGTCGTCTTATAATCATTAGAATACCGAAGGTACCTGTCATTATTTTTTAACCAAATCAATGACCCGGCAACAAGTATGATTGAAGCAAGAAATGCATAAATAAGCAATCTCTTTTTTATCAGCCAATAAGCAATCATTCCTACAAACAGCGCCAGCCAGGCGCCCCTGGCATAAGAAAAAAACAGCGCAATGAAAGTTATAAGAATGGCACAAGCCATCAATAGTTTCAGATTTTTTGTTTTGCCGGTTGAAAAAAATGCGAACAAAATTGGTATAGTACATACCAGCATCGCCGAATAATTGACATGGTTGCGGAAGAACGGATAAACGGCATCATTAATATTTGCAAAGCGGAATTCATAATAATAATGCCGCAGCAGGGCAATAACGGCAATGAGAAACATAGAACCGGCAATTGCTGCAGCAGCAAGCTTAATGGATTTCTTTTCTTTGAAAATAATTAATGGGGCAATGACAAAAGCACCGGCATACCAACATTTAGCCAATAAGTATTTTAATGAAAGAAAAGATTCAGTTGAAAACAAAACAGTAATTACCAGCCAACCAAAACTGATAAACAACAAAAGAAGTAAAGGGTGTTTTAAACTTTTTTTAGAAATCGCTTCCGGCGAAAAAACCCAATAAGCTATAAACAATCCCGAAACAAAAATCATCAAAAGCTCATCCGGAATATCTGTTCCAAGGCTGGAAGAAAAACTATATTCAAAAGAAAGCGGAAGGGAAAAAAGCAACAAATAAAAAACTGCTTCTTTGTTTCGCCATCCTGCAAAAAAAATAAGCGCCGCAAAGGGGATTAAGACCAGTAAATAGTGTTCCGTGTAAATGGCGGCTCCTGCCAAAACAATAAACAGTCCGGCTAAAAAAGTAAACAGGAATTTGTCTTTATGAATTGAAGCAATCACATTCAGGATTTTTTCCTTCTTTCCATTACCAATGCTGCTAATAATGCAAAAAGAAAACTAAGCACGGCTGTGGCAATCATGATCTGCATTCTTTTGGGTTTGTCCGGGCATTTGGATGGTCTTGCTTTTTCTACCACAATAAGTACGGGCGGTTTATTATCCACCATCAGTTGGTATTCGCTGATTAGTTTTTCGTACTGTGGTAATTGTTCTGTCAATGATTTTCGTTCGGCACCCAGACTATCAGCAATCTTCCTTTCAACAAGTGCTTTACTTAAATAATTATTAATACTGTCTATCCGGTTCCAGATTTTCTTATGTCTCGATTTTATCCCATTCAATACAGCATCATTTCCCGCACTTTGCAGGTTCTGATGAATGGACTGTAATTCAGCCATAATTGCATTTGCCAGTTGCGGCGCCAGGTTTTTATCAGTGTCCCACACTTTTATCTTCAATTCACCATACTCACTCTTCATCACCCGGGTATTTTTTTTCAGCAATAAAGCAGCGCTGGTTCTTGCAGTATCTCCCTTTTCTTTCGTCTTATAATGATCAAAAAGATTAAACTGGTCAGTAACAAAAAGGTAAACCGTATCAAGGTTGGCAGTTCCCAAAATCATGTCAAGGTCATCCGGAGTGCCCAGTGTTGAATACAACGCCTGAATATTTTCATTAAAAACCCTTGCCTTATCTGAGGCAAAAGAACTGGCTGGAACAGCCGTCGTCACAGAAAGATATTGTCGTGGTTTTAAAAAAGTGATAACGCCAACTGTCAGCAATGACAATGCCATTACAGCGAGTATCTGTTTCCACCATCGGGCAAAAAGATCAAAAATGTCGGGCATATAATTTTTTTATCTGTTGGTAAATAAAATTCGTTGTATCCAATCAAAAATCATCAATGAATGTAGCAATTCCTGGCAAATAATTGAATCAAACATGTATCGGCATTAAATAAAAATTATCTGCATAATCTAAAATGGCATTACATCACTTTTACATTACGGTTAAAGCTTTCATCCAAAGAAATAAATGTTTCGGTACGTTCAATGCCTTTTATTTTCTGCAACTGGTCATGCAGCACAAATTTCAACTGCGAAATATCTTTACAAACAATTTCTGCAAACATGCTGTAATTGCCCGTGGTATAATTCAACCGTACAATCTCAGATATTTTCTGCAATTCTTTAGCCACGGAATCATACAAGGAACTTTCTTTCAGGTAAATCCCAATAAAAGCAATAACATCATGCCCCATTTGCTTCAGATCTATCTTAAGCCTTGAACCTGTTACCACTCCTGCCTCCTGCAGTTTCTTAATACGAACATGAATGGTGCCACCGGACACAAATAGTTTCTTTCCCAGATCAGCATAAGATATCTCTGCATTCTCCATCATGTGCTGGATAATCTGCAGATCCAATTTGTCAAGATTTAATTTAGCAGGCATTTTGAATATGCTTTTTGAATATTTTCAAAATAATCAGCAAATATTTGAAAAATTTCTATAGTTTCAAAATAAGTGTTTGAAAATTTTGAACAAAACTGCTTACCCGCCTATATTTGGGCTATCAAGTTCTTGATAATACTGTGGGGTGATGAAATGACGTAAGTCTGGCAGACATGCCCTCTTGTCTCGGGGGTGGGGAAAACAGAATAAACGTTGCATAACGCCGATCCGCCGACGGGCGGACCGACTGGGGTTGACCACCAGTAGGTTGAGAGTAGCACTCTCTATTCATTTGTGCAACAGCTAACTGCCCCGTGGAGGTTCGAACCCTTCCCCTACAGCTTGTATTGCTTTTTTTAAGCCCTCATATTCAAATGAGGGCTTTTTTATTCCGGGCTTTTCCGAAAAAAAATTTCCGAAATTTACATCATGAAAAAAATACCACTACTCATTAGCCTTGTCGCCATTGGATTATTTACTCATGCTCAAAAAGAAAAAATATATACTTCACTGGATGAGGCGCTGAAGCATTCTTCAGAAGTTTATATCCTTTCATTAAATAATCAAAAGCTGAAGGCTATTCCGGAAACTATTACACGGCTAACCAATCTTACCACCCTTAATGTGGCCGGCAACAAACTTACCTCTGTGCCTGAAAGCATTACCCGGATGGAAAATCTGAAAGAGCTAAACCTTAGTTTTAATAAGTTTAATTTCATACCAGAAACGGTTACCAGTATGCCCAACCTTACTGCACTGGATCTTAGCAATAATCATATTTCATTTCTTCCCGAGTCAATTACCAAACTCATCAATCTCAAAAAGCTTTACCTGAATAATAACCTGCTAACCTCTCTTCCTGAATATTTTTCCAAAATGACCAGCCTTAATGAAATATATTTTTATGGCAACCTGCTGCGGTTTATCCCGGAAAGCATTTCCAATCTCAGCAAGCTGAATGAAATAGGGGTTGGTGGTAACTTGCTGACTTCGCTTCCTGAAAGTATGGACAAACTTGTTAACCTTAAATACCTTGCTTTGCCTTATAACCAGTTTACAACATTTCCGTCCTGCATTACCCATCTTACATCACTTACCGTGCTGGACCTGAACGGAAACAAACTCGACTCACTACCAGAAAATATCAATAATCTAAAAGCGCTTACTGAATTATATCTTGAATCAAATAAACTTACATCATTGCCCGAGTCTATAATAGAGTTGAGCCAGTTAACAATAATTAACCTGAAAAAGAATAGTTCTCTGAAGCTATCTCCTGCTGTAAAAAAATTTATTGAGAATAAAAAAATCTAAAATTTTCCTGTCAGGTAATAAGCAGGATATGCTACTTTACTATTCAGTAAAGGCTACGCAATTTTTTTTACACATCCTTATCTTTGCCGGTCATGGGTCAAAAAAAACTGGAACGGTTTGCTGAGCTGAACACTTTTTCTAATGTGCTCCAGTTTCCGAAAGACATGGCAGGCAATTGGAATGATTTTTTTAAAAACAATCACTCCATCATTCTTGAACTGGCCTGTGGCAAAGGAGAATATGCTGTTGGCCTGGGGCAATTATTTCCTTCCAAAAATTTTATTGGAATTGATTTAAAAGGAAACCGCATCTGGGTGGGGGCCAAAAAAGCATTACAAAATAATTTAATCAATGTAGCTTTTCTTCGAACAGAAATAGACCAGGTAACGGAATACTTTGCCAAAGATGAAGTTGCTGAAATATGGATTACTTTTCCCGACCCGCAACTACGAAAATCAAAAGCCAAAAAGCGGCTTACGCATCCAAAATTTTTACGGCTGTATAAACAATTTTTAGCCCCCGGTGGTTTAATACACCTGAAAACCGATAGCCCGGATCTATACCGGTTTACCAAACTGGTAATTGAGTTATATGGTTGTTATTTAAAAAAAGATTCAGATAATATTTATATAGAAGAATCTGTTGACGAAGAGTTGAAAATAAAAACTCATTACGAATCATTGGATATTTCCGGAAGTAAAAAAATTCATTATCTCTGTTTTTCTTTGCCCGAAAACTTACCCGGCAAAGAAAAAGATGATGAACTAAAACAGCTGCTTAAAGAAACTGACTGATGGCAGGTGAGTCAAAAAATGAAACTATATTTATAGTATGACCTCAAAGAAAAAATCATCTGAAAAAATAAAATCAATACGACCCTCCGGTAAAAGAGAAGAGAATTTTTTTGAACTGGTTTTTGAAGTAGCCCGGCAAATACCGAAGGGAAGAGTAACCTCTTATGGCGCTATTGCCGCCTGTCTTGGCGCCAAATCATCAGCCCGCATGGTAGGCTGGGCCATGAATGGTTGTCATCGTGTAAGACCGAAAGTGCCGGCACATCGTGTGGTGAATCGTTTGGGTATTTTATCAGGCAAGCATCATTTTTCTCCGCCCGGTATGATGGAAAAATTATTAAAGAAAGAAGGCGTTAAGGTAAAGAACGACCAGGTAGTTGATTTTAAAAAACTCTTTTGGGATCCGGTTGAGGAAATGGGATTTTAAACTTTACTATTTTCATTTGTTGTAGGTAAGGGTTATAAGAACGGTTAATGAATTATTGATTAATTTTAAAACATGGAAACGCCCAAACCCAAACCTGTATTCAATCGCCGCATCTTCTGGGATGTAAATTTTGACAAATTAGATTATGATGGCAAAGCCTCTTTTATCATCGAAAGGGTTTTTGAACGGGGCGATGTGGATGACATTCGCCAGTGCCGGAGATATTACGGGGATGAGAAAGTGACTGAAGTTTTACTAAATGCAAAATACTTACCTGAAAGAAGACTTCATTTGGCCGCTGCTGTTATTGATAAACCTGTTACCGAATTCAGATGCTACATCTTGAGACAGTCGAACCCGGGACTTTTTCCGTATTAAAACGTTTGATGCGCCTGAAAGCGTTGCTGCCCTTTTCATTAGTGGGCGGCACTGCTTTATCATTACGGTATGGCCATCGCACATCTGTTGATATTGATTTATTTTATGAAAATAAATTTGATCATGAGCCCATTGTAAAGGCCCTAAAGAAAGAATTCGGAAAAGGATATGGCACAGAAAGCCGGTATTATCGCTGGGGGATATTCTGTTATCTCGATGGGGTGAAAGTGGATATTGTGCATCATCCTCACCCGTTAATTTGGGAAACTGAAGTAGTTGATGGTATCAGGATCTATGACGACAGGGACATTATTGCCATGAAGATAAATGCGATACTAGGCCGGGGAAAAAAGAAAGACTTCTGGGATTTGTATGAGTTGCTGCATCATTATTCATTAAAAGAGATAATTGCATTCCACGAACAAAAATTTCCTGAACAAAACTTGCTTATCACTATCCCACAGGCCATCACTTATTTTGATGATGCGGATGAAAGCGAAGACCCCATCAGCCTGAAAGGACAAACCTGGGAAACCGTGAAAAAATTTATTCAGCAAAAAGTAAGTGATTTTTTACGCTGACAAAATTTTTGCAGGCGGTAGTTGGGTTTAAAAAATTGGGGCCCGGTAGATGAATTTGGATTTTAATTACTAAATGCCTCTTTCTTCCTTTCACCATATCTTTAAGTAATTAATAATTAACAGGCAGGAAGACAAGATAATAATTTATTCGCCGTTCTAATATGCCAGCAGACACTATATGAAAAAAATCCTGATTATATTTTTTTGCTTTTATGCTTCCGTAAATACATCCGGGCAGCAAAATAACCCCCGCCCTAAAATTGGCCTTGCCTTAAGTGGTGGTGGCGCCAAGGGCCTGGCACATATCGGGATTTTAAAAGCTATCGATTCTGCCGGGTTAAAAATTGATTATATCACCGGCACCAGTATGGGCGCCGTTATCGGGTCGTTGTATGCTATTGGCTACTCCGCCAACCAGATTGAAGCCATGAGCCGGAAAATTGACTGGGATATATTATTGAGCAACCAATTATCCCTGCGTTCCTTATCCATGGAAGAAAAAGATGAATATGGGAAATATGCCATCGAACTTCCTTATATCAATAATAAACTGAAATTGCCCGGCGGTATTATTGATGGGCAGGAATTAAGGTTTAAGTTTTCTGAGTTGTACTATCCTGTACAACGAATCAAGGATTTCAACAAATTTTCTATCCCTTTTAAATGTATTGCTTCAGATATTTCCAACGGGCAGGCCATTGTCTTTGACAAAGGCGATATTGTTACAGCCGTTCGTGCCAGCATGACCATTCCTTCCTTATTTACACCCGTAGATTATAATGGTTACCGGCTGGTTGATGGAGGGCTGGTCAGAAATTTTCCGGTAACAGATGTTAAAGACATGGGCGCTGATATAGTAATTGGCAGCAGCGTAACCACCGGAACATCACCCAAAGAAAGATTAAACTCCGCACCGGAAATATTATTGCAACTGGCCTTTTTTAGAGAGGCAGAAGATTATAAAAAAGAAGTGCCGCTTTGTGATATATATGTTTTCCAGCCTTTGCAGGGATATACGATGGGAAGTTTTAACAAGGCAGACAAGCTGATAGATATCGGACTGGAAGAGGGAAGAAAATTATTTCCAGTATTCAAACACCTGGCCGATTCATTAAACCAGTTATACGGAACATTATCCTTAAAAACCGAACGGTTGCCTGCGCCTGATTCTGTTTTTATCAGTTCGTATGAAATAATTGGCCTTGAAAAAACAAAGAAAGAATTTTTTTTACATGCCATGAATTTTCAAACTAACAAAACGTATGCAGAAGCAAGTCTTTCAAAATTGATCCGCCGGGTTTTTGGTACACTTTATTACAGCAGTATTAATTATTCATTGGAACCACTGGCAGACGGTACAACAAAAATTATTTTTACAGTAAAAGAAAATTCATCCACTTACGCTAAAGTGGGGTTGCATTATAATGCTTTCTCCGGAATCAGTATCATTACCAACCTCACCACCCGTGATTACCTGGCCCGTTATTCAAGAAGTATGGCTACTATCAATATCGGCGAAAACTTCCGGATCAAAGGCGAGCATCTCCAGTATTTTGCATTCAGAAAAAACATTGCCATTATACCTTCTGTGCAGCTCGAAAGCTTTAAAATAAATACCTATACAGGGTTTAGAAAAAGCGGGCAATACCGGCAGGTTTATTTTAATGGAGAATTAAAAGCACAATATTCCGGCAACAGAAATACTACTGCCGGCATCGGAACCCGCTATGAACGTATTGATTTTAAACCGCTGATTTTATCGAGCCTGGAAGCAAAAGGTAAAAATGACTTCTTTACTTCCTTTGTATATTTTAATATGAATACCACTGATAAAATCTTCTATCCGCATAGAGGAATAAAGTTAAATGCTGAACTTGGCCTTTTATTTAACCAGCGACCCAATGTCACTTTCTTTTCCAATGGAATACCAGTAACCAATATTGATTCATTCGGGGTTAATTATGATAATTACCAGCGGGCCTTCATCAAAGCAGAATCTTATTCGCCTTTTTCAAAGCAGCTTACTTTTTATACCTTATTCCAGATGGGTATAAATTTTAATTACAAACAAAACCTCGTCAATAATTTTCAGATAGGAGGATTGACCAATACGGTAAGGAACCAGGTTCTTTTCGCCGGGCTGGATGAAACTACGGTAAGCACTCCCAGTGTTACTTCGCTTTTGTTGGGATTAAATTTACAACTGTCAAAAAATACTTACCTCATGGCCAGGACCAATGCCGCAGTCATCAACTTTATCAGCGGCGATGAAAAGATACATTTAAAAAACTGGCTTACCGGCCATGCCCTTACGTTTGCTTACAATACACTTATTGGCCCGTTGGAATTCAGCCTGGAATATAGCGAACAATCAAAAAAAGTAATTACTTATGTAAATTTTGGAATTCCGTTTTAAATAATAATAGTAAATATGTCATTGGTATTGTGTGCCTGCCTGCGGTAGGCACACAACACTGCGTGATGTTTTTTTTGGAACACCTGCCAAGGGAGAAAAAAAACGACCGGGTAGTTGATTTTAAAAAACCGTTTGGGTATCCTGTAGATGAATTGGGATTTTAAATTTCCTTTCTATTACAGTTGAAACTGATATCCAATATTAACTCCTATCCAAGATCTATATGAAGCTCTATTAATTCTGACCGAGATGTCAAAACCACTGCCAGATTTGTTTTTTATTAAATAACCCAATTCTCCACCATAAGTAAATCTTGAAGGACCATTCCAATAACCCGTATAAACAGCCAATCCTGCATCACCTTGTGCATATAATCCTTCTGCAATAAAATGCCTGTACCCAATTCTTGGTAAAAAGAGTCCGCTATTATTATTAGCATCCTGAACCTTCCATCCTGTTATTCCAACAGAAAAAAGCACACTCCCATCTTTACTGACACTATAATAGTCTGTTGCATAAATACCCCACCCGGTTTTGTATCCTTCTTTAAAAATACCAAGGGGCATTTCAACTCCTCCATGAATTTTTATAAAATTCATTTTTTTCTGTGTTAAGCCCTTAACAGAAAAAAGGAAACACAATCCAAGGAGAAATAATTTGTATTTCATATAATTTTATTAAGAACTGAAATTACAGTAAATTACTTCTGCCCAAAAAATAATTCTTTTGCCGCTGTTGGTCTTTCCGAATCTTTAAACAGCCGTTGATTTCTATGTTATAGAAATCAACGGTGTGATGCTTTTTCGAAATACCTGCAAGAACAAGAATTCATAAAAAATCTTAAGCCTTCTAATGATAATACGGGCTAATCATCCAGTACACCAGCACACCCGTTACCGCCACATAAAACCAGATGGGCCAGGTAATGCGTACTAATTTTTTGTGTTTGTCAAATTCTCCCGTCAATGCCCTGTAAGCGGAGAATAAAATAAAAGGAAGAATAATACCCGCTAGCGGAATATGAGTGCCCAGTAAAATATAATAGATCATCCGGCTGCTGCCAACGGCTGCTTTTTCAACATCAGTAACGATGCCATCGTGGTTCACATCCCCAAACCTTGTTTCACCGGCAAATAAATGATGACAGATATAGCTTATTAAAAAAAGAACAGACAGAAACATGGCCGTCAGCATGATGTTCTTATGCAGTATATAGTTTTTTGTTTTTACAGCAATCAATGCAATAATCAATAATATGGCTACGCAGGAATTTATAAATGCATTGGCAGTGGCAAACAAATGCACATCAAACCCCAGGTTCGCATTCCACTTTACCCGGCTCAGCAGCATCACCGCGGCAAATACAATGGCAGAAAAACTAAAGATGATGATCCTTGCTTTCTTATCATTTTTTTTCCAGGCAGCCGATAGCATGTTTATGAATTTTTTCTAAGGAAATAAAAAAATAATCCCACGCCGAATATGGTAATTAAAAGTACCACGGCAATCAGTTGCAGTTTACCGGCAAAAAAACTTTTTGCATTCGGATCTTTTTCCATCGTAAGTAACACCAGGTCTTTTGATAATTGCGACAGCGAGGCCGCCTCAAGGCCATGATAATATCCCCGCACATGCCGGGTGCTGTCAATAAGTACAAAATGATCGGTGTGCATAAAGTTTGTATCAATGCCCTGCCCGTCATCCACCGGAATTTTCATTTCATGGATGATAAGATCATAGATCATTTTCTTATCGCCGGTAAGCAGCCACCATTTTTCCGGGTTAACCTGGAATCGGTCGGCCCAGTTTTTTAATTGCTTCACCGAATCCCTTTCCGGGTCAATGCTGAAAGAAAGAAAGTGAACCAGTTTATTGGTTTTATCACCAACCCGTTCACCATTATTAATGGACTCTGCCAGCTTCTTCATATTTCTTGTAAGCCCCGGACAGATTGTAGGACAACGGGTAAAAAAGAAATCTGCAATTACAATTTTTCCTTTCAGGCTATCCCATGAAACAGTTTTATTTTCCTGGTTGGTTAGTTTGAAATTGGCCAGTTGATGCCAGATGGTATCTGAAACTCTTTTGCCCTTTTTAGTTATTGTAACAACAGAGTCCGGCAGATAATGCTTCGGCATAGCCACCGCATTTTCACTTTTTCCTTTCACAATGAAATAGGAAACAAGCGGCAGCAATATGGCCAGCATCACCGCATATAAAGCTTTTTTGTTCACAATAATTCTCAATTAAAAACCATCCCGACGTTCACAGTCGGGATGGTTTTGTGATATGAATACTATTAAAAGAACTGATTATTTTCCCCCGGGGTTTTCTACCGGTGTAATGAATTTAGCCTGGTTTTCCGGCAATGATCTTTCTTTAAAATGCAAATCATATTTGTTCCGGAGATTCTTATATGAATTTCCATCGGTAATAAAAGCAATGATAAACCAGATAAACAGCGCCAGCGGCACTACAATGGTCATGATCAGGTTTCTTATTTCATCACCCAGGTGCATAAAAACAGAAACAATGAAATATGCCTTGGCCAGTGAAAGAACAATGATCACTCCTTTTATAAGCAGTCGCCTCAGGTCATCCGGAAGGCTCAGCGCATACAATAAAAGACCAAGGCCCAGTTCAATCATCGTAATAATAAGTAATACCCAGAAAATTTTCCAGATACGTTTTACATTACCCGCCGCAGGGGCATGATGAAAAGAAATTTCAGATGATACCGCTTGATGTTCCATACTCATAGTATTCAAATAATTTTATTTATCAAATCAGGTAAAAACATAAAAATACAAATACCCAAACCAGGTCAACAAAGTGCCAGTATAAGCCAGCTTTTTCAACCATCAGGTAATGTCCTTTTCTGTCAAACACACCTTTATATGCCATTATCAGCATAATTGTATTAATAATAACTCCTGAAAAAACATGGAATCCGTGAAAGCCGGTGATGCCAAAAAAGTATCCGCCAAATGCCACTGGCCCGGGTGTTGATACAGTATGCCCGTGATAAGCTACTCCTTCCACAACAGATCCCCATGGATTATGCGCCATATTCTGTCCCCATATTTCCACTTGCCCGTTTACCAGTACAGCATGTTCACTGGTAATAAGGTGATGCCACTCCCAGGCCTGGCAGCCAAGAAAAGCTAATCCTCCGACAATTGTCCATGCAAGCCATTTTATAACTCCTTTGCGATTTCCCTGGTGACCCTCATGCACAGCCAGTACCATGGTAACTGAACTCATGATAAGTATAAACGTCATCACACTCACAAAAGCCAAAGGCAGGTTGGCATGACCCGCTCCGGGAAAAGCATTGAATACCACGTTGGGATTAGGCCAGTAGTTCTGGCTGAAACGAATGGAACCATAAGAAATCAGGAATGCACCAAAAGTGAAAGCATCACTCATTAAAAAATACCACATCATCAGCTTGCCATACTCAACGTTAAAAGGGCTTTTGCCCCCGCTCCACCATTTGGTCTGATGTACTGTTGCTTGTGTTGACATATTTATTAATATTCCAGATTAAAAATATACTTACTTTATCCAACCAGTAAAAAAAATATCATCAGGTAAATCCATAACAAATCAACAAAATGCCAGTAGGTTGCCATTACTTCTGCCGGAACCGAACTGTATAATTTTGCTTTCCCGGCAAATCCTTTAACGGATATTATCATTAAAGCAATTACACCACCAATTACATGCAGTCCGTGTAAACCAAATATCACATACAAAAATTGTCCGGCACCTGAGCCTTTGAAGGTTATCCCTTGCTCCCATAGTTGCTGAAATCCCCTCCATTGAAAAAACAGGAACGCTATTCCCAGCAACAATGAAATACCCAACAGTAACCGGTACCAGTTCCACTTTTTTTGCTTAAAAGAACTTACTGCCAGCTGGAGAGTTACACTGCTGATGATTATTACAGCAGTTGAAATCCAGAACATTTTCGGCATGGTTATCTGCAAAAAATTTGTCTGTTTGCTTTTTACGATAAAAGCACTGGTCAATCCGGCAAACATCATGACAATGCTGCCAATGGCCACCCATAGTGTAAACTTGTATGGATGAATTTTGTTTTTTTGTTCTATACTCACTGTACTCATATAATCAAATTCAAAACTAAAAAGTCAAAAAAGGAAGCCTAACAAACAGCTTAGTTTGATTTTAATTTTTTAATTTTTACTTATCAAGCCTTACTCAATAAAAAAGCCAACATCACCACCGGCAAATACATATAACTGCCAAACATCACTTTCCTTGCAGCACCAACATCCATTTTCCGGTACAACATCACACATCTTCCAATCATAAATAAATTTGCCAACCCGATCAACCCCAAACTTATTTTTCCCTGCATATTATCGTAACTGCATATTCCTGTAAAATAAGGCGCCAGTGTAACCGGTATTAATAACAGCGAATACATAATGGTTTGCATCGCTGTAAATTTTGTTGGTCCTTCATCTGCTGGCAGCAACTTAAACCCAACCGAAGAATAATCTTTGTGTGCCAGCCAGGCAATGGCCCAAAAATGCGGGAACTGCCAAAAAAACTGGAAAGCAAACAATACCCATCCTCCCGTTGACAATTCATTATCTCCCGCTGCCCAGCCAATCAGGCAAGGCAATGCGCCCGGCACAGCACCCATTAACACAGCAATTGAATTTACTTTTTTCAACGGCGTATAAATAAATGCGTACAGAAATAAGCTAAACGCTGCTAATCCTGCTGTCAGCCAGTTGAAAAAATAGCCCAGCACAAATACACCAGCCACTCCTGTGATGATAGCAAAGGCCCATCCTTCCTGCACACTCAAACGGCCTGATGCCACCGGGCGATTCGCAGTCCGTTTCATTTTAGCATCCGTATCTTTTTCAACTACCATGTTGATGGCATTGGCGCTGCCTGTTACCAGTATCCCACCTGCAAAGAGCAATAATATCATCTTCCAGAAGTTCACATAGCTCTCTGAGCCTTTTGTCAATGCAAAACTCATTACACTACTGAACACCACCATGATACTCAGCGAAGGCTTAATCAACAACAAAAAATCTTTAAACTTCTTCATCACCACATTCGCTTATTATATAAAGAACATAAAAATTTATTTTCCCAACACCAGTGCTACTATCATCGTCTGTTGTGTCACTCACTTCATCTTTCGGTAATTCTATTCAGCAACCCACCCTATTTACCTAAATTTTAAAGAACCCTTATTTCACCCCTCCCAGGGGGATGAGCCCTAAATTCAAAATACTAACATCATCATATTAAATTCCAAACAATCAAACTCTTCTTAAGCCCTCCTTCGGAGGGATTTGGGGAGGCCTTAGTGTGGCTTCTCACCCTCTCCAACCGGCTCCGTCTGCGGAATATTTTCTCTTCCGTCTTTACTATAATCATATGGCCAGCGGTGAACTTCAGGAATTTCTCCTTCCCAGTTTCCGTGACCCGGGCGAATAGGCGTTGTCCATTCCAATGTATTGGCTCCCCATGGATTTTGTGTAGTAACTTTTCTTCCTTTAAAAACAGAATAGAAGAAATTAAGTAAAAACAACAATTGAATCGCAAATACTATTATTGAAACAACAGTGATCATTTTATCCAGATCGCCAAACTGGTTAAAAGAAACCCAGCCTCTTTTATCCAGGTATCGCCTTGGCATACCGGCTAATCCTTCATAGTGCATTGGCCAGAAAATAAGATAGGCCCCAATTATGGTGATCCAAAAATGAATATAGCCGAGAGAATTATTCAGGTAACGCCCAAACATTTTTGGAAACCAGTGATAAATTCCTGCAAACATTCCAAATATCCCGGCAACGCCCATCACAATATGGAAGTGTGCCACTACAAACATTGTGTCGTGTAGTTGAATATCAATGGTGGAGTTGCCGAGAAAAATACCTGTTAATCCGCCTGAAATAAATAAACTAACAAAGCCCACAGCAAATAATGTAGCTGGAGTAAACCGTATGTTACCTCTCCAGAGTGTCGTCAACCAGTTAAATACCTTAATAGCAGATGGCACAGCAATCAGCAGGGTGAGCAATACGAATACGGAACCAAGAAAAGGATTTAGTCCTGTTACAAACATATGGTGCGCCCAGACCAGGAACCCCAGAACGGTGATGGCAAATAAAGATCCCACCATGGCCATATAACCAAAAATGGGTTTGCGGGAATTAACGGAAAGTACTTCTGAAACAATTCCCATCGCCGGCAAAATAATGATGTACACTTCAGGGTGACCCAGGAACCAGAACAAGTGCTGGAATAAGATGGCGCTTCCGCCTTCATTGGGTAATATTTGTCCGTTCACCACAATATCACTCAGGTAAAAACTGGTACCAAGATTACGATCAAACAATAACAGGATTAAACCGGAAAGTAATACCGGGAATGACAATACACCAAGAATAGCAGTAAAGAACATGGCCCAAATTGTCAATGGCATTCTTGTCATGCTCATTCCTTTTGTACGCAGATTGAGAATGGTTGAAATATAATTTAACCCGCCAAGCAATGCTGACACTACGAACATAGCCATGCTCACAATCCATAGATCCATTCCCATTTTGGAGCCTTGCGATGCCTGACCCAAAGCGCTAAGCGGCGGATATACTGTCCATCCACCAGCAGCAGGACCTGTAGAAATAAATAAAGAAGAAGTCATGATCACACTGGCCAAAAAGAAAAACCAATATGAAAGCATATTCAGAAATGGAGAAGCCATATCCCTTGCTCCCAATTGTAAGGGAATAAGAATATTGGCAAACGTTCCGCTCAATCCTGCTGTTAACACAAAAAACACCAGTACGGTGCCATGCATGGTAATTAACGCATAATAAAATTCTGGTTTTATTTGTCCGCCCTCAGCCCATTTGCCGAATATTGTTTCCAGAATAGGGAATGACTGATCAGGATAGCCTAATTGCAAACGAAATAACACCGAAAACAATCCTCCTACAACAGCCCAGATAATGCCGGTAATCAAAAACTGCTTGCCGATCATTTTATGATCCTGGCTGAAGATGTATTTTGTAATGAAAGTTTCTTTGTGGTGATGCACATGGTGCTCAGCATGTGTTGTTACCATTTCCGGATGTACATTCATTGCTTCAGTCATATTCGTTTATTTTACCCCCGGCATGCCGGGGGGTTTCTAATTTCTTATAGTTTCTTTAGCGCCGGTTACAGCGTTTGTTATTTATTATTTGTAATTACAGTTAGAGTTCTGGTTGTATCAGTTGCCATTTTTTGTGATGCCGGGTCTTTATCAGGATTAGCCACAAAATATTGTGGTTTTTTACGGGATATCCAGGCATCAAATTCTTGCTGTGATTCCACGATGATTTCACCCCTCATGCTCCAGTGTCCTTTACCACACATCTGGTCGCATGAAATTTCATAAACAAAATCAGGGTTGGCTGTTTTTTGTTTCATTTCTTTAGTAGTGAACCTTGGCGTGAACCACATAGTGGTGGGTGTACCCGGTACTGCATCCATTTTCATTCTGAAATGTACAAGGCCCACATTATGTATTACGTCTTTTGAACCAATTACAAGTTTCACCGGTTTATTTACTACCAGGTGCATCGGCTCACCGCTTATATACACATCATCGTGGTTGGCTGCATCATCCCAAATCTGGCCCAAAGGATTATTGTTTGCAGGATCAATATTTTTGAAATATTTTTTTCCTAATATACCCATACCGCCCGGGCCGTCTTTGCCGGGATAACGAAACTCCCATTTAAACTGGCTTCCCGTTACCTCTACTACCATTGCATCTTTAGGAGCATTGCCTGTAATCTTGTACCAATAAAACAAACCAAAACCCACCAGCACGGTTAATGCAATTGCAGGGATTACTGTCCAGATCAATTCTAATTTATTGCTATGAGGAAAGAAAAAGGCTTTGCGGGTATCAGAAGCCTGGTATTTATAAGCAAACCAGAACAAGGTAATTTGTGTAACCACAAAAACAAATCCTGTCAGTGCAAGAGTGATCCACATCATCCGGTCGATGTCCACTCCCTGCACAGAGGCAGATTCTCCCAATATTTTTCCTTTCAATTTTACATTGCAATAATAAACTCCTATCATACCAATAATAAGAAAAGCCATTAGCATGAAGGCGTTAATCCGGTTAGATCTTTTCTTTGCCTTTTCTTCTCCACGCAATATGGCCACATATTCGCTGGCTTTAGCAATCTGAAAGACAATCAGAAAGACAAAAGCCAGAACTGCAATTATTAAAAATGCTTGCATACTTCTTAAATCTAAATGTTTCGTAAAAACGCATTTTTTGGCGTATCTACCAAAAATAATTTTGTGCCCCCAACATGCCCGCTGCAATTATTGTTGCAGAGACGCAAAATTCAGCGCCTCTGCAACAAAACAGAATTACGTATGATGAATTACACTTTCTTTGATAAAAGGATGATTTTTTGCCAGCAACGGGGCCTTGCTTAATGCCCTGCCGGTTACAAACATAATCAGCCCGACAAATCCCAATGCTATAGCAAAGTCATATAGCAGCATTGGTACATGATCCGGTGAAGGTCCGGGAAAAACCATTTGATAAAAATCCAGCCAATGTCCAAAAATGATTAACAAGGCCATAAAAGTGATCGTTGTATAATTTCTCTTCGATCCTCTCTTCATTAATATTAATAACGGCGCCAGAAAATTGATGATAAACATCAGCCAGAAAATGCCACTGTATATTCCCTGTGCTCTTGGTTTGAAATAAGTAGTTTCTTCCGGAATGTTAGCATACCAGATAAGCATGAACTGGGAAAACCACAAGTAAGTCCAGAAAATTGAAAAAGCAAACATAAATTTCCCGATATCATGCAGGTGTTCTTCATTGGTAAGCTCCAGGTAGCCTGAATTTTTAAGATAAACCACAAATAAACAGATCAATGACATCCCGGCAACAAATGAACTGGCAAAAGTGTACCAGCTATACATCGTGCTGTACCAGTGTGCATCAATACTCATCAGCCACAGCCAGGGAATAGATGACATTACTGTTAGTGCAAACACAATAATAAATAAGGCTGCCCACACGGTGTTGTTCCAGATATATTTTTTTCCTTCTTCTCTTGTTGCCAATGGCTTTTCGTCAAGGCTGCGGGAAAGTTTTCTCATCTTCCATCCCAGCAGCGACCAGGCTGCAATGGTGAAGATTGTTACACCCGCAAAAAAGTTTTTATTCAGAAAGCCCGACTTCCATTGTAAGGTTTCATCTCCTGCTACCACTTTTGAATCTGTCCAGTGGTAAAGCACATGGCTATCGCTGAAACATATCAATAAAAGAATAATGCCACTTATAGTTCCGATTACAGGTACCACGGCAGAAATAGCTTCCGGCACCCGGCGAAATGCCATTTGCCAACCACCCCATGCCAATGTGGTGGCGCAAATAAAAAACATTGACGCATTTACCACCAGCAAAAAGTAAACACTGTTGTGCAACATGGCTGCCCAGAACCGGGCCTGTTTGTGTACGTCACTTTTTGCGCCATGTGTTACATACAAACCAACGATAGCCAGCAAACCGACTACCATTAAGGCTATTGCAATGGTGTTGTATCTCTTTGGTATGATGAATCGCTCCCGTATTGACATCAGTGTTCGTTTTATTTTTATTATCAGAGACGCATCCTTCGACCAGCTCAGGACTTGCGTCTTTACGGTTTTACTGTTTTGATACTGTCTTTTGCAGGCGCCGGTGTTGCACTAACATTTGCCGCCTGCTTTTCTTTTATATAATGAATAATCATCCAACGCTGTTCAGGACTTAACTGGGAAGCATAACTTCCCATTAAATTTCTACCATAGGTAACAGAATGAAACATGGTTCCCTCTGCCATATTGGTAACTACCGGGTCAGTTAAGAAATTCCTGGGGGCAGCAGGAAAAGGGCCATCTCCTCCTTTCCACAAAGGTCCATTGCCATCCAATTTATCTCCATGACAAATACCGCAATAAATCAAATACATCCTTGATGCTTCTTTAAATTGTACAGCAGTCAACGGAGGCAATGGATTGATGACATTTTTGGAATTGGCATACCCCGCCGAATCATTTTTATAGGGATATACTGCGAGTGAGTCGCCGCGGGCAATTGTTCCCTCCACCGGCATGGCGTTGTAATTAATTCCTTTATTCTTCAAAGCCTCTGTTGATGCATAAGTTTCATAAGCACGGCTGTAAGCCATATCGGGCATATAGGCCCTTCCGGGATTACGCTGAATACTACTACAACTTACCAGTGCAGCTCCTGCTATTAAACAACCTGCTATTATCCAATATTTTTTCATCGTCATTTATTATATAATTTCGAATGACCTGCTTAGGATTTTCTTTCAAACCTTTTTGTTTCTTTATCATAACGGCCCAGCCACCATTCTGTTTCTTTATACTGCACCTGCACTTCTGCAGCGCCAAGGTTTTTTAAAAAACTCATTGCTTCTTCATCATTGGTTTTATCCGTACACTCCAGCGCCATTACAAATGTGTCATCTGTTGACCGGAGATTAAAATGATCTTTTCTTACAAATGGCGCCAGCTGGCACAAATAGCAAAAAGTAAGTACCATACCGACAGAGGCAAACAGTACGGTCAGCTCAAACGTAATAGGAATCCATGCCGGTAAGGAAAAGAACGGCTTACCTCCAAAGTTTAACTGCCAGTCCACTGTCAATGCCCAGGTAATAAAACCCACTGCAGTAGAGGTGCCGGTAATACCATAAATAAATCCGGCAGTATGCAGGCTGGTATCCCGAAGACCCATGGCTTTATCCAATCCATGAATAGGAAATGGCGTAAAGATGTCATGAATCTTGTACCCTGCACGGCGAGTCTTCTTTACAGCGGGGAACAACACCGCCTCATCATAAAAATTTCCTGTTATAAATTTTTTTACAGCCATTTTTTTAGCTTTTAGCCGCTAGCTTAACTTTATTTTTTATAAACTCTTCAACTCTTTGATACCTGCCTGCTAATAGCTTATGGCTATTAGCTAACAGCTTTTCTCTATGCTCCATGATCATGCCCATGCTTTTCTCCAAATTCGCTCACACTTTCATGCTCTAATTCATCCATCTTTTCTTTATAATTTCCTCCACTTCTTTTTAATATATGTTTGATCTCTGCTAACGCAATAACCGGGAAGAATTTGGAAAACAGGAAATAACAGGTGAAGAACAATCCAAACGTTCCCATATAAAATCCAACTTCCCAGATAGTCGGCCGGTAATAGGTACTCCAGGCACTTGGCAAAAAATCCCTGTAAACAGAAGTCACGATAATTACAAACCTTTCGAACCACATACCAATGTTGATCAATATTGACATGAAGAATGTAAGCAAAATATTTCTTCTCATCTTTTTGAACCAGAATATCTGCGGCGATAGTACGTTACATCCCATCATAATCCAATAGCTCCACCCATAAGGGCTCAACAGGTTTAACCTGTTTTCTTTAAATGCAAACCATTCATATGACGAATGGGAATACCAGGCCATAAACAATTCGGTCAGGTAGGCAATACCAACAATGGAACCAGTCAGCACTATTACTTTATTCATCGACTCAACATGCTCAAGTGTAATGTATTCTTCCAATGCCAGCACTTTTCTTGTAACAATCAGCAGTGTTTGCACCATGGCAAATCCAGAAAAAATAGCTCCTGCAACAAAGTAAGGAGGAAAGATAGTCGTATGCCATCCCGGCACCACTGAAGTTGCGAAGTCGAAGGATACAATAGTGTGTACTGATAATACCAGTGGTGTACTTATCCCCGCCAATACCAATGCCAAAGCTTCATGTCTTTGCCAGTGTTTGGTACTTCCTGTCCAACCAAAAGCTGCAACACCATAAAATACTTTTCTCCATTTCTTTTTGGCCCTGTCACGAAGAGTGGCAAGGTCAGGTATCAAACCACTGTACCAGAATAATAATGATACAGTGAAATAAGTTGATATCGCAAATACATCCCAAAGCAATGGTGAGTTAAAGTTTACCCATAACGGGCCTCTTGTATTGGGATAAGGAAGAACAAAAAATGCATTCCATACTCGACCCATATGCCAGATAGGAAACTGGCCTGCACACATTACCGCAAAAATTGTCATGGCCTCCGCTGCCCGGTTCACACCTGTTCTCCAGCCCTGTCGGAATAATAATAAGATAGCAGAGATCAGTGTTCCTGCGTGACCAATTCCGATCCACCATACAAAGTTGGTAATATCCCATCCCCAACCAACCGTCTTATTCAGGTTCCATTGTCCCGTTCCATAAATAACCTCAACGGTAACGGAAATAATACCGAAAACAAGGAAAGCAACAGAGATCAAAAAACCAATCCACCATGCACGGGTAGGTCTGGCCTCTACCGGCCGGCAAATATCTTCGGTTATCTGGTGATAATCCTTATCGCCCTCAACCAGCGGCGGTCTTACCTGTGATTCGTATCTGAGTAATGCCATATTCGTTTAGCTTTTAGCTATTATCCGCCAGTTGGCGGACGTAGCTTTTTATTTTATTAGTCAACTTCCTGTTCTTTGATCGTCGTCTCTTGTGACGCTCCGTTCATCTTTCTGTTCTTTGCTCATCAACCCACCCCATTTTCTCACAGTATTAATTTTCCTTATCTCGCCCCTCCCAGGAGGGGATGAATCCCGAATTAATTTTCTTTTCTCTCACTTTCTCATTCCTCATTTCTTATTCCTTATTTCTAATGCGTTTCTTCTGGTTTTGTTGCTGCCGGCATAGTTGCCTCTGCTTCTTTTGCACCACCATTTTTACTTTCTATCACTTCATCAGTATTTCTCACTTTGGCCAGGTAAGTGATATTGGGCAGCACATGCAATTGCTCCAACACATAAAAACCACGTTGCTTATTTTCTTCACGAACTTTATTCACTGAACTTTCTTTATCGTGAGCATTGCCAAACACAATTGCGTTAGTCGGGCAGGCTGTCTGGCAAGCTGTTTTCACATCATCACCGCCCAGCACCCGGTTTTCTTTCTTGGCGTCCAGTTTGGCAGCCTGTAGTTTTTGAACACAGAATGTACACTTCTCCATTACACCACGGCTGCGAACAGTTACATCAGGGTTTAATACCATCCTGGTCAAATCATCATTCATCTGTTCAATCACACTATCTAATTTTCCTACTAATTGCTGATCCCTGTTGTTCGGGAAACTGTCTGCTCCTGTATAATCAGCCCAGTTGAAACGGCGAACTTTAAACGGACAGTTTTGTGCGCAATATCTTGTACCGATACAACGATTATAGGCCATCTGGTTGATACCTTCGGTACTGTGATTGGTGGCAGCAACCGGACAAACATTTTCGCAGGGTGCATTATCACAATGCTGGCAAAGCATCGGCTGAAATACAACTCCCTTCAGGCTGTCCGGATTATTTTCATCAGAAATAAAATAGCGGTCAATACGAAGCCAGTGCATATCGTGATAACGAAGCACTTCTCTTTTACCAACTACCGGAACATTGTTTTCAGCATGACAGGATACTACGCAGGCATTACAACCCGTGCAGCTGTTCATATCAATACTCATTCCCCACTTGATCTCGTGGCTGCGGGTATTTGGATCGGGATATAAAGTGGCATTAGTACGAAAATCATTGTTGGATTTCTCAAAATATTCATCTGCCAGCTCTTTGCGATATTCCGGAATAACGTCTGGTTCTTTTTTGAAAGTAGCCAGCGTTGTTTCTCTTACTACTTCCAAACGGCCTTCGTAAGAATTATGTTTTTGAGTTTGTGCAAGCTTATATTTCTTATGCAGATTCGTTGTTGTTACGCCGGCCACATGGTAATCAACCGTTGTTCCATTAAAAGATGTCCAGGCGTAAGCATTTTTGCCAACACCGGCTGCTGTCACACCGATACCTTCACTTCTTCCATAACCAACTGCCACGGCAATGGTATCGGCATTCATTCCCGGAATAACAAGAACAGGTAATTCAACTTTATTCTTACCGATCGTTAATTCAATTACCGGTTTTTCGGGGTAATACTCATAATCGTTATTCAGTTCAATCCCCAATTCTTTGGCCTTTGCCATAGAAATTAATGCATAGTTGTCCCAAGTGGCTTTTGAAACCGGATCAGGCAATTCCTGTAACCAGGGATTGCCAGCTTGCGAACCAGTACCAATAGAAACTTTTTGATAAAGCACTATTTCCGTACCCGTTTCTTTTTTATAGGAAGCAATTGCTGATGAGGCTTCTGCTACCGGCCCGACAGTATACGAACCTGCTGAAGCTGCAGCCGGAGTTTCTTCTTTTATTCCATCCCGCAATACCTTATTATAATCAGCACCAAGCAGGCCGTTCCAGTATGTTTTAAAATAATCTTCGTAGTCTGTATTAACACCACCTGCCTGTCCGGTAGGCTGGCTCCATTTTAATAATGAAGTTTGATAAGAACGGGTTTTAAATAATGGATTGATAGTTGGCTGAAGAAAACTGGTTACTCCGCTTTTTGGTTCAGCATCTCCCCAGCTTTCCAGGTAATGATGTGTGGGAATAAGGTATTCGCAGAGTTCAGTGGTTTCATCCATTTTTCCACTGAACGAAACAGACAGTTTTACTTTTTTTAATGCCGCTTTAAATCTGTCAGCATTATAATATGTATAAGCGGGGTTAGCATCATAAATCATTAATGTGCCAACAGTTCCTGCTTCCATTTCAGCTATCAGTTCTTCAATACTGTTGGCGCCGCTGTCAACTCCCTGGCGATAGTTTATTGTGGTACCCCAGTCAATGGTTTTACCAAAAGCACCGATGACATTATTAATTGCATTAACAACAACCTGAACATTCTTATCGTTACTTCCGCAAACAACTAATGCAGTGCCAATATTTGCTTTTAAATCTGCTGCAACTTTTTTAATAGCTGCTTCCAGTTTTGCATCGCTGATGGTTGTTGTTCCTTCCACTCCATTAACTGCATTTAATAAATCCAGTGCTACAGTGCCGGTTTCCGAAAAACGATGTGTAAATCTTTCATCCGCATTGCTTCCAGTCAGGCTCAGTTGACTTTCAAACTGGTAATGCTTGCTCATGGAAGGATTCTTTTCATCAATCTTTCTTCCTTTTGAATATCCTCTGGCAAATTCAACCGGGCTGAGCCAGGTACCGAGGAAATCAGCGCCAAGGCTTACAATTACTTTTGCTGCATCAAATTTATATGAAGGAAGTTTCCTCCCAAACCCGCAGGCTTCATTTGCCAGCAACATACCGCTATAAGAAACGGCATCATATTGAACATGTTTTAGATTGGAAAACTCAGCAATAATTTTTTTAGTGGTTGGGGAAACAATTGTTGAACTTAGTAATACCACAGAGCCACCGGCAGCTTTCATCGCATCGCTTACCATCTTATCAAACTGCTCAAAGGAAGGAACTTCTTCAAATTTATCCTTCACTTTATGTTGAGGGAACTTCAGGCGATACATATCATACAGGTCAAGCACCGAGGCCTGAGCTCTTGCTGAAGTGCCACCGGCAGCATATAAACTGCCCTCTAATTTATTTTCATCAATTTTAATAGGACGGCCATCTCTTACTTTAGCCACTACCGGTACCACATCTCCATCCTGAACATAAGTGGTGGCATAATATTTTGCTACTCCCGGGGTAATGTTTTCCGGTTTGTTGGCATAGGGAATAATATTTCTTACCGGTACTTTACAACTGGCAGCCAGCGTAGCGGCGGCGGTACTGAAACCAAGGTACTTTAAGAAATCACGACGAGGAGCTTTGGCATCAATCAGCCCTTTATCATCAAACCCTTCAAAAGGCAATTCCTCCTGAAATTCATCCAGCGACCTGTTTTTGAAATTCTCCGGGTCGTTCACTTCGCCGAAACTTTGCCAATATTTTTTTTCGCTCATGTATATCAATTTGATAATTCGAAAATGTGCTGCTTTGCAGATTAACCGGTATTATATTAATAATGACATTTCTGACATTCCAGTCCACCAATATCTTTTACCGTCACGCTGTCCATTTTACCTGCCTTAATATCATTATGAAACTTCTCGTAAATACTGTAAAACTTATTGCCCTTTCCTGTACTGTAATCAAAGTCCACTTTAGTTTGGCGGTGACAGTTTACACACCAGCCCATACTCAGTTCTGCTACCTGCTTTACTTCATCCATCGCTGTTATTTCCCCATGGCAGGTCTGGCATTGTACTTTGCCCGCCCTGATATGTTGTGAGTGATTGAAATAAACATGATCTGGCAGGTTATGAATTTTGATCCATTCAATTGGTTTGGCTTTTGACGGATCCCATTTGGCCGGATTTTTAGGATCAAACCCTGAAGCTTTATATAGTTTAGCAATCTCGGCAGTTCCGTTTATTTCATCTCCATTTACATCATAAAGTTTTGGACCTTTGACATATTCACTGATTGCCTTGTGGCAGTTCATGCAAATATTCTCTGCGGGAACACCGGCTGTTTTACTTTCCCAGGCCGAGCCATGACAGTATAAACAGTTGATCTGGTTAATACCAGCATGTATTCTGTGCGAATAATAGATTGGCTGTACAGGCTGATACCCTTTCTGGCGGCCCAGTCCAATAGCTCCTTTGGTTACTAAATATCCTCCTACGATAAAAAGGAGAATAGAAATCATTGCTATGTAAACTTTATTCTTATAAAAAGGAACGGGCTCCGGACGAACAATTCCTTCCGCATCGTCACTCATTTTTTTCAACTTGCTGTTAACCTGCATTAATATCAGGGCGATGATGGCAAGAATAAGTGAGATAATTCCAAAGATGATCGTGTTTTGACTATCCTTCTTAGGCCCCCCGGTATCATTGGTAGTCGTTGTAGTAACTAATGGAGTGCTGGTGTATTTTATAATAGCATCGACTTCGGCATTAGTGAGAGCTGATTCAGGAAATTCCAACATCGGTGCACCAAATTTTTTCTGCAGCCCCATGTAATATTGATCAGATTTCAGGAGGGAATTTACATTCCTGAGCCATTTGTAAATTTTGGTAATATCTCCATTATATGGATCTCTGTCCAATACGCCCCGCAGTTTTGGACCCGTTAAATCTTTGTCTAACTGGTGGCAGGCAGCGCACCTGCTATTAAAGAGGGCTTTACCATCCTGTGCCGAAACATTTACAATAGATAAAACGAAAAGAAAAAGAAATAAAATAGTCAGTTTTTGTCCGGTTGGCTTACAAGGAATCATAGACGCAATTGATACTGTAAAATGTGGGTAAAATCAGTTAGTTAGGCGCAAAAATAAGGCAGGAACTTAACAAAACACCAACAGCTCAAAAAATTTTTTAACCCGCTGCCAGACTGCGTTTCAGAAGATTTATCGGAGTTTTGACAAACAGCGCATACCTGCTAAACTCAAATAGGTTAATAAGCTAATCTGGCTGATTTAATATAAAAATGGCTGACGCTGTTGAATGTTTTTTCCTGACTTTTGCGGCTCTTCCCTGTGTCACGGTTTCAAACCTTGATGCAGATCAATTATGTTTGAGCAATTACAAAAAAAATGGAACGTCGGAGGCCTGCAAATGGCTCTTATCATTAGCACCTTCGCCATTGGAGGTAGCCTTACCGGCTATGCGGGCAAAAAAATCATGAATCTGTTAGGTGTGCAACAAGATTGGTTATGGACGGTCGCTTACATCTTGCTTATTATTATTATCTGGCCACTGGCAGTGTTGCTTATTAGTATTCCATTGGGTCAGTATTCCTTTTTTATAAGCTATATACGAAAGATTGGCAAAAGAATGGGATTGGTTAGTAGTCGGGAGTCAGTAGACGGGAGTCCGGAAAATCATACGTCACTATTGACTCCTGACTCACGACTCACGACTAATATTGCCATCTTCGCCTCCGGGACTGGATCGAATGCTCAAAAGATAATTGATTATTTCAGAAATCATTCTTTTATCAAAGTAGCAATCATTGTCAGTAATAATAAAGAAGCAGGCGTTTTACAAATTGCGGCAAAAGAAAATATCCCTGCCCTGATTATTGAAAAAGAAAAATTCTTCAGCACCGATGTCTATATAAAGGAATTAAAAGAAAAAAAAATCGGTTTAATCGTACTGGCCGGTTTTCTCTGGAAGGTTCCTGCTATATTAATAAAAGAGTTTCCCGGATATATCATCAATATACACCCTGCTTTGTTACCCAAATTCGGCGGCAGGGGAATGTATGGACAGGCAGTACATGAAGCGGTAATTACAGGCAAAGAAAAAGAAAGCGGCATTAGCATTCATTATGTGGATGAATTATATGATCATGGTAAAATAATCTTTCAGGCTAAGTGCCCTGTTCTTGAGAATGATACAGCAGTTTCATTGGCGAAGCGTATTCATGCGCTGGAGCATGAGCATTATTCTGCAGTAATAGAAAATCTGATAAAGAAACAACAGTCAAATAAGCCGTAAAGGTCATTAAGAGTTAATTATTTGCCCCCATTTGACGAATATGACCTGCTAACCAACTGACTTTATACTTCCTTTTGCATTTTCTTTTGTTACTTGCCGGCAATAAAATTATTTTGCAAAAGCAATTTTTCAATATATCAATTCTTATTGTTACCAGTTTACTTTTTACCGGCATTTCAGCCCGGGCACAATCCTTTAAGATAAGAGGCACGGTATATGACAGCAGCCGCAATTACCCGATGGTAGCAGTAAGTGTGTTAAGTACTTCCGGCAAAGGAACCATGACCAATGGCGAAGGACATTATGAAATTGAAGTGGAAGAAAAAGATTCCATTTGGTTCAGTTACCTGAATAAGCCGACAAAAAAATTTCCAGTGCTGAAAATCATCACCCCTTTTGAATTTGATATTTCGCTACAGGTAAATGTGGCAGTGCTGAAAGAAGTGAAAATAAGGCCAAAGAATTATAAACTTGATTCCCTTCGAAACAGGAGTGATTATGCCAAAATCTTTAATTACCAAAAGCCAAAACTATCTCCAACCATTAATGGAATGGGCGTTGGATTTGACCTGGATGAAATCATCAATATGTTCCGTTTCCGGCGAAACAGGAGTATGGCTGCATTCCGGCAAAGATTATTGCTGGAAGAACAGGAAAAATTTGTTGATCACCGTTTCAACAAGGCATTAGTTCGCCGCCTCACCCTGCTTGACGGGAATGAACTGGACAGTTTCATGCGGGTGTTCCGGCCTTCCTATATATTTACACAACTATCCGGGGATTACGAGTTTCAGCAATACATAAAAACTTCACTTTACCGTTTCAAAAGAGGATTGCCCCCGCAACCGATGCTGAAAGAAGATGAGAAAGAATAACTCTTCTATGTAATTTTGCAACGTCAATCCGAAAAAGAAAAGTAAATTACTTTTCTTAATTCCATTATTCATCTATTCCCTGCGAAATAAAAACATTCATTCCTGTTTTTCACAGCTAAACGTTATGTATGAAAAAAAATCTTATCATCCTGCTTTTTGTTTTTACACAAACAGGATTTGCTCAAAACGATTCGGTTCCATCATTTGTAAAAGACAGCCTTGACTCTTATGTAAACAGGGCCTTATCCGACTGGCAGATTCCCGGGGCTTCTGTTTGCATTGTAAAAAATGGAAAAGTTGTCATGATGAAAGGCTATGGTGTAAAAGAAACAGGAACGGATGACAAAGTGGATGAAAACACATTATTCATGATCGGCAGCAACAGCAAGGCCTTTACTGCAACAGCTTTAGCTATGCTTGATGCAGAAAAGAAATTAAGCCTTGATGATAAAGTACAAAAATGGTTGCCGGATTTTAAGCTATATGATCCATGGGTGGCTAAAGAAGCTCTTATAAGAGATTTGCTTTGTCATCGCCTTGGCTTTGAAACTTTCCAGGGAGATTTTATGTACTTCGATTCAGATTTAACTACAGCTGAAGTAAGGGAAAAGATGGGAAAGCTGAAGCCCCTGTATAGCTTTCGCAGCAAGTGGGGATATACCAACTGCGCTTTTATGACTGCCGGCGAAATTATTCCGAAAGTAACGGGAAAGAGTTGGGCTGATTTTGTAACGGAAAGAATTTTCAAACCGCTTGGTATGAATAATACGTTGGCATTGTCAAAAGACATAAAAGCTGCTGGCAACAAATGTTCGGCACACACGGTAGTCATGGGTGAGTTGAAAAAAATTCCTTACGGAAATATTGACAACCTTGCCCCGGCCGGCAGTATTTCGTCAAGTGCAAACGATATGGGTAAATGGGTGATGATGCTGCTAAACAATGGAAAGCTGGACGGGAAACAAATAATTCCTGCCGCTGCCATTGCACAAACCAGAATGCCACAATCTATATTAGGCAATGGCGGACACATGTTCAATAAATCACATTTCAGCTTATATGGTCTTGGCTGGTTTTTAGAAGAATATGCCGGAAGAAAAATAGTAGCACACACCGGCGGTGTAAATGGATTTGTGACCAGCGTATGTTTGATTCCCGAAGAAAAATTGGGCATCATTGTATTAACCAACACCGATGCCAATAATTTTTACGAAGCGCTGCGCAATGAAATTGAAGATGCTTATCTCGGGTTGCCTTATCGCAATTACAGTAAAATTTATCTCAGTTTCCAACAGGCTGATGAGAAAGAAAAAGAAAATCAATGGAAGGCCACGAGGGATACTGTTGCCATGATTCCAAAAACATATTTACCACTTTCATCTTATGCGGGAGAATATATGCATGAGGTATATGGTAAAATGAATATAAAGATTGAAGAAGGCAAGCTTATCATGCGGTTTGAACATCACAAAGGAAGATATGGCCTGCTGGAGCCTTTGGGAGGTAATCGTTTCTTCTGTACTTACAACGACCCGCTATATGGAATGAAAAAATTAGAATTTACTGTCGCTGACAAAAAAGTAAAATCATTAACTGTTAAAGTGGCCGACTTTGTTGAGTTTACTCCGTATCAATTTATAAAAACAAAATAACGATGAACATTTTTTCCCGACATTCTCTTTTGCTTTTTATCCTGTTCACCTCAGCAACTGCTTTTGCCCAACGGTCAAAAAAAATTCATTTCAAATCTGTTTTAATAGATACCCATAATGACTTTCCTGAAAAAGCCCTTGACAAAGGTTTAAGTTTTGATCAGTCATTAAAGGGTAAAACACATTCTGATCTGCAACGGATGAAAGAAGGTGGTGTGGATGCACAATTTTTTTCAATCTGGTGCGATGGACAGGAAAAAGCACCCTATGCTATGGCCAACCGGCAGATGGATACAGTAATGGCGTGGACCAACCGTAATCCGGATAAAATGGGACAGGCATTTACGGCGAAAGACATCATTAAAATTACCAAACAAAAAAAGCTCGCCGTGTTATTTGGCGTTGAAGGTGGCCACATGATAGAAAATGATTTAGGCAAATTAGATGCGCTTTATAAAAGAGGCGTCCGATATATGACACTTACCTGGAACAATTCTACTGATTGGGCTACATCGGCAGCATACGAAGCTTCCCCAAACCCCTCACAAGAAGGGGCTTTAGAACCCGAAAGAAAGAAAGGGCTTACTGATTTTGGAAAACAAGTTGTTCATCATATGAATGAACTTGGAATGCTGATTGATTTATCACATGTAGGCGAACAGACATTCTGGGATGTAATTAATACCACAACAAAACCAGTTCTTGTTTCTCATAGTTGTGTATACAAACTTTGTCCGCACCGGAGAAACTTAAAAGATGAACAGATAAAAGCAGTGGCAAAGAATGGCGGTGTTATCCATCTTAATTTTTACAGCGGTTTCCTAGACTCCACTTTTGAAACAAGAAGCGATGCGTTCATTGAAAAACATAAAATAGAAATGGATTCACTAAAGAAAATAAACCCTGAGCCTTATTTTATGCAGTTTTATCTCTTTGATAAATATCCGGATGAAGTAAAGGGGTTGCGACCGCCATTATCATTGCTGCTTGACCATCTTGATTACATTGTAAAATTAGTGGGAGTGGATTATGCAGGTCTTGGCAGCGATTTCGACGGCGTTAATTCATTGCCAGAGGGATTGGAAGGTGTGGAAGACTTTCCAAAGATCACAGAAGAATTGGTGAAAAGAGGATATAGTAAGAAAGATATCCGGAAAATTCTGGGTGGCAATTTGCTTCGGGTGTTGAAGGCGAATGAAGTAAAATAATTTATACCTGTAGTTATTTTTTATGTATGACCAAAACAACAAATCAGCCTGGAAGGGTTGGTTGCTGAAATTTATCCTTTATATCGCCGTAGGATTTCTCTGTGCTTTTTTATATCACCAGTTAAAAAAATAATTTTCATTTATGGAAGTACATGCACACACTCATACGCCAAGAAAAAAATGGACCCATTATTTTTTTGAATTCTTTATGCTTTTCCTGGCTGTGACACTTGGTTTTTTTATGGAAAACCAGCGGGAGCATATCGTTGAAAAAAAGAGAGCCCACCAGTTTTTGCAAAGTATGTTGCTGGATGTACGAACGAATATGAAAAACCTGGACTCGCTGATGCAACAAGACCGTGGGATCATTGTCAATCATGATTTGCTGGTAAATTGGTTATTGGCCGACAGCTCAACAATAGACAGGGCAGCTTTTTCGAAAAAAATGGGAGCCGTTTGGGTAAGAAATTTTCTGGTGCGGAAAGAAACGTATGAGCAAATGAAATCCTCCGGTTCGCTGCGTTATGTAGGTGATATTGAATTCCTGAAAAAAATGATGGACTATGAACGCATCACCAATTTTGCGCAATACCGGAACCAGGAGTTTGAAAAAAAATATTATACAGAGTTATTTATTCCTGCTCTTTACAGAAGCTATGATCTCACCTGCCAGATCAACCTGGACACAAGCAATCATTCCGATCCATTCAAAATGGAAAAGGTAGCTCGCCACCATGATGTGCTGAGCGGAAATGATGCAGCCATTTTTCGTCATGATATGGGTGCTGCTTTGACATTGCGATTGGAAAGATTGAGAAGAAGTCTCGATGCGTTCAGGAATGCAAGAACGGCATGTGTAGAAATGGAGCAATTAATAATGAAACAATTGGGGGGAAAAATTAAAGATTAACTTATATGGAAGTACATGCACACACACATACGGAAAGGAAAAAATGGACCCATTATTTCTGGGAGTTTTTAATGCTGTTCCTTGCTGTGTTCTGCGGGTTTTTGGCAGAGAACATAAGAGAGCATTCCGTGGAAAGACACAGGGAAAAAGAATACATGGTTGCGCTGATCAAAGACTTACAAAGTGACATTACCGGGTTAAGTGATGCAGCTGCTACAAAATTGAAAAGAATCGCAATGGCCGATTCAATCAATCATCTTTTTGAAAAAGGAGATTTCAAAAACTCTTCGGCTGAAATTTATTTTTTAGGAGCCCACCTGGGATTCCGGTCCTATTTTAATCCGAACGAAGGCACGATACAGCAATTGAAAAATGCAGGAGGCCTGCGGCTGATAAAAAAAAGAGATGTGGTGGACAGCCTGCAGCGCTACACAAGCTTCATGCAGGAGTTTCTAAAGTTGCAGGAGCTGGAAGAAAACCAGCTGGAAGAATATATAAAAACAATGAGCAATGTTTTTGATGCCACTGTTTTGAACCAAATGCTTCCGGGCAAGGGAAAACCAGGTGTTACCAAGTCTGCTGTCAATCTCCCCCTAATGACAGATGATCCGCAAAAAATTAATGACCTGAACATGAATATCCTTCTCATAAAAGCTAACCGGATGAGTCAACTGGAATATTTTTTGGTGTTAAACAATTATTCCACTTCCCTGATTCGTCAGATTAAAGAAGAGTATCACCTGAAATAAAAAACCATGATAAATGCTGTATGCTAAATTTTGAATTCCCTGTCAATTTGAAATTCATATAACATTCAGCAATTAAAATTCAAAATAATAAATTATGGAAGTACATGCACACACCCATACCGCCCGAAAAAGATGGACCCACTATTTCTGGGAATTTTTTATGCTGTTCCTTGCCATTACCCTTGGATTTTTTATGGAAAACCAACGGGAGCATTATGTAGAAAGAGAACGGGAAAAGCAATACATCAATTCTATGATCAATGACCTGAAAACGGATACCGCTTTCTTTTCATCCGCCATTGCTTCAAACAGTGCCAACCAGCTCAGAATGGATTCACTGAAAATGCTGCTGAAAAATTATACCTGGGGTCATCCCACTGTTGATATCTATTACCTGGCACGAAGGATCACCTACCTGAGTGAACGGATGCAATACAATAACCGGACATTTGAGCAACTGAAAAATTCTGGCGGGCTGCGACTTATCCGCCGCCATAATATCCTGGATTCAATCAGCCAGTATTACGAATCGCTGAGATGGATGGATGTAGAGATTGAACAAAAAGCCCAGTTGATCAGTAACCTTGTTTTTGCCAATGAAGAAATGTTTGATGCCTGGACTATGATTGCTATTTCTGAATCGGGGTTTAACCGACCTTCAGAAACACCTCCGCTGCTTCAGAATGACAAGCTGGTGTTGAACAGGTATATTTACCGTTTGGGGTTTTTTAAAGCCGTAGACAATTCTATACTATCCAAAACAAAAGAAGAATTTCTGCCCAATGCCATTCGGCTGATCGGGTTATTAAGATCGGAATATCATCTGAATTGAGAGGAGCAATAAGCTGTTAGCTGCGGGTCACAAGAAAAAAATAACTAAAAATCAATAACAAGCTACCAATATGGAAGTACATGCACACACTCACACCGAAAGAAAAAAATGGCACCATTACTTTTGGGAATTTTTTATGCTGTTCCTGGCGGTTACGCTTGGGTTTTTTGTAGAAAACCAACGGGAGCATCTGGTGGAGCATCGCAGAGAAAAAGAATCCATGGTTTCTCTTGTAAAAGACCTTGAACTGGACACTGCACAATTGTCAAGGATCAGAAACTACCGTCTCGATAAGTTACATACAATAGATTCATTAATCATGTTCTTTGTGGACCATCCCGGTGGAGTAGTCCCTGCTTATGGATATACATTAGCGAAAAAACTTTTCGGACATGCCGCTTTTTTCCAAAATAGCGGCACACTCGACCAGTTAAAAAATGCAGGTGGGCTTCGATTAATCCGGCACAGAAATGCAGTTGACTCCATTGAGTCCTATGACCAGCAGGTAAAACGTATTGCTTTGCGGGATATTTATGAAACTAATTTTTTTATTGACAATAACAAACTTCTTGAGCAATTATTTGATGGTAGGGCCTTGTTAAAAATTTATGCAGATACCACTTATTATAAGAAGCCTGTATCTCCGTCGGCTGCAATAAAACTGAATGAACAATATGCAGGCGAATACCTGAATAGCCTGAGAACTTTTCAATTTTTGGTGCGGCAGAATATGGAACTTCAAGCAACGGTTAAGGCAAAAGCTGCCCGCCTGATCACATTGATCAAAAAAGAATATCACCTGGATTAACAATAGCTGTATGAAAAAATTATTCTTTCTCCTTGTACTGCCCGTTCAACTCTTTGCCCAGAATTTTTCCAAAGAAGAAATTTCCCGATGGGAAAAACAATCTGAACAAGTAACTATCATAAGAGATAACTGGGGCATCCCGCATATCTATGGCAAAACAGATGCTGATGCTGTTTTCGGACTGATGTATGCCCAATGCGAAGATGATTTTAAGCGGGTAGAGATGAACTATATTGAAAAGCTGGGAAGGATGAGTGAAGTAAAAGGCGAAACTGAATTATATTACGACCTCCTTATCCGGATGATTATTGATTCTTCAGATGCGATTACGGATTATAAAAAATCTCCCGGCTGGTTGAAAAAACTCTGCAACGCATTTGCTGATGGCATTAATTATTATATATATAAACATCCGGACGATAAGCCGGTATTGCTTTCCCGTTTCAAATCCTGGTATCCTTTATTATGGACAGATGGAAGCATCGGCGCTATCAATACTGCAGACCTTAATGCCTCTGATCTGAAAAATCTTTATTCCGATACAAATGATATTAGTCATGCCGGGCCTGACCCGGCATCTTTCTCACAAAAAGTAAGAGAAGAAGATGACCCAACCGGCTCCAATGGCTTCGCTTTTTCTCCATCAATAACAGAATCGCATAATGCCATTTTATATATCAACCCGCATGTTACTTTTTATTTTCGCCCGGAAGTGCATATGGTGAGTGAAGAAGGATTAAATGTTTACGGAGCTGTTACCTGGGGTCAGTTCTTCGTGTACCAGGGCTTTAATGAACATGGCGGATGGATGCATACCAGCAGCTATGTGGATGCGGCAGATACCTACATTGAAAAATTATCGAAAAAAAACAATGAATGGGTGTATGAGTATGATGGCAAACAAAAACCGGTGAAGGAAGAAAAAATTGTATTAAAATATAAAAGCGGAAATGAAATTAAATCAAAAACTATTGATGCATTATTCACTCGTCATGGCCCCATCATGGCAAAACGAAATGGCGATTACCTGAGTGTAAGGGCTGATAATAGAATCTTGAATGGCCTGGTACAATGCTGGCAACGGAATAAAACAACCAGCTTTGATGATTTTAAAAAAACACTGGATTTAAAAGGAAATATCTCCAACAACACCGTGTATGCCGATGCGGAAGGCAATATTGCTTACTGGCATGGCAACCGCATTCCTGAACGAGATACAAAATACGACTGGAGCAAGCCGGTGGATGGAACAACCCCCGCCACAGAATGGAAAGGATATCATAGCATCAGTGAAATAGTTCAATGTATTAATCCGCCGAATGGCTGGCTGCAGAATTGTAATTCCACTCCTTTTACCGTGGCCGGAACTAACAGTCCGAAAAAAGAAAACTATCCCAACTACATGGCGCCTGACGGAGAAAATTTCCGCGGCATCAATGCGGTGAGAGTTTTAAATGAAGAGAAAAAATATACTATTGATAAAGTAATTCAAGCCGGGTATGATACACGTCTTTCAGCATTTGAAGTATTGATTCCAGCTCTTGTAAAAGCATTTGATAACAGTGTTTCTTATCAGGATTCATTGTATGCATATCTCATCGGTCCGGTGACGCTGCTAAAACACTGGAATTATAAATGTGGTGAAAATTCAATCGCTACCACACTGGCTGTGGAGTGGGGACAAAAATTATTGCCCGCTATCTTCCGCACCAAAGTGGTGGGCGATGAAGAAGATGACCAGGTAAACAGGACAAAACAATTTGCCGCTACTGCATTGCCACAGGAGTTACTTGAACCGATGATGACTACCATTAATGATCTCAATGAAAAATTTGGGCGATGGCAGATGCCCTGGGGAAAGATTAACCGCTTCCAGCGCATTTCATCTGACATCGATAATAAATTTAACGACAACAAAGCAAGCATCCCTGTTGGTTTTGTATCTTCCACATGGGGAATGCTGCCTTCTTATACCAGCAAAATATTTCCCGATACTAAAAAAAGATATGGCGTAAATGGAAATAGTTTTATTTGCGCTGTAGAATTTGTCCGCAAGGACTCCTTTGGAGGCAAAAGAATAAAAGCAAAATCATTACTGGCCGGCGGAGAAAGTGGCGATGAGAACTCCAAACATTTTTTTGACCAGGGAATGATGTACAGCAAAGGACAGTTCAAAGATGTATTGTTTTACAAAGAAGATGTGCTGAAGCATGCAGAGAGAAGTTATCATCCGGGAGAATAAAATTTTTAATCATAATTAAATTATTATGGAACAGACAACACTTGGTATCGGCACACGGTTACAACACACCCATCACGGCCCGGGTGTGATAGTAGGCATACGTTATGCTACTTATCTTATTTCTTTTATCAATGTGGGAGTAAAAGAAATTGATAAAACAGATGATAAGCTGGATGAAATTATTCCGGAAAATGTAACGGAAGAAATAGAAACGCACAGCGAGGTCGAGAAATCGTTACTGAAAATTTTACGACTCTGGGGCGGGTTAACAGAAAATGTGCCGTTGGGTGATAAATGGCACGGCGGTATGATGCTGCTTCAGCCGGCTGATAAATCACTGAAGCCTAAGGAAATTCCTATTGCTGATTTTTTTCATAAAGTAGTGATGCTGCATGACCGGCTGCGGGTGCTGGAGCAAAACATCAACAGTAATAAAAAACTGAGCGACGAAGACAAAGCCAACATCCAGCAATACATTACCCGCTGCTATGGCTCATTGACCACCTTCAATGTGTTATTTAAAAATAAAGAGCAGTGGTTTGTGGGAGAGAAGGGAAGCAAGGAAGATTGAGCCCTGCCAAATGAAATGTTAAACAGCTACGCCACATTTCTTAACTTTCCGAAATGAAATGGTTGTTTTTTCTTTTACTCTTCCCTTTTTTTGCGGAAGCACAGGACCCGATAGCTATCGGGTGTGATATTCTTATTACCAATGGAAAAATTATTGATGGCACCGGTAACAGTTGGTATTATGGAAACATCGCTGTTAAAGACGGAAAAATTATTAAGGTTGGAAGAGAAGTGAATCTTTCAGCCAGAAAAATTATTGATGCAAAAGGATTGATTGTGGCTCCCGGTTTTATTGATGTGCATACCCACCTGGAAGGCGATGAAAGCAAAGACCCCGAAGCAAAAAGTTTTATTTATGACGGCGTAACTACCTGCATTACCGGCAACTGCGGCTCTTCTAATATTGATATCGGCAAGTATTTAAAATGGATTGATTCATTAAAACTTTCTATCAACATTGCAACACTGATCGGGCATAATGATGTAAGAAAAAAAGTGATGGGCCGTGCCAACCGGGATGCAACACCCGATGAAATGAAACAAATGGAAAATATTGTTGACAAAGCAATGAAGGATGGTGCCGTGGGTTTTTCAACCGGGCTGATTTATATACCGGGCACTTATACCAAAACTCCTGAGATCGTTGAGCTGGCAAAAATTGCTGCAAGGTATAACGGTGTTTATGCCACACACATGCGGGATGAAGGTGATAGTGTTACTTATGCCATCAATGAAGCATTGACGATTGGAAGAGAAGCAAAAATTCCGGTGGAGATTTCCCATTTTAAATTAAGTGGTCAGCAAAACTGGGGACGCAGCAAAGAAACCGTGCCGATGATTGAAGCGGCGAGAAAAGAAGGGATCGAAGTTACGATTGATCAATACCCTTACACCGCCAGCAGCACTTCCATCAGCACATTAATACCGGATGAAATACTGGCCGACGGGCAGGACTCTGTTAATGCAAGATTAGAAAAAAGGGAAATAAAAAAATACGTCATCAGTTCTTTGCTGAAGCGGCTGAAAAAAAGAAAGCTGAAACATTTCAGCTATGCAGTAGTAGCTTATTATTCTCCCGACACCACCTATAATGGCAAAAGCATTGAGCAGATCAATTTAATGAAAGGCAAAAAACATAAAAGAAAAGCCGAAGCAGAAACCATTATAGACATTATGAAGACTGGTGGCGCCAGCGCTATATTCCATGGTATGAGTGAGGAGGATATAAAACGAATTATGAAATACCCGTTCAATATGTTTGCCAGCGATGCCACCATCAGAACATTGGGATCGGGCATGCCGCATCCAAGAGGTTATGGCACCAATGCAAGAGTGCTGGCAAAATATGTGCGGGATGAAAAAATTATTTCTCTTGAAGAAGCCATCAGAAGAATGACTTCATTACCTGCTCAGAAATTTCAATTGAACAACCGGGGACTGCTTCGTGAAGGTTACGCTGCCGATATTGTGATCTTTGATGAAAAAGAAGTGCAGGATGTTTCTACGTATGATAAGCCGCATGCCTATTCAAAAGGTTTTCATTTTGTATTGGTGAATGGAGTGTTGACAGTGGAAAATGAAAAGCATATCGGTGCAAGGGCAGGTCAAGCATTATATGGTCCAGCTGTTCATTAGCAATTTAATAATTTCTGGATTGTTTCATCATGCCCTGCTTTCGTCAAAAAATTATTTTCCGGCTCAACATTAAAGGGCATAAGCGTATCTAAAGATGTACAACGCATCAAAGGTGAGTTTAATAACCCCAAACACTTTTCTGCAATCCATGTTGCATTTACTGCTGCAGATGTTTAAGAAAGGACTGTTACAATTGCTTCAGGTAACTGAGTTTGAAAATAGCATGATCTTCTGTCTGCCGTTTCATCTGTGTGTTATCAAAACCACGATGATTAAATACAAGGTAGATATAAGACAGGGGCTGGTATTCCCATGACAACCGTATATTATAATTGTCAAGTTTGCTTTGCGAATTCTTCTGGTAAAAACCGATCAACTGTAATCTTGGGTTCAGAGCAATGCGGCCGGAGATGCTGTACAGGTCTGCGGTTATTGATTCTTTATTATCGCCCACTTTTTTGAAATGGTTCCTGTTAAATTGCCCTGTCACCGAAAAATGAGGCACGGGTGAAAAACGAAGGGAAATACTTACGGTATTCAGTTTGCCATTAAAATAGGAACCGGTCTCGAGGCTGGAGTTCAACCCGATTATCTTCGAAGGATCGGTGCTGTAATAATACTGGTGCCGCAAATAATGATAAGTTCCTTCAGAAATAACTATACCCAATGGTGCGAAGGGTTCCGTTAAACGTTGAAACGTCGGATTGACCAGGTAGCCGAAATATCCGCCATCCTGCAAATTGAACCAGACAGGATTCATATTGATCTGGCTCTCCAGTAATTTACCTGTAGAAGCCTGGTGATAATATTCGACTAAAATGCCGGGTTCAAAAGCCCGTATCCATTTTCTGAAAGGCAATTTTTTTCCGCGGTAATACCAAAAGATACCCGGTGTAGTGCCGATAACATCACTGCGGGAAACAAACCCCATGGCAGGATCAAAATTTTTGGAGACCACCGTTTGTGTCCACCATATTTTCCATTGGTTATTGGTGAAATAATATTGAGCATATCCGGCAAATCCATCCTTGCCTCCTTTGTTGTTGGCTGAGTGGATCAGCATCGTATTGACTGAATGAGATTCACCCAATCGGAAAAAACCATCTACAGCGCCTACTATATTTGTGCCTTCTGAATTATTCTTAATTGTCATCAAGACACCCAGCCTGTTTTGCTTTCCCAGGTTTTCGGAAAAACGGCCTACCATAAAATTTGTAGCGGGAGTATTATCATTTTCTCGTTGCCGCATAAATAATCCGCCAAAATTTCTTTTTGCTGAACGATACACATAACGACCTCCGGCATCCAGTGGAATCGGGTTTCCAAAATCATCGAGACCTATCCGGCGACTGAAGAATGGTTGTATCCGCATCGTTCCACCGGACATATCTTCTGCAGGACCAACACCTGCTCCGAACAGCGAAGCATTTTCAAGAAAAAATTGTCTTCTTTCCGGAAAGAAAACAGAGAATCTTGTTACATTGTTTACCTGCCTGTCTGCATCTGCCTGTGCAAAGTCAGTGTTGAAAGTAAGGTCCAATATATTATTCGGATTGATAGCCCATTTCAGATCTCCACCTGCACGGAATTTATTTTGTTCCGGATCAACAGAAGAAGGAAAATTCTTGTATTTGTCATAGGACAATAATGCAAAGGGTTGAATGCGGATATTAGCCCTTGGTGGTGGTGGCTGCAGATTTTTTAATACCCCGGCATAAGCCATCCGGGTAAAACTGAAAGATCGGGGAAAAGGAGAAAATGCGGAAATTTCGTTAGTGAGTCTCCGGTTGCGGTACACATTAAGTCCCCAGGTTTGTAACGAATCTGTAGTTTTCGGGTAACGAAGCGTTTGCCAGGGAATTGCTATTTCAGCAATCCATCCGGAATCAGTAATGGTTGTTCTTACTTTCCAAAGTCCGTCCCAATCCAGGTCTGTAAATATATCATCAAACACCAGCAGGTCCCTCTGTACTCCATAGGGATTAGTTGTAAATGCCATAGCATTGCGGTGATCATTGAATCCATCAAGCGACAAAGCCACATGATCATGACTGCGAATATTGAAATCTCTTCTGAAATCGGTAGCCCTTATAGCTTTCCTGCCCCCCGAGTCGTAAGCAATAATTCCGAAGTACAAATATTGCCTGTTATATAAAACTTTTACTTCTGTTTTATTGTTGGGCGCCTTTCCTTGTTTTGGTTCTACCTGGATAAAATCAGGGGATGACATGGCCCATTTCCATTCTTTTTCATCCAAAAGGCCATCAATATGCAGCAGACCAGAAATCTTAGTGGCAATGATTTCCTTTTTCACAGAGTCCGGTTTGAAAATAACGGCATCCTGTGAGAGGCAATACAAAGGAAGTAAAAGTAAAACAACAAAAGATTTTTTCATCCGCTACGGTTCTGAGCGGGAAGATAATGAATGCCCTGTTTATTTTAATCTGCATTTCTGTATAACCGGGCATTTATGCTGATTAGTGAAATTAATCACTGGTGCAAGACTAATAATTTAAAAGTTTTTGTATTGTTTCGTCCAATCTTGCCTTCGCCATAAAATTATTTTCCAGTTCAATACTAAATGGAATCGGAGTATCTAATGAAGCACAGCGCATCACCGGCGCATCTAACATAGAAAAACAATTTTCTGCAATCCATGCGGCGATCTCGCCACCTATGCCACCAATCAATGTGTCCTCATGTAATAATAAAACTCTGCCGGTTCTTTGCAAGGCTTCACGAATGGCTAAATAATCAAGCGGCAACAATGTTCGCAGGTCAAGTATATCAATGGAAATTTCAGGATGTTCCGCTGCATAATCATCAGCCCAATGCACCCCGGCGCCATATGTAATAATAGAAACTTCATCGCCTTCCCTTACATGTCTTGCTTTGCCAATTTCAATTTCATAATAATCTTCGGGTACAGGACCGCTGACAGAACGATACAATGCTTTGTGTTCAAAAAATAGTACAGGATTAGGATCATTAATGGCGGCTATCAATAATCCTTTTGCATCTACCGGTGTTGACGGATAAACAACTTTTAATCCCGGTGTATGCACAAACCATGCTTCATTACTCTGGCTATGAAATGGCCCGGCGCCTACTCCTCCGCCTGTCGGCATTCGAATAACTACATCTGCATTCTGCCCCCAGCGGTAATGAATCTTTGCAAGGTTATTTATTATTTGATTGAAACCTACCGTTACAAAATCTGCAAACTGCATTTCCATCATGCTCTTATATCCCTCCAGACTTAATCCTAATGCGGTGCCAACGATTGCACTTTCACACAACGGCGTATTTCTTACTCTTTCTTTTCCAAATTCCTGTACAAATCCTTCCGTTATTTTAAATGCCCCGCCATATTCTGCAATATCCTGGCCCATGAGAATTAAGTTCTGATGAACTTTCATACTCTGATGAAGGCCTTCTTTTATAGAATCTATTAAACGCAAGTCATGAATGGTGAGTGGTGAGTGGTGAGTGAGTCTTGAATTGTCTACGACTTGTACCTTGTGCCCTGTGCCCTGGGTGCCTGCCGCAGCTTCAGCGGAGGCCGGTGCCTTTGCATATACATCTTCCATTTCTTCTTCTGTATCTGCAATAACAGGCTTCGTATCAATCCCAATCTTCAGCTCACTTTCAATTTTCTCTTTAAATTCATTTCTTATCTCCGCCACTTTCATTTCATTCATCACACCGGCCTCAATCAAATATTTTTCATAATTTTTTATCGGATCTTTTTGCTCCCACAGCCGGAACAAATCCTGCGGAACATATTTGGTGCCGCTGGCTTCTTCGTGCCCCCGCATACGAAAAGTCATACATTCAATGAGGTATGGCTTTTGGTGTTTGATACAAAACTCCCTTACTCCCTTTATGGTGTCATAAACAGCAAGTATATTATTGCCATCAATCGTTACACCTTCCATGCCATATCCCCTTGCTTTATCTACAAGGCTGATACAGCGGTATTGCTCATTTACCGGAGTACTTAATCCATAGCCATTATTTTCAATAATAAATATTACAGGTAAATCCCAAACTGCTGCCACATTCAATGCTTCGTGAAAATCTCCTTCACTAGTACCGCCATCACCTGTAAATGCAAGTGATACCTTGCCTTCTTTTCTGAGCTTGTGAGCTAATGCTACACCATCTGCAATGGCCAACTGTGGGCCAAGATGTGAAATCATTCCGCAGATATGATGTTCTTTATTTCCAAAATGAAAACTTCTTTCTCTTCCCTTGGTATATCCTTCCTGTGCGCCCTGCCACTGCATGAATAGTTTGCTCAATGACATATTTCTGGCGGTAAACACGCCAAGATTACGATGCATGGGCATTATCCATTCATCATCCTGCAAAGCAAGTGTAGCGCCAACCGCAATTGCTTCCTGACCAATACCGCTGAACCATTTGGAGATTTTTCCCTGCCGTAATAACAAAAGCATTTTGTCTTCGACCATCCGTGGCCAAAGCAGGTTCCTGTAAAAATGTAAAAGTTGTTCTTCGGATAAATCTTTGCGGTCGAAAGTCATAACCTGTTTAGGGTTTAAAGTTTAGGGTTCAAAGTTATGAGATAAGGCCGTGAGACAACCTTAAACATTGAACTTTAAACTATCAAACTACCACTAACTCATAAAACTCATCCGGCTGCAGGTATTTTTGCGCAAGCTGTTGCAGTTCTTCTGCCGTAACCGTTTTGATCGTATTAATAGAGTCATAAAAATATTGCCCATCCAGGTTATTCAGAATAATATTCTTCCATCTTGCAATGATCTGGAAAGGGCCATCCAGTTCGCCAAGCAGACCACCCATCATATAGTTTCTTACTAATAACAACTCCTCTTCATCCACCAACTCCTCTCTCAGGTTCTTCATTTCTTTATACACTTCGGCAATAGTGGCTTCGCAAACATCTTTGCCTGCTTCAGTACTAATCATCCATGCCGATTGCTGAATATGATTATGAAGGAAGCTATGAATGCCATAGGTGTATCCCTTGTCTTCCCTGATATTGGCCATCAGCCTTGAACCAAAGAAGCCGCCAAACAATGCATTGAGTACCTGTACTTTTAAAAAATCAGGATGATGCCGGTTTGGGAATGGTCTTGCAATACGAACAGAACCCTGCACGCCTTCTGCATCATTGGTTACCCTGAATTTTTTTTCTGTTGCAGGATCAGCTACTGTCTCTTTCACCACAAGCGGTGTACCAGGTAAATCACCAAAATGATCATTTAATAATTGTTCCAGGTTAACAGGTAGCTTGCCCGCTACAAACATGATTAATTTTCCCTGCTGATAATATTTTTTATAAAATTCCAGCAACTGTTCCCTCTGCAATGCATCAAAGTCGGCCGCATCACTGAATTTTCCGTAGGGATGTTTTTCTCCATACAAATAGACGTCTATCAGTCTTCCTGCAACAAAATCACTTTTCTTCAGGCTCACCTTTAGTCGTTGCTTCATGTTTTGCTGGTAAATAGCCAGTTCATCCTGTGGCATAACAGAGTCGGTTATCAATTCTTTTACAACAGGTAATAGCTCACTCACATGTTTGGTCAAACAATGCAGTGTTATCGTGGCCGTTTCATTATAACAAGCCCTGTTAAGATAAGCGCCGTAATATTCAAAATGTTCATTGATCTGGAAAGCCGTTTTTGCAGATGTGCCGTTTCGTAATAAAAAATTTACTGTGGCTGCAACAAGATTTTGTTTTTCGAAACTGTTACCCGCAAAAAATATCCATTCGAGCGACATTACTTCTTCGGCTCCGGCATCCACAGCATACACTTCCACCCCGTTTTTTAAAACCAGTTTCTGATAAGGTTTTAATTGCAGTGTAAAGTCCACCGCATCTACAATAACGGGGGCTTTTTTTCTGTCCGGCATATTATTCTTTTCTTTTTGAGTCAATTATTAAATAGAGGACAAATAATAAATTGTATTGCTGTTATTGCTTTGAAAAATATTCCGGCTCTCCTCTAAAATATCTGCCGTGGTTACAGCAGCATATTTTTCCAGTTCAGTATTCATCCATGCTGCGTCTCCCAGAATTTGATAATAGGCAAGGCTGTTGGCCCGGCTCATTACACTCATATCTTCAAAAGCAATCATGCTTTCCGTTTTATTCTTTACTTTCTGCAGTTCTGTTTCACTCACCAGTTCTGATTTCATTTTATCTAATTCCATTTCCACTGCTTTTTCTGCATCTTCTATCTTTATTCCTTTTACCAGTTTTCCCTCTATTGCCACTAATCCATTGTCGGTGCTGCCAAAATGATGACATTCAATATTGCTGAATAATTGTTTTTCTTTTACCAATGACTGATATAACCTGGACGAACCGCCACCGCTTAAAATATCGGTCAGCAAATCGGTGATATAATAATTTCTAACAAGCCGTGATCCCATATGCCAGCATTTGTATAAGGCATCCAGCGGCACATTGGCTTTTATTTCCAATCTTCTTTCTTCTGTTTGCACAGGCTCCTGCGGCAGGTTACGAATATATTTTTCGCCGGAAGGAATATCGCCAAACCATTTTTCTGATAAGGCTTTTACTTTTTCTGTTGTTACATTTCCTGCTACCACCATCACGGCATTGGCAGGACGATAATGCTTAAAGAAAAAATCTTTTACATCCTGCAGTTGTGCGTTTTCTATATGCGATAATTCTTTCCCGATCGTCATCCAACGGTATGGGTGTTTTTTGTAAGCCAGTTCCCGCATTTTATGCCAGGCATCTCCGTAAGGTTTGGTGAGATAATGCTCTTTAAATTCTTCACATACCACTTTACGTTGTGTCTCCAGGCTTTTTTCGCTAAAGGCCAGGGATAACATGCGGTCGCTTTCGAGCCAGAAGGCCGTTTCTAAATTCTCTGCAGGTAATTGTATATAGTAATTAGTAAGATCATTGGTGGTATACGCATTATTCTCTCCACCAGCCATCTGCAAGGGCTCATCATAATTAGGAATATTGACGGAGCCGCCAAACATCAGGTGTTCAAACAAATGGGCAAAACCGGTACGTTCATAATTTTCATCCCTTGCACCAACATCATACATGATATCCATCACGGCCATTGGCGTAGATAAATCCTGATGAACAATAACACGAAGTCCATTAGCCAGTGTAAATTTTTCGAATTGTATCATAGTAAATAGTAGTAACGTAAGATAAAGGCTGTCCACCTTGTCCTAACGCAAGGCGAAAACCCGGCGAACGCTGTAAAAGTATTGAAAAATGCAGCGAGGCACTGTGTCTTATTAAACAGATGGTGGAAATCAGAAAATACTTTTGATTTTGAATTCGACTTCATTAAGCACCCCGTCTCTGCGGAAAATAATTTTTACTCTCTCATTCGGCGCCTGCAACAAAATCTTATACTGATTCAGGTTTTGTGAAAAATTCCGGTTTACAGCCAACACATGGTCTCCTTCTTTCAGCCCGGCAGCTTCAGCCGGAGAACCCTTGGCCACATCGCCAACGATAATTAACCCATCAATAAGATATAGTTCAACACCTGAATAAGAATAATCGAATGACTCGCCGTAATGCGAATTGGGAGTAATATAGATATCGCTTCTGGCATAATTAAGTATGATATTAAACCGGCGCAAAATATCGTTTCCAATTAATCCGCCCATATACGGGTAACTGGTAACATTATTTTCATCATCAAAAATATAAACGGGCACATTTTTAAACCGGTAAGGACCCAGCTTGACTTCTTTTATCACCATCAGGTCCATATCAATTTTACCTCCCAGACCTTCTCCCTGTTTCGTCCAGTGCTTTTTTTTAGCATCAATAAAATTACTATCGGCAATAAAATCTCTTGACATGAGCATACAAAGTCCGGCACCCATATCATATAAAAATCTTGAATTAATAGGTTTAACATCTCTTACCCGGAGTGGTTGTGCCACTAACTGGTTAATGAATGGCTTTAGGAGATAGCCACCCCTCGGATAACGAATAGTACCCCTGGTATGAAAAGATACCTTCATACTGTCATAGTCCAGTTTTATAATATAGCGGTTCAGGATTGAATAGCCAATAATGCCATCAATGCGTTCGCCATATACAGCCGTAAGAATACCATAATTGTTAATATGAAAATCGAGACTGTCAACAGTAAGACCTGGAAATTTTAGTTGCTGATTATAGAGAAAACTTACTTTACGGATGCCGGCAATTCCCCGAATAGTTCTATCAGAAGGTATGGGTTTTAATTGCAGGTACTCTGCCGTAGCAGAATCAAGTGAAATACCACTGCTGCCGGTATCCAAAATAAAATTGAGTGTATCCGGAAAATTTCCCAGTTTGGCCTGCAGGATAACGATTCCTCCTGTAAGCTGTGTAAAAGGAATACGGGTGAGATATTTTGAAGGAGGTTCAATAAATTCTTCCTGGGCAGCCAGGCGCTGGCTGCAACAAAATGAAATAAAAAGAATAAAACAAGAAAAGAGTTTCTTCATATTATTTGTAAGGCTCTTTTGATCTTATCGTAATAATGACAAGTCTTTGATTCAAAATGATGCAAATGAACCTGGCTTATTATCACAAATTATTATATTATCATCCCTGTTCAAAACCGTTCAACCCTTTTCTTCCTAAGACTTTACCTTTGCCCAATGCAATTAAACGAATTATATCAAAAAGCTGCCTCTTTTAATTTTCTTACGACTGATGAAGGAATTCATCTTTACCATCATGCCCCATTGGCCGACCTGATGTTTATTGCCGATGAACTCAGAAAAAAACAAGTGCCTCACGGAAAGGTAAGCTGGCAGATAGACCGTAATGTAAATACGACCAATGTTTGCATTGCCAATTGCAAGTTCTGTAATTTCTATCGCATACCGGGACATGCTGAAGCATATATTACTGATATGCCCACCTACCGAAAAAAGATTGAAGAAACATTAAAGTGGGGTGGCGACCAGTTATTGTTACAGGGTGGCCATCACCCGGAACTGGGTTTGCAATTTTATGTTGACACCTTCCGGCAGATTAAAAAAGAATTCCCCCGGTTAAAACTGCATACACTCGGGCCACCTGAAGTAGCTCATATTACCAAATTGGAAAAATCAACTCATTATGAAGTACTGAAGTCGTTAAAAGATGCCGGCATGGATTCATTGCCCGGTGCCGGTGCAGAAATTTTAATCGACAGGGTACGTCGTTTAATATCAAAAGGGAAATGCGGCGCACAGGAATGGCTGGATATTATGCACGAAGCTCACAAACTTAATATCACTACTTCAGCTACTATGATGTTTGGCCATGTAGAAACAATTGAAGAACGTTTTGAACATTTAATAAAAATAAGAGAAGTACAAAGCCGGAAACCTGAACAAGCAAAGGGGTTTCTTGCATTTATTCCATGGACCTTCCAGGATGCAGATACTTTGCTGGCAAAAATTCGTGGCGTACAAAATTTAATTACACCGGAAGAGTATATCCGCATGATTGCCCTCAGCCGCATTATGCTGCCAAATATTAAAAACATACAGGCAAGCTGGCTGACAGTTGGTAAAGAAACAGCCCAAATTTGTTTGCATGCCGGCGCTAATGATTTTGGAAGCATCATGCTGGAAGAAAATGTAGTCAGCGCTGCCGGCGCCCCACACCGGTTTACTTATAAATCCATTCAGGATGCTATTCGTGAAGCGGGCTTTGAACCGCAACTGAGAAATCAGCAGTATGAATGGAGAGAGATGCCTGAAATGATAGAAGAACAGGTGATAAATTATTAAATAAAAAGAGTCCCGGTAATTATCGGGACTCTTTTCTCTATCAGCTTTATCAATCCTATTTTGGGTATTTCTCTACTTTATTGTTTACGGGTTTTACTGTCCGCAGAAAAGCATAAATAGCTTTCAGGTCATTATCTGTCATCCCTGCATAATCCGACAAGGGCATTACGGTATTTTGTTTTCCAGGATCAAAATCATATCCTGCTTTTTCCCGGTAAACGGTGAATTTATTCATGAACCTTTCTTCTGTCCATGCTGCAAGACCCGTTGAATCAGGTGTTATATTAGCCGAGTTTACTACAAAGTTGCTGATGTGAAAGGTATTGCCACCGGCAAAAAGACGGCCCCTATCCGGTTGCCCTTTTACAAAAGGTGTGTGGCAGGTGCCACAATCAGCCATGGTAACAATGTATTCGCCATATTTCACAGTATCACTTTCGGATGGACGGACATTTCCATCAACAGATGCCTGCAATGCGGGAGCGGGATACGCCACACTTATGGGAATCATCAGTTGCCTCTCCGGCACTTTATTTTTGATGGGCTTTAGGGTTTTAATATATGCTATGATGCTCAGCAAATCTTCTTTCGCCATCTTGTTGAAATTGACATAGGGCATCAATGGAAACAGTGTATCCCCATTTTTTCTAATTCCTTTCGTGATGGCCCTGAGAATCTCATCATCTGTCCAGGAGCCGATGCCGGTTTCCTGGTCAGGAGTAATATTTTTACCATAAAGTGTTCCGGGAATAGCATCAAGGATATTGTTATCAAACACAGCGCCACCGCCGCCTTCCGTACCCGATATAACCGGACCGGAAAATTTGCTGAAATCTCTTTTGCTGTGACAGTGAATACAGGCAGCCACATGGTTAGCCAGGTAGCTTCCTCTTTCAATAACTTTTTTAAGAGAATCCTCTTTGTTGTTGGATTGTGATGCTGATTTTTTTCCTTTGCAGGATGAGAAGTTGGCAGCAACAATTATAGCAGCAAGAATTGCCACTAATGCAATTAGCTTTTTCATGTTAATCGTTGGTTTTTGTTTCTAAAAATTCGTTGGTTGAATCTGAGAAGGTAGGAAAAATATTTAACCCCCCAAATATTATTATTGCATACCTGGATGGTTAATTTTTTTCCTGTCATCTCCTTCTTTTAAGCCCCAGGCGGCACGGTCTATTGTGATAAGAAATTTTGCGACAGCCTCTTTAATGAAACCGGTTTTCCGGGAATTCATTTCCATGTTATAATCGTGCAGGTGGATCAACGCCGTATTGGCTATCTCTACATATCTGTACGGGTGCCCCAGGCTATCGGCATCGGTGAGCCGGAGAAATATTTTTTTATTTCTGTATTTACAGAAGTTGACTTTAATTACATAATATCCCATAGCAAAATGATACACGGTATCTATTGCATACCATTTATTCTGTTTAATTCTCTTAGTTCTGTAAGCCTGGAAATCGTCATAATACAGGAGTTTGCAAGTATCAAAAGTTGACTTATTAGTTCCATAAATAGTGTCAACAATTATTTCCTTTTTTTCGTTTACCAAAACCGGGAACAGCTTATTTATTTTCTTTTTGGGAATTTCTGTTTTAAATAATAATAATCCGCTGCAATCCCAGGGGCAATGCTGGGCCCCGGCAAGATGTACCATCATGATCATTACAGATACCAACAAGCAGCGCATAAATATCTTTTACTAAAGTTAGTAATGTCCTTATTGAAAACACAAACGTTTTTAGGTCAGTTATTCCGCAACAAAACGGTACCCGACTCCTTTGATGGTAATAATTTCCAGCAAAGGATCTTCTTTTAAGTAACTGCGGAGTTTTGCGATGTAAACATCAAGGTTGCGGGAATTGAAGAATGAATCATTTCCCCATAACAGGTTAAGAATGTCTTTCCGGTCAATGATCTTATCCCGGTTTTCATATAAAAGTTTCAGCAATTCACTTTCCCGGTAAGAAAGCTTTCTTTCTTCTTTACCAATACTCAATGTCTGGCGGTTAAGCTGGAAATTATATTTACCGATCGTGGCAGCGCCACCTCTTATTTTTTGTGTGTCTTCTCCTTTATTCCTCAATGCATTTTGAATACGGACGATCAGCTCTTCCATGCTGAAGGGCTTGCGTATATAATCATTACCCCCCAGCGAAAATCCTTTCACCACATCTTCTGTTTGTGTTTTTGCCGTTAAGAAAATGATGGGTACTCCTTCATTCAGCTCCCGTATTTCATCAGCGATTGTGAACCCATCTTTGTTGGGAAGCATGATATCCAGCACACAGATATCGGGTTCAGTTTTTTTATACAAAGCCGTTGCCTTTGCACCATCACTTTCCATGATTACTTCAAACCCGCGGCTCTCTAAGCTTTCCTTTACGATCTTGCCAAGGAACAATTCATCTTCCACATAAAAAACTTTTATCTTTTCCATAAATCTTTATTTGTTTAACCGCTATGACGCCAGGACGCAAAGATGCGCAAAGTAAATCAGCGACAAGCTCCTCTTTGCGTTACATAGCGTCTCAGCGCCTTTGCGGTTAAGCTTTTTTGGGAAGTGAGATAATAAATCTTGTTCCCAGTCCCGGTTGACTATCCACAGAAATAATTCCATTATGCTTTTTCACCACATGCGCCACATAACTCAGTCCAAGGCCGTATCCCTTTGCATTATGCGTATCGCCATGCGGTATGCGGAAGAATTTTTCAAACACTTTGTTCTGGTATTCGGGTGCTATGCCTGCTCCATTATCTTTTATACTTAGTTCCACATTTCTTTCATCACCATTTAATTCAATTTGAATGGAGGGATCACCATTGCTATACTTAATAGCATTATCAAGCAGGTTGAATATCACACTCAGCAAATGCAGGCGGTCGCCCTGTATATTCAGGTCGCCGTTTTGTGTAACGGTAACCCTGGCATGATTTTTTTCAAGCTGCAACCGCATGGAAGTCGTTACTTCATCAACAATATCTTTAAGATTCAGCGATTCATATTTTAATTCGATCTCCTTCTTCTCAAACATGGAAAGTTTCAGCACTTTATCTACCAGCAGGCCTAGCCGGTGTAATTCATTAGATGAAATATCAAGGTATTCTTTTGTTTTATGCGGGTCATTGATGGCATTAAAATTTTTCAGCGCTTCAATGGCCACACCAACTGTTGCAATGGGAGTTTTTAATTCATGGGTGATATTGCTGATGAATTCGTTTTTCAATTCAGCAAGCTTTCTTTGTTTCACCAGGCTCCGGTATAATAATACAAATGAAAAAATAGTAATGCCCAATAAAAAAAAGGAAAACAAAATAGGGAGGCCTATTCTTTTAAGCAGGTAAGGAAATGTGTCGCCCAAAGAAAGTTTATATGTAACAGGGTGGGCAAAGCCAACTGTAACTTCATTTAACGCCGGCTCCCCTGATACATTACAACTGTCGAACTTTGCTATTGTAAACGGGATATCCAGCTTCTGGTTGTGCATCGCCTTTGAATAGGCGGTATCAATTTCTTTCAGGCGTAAAGAATCTTGTAATGAATCTACGCCATAAAGCATTTGGATTATCTGGTTCTGGTGGGGAATCTGCGATATATCTTTATTAATGGATAATGTATCAACTCTGAATTTGACAGACATATTATCCGATGTAATGATCATACCGTTTTTCCTTTTCAATGTATCATTTAGTTTTTCCCTTATCACTTTAATGGTGGAAATGATCTGATCTTTTGTCCCTGTGTGAACTCTTATCATTTCACTATCACCCCTGTTACTCATAAATATTTTTACTTTCCCCCCGTTCAGCGTATCTCCCGGAATCCCTTCTAATTTTAATTTCCCCACCTGTAGCTGCTGAATCGTTTCCTGAAATGTAACTTCTGATTTGATGGCAAGTGATTTTTTTTCCCGGTCATAGCTTTGTTTCAGCCAGTACAGCAGGAAGGCAGTAATGCCCAATATGGAGATTACCATAAAAACAGGATCCGGTATTATCTTCCTTCGTTTCATTACTAAGCAAATGTAATTATTCACCTCCGGCATTACCAGTGACTTTAACCTTTATTAACCTAAAAGAAGGGTGACTTAACTTATCTTGCGAAACGGGTTCTTTATTTTTGATGCAAAACAAAATAAATATGAAAAAATATTTGCTCGCAGCCGGCAGCTTGTGGCTTGCAGCTTTTTCTTTGCAGGCACAACAGAAAGAAGGAAAGGTTACCTATGAACGGGTAAATCAAATGCAGGCACATTTTAATATCAATGGCATGGAGCAGGTGATGCCGCAAACCCGGAAAGATAATTTTGAACTCAGCTTCGGCAATGACCAGTCATTGTGGAAAGCAGCCGAGCAGGAAAATGATGATGCGGCCAGCTTATCTGATAACGGAGGCATGCAGATACGCATGATAGTAGCTGGCAGTAATGATGTATTGTACACTAATTTTGAAACAAAGAAGAAAACAGAAAAAAGAGAATTCCTGGATAAGACATTTATTGTTGACGACAGCATCCATTCATTAAAATGGAAAATGACCGGCGAAACAAAAATCATCCTGAATAGGCCCTGCATGAAAGCCACCGCTACCAACATTACTACCAGGACAATGATGAATATGGATAATGGAAAAGTGGAACGGAAAGAAGTGCAGGACACAGCCATAATTGTTGCGTGGTTTACTACCAGCATTCCTGTATCTGCCGGGCCGGCAGAATACCAGGGACAGTTGCCCGGTTTAATTCTTGAAATGGATATCAGTAACGGGAAACAAACCTTTATAGCCACCAGCATCAGTGAAAAGGCTGATCTTACCATTATTAAAGAACCCACCGGCAAAAAACATTATACACCCGATGAATTTAAAAAAGAAAGAGAAAAAATGATGGAAGAAATGCAAAAGAATAACCAGGGTGGCAACCGGGTGATACGGATGAACTGATAAGCCTTCGATATACTCAGGCTGACATAGCATTACAAAAGACCTTCTGTTTTGCAGGAGGTTTTTTGTGCAGTTTTATATTGATAATAAATTTTATTTTTTTCAAAAAGTGGCGTAAATTAGAGTTGCGTCTCACCATAGTATATTCAATTAAATATATTAACTATGGCTTATCCGGAAAATCAAATAAGTATCCTCTTTGACAGGAAAAAGATGAAAGGGAAATTATTTACAGCCATAGGTATTATGACAATGGGCATTTTATTTATATTCATGCCCCTTAAATTTAATATGCAACTGTTATCTGGCGGATGCTTCTTCATTTTAGTTTCATTCATTCTTGCATATCATTCATTGAAAAGATTGACCACAAGTAAACCAGGATTATTAATTGACCAGGAAGGTATTCGTGACTACACGGGAACTTTTTGTATTGGCCCTATTTTATGGTGCGACGTTACGAAAATCAGGATAATAAATAATTTTTGGCAAAAAATGATTGTGATTGATGTAAATAATGCTCAGGCCTATATAAATAGAGAAAAGAACGGGTTCAATAAAATAACTATGTCTCTCAATCATATTTTTTTTGGAAGTCCATTTTGCATATATGCCAGCGAACTAAATATTTCCTTGACTGATTTATTTGAAGAGATTGACAGGAATTTCAAAAATATAAAGGAAAAGTGACATAAGGCGAACGCACAACATGGACTGTGCAAAAAACAAAACAGTGTTTTCTGTAACCTGCTCCTCCTTTACTGCCTCGACTGCTTCGGCATGTGATCATCTAAATAATTGTTGTAGGTCTTGTTCCAGTTGTTTAACCCATCAGCCCTTTCTTTGTTAAGGCTGTTATTGGTATCGTTGAAATTTTTACGGGCATTGTTAATATCATTCACCGCCTGGTTAAACTGGTCAATATCCTGCTGGGTACGTTTACCGGATGGTTTGCTGTCAAACTGTTTTTTGATCTTATTAAAATTTTCTTCTTTCAGAAAAAAATCAGCCAGCGCTGCGCTGCGGGTGGCTTCCGACTTATAAAAAATAAGCATGCTGCGGCAGGCATTGATCAGCGAGCCGTCTCCTTCATAACCTTTTGCTTTTTTTAATTTTTCCAATCCTTCCTCCGCAAATTTTTTCAGCGAATTGATGTCCTGCTCCATGCCCACCAGGTCTTTGTGATTCATCGCTTCTATCAGGTATCCTTCCTGCTTGTAGGGTTTAAAGAAGATCAGGTATATTTCATTACAATGGTTCAGTACTTCATTGGCAATTTTTGCTTTGGAACCAATCTCCGAAGTGGTTTCAATCAGGTTCACATTATTTTTTGCCGCAAACTTTTTTTCCGATTCCCGCTGTTTGTCCGAAGCTTCGTTTAGTTTTTCATAGGCTTTCTGCTGTGCCAGCATATAAGTTTCCATGGCGTCATAACTCTGTTCCGCCACTTCTTCCATGTTTACGATCTTGCCATAGTCTTCATTAAAAACAATATTCAGGATCTTAAGGTAAGCCACCGTGGTATCCCTGAAACTTTTATCGCCCTGCCAGGGCGGCATGGCCATAATTTCATATTTGGTATCACTAATGGAATTCACCACATCGGTTCTCCGCTTCTCTACTTTTCTTGTACTCTTACCATGCGACACAGCACTGAGATACACCATATATTTGGTAGTAAGCGCTTCGTTTTTTTTATTGATGAAGCCGATATAGTCGCCGGCATTATCATAAATCTGTGCAGTGGCACTACCGCAGAAAAAAAATAAGCAGATGGCAAGCATCCATGGCATTCGTTTCATGGTCAGTTAGTTTAGTGTGCAGGGTTTTGTAAATTTATTAAATCAACCAATACCAGGAAGGCTTCCTGCAGGTAAATATCTTCTGAAAGATTATCCAGCCATTCCTTATTCACTTCTTTTGCATAAGGATTGTTCGCCATCAGTTGTTTGTCCTGTTCATGATTTGCTACAGTAAACTTGCTGGCTGGCTTTCCGCCTCCTTTCATTGCTGCCAGGTTGGCCTCCTGTTGCTGACGCCATTTCTCAAAAAGTTCTGCCTTTAATGGAATGATGTGTGACGGGGCGTGCAGAATTTTTTGCTGCTCATCAATGATTTTTTTTATCATTTTAAAATAAGGATTGGCAATAACTCTTGCAGCGCTGCGATGAGACAGTTCGCTTACGGGTAAATAAGGAAGGGGCCTGTAATAATTATTTCTTTTGGCTGAATCAGCGGCCAACGGAAAATCTTCAAACCGTTCGCCGTTTTCCATGGCGTCAAATGCATCAGGTATCAGTACATCAGGAGTAACGCCGTGCAATTGCGCTGTCTGGCCAGTTACCCTGTACAATTTTCCAATGGTGATCTTTACAACGTCTCCTTTTGTATTACCCGTTACTCCTTTACTGGTGATGGTATCCATCGGGAACATTACCTGCCCGGTTGCTTTACCATAAGTATTACTGCCAACGATCACCGCCCGGTTATAATCCTGTAGCGAAGCCGCCAGCATTTCTGATGCAGAAGCGCTTTGCCCGTTTACCATCAATACCATCGGCCCGTCGTATATAGTGCCCCGATTCGGGTCTTTTAATGTTACTAATTTTCCTCCTTTATCTTTTTCTGCTGCCAGCGGACCCTCTTCAATAAAAATACCGGTGAGTTCGAGTGCTTCGCCGATTGAACCACCACCGTTATATCTTACATCTAATATCAGCCCGTCAATATTTTCCTTCTTCAGTCTTATAATTTCTTTCGCCACATCATTGGCGCAACTGGAGCCGGTTTCATTTTCCCATTCCGTATAAAACCCCGGTAACAGGATATAACCAATCTTTTTCTCGCCTTGCAGCACAAAACTTTTTACAATGTTCTCCTCATTCTCTGCTTTTTCTTTTCTCAGCAGCACATTATTCATAGTACCATCTGTTTTTTTGAACCGGAAAAGCAGTTTATCATGAATAGATTGGTCAAGCACCTGGTACACTTCTTCCACTGAAGCGCCGGTCATATCCTGCACTTCTTTTCCTTCCCATTGTAAACTCACTAATTCATCACCCTTGTTCACTTCGCCCGATTTCCAGGCAGCGCCACCTGGAGTAAGTTTATCAATTACCACTGCACCTTTTTCATCTTCATCAAAGAAAATTCCAAAAAGAAATGCCTCCGTACTCAGCTCTGCCTGGAATTCTTCTTTTGTATCAGGAGAAAAATAACTGCTGTGCGGATCAAAACAAGTGGCAATGGCATTCAGATATAATTCATCAACCAATGCTATATAGCCCGAAGGGTTGTCAAGAATTCTTTTCACCCATTTCAATTCTGTCTTTTTTACTTTCTCCCGGATGCGGGACTCCAAAGAAACAAGTCCTTCTTTTAAACTGATTTTTTTAGTGCTGTCTTCTGCTGAGCCTGTCGAAGCAACAACATCATAAAGATTATCCAGGATATCATATTTCAGGTGGCGGGTCCATTTGTTTGCCAACCCTGTCACCTCTGCCGGAAAATTAAAAATGCCGGTTTGCTTTTTAAAAGCCCTGATCGTATCGGCTATTGAATAATCAAATGGCTTTTGCAATAATTTATTGATAATAGAATCTGCCCGTATCAATGCTTTTTTATACAGTTCACCGAACAGGTCTCTGAAACCCCAGCTCTTTCCTTGTAATTCATCATCAAGGCTGTTGCTGAAGGCAAGCAGTTGTTTATACTCTGCCGCCGTAAAAAGTCGCTGGCCCTGATCAGCCGTATTCAATAACGATCTGAAAACAGCCACCGAAAAACTATCATCCACCGGTCGGGGTGAATAATGTTTCAGTTCTATCATTCTTTTTAAAACGATTGCTTTCTGTTGCAGTGGCGGCAGTTGCGCCCTGACAGTAGCAACCGGGAAAAGACAACCCGCAATAATTATTGTAACGATTTTTCTGATGCTTTGCATAAGCTGTAAAGTCTAGGCTAATTAAATGGTTGGAAAATTAAAACTATTTAGTCGTCCTTTTCTTAGTTTTATATGAAATTATTCTGTATGAAGTACTGCTCCTTTTTTACGGTGGTTATAGGTTTGACAATAGCCATGGCCGGTTGTACTAATTCCAAAAAAGATAATGCATCTGGCTCTGCAGGCGATGAAAGATATATCCCCAAAAAATATGTGGAACTTAAACATCCTGAATGGAGCAAGAATGCCACGATATATGAAGTAAATGTGCGGCAATTTACCCCCGAAGGAACATTTAAAGCATTTGAACCACACCTGCAGCGCCTGAAAGACATGGGCATTGATATTATCTGGCTCATGCCCATTAATCCAATTGGTGTAAAAAACAGGAAAGGCACATTGGGCAGCGAGTATTCTGTAAAAGATTATTATGGAGTAAATCCGGAATACGGAACATTAGAAGACCTGAAAGCGTTGGTAAAAAAGATTCATGAGATGGGCATGCATGTGATACTCGACTGGGTAGCCAATCATTCTGCGTGGGATAATAAATTAGCGACAGATCATCCGGACTGGTACACCAAAACTCCGGAAGGTAGTTTTCAGCCTACTCCATGGTACGACTGGGATGATGTGATTGATTTTGATTACGAGGTTCCTGCCATGAGAAAATACATGACAGATGCCATGAAGTATTGGGTGAAGGAGGCAGACATAGATGGTTATCGCTGCGACGTAGCAGGTTTTATTCCCGTTGATTTCTGGGATAATGTCCGCAGCGAACTCGATGCCATCAAACCTGTCTTCATGCTGGCCGAATGGGAGTCAAGGGATCTGTACAAGAAAGCATTTGATATGACTTATTCCTGGAGTCTCTGGGACAAAATGAAAGATGCCACTATCCGTAAAAAAGGAGCTGGTATATTGGTTGATTATATGGCGCAGGATGTAGGTTCCGTTCCTCCAGATGCCTATCGCATGACGTTTACTGATAATCATGATAAGAATTCATGGGAAGGAAACCAGTATTCTAACTTCGGTGATGGACTTCAGGCTTGCATGGTTTTTTGCTCGGTAGTAAACGGGATGCCCCTTGTGTACAGCGGCCAGGAAGCAGGATTGAGCAAATCGCTGAGATTCTTTGACAAAGACACTATTGAATGGAAGCAACATCCTTTTTATGATCTGTACAAAAAATTATTTGCATTAAAACATAATAACCAGGCCCTGTGGAATGGCGGCTGGGGCGGAGTGATGAGCCGGGTTTACAATGATAAAATGGACAAGATCATTTCTTTCAGCCGGGAAAAGAATGGAAACAGGGTAATTCCAATCATCAACTTCAGTGATCAGTCCGTTACTGTAAAACTGAAATCAAAATATCTTACCGGTTCTTACACTGAATATTTTTCCGGAACAAAATATGAGTTAAAGGGAGATGATGAATTGACTGTTGGTGCATGGGGATATTTGGTTTTGGTAAGATAGGGCAACTCATTAATGTCGTTATGTCTATCTTTTGTTGTATAGTTTTATCTTTTACTTATCCAGCTCCCCGAACAATTCAAATCTGTTTTTGAATTGGATCTGCCGGCAGAACTGGAAAAAAGAGGAATCAAATCCAGCTGCTCAAAGAAATGTAACATTTGTCACCAACAGTAAATTACCTTACCAGTAGTTTTGTGTTATAAAAACAAAAACACATGAAAAAGAACATGGGTATGGCCGACAGGGCTGTTCGAATACTGATAGCTGTCGCCATAGCAATTTTATACTTTACTCACCAGATCAGCGGAACACTGGCGATAATTCTTTTGGCGGTAGCTGGTATTTTTATTCTTACCAGTTTAATCAGCTTTTGCCCTTTATACCTGCCATTTGGAATCCGTACAAATAAAAAATCGTCCGACTGATGCCTGAAACAGAAGACGGACAGTGGTGAAGTAGTAAACAACTGCCAATTGAGTGTATCGCCTGCTATTTTTAACTATAAATAAAACAAGATAATGTTTACTCTTTTAAAGAAATTGTTTGGCTCAAGCCCAGCTCCGGACTATACCGAGCTGATGAAAAAAGGGGCACAGATTGTTGATGTAAGATCGGCGGGCGAATACAAGAGCGGTCATATCCGGGGATCGGTCAATATTCCTTTGGATTCTTTACAAAGGAGCCTGACAAAAATTAAAAAAGACAAGCCGGTTATCACTTGTTGCGCTTCCGGCATGCGAAGCTCTTCTGCAAAAAATATTTTGAAATCAAACGACTTTGAAGTGTATAATGGCGGCGGATGGATGGGCCTGCAAAATAAATTACGATAAATAAGGCAGCAATTATGAAACAAAGAATTTTAACCGGCTGGAGCTTTATAAGAATATTATATCTTATTTCGGGCGCCATGATAATTATACAATCTGTTGCAGCCCGGCAATGGATGGGGGTGGTGCTTGGCGGATACTTTGCAACCATGGGACTGTTTGCTATTGGTTGCGCTGCAGGAAATTGTTTTGGAGATAGTTGCGGATACCAGCCAGAAATAAAAAATAAGGCGGCAATTGAGGATGTAGAATTTAAAGAAATCAAATAATACAATGGTAACATCAGAAATATCAAAAACTTTTTCAGAGTTAATCAACTCAGATAAACCGGTACTGGTTGACTTTTCTGCCGAATGGTGCGGGCCCTTCCGGATGCTGGCCCCCATCCTGAAAGAAGTTAAAAGTCGTATTGGAGATAAGGCCATTATCATTAAAATTGATGTTGACCAAACCCCGCAGGCATCAGAAATTTTCCAGATACAGGGTGTGCCCACTCTTATCCTTTTTAAAAAAGGAGAAATAAAATGGCGGCAATCCGGCGTGGTGCCGGCTAAGATGCTGGAACAGGTTATTGAGCAGCATTTGTAATATCACTACCCTGTTTTTATATAGCTTTGACTTTCTTTAGTTAAAGCTTTGAACAAACTCCTTATTATAGACGACGAAGAAAAGCTGCGGCAACTGCTGAAGCGTATCATTAGCCTTGAAGGTTTTGATGTGGCAGAGGCCGGCACGCTGAAAGAAGGAAAGAAATTTTTAGAAAAAGAAACGGTTGACATCATTCTTTGCGATGTAAAACTGCCCGATGGCAATGGTATTGATTTTATAAAAGAAGTAAAACCCAAATATCCTGCTGTTGAAATTATTCTGCTTACTGCTTACGGGAATATCCGGGATGGCGTACAGGCCATGAAGAACGGAGCTTTTGATTATATCACAAAAGGTGATGACAATGACAAAATAATTCCTTTGCTATACCGGGCCATGGAAAAAGTACAACTAAGTAAGAAAGTTGAGCACCTGCAAAAACAGCTTGGCAGCAAATATTCCTTTGATACCATTTTTGGTAATTCTGTTCCAGTTCAGCAGGCAATTGCTCTCGCCAGGAAAGTAGCTGCCACCGATGCAACCGTTTTACTATTGGGTGAAACCGGAACAGGCAAGGAAGTATTTGCACAGGCTATACAAAATAATGGCAGCCGCAGTAATAAACCATTTCTTGCTGTTAATTGCAGCTCCTTCAGTAAGGAATTACTGGAAAGCGAATTGTTTGGGCATAAAGCCGGCGCTTTTACCGGGGCCATAAAAGACAGGAAAGGTTTATTTGAAGAGGCTAATGGCGGAACTATCTTTTTAGATGAGATCGGTGAAATACCTGCTGAGTTACAGGCCAAATTACTGAGGGTTTTAGAATCAGGTGAGTTTATGAAAGTAGGTGACAGCAAAACTACAAAAGTAAATGTCCGCATCATAGCTGCCACCAACCGTGATCTGCAAAAGGAAATTAAAACAGGTCATTTCCGCTCCGATCTCTTTTATCGTTTATCTGTTTTTCAGATCTCTTTACCCCCGCTTCGTGAAAGAGTTAAAGATATTCCGGCATTGGCCAATTATTTTGCTACTGTATTTGCGGCCAAAACAAGCAAGCTGGTTCCTGTTTTACAAAAAGAATATCTCGAGGCATTGCAACAATATAGCTGGCCGGGCAATATAAGGGAGCTGAAAAATATTATTGAACGTTCCGTGATATTAAACGATGACGGACAACTCACTGCTAAAGACCTTCCGGCTGAGTTACGAACTACCTGCTCTTCTTTTTCTGCTTTTGACCTGGCAGGTGTGGAGAAAGCACATATCCTAAAAGTATTGCACCATACCAATGGCAATAAAACCGAAGCAGCAAAGTTGCTGAATATCGGGCTGACTACATTGTACAGGAAGATCGAAGAGTACCATTTACATTAATGGCATGTCATTTTGAAAATACACTCTTCCATTTTGGAAGGGTTATGCTTTTCGGTCCGTCTGGTCATAAATTCAAAATCCTCTCAAACCCCATCCCAGTAAGGCTTTTATAATTAGAATGTTCTTCCTTCATTCCCCGGCATATCCTTTGGCATACTGCTGCCAAAATAAGGATCATGAAAAAGAATCCTTTACAGGAGTTGGGAAAAAGGTTGAGGATGCATATCCTGATCCCGCTTGCTTATGTCCTTGTATTGATTGTAGCGCTGATTATCAAGTCATCTCACTAATTGAAGTGTTATGTATGACTACAATCAATAGTACAAGCAATAGTTATCATTGGAAGCCGGTATCAAAAAAGAAAATCTTCATAGAAGTGAAATGGAACGGAAGCGGCAGAATATTAAAGACACAGTTTTTGTGATTGCAGCATGGCTGATAGCAATTGCTTTGGTATATCTGGTTTTTATAAAACTTAAATTATTGTTTCACTAAAATACGATCAAAATGCTTACACTGATCCTTTACCTGGCGGGCATTATTGGCTTTGCCCTTTTTTACAAATTTATTGACTGGTTTGAAAAAATATAAACTATGACACTACTATTCATCATCTCGGTCCTGGTATTTGTTTACCTGTGCTATGTACTGGTAAAACCGGAAAAATTCTAATCATTACAAACTGTATCAATCATGAACACAGAAATCTTAGGTATTATTCTCATGTACGGCCTTACTGTTGCGCTGGCCATTCCATTAGGCCGCTATATAGGCAAGGTGTATGAAGGAGAGGGAACCTGGCTGGACCGTTTGCTCAACCCGGTTGATAAAATGTTTTATAAACTTGGCGGGATCAATCCCGGCAGGGAAATGAACTGGAAGCAGCATTTAGGTGCTTTACTGACCATCAATTTGGTCTGGTTCGTTTTATCCATGCTTATGTTAATGAACATGAGCTGGCTTCCACTTAACCCGGATAGCAATCCATCCATGTCGGCAGACCTTGCATTCAACACTACTGTGAGTTTTGTTTCCAATACAAACCTTCAGCACTATTCAGGAGAGACAGGTGTTTCCTATCTCGGTCAATTGACACTGATGTTATTTCAATTCATCAGCGCCGGTACCGGCATGGCTGCCTGTGCTATGGTCTTTATGGCCATGAAAGAACGCAGTACTGAAAAGCTCGGCAACTTCTACAGGTATTTTGTAAGATCATGTACAAGGGTTTTATTGCCATTGGCTATTGTGGTTGCATTGATCCTTGCCTTTAACGGAACACCCATGAATTTTGAAGGCAAATCTCAATACATATCCATGCAGGGCGATACAGTAAATGTAAGCCGTGGACCGGCTGCTGCCATGGTTGCCATCAAACAATTAGGAACAAATGGTGGCGGTTATTATGGCCCCAACTCTGCGCATCCGTTAGAGAATCCGAACTACTTCACCAATATTGTTGAAGACCTGAGTATTATTTTAATTCCCATTGCGATGGTGTTCGCATTGGGTTATATAATCAAGCGAAGAAAATTTGCCTGGATGGTTTTTGCAGTAATGACGGTTGGATTTTTATTGCTGCTTGGTACTGCAGTATATAATGAAATGCACGGCAATCCAATGATTGCTAAAATGGGTATTTCACAACCGCTGGGAAATATGGAAGGAAAAGAAGTTCGTTTCGGCCCGGCAGCATCTGCTTATTGGGGTGTAACAACAACAGTTACATCTAATGGTTCGGTCAATTCCATGCACGACAGTTTTACGCCGCTTGCCGGTATGAGCGCCATGCTCGGAATGATGGTCAATTCATTTTATGGAGGTGTTGGCGTTGGCTACCTGAATTTTTACATTTTTATCATTATTGCTGTCTTTATCGGTGGCTTAATGGTAGGCAGGACGCCTGAGTTTTTAGGAAAAAAAGTGGAAGCGAAAGAAATGAAGATCGCTGCAATCATTGCACTGCTTCATCCCTTGCTTATCCTGGCAGGCACAGCATTATCATCTTATATCTATGCTCACAACCCAACTGTGTATGCAGGCTGGTTGAACAACCCCGGCCATCATGGATTCAGTGAAATGCTGTATGAGTACTCATCTTCTTCTGCCAATAATGGCAGCGGTTTTGAAGGGCTGGGTGATAATACACCGTACTGGAACATTACCTGTGGCGTGGTGATGTTGTTGTCAAGATTCCTGCCCATCATCGGGCCGTTAGCTATAGCAGGCATCCTGGCAAAGAAGAAATATATACCCGAAAGCGCCGGTACATTAAAAACTGATAACAGCACATTTGGCATCATGGTATTTGCCGTCATATTCATTGTGGCCGCATTGAGTTTCTTCCCGGCATTAACACTGGGTCCGATCGCAGAGTTCTTTGGAATGAAATAGTCAATTGTCAATAGTGAATGGTCAATACACAGGCACTAAGATTCACCATTCGCTATTCACCATTGACCCTAATATAAAATTGATATAAAACAAAAGATCATGTCAGTACATAGAAGAAAACAAAGATTGTTTGAGCCATCGCTGGTGAAAGAAGCTCTCGGGCAGTCATTCATCAAACTGAATCCCCGTATCCAGTTCCGTAATCCGGTCATGTTTACAGTGTGGATCGGTACGTTGATCATGGCAGGTGTTTGTATATGGATCGCAACAGGAGAAGCATCGCAGGGAAGCCTGGTGTATAATATCATCATCACGTCCATTCTTTTAATCACCCTGCTGTTTGCCAACTTCGCAGAAGCTATTGCTGAAGCAAGAGGTAAAGCACAGGCTGATAGTTTGCGTAAGGCAAGAGAAGAGACACCCGCAAAAAAAATATTTACTGTTGGTGACATGTATGTGAACGAAGTAAAGATCATCCCTTCTTCTCAACTGAGAAAAGGCGACCTGTTTCTTTGCGAAGCAGGTGATGTGATCCCAATGGATGGTGAGATCATCGAAGGTATTGCTACCATTGATGAATCAGCTATTACCGGCGAATCAGCTCCTGTCATCCGGGAATCAGGTGGTGATAAATCTTCAGTAACCGGAGGAACCAAGGTTTTATCCGACAGGATAAAAGTGAAAGTAACCACAGAGCCCGGTGAAACTTTTTTAGATAAAATGATCGCATTGGTAGAAGGCGCATCACGTCAGAAAACACCCAATGAAATTGCTTTGACCATTTTGCTGGCAGCCTTTACTTTGGTCTTCATCATTGTTTGTGTAACGTTGAAACCCTTTGGTGATTATGCCAATACGCCTATTACAATTGGCGCCTTTATTTCTCTTTTTGTTTGCCTCATACCAACAACCATTGGTGGATTGTTAAGTGCAATCGGTATTGCCGGGATGGACAGGGCATTAAGAGCTAATGTAATTACAAAAAGCGGTAAGGCAGTTGAGACAGCAGGTGATCTCGATACTATTTTATTAGATAAAACAGGAACCATCACTATCGGTAACCGCAAGGCCACTAATTTTTATCCGGCAAATGGTGTAAGTGAAAAAGATCTCGTTGACCTGGTAGTATTAAGTTCTCTCGCAGATGAAACACCGGAAGGAAAATCAATTGTTGAGCTGGGCCATTCAAAAGGAGCAAAACAGGTTAGCGACAGAGCCGGAATGCACTTTATCAATTTCACGGCAGAAACAAGAAGCAGTGGGGTGAATCTTGCTGACGGAACGAAGATCCGTAAGGGAGCTTCTGATTCTATTCGTAATATAGTAACAAAGAACGGCGGAACTGTTCCAAAAGAAATTGAAGAAAAAGTAAAAACAATTGCCGGTAACGGAGGCACCCCTCTTGTTGTGTCGATGAACAATGAAGTAATAGGAGTGATCGAACTGCAGGATATCATCAAACCCGGAATCAGTGAACGTTTTGAGCGGTTGAGAAAAATGGGTGTAAAGACCGTGATGGTAACCGGCGATAATCCATTGACCGCAAAATATATTGCTGAAAAAGCAGGAGTGGATGATTTTATTGCCGAAGCAAAACCAGAAGATAAAATGAACTATATCCGCAAAGAACAACAGGGCGGAAAATTAGTTGCCATGATGGGCGACGGAACCAATGATGCTCCTGCCCTGGCACAGGCTGATGTGGGTGTTGCGATGAACAGCGGCACACAGGCAGCGAAAGAAGCCGGAAATATGGTGGACCTGGAAAATGATCCGACCAAACTGATTGAAATAGTAGAGATCGGCAAACAGTTGCTGATGACAAGAGGAACACTAACTACATTTTCTATTGCAAATGATGTGGCAAAATATTTTGCGATCGTTCCTGCTTTGTTCATTACATCAATTCCTGCGCTCCAGGCTTTGAATATTATGGACCTGCACACACCGCAAAGCGCCATTCTTTCAGCTGTGATCTTTAATGCGATCATTATTCCGCTATTGATACCATTAGCGTTAAGAGGGGTAGCCTACAAGCCGATCGGGGCAAGTGCTTTATTGAGAAGAAATCTTTTTATCTATGGATTGGGTGGTATCATCGTTCCCTTCATCGGAATAAAACTGATTGATCTGCTTGTATCCATTTGGTTCTAACAAATTAAACTCGTTATACAATGAAACAAAATATTCTTCCCGCTATAAGACTCACCCTGGTTTGCATGGTTTTCTTTATGGGAATTTATTCTTTAGCGATCCTGGGGGGTGCACAATTGACGCCTGGTAAAGGAAAAGGTGAAACTGTTGCGGTTAACGGCAAAGTTGTTGGCTGGAAACTGTTAGGTCAGAAGTTTACTGATGATAAATATTTCTATAGCCGTCCTTCAGCTGTGGATTACAATGCTGCGGGTTCAGGTGGCAGCAATAAAGGACCAACCAATCCGGATTACCTGCAACAGGTAAAGGACAGGATTGATACTTTTTTGGCACACAATCCCGGAGTAAATAAAAAAGATATTCCATCTGACCTGGTTACTGCGTCGGGAGCCGGATTGGATCCGCATATTTCTGTACAGGGAGCTTATGTGCAGGTAAACAGGATAGCTGCTGTAAGAAATATCCCGGCTACACAGGTAAATGAACTGGTTAAAAACCATGTTGAAAAACCATTGCTGGGTTTATTCGGTACAGAAAGGGTAAATGTGTTACAGCTCAATATAGATCTGGATAATTTGAAATGATAAAATAAAAAAACGGAAAGATGAAAAAGATTTTAGTATTTACATTGTCGCTGGTAGTAAGCCAATCTGCTTTTTCTCAAAATGCAGATTCTGCAAAAAAAGCAAACCCGCTTACCATCACCGGTTCGGTGGATGGGTATTACAGGTATAATTTCAATAACGCCAAAGACTCGGGTCGAACCAATAATTTTACAAGTTTTACCAACTCCCAGAATTCTTTTGAGCTGGGAATGGCAAACCTGAAAGCCGATTATAATACAGGCAAAGTGGAAGGCGTCATTGATCTTGGTTTTGGAAGACGGGCGGAAGAAAATTCATATAATGACAAGGGTACATTGGCAGCCATCAAACAGGCTTATGTTTCCTATGCGCCTTCTGATCATGTCAAATTTACCATGGGAAAATGGGCTACCCATGTCGGCTATGAGGTGACAGATGTTTATCTAAACCGTAATTACAGTATGGACTATATGTTCTCCTATGGCCCTTTCTTTCATACAGGCCTTAAAGCTGATATAACAGTAACCAATAATTTTCAATTTATGTTGGGTGTGGCAAACCCTACAGACTTTACAACAGCCGGTTTTGCTAAAAAGTCTTTGATTGCCCAGGTGCATCTCGTAAGCTCAAACAGTAAAATAGGTGGTTACCTGAATTATATAGGAGGAAAAGACATGTCTGACGCTTCTATCAACCAGGTTGACGCTGTAATTACCGGTACAGTCAGCAGCAAATTCAGCATTGGTTATAACGGTACAGTAAAATCTGTAAGGCCAACTGGTGGAACCAGTGCATCCTGGTGGGGGTCTGCATTGTATCTTAATTATGATCCAACTTCTATTCTTGGATTGACACTGAGAGGAGAATATTTTGGTGATAAAAAAGGAGTAGCAGGATTCGGAACCAGTATATATGATATTACGTTGTCAGCCGGTGTCCATATTGACAACCTGACCATTATCCCGGAATTTCGTTTAGATGCTGCAAAAGATCCGATCTTTTACAAAAATTCAGATACTTTTTCACCAACCGCCAAAGCCACCGGATCATTTATATTGGGAACATATTTTCATTTTTAAAGGGAATGTTTGATAATAGTAACACAACCGCTATAACTTTAATATTGGATTAATTTTTTAAATGGCAGAACAGGAGGCAAATAAATGGTTAGCTAAAATCCAGAAGGATAAAAAAGGAAAGCTGAAGATATACATCGGTATGAGTGCCGGTGTGGGCAAAACCTATCGCATGCTGCAGGAGGCACACACTTTATTGCGGAATGATGTAAATGTAAAAGTTGGTTATGTAGAAACACATGGGAGAAAAGAAACGGAAGCATTGATTGAAGGACTCCCGGTTCTTCCCCGCAGAAAAATTTTTTATAAAGGCAAAGAACTGGATGAACTGGATGTCCAGGCTATTTTATTATTGCAGCCAGACGTAGTAATAATTGATGAACTGGCTCATACCAATATCCCCGGCAGTAAAAATGAGAAACGCTGGCAGGATGTGGTTGACATACTGGAAGATGGTATCGATGTTATTTCCGCCATCAACATCCAGCACATTGAAAGCATCAACCAGGATGTAAAAGATATAACCGGGGTGGAAGTTACCGAACGAGTTCCGGATAAGCTATTACAAATGGCCGATGAAGTAGTGAATATTGATCTGACAGCTGCCGAACTTATTACACGATTGAAAGAAGGAAAGATCTATGACCATAGCAAAGTGCAACAGGCCTTGCAAAATTTCTTTAAGCCGGAAAAGATCCTCCAGTTAAGGGAGCTGGCTTTAAAAGAAGTGGCCGGACAGGTGGAACGCAAAGTGGACTATGAAGTAACCGCTAAAGAAAAAGGCTGGCGACATGAACATCTCCTGGCCTGTATTTCTTCCAGCCACGAAAACGCACAGCATATTATCCGGAAAACTGCACGGCTGGCTTCTTACTACAACAGCAAATGGTATGTACTCTATGTGCAGACACCGAAAGAAGCAATGGATAAAATTCCACTGGCGGCGCAACGGCATTTAATCAATAACTTCAAGAATGCAACAGAACTGGGAGCCGAAGTGATCCAGGTAAAACACAATAATATAGCACAGGCAATTATGGAAACAGTAGAAGAAAAAAAAATTACAACGGTTTGCATCGGTAAACCACATTTAAAATTGTTCCAGGTTATCTTACGTACCAATGTATTTAACCAATTATTAAAAACCCTTTCTAAAAACGATGTGGACATCATCATTTTATCTTAATGGCCATTAAACTAAAAACGAAAGTAGCTCTTGGCGGCATTTTTTTGTTTGCCCTGCTGACCCTGGTAGCAGCAGTAAGTTTTTTTTATTTAAACCGGATTAGTGAAGAGTCTAAAGGCATTGTAAAAGATAATTACGAGACGCTTAATTATTCAATGGATATGATGAAAGAATTGGATGCACTCGCCGGAAAAGACAGTGCAATGCTTTTTAAAAATTTTGAAAAAAATCTCCGTTTACAAGAAGGAAATATCACAGAATCCGGAGAAAAAGAATTTACAATATCGCTCCGCCAAAATTTTGAAAAATTAAAAAAGCAAAAGCAACTTGATTTAGTTCCTTCGTTGATCCGCAAAGACATCAGCCAGATAATGCAGGTAAATCTGCAGTCTATTGACAATAAGAATCAGGCGGCACAGGCATCTGCAGAACGGGCAAAAACAATCATCACTATTTCTATGACCGTTTGCCTCCTGCTCGGTTTTACTTTTTTATTTAATTTTCCTTCCTTAGTAGCATCTCCTATTGCATCATTGACAGAAGGCATAAAAGCCATTGCCAATAAAAATTATAGCGAACGTATACACCTGAACCGCAAAGACGAGTTTGGAGATTTGGCCAATGCCTTCAACAGCATGGCGGAAAAACTGGATGAGTACGAGCATAGCAATCTCTCTAAGATCCTGTTTGAAAAACAACGGGCTGAAACCGTTATCAACTCTCTGAAAGATGCCAGCATTGGTATAGATAATAAAGGGATCGTGTTGTTTGCCAATCAGCAGGCATTACAACTATTAAATTTGAAAGAACAGGATATTATCGGTTTGTCACAGGAAGAGGTGAAAAAAAGAAACGACCTGTTTCGGTTTTTGATCAACGAACAGGCCAGCATCCCTTTTAAGATTGTGGTGGAAGGAAAAGAGAACTATTTTGCCAAAGAAGTTGTTGACATTAGTTACCAGGGTAACAAAGTCGGCCATGTAATTGTTCTCAAAAATATTACTCCCTTTAAAGAGTTAGATGTGGCAAAAACAAATTTTATCGCCACTATTTCACATGAATTAAAGACACCGCTTGCTTCTTCAGATTTTAGCCTGAAATTACTGGAGGATGAAAGAGTCGGAACATTGACTGCTGAACAAAAAGAACTAGTGCAAAGCCTGAAGGATGATAATAAGCGTTTACTGCGTATACTCAGTGAGCTATTGGATATGTCACAGGTGGAAAGCGGGAAGATACAATTGACCTTGCAGGCTGTACAACCAACGGCATTGGTCAATAAGGCACTTGAATCTGTTCAGAATGTAGCAAAAGAAAAAAATATCCGCATTCAACAACAAATACCGGAAAATCCCCCTACTGTAAACGCTGATGCTGATAAAACAACCTGGGTGCTGAATAATTTTTTAACTAATGCCATCCGCTATTCTTATGAAAGTGCTGAAATTATTATCAGCATCCACCAACATGAAAACAAAGTTGAATTCAGTGTGCAGGATTTTGGAAAAGGCATTGACCCGCAATACAAAGACAAAATATTTGACCGCTACTTCCGCATACCAGGTACAAAAGAAGGCACAGGATTGGGGTTGGCTATTTGTAAAGAGTTTATTGAAGCACAGGGAGGAACAATATTAGTAGAATCAAACTATGGAAAAGGAAGCCGGTTTAGTTTTTTACTTCCGACTACAACTTAAAATTATTTCATTATCACCCTCATCCCGCCCCCACCGGCATTATTCAATCCCGTTTTACTCAAACTATAGGTAAAGCTGAGCAAAAAGAACTGGCGCAGTGTTTTCACACGACTGTCTTCAATATAATTGTTATTGGTATTTCTGCTGATGCCGATATTCCTGTTTAGCAAGTCAACAACGCTGAATTTTATTTCGCCCCGGTTGTATTTCAGCATTTGTTTGCTGATGCTGGCATTCCATATTGGCACTTTGGTATTGAAACCGGCAGCCCGCTGGCTGTTGATAGTGTATGTAAAATCTGTAGCAAAGAAAAATTGTTTGGGCATCTGCCAGTCAATGGATGCATTGTATTCCTGCGAAAGATAACTGGTGTTCAAGGCTGATTGCAGCGAGTATTTTGTTTTATCATAATTATACGATGCGCCTGCGGCAACATTTAGCTTCTCTGTGGGATTCATATCCAGCCGAAGCTCAGGGCCAAATGATAATGTCCGGATATTATTTCCAACCTTATTGATAAACTGCTTTGTTTTAAACAATCCCATATTACTGCTGATCTCCACCGTTCCTTTCAGGAAATGCACCGGCATACTGTAGCTGATGTTGCTGCTGATATTATATACACCATTTACATTCACAGGTTTTGTCCGTTTAACGCCCAACTGGTTCACGGTATCATAATTCACAATTTTATTTTGCGTTGCCTGCATATTGAAGAACAAGAAGAAGTTTCTGTTCTTGTAAGGACTTATCAGGTTAAAATGTCCCATGATATTGTGATTGTATTCTTGTTTCAGGTCAGGGTTGCCTTCTTTAATGTTTAACGAATTGCTGTTGTCGGGCACCGGCTGTAATTGAGACATGGATGGTTGATTGGTAGCAGTAGAATAACTAAGCGAAAGTGTTTTGAATTTTGAAAAATTATATTGAAATCTTGCATTGGGCAAAACATTTCGAAACATCTTACTTATAATGGAGTCTTTATTTCCGCTCATTATTATTTTTCCCTCCAGTTCGGCCTGTTGCCGGGAAAGTCCGAAAGCATAACTATATTTTTTCTTTTGTGTCCTTATGCGAAGACCGGCATTGGTATAGCTATAAGCGTTTTCAAAATCATTAGTCAGTGAGCTGTTCAACTGATCATACTTTCCGTTCAGTTTATTATAATCGTGAGTTATTTTTTCTGAAGTGCTTTTGCTATCGCTAATTCCCGCACTGAATTCCAGTAATGATTTTTTCCAGATGGGTTCGGTGTAAACTGCTTTTGCATTGTAGCCCCGCAGATCTCCACGGGTAGTGCTTACCTGGTTCAATGTATCCCGCTTATTTAATGAACCATTGGGATTGTAAAAACTGTTGATGGAAGAAAGGCTGCCGTCGCCATTGCTCTCATTGAGGTTTGTTTGCAGCGTCAATGAAAAAGTTCTTCCCTTCCTGGCAAATTTTTTCCGCCAGATAATATCATTTTTAAAATTATATCCTTTGTTAGTCGCCGTGTTATTACTGAAGCCTTCATTGGTCAGCACTTTGTCTTCCGACAAAGTTTGATAATCCGTTTGTGACCGGTTATCTGTCTTCTGGAAACTTAAAGACGGAATGATACGGATGGAATTCAACGAATCAATCTGGTACAATGTGTTTAAATTAAAACGATGATTGTTGCCCAGGTTATCTGCAAAAGAATTCTGATTATAGAAATAAGCCGAATCAGGCAGAAAATATTGTCGCTGAATATGTGCTTCCTGGTTGGGATTATTCCGGCTATAAAAATAATTGCTTTGCCAGTCAAGTTTGTTCCCAATAATGTTATTATAATTAAATCCTCCGCCCCAGTTTGTGTTGATGCCGTTGTTTCTTCCACCGGAGTTAATTCCCATTGCGGCCGCTTCGTCACTCGATATATTAATGTTTATGTTTCCGCCGCCGCCTCTTTGCATGCGGGCCAGCTCACCTGTAAAGTTGAGGATGTCCATAAACGAAAACCCTTCTGCATTGGTATTGTTGCCCATTCCGATGGCGGATAATTGCCGGGCTCCTTTAAATGAGTTAACATTAAACTTTCCTTCATAGCGTTCAGTAGTACCGGCGCCGGCATTCACTTTTCCGAACAAACCTTTCTTTTTATCTTTTTTCAGTTTCAGATTAATCGTTTTTTCATAATTGCCATCATCAAAGCCTGTCAGTTGTGCCTGGTCGCTTTGCTTGTCATATACCTGCACTTTATCTACTGCATCGGCCGGCAAATTTTTTGTAGCAATCTTTGGATCGTTGCCAAAAAATTCTTTGCCATCCACCAGTACTTTATCTACTTTTTCTCCCTGTGCTTTAATGCTCCCGTCTTTTTCCACTTTTACCCCGGGTAATTTTTTTAAAAGCTGTTCTACACTGGCATTGGGTTGCACTTTAAAGGACCCGGCGTTGTATTGTATCGTATCATTGATTAAAGTAACGGGAGGCGCTTCATTTCTTACCACTACTTCGGCCAGCACTTTGGTTTTATCATTCATGATAATATTACCGAGATCAATGCTTTTATTATTGTCATTCACACCGAAGAAAACATTACTGTTATGATAATTGACATGAGAAATCATCAGGCGATATTCTCCGTTCGGAATTCCTTTGAGTTCAAACCGGCCGTCTCGACCCGTCATAGTAAAACTAACAAGCGAAGAATCTTTTTTTTCCATCAGGGTAATCGTGGCGGCAGTAACAGGTTGCCGACTGATCGTGTCGAAGGCAACACCTTTTACTATGCCGTTTTTCTGCGCAAACAGGTGAAAAGTAAAACAAACTAAAAGCAAAGACAGATAAATTTTTCTCATAGATGACTTATTTCCGCCACGAAAATATCCTGAGCTGCCGGTAACATGCGTTAAAAGGACTTGGTATAATGTTAAAGAAAGTTAATGTTTTTGTGTTTGCACAATTTTCGGGCAAAAAATTTTTCTGCTTACAAAGCCGTTTCAATAAATTGCAGAAACAAAAGAAGAGAGGAATAATAGTAATAAGAACAGGTGATTTTACGGATTTTTTCATCAATCTGGCTTTTGTAGATCAATAACAGTGTTTATTATTATAAATTTTTACTTTTCTTTTATACTTTTAAACTAAAGGCATTCGTTACCCTTAAAAAATACCCTATATGAAAAACAGACATGTTGTACATTCAATTGAATCGGCAAAAATTTACCATCAGTATTACAAACCTTCTTTTAATTTTTTCCGTTTGTTGAAATCGGTATTATCTCTTCTTATTTCAGGTTCGTCCCATACAGCGATCCCTCATCACAGAAGAAAATAATTTTTGGCAAATACAAACCAGATAATTTCTTGCCTGCCTTACTATACTACTATGCTGTTTTAGCTGCATAGTTCACAAAACTAAAATGTCTTTCATTGCTGAAAGACATTTTTTTATTCATGCTCAAGGTTATGGTTTGTTAGTACATTCTCATGTTCCGCATATTTCTTTCCATAAATTTTGGCATCCCGGGCATACCCGGTTGCTGCCCATTCTTGCCGCCCATTTTGTTCAGGTTAAACAGGAAGCTTAGCATATAGTAACGCTTCAACACCATACTGCGGACGTCTTCAAAATAATTAGAACCGGTATTCCTGGTAATGCTTTGATTTTGATTTAGTATATCATTGACAGAAAATTTAATTTCCCCATTTTTCTTTTTAAATAACTGCTTGCTCATACTGGCATTCCATAAAGGGATGCTCTGGTTATAGCCACTGGTACGGCCGGAGTTTATGTAGTAATCAATATCGGTGGAAAGAATGAACCCTTTTTTTGAAGTATAAGAAACATCTGCCGAATAGGTTTGCGAAAGATAGCTATCATTCAGCGCTGCATTGGCTGAATACTTAATGTTATAATAAGACAAACTTGCGTTGGCTGATAAATCCCATTTTTCCTTCAGGCTGAAATTAGCTCCGGCAGTCTGGGTCAGTGTAAGCGTTTTACCAATATTTTTTTGTTTGTATAATAAACTGATATCTCTGTTGAATAAAGCGACGGTAGTAAAATTAAGGCTGGAGCCTTTTAGTTTTTTATTTTTAAATGGCAACCCAATGGTGAAAAACGAAGTAGTGGTGAAAGCTCCGTTCATATTTACCGGCTTAGTAAGTTCCAGAGATCTGTTAATGGTGTCAATACTATTTACAATTTTATTCTGGGTAGTACTAAAACTTAAGTTAGCGGCCAGGAATTTAAAGGTCAGGATATTAAATGTGTTGTATGAAGTATTAAAACTATGTGTAAACTCCTGGTTCAACTCTGGGTTTCCGGTTTTGATGTATAAGGGATTCGAAACATCCATTACATTTTGCAATTGCGAAACAGAGGGTTGGTTGGTTCTGCCACGGTAATTGATGCGCAGTCCTTTGGTACGGCTGGGTGTCCAGTTAAAACTGGCTGTTGGAAAAAAGTTAGTATAGCTCTGTTGAGTTTGAAATAAAGAGTCCTTTCCATTAATAAACTGAAACCCGTTACTTGTTAATGTGGCTCTTTGCACACCTATGCCCAACTGGTAATTGTATTTCTTCTCCTGTACCCGGTAATTGGCGCCAAAGCGATTGGCAACAAACCCGTTTTCAAAATTATTAGTTAGTGGCTTGTTGGTAATATCATAATTACCTGTTCCGGAGTTGTAATCGAATGTTTTTTTATCTGATGTACTGGCATTATGAGTGTATGCATAATTCAGCTCAATGAGTTTGTTCAACCCGGCCGGTTCAGTATAAGAAACGCTTATTGTATTATTATGTGTGCTTGTTTTTTGATTATTCTGCTGATCCTGGTTACTGCTTCGGTACAAAGTTCCATCTGGCTTATAAAATTTTATCGGGGAGATATTAAATCCATCGCTTTTACTGTCTCCATAGGTATTACTCCAACCGAGTGTCAGCGTTCTTCCGATATGATGAAATTTTTTACGGAAAAGAAGATTGTTATTCAGATTTACCCCGTCTCTTTTATTCGTGTTTTTTGTTGTGCTGGTTAAGGCAATGTATCCGAAATCTCCTTTGCTATAATTAGTACTGGATAAATCTTCGTTCATGTTATCTGAATGCTGCAGGGTAAGACTTGGTGTATATAAAATAGAATTCATGGAATCTATCTGGTATTCCATTCTTATGTTGAAACGATTATTCTGATTAATATTATTCGACACTGAATTCTTGGTCAGGTAAGAAATTGTATCGTTGATCATTGATGACTGGCGGAATGTGTTTTGTTCCTGGTTATTATTTGTTCTGGAAAAGAAATAACTACCGCTGACTTTGAACCTGCTCCATTCATTATTAAAATTAAGTCCGGCAGAAAGTGATTTGGTAATGCCTGTTGGAGTATTGCTGCCAAAAAATCCACCACCCCTGGAAGATGCTATTTGCATACCGCCACCACCAAAGCCTCCACCTCCTCCTCCAAAATCTCCACCACCGCCTCTATTTCCTCCACCGCCACCGAAACCACTAAAACCTCCCATTGAACTGATGATGTCGGAAAAAGAAAATCCCTGCTTATTAATATTATTGGCATTGAAAAGAAAAGATATCCTTTGATTGCCGTTGAATTTATTGAAGCTTAGATTTCCTTCATACCTGGCGCCATTTTCTTTATTGTAACCGCCGGCAACCAATGCCCTTCCAAAAACGCCTTTGTTCTTGTCCTTTTTCAGTTTAATATTTACTGCCTTCTGCTTGCTGCCATCGTCTATCTTGGTAAACTTAGCCTGCTCACTCATATCGTCAAACACCTGCACACTTTCTACCATATCGGCTGTCAGGTTTTTTGTAGCAAGCTTGGGGTCGTTACCAAAAAATTCTTTTCCATCCACATATACTTTCTGCACGGTTTCTCCCTGCGTTTTCACCGTGCCGTCTTTATCTACCTGCATACCGGGAATTTTTTTCAGCAGGTCTTCTACCGTCGCATTGGGTTTTGTTTTAAAAGCATCTGCCCTGAATTGCACTGTATCCGCTTTTATAATAACCGGAGCATCGTTGGTTACCGTCACCCCGGTTAATGTTTTGTATTCTTTTTGCACTTTCAATTCACCAAGATCAATGGTTTTGGCTGAAGGAATAATTGAGATTGTTTTTTTGATTGTTTCAAAACCCAGGTGAGTAATCACTAACTGGTATGTTCCTTCTTCCAGGTCTTTTATTTCAAAAACTCCTTGCTTATTTGAAAGGGTAAATGTGGCAAGAGAAGAATCCTTTGTGTTGATCACCGAAACGGTAGCCTCGCTGACGGGTTGTTTGGCAGAAGTATCAATTAGCTTTCCTTTTATACTTCCATTTGATTTCTGTGCATGAACTAAAGTAAACAAGGACAATAGCAGGACAGATAAGATGAAAATTTTCTTCATAATCATATAATAAGCGTACGAAAATAGACGTAAGAATGGATAACAACCTTCGAAAAGTGGTTAATTTTTAGAGAGAAATGGATGAATACCGGTGTTTTGCTGAACAGTGGTCTTACCGCTATCTTTATGAAATGAAATTTGTTACCCCGATATTCCTTTTTTCTCTTTGGGTACAGGCCGGTTGTTTTCACAATTTGTGGGTAACGACTCATTAAAAAACGTCATTAATCCTGATTCTGTTTACATCAATGTTGACATTCCGGCAGAACATCCAAAAGGTAAGGACGCAAGGATCAGGTTTATTGAAAAAAATATTGATGCGGCTACCCCTGTAAGAAATGATGCGGGTATTAAAGAATTTACCTCCGTTTAAACCTGCTATAAAAAATGGAGTAGCGGTTAAATCAAAAATTGTTTTTCCGGTTGTATTTATGTTCCGAAATGCTAATTAGCTGAAAAGATACTCCACATCCTCCCTCGTTAGTGCTTTTACAAACGAACTATCATCGGAAATGATGTCTTTGGCCAATGCCCTTTTCTTTTCCTGCAGTTTCAGAATTTTATCTTCTATTGTATCCTTGCAGATCATGCGGTAGGCAAAAATATTTTTTGTTTGTCCTATACGGTGCGTCCGGTCAATGGCTTGTTGCTCTACCGCAGGATTCCACCAGGGATCTACAATGTAGACATAATCAGCCGCGGTAAGGTTCAGGCCCACACCACCTGCTTTTAATGAAATAAGAAACACTCTTATTTCATCATTGTTCTGAAAACTTTCAATGGCTGTTTGCCTGTCAGGCGCCGAAGTGCTGCCATCAAAATATTCATATTTAATTCCCAGTTCTTCCAGCTTTGCTTTTATTAAAGCAAGCATTCCTAGAAATTGGGAAAAAATCAATGCCTTATGATCACCCATATCTTCACTTAACTCTCTTGTCAGTTCATCTAATTTGATAGAATGGTTTTCAAATTTTTCCTGCTCATTCAGTATGGCCGGCGAATCACAAATCTGTCTTAGCTTCATCAATCCCTGTAAAATGGTAAGCTGTGATTTTTGAATGCCCTGTGTTTCTATGGTTCCCAAAATCTGGTTGCGAAAATCATTCCGGTAAGCATCATAAATGTTGCGCTGCTCATCTTCCATCTCGCAGAATAAAATCATTTCCTGCTTTTCCGGAAGATCTTTTGCCACTTGTTCTTTCGTTCTTCGTAATATAAACGGGTAAAGAATTTTTTTGAGATGTTCTTTCCGGTCCTGGTCGCCAAACTTATCAATTGGGATGGCAAATTCCTGGCGGAAAAACTCCATGGTTCCCAGCATGCCGGGATTCAGAAAATTCATTTGAGCAAAGATGTCAAATGTATTATTCTGGAGCGGTGTACCACTCATGCAAAGGCGGTTCTTCGCATTTAATAATCCTGCGGCTCTTGTTACTTTGCTGGATGGATTCTTGATAGCCTGTGATTCATCCAGTATTACATAATCAAACTCAATACTCATCAGCAGTTTGATATCGCTTCGCAAAGTGCCATACGTTGTAATGGTTATGTCATGACCCATCAATTCTTCTCTCACCCTTGTCCTTGCAGCGCCATGATGGATGCGCCAGGTTAACCCCGGTGTGAATTTTCTTATTTCGTTTTCCCAGTTATAAATTAATGTGGTAGGACAAACTACTAATACTTTTATATTGCCAGTTTCCTTTTTATAATATTCAACAAACGATAGGGCCTGCACGGTTTTACCCAAACCCATATCATCGGCAAGGATGCCACCCCATTTTATATCTTTTAAATAATTTAGCCATTGATACCCCGCCACCTGGTAAGGCCGCAATATCATTTTCAACTCATCAGTCGGGTCAATTTCTTTTATCTTGTTAAACTCCCGGAGGCTTTCATATTTCTCTTCCAACTGCACTGCCAGTTCTTCTTCATTACGATTTTCATACAGTTCATCCACGATACTCAAGTGATACCGGGATAGTTTCAGCGAATCTGTTTTGCCTTCACCCACCCGGAAGAGTAATGAGTATTTTTTCAACCACTCTTCAGGTAAAATACCCAATGTGCCATCATTCAATTGCACAAACTGCTGTTTATTGGCTAATGCCCGTTTCACTTCAGCTACCGATACCTGCTGATCTCCAAAAACGATATCTACTTTGGCATCAAACCAGTCGGTATTGCTACTGATAAATATTTTTGTTGTAGGCTTCGCCGTATTAAACCGGAAATTTTTTAACGCCTCAAATCCAAACACCGGCGTCTTCATTTCCTTCATGGCATCTACAAATAAAAAGAACCAGTTGTTTTTTAATACATCTGTACCTTTTAAAGCCAGCGTACCAGAGTCTTCATTAAATACAAAACTCGAATGAAGGTTTTGCATTTTCTGGATAAACTCATTTTCTTTTTCTCTGTTGCGGTGAATGAGCAGCACTTTATCGCCCAGCGGCACTACCATTTCATCCCTGTCTCTTGTTCTTGTTTCAAAACCTTTGTAAGAAAACGATGGTTGAAATACGAGGTAATCTCCTTTTTCCAGTAAAAACAATTTTACTTCGGGATTGCCGTCTTTTATTTCCTGCACCAGCGATTTATCAAAATCTACTTTATGGTCTTTTGCCAGCGGCAGGATGAAATGATGTAGTGTATTATTCCATTCTTCAATGGGCACGGATATTTTTCCGGATGGCAGAAATTTTTCTACCAGGTGAATCACTTCATTATTTTCCCATAACCATCCCTGCTGGTTATACAAAAAGAAAAGTGGGCTGATGCTTTCGTTGTCTCCAAGATCATATTCAATGCCTCCGGCTTTCACCCTGCAATGAATGGTATAGTTTGAATTTTTCTTAACGATAAAATGCGGTTTGGCATTTTCCGCCTGCAATTGGAGTTGCTCCAGGCTATTTGTTTTAAACGGCTTTTTATCCGGCAACTGAAATACAAAAGAACTATTGGCTGATTCGGTAAAAATTTTTTTCAGTTTGGGTAAAAGGTATTCTGCCATCAGCGCCTTTGTTTCGTCAGGCAGATCATCTTCTTCCTGGTGTATGATATTTTCCCAGATACCCGAAAACGGCGAGTTGCGGTTGATGTATTTATTTATTTCAGACTCCTGCAATTTCCGGAGCAATGCCAGCATTTCTTTATCTGATTCAGGAAGCTGGTCGGTATTTACATAACGGCTGATATCTGTTTTTTCCACTTTTCCTGCAAAGCCGTCGGCAGATTCTTTGGGCTCACCCGTTACCACATCCACGGTAAATTGCGGGTAACTTTTTTTATTAAAATTGAAAACAACCCCCAGTCTTTGAGACGGTTTTGGAATTTCTTCTTCCACTACCTGAAGCGATTCAATTTTTTTTACCTGCTGCGGAATTATTACAGGTTTTGACTCGGCTGCCACAGGTGTCACTCTTTTAATGCTTGCGTCCAATACTCTTAAAAAAGGTTTGCCGTCTTTATAAGCAAATTCAAATTTACCTTTCAGATCATCTTTTAATGAATAGCCATACGCTTCCAGCAATTTATTTTTCTCTTTGTCCCAGTTGCGGATGCTGTCGAAATAACCGGCGCCATAATTATTCAGCAATTGCAGCAGTACAATTATTTTAGGCAGGCACAGCGGGTGATCCGGGTCTTCATATTCACAACTGGTATCAAAATTTCTTTCTTCATTTTTCCGGATGATTACTTTATGCGTTTGCCCGTTAAGTTTAACGGATGCTTTCACCATTTCATCACCGGCCTGCTCTATAACAGCCTTGTTGCTTCTCAAAAATATTTCAGCTTCATCAAATACTTCCGGCGAACAAAAAATCCGGAGACTTTTCAGGTCAATTGTCTTCATCTTAACCACTGTATGCCGCTGATCATATTTTACTTCTTCTGACTGAAGGTGGCCCCGGTCAATTAATTCCTGTAATTGAAATAATGCTGCAGCTTCGTGCCGGCAGATATCACCGAGGTTATAAGGACAACCACATCGAAGCGAGGTGGAGTTTGCCTCTTTAAATTTCTGAATGTATACTTTATAATAAGTGGAGTAGGTATCATCCTTTACCCGGAACACAGCAGAGCCAAAGAGGTCATCATATTCCACCAGTTCTACAAAGCCGATTGCATGTATTTTTTTACCCCGGCGGATTACTTCATCCGTTCCATGAGTATAAACATGTTTGATAAGGTGCGGTAGTGCCAAAACTATTTTGTTTTAGTTTTTGATGGCAGATTATATCAACTCTTTTACCTGCCGGTTCAAAAATGGTTAATCGGCAAATGTAAATGAATGTGCGGCGGATTTCCTTGCAGAATGCTCAGATAAAAAATAAATTTTAATCAGGGATTGTACTGAAAAAATGGATTATCTTAGTGGGTTTTTTCCGGGCCATAAGCCTTCGCCCGGCTACTCTATAAAAAAGAGAACTTATATTATCCTGGTATTTTGAAGAGCCTGTAATTATTTGGATAGTCCTATTGGGCAATCAGCTTTCCTTCGCTATACACTGGCAGCACATTGGCTATATCTTCGGTAAGGCAAAATTGTATATCCTCTATCAAACCGAATCTTTCAACCAGGCGATGATAGTGAGTAAGCTTTGGTGCGAAATCAAGTAAATCATTTTTATGTTTTGCATACATGGTTTCCGCCATCAATGAACTATCGCAATGAATAGTAAATTGTTTTTTCAGCCGGTTGATTACTGCGCCTGCAAACAAAGTATCTTCCAGGTTGAACCGGTCCTTCCAGCCGGCACAGCCCAGCACAATATTTTTATTTTCTGAGGACAAAAATTCACAAACAGCAGTGAGATTTGGAAAAGAACCGGAGATAATTTTATCTGCATTATTATCCAGCGCCATTTGCAACAGCCTTGTGCCGTTGGTGGTAGTAAGTACCAGTGTTTTGCTTTCAATAAACTCACGGCTGTATTCCAAAGGCGAGTTGCCATGTTGTAAGCCCTCTGCAATCATGCCGTCTCTTTCTCCGGCAGCTATGCCGCCAATATTCTTACTTATCTCAATGGCTCTCGGAACTGAATCTACCGGGATAACACATTTGGCTCCATTAAATAGAGCTGACGCAATAGTGGAAGTGGCCCGGAAAACGTCAATAATAACTACTACGCTGCTACTGATATCATATAGATGTAATAGCGACGGGGAAAGTGATGTGTGAATGGTTGGCCTGCTACTCATAGTTGGCGAAACAACAAAAATAAAGGAACAGAAATTAATGTATGTGCTTTGTTATTTTATTAACAGCTTTTTCCATTTTTCACTTTCTGCAAAATCTTTGATGGTTTTATTCCGCTGTTCCAGAATTTTTTTTATGTATTTGGAAAGATACAGGCTGTTAAGCCATTCACCCAGTATACCATAGGGCGATTCAAAATAAAAAAGATCGATAACAATAGTGCCATTGTCACAGGGTTTAAAGTAATGCTCATGCTTCATTATTTTAAAATCTCCGGACACCTGCTCATCAATATAACGATCCGGTTGTTGCATCTCCGTAATCTTCACTTTAAGAAACCTGTTCTTAAACAGGTGTTTTGCTTTCCAGGTTACCGTTTCATCTTTTTCAATCAGGCCAAATCTTGTTCCGGCTACCGCCTCTTCCCTGAAAGCCGACATGGATTCCTTGTGCAAATCAATATGGCGGCTCAGATTAAAAACCACCTGCACCGGGGCAGCAATGAAAGTTGTAAGATGAATAGTTGGCATTGGAAATGCAAAATTTTGAATGTAAAAATGTTGCAAGCATCGGACCAGTTTTTACATTGTACATTCTTTTGTTTTGTATTTTAAATTTATTCAAACGGAATCCTGGTAACTTTTGCCTGTAATAGTTTATCCCTCACTTTAATAAAAATATCAGAATCCATAGCCGAACAGGATGAAATGACATACCCCATTCCAATGGCTTTTCCAAGACTGGGCGACTGGGTGCCGGAGGTTACATGCCCAATCGTTGCTCCTGTATAATCTTTTATTTCGTACCCGTGCCGGGGAATTCCTTTTTCTTTCATTACAAAACCAACTAATTTTCTTTCAACTCCTTCTGCTTTTTGCCTGGCAAAAATTTCTTTTGAAGTAAAGTCTTTGGTGAGTTTGGTAATCCATCCAAGCCCGGCTTCTAATGGGGAAGTGGTATCGTCAATATCATTACCATATAAACAAAAGCCCATTTCTAACCGCAGCGTATCCCTTGCCCCAAGCCCAACCGGCTTTAACCCCTGTGGACCACCAATTGCAAAAATGGCGTCCCATATTTTATCAGCAGCATCATCTTTATCTTCAAAATAAATTTCAACACCGCCGGCCCCGGTGTAGCCAGTTGCACTTATTATTACATTGTCAACTCCTGCAAATGTTCCTTCTGCAAATGTGTAATACTTCAGATTCAAAATATCAATATCTGTAAGTGGCTGTAAGATTTTTGTTGCATTGGGCCCCTGGATAGCCAACAGGCAGGTATTATCAGAAACATTATGCATCTCTGCATGTTGTTTATTGTGATGTTTTATCCAGTTCCAGTCTTTTTCAATATTTGATGCATTTACAACAAGCATATAGAGCTTGTTCTCTTCAATACAATACACCAGCAGGTCATCTACAATACCGCCCTCCTCATTGGGCAGGCAACTATATTGCGCCTGTCCTGCTTTCAGTTTGGCAGCATCATTACTTGTTACCCGCTGAATAAGATCCAACGCATTTTCTCCTTTTACAATAAATTCTCCCATATGACTTACATCAAACACACCAGCATTTTTTCTTACTGCTGCATGTTCATCATTGATGCCTGTATAGCTAATGGGCATATTGTATCCGGCAAATTCAGCCATTTTTGCTCCACGGGCAATGTGTTTGTGGGTAAAGGGGGTATTTTTCATTACAATATTTAAAAGGTGTTTGCAAATATATACACTACTCCGCTAAAGCTTAGTAGTATGATATAAAATAGAAAAGCCCTGTTAACAGGGCTCTTCATTTCCGGAATTAAACCGTTTCCGCATGAAGCAGGGCTTCAACCGATTTTAATATTAAATCTGCAATAATGAAAAAACGGGAGATGGCTCCCCGGTAAATGAATTTTTTTGATTCAGTTCTCTGTTTTCTTTAATAAATGTACCGGGGTTTCCCTGTTTTTGCTTTTCATTGATTTTTTTTAATTCCTCTTCAAGCTGTTTCTTTCTTATTTCCAGTGAATCTGACTTAACGGATTGCCCTGTTCTTGCAGAATCTGAATTTTGATAGCGATAATTGTTATCAGGCTGTGCTGAAATTGTTGTTCCATTCGGGTCTTTCAATTCGCCATTTACTCCCATGATATAATCTATCCCCGGGCGATACCTTGATGAATGATCATCATTGATTTTAATATCCACTACTCTTTTACGACGGTAGCTTTTTCTCACTTTCACATTTACAGAATTCAGCTTTTCATCAACCGATTCATCAAAGCGGATTTTTTTACCAACCGGCACCAGTATTTCTATTTCCACATGTTGCCCCCTGAATTTACTTTCTTTAGCGATGGAGTAGCCGTTTCCAAGATCTAAAATACTGTCTCTTAAAAAAACAGTGTATTGAATTTTGTTTGCCCGGTCAATTGCGTCTTCTTCGGTTTTACCAAAGCTGTACTTTTTCAATGTTACATGATAAAGGTTGTCGGTACTTGCTTTAATATCAAAGCCAACTGTTGAAAGTTTTAATGTGTCTGAAGATAAATCCCAGCCTTCTCCGCCGTCATTCATCCAGTTAAAACGGCCGGTATAATCAAGCACAGGTTGTGATACAGCAAGTATCATTTTGCCATTTGCGGGCTGATTGATTGTTATCGGTGTACTTGTATTTTCATATTCCCTGAAATCTTTAAAGATGCTGGATGCTAATAAAATAGCTGCTATCCAGCCAATGGCCCACATGCCGCCAAAGGTCCATCCGAGGTAATTGTTTTTTGATTTTGCCCTGATGATCCTGCGAATAACCCAGATAATAAACGCCACCAATGGAACCACAATAAAGAAAATTAAAGTACCCCATGCGTAGCTCTGTTGCCATTTGCTTGTCCACAAAAAATTATTGACAGGCCACCAGGCGATGCCACCAAATAATAAGGCAATCACAGAAACAAATAAGGCAATAGCAATAGAGCCTGCAATAAACAGGAAGAATACTTTAAAGATTACGCCGATAGCATGACCCAGGCCATTACTTCTTCTACGGGCAGTTTCTTTTACCTCTGCAGCAAATTCTTTTCCTCTTGTACCTGCAAATTCTTTTGCTTTACTGCTAAAGTTTTGTGCCGAATCCTTTACTTCCTGTCCCCATTCTTTCATCCGGTCTTTCATATTTTCCATTCCTTCTTTTACATTCTGGCGGATGCGGTTTACGTCAACAGTTTCGCCCCGCATTTCCATTTTTTGATAATCGCTGCTGGCTTCCGGCAGCACTATCCATAATATTATATAAGTAAGAATGAATGTGCCGGTGAGTGAACCAAATCCAATATTCATTACCAGGTTAAAATCATAATGCCAGCTAAATCCATTCAGGATGCTGATTAGTATATTAAGCAGCAGGGGTGCAGCAAAAATTAAACGAATATTCGATGCCCTCTTATTAAAGTATGCTGCAAGGCCACCGGCAACGCCACCTATAATCCTGTCATCAGGATTCCTGTACAATCTTTTTCCGGAATAACCATCCAGATCTTTAGGGGGCAATACGATCCATAGTATGATGTATGCCAGGAACCCGATTCCCGTTCCAAACCCTATAATTGCAAATAATAATCTAACAACAGCAGGATCCACATTAAGATAAGACGCAATACCACTGCATACACCGCCGATAAACTTATCATTTGTGTCCCGGTATAGTCGGCCCCGTGGTTTCTTTTCAGCATATGTAAAATTTTGCTGACTGCTTTGCTGAGAAGTTGATGCTGCTGGTGCCGTTTCGCTTTCAGCTGCTTCAAAATCTTCTACGGTGCCCATCGAAGAAATAATTTCATTAACATCGGCATCCGTTATTGCATCAGCGCCTTTGCGGATTTTTTCACTCATCAGCTCTGCAATGCGGCTTTCAATATCGTTGATAATTTCATCACGGCCTTCTTCATTGGCAAAGTAACGGCGCAAACTCTCTATGTAGGCCTGCAATTTTTCATAAGCAGAATCTTCGATTGGGATTACCCGGCCACTCAGGTTTATGTTAATAATCTTTTTCATTGTAAATATTATTTGGTTGAAGCCTCTCGTTTAAACCAAGAGGAATAATTGGTTTATTGATTTTTTAATGGTTCATCGGTTTTTTTGCTTGCCAGCGCATTTACCCCATTGGATAATTCATTCCAGGTTTGTTCCAGTTCCTTGTAAAAGCTATTCCCTTTTTCTGTAAGAAGAAAATATTTACGGGGTGGGCCGGAGTTGCTTTCTACCCATCGGTAAGTAAGCATCTCTGCATTTTTTAACCGGGTAAGAAGCGGATATAATGTTCCTTCGAGTATTTGCAGATTGGCTGCCCGCATTTCTTCCACTATGTCACTGGGATAGGCCTCTCCCCGGCGAATGATGGAAAGAATGCAGAACTCCAATATTCCTTTGCGCATCTGACTCTGTGTGTTTTCAATATTCATAATCCTTATTTTGACTATTATGACACAAAGATAAGGTGATGTTTGGTACTATGCAACACAAAGTACTGTGTTTTTTAAAAATACTTTTTATAATCATGGCATAAATTAGCCCGAAACGCTGTCTGGGCTTGAATAAAACATAAAATGTCCAAAGCTTAAAGTGGGATTCCTGGTTTTGATAAATGGCAAAATGGCTGGATGAATAAGCCATTTCAGCTAGTTTTGATTATTTTGCCCCATGCGTAAACTGACCCTGGCGGTAATATTATTGCTATCTATTACATCCTGCTCCGACAAATACCAGGCTTTCAGGAGCCGGTACCGGTTTAAAAGCCCCGACGGAAAACCGGATTATAGCAACCTGGACTATTGGGCCGCTCATCCATGGAAGAAAGATCCATCAGACAGTGTACCGGCTCCCTTAGTAAACGAACCAAGAGATTCTATAGCCGATGTTTTCTTTCTGCATCCAACGACTTATACTTTTAAAACGAAAAAGAAACAAAATGCAGACATTGATGATGCTTATATAAATGGCAAAACTGATTATTCGACTATATTATACCAGGCAAGTGTTTTCAACCAGCAGTGCAGGGTGTTTGCACCAAGATACCGGCAGGCACATATTGCCAATTTTTTTTCGAAGGATAAAGAAAAAAAGGAGAAAGCATTTGAGCTGGCCTATAACGATTTAAAAAATGCATTTATTTATTATTTAAAAAACTGGAACAACGGAAGACCAATTATTATAGCCTCCCACAGCCAGGGAAGTTTAATGGCGGAACGCTTATTAAAAGAATTTTTTGATGCTTCGGCAGGCTCAGCACAAGCGCCTCTTCAAAACCAACTGGTGGTGGCTTATGTAATTGGGTGGGCAGTTCCTAAAGAATATTTTTCTTCGTTAAAGATGTGTGCCGATTCTTTACAGACCGGTTGTCTCTGCAGCTGGCGAACATTCCGCAAGGATTATGTTCCATTTTATTTAAAGAATGAAAAGGGAAATTCTTATGTAACCAACCCGCTGAGCTGGAGAATTACTGATGAGTATGCTCCTAAACAACTGAACAAAGGAAGTGTGCTTACTAATTTCAATAAAATATACAAACAAACTACCGATGCACAAATCAGCAATGGGTTGCTTTATGTAAAAAAACCAAAGTTTCCCGGAAGCTTTATATACTTTACAAAAAACTATCATGTAGCAGATATAAATTTATATTATCTGAACATCCGGGAAAATATCCGGGAACGACTCAAGTCTTTCCTGGAAAAATAACTACCTGTTTCTTTCAAGGTACTGAGCATCTTTATCACCGGGCTTTACCACCGCATACCGTGTAACTCCGTGAATAGTCATTTCATCAAGTATATCAACTACATTTTTATATGTTGACTCTTTACCAAATTTAATGATAGCCACCATTTCACTTCTTCCTCCTTTTGTATTATCAAGCTCCATTTGTTTTTCGCTGATTATTTTTCCAATCCCATTTTTTTCATCCCACGAAATTTGAATCACTGGGTTTTTTATTCCTGCATCTTTTTCCTCTCCATAATAATAAAACAGCTTATTACCGACCCCGGCTAAAAAAGTTATTGTTTTGGATGCTGCCGTTGGCGCCGATGGTCCGTCATGCGGCATGTAAAGGTTCATGGCTTTGGGTCGGCTTAATTCAGTAGTAATTATGAAAAAACTGATCAGCAGAAAGCCCAAGTCAACCATGGGAGTCATATCAATTTTCAGATTATGCTTTAAGGTGCTTCTTACCCCAACCTTACGGTTCCGGGTTACTGACATTTGTATATCTGTCATAAAGATGTTTTCATTTAGATTCTTTTCAGTTCTGATTCCACAATAACACTTCCCTTAACCCGGCTGGCGGCTGGCAGGATTTTGCCAAGAATTGTAAATCATTAAAGAAATTGATGATGGTCATCCAGTTCAACTGATATTTCAGTTAGCTTTAACTATAACTTATCAGCAATGAAAACAATCATCATCCCCACCGATTTTTCTCCTGTTGCCACCAATGCGCTTCATTATGGTATTGATATGGCAAAAGCAATTACTGCCAGTATTTTGCTAGTGCATATTTATAATATTCCCGTCAGCTATACAGATGTGCCGGTGATGCTGATATCAGTTGAAGAGATGAAAAAAAATGCGGAAGACAAACTAACCGAGCTAAAAAAGGAAGTAGAACATATAGCTTCTGACTCATTGAAAGTTTATACGGAAGCCCGGCTGGGTAATGTAACAGATGAGCTAGAAAATATTTGCAATAAGATTCAACCCTTTGCTGTAATAATGGGAACAAGAGGTTCTTCCGGTATTGAAAAAGTTCTTTTTGGAAGTAACACCCTGACTGTCATTCGTCATTTAACATGGCCTGTTATCTGTGTTCCCCCCGGAAAATCTTTTGGAAACGGAATTAAAAAAATTGGCTTTGCCTGCGATTTCAGGGATGTGGTAAAAACAACTCCGGCAAATGCCATAAAGGAATTTGCCAAAGAGTTTAATGCCGAGCTTCATGTATTGAATGTAGATTACCATAACCGTCATTTTAATCCCGATGCAAGAGAAGAGTCATTGCTCCTGCATACGCTCCTGGAAGACGCAAAGCCAACCTATCATTTTATTGAACAAAAAGACATTGAAGACGGGGTTAACAAGTTTGCAGAAGAGAATAATCTTGACCTGGTAATTTCCATTCCTAAAAAGCATAAACTGTTGCGGGGAATTTTCAGAACAAGTTCTACCAAACAGCTTGTCTTCCAGTCGCACATACCGGTTATGTGCATACATGAATAAATATTTCTTCGTTTCGTTAGAATTTGTACCTTGAAACTTATTCTCCAACCTCAAACAAAATTGTTATGAAATCAAAAATTTTTCTTGCCACTGTATTATTTACTGCACTATCATTATTTTTTATTTCCTGCGGAGGAAAAGATAAAAAGAAAGATGATGGCAAAACTGAAACAACCGTTGGCCCTACAAAAGGAAGCGATGATGGCGTGGTGCCAAAAATTGACACCGCTAACCTGAAAGACGAAGCCTCCATCCTGGCTGCCATGCAGCAATATGTAGATGCACAGGTGGCGGTTGATAAAAAACAAAAAGAAGACGCTGCCTTTGATGGTCATTTTGTGGAGATGACCAATCTGCACTCCGCCATATTGAGAGCTTCTACTGCATATTCAAAAACAATCACCGATCCGAATAAGTCGGTTGAATTCATGACCAAAGTGAGTGATATTGAGAAAAAGATGTATGGACAATAAGTAAACCTGGTTATATAAAAAAGAGGCTGCCTGAAAAGACAGTCTCTTTTTTATTTTCTTTTTTAAAACTCCGCACTTCCCGGTGTTCTTGGAAAAGCAATTACATCCCGAATGTTTGTCATGCCGGTAACAAACTGCACCATTCTTTCAAAGCCAAGGCCAAAGCCGGCGTGAGGAACTGTGCCAAATCTTCTTGTATCTAAATACCACCATAACTCATCGGCAGGAACATTCATTTCTTTCATTCGTTGCTCTAACTTATCCAAACGTTCTTCTCTCTGGCTTCCACCAACAATTTCGCCAATGCCGGGAGCAAGAATATCCATAGCAGCTACTGTTTGCCCCCGCCCTTCGGCGGGGCAGGCATCATCATTCTGCCGCATGTAAAATGCTTTGATGGCGCCGGGATAATTATAAAGGATTACTGGTTTCTTAAAATGTTTTTCAACCAGGTATCTTTCATGTTCGCTTTGCAGATCCATTCCCCAGCCAGTGATCTCGAATTGAAATTTCTTTTTTTTGTTGTAGTTGCATTCTTTTAAAATATCAATTGCTTCGGTGTAAGTAAGTCTTTCAAAATTGTTGTTCAATACAAACTCTAATTTTTCCATCAAGCCCATTTCGCTGCGTTTGTCCTGTGGTAATTGCTTTTCTTCATCAGCTAAACGCTGCGCCAGAAATTCCAAGTCTTCCCGGTTGTTTTCCATCGCATACTTAATAATGTATTTGATAAATTCTTCGGCAAGGTTCATGTTGTCTTCCAAATCATAGAAAGCCATTTCGGGTTCTATCATCCAGAATTCAGCCAAATGTCTTGTGGTGTTACTGTTCTCTGCACGGAAGGTGGGACCGAAAGTATAAATATCGCCGAAGGCAGTAGCACCGAGCTCTCCTTCTAATTGCCCGCTGACAGTGAGGTTGGTTGATTTACCAAAAAAATCTTCTTTGAAATTTATATTTCCATCTTCCGTTTTTGGCGCTGTGCCATCAATTGGTAAAGTTGTAACCCTGAACAATTCACCGGCGCCTTCGGCATCGCTGCCGGTAATGATAGGTGTGTGCATGTACACAAACCCTTTATCATCAAAAAATTTATGAATGGCGAATGCAAGTGCATGACGAACACGGAATACCGAACCAAATGTGTTGGTACGAAAACGCAGATGTGCTTTCTCCCGCAAAAACTCGAGGCTTGGCCTGTTCTTTAATTGCAGCGGATATTTTTCTGCATCGCTATCGCCGAGTATTTCTATTGTTTCGGCATTGAGATCCATCTTTTGCCCTTTGCCCAGTGAAGGAACAATGGCGCCTGTTACTTTTAGTGAAGCAGATGTTGTAATTCTTTTCAGGAGGTCATCGCCAAATTTACCCAGCCCGGCCACTACCTGTATATTATTATTGGTGCTGCCATCATTAAGAGCTATAAACTGGTTGTTGCGAAAGCTGCGCACCCAACCCATTACGGTTACACGCTGGCCGGTGGGCTCCTGCGCCAATAGTTCTTTTATTTTGATCCGTTTGTTGAACATAGTTGTAATAGATGGCGGCAAAGATAAGAAAGGAGTCGGGAGTCGTTAGTCGGGAGTCATTAGTCAGGAGTTGTGAGTTGCGAGTAATGGGTTGTGAGTTACTTTATGGCAAGCGGAGACGGGTTTTGCTCCGCAGTAGATATATAATATGCACTGGGAGGTGATGGTTTGTTTACCGGGCTGGCGGTTTCGCCGGTTTTGTTTGGTTTTTTGGGAGTTTTTCTGACGATTTCGCTAGAACCATTGACTAATACGCTAGTGTTACTGACGTTTACGCCAGTATAATTGACTAAGACGCTAGTGTAATTTACGATTTTGCCAGAATCATTGACTAATCTGCTAGTGTAACTTACGTTTGTGCTAGTGTAATTGACTAATGCGCTAGAATAACTGACGTTTACGCCAGAGCAATTGACTAATGCGCTAGTGTTACTGACATTTACGCTAGTGTAATTGACCATTTCTTTGCTGTAAATTGGCTTTATGTGGCTGTAAATGCTCATTTTTTGATGTAAATTGCCTTTACGAGGATGAAAATGGCCAGTAATTGAAAAATTTGCTTCGCTTCGCCCGCAATAAACCTTAAACCCTGTTATTTATGCTTGAACTAAACATCTCGAACCTGTTGAGTGGCCGTGGAGTGGATAATGCGTGCCGCTACCTGATGCAAAATGGCATTAAGTACCATGTAGCCAACCGGCTGCTAAACGGAAAGGTGGAAAATATTTCCTATGCCAGGCTGGAAGAACTTTGCCTGGTATGCAGCTGTACACCGGATGATTTGTTTGTGTGGAAACCGGACCCGGAGTTGAAAACGCCGGTTGCTATACCGGAGGATCATCCTTTGTATAAGCTAAAACCGAAGGCGGCTGTGGTGAACCCGGTGGACAGGGTTAAAAATTTATCGGCTAAAAAACTGGCGAAGCTGAAGGAGTTTATGGATGGGCTGGAGAAGGAGTCATGAGTCGGGAGTCATTAGTCGGGAGTCGGGATGATGAATTATGAATGATGAATGATTTGTTGATTAGCTGATGGGGGATTTTAATGGAATTTTATGGGGGAGTATAGTAAATTACAGAAGTGTCTGCAACTTTCTGACCACCATTATGAGATTTGTAACCATACTTTTAATAACTACATTTTTGACAAGTGCAAGTTTTGGACAACAAAGCAAAAACAAACTTTTAAAAGCTTACCAGGCAAACTCAAATAAAAAATTTCAAGCCTTTATTGAAACCTGGGTTAAAGAAACCACTGTTAATGTTGACAGCAACGACATTCTTTTAAACGACACACTTAATAATATTTACGGAATTATAAATGCTTTTTATAGTCCAATATATCCCAAGACAAAGTGTGTTTTAATGCAGGCAAGCATACAATATACAATTGTTGATAATCTTGACAAAGACACACTACTAAAAAGGGCGATTTATTCGATATTTAAAAAGAATCCTGATTCTGTGTATAAAAAAGCGATTTCCAAACCAGGCTCTTATGACAATATAGCAGAGGACAATGGACTTGTATTTTACAATTCATTAAAGAGTGGGATTATTAAAATTTCAACACAAAACTTGAAATTAAAAGACAAAAAAATACTTCCGTTGACAGAAAAATATGTTTCAATTTTATCAAACTATTTATTAGATAACTCCCGTGAGCAAAGAGAAGAAAGGACAAAGAGGTTGATCTTTATAAAAGATGAAATTGAATTTTGGGAAGGAAATAAAGGCTATATAAGAATTGAGGCACCCTATGGAATATCAATAACAATGGACGCCTCATTTCAAAATGCAGTAATTGGCTACCGACATTGGTCAAGTGCCGGAAAGTCGACATTAAAAAGAATAAACAATAAGTGGACGGTTATTGAATCTCATATAACGCAGATGGAATAAAGCAACGAATAACATGGCCTGTGTAAAAAGCCAAATAAATTTTTTACGGTTTAGCTGAATATGAATTGGGTGGATATGGTAGAATGGTTTTGAATGCGGCAACCAAAGTCTGCTGCCTCCTTGCAGGTGTTCCAAAAAAATGCAACCGGCAAATTACAGACTGGTGGCGGGTGGAAGAATACTTCGACAAGCTCAGTACACCCGCCCACGGCGTAAAAGAGTATGAGGGCGGCTAAGCTGGCATGAAGAACTCAAAAAGGCAAAAATTTTTGATTTCCGGGATTTAGCTGTATCATTGCAGTGGAAAGAGGCTGATAAGTAGTATAGTTCCCCAGGCTTTTGTTACATCATTTACCCGCCGATTTCATTCAACATAAACTCAAACTTTTTTATTTTTTCCCGATTAGTAACTGCGAGTTGTGACTAACCTCAAGCTATTTATATGTACGACATTCTACAACTGAACGATATGCTCGTTCCCGAACTGCTGGATATTGCCGAGCAGTTGAAAATACCCAATGCAAAAAAACTTGGTAAACAAGACCTGGTTTATAAAATCCTTGATGGCCAGGCTATTGCCGGTTCCAAAGGCGCTAAAGCCAGCGATGATGGCAAGCGTAAACGCATCATAAAAACCAATACCGCCATCAGCAGTGAAGAGGCGGTGGTGGAAAGCGGGGATGTGGAAAAACCAATTATTAAAAAACCCAATATGCCCCTGAAAAAAGAAGACAAGGTTCCTATTAAAAGAGCCCGCAAAAAACCGGATGAAAAAGAAGAAGTAGCGGCAGAGGCTGCTGTGGAACCACCACAACCGGTAACGGAACAGGAAAATAAAACGGACGAGAGCCGGCTGATACAGGCCATTCTCAATGAAGGAAACCAGCAGTCTCCGGAAAATCCATCGGGGGCAGGTCAAAATAAATTTTATCCTCCCCGTCGTGAACAGCAGTTCAATGTAGAATTTGACGGCGTGATATTGAGCGAAGGAGTATTGGAAATGATGCCTGATGGTTATGGCTTTCTCCGCTCTTCTGATTACAATTATTTATCATCTCCGGATGATGTATATGTATCTCCCTCACAAATAAAATTGTTTGGATTAAAAACCGGCGATACGGTGCATGGCGCTGTTCGTCCGCCGAAAGAAGGAGAAAAATATTTTGCTTTATTAAAAGTAGATACGATTAATGGAAAGAGCCCTGAAGAAGTTCGTGACAGGGTACCTTTTGATTACCTGACGCCATTGTTTCCATTTGAAAAATTAAATCTTTTTACAACAGCCAGTGATTATTCTACCCGTATCATGGACCTTTTTACGCCGATTGGTAAGGGCCAGCGGGGATTGATAGTGGCACAACCAAAAACAGGTAAGACCATGCTGTTGAAAGCAGTGGCTAACGCTATTGCAGCCAATCATCCTGAGTGTTACCTGATGGTGGTGCTGGTGGATGAACGTCCGGAAGAGGTGACCGATATGGAAAGAAGCATTAAGGGTGAAGTAATTGCTTCTACATTTGATGAGCCGGCTGAAAAACATGTGAAGGTTTCAACCATCGCTTTACAAAAAGCAAAACGTTTGGTGGAATGCGGACACGATGTAGTGATTTTGCTTGACTCCATCACCCGTTTGGCAAGGGCACATAATACCGTGGCACCGGCATCGGGTAAAGTTTTATCCGGTGGTGTGGAAGCAAATGCCATGCAAAAGCCTAAGCAATTTTTTGGCGCTGCCCGTAAAATTGAAAACGGCGGATCCTTAACCATCATTGCCACGGCACTGGTAGATACCGGCAGTAAAATGGATGAAGTAATCTTTGAAGAATTCAAGGGAACCGGTAATATGGAATTACAACTTGACAGGAAACTTTCCAACAGGCGTATCTATCCTGCTATTGACCTTGTTGCCTCTTCTACCCGCAGGGATGATTTACTATTGGAAAAAGATGTGCTGCAACGAATGAACCTGCTGAGGGTTTATTTAACAGATATGAATACTGAAGAAGCCATGAGAGAACTTCAGAACCGGATGAAGGGAACCAAGAGCAATGAGGAATTTTTGGCGAGTATGAATAGGTAGAACCACGATTTTTATGATTTAAACAGATTATATGGAAATAAAGGAGTTCACTAACCGGGTGAGCTCTTTTTTTGTCCGGTATTTACTAAATTTCCTCAAAATCTCTCTTAATCCTTTTAATCCTGGTTCTTTTGGCGATTGAGAAAATACATATTGAACAATTCCTTGAACTGGCAAAGCAACATCCCATGATGGATGTTCGCAGCCCGGGAGAATATCAACATGCACATATACCCGGCGCCCACAGCTTACCATTATTTACAAATGAAGAAAGAAAAATTGTCGGCACTACTTACAAACAGCAAAGCCGTGAACTGGCGATCAAGGTTGGTTTGGATTTCTTTGGGCCGAAGATGAGGAAGATGGTGGAGGAGGTGGAGATGATAGTCGTTAGTCGGGAGTCGTTAGTCAGGAATCAGGAGCCAGGAGCAAAATTTAAAAATGAGGAAAATGGACTAAAGACTAAAGACTCCAGACTCGTTCTCGTTCATTGCTGGCGGGGCGGAATGCGAAGCGCTGCGGTGGCATGGTTGCTGGATTTATACGGCTTCAAAATTTATACTCTTGCAGGTGGTTATAAAAAATTCCGCAACCTTGTGCTGGATACTTTTAAACTTCCATATAATTTCAAAATACTTGGTGGTTATACCGGCTCGGGAAAAACAGAATTATTAAAAGCATTGCAGCAGAAAGGAGAAATGGTAATTGACATGGAAGGAATCGCTAATCATAAAGGTTCAGCCTTTGGTAATATCGGAATGCCACAACAGCCTTCGCAGGAAATGTTTGAAAATGTCCTGGCACGAGAACTAATTGAAGTCAGAAGTCAGAGGTCTGAAATCGGAAACCCTCCGACCTCAGACCTCATATCTCATACTTCGGGCATCTGGCTCGAAGATGAAAGTCAGCGAATCGGTTCTGTCAATATTCCAGGTGATCTCTGGAATAATATGCGGCAATCCCCGGTGTATTTCCTGGATATTCCTTTTGAAGAAAGACTGAAACATATTGTGCGGGAATACGGACAACTGGACCAGCAAAAGCTGATTGATGCTATTGAGAGGATTTCTAAAAAACTGGGCAGTTTGAATGCAAATACGGCCATTTTGCTGCTAAAAGAGGGCAAAATCACCGAAAGTTTCAACATTTTGCTGCAATACTATGATAAGTTTTATTTCAAGTCATTGCACAATCGGGAAGGGATTAATTCGTTATTACATACAGTTGAATGTAAATCTGTAACCCCTGAAAACACCAGCCAGCTTGTCCCATATTTCCGGAATCAATATCAAACATCTTAAGCTCACAGCGATATTTTTATTATCGCCACTATTATTTTTTGCTCAATCGCTAACCGGGCTTTGGACAGGAGCATTAAGCAACGACAGCAACACCATAAGAAAAGACCAGTCGTTTGAAATTGCACTGACAGAGTACAGGGGTAAGGTGTACGGCTATTCTCTCAGCGAGTTTATCGTTAACGACACCTTGTATTATATTCTAAAAAGAGTAAAGGGAACGATTGATAGTAACATATGCGAGGTTACTGATGATGAAATTATTTCTTACAACTTCCGGGGAAAGCTCGACAAAGGAATAAAAGTAACCAGCACTTTTCGCCGGAATAAAAATGACAGCACCTGGTATCTTGACGGCACCTGGAAAACAAATGCCACCAAAAAATATTATGCAGTAACCGGTAAAGTGGGTTTGCAGGAAGAAAAAGACCTGGCTGCATCAAAACTGTTTCCGCACCTGGAAGAATTAAGCCTGGCAAATGATATTGCTTTCTACAGGGAAAAAAAGGAAGAACCGGTTATTGTAAAGATTGCCCACCCGGAGAAAATAAAAACTGAATACAATGACCGGCCACAGCCGATAATCAACAACACCGATATTTCCATCATTCCATCCAAACCAAATTTACAAAAGGTAGAAGCAGAACCACAGGTAGAATATCACGCAGACAAAAATCCGGTAGCCGATATCCCAATAACAGAAATAAAAAACATTCCCCCTACAACAGTTGCAGTAATTCCGGAGCCGGTATCAAAATCAATGGCTGAAAATAAAATTCCAGAGAAGGTTATAATAGTTGGCCAATCAATAAAAGATACTAATGCCATTGTAAAGGCTGAATCAAGTGAAGAGCTATTAAAAGAAAAAAAGCCAGTTGACGATTTGCCAAAAACAGGGACAAAGAATATTTTTCCGTCATCAGTTTCTGCTACTCCAGTAACAAAATCAATTATTGAAACAAAAAAGCCAGGACCCGTTTTAGTACCTGGTAAATCAACTTCATCCATTGCAACAACACCTGTTGCAGAAAAGAAGGAAACTAAGCCAACTCCCATTGCAAAGGTTGAAGCGAAAAAGGAGCAGCCTGTTGTAAAAACACAGCCGATGCCAACGAAGGAGTCGGGTGTAATTGAAAAAAGAGATGACTTAAGAAGTGTGGTAATAAGTAATCCGGTAACAGAAAAAAAGGAAACTGATAAAACGCCAACTACACAAGAAATAAAAAAGCCGCTTGCTGATGTAATGGCTAAGGCCGCAGTAATTGAAGGAAGAAAATCAGAATTCTCCCGGGTTCTTAATTTTAAAGCAGACAGCCTGGAATTATCCATTTATGATAATGGAGAAATTGATGGCGATACAGTAAGTGTTTTTATGAATGGCGAAGTATTTATGTCCAAAATAGGATTAACAGCCAGCGCCATTAAGAAAACCATTTACATCACACCGGGAAATGAAGATTTTACGTTGGTGTTATTTGCAGAAAACTTGGGAAAGTATCCGCCCAACACAGGTCTGCTGGTTGTTCATGACGGAGATGATGTGTATAATCTTCGCTTCAGTTCTGATTTCCAGAAAAATGCCGGGATAGTTTTCAAAAGAAAGAAATAGATTTTTCACGCTAAGCTGTAAAGAGTAACGCAAAGGAGAAAAATTTTTGCATCTTGTTTTCTTTACTTAGCAGTTTTGCGTGAAAATTTTATCCGAGATTTGAAGAATGAATGATGTCCTCAAGCTTACTCAATACTCCCACGGCGCTGGCTGTGGCTGCAAAATTTCACCAAAAATTTTAGATGAAATTCTGAAAACCAGCATTGCCTTGCCTGATAATAAGAACTTGCTTGTCGGTAATCACAGTAAAGATGATGCAGCGGTGTATGATTTGGGAAATGGCATGGCAATAATTTCCACAACCGATTTCTTTATGCCGATTGTAGATGATCCATTTGATTTTGGAAGAATAGCTGCCGCCAATTCCATCAGCGATGTGTATGCCATGGGCGGAAAACCACTTTTAGCTATTGCCATTCTTGGTTGGCCGGTTGATAAACTCCCGGCAAAAGTAGCACAAAAAGTTATTGAAGGCGGAAGAACCATCTGTGCCGAAGCGGGTATTCCTTTGGCGGGAGGTCATAGTATTGATTCACCCGAACCGATTTTTGGTTTGGCAGTAACAGGCATTTTGCCAATAGAAAATTTAAAAAAGAACAATACCGCACAGGAAGGTGATTATTTATTTCTTACAAAACCACTCGGCGTTGGCATTTTATCTACTGCACAAAAAAGAGGTTTGTTGAAAGAAGAACATTTGCAGTTGATGATTAAGCAAATGACCACGCTGAATAAAGCAGGTGAAGAATTAGGAAAAATAAAAGGCGTGAACGCCATGACCGATGTAACCGGTTTTGGGTTGCTGGGGCATTTAATTGAATTGGCAGAAGGCAGCGGGTTAAGTGCAGAAGTTTATTACAACAAATTACCACTTGTCGAAGGCCTGAAAGAATATATGGCATTAAAAACTTTTCCCGGCGCCATACCCAGGAACTGGAGCAGCTATGGACATAAAGTGTCTTTCGGTAATGGAGTAGAAGTATCAGAAGCATTTAACCTGCTGAGCGATCCGCAAACAAACGGGGGATTGCTGGTGAGTGTGAAGGAGGAAAGCTTGGAAGAAGTGAAAAAACTGTTTGAGGAGAATGGGCTTTCTTCTTTCATTGATCCGATAGGAAAGATGATAGCGGCGAATGAGAAGATGGTTTGGGTTAAATGAAAAGAAGTTAAGTATCTTAGATGATTATCGTCGACACTGAAAATGTTTTTGCTAAATATTAATTGGTGGTTTTTGTTGCAAGTTTTAATTCTTGTAATTGCATGGATTTTTTTTGACTACTTGTTTAAGGCTTTAAACAAATTTGACTACTCTATACCAAAGGGAAAAACAGTATTACATGAAACATCAAATTTTGTTGAAAAACTAATCGTTAATGACAATCTGCTTTTCAAGGCTATCTTTCTTTTTATTTATTTGCTTGCGTTTTGTGGGATTATAGCAATCTTTTTTACATTAGGAACCGGATTTGACGCAGTTTATAAGCAATCTCGCTTCAACCTTTTTGGGGTATCATTATTCTTTGGGCTTTCTATAGTAGCATTAATCGCATTTGTTTACCATGGTCTTTACAAATCTTGGATGGAACCTAAAAAATTATCAGACTATGAGAAATTGAAAAAATTTTTAGCAATAAGAAATGAAATTCCCATCACTTTTACCCTAAGGTTTGCCAAATTAAAGTACGCATATCTCGTTAAGGCAGATCTACGGGATGTTGATTTGGCTGGCGCTGATTTATCATGTGCAGATTTAAGGGTCGCCAACCTTGATAAATCAAGATTGATGAATGCCGATTTGGGTGCGGTTGATTTGAGAGAAGCGAGTCTTCGTGAGGCCAATCTTGAAAATGCAAATCTTTCCTTAGCGTTTCTTGCTCGATCAAGCATGATTAGTATAAATCTCAAAAATGCTGATCTTTCAGAAGCAACCTTAAGTGATGCTAATCTTACAAATGCCGATTTATCTAATGCTAATTTAAAAAAAGCAAACCTTAGTGGGGCAAACCTTACAGGGGCAAATCTTGCCGGAGCTGACCTTAGCAGTGCAAATCTAAATAATGTAATTGGTCTTTAGTTTTACTTTCTCTCCAAAAACACCTCCGCCATCATACACCTCACACTTCCGCCTTCCACTTCTTCAATGGTAGGCACAGCAATGGGCAACAATTTTGCATAAGCTTCCAGCATTTGTTTTTGTTCTTTCCGCAAAGAGTCGAATGCGGATTGGCTCATGATTAAAATATTTTCTCCTCCTGAGCCTGTCGAAGGGTTGTTTTTTACCAGCAGAATATTGCCTGCAAAGCAGTGCATCTGTTCTCTTGAAATTGAAATAATAGTATGCCCCGTTGATTCGAGCAACTGTCTCACTGCTATCAGCTCCCATTCTTCCTCAATAGCTTCTTCACAGAGTATAGCAAAATTTTTTCCAAGGGTCATCACTACATTGGTGTGATAAACGGGATGACCATTTTTATCCGTTGCTAAAAATACAATAGCCTGGTAACCGTTTGTGGCAGCAAATTTTTCCAGTACTGAAATATTTGTTCTTTCAGACACTGCCGCATAGATCATTTTATTATCATGATCCATCACCATGCTTCCGGTTCCTTCCAAAAATCTTCCCTCCGCTTCAAACTCACTCCAGTCCTGCACATCTTTTACAACAAACTTATCAGCCAGCATTTTTAATATCTCCTCTCTTTTCTCTGGTCGCCGGTTGGCGGCAAATAAAGGAAACACATAAATAAAACCAACAGGCGAAGTGCTGAGCCAGTTGTTGGGAAATATGGCTGACGGCTTGGCGGGTTCTTTTGTATCATCAACTACTATTACCTCTATATCATTGCTTCGCAGTGTTTGCACCATGTTATCAAATTCAAGCAAAGCTTTTTGTTGCAGCTCTTCTTTGCTGAAAACAGGATTTGATTGAAAATAATTATTGGCCGCTGTTTCTTCATTGAAACCAAAAGCAGCCGGGCGAATCATTAATATGGTAGATGCAATAGGCAGTTTGATTGTATTGAAGAGATGTTACGGTTTAAAGCCGTGGCATCCTGTAAGCCTTAACTCAAAAAACAAGATGTTCTTTGTTTTTTATTTTTTCATTCGTCAGCTCTAATACCAGTTGTACGCTGTTAATTGTTTTTATGGATTGAATAGTTTCCTGCAACGAGTCATCACTTACTTCATCGCCTTTCATCAGCCACAAAAAGTCAAGGTGTTTGAATTCTGGTAACAAATATTCTCCATCAAACTGGTTATTGTAAACATAATGTGATAAGAAACGGGTGGGCTCACAATATTCATAAACAGAAAAAAAATAATTTCTTCTTTTTTTTGTAAGCTGTATTTCAAGATCGTTATTAATGCGGAAGTTCAGGCCGATGGTGCTGTTCAGGTGCCAGCAAAACTGGTAGTCTTTTACCGGGGCCATAATGCCAAGCAATCTTGTATCTTCAAAAAAAGATTCTGTCAGCTCTTTCGTGTCAAGAATAAATTTGCTGTTACGATCTGCCATAAAGAAATTTACAACCGTAAATTACAAATTAGAATTCAACTGTTGCTTCCAAAGTTTCATTTCCTCTTTTGAATTTCACTTTGGTAGTTTCTCCTTTCTTGAATTTTCCCAGGGCCTGCATATAGTTTTCCATCGAAGTAATATTATATTCCCCCAATTGAATTATTATATCGCCGGCTTTTAATCCCGCTTTCTGCGCCGGCTTTCCGTCAGATACTCCATCAGCTCTTACTCCCGTGCCGGCAAAAGTATAATCAGGCATAATGCCCATGGTAACACTGAACCTGGCGGAAGTGGAAGTTTGTGTTTCCCTTGTTTTCAGAAAAGCAAGTTTACCTTTATCATTCAGGGATTCAACAAGGCTAAGCATTTGATGACAAATAATACGTTCGCCAGTATAGTTTATTTTATCAGCATCATCAGACGGTTTATGATAATCAGAGTGCAGACCGGTGAAATAAAATAACACCGGTATATCTTTCCTGTAAAATGAAGAATGGTCGCTGGGACCCGTACCGCTGCTATCGTATTTAAAATTCAATAGCTGCTTGTCGCTGTTTCCGGGAAGAACCTGGCTCCATGTTGGAGAAGTACCGTATCCGCCGATGGTTAATACTTTTGTACTGTCGTTCAACCGTCCCACCATATCCATATTAATCATATAATTCGCAGTCTTTATGTCAATCGTTGGATGCTCGGTAAAATATTTTGAACCAAACAATCCTAATTCTTCTCCCGAAAAAGCAATGAAGAGATAATTATTATTGGTTGCTTTTGATGATTTCAGTTCCCTCGCCATTTCTATCAGCGCTGCTGTGCCACTTGCATTATCATCAGCTCCGTTGTGAATAGCAGGTTCTTTACTTGTACTTCTTGAATTACCGTCTTCTCCATAGCCAAGATGATCGTAGTGTGCACCAAGAATTACTGTAGTAGCAGCCTTGTTATCAATATAGCCAATCACATTATGACCTGTTCTGATCTTTTCACTGATGGATGTCGTCAGTTTAATATTCAGCGAAGCCGGTTTATCTGAAAAATATCTTTTTGCGGTTTCTTTTGAAACATAAATTATAGGAATGGGAAAAATTTCGGTTTTATCTTTTGGATTAAACACCAACTTATCGTCTGTCGAAGATGTATTGTATAGAATTAATGCAGTGGCGCCTTTTTCCTTAAAGCTTTTGAAATTTGTACGGATATAATCAGACAAATCAAAATGTGGATTATTATTATTTTCCTCCAGCAGGCTGGTCAAATCTAAAAACCATGGCATACCAACTTCCTGCAGCGCAACGGAAGGCGATGCTTCAATATTTTGATTAGCGCTGAAAGGAAAAGGGAAAAAGTCTTTTCCTGCTTCCAGTTTATTTCCATTTATAACAAAGACTGTGGCTGCGTCTATTTGTTTGCCATCATGTACAGGAAAGCTTTGGTAATATAAATCTTCACCTTTTGGCATTAATCCTATCTCTTTAAATTGATTGCTGATATACTCCATTGCCAGTCCTTCCCCCCTGGTTCCGGTACGCCTTCCCTCGAGTTTATCATCGGCCAGGTATTGGATATGGGATTTAAGATTCGCTGTTGTTTGCGTATCGGTTTTGCTGATGTTCTTTGGTGAAGAGCAAGCCGCCAGCAGCAATACTATTAAAAGCGATTTTGAAAAATAAGAGTTCATAATTTTTTCTTTATGCAGCAAAGTTATTGGAGTGACAGCACCTGTAAGATTATTTATGATAAATTTTATTGCTGCCTGAAGCAAAAAGCTGATGAGTCGTGCCGAAACCATCTTCCAATGAGAAATTAAATGACTATCCCGGGTGTGAAGGGGCAATAGTTAATAAACAGAACACATCAAAATCTATTCCCGGCACAGTTTTTTAAAAATCGCAAATCGTAAGATGGTTTGGCCAGGCCAATTTACATTTGCATACTTTCATTAAAGTGAAAAACGATAAGCTCCATATTGCTTTGGTTGGAAATCCCAACAGTGGCAAGAGTTCGCTTTTTAATTGTCTTACCGGCCTTAATCAAAAAGTGGGCAATTTTCCCGGCGTAACCGTTGATAAAAAAACCGGAACCACTTTTTTGGCAGAAAAACTGGCGGCTGAAGTAATTGACCTGCCCGGCACATATAGTCTTTATCCCCGTGGCCAGGATGAATGGGTAAGTTATAAAGTGTTATTAAAGCAAGATGCTTCCGTAAAAGCCGATGTGATAGTGGCCGTTGCCGACGCCAGTAGTTTGAAACGAAATCTTCTGTTCTGCACCCAGATAATTGATCTGAAAGTACCCGTGGTTATTGTTCTTACCATGATGGACCTGGCGCAGCGAAAAGGAATTAAAATTGATATTGCTGCGCTGGAAAGAGAATTAGGCGTTCCTGTTGTAGCTGTTAATCCAAGAAAAAACAAGGGCATTACTGAATTAAAAAAAGCAATTACACTGACGGCCCTGCAATCTTACAAAACACCTGCCCGGGATTTTATTGATAATAAAGCACTGGCCGAATCATCTATTGATGACATTAAAAAAGAGCTTCCTGAATTAAGTGATTACACCGCAATTCACTATCTCATCAATCATGAATCATTTAACCTGGATGAAACGCTGCAGCAAACCATTGAAAGTATAGAACAAAAAAATAATTTTAATCCAACCAAAACACAGGCAGAAGAAATTCTTCAACGATATGGCCGCATCAAAAATATCATGCAGCTATCCGTATCAGAACCTGATCCTTTGCAAAAATCTTTATTCAAAGAAAGACTGGACAACATATTACTTCATCGCCGCTGGGGTTATTTAATTCTCCTTGTTGTTTTGTTTCTATTGTTTCAAAGTGTATTCTGGCTGGCACAATACCCGATGGACTGGATAGAACTGGCCTTCGCCAGGCTAAGCCAATTCCTTTCTGCTTCATTACCAAATAACCGATGGACCGACTTATTAATAAATGGTGTGATAGCAGGCTTGAGCGGCATTTTTATGTTTGTGCCGCAGATTATGATTCTGTTTGGCTTAATTACGTTGCTGGAAGATTCTGGTTATATGGCCCGCATTAGTTTTTTAACCGACCGGTTGATGAGAACTGTTGGCCTGAATGGTAAAAGTGTGATGCCGATGATAAGCGGTTTTGCCTGCGCCGTACCCGCCATTATGAGTGCAAGAAATATTGAAAACAGGAAGGAAAGATTGTTAACGATTCTCATCACCCCGCTGATGAGTTGTTCAGCAAGATTACCAGTTTATACTATTTTAATTGCGCTTGTTATTCCCAAAACATTTTTACTGGGTTTTCTTGGTGTGCAGGGGCTGGTGATGATGGGCCTGTATTTGCTGGGGCTTATTATGGCGCTTATTGTTTCTTATGTAGCCAAATGGTTTATTAAGATAAATGAAAAAAGTTTTTTTATCCTGGAGTTGCCAACTTACCGTTCGCCAAGGTGGGGCAATGTATTGCCGACTATGATCAGCAAGGCAAGAATTTTTGTTTTTGATGCCGGCAAAATAATTATGATAATCAGTCTTGTGCTATGGGCTTTGTGCTCATTTGGGCCGGGAAATAAAATGCAGCAAATTTCTCAACAATATGAACAATTAAAATCGCAACCTGGCGCCAATGTAAAACAACTGGGTAAAGAATATCAGACAGCAAAGCTGGAAAATTCTTATGCCGGTATTTTAGGGAAAACAATTGAACCGGCCATTTCACCTCTTGGCTATGATTGGAAAATTGGTATTGCCCTTATTACTTCTTTTGCAGCAAGAGAAGTATTTGTGGGAACGATGGCCACCCTGTACAGTGTGGGTGATGATGATAAAAAAGGAAGTTTACTGCTGAAAGAAAAAATGAAAGCGGCAGTGCGACCAGATGGAAAACTGGTATTCAGCCTGGCAACTGGTTTGTCATTGATGATTTTTTATGTTTTCGCTATGCAGTGTATGAGCACCATGGCGGTAGTAAAAAGAGAAACAAGAGGATGGAAGTGGCCGATTATTCAGTTGCTTTATATGACCGGGTTAGCCTATTTAATGAGTTTGCTGGTGTACCAGTTGTTTAAATAAAATACTATTGGCGATTTCGAATACTATCTTTTTTTGCTTCAATTAGTTCTTTTATACCTTCTGCTATTTTATTATAGGCTTCTTTCATTTTTTTTCTTGTGGTTGAATCGGATATCAGGTTATCCAGTAATCCCTTTTCTCCATATTTTCCAGTTGCAGTGTCTTCAGGTGTTAAAAAAGTATTGCTCATTGATGGCTCAATGTCAATGTAAGCCACACCAATCATTGGGTTAATAATAGAAAATTTTGAGCCAACCGGAATTTCTCTTTTGTCCCTAAAGGCAATTTTTACTAATACTCCATTGTCAATAAGTGAAAGGTGAGTTACTTTGCCTATTGTAATACCATGTATTTTTACTTCTGAACCTACGCCAAGGTTGTCAACACGGTCGAATAATATCGCAAGTCTGTTTTTTCTATTTCCTGAACAATCAGAAAATAATAATCCCAGAGCAAGAGAGGAAATTAAAAACAGTTTCTTCATTGGCTAATTATTGTTTTGGTTCAAAATAATTCCACAGCAATGCAGAAATCTTTCTCGCCATTACCCATGCTTCATTTTCATGAGTCCATTGCTGATCTTTATTATTTTTTGTAAAAATGCAAAAAATATAAGGATTGTGTGGTGCATTTACCAACAACACTTCACTTCGACTGGCGTCCACACATCCATTTTTGCTGAAAACTTCAATAGTCGGAGATATCATTGAAATGGCTTCGTTTTCATCCCAATAATTACGGCCAAGACAACGCATCATTCTTTCACAGGCGGCCGGAGAAAAAATTTCATTGCGGTAAATTTTTTCAAAGAGGATTCCCATTTCTTTGGGAGTTGTTTGTCCCCAACCATATTGAGTTCGATTATTTTCTCTGCCGGGTGTTCTGGAATTAACTCTTGTATTTTTAAATCCAAGGCTATCGAGAATTTCATTAATCCTTGTTCCTTTTCCGGCAAGGTACTGCAACCAGAGGCTGGCTGTATTATCGCTGGTAGTCAGCATCAGCATGATTAATTTTTTCAATGATATTTTTTCGTTGCTTTTAAATGAACCAAGAATATCAGATCCTTCATACAGTAATGAATCTTTATAAACCAGCGAAGAATCATAATTCAATTGGCCTGTTCTTATTTTATCCATAATGCCAACCAGGATTGAAACTTTTACAATACTGGCCGTAGGAAAAATTGTATCGGCATTAATGGAAGCAATTTTATTTGTTCGCAGATTTTTTACATAGATACCTATATCACCATTGAAACTATTTATTGTTCGTTGCAAATTGGCCAGTAGTTTTTTGTCTGTTTTCTGAGAAAAACAAAGTCCTGAAACTGCAAGAGCAATTACCAGAGAAAAAAACCGTATCATTAAAATGGTTTTTTAGTTTTATCGGTTTGTGGCGCCGTCTGCATATTCATATAATCAACCACCATATTACAAAACGCTTTTATCCCGGTTTTCATTCCGCTTTCATCAATTCTGAAATCGGGTGTATGATGCGGAAATGCCAATTTGGGATCAGTACCTTTTGTCATACCTCCGATAAAAAAGAAAACAGATGGAACTTTTTCTGCAAAGAAGGAAAAATCCTCAGCGCCGGTTACCGCTTCAGATTCAATCACATTATCTGCACCCGCAGCCTTTTCAAAGCTGGCTATCATTTTTTTTGTTAACGCCGGATTATTATAGGTTACTAATGTTTTCTTTTCAATTACTACCTCAGCACTAGCACCTGATGCTTCAGCAATTTTTTCAGCTGTTAATTTTATTTTTTCATGAATGATGCGTTGCATACCAGTATCAAGCGTACGAATGGTTCCGGTCATCTTTACTTCTTCGGGAATGATGTTTGCCCTTACGCCTCCGTCAATTACGCTTACAGTAATAACAGCGGCATTTTTGGTAAGTTCAGTTTGGCGGCTGATGATAGTTTGAAGTCCATTTATTATTTGGGCAGAAACAACTACCGGATCAATCCCTGCCCAGGGTTGTGAACCATGTGTTTGTTTTCCTTTCACTTTTATCGTAAACCAGTCTGATGCAGCCATGAAGCCGCCACTTCTGTATTTTATTTTTCCCACTTCTGTTTGAGAGTTGATATGTAAGCCAAACATCACATCCACTTTCGGATTTTCCAAGGCCCCTTCTTTTATCATCAGGGGTGCACCACCTTCTTCCCCTTCCGGAGGGCCTTCTTCCGCCGGTTGAAAAATAAATTTTACGGTTCCTTTCAATTCATTTTTCATACCAGCTAAAATTTCTGCCACACTCATAAGCATGGCGACATGCGTATCGTGTCCACAGGCGTGCATCACTCCAACTTCCTGCCCGTTATAAGTTGATTTTACTTTTGAAGCAAATGCCAAATCAACTCTTTCTATTACCGGCAATGCATCCATATCGGCACGCAGTGCTATACATGGCCCGGGTTTGGCTCCTTTTAAAACGCCAACTACACCAGTTTTACCAACCTGTTCTTTTACTTCAATGCCTAAGGAACGCAAATGAGCGGCAATAATTCCTGCAGTCCGGAATTCATTATTCCCCAATTCAGGGTGTTCATGCAAGTCCCTTCGCCAGGCAATACATTTATTTTCTATTTTATCGGCTGCTGTATTAATTTTTGCGGATAGGGGCTCAGTTGTTTTTTGAGCAAAAAGAATCGTTGATTGTAGTAATAAAAAAAATGGTAACGTCTTTCGCATTTTAGAATTTTGATGAATTTACAGGAAATGGTGATTGATAGGCTATCCTTTTCCTTATTATTTTATTTATATTTAAGCTTCCATGCTGCTGCGCCATATTCCTTTTCTCCGGGCTGTGCTCCTGCATAGCATCACCGCTTTTGGCGGACCGCAGGGTCATTTAGGAATGATGATGAAAACTTTTGTAAAGCAACGTCATTATATTACAGAGCAAGAGTTGATGGAATATAATGCTTTTTGCCAGTTACTTCCCGGAGCATCCTCAACGCAAACGCTTACATTGATTGGGTATAAAAGAGGCGGAGTTCCTTTAGCCGTCTTAACACTAATAATCTGGATACTTCCTGCATCTATCTTGATGGGGGCTTTTTCTTTCCTGCTAGAGTATATTGATCAGCGGCATTTAGGAACAAACATTTTCAAATTCATTCCTCCAATGGCTGTTGGCTTCCTGGCCTATGCTGCATTCTCTGCTTTTCCGCTGGCAATAATAAATATCATTACCTGGATAATAATGTTCACTGGCGTCATCGCTACTTATTTTCTTTTTGGGCAACCCTGGGTAATCCCAATTCTTATTGTTTCTGCAGGCATTGCCACCAATTTCAGCCGGAAGCGTATTCCACAAACTGAGCAAAAACCAAGAAAAATAAAATGGTGGAACTTTTGGCTGTTTGGAATCATCTTTATTACTGCGGCAATCTTAAGTGAAAAAGCAAGAATTGATAATTGGCCCAAAAGAAAACCTATTAATCTTTTTGAAAATACTTACCGGATGGGCAGTCTTGTTTTTGGTGGCGGACAGGTATTAATTCCAATGATGTATGAACAATGGAGTGTAAGACCGGAAGCTATCCGGAAAAAAATGAACAAAGACACGGACGTTGTTCAAATTGATGAAAATGATATGTACACGGGAATGGGTATAGTCAGGGCGATGCCTGGCCCTGTTTTCTCCATTGCTTCATTTACCGGAGGACTTGCATTACGGGATATGGGCAACACCCGGCAGGAAAAAAACATGATGCAACTACTTGGGTGTTTAATTGGAATGGTTGCTATTTTTCTCCCAAGCGCCCTGTTGGTGTTATTCTTTTTTCCAATCTGGAACAACATGAAAAAATATGCGGTTGTTTACCGATCACTGGAAGGAATTAACGCAGTAGTTGTGGGTATAATGATTGCTTCCACTATTTACATCATGAAAGATATTTCATTTTCAGAGGTAAAGCCATTGGGCAGTCTGATAAGTATTCTTGCCATCCTGGGAACTTTTTTGGTATTGAATTTTACAAAAATTGCAGCTCCTTTTATCGTAATTGCCTGCTTGTTGTTGGGCTATTTTTTCTGAACCTGATTTTTATAGTATCCTCCTTTTTCAATCTCTTCAAGCACTTTATCAGGAACCATATACCGTATAGATTTTCCTTCTTTAATATACTTCCGTATTTGAGTAGAAGATAATTGAAGTAGCGGCGCATCAAGCGTATGAAGAGTAGCTCCGATATTATTATTGACTTCGAAGCCGGGTCTTAAATAAACATAAAGGGAATAATTTTTTACAATCACTTCATAGTTTTTCCATTTGTGCAAATTTTGAAAACTGTCGCTTCCCATAATGATGCAAAATTCATGTTCGGGATATTTATCAGCCAGGTAGGCCAATGTAGCTGTAGTATAAGATGGTTTTGGTAAATTGAATTCTATATCAGATGCTTTTATCCTTATATCATCTTCTGTAGCAAGCCGCACCAGGTGCAAACGATGATATTCATTCAACAAACTGGACTCTTCCTTAAAAGGATTTTGCGGGGAAACCACAAACCAAACCCTTTCAATATCGGTTTCATTAAGCATGTGGTTCGCAATAATAAGATGTGCTACATGAACGGGGTTGAAGGAACCAAAATATAAACCTATTTTCATTTAATTAATTTATAATCAATCAATTATATCAACGAAAATATGTTCCGCTTCATTGATTCGAAGGCTCAAGTGATAACCCGCAACACTTACTGATATCGGGTCCCCCATAGGAGCTACTTGCTCCAAAACTATTCTTTCGCCTGGCACACATCCCATCTCCATTAACTTTAGGAAAAGTTCATTGCTTTTGAATTCCCTGATAATACCTTCCTGACCAGGTTTCAATTGAGATAATCGGAGAATCATCTATTTTTTTTATAATACAAAACTACTCTTGCGATTTTGTTTTTCTTTACGAATTTTGAAATTATGTCTTCAGAATCAAAAGTTTGTTTCTTTTATCAGGATGTGAAAGTTACCCTTGCCCGCCGAACTATCTTAAAGAATTACATTAAGTCGGTTTTCAAAAAGGAAGGGAAGGAACTAGACTTCCTCAACTATATTTTTTGCAACGATAAGAGATTGCTTGAAATAAACCAGAAATTTCTAAACCACGACTACTACACAGACATTATTACATTTGATTTTTCAAAAGCTGAAGCCGTTCGGGCAGAAATATATATCAGTATAGATCGAATAAGGGAAAATGCCAAACAGCTTGATGTTTCTTTCAAATCCGAACTACATCGGGTAATTTTTCATGGAATTTTGCATTTATGTGGATATAAAGACAAAAACAAGAGCGAAAAGAAGAAAATGAGAGGGAAAGAAGATTTTCATCTTAACCGGTATCTCAAGTAACGTTCCACGGGACACTGTTTCAGTCAGAAACAGTGTCCCGTGGAACCATTATCTTTGTGAAAACAGAATTTATGGCCGGAAAAAAGAATCCCCAAAACCTTTATCCAAGTGAATCGCTTTTAAAATTCAGAGAAAAAAGAAAATGGCAAATTAATTTACGGAGATATGTCTTAGAAAGAAGCCCCTGCCCGCCTTACGCTCCATACTTTGGATTAGATATTAAAAATATGCGCCAGTGGTTCGAATACCAGTTTCATTCAGATATAGGATGGGATAATTTTGGCACTAGCTGGCAGTTCGACCACATTATCCCGATTACTTATTTTGATTTTTCTATTGAAAACGAGCTTATGATGTGCTGGAATTTCACAAATATTAGGGTAGAAAAATTTCAATTAAACAAAGACAGAGGAAACAGGCTAGATGTTCTGGCAGCCAAGAATTATTTCCGGGAGTTATATGAAAAAACAAATTATACTCCTTGCTTAAAGCTTCTTCAAAAAATCGGCCAACTCGAATTATCTGAATTTGTAAGCACCGAAAGTCAACAAGCATTTATTAAAGATCACCGGGAGTACCTGGACATGATAGAAAATTACACTGCTTTTGAATTCGTACTGCTTAATAGTGGAAGGAATATAAATGAGATTCAAAAAGAAATCGATTTCTTTAATAAGTTAAAGTAGCACAAATAACAGACTTACCTTTGCCGACTTATGTTTCCTGAATACGACGTAATAGTAGTTGGCGCCGGTCATGCCGGATGTGAAGCTGCGGCAGCAGCAGCAAATCTCGGCTCCCAAACTCTTTTGATAACCATGAATATGCAAACCATAGCTCAAATGAGCTGCAACCCGGCTATGGGAGGAATTGCAAAAGGCCAGATAGTTAGAGAAATAGATGCCATGGGGGGTTATTCAGGAATTGTTTCTGACCGGTCTACTATTCAGTTTCGGATGCTAAACAGAAGCAAGGGTCCGGCCATGTGGAGCCCCAGAACACAAAACGACCGGCAACTCTTTTCTATCAAATGGAGAGAAATGCTGGAGCAAATCCCTAATCTTGATTTTTACCAAGATATGGTAAAGGGGCTTCTGATTAAGGATGGAAAATGCAACGGAGTGATAACGGGTTTGGGGCATGAAATAAATGCAAAAGCAGTGGTGCTTACTAATGGAACATTTTTAAACGGAATTATTCACATTGGAGAAAAAAAATTTGGCGGAGGAAGAATGGCGGAAAAAGCTGCTACCGGAATTACCGAGCAATTGGTATCACTTGGCTTTGAAAGCGACCGGCTTAAAACAGGAACACCGCCCAGAATTGATGGAAGAAGTTTGGATTATAGCAAAATGGAAGAGCAGAAAGGAGATAATGAAGTTGTTGGATTTTCTTTTTTAGAGACAGAAAAACCAAAACAACAAAGAAGCTGCTGGATAACTTATACCAATCAAACAGTACACGATATTCTAAAAACCGGGTTTGATAGAAGCCCGATGTTTGCCGGTAGGATTGATGGAGTTGGGCCAAGATATTGCCCAAGTATTGAAGATAAAATAAACCGCTTTGCTGAAAGAGAAAGGCATCAGCTTTTTGTCGAGCCCGAAGGGTGGAATACGGTTGAAATATATGTGAATGGGTTTTCTACTTCTTTACCCGAAGAAATTCAATACGAAGCTATTCGTAATATAGTTGGTTTTGAAAAAGTGAAAATGTTGAGACCCGGATATGCAATAGAGTATGATTTTTTTCCGCCAACTCAATTGAAATACTCACTGGAAACAAAGTTGATTCAAAATTTATTTTTTGCCGGCCAGATAAATGGAACAACGGGGTACGAAGAAGCGGCTTGCCAGGGATTAATGGCTGGCATAAATGCTCACCAAAAAACAAAAAACCTTAATCCGGTTATTTTAAAAAGAAGTGATGCCTACATTGGTGTATTGATTGACGACCTGATCAGCAAAGGAACAAAAGAACCATACCGAATGTTTACATCAAGGGCAGAATTCAGGACCTTGCTCAGGCAGGATAATGCAGATTTACGTTTGACAGAATTGAGCTATCGTCTTGGATTGGCATCACAAGAAAGAATGGATAAAGTAGTTGAGAAAAAAAATAGTGTAGAAAAAGTTAAATTGATTTTAAAAGATTTTTCGGTTGAGCCGGAAGAAATCAACTCCTATTTCGTTTCTATAAATTCTTCGCCAATCACAGAAAAACAAAAAGCACAAAAGATATTACTTCGCCCGGACGTAGCGCTATATGAATTGATCGACGTATTGCCGAATCTAAAAGTGGCATTAAGCAAATACTCAAAAGATGCGATTGAACAGGCCTCTATCCAGGTTAAGTATGATGTGTATATAGAAAAAGAAAAAGAACTGGTGCAACGCATGAGCCAATTAGAGGAACTAGAGATACCTGAAACGTTTGACTATAAAAAAATAATTTCCCTCGGCAACGAGGCCAGGGAAAAATTAAACCGGATCCGCCCACGGACACTTGGCCAGGCCAGCCGTATCTCAGGTATTAATCCCAGTGATGTACAGATATTGATGGTGTTTATGGGGAGGTAGTTTTCACAACACCTATAATATTGATCCTTTCTTTTCAAGTTCTCTGCCGGTTAAAGTATTTTTCTTTACACCGGTAATTAGTCCCCTGCATTGGGAGCTGCCGCACTTGCATTGAAAGGGCTCCATGTTTTCATCAAGAAAGTCGGCATAGTCAAGTGTAAGCTCTTCGCCCCGGGAAATATTTTTAACAGCCAATACATTCAGTCCATCAAAAGCAGTATTAGGATCGCAGCTATGATTTTGCGGCGCCCATTCAGAGGGATCATCATCCCATAAAATAAACAACTCTTCACTTACCGGGTAAGCATAGCGGCGAAAATGCATTTTTTCATCTTCATTCCAGTTCTTTTCAACAAACCGTTTCGTAATGATGCGTTGTGCCTTGCCTTCTCCTTTAAAAATAATTTCGCCCTTTCCTATTTCCCGGCTTGCATAGATGCCATAACCTGCAATAGAGTTTCCCTTCATTACAAAAGGTTTTATTTTCCTTTTATGGCGGGCAATACCTTCTGCTATCATATGTCTTAAAAATCCTAGCTGACCTATACCATCATATTTTAATATAAAATCAGCCGAACCCTCATAACCATCTTTATAAAAAACAGAACAGGTAAAGTTTATCTCCAGGAAAAAAATTTCATTCTTATCATTCACCCGGAAGTCCAGTCTTGCATAACCAACTCCATTAAAGCCCTTGAATATTTTCTCTGTTGCGAAACGAAGTTGCTTATCCAAAACAGGGTCATCGCAAGGCACATTACAATCTGGATGAAGCTCTGATGTTTTTAATGCATAGGTTTTAAACTCCCGGCCCTTAGGAAATAAATATTCAACCGGACGAAAAACCGTACAACTGTGTACATCCTCATTTGCAGCCACCAACACTGTAAATTCTCTTCCGGCAATATATTCTTCCACCAATAGCGGTCCGTATTCTTCTAATATGCTGATGCATTTTTGCTGTAACTCAATTTTATTATGAACCAAAGAGTGTTCATCAACACCAAGGCTGTCTCCTGCTTTTGCTGGCTTTACAAATAAGGGAAAGGATAGGTTTTTCACCGCCTCATCAACTTCGTTTAGTTCATTAATGATCACATAGCCCGGTGTTTTTACTCCTTCGCAGTAAGCCAGGTATTTCATCAGGTCTTTGGGAGGATCGTATAGTTTGGTAGTAGGACCAGTAAAAGGGAGATTTAATATTTCCAAAGTATATATAACATCAATGCTTGGCACTTCCCATTCAAGGTATCCTTCGCAAAGATTTACAAAAATATCATAGCCGTGCCTACCCAGCTCTTTCAGTTGTTTATAGGTTGTAAGTTTATTTAGAAAAACATTATGTACTTCGTGTTCGGGAATTAAGACTGCCAAATCTCTTGGCGGGTCGTAGTTTTTATAATCAACTCCGGTGGTGGAGTAGTCGGGTTGTAATACACAGACTTTCATGCCACGCTAAGGTAATAACTGGAAGAATATAAACGGGGATACAACTTATTTAACTGTAACAATCTTTTTTGATTTAGATACTTTGGCCTTTTTAACCGGTGCAGGTCTTGCCACACTTCTTCTCAATGCATCCTTCAATATTTCAGAAATGATTTCGGTAAACGATACATTCGAAACTTTTAAGATAGCGCCAATTGACGTGTAGTTTTCGTCTTCACTTAATCCGCACTGGGCATTTACCTCCAGCATATAAAGTTTCCCTGTTAATGAATCCTGCCTGATATCAATCCGTGTATATCCTTTGCCATCGCAGGATTTATAAGCATCGAGGCTTAATTGTTTTAAAGCAGGAATCAAAGATGGCTCTGCCGGACCATATTCATAAAAGTTGCCGTTCTCCGGCATTGGTGCTTCATCTTCATAAATTTCCCAAAGACGATCGAAGGATAAGAATCTTTCTGATTCGGGCAGCGATTCATGAAAATTTCTTTTTACCGGCTCATATACAATGCAATGATCAGGGTCATCCGCAGAGCCTGTAATAAACGTGGTGTATTCCGGACCGGTTATAAATTGTTCTACAAACAAACCATCAACAAGGAGGTTCCAGCCATGATAACCTTTATATATTTCCTTCACTCTTTTTTCCAGCTCTTCTTCCGTATGAACAACGTTCTTAACAGAAACACCCATGCTGCCCCCGGAAACAGCTGGTTTAATAATAATGGACGTTCCCACTCTTTTGCAAATTCCTTTTGTAGATCCCTTTTTATCTGTGATTACCCTCCAGTTAGCCGTTGAAACACCTGCCCTATCAAAGGCCTTTTTCATCGGTATCTTGGAGGTGGTAGTATTGTAAAAATGTGTATCAGATCCGGTATATATCAACCCGTGTTTTTCTAATTCATGAATTACCGATACTCCGGGAGTGCCATTCACTTCATCCCCATCGCAAAGATTTAATACAAGCGGTGTTTTGCCATTGACGCTAACGGCAATTGAGCGGACAATTTCTTTGTAATTATCCATCGTGACGGGTTGCCATTTCCATTCCGCATTTAATTCTTCAAATACTTTGGTGTATTCTTTTATGCTTTGCGTAAAGTCATAATAATGCTGAATATTAGGATCGTCTGATTCCAGGTGTGGCGCCAGCACCCAAATAGTATAGGGCTTCAATAAACGGATGGCTTCTGTTGTCTTCATGCAATCAGGCTACTTTCATCCTGGCCAAACGTTTGGCTAATTGTTGTTGAATAAAATCGGTAAACCGATACTTTTCACTGGCTTCTCTGGAAAGAAAGGCGGCACCTTTTATCTCTCCCAAACAATAGGGGCTACCGCAATAACAATTGAAAGACTGGGTCATCTTCCATTCTGTTGAAGGATAGAAAAAAGTCATTTCATCTTCGGGCTTCAGTTCCTTTAATGCAATCAGTTCCATTGTGGTTGTATTAAAAAAAACATTGGGATCGCAACTGTGATTAATGTACTGGAGAAACTCCGGCTGCAAGGTGATGTGCTTGCGCAAACCAACCTGAACAGTAAGATATGTTGGTTCTGCTCCAATGGTGCCGGGAGAAAAACCGGCAATCACATCTCCGGGTTGATACGAACGAAGGCTAAACAATGCGTTTTGTCCGTTTGATAATTTTCTTCGCATTTCAGCAATTTCATGATTGCTTATAATGCAATAGGCCGGGGTTGTAGGTGTATCCATAAATGGTTAGTAAGTAATTAAACGAAAAGATATATATAAACTTTAATGTAACAAATTTAATAACCATAAATGTGAATAATTAATGATGTATGTTGAATAACCTCAGTAGCCAATAAGATGATCATTTCAACTACGTTTAATAAAATAACGTTCGGCAGACGTGTTAATGAAGACTCAATAGATTATTATATGGTACATTTGCTGTTCAATTTTTACTAATCAACTGTTCTATACTCTGGAATAAATAATGATTGCAAGGGTTGCTTTAATATTTTTCTTTCTTTTAATAAAAATTGCTGAAATAAAATCCCAGTGCAGTTCTGCTATCAGCACTTTTCCATACAACGAAGGCTTTGAAACAACTAATGGTGAATGGATTTCGGGTGGTGCCGGTAATGATTGGGCATGGGGAACGCCATCTAAACCAGTTATATCAGCGGCAGGTGGTGGAATAAAGTGCTGGATTGTTGGCGGATTAACCGGCAGCTCTTATACCAATGCAGAAGCTTCGTGGTTGCAAAGTCCTTGTTTTGATTTTACAACTCTTCAATACCCATATATCGAATTCAAAGTGTTTTGGGAAATGGAACAGCAGTTTGACGGAGGAGGTTTCCAGTACAGTATTGATAATGGAAATACCTGGACAAATGTTGGTGCCACCGCAGATGCAATAAATTGTTTAAATACTAATTGGTTTAATTATTCACCCATCAATTATTTATCTCCACTTACTTCCACCCGTGACGGATGGTCTGGCAATATTCAACCCACTTCGGGAAGCTGTAAGGGTGGCAACGGAAGCAATGGGTGGAAAATCGCTAAACATACCATGGCATATCTTGCCGGAAAGAATAACGTATTGTTTCGTTTTATTTTTGGAGCAGGTACTATTTGTAACAATTATGATGGTTTTGCCGTTGATGATATTTTAATAAAAGAGGCGCCACCCAATACAGCTGCATTCACTTACACCTGTATTAATGATAATACGGCTAATTTCTCCAATACCTCTGCTTTATGTCCAACAGGATTTAGTTGGAATTTTGGTGACCCCGCATCAGGATCTGGTAATACCGCTACAACAGCCAATCCATCACATACATTTTCCGGGCCGGGAACTTATGCCGTAACATTAACGGTAAGCGGACCAGGTAATGCGCCATCAAGAGTTACCAAAGGCATTAATATAATAATCGCCAATGTAGTAATGGGTTCTGCAGCTAATTGCCAAACGAATACCGGAGGCTCATTGTTAGCCACTGCTGGTGCCCCGGGCTTGCAATTAGCTTATTTATGGAATACTAATCCTCCCCAAACAGATTTTATTGCTACTAACCTTGGCTATGGTTTTTATACAATCACTGTATCTGGTGTTGACGTATGTCCTGTTTCGGCAACAGGAAAAGTTGAATACGATCTGTCCTGTATTGGCGTTTTCTTTCCTTCGGCATTTACGCCAAACAATGATGGCAAAAATGATGGCTTTGGCCCATTGGGAAGTATTGGGGCAATGACAAATTACAAACTTTCTGTTTATAATCGCTGGGGCGAAATAGTGTTCTCTTCAATTAATCCGTTTGAAAAATGGTATGGTAAAGTAAAAGGACAGGATACCGACGGGAATGTATTTATTTGGATGGCAGAGTTTATTATTCCGGGCAAGCCAAGAGAAATAAGAAAAGGAACTATTACACTAATCCGCTGACCTGTGCTGGTGAATGCCCAGGGCAGCCATTACCAGCTTTATTTCACCATAAGTGAACCCCTCACCTAATTTTGCTTTTACGGGATTGACAGAAGTCCCGTCAAAGTCTTTTAATGCAGCTTCAATCATGACTACCTTTTCGCTGTTCACCAATTCTTGAATACTGATTTCTTTCAATGCAACAAATTTTGCCAGGTGGCTTTCAATAGTAGAAATAGCAAGGTTTCTTTCGGTAGCAATTGCAGCAATTGTTTTACCTTCTTTGTAAAGTCGAAAGCTTTCAGCATGGCTGTCACTTTTCTTTTTTGCAGCCTTATCACCTGCGGATTTTGATTTTCTTTCTCTTTTGGGAGTTTTTTCATGAACCAATGATTCAAGATTATGCTCGTGGCAATATTCCAGTATAATATCAAGAAACTGCTGTCCGTATTGTTCAATCTTTGCATCACCAAAGCCACTTATCTTTCTAAGTTCAGTAAGCGACTGAGGAAGATAGCGGGCCATTTCATCTAATGTGTTACTGCCAACCACTAAATAAACCGGAAGGTTTTTACGGGAGCAAATAGCATCCCGTTGTTTCCGCAATTGCTGATGAAGCACAGGATGCGGACTATCTGTTTTTCCTTGTGAAGCACCAGCATAAGCATTAATAGTAAAAGAAGGCAACACAAAATTCTTTTTCCGCTGGTGCCAGGCTTCCACATTCAGTTTTCCGGAAAACCCCTGTAGCAGGTGTTTGGTGGCCGATAGTTCGGTAAACATTTCTTTCAATCCTTCATTGTATTCTTTGGCGTGCAGCTTACTGTCTGTTATTGCCGGTGATTGATGAAGTATGGATATGGCAGTATCAATTTCATTAATAAAATGATGAGCTGCTTTAATTGTTCTTTCCTGCAAGGATATATTTCCTTCGGGTGCATCCTGTAGCAGAAACTGTCCCTTCAGCCAGGCGTGAAATTTTATGGCGGTATCCTGCATCGCATTCAGCTTGTCTTTAAATGTATCCAACCAGGAAATAGTTTCAATATTAAAGGATGAGCTATTTTCTGAAAGATAATTTTTCAGTTCGTTTGAACTATTAATGGCTAAGCTGAAATCAAAGGTTGATAAAAGAATTTTTTCCTGATATTGTTTGCGGGCAGCATCGAGTTCGTTCTTCAGCAATTGTGATGATGAAGTGTTTTGAGAAAAACGGACAATGCGCTGGTCTGTGAAAAGACTGTTGGTACGAAGCTTGCTCTTTAGAACCATACCATCTAAGCTGGTACACCGGCTGAGCGCCACATACACCTGACCCGGAGCAAATGCTTCACCGGCATCAATAATGGCTTTATCAAAGGTTAACCCCTGGCTTTTATGAATAGTAATGGCCCATGCCAGCCGCAGAGGATATTGAGAAAAAGATCCCAACACCTCTTCTTTCATTGTTTGTGATGTTTTATCCAATGTGTAGCGGATATTTTCCCATTTTTCTTTGTTTACTTCAGTTTCATTGGGCTCATCCTGGCATCGCACAAATATTTTATCTTCCCCCAGCCTGGTAACGGTTCCTATTTTTCCATTGAAATATCTTTTGCCCCTGTCGGCTGTATCATTTTTAATAAACATTACCTGTGCGCCCACTTTCAGGGATAGCATTTCATCTGCAGGATAGGCGTTTTCCGGAAAATCACTTTCTATTTCTGCTTTGTAGGTCTGAGGTTTGGTATCAAGCCGGTTTAGTTCAGCCGTGTTGATATTTCTTGCCTGCTCATTATGTGTAGTAAGAATAATGTAGCCATCATCCTTTGTTCTGCGAAATATTGGCTTATAACGGCTTTCTAATATTTTCATTCCCTCCTCGTCCAGTTCATTGTTGCGCACCTGGTTCAGCACATTAATAAACCGTTCTTCGCTTTGCCGGTAAATTTTATCAAACTCAATATAAAGCGGGGGTTCTTCTTTTATTACACGGCTATCGAAAAAATAAGGACTATCATAAAACTCAGCCATCATTTTCCATTCCTCATTTTTAATTACCGGGGGCAGTTGAAACATATCGCCGATGAATAATACCTGTATCCCGCCAAAACGCTCATAAGGTCTTTTGCGGAAATACCTCAGTACCGTGTCAATCGCATCCATCATATCACAGCGAACCATACTTACTTCATCAATAATGAGCAGTTCAAGCTGCTGCAATATTTTTCTTTTCTCGTTGTTGAAACGAAGGCGGTTGATAAGGTTATGGCGATTAACAGTTGTATCACCTTTAGTAAAACCCTTTACGTCTGGTACAAACGGTGAAAATGGAAGTTGAAAAAAAGAATGAATAGTGACGCCTCCGGCATTAATCGCTGCTACACCGGTGGGAGCTACAACAGCCATTTGCTTGGGACAGCTTTCCCGGATATATTTTAAAAAAGTTGTTTTGCCTGTACCGGCTTTGCCGGTGAGGAATATATTGCGGGAGCTTTGATTGACTAACTGAATAGCCAGTTGAAACATTTCATTATTTGTATCGGGGGTAAATGTTGCCACAGTTGTTTTTATTTGCCACGAAAACACACGAAATAACACGAATATCTTTACATTATAAGTCGCTTGTATTCCATTTTCGGTTTTCCAAAGTTAATTATCCGGCCTGCTTTACAACCAGGGGCTTTGAGGTAGTTTAATGTTTGCGAAACCATTTGATTGTTTATTCCCCCATCGCAAGACTTAACCTCTACAATAATGCTGTTAAACAAAGTAAAATCGGAAATAAACTTATGTCTAAGCTCTTTCGATTTATAAATAACCGGTAGTGTGTCTTCTCTTTTATAAGGGAACTCATTTTCAATAAATTCTACTTCCATAGCACCTTTATATACAATCTCAGAAAAACCATAGCCTAATGTTTTCCAAACCTCAATACAACAACCTGCAATTGTGTAAACCTCGTCTTTAAACAATATTTCTATGATTTGAAAATTATTGCAATAAAAAAGTAGCCACGAAATCACAACATTATTTTGTGTTTTTATGTGTGATTTCGTGGCCAAACAAATCTTAGGCTTCAGTGCTCTTTGCGCCCAGCAACAACAATTCGTTCACCTGTATTTCGGTGATGTATTTTTTGTTGCCTTCTTTATCATTGTAGCTGCGATTGATGAGTTTGCCTTCAATGGCAACCTCTTTTCCTTTGGTCAGGTACTTCTCAACGATCTCAGCTACTTTGCCCCAGGCCACCAGGTTGTGCCATTGTGTTTCTGTTACCTTCTCGCCTTTGGCGTTGCGGTAGTTTTCGCTGGTGGCTACGCTGAAACGGGCCATTTTTTTACCACTTTCCAATGTTTTTACTTCTGGTGCATTACCGAGGTTTCCGATTAATTGCACTTTGTTTTTTAAAGCGTACATAGTTTTAAAGTTTGTGTCTCCGTGTTATTTTGTTTTGCGGAAACGGTTTTAGAATTTGTTTATTTCAATCAACCTGCCGACGTCTTAACCGATTGACAACACAAAGATGATAGTGGCGAAAAGCCGGAGTCGGTTTTTAGTCGTTTCTTCCCGAAGCTAATCGTGTAGAAGCGTTTGCACACGGATAATTTTGCCTATCTTAATGGCCTGAAACTATTGATATGACAGCATCTGAAAGCAAAACATGTCTTGCCTGCGGCAAACCACTTAAGGGCCGTGTAGATAAAAAATTCTGCGACGATTATTGTCGCAACAACTACAACAACCAGCAAAAAGCCAGGGGAAGCCACAGTAGTTTTGTAAGAAACATTAATAATGCCTTGCTGAAAAACAGGAAGGTGCTGGACTCAATTTTACCCGAAGGAGAAGAAACTGCAAAAGCCAATAAAGACAAGCTGCAGCGGCTCGGATTTCAGTTCAAATACCTTACACATATTTATACAACCAAAACCGGTAAGACTTATTATTATTGCTATGACTATGGTTACCTGCCTTTGGAAAACGATTGGTTTTTAATTGTTAGAAAAAAAGAATAATAAAAAAAATAGCATGAAACTTATCCTCTCCGTTTTTGTAAGCAGTTGTTTGGTATTGTGTGCCTGCAAATCAATTAAACAAGAACATGCCGCTTCAACAGGTAAAAGCAATGTGCTTGTTTTAGGTGTAACCGATACTTTGCATTCAGTCATACTGAATGAAACCCGGAGAATAAATGTGTATTTACCGGAAGGATATTCCCCTGACTCTGCTGAAAAATACCCTGTCATCTATTTACTTGATGGCGGAGCAGATGAAGACTTTATTCATATAGCCGGGATTGTTCGTTTTAATACACAACCATGGATTGACAGGTTTCCAAAATCAATTGTGGTGGGTATTGAAAATGCCAACAGGAAAAGGGATTTTACTTTTGCGGTGCCCAATCTTGATTTTGTAGATAGGATCGGTTTTAAACAAAGCCAGTTTCCTGCTTATGGTGGCTCTGCAAATTTTATTTCATTCCTTGAAAAAGAACTGCAACCTTTTATTGAGAAAAAGTACAGAACAAACCAGTCAAAAACCATTATCGGCGAATCGTTCGGCGGTTTGCTGGCAACAGAAATTCTATTGAAGCACAGAAATCTTTTTAATACCTATATCATCATCACCCCAAGTCTGTGGTGGGGCGCAGAATCATTACTGGCCGAAGCCCCGGCTTTATTAAAAGAAAAATCCAAGGAAGATATCAGGGTTTTTATTGGCGCCTGCAGCAAAGACGAAGACAAGATTATGTATGACGATGCTGTTGCCTTATCACAGGTTCTTAAACAGGAGGTGAATAAAAAAATAATTGTGCTGTATGACTATATACCTGACGAAACCCACGCTACTGTTCTGCACCAGGCTGTTTATAATGCCTTTAAATTGTTGTACCCTATAAAACAATAATCTGGCAATTTTAGACTTCAGGCTCTTTACATTTGCAGCATGTCAAAGCCCGTAATCTGTATTGGAGCTGCCCTGGTAGATGAACTTTTTCATGCTACTGAAGAAATGCTGCTGGCCACCACCAATGATGCTTTCGTAACTAAAACCGCCGGAGGTGTAAGCCGAAACATTGCACATCAGCTTGCCTTGCTTGATGTGCCCGTTCAATTAATAACCGTTGTTGGCAGCGACAGCGACGGGGAATGGCTAAAACAAGTTTGTGCCGCAGCCGGCGTGCAATTAGATGCCACCATCACCAAAGACGGCTTAAGCGGAAAATATACCGGCATCCTTAACGTGGATGGCTCTTTGTTTTCTGCATTCCTGACCAATGCCGCCAATCACCTGATTACGCCAGAACATTTATCAAAACACAAAGACCTGCTGAAAACGGCTTCCTTTATTCTGGCTGATGCCAATATCAGTGTAGACACAGCTGAGTGGTTACTTGCTTTCAGCAATGAATCCGGTATTCCATTTATTATTGAACCCGTATCAGTACCGCCGGCCAAAAAATTCTTTACCGCCAATCTGAATGGCTTGTTTATGATAACGCCCAATGAAGATGAATTGCCCGTTCTTTGTTCTGAAAAAGCATCAATGACAGAAATGCAGGTACAGGAATTGCTGGCAAGGGGTGTACAAAAAATATGGCTGCACAATGGAAAAATGGGTTCGGCTTTATATAGTAAAGAAAAAGCTTTAACCCTTCATGCGCCTGATATAGAAGTGGCGGATTGCACCGGGGCGGGCGATGGTTCTCTTTCTGGCTTCATGCTTGGAAAATACCTGGGCAAGAATGATGAAGAATGCCTGAAGATAGCACACACATTATCTGCAGAAATACTACAGGTAAATGGCGCTATCGCCACCCACCTGAACCAGGAAAAATTATTGGGTCTTGTAAATAAGTATTACCCCGGATAGGATATTTATATTTATTCGTGTGGCCAAATAAAAAAATAATGAACAACGAACAGGGAACAACGAACGTCGAAGTGTGTAAGCCAACTTTCATCATTCGATATTCCCTGTTCTATATTCGATATTAATTATGAATTCCTTTCTGGAAATACATCCTGAAGTAAGAGATGCCCTGCAAACCAACAAGCCGGTTGTTGCACTGGAATCAACAATTATTTCTCATGGAATGCCTTATCCAAAGAATGTAGAAACAGCATTGGCAGTAGAGCGGGTTGTAAGGGATAATGGAGCTGTGCCGGCAACAATTGCCATCTTCAATGGAAAATGTTATGTGGGTCTAACAAAGGAGCAAATAGAATATTTTGGTCTCGCCTCAGGCGAGACAACAGGCGTTTGGAAAGTGAGTTTGCGGGATATGCCTTATGTTATCAGTAAAAATTTATATGGAGCTACTACGGTTGCCGCCACGATGCGGATTGCTTCTTGGGCCGGCCTGTCTTCCGGAAGCCGGGGGGCAATAAAAATTTTTGTAACCGGCGGCATTGGTGGTGTACACCGGGAAGCCGAAACAAGTATGGACATTTCTGCTGACTTAACTGAAATGGCGCAAACATCTGTAGCTGTTGTTTCGGCAGGAGTGAAATCAATTCTGGATATAGGATTAACATTAGAATACCTGGAAACAAAAGGAATACCTGTTGTTACTTATGGACAAGATGAGTTCCCCGGTTTCTATTCCCGCAAAAGCGGATTTAAGTCTCCATTGAGATTAGATACGTCAAAAGAAATTGCTGCATTACTCGATACCAAGTGGAAATTGGGATTAAGCGGTTCTGTGCTTATTGCCAATCCTGTAACCGAAGACCGGGCCATTGAGCATGATGAAATAGAAAAGCATATTGGAAAAGCGCTGCAGGCCGCAAAAGAAAAAAAGATAAGCGGAAAAGAAACTACCCCCTTTTTACTTCAATATATTGCCGAACACAGTAAAGGCGAAAGCCTGGAAGCAAATATTGCACTAATAAAAAACAATGCAAAATTGGGAGCAGCAATTGCTGTTGCTTATACTGGGATAGATGAATAATATAAACGACCATTTGACATCATGCCTGAACAAAAAGAAATAACTGCGATCGTCCTCGCCGGGGGAAAAAGCTCCCGGATGAAAGAAGATAAGGGTTTGGTATATTTCAACGGCAGGATGCTGATCGAACATGTTATTGATTCAGTAAAAAAAATAACCGGGAAAATTATCATCATCACAGAAAATCCGGCATATCTCCCGTTTGGCTACCCCTGCTTTGAAGATGTGCTGAAAGAAAAAGGACCGCTGGGCGGAATATTTACAGGACTTGAAAATTCGTCAACACAAAAAAATCTTGTTGTCGGCTGTGATATGCCTTTTCTTACCGAAAAAATTTTAACGGAACTAATTAACGCCTGTGGAGACGAAGATGTGTTGCTCACTGAGCACAAAGGCAAGGCAGAGCCGCTTTGTTCTGTTTATAACAAAAATTGCCTTATTCATATCAGGCTGTTGCTTGAGCAAAATCAGTTAAAAATCACCAAAGCATTGGAAGAATTAAACACAAGAGTCATTAGTTTTGACGATGAGCCGTGGTTTAACGGAAATGAATTTGCCAATATCAACTCATTAGAAGAGCTTAGAAAATACGATTCTTAAAAATATTATTTAACTGCCGGCCTCTTTATTATTTAGTTCACCAAGTCCTCACCAAAGATGAGGGGCTTGAAGAGAGGTCTAAAAAACGATTTTGCTTGTCAAACAACATCAACCCCGACCTGGCGATAGCCCAAAGCGCCGCCATCAAACACATTAAAGAAATAGCCGCCAATACCGGCATCTCAAATGATGACCTGGAATACTACGGTAAATACAAGGCCAAGCTTCCGCTAAAGCTGATTGATGAAGAAAAAATAAAAACGGGTAAACTCATTTTGGTAACCGCTATCAGCCCTACTCCAGCAGGAGAAGGAAAAACAACAACATCTGTTGGTCTTGCCGACGGATTAAATAAAATAGGAAAGAAGGCGATGCCTGTATTGAGAGAACCTTCGCTGGGTCCGGTATTTGGCATCAAGGGCGGGGCCGCCGGTGGCGGACATGCACAGGTGATCCCGATGGAAGATATCAACCTTCACTTCACCGGAGATTTCAGTGCTGTTGAAAAAGCAAATAATCTTTTAGCAGCACTGATAGATAATAATATTCAAAGCAAAAACCGCAGCCTTCATATTGATCCAAGAACTGTTGTCTGGAAAAGAGTGATGGATATGAACGACCGGTCGCTTCGTAATATTGTTATTGGTTTGGGTGGCACAGCCAATGGAATGCCGAGGTCGGATGGATTTAATATCACAGCAGCATCTGAAGTGATGGCCATTTTATGTATGGCAAAAAATTTAGACGATCTGAAAGAACGGCTTGGAAATATTTTGGTTGGGTTTACCAAACAAGGCGAACCTGTTTTTGCAAAACAATTGAATGCACAAGGCGCCATGGCCATACTTTTAAAAGAAGCCATTAAGCCCAATCTTGTTCAAACACTGGAAGGAAATGCTGCTATTTTGCATGGCGGGCCATTTGCCAATATTGCACAGGGCACTAATACGATCATTGCAACAAAGATGGGTTTATCTCTTGCTGACTATGTTGTAACAGAAGCAGGCTTCGGCGCCGATCTTGGTGCAGAAAAATTTATGAATATCAAGTGTGGTTATTCCGGGCTGAAACCTGATGCATTAGTATTGGTTGCCACGATAAGAGCACTGCGTCATCATGGTGGGGCAAAGAAAACAGAGTACAATACACCCAGTCTTGAAAAAGTGAGGAAAGGATTTGAAAACCTGGAGAAACACATTGAGAATATTAAGAAATTCGGATTGACGCCGGTGGTTGCCATCAATCACTTTGTTTCAGACTCAAAAGAAGAAATTGAATTTGTAAAGAATGAATGTGCAAAGCATGGCGTTAAAGCACTCATCAGCGACTGTTGGGCAAGAGGCAGCGATGGCATGACCGAATTGGCACAGGCTGTTGTTGATATCATTGACAGCGGTGTCAATCATTTTAAACCGTTATACGATTGGAATATTCCCGTTGAAGAAAAAATAATGATGATTGCAAAAGAAATTTACGGGGCTGATGATGTGGAATATTCTCCAAAAGCCCGGGAAGGTTTGAAGATGATAAAAGAGCTGGGCTTTGATAAATTACCAGTGTGTATGGCCAAAACACAAAAATCTTTTTCAGATAATGAAAACAAAATCGGTCGGCCAAGAAATTTCATTGTCACAGTAAGAGAATTTGAATTTGCCGCAGGGGCGGGGTTTGTTATTCCTATCCTTGGTGATATGATGCGTATGCCGGGGTTGCCAGCCATTCCTGCATCAGAAGGAATGGATATAGATAATAGCGGAAAAATTTCAGGTTTATCATAATAATACACTGGCTCTCGCAGATTGGGAACACGCAGGTTTTTCAGTATATATAGAACAGTCAGCGTTATCAGAGGCCAAATCAGCGAGAATCTGCGGGAAAAATTGAGTAAATTTGGTGAATGCGGTCCTCATCAGTTGCTGCGGTTCAGATATTAAAGATTACTTCTTCCGGAAGCGATAAAATTTCCTTTGAGTCAAATTCTACAGAAGATTTATTGGCAGTAGAAGAACCGCTGGAAATAAAAATTGTTTATGGTCCCGAAAACGACAGGCAGCAAAAAAATATTTCTGTCACCATGTGTACGCCGGGCCACGATGAAGAGCTGGCTACCGGTTTTCTTTTTACAGAAGGGATCATAGCTGGCAAAGACGATATCATGAATTGCGGCAAAGCCGGAAACAATGCTGTGATTGCAACATTGCGGCCCGGCATTTCTTTTGATCCTAAAAAAATTGAACGGCATTTTTATACTTCGTCAAGTTGTGGTGTTTGCGGTAAATCATCCATTGATGCGGTGAAGAATGTTTTTACCAGCAATGGTGAAAGAGACAATATCACTATTAATGCTTCAGTTCTTGCAAAACTTCCTGACACATTAAGAAAACATCAGGAAGTGTTTGAATATACCGGCGGTTTACATGCATCAGCATTGTTTGAACTGAATGGAAATTTATTACTAACGAGAGAAGATGTTGGAAGACATAATGCGCTGGACAAATTGATTGGCGCTTCACTAATGGCAGGAAATGTTCCTTTAAGCAACTATGTTTTATTATTAAGCGGCCGTGCCAGCTTTGAACTAATACAAAAAGCAGCTATTGCCGGAATAAAAATTGTCTGTGCGGTAGGGGCGCCATCAAGTCTTGCTGTTGAATTGGCAAAAGAATGTGATATAACATTGGTTGGTTTTTTAAGAAACGGGAGATTTAATATATATTCGGGAGAACAACGGGTGTCAACCTAATTTTTCAAATCCAACAAACCTTGTTAAACAATTTGTATGTCAAAAAACCTGGGTGAGCTGGCCGGAAGAAAAGGAGTGAACCAAACATTGTTTGAGGAGCTGGGCATTGCTGCAAAACAAAGCGGTTCGCCAACCATTGAAAAAATGGAAGAGTTAGCCGATTCATTTGTGATGGGTAAGGCGAATGTTTATGGCGCAGTAACCTTTTATGATTTTCTGAAACCGGAGAATAAAGGAAAGAAAGTTTATATCTGCAACGGCAGTTCCTGCATGACCGCCGGCACACAATCGGCATTAAAAGAAAAACTGCTGAAGCATTATAATGAAGCTGAGATAGGCGAAATGTGTTGCCTGGGACATTGCCATGAAAACAGTTCATTCCATGTGAATGGAAAAAATTATTCCGGAAATGCCGTTAATGAAATCGCTTCCATCAAAAAAGAAAATACAGTTGTTGCCGATAAATATAATGTTGCTTCTTACGGAACCCCTGTTCTAACAACTCCTTTCCCCGGGATAAAAGAATATTATTCTATTCTTGCTGATTCACTAAAGAGATCTGCCGATGATCTGCTGAATGAATTAAAAATTTCAGGACTTAGGGGTAGGGGCGGCGCAGGTTTTCCTATTGCCATAAAATTAGAAGGATGCAGAAAAGAAAACGGCAAACAAAAATTTATTGTCTGTAATGCAGATGAAGGCGACCCCGGCGCCTACAGTGACAGATATTTATTAGAAGAACAACCGCATAGCGTTTTATTGGGAATGATGATCGCCGGTTATATCGCCGGTGCTGATACCGGTGTGGTATATATAAGAGGAGAATATCCTGAAGCAATAAGTATTACACAAAATGCCATTGATGAATTGCATCAACAAAAACTATTGGGAAAAAACATTCTGAACTCCGGTTTCAACTACAATTTTAAAGTCATTGGTGCACAAGGCGCCTATATCTGCGGCGAAGAAACCGCCCTGCTTTCTTCTATTGAAGGTCAAAGACCGGAAGTAAGAGTTCGTCCGCCTTATCCGGTGCAACAGGGGTTGTTCAATAAACCAACTGTTGTAAACAATGTAGAAACACTTGCCTGCATTCCTTATATATTAAAAAACGGCGGGAATAAATTTGCCTCCATTGGTATTGGCAAATCAACCGGAACAAAATTGATCTCATTAGACGGTTTCTTTAATAAACCCGGCATCTATGAAGTGGATATGGGAACTCCGCTGTCTGTTGTCGTAAATGATCTGGGAGGAGGATTTCGTTCTTCTATAAAAGCAATGCATATCGGCGGTCCATTGGGCGGTTTGGTTCCAGTTAATAAAATCAATGACCTGACGGTTGACTTTGAATCATTTTCACAAAATGGTTTTTTATTGGGTCATGCTTCCGTTGTATGTATTCCCGAAACTTTTCCAATTATAAAATACCTCGAACATTTATTTCAGTTTACTGCACATGAAAGTTGTGGCAAATGTTTTCCTTGTCGCCTCGGTTCAACAAGAGGAGCTGAGATGCTGAAGAAGGCGCAAGAGAGTGATTATAAAATTGACAGAACATTATTAGACGATTTGATAGAAACTTTAGAGATAGGTTCGTTATGTGCATTGGGTGGTGGCTTGCCGCTTCCCATAAAAAATGCACTGCAGTATTTTGATAAAGAGTTATCTCCTTACTTTAAAAAATCCTGATCATGGGAATAGTGTACAGAAAAGACGACAAACATACACAGGATAAAAAAGGCAATATTGCTTTATTTGGCTCTGGTAACGGAAATCCAAAGGCTGCTGTTGCATATATTAATAACAAGCCTTATGAAATCAAAGACGGAGAAACCATTATTTCTTTCATCCGGAGAAATTTTGGAAAAGATGCCGTACCCACTTTGTGTGATGCACCAAATCTTGATCCCTTTGGTTCTTGCCGGGTTTGCAGTGTAGATGTTGCCCTTGTTGAAGATGGACCGGTTAAAACACAGGCCGCCTGCCACACACCAGTGATGGCTGGTTCTTTTATTTATCCTGATTCAGAAAGAATACAAAGGCTCAGGAAAAATATTATTGAATTGGTTCTTACAGATCATCCGCTTGACTGTCTTACCTGCGAAGTAAATAATAATTGCGAGTTACAAACTGTAGCGGCAAGGGTTGGCATCCGTGATGTTCGTTATCCCAAAGGAAAAAATCATCTTAGTAAAAAAAAGGATCTCAGTCATCCTTACATGACCTCCGATTTTTCGAAATGTATCAATTGTTTTCGTTGTGTGCGGGCATGTGATGAAGTGCAGGGACAATTTGTTTTAAGTATGTCCGGCCGGGGTTTTGACAGCCATATCATCAAAGGCTCCGATATAAGTTTTAATGAAAGTGATTGTGTAAGCTGCGGCGCCTGTGCACAGGCCTGCCCCACTTCTGCCATCAGCGATGTTTTTGAATCCAAATCCATTGTGTTTGATAAAAAAGTAAGAACTGTTTGTACCTATTGCGGTGTTGGCTGCAATTTAGATGTTGCGGTCAGTGCAGGAACCATTAAATCCATACAAGCTCCTTATGATGCGGAAGCAAATGCTGGTCATACTTGCCTTAAGGGCCGCTATGCTTTTTCCTTTTACAATCATCCTGATCGTTTGCGTACACCACTAATCAAAAAGAATGGTGAATTTGTAGAAGCAACATGGGAAGAGGCTTATGATTTCATTGCCAATAAGCTTACGCAAATAAAAAAGGAACACGGTCCTGATGCTATTGCCGGCATTTCCTCTGCAAGATGTACCAATGAAGAGAATTATATCATGCAGAAATTTATCCGTGCGGTGATCGGCACCAATAATATTGACAGTTGTGCAAGGGTTTGTCATTCGCCTACAGCATTGGGTATGCAACGGACATTTGGAACTGGCGCTGCCACCAATTCTGTTATTGACATGCAATACACCGATTGCATGATGGTGATCGGCGCCAATCCGACGGATGCACATCCTGTTACAGGAGCCAAGATGAAACAGCAGGCGATGAAGGGAAAGACGTTGATCATCATTGACCCGAGAAAAACAGAATTAGTTAAATATGCAAACCATCATTTGCAGTTGCGCCCCGGCACCAATGTGGCGCTGCTGAACATGATGCTGTATTATATCATCAAAGAGAATTTAGAGGACAAAGATTTTATTGCGTCCCGCACAGAAGGATATGATGGATTCAGAGAAAGTATTTTACAACTGAACATTGATGAACTGGAAAAAATTACCGGCGTTGATCGCAGCCTTGTTCGTGAAGCAGCGATGGCTTATGCAACAGCTCCTAATGCGATGTCATTTCATGGTCTGGGTGTCACCGAACATTCACAAGGGACATATACGGTAATGTTGATTGCGGACCTGGCGATGATAACAGGAAATATCGGAAGAAGAGGTGTTGGAGTAAATCCTTTGCGTGGACAAAACAATGTGCAGGGTGCTGCTGATATGGGTTGTCAGCCTTACCAGGGTGCCGGTTATTTAGATGTAACCAATCCTGAAATTCATAAAATGTATGAGGAGTTTTATCATGCAAAATTGCCATTACATGTGGGTTATAAAATTCCGCAGATGTATGATGCGGCGCTGAATGATAAATTAAAAGCCGTCTGGGTGATCGGGGAAGACATGGCACAAACAGATCCCAACACACATCATGTGGTGAAGGCGCTAAATAAACTGGAGCTATTCGTTGTTCAGGAATTATTTATGACGGAGACTGCAAAATTGGCGACAGTCGTCCTTCCCGGCGCTTCTTTCCTGGAAAAAAGCGGAACATTTACCAATGGAGAAAGAAGGATACAAAGAGTAAATAAAGTAGTGGCGCCCATTGAAGGAACAAAATGCGACGGACAAATTATTGTTGACATCATGAACCGCATGGGATATGAGCAGGCCGACTATGATCCGGACACGATGCTGGAAGAAATTTCACAGGTGGTTCCTTTCTTTGCCGGTGTGAAATGGAATGAGCTGGGCGATAACGGCAAACAATGGCCCGTACTGAAAGACGGAACAGATACAGAAATATTACATACTGTAAACTTTACAAGAGGAAAAGGAAAATTCATGTTCAATCCATTCAAAGAATCGGAAGAAATTGTGCAGCACGGAAAAGAATATCCTTATATCATCACCACCAACCGGGAACTGGAGCATTATAACTGCGGTGCCATGACCAGGCGGACAAGAAATGTGGATATACTTGCCGAAGATGTATTACTCATTTGCGAAGAAGATGCCCGTAAACATTTAATTAGTGACGGCGATATGGTTTGTGTGGAATCACCCCGTGGAAAAGTGGATATTAAAGCAAAAATTACAGATGAAGTAAAACCGGGAATACTCAGCAGTACGTTTCATTTCCCTGAGATCATGCTGAACAATATCACATCCAGCATCAGCGACTCCGAAGCCATGTGCCCGGAATATAAAGTAGTGGCTTGCACTATCAGGAAGAGTAAGGGGAAGTATAAGAATGTTAACAAATAGTTTTAATCACTTTATCTATTCCGATTATCATATCCTCAATATCCTGAGCTATTGGCTCCTTTTTCTTACTATGATCGCATAAATTTCTTATGTCTGCTAAATGTTGAATAAATCGCCATTGCGGTATATCAATAATACCTTTTTGTTTAATCTGCTCATTGAAATCATTGATGGTGGGATTCTTTTTTTTAAGACTTAATTTGTGGTTATCGCAAACTTGGCTCAGGTGTTTTTCCAGAACAACTCCAGCAAGAGCTCCTGCAGCCCGATAAAACTTGTTGTTGGATAATTCTTTGGCAGAATCTAATTCTGAATCAAATAAATCTGCTTGAACTAATTTTTTTATGGCAAATAACGAACTTTCAAACCTTCTTTCTACAGACTTTAAAATATTATATTGTTGTCGGAATTGGGGTATTGCAGCATAGGGGCCCAATTTTATTTCTCCTAAGCCATTTTTAATGGTTAGGCCTTGTAAATAATCTTCAATTACATAATTACCAAATAAAATTTCCTTTCTTGATTTGGGTTTTTCATAAAGCTTAGTAAAGTCATTGAGCCTGTCGGGTAATATTAATTTAATAATGCTTAAAGATTCGGAATACCAGTTTTGATACTCAGAACTAAAAGCAGGTAGTTCTTTAGTTATTTTTTTTATTTCTGCTTCACTTTTTCCTGCCTCAGATAAACTATGAATTACCTTTTCGGGATAACATTCAAATTGAATGGCATTTAAAAGATTTTCTCCATTTCTAAGGAGATTTTGTAAATCTATTTTATGTTTTTCAAGATTAGAAGACATATTCTGAGCTATTATTATTTCCTCCTAAAAAATTACTTTTATAACAAGCAACCGAAACATAGCCAACTCAATGTTGGGTTATATTTTCAACGTTTCTCCATTTGACAAATTTCTAATTACATTATAAACAAACCATCCATCAATATGCCCAAATGTCTTTGGTTTTGCTGTAGCCTTGTCTTCCTGTATACCAATTCCATCAGAATACTCATTTATTGTAAGAATTTTTTGGTATGGGATTCTTAAAGATTTTACAGGGGATGAAAAATATAGATTTTGATCGGTTAGTGCAAGAATTCCCACAGATATTAATTTCATTTCAGTTGTTCTAACGGGATTTCCTTTGAATTGGCCTGTTCGATAATATAATCCTTTGGCTATTTTAATGGAAATACCTTGGCTTCTCCCTTCGTAATGCGTATTTGTTATTTGTTCATAATAGTCCGCATTAACAAAAGCCCATATAAGTTTTTCATCTTTCAAAAAATTAAAAGGCAGTTCTCCTTCACTTACTGTAAATTTTCCAGTCGGAATTTCACCATTAACTATATCTCTTAAAATTGAGGCCATTACTACTTTATTCCATTTCCCTGTAAGGTTTAAGTCTTCCTTTTTTAACTGACATTCATTTACAAAAGAAATTAATCGATTTTCTTCCTCCTGAGTTAAGAGATCATCTTCTAAAAAATCATTTACTGCAACTCCAAATCCTGTTGATAGATAAATTTTTAGACTGTCATCATTGATAAAGCTATCTTGGGCAATCATATTAATTTGTTCGAAAAAATTGGTTGAGGGTGTTTGATCTTTGAAAAAGTTACTAATGGCTGTTGTAATTTGACTAAAGCCTTCATTGAACTTCTCCACACATTCTTTATGTTTTGATGAAAACACTCCGGCGCTTTTACCACAATAAATACATTTTCCCATGGTGAGTTTTTTGAATAATGAAAGTTACAAAATTTATTATTGGGGAAAGTTTATATGATACTCAGCAGCACTTTCCATTTCCCCGAGGTCATGCTGAACAATATCACCTCCGGCATCAGCGACTCCGAAGCTCTGCCCGGAATACAAAATGGTAGCCCATACTATCAGGAAGAGTAAAGGGAAGTATAAAAACAAAATTGAATAGCAAGCCTACACGCAGGCCGGTTGTCAATCGAAAGAAACCCCAGGTTATCAATTCCCCTTTGATAGAATAAAGCTGATGAATTCTTTTTACCAGAAAATATTCCCGTCCTGGTGCGGTTGGTGAATACTTCGACAAGCTCAGTACACCAACCCCGGCGTAAATTCTAATTGCCTCAAATCACATCACCGTTGAGGCAGTCATCAAGCATATCATCCAGTTTTACCCATGTTGCTACGAGTTTAATAATTTTTTCGTCAACTTTTCTTTTTCGATCTGTTGCGTACTTATCCGCTCTTCCTGCAAGTCTTTGTAGTTCCTCTTTCAATTCAGCAATTCGATCATCTATCAGTTTTAACCTATGTATTATTTTATCACATGGATCATCACTCTGTACATTGCTATTGTCATTATATACACCGGGGCCTGTATTGCTTTTTACCGGTTCATTTTTGAAATCATAATCTAAAGCGATTGTGAAATTACCTCTTGTTAAACCGGTAATATTTACCGGAAGTGATCCGTTCTGTTCGGAAACCGTGTAAACGCATTCATTGGCTGTATTTACTGCTCCGGGTATCGTCATATTAATTGTCTCAGGTGACTTGTTGGTAAAAATCAATTTTGTTCCTACGGGTATGCTTTCATAGTGCACCATGGCCTGTACATTTTCCCGGGGTGTAATTGAATTTTGGGGAAGCGCAAAATCAAGGGAATAAATATTGACCTTTTGACTTTCGCTAACTCCGCTTGGAGTGATAACGTATGCGGATTGTTCCCCGGGTTTAGCATTGGTAAACGTTGTAATTTCTTTATCGGATGCCGAAAGGGTTTCCTGGAGCTGCTCTCCGATTACAAGATGCGCATCTGCTCCTAAATTTTTACCAGGAATAGTTACCGCTTCTCCTTTGGGCAGGTTATTTGGCAATGCCTCAATTTCCGGGCGGGTATGAACACTGGAGCTTCCTTGCTGAACAGTTGTATTTGCCTGGCCGAGCAGGTTGCCATTTTTGTCAAAGGATTTTATGACAGCTACCCCTTGGCCAACCAGGCTGGCAGTGATTGCCGAAAAATCAAGAAGGGCATGTCCGTTTTTATCGGTCTTCGCTTCCGTTTTCTTTCCGTTTATCTCGGCACTGACCACATTGCCTTCAATAGTTTTGGTACCAAGAACAGACACCAGCATTTTTTCATCAGATAACACGGTGCCGGCAACATACAACGTAGGGGTTCTGACCTGGCCTTGTGCAATGCTAATAAATAAAAGGACTGCAAAAAGAAAGAAAGAATTTTTCATATTTCTGCTTTTAATAAATGAAAGTTACAAAGTTTATTGATTGGGATAATTAATGTTAATCCTCAACTCTTTGTTCCTGGTAAAATCGTTAATTGATTGAATATTGCCGGTGAAGTAAAACCCGGCATACCCAGCAGTACGTTTCATTTCCCGGGATCATGCTGAACAATATCACTTCCGGCATCAGCGATTCTGAAGCGATGTACTTGTAATATAAAGTGGTGGCTGTACTATCAGGAAGAGTAATGGGAAGTGCAAAAAATAAAAGAGATCCCATAGAAGTTGGCACCCTATGATTCGTTAGCCTAATAAATAATCAAATAAAATAATTTTCAATCCTTGACGCAACGAACAGAGAAACCGCTTTGCTTATAGTTGAGGCTCCTGTAGATGTAGCCATAGCTGGAGCTCAGGTAGCGGATCCAGACGGTTGCTGTATGGGACTCTGTAGAATTCCACCAGAAGCCGGAGTTGCCAACATTGAAGAAGGAACCTTTGTAGAAACGGAGGCCGCCCGGCAGGGCTGTGAAACCGCTGCCATTGGTTGCTCTGGTATTGGGGGTTATCCAATGTGTGGTACCGGTTTCTTTCATTTTGCCTCCCGCTACTTCGTCTCCTCCTAACCCATTGGACAATGTTGTCCATTCCGTATCACTGGGTATATGCCAGCCTGTGGGGGCCAATCCTCTTGGATCATTTACTGCATACCAGTTGTACAACTTACCATAAGTTTTACCATTAGCGGGTTTATTATCATAATAACACCAGGCACCAATAGTTAAATTAGTCCACTCGTTTTTATTTTTCACTTCAGGTATGGGGTCGCCGTTTCTGTAATGATCTACATCTAAGTTTTTAACCATCCATGTTTGAGTGCCAATCTTAACACTTGGAGGATTAACCTGCGCTTGTGTAGTAGTGATAAACAAAAGGGCTGCAACAAGAAAGAATGAATATTTCATACTTCTGCTTTTTAATAAATGAAAGTTACAAAGTTTATTGATTGGGATAATTAATGTTAATCCTCAACCTTTTGTTCCTGGTAAAATCGTTATTTGATTGAATATTGCCGGTGAAGTAAAATCCGGCATACCCAACAATATGTTTCATTTTCTTGAGATCATGCTGGACATTATTACTTCAAGCATCAACGACTCTGAAACTCTGCCCGGAATATAAAGTGGTGGCCTGTACTATCAGGAAGAGTAAGGGGAAATATAATGTTAACTGATCAAGCTAATAACCGATTGATGATGCCCGTTGCTGCCAACTTGCCCGGTAGTGGCGACTCCCGGTCCGGAGTAATATCAGCCGGTGGGTGAGTTACTTTTTCCCGATCAGTTTGTCAAAACTGTCTTTTATTCCCGCACATTTGTCCTTTAATTTATTGATGTCTTTCGAAAGGGATACTAATTCCACCCCTTCCCATTCTAACGACTCAATGGTGTTTGATAGATCCTTTGCTATTTTGGCTGCCTTGGCATTATTCTGGGTTTTTTCATCTTGTGTTTTATTATAATCCTTTACATTATTTAGGGCATCCTTTTTAGCTTTGATGGCATTGGCAACGGCAGCATTTGCATCATCAATATTTGATTTAATGTCGTTCAATGCGGTTGCCAACTCCGCTAATTTATCTGATGCTTCTTTCTCTTTTTTTTCTGCAGCTTTCTTTAATACTTCCGACACCTTTTTATCTGTTTTGTTGCCATCTTTCTTTTTGTCTGCCTCCACTTCATCTGTTTTAGCTGATCCTATTTTAGTTTTTAGATCGGATATCGTTGTCAGGATGGCGTTTAGTTTGTCAGCTGCCGCTTTCTTCAGGTCTATTGCTTTTTGCTCTTCGGCTAATGCTTTCTCCAGGTTTTCCCTGGCAGTCTTCAGGTCTTTTGCGGACTCGTTGCGCTCTAAATTTTGGAAATCGTATTCTCTATCTTTACTAAGGATTTTTTGTTCGGTGGCTTTCGCTGCCATTTCCACGTTAATAGAAGCGACAAGGTTATCCAGCACTCCGGGCTTATCGTCCTTTTTGTTTCCTGTTTTTTTTAGCCCTTTGGCTAATTCCTCCAGACCCGCAATAGCGTCTGTTTTAATTTTCAGTGAATCGGCAAGGGTTGGTGGTTGTTCCTGAGCCGGCGGTTTTTCATCATAAAAAACATGTGGAATAGAATCTTTCTCTTCGTTTTTAAAATCATAATCCAATGCGATTTTAAAATTACCTTTCAAAATGCCTGTAATATTTACAGGAAGCGATCCGTTTTTATCCGGAATTGTGTAAATGCATTCATTGGCTGTATTTACCGCTCCGGGTATCGTCATCTTAACTGTTTCCGGCGACTTGTTGGTAAATATCAATTTCGTTCCTACGGGTATGCTTTCATAATGCACCATGGCCTGCACATTTTCTTTTGGTGTTATTGAATTTTTGGCCAGTGCAAAATCAAGGGAATAAACATTGACATCCTGGCTTTTACTAACTCCGTTTGGAGTGATAACGTATGCTGACTGCTCTCCGGGTTTAGCATTGGTAAACGTGGTAATTTCTTTATCGGATGCTGAAAGGGTTTCCTGATACTGCTCTCCGATTACAAGTTGCGCATCTGCTCCTAAGTTTTTACCGGGGATGGTTACCGCTTCGCCTTTTGGCAGGTTAGCGGGTAAATTTTCCATTACAGGCCCCTTTATAATCCCGGGAATGCCTGGCTGAACAGTTGTATTTGCAGTGTTGAGCAGTTTCCCGTCTTTGTCAAATGATTTTATGACAGCCACCGTTGGGCTAACCAGTCCGGCAGCAATTGACGAAAAATCAAGAACGGCATGCCCCTTATTATCGGTCTTTGCCTCTGTTTTTTTTCCATTCAGTTCGGCGCTGACCACATTGCCTTCAACATATTTGGTTTCCCGAACGGTTACCAGCATTTTTTTATCAGATGAGACAGTTCCTGCAACGTACAATTTGGAAGTTTGGACCTGGGCTTGTGTGGCGCAAATAAACAAAGTGGCTATAAAAAGCAGGGATAGCTTTTTCATAAATGTGTTTTTTGGTAAACGAAAGTTACAAAGTTTATTAATGGAGATAATTAATGTTTATCCTCAAAACTTTGATCAGGATATAAGTCGTTAATTGATTGAATATTACCATTAAAGTAAAACCCGGCATATTCAGCAACACCTTTCATTTCCCTGATATGATGCTGAATCATATCACTTCCGGCATCAGCGACTCCGAAGCCATGTACCGGAATATAAAGAGATGGCCTGTACTATCAGGAAGAGTAAAGGGAAGTATAAAAACAGGGCAAAATAGTTCCCTTAAAATTTCAAACATTATTTTTGTTACCATGGCTTATAAAAATCAACTGTTGGATATGTCTCCGCTTGGTATGCGGTTCACTGTTTTACAAACCGGTGCGGATACCGGTGGCAAGTCGCTTGACCTTCATTGGGAACTTTTACCGGGTTGTAATATGCAGGATCCGTTGTTGCATATTCACCCGCATGCTATAGAGACTTATGAAATCCTGGAGGGTGAAATGGAATTTTTTATAAAAGACAAATGGCTTCCGGCCAAAAAAGGAGATATGCTTTCTGTTCCAATCGGTGTTACTCATTCCTTCAGAAACCCGACAGACAAGACCGTAAGAGTATTTAATACCCATCAGCCTGCCTTTAAAATGGAAAACTATTTTGAAGATGTGTGTAAAGTGCTGGAGAAAGTCACCCATCAAAGAAGCACCCCTTTTAAAATGAACATGCGGGCAAAGTTTTACCTGGGTGTGCTGATGAACAATTACAGAAAGGAAATTATAGCAAGAAAGCCCCCTGATTTTGCAGTAAGGCTGCTTGGCTTTATTGGAAAAATATTTGGAATAAAATATTAACCATTATTTCCGGTGCATACAGCACAATCCTTTTCTGATGTTTCTATATGAATAGTTCTTATGGGCAGCCCGGCGACTCCGAAGCCATGTACCAGGAATATAAAGTGATGGCTTGTACTATCAGGAAGAGTAGAGGGAGGTATAAGGTGAAGGAAAATGGGTGAATCAGCAACGAGCCAGAATCTATTCATACTATTGGGTTTGAAAAAAATTCCACATCGATGGCGGGGAAATAATTAAATAAATAATACCGATAGTTTTCGGAAGTCAATCTCTGAGGCAGCGAACCGAGAAACCATATGTCTTATAGTCAAAGTCCCCATAGAGGCCATCACCGGTGTTAAACAGAAAACGGTACCAGGCAAATGGCGCACTATGTACCGTAGAACTCCAAAAGTGGCCCATCAAGCCATTGGAACCAAATGATGAGCCGTTGAAGAATCGGTAACCATTCGGAAGACCTGTGAAGCCGCTGCTATTAGTGGCTCCGGTATTGGGCGGTATCCAATGTGCTGTACCTGTTTCTTTCATTGGCCCACCGGCTACATTACAGATATTACAATAAAGTGTATCTGCCAATGGATCAAGACATTTTACCAATATATTCCATTCTGCATCGCTGGGCACATGCCATCCTGCAGGGGCCAGACCCCTTGGATCATTTACCGCATACCAATTGTATAACTTACCGTAGGTGACTGCATAGGTGGCTGAGTCATTATTATAATAGCAATATGCGCCGGTGGTTAGTGCCGCCCATGCCGCATTATCGGTTACTTTGGGTATGGGGTCGCCATTTCTGTAAGTACTTACATTGAGATTTTTTAATGTCCATGTCTTATTGCATATCACAACACTTGGTACATTATAAATACAAGCGGTCCCACGTACCATATTAACCCAATCAGTTCCATTATAAACTTGTAATTCATCACAATCAATACACCAGATCATTAACCCCGTAACAGGATTTGGTATTGCATTTCTTTGGGCAACTGTCATTCGTGGTGGTAAAAATCCTTTTGTTGTACTGCTTACATCCAACTGAGCCGAAGAGTCAGGTGTTGTGGTTCCAATTCCAACATTTTGCGCCAGTGCAATACTAATAAACAATATTGCCAACAAGGACAATAGTAATTTTTTCATCTTAACCCGCTTTTCCTAAAGGTATTTTCCATGAGTAGTTCAAAACAATGATTTTGCTCATCCTTTTTTAATAACTCATCATGACAAGACTTTTTTGCCCTAATGGTTGGATAATAGATAAATGGCTAAAAAGACCGAACAGCACGAACAGTGTAGGGGAGGTTCTTGTAGTCGGTGTACTGGTCTCCACTAAAGAAGCGATGGGTCCACGCACTGCCATTGCCGAACTCGTACTCCGAAGAACTCCAATAGGTATTGGTAGTAAAACCACCAATTGCAACTCTATTAATATATAGCTTGTTCAATTCATCCTTGCTGGGTAAATACCAGTCACTAAAGCCATTCAATACCAAATCATCACACAGCCTGGCGGCTATTCCCGCAGTAGCACAACCTGCCATAATATCGATTGTGTTTTGATTGCCGGAGCCAAGGGCTGTACCCTCGGCTCCGGGTATTTGTGTTCCAGAACAACCCCACTCTGAAGAGGTGCTTTGATCGGAGGGTGCGGCAATTAATCCATGTGGTACATTGGGATCGTAACCAGGGTCGCCGGGTTGCAAAATGTAGGCAAGTTTACCACCTCCATAATTCTGACCAATAACAAGGGGGGTTACAGTTGCCGCAGCTCCTCCGATCATATTTGTCCATGATGTCGAACTATAATTAAAAACATTTAATTGCCCGCCACCGCAATCAATACAATAAATAACAAGCCCATTAGCAGGATTGGCAATAGCGTCACGTTGCGCTCCCGTCATACGGGGAGGCAAGAATCCTTTTGTTGTACCGCTTACATCCAACTGTGCTGAAGCAGCTGGAGTGGTTGTGCCAATACCAACATTTTGTGCCAGTACAATGCTAATAAATAAAATGGCCGGCAAGGTTAATAGTAGCTTTTTCATTTTATTTCGTTTTTCCTAAAGGTATTTTCCCGGGTTGGAGCAAAACAATGATTTTACTCATCCCCTTTCACCATTGCCGGCTCCCCCACCAATAGTATCTGTAGCTCCGAAACCATGTGCCCGGAATACAAAGTGGTGGCCCGAACTATCTAGAGAGTAATGAAGCCTATAAACCGGAGTTGATAATTAATTTCTACTCTCTGACAGTCAATGTTTCTTTCAGTTTGATATCTCCCGAAGAGCTCCCGATCATGATCCTGAAATCTCCTGACCCGACGACTGCTTTCATGTTTATATCCAGCATAGAAAGTATCTCCGGAGTAATGGTAAGTGAAATCCTTTTTGATTCCCCGGTCTTCAAATGAATGCGTTGAAATCCTTTTAATTCCATCACAGGTCTTGCAACAGATGAAAGCATGTCCCGGACATACAACTGTATCACTTCATCGCCATCTCTTTTCCCAGAATTTTTTACAGTACATGAAACAATTGTTGAATCAGCTTTATTGATATTATTCCTATCCAACTTTATATCGCTGTACTCAAAATTTGTATAGCTCAATCCATAGCCAAATGGGAAAAGCGGCAGGCCTGATAAATTATTATAGTCGTCGCCACGGCCTGTTGGTTTATGATTATATACCAATGGCAATTGCCCCTCATGCACCGGAAATGTAACCGGCAATCTTCCGGCAGGATTATAATCACCAAACAATACGTCGGCGATGGCATGGCCGCCTTCTTCACCCGGATACCATACATCAACAATGGCGGAAACCTTGTCAATCCAGTTATTCATGGTGATGGCGCTGCCGCCAACCAATAAAACCACAATGGGCCTACCTGTTGCAGCAATAGCAGCAATCAGTTCTTCCTGGTGGCCGGGTAATGAAAGTATGGCCCTGTCCTGAAATTCTCCTTCGTTTATCCCAACTACAACAACAGCAACATCCGATTGCTTTGCAATTGTTACAGCATCTTGTCTCTTTTTTCTCCACTCGTTTTTTACGCCAACATTCCAGAGCAATTTTATAGTGGCGTTGCCGCTGGATTCAAAAAAATCAATTCTTACATCATAACTTTTTCCTTTCTCAAAAGAATAATCAGCAACCGTTGTTTTATAAGTTTGCTTTTTCCAGTTATCAATAATCATTTTACTATTAATGTATAACCGGTAGCCGTCATTTCCTTCAAGGCCAATTTTAAATTTTCCTGTTGCCGGAAAAATTATCTGTCCCGTCCATCGCACAGAGTAAAAGTCAGCATGGATGGCTGGATCGGGAGCATATAGCGTCCAGTGAAAGTCAATCGCTTTATCAACTCTCTTTATACTTGCTTCTCCGTTCAGCGCTATATTATTAAAATATTCTGCCCGCAATCCTTCATTACCATTATAACTCAGTTGTTTTGATGGAACAACAACATACTCATCAGTGGTTCGGCCACAACCGGGAGCATATATCAGTTTCGTATTGTTTCCGGCTCTTTGTTTTATTCCTTCCAGAATACTGACTTTATCATTACCCGGACCACTGTAACCGCCAAGCCTTGCTTCTGTTGCATCAACGCCGATAACGGCAATTGAGCGAATGTTTTTCCGCAGCGGTAACAAATTCTTCTCATTCTTCAATAATACAATTGATTCGAGAGCTGCTAGTTTCGCAATGACTTTCTGTTGAGGAGACGATGCCGCTTCTTTTTGTATTTCCACATATGGATCGTCAAAAAGACCCAGTTCAAATTTTGCTTTCAATACTCTTGCTACTGCATCGTTGATTCTATTGCTATCAATTCTGCCATCCAAAAAAGGCGCAATAAATAGTTTGTGATGCTTGTACTCAGTTTGAAAAATAACATCCAATCCATTATTGATAGCATGCTGCCCGCTTTCCGAATAATCTTTCGCTGTGTTGTGCAAGACAACTTCCCCGCCAACGGCATTTGCATCAGAAATAACAAAGCCGTTAAATCCCCATTGCTTTTTTAGTTTCTCCTGCAGCAACCAGTAGTTTGCCGAACAGGCTACGCCATCCAATGAGTTATAAGAAGTCATGACCGACCGTGAGCCGCCTTTTTCAAAACAGGCTTTGAACGGAACGAAATAAATTTCTTCCAGCAATCTTTCATTCATATGAATGGGATAGCTGTCCCTGCCGCCATCACCCACATTGGCGATAAAATGTTTGGGAGTAGTGATGATTCCTTTCTTTTCAAAAGCGCTGACAAAAGTTACCGCCATGGCTGATGTAAGAAACGGATCTTCGCCATAAGTTTCTTCTGTTCTTCCCCAGCGAACATCAGAAGCAATGTTTACAACAGGGGAAAGTATTTGACGAATGCCTCTTTGTTTCGTTTCATCAGCAATCACATTGGCCACTTTGTTCATCAGCGCTGTATCCCAGGTGGCAGATAAACCAATTGCTTGTGGAAAAACAGTGGCGCCATCTCTTACCAAACCATGGAGGGCTTCATCAAATGGAATGACGGGAATGCCCAACCTTGTGTTCTCGACAAAATGTTTTTGAATCTTATTTATTTTCAAAGCAAGTACTTCGGCATTTTCATCTGTTCCATAGTTCAACATTTGTCCTCCTGCATCGCCTTTTGATACCGCACTTACCTGAAACCCGAAAAGGCCATTCTTGTATTGGGTCGAATCAGCATTATCCAAATCACCCGGAACCATAAACAGCTGCCAGAATTTTTCTTCGGAAGTCATTCTATGAAGTAAGTCCTGAACTCTTTTTTCTACTGGCTGTAATTTGTCCTTATATATAGGAGCGACTTGGGAAAAAGCAATGCCGTAATTACCTATTAGTAAAAAGAAAAGGAGCAGATTTCTTTTGCCCATAATTTCTGAAGATTAAGAAGAGAGAGTAAAATAAATAAACCTTGGCACAAACTTGATTTTTTTTGGTGCGGACCCCCGGCATTCTAAATGCTGCTTTTCATTTTTCCGGGATCATGCTGAACAATATCACCTCCAGTATCAGCGACAGCGAAGCCATGTGCCCGGAATACAAAGTGGTGGCTTGTACTATCGGGAAGAGTAAGGGAAAGTATAAGGTGACGGCAAACGGGTGAATCAACAACGAACCGGGATCCCTTCATACTTCTTTGTTCTAAAAAAAACACCCCATCCCGCCTGAGGCGGGACGGGTAATAGTTAAATAGATAATCCCGATAGCTATCGGGAGTTAAAAAGCCCGAACCGCACGAACATAGTAAGTGGTGGCCTTGCTGTTGACGTTCTGAAGGCCAAGGCTGAAATTATGGAACCAGGCGTTGGAGCCGTCGTACTCCGAGGAACTCCAGTAGACCATACTTGCAAAACCGCCAACCGCTACCCGATTTATATACAATCTATACAACTCGTCCTTTGATGGTAAATACCAATCGCTATATCCGTTTAAGACCAAATCACCGCATATTCGTGCTGCTATTCCTGCAGTGGCACAGCCAGCCATTATATCGATGGTATTTTGATTGCCCGTTCCCAGGGCTGTACCGTCGGCTCCTGATATTGCTGTTCCATTACAACCCCATTGGGCAAAAGTACTTTGGTCTGAGGCTGCGGCAATTAATCCGTGGTTTTGACCGGCAATATAGCCGGGGTCGCCGGGTTGTAAAACGTAGGCCACTATTCCGCCCTGATAACTATCGCCAATGCCGTATGCTGTGGTGAAACTAAATTCAGCTCCATAAGATGTACCAATGGCATTGGTAGCATAGGCCCTTACATAATAAGTGATTCCTAACGTAAGCCCTGTAATATTGCTTACAAAAATTCCCGTACCTGTTCCATCATTGGTTTTTGTAGGTAGTGCTACTGTGGGGTTTGTTGCAATATCCCAGCATACACCACGTACAGTGACAGCAGAATATCCGTCTGAGGTTACATTGCCCCCGCTTACAGCAGATGTAGAAGTTATGACGCTTATCGCTGTAGTGATAACTGTTGGCGGCACATGGGTTGGGCTGGCTGGATTTCCTATCATATTTGTCCAGGCGGTTCCGTTATATACATTTAATTCACCGGTGGCTGCGCAATTGGAGCACCATACTATAAGTCCGGCAACAGGACCTGGTATTGCATCTCTTTGTACATTGGTCATTCGGGGGGGTAAAAATCCCTGAGAAGTAGAAGTTACGTCAAGTACAGCGGAAGTATGTGGGCCGGTTGTCCCTATTCCAACTGCTCCACCATTAGGTTGAAAGACAAGGGGGTCTGCAATTACACCATTAAAGCCTGATTGAATCCAACCCGCAAATGTACCTGTTGACATTTTACCAATATCTATTCCTTCAATACTTGAAACTCCAATTCTTAAAACGCCTGTTGATGAAGGTCCTGGTATAGATGGATTAGAAGATATACCCCTTATATCTAATTTAGCTGCCGGGGTGGTGGCGCCAATACCCACATTTTGTGCCTGTGCAATGCCAATAAATAACAGCGCAATAAAAAAGAAGAATATCTTCTTCATAATTGTAATTTTTAAGTGCCGAATATGAAAGTTACAAACCTTATTAGCTGGTCTGCTTTAATAAATTTTCAAAACCCCGAAGTTTTCCAATTAATTATGAGAAACACTATCTTTCTTCACTGCGGATAGTTTTTCTTTCAGCATTTTGATTTCCTTCTCCATTGAATCAACCCTGGCCCTTAGTATATTGACCTGTTCCTGTATCGGAATATTTTCTGTCTTCGGCAGCACAGGATTATCTTTCTTTATTACCGTATCCTTTTTAATTGGAGGAGTTACAACTTTTTTTGTAGCAGTATCCTTAACTACCGGAATAGACGCCCCGCCTTTTTTAAGCGTATGGATGAAGTTTACCAGACTCCAGATATCGTCCTGGTCCGGAATTTTGCTTTTAAACCCGGGCATATCTTCCCGGCCTTGCGATATTTTGTAGAAAAGGGATCCGTCAGTTTGCCCCTGAACATCGCTTTTTGAAAAGTCGCCGGGTTCGGTTTTTAACTGGGCCGCTTTCGGTCCGTCGCCCAAACCCTTTGCGCCGTGGCATGACTTACAGTGGGTGCTCCATAAAGTTTTTCCGTCTGCTATTGATTCAGCATTTGCTGCAACAGTATTTTTTTTATTTTTAGCTGCATCAGGAACGGGCCATGGCTTTTTCTGAAAATTCAGTTCTTTAAACGCTGTAGCAACTATAACAATAGCCGTAAGAAAAATAAAAATTTTCGATTTCATACTATTACAATTTACGATGAGTACATCATTTAACTAATGAAACAATTTTCCGGTAGTTGCCAAGTTAGTATGTTTTGTCAATATATGAGCATGAGATTAATCAACCCGTGTAAGGGCCGGCTGAACTTGTTGTCTGTTGGGTAAGTTTGTTCTTTACTTCGTGGCGGTGCATTCAGTAGCAGCAACTTCCAAGCCATGTGCCCGGAATACAAAGTGATGGTCTGCACCTACAGTAAGAGCAGGCGGAAACATAAAAATAAAATTGAACAAAAATCAATCCTTAATACAACGAACAGAGAACCCATATCGCTTATTATCGTATTTTTCGTCTGTGGTGCCTGTTGTGTTGTATAAAGTACGGTAACAGGCCGATGCTGTTGAAGGGCTTTGCGTAGAACTCCACCAAAAGCCATAAATGCCAATATAGAAAAACCCCTCGCTTCCGCCGGAGAAGCTATAGTGACGCCAGCCGCCAGGAAGCCCATTGAAACTACTTGTATTGGTGGCGTCTTCATTAGGAGAAAGCCAATGAGAAAAGCCTGTTTCTTTCATTTTACCACCTGCCACTTTATCTCCTCCTAACCCATTAGACATTGCCGTCCACTCTTCATTGCTGGGTATATGCCAGCCCTCCGGGGCCAATCCTCTCGGATCGTTTACTGCATACCAGTTATATAACTTGCCATATTTTTTATTATTAGCGGGATCATTATCATAATAACACCAAGCCCCCGTGGTAAGTTTCGACCACGCCTCCGGGTCTTTTACTTCGGGTATGGGATCTCCATTTCTGTAAGTGGTTACGTCCAGGTTTTTTTGCATCCAGACCTTGTTGTAAGCAGGTGGACAGGGTTCGTTTGTAATGGTAACAGAAAGAACTGGTGGCGAAATGAATGCAATCAGACTGTTATTTGTAACAGGGCGGCTCGTTGTATTTGGTTCTACACGGGGAATATTCTGTGATCGGACAATACAAATAGAAAAAAGGGCGGCAAAGAGAAAGAATGATTTTTTCATACTTTACTTTTTAATAAATGAAAGTTACAAATTTTTTATGGGGTAGTTCTTATCTTGCTATAACCGGAAAAACATTTCATTTTCCTGAGAACATGTTGAACAAAATAACTTCCACCATCAGCAACGCTGAAGCTCTGCCTGAAAAATAAAAGGCTTCGCATGAAACGAAGCCCCTTCTCCACATAATGAGAACGGATCACTAAAAATTAAACGTTATCTCCAATGTCCCGGCACCCAGCGATAACCATGACGGCTGTATTTCCAGTGACCGGGAATCCAGACAGCCCCTTGATGATGCGGTCTTGCCCAATAGCCAGGAACACATTCATATCTTCCTCCACGCCATGCCCACTCCGGCCCAACCCAAACAGCCCCGGCAAACGGAGCCCGGCCTGAAGCCCCAATGCTGATACCCCCCGGAAATCCTAATCTTATTTTTACATGCTGGGCATTTGCTGTACCCGTGCAAGCCACCATAATTAATGCAACTAATAACCGTTTTATTTTCATGGCTATAAAATTTAGATTTTTATGACCGGTCTTGTATGAAAGAGTTTATTTGAAATCAATTCTTTTCCTATCTTCCCTCATTATGAACCTGGAAAAACTCCGCCCCGACAAATACCTGAAGTATCTGAACCTGCCTAATCTGTTTGCCACCAAACGAACGAAGCAGATATTGTCTGTCAACCCGACCGTTATCCCTCAACGGGAAGAAGCCAAAGAAATAGTGGTTAGTATTTATGATTATAATACAGAGTTGCTGGAAGAAAAGAAGTTTACCGTCATAGACAATTGTTTTCAATATAAAACCAGTGGCCGTACTACCTGGATAAATGTTGACGGTCTGCGGAAGGCAGACGTGGAAGCCCTTTGCACACATTTTGATATTCACCCACTGGTAATTGAAGATATCCTGAGCATTAACCAGCGTCCAAAATTAGATGAAGAGGTAAACAGTATTTTCTGCCTGCTCAATATGCTGTATTTTAATGAAGAAACTCATGCGGTGGAGCAGGAACAGATAAGCATCATCCTGTCCCGGGATGTTGTTATCAGCTTCCAGGAAGATGCCCATCGTGATGTATTTAATTCGCTGCGGGAAAAATTGAAATTAGCTAACAGTAAAATAAGACAGCGGGGCGCCGATTATCTCTGCTATTCCCTTCTTGATCTGATCGTTGACCACTATTTTGTTGTCATGGAAAAACTGGGCGACCATATTGAAGAAGTGGAAGAAGAAGTAAGTCGTGGAAATAATCAGCGTTCATTGGCCAACATTACCCATCTCCGGAAAGAACTTATTGTTTTAAAAAGAAATTTTTCGCCGGTAAGGGAATTGGTTAATGGTTTTTTGCGCAGCGAAAGCGAACTGCTGGAAGACCGCCATACAAAATATTATAAAGATGTTTATGATCACATCGTTCAGGCAAGTGAACTTTCGGAGAACTACCGTGATGTAATGGTGAGTTTACAAGACTTGCACATCAACAACGTAAATTTAAAAATGAACGAGGTAATGAAGGTAATGGCAATTGTTACCTGCCTGCTGGCACCGGCCACTGTTATTGGCGGCATCTTCGGAATGAACTTTGAAAGCATTCCTTACCTGCATAACGAATACGGATTCTGGGCAGCTGTTACAATAATGCTGGCAATTCCTATAATAATGATTATTCTGTTCCGAAAGCGGGGGTGGTTCTAAATCCCCAACCCCTACAGGGGCTTACGTAGAGTTGTTCAACAAAAAGATCTTTAAACCTTAGCCGGAGATTTCTTATACACCGGCACGGTGCTGCAGGGTTCGCCATACATGATGCTTTGAACAACCGGCCGCAATATTTTTGTAATTTCCATATACACATAATCAGCTACCGGCGTTTCGCCACAGCCCTTTATCACTACCCTTTTACCCGCAAATTCATTTACATCAATCGCTGATAAATTTTTCAGGAAAAGATATTTGTGCAATTCTTTTTCATCGCCCATTACAATGTTTTCTGCTACAGGTTGCAGGTACGAAGCAGCCAGCATCCATGCCCAAACAGGTACAATAGCATCAACAGAGCAGGTAAGGGCAATATTTCTATTTTTATATAAAGACCAGTCTTTATTTTTTAAAGCTTCCCTGAAATCTTTTTCTTTTAAGATCATCTCCATAAATAAATAGTCTTTCATGTCAAAAACCATATTCTCTCCACGGGGAAAATATTTTTCCAGGTCGAGAGTAATGATTCCGCTGTCTGCTACTTTGTTTATCAACCGATCGTTCATGTGTTTATTTATTTCAACCCACCCCTTACTAATCTCCGGTTTTGTGAAATCTCTTTTGCCCATCCGGGAAGGGGAAGAAACGGTCTTACAAAAGTAACAAATAGCCCGGGCCTCAGTTTGCGATATACGCAAAACAACAGCGCCCCACTATATAAGGGGGCGCTGCCGGTTAGTTTTGGTTGCCGAATATTTTAATAGATATCTGATCTTTTGTCTTTTATGGTGGCGGCTTTTTTTAATGCATCAATCGGGTAATTGGTAGATTGTTTTCCCTGTTCGTATTTTGCTTTGCGCTGATCTGCTACGCTTCCGCTGGCGGCAGATGTTGCTGTCACGTTTTCAACCCGGAGAACATAAACGCCATTTTTTCCTTCCAGTGCTTCAGGAACAACCTTCCCTTTATTAGCAGGATTAAATGTTGCGCCAAATACTTTTGGCTCGTCAGTAAATCTCGCACTGGCACTTCCCGTTTTCATTCGAAGGCTGTCAACCGATTCGATGGATTTGCCCAGTGCAGCAGATGCTGCATCCAGTGTAGTAATCTTACCTGCTCTTTGTTTGATTAGCTCCGCCTTCTTTTTCAAACGCAATCTCACCTCAACGTCTGGTCTTGCTTTTGCTACCGGTTGAGTGCCCCCTTCCAGCACATCTGTAACAATAGCTACTATATAATTATTTCCAATTTGTTCCGGCTTCAGCACTTCTCCTTTTTTAGCAGTATAAATATTTCTTACAAATGTTCTGGAGTATTCCTGCAGCCCCTGCACCTGTGCATCGTTGCGTTTGATGTTTTCAGCAACTACCTTGATTATTCCCTTTGGTTTCAGCGTTTTTTCATACGCAGCGTCAAATGATTTCTGATCCCTGCTGTCCCCGGCAAAATTTGTGGCCTCCTGCGAAACACTTTCATCTGTTTGCTGGCTGGCATCAATTCCCTTTTGCAGGTAAGCAATTTTATAATGCATTTCAGGTTTGATAAATGAAAGCACTTCTATGTAGTGATAGCCAAATGATGTTTTCACCACCTTCCTTTCCCCGGGTTTTCCATCGAACAAAACAAATTGTCCAAACTCTTTTGCAAAGTTGCCCGATTCCATTCCCTGCATTATTTGTGAGGAAGGAAATGTCATCTCCCCGTTTTTAGCTTTGCTTCCATCGCTCTGTGGATTATATTTCTGCACCATATCAGCCCATGAGGCGCCGCCATTGACGGCATTTTTAATACTGTCAATTTTTTTCGAAGCTATACTATCTTCAAATCCTCCATTTTTTGTATCGGTACTTACCAGTATGTGTCGGCATTTTACTGAATCGGGAAGAACTTTTGATTCAACCAGTTTCGCTAATACATAACTACCCTTGTCCAAATAAGGTCCATACACTCCGTTTTTGGACAACTTAAGAATACTGTCTTTCGACACAGGCGACAAGTCGGCGGCTGAATAAAAAACATCTGATAACTCCGGGCTTCCTTTGCTAACCAGGTAACTGGCAACTTCGTTGGTCGTATCAAAACCCGCTTTTAGCCCAACTATTTCATTCAAAATAGCAGCAGAGTCCCCGGCTGTTGGTGCAGCGCTGAAGGAAACAAAATTAATACTGCGGCTTTCTTCCTGCTTATAGTCTTCTTTGTGTTTTGCTATATAGTCGGCGATTTCTTTGTCTGAAATTTTAATGGTGCTGTCAACAAATGATGAGTCGGTATAAAGCATTCTTACCATTGAAATTTTTCCCAACTGGCTGTTATCTGCTGTTTCTTTTTCTACAAACCATCTTGGAAAGTTGACACTGTTTGCCAACAGAGAATGATATTTCTCTGCTTTCCGTTGTTGTTCAAGCTGGTTAATATATTGCTTAAACTGGTCCTTTTGTTCCTGGGATACCTGTTTACTTTTCATCATCTGATCCAGTTGCTGCTTTGCTTTTACCGGATCGTACTGTCCTGTCTTTTCATCGGTACCAGCTTTTTTTAATTCTTCCGGGGCGTTGGGCCCAAATAAAATATCGCCTCTTTCTCTTTTTCCAACACCCATTCCCAGCCTGCTAAATTCTTCTTCCAGCAAACTCAAACTTACCTGTTGTTCCCAGGCTTGTCCTATGGCTTGTTGCTTTGCCATGTTTTCGGGATAACCCTGTTGTTTGAGATTTGCTTCGTTCTGCTCTATAGATTTGGCAAATGTTTCGGTGCTGATATTGTGACCATTCACACTACCAACACTATTTGCCCGGCTGGCTCCACGGCTTCGGTCTTTACCTCTCACATAGTCGGTTAAAATAAAACCAATCAACGCCAGGGCGATCAATATTACAGAGACTTTTGCTCCCTTATCCCTGATATTTTGGATAATAGACATAGTATTCCTTGTTTAAAAAGGATGGCAAAAATAGGGGAAAAACTGTGGAAAATATCCACAAAATGCCCGTTTTTAAAGGCTTTTTTGAAGTATGCCGGCCCGGCCCAACTATTTCTTTTTCGGGTGAACCAATTTCATTTCCCGGATAAGCTGCCCGGCATCCGCAAATTTGTCAATGATGAACAGGACATACCTGATGTCCACCATGATGTTTCTGCAAATGGCCGGGTCATAATTAATATCACTCATCGTTCCTTCCCATACCCGGTCAAAGTTGAGACCAACAAGGTTGCCGCTGGCATCCAGCGCAGGACTTCCCGAGTTGCCGCCGGTGGTGTGGTTGGCGGCAATAAAACAAACGGGCATTTTCCCGTTGCTTCCATATTGCCCGAAATCTTTGTTGTTATAAAGCGTCCTCATTTTTTCAGGCACATCAAATTCATAATCTCCCGGTTTGTATTTTTCCATTACTCCATCCAGGTAAGTATAAAAATCATACTTCACCGCATCTCTTGCACTGTATCCTTTTACGTTGCCATAGGTTACTCTTAATGTGCTGTTGGCATCAGGATAAAATTTTCTTTCCTTCATCACCTCCATCTGCGCCTGCATATAGGTTCGTTGTAGCTTATTGATACGAGTTTGGATTTCGTTTAAATTTCCCTGGACTTCGGTTTGATAGGTTTTCACCATGTCTATGTAAAGTGCAACAGGATCTGCCGACTCCAGTGTTTGTATTAGTTCTTCAGCAGGTTTTTTCAGCAGGTCAATAACAAACTGCTTATTGCTAAATTGATCTGCGCCATAAATAATGATGGCGAGGTTGGCCATGTTATTGCCGCCTTCGTGCCGCAGCAGCTCTTTCAGCTTCATGGAAATACATTTGTCTTCCTGGTCTTTCATATACATCTCCATCAGCGCTTCAAATAATTTTTTATCTACGGCGTAATTATATTCTTCAAAAAATCCGTTTAATGTATTTGTTACCTGTGGCAATTTTTGCTGATAGCCTTTTTCTCCGTCTTTATTATAAGCAACCGCCAAAGAATTAAGTTGTGCCATCACGGTAAACAGCTCCACTTTGCTGACAATCTCATTAAAATAATCCCTGGCAAAACCATAAGGACGCAACTCTTTGTATGCAGATCCCAAATCATCCAACAGGTTTCCATATTGCTTTTTCCATTGAAGATTAGCGTCAACCCTTTTCTGAAATTCGGTTTCATACAATTTCTTTTTTCCAACAGCATCAACTCTTGTTAATCCCTGTACTTCGCCCTGCCATTTTTTATAAGCGTTCTGAATGCCGGCATATTTAGCAGCATACTGGATTTTAATTTGTTCATCTTTCCGCATAAACCCATCAATAATATTCAATGCTTTTTCCCTGATAGCTATTTTAGCGGGGTCGTTAACCCTCATGATTTGTTCTACTGCTGCGCTGTGTAAATACTCTGTTGTTCTTCCGGGAAAACCAAACACCAATGTAAAATCTCCTTCCGCAGTTCCATCCAGGGAAATTGACAATGATCTTTTGGGAGTATAAGGAATATTGTCGGGGGAATAGTTAGCTGGTGTGTTATCCTTGCCTGCATAAATACGGAACATCGAAAAATCGCCGGTATGGCGGGGCCACATCCAGTTGTCGGTATCTTTTCCAAAATTACCAATGGCAGATGGCGGCGCTCCAACCAATCTTATATCCCTGTAGGTTTCTGTAATAAATAAATAATACTGGTTTCCTTCAAAAAAGCTGCGGACAAAAACATCCTGGTAACTTTCTTTCTTTACAGCGCTTTTTATTTCATTACTATTTTTATCAATCAATGATTGCCTTTCGCTTTCACTCATTGAGGGGTTAATTCCCTTTAATGCCTGATTGCTTACATCTTCTATTCTAATAATGAAAGTGACAAACATTCCGGGGTTGGCCATTTCTTCACTGAAATTCTTTGCCCAAAAACCATCTCTTATATAATTATTCTGCAGCGTGGTGTGGTTCTGAATTGCATCAAACCCGCAATGATGATTGGTTAATACTAATCCTTTTGAAGAAATAATTTCCCCGGTGCAACTGCCATTAAAACTTACAATAGCATCTTTAAGACTGCCGCTGTTAATGCTGTAAATATCTTTAGCACTCATTTTCATCCCCATGCTTTTCATCTGTTTTTCATTCATCTGCTGCAGCAACAGTGGTAGCCACATACCCTCATCCGCTTTTACAAGCGAAACAATAAATAAGGTAAAAACAACCAGTATGTGTTTAAGGTATTTCATAAACCAAATTTTTATTATTAGTATAATATATATAAGCTTTGTAAAATTAGTTTATTCTCTTTTATGTCTTTTTCAGGATATATTAATCAACGAAAACCAACAAAATTGATCACTCTTCCAACTTTTTTATCCCCGGCAAGGTGTGAATGAAGAATTTTTTTTGTGGATAACCCAATATGAAACGTGGGTATGAAACAGGATGGTTGGAAACGAATTTGTGGTTTTATATCAATTCCTGGTTAGTGGGTAAGTAATTAACCAACTATCCTACACTTATTCACACCAACTTTTTTATACTAATTATAAAACTTATTCATCGTCCGGAATGCACAATACTGTGGAAAGAATAAAGAAAACCCGCAAAAATCAATAACCATGCATGTTAATTACTGTATGATCAATGTGGATTACTATAAACCGGTAATTTTGTAAAAGAGTTTATCCACTAATTAACAGCTGTAATAATAATATACTTTTTTTTATAAAATTGTATTAATACTATTATTGTATTCAGGGCGGGGATAAAAAATAAATTTTGAAAAGTTGTTGGAGTTGTTGGAATATTGCTCCCTTGAAAAAAGCGAATGAGTAACAACACACCCGATATTGCAAAATCAGAACTTGAGAACAAAGGCTTTCTCGACATAGAACTGGATCCTTCGCTGGATTTGTTTGCCGGGATTGAAAAACTAAAGAAAGAAAAAAATGCGGTGGTGCTGGCGCATTACTACCAGGAACCGGATATACAGGATGTGGCGGATTATATCGGCGATAGTTTAGGATTGGCTCAACAGGCAGAAAAAACTTCTGCAGATATGATTGTTTTTGCCGGGGTGCATTTCATGGCGGAGACGGCAAAAATTTTAAATCCTTCAAAGAAAGTGGTGATTCCGGATATGAAAGCCGGTTGTTCGCTCAGCGATAGCTGCCCACCACCGTTGTTTAAAAAATTTAAAGAACAACACCCCGGTCATGTGGTGGTGAGTTATATCAACTGCAGCGCCGGTATCAAAGCGCTGAGCGATGTGATCTGTACCAGCAGTAATGCAAAAATTATTGTAGAAAGTTTTCCAAAAGAACAACCTATTATTTTTGCGCCGGATAAAAACCTGGGAGCTTATATCAACAAAGTAACCGGCAGAAATATGGTGCTATGGAACGGCGCCTGCATGGTGCATGAAATATTCAGCCTTGAAAAAATAACCAAGTTAAAAATTCGTCACCCGCAGGCAAAACTGATTGCCCATCCTGAATGTGAAGAACCCATACTGCGCATGGCAGACTTTATCGGCTCCACTACGGAATTATTAAAATATTCTCAAACAGATTCATCGCAGGAATATATCGTGGCAACAGAGACCGGTATCCTGCACCAGATGATGAAAGCCTCGCCCAATAAAACATTTATACCTGCCCCGCCCAATAACAATTGCGCCTGCAACGACTGCCCGCACATGAAACGAAATACACTGGAAAAAATTTACCTGTGCATGAAATATGAACTGCCGGAGATACTGATGGACGAGGAATTAAGACTGGCTGCAAAGAAACCGATTACCCGGATGCTGGAGTTAAGTAAAGCTGCGGGGTTGTAGTATTAGCCCAGGAAGAAAGCCGGATTAATAATTACAGGGAACAGCCAGGTTTTTTCCTTTTTTTGTTGGTTTTAGGGTGAGTTTTTTGCAGATTTTTAAAAACAGTTGACAATTTCTGCAACGCAGATAACAATCCCTGCAATGTTTGTTGCAGCTCTTTCACTAAAGTTTGCAGTTCTTTTACTGTTTGTTGCAGTTGCTTCACTTTAGTTTGCAGCTCTTTCACCATTTGTTGCAGCTCCTTTACTGTAGTTTGCAGTTCTTTCACTGTAAGTTGCTATTCTTTTACTACAGAAGCGCTTCCGGAAGGAGACAGATGCTTTTTTATCAATGATTTAGATGTTTTGGGTGCTTTTTGGGGCGAAAAGGCTGGCTGTTTAAGCCGGGCTGACGGCGAAATGTTTTTATATGCCGCTCCTACGGACCTAAATAAAAGAAATGGCAATTTCTCTACCCATATGCCGGCCCTACGGGCCTTGAAAACAACGGAGGCACCAGGGGATTATTGATTATTGAAAGTTGCTGGAATAAAAGCAAGTTGGTTTTCTATGAGAATTTATGCCGGGAGTGGCGTATATTAGAGAGTTGTGTGCTATTTCAACTCTACGATGCAAAACCTTAAACTCATTTTTTTCTTTCTGACTAGCATACTATTTTTCAGCTGTCAACTGAAGACTAAACATAATTCTCGATTGTATGAAGGACTAGGTTCAAACAGTTTAAGGCAAAAACTTCATATCCCATTGATTGACTCGTATATGGTAAAATCTGAAAAGCCAGCCTTTCTCGGTGGAGATCGTTGGGATGCAAAGACTGACTTCCCTGACGATAGTCAGATCCTTCATTATTGGAAAATTTGTTCGCCCCTATCAGAAATATAAGGCAATCTCAGAGGAGGAGGATGCGTTTCGAATTAAAATAAACGACTCACTTGGGCAACAGATGAATATTTATTCCAAAATTAAACTAGATTCAATTGTAACTCGTCGCGGGAATTTATTCTATTTTTCGCCAGTTCATGATGCACTTGAACCTTCCGAATTAGGTTTCCGAGAACTTGACGAAAAAGCTATCGACAGTGTAACAAAAAGCTGGCGACTTTATTACATTACCTCAAACAGATAAACAGCACACAACATGAACTGTGTAAAAAACCAAATAAATATTGAACTTTTTTACGGTGTTGCTGAACAATAATTTGGTTGATAAAGTGTATTGTTTTTGAGTGCTGCAAATACCCAATCAATCCGAAGAACCCGATGATGAGCTATCACCAGAGCTTCCCGAATCATTAGCTGACGAATCACTACTGTCTGACGAACTGCTGCCACTATCCTGCTGGCCTGAATGATTGTCGTAATCTGAACTATCCGTGTTGCTGTTATTGTTTGATGAACTATCATGACCATCATGCTGTGCATGGCTATGATGAGTTGAATTGTTATCGTCAGTATTCCCTATAGAATATGGACTTAACGGATCTACGGGACTTAAAATGTTTGTTGGGTTAACCGGGTTGTTGTCATTATTGTTTAATAAATGATCATCGGAGCAGGATCCTTTTTGTAATTTTTCCGACGCTTGTTTTTTTCCGAATAATTTTTTAAGCCAATTCATTTTATAAATTTTTGTTGTTACCTGTAAATTTCAGCCATTACCATTTTTGAACAACTACTTTCTCTTGTTTCAGGGTTTATAAATTTTATATCCAGCTTTGTTATTTCAAAATCAAAAACAGAAAACAGTTGTTTTAGCTGGTAGCCGGACTGTTTTATTTGTTCCTCATCTTTTATGTCATATATCAACCAGGTTTTTTTGCCTGCCTGACCGGTAGGCGGGCCCGCCTGCAAAACAGAATCGGCAAATGACTGATATAATGTTTTAGTATAAAAATTATAGGAGGAGCTGAAATTGTTTTTACAGAAGTAAACATCCGCCGGGTTTATTTTCCCTTTTGAGGCATCGGCCATTTCTTTGCCACCCTGGTAGGTTAACAGTTGCGGATAAAAATTACTGTTCAGCAGAAAAAAAGAAAAGATCATCGCTGCAACAGAAACAGCCACTGCTTTTTGCAACCGGTCATAAGCCGTGCTTTTTATAAAATAAAAAACAACAGCCAGCAACAATACCACGCCAACAATTACCCAACTGCTTTTAATGGGGAAAGCCCATTCGTTGACAACGGCGCTGAGCAACAAGAGCAAGGAGCAAATAATTATTTGTATCAGGAAAATTGACTTTATCCAATTCGCCTTTTCTTTTTTGCTTATTAAAAAGGCTGCAACCAAAACCGAGGTGGTTGGAAAAACAATATTGAGATAATGAGGAAGCTTGAAACCCGAAAGAGAAACAACAAGAAGAATGCTGATAAAGACGCCGGTGGTCAGCCATTCTTCCCTGCGATGTAAAAAATTCTTTATTCTTCCGGCGATGGCGATATAAGCAATAATACTCCACGGTGCAAAGGCCCAGAGGAAGGAATGTAAAAAGAAAAAATAATCTTGTTTTGCAACGGCACCCACATTCCCGCTGAAGCGGTCAACGCTTTGATTGAATAAAATAAATTTTATGCCATTGATATGATCTTTTCCCCGAACTATTTTTTCGGGGTGAAGATTGAACTGTAAATAATAGCAATACAACACAGGAGCAATAAACAATCCGAACAAAACAACAAGCAGGAGCCATTTCCAGTTCAACAGTATTTTCCTCACGATAGCTATCGGGATTTTGAGGTAAAGAAGATAAAATAAAGACGCTACGGCAGGAACAAATACTCCAATATGTCCCTTGGTGGAAAACCCCAGAGCCAATCCCAATGCAGCGCCAACTACATTCAGCAGTTTTTTGTTTTGAATAAACTCCACCAGTTGCCATGTGGCAAAGGCAATGCAAGCGGTTAATGTTGCATCCATCCGCACATCGTTATTGGCAAGAACGAATGAAAAAGAAGAAGCAAGAATGAGTGCGGCCAGTTTACCCACTTCTGCATTATATAATATTTTACCCAAACGATAAGTGGAATATGTTCCAAGTATTGTAAAAAGAAAAGAAGGCAGCTTGTAGGCAAAACCAGTTACACCAAAAATTTTATAACTGAATGCACAAAGCCAGAAATGAAGATGAGGTTTATCTAAATAATCGCCGGCATGATCAACCAGCGAAACATAATCACCGGTAAGAAACATGTGAAGCGCAATATTGGCGTGGTGTGCCGAATCGGTATCCATCAGTGGCACAAAGAGGCCAATGATATAAACCAATCCCAGTAAAGAAAAAAGGAATTTATAAATGTGGTTTGAAAGAAAAGGGGTGCTCAAGAAAGAAAAGTTTCAGCAAAGTAAATTTTTTTGTCACGAAATCACACAAATTTTCACGAAAAGGGAAGAGAGGTATAACAGCAGCGATTTTTTTGTGTTAGTTAGTGTTCATTCGTGGCCAACATTCAGAGCGAAGCCAGTAGCGCTGTCACATTTTCTTTTATCAGGTCTCTTACTTTATTGAAATCTTCTTCATTCATTTCCCGTGGATCGGGAATTTGCCAGTCAATAAATTTTTTGGCGGGCATCCAGGGACAAGCATCGCCGCAACCCATCGTAACTACAGCATCAAAGGGGGCATATTCTTTTACTTCTTCCAGCGATTTTGGGCGATGTTTTTTTAAATCATAGCCCATCTCCTTCATTGCTATTATTGCTTTTTGATTTATTCTGCCAGCGGGTTTGGAACCCGCACTATATGCCTTTATAGTTGAGCCGCCCTGCATTTTAGCAAATGCCTGGCTCATTTGAGATCGGTTACTGTTCTCTACACAAACAAAAAGAATTTTCTTTGGCATCCCTGTAAAGATAAAGAGTCCCGACCAGCGGGACTCTTTTTGTTTTTTAGCAGCACCCTGTGCCACCATCGTTTCCACAGCAAATATTGCCGGGCCCGCAACAACCGGGGTCTTTCTGCATCATTGTTTTCATGGCTTTACTTTTTATGATGAAACAAAAAATATATTTCAACAACAACCACTACCGGGTTCGCAACGTTTTCGATCATCGCTGACCGGTTTATCTGCATATACGGTTATACTCATTATCCGGGTTGTCCCTTTTTTATATTCTGCAATTTCGCCTGCACTTAAATAGTTAGAAAGAATATCATCGGGGATATTAATGGTTTTATCTTTTTGCAGAACGATGTTGGTAAAACCCGTTTCTTCAATCAGGGATAAATATTCTTTTTTCTGAATGGCCCCGGATACACAACCGGCGTATAACTCTGCCACCTGTTTCCATTTATCAGGAAGCGGCCCTTCCAGTACAATATCTGAAATAGAAAAATGACCGCCGGGTTTTAATACACGGTATATTTCTTCAAACACTTTTTGTTTATTGGGAACAAGGTTCAACACACAGTTACTTATAATTACATCTGCTTTATTGGCCGTCACGGGCATGTTTTCGATATCGCCCTGGCGAAACTCTACATTATTTAAATTCAATTTTTCTGCATTCTCTCTTGCCCTTGCAATCATGGGTTCGGTAAAGTCAACACCGATTACCTTTCCTTTTTCACCCGTTAGCCTGCGGGCCACAAAGGCATCATTACCGGCACCGCTGCCCAGGTCAATAACCGTATCGCCTTCTTTTATTTTTGCAAACTCTGTAGGCAGGCCGCAACCAAGACCAAGGTCAGCATCCGGGTTATATCCTTTCAGGTTTGAATAATCGTCGGACATAATATTATATACATCATTGCCTCCGCAGGAGGAGGTGGCACCGCAACAAGAAGAAAGATTTTGCTCTTTAGGTTGGTTGGCGATCTCCGTATATTTTTCACGGACCGCATTTTTGATTTCTGTACTTGTGTTCATGGTTATAATTTTTTATCAGGTAAATAATAATCAACAACATTTTGATTTGGCTGTTTTCAGTTTTTGAAATAAAAAACTGAATTCGCTGTTGAATTTTTCAAACGCTTTCCAGTTGATGCAATAACAGCTTTTGGGCCCGTCTGTTTCACCGGTAATCAAGCCGGCATTTTTTAATTCTTTTAAATGCTGGCTAACGGTGGATTGGGCCAGCGGCAGCAGGTCAACAATCTCCCCGCAGACACATTCATTTCTTTGGGCCAATACTTTCAGGATAGCAATCCTTGCCGGGTGACTCATGGCCTTGGCAAAATTGGCCAGGTCCTGTTCTTTTTGGGCAAACGCTTCTTTTTTATGAATAGCCATATTGATTAATCCTATATCGCAAATATACGATAAAGCAAGTCAACAGAACAACAATTTGCTGAAATTTATTTTTTGCATTAATGGGAAGTCGTTGTTTTCCGTTTAACCAGGGAGATAATAACCCCGCTGCTGATGATGCAAAAGATGCCAAGCGAAGACATCCATTCGGGAAAAGCATCACCCAGGGCCATCCCGATAAAAACAGAGAAAACAATATTGGCATAGCCAAATACCGAAACAATGCCGGCTTTATCGGCGCCGTAGGCTTTTGTTACAAAGTATTGCCCAAATAAAGCCGCCAGGCCAAGTAATAAAACTGCCGGCCATTCTTTTATGGCGGGCCAGCGCCAGTCAATAAAAAAAAGACCATCAGCAGTTACCCCTGTTGAATAATGAATGCACAGTGTAAAAAGAGGAATAAGAAAACCGCTGAGCAAAAACGATAAAACAATAACTCTTGGATCATAATAACCACCCAGCCTCCCCAGGGTCATATAAGCAATAGCCGCGGCGATTCCTGAAATCAGGCCCGCTAAATGATAAAACCAGGGAAAATGCATGATGGGTTTATAAATTAACAGCATACCGGTGAAGCCAAGCAGCACAGCGAACAAAACTTTTTTTCCGTGGTATTCGCCAAAAAGAAAGAATGAAAAAAGGGCAATAAATAAAACAGAGGTAAGGTTATAGCTCATGGCTGTTCCCAGCGGGAGATGCTGAATACAATATAATAAGGTATATAAAGCAACTGTTCCCATTACTCCGCGAAAAACTAACCGGGGAAATTTTCCGCCAACTTGTACCGGGGGTTTTAATAACAAGCCCGGCACTAAAACAAGCAACCCAATTGTATTTCTCCAAAACACTAATTGTCCTGCTCCAAAACTTTCTTTCAATGATTTGGCGGCACCGCCCATTACAGAAAAACCAAGGGCGGCAAGCAACATGTAAAAAATTCCTTTGTATCGGGAGTCAATTGACATCAGATTTTTGAAAGTTTTTCAACAGCGGCCTCCAGTGTTTCTTTCTTCTTTGAAAAACAAAACCGCAAAACCTTATCATCTTTTCCATTTTGATAAAAAGCGGAAACAGGGATGGTGGCAACGCCGGTTTCTTTGGTTAACCGTATGGCAAAATCCTTGTCGCCTTCTTCACTTATTTTTTCATAGGTGCCGCAGATAAAATAACTGCCAAAAGAATTTTGCATGGTAAACTTTGTTTGCTGCATCAGTTGTTTGAAGTAATCCCGCTTCTGCTGTATAAAAAATGATAAAGAAAGATAAGCCTCCCTGTTTTTCAAAAACTCAGCCAGGGCCACCTGCGAAGGAGTGTGGCAGGAAAAGCAATTAAACTGGTGCACTTTTCTGAACTCTTTCATTAATGCTGCCGGAGCAATGCAATAACCCAGTTTCCAGCCCGTACAATTATATACTTTACCAAAAGAAAAACAAACAAAACTTCTTTGCAGCAAATCCGGATAGCGAAGAATGCTTTGATGGAGAATATTATCAAAAATCAAATGTTCATATACCTCATCGCTGATGATAAAGATGTTTGTGCCTTCAACAATCTTATGCAGCTGTTCTATATCTTTTTCGCCAATTACACTTCCTGTTGGGTTGTGCGGGGAGTTAATAATAATGGCTTTTGTTTTTGGCGTAATAACTTTTTGAACGGCAGTCCAATCTATATGATAATCCGGGTAAACCAAATCAATAGTAACGGCTTTTGCCCCATTAATTTCAATATTAGGAATATAACTATCATAAGCCGGTTCAAAAACAATTACCTCGTCGTCCGGTTGCAGGATAGTTGTTAATGCAGAATATATGGCATAAGTGCCGCCGGGTGTTATCGTAATTTCTGTGCCGGGATTGATTTTGGTTTGATATAAAAACCCCACCTTTTCTGCAATGGATTCCCTTAGTGGCATCCACCCGGGCATGGGAGAATACTGGTTGTAATTGTTTTTCATTGCTCCGTTTACCAACCCGATTAGTTCATCACTCATGGGAAAATCGGGGAAACCCTGTCCAAGATTAACGGCTTTGTATTCGGTGGCAAGGCCACTCATTATAGCGAAGATGGTGGTTCCGACGTTTGGGAGTTTGCTTTTGATTTTCAAGCGGGAAAATTTAGTAGTACAACTATGAATAGATTTGTTTCAAATGGTTCTTCGGATAAAATTAATCGTATTGGCTGTATTTGTGCGGAGGAAGCAGAAGAAATATTGCATAATTTTACAGCAAATTAATAAAACGGCTACCACCGCGATCAGGATAAACAAAATATCTTATGAAGCTTGAAAAAGAAATACACCAGACAAAGCCCTTCCGGAATAATTATCACAGGGCGGCAGTAAATCTTGTTTTTACAGGAAAGTGGGCGATTCAAATTCAATCAGAAGTGTTTAAAGAATATGGACTAACCATTCAGCAATATAATATTCTGCGCATTTTACGGGGTCAACACCCCGGAGCCGCAACGGTAAAACTAATTCGTGACCGGATGCTTGACCACATGAGCGACGCTTCAAGAATTGTTGAAGTGCTGCGAAAAAAGAAACTGGTGGACAGAAATATTTGTGATGGGGACCGGCGCAAGATGGATGTAGTAATTACCCGGGATGGATTAGAGCTGCTTAAAGAAATAGAAAAGGAAAACGAAAGGATAGACAAACAGCTTTTTGCGCTGAGCGAGGAAGAAATTATTCTGCTGAATGATTTGCTTGATAAAGTAAGGGGATAATACACTTCTGTTTTTATCGGAGGAAAAACTGTTTGCCGGTATCCGGGATCAGAAAGTCTTTACCTTTGCGTAAGAGTTCACACCATGGAAAAAAAAATTGAATGTATAGATTGTAAAAACGAAAAATGCCTCATAAAGCTGGGGTGTTTTGATGAGTGGCTAAACAAGATCAGCACAGGAAAATACCAGCACTGGTTTAAAAAAGGAGATTATATTTTTCGGGAAGGCGAGCCGATTTACGGCATTTATTTCATACAACAGGGAGGCGTAAAATTAGCAACAACGAGTTTGCATGGAAGAGAACAGATTGTGCGGCTTGCAAGGGAAGGGCAGATACTGGGTCACCGCGGACTTGGAAGAACCAAATACTATTTTAATTCCATTGCCATAATGGACTCGTTGATTTGTTTTGTTGAGAACGAGTTGTTTTATGAAGCCTGTATGAATTGTCCAAGTTTTGCCTATAACCTGATATTTTTCTATGCATCTGAATTACGAAGAGCCGAACTGAGAGTAAAATACCAGGCACAGATGAACATAAGGGAAAAAGTGGCAATGGCTTTTTTATATTGTTACCAGGTATTTGGCATGAACGCCGCAACAAAAAAACTAAATGTTACATTAAGCCGGCAGGACATTGCCGATCTTGCAGGCACCACAGCCGAACAGGTTACCCGGCAACTAAGCGATTTTGAAAACGAAAAATTAATTGCCAAGAATAAAAGGGAAATAATATTTCTGAATATTGATAAGCTGGAAAATATTGTTAGTGAGTATAAGATAGAATAGAAATATAAAGCAGGAAAAAAATTTTTCTTTCAGAATACGCCTTCGTGAAATAATAAATTCAGTATAACGCCAACAAGCCTTATTGAAAGCGCTTCTTCTTCCCCACCACCAGCCCATAGGAATGATCAATCCATTCCTTTAATTGTTTTGGGGAAACAGATTCACTTACCGCAATCATATTTGAAATACAAATCATTACCCCTTTTAGACGACCCCGGGCCCGACTCCCCCAAAGATTAAATACAAAAACATCGGCTTTTCCAAATTAAAATCTATGAATGATGTAACTTATTTCAAAAATTGTGTAATACTTATTGCTTTAAGGGGGCTCATTTTTGCATCGAAATAACCCGAAAGGCGTATTCACAGTATGAAAACCCGGTTTTTTTCATCTAACAACAATATTTATTAGAATTCAATTATAAAAAAACAACATGAAAAAAACAGTAATATTAGCAGGAATGGCTTTCTTTCTCTTCTCCTGCGGCTCAAATGATAAGAATGCTAAAAACGAACAGAAAGAAACTCCCGGTGTAACCGTTAATTCCGAAGAGAGTACAGCAAACGCCCCTAAAGCCAATATCGATTCGCTTGTAAAAGCAATTGATATGGAAAGAGAGAAGATCGAAAATAATTTACCGTCATCACAAAAAAAATCGCTCCCAACCGCCAGTCTCAGGGAGCAAATAAAACAAAAATGGTCGAGGATCGAATTTTTTACACAAAACGATCAACTGGTCAGGATAAAAACCTTTCCCTATGAAAAAGTCTCTCAACGAACAGAAGAGTTTTATTTTCAAAACGGGAAACTGATGATTGCATTTATTGAAGACGACGGATTGCAACGTATTGGCAAATCAGAGGAGCGAACCGGGAAAACTTATTATTATTTTGAAGATGCCGTTATTAAAGAAGCAAACCAAACAAACGAGAAAGAAACCTCAATCAGAGCCTCTGATAGCGAACGTCTTCTCCAGGAGGCAAAAGAATATTTTGAATTGTTTCCTAAAAATTAATTTTTAGTTTAATAAAGTGGCAGACAAAAACAACCCGGGAGAAAGCATGGGCGTAAAATACCGGGTTGTTATTTTTTCTTCTTCCCCACTACCAGATCATAAGAATGATCAATCCATTCTTTTAATTGTTTGGATGAAACAGAGCCATCTGCCACAATCGTGTTCCAGTGTTTTTTATTCATGTGATAGCCGGGTAACACACAGGGAAATTCTTCCCGCAGCTCAAGTGCCTTATCCGGGTTGCATTTTACGTTAAAGCGCAGATCATCACTATCAAGACCCGTTAATAAGAAAACCTTACCCCCTACTTTATATACCAGGGTGTCCGGGCCAAAGGGAAGTGTTTCTTCTGCGCCGGGTTTTGATAAGCAATATTCACGAAGTGATTCAATGTTGATATCAGGAAGAAATAATAGCGGTTGCTTCAATTTCTATTAAATATTCAGGGGCAATCAGCCCTTTTACTTCAATCATACTGGTGCAGGGCTTGATGTCTTTAAAAAATTCGCCATGGGCTTTTCCGTATTCTTCCCATCTTGAAATATCAGTAACAAACATTCTTGTCCGCACTACATCTTTTAAAGAAGCTCCTGTTCTTTGCAAAACAGCATCTATTTTCTGAATAATATATTTTGTTTGTTCATACGCATTATTCCCGCCGATAAGATTGCTGTTGCCATCTGCCGCAACAGTTCCTGTTACCTCAACAATATTTCCAACTTTCACCGCACGGCTATAGCCAACGATGTCTTCCCATTTGGCCCCCGAAGAATAATTTGTGCGTTCCATTATTATTTTATTTCAATATTACCGGTATCAATCAGTAGCTCGCCATTCATTCTTAAAAGTATTTGTGCTACCGTTACCACGTCTTTCTGGCAATACGTTACAATACGTTCCAGGTTCTTTTCCTTCCAGTACACTTCCCATACTACACTGCCATCAATATCGTCCTTGGGTGTTTGAATGCCAAGTGTGTGTGCAAGCAGGTTTAATGAGGTATAACTTTTAAAGTCACCAAACTTCCATAATTCCAGGGTGTCAAAATGAGTTACTTCCCACGGTTTTTTACCTGAGATATTTAAAATGGAAGGAATAGGAAGATTGTGTACAATCAACCTGCGGCACAGGTAAGGGAAGTCAAACTCTTTACCATTATGGGCACAGAGATGTTTTGGTTCGCCGCCGGCCCATTTATTCAGCATGTCTGTAAACTGTTGCAGCAATATTTTTTCATCATGGCCGGAAAAACTTTTAATAATAATCTTTCGTTGTCTGCCTGCTCCTTGCAATACACCGCAGCTGATGCAAACGATTTTGCCAAATTCAGCATAAATACCGGCGCGGGGATAAAGCGAATCATTGGTCTGGCCTTCATGGTATTTTATAAGAGAAACTGATTTGGCATCCCATAATTGCTTCCAGTCTTCCGGCAAAGAGAAGTAATCGGGAAACTGGGGCACTGTTTCAATATCGAGAAAGAGAATATTATTAAACGGAGGGGATGACATATATAAATTTATTTTTTATTATTTGACAAAACTCACCTGCCGGGTAAAAGAGCATATAGTAAAATTAAAAAACCCCGGACAAACCGGGGCTATTACTTTTAACGCAATGTTTTTACCCGTCACAGGTGCTTATCGCCCATATTTCTTTTTATTTCGGCCACATACTCTTTTATCTCCTGTTCTTTTTCTTTTTTGCAGATAAGCAAAACATCTTTGGTGTCAACGATGATAAAATCATCGAGCCCCTGGAGCAACACCAGTTTATGGTCGGGCACATGCACTACACAATTTTTTGCATCCACCGCCATCACTTTTTTACCTGACACGGCATTGCCAAAATAATCTTTTTCCATGTTCTCCCAGGCACTGTTCCATGTACCCAGATCGCTCCAGCCAAAAGAAGCGGGAATAAGATACACGTTGTCCGCCTTTTCCATCACCCCAAAATCAACAGATATATTGGTGCATTGCGGGTAGATATTTTCAATGGCAGCAGTTTCCTCCGGGGTGTTGAATTTATCTTTTTCTGCAGCAAACGCATCATAGACCTCTGGCAAATATTTTTCAAAAGCCGCCAAAATATTTTTCGCTTTCCAGGTAAAGATGCCGGCGTTCCATAAAAAATCTCCGCTGGCAATAAAAGCTTTAGCCAGTTCCGTATTGGGTTTTTCAGTAAACGTTTTTACTTTATATATATCCGGAGCTGCTGCGATGGTTTCGTGTTGTATGTAACCATAACCCGTATTAGGATAGGTTGGCTTTACGCCGATTGTAACAAGCGCATCAAAATGATCTATAAATGCGAATGCCTTTTTCGCAGTTTTCAAAAAATCATCTGTTTCCAGAACCAGGTGATCTGCCGGTGCCGCAATCATCAACGCCTTCGGGTCTTTTATTAACAGCTTAAATGCAATATAAGCAATACAGGGGGCCGTGTTTTTCCTGGAAGGCTCTGAAAGAATATTTTCATGTTTTAACTCCGGTAGTTGTTTATGAACAATGTCGGTATATTCTTTTGCGGTTATTACAAAAATATTTTCTGCCGGAACCAGCTTACTGTACCTGTCATAAGTTTGTTGAATAAGTGTTTTGCCGGTGCCGAGAATATCTAAAAATTGTTTCGGAAATCCGGTGCGGCTCATTGGCCAGAAGCGGCTGCCGATGCCTCCCGCCATAATTGCTACGTAATGATGTTTGTTCATGGTGCCCCCATCCCCTAAAGGGGAGATTATTTTTTTATATCAATCCCTCTCTTACTAAATCATGCAAATGTATAATGCCCAGGTATTTTTTATTTTCTGTTACCGCCAACTGTGTTATTTCGTTTTTACGAAGCATATCCAATGCTGCTACCGCCAGTTCATCGGGACCGATTGCTTTCGGATTTTTTGTCATAAGATCTTCTGCATTTACAGTATTTATATCAGCATTTTTTTCCAGCATTCTCCGCAGATCGCCGTCGGTGATAATGCCTAATAAATTATTGTCTGTATCCACGACTGCAGTAATACCCAATCTTTTTTTTGTCATTTCCACAATCACCTCTTTTAATGACTGGCCGGCCAGCACCTTCGGTTTTTCATTGGCTGTGTATAAATCGGCAACCCGCAGATATAGTTTTTTACCCAGTATACCCCCGGGGTGAAATTTGGCAAAATCATCACGTTGAAAACCCTTCAATTCCATCAAACAAACTGCTATAGCATCACCCATTACCAATTGCGCCGTAGTGCTTGTTGTTGGGGCAAGGTTATTGGGACAAGCCTCTTGTTCAACGGTTGTATTTAAAACAATGGAAACGTTTTTGGCGAGAAAGGATTCTGTATTGCCCACCATTCCGATCAGCACATTGCCGATATTTCTGATGAGGGGCACCAGCACTTTTATCTCAGGACTTTCCCCGCTTTTGCTTATGATGATAACCACGTCCTCCTGCTGTACCATACCCAGGTCGCCATGAATAGCATCGGCAGCATGCATAAAAACAGAAGGAGTGCCGGTAGAATTTAAAGTTGCTACTATTTTTTGAGCTATCACGGCACTTTTGCCAATGCCACTAATTATCACCCGGCCCCTGCAGGAAGCAAGGGTGTTAACTGCTTTTTCAAAATGGTCATTAATAAATAGTGCCAGCCCTGAAACAGATTGGGCCTCCAGTTCAATGGTTCTAAGGGCAACTTGTTTTATTGAAATAGCCATGATTAAGTCGTCTGCCCTGTCTCACCTGGATGAGACTTAGGCGGATAAGAGCCGCAAATTTAGCGGATTTGTTATGAAGTATTCATTCCCGCATGTTATACAGTATTTTTAACGATTAAACCCCTGAAAAAAACTTCCGGTTTTGTAAATTCGCCGTTTGCCAATGCTTACAGGCGGGGCCTTTTACGGGATTCAGTTTGTTATACTGCAAAGCCATCCATGGATTGTTTTTCACTACTTGCTGAAGCCCCGGCATTTAGATAATAATAACGGCTTGTTTATCTGGAAATATTATTGCATCTGTAAAAAATTTACCGGCCAATTGATATTAGTCGGACAAAAATGAGTATCTTAAATAATTCTGTAAAGTAGCAAGTCCAAATATCCGGGGAAATCATCCGGAGAAATTATTGAGTAATGGGTAGAACAGTAAAAAAAGCCGCCGGCAATCCGGCCACACCAAAAACCGTGAAAACGGAGAAGGTTAAGGAAAATAAAATAACGGGAAAACAACCAGAACCGGTTAAAAAGAAAACCGATGGCTATCGGTTTGATCTTCGCAAATCACTGCAGGAATATTTTGGGTTTGATAAATTCAAAGACACACAGGAGAAGGCGATTGAATCTTTACTTGCCGGCCACGACACGTTTATTATTATGCCAACAGGCGGGGGTAAAAGTTTATGCTACCAGTTGCCCGCCCTGGTAAGTGACGGCGTTGCCATTATTGTTTCGCCGTTGATAGCCCTGATGAAAAATCAGGTAGATCTTGTCCGTGGCTATAGCAGCAATGATGAAGTGGCCCACTTTCTGAATTCCACGCTGAATAAAAAAGAAATTAAAGAAGTGCACGATGATTTGCTGGCCGGCAAAACAAAACTGCTATACGTAGCTCCTGAAACTTTGACCAAGCAGGAAAATCTCGATTTCTTTTCTGATTTAAAAATTGCTTTTTTCGCAGTAGATGAAGCGCATTGTATTTCTGAATGGGGTCATGATTTCCGGCCCGAATACAGAAGGCTGCGGGAAATGATGATCCAGATAAACCCGGACATACCCGTTATTGCATTAACAGCAACGGCTACGCCAAAAGTGCAGAGTGACATTGTTAAGAATCTTGACTTGCACAATCCCGATATTTATATTTCTTCATTCAACAGGCCCAATCTTTATTATGAAGTTTTACCAAAAATAAAAAAAGCACAAACTGATGAAAACATTGTCCGGTTTATTAAAGGGATGAAAAATAAAAGCGGCATCATTTATACGCTGAACAGAAAAACCACAGAAGAGCTGGCGGATATTTTAATGGCTAACGGAATAAAGGCCGTTGCGTATCATGCCGGGCTCGACGGTAAGCTAAGAACCGAGAGGCAGGATTTATTCCTGGGAGAAGAAGTGCAGGTAATCTGTGCCACCATTGCTTTTGGTATGGGTATCGACAAACCTGACATCCGGTTTGTTATTCATTATAATATTCCCAAGTCAATAGAAAATTATTACCAGGAAACTGGCCGTGCCGGCCGCGATGGGTTGGAAGGAAAATGTATTCTCTATTACTCGCATAAAGATGTAAGCAAGCTGGAACACCTGATGCGGGATAAGCCCCTTAGCGAAAGAGAAGTCGGTGCTCAATTAATTAATGAAACAGTTGGATTTGCGGAAACCGGTGTTTGCCGCCGCAAAGTGCTGATGAGTTATTTCGGCGAAGTGTATGAAAAAGAAAATTGCGGGCAGTGCGATAACTGTAAACACCCGAAAGAAAGAGTAGAGGCAAAAGAAGAAGTAGTGATTGCATTAAAAGCCATCAAAGCGCTTGATGAAAGATTTGCTACAGAATATGTGGTAAAAATCATCAGCGGCAAAATGACCCCACAGATACAAATGTTCCGGCATGATGCGCTGGATGTTTTTGCCAGCGGCAATGACAGGGATAATCATTTCTGGAATTCCTTACTAAGACAATTAATATTAGAGGGATTGCTTACAAAAGATATTGAAGAATACGGGGTGTTGAAGTTTACAAAAAAGGCCGAAGCGTTTTTGAAGAAACCAAAATCATTCCAGATCGTTCTCAATAAGCTGTATGATGATGCCAATGCCGATGATGAAGAAGGGCCTGAAGTGTCCGGAGGGACCGCCCTGGATGAAAAACTATTGGAAATGTTGAAAGAGTTGCGGCATAAGGAAGCAAAAAGAATTGGCCTTGTTTCCTGGGTAATCTTTTTGGAAAACACATTGCAGGATATGGCTACTATGTATCCCACCACCATGGAAGAGCTGGTAAAATGCCAGGGAGTGAGCAAAGGGAAGGCAGAAAAATTCGGGAAACCATTTATTAAATTAATTGCCCGGTATGTAGAGGATAACAATATTGAACGGCCCGATGACTTTGTAATGAAGAGTGTGGTGAATAAAAGCGGCAATAAAGTTTATATCATTCAAAACACCGATAAAAAAGTTTCGCTGGAGACAATAGCAAAAAACAAAGGCTGGCGAATGGATGAAATGCTGGAAGAAATGGAAACCATTGCAGCCAGCGGTACTAAACTGAACCTTACTTATGCCATTGATGAAATGCTGGATGAAGACGACCAGGATGAAATCATTGAATATTTTAAGACCTGCGAATCCTCTTCGCTGCAGGCCGCACAGGAAGAACTGTCAGAACATAATTTAACCTGGGAACAACTTAAAATAATGCGGATTAAGTTTTTGAGTGAATATGGAATGTAAGTTCTAAAAACCCCAAGAAACAAATCACAAATACCAAATAAGGGACATTTGTCTTCGATTTTTTAGCAAACCTGCCTATATTTGCAGCCCGATTTGGAATTTGGGATTTGAAATTTCAATCAATTGGTGCGGTAGCTCAGTCGGTAGAGCAAAGGACTGAAAATCCTTGTGTCGGCGGTTCGATCCCGCCCCACACCACTTCAACAAAAATAAAACCCACGCTGGTCGTGGGTTTTTCGGGCAGACCCTGTTTATTTCAATGGCGTAATCATAATTACAGATGAAATTTGTTGCGTCTTTTTCAATAACATCCTATTTTGACATATCGAGAGGAGTAACCAGAAAATATTGAGTATTATTATAAAAATCTGCAGGACTAAAATCAACACCGTTGGCTTTTGTTATCCAAGACCTCGACATAGGAATTTTCCTGCCTGTTGATTTTATTAGAGTCCAACTTGCTTCAGAACAAACCAAATTGTCTTTGCCTATTAGTCCATAATTGGTATAACCAAATAAAGTATGAGATATTTCCTGTTCACTTTGTAATTCCTTTTTTGCCAGTTCAATAGCTTTCTCGTACAATTTTTGTGCTTCATCAGGTTTAAGTGGCTGGGCAACACCATAGTAATTTAATTTTGCAACCTGTGCATCACGGTTTTCGTATTTTTTAAGGAGTTGATCTTCGGAAATAATTTGAGGGCCTTCACCCGGAAAATTATCGAGAAATATTTTTTTACCGTTAATTTCTTTCAGATAGGTAACTGTGTGCGATGCCGTAGATTCTTGTGAGTTTTGCCCAAAATTACCTACGTCTGTAACAACTGCACCTCCAAGGTCACCAGATTTTGGCGCAAACAATATAACATCGCCAGATTCAAGTTCATCAAACTTTTTATAAGGTAAGGGTGGTGTATTATTTTTGTATGAATCGATAATCCCTTTTACATTTTCATTTGGACTTCGCTGCTGAACTTGTTGTTTCACTTCTATGATCATTCCAGGCAGCAATGCTTCAATTTCTTTCTGCTGTTTTGCCTGATTTTCTATTTGAACACTGTATGCTTTGTAAATTTTTTCTGTATAATCAAAATCGGCTTTATAAATTTCAATTTCCTTATCCAATAAATCACTTTCCTTATCCAATATTGCAGATTCCTGTTTGCATGCAGAAATTAGGGAGGTATTGTCAACCGGTATCTTGCCACACCGGGAATTGAAATCAAGAATTTTTGCATCGTAAGCTTTCAAATGCGCTATCAGTCTTTCCCGTTTTACGGACATTGAATATTGGGTATGAGGTGCCCACTCTGATGAGATTTTAGGGATAACCAAATCCTGTGCAGATAACGAAGATGCTGATAGTAGAAGAATTGCTACAAATTCCGCTTTAATAATATGTTTACCTATTGCCAGACAAATTTTTTTCATGGCGATTTATTTAAACAGGTTTTATATTTTAACAATTAATCCAATTCTGCTTCCGTAAAAATTTATACTCATTTTAGAAAGGAATTTGTTCTTGTTCGTTTTGTAACTATACCCACCTTTAGTCTTTTTGGTCAAAGAAATGGTTGTAACCAATGCTACTTCTGCAACTGCAGCTATGACAGCATATTTAACGGTGTTATCGGGTTTTGCGGGAACGGTAGGTTCTGTTAAAGCTTTCTGTGCCATAGCCCCTCCAGCTCCCGTAGCAGCTCCGGCTACTACTGCCAGGGCTATATTTGCTACCACCGGTCTTTTATTTATTGAATTAAATAAAGCAATAGAGGAGCCTAATCCAAATCCCAATAGGGCCCCTTCTCCCCAGAGTGCTTCTCCTGATTTCCCTTTTACCAAAAGGCCTCCTGTCAATGAGCCTAATATTCCAACCTGAAAACCGCTTTGAATTGGCCTGGTGAATGAGAAGTCAACACGGGGTCTGCCGTCTGGTGCTGAGCCGGGGTTATCGGATACATAATATTTGCAAAAGCTTTTATGCGTTATTGACCTGCAAGTGTTAGTTGTTATATCATAATCAGTACAAGGTGCTCCACAAATAGCACAGGCGGGATTAGACACCGGAGGTTGGGCATTAACCTGAAGTGTAGATATTAAAAGACCTAATGCCAAGGTTAAGAAAATTGCCAGAATGATGGGTTTTGTGCGTCGAATGCTTTTCATAATAAAATGTTTAAAAAAATGAATTATTATTTTATGGTACCAGAAGCTCCGAACAAAGTGCAAACTATAAGTGGTCAAGGCCTAGGAATTATTCTTTAATCAAAGCAACCTAAGAGAAATAAGTGACTTTTGGGATGACTTTACTCAGCCACACGGATGTCGTTGTCTTTTATTGAGGCAGAATCTGCAGAATCAAGACAATTTGAATTTTTTCCTCGAGAGTTTTTTATAATTCAAGTGATATAGCTGGTCCATTTTAATTAAAAGAGAATTTATTACCATTCTACCTTCGTTCAATTCAATGTCAATGATGTTTACCAATTTATCAACACAAAGATCATTCGTTCCTTTAAAAACTATTTTATCTCCACTGGCCATAGTAACCCAATCAGATTCTCCATTATAGTCTCTATTCGCCGGGTAGTCAAAAAAATCAATTGTAACTATTCCTAACTCTTTTAAACCATATTCAACAGACATTGCTATACAAGAGCCGGGGAATGTTTGACGTGAATTTTTAATATTTCTGGATTAGGTGTCATTAAGAACGTATTTATGAATAGGATATGAATAAAAGACATCAGTGCCAAAGGATAAAGTAAATTCGCTTTTATCGATGATAAATTTTACGATATTTTCAATTATCCTCCCGATAGCGAAAAGAATGCTCCAACTTTGTTTATTGGAACGAATTAAAATGTAAACAAAGCTAAGCACATGGGGACAGTACTTGAAGCCATACCGGACGGGATATTCAGTGTAAATTTCTCAGTGCTGGAAAACGGCCGGAAAATTGGCGCCATTCAACGAAAGTTGGTATCGCTGAGCCTCAGGGGCAGTATTACAGTTAATGGTGTTTCCTATGTTATTTACCGAAATGGATGGTTCTCGGGAACTTTCTTTCTTGAATCCAAAACCGGGAATAAACTGGCCGTGGCCAGAAGGCAGGGATTGCTGAGCAGTAACTATCGAATTGAATTTTCCGGCCATTCTTTTTTTTTAAAGAAAAAATTATTCAGCCTTCATGAAAAGTATTACGTCATTTCCGGCGATGCCCGGGTTGGCACAATTATGCTACAGAATATTTTTGCACGGCGCATGTTATTAGAAACAGAAATAGAAATACAGTTGGAAATCAGAGTGTTTATTCTTTGGCTGGCAATTGTATTTATCTCGGCAAGTCAGTCTTCCGATACTTCTCATTCTTAGTTATACACAGGTGGATTAAAACCATGTCTTAAGAACAACTTTGTTTCTGGATTAAGCTGGTCAGGTCCTCCATCTTATCCGGTGGCGAGAAATACACTTAATGCACAAACAGAAGTTAAATAAAATTTTATGGCTATTATTCGATTAGTTAATTTCCTTTTAGACATGGTTTAATTTTTTTGTGTTACGCTTTTTGTACAATTTCGGGAATATCAATAATCGTGTTTCGTAAAAGGTATAGCTTAAAAACGGTAACCCCATCCAAATCAGCTGATATTTTCAACAACCAAACACATATTATTGATGACCAGAAAAGCATCTGGTCGTGGTTATTCAATTCAGTGTGCAGAACCGTGCGCTGTTATTGTCCTTTCTCTCGTTCAAGTTTATTGTTTTGCTACTCATCAAACGGATCAGCCCTATCTATAGTTAATTATTTTTAAAATCTATAAGATACTCCAAACGAAAAGCTATTACATTTAGCCGCAACAAAATAATCACCCGCTTTAAAACGAGAAGCAGAATTGGCTAAAAACATGCTTTCAATATTTATTCTTTTGAAGTTAAGGCCAAGCCGTGGTCCATATGAAAAAACCGGAGTTGTATTTCTATTTATGTTTCCGTTATAACTGCCTTTAGTTAGTTTGATTGTTGCACCTGCGAATGCTCCCATATAGAATGTATTGTTGAAATTGTAGTTTACACCAATTAAAACAGGTAATTGCTCTACCTTAAGTTTGGCAGCGTTAATGATAAGAGTTTTAGTTTGAAACGTAGAATATCCAAATGATAATGTGTACTCAAATTTGGCAGTACGTTGTTTCTGATTGGATTTAAACATGATACCCTGCATAACTTCCGGAGAAGTATTTTTTGTCTTTGGTACGGGCCCATCAGCTGAGTCTAGATGAACTATTATTTGTTCATCACCCTTTTTTCCAAGTACCACTTGCCCTGACCAGGTTTTAACAGCATAACGAGAAAATTTGATCTGTATTACACCACCCAATCCATAAGTAGCGTAATATCTCTCATTATCACCATTTGACTTCGCCCAATCTCCAACTGGTAATGATCCTACAAACCCGATGCTATAAGTTATCTTATGTACAAAACTTCCATCACTGCTGGCTATTTCTCCTGTAGTAATTTGTTCACGGCTCGGAGGCTCATTAACTACTTTAAACTCTGTAGCCTTACTTTTTCCATAATTCTTCGGATTACCTCCTTGTGCGCTATCAGCAGTCCCGATCGCTTCCACGTACCATACAAATTTATTTTCTTTTTTTGATGCTGTAATTTCAACAGGCATTTGCCAAAATGTTTGTTTGCTGTTTACTTCTTTTTCAAAAACGGGTTTATTGGCCTTTATAGCTTGAGCAGGCGATTGCTCATTATCTACATCAAAAACCCAACATTTATACACTATATCTTCCCTAGATTTTGGAAGTACAGAAGTCCACCTGAACATGATGCCTTGCACTATTTCCGGTTGCGTAAAAACTTTACCATTTGCAGGTATTATGTTTTGCGGGGGCGAATAAGTCACCCGTTTTTCATCAGCAACAGTATTTACTGGATTCTGACCTAAAGCGGCCAGCGAACAAAGCGTCAGGAGTAGACTCAATAGATGTTTCATTTGTTATTTTTTATTTATTAAGCATTAATGAAAAAGAATTAAACAATTGGGGTCTTTTTTATCACCCGGACATCTGATTAAAAGCAGAATTCAAGAAACTCTTTTATTTTAAAAAATCTTGTAGTTATTACAGACATAGACCATGATAATATTTGTCAATTCCCAAGTCTAAAACTATTAATAAGGTGTGGCCATTTGTATGACTTTCCTCATTGTTCGGGATGTCGTTGTCTTTTATCCTTTTGGATATCGAAATTTAATGTGCGCAAAACCGTGCACAGAAATATCCGAACAGAACCGATTTAGACAGATATACACCAGTCTAAACCAATATCCAAAATCTCAACATTTCTGTTGAGGTTTTTTGTTTTATCAAGAGATTGGCCACTATTCTATCTTCCAGACAGAGCCTCAGAATCGCTGATGCTGGAGGTGATATTGTTCAGCATGATCTCCGGGAAAATGAAATGTACTGCTGGGTATGCCGGGTTTTACTACGTTGCCAATCATTCAGTAAGCCGTTTGTGCAGTCGCCTGGTTTTAAAAATTAATAAAGGTACTCCTGCTAATAAGTTTTGTAACTTTCATTTTCCAAAAAATCAATTTATGAAAAGCACATTCTTCTTTTTTATTGCCACGATAATTATTAGTAGTGCGCCGGCACAGACTATTCCTCATATTAACCCCAATGTAACTGTTGCAGGGAAGAACACTGCTGCACTCATTTCAATTCCATCTGTTACGATTGTAAATGAACCCGGCTCACCCCTTTACAGCCAGATATGGATGCAAAAAAACTTAAGCGTAACTACATATAGGAATGGCGACCCTATACCTGAAGTAAAAGATCCGGTCAAATGGAGTAAATTAACCACCGGGGCATGGTGTTATTATGAAAATAATGTTAACTACGGTAAAGTCTATGGCATCTTGTATAACTGGTATGCAGTAAACGATCCAAGAGGCTTAGCTCCTGCCGGCTGGCATATTCCCAGTGATACAGAATGGACAACATTGTCCAATGCGTTAGGAGGAGACGATGTAGCGGGAGGTAAAATGAAGGAAATGGGTACAACAAATTGGCATGCATCGAACGATGGGGCCACTAATTACAGCGGCTTCACGGGTCTGCCGGGTAGTTGCCGTTATTTCACTGGGGATTTCGGCGTAACTGGTTGGTATGTCGTCGGAGAGGGTGGCTTTTGGTGGAGCTCTACGCAGAGAAGTGCAGCTTACGCCTGGCCCCGCCTACTGATCTATAACTTAATCCTCTTCGATAGAAAGGACCAGCCCAAGCAATGCGGATTCTCTGTTCGTTGTATCAAGGATTGAAAATTATTTCAGTTCTTTATTTTTTCAGAACCGGGTCTCCCGAAGGAACAGGGCGCAACCGTTTATTCAATCATTTCCCATAAGGAAATAGCTACAACTCATTTGCTGATAAAAAAACCACTGGCCCACCAACTAACGTCACCACGTTGTAAAATTGCACACATCAACACCTTATTAGAGTCATTCGTTCCTATGTTATTAGTCAATAATAAATATCTTCCGGCAAAATATTTTTGCAGGTAAAATCACATAATCCAAAAACCAATGGAAACATTCTTTAATCAACTCAGAGATTTTATTGCACAGCCCTGGCCCTGGTATGTGGCCGGCCCTTTACTTGCCCTGGTCATGTTCATTTTACTTTACTTCGGACATGAGTTTGGCATATCAGAAAACTTCAGGTTAATGTGTGCCGCCGGCGGAGCCGGAGAAATGAACGAATTTTTTAAGATCGACTGGAAATCCGGGAGGTGGAATTTATTAGTAGCCCTCGGCGCCGTGTTGGGCGGATTTCTTGCCGCACATTATTTCCTGGGACCACATGGAGATGTTGCTCATATCAGCGATGCGACAGTAAACTCCCTAAATAAAATAAACATAAAAGTTACGCAGGGAGAAGTGCCGCTTGTTCCCGACATTATTAGTTGGAAAGGAATAATGAGCTGGCAAGGGCTTCTGATGGTGGCCGGTGGTGGATTTTTAGTTGGCTTCGGCGCCCGCTATGCAGGCGGATGCACTTCGGGGCATGCCATCAGCGGATTGTCTTCCATGCAACTGCCATCAGTTGTTGCCGTCATCGGATTTTTTTCCGGCGGACTGGCCATCACTTATTTTGTGTTACCCTATCTTTTTAAATAATCAGCAAAGAAGGTTATTATGAGAGTTGTAAAATATATTTTAGTCGGAATCCTTCTCGGGTTTATTTTATATAAAAGTGAAGCAGTATCCTGGTTCAGGATATATGAAATGTTCAGGTTTCAGAGCTTCCATATGTTTGGAATAATTGGCTCTGCTGTTGTTTCCGGAATAGTAATTGTTCAAATCATTAAAAGAAAAAAAATTAAAAGCCTTGCCGGAACGCAGATCACCATAAAAGAAAAAGCAAAAACTTATCCCCGTTATCTTATTGGCGGTTTTATTTTCGGAATGGGCTGGGCCATTGCCGGCGCCTGCCCCGCACCGATGTTTATTTTATTTGGAGCCGGTCATACTGTGTTTATCGTTTATTTTATTGCCGCAATGGCCGGTACTATTGTATATGGGTTTTTAAGAAAAGCACTTCCTCATTTAAAAAAAAGAAACCCGCTTTTGTTATTCACGGGTTTCTTCAAGCTCCTGTTCTGTTGGTTTTTGTTTTAGCAGGAAATAAATTATTCAGCCGTTGTCGGGTCGATGATTGTTGAAACTTTGCTGACTGAATTGGCAGGAAAGCCGCCCTGCCTGGCATGTTCCCTAACCATTTCTTCATTGGGTGCATTGTAAATGCAATAAATTTTGTCGGTAGTTACATAACTATGAACCCACTGAATCTGGGAGCCCATTTTACTTAATACTCCGCAGGAGATTTGTGAAATTGCTTTTAGTTGTTCGGCAGTCATTTTGCCTGCCCCGGGAATTTCCCGTTCAATTACATACTTTGGCATAACGTTGGGTTTTTGTTTCTATGTTGCCTACTCTGATCGGTTTTCGGCTTCCCCGTTTTGCCTGGCCGCTTTTTGTTTTTATTATTTAAATAAGCAACTCAGGCATAAAGAAAGATGGTAACAATATTATATTGTTCTCTGCAAGAAGTTGAAGTTAATCTATTTTATAGATGTCAGAATAAAGAACTGTTAACCTGATGTTATTGGCGGTCATTATTTTTTCTATCCTTGCTTGTGTTCGGTAAAAAATAACAAACCGCCCGGACAGGCCTTGTGCATAGCATCTTAGCTGCTGCACTTATCTGCATCCTCTTTAAATTTCACCCAGATATAGTCGTCAATCATTTCGCCGGTTTCTATTTTGGTTTTGCACGGGTTGTCTAAGACAAATCTATTTCCATAAACAATAAATATTGTCTGAACTCTTCCGGAATTTCAACTTCCGGGTACACCGGAATGTTTTTAAAACCAAAACTCCGGTAAAGTGAATGAGCGGCCTCCATAAACTTTGGACTATCCAATCGCACTTTTTTGTAACCGGTTTCTTTTGCAGCATTTAGTAAGGATTGAAGTATAGCCCGTCCTGCTCCAATCTTTCTGAAAGACGGGTTTACATACATGCGTTTAATTTCACCCGTTTCTTCATCAATACTTTTCAGGCAACCTATTCCACAGGCTTTATTTTCTATGAATGCAAGCAGAAGCCTCCCGTTGGGCGGTAGAAATTTGTCAATCATTTTAACGTCTTGCTCCACCGCTTCTTTCGGATTATGCGGGTGCACACCATAAAGCAGTTGCATATTATCGTTTCCCCATGTCAGGTAATCGGTCCATAATTGCCGGACAAAATCAATGTCATTGGGAAGCCGGGCATCACGGATTTCAACAATGGGATTATTATTCATGTGTATGGTATTTATGTTTTCCTTTGTTAAATATATAAGCGGAAATCAAGAAGGAGAATTTTTTAAATTGACGTTGTGCAATAGTGACCTTTTGTTTGGCGTATTTTTATACACCCAATTGCTCTTTTAAGGTTTTATATAATTTAGATTGTCCGCCCGAACCAGGTAAAAAATTAGTTCTCGTAAAATCATTGTCCTTTAAAGAAGATTTGGCAAAATATTTTAGGTATGTCTGATGGTCTACAACTTCGCCAATTTTATTTATGTGTACATAAATGTCTTTAAACAAATTTATTAATGCTAGAAACCCCGTTGACTTGTTTAATATCATTTCCTGTTCAACTGGACCCCAAGCCGTCGGCCATTTTAATTCAACCGCTTTGAAGAATTCCCAAATTATTTTTGCTATTGTGCTGTCCTGTTCGTCGATAAACAAATTTCTTAATGGTCGGCCAAGTAGTTCCCTCCCTTCAAAATTGTCTGGTTTTTTACCTCGTTTGTATATATCTCTATCGAGCATAAATTCTTTCGAATATAATTTCATTAATGATTCCGAAAACGTGGCTTGAGTAATTGTTTCTTTCTCTTTATCATTTGCTGTACCCAAAATCTTTATTTTGTCTTTAAAGGGGCTGCCAGCTTTTTGGTTTAAAGCTCTTACAATGTTATGTGCAGTTTTATGTGGACTTCTATGTGTTGCAAATTCAAATAAATCTGCTACTAATGACTTATTAACTTTGGTTTGGGTTTTGTTTATTGTGGCAAATACAATCGCTTGATCTTCCAGCTCCATTCCAACAAATATTGTTACATTAATTTGGAAATTGTCATCATTTTTTGGATAAGCTTCTAATCCTGCAATACGGTGCTGGCCATCCAATACTTTTGCAACATTGTCTCTAAACGGAATTGTCATATAACCATTCTTTTCATCATATTCTATAATGTCTTTTTCGTCGATATGTAAAATTATACCTGTTGGAAATGTTGCGTCAACCATGTTTACATATTGACCTATTTCTTTTACCCTCTTTTTTGAAAGTTCTCTTTGTATCCCTGTATAGATCTCTACTTCTCTTTTCTCTGTGCCAGTCTGCAATCTCCTTATATCAGCAAAAGAAATTGTAATAAGATCCTCATGGTTAATTATACCAATATAAAATTCACCAATTGGTTGTTTACACTTTAAACATTTAAATTTAATTTCTTGCATATAATAGGTTTAAAGTTGATCCATTATGTGATCTACCTCTTTTTTGCTTTCTTCCTTTACATCGACTTCGGGGTAGGTTTTTAAGAAGTCAATAAAAACTCCTCTATAAATACTGAATACCGCTATTGAAAAAAGAATAACTGAGGTTATTCTGATAAAATTAATATTTAGCGAGAAAGCCGGTTCTTTTAATAAGTCTAAGCAGTATATAATAGCATAAAATGCGGAGCTTATTATTAATAGCCAAAAAGACAAGTTGCTTAATAATTTATCTTTTAGTTTTCTAATAGACCCCTTATTTTCTCCAAACAGAAAAATTGAACTAGTATATAAGCCAGCACCAAATAGTAAAAATTGTCCTTGGTCTAAAAAGGCATAGATAGCGTCATATTTTTTAAGAATCATTATAGGTATTAAAGACAAAATAAAGGGCAAAATAACACCTAATACATTATATGAAAATCCTTTAAGGGTTTTTTCAAAATGAATTGCTTTTTGATTTTGCATTTACTAGTAGTTTGTAATTATTAATTCCTGTACAGTTTTTCTTTCCGCTTTGCAGTTAACATATCTATACGCATCAGTTTTTTTAATATTCCATCCTTTGTAAAGTTTTTTTATCATTGGTGTGCCAGCATTGGAAATCATAATAAAGGCCCCTTTATCGCTCAGTGATTTTGCATGGTCTGCTAACTCTTCTTGCTGTTTATTCGGAAATTTGTCAATTGAATAATGTTGGAAAAAAGAAGTTCCGTTAAGGGGGGGATATGGAGGGTCAAAGTATACAAAGTCATTTGGAGATACCGTATCCAGAATGTCCTCATACATGCAATTTTCTATTACTGTATTTGAAAGCTTATCTTTTATTTTAAGCAAGTGGTCTTTACTTGGCAAGGCTGGGTTAGGTTTGCCGAATGGAACATTGTATTCACCTTTTTTGTTCACTCTAAAAATTCCATTAAAGGAAGTGTGAACTAAGAAGATAAATGTGGCAGCTTGTTTTATGTCATATTCTTCTTTTTTTAAATTGAATTCTTTTCTTAGTTTATAATAATACTTTTCTGATAACTTTTTTCGATGAAACTCTAGTCGATCAAAAACTTTTTCAGCAGATTCTTTTATTGAGGAATAACTATTTATCAAATGTGGGTTAATGTCTGATATAAAACTATTGTCAAAATCATTAAAAAGAAATAGTGAACCAGCACCGACAAAGGGCTCAAAATATTTTTTGAATGGAGTTCTTGGTAAATTTTCAGATAATTTTTTTACTAAATTTTGTTTACCACCAGCCCATCTAATAAATGGCTTTACGGAATTTTGGTCAGCCGGTGGTGAGGCTAGAACCTTTTTGTCTTTTTCTTTTTTTGTTAAAATCATAATACTCTTTAAAAATTTCGCCCAACTCTTAAATATACACCACTCCCGCCATAAGTTTCTATTGAAATCCCTAATCAATTAATTGGCTGACCAACCAATCACCTCATTCATCATTCAAAATTCATAATTCAGCATTTCCCTCTCACTTCTTCTCCAGCCCATCCATAAACTCCTGTAGCACTTTCAGTTTATCCGGCCCCAGTTGCCTGATACGATCCACAGGGTTCATCGCTTTTGGTTTTGCTTTTAATTTTTGTATCGGGTGATCGGCAGCCACCGGCTTCGCCTCATCCGGCACCCACACAAATAATTCATCAAGGGTACACTGGCAGGCCAGGCATAACTTTTCAAGATTCGTAAAACTAATCGTAGTGGCCCGGTTGTTCATCAGCCGGCTCGCAGTAAAGTTGTTAAAGCCATTAAGGGTAAGTTGGCGCTGCGGTTTGTCAAATCCCCGGCTCTCAAGCAGGGCTTTCAGGTTCAGAATAAGCATAGAAATAGGTTTTTAGGGCCTAAAATTACAAAAAATGGTCAAAAACATCACCGGGAAGCATATCTGCAGTAAAAGAACTGCAAACTACAGTGAAGGAACTGCAACAAACAGTGAAAGAGCTGCAAACTGCAGTGAAGGAACTGCAACAAACAGTGAAAGAACTGCAAACTACAGTAAAGGAACTGCAACAAACAGTAAAAGAACTGCAAACTATAGTGAAGGAACTGCAACTTGCGGTGAAAGAACTGCAACAAACATTGCAGGGATTGCTATCTGTTTTCAAAAAACTGCAAAAGATTTTCGCCAAATGCAACAAAAAAAGGAGTCCGCCGGACTCCTCAATACATTTCTTAAATACTGCTTTGCAGCATTCTTCATCCTTTAATAAGCAGGCACCACCGCTTTGCCGCCGGTTATTTCCGTCAGCCACGCAAACAGTTTGCTCCGCATATCTTTTTGCATCGTTTCCTTTGCTTTCTTTTCGGCCGCTTCATTTTTTGCCGTCGCACCACCCGTTGCACGGTAAGCAACCAGCATTTCTTCATCCGGCTTCGCCGATAAAGTAATGGCCGAAAGCTCTTTCTTGTTGCGCCAGTCAATTAAATAAAATGAAGCAGTTGCGCCACCGCCTTCAAAGCTGCCATCTTCTTTTGTGCGCAGCGGATCAAATGCCGTTGCTTTTACCACCAGCAGGTAAGGAAAACGTTCAACCGATAAAGGCGATAATATTTTATCTACATCGGCTTCGCTTAAATAGTCCTTTTCAAAAATGGCTCTCTCTTTTGTGCCGTTTCCACTCCAGCGGAATGCTTCTGCCGCCAGGGTATTATAATACAAGCCAAACAGGCTATCATAAGAAGTAAAATTTTCTGGTGCCGCCAGTAAATGATGCTGGAGTATCAGCGTATTCCCGGATGTATCATAGTTGCCGGGATTAACAGCAGGGTTTAATTCACCAGCGGTTATGGCCGTAGTGCCCGCCTCTTTCAAAGAAGTTTGTAAAGCGGTTAGTGAGTTGCGCAGCTCCGTTATCCGGGATTGATGTTTGGTAAATACTTCCGCATATTTACCCCCTTCGTTTTTTTTGCCACCTGATTTGCAGGCAGCAATCAACAGCAATGGAGCAGAAAGAATAAAAAGAAATTTTTTCATTAAGAATAGTTTTCACTAAAGGTAGGGTTATAATTTCTCAAACAATGCCCTCAGCTTCTCCCTCGTCATTATCGTTTCCCAATTTTTTCCCAATGCATTTTCCCAAAGGGGTTTCAAACCCATAGAAACATTGATCATCTTTTCAAAATCCTCATCACTTAATCCTTTGCAAATACCTGTTGGTATTTCAATCTTATTTTTCTCCACCATGTATTTAAATTCTTTTACCCCTCCAGGATAATATTCTTCCAGTTGATTCATCACAATACAATTGCCAATGCCATGTTTGGTGCCCAGCAAATAACTTAAACCATAACTCACCGCATGAGCCACTCCCACCTGCGAATAAGCAATGCTCATACCGCCGGCATAAGAAGCCATCATCAGCATATCATCACATTCATCATCCCACTTCGGTTTTTCAACAAATACTTTACGGCAAAGTTGCAACGCTTTTTCTCCATAGCTCTTACTGAATTCATTTAAATAAGTTCCCTGCAAACTTTCAATGCAATGAATATAACAATCCATGCCTGTATAGAAACGTTGATTGGCAGGCGCATCTTTTACTAACTCAGGATCAAGAATAATCTGGTCAAAAGGAGTGAAGTCAGAATTCATTCCCAGTTTTTTTGTCGGGCCCGTCAATACAGTTGTTCTTGAAACTTCGGCCCCAGTACCACTCAGTGTTGGAATACCAACTTTATAAACTCCGGGATTTTTTACCAGGTCCCATCCCTGGTAATCGGCTGAAGAGCCCGGATTATTCATCATCAGCGAAACGGCTTTGGCTAAATCCATCGTGCTACCGCCACCAATGCCGGCGATGCCGCTTATTTTTCCAAATTCATCTTTCAGTTGCTGCGCCAGTTGGTCAACATAAGTTGTTTTGGGTTCGTAACTCACGTCGGCAAAAACGATTTTGTCATTTCCTCTTACAGGAATACGATTCACCAGCGGCTTACCATTAAAAAAATGATCTACTAAAAAAATCATTGGCTTGCCTTCCTTACGATGTGGGGCAATAACTTCATCCAATTGATTAAACGAACCGCGGCCATATACCACATAGCCGACCATTTTAAAGTTTCTGAATTTCATGAGTATATTTTTTTACCACAAAGGACACAAAAGACTTTGCACAGAGGGCACAAAGTTATAATACCAGGCGCTTGATTCCATTTTTCAATAAAGCAACATTAAAATTGATAAGCAGCCCAAGGCGATTACCCGATAACTTAAGATAGGTTAAAACCTGGGCAGTGTATATATCGGTCAAGGCATCGACCGACTTAATTTCAATAATTAATTTATTTTCCACCAAAAGATCAATACGATAACCAATATCAAGTTTAATGGTTTCATAAACCAAAGGCAGGGGCTTTTCTTTTTCCGCAAAGTAACCGGCTTTCACAACCTCATAGTATAAACACTCCTTGTAAGAAGACTCAAGCAATCCCGGTCCAAGGATACGATGAACTTTTATCGCTAACCCGATTACTTCATTTGAAAGCTGGTTTAGTTCAGGGGGTATACTTTGATATGGCATTTTCTTTGTGTTCTTAGTGAAAAAACTCTGTGCCCTCTGTGGTAAAAAAATCATAACAACCCAGCCGCCCTTTCCAAATCTTCCGGCGTATCAATCTCCACGCCCAGATAATCCACCACCACCATGCGGAGGGGAACACCATTTTCCAAATAACGGAGACATTCAATTTTTTCTATGGCTTCCAGCGGAGATAAAGGCCATTGTGTAAAATTCATCAATGCTTGTTTACGGAAACCATATACACCGATATGTTCATAATAAACAGCCGGAACATTTTTGTCCCTTGGATAAGGAATCGCACTGCGGCTGAAGAAAAGTGAGTTCATGTTTTTATCCACCACCACTTTCACATAATTAGGATCATTGATTTGTTTTTCATCTTTCAGAACCTGCATCAGCGAAGCAACCTGCACCGAGGGGTCAGCAAATTGTTGTAATAATTTTTCCAGCGGATCTTTTTTTACAAAGGGTTCATCACCCTGCACATTAACAATAATGTCAATATCCATATCAGCTGCTGCTTCAGCTATCCGGTCACTGCCGCTTTCATGTTCCTTCACACTCATTTTGGCCATGCCGCCATGCGAAACAATTTCATTGAAAATAATTTCACTGTCAGTAATCACTATCACTTCATTAAACAAGCCGGTGGCAACAGTATTATCATAAGTATGCCGGATAACGGTTTTATCGCCGAGCAGTTGCATCAGCTTGGCCGGAAACCGGATGGCCGCATACCGGGCGGGAATCAAGGCTGCAATTTTCATATCGGCAAACTTACATTAAGAAAACAATGGAGAGAAATACACTCAACTATCCGTTTTTGTGGAAGAATCTTTCTGTGATGCAATTTGGTCTTCTGGAAATTCTTTTTTGCAATCGAAACAATGATAGACTTTATCCGTGGTTAATGCATAGTCGCCAAGAAAAAAAGTAGTTATGGCGCTAAGCCAGTTCATGGCCTTTCGGGGAGTGCTGACCAGCTCCATGTTGTGTGATCCGCAATTGGGGCAGGCGATTGTTGCTTTATGTTCCCGCTGTAATCTGCTTAGAATTTCCCAGGCTCTTTTTGCATCAACTTCCTGCACCATTAGTTTGATGCCACCAATGGCGTTAGTAAGAATAGGATCTATGGTAACCGTGTTATCGTCTTTTAACCAGCACTCAATTCCATCTTCTTGCAGGCGTCCCTTAGCAATATGTGCAGGAATATAATTATCATATGACCAGACAGGAACGAAATTCATATCTCAAAAGATAAATCTGCTTTTAAAAAAAACAGGTTTTACTGATTCAGCATCAGCGGCATCACCAGCATCAACAGGTCTTCGTTGTCGTCTTTATCGGTGGGCTTTATAATACCGGCCTTGGTAGAAGTAGATAACTCCATATTTATTTCATCGCTGTCGGCAGCGTTGAGCATTTCAATTAAAAAACGGGCATTGAAAGCAATCATCAGATCTTCGCCGTTATACTGGCATTTCATTCTTTCATTTCCCTCAAAACTGAAATCAATATCCTGGGCGGCCAATTGCAGTTCACTGCCACTAATGCTTAAAGCTACCTGGTTGGTGCTCTTATTACTGAAAATACTTACCCGGCGCAAGGCGCTTTGAAAATCATTTTTATTAACCGTTAACCGGTAAGGATTATCGGTTGGTATCACCACTTTATAATCCGGGAACCTTGCATCAATCAGCCGGCAACTCATCTGGGTAGTGCCGTGTTTTATAAATAAATGATTGCTGTTATAGCTGATCGTTATTTCGTCTTCAGTAGCAGGAATGGCTGTTTTTACCAGGTTCAAAGGCTTGCGGGGCACAATGAACGAGTCAGATTTCGGACATTTTACATCTGTTCTTTTATAACGAACCAGGCGATGGGCATCAGTAGCCACGCATTGCAATCCTTTTTTATCCAATTCAAAAAACACACCTGTCATAGCTGGACGCAGGTCATCATTGCTGGTGGCGAACAAAGTTTTATTGATAGCCGTTACCAATGCCGAGGCGGTCATGGTAAAGGAGGTGGTATCATCCGCTGCCGGTTCTTTCGGAAAATTATCCGGGTTTTCCCCCATCACTTTGTACTTACCATTATCGCTGGTAATTTCAATGCCGAAGTTCTTGTCTATATTAAAAGTTAGCGGCTGGTCAGCAATATTTTTTAATGAATCCATCAGGATTTTAGAAGGAATACAAACCTTGCCACTGTCTTTGGCTTCAATATCTAACTGAACCCGCATTACGGTTTCCAGATCGGTGGCTACCACGGTCAATTTATTTTTTTCCACCTCAAATAAAAAATCTTCCAGGATAGGAAGTACAGTATTGGCATTAATAACGCCGGCAATATGCTGCAGTTGTTTCAGTAAAGAAGAGGAAGAGGCAATAAACTTCATCGTCAATTGGTTTGAAGCGAAACTACTGATTTTTGCTTTACAGCCAACACTTTAAAGGCGGGGGTGGATTACTTGTTCCAGGTTCCCGGTTTCGGGCAAAAAAAGGCCAAACAACCGCATAAAATTTACCGATTGTGTCTTGTTTCTTCTTTAGTATCTTGCCTGCCATCAAATCTATCTTATGTTCGATAAACTTTTTGGCCGGGGAAAGAAAAAGGCCGAATTACAGGCCGGGCCAGAAATTCAGTTTGGCCGTTATTCAGATAACAACAAGCCCGTTGTTAAAGTAAGCCGCTGGACAGAGGCAGAAACCTTCTTTAAAGAAAAAAAATACACAGACAGCTTTGATGCTTTTTTTGATTACCTGCGGGATGATGCCCTGCAAAATGTAGTGTATGAACGCAATGGTGCCGAAGGAAGATTTCAGCTTTTCCAGGGATCAAAAATTGTCACCGGTAATTTTAATAATGAACAGGTAAAGGCAGAAGTTACATTGGCTAATATGCCGCAGCCTTCTGTGCCGGTAATGCGCCGCCTGCTGGAAATGAACTTTAATTTATACTACAACCGGTTTGCACTCGATAACAACAGGCTTTGTATGAATTTCGACAGTGAACTTCAAACAGCCACTCCCAGTAAATTATATTATGGGCTTAAAGAACTTGCCACTAAAGCAGATAAACAGGATGATTTGCTTGTGCAGGATTTTGCCGCACTGCAAACCACCGGCAGCGAACATATTTTAGAAATTCCAGTGGAAGAAAAGGAAGTGAAATGCCGGTACATGAAAAAATGGATTACAGAAATACTGGATAATATTGCTTCACTTGATGCGGATAAATTTTCAGGCGGCATTGCCTACCTGTTGTTGACGCTTGTATACCGGATTGACTATTTAATTGTGCCGGAAGGCAAACTGCTGAGTGACCTGGAAAAGATCGGGGGGCTATATTTTAAAAAAGATGATCGCCCCGTAGTGGAAAAGAACAGGGACATGATTGAAGAATTCAAAAAGCTGCAGGCTCTGCCAAAAGAAGAAATTTTCAGGTACCTGTTTCGTTCCAAATATACATTTGCCATCGGGGCGCCGCAGCAATATAAAATAATAGCCGATTCCATTCATGGTGCCAGTACAAATATGATCTGGTACCGGGACAATAATTATCCTTTTATTGCCAGGCAGATATGCGAATATGGAATTTCTTACTGCCAGTATTCCTACAGTCTTCCCCGGGTTATTACAGAACTATTTCATTTATTTATGATGGTGAACTATTCTGAATATTTTGTGGAAACAGGATATAGAATTGTCTTGTATGATCAGGCGGATAACCAGTTTGCTTCGCAGGATATTATTGCACGGATAAAACAAATACAGGAAAAATGGAAAGATAAATACCCGATGATGGATTTCAAAACGCAAAATTTGAAATTTGATAACCTGGTTAACTTCAATTATAGTTTTACCATGGAAATGGAATTATTAAATACAGACGCTAAATAAAACCTTTGATTAAATTGATTAAAAGATTTAAGTGAATGATAAAAGAGGAGTATAAATATTCTGAGATCACCGGAAAAACGATTGGTTGTGCAATGAAGGTTCATCAAAAAATGCGAAACGGTTATCAGGAGTTGATTTATCACCGGTGTCTGGTCATGGAGTTTAATAAAGAGAAAATATCATTTGAGGAGGAGGTAGAGTTGCCAATTTTTTATGAAGGAGTTGAAGTGGGGAAAAGAAGAGTAGATTTCTTGATAGACAAGAAAGTGGTGCTGGAAATAAAAGCTCTTTCAGAGTTAACGGACACACATTTAGCCCAGGCATTAAACTATTTAGAAGGATTAAACCTGGAAATAGGGTTATTATTAAATTTCGGTTCGAAAAGTCTTGAGATAAAGAGAATTATTAATAATAAAGTCAGGCAATCATAATAATCAATAAATCAATGTTATCAATGGTCATGGACTCACAACACATCATAGAACATTACCAGAATGCCATCATCCAGATTGCAACATCGGGAGGAACCGGCACAGGATTTTATGTAAAAGAATTTAACCTTATTGTTACCAATGATCATGTGGTGGCGGAGAATACCGAAGTAACTATTGCCGGAAAAACTTTTGACAAGGCTCTTTCAAGGGTTTGGTACACTGACCGTAAACATGATCTCGCCTTCCTGGAAGCCCCGAAAAATATTGAGCTGCCTGAAATAAAGCTGGGACACTATGAAGAAATGAAAGACGGTGATGACGTAGTGGCCATCGGTCATCCGTATGGATTAAATTATACCGCAACACAAGGAGTGATTTCAAAAGTTGATCGTATTCGTGACGGGTTAAAATTTATCCAGATAGATGCCGCCATCAATCCCGGTAACAGCGGCGGTCCATTGGTGAACAATAAAGGGGAAGTAATAGGTGTCAATTCATTTATCATCAGGGGCGGAGATAATCTTGGATTTGCTTTACCTGTAAATTATTTAAGAGAAGCGCTGCAAATGTATTTTCCCAACAGGGGGCAGGCTTCCACCCGTTGTTTCAGTTGTGATTTCCTGGTAACAGCCATCAATATCGATTCAAAGAAATATTGTCCCAGTTGTGGTACCGAAGTAAAACTGCCGGAAGCTCCGGAAAAAGAAACTGAAGCCATTGGTGTTGCAAAAGTGATTGAAGAAATTCTGAAAGAACTGGGAAAAGATGTAAAACTGGCAAGGGAAGGAGTAAACAACTGGAGTGTGAAAGAAGGCTCAGCCAAAATAAAAATAACCTACAACGCAGAAAATTTTTTCATAGCCGGCGATGCGTACCTGTGCCAGATGCCTGTTGACCCGGTCAAAATAAAACCACTCTATCAATTTTTGCTGGAAGAAAATTACCGGACTAATGGATTGGTGTTAAGCTGTGTGAAGCAAAATATTGTGTTGAGCTGCATCATGTACGATCTTGACCTGACCAAAGAAGGCGGCGTAGCATCATTCCGCAATCTTTTTCAAAAAGCAGATTATTATGATGATTTTTTAAAGACAGAATACAACTGCACCGACCGCCTGGAAGAATAATTACCTGGTAAGCGATCCCGGTTTTTTGGCGTATTCAAGGAATGACGGATATAATATCCGGTCATGTTCCCCGCTTTTTATACTTTTAATTCAAATGAGACACTGTCTTAAGCATATTGTTTTATTTGTCTGCTGCTGTTGTACTAAATGGTTGTTTGCACAAACCACTCAAACCATTAGTTACACCATCAAAGAAGGCTTGTCTTCGAATTCAGTTTACCGGACAGCAATTGATCGTCGTGGTTTTTTATGGATAGCAACAGAAAATGGCCTGGCCCGGTTTGATGGAAGAAAATTTGAAAATTATACTACCGCCAAAGGATTAACTGATAATGAAATTGTTGATCTTCTTATTGACAGCAGCGGTACCATCTGGGCTATTCCTTTCAGGCGGTCGCCCTGTTATTATAATCCGCAAAAAGACAGGTTTGAAAATGAAACCACCAATCCGGAATTGGGCAAAATAGATCTTGCCAATACACATAAGGTACATTTACTTCAATATGGCGGCATTGCCTTCAGCAATAATCTTCGCCAGTTGTATCTGTATAGAAATGGCAAGACACAGGTGTACAAAAATTTCATGACAGCAAAAGCCGGGACGATACAGAAAATTGTGGAATACAGTTCGGGGCAGTTCATTTTCTTTTGCGAAGACTCTATCCGGTATTTCAGCAACGGCAAGATTACCCGGAATATTCTTTTTGGGAAAAAACTGATTGGGATAGAATATATTGGCAATAAAATATACATGGTACAGGAGAAAAGCATAGTGTCCTTCGCCATTGATGATAAAGGAAAACTGCTGCCTGGATCACAAAAAGAATATCCTTTTGCCATACGGATATTTTGTAATACAGGTAAAAACCTTGCCATCACATCACAAAATGGAAACACCTATCTCGTTGATAAAAAAACACTGGAAATAAAAGAGAATGTTTATACCGGCGTGCAGGTAAGAAATGTGCTGGAAGACAAAGAAGATAATACCTGGCTTTCCACCATGGAAAACGGGCTGATTAAAATCCAGCAGAAAAGGATTTCATCTTATACCGGTGCTCCGGGGATGATGCAGAATTTCAATGCACTCATTAAAACAAAAAATATAATTGCAGGAACAAATAATGGAGAAATTTATGTGTATGATGGTTTGTATAATGCAAAAAAAATATCCCTTACCGGGGAAAGGAATATTGATGCATGGGTAAGAAAGATTGTGAAAACTCCAAAAGGTATTTTTATTTCAACACAAACAGGTTCTTTCCTTTTTGACAACGAATGCAAAAAAATAAAAGAGAGATTTACCGGGTCAGGCAACAAGTCTTCGAAGATGGCCGTATTGCTGAATGATTCTGTGCTGGGATTGGGCACCCACTCGCAGGCAATGAAATATAACCTGAATACAGGCAGGTATGTTGACAGTACTCTCAAAAGAGTCATCTCGATGGCAGCTAATAAATCAGGGAAAGTGTATATCGGTTCAAATGATGGACTGTATCGCTGGGACAAAGATTCGCTGTTTGCATTCAGCGGTATGCAAACAGCATTTAACTACCGGGTAAATACATTGACCTTTTCCCCGGATAATGTCTTATGGGTAGGACTTGGTTCTGATTCCTTATTAGTGGTAAAAGACGATAAACTCATTGCCTCATTGCCACTGGGAGGAAATATTCCCGGAAATATTTGTAAATCGCTATTCTGTAATAAGGCAGGCGAAATCTGGCTGGGCACCAATAAGGGACTCAATAATATTCATTACTCATTTTCAAACAATACGTTTTCTTATAACAACACTTATTTCGGTGCAGCCGACGGGCTGATCGGCGAACAGGTAAATGATATTACGATAAAGAATGACACTGTTTATGTTGCCACCAGCGGAGGTATCAGCTATCTGCCAGCCGAACTTTCCTTACCGGTAGCAGACATTGCCACTTATATTACCCGCATTAATATCAGCGGGAATGATGAAGAATTAAGAGAAAGCTATTTGCTTCCATTCAGCAAAAATGATATTACGATTGAGTTTTCAGGTGTGGATCTTACCGGGTTTATTCCGTTGTTTGAATACAGCACCAATAACGGCAACTGGCAGCAAACTGAAAAAATAGAATTAAAAAGATTGTCGCCCGGTACTTATGATATAAAGATCAGGGCCATCAAGCGAGACGGAAAACCTTCTTCGCAGGAAGCAACATTATCCATCACTATCAGAACACCTTTTTGGAAAAGCGGTTTGTTCTGGACAGTGTTTACGCTTGTGTCATTCGGTGCGATCATTTATTTTATCCAGAAACGAAACAGGCAACGGCAAAAAACAACGCTGCAAAAAGTAATTACAGAAAAAAAGATAGCCGAACTGGAAATGCAGGCGTTGAAAGCTCAGATTAACCCGCATTTTGTTTTCAACTGCCTCAACTCCATCAAAGGGTCTATCTATGAAAAAAATTATGTACAGGCAGATAAATACCTGGACAAATTTTCTGAACTGCTGAGAAGTACGATGGACAATGCCGAGGCGGCCATCATCCCGCTGGAAGAAGAAATAAAATATCTCGATACCTACCTGCAACTGGAAAAACTTCGTTTTGGCGATAAGTTTGATTATGTAATACAGGCTGAACCGGGTATCGACAAAGAAAAAACATTTGTACCGGCCATGCTGTTGCAGCCTTATGTTGAAAATGCTATTCGCCACGGTGTTCGCTTCCTGGAAGACATGAAAGGGGAAATTATTATTCTTGCACGGAATGAAAACGGCTATTTGGTTTGTGAAATTGATGATAACGGCGTAGGAAGAGAAAAAGCAGCGCAATTAAAAAGTGAATCGCATATTGAATACCAGAGCCGGGGCATGCAATTAAGTAAAAGAAGGGCGGAACTATACAATATCCGGCAGGAGATTATTGATAAAAAGGATGAAAATGGAAAAGCGGCCGGAACAAAAATAATAATCAGTATTCCTTTAGACTTGAAACCATAATATGAAAATCATCTCAACCATCATTATTGACGACGAACCAAAAAACAGCAAGCTGCTTCAGCAGATGCTGGTCATGCATTGCCCGCAGGTGGAAGTGCTGGCCTCAGAATGCGATGCCAAAAAAGGTTTGCAGCTGATTGGTGAATTAAAACCACAGTTGATTTTTTTAGACATAGAAATGCCACACCTGAACGGGTTTGACCTGCTGAAAAAACTGGAGCCTGTTTCATTTGAAGTAATTTTTGTTACCGCCTATAGCCAATATGCCATACAAGCCTTTGAACACTATGCTACGGGTTATATTACCAAGCCTGTTAATACAGAGAAATTGATAGCCGCTGTAAACAAGGCCATAAAAAGAATTGAGGAAAAAAATATCAATAAAAATCTTTTCTCCCTGCTGGAACAAAGCAACCAGCTGGCCGCACCGGATAAAATTCCTTTGTCTACCAGCAACGGGCTGGTGTTTGTAAAAATTTCCGACATCCTGTATTGCGAAAGCAGCGGCAACTACACTCATTTTTATTTATGCGATGATAAAAAAATTGTGGTGTCAAGGCAGTTGGGAGAATATGAAAAATTGTTACCCGAAAATAATTTTACCCGGATACATGATAAGTACATCATCAATCTTGCCTATATCAAAGAATACATTAAGGGCAGTGGTGGGGAAGTGGTATTGGAAAACGGAAAAGAAATTCCGGTGGCCAGCCGCCGCAAAGAAGATTTTTTAGCAAGATTTGAGAAGTGGATTAGGAGGAAGGGGTGAAAATCAGAAAGAGGGTCAATCAATCTTCATTGAATGTAATATGCCATTTCTAGTAACAGCAATATCATTAATTCCCGGATGCTGATTGGATATTTGGAAGCTTTGATTATTTTCTGGAGGTGAAACCAAACCTTCGTAGATAAATCTATCCCAATCGGTATTTTCTGGAATACTATATAAAGCTTCCACGACTTCATGATTAAAAATTATTCTAAACTCAAAAACAGTATCTGGCATCTTCAAAAACTTTTCTTTTGAAATATTGTTGTATAAGTAGTTATTCAAAAGAACACGGGGCATCTTATTTAATACGTCGAGTTCATATATGGTTTTTGCAATATCAGGCTCTCTTTTAGTTTTATATCTTACTTTGGGTTCTAAAATGGAATAAGTAAAATCTAATTCTGCTAAGAATTTATTTTTAATGATAACGAAATTATAGCCAGGATTAAGGTCTTCATGATATCGTGACTTGTAAATCTTAGTCAACATTTTAATAAAATCGGGTTTGAGTTTGTTATAGGTCTCAGGGTTATGGTTATTCAATAAATTTAGCAGCTTAAAACTATCATGTTGAACCCTACAATCAACACCGAGAGAATATAAACAAGCCTTAAGTTCCTTTTCAATACAAGTATTTGCAAAAAAAGCAGCTTGATGTAATTGGGAATTCAAAAAAAGAATTCTTGCAGCTATATAATCTTTATACGCAGAATATTTTAGACCTATTAATTTTTTAGCTTTTTCAACAGGCTCCTCAAAATGCCTTATAGCATCTTTTTTATCTTCCATAAATCTACAGATTATTCAAGCAAAAATAGAAGAAAAACCACCCACCTTAAAAGGAAATGAATTTACACTTATACAACCACCTCCCGCATCTATACAATCCCACCCAAAACATCTTTTCTTCTCTTCATTTTTACACTGGCAAAATTTTGACCATTGCCATCATCAAACCGCTGTTATATGAAGAAACTAAAACTCCTCCTGCTCTGCCTGCCCTTTAGCTTATTGGCAAATAGCCAGGCCGGCCAGATTAACCAGATCAATATTGTAAGCTTTACCGTAAAAAATACTTTGCCCGGAAATATTGACAGTTGGTTGTCAACACCCGGAGCATTGATGCTTGTTGCACAAAAAGTACCCAACACAAGAATGGTGGAGCCAAGGCTGGTGTTGCAGATAAGAAGCGGCGGCGCTGTTATTTGCGGCAACAACAATTCTACTGCAAAACAGGTGGATCCCTTTGATGTAAGAACTTTCAATGCGGCCGATCTTACCGGCTTGCTTGGCAATTGCCACGAATTAAAAGAAGGCAGTTATACCATCTGCGCCCAGTTTTTCAACATTGATAAAATTGCTATCAGCCGTGAAGTGTGTAAAGAGTTCAGGGTGGAAGCAACTAATATTGAATATGCTCCACCTACATTGATCACTCCTGATAACGGGAAAAAATTTACGCAACAGGAATTACAGGGACCGGTAATGTTTCGCTGGACACCGCTTGTACCTAAACCAAAGGAGCCTGTTACCTATCGGTTAAAAGTTTGGCAACTGATGCAAGGGCAAACTGGCGCAACGGCAATGCGAACCAATCAGCCGATAGTTACAAAAGATGTTGACAACCTTACACAAGCAACAGTAAGTGGTATATATACAGGTCCATGCAGACCGCCTTATCTATGTGATTTTATCTGGAGTGTGCAGGCATTGAACCGCAATGGAAAGCCAATGGGTAATAACAACGGAATGAGTGAGCCTTATACATTTGGTGTAGCAGAAGAAAAAACTAATTGCCCAGCTAATATTTTTCCTGAAGACAAAAAGAAATTGAATCTACGGGAAGCAAAAGAAGCAATTACATTCAAGTGGAAGCCACCAGTACCAAGAGAATCTCCAACTTATCGCTTAAGAGTTTGGCAACTGATGCAGGGGCAAAATAAAATGTCGGCAATGAAGGACAATAAGCCCTTACTCGAAAAAGAGTTTCAGGATATACTTATTGATATGAAGGATCAGACTATGAAAGTGGATGTTAATTTGGTTACCGGTCCCTGCAAGCCCCCGTATCTCTGCGATTTTATTTGGACCGTGGAAGTCATGGGTGCTGCCGGACTAACCGGTTGCACCAGCGAACCCACTACATTTAGTATAACAGAGGAAGCAGGTAAATGCCCCGCTAATGTATTTCCTGAAAACAAAAAGGTACTCACTTTAGCAGAAGCGAAAAAAGAAATAACCTTCAGATGGACTCCAAACGGACCACCAGGATCCGGCCACTACCGTTTAAATGTATGGCAACTGAAGCAGGGACAAACCGGGGCAGAGGCCATGAAATCAAATCAGCCGCTTTATAGAAAATTAGATGTAGATGCTAATGGCCAATATGACGCACTTACGGATGGACTAATGATCATAAGGAATTTTATAACTGGCCCTTGCAAACCTCCCTATCTCTGTGATTTTATCTGGAATGTGGAAGCGATAGATAAAGGAGGCAACACAACATGCACCAGCAAATCAACAACATTTAGCATTGCCGGCAACGATATAGACATTCAGATTGACAGTGTGTATGTAAGTTGCTGCGGCAGCAATGGTTTGCAGAATGTTTATATCAAGATCAAAAACAATCTCGGCAATACTGTTAAGATCACTAACCTGAATATTGATAAAGTAAATGGTGTTACAAATGTAATTTCCATCACAGGACTTACTCCATTACCTCCTGTCAATATCCCGGGTTTGGGTTCACAGGTATTTACCGGAACCATAAAATGTATTGATACTGCAAAAACCATCCGCTTCTTTGTCAGGGCGGAAGATGCAGCAGACAATGCCATTACCGAAACAGAAGTAGAAACAGATACATTAAATTGTCCCTGCAACCCTTGTATATGGATGCCCTCAATCGTGGAGAAAGATTCATTGTCAATTCCAAAAAATGGCAATCCCACACAGGTAAATCTTGTTGGAACATTTACTGGTCTTAATAACAACATCATTAAAAAAGTAACTGCCGAAATTATTTACTTCAACATACAGCAGACAAAAGATACCAACTGCGCCAAATGTGTGTTCGACAGTAAATATTACGGCAACTTCTATCCGCCGGGTTCAGCGCTTACCGGTTATACAGGTCCTGTCTTTAATAAACCGGATTATTCAAGATTGGTAACATGGAACAGCACCATCATAAAAGATTGCGGCGGTCAGCCACATGGCGGAGGCGGAGTAGATAATGGTGATCCCACAAAAAATATTGTTCCGGGAATGGAAAGACAAACGCCTAAAAACGATTTTGGAGACAGGATGGCGAATGTGGTGGGTGGAGGCAATCCGCTGCCACCAGCAGGACTTCCCAATTTTAATTTACCCATTGCAGTGCCGGAGATGAACAGCCTGAGCTGCTGCGGCGATGTGATTAAAATATGCATCCGATATACGTTCTATGATTTTTGCTGTCATGCCTGTGAAGTGATCAGGTGTTATACAATAAAAAGAGAAAAATAAAAGCATCAGCAAACAATTGTAAAAACTCAAAAACGACAATTATGAAAAAGTTTCTTCAGCATATACTTCTCGCATCAGTGATGATTTGTTGCGCTGCAACTGCAAAAAGCCAGCAGGTGGGGTTAACCTTATTACCACAAGGCACACAGCCATATAACGCCGGTAGCAGTTTCCAGGTATATGCCAATTATAATTACAGCAATATCACCGGCAATGTAACAGTAGAGATAACCTACAACTCAACTATAATTTCATTCTGCGGAAGTCCTTCGTTTCCCTATACGCCGACATATAGCGGGCCTGCGAATGCAACAATAATAAAATACACATTCCCGGCTGTTGGTGGCAATAACCAGACTGGTGTGATCATGATGTGCTTTTCTTATCTGTGTCCTTCCACTTGTTTTGGAACTAATATTCCAACCACATTAACTGGAACCATCAGTTCTACAGCGCCGGTACTAAGTACCAATGCAGCGCCTGTAACCATACTGGGCAAAGTGATTAACAACTGGAGCGGTATTCATGCATTCTCCAGTTTTATTCAGAGTTCGTATGAAGTTACTTTTGTGGTGACGGTTCAGAACGGCAACTGCTTTACAATTACTAATCCAGTTTTCACAGTTACTCCTTCTGTGGGTACATTGGTTAGTGTGACTAACGGGGCGGTGATCACAAATACATTTACGCCGACCAACACCACCAACTTTAATCCCTGGAACTATTACATTTATTATTATACCATCAGGCTTCCCTGTAATTACAGCGGCTCTGTTACCTCCAACATTGTTTTAAAAGGAACCAACTGTGGTAACGGCAATCAAACGATCATTACCTATCCGGCCGCTTCTTACACTTTGCCGGCTGTCATTCCTTCCAATCCATTGGCCACACTGAATGTAGTTGCTACCAATACATATTTCAGGACAGATGTATCCAACACGGGAAACACTCCGCTCAATCTCGTTTTAACGAATATGATCCCCAATATTAAAACAACAAGTATTAGTCAAAGTACCAATCAGCCAAGTGTTACTTCAAACATTAATTATTTTGATTGCAGCCTTGCACCTGCCGGTTCATCCGGAACGCTTACGGGAAATATGAACTCTCCCGCTATTACAGTTAACTATCTGAAAAAAGCGGTGGCAAATATTACCAACCTGCTGCCAGGCTATACCATCAGTCATTATTATTTCTATAACCTGACCAATTCCTGCATAGGTGTGCCCAACCAGAACAGTTACCAGATGACAACGAACATGACATACAACTGCAGCACCACAGGGCTGAGCCAGGTTTGTTATAACTGCTTGCCGGGTAACGGCGGTATTATAAATGATACTGCCGTATATCAGTTACAACCAATCATTAATTGTAATTGGCAAAATTCACCTACCGGTTGTTTCAAACCCGGTGATACAGTAAATCTTTGCATTTCGTTCCGCAATGATGGCTCTGCGCCGTTACTGGGAGGGCAGATCAATTTTGCGTTGAATCCCCCCAATAGTTTTCTTAGCTATTTGCCAGGCAATGATACATACACCGGCTTTAGTCCCAATCCAACGTATGTGAACACCAGTTCTATAAAATGGAACCTGCCCACCATTCCTGTTGGAGCCACCAATTATACAATCTGTTTTAAAGTATTGGTAGGTCCTAATGCACCATATGGAAGTTATAATATGAATTATACCGTGACAGGAACAAACTATTCACAGGCACAATGGTGTGGCCAGAATGTAAATATCTGTGCATTACCAAAAGCCGAGGTAGAAAAATTAGTAAAAGGGGATAAGGACAATGTATTCAGCACAAGCGGTAACGGCACCCCCGGATCAGTAGCTACATACCAGATCACTGTTAAGAATACGGGTAATACAACTATTGGTAATTTGGTGTTGATAGACCGGTTTCCGTTTGTTGGAGATCTTACCATCATGACCTGTTCACAGAGAAACAGCAAGTTTCAGTTATTCCCTTCCGGAACTTTTACTGTTCCTGGGGCAACGGTGCAATATTCATCAACACCCAATCATAAAACAGGTTGGCCAACCACACCGCCGGTTTGTAATCTGCCCGCCAATACATTCAGTAATTCATTTTCACCCAACAATGCAAAGATTGCGTTGACAGCAAATATTCCCCCGGGCAACACAGTCGTCTTTACCATTCCTGTGCTTGTCCCTGCCAATGCACCCGTTGACAGTCTTGCCTGCAATACTATCGGAATGATCTGCGACCTGATTGACAATGCCAATAATGCTTCGCAAATGAACCCGGTTGAATCAAACCCTGTTTGTTTAAAAGTAGTAGAGAAAGACCCGCCGCCGATATCAGGTTGCTGTAAGGATTTTCTGAAAAAAATAATAGCTCAGCAAACTGTTTCTAATAATGTACTTACGGTGAATGCAACAATGACTGTGGGTCCTTCCAAAATAAAGAAAGCATCTATATCATTGGTTGACTTTCATATTCTGCATGCAAAAGATTGCGACATCTGTTTGAAAGATCCAAAGAACATGGGTAATATTATTAATCCTTCCGGCGGAGCATTTATATGGACCACTCAACCTTCTAATGTTTCCTGGAGCCATCTTGTGGAATGGAAAGATAGCCTGGGAGCAAGCTGGATCAATGGTGTGCCACTTAGCTTCCAGATACCATTGCCGCCAAAGAGCCCCATCTCCTGCTGCTGCGATACAATTTTATATTGTTTGAAATATTCATTCACCGATACAAACTGCGTTACCTGCGATACTGTTATTTGTTACAAAACCTATAATGGAAAAGATTGCAGCGGAGGTGGCAATAACAACCCTGTCTGCACCTGCGATATCAAACCTGTATTCCATTACGAAAGCCCTGTTGGCGTTGGAAATCAAAATGTAAAATGCGGAGATATTATCAACCTGTTTGCCGGAAATATTGCAACCAGTTTAAATCCCGGTTTTACCTGCAAAGACCAGAATGGAAATGATTGTCCCGGATCTTCGGTATCAGTTGTTATTAAGAAACCGGATGGCAGTTTTCAATCACTGACGGGGCCAGCGTATAATTATACATATACACTGGCAATGCCGGGAACTTATGAATACACCGTTACTGCCATTTGCGGTGGCAAGGATTGTATATGTAAATTCCAGGTAGTGATCCCGCAACATTAATAAACCAACAAGCTGCAATGATGAAAACAAAAACCAGTTTATTACTTTTTTCAGCCCTGCTGCTTTCAATAGTTATGAATGCGCAAGAGAAAAAACCACCATTCAGCATCAGCGGTACGGCAGGAATAAGTTATGAGTATTATGGTTTGAGCCGTAAACCAACCGGATGGACAGGCTTCACACCACGCAAACTTTGGAACCAGGTACGGTTTAACTTTTCACCGGAAATGAAATTTGGAAAAGATTTTTCACTGCCTTTCAATTTCAATTTCGCCATGAAGCCTACTAATTTTGCCGGGCCTTATGCAGGAATAAAAAAACAAACATTCGGCCAGTTCATCACCAACCCAATGAACAATTTCGGATTGAATCCCAAATACAAATGGGCGGAGTTCCTGATAGGCACACAGTATTTGAATTACTCTGATCTGAGCACAGGAGATATTGGTGTATTTGGCGCCGGCTTTGATTTGCGGCCGGGTACGTATGTCATCAAATTTTTTGATGGCCTCTCACAACAAGGGATCAACTTTTTTAGCGGGCCACCGGCTACCGCTGGTGCATATAAAAGAAAAAACTGGATGTTCTCTCTCGGTAAGGCAAGGGAAGGAAAATATGAACTGGCATTTAATTTTGTAAAAGCAAAGGATGATACCAACTCAGTTACCACGCCGCCACTTATTATAAAACCGCAGGAAGGTTTTACCATGAGTTTTGCCGGTAAAACATTTTTTAAGGACGGTTGGTATATAAATACGGAAGCAGCGCAGTCGCTTTATACAAAAAACCTCAAACTTCCTGAAGACACAAGTAAACCTTCTTTTAAACCTTTTATTACAGCACATACTTCCACGGTAAAAGATTATGCCGGTGATATGAGTTTTGGAAAGAAATCAAAAAATTTTGATATTGGAGCCAAGCTGAAATACATTGGCGCAGGTTTTCAAACTCCCGGTTATCCCTTCATGCTGCCAGACAGATTTGATTATACTTTAAATACAAGATTTAATGCATGGAAGGATTCAACCGGCGGGTATAAGATGAATGTGGTAGCAAGTGTAGGGCAACGGGTAAATAATGTAGGCAGCACCACACTGAAGGCAAAACAATTTATCGGCAACCTGAACTGGTTTACCCAATTCAATGAACACTGGAACCTGAATGTGAGTTTCAACAATTTTGGATTTGAAACCCCCAGCGGTATTAATCCATACGGAATAAAAAATGTAAGCAATGATTTTAGCGTCAACCCTTCCTATACATGGAGCAATGAAAAAATGATTCACCTTCTAAGCTTTAACTATGATTACAGCAAATACGATGAAAGGGATGTGATTACGGGGAATATTACATCCAACAACACTCATATGGCGTTGGTTACGTATGTTCCGACATTTTTAACCAAAAGCATTTCACCCGATTTCAGCCTGATGTATTTCCGCAACACATTGCCCGGATTTAAGCTGACACTGATTACTTTCAGCGCCGGGGCAGGGATGCAGGCTGCAAAAAAGAAAATGAACCTGCGGGCACAACTACAATACAATTATTCAAAAACCAACAGCTTCAAAAACAATAATAATATTGTAGCCTCTTTGAACAGCGACTGGAAAATTTCTCAAAAATTAAATTGGACTACTTTTCTCAGCACCAACCAGTTTAAATACGGCAATGAAATAATACCCAACAACGCCAGTTATCTCGAAACAAATTTCCGTACCGGGTTTCAATACAGGTTTGGCAAATAAAACCCCCAATCTCCGCCGGTTGGCGGAGGGCTTATGAAGAACCATTTAAAAGAACACAATATGAAAAAAATATTTTTAATTGCAGTTATCAGCTTTGTTGCTAAAATTTCATTGGCACAGTTTAATACAACACTTGTAATGTCGCCCAATCCGAGGGGCAGCTTACTTGAATGGAGTGCCAAAGAACTAACCTATATCATCTCTGGTTCAGCTGGCGTTGCGGGTCAGGTAGTGATAAAAGCAACAATAAAGACAACTGATGGCACCGTAGCCGCAGCTACTAATCTTGTGAAAGCAAGGGTTATTACAATCAATCCTGCCACAGGCAATGTGATATTATATGCTGCATCTGTCATTCCGCTGGAAGCAATGATCTTTAATGGCAAATACAAAACATCAATGGACAGAAGCGGCAAATTACCTGCCGGCAGTTACCAGCTCTGTGTGCAATTGGTAAGACCCGTTGATTTTGTTCCAATGAGCCAGGAACAATGCAGAAATTTTAATGTGGCCTCCTTTCAATTACCCATACCTATGATGCCTGCCAGTGAAATGGTACTGGATATTGAAAAAGCAAATTCCGCCATTATTTTTCGCTGGACGCCTGTGGCACCAAGACCTGCTGAGATGCTGACTTACCGTATCATTGTTTTTGAAGTGCTGGAAAACCAGACACCCATGCAGGCATTACGCAGTAATGAACCCTTGCTGGAAAAAGATATTATTGGGACTACTCAATATATCTGGCAACCACAATTGGGGCTAACCCATTGTCAACCCTGCGGGGATCCTGACTTTGACCTTAAGAGAATGAAAAAAGATTCAGGCAACATTAACCATGGTGATCCCGATTTTGATGCTTATGCTTTTATATGGACTATCCAGACTTTGGACGGCCGTGGCGTTCCTTTTGGCGATGGAAATATCAATGGCGATGGCATCAGCGAACCCAATGTTTTCTTTATAGACCGCAGACCCCTGGCTATGAGAAAAGCCGGCCCACCTTTAAGAATTAATTTCCTGAAGAGGAAAAGCAATTGAACCATAAACCACGATAGATGAAAATTGAAAAGAGAGATTCGATCTCTCTTTTTTATTTTTGCATGGTGTATAAACAATCTCTTACTAAAGAACAGGCACTTCAAAAATTAAAACACTACTGTGCTTACCAGGAGCGTTGCCACAGCGAAGTGAAAGAAAAATTATACAATCTCGGGGTGTGGAAGAAAGACCACAATGAAATAATAGCGGCGCTTATTGAAGAAAATTACCTGGATGAAGAACGGTTTGCCATCGCCTTTGCCGGGGGAAAATTCAGGATGAAACAATGGGGAAGGGTAAAAATAAAATATGAACTGAAGAAAAAACAGGTCAGTGATTATTCTATTAAAAAAGCGTTGAAGCAGATTGATGAAGAAGAGTATTTAAAAATACTCGACCGGCTTGCAATGGAAAAATATACATCACTAAAAAGCGAACAGTACTTAATCAGGAAAAAGAAAACAATGGATTACCTGGTAGCCAAAGGATTTGAAATCGAATTGATAAAAACGGTAGTTGATAATATTGTAAAGACAAAATAACTACCATTTATTCGCAAGACTTCTTCCAGTTTACATTTCTCTCTTTCAAATATTCCATTACAAAGTCAAAACAGTTTTTATATTTTCCAACCAACTCAGGCGGAAATACTCCTTTTGCAGAAAACAATTGCTTTAAAATAAGATGCACGGCTGCGGTACAGGTATAACCCGTTGTCCGGGCCATGGAGGATGTTTTTGTTGCTGCATCATACCGGTCAAGCAAATTATATTCCATTGTTTTGCCTTCACCTTTTACTATCACTTTCATTACAGTAAATTCTTCTTCTTCTGCTTCAAGTTTCCAGTCGTTCACCAGCACCTTTGATGTAAATTCAAGCGGCGTTATGTCTGCACCATTCATGTGTAAGGGTGTTGTGTCAAAAAATCCAGCTTGTTTCATCGCAATGATTAAGTCAATATGCCCGGGATAGCGCAATGTCTTTTCCTTCATATCAGGAATATGACTCATTGTATAAACCAATGATCGCAGTCCGTCGGTATTAAATGCTTCCAGTTCTCCCACTTCATCAAACTGCATATTTTCTCTTTCGCTTAATGCTGGCAGGGTAACAATCTTTCCGTTTTCCATAAGTCTTGCCGGTCTTATATATTCCTGTATCACATCAACCGGCGAGAACGGGGCTTTATAGTTAAAAGGTGGTTTTGGATTTTTGGGTAATCCGCCAACATAACATTCAAAGGAAGATATTTTCATGTCCTCATTGTATCTGCCAATAATGAAATTGCTAATGCCGGGTGCCACACCGCAATCGGTGATAACGGTAACCCCTTTTTCTTTTGCCAACGCATCTAATTGCAGGGCATCTTCCGGAAAGAAAGAAATATCCACTACATTTTTTCCGGTATTAATAACAGCCTCCAGTGTTTTATAACCCATAAAACCGGGAACGGCAGTAACAACAATATCAAAAGAGGATAACCAATTTTTATATTCTGCAAATTGTATAAGATTGGCCGTAACAGTTTGAATTGCGGCGTTCCTGGTTTTCAATTCATCCAAGTTGGCAGCATTATTGTCAAAAGAGGTAACAGTAAAATCCTTGGCCAAATCCAGGGCAATAGCACGGCCTACCATTCCGGCGCCTAACACGGCAATCGTCATGTTTAAAAAATTTATTCTGCAAATTTACGCTGCCCAAAGAGATTTGTTTTTTATCTGCACACCCTTAATAAGTATTCCTCTGGAAACAATGCACCATCAAAAGAAAGATTGTATAATACTGAAAAAAATAAATAAATGTGGAATTGCCTTTTGTAATTAGCTATTCAACTATCATCAGCTTGGCATAATTCAGCATTATTTTCTTCTCGCCATTATCTTCAAACTTTACAGTAGCAATGGGATTGTGAGCCGCCCCTTCAATTTTCATCACTTCACCGAAACCAAATTTCTGGTGTTCTATTTTTTGCCCCACCTGCAAATTGGAAGTATCACTTGCTGCAAAGTCAGGCGATGGAATATGTTCTTTTGTTTTAGCGGGTTGTCCTTTTGGTGGTAGATAAGAAGGCGTTGTTTTAGCAACAGCAGGGCCAGAATTATAATAAGTTCCCGACTGCTGGCTCACTTTCCCCGATTCACCATCATCAACATATTTTCCTTTCATCCGGTCAAAAGCAGAGCCCCGGCCCCACTTGCTGCCCCCCACCTGGTTTTTTGCACCACCGCCAGCAAAACTTCTGTCCATATATTGCTCAGGAATTTCTTCAATAAACCGGCTCGGTTCATTTTGCACCAAGCTACCAAAGCGATACCGGGTGTTAGCATAAGTAATCCATAGTTTTTGCTTTGCTCTTGTAATGACTACATAAAACAATCTTCTTTCTTCTTCCAGCTCCTCTCTTGTATTTATGGCCATTGCATTGGGGAAAAGCATTTCTTCCAAACCGGCTGCAAACACACAACTAAATTCCAATCCTTTGGCAGCATGTATTGTCATTAGCTTTACAGTATCAGCATCAGGATCTTTTTCATCAGCATCGGTCAGCAATGTGATTTGCTGTAAATAAGAGGCGAGGCTGGCCCCTCCACCCCCGGAAGGGAGAATTTCAGCATCCGGTACTACAATGCCATCTTCATCTATTTGCGAACGATTAGTTGCATCGTCCACCCATTCTTTGATTGAATTTAGTAACTCCTGGATATTTTCATAACGGGTAATGCCTTCTGTACTTTTATCATTAAAGAGTTCTTTTACAAGTCCCGTTTGTTTGCCAACATGAAAAGCCACTTCGTAGGCATTTTGCCTGGTCAGCATACTGGCAAAACTTTTAATCATCGTTACAAATTCTTCCAGCGATTCTTTGGGGCCGGGTTTAAATCCAAACTCAACTGCCCGTTGCATCGCCTCCCACATGGAAACATTATGTTCGTTTGCAAACAACACCAATTTATCAATGGTTGTTTTTCCAATTCCTCTTACCGGGTAATTAATGATCCGCTTTAACGCCTCTTCATCTTTTGGATTGACAATAACCCGGAGATAGGCCACTACATCTTTAATTTCTTTTCGCTGGTAAAAACTGATGCCTCCATAAATGGTATAAGCTATTCCCATTCTCCTCAGCGACTCTTCAAAGGCACGGCTTTGTGCATTGGTGCGGTAAAGGATTGCAAAATCTTTGTTGCTGTAATGATTACGGAGTTTTTGTTCCTGGATACTGTCCGCCACAAATTTTCCTTCGTCATTATCTGTCATCGTTCTTACCAGCTTTATCTTTTCTCCTTCTGCGTTTTCTGTGAAAAGATTTTTTTCAATCTGGCTTTTATTGTTTTTTATTATTTCATTAGCTACATGCAGAATGCTTTGTGTGCTGCGGTAATTTTGTTCAAGTTTTACAATTTTTACTTCATCATAATCTTTCTGAAACTGTAAAATGTTTTGAATAGTGGCCCCCCGGAAACTATAAATGCTCTGGGCATCATCCCCTACCACACAAACATTTTCATGCATAGCGCCCAGCAGCTTGATGATTTCATATTGTGCCGGGTTGGTATCCTGGTATTCATCAATTAAAATGTATTTGAATTTGCGTTGATATTTTGCCAAACTCTCCGGCACATTTTTCAATAACTCATAAAACTTAAGCAACAAATCATCAAAATCCATTGCTCCGTTTTTGAAACAACGTTTTGCATAGGCATCATATATCTGCGCAATCGCAGGCCGGTTACTACGCATATCTTCCTGCTGGATGGCATAATCATTCCGGTATTCTTCGGGACTTACCAATGCATTTTTGGCTGAAGAAATTCTGTTATAAACAATATTGGGTTTATAATGTTTGTCGTCAAGATTTAGTTCATTAACGACAGTCTTCACTACACTCTTTGCATCATCTGTGTCGTAAATGGTAAAATTCCGGGGGTAGCCAATTTTCTCTGCTTCAAAACGGAGTATTCTTGCAAAAACAGAGTGGAAAGTGCCAATGTATAAATTCCGGGCTTCATTGTTGCCGATTGTTTTTTCTACCCGTTCTTTCATCTCTTTCGCCGCCTTGTTGGTAAAAGTCAACGCCAGGATATTGAATGCATCAACACCATTTGACATAAGATGAATCACTCTTGTTGTCAGGACTTTTGTTTTGCCACTGCCGGCACCCGCCACAATCATCAGCGGACCGTCTATATGCAACACTGCTTCCTTCTGACGGTCATTTAACCCCTTCAAATATTCAATCATAGCTGCAAATTACGTTGATTGACCGGGAGAAAAAACAAGTTATTCTGTGTTGATAAGTATTCTACTTAATAGTTACTTTTTGATGCATAACTGTATCTCTTCCACTATTTGGTTTATCATCAAACGGGTTTGTACCGGTTTCGACAGCATAGACCTGATATTCGCCTTTCGGCAGTTTTTGAATGACTGATCTTATCGTTGAATTACACATACATTTACAAATCTTTCCTGTCCAAAATTCAACAATTGTTATAATTTTTCCCTGCAACTGAGTACTAACCTCTGCTTTCCGGCAACACCCGTGATGAACAAATCTTGAATAGATAACAGAATCGCCTTCAGCCAAAATTTCATTTTCTCCGGGCATCGGCAAATCAGGATAATCTTTGTATTCCCCTGATGAAGGAAACTTTGTATCTCCCTTAACGGCCCTTTCTGCGCAGCCCTTTACTTGCCAGGATATAACGGGTGTTGTATCCACTACAGGAGAAGGATTATTGATGATAGTTCTGTTGTAATTAAAATATTGAGATAATTGCTTTTGATTATAGCAAAAAGAAAAAATTGTCAACAGTAGTATCAAATTGAATTTCATATAAAAAGTATTTATTAAACATTGAAAGTAAAAACCAATTGCGGTTAACCAGCTGACCAATATCATGTATTTATTTGCATTAGCTCATAGAAATCATGGTTGATTAGTTGTATCCTTGGATGGTAAAATCACATTGTTTTATTTCCATTCCAATTTCTTTTTGAATCACTAGAAGGAATGGAGTTGTTGCTGCTTATCCTTGTGATGATGATTACCGTTTCTTCTGCTGTTATTGCCGAGGATAAATTTTTTGACAATACCGCCACTTGCTTATTCCTTTCTGAAGAAATACCAAGTGTCACTGGTTATAATAATAAAAACAGTTTTTGAATTTTCTAAAAATGAAAACATGACTTCTTTTTTAAGAAAACCGATTCCTTTTCACAGGAAAAAGGGGAAAGCGTCTTACTGTCTGGCAACTTTCATTATTTTTTTTAGTATCTGTATTCCTGAAAAAGTTATCAGCCAGACCGCACTTGGACAACTGGAGATCATGGCCGGCAGAAGGGCAGACCAGGTGTCTGTGCCTTCAGCAAACAGCTACAGCATAAATTGGCAACAGCGCAGGGAATACCTGGAACAAAAACGCCAGGAGGATGCCGCAGAAAATTATTCAAAAGGAGTAAATGCTTTCAATAAAAAAAACTGGAATGAAGCTGTAAGATACCTGAAGAAAGCAGCCCGGAAAGATCCCAATAACCTAACGTATAAAAACGTATTGCAGCAGGCTGAGGCCAATTTGCAAAGAGAGCAGCAGCAAAATAAAGAACTGCAGAACGATATCAGAAGGCAGGAAGAAGAACGAAAACGGAGAGATGAAGAAATACAAAGAAAAGAAGCAGAAAGACTGGAGAAAGAACAAAAAGAACAAGCAGCCATTAAAGAAAAAATTAATGAAGCTGAAAAAACAATTCTTGCTTTTAAAAAAGATATAAAATATGCACAGGGGCATTTAAAAAATTATACCAAAGCATTAACCAATAATAATACAGATTTGGAAAAATGGGGTAAGGAGGTGGATGATGCATACAACAGGGTATTGGAAGATAGTAAGGGATACCTGTCGGGCATGTTTATTAAATACAACATGCTGCAGGGTATTTTGAAACGGAGCTATGTGGAAGCTCTTTACAAAAGAACAGGCAATCTTTGCAAATCCTCCAACCCGGAAATACAAAAGTGGTTTGCCAAAGAACTAAAAAATATTGATGTAAGAATTGATGAAGTGCAGGATGTGGTTGACAGAGTTTCGCTTGGTGGTGATTTGGCAGAACTGCTGAGTGGAGATAAAGAACAGGCCGGAAGAAATTTAAAAATACTGATATTCCTGAATGGGATTCTGGAGACGGCGCATATTTCAGATTATGATAACCTGATAAAAGAAGCAGAAAAACCTTTTGGTCTTACAAATATGCCGGGAGAATATTTTGAACAGGCAAAAATGATTGGTGAAACCTATTCCAATATTGGCGCTATGTGTTTTGGCTGGTATCATATCCGGAAACTAAATGCAAGTAATGAAGAGATGGCGCAAAAAGTGGCCGTCTTTTCCGCAGGGGTGGAACAGCGGATGAAAGAAATTGATTGCCTGGAAAAGTGTATAAAAAAATATACCGATCACTGCCTCGAAGGTTGTACGGGTAAAACAAAATGGTCAACCCCACCGCCGCCACTACTTTTTGAATATAGAAATTGGTAAAAGATGAAATATAAAATACTGAGATCAGTAGTTTTTCTACCGCTGGCTTTCCTGTTTGTAACCGATAAAATAGTTGCACAGAATCTTTCCCCGGATTTGGAAATTAATATAGAAGACTTCCAGCTGAATAAATCCCCGGTAAAAAACCATTTTACTATATATGATTATTACCTGGTGCCTCAACAGCTAAACAATAAATATGGATTTATCAATAGAGCCTCCGGTGATACGGTAATTGCATTTCAATATGACTCGGCTGATTATTTTTCTGATGGTCTTGCCGCTATAAAGCTGAAAGGTAAATGGGGGTTTGTCAATAAATATGGGAAGCAGACAATTTCCTGCAGGTATGACTCGGCCGGGAATTTTTATAACGGGGTTTGCGTGGTAAAAAAATCGGGGCTATTGGGCTTTATTAATAAAACTGGCAAAGAAATAATTTCCTGCGAATACACAGAACTTATTCCTGATGCGGATAAGTTGATCTGGGCAAAGAAAAAAGGTAAATACGGGTTGTTTGATATTAACGGTACACAACTCAGCACTCCCCGTTTTGACAATGTTAGTTTTTTTCAGGAAGACAGGGCCTGGGTGGTAGTTGATAATAAATGGGGATTTGTCAATACAGAAGGTGTAATGCTCATCAGCCCCAAATATGAAATGGGTGAATCATTCAAGGAAGGAATGGCTATGGTGAGAATGTATGATGTTTACGGGTATGTTAATAAACAAGGAGAAGAAATTATTGCTCCGATGTACGAAGAAGCACAAGACTTCAGTGAGGGATTAGCTGCTGTCAAAACTTTATGGGAAGGAGGAATTAATTCTTATGTATTTATAAATAAAAAAGGAGAAGTTTCAATTGGCCACGGTGAGGACGAAATAAGTTGGGTCAGGCCTTTTTCCGGTGGTTATGCTGTAATAAGCAAAGGCAATAATAAAGTCGGGATGATTGATATAACAGGTAAAGAAATTATCCCTTGTGAATATGAAGAAATAGGAGAGCAGGGCGATAGCATGATTGCTGTAAAAAAAGACAACAAGTGGGGCTATTGCAACCTGAAGGGGGAGTTGGTTATTTCCTGCCGGTTTGATGAAGCATACCTCTTTGCAAAAAATGGATTGGCTATGGTTGCCAGTGGCGATTCCTATTATATTAATAAAAAAGGAGAGTTTGTAAAAGCTGCAAAAAATGGTAATGATGGAGAGGAAATTACGGACCAGGAAACTTTCAGGAGGGATAAGCTAAGCATTGATTATATCAACAACAGGGGTGAAAGAATAATTCGTGGAAAACAGGGAGTGTTATCAAGCCTGTTCTTCAACAATATGACTACTGTAATGATGAACAGCAAATGGGGATTTATGAATAAAAGAGGAGAGTTAGTTATTCCCTGCAAATACGACAGTGCAGGATCATTCAGCGAAGGGCTGGCAACGGTAAAGATGAATAATAAATGGGGCTTTATCTACCAGGACGATGACACCCTTACTTCCTGCCGGTTTGATTATGCCTATAATTTTGACAAAGGATTGGCCATTGTGAAAATGAATGGTAAATACGGCTACTTTACTAAAACAGGGGAGCTTCTTATTCCATATAAGTTTGATATGGCCTATAACTTCAAAGACAGCGTGGCTCTTGTAAGAGTGGGCAACCAGTTTGGTTATATAAACAAAACAGGAGAACAGCTTATTGCCTGCAATTATGATGATGCGTATGATTTTTATGAAGGGTTGGCAGCAGTACAAAAAGACGGTCTCTGGGGTTATATCAACAAGCTGGGAAACACCGTCATTCCCTTCAGGTATGAAGAAGCTTATGATTTTCACGATGGAATCGCTCTTGTTATGAAAGAAGACCAATTTGGTTATATAGATATGGCAGGTTCTGCAATAATTCCATTCAGATACAAAGCTGCTTTATCTTTTAGCCAGGGAACAGCCTTTGTGCAGGATACAGACGGAGAAACGCTGATGATAGATACAAAAGGTAATGAGCTTTTCGCCGGCAATTTCAGAAGTGGATTTTTGGATAACCTGGCCCTGGTTGAAAATGATGAAAACAAAAAAGGATTTATCAACCGGCAGGGAAAATTAGTAATCCCCTGCCAGTATGATGATGCAATGCCTTTCCGGGAAGGACTGGCTGCTGTTTCTGTAAATAATAAATGGGGCTTTATCAATAAACAGGGGTCTCTTGTTATTCCCATGCAGTTTGATGGCGCATTGGTGTTTAACGAAGGCTTGGGCATTGTAATGAACCTGAACAAATAACTAATAAACAAACACATTATGAAAAAGAAAATTCCGGGTGTAAACTCATTTCAGCCCGCAGTCGTATTGGCCGGAGCGGTCATTTTTATTCTGATACTGTTTAGTTTTAATAGTTCGCAAAACAGAACCGAAAAATTGCTGGGGATTTCTTTCAACTACGACAAAAAAGAAATTACCATACAGGTGGTTAGTACGGGCTGTACTGTTAAAACTGATTTTCAATTTAATATGAAAGATAATAATATCACTGTCATCCGTAAGAAAAGGGATGAATGCAAAGCAATGCCGGAAATGATCAGCTTTACTTATACATTCCAGGAAACCGGTCTCAGCCCCGATAAGGCTTATACCATAAAAAACAAGTTTATCGCCAATCCAAACCTCGCCAATATCCCTTAAGGAGTGTTAATCGGGGATTGTAAACATGAGTTGCTTCCCTCTTGTTTTATTATTGAAGCCTTCTCTTACCGGATATGTGTACTTTTATACTCAAAATATTTCAATCATGAAGTACAATTCAAAACTCCTGGCTTTGTTGTTATTGTTATCAGTTATCGTATGGTCCTGTAATAACAAAAGCAAAACAGATGTGACGGAAAAAGCAGACAGCACCGGTACAAATGTGGCCGGCCCGGGTGATGGGAATAGCTACGATACAAATTTTGTAGTAGAAGCTGAATCCTTTGCCGACCTGCAGGTGCTTCGCTACCAGGTACCGGGGTTTGCAGGCTTAAGTCTGCAGCAAAAACAACTGGCTTATTATTTATACGAAGCTGCCCTGTGCGGCCGGGATATTATTTATGACCAGAAAAGTAAATATGGCATCCTTCTTCGTAAAACACTGGATAATGCTTATGGCACTTATAAAGGTGACACAAGCTCCGTTGAGTGGAAAAAATTTACGGAGTATTGCGGCCGGGTATGGTTCAGCAACGGCAATCATCATCATTATGGTAATGAAAAATTTATTCCTGCCTGTTCATTTGATTATTTCTCCTCCGTGGTAAAAAGCTCTGACACCTCTTCCCTTCCCCGGGAGGCCGGAGAAACAGTGCAGGCTTTTTTAAACCGCATCAAGCCCATCTTGTATGATCTGAAAGTGGAACCAAAAGTGGTGGACCAGCGGGCGGATATTGATAACGTAGTTGCTTCTTCTGTTAATTTTTATGAGGGAGTCACTCAAAAAGAAGTGGATAGTTTTTATGCGAAGTTTCCCACCGAGGAGAAACAACGTTCATGGGGGCTTAACAGCAAGACGATGAAAGAAAATGGCAATGTTGTGGAGAAAGTTTGGAAAGTGGGTGGTATGTATACACAAGCTATAGAAAGAATTGTTGGCTGGCTTGAAAAAGCAGAAGCTGTGGCAGAAAATGCAGAGCAAAAAAAATCATTGGAGTTACTGGTGCAGTATTACAGAACCGGCGACCTCGCCACCTTTGATGATTACAGCATTGCATGGGTAAATGATGTAAACAGCCGCATTGATGTAGTAAATGGTTTCATTGAAGTTTACTTAGATCCTATTGGTAAAAAGGGAAGTTTTGAAAGCACTTTGTCCTTTAAAGACATGGAAGCCACCAAGCGAATAAAAGCCATCGCCGATCAGGCGCAATGGTTTGAAGATAATTCACCGCTGATGACCGAACATAAAAAGAAAAGTGTAAAAGGAATTACTGCAAAAGCAATTACTGTTATTGCTGAAAGTGGTGATGCGGCTCCGCCCACTGCAATAGGTATCAACCTGCCCAATGCGGATTGGATAAGAAAAGATCATGGTTCCAAATCGGTTTCGCTCAGTAATATTATTTATTCGTACAATGTTGCAGGCGCCAAAAGTGGTATGCTGGATGAGTTTGCATTGAATGATACAATAAAGATGCGAATGAAAAAATGGGGTGCTCTCGCTGCCGATCTCCATACCGATATGCATGAATGCATCGGGCATGCTTCCGGACAAATAAACCCCGGCGTAGAAACAACTGATAAAACGCTGAAAAATTATGCTTCCTGTTTAGAAGAAGCAAGGGCAGACCTGGTAGCGCTGTATTATATAACCGATCAAAAACTTGTTGATATTGGCGTTGCTCCTTCGTTGGAAGTGGGCATGGCTGCTTATGACAGCTACATGATGAATGGCCTGATGACTCAACTTACCCGGATAAAACCCGGAAACCAGATAGAAGAAGCTCATATGCGCAACAGGCAATTAAATGCAAAATGGGTATTTGAAAAAGGAAAAGCTGATAAGGTTGTTGAGCTGGTAAAAAACAATGGCAAAACCTATGTACGTATCAACGACTACAAAAAACTACGGGAACTGTTTGGCCAGTTATTAAGAGAAATTCAACGGATAAAATCTGAAGGTGATTTTAATGCCGGTAAAAATTTAGTAGAAACTTATGGCGTAAAAGTGGATGCTGCCCTGCACAATGAAATATTGCAGCGGTATAAAAAATTAAATGTAAAACCATACCGTGGTTTTATCCAGCCCAAATTAATACCGGTAATGGATGGAGATAAAATAACGGATGTAAAAGTAGAGTACCCGCAAAGCTTTTTTGAACAAATGCTTGAGTATGGTAAAAAATATTCTTACCTGCCGGTAAAAAATTAATGATTAAAAATGCTCCGGGAGTTGGACTAATAAAGTTTGATTTATTAAAATTCAACTTCCGGAGACTATAATATTATTCCTGAGATTTTTTAAAGTTAGAGAGTAAGCCTGGATGATAAACTTTCTCCGCTGTTCTTAACACTTCGGTTTTATCCAATGTCATATGTTTGGTCTGCTGGTTTTGAAACATCGTCATCTGGTCTTTATAATGCGGAGAATTGGGATGCATGGAAGCGCCAAAAGTATTTACCGATTCAATGATAGGCAGGCTGCCATCTTTTGGATAACGGACAAAACAGATATAGGCATCACCTGAGTTTATTTTATACATTCCGTTTTTATAAGGCGCAGTATATTCAGATGTAAGCACATCGGGCAGACCCCAGGCCGGGCGGGCATCATCACCTCTTACTAATTTTTGAATATCTCCAAGCATCAAATCTGTTTTACCAAAATATTTTATCATATAATCATAAACATATTGGTATGTTTCTACAGATTCTCCTTTTGTAAGTTTTCTTGCCGGCGTGCCTCTCATTTTTGTACTCACATATTCATAAATCAGTTTGAACACGGCAGAGCCTTTGCTATTGGCCGTTGCTTTCCTGTCCCAGGTTTGAAAAGTTGTAATTATATCTTTCAATGCCGGATAATCATTTGCATTTAAGCTAAGCATCGAATCAATTTCATAAATATACTGTAACTGCTGTGGCAACTGCTGATCAAACTTGATGCGTTTGAAAGTAGTGTAATCAATCTTGCCTGTGTTATATAATAACTCTGTTACTCTCTTGCTGCGGTTATCATGATATGTTTCATAGCCATCATTCTTATCAAATTTGTTTTTATCCAGGTTATATTCCGGATCAGTAGCTAAAAAAGGTGAATGGTTGGTATTGAATAAATATCCTGAGAGCGGATTTACATATTGAGGTAGTTCATTCGCCGGTTTAAACTCTGTCCATAATGTGGCCGAAGTATTTCCGGGTAAAGTGCTTTTCCAATGATAGGTTGTATCAGGATTTCGCCTCGGCATTTTTCCGTTGCTGATATAAAAAATAGTATCGTACCTGTCTGCATACATAATATTGAACATCGGCAGGCTGGTCATGCCGACGGCTTTGTAGAACTCCGTAAAGTTTTTTGCCTTGTTCATTCTATACCATTCTTCCAATGCCCTTATATCCATCGTGGCGGGAAGGCGGATAGAAAAAACTCCTTTCGCAGTTTTCAGGGTAGCACCATATTTACTCCAGTAAATTTTTTTGCCAATAGTAACGGGTATGTCTTTTAATTTTAATTTGGTTTTATTCACTTCAAGATTAATCCATTGTCCGTCAAATTTGTATTGATTCTTATTCGCTGGGTTCATTTCCAGCTGGTATATATCAATTTTATCCTGGTAGTTCACCGTGTGTGCCCAGCCTAAATTTTCATTAGTGCCATGAAAAATCAAACATCCTCCCGGAAATAATCCGCCGAGTATATTCCATCCCTGTTCGCTGCACAGGTGTGCTTCATAAAAAGCTACCGGTCCCTCCTGCGGCTGGTGTGCATTGATGGCGAGAAAACTTTCACCTGTTGTTGTCTTTTGTGAGTTCATGGCAAAGGCATTGGAGCCTTGCGGATTAAAACCGGGAATAGTAGCAACTTTGCCACTCAATATTTTCGGTAATGTTTCTTCTAATCCGCAAAAAAGACTAATGGAAAAAACAGTTGCTGTTATGTAATCTTTTTCATTAATGGGAAAAGCCTGTTTGTATTTTATTTCAGCCGGGTGGGCTTTTGCATAAGCATTCAATCCTTGTAAATATCCATTTATCAAAGCAATGAAATCAGGACAAAGGGAATTCCATTGTTCTTCTACCGTTTTCCTGATTCGCAAAAGATTAATTACATAATCCGCCTCAGCGCCTTTTTTGCCAAGCGCTGTTCCCAGTTTTGCCTTGCCGGAAAGAATCATTAACTGAATTGTTTCAAAATCATCTTCGGCGTGAGCCCATGCCAACCCATAAGCCACTTCCGGATCAGTAGGTGCAAAAATATGCGGCACCCCAAAACTATCACGGGCAATGGTGATATTAGCCGGATTGATTTGTGCAGAAACATTAAAGGAAATTAATAGAAAGAAAAGAGAAAAATATTTCATACAATATGTTGTTATTAATTTGCCCGTTAATATACTCGTTTATCCGGGTTGAAAAAAATTGGCAACAAAACAGGGGCAGCCAATTACCGTTTGACTAACTTCGAATTACAAAAAATATCTATGGCTATTCGCATCTTCATCACCGGCGGCACTTTTGATAAAGAGTATAATGAATTAACGGGTCAGCTTTATTTCAACGACACCCACGTGCACGACCTGCTGGAACTGGGGCGCAATAAAGCAGATGTGGAGATCAGAACCCTGATGATGGTGGATAGTCTTGAAATGACGAATGAAGACCGGGAGTTGATTGCCCACCAGTGTAATCACTGTGACGAAAAACAAATTGTCATTACTCATGGAACTGATACAATGAGTGAAACAGCAAAAGTGCTGGCTGGAAATGTAAAAGATAAAACCATTGTGCTCACTGGCGCCATGATACCAATAAAGTTTGGCAGTAGTGATGGCTTATTTAACCTGGGCAGCGCTTTAGCATTTGCACAAACTTTACCAGCGGGAGTATATGTGGCAATGAATGGCCGTTACTTTAACTGGGACAATGTGAGGAAAAATAAACAGACAGGTATGTTTGAAGAAATTAAATAATCTTCTGGTGCAACATGAACACGAAAAAGCCGGCTGGACAACCGGCTAATTCTGGAAAAAGAATAATCAACACTTATTTTTTTAAGCTCAGGCTTCTGTTTAATGTAAAGCCAAAAGCAAAATTTCCATCTTTTATGCTACTGGTATTTCTTGCCAGTTGATCAATATTGGAGGCGGCCATCGTACTTCCAATATAAAACTGGAACAGGTGACCCCCGGTATTCAACTCTAAGCCAATGGAGATTAAATCGGGATGATAATTAAAGATGTTTCCATTTTTATCAAGTAATGTTTCATGCCCGTTAAGCTGCCGGGAATATTCAAATGTCAGGTTTTTGTTTGCAGTCATTTTATATTTTCCGGCAATGCCTAAAGAGAAAATACTGTTGGTATTGTTGGGTCCATAAGGCACTGAATTCAGGTGTATATAAGAAGGAATAAGTTCCAATGAAAATTTGTCGGAAAATTTTCTGGCAATCAGGACCTGTTGCAGATAGGAGAATTTCTCCCAACTATTCTTTGCCGTAGGATCTTTTGTAGTATTGATATGCGCCATAGAATACAATCCTATTGAAACAGGTATATTTTTTTTACCTGTTTGCTGCCGTAAGAGTTTGAATTTTACAAAACCCTCATATTTTGAACTTCCGGCTGCAGCTAATCCTATATTGAAATAGTCGGTGGGGGAATAATCAAAAGAAAGATAGGTTTGTGCAATACCGGAATTAAGCCCCAGTAATTGCCCAAGGTTTTGTGATGTTTCAGCACCTTTATTCCACAAGTTGCTGAAGTGGTGGGAAATCAGGAACTGCAGGTTTCCTTTACTTACCATTTCAATACTCTGCATGTTAATAATTTTGGTAGCATTGAATGTTGCCCTGGCAAACTTCTGTTTTGAAGTTTCGGCTGTTTGTGGCTCAGTTACATCCTGGGCCATTGCAGCAGCCCAAAACCCGAAACCAAAAATTAAAAAAGATAATTTCCTTTTCATCGTTAATATTTTTATAGTTTAATCTATTCTCATTTACTTAAGCCTTTACTTCAATTATTGTGGCATGTTCAGGTTGATCCAGGATTTGAATTTACTGACCGTGCAGGAGGTTAAACTCAATGTTCCACCCGGGTGGCCGCTGATGCCATTACTATTCATTATTGTTTGTAATGCAGTTTTCTTTGCCACCATCGTATTATAATCCAGCACCAACACAGTTCCGTTTCCATGGCACGAACCACCTTTACAAGTGGTGTTATATATTGGAAGAATAGTTGCTGTGTAAGTTTCACCTCCGGTTGTACAATCGCCATTGTCATCAGCATCGTAAGGCGGCCCTTGTGCAATCCATTTTTTAATTACAAATTTTTGGTTAGGAGTAAAATCAATTGTTCCCATACCAGGGTGGGTTCCGCCTTCCGACCATATTTTAAATACATTTACCCTTGCCAAAATCACATCATAAAAAATAGTGTCGTGATGGGAAAATTGTGCAAAGGGTTCAGTTCCGAGGTTGTGGCAACCACAGGCTCCGCCGGTAACAATGGGCACTACATCTTTTCTGAAAGAAACTTTTTCAACCGGAAGTTGAGTAAGATCTTCATTATTGCGATAACAGGATGATAACATATATACCAGCATAGATGTTACCATGGCTGTAAATAATATTTTTGTTTTCATAATGTTTTTTTATTTAAGTAGTAGTTTAGAAATTTTTTGTTATAACGTTCATGGTCTTTTTGTACCTGAATATTCCGGCATTAGTTTTACCATATTTCCATACGTCAGGAATGTTGGGGTCGGTAAAGTACCATCCTTTGATAATCGCAATTTCTGACGGGCTTAAATTGCCATCTGATCTTGCCATACCACCCTGCAGGCTTGTTGACCATACACCTGTTTGCGGATTTGCAATTTGCAAGGTTGAGTCAACTCTGGTTACCATGGCACTTGTGGCATCGAGGTAAGTATTCTTTACATAAAATTTTTTCCCGGTAACCGGATCAGTATATCTGACTGTGGTACCTGTTCTACCCCCTTTGGGGTACATAATATCCATAATAATATCGTCATAATCACTTAGTGGTCCGCGGCAACTTTGAACTGTAGTTGGTGAGCCAAATGTTTTCCAGGGTCTGAAACTGGCATTGGCAATTGTATCTGCATAGAATAGCTTAACACTATCCTTATAAGCAGTCCAGACCTGGTTCATTTTGGTAGTATTAATAAGCTGGCAATAACTGCTGCTACTGCCGGTTACAGTGAACTTAACCGTATCGGCTATATTAATGCCGGTAAGAAGTCCGCTTCTGGCCCAAACTCCGGTAGCAGTTGCCTGGTTATGGCAGTTGCCACTCCCACACCCGTTTACAAGCAGGCTGATTGCAACGGGTCTGTAATCTTCTAAAGCAGGATATTCTTTGGCTCCATTTTTAATCCAGCTATAAATAATGTTTTTGTCTTTTGTTGGTAATTCATGGTTGAGATTAACCGGGGGCATTGCTTTGTTGAAATCATTGGTAGTAATTAATGTCCACAGTTTGCTTGATAGCGGGTTACCCGGATTAACGTATTTTAATACATCTGTATAAGAAGTAAACTTGGGTGCAATAGGTCCACCATGACAATTTGCAGTGGCACAATATTCAATTAAAATATTTTGTACACTTCTTGTTTTTACAATGTCGTTTACATCAGCCGATACATCCGCACCGGGCACCTTAGTAGATTCGTAGAAAGGAGAAAAAACGGCGGTGTCAGGAATTTCCTTATAGGACCTGTCATAAGAATCGGCCAATACTCCCTGTTTTCTGCATTGAAACATGGCAGTTACCAGGAATACGCCACAAAAGAAAACTGCAACCGGTTGAAGAATTGATTTTTTTTTCATATAAAATATTTTAACTGTACTAATTTTTTATTCCAATCAAAGAGCTAAAATCAGTTGTCAAAAGTATACAGCAAGTCCTGACTATTTAATGATGGAGGGCAGTCAAAACGCTGATATCAGTCAAATTAATAGTTGCAAAAAAGCACAAATGATAATTTCTTTTTTATTTTATTCAGTCAAACTATCACCGGATAAAGTATAGATGTGATAACATCTTTGGTATATACTTTTAATAAAGACGAAGTCTTTCAATGATAATTTTTATTAACCTGTTTAATTACAGAAAAAATATTTTCTTACGATTATGGATAATCTGTAGTTGAATCTTTTGACCATGTGTTTCTTTACATCAGTCACTGGCATAGAATAATTCTTATTTTCTTGCAGTATTATTTTAATGAGTCAAATTTTGACAAAAAAAATCTGAAATATTATTAAAAGCGATTAGCAGTACAACAAATTTTCCCCTTTTCGCAGAAATATTTCAGCTCTTCCGCAAATATGAGTATGGATGAAATGACTTGAAAAAAAATTTGTACCTGGCAGCATAATTTTACAAATCTGGTGGTCTTATGTTTCCAAAATTCTTTTCATGTAAAAAATGAGAAAACGATTGTCATAATTAAAAATCTCAGATTTCTAATTTTTCGCATAACTTTACCTGTTTTTTCGCAGATAGTTATAGCGTATTATTACAGCATATCAGTATGTTTTTATCATTTTGTGATTTTTCTCACATCATATTTTGACAGTAGTCATGAAACTGTCACGCAGGTATAAATAGCTTGCGCCCTGATTTTAAAACAAATCCTTTATTAGTAATATTTTTTTAATTAAAAACAGTTATTATGAAACTTTTCAAAACAAAACTTGCGTGGGTAGTTACAACTCTTGTGTTAGCGATGGGGTATGTAGTCAGTTGTACAAAAGATGACCAGGTGTTAGATATACCCGTGGCACTTAATGGCACTGAACTTTTTTCTGAAAAAATAACTACGGCCCCAACCATTGATGGTACAATAGATGCCATGTGGAATAATGCAGCAAAACTAAGTGTTACACCAGTTGTACCAGATCCGGGTAATGGCCTTTTTACGGGATATGCCGGACAAGGTTATCCAGTTACTCTTCGCTCCATGTATGACAACCAATACATTTATTTTTTAGCGGAAGTTACAGATAATGCGAAAAACTTTAAAGGAGCTCCCTGGTACTTCGATCCTGTAACCCACCTTTGGGCAAAAGAACCTAATTCAAAGCAATTTAATGCAAGTGGGGCTTTAACAAGAGAAGGTTTTGGTCTTGATCAGTTTGCAATGCTTTGGAATATTGATAATTCAACACCAAAATTTGCCAGCCAAACCTGCTATGCCAGTTGCCACCTGTTTACACCTTATTTAGATTATTCAGTAACACCTCCTGTTATGAAAGCAAATGCCAGTGGTAATCACTACACCAATGGTGCAAGTGAAAAAATTGATATGTGGTGGGCACATCCTGCAAGAGGTCTTGTTTTTGGCAATATGGATGATGAATACCAGGATTGGGCAGGTGGACCCGGCGTTACTAATTTAGTGGGTGGTTCAGGCAATGGCCGTCACTTTGATGATCTGGTGGTATCTGGTGCTTCTGCCACGTGGCCTTATGCTCCTACCTATACAGCGGATGCTACTCAGGGTTCTTTTAATAACACACAGAATTTAAAATTAGACGGTACGGGTGCTACAGTAGCTGTTCCTTTATGGATACTCCCTAATTCAACCAGCGATGTTATACAAATTGCAGACACAGCAGCCGGTGGTACAGCAGTTAAAATTACAGCGGTTAGTTCTTTAGGAGTTTTAACTTATGCAACCGGAACATTGGATCCAAATGTTGGCACTGATTATCAAAGGCTTGGTACTACACCAACCAGCCCTGACGGTCCAAAAGTCATTCCAAGTGTTATCCTTTCTCCTGTTAAAAATGGCCGTGCAGATATTAGTATGACTGCTGTTTATACAGGTACAGGCTGGGTTTACGAATTTAAACGTTTATTAAAAACAGCCGATGTCTTGAAACAGGATGTTGATTTTACAAGTTTACAGGATCAACCTTTTGGTATTGCTTTCTTTAATAACTCAAATTATCAGCATGGTATTAAACCAAACCTGATATTAAAGTTTAAAAAATAAATGATAAGTGCTGTTTCTAAAGACCTAAAATTAAAATCATGTTACATAATAAAAAATTAATAGGGCTTTTGGGCGGTTTTATCATGCTTTTGTTTTTCGGATGTTACAAAGACAAAACAGTCATATTTGATACTGGAACTGAAATCACCAGGCCGGTAAGTTTTGCCACTGATATTATTCCGATTTTCGAGAAAAGTTGTGCAGTAAGTGGTTGCCATGTTGCAGGAGGTAAAGCTCCGAACCTGACCACCGCAAATGCTTATTCAGCATTAACTGTTGGAAACTTTCTCAATACCGGATCACCTGAAACCAGTCTCCTTTATCAATGGATGAGTGGTAAAAAAGCAACCCCAATGCCTGTAGCAGGAATTAACAAAGATTATAATGCTCTTGTTCTTGCATGGATAAAACAAGGCGCCCAAAACAATTAAATTAAGAAATATGAAAAAGTATAAAAATATATTGCTGTTGTTATCTGTCAGTTTCCTTGCAGGCGGCTTGTTTGCCCAGGATTCTGTGGAAGCGCCAATAGTAAAGAAAATAAAACCTGTTAAAAACACATTTGGCAGCGTTTGGCTCATGGATAACCAGACGGTAATGGTGCCGATAAAAGGTACTTTGGAAATGGATATCCAGCACCGTTTTGGTACTGTAGAAAAAGGAACAAAAGACGTGTTTGGAATTTTTGCACCTTCTAATATCCGGCTGGGAATTAGCTATTCCCCGGTAAAAAATTTGTTTGTAACCGCGGGATTAACAAAAGAAAGAAAGCAGGTGGACCTTTCGGCCAAATATGGCTTATTATATCAAAATACCAATAACAAAATCCCGGTAAGCGTAACCTATTTTGCAAACGTAGTAATGGACACAAGAGATAAAAGCAATTTCAGGTATTTCGCTCACCGCTTTTCTTATTTCAACCAGTTGATTATTGCCCGGAAAATCACAGAAAAATTTTCTGCTCAGGTGTCTCCAAGTTTTTCCTGGTTCAATAACATAGAAGGATATGTTGACAGCAAGGGAAACATTCAGAAAAAAATGCATAACGGTCATCTTGCCATTTCTGTGTTGGGAAGATATATGATAACTGAAAAATCAGCCATCATTGCCGGATACGACCAACCGCTGACCCAACATCCTACTAATAACCCACATCCAAATATTTGTTTTGGATTTGAAACAACTACCAGTGCACATGCTTTCCAGGTATTTTTTGGAAACTATTATGGTATTGTGCCTCAGAGTAACAACATGTTTAACCGCAACGACTACCAGAATGGAGAATTTTTGTTAGGGTTTAATATTACCCGTTTGTGGAATTTTTAAATATATATTTTTCTCTGTAGAGAATTGTTTCACCGTCATGAAGAGCTAACCCGTTCAGGTTAGCTCTTTCATTTTACTTTCTTCTTCTGTATAGTTCGTAGAACTAGTTTTAAAAATAATAATTATCATTATCCGGACAATATGATTTAACTCGTCAACATTTATCATCTTTAACACTTATTAAATTGTATGGATAATAGTTTTTTTGCCTACCTGCAGCAGCTTGAACTCATGGCTTTTTTTTCCGGCTACCCATTGGTCTATGCAATTATTGTTTCTATCGCAGGTAATAAACAAACAAGAACAATTTTTAAAAGCCGGATTGTTATGCTTTTGCCTTTTGCTTATGCATTGGTAGGAACGCTGTTTCTTGGCTTTCAATTAAAAAAAATATATCCTGATTACAGTATTGAGAATATTAAAACCATTACTCAACAACCCTTATTAGTAATATGGGGGCTTATTTCCATTCTTTTCTGGATTCCCGCTGTTGCCAAAAAACCTTTATTCAGCCTGCTGCACAGTTTTGTCTTTTTTTTCTTTTTACTCAGAGATCTGATCATGCAATTATTTGCAAATTCGGCCGATAAGAATACTTTGAAGAATGATATGAAAATATATACAGACAGTCTTCTCTTAAACCTGGGTGCATTTGCTTTAATTGTAATTTTTTATTTTCTTTTTATCCGGTTTATAAAACGATTAAGATCGTAATCCTGTATTAATACATTTCTATTTCTGCGATAGCACATACTACTTTATTCATTTTTGCACTCGTAAAAATATCCCTTCGTTTTTATTTATTCCGAGCATATTAATATACAGAGAGATACAAACAATTTTGACTGAGTTGATTGCCCGATTGATTATGATCAATTGGCGTTTTGACAATAGTCATTATAACATCAGTTGTTCAAAATATAGTTTTGTATAGTTGTTTTCAAATTTAATTCTTCATTCTAAAATATTTTTTATGAAACTTCTTAGTAACAAAACATTGTTGATTTTGCTGATCTTGATCAGCGGGTATGGGTATATCATAAGTTGCACAAGAAACAACGACTCGATAGTTCCCATTCACTTAACGCAACCTTTTGTTCCATCAAGAGGAACTAATATTCATCTTCCCGGCTCAATGACAGCTGGAGATCCCACTCAATGGAAACTGGATAAAGTTCACTCAAATTCGATGTGGTCAACTAACTATATGGGAGCAGCCGGACTGCTGACTGGCCGGTTTAATCAGTTTGGAATGCATGATGTAACAGATGCTAAAATGCTCAACTATATTACAACTGGTCAACCTCTTTTGGATTCTTCATGGGCTTTTTATGAAGCAGAACCATCCAAGACCTATTTTAATGGCTACGTTCAAATCAATACATCCAATACTGGCGAGCCCGGCAGGGATGCGGGTTGTAATGTTTCCGGTTTGGGAACTACTGCAATTGTTGCCGGTACCCAAAACCTGACTGTTACTAATATAGCCCGGCTAAAATCCACAAAAGTTGAATTTGATACGGAAAGCAATGGGTATATCGTTACACTGAACTTAACCTGGCAGGGTAAACTAGGAACACCACTTACTAAAACAATTGTTGGCAAACTTAGTTATGTTACTAAAGCTACTATCGCTGGAGCCACTCCTTATAATGTATTTGGACTTCAGTTAAAGTTTCAGTTCAATTGCCGTGATTTTGGTATTACCAGCACCAGCATTGCTGATAAAGTTGATATTGAATGCAACATGAATTTCAATAATAAATAATCATTCAAAAATTATAAATATGAAACAACTATTATTATATGCTGGTTTGATACTGACCTTTGGAATCGGCTTGTCCGGTTGTTATAAGGAGGTCATCATTCCTGATCTGCCTGTAGATCCAAATGCTCCACCCAAGCAGGTAAGTTTTAGTAATGAATTAAGGCCTTTGTTTGCCGCAAGTTGCACAGAGGCCGGTTGTCATGTGGCGGGTAGTCATAAACCTTACCTCACCGCGGATGTATCATACATACAAATTACGAATGGTGGTTATGTGAACCTGGCCTTGCCTAAAAAAAGTATACTCTATATTCAGGTTTATGGGGAAATGGGAGAACACATTCCTTCGCCAACGAACAGGCAAAAAGTGTACGACTGGATAAGAAATGGAGCCCCAAATAATTAATTGACTTAAAAATTAAATCAAATGAAACTCATACTATATAAAGCTAAAAGTTGGTTGAAGGCGGCAACATTGCTTCCCGTTTGCCTGCTGTTGCTGAATACTGCCTTGCTGGCACAAAGCGACAGCGCAGCAGTAACCACAGAACAAGCCACCCCTGCCAAGATAAAGCCTGTAAAAAATACTTTCCAAAGTATTTGGCTCAGCGATAACCAAACCGTTATGGTGCCTGTTAAGGGCACATTGGAAATGGATATCATGCACCGTTTTGGTACCTGGAATAAAGGATATGAAGATTTTTTGGGGTTCTTTGCCTCTTCTAATATCAGGCTCGGCGTAAACTATGTTCCGATTGATAAATTGAATGTTGGTATTGGATTTACCAAAACAACAGCAGCCGTTATTCCACAAGCTTCCACTTCATCTGTATCCGGTCCTTTATGGGATGGAAGTTTAAAATATTCAATTATTACACAAACAAAAGGCAAATACCCGGTTAGTGTAAGCTATTATGTAAATGCCTCCTACAATACCAAGAAAGATGTGGCTAAGGATATTTACAAAAACTGGAGCGACCGGCTTTCTTTTTTCCATCAAATATTGATTGCAAGGAAAATCACAGAGAAATTATCTGTGCAGGTGGCCCCCAGTCTTTCACATCATAATGCAGTAAATGGCTATTATACCAAACTGAACGATTCCACTTTGAAAATTAACCGTTCTATGCAGTTCGAGCACTTTGCTGTTGCGCTGTCTGCCAGGTATAAATTAACGAATGTTACTTCATTGATGATTAACTATGATCAACCCATTACCAAACATCCTACTAAGAATCCAAATCCAAGTGTTTCTTTTGGAGTTGAATTTAATACCAGCAGCCACTCCTTCCAGTTGTTTTTCACCAACTATTATTACCTGAACCCTGCTATTAATAATATGTATAATAGCAACAACCCTTTTGCTTATACGGATAAATCAACAGATGATCCTGCCACTACAATTGACGAAAGCACAAAAGTTAAAGGAGGAAGATTTCTGATTGGATTTAATATTACCCGCTTGTGGAATTACTAAGACAGGATATGAAAAAGTAAGCAAAGCAACTGCTTACAAAAGGCCCCGGCATAAAACCCGGGACTTTTTATTTCACGAAAAATTTTTCTGAGCTATTTTTGCTGCTGGTATGAATAAAAAAACCGCAAATTGCCTGTCTTTGCTGCCAGGAATAATTCTCTGCTTTTTTTTGGGGTCTATGCAGTCATGCACTCCGCCTGATAAAAAAAATACCCCCCTGAAAAATGCTCCGGAACACAAGGATACCATAAGAAGAAAACCACCCGGCAGTTTTTCTGATACGCTTGTAATAAATGTTCCCGCAGCGGTTTATTATAATCCTGACAGCCTGCAATTGGAAAAAATAAGAGAAATAACTGAAAAAAATGAATTTGAAACCGAGGTACACAATAATTTTTACCTGATGCGAAATGCCCGGATAGTAATGAAACAATACTGGCCGAAGATTCATATTATTGAAACATCCAAAAACAGGTATCTTCTTTTTATTAAATCCGATAAATCAAAAACCTGCATTGACCTTAACGGCAAAGGCGATATGAGTGGCATTTTTTTATTTGATGGGAAAAAAGAACCTGAACTGGCCGATATGATGAATATTGATACAGCCCTTGGATTTTATTTTACCCGTTAATGTCTTTTTTATCCGGGGCCAGGGCAAAAATGGTTTATGATTTTCGTTGATAGCAACCTGATAAAAATCATTTAGTAAATATGCAACCCTCTGTTTAGTTTTGCCCTCTTTTCAGTAGCTTTGCCTTGGGGAAAAGAATAGGAAAAGAAATTATTTTTTTAACTTTAATAAAACAATTTACTCATCATGAAAAAGAATGTATTCAAGACTATTTTTATGGTATTCGCCGGTGCTTTTATTTTTAGTATTGCTTCCGGTTTTAGTTTATTCGAGAAAAAACCATGGGTTGTACCTGATGCAGCAAAAAACAAAAAGAACCCGGTAGCTTCCAACGCCGAGTCTATTGCAGCCGGGAAAGCGTTATGGAATACTCATTGCAAATCCTGTCATGGAGCCAAAGGAAAAGGTGATGGCCCCAAAGCAGCAAATTTAAAAACAGAACCAGGAGATTTTTCAAAAGCCGAGGAGCAGGCGCAAACTGATGGAGCCCTTTTTTATAAAACTAACGAAGGACGGGATGATATGCCAAAATTTAAAGCAAAAATACCCGATGCTGATGATATCTGGAGCATTGTGAATTTTATCAGAACGCTTAAGTAATAATATCATTGCTCGCAAAGTAATAAAAAGCCGGTCCGGCAATTCGGACCGGCTTTTTTATGTCCTCATTCGTCACCAGAGATTATTTTCCGGCTCTGCGTTCAGGTGATTAAAATCATACAAAAAGGTGAGATAGATATGTGAACCGGGGCTCTTGTTTAAGTAGCTTTCCGCCGTCAAAAATCAGCTCTTTTGTTATGCAACAACCATCTAAAAAATCATCCCGTAAAAATTTTTTGTTGTGGAGCTCTGCTATCCTTTCCTCTATAACATTATTAAATTTTTTACCGGATTCTAAAAAGAAAAAAACAGAAAGGGTAAAAATGCTAACAGCTGATGGTAAACTGGTAGAAGTAGATAAAAGTGTTTTTGAAAAGGCAACTACCGGGAAAAAAGCCAGCAACAAAGAAATCTATGACTGGATGAATAATCCATCCAAAGAAAAGAGCTAACAAATTCTATTCACTCTTTTTATACATAAGAACAATGAAACAAGAAGAAATAAATGACAAAAGCCGGCGGGACTTTTTAAAGAGTGCGGCCCTTGTTACGGTTGCTGCTACAGCTTGTGGTGGTTTAGCCAGTTCCTGTTCTTCTAAAAAAGCAGCTACTGGTGAAAAAGTAAAACTGCTGTCCCCCGATGGAGAAATTGTTGAAATAGATTCTGCTTACCTGAATTACCAGGAGCATCTGGCCATCGCTTCCAAATTGGAAGCCAGACAAGGTATTGCCGGAAGAAAATTTGTAATGGTTGTTGATCTTTCCCGTTGTAAGAATCTTCGCAAATGTATTGCTGCCTGTCAAAAATGGCATTACCGTCCCGTAGAAACAGAATGGCTGACAGTAAAATTGATGAAGGATAGTGATAAAGGTGCCCCTTACTGGTTTCCCAAACAATGCTTCCATTGTGATAATCCCCCCTGTGTAAAAGTGTGCCCGGTTAATGCAACATATAAACGAACCGATGGATTAGTATTAATAGACAATGAAAGATGTATTGGTTGCAAATTCTGTATGGCGGCTTGTCCATTCTCTACCCGTGTATTCAACTGGGGTGAACCAGATTTGCCTCCGGAAATTCAAAATGCAAAATACAATCCTGAAACAGGAATACCAGCCAGCGTTGGTACAGTAGAAAAATGTGATTTCTGTTCGGATCGTGCAAGAGTAGGTCAGCTTCCTCCTTGTGCAGAAGCCTGCCCCATGGGTGTATTTTATTTCGGCGACGAAAATGAGGACACTGTAACCAACGGAGAGGAAACTGTTAGTTTCACTCAATTGATAAAAGATCGTGCAGGCTACCGGTTTATGGAAGAGCTGGGAACAAAGCCAAGGGTTTATTACCTGCCACCAAAAGACAGGCAGTTCCCGGTTGAAAGAGGGTATGAGGCGCTTCCGGATAAACTGAAAGACAGATTTAAAGAAGTGATGGAAAACAACGGAAATAATAAGAGCAAATAATGAAGTTCAGTAATATTTCAATTATCACAGAATACTAATTATTATGGAACTCAATCAACATCAACAGGCTGCTTTTGATCAACAGCGCCCCGGGATTGAAACCTTTAGTAAAAAAACCTGGGCATGGACCATATTTTTTCTTCTGTTGATTCTGCTGGGAGGCTATGCACTCTTCTTACAAATTTCCCAGGGCCATAAAGTAACTGGCATGAGAAATTTTGTGATCTGGGGTCTTTATATAGCCAACTTTATTTTCTTCATTGGTATAAGTTATGCCGGCGCTTTTTTTTCAGCCCTGATGCACCTGTTCAAAATACCATGGGGAAAGCCCATCATCCGGATAGCACAAATGATGACGATTATTTCTGTGGCGATTGGTCCTGTTTTTATTCTACTGTGTGTAGGTCGGTTCGACCGATTGGACCATTTATTTATTTATCCAAGATTACAGTCGCCAATGACATGGGATGTGATGGCCATCCTCACCTACTTTGTAGGTAGTGTACTCTTTCTTTATATGTCACTGATAAAAGATTTTGCAATATACCGTGATGCGAAAATGAATATTCCCAGGTGGAAACAAAAAATATATTCAGGCCTGGCACTTGGTTACAAAGGCACAACAAACCAGAAAAGGCATTTGATCATTTCGCAGAACCTGTTGGCCATTATGATGATTCCTCTTTCTATTATTGTAAGTTCTATTCTTTCCTGGATATTTGGTATGACCTTGCGGCCGGGATGGCACAGTACAATATTCGGTCCTTATTTTGTCGCTGGAGCCTTGTATTCCGGATGCGGGATATTGATTGTGCTAATGTGGGCTTACAGAAAAGTATATAAGATGGGAAACTATTTTACCGATAAGCACTTTATTTACCTTGGCTATATTATGATGGTGATGGCGGCCATTTATGGATACTTTACTTTCTCAGAATATTTTACCAATTGGTTTACATCAGAAGAATGGGACAACGAGGTTATTAATAAATTGTTTAACCCGGCTGAATATGGCTGGTGGACATTATTTGCTAACCTGGTGGGCATCTTAATACCCATTGCAATAGTTGCCATTCCTAAAACAAGAAAACCAAACTGGATTGCACTGGTAGCTTTCTTTATGGTCATTGCCATGTGGGTAAAGCGTTACCTGATTATTGTTCCTACACTGGAAACTCCTTTACTTCCCATGCAGGATACCAGGGCTGAATATGTAAGATATTCCGCCACCTGGCCTGAATGGGCATTAACGATTGCCGGGATTGCAACTTTCCTTGCCTTCTTTACACTGATAGCAAAATTTGTGACAGTAGTACCAGTATCAGAGTTGGGGGAAACTGACTTACAGAATAATCATCCACAGGAAACAACTCCAATAAAAAAAGAAGAAATACAACCTGCATAAATTTTTTTTATGAAACAAGTTTCATCATTAATAGCATCAAAAATAGTTTCCCTGAAGCTTTTTGTATCTGCTGGAATGTTGATGCTGTTTTTTGTTCCGGTCAGCTTGTCTGCACAAACCGACAGCACACAAAAAGAAGAACCAGCAACAGAAGAGGATTCATCATTGATTGCTCCTTCTATCCAATTTAGTGGCGTACAAAAAAATGATAACACGATAGATTTAAAAGCCGGGCTTACAGCAAAAGTAAAAGGCCAGTCTGTGAATCTTTATAAAATGAAGGTGACTTTTTTCCAGGTAGTTAATGAAGAAGAAAAAGAATTGGGTTTTATAATTACAGACCGGCGTGGTAAAGCTCTCTTCAATGTAAAAGGCGATTCACTGAAAACAGATGCCGAAGGCAAACTTCATTTCAAAGCAGTTTTTGCAGGCAATAAAGCAATGGACCCGGCTGAAGAAGTGGCTGATTTTAAAAGGGCGAAGCTGGTAATCACCCCGGTTAAAGAAGATTCATTGCTAACCGTAAAAATCAAATTGGTTGACCTGGGCACAGGCACTGAAACGCCGGTACCTGAAGCGGCTGTTGGTATATTTGTAAAAAGATTATATAATCCATTAAAACTGGGGGAAGGTACCACCGACGAAAATGGAGCGGCCACCGTGGAGATCCCGAATAACCTGCCAGGTGATGTGAAAGGTAACTTGACCCTGATTGGCCGTCTTGATGAAAATGAAACATACGGAAACCTGGAAGCCACTATTGTACAACCGTGGGGCATCCCGGTTTCAGATAAAATTCAGGCGATGCCAAGAGCTTTGTGGAGTGAACATCCACCCATTTGGATGTTGGTTACTTTTATTGTTTTAATGGGCGTTGTCTGGGGGCATTATCTTGTTATTGTTTTTCGTTTGTTCCAGCTGAGAAAAGAGAAATCTGTAACAGACTCATCAACCTTTAAACCAATTATTAAATAAAAACGCATAAATCGTGGAAAAAAAATAAAAACCAAAAAATATGGAAGAGAATAACAACCTGGACAAAAAAACAAACCGAAAGGATTTTATTAAAAAGGGATTATTAACCGGAAGCGTTCTTGCTGCAGGTGCAGTTGGAATTAATTCGCTAACATCCTGTCAGAATAATTCTGGCAAAAAAGTAAAAGTGATGACACCAGATGGAAAACTGGTAGAAGTTGATTCGAATGCTATCAACAATGCCCAACCATGCTGCGCTGCACCAAGGGAAGAATCCAGGAAAGGTATTCCCGGCAAAAAATTTGTAATGGTGATTGATCTTGCCCGTTGCAAACATGCACTCAGATGTCAGGATGCCTGTCAGCGAAATCACCACTTATCCGGAATGAATGTGTGGCTGAAAGTATTCAAAATGCAGGATGCTGAAAACACAGCTCCCTATTGGATGCCAAAACCATGTTTGCATTGCGACAAACCGCCTTGTGTTAAAGTTTGCCCGGTAAGCGCCACTTATAAAAGAGAGGATGGTATTGTATTGGTGGACAATGAACGCTGTATTGGTTGCAGGTTCTGTATGGCAGCCTGCCCGTATTCCACCAGGTCGTTTAACTGGGAAGAACCGGCATTATTAGATGAATCATCAGGTGCTACTTACTCTCCCGAACTGGGCTTTCCACAAAAAAAAGGAACAGTGGAAAAATGTGATTTCTGCCCGGATATGCTCAGGCAGGGAAAACTTCCGCATTGTGTTACTGCCTGCCCTAATGGTGTTTTTTATATGGGCGACTTCAATGAAGATACTGTTTCAAACGGATCAGAAACAGTTCGCTTTAGCCAGTTAATAAAGGATAAAGGCGGTTTCAGGCTCAATGAAATACTCGGCACTCAACCAAGTGTATATTACTTACCGCCGGTTGACCGGCTGTTCCCATTTAAAGATCCGGAAGTAATACAGGAGAATAAAGAGGTTAAAGAGAAGACAGAATAATTCTCAAAAAAAAATAAACTGTTTTAATAAATTATTAAAACAAGCGATTATAAACTACAGTATTTGAAAAAGGAAAAAGAATAATTGATCAACTATGGAAAAGAATAAAATTGAAATTAATGAAAATGAAGCTGTCGCAATGCTTCATCAGTTTAATGATGACCTGCTTCCCAAAAAGTTTGGACTATTCGGTAAGGCATGGACAGCCTTGCTTTTACTTGTTTTTTTTGCAGGGATATTTTGTTATATCATTCAGCTTCGGAAAGGTTTGTCTATAACCGGAATGAGAGATTTCGTTTTTTGGGGAATCTATATTTCCAACTTTGTATTTTTTGTTGCCATCAGCCTGGTGGGATCTTTAATAACAGCCGTTCTATACCTTATGAAGGTTTCCTGGAGGGCTCCATTAACAAGGATAGCTGAAATTATTGCCGTAGCGGCCATCATTTTTGCCGGCTTAATCATCATTGTAGATATGGGACGCCCTGACAGGGTAGTTAATATGGTTTTACACGGCAGAATCCAGTCCCCGATTATTTGGGACGTAATGGTGGTATCAACTTACATGGTGCTTAGTATATTATTACTTTATTTCCCGCTACTTCCCAGCATTGCTTATTGCAGGGATCACATGAAGGGAATTCCTAAATGGCAGAAACGTATGTACAACTTTCTGTCATTAGGCTGGAAAAGTAAACCGGATCAATTCAAATTGGTAAAAAAAGCCATTACCATTTTATCAGTAATGATTATTCCGGTGGCGCTTTGTATCCACACAGTAACTTCCTGGCTTTTTGCAAGTACCTACCGGCCCGGATGGGACAGCACCAACTTTGGAGCCTATTTTGTATCGGGTGCCTTCCTGGTTGGTTGTGGTGGCGTGGTGGCGGGAATGTATATTCTTCGCAGATTTTATCCTACGTATGAAAAATACCTGACTAACGAACACTTTGATAAAATGGGCAGACTCCTTGTTCTTCTGGCCATGGTGTATGCTTATTTTTCTATCAACGAATATCTTATTCCGGCGTACAAAATGAAAGGAGAAGAAGCCAGTCACCTTAATGAATTATTTACCGGGTATTATGCACCAATGTTCTGGTCGGTTCAGTTTTTTGGAATGATTCTTCCCATCATGGTGTTGTTATTTAAGCGAGGAAGAAAACCACTGCCTATGTTTTTTATGGCGGTTCTTGTAATTGTGTGTGCCTGGTTTAAACGTTACCTGATTGTTATTCCAAGCATGTCATTCCTGCCTGTGCAGGAAATACCTGAAGCATGGAAACATTATTCTCCCACGTTAATGGAGTGGGCCATTACCGGCGCTTCGCTGGCTGGCGCATTATTGGTCATTACATTTTTTATCCGCTATTTCCCTATTATTTCAACATGGGAAGTGGCAGAAGAAAAAGGAATCTCTAATTATACCATTTACAAACATTTACATGAAAGCAATGAAAAATAATCATCTATATATTGAAAAAGATAAACTATACCGGAAATCTTTTTTCATTTCGGTTGTAACAGGTGTATTACTCCTGTTTAGTAATGCTGTCATGGCACAGGGAGCAAAAGACACCGCTTCCAAGCCCGCCGGCAAACTTTCTTTTACCATGAATCTCAGCACCATGTCATCAAATGGTGTCAGGACGGTGAAGATACTGGTAAGCAGAAAAGAAAATGATAAGCCCATTTTTGTACATGATGTAAAATCTCCATTCAATCTTTACCTGAATGAAGTAAAGCCATTCAATCCTTTGGATGGAACCGGTTTGATAAGTACACTGCATCTTAATTTTCTGGGCGAAGGAGAATTTCAGCTTCCTGCTGATTTTAATAAGCTTACTGACAGCTTGCATGAATTTAATTTCATCGTTAAAATGGATGCGGATCCAAAATATGAAGATGTGGAAGAATCAATAAAGGTGGCCGATGCAAAAATCACCATGGTGTTTGCCGGAGAAGATTCGGTTAAAAGTGCAACAGCTACTTTATTGTCATGGAAAGACGGCGCTTATGTTCCTGTTCCGGGACTGGAAGTAAAACTTTGTATTAGAAGATCATTCAACTTCCTGTTGTTTGGAGAAGCAGGAGCAATGACCGATTCAATCGGGCAGGTTTCCGGTGAACTTCCTATGGATTTACCGGGTAATGCAGACGGAACCCTGACTATTTTCGGCAGGATAGAAGATGATGAAAATTATGGTACAGTTGAAGGAGGTATCTCTGTTCCATGGTCAGTGCTTCCGAAAAAAAATCCGGAAAGAGGTCGCACATTATGGTCATCAGGAGATAATGCTCCTCTTATTTTGGTTATTTCATCATTAACAATAATTGCTATCATCTGGGGTACTATTTTTTTCATGATAACATTATTGGTTAAAATAAAAAGATTGGGGAAAGACTAATTTGCGAAATGGCAGATTATATTAACTCAGAAAAACAGTTTTTTGATGTTAAATATTCTTATGACTGAGAACTATATGGAAATGAGTGCAACTAGTTATTTACTCCGGTCTTCTATTAAACGGTAATAAAATCAAACAATATGAAAAAGACAACTTCGTTAATTTTTACCGCTTTATTTGCACTTATTTTCCTGGCCTTCATTCCAAAAACCGCCATGCAGAAACCCTGGGTAGTGCCAGATGCTTACAAAAACAAAGTCAATCCTTTAAAGGGAAATGCAGCATCTCTTGTTACAGGCAAAGATCTTTATAGTAAACATTGTAAGTCGTGTCATGGTACAAAAGGAAAGGGCGATGGACCCAAAGCTTCTCAGTTAGATACGGAAAGTGGAGATTTTACCAAAGCCACATTCCAGGCTCAGACAGACGGGTCATTGTTTTATAAAACATATGAGGGCCGCAAAGACATGCCTTCATACAAAGCAAAAATTCCCGATGCTAATGATATTTGGGCTGTTATAAATTATATGAGAACATTTAAATAACAGGTGAATCTTTTTGCTGTATTCAAAGGGCTGTTCAACTGAACAGCCTTTTGAATTTTAGCATCCCCAATGATACCCCGGCAGCCGGTTCAGTTTCCGGGATAGATATTGGTTCGCTAATATGTAAAATGCTTTACTTTGTAGCTCTTATTCTACTACAATGGGTAAAGATGAAGTTTTTAGGGGCGAAATAGAAAAAGCCAGCGACTTTAAGTTTGGTGAAAATGTGGCTATGGTTTTTGATGATATGGTCAACAGGTCCGTGCCGTTTTATGGCGAAATTCAACGCATGATGGCAGAACTGGCAGCCGATCATGCAAAAGAGGGAGCAGATGTGTATGATCTTGGCTGTTCTACCGGAACCACAATGATCGGCATGGACATCATGGTGAACAAAGACATTCGTTTTATAGGTATTGATGACTCGCAGGAAATGCTGGATAAATGCAAATTCAAACTGCTTGAACTGGGGTTCTCCCGTAATTATGAACTACGCTGTGCCGACTTAAACAAAGGTGTAAAAATAAGCAATGCCTCAGTGGTCGTGTTGTGCTTAACCCTGCAATTTGTTCGCCCCGTTTACCGGGAACAATTGCTAAAAAATATTTATGATGGATTAAACAGTGGCGGCGTGCTGATCCTGGTTGAAAAAATTCTGGCAGAAGACAGCTTGTTCAACCGGGACTTTATTGACTATTACTACAATTACAAACGCCGGAATAATTACAGTGAAATGGAAATCTACCAAAAAAGAGAGGCGCTGGAAAATGTACTGGTTCCCTACAAACTAAGTGAAAATATTTCCCTGCTGCGGGACAACGGCTTTGCTCATTGCGAAGTGTTTTTCAAGTGGTATAACTTTGCCGGTCTTATCGCAACAAAAAAATAACTATGATTGCAGTCGGCAGTTTCTTTTTCAGGTACCGCAATTGGATATTTATTCTTTTTTACGCAGTATTGTTCATCCCTTTCTGGCCGTTGTTTTCTTTTAAACAGTTTGGCGAAGATTATTATATATGGCCAATCAGTATCGGTTTGTTCATCACTTGCCTTGGTCAGCTGATCCGGGGATTAACGATTGGGTTAGCCTACATTGTTCGGGGCGGCAAAGAAGGAAAACCTTATGCAGAGGGACTGGTGACAGATGGAATTTTCAATCATTGCCGTAATCCCCTGTATGCCGGAAATATTTTAATGTTACTTGGCGTTGGCATTTTGGCCAACTCATTAGAATATGTCGTCATTGTTATCCCCATCTTTTTATTTATATACCAGGCCATTGTTTTGGCGGAAGAAAATTTTTTACGAAAAAAATTCGGGCAGGACTTTAATAATTACTGCAAAAAAGTAAACCGATGGTTTCCCAATCTCCGGGGCATTGGCAAAACATTTGGCAGTATGCAGTTCAACTGGAAGAGGTGGATACTGAAAGAACATACTACGCAGTTTATCTGGCTGGTCGGAATTGCTTTAATACTATTAATTAACTATCCAATGCTTACAGGCAATAACAATCAACGCCGCAATATTCTTATTGGTGTTACACTAGGTTTATTACTGCTCATTTATTTGTTGATACGCTATTTGAAAAAGACCGGTAAGTTTAAAGAATAAAGCCTCACCCAAACCCTCTCCGAAAGAGTGGGCTTCAGACTCTGATAATCAGAAAGCCCTTTGTGATCTTAGTTTCCGCACTTCGTAAACAACAACTCAGCATAATTATTATTTTTGCCTGTCCTCCGAATCCGCCAACCGGCGGAGAAGGAGGACTAATTAAATTCGAATGTTATGATCAAGACAGGTAACCCCATTATCAGCATTTATACCGAAATGACTCCCAACCCGGAGACGATGAAGTTTGTAGCCAATAAACTTTTATATCCCGGCAAGAGCCTTGATTTACCGGATGCTGAATCTGCCAAACCTTCTCCGCTGGCAACAGAGTTATTCGGTTTCCCGTTTATCAAAGCCGTATTCATTGCCAGCAATTTTGTAACGCTGACGAAAACAACGGAGACCGATTGGGAAGATGTTATTCCTTCTGTCCGCCAGTTTTTGAAAGAATATTTAGAAGAAGGCAAAGCGGTGATCAATGAAGAGGAGGTGACAGCGATAAAAAAAGAAAGCAGCAACGAAGTACATGCTGATGATGACGATGTGGTAAAACGCATTAAAGAACTATTGGAAAATTATGTAAAGCCTGCCGTAGAAATGGACGGCGGCGCCATACAGTTCAGAAGCTATGATGATGGTATCGTAAACCTGATGCTGCAGGGAAGTTGCAGTGGCTGCCCATCATCTATGATAACATTAAAGGCCGGTATTGAAGGCATGATGAAAAGAATGATACCGGAAGTAAAGGAGGTGGTGGCGGAAGCTGAATAAACCACTGATTACGCCGATTAAAATGATTTGAATGATATTGTTGCCCCGGCTCAGAGCCGGTTTTTTTATTTTTTTAATGTCCAAGTATTTGTTATTGGCTGTATTTTTTTGTCAACTCCCAATAAACACTGTCTTGCTTGTCATAGCGTACTAAACCTTCCGATTTGCTCCAATACAATTTTGTAATAAAATTACTTCGCTGGTTGAGATTGCCTAAATAATCCTCTCCATTGATTACATATACATCGTTATATTGTCCATTCGATGTCTGTAGTGTTACAGGTTTTAGCTTATTCAAACTATCTATTTTAATCGAGTTGAGTCTATAAAACTCAGCGTTTTTGGCTGACAATGAAATAACCAATTCAGCATGATTATCTTTCGCTTTTTCTAAATCAAAAAAAGTATTTTCCAGGTATCGATGTTCGCCATCAGGCATATTAGCGTCAGAGTGTTTGCAAAAAATGGAAACAGTTTCATAGATAACCCCATTTAATGACTGAGCTTCCGGATAAGCTAATATTGTGTCCTTTTTCAAAAGGAAAATTGTGTCTGTGCTTCCTGTATTAGAACTAAACACAAGCATCTCATTCCCTTTGTATGGCATCCACTTATAATCTTTATCAGTTAATCTGTAAGTCCTGCCACAAGATGTCAAAAAGGAAATTGTCAATAACGATATGATGAATTTTAGAATGGTCATTTAATATGTCTCATATCTTAAGTGTTATCGAAAATACAAATTTTGTTGGTTTGATTTTTAAATACTATTGCGACAATACAATTAATTTTACATCAAGTAAGAAAAAAAATGTCAATCCTCACCATTACCACCATCCAAACAAATCTCCACTGGGAAGATAAAGCCGCCAACCTGCAAATGCTGGAGCAAAAGATCAACAGCATAAAAGAAAAAACAGAGATTGTCGTATTGCCCGAAATGTTCAGCACCGGCTTCAGCATGAAACCAGAACTGCTGGCCGAAACCATGGAAGGTGAAACAGTGCAGTGGATGAAAAGAATTGCAGCAGAGAAGAAAATCATTCTTTCAGGAAGTTTTATCTGCCGGGACGTTATAAACGGCCTGGAAGATAAAACGGTTCAGGCCGTTTCAAGCGGCCCGACCCGTTATTACAACCGCCTAATCTGGATGCAGCCCAATGGTCAATTTGGTTTTTATGATAAACGCCACTGCTTTGCTTTTGCAGGCGAAGATGAACATTATACACCCGGAACAAAGAGATTAATAGCATCAGTAAAAGGATGGAAAATAAACTTACTGGTTTGTTATGATTTAAGATTTCCTGTGTGGGCAAGACAACAACCCACCCCAAGCCCCTCCCGGGAGGGGATTCCGGCGCCGGAATACGATGTATTAATATATGTAGCCAACTGGCCCGAAAGAAGAAGTCATGCATGGAAAACATTATTGCAGGCAAGAGCCATCGAGAACCAGTGTTATGTAGTAGGAACAAATCGTGTCGGTGACGATGGCAATAATATTCATTACAGCGGCGAGAGTATGATTATTGATCCGCTTGGTGAAGTATTGTACACAAAAAAAGAGGAAGAAGATATTTTTACGATTGTCTTAGACAAAACTCATTTGAATGTTGTAAGAGAAAAATTTCCCTTTTTAAGAGATGCAGACGATTATAAGATAATAGAACCCCTCTAAATCTCCCCTAAAGGGGAGACTTTGGACTCCGACATTTAAAGAGTCTTTAATTTATCGTTGTTATTAAACTCTCCGAATAAAAAAAATTACCATATTGTCAGTAATGATTGAAAAGCCAGGGCTGTGTGTTGGTGGCCTCCACTTTAGGGGAGGTCGGGTGGGGTCTTGTCTTTCTTTATTAACTCCATTGCTTTATCCAGTTTAAAATCAGCGCCGCGGCGAATAGCTTCCACTGTTGGTTTTGATTCCACTTCAGGTTGCACACCTTTTCCTGTTTTCGGATAATTTTTATCAACGACTAACCTGAATAATGGTAACCGGAAACGAACACCGGTTTCAGGTAATGTAACATCCGGTATCAGCCAGGCCGAATTACCATAAGCGCCGCCGCCGGTTTCTTCTCCAATTACAATTATATTATCCTGTTTAATAACAGAGCTTATAAATAAAGTAGTGGCCGAAAAAGAATTTCCACCGGTCAATATATACGCTTTACCATTATAATGATTATTGTTTCTTGGTTTAAAATAATGCCGTTCAAAATAACCGAAATGATAATTACCATCACGATTCCTTTTTGAAAAAAAGGTTATAAAGAGTTTATTCCAGAATTGATCTTTTATGTAATGATCGTACCGGCTTCCTTTTCTTACAGCATATAACGAATCGCATATTTTAAAACGATGGTCAGTAAGATAGCGGCTGAGCAGGGTAGAATTAGTGACACTGCCGCCGCCATTGCTGCGCACATCAATGATCAAATGATTAATGTTGAGTTGCCGCAACACCCGGAATGAATTCCGGAAGAATTGCCGCAATCCATATCCCCGGCCAAATGAAGACAGATCCATCATGGCAGTATGATTAGCTGAATCAATTTTCAGTAGCCGCACTGAATTTAACTGTTGTTGTTTCCTTTCTTTCCTGGATGGTTGTGGAATATTGCTGATAGGCCGTATAGCAGAACGATTAACCGTATCTGAAGCCGGGTTATAAACCGGGATAATTGTGTTCTGTAATTTTCCGTCAGCCGATAAATATTCAATTGTATAATTTTCCGAAACACCAAATACGGAAGTATACATTGACCCAAAAAATCCACGGTTGCTCAATGTTTGATATTTATGTGTCCGGTTATAACCGTCGGTAGAAATATAATTAAACAGCGTATCAACAAGCGTAGTTAATGTTTTGCCATTGATTTTTGAAATTACAACGCCTCTTCTTAACAGGCTGTCTTTGCGGTTCAGGTTGGCGGTTACCACCATCGTGTCATTCCAAATCTTTAAGCTCAGTGGAAACATTTTTCCCAGCCGGGCGGTATCAATGTACTTCGACCATTTTTTCGATGAGCGGACTGACGTGTGACCGCAATTAATTTTCGCCGTTACATAGTTCAGCGTTTTACGAAACTCCGGCTCTGTCATCGAATCTTTTAGTTGCTGCTGCCCTCTTATGAAATAATAATCCATGCTATCTTTAGAAGTATACCAGTAAAGGCTGGGATGATATATTTCCAGTATGTCCCGGTACAAGGAATAATCTTTTTGCACCTGCTGCAGTGAATACTTTTTATTTGGAGAAAAATAGTTTCGGTTGATTCCGCAGCTTAGTAGAATCACTGATATAGATAATAAAGTCAATATTCTCCTCATAATCTTAATAACATCCATATTAATCGTGGTTCTATCTCATATGATTCCATCCCTGTGCAGTAATGGGATGTTTGCTGCCGCCCTTCGTAATAATATGGGCGCCCAGCTCTGCTTCTGCCATATATCCCAGCACACTGATTTCTTCGTTTAGTACCAGCTTATCATAATCACTTTGAGAAATTGTAAATAAAAGCTCATAATCTTCTCCGCCACTTAACGCACAGGCCGTCGGATCTATTTCAAATTTGAAGGCCGCTTTTTTCATTTCCTCGTGAACGGGTATTTTTTCTTCGTACAATACACAACCGAGGTTGCTTTGTTTACAGAGATGCAATATTTCAGAGCTTAATCCATCGCTGATGTCTATCATAGAACTGGGTACGATTTCCTGTTTGGCAAAAAATTCAACAATATCTTTTCTTGCTTCGGGCTTCAGCATTTTCCCAATTACATATGTTTCGCCTTCCAGGTCGGGCTGCACACCCGGATTTTCCAAAAAAATCTTTTTTTCTCTTTCTAAAAATAACAAGCCAATATAAGCAGCGCCAAGATTGCCGCTTACACAAAGCAGGTCGCTTTTATTTGCCGTGCTTCTTTTTACAAATTTATCCGTCGTTACTTCGCCAATGGCAGTAACTGAAATGATAAATCCTTTTTGTGATGTGGTCGTGTCGCCTCCGACAAGGTCAACTCCATATTTATTACAGGCGGCATAAACGCCTTCATAAAATTCATCCATTGCCTCAACGCTAAAACGGTTACTGATACCAAGACTCATCGTTATTTGCGTTGGCACCGCATTCATGGCGTATATATCACTCAGGTTTACAATAACACTTTTATATCCCAAATGTTTCAGCGGAGTATAAGCCAGGTCAAAATGAACTCCTTCCACCAACAGGTCTGTAGTAACAACGGTTTGCTTGCCAAAATGGTCAATAACCGCCGCATCATCACCAACGCCAAGAACGGAGGATACATTTAGCAATTCAATGTTTTTGGTAAGATGTTCTATCAAACCAAACTCTCCGAGTGATCCTATTTCTGTTCGTTGTTCGCTCATAATTCTTTCTTATTATTGATCACAGCTATCATTTCATCATGAATCTTACCATTTGTTGCTAAAACCCTGTGCTGGTACACTGAAAATTTATTTCCTTCATAGTCTGTTACTTTACCTCCCGCTTCTTCCACAATCAAATAACCGGCTGCGCTGTCCCATGCTTCCAGTTTATGTTCATAAAAACCATCAAACCTGCCGCAGGCCACCCAGCAAAGATCAATAGCAGCAGAGCCTAATCGCCTCACCGGAACGCCTTTGCGGATAAATCTTTCAAATACTTCCAATGGTCCATTGGGCATATTCAAATACGTGTAGGGAAATCCTGTTACCAGGCAGGCTTTTATGGTTTGCGACTGTTCACTTACACGAATAATTTTATCATTCAGCGTGGCGCCTTTTCCTTTTTCTGCAAAAAATAACTCATTGAGATGTGGATTATACACAGCGGCCATTACTATTTCGCCCATATGTTCAATGCCGATTGAAACACAGTTTAAGGGAATGCCGTGTGCAAAATTGATCGTTCCGTCAATCGGGTCAATAATCCACTTATAGTTTGAGTCCTGTACCAAATCTCCCACTTCTTCACTTAAGATATGATGATCCGGGAAAGCGGATTTAATTACATCAATGATTGCCTTTTCTGATGCATGATCGGCTTCTGTTACCAGGTTGTTGATTCCTTCTTTATTACTAACTTTAAAGTCATTGTTGAAAAAACGAAGAATTTCTGAAGCACCGGCCTGTACTGCCTGAATCAATATGGGTTTAAGCATGGGCAAAGATAATAAACCCCCTGACCCCCTGAAGGGGAAACAAGAAATTGCTTATTGCAGTTATAGAACTACTATTTTTGAGAAAATCACATAACTCTCCGCCAATTGGCGGAGATGGAGGTATGCAGCTATCAGTAATTATTGTCAACTACAACGTAAAACACTTTCTGGAACAATGTCTTTGCTCAGTGCAAAAGGCTATTGCCGGGATGCCTGCAGAGATAATTGTGGTTGACAATTTTTCAGCCGATAATAGCGTTGACTATTTACAGCCAAAATTCCCGGCTATCCGGTTTATAGCCAATAAAGAAAATCCTGGTTTTGCCAAAGGCTGCAATACCGGGTTAAAAATTGCAACAGGTCAATACATTCTTTTTCTCAACCCGGATACCCTGGTGTCCGAAGATTGTTTTCAAAAATGTATTTCATTTTTTGAATCGCATGCTGATGCCGGGGCGCTAGGAATTAAAATGCTGGATGGGAAAGGAAAATTTCTGAAGGAATCCAAAAGAGCTTTTCCTTCGCCCCTGACATCTTTATTTAAATTATTCGGACTGTCAAGATTATTTCCCCGGTCAAAAATTTTCTCGAAATATCATTTGGGACATCTGAACGAAAATGAAAATCATAAAGTGGATGTGCTGGCCGGGGCATTTATGATGATAAAAAAAGAAGTGCTTGAAAAAGTGGGAAGCTTTGATGAAATATTTTTTATGTATGGCGAGGATGTAGATTTAAGTTACCGTATTCAGAAGGAGGGATATAAAAATTATTATTTTGCTGAAAGCAGCATTATTCACTTCAAAGGAGAAAGTACCCGGAAAGGAAGTATGAATTATGTGCGGATGTTTTACAAGGCTATGAGCATTTTTGTTCGCAAACATTATAAAGGAAGCAGTGCGGGTTTTTTTAATTTCTTAATTCACCTTGCCATATGGATAAGAGCCTTTCTTTCAGCAGCGGCTCAGTTTATCCGCAGAATAGGACTGCCCCTGATTGATGCAGGTTTGATTCTGCTTTCTTTCTGGCTGATGAAAAATATCTGGAGTCTTTATGTGCGGACGGATATTGAATATGAAAGAAGATTAATCTGGATAGCCTTCCCCGCCTATACTATTTTTTACCTGATTACTGCTTATTATGCAGGACTTTATGATCGCTGGTTTAAACGATCTGAGCTGGTGCAGTCAATGGTGGTTGCTACCATTATTTTATTAGCTGGTTATGCATTGTTACCGGAGCGACTCAGATTTTCAAGGGGCATTCTTTTATTTGGCTCCCTGCTTGCTTTTGTACTTATTAGTTTATTAAGGTGGTTACTGATCAGGACAAATGTATTAATCAGCAATGAGGATAAAGAAGAAAATGCCAGTACCTTGATTATTGCTTCTCCGCAGGAATACCAACAAGTGGTGCAATTGATAAAAGTAGCAGGGTTACAGGAAAAAATACTGGGACGCATAGCCGTGACCGAAAATGATGACTCGGCTATTGGAAGCTGGAATAAATTACCGGAGTTATCACCTGGAATTTCTTTCAAAGAAGTAATTTATTGTGAAGGCAGTTTATCTTTTTCAAATATAATTCAGAGTGTCCGGCAGTTACCCTCAACTATCCGGGTTAAATTTCATGCTTCCGGCAGCAGCAGCATAGTGGGCAGTGATTCAAAGAATACATCAGGCGAAGCCATGTCAAAAGAAAATGGGTTCAAACTGGGAAACCCTTATAACCGGAGATTAAAGAGATTGATTGATGTAGTTGTTTCGTTGTTGGGCATACTTTTTTTTCCTGTTCATCTTGTTGCAGTTAAAAAACCATTTTCCTTTTTTGCTAATTGTTTTTCTGTTTTGTTTGCCCGGAGGACATGGGTTGGTTATACCATAACTGAAAAAAAATTACCTCCTCTCCGTAAAGGAATAATTGCCTGTAACGGAACAGTGACATCTGCCACCCAACTATTACCTGCAGAAAGTTTGCAAATGGTAGATTATTGGTATGCGAGGGATTATGAAACAGCAAATGACCTTAAATTAATATGGAGAATGTACCATCGTCTCGGCGGGTGAAGTAACAGACTATCTGCACAATGAAAATAATTAATCAGGTTTTTTCTTTGCCATCTTTACATATCACTTATTACCAGTTGTCTATTTCATATATTCGTAACTTTAAGCGAATCTTCTTAGCATTACATGGCAAGCATCATTGATATAAAACTCCCCAGGGCAATTGCAGCTGCATTGAGAATTCCTCCTAATGATCCGCAGCGTCAGCAATCAAAGGTGCTGAAGAAATTATTAAAAAAAGCAAGGTTTACTGAGTTTGGCCAGCACTACCGGTTTGATGAAGCCTTGCTGAGCCGGAATCCTGCCAAAATGTTTCAGGAACTGGTTCCGGTGCATGATTACAATAAGATTTACGAGGAATGGTGGAAGAAAACACTGGACGGTATTTCAGATGTGGCGTGGCCCGGCAAAATACAATATTATGCACTTAGTTCCGGCACATCTGAAGCAGCAAGTAAATACATTCCGGTTACCAGGGAATTATTGCGCAGCAACACTATAAACTATGTACGCCAGTTTTTAAGTTTAATACGATTTGAAGATGCCAATAAAAGAGCCATGACCAAAGGCTTTCTGATGATTGGCGGAGCAACAGATCTTAAGAAAGGAAAAGCAGGATGGTATGCCGGCGATCTGAGTGGAATCCTGGCGAAGAAAAGACCTTTTTGGTTCCAGAGTTTTTATAAACCCGGGGGAAGGATTGCTGCTTTGGCTGACTGGAACCAGAAGTTGAATGAAATTGTTGAGCATGCAAGAGAATGGGATATTGGCTATATAGTGGGTGTGCCTGCCTGGTGCCAGATGTGTATGGAAATGGTGATTGACCATTACAAAGTCAAAAATATTCATGAGATATGGCCCAACTTCAGCTTTTTTGTACATGGCGGCGTGGCGTTTGAACCCTACAAAAAAGGATTTGAAAAATTGTTGGGCAAGCCAATTGTCTATATTGAAAACTATCTTTCCAGCGAAGGGTTTATCGGGTACAAAACAAGAGACCATGCTAAAGGCATGCAACTGATATTAAACAACAATATTTTTTTTGAATTTATTCCATTTGACGATAAAAACTTTGACCACGATGGAAAGGTTGTTGACCATCCCGAAGCAAAAATGATTCATGAAGTAGAAGAAGGAAAAGAATATGCCTTATTAATGAGTACTAATGCAGGGGCGTGGCGATATCTTCTTGGCGACACCATCAAATTTACAGACCTTGAACGAAGCGAGGTAGTAATTACCGGCCGCATCAAGCATTTTTTAAGTCTTACAGGCGAACACCTGAGTGTGGAGAATATGAACAGGGCTATTGAACTGGTAAGCGAAGAATTTAATATATGCATTCCGGAATATACGGTTGTAGGATTTCCTTACGAAACGATGTTTGCTCACCGGTGGTATGTGGCCACCAACGATAAGGTGGATGCTGAAAAACTTGGCCGGCGGATTGATGAAAATCTCCGGACACTCAATGATGATTATGCCACAGAAAGAGACAGTGCCTTAAAAAAAGTATTTCTCGAAGTGTTGCCAGAAGAAAAATTTTTGAAGTTTATGGAGCTAAAAGGCAAACTGGGCAGCCAGCATAAATTTCCCCGGGTGATGAAGGGGAAAATGCTGGAAGAGTGGAACAGGTTCCTGGAAACAGGGTCAATATAAAAATTTTCATTGTAAACTGCTTTCTTTAACCCGAATGCGGTTTTTTTACATGTATCCATTACTTGCAGGATGATAGAAATCATTCTTAAAGGGCTGACATTTGGTTTACTGCTGAGCATCTCAGTGGGCCCGGTGCTATTCTCTATTATCAAACAAAGCCTGAATAACGGCCACAAGGGTGGATTGGCTTTTGTCTTTGGCGTTTCTGCCAGCGATATTTCTATGCTGATACTGGTCAATTTTTTTGCCGCCCTGTTTGACCAACTGAAAGAGCATAAGAACATTGTGGGCATAGCCGGCTGCATTTTTCTTGTCAGCATCGGTATTTATTTTCTTTTTTTCAAAAAAGTAAAAGTAGATGAAGAGGGAAAACAAGTATTCAAATTCAGCAAAAAAGATTTGGCCAAAATATTTCTTTCGGGATATTTTATGAATACACTAAACCCGTCCGTTTTTATTTTCTGGATTTATGCTTCAACGGCAGTGGTTATTCATACTGTTAATGAACGTATTATTATTTTTAGCATCTGTCTTGTATGGATGCTGGGCACTGATATCCTGAAAGTTTTCCTGGCCGGAAAGATCCGCAACCGGCTTACGCCCCATAATATTCATATCATCAACCGCATTAATGGATTGCTGTTGATTATTTTTGGTATTGCTTTAATCTGGGGATTGATTCTTTATGGCAAGCGCATCTGACAATAAAAAAAGTAAAACGAAAATTTTTTTGCTCACATTATGGAGATGGGGCAAGCGTATTTTTATCTTCTTATTCATCGCACAGTTTTTTTATATCGTTATATTAAAATGGATAAACCCGCCGATAACTATGACGCAGTTCATAAGTTGGGTAAGCGGTCATGGATTGAAAAGAGATTATGTCGGCCGGAATTCTATTTCACCAAATGCTAAGCTGGCAGTTATTTCTTCAGAAGACCAGATGTTCCCCGATCACAATGGGTTTGACTGGAAGAGTATTAAAAAAGCAATGGCCTATAACAAGAAAAAACCCGGGCGGGTCCGCGGGGCCAGCACCATCAGCCAGCAGGTGGCCAAGAATATTTTTTTATGGCAGGGCCGTAGCTGGATAAGAAAAGGGTTGGAAGTGTATTTTACTTTTATGATCGAATTGGTCTGGGGAAAACAACGGATACTGGAATTATACCTGAATGAGATTGAAATGGGCGATGGAATATTTGGTATTGAGATGGCATCGGAGAAATATTTTAATAAGCCGGCAAAGAGTTTAACCCGGCAGGAAGCAGCTATGATCGCTGCTTGTTTACCCAATCCGAAACGATATTCTGTAAAGCCGCTCTCCGGTTATGTTTCTTTCCGTTCACAATGGATACTACTACAGATGAGCCACCTTCAAACCGATCCGGATATACAACTGCTGACGGGAACCGAATCGCCATGATGCATTTATTGCACGACTAATTTTATTTTATCGCTGTTGTGGGTGAGATTATAAAAAATACTGCCGATAGCAAAAAGCAAATAATAATTTCCTTTTTCCAATTGTGGATAAAAAGTAAAACGAAAACTATTTTGTGTTATCTGTTGAAGGGTAAGCGGGGTATCATAATCTTTTATCCAGCCAAATTTGTTAAAGACGCTGATAATTATTTTTGATTTCAACTCTTTATTGCCGGCAATGAATTTATAGTAGGCTTCAGGCATTTTTGCTACAGCATAAATTGTTACTGAATCTGTTTGCCGGATTTGAATTTTTTTCTCTGTTGTTTCAATTTTTACTTTGGTAAAAGAAGCAAAAGAAGAGTCATACCGGTAACCTATCTGGCCAATCGGCGTTTTAATTGAATCTGGAAACTGCACGAGGTTGTATATATCCAGGAAATAAACCGGCTTGCCAAGCAGCGAATCTTCAATCGGCCAGAAATCATAATTGTTTCTTCTTTGTTTATACAAATTTTGAGAATAAGTTATCTGCCCGGTATAAAACCAATACTTGGATGCTCTCTGGTAAGAGTTGCTGAATACTACCGGTAATCCTTTTGTTTTTTCTTTCATTACATCCGGCCAGTTCTTCCAGGCATGGTAACGTTGTTGGATTGCTTTTACCGGGAGTATATCCACTATCATTACAATTCTTGCAAACAATACAAGCAGAAGGGTAAGAGGTAATAATTTTATCAGCCATTTTTGCCACGATAATTTTTCAATCAAAAACTGGTGGGATAAAACAATTAAACAAACCAATGCCGGGGAAGTCCAGTTGCCTTCCACCTTTCCCCGAAATGAACTAAGCAGAAAAAAAATATAAATACCAATCATGGTGAAGCGTAACGCTTTTTCCGTTGAATTCTTTATTTTATACAGGAAGGCTGCCGGTAATAAAATGAAACCCGCAATTGGTCCTGGCAATAATAGTTGCCCTAAAATATAGCTTGCAGTAAAAGAAGGTTTGTAAGGATTCACATTACTCTCAAATAAATGATAGCGGAAACTTATCCAATCATGCTGGTACTGCCACCACAGGTGGGGAGCGAATAACAACAAGGCAATGATTCCGGCTATATAAGTCTGGTATTTTCTAAACAGCTTTATATTGGAAAGAAGCGTAAATAAAACAATCGGCACGGCATGGTACTTACTGTAAAAAAGCAGCGCCACCGCAATGCCCAGCAAAATAGTATTGGCCAATGAAAAATTTTCAACAAACCGTTTATAACACAAAAAAAACAGGGCAGTAAAAAATATCAATGGTATATCAGGCGCTGCTATAAACCCGGTAACCTGGATCACGGCGATAGACAAAGCAATTGCATAAAACAGCAAAGGATTCTTTTTACTAATCAACTTTTCAATAATGACCAGCGATAAAATATTAAGCAGAAGCGGAAACAACCGTACGCCCAGCTCATTTGGAAAAATAGCATAACCCATTTTTACCAGCAGGGCAATCATGGGAGGATGATCAAAATATCCCCAGTCAAGATACCGGCTGAATACCCAATAATAGGCTTCATCATCCTGCAGTTCGGTAAGACCGGCCTGCATCAACCCAAGTAATAACCATGCACCGTAAAAAACAAGACGATGATTTTTCTGAAGAAATATCTTCATGATACAGCGAAAGTAACGACAATTAAATTTTCTCCAAAGGAGTCCTTTCGGACAGCAGCATATCAACTGCCGCAATAGCTTTTTGTAACCTTTCTTCATTAGTCCCGGTGATATCAATCCAGGGAACAATTTGGCTGATCAATATGTCTTCATAGATCTGATACAGTTTTTGTCTCGTTTTCATGTCCGGGTATTCCCGCAGTTCATCTTTTACCCAGGGAAGGTCAGTGTTACACAACAAATACAAATCATATTTTCTTTCTGCAATCTGGTCAATAATATAGCGGTGGCATTTTCCAAAAACAAATTCGCACCAGACTTTCATCACATACATGTCGGTGTCAATAAAGAATGGTGAGTGGTGAATGGGGAATGCTGAATCTGAAGAATTCTTTTTATTGACCTTTGACCATTGACTATTGACCATCGCAGCGTATTCATCTTCCATCGTCAGTTGCCCTTTGGCTATCATCAGCAAATCATCATAGTCATATTTCTTTCCATGCGTTAATAAGTACTCTCTTGCATATTCAGGACACCACAATGTGCTATAATGCTGTGCCAGTTGTTCACACAAAGTACTTTTGCCGGTGCTTTCGGGTCCTATGACGACAATTTTCTTCATTTCATTTTTCAAACTCAAACGCATGTTTTTCTTTTTCTGTTTTTGCCCTCTTTATCCATTCCATTAATCCAAAAACAGCCATGACCAGCAACACCACATAATATACACTGGTAAATACATAGTGCTTTACAAAGTATAAAGGAATAGATGCAATGTTGGTCGCTATCCACCACCACCAGCTTTCCACTTTCTTTTTTGTCATCAGCCACATGCCGGTAAAGGCGGTTGCCGAAGCAAAAGCATCAGCCCAGGGAATGGCGCCGGGAGCAAAATCCTTTTTTAGATAAGAAAGAGAAAAATAAATGACAACATAAAATGCCGCAAAGAACAATAACTGGTATCCCCACCATTTTTTGTCGGAAAAAGTAATATGAACCACCGGGTGATGTTCTTTGTCTTTTTTTGCCCATAATATCCAGCCGTAAATGCTCATCACCGTATAATAAAAATTTACACTGGCCTCGCCCAGCAGCTGACCTTTAACGGAAAGCCAGATGTAAATAATTGTATTGATAAGCCCGACAGGGTAAACTAAAATATTTTCTTTTCTGCTATACCACACACTGGCGATGCCGGCAAAAACAGCCAGGTATTCCGGCCAGGTGGTATTCTTCATTCCCTCAATAAATTGTTGCCAGATTGTTTCCATATCAGGCCAAAAGTGCTAAATGATTTCTACATTGCCATAGAAAATATTTTATGAGCCAGATTAAAGATTCAACTGTATTAATAACCGGTGGCGCTTCCGGAATTGGAAAGCTGATGGGGGAGATGTGCCTGCAGCAAGGCGCCAAACGATTAATCATATGGGATATTGACCGGGAAAAAACCGCAGAGTTGGCATCAGCGCTGCAAACAGAGGGATATGATGTGTATATGTATAACACGGATGTAAGTCGTATTGATGAAACCGTAGTAGCTGCTAACGACATCAAACAAAAATTCGGAGGTATTGATATTCTGTTTAATAATGCCGGTGTTATTGTTGGAAAAGAGTTTCAACACCACACACACGGGGATATTGATTTTACCATGAGCATTAATACCAATGCACTCATGCATGTGGCGCTTGAATTTATTCCCGGTATGATTGAAAAAAAGAAAGGGCATATCATCAACATCGCATCAGCAGCAGGGCTTTTTGCTGTACCCAAAATGTCTGTTTATGTGGCCAGTAAACATGCGGTGGTAGGCTGGAGCGAAAGTATAAGGCTGGAACTGGAAGCTATTTCAAAAGACCTGCATGTTACCACCGTTACACCATCTTATATAAATACCGGCATGTTTGAAGGAGTCCGTTCCCCGGTTGTTCCCATTCTGAAACCGGAAAAGGCGGCAAGAAAAATTATAGCCGGTGTAAAGAAGAATAAAATTTTTGTACGCATGCCCCGCATTGTTTATCTGCTACCCTTCCTGAAAGGTATATTACCCCAGCGCTGGCTGGATGTTATAGTTGGAAAATGGTTTGGTTTTCACAAAAGCATGGATGCTTTTAAAGGAAAACAGCCATAATTATTTTTCGGAAAATAAACCCTGCTTTAATACCGGAGAGTCCGGTAAAATTTTCCGGGCCGCAGGTAGATGATTCCTTTCTGTGTATAGAATCGTGTGGGTAATTGAGTGTGTTTTCCCATTGCATCATATCCCTGTACTTCGAAATGTAAATGAGGAAACGCTGAATAACCGGTATTGCCACTCAGCCCAATCAACTGGCCCGTTTTTATCGTATCGCCTTCATTTACCAATACGCCATCTTTCATGAAATGCCAGTACCAGGCCACTGAACCATCGGGGTGTTGTATTGTTATATAATTTCCATCAGAAATATTTTCGGGTTTCAATCCGCCCCTGTCAGAATCTTTTCTGATGGCAGTGACCACTCCCTCCCTTGCTGCACAGACTTTGGTGCCGGCCTTTACTTTAAAGTCTAACGCCTTTTCGCCTTTGTGGCTGAACATACTTTCATATGCCTGAACTAAAAAAACTTTTTTCTTATGTTCAAAAGGTAGGGTGTAAATATAGCTGCTGTCTTCTTTGAATTTTCCATTTTTCAAATCATTGACAGAATATTGATTCTGTGAAAGGGCAAAGAATGGCAATAACAGGAATAATAAAGAAAGTTTCATAGCTGTTTATTTATGAAAAGTCGTTGCTTCTTTCGTACTTTCTTCACTCCCCTTCAGGGGTTGGGGTACAAACTCATCAGCACTTTTTCCGGCGTCATTGGTGCATCAAAAGAAATATCTGCTAATGGATTAAATGCCTTTACTGCATTGCGCAAGGCAAAGTAAGCGCCGATGCCATACATCAGCGGAGGCTCTCCCACCGCTTTGCTCCTGAATATGGCCAGGTTCTTTTTTTCAGTCTCTAAAAAATGAATAGAAATTTCTTTTGGGGCAGAATAAATATCCGGCACTTTGTAGGTTGATAAAGCATTCGTCATCAGGTTTCCTTCCTTATTATATAGCAGCTCTTCCATTGTCATCCATCCAATGCCCTGCACCAATGCTCCTTCGCACTGGCCCATATCAATCATCGGGTTCATGCTTTTACCAAAATCATGAACAATCTTTACGGAATCAATTTCATAAATGCCACGGAGACAATCTATCGTTACATTAATGATCGCCGTGCCGTACACATGATAAGTAAACGGATGACCTTTTTCTTTTGCCGTATCAAAATAAATACCCGGCGGAGCATAGTGTGCATGTTCGGATAAACTGATCCGTTTTACATAAGCTGCCATTACCAATTTATTCCAGTTCCATTCTGTTTTTTCCCCGGAAATATATACCCAATCATTTTTTACTTCAATTGTACTTATATCACTATTCAATTCTGTTGCTGCCACTTCTTTTAATCGTTGAAGAATTGCAAGACACGCAATCTCTGTTGCTTTGCCATTCAGGTCAGAGGAGGCACTGGCTGCGGTGGGCGAAGTATTGGCGACACGATAGGTATTGGTTGTGTTTATTTTTACTTTGGCCGGGTCGATGGAAAAAGTGGCGGCTGCCACTTGTAATATTTTAGTGTTTAGTCCCTGTCCCATTTCCACACCGGCTGTGCTTACTCCCACACTTCCGTCTGTATATACATGTACCAATGCCCTCGCCTGGTTCATCTGCGTTTTGGTAAAAGAAATTCCAAAACAGATTGGCATTAATGCCATTCCTTTTTTAACCAGTTTGTTTGATGCGTTAAATTCAGCAACTTCTTGCTGTAATTTTTTTATGCCATATAACTGGTTGGCTTTGCTCCAGCATTCGTTGGCTTCACTTTCTGCTATTTGCCCGTAAGGGAATTCATCTCCTGTCTGTAATAAATTTTTTTGCTGAATCTCAGATGCCGGAATATTTAATTGTTCTGCCGCTTTGGCAATGGCTGCTTCCATCACAAATATTCCCTGCGGACCACCAAAGCCACGGAAAGCGGTATTAGGCGGTAAGTTGGTTCTGCAACTATAAGCAGTGGTTTTTACATTGGGAATAAAATAGGAATTGGTGCAATGAAATAATGTTCTTTCCAGCACAGCAGGAGATAAGTCAGCAGCAGCGCCAGCATTCTGGTAAAAGATTGCTTCGTAGGCAATAATTTTTAAATCTTTATTCAACCCGATTTTAAAATTGGATGAATAAGGATGCCGCTTGCCTGTCATCCGCATATCTTCCATACGATGCAGGCAATACTTCACCGGTTTTTTTAAATGATAGGCTGCCAGTGCACACATTACTCCCCATGCGGTAGCCTGATCTTCCTTGCCGCCAAAACCACCACCAAGGCGAGTAGTATCCACTTCCACCTGGTTCATGGGAAGAGCCAATACTCTTGCTGCTGTTCGTTGCACCGAGGTGGGCCCCTGCGTGGAAGAATAAATTCTTAATGCCCCGTTTTCCTGCGGCACGGCATAAGCGCCTTGTGTTTCGATGTATAAATGTTCCTGCCCGTTTGTTTCAGTGCGGCCTTCAAAAATATATTCGCATTGCTTCCATGCTGTGGTGGTATCACCAAGTTGAAATGTTCTTGGCGGCATAATCAATTCTCCTTTTTCTTTTGCCTCTCTTGGATTGGTGATAATGGGTAGCGCTTCTATCTCAACTTTTATTTTCTTTACAGCGGCTCTTGCTGCCTGCTCCGATTCGGCAACTACCAAAGCAATGGGCATTCCGCAAAAATGAACATGGGCATCTGCCAGCAATTCTTCATCTGCAATAATTCCGCCTATTTGATTTTCCCCGGGAATATCTGTTGCTGTAAAAATTCTGACTACTCCCGGCATTGCCACTGCTTCGCTGCTGTCAAGAAATTTTATTCGTCCATGTGCAACCGGTGAATCAAACACGGCGGCATACAACGTACCATTCACCAATGGAATATCATCCAGGTAAACCGATTCGCCGCGGACATGGGTGTATGAATCTATGTTATACTCCTCCTTGCTTCCCCTAAAGGGAGAGGCCACCACCGCCCTAACCCCGCTTTTCAAAGACTCATTACTCATTTCATTAATTGTTGAATTAAAGACGCTAATAATTTTATACTGTCAACTGCAGGCGAATAACTAAAAGACTCATAGATCTAAGTCCTCCCTTTAGGGAGACAGAGGGTATGTGCTCTTATCAATTGCTCCAGCAATAATGTTTTATATTCCTTTGTTCCTCTTGCATCACTGATCGGTGAAATTTCTGTTTTCATTACCTCAATCGCTCCGTTAATAGTTTCATCACTTATTTTCTTCCCTTCTAAAAAATCTGATACCTTTTGTAAATACATTGGCACAGGCCCCACACCACCCGCCGAAATAGCAGCCTGCACAATCTTTTCTCCATTCATGGTTATAAGGATGGCCGAATTTACACTGGCAATATCCAGGTGTGTTCGCTTGCTTACTTTCTCAAAATTGAAATAAGAATTCTTTTCCGGCAGATCAAACCATATTTTACTAATAAACTCCCCGGGATTTTTGTCTAATTGTTTATAACCTTTATAAAAACTTCGTAATGCAATCTCTCTTTCGGAGACGGCATTACTCCACTCTCCACTCCGTGGAGAGGGTACGGGGGTGAGGGTGAGGTGCGCATCCAATGCTAAAAAGAAAATAGTAAGATCTCCAATCGGTGAGGCATTCACAAAATTTCCTGCAATCGTTGCCATGTTCCGGATAGCTGTGGAAGAAATTAATTTGGCATACTGCTGAAAATTGGGAAAGGCTTCGTTGAATACAGGTGAGTTCATTAAATCGCTGACCGTTACTGAAGGACCAATGATACATTTGTTTCCTTCTTTCACTATTCCTTTCATTCCCGGCTCATCAAAAACAAAACGAAGATCAACATTCGTCATTTCATCGTGCTTCTGTACATACAAATCTGTACCACCTCCAACAATATAGTTGTCATCCTGAGCTTGTCGAAAGGTGATTGATGGTTCCTGAATCATCAACCTATCTTTAATTCCGGAAAAATATTCCGGCAATATTTTTTTCCGGGCAACAAATGTTGTAGGCTCTTCTCCGTTTCTTTCTTTCATTATCTCAGCCACCTTGCCTGCAGCCCGCTCAATAGATTTATAACCAGTGCAGCGGCAGATATTCCCATTCACCGCAGCAACAGCATTTTCATAGGAAGGATCAGCATTTTCCAAACAAAACCCCGCCATCGACATCACAAATCCGGGTGTGCAGAATCCGCATTGGGTAGCGCCTTCATCGGCCATAGCATGCTGAATGGGGTTTAATGTGTCAGCAAAGTTTATTCCTTCAATGGTAACAATATGTTTACCCTGCGCATTCCCAAGTGGCATCAGGCAACTGGTCATGGACTTATATTCCATTTTACCAGTAACAATTTCTCCAACTAAAACAGTACAGGCGCCGCAGTCTCCTTCACGGCAACCAATCTTGGTTCCAACTAACTGCTGATGATAGCGGATAAAATCCAGCAGCGCCATGCCGGGTGGCAGGTCAGTTGTAATTTCTTTTTCGTTGAGGATAAACCGAATCAATGATATTAATATTATAATCGATAAAGTTAGTACAATTGGGATGTGAGAATAATTTTCGGTTAAGATAAAATTGTTTTTCGTCCTGTTCTGAATGCTTTTGGAAAAATGATTTGCCTTTTAACTTCATGCCCGGGCCTACTTATAATAAATGACTGGCATCCTGGCCGCATCAGCCAGCCGTTGCGAAGCGGCATTGTTCCTTTCCTTATTTATATGATGAAACACAGCAGGTAGCTAAAGCTAATCATGCCTCCCGCACTCCCGATCTTTTATTTTTGATAATAAAATGGAAATGGTTTACCGCGGTCCGTTGGATGATTCCCGACCTGGTAATCATTTACCGGTGACCGGAAAAGATATACGCCATGCACTGGATTGTCTGATCAGCAATCAACCCGTACGGGAATTACAAAAGGCAAGTATTGGTTGTAATATCAGGTGGAAGTGAAAGATTAAATGATCATCACTCCTCCCCTTCAGGGGAGGTGGTCAGCATCTTCCGGTGAAAATTTTTTTGATGGGCGGGGTTTACAAAGTTGCCATATCTATTACAAACCGGTATTTCACATCACTCTTCAGTAAGCGTTCATAAGCTTCATTAATATCTGCCATCTTTATCAATTCTATATCGCTGACAATATTGTGTTCGGCACAAAAATCCAGCATCTCCTGTGTTTCCGGAATTCCGCCTATCAGTGAACCGGCAAAACTCTTGCGGCCAAAAATTAACGTAAAGGCAGGAATAGTAGCCGGAGCCGGGGGCACACCCACACAGACCATTACGCCATTGGTGCGCAGCAATCCCAGGTAAAAATTATAATCATGCTCCGCGGAAACCGTATCAAGAATAAAATCAAAATAACCGGTTACTGATTTTACCTGTTCTTCATTACTGGTAAGTACAAATTTATTAGCACCCAGTCTCTTTGCATCTTTTTCTTTTGAAGCAGTATGGCTCAGCATGGTTACTTCTGCACCCATTGCTGCAGCGAGTTTTACAGCCATATGTCCAAGGCCGCCGAGACCGAGAATCCCTACTCTTGTTCCTTTTCCTACTTTCCAGTGGCGCAGTGGGGAGTAAGTGGTTATTCCGGCACATAATAATGGAGCTGTAGCGGCAAGGTCCAGTTTTTCAGAAATCCGTAATACAAAATCTTCATGGGCCAGGATGGACTTGCTGTATCCGCCATATGTAATACCACTGCCATCCCGTTCCTGTCCGTTGTAACTAAATACACCACCGGTACAATATTGCTCTAATCCTTCTTTGCAGCTATCACATTCCCGGCAACTGTCCACCAGGCAGCCGATACCGGCGAGGTCGCCAACCTTGAATTTTTTTACATGACCCCCAACGGCAGTAACACGTCCCACTATCTCATGACCGGGAACAACCGGGTACACTGTCATACCCCAATCATTGCGGGCAAAATGAAGATCACTGTGGCAAACACCACAGTAAAGAATTTCAATCTGCACGTCATGTGGCTTCGGGTTTCTTCTTTCAAGATTCCATGGTACCAGCGGAGTGGTAGCGCTGTGGGCAGCGTAGGCTTTTGTTTCAGGCATAACGATTATGTTTTTAGATTATCAAACATAACATTTATTATTTGTTGACTGATCATAAAATTATGACGGGTTATGAATGAGACGGGCTTCACTTAACAGGATACAGGTAAATAAACCCTGCTGAAGCGCTGGTTGCCCGGGCATGGTTTGTTTTGTTTTAGCCATACCTGTAACATAATTCCGGCATTGTTTAAAATAATTTCCCTCCTGTTCAATGCAATTCTTACCTTACTGTCCGTTTTGCTGACAGCATAATCCTTCCCTCCTGATTCTACCCGGTTAATTATTTATCTTTTGCAAGTAGAAACATTTTTTATTCATTCATAAACAAAAACCAACTGTATGAAAAAAGTCATGATGTATGTATTATGCGTAGCCTTTCTGATTGCCTGCAACAGTAAGAAAGACAAACCTGCCACCACCGAACCAACGGGCAGTACCGCCACAAAAAGTACCGTAGAGCTGCCTTACACAGCTTCCTATTCCAGCAGTTTCAATACCGATGTATCAGATGCCGATCTGAAATTGGTATTGACGAGTTACAAAGACTGGGCTGATGGTAACATGAGCAACATTGCAAAAGAATATGGTGATTCACTGATGTGGGAACGACCCAGTGGCGAACATTACAATCTTCCTAATGCTGATATCATGAAGTTGTGGAGCACTTACCGGGATAGCCTGAGTTCTGTAACTATCGATATGCAGGCCTGGCAAAAAATGAATGCTGCTGATAAGAAAGAAGTATTTGTTGTAACCTGGTATAAAGAAATTGATACCTATAAAACCGGGAAAGCCGATTCTGGTTACTATCATGATATTAACCAGCTGAAGAACGGAAAAATTGTTCACCTTGAACAATATAAAAGACCAGCGAAATAACCGGAATATTTCTTAGTATAAAAGCCCCCCGGTTAAACCGGGAGGCTTTCTTTTCACCACCCTTCGTGCATCCTGTTTAATTTAATTTTTAATAACGGCCTCTTGAATGTTCGTCACGATCATGATAACGGTCGTCCCGGTCATTGTTGCGATTCCGGCCCCTGTAGTCATTAAACCTTTCATAGACCATGCTTATTTGCCATTGGCGTTCATTTTCCAGGTTACGGATCTGCCTTTGTTTTACATACCAGTCCATGAAGAAATTCCTTTTTACTTTTTGAATTTTATAATCATACTCCTGGTTAATGCGGGCAATCATCATATCCCTTTTTCTTTCCATGCCAAACCGGTCATCATAACGTCCGTCTTTTTCAAAGTTGCGGTTGGTTTCAACAATAAACCTTCCCTTATCATAACCTTTGTCAAAGTCTCTTTGGTCATTGCGTTGATCGTATCGCTGATCATTTTGCTGATCGTATCGCTGGTCATTGCGTTGATCATTTCGCTGATCCCCTTGTCGGTTGTCCCTGTTGCCAGGCTGTGCCTGGGCCATAGTGAACATTCCAACAACAAATAGAAGTGTAAAGATTTTTTTCATGGTTTTTATTTTTAAAAGTGAATAATACTGGTATATATTCAAGAAGAATGCCTGACTGACAAAAGAAATGTTAATACATCCCGCATACAGGCAACATTAATTTCGGCATTCGTAAAGTCTTAACCGGCTAATCAACTTATTTTCATTCATCTTTAATCACCCATCATTCTTTATGCCATCAAAAAAAATCATTACTATATTTGGCGCCACCGGCGCACAGGGCGGCGGACTGGTCCGTGCCATCGCCACTGATCATAACAGCGAATTTTCAGTTCGTGCTGTAACCAGGGATATTAACTCCGGCAAAGCAAAAGCATTGGCAGAACTGGGAGCCGAAGTGGTATATGGCGATCTGGGCAATGCAGCATCCATACACAAAGCTCTTGAAGGGGCTTACGGCGCTTTCTTCGTTACCTTTTATTGGGCGCATTTTTCACCTGAGCAGGAAAAAGCTGAAGCGGCTCTTTTTGCAAAAGCAGCTAAGCAGGCAGGCATAAAACATGCCATCTGGTCCACACTCGAAGATACCCGTGAGCTGGTGCCCCTGCATGACGACCGTATGCCCACGCTGATGGGCAAATACAAGGTTCCGCACTTTGATGCCAAGGGCGAATCAAATAAGCAATTCATTGATGCAGGTGTGCCTGTTACTTTTTTATATTGTTCTTTTTACTGGGACAATTTTATTTATTTCGGCTCCGGCCCCAAAAGAAGCGAAGAGGGTAAATTAGTATTGACCCTGCCCATCGGTGATGCAAAGATGGCGGGCATTGCGGCGGAAGATATTGGCAAATGTGCTTACGGCATTTTTAAAAATGGAAATGAATATATCGGTAAAAATGTTGGTGTAGCCGGTGAGCATCTCAGCGGAAAAGAAATGGCCGGTGCATTAAGCAAAGCATTGGGTGAGCCGGTGGTGTATAATAAAATACCGGCAGCCGTTTACCGCAGCTTTGGTTTTCCCGGTGCAGATGACCTCGGCAATATGTTCCAGGTATATGATGAGTTTGCAGAAAAGTTGAACAAGCTGCGTGATGTAAACATTTCAAAACAATTAAATCCGCAGTTGCAGAGTTTTGAACAATGGCTGGTGCTCAATGCCAGTAAGATACCTCTTTAATGATTGCTATGTAAAATTCAATACAATGCCGTTTTACGTTAAGTGAAACGGCATTTTTCTTTCCTTGTCATGCCGGGCTTGCCCCGGCATCTTTCCTTCCCCTTCTTTCAATTTAATTATCTGTTGCATCATTCAGGTTTTATCATGCCATCGCACACCTGTCCAAAATCATAGTTTTTTATTCTCTTTCCTCTTACCTTGGGGCATGGCGGTTATTTACAACCTAACTACACACATATGCACTGGCCCTGACTATTTGCATTTCAGCTGCCCCCTTTTATCAACAATTACATAAAAAAATATTCAGATGAAAAAGCACATTGTTCTCTTTCTGTTTGCAGTCATCTCTTTTTATGCTGCTGCACAAATACCCGCAGGCGAATACATCTGCCATCTTAACCTCAACCAGCCCGGCAGTTTTACCTATAGCGAAACCGGTAACAGGTTTTTTATAATGAGTATTGGTGAAAGGGGCGGAGTGAGCATTAAAATGAATGTGCTGGTGCGGGAGAAAAAAACTGCCGCCACTAATTATGTGTTGTTCAATGGCAGCGCCACCGGCACCATAGAAAGCAGCACTGGCAGCTTTGAAGCCACTGGCGCCCTGGTGCTCAGCATCTTTGAAAGAGAAAAGATGGATACCCGCTGGAATCTCAGCAGTGTATTTACCGGCACAGCAAAGTCTGAAGCAGGTGTACTAAAAGCCACCGGCACTATTGAGATGACCAAGGACAACGAAACCACCACCGCCAGTTTTACAGGCGAGGCAAACAACATCGATATTCCTTATGAGATGAACTACCGCCTCGGTTACGATTTTGATGAAACAGACAAACCTGCTTTTCCGTTGGCCATTCATGTAAACTATACAGATGATAATTATGTGGTAAAAAATGTTTCCCTCCAGAAAGTATATGTCCCCGGCATCAGTATGCAATACGACTTCAGCGGAACCAAGCAGCAAACAGGCTACTCCTACCAGACTCAAGACCCTGATGACAGGGGTGCTGTATTTGGAAAAAGCTATAACATCAACCTGTTTGAAAACAGCAGCCAGTTTGATATTGAATTCAAAGAAGTAAACAATACATTCCTCGCTATGCTGCCTGCTAATGCTTCGCTGCACTATGTGGCACAGGTGGAGGTGTTCTCAAAAAAAGATAACCTGCTGCAACAGGTAACAGATACGTTTCTGGTAAAAGTGCGTAGCCACTTCAAGGTCTTTCCGTTGGTAAATGGCGAAGAATGGATGCGTGCTGGCAACCAGGCACTCGAGGCCGGCAGCGGTTCCAGGTATTACCCGATGGGCACTGTTTTTCGTATTTCAGTGGGAGGGCAGTTCAGGGTGCAGTTTATTGATGGCACGGTGGCTGTAATAGAATATCCCAAAGAAAAATCCTATCCGGATGTACATGTACAGGTATCATTGGGCACTTCGGCCGATGAAGGTATCGACGGCGAAGGAAATGTTATATGTAAAATAGATCAACTGGCAGTTAAAGGCGCCGAAGCCGGTGTTAAAAAAGGAGGCAAATGGGCCGTCATTAAACTGCTGCTTTCTTCTGCCAAACGGGTAAACTCATCTGTGCAGTTGTTCGACTTTTTTGCAGCTTCACAAATGGGCGGCAGCAAACCCATTGCTGTAGTTAAGTTGCGTTCGGTGGTGGGCATTGTGCTGGGCGCCGATGGTAGTTTTTTACTGAAGAATTATGAAGGTCACCCCGAAGTAGTAACAGATAAGGGCAGCAGCGCAGTGCCTGCGGGGCAGGAATATGATGCAGCTACCGGCACTATAAAAGCAATAACTCCCGACGAAGATTTCGATAACCTGAAGAAGGCAGTAAGCGGCAAAGGCGGTGGCAGCAGCGGCAGTTTTATTGATAAACTTACAGGCGAATACAAATACTATGCTATTGGCGGTGCAGTAGTAGTACTGCTGTTGCTGGTATGGCTGGTGCGAAGAAGAAAGTAGAACATGGTTGCCCGGCAAACCCGACATTGTTTTACCCAAATACAGAACCATCATCTTTGTTCATGCCTGCCGGTAGGCAGGGTTGTTTCTGGCATGGACATAATGATTGCAAATACTTTGTTGTTCCCAAAACAAGAACCAAATGGTGGCTGAATAAAATTGCTGCTAACAAAGCCAATGATGAAAAAGCTGTGAAGGCTTTGAGGAAAGATGGGTGGAAGGTTATTACTGTTTGGGAGTGTAAATTGAAACCTGTCAAAGCTGAAAAAACTCTCTCCTCTTTGCTGAAAAAATTCTCCTGATTTATCAGTCGTCGTACAGGTTTTCAAAAAGGTTATTTTATCTTGAGGTCACAATTTGTGACCTCAAAAACCTTTGATATTCCAAATTGGAACTTCAAACTATAATTAAATTATGGCAAAAGCAACTAAGGCACTAATGATTCCTGACGAACTGGTGATGAACAAAATCTACCTTGTCCGTGGACAGAAAGTGATGCTGGACAGGGATCTGGCCGAATTATATGGAGTAACTACTGGCAACCTGAATCTTGCGGTAAGAAGGAATAAAGACCGGTTTCCCGAAGATTTTATATTTCAGCTTACCAAAGAAGAGTTTCAAAGTTTGATATTGCAATCTGCAATATCAAAAAAGCAGGGCCGGGGAGGAATCCGTAAGCTTCCTTATGTATTCACCGAGCAGGGTGTATCCATGCTATCCGGTGTATTAAACAGTGAAACCGCCATCCGGGTTCATATACAGATCATCCGGGTCTTTGCCAAAATGCGGGAACTGCTGCTTACCCACAAAGACATTTTACTGCAACTTGAAAGGATAGAAAAGAAATTAACCGGCCACGATGAAGATATAAAACTGATCTTTCAATACCTGAAACAACTGCTGAGCCCTCCGCAACCACCCCGCCGTAAAATTGGTTTCAGAAGAAAAGGGGAAGAACAATAATTAATCGCTCTGACATCTGTCTTTTAATTATCGCCAATCCCTTTATTTCTCCGGTAGATATCCATACAATGAGAAGAGCAGAATAAAATATCAGCCATCTCCGGATGCTGAACAGCATTCTTTTCATCACTGATGATCATCCGGCAAACGGGGTCAATAATAAAAGCTTTGGGATGATCCGTAATTCACTCAAACACTTCTTTTTCTTCGCTGATATTTTTAAAGCTGTGTTTTCCTTTTGATTCAAAGGTGAAAGCAGATGGATTATCCACAGCATATCGGCGGCGCCGTGCGGGCCATGGGTTTCTGTAAGGGCTGTGTAGCCCGACAGGTCGGCCATTAATATTGCAATATCCTCTTCCATATCCTGCTGTAAAGTACATTATATTTTGAACCCCGTTGTTTCGGTTTGCCGGGAAAATCTTATTAACTAATTCACACTGTGTCCTAAAACATACCGCTTTATCGTACACATACAAATAAATTTGAATTGTAATAATTCAGGAAAAATTAATGCAGGCTTTCTTTATGCCTTTCCAAGTAAGTGACATTTCCGACAGAAAGTTTTTTAATGCTCTCCTTTCCAGTTACTCCAATTAAACCATAATTGGTTTTCAGTAAAGAGTCAGATAAAATTATTTTGCCGTTGTTTTCAAAACCGATGAGATGTTGATCAAACAAAGCATCATAAGTAGGAGATAATAAAATACCATTATCTACATCTAACCGTTCTTCGTTGGTGGATCCTTTCCAAGGAACAATATGAGAGGCAATTAAAATTTCCTTCTTTGTATAGTTTGTCACAGCACATCTGAAATTCCACCGAAATAAAATACTCTTTCTATAAGCACCCTGGCCTACACGGGATGTAACCAGCCCCTTTCTTTCCGTTTTATTAGGAACATTAATAACATAGTCTGCGGCAGCATCTTCCATAATAGGCAAAGCAAGCTGCTCTATAGAATAAGGTAAATGCTTCCCTACCCGTTTAAAAAAAAATTTGATCGCTGTTCTTTCTTTTCCCTTCTTGTCTTGCCCAATGAAGTAATCAATGTCAAATAATTCTACTTCTGCTTCGAATTTAAAATGCGAACGATAGGCTTCAGTAAAAAGGAAAGCCCTTTTACCAGAAGCAATATGATCTTTGAGCTGTAAATTACCAGTTACAAATTTCATGTCTCCTTCTTGGCCATGCCCTGTATAGGAATAAACATCTTCATTTTCCCATTGATCTTTATAGCCGTGTTGATGACCCGCCCGACTAGAGAAAATAAATATGCAGGGGTATTCTTTAGAATAAGAAATGCCCCATTGACGATTACCACCATACAAATCATGTATAGCAGATCGTTTATACACCTTACCAACAATAAAATATGGTTCTTTATTTCTTGGTTGAATCTGCATTACAGTTACTAACGTGTCTTAAAAGCAAATGTACAAATCTTGCACAGCAGTAAATTGTGTCCTAAAAGATACCATTTTTTCACTCAATTGTTTACATATTTGTATAATGTATAAGAAAAAGAACAGGCCAACAGCTAAAGGATATTTTTCAGGATGTGGAGGAATGGAAATAGGCATAATGCAAGCAGGCATAAATGTAATCCAGTCGCTTGATCTTGATGTTGAGGCTACCAACTGCATGAAAAGGAACAGTCATTATTTTTCGCATGCTGTATTAACCGCTGATATAAAAGATAAAACAGTTTTAGAACAACCACCAACAGACATCATTGTAGGCACATATCCGTGTACAAAATATTCGCCCATTGCAGATATACATGGCACACGAACAGGAGATGATTTGTTCCTTCACTTCTTTCGGCATATCGCCATTGAAAAACCGGAAATGTATATTGTTGAAAATGTTCCGGGAATGAAAAAATTCAAAGTAGTTATGGAGGCAATGACTAAGTTACCGGATTACTATGTAAATGTATTTTGTCCTGTTGATGCGGCGTTATGGTTGCCACAACGAAGAAAAAGACTAATACTTATCGGTACGAAAAAGCGATATTCTATTTCTGCTCCTAACCAAAGCAGAAACAGAATCTCCTTAAAAAATATTTTGGAAAAAGATCCGGAAGTAGAAATGCCAGATTATGTTATCGGGAGAATACAAGGAAGGTATAGAGATTTACCGATTATCGTTGATCCTGATATATCCAATGCAATAGCACCAACATGTGTAGCTCACTATTCAAAAGATTTAAGCACCCGGCTTGTAAAAGATCGAAAAACAAAATATGGAATGAGACCTTTTTCAATAAGAGAATATGCAAGATTGCAAGGGTTCCCTGATGACTTTCATTTTGAAAACAAGAGAAGCTCTTACAGATTAATTGGAAATGCTGTTCCTGTTCATATGGGAGAATGGATTGGGAGAGTAGCATTGAAATACTTTAATTAATGCTCAGCAGAATTACTGAACCCTGAACGGAGCCCCGACTTTCGTCGGGGTAAACTCTGCAACATCAGCCCAACCGGAGTTGCTGCAGCTGGCTTTAAAACCCTTTAAAAATCACACTTTATTTCTTACATTTGCTATAATTAGCCAAAAAAGGAAATGATTTGACTTATTTTGATCTCAGAAATGCTTTGCTTGAATACAAGGTCTTCTCCGCCGGGGATGCGAAAAAGTATTTCCCGGGTTTTGATACAAAGCGGCTTGTGGAGTGGCAAAAGAAAAATTACATCCGTAAGCTTATTAATAAATGGTACCTGTTTACTGAAATGGCGCTGGATGAATTGTTGCTGTTCCGCATCAGCAATTGTTTGTACCAGCCTTCTTATATCTCCCTGGAGTCGGCACTAAGTTTTTATCATTTTATTCCCGAAGCTGTTTACAGCATGCAGGCCATTACTACCCGCAAGACGATTTCTTATAAAACAACAGCAGGAACTTTTAATTACCGTACACTGAAACCTGCCTTCTATTTTGGCTACCACATTTTACATAAAGACAAACTGCCTGTGCTGGTAGCCGAACCCGAAAAGGCGTTGCTGGATTATCTGTATCTGACCAGTGGTCTTAATACATTAAAAGACATGAAAGAGCTGCGCATAAATTATGCAGAGCTGCAACAAAAAGTTGACTGGAAAAAATTAGATGTCTATGCACAGGTGTTCAACAGCAAAACACTGGATAAGAGAATAAAGCATCTGAAAAAATTATCACTTCATGCTCACCCTGCCTGAAATAGAAAAGAATTATCCTGAATCCCTGCGGGGTTTCAAACGTTTTATCCTGCGTGAATACCTGCAGCATAAAATTCTGCAGATCATTTTTGACAGCGAATATGCGGGTCAGTTTGTTTTCCTGGGCGGCACCTGTCTGCGCATCATTCATGGCAATTCCCGTTTTTCAGAAGATCTCGATTTTGATAATCTGCGCATGAAAGAAGATGTGTTTGAAAAAATTTCTTTGCTGATCCGTAAGCAATTAGAACAGGAAGGATACAGTGTGGAGATGAGAACTGTTTACCGCGGGGCTTACCATTGCTATATCCGTTTTCCTGCGTTGCTGTACCGGGAAGGTTTGTCCGGTCACCCGGAAGAAAAAATACTGATACAATTAGATGCCGAACCGCAGCATTTTGATTTTATTCCTGAAAAATATATTCTGAACCGCTTTGATGTTTTTACTACCGTGTTTATTACGCCGCTGGATATTCTGCTGGCGCAAAAATTTTATGCCATCATCAACCGGGAAAGAAACAAGGGCCGGGATTTTTATGATGCTGTTTTCATCCTGTCAAAGATTGACCAGCCCAACTATGATTACCTGAAACAGAAAATAAATATTGACAATGCAAAAGATTTAAAAGATGCTCTGTTGGAAAAGTGCAGTAAGATTGATATGCATTCAATGGCAAGGGATGTGCAGTCTTTTTTGTTTGATCCGGCTGATGTGAAAAAGGTTGTTGCATTTGAAGAGTATATGAAACAGGTAAATCTCAAATAAATGCTGAATATTCTTTTCTCCCCGAGTGTCCTTCAGGGGCTCGGGGAAACCAGAGATAGAACAGTGTTGAGACTAATAGTAAGTTATTGTTCTGACTTTTTTCTTAACTACTCCACCCGAAGTAATTACCTGCTGAATCCAATTTCCGGTTTTATCATATTGATAAGCAGAGGTCTCGTCGGGGCTGCCGGTTTCATTATATTTATTCTGTACTGTCAAATTCCCTTTCTCATCATATTGATACAGGTAGCGGTTAACAGGACTATCCATGTTGATGCTTTCATATACTTTTTCTTCATGCAAAAACCCTCTTTCATCATAGGTATAAGTATTGACTTCTAAATAATCACCTTCTTCAGATGAATACACAGCGTCAATTTTTTTTATCATTCGCCCATTGTCATCATAGGCATAAGTAATTTTTGAAGTATCCGGGAAACTTGAAATATAGGCCTGGACACATTTACCCTTGTTATTATACCCGTAAATTTTTTCGCTGACCAGCTTTTTATCATTATCATATGTTTTTTCCTCTGTTTGATTACCCTTTTCATCATACCGGCAAATGGTTTTTCCACCTAATATCTGGTCGGTACTATTTTGCTCCACCATATTTCCCCGCTCATCATAGTGGTAGGTGGTTTTATTTGTCAAAATGTCTTTGGTATTAAAAAAATTCCATTCTATACACATCCCTTTATCATTGTATTTGTATGTAGACTTATATTTTGTAATCTTACCCGGAATAGCTTCTTCTTCTACTGACATTTCCAGAATATTACCCGTTTGATCATATTTATAAACGGTTTTGTTGAGAGCTAAATTCAAATTATATCCTGAACTCCCGGGGGTATAGTCAATAAAATCCTTGCTGGTCAAATTCCCTTTCAAATCGTACCTGAAAGTTAGCCTGGATTTTAAGTTGCCATTTACTTCAGAATTTTCCACTAAGCTTTTTACCCGGCCTTTTATACTGTTTGCAGTTAAACTGTTTGGTCTTTTTGCAGTAACTCCCTGGCTATGGAGTAATGAAAAAAAAATACAACCAAGAAGAAATAATGTTATTTTTTTCATGGCATATTATATTAATTTATAAAAAAAGTAGTATCTGCATGATTATTCAGTATTATCAACTCCTCCGGATACTTAATAGCGGAACCTCTTACATCTGCAATTACCCACTCAAGACTAACGACTATGGTCTATGGACTATCGACTCACAACCAACAGCTCAGAACTCCCGACTCCCGACTAACGACTCCTGACTCACATATCCCAGATAACAATCATTCTTCTCCCGTTTCTTCAATAACAAAACTTTTTCAGGCGATGTGCCAGAAGGATTTGTGAACAGGGCCTGTGGCATTGGCCGGGTTATTTTCCTGAACCTACAGGTTGTACTTTTTCTTCAGCGCATCGGCCAGCCGCAGTAAATGTTCCTGGTTCTTTTCGTCAATACCTGCAAACATGCTGGTTGCACTAACATAAGTGATAATTTTCCTGTTCCCGTCGCACACTTCACCTCCTGCATTAATTATATATTCATACTGGTATGCATCATAAAAAGCGCCGCTCACCGGGTCGGCATATAAGAAAGTAATGGGGTAATAGAGATACCGCAAATGCTGAAACCCTGCCGTATCAATTCCCATTGAAAGGTATTTGTTTAACAGCCACACCCTTCCTGCATCGGTCCATTCTTCTAGCAACCAGCAACTGATGGTGGCTTTGATCAGATCGTCCTTAACAGTGGATTCGTTGTAATAATAGGTTACATATAAAGTACCGGAAATATCCAGGTCATGCACCTTTACGAAATTTCCCGGGGTGTATAAATGCTGTTCTGTTATTCCAATTTCTGGACGGCCGGGCGGAACAACTTTCGGCGCCTGCGCAAAACCGGCTGATGGTAATACCAGGTAAAGCAACAAGAGAAGAATTATTTTATTCATAATTGTACCTCCTTTAAAATTAAAGAGCTTGAAACAGGTTATTTTGTACAACCGGAATGACTACTCAAATCTATTTCTCTATCAGTACTAAAAAAATGACCTGCATCAGGTAGCAGAAGCCACGAAAAGCTTGCCTCTTCCCAAACGAGTTTCCTTTATTCAGTTTTGCAATGCGATCCCGAAATAATCGGGACAAGTCGTTCCGGCCAACAGTATTTTATAACTATAAGAATTTCTCCGGCGGACCCGCTGTAAAATTCAAAGTCAATGTATTTTTTTCCTCCCCGAGGTGTGTCACGAATCAAAGATGAGGATAGTTCTTTGAATGCTGAATAAAAGATGGCAGCAGGCCTGCCGCATACGTCATACAGTTGGGGTATGCAAACCACCTTATGCTGCTTCAATCAAAAGTTGAGGTAGTGAGCGATAAGGAAAAGGCTTCTTAAGAAGTCAGGTGAGTGTAAAAGAGCTGAACGCAAGTGAATCATTGAAGAAGTGTCGAAAGGGATTAGATGTTGACAAAACTGTTGGTCTCTCGGTACTGACAGGAAAGACTGTAACGGAAAACTGTTTACTGGTTACAGGCCAACCGGCATTAAGATGACAGGAACTTTACACAGGCTTTTATTCGGAACGTGAGAAGCTTACTTGTTGATGTGCCAAAAGCTTTGCAGGAATTCTGGTAGGTATCGGGAGACTGTTCATCAAAGGATATACAGTTCATACTGCAACTCAATTCCAACGAAGTTGGGAAAAGCAACAAGAAGCGTCGGACGAAGCCATAGTAGTGATGAAGTTCCTGTAATGGGAATGGAGCGAAGGGCTTCGGTTATCCAGTCACAGTATTTTATCACAACCTCGCCAGCTGGCGAGGGAGGATTGTAAAAGAAAATGACAAAGTCATTGCCAATTAGTAAACGGATGGTGTATAACAGCTATCTGAAGGTGACTGCAAAGAATGGAAGTGCGGGAATAGATAAGCAAAGCATTGAAATGTTCAATGAAAACTTGTCGGACAACCTGTACAAAATCTGGAATCGCATGACATCGGGTAGTTATTTTCCACCACCGGTACGAACGGTATTTATTCCCAAGAAGCAGGGCGGTAAAAGACCACTCGGTATACCCACAGTCAGTGACCGCATTGCACAAGGTGTAGTAAAAGATTACTTAGAACCTGCATTAGAAACAATCTTTCACTCAAGTTCGTTTGGGTACAGGCCGGGCAAGAGTGCACATGATGCACTAAATCAATGCCAGCTTAACTGTATCAAATTTGCATGGGTGCTTGACGTGGACATAAAGGGGTTCTTTGACAACATCAGCCATGACATCATGCTTCGACTATTGCAACAGCACACACAGGAAAAGTGGGTGTTGCTGTATACAGAGCGTTGGTTGAAAGCGGGAGTAGAGCAGGAAGATGGAAGTATAGCAGCAAGGATAAAAGGGACACCGCAGGGTGGTGTTGCCAGTCCGTTGTTTGCAAACATTTACCTGCATCATTGTTTTGACAAATGGATGGATGAAATAAATCCGCAAAATCCATTTGAAAGGTATGCGGATGATATAGTTATCCACTGTCAGAGCAAAGAAGAAGCTGAACAACTGCTGTCACAATTAGTAATAAGGATGCAGACATTTGAATTAACGCTTCATCCGGACAAAACAAAGATTGTGTACTGCAAAAACTATCAGCGGACAGAAACCCATGAGCATGAGAGCTTCACGTTTCTAAGCTATGATTTTCAACCACGTCGTAAGAGGGACGGCTTTGGACGCAAGAAGACATACATGATCTTTGCCGGAGCAATAAGCAACAAAGCTAAGACGAGCATCAGAGCGGCAATAAGAGCAATACTGATACCGAGATGGAGTGAACAGACATTAGATTTGTTTGCGAAACTGCTCAATCCCAAGTTGCGTGGTTGGATCAATTACTACAGCAAATTTTACAGAAAGCAGATGTTAGAACTGTTCGTTTATTTGAATGAAAGAGTAAAGAAGTGGATTGCCAATAAATACAAGCTAAGATCAAAGAAGTTGATAACAGCAAAATATCTGGCAATACAAGCAGAGCAACCAGAACTGTTTTATCACTGGCGATTGGGAATAAAAGCATGATTGGATATCAAGAGCCGTATGACGGGAGACTGTCATGTACGGATCTGTGAGAAGCTTGGGCTGAAATGCGCTTGCTTACTCGACTCTCCTGCAAGGGACTCGGGGAAACCAGAGATAGAACAGCGTTGAGACTAATAGTAAATTATTGTTCTGACTTTTTGTTTCAACCCTGTCAGATGCCCCTGCAGGTAAAAACCAGCAAAGAAAAACAAATGCCTTTACCCTGTATATTGTTTCCTCTTTAACCACCAACCCCGGTTACATTTTAATAACATAACCCAAAAATTGCAATAATTGGGTTATATTAGCGGAACATAACCCAAAATACCGGTTAATGGTAAAGCTTCTTCCTCCCAAAACAGAAATTGAAACAAAGGCCGTACTGCGCAAGGCGGCGATGGCCCATAAAGCACTGGCAGAATTGAAAGGTGTGATAACCAGCATTCCCAACCAGAATATTTTAGTGGAAACGCTGACCCTGCGGGAAGCAAGAGAAAGTTCAGCAGTGGAAAATATCATCAGCACTTTAGCCGATGTGTATCAAAGCAGCTTGTTCACAAAACAATTCGTTTCGCCGGAGGCCAAGGAAGTGCATTTATATGCTAAGGCATTGAGAGGCGGTTTTCAACTGGTAAGAAAACACGGACTGCTTACCCGTAATAATATTCTGCAGATACAGGAAATTGTTGAAGGAAATGATGCAGGTTTTCGTAAACTGCCAGGCACCAAACTATTGAATGACAAAACCGGGGAGGTGGTGTATACTCCACCGCAGGATCATGGTTCAATTGTAAAACTGATGAAGAATCTTGAAGCTTTCATCAATGATGATACGATGATGGAAGCCGATCCGCTGGTAAAGATGGCCATCGTTCATCACCAGTTCGAAACAATACACCCGTTTTATGACGGCAATGGCCGGACAGGCCGGATCATTAATATACTTTACCTGGTACAAAAACAACTGCTTGATCTGCCGGTTTTATATTTAAGCCGCTATATCATAAAACATAAAAATCAATATTACAGCCTGCTGCAAAAAGTTAGAGAAACAGGTGAATGGGAAGAATGGATTATATATATGCTTGATGGAGTAGAGCAAACGGCAAATGAAACTATCATACTGATCGGGAATATCAGGCGCATGATGCAGGAGTATAAACAAAAAATCCGGACAGAGTTGCCAAAACTATACACTCAGGATCTGCTGAATAATCTTTTTAAGTATCCGTACACTAAAATCGAATATTTGCAAAATGATCTTGAAATAAGCCGAAATACAGCTATTCGTTATCTTGATGCACTGACGAAGAAAGCTTTGGTAAAAAAACAAAAGATTGGCCGGGATAATTTTTACATTAACGAACAGCTTTTTAAACTACTGGCGGATAAAAAATAGCCTTCTTTTCAACATTGGCAGTTATTCTATGCAAAACTTAGTGAAGACTCAACAACAGGTAAAAACCAGCAAAGAAAAACAATCCCCAATAATCAGTATCTTGTTATACTAAAATCAAAACCATGAACAAGATCATCTTACCACTAACCATCGCTTTCCTGCTTGGCAGTTGCAATTCCAAAACCAGCAGCAAAGAAGCTACTAACGATTCTACTGCCACAAACACCACTACCGAAAACAAAATAATAACCCGCCTTGAGCCATCAGCAATAGACATCAGCAAACCCGTTAATGCCATTGAAGCCAATTTCCAGATTGATTGCTGGGAAGGAAAAAAAATAGAAGTAGCTGGTTATGGTTATGTATTTTATGGTGATTCACTGGAAACAAAATCAGATATTGAACTAACGGATAGCGCCGGTGGTAGCAAAAAACTGGTTGACTGCCGCTTTGTAAATCCGCCTTCGCAACTAAAGATCGCCAAAACAGATCTGATTCATCTCCGGGGAAATATCACCGGTAATTTTGACGGGCACATTAAAATGGATAGTTGTGAAATTATTGCAGTTGCTAAATCAATTCCCACACAGCCCGTCAATCCTTTTGGAAAAACGGTGATGAATGCCAATGAACTTTTCTCCGATTATTTTAAATGGGAAGGAAAAGAGATTGCCATCGTCGGGGATTACTATATGACCACCACCTCCACCACCAGTTATGGTAAAACCATCCGGGTTGATCTTAAAAATTCTGCTACCAATGATAAAGTGGCCGGCTGCGTTTTTAAAGAAGACCCCACCGAAAAGATCAGGGTAAATGAAAAAGGTGTTATCATCAAAGGGAAAATAGTAACCTACACGCTGTATGGTTATTTAATGCTGGATGAGTGCACCCTGGTGAACAGGTAAATTTTTGCCTGGAAAAACAGCTACCTTCCATCCGGATGATATTAATTCTATGGGGTAATGAGTGTTATCATAGTAATACTCATTACTATTTTAAAACTTGCTATACCAAATAAACAGTTCCGGGAAGTAGTTTTCAGGAATCAGTTAAATTACAGGTAAATCATCCATCTATGGCAGCCAAACCCATCGTCTATAAAGTAAAATCAAATGAATTTGAGTTTACGTTTACCAAAGAAGAAGTGGAAGCTTTGGATATGGTAAATAAATTACCCGTCCATTTTAATCTTATAAAAGATCACCGTTCGGTGAATGCAATGCTGGTGGAGGCTGACCGTACTTTCAAACATCAAACTATCGAAGTGGATGGGGAAAGTTATAAAGTGGAGATTAAAGATGAACTTGATCAGCAAATGGAAGCATTGGGATTTGATATTATCCCCGAGAAGCATATCAAAGAATTAAAAGCGCCTATGCCGGGGCAGGTATTGGAAATATCAGTAGCAGAAGGACAGGAAGTGGCAGAGGGAGAAAAGATTCTGATCCTGGTAGCTATGAAAATGGAAAACAGTATTATGATTCATTCCAAAGGAGTCATTAAACGGATAGCCGTAACTACCGGGCAGGCGGTAGATAAGGGACAAGTGCTGGTGGAACTGGAATAATGAAATAAAACGGGTCAACGGTTTTTAAAAAGAATAAATAAAAGTTGATGAAAAAAATATTAGTTGCCAACCGGGGAGAAATTGCTTTGAGAATTATGCGCAGCATCCGGAAAATGGGAATTCAATCCGTTGCTGTTTATTCGGAAGTGGACAGAAATTCGCCGCATGTATCATTTGCCGATGAAGCCGTTTGCCTTGGCCATGCCACCTCCGCAGAAACATACCTCGATGGCGATAAAATAATTGCTTATTGTAAAAAACTTTCAGTCGATGCTATTCATCCGGGTTATGGTTTCCTGAGTGAAAATGCAGACTTTGCTCAAAAGGTGGAAGATGCCGGAATAATTTTTATCGGTCCCGGTGCAGAAGCCATGCGGATCATGGGTTCCAAACTGGCGGCTAAGGAATGTGTAAAGAAATACAATATCCCGATGGTGCCCGGCATTGATAAAGCCATTGAAGATATTACCATAGCAAAAACAACCGCAAAACAAATTGGCTATCCTGTTCTCATCAAAGCATCTGCCGGTGGCGGTGGCAAGGGCATGCGGATTGTAGAAAAGGAATCGGAACTGCAAGAACAAATGCATCGGGCTGTAAGCGAAGCAAAAGCTTCTTTTGGTGATGGTTCTGTGTTTATTGAAAAATATGTTACATCACCACGGCATGTGGAGATACAGGTGCTGGCGGATAAACAGGGTAACGTGGTGCATTTGTTTGAAAGGGAATGCAGCATCCAGCGGCGTCACCAGAAAGTGATAGAAGAATCTCCGTCTGCAGTACTTACGCCGGGGTTAAGAAAACAAATGGGTGAAGCAGCCGTAATGGTGGCCAAATCATGCAACTATACCAGCACCGGCACAGTGGAGTTCTTAATGGATGATCAACTGAATTTTTATTTTCTTGAAATGAATACACGGTTACAGGTAGAACATCCCGTTACAGAAATGATAACCGGCATTGACCTGGTAGAAGAGCAAATAAAAATTGCAAGAGGAGAAACATTAAGTTTCACCCAGGATGATCTTACCATCAACGGGCATGCCCTTGAACTAAGAGTGTATGCAGAAGATCCGTTAAATAATTTTTTACCATCTGTCGGCACATTGACTACCTATATCAAACCGGAAGGAGAAGGCATCCGGGTGGATGATGGATATGAAGAAGGAATGACCATCCCGATTTATTATGACCCGATGATTGCCAAACTGGTTACACATGGCAAAGACAGAACAGAAGCTATTGAGAAAATGAAAAAGGCCATTAAAGAATATAAAATTGAAGGACTGGCTACTACATTACCGTTTGGAACTTTTGTTTTTGAGCATGATGCTTTTATCAGCGGAAAATTTGATACGCATTTTGTAAAGAATTATTATACCCCGGAACTAATAAAGGAAAAACAAAAAAACAATGCAGCAGTTGCCGCCCTTGTGGCATTAAGAAACTGGATGGATAAGCAAACCATTCTTCATCCGGTGGAACATAAAACAACCAGTTGGAAACGCAGGCTGTCATAAAATATAATAGTATGAAATCAAAAGCTGAAATACTAAGAGAAAAAATCGAAGAAGGAAAACTTGGCGGCGGAACGGACAGGAATAACAAGCAACATAAAAAAGGAAAACTAACCGCCAGGGAACGCATTACCTTATTAATGGACCCCGGATCTTTTGAAGAAATCGGTGCATTGGTTTTGCATCGCACCAAAGATTTTGGAATGGAAGATCAGCAGTATTATGGCGATGGTGTCATTACCGGTTATGGCACCGTTAATGACCGGCTGGTGTATGTATTTGCACAGGACTTCACCGTTTTTGGTGGCGCCTTATCAGAAACACATGCAGAAAAAATTTGTAAGATCATGGATCTTGCCATGAAAGGCGGAGCTCCTGTTATCGGTTTGAATGATTCAGGTGGCGCCCGGATACAGGAAGGAGTTCGTTCTCTGGGTGGCTATGCCGATATTTTTTATCGCAATGTTTTATCCTCCGGTGTCATTCCCCAGATTTCAGCTATCATGGGGCCCTGTGCAGGTGGCGCTGTTTATTCTCCTGCAATGACTGATTTTACAATCATGGTGGAAAACAGCAGTTACATGTTTGTAACCGGTCCCAATGTGGTAAAAACAGTAACACATGAAGAAGTGACCTTCGAAGAACTGGGTGGAGCATCAGCTCATTCTACTAAATCTGGGGTAGCAAATTTAACGGCGGTCAATGATATGGATTGCATAGCTCAGGTAAAAAAATTATTGAGTTTTATACCGCAAAACTGCGAAGACGTTGTTCCTAAATTGCCTTATGATTTTTCAGATGAAACAAGAGAAGTATTAGAGCATATCATTCCGCCAAACACCAATCAGCCTTATGATATCCGCTCAGTGATTAAAGGCATTTGTGATGCGGATAGTTTTTTTGAAATACATAAAGATTATGCCACCAATATTGTGGTGGGCTTTTCAAGATTAGCAGGAAGAAGTATTGGCATTGTGGCCAACCAGCCGATGTGTTTGGCAGGTGTATTGGATATTGACAGTTCAAAGAAAGGAGCAAGGTTTACCCGTTTTTGCGATTGCTTCAATATTCCGTTGTTGGTGCTGGTAGATGTGCCGGGATTTTTGCCGGGCACCGATCAGGAATGGAATGGCATTATTACCAATGGAGCTAAATTATTATATGCACTGAGTGAGGCCACCGTGCCCCGTGTTACGGTAATTACCCGCAAAGCCTATGGCGGCGCTTATGATGTTATGAACTCAAAACATATTGGCGCCGATATGAACTATGCCTGGCCCACGGCTGAAATAGCAGTGATGGGTGCAAAGGGTGCCAGTGAAATCATTTTCAAAAAAGAAATTTCGGAAGCCGAAGATCCTGCTAAAAAATTATTGGAGAAAGAAGCAGAGTATGCTGAAAAGTTTGCCACTCCTTACCTGGCGGCTGAAAGAGGTTTTATAGATGAAGTAATAGAACCAAAAGATACCCGTAAGAAACTGATAAAGGCTTTTGCTATGCTGGAAAACAAAGTTTTCAAGCGGCCGAGAAAAAAGCATGGTAACATTCCGTTATAGAATGGTTCTATGCAGGTGCCGGACCAACACCTGTGACGGGCTGGCAATTTCATCTTATTGCTGTCAATCTGGCAAATCTTTCATCATTGGAACGGGTGTTGCTATCTTGCTACCACAAGTCATAATGCTAAATTCACAACTCTTAATTCTTAATTGACAACCATGATACAGGAGAAAGGAACCATTTCCGTAAATACCGAAAATATTTTTCCCATTATTAAAAAATTTCTGTATTCCGATCATGAAATTTTTCTGCGGGAGCAGTTGAGTAATGCAATGGATGCTACGCAGAAAATAAAAAGGCTGGCATCACTGGGCCATTATCTCAACGACCTGGGCGACCTGCGGGTAAAAGTAGCCATAGACGACAAGGCCAAAACCATTACTATTTCCGATAATGGTATTGGTATGACAGCAGAAGAAATCAAGAAGTACATTAACCAGGTGGCATTCTCCGGCGCTGAAGAATTCATGGAAAAATTTAAGGAAGCAAAAGATGCCAATGAAATCATTGGCCGCTTCGGGCTTGGTTTTTATTCTGCTTTTATGGTGGCAGATAAAGTAGAGATTCAAACGCTATCATACCAGGAGGGCGCCGAACCTGCCCGCTGGGAATGTGATGGCAGCACCAGTTTTGAAATATCTGAAGGAAGCCGAACCCAAAGAGGTACGGATGTTATCCTATATATCAATGCAGACTCTGAAGAATTTTTGCAGAAGCATCGCATCAGTGAGATACTGAATAAGTACGCAAAGTTTTTACCCATACCTGTTCAGTTTGGTACCAAAACCGAATCGGTACCTGATGGAGAAGATAAAGACGGCAAGCCAAAATATAAATCCATTGAAGTTGATAATATCATCAACAATACTGTTCCCATCTGGACCAAAGCGCCTGCTGATTTAAAAGATGAAGACTATCTTGATTTTTACCGGGAGCTCTATCCTTTTTCTGAAGAGCCGTTGTTCTGGATTCACCTGAATGTTGATTATCCTTTCCACCTTACCGGTGTCTTATACTTTCCCAAACTAAAAAATGATTTTGAAATTCAGAAGAACAAGATCAAACTCTTCAGCCGCCAGGTATTTATTACAGACGAGGTAAAAGATATTGTTCCCGAATTCCTGTTACTGCTGCACGGAGTAATTGATTCACCGGACATTCCGCTGAATGTAAGCCGTTCATTTTTACAATCGGACAGCAATGTAAAAAAGATCAACAGCTATATCTCCCGTAAAGTGGCGGATAAACTGAGTGAGCTGTTTAAAAAAGACAGGAAAGTTTACGAAGAGAAATGGAACGACATCGGCATTTTTGTAAAATATGGAGCTCTCTCCGATGAAAAATTTTATGATAAGGCCAAAGAATTTTTATTGCTGGGCAATACGGCTGGCGAAAAATATACACTGGAAGAATACAACATTAAAGTAAAAGATTTTCAGACAGACAAAGAAGGGCAGTTGGTATATCTCTACAGCAGTAACCCCGAAGGGCAGCACAGTTATATACAGGCAGCCGCTAAAAAAGAGTATGATGTACTGGTAATGGACTCACCGATTGATACACATTTCATTCATCACCTGGAAATGAAACTGGAAAAAATTTCGCTGAAAAGAGTGGATGCCGATGTAATTGATAAATTAATTGTGAAAGAAGATGCAGCGAAGCATGAGCTGACAGAAGATGAGATAACAAAACTGAAAACAATATTTGAAAAAGCAATTAATAATCCTGCCATGAAAGTGGAAGTGGAAAGCCAGCAGGCCAATGCCATGCCGGTTACCATTACGATGGAAGAATGGATGCGCCGCATGAAAGACATGAGCAAACTGGGCGGCGGTGGTGGAATGAATTTCTATGGAAGCATGCCGGATAATTATAAAGTAGCTGTGAATGCCAATCATAAAATCATCAGCAAAATTTTAAGCGTCGATGAAACGCAGCAAACGCAGATGGCCAAGCAGGCATTTGACCTTGCCATGCTGGCACAGGGATTACTGAAGGGTGCAGACCTTACTGCTTTTGTAGAAAGAAGTGTGGAGGTGATATAGTTATTTCGGGAGAAAATATTATTTATCTCACCAGATTTATTTTACCCTTTTTCCTTTATCATAAAGAATGGTGGAGCTGAGTTTTCCTTCTTTATCATACGACCTCCATTCTCCATCAGGAATATTGCAGCGTCCTTTCTTTTCCAGTTCTTTAAAATAAGCACCATTATCATGACGCAGGTCGGGTTGAATCCAGTTTTCGGGATATACAAACTCTTTTCTGTTGGCCTCCCATACACGGTAGTTTTTCATCCAGGTCCAGCGGTTGATGTCTGAACTGTCTGGTTTATCAATTAAATAATTGCGGATGTTCTTTATTTTTCCATCCGGCCAATAAAAGTTAATGGTGCCAAGCCAACAGGAGTTAAATTTCAGCCCTTCGAAAATAAGGTGGTTGAGCGAATCATAATTTTTTTCAAAATACAATTTATTGGCAGAATACACCGCCGGGGTTTTACCGTTATTAATTGTAATAACCGTATCTATTTTCTGCCCCTTACTGCAAAAGGAAACTCCAGCAACTAAAAATATAATAAAAATGATTTTTTTCATAATAGAAAGTTTAATTTTTTCAACCTTGGCAACTTGCCCGCAACATTTTTCATTTGTATCATAAAAGTAAATTAAAAATGAGAAAGGGTTTTGCAATAAAAGAGGGTAAAGTGATCAGCAAATAAAATGGCGAAATAGAACTTACCTGCAAAAACGCTGCTCATTTTCTGTGACTGTTGCTGGTGTCTTTGCTCTGCTGCTATGCCACACTCAAAGAAATAATGGCGTTATGTTTTCTTTTGGAAGAACAACAGCAACAAAGAATATCGAACAGATGAACAAGGAATAATAAATGATGAAGGGTTGAATACTTCGATATTCTTCATTCCTTGTTCATTATTCTGAGTTCTACAACTCTTTCACCACATCCACTATCACCTTCGGCTTCCCTAATGTATAATAATGCAGAACAGGCACACCGCTTTTCTTTAATTCTTTCGACTGGGTCAGCAGCCATTCGGTTCCTACTCTTTCCACGTCTGTATCATCTTTACATTTCAATATTTCACTGGATAGATCGGTAGGTATATCCACATTAAATGTTCTTGGAATAAGGGTCAGTTGTTTTTTTGAAGTCACCGGTTTCAACCCCGGTATAATCGGAACGGTAATACCCGCCTCCCTGCATTGTTTTTGATAGGCAAAGAATTTTTTATTGTCAAAAAACATTTGAGTAACGATATATTCAGCTCCCGCCTCCACTTTCTTTTTTAAATACATAAGATCCGTTTGCATATTGGGCGCTTCAAAATGTTTTTCCGGGTAGCCGGCCACACCTGCACAAAATGTAGTGCCATCAGTTCCCTTCAATTCTTCTTCCAGGTAAATACCTTTATTCAGGTTTACTACCTGCTTTAAAAGATCAATAGCATATTTATGTCCGCCGGGTTCTGGCTCAAAAGAAGTTTCGTTTTTGGCTGCATCACCACGAAGCACTAATACATTATCAATACCAAGATAACTTAAGGTCAGCAGTGCGTCTTCGGTTTCCTGTACCGAGAAGCCACCGCAGATCAGGTGAGGAACCGTATCTACATTATACTTGTTCATGATAGAAGCGCAAATGGCTTCAGTGCCCGGCCGCTTGCGTATGACAACTTTTTCAAAACTGCCATCCGTTTTCTTTTTAAAGATATGTTCGCTGCGATGATAGGTTACGTTGATATATGCCGGCTTAAACTCCATCAAAGGATCAAGGTGATTATAAATAGCTGAAATGCCTTTCCCTTTCAGGGGTGGCAATATTTCAAACGAGATCAGGGTATCTTTTGCGGCGTTGATATGATCAATAACTTTCATTAAATAAAATAAGGTACAAACATAGACAAGCTGGCTATAATTATCAAATCGGCAGGGTTATACAATAAATAAAAGCCTCCCTTTAGTAGATTATTTGCTGGAGGAACATGGCGCTGTATTTATAATAAACAGTGCCCATCGGAAATTTGCGAAATACCTGGTGGCGTACTATCCAGGCATTGGCATTATACCATATCTGGTCAATCAGGTTTCCATTTTTAGTTCCTTCATAGTAATTGGCAACCACATCACCGATATCGGTGGGAAGGGTGAAATTCACACCCAACACCTGGAAATCTTCAGCCGAGCCTTTGTTGAAAGTATTATATGTTTCGTTTAATGAGGCGGGGTTTTTGCAGAGCAAATAAGAATTATTGTTGGTATACTGGTACAGGCCACCGGCTTTTTCCTTCATCAGGTAAACAGTGGTGTCAGGACCAAGATCGTTAATCCTTAGCCAGTTTTCACCGCCTATAGTTTCTTCTATTTTGGCTTTATAAGTAATTGTCCCGGTTGTTGCCAGCCCGCCATTTTCATAAAAAGTATAGTACCGGTAAGTCCAGGTAGTGCCCACTTTAGGTTTTTGTGGTGCGGGGGGGGCCCCTCCATTATTATCTTTTTTGCAGGAAGAAAGCAGTATTGCCCCTGTTATTGCAAATAAAATTGTCTGAGTGTTTAAATAAATATTCATGTGTTTCTTCACTTAAATCAATAAATGCATACTAAATTACAAAGAACAGACCAGATTCTGTATTTATATACCCCGACATCTTTGTTTATTCTTCTTAGGAGGTATAATATCCCGAAGAAGATCAATGTATCTACAGCCCGGTTGATATGATCAATAACTTTCATTCCGTTAATTAATCAGATGAAAAAGATACTTCCTGGTTGCTGGAGTTTTTATTTATATCAGTAAAATCACCAATTTTATTAATTATCTGCAAAGCTTATTATGCAGAAGCATTAGTCAAAGCTGCGTTAAATGATTCCGATAATTATCAGGATCGAAGGCCTTTCTTAGCCTTCATAGCTTATTTTTGCCGGGCATGCCCGTTACCATCGAAACGAAAGGTCTCGTAAAAAAATATGGCAGCCGAACGGTTGTCAACCAGGTTTCATTTGAAGTGAAACAAGGAGAAATTGTTGGCTTACTTGGTCCCAATGGCGCTGGTAAAACAACTTCTTTTTACCAGGTGGTGGGTTTAATAAGACCGGATGAAGGCCGGGTTTTTCTGAATAATGAAGACATTACCAACCTGCCCATGTACAAAAGAGCAAAGATGGGGATTGGTTATCTGCCACAGGAAGCATCAGTATTTCGCAAGCTGAGTGTGGAAGATAATATTGCCGCCATACTCGAAATGACCCCTCTTTCTAAAAAACAGCAACGGGATAAACTGGAGTCATTGTTAAAGGAATTCCGGCTTCAGCATGTACGCAAAAACAACGGCGATGTGCTAAGCGGTGGCGAAAGAAGAAGAACAGAAATTGCAAGAGCTTTATCTGTTGATCCAAAATTTATATTACTGGATGAACCCTTTGCCGGTATTGACCCGATAGCGGTGGAAGACATACAGGCCATTGTGGCAAAAATGAAATACAAGAATATCGGCGTTCTCATTACTGATCACAACGTAACGGAGACTTTATCCATCTGCGACCGGGCTTATCTTTTGATTGAAGGGAAAATCTATAAACATGGTACAGCAGAAGAACTGGCAGCAGATGAAGATGTGCGGCGATTGTACCTCGGAAGAAATTTTGAACTGAAACGGAAAGATTATCTTCACGAAGAAGCCATCAAAGCAGGAGAAGCTTCAGAACTATAATTTTTTTTCCTGTCCTTTTATTTTTCTATTTTTCCTTCGTAATGAAGCTACTCAGTCCCGCCATATCATCCCTGGTTCGTAGTCGCTACTGGCGCATCGAAGCCTGGAAGAATAACCCATTGGATGCCCAGCGGGAAGTGCTGCAGGACCTTGTTACCTCCGCTCAAAACACCGAGTTTGGCAGAAAATATAATTTTTCCAACCTGTTTAATGTCCGTGATTTTAAAGCAGCCGTTCCTATTCATGAATATGATGACATCAAGCGCTGCATTCAGCGCATCATGAATGGCGAACAGAATATTTTATGGAACACTCCTGTTTATTGGTTTGCCAAAAGCAGCGGCACTACCAGCGATAAAAGCAAATTTATTCCTATCAGTGATGAAAGCCTTAAAGACGGTCATTTTAAAGCTGCCAAAGATGCGCTGACTCTATATTACCAGTATAATCCGGATTCAGCATTACTCACCGGCAAAGGCCTGGTGATTGGCGGCAGTCACAGTATTAATCCTATGAACAATGAGGTGCAGTATGGCGATCTCAGCGCTGTGCTGCTGCAAAACAGTCCTTACTGGGGGCATTGGATTCGCACCCCCGATCTTAGCATCGCCATCATGGATGAATGGGAAAGCAAGATTGAAAAGCTGGCCAATAATACAATAAAAGAAAATGTTACCTCTGTATCAGGTGTGCCTACCTGGACGTTGGTTTTATTTAAACGCATCCTGGAAATCACCGGTAAAAAAACAATGTCGGAAGTGTGGCCATCGCTTGAACTGTTTATGCACGGCGGTGTTTCTTTTACTCCTTATAAAGAACAGTTTCAGAAAATTATTGGCAAAAACATTAACTACCTCGAAATGTATAATGCCAGTGAAGGATTTTTTGCAGCGCAGGACGTTCCGGGCAATGATGGTATGCTGCTCTTTACCGATCATGGTATTTTTATTGAGTTTATGCCTGTTAATGAATACGGGAAAAAAGACCCGCAAACAATCGGTCTGCAGGATGTTGAGTCAGGAAAAAATTATGCCCCTGTTATCAGTACCAACGGCGGATTGTGGAGATACCTGGTGGGTGATACCGTTCAGTTTACTTCGCTAAAACCTTATCGCATTAAAGTATCCGGCAGGTTGAAACATTTTATCAATGCTTTTGGTGAAGAAGTAATTGTTGACAATGCAGATAAAGCCATTGCGCTTGCTGCGGAAAAAACAGGATCAGTTGTAAATGAATATACGGCAGCGCCGGTTTATTTTTCTGATCACTCAAATGGAGCACATGAATGGCTGATCGAGTTTGAAAAAGAACCGGAAAGCCTGGATACATTTGCAAAAGAACTGGATGCAGCATTAAAAAACATCAACAGTGATTACGAAGCCAAGCGGTATAAAGACATTGCTTTGCGTTTACCAATCATTCATTCTTTGAAAAAAGGAATTTTTACTGAATGGCTGCGCAGCAAAGGAAAACTGGGAGGACAACACAAAGTACCAAGGTTAAGTAATGAAAGAAAATACCTTGAGGAAATTCTGCAGATGAATACTATTACATTTGTCAATAAATAAATCAACATGAAATTACTCGAAGGAAAAGTGGCCATCATCACCGGCGCCGCCCGCGGCATTGGCGAAGGTGTTGCTATAAAATTTGCTGAACAGGGAGCAAATATTGCCTTTACTTATGTAAGTGACAGCAGCACTGAAAAAGCAACTGCTTTGGAAGAAAAACTGAAAGCTATAGGTGTAAAAGCCAAAGCATATAAAAGTAATGCCGGCGATTTTGCACAATGCGAAGCCTTTGTTGCTGATGTATTGAAAGAATTTGGAACAATTGATATTTGTGTAAACAATGCAGGAATTTCAAAAGATAATTTACTGCTCCGCATGACACCGGAACAATGGAATGATGTGATACAGGTAAACCTGAACAGTGTTTTTTATATGACTAAGCAGGTCATCAAACCTATGATGAAAGCAAGAAGCGGTTCTATCATTAATATGAGTTCTATTATTGGCGAAGTTGGCAATGCAGGGCAAAGCAGTTATGCTGCCAGCAAAGCAGGTATTATTGGTTTTACAAAATCCGTGGCTAAAGAACTCGGCAGCCGCAACATCCGTTGCAATGCCATTGCCCCCGGTTTTGTAGAAACAGATATGACGAGTTATTTAAAAGAAGGAGCAGCAGCAGATAAATACAAAGCAGGAATTCCTTTGGGAAGGTTTGCTTCTGCTGAAGATATTGCTAATACAGCTTTATTCCTGGCGAGTGATATGGGAAATTATATTACAGGGCAAACGATCAGTGTTTGCGGGGGATTGAATATTTAGAACCAGGATTTATAAGATTCGATTTTGGATTAAGGGGAAATAAAAGTTTCTTCTTAATCGTTTCTAATCTTGCTAATCGTGGTTCTATCCCTGAAGCTTGATATTCCTTTTCTTTATATAAGCATGCCACAAGATCATCGCCGCTATAGTTCGGTAAGGCCGCCACGGCTCAGCTATTTCCAGCATCTTCTCTTTACTTATATGTTTTGGCAATTGTTTTACTTCTTTCAAACTATTTACTAATGCAATATCGCCCAATGGAAACAAGTCCGTTCTTTGCAGGCAATGCATCAGGTACACATCCACCGTCCAGTCGCCGATGCCTTTAATTTTTTTTAATTCATGTCTTATCTCATCTTCATGCCTGTCTGCAAGTTTTTTCAGGCTTAGTTTTTTGTTTTGAACAGTCATTGCCAACTCCCTTGCATAAATTATTTTTTGCCGGCTGAAGTAACAGGCTTTAAGTTCTGCATCATTTAATACAAGAATCTTTGAAGGAGTTACGAACCCGATCTTTTCTTTCAGCTTCTTAAACGCTGCATACGCAGAAGCTAAAGAAACCTGCTGCTCAAGAATAAAAAGTATCAGCGATTGAAAGCTGACTGGTCTCGTCCACATGGGCGGATAGCCATCCCTGCGGATGATAGCGGCAAGGTCTGCGTCCAGTGCTGCAAGTTTTCTGCAGGCTGCCCGGAAATTATTTTTTGTGAACTTAGTAATGTAAGCTGGCATAAATAAAATTTGCTATCTTCATAACCCACTTAAACTAAAGTGCAAATTATGAGAAGTTTATTCTTTATTTCATTTTTGGCTGTTGCATTATACGGCTGCAACCAAAAAGACAAACAATCCGGTTCAAAACAACCGGATAAAAAAAATGAAAATACCGGCTATACCATCAGTAAAGACGGCATTGGTGATTTAAAAGTCGGTATGACAAAGGCTGAACTGGAAAAACTGCTGAACCAGCAATTTCAGTTTAACGCCATGAAAGATTCTGCCGGCTACTGGCAGGACACGGTAAAAACAAAATACAAAGAAATAGAAGTGTCACTCTATTTTGAACGACAATATGTAACTGATGATAGTTCGTATATGCAGTTGTTTGGCGTAGAAACAAATAATCCTCTCTGCAAAACAGCTTCTGGTATTGGCATCGGGGATGAAAAACCAACAATCATTGCCGCTTTTGACGATAACCCGGTAAGTATGGGCCCGGAGTTTGCGCAGGTAAATGATTCAACATGGCAACCAAGCAAAACAAAATATAGTATCAACATCAGGGATGATAAATATGACAAGGAATTAATTTTTCATCTCACCAACAAAAAAGTGTCTTCCTTACAGGCGTCTATTGTAATGGGAGATTAAAACAAAGACAGTCTATTTATTTTTGAACTTGTGTATTGCATTTCTGGTAAATTCACTCAGCACCAGCCGGCCGCTGATCTTTGCTCTTTCAGTCAGCAGTGTATCCCAATGCTCGGTTCCTTTCCAGAATATTTTTTTCATTTCGGACATCGCTTCCGGGCTTGAGTGAGAAAGGGTATGCGATAAACGCCGTATTGCTTCATCCATGTTTTCAGTATTCTGATGCACTTCGGCAAACAATCCTTTTCGCTTGGCCCATTCTGCATTGCGCCAGCCTGCGGCATCAATTGCCAGGGCACTAAAAGCAGCAGTGCCAATCTTTCTTTCTACCGCAGGGCCTACCACAAAGGGGCCAATACCAATAGCCAGTTCACTTAGTTTTACCTCGGCTGCATCGGTTGCAATTGCATAATCAACGGCAGCAGCAAGGCCAACACCGCCACCCACACATTTTCCCTGTATGCGGCCAATGATAAACTTCGGGCAATTCCTCATCGCATTAATAACATGAGCAAAGCCACTGAAAAACTTTAACCCTTCCGTTTCATTTTTAATGGCTACCAGTTCATCAAAGGAAGCACCGGCACAAAAAGTTTTTTCTCCTGCCGATCGAAGAATAATAATAATCGTATCAGGGTCTTCTCCTGCATGAGTAATGGCAGTGGCAAGGTCATACAGAATTTTGCCGGGTAATGAATTGCTTTGCGGATGAAAGAATTCGATTGTTACAATTCCTTTGTGCAGTTCACTTTTTACATATGCTTCTTCCATAGTTCAATATTTTTTATTAATTTTTCTTTTGCACCATTGTCAGTATTGTTGCTATGCCTGCTACCTCATCCGTTTCATCAATTATTTCCACCAGCCATTTTACGATGCCTTTATCAATATCATCGCCTCTTTTAAAGTCTTCCGGTTTTTCCACTATTCTTTTGTCATTGGGCAATTTTTCCTTGCAGGTAAACCGGATATGAATTTCGCTGCCGGGATAAACCGGTTTGGTAAAACGTAATTCATCAATCCCATAATTTAGCAAAACAGGATTTTTTTCATAACTGTCAACAAATAAACCCGCCGCAATGCTCATAATAAAATATCCATGGGCCACTTGTTTTTCAAACATGGTTCCGTTAAAATCGGTTGTTTTAATGTGGGCATAAAAATGATCGCCGCTCAGGTCAGCAAATTGATCAATGTCTTCAGATGTGATGACTCTTTTATCAGTAACAACCTGGTCGCCGATCTGTAGTTCCTCAAAATATTTTTTAAACGGATGAACACCCGGATCTTTTCCCTTCGCATTTTGCTGGTAAACATTGGTGATGGCTGTAATGGTTGTGGGCGAACCCTGCAGGGCTGTTCTTTGCAAATAATGTTTTACTCCTCTTAATCCGCCCATTTCTTCGCCGCCACCGGCACGGCCGGGACCACCATGCACTAATAATGGTAATGGCGAACCATGCCCTGTGCTTTCTTTGGCGCATTCATTATTCAATACCAGAATTCTTCCGTGATGTGAAGCGGCGCCGATGACATATTGTTTGGCCTGTTTGTAACCGGCGGTCACAATCGTTGAACACAGGCTTCCCTTTCCCAGCTTGCTTAATACTATGGCTTCATCCAAATCATGATACGGCATGATGGTACTCACCGGGCCAAAGGCTTCCACCTCATGTGCTTCTTTTGCGTCAAATGGTTTTTCATTCATCAATAAAACAGGAGACATAAATGCTCCTTTTTCTGCGTCTGCATCAATCACTTCTACACTATCCAGTGAACCATAAACAATATGAGAGGAAGCAAGCAGCCTCTGTATCTGACTTCTGACTTCTGACCTCTGACCTCTTCCTGCCAGGCTTCCCATCCTCACTTTTTCATTCAACGGATTTCCGATAGTCGTTTGTGAAAGAGATGTTGCAATTGCTTTCCATACATCTTCCATTTTGTTTGCCGGCACAAAAATTCTGCGTACACCTGTACATCGTTGTCCTGCCTTCAATGTCATTTCTTTCCGGATCTCTTTTACAAATATGTCCCATTCCGGCATACCCGGCTCCACGTCTTCTCCCATTACAATGCAATTCAGAGAATCTGCTTCCATATTAAAGGGAACTGACTCACTCAAAATTTTTGGATGTACTCTTAACATCAGCCCGGTTGATGCCGAACCGGTAAACGTCACCACATCCTGCGATGTAACATGTTCAAGCAAATCACCTGCACTACCACAAATTAATTGCAATGAACCTTCGGGTAATATTTTGGAAGCAATGATCTTTTTTACCACCGCTTCAGTTAAATAGGAGGTAATTGTTGCCGGTTTTACAATAGCTGGCATTCCTGCCAATAAGTTAACGGCAATTTTTTCCAGCATTCCCCATACAGGAAAGTTGAAAGCATTGATATGAATAGCCACTCCTTCTTTGGGAACAAGAATATGTGTTCCCATAAAACTATTGTTCTTGCCCAGGATATGACTTTCTCCATCAATACAAAATATGTCATCCGGAAATTTTCTTCTTAATGATGCATTGGCAAAAAGATTTCCGATTCCACCTTCAATATCTACCCAGCTATCGGCTTTGGTAGCGCCGGTCTGGTAACTTATCTTATAAAACTCATTAAGATGATTTCTTAAATGCAAGGCCAATGCCTTGAGCATATTTCCCCGCTGATGAAAAGTCAACCTGCGAAGTGCCGGGTTACCAACCTTTCGGGCATAATCAGCCATAGCGGCAAAATCTAATCCCTTTGTTGAAGCGGTGGCTACAGGCTCACCGGTAACTGCATTAAAAAGAACCTGGCCTTTATCATCACCGGTTATCCAATGGCCCTGAATATAATTTCCGAGTTGGTTCATATAGAAATTCTTGATAATCCTTACGAAATTACTTTAAATCATAACAAAGTATGGGTGAATATCATTGAATAGTTTTCCCTCCCACCTTATATTTGCGGCACAAAAAAAATTAGTATGAAAAAAATTATCTCTTTCCTGATGATTGCCGTGGCAATGGCAACCGCAGCACCCGCACAGACACAGCAAAAAGCCAAATGGCAGGAACTCGACGCCTTTCATGAAGTAATGAGCAAAACCTTTCATCCTTCTGAAGAAGGAAAACTGGAGCCGATCCGCACCCGTAGCCAGGAAATGGTGGATAAAGCCATTGCCTGGAAAAACTCTACAGCTCCGGAGGGGTATGATAAAAACGCAATCAAGAAAAATCTCAGCAAGCTGGTAAAAGGCGCCAAAGAAATTAATAAAATGGTGAAAAAAAATGCATCCGACAAAGAATTGAAAGATGAGTTACTGGAATTGCATGGCGTTTTTCACGAAATTGTGGAAAAATGTAATGCAGAAGAACAACATTAATTCTATTGTAATGAATAAGATTTTATTTAGCCTTGCTGTTATCATTAGTCTCGGCATAACGGCCTGTAATAATAATGGCAACAACAATAATAACACTAAAGAACCGCTACAGGCAAAAGCAGACACCTTATACAATGAGTTGATAAAAGAACATAACGAGGGCATGAGTGGCTGGATGAAAATAGAAGACATGAAAAAGAAAATTTCTGATATCATTGATTCTATTACAGCGCTTCCATTAAAAGACATGTCTTATGTAGAAGCGTACAAAACCAGGCTGGCCGGTGCAACTGAAGAGCTAACAAATGCGTATAATAAAATGGATGCCTGGATGAGTACAATGAATCTTGATTCTTCATTGGATAACCTGGAACTAAGAATCAAATATTTGTCTGAAGAAAAACAAAGGGCATCTGAAATAACCGCATTAGTAAATAACAGTTTGCAAAAGGCTGATTCTTTATTAAAAGTTGAATTTTAAAAAATCAGCGGCTCAACTCCAAACTGGTGAAGATGATGAAGGGCATGTTTGTATAAAAGCTGAACATTCTGTTCCAGGGTCAGGTCCCCAAAAAAAGGATTACGGGTGATCAGTTCCGGATTCTTTTCAAACGTTTCAAAAAAACAAATCAATTCCTGATGCAGGGCGCCAATAGCGCCTTGTATCGTTTTATAGCGGAGCGGCGCCGGGTCTTCACCCATCAGGGGATTTTTTGTGTTTTCCTTAAAGGGCCTGTTACTCATCAGGAAATCTCTCATTCTTTCCAGTTGCTCAGGAGGAGTTACAATCGTATCAATTTTTAATTTACCGCTGGCATTACGAATTCCATCTGTTGCATAATGCTCTATCATCTGCTGCACATTCATCCTGCCCCAACGTGCCGGGGCAGCAGGATCCATTTGCTGTAAATAAGAAACAAATTTAGTGCGGAGAAAATTTTCTTTTTCAAAGCTCATGCAGAAGGATTTCTGGTTACAAGGTTACGAAAAATAAAATGACGGCTGCAATGGCCGTCATCCTGCTCACTACTTACCATCTATTTTTATCTATCACTCTGCAAATGGCAGCAAATATTTCATCCACAGTACCTTCTCCTTTTACTGCGTGAAATTTTTTTGTAAGCCTGTAATGATCTGCTACCGGTGTTGTTTCATTGCTGTAAACAGCAAACCGTTTTCTTATTACGGTTTCATCCGTATCATCACTACGGCCTGAAGTTTTTCCCCGGTTCAGTAACCTTTTCACCAATTCTTCTTCGCTTACTTCCAGCGCAATCACTGCGGCAATGGATGTTTTTTTTAATTCCATCAGCTTATCCAGCGCCCTGGCCTGCGCCACCGTGCGGGGAAAGCCATCAAATAAAAAACCGTTTGCATTTTTATGTTTGTCAAAATAAGAATCCACCATGCCAATCACCACTCCATCAGGCACTAACTGGCCTTTATCCATAAATTCAGCCGCCTTAAGGCCGAGTAATGTTTTTGCGGCTATTTCTTCCCGCAGCAGGTTGCCGGTGGAAAGATGTACCAGGTTGTATTTCGCCACCAGTTTGTCTGATTGTGTCCCTTTTCCGCTACCGGGCGGGCCAAATAAAATTAAATTAAACATATACAATTACTGAATGATGTAGATTGACAAATATAACGTACCGTTCTTACATTTCTGATAGCCTGCATCAGTTTCAGAAGAAATAATGATTGCAGTTAAAATGTTAAGAAAAGACGGATGTCAGGATTCAGACAATCTGCTCCAATTCCTTATCTTAAATTTGTGGTTCATCTGAACATAAACATGAAGACAATTATAAAATCCATAACGGTTTTAATTATTTGCCAGCAACTTCAGCAATGCAGTTATTCGCAAAACAATCAGTCAAAAATAAATTCTGAAAAAATGGATACCATTAAAAAGAATAATCCCGTTTACTCCAACACCGATACGTCAAAACTGGCGATGACAGATGAAGAATGGAAAAAAATATTGCCACAGGAGGTCTTTTATATTGCCCGGTTGAAAGGCACTGAAAGACCCTGGACAAGTAAATTTGAAAAATCTACAGAACATGGCACTTACTATTGTGCTGCCTGCGGCAATGCCCTGTTTAAAAGTGATACCAAATTTGAAAGCGGTTGTGGCTGGCCAAGTTTCTATGAGCCCATCAGCAAAGAGAGTATTATTTATACCCCTGATAATACGCAGGGCATGACAAGAACTGAAGTGCAATGTGGTCGCTGTCAATCCCATTTAGGTCATGTATTTGATGATGGTCCGCCCCCCACCGGCCTCCGCTACTGCATTAATGGCGTGGTGCTTGATTTTGAAAAGGCGAAAGAAGCGGAAAAGAACTTTAAAGAAAAAACTCAGCAATAGAACTATAACCCTTGTTATGGCAAAAACCTCCTTTCATGTAAAAGGAGGTTTTTTATTTTTCTAAGCACCGGTATATAGATAAATTTACCTAACAAAATAAAGTGTATGCAAGTGGTTAAAAAGCTCTGGTTATACCTGCTGATTACAGCCATGGTAATGCCGGCTGCATGGTCGCAGATAGATGTAACACAGGCAATGCCTGTTGATCCCAAAGTAAAAATTGGCCGTTTGTCAAACGGGCTGACGTATTATATCCGTCATAATAGTTTGCCGGAGAAAAGAGTAGAACTTCGGCTGGTGGTTAATGCCGGGTCAGTGTTGGAAGATGAGGACCAGTTAGGCCTTGCTCACTTTATGGAACACATGAATTTTAATGGCACCAAACATTTTCCAAAAAATGAACTGGTGAGTTACCTGCAGAGTATTGGTGTGGAATTTGGCGCCGACCTGAATGCTTATACAGGTTTTGATGAAACGGTGTATATCCTTCCTGTGCCAACTGATAAACCCGGGTTGGTAGATAAAGGTTTACAAATCCTGGAAGACTGGGCACATAATGCACTCCTTGACCCGGTTGAAATAGAAAAAGAAAGAGGCGTGGTGATAGAAGAATGGAGATTGAGCCGCGGCGCTGATGAAAGAATGATGAAGCAGACATTGCCGGTGCAATACCGCGGATCAAAATACGCTGACCGTTTACCTATTGGTACAAAAGAAAGCCTTGATCATTTTTCCCCGGATGCGCTGAGGCGTTTTTATAAAGATTGGTATCGCCCCGATCTGCAGGCTGTCATTGTAGTGGGAGATATTGATATAAATGATATTGAACAAAAGATTAAAGAGACTTTTGGAAATATTCCTGCTGCACCTGCCCCCAGGAAAAGAGAAGAATTTAATGTTCCGGATCATAAAGAAACACTATCGGTAGTAGCAAAAGATAAAGAAACCGCCTTTCCTTCTATTGAAATATTATATAAAAAAGAGTTGCAGCCGCAAGCCTCTGTTGGAGATTATTGCCGGTATATGCATACAAAGTTGTTTACCGGTATGCTCAATAGCCGCTTTCGTGAAATCACACTTAACTCCAATCCTCCGTTCGTAGGTGCGGGATCTTATTATGGAAACAGCTATGCCAGAACCAAGGACGCCTACCAGCTTTTTGCCAATAGCAGCGATACGGGCATGGCCCGTTCATTGAATGCCCTGGTACAGGAGAACAGGAGAGTTTTATTATATGGCTTCACTTCTTCTGAGTTTGAGCTGCAAAAAAAACAAATGCAGGGTTCATACGACCGTATTTTTAATGAACGGGAAAAAGAAGAATCTTACAAGTATGTGGATGAGTATGTCAATAATTTTTTGATCAGTGAACCTATACCGGGCATCGAATGGGAATATGATTTTGTGAAACAATACCTGGCAACTGTAAAACTGGAAGATGTAAACAAACTGGCGGTCCAATGGATTACGAAAGATAATATGGTAGTAACCCTGAATGCACCGGATAAGGCGAATGTAAAAATTCCATCGGCTGAAGAAGTGAATGCCGTACTCAGCGCAGTGGATGTAGCGGCCATTGAGCCATACAAAGAAAAAGTTCTTGCCACTTCATTAATAGATGGAAGCAAATTAAAATCCGGAAAAATTCTTAGCTCCAAAACAAATGATGACCTCCAGACTACTACCATAAAATTATCCAACGGCGCAACCGTTATTTTAAAGCAGACAAATTTTAAAAATGATGAGATACTTTTCCGGGCATTCAGTAAAGGCGGTCATTCATTGGTAAAAGATGCGGATTATTATTCGGCCATTAATGCAGCATCTATTGTAACGCAAAGTGGTGTGGGTAATTTTTCTGCTGTTGATCTGAGCAATATGCTAAAAGGTAAAAGCACCAGCCTGTCTCCTAATATTGCTTTATACAGCGAAGGATTGAATGGCAGCACTATTCCCAAAGAAACGGAAACATTGCTTCAGCTAATTCATCTTTATTTCACCGCTCCCAAAAAAGATAAAGATGCTTTTGAATCTTTCAGAACCAGGCAAAAACAATTGTATGCAAACCTGAGTGCCAACCCGCAGATATATTTCAGTTCAGAGTTTCAGAAACTGATGACAAAAAATCATCCCCGTTCAGGTGGCTTGCCAAAGCCGGAAGATTTTGACAAAATCAACCTGGACCGCAGTATTCAGATTTATAAGGAACGGTTTGCCAATGCCGGTGATTTCACTTTCTTATTTGTTGGATCTTTTGATGAAGAAACAATAAAACCATTATTGGAAAAATATATCGGCAGCCTTCCTTCCAATAACATCAGAGAAAATTTTAAGGACCTGGGAATCCGGCCTCCGTCAGGTAAGATTGAAAAAACCATCATTAAAGGCGCCGACCCTAAAAGCATGGTCAATATTGTTTTTACCAGCCCGGTTACTTATAATGTTCAGGACGCTTATGCATTGCACAGCCTGGGCGAGGTAATGACCATAAAATTAGTAGAACAATTGCGGGAAGAAAAAGGAGGCGTATATGGTGTAGCCGCCATGGGTGACATAAGAAAAATTCCGGCCGGTTATTCTTCTTTTACCATTTCATTTCCCTGCGCCCCGGATAATATTGATACACTGAGCAAGGCAGCCATTGATGAGTTGAAAAAAATAATAAAGAATGGCGTTACCCCTGAAGACCTGGAAAAAATAAAAGAGCAACAAAAAAGAAAACTGGAAGTGGACCTGAAAGAAAATCAGTTTTGGATGAACAGCCTGTATGATGCCTATTACCTGGGTAATAAACCTGCCGATATATTAAACAGGCAAAAGCAAACGGAAATGCTTACTTCAAAAATGATACAGGATGCGGCCAAAAAATATATCAATCTTACTAACTATATCAGGGTAGTATTGAAGCCGGATAAGAAAGAAGAAAAACCGTTGAAGGCATTTTAAAAAATTTTAAGCCACCCTAGCTCAGTTGGCAGAGCAGCTGTTTCGTAAATAGCAGGTCGAGAGTTCGAATCTCTTGGGTGGCTCTTTCTTTAATTGCAAATAACTACTGACTTACAGGAGGCGGAGGATTCCCAATCAACGGAAGATATTTACTCTTTTTATGTAGATTTAAAACAGATGATTTTACCTGAGGAGGAACAGATAAAACAGTAGATGTTTCATAATTCTTTTTCTTGTATGTAATTTCTTCTAATAAAGAAAGAATATTTTTGAACTTTTCAGACATATCTGAGTATACAAAACAGATTTCATCTTTTTTGTTCCCCTTCGTAATCAAAGACAAATAATCATATTGCCCTGCATAGGGCATGCCTTCAATGTGGTCAAAATTTTCAATGTACTTTTTGAGAGGGTTGCTGCCATTTAAAACACTATCTAAAGCCAGTAGCTGCATATTAGTCATTTGATAGGTGAAATATCTTTCTTCATTTTTAGCATCCCTTTCCAAAAAACTCATTACCCCTTTGTCATTTATCTCTGCATAGAGATCAATTGCCAAAGTATCATTATGCATTTTCTGGGGTAAATCGGCAATATATTCAACCCATATTATCTTGAAAAAGTGAACATTAATATTATTTTGTGCATTCAAATTACCTATAAAAAGTAAAGTAAAAAACAACAATGAAGGTCCAAGAATCACTTTCATAAGACTATATTTTTTATTATGAATATACAATAAAAGCAATAGATGCCTGTTATAGATCTTTTTTGCCTGCCGTCCAACAAACTTTTTTGCTCTCTCCTTGTTTTATCAGTAAGTTTAGCATCCAAAACTATTCAGGATGAAAAAGCCTATTTTCCTCGCAGCTATTTTCTTTACAGCAATAATTGCCACCGGACAAAAAATATCACTGAACCAGTTCAAAAACTGGAAACCCCGCAATATTGGTCCGGCTGGCATGAGTGGACGCATCACTACTATTGATGGTGTTGTTTCCAACCCGAATATCATTTATGTCGGCGCCGCTTCCGGTGGTGTTTGGAAAACAGAGAATAGTGGCCAGACATGGACCCCCCTGTTTGATGAACAGCCGCTGTTGAATATTGGTTCTATCGCTATTCAGCAAAGCAATCCCAATATTGTATGGGTGGGAACCGGTGAAGGCAATCCCCGTAATTCACTCAACCTTGGCGCCGGCATTTTTAAATCAATGGATGCCGGGAAGACATGGAAACGAATGGGGCTTGAAAAAACGATTTGTATTCATCGTGTAGTGATTGACCCCGTAAATCCAAATACAGTTTATGCGGCAGCAATAGGTAATCCTTATGCCGAACATAATGACCGTGGTGTTTTTAAAACAACAGATGGTGGTGAAACATGGACAAAAATTTTATATGTAAATGACACCACCGGCTGTGCCGACCTGGTAATGGATCCTTCCAATCCCAATAAACTGATTGCGGCCATGTGGCAATTTAGAAGAACGCCCTGGAATTTAAAAAGTGGCGGCGCAGGAAGTGGATTATATATTACGATTGACGGAGGAAAGAACTGGAAAAAAATGACGAAAGAAGATGGTTTGCCGGATGGACAATTAGGACGGATTGGCATTGCTTTTTCCAGAAGTATGCCATCAAGAGTATATGCAAAAGTGGAAGCAACCAAAAATGGTTTTTATAAAAGTGAGGATGGTGGTTTTAAATGGACACTGGTAAACAGTAATGCAGAGCAGATAACAGACAGGCCGTTTTATTACCAGGAAATTTATGTGGATCCCAAAAATGAAAACCGGATTTATGATGTTCACTCCACCATCACATTAAGTGAAGATGGCGGAAAATCGTTTTCAACATTAATTCCTTATTCCGGTATTCATCCTGATCATCATGCCTGGTGGATCAATCCGGAAGATCCAAATTTTATCGTGGAAGGTAATGATGGTGGCATTGGTGTTTCGAGAGACCGGGGAAAGAACTGGGTGTTTGATGAAAAATTACCTGCAGGACAATTTTATCATGTTAATGTTGACAATGAAATACCTTATAACATAATGGGCGGTATGCAGGACAATGGAAGCTGGCATGGCCCTGCTTATACCTGGATCAATGGTGGCATAAGAAATTACTATTGGGATAATATTGGAGGCGGCGATGGCTTTGATGCCTTGCCGGATGCTGAAGATGCAAGCTGGGTTTACAGCATGAGCCAGGGTGGTTCAGTGGGAAGAAGAAACTGGAAAACAGGTGAAAGCTGGTTTATTAAACCCCCGGCACTTGATCCAAAACTTCAATTACGTTTTAACTGGAACTCTGCAATAGCGCAAGATCCATTTGATAAAAAAACAATTTATTTCGGCAGCCAGTTTTTACATAAAAGCCTGGGCAAAGGGGTAAGCTGGGAAATTATTTCACCCGATCTTACCACCAATGATTCTGCAAAAGTTGCCGCCTTTCAAAATACCGGTGGATTAACAATGGATATTACCGGTGCTGAAACCTATTGCAGCATTCTTACTATTTCTCCTTCACCAAAAGAACATGGAACCATCTGGGTAGGAACGGATGATGGTAATATACAATTAACAAGAGACGGGGGAAAAACATGGACTAATTTCCGCGGAAAAATTCCGGGCATGCCGGTTGGTTGCTGGATTCCTCAAATAACTGCATCAAGGTATAATGCCGGCGAAGTATTTGTAGTGGCCAATGATTATCGTCGTGGTGATTTCAAACCCTATATTTTCCGTAGTGCAGATTATGGAAAAACATGGACAAGGATGGTAGATGAAAATAAAGTGAAAGGATATGCCTTGTGCATGATTCAGGATCCGACAGAACCAAATCTTGTTTTTGTAGGAACAGAAAATGGTTTATGGGTAAGTTTTGACAACGGCATTTCTTATGAGCAATGGAAAAATGGATATCCATCTGTTTCCACATATGACCTTGCTATACAGGAAAGAGAAGCTGATCTCGCAATTGCCACATTTGGCCGGGCATTATGGGTACTTGATGATATAAGACCACTGAGAAAAATTGCCGCAAATAAAGGAATGCCCATTACAAATACTGTAACTGCCTTTGCTGCTCCTGAAAGTTACCAGGCTCAATACAAAGCACCCAATGGTTATGAGTGGAGCGTATATGGATTATATGATGCAGAGAACCGTCGTCGCGGCGCCGAAGTTTCTTTCTTTATTAATAAACCAAAATTACCCACTGATTCTGCAGCAAAACAACAGCCAACTGCTCCGGCAACGGAACAACCTGCAACTCCTCAACCACCACAAGCATTTGGCGGTGGCGGTGGAAGAGGTGGCGGAAGATTTGGTTTTGGTGGTGGCGGTGGTAACAGGGGCGACTCTGCAATGGTTAGAATCTATAATACGAATAATGAATTGATAAGAACTTTAAGATGGAATATTGATAGTGGCTTCAACCGCCAGTATTGGGGCATGGAAGAAAAAGGTGTTCGTCAGCCCGGCTCACCCAAACCACAACCGGGTGCACCAGAGCCCGGCGGCTTACAGGTTTTACCCGGAACATATAAGTTAGTAATTACCTATGCAAGAGCATCCGACTCCACTTTTGTAACAGTAAAAGACGATCCGAGATTGGGAAACAGGAATGATATAAAGCTGGCACAACGAAAAATGTATGATCGTTTAAAAAAGAATGCCGATAAACTAACCGAAGGAATGGATCGTTTAACGGAAGCTGATGAAGTATGCACCAAGATGACATCACAACTAAAAGGTGTTGAAGGAAAGGATGCCGACTCATTAAGAAAAGCAACTACCAGGATGCAGGATGAAATAAAAAACATCCGTGAAAGCATCAATGGCAAAACATCAGACAAGCAGGGATTATCAAGAAACCCGTTTGAAGTAACAACGATGTCGCAATTACAATCGGCCCAGCAATCCATCGGAAGTAAAATGGTAGTACCCGGTACCCAGGAAGAAACAATGGTAGTAAATGCAGAAAAGGCAGTTAGCGATGCGGTGCAAAAAATAAATAGCTTCTTTGATGGCAAGTGGAAAGATTACCGCCAGCAGGTAGAAGGAACCAAAGTAAATTTGTTTAAAGATTATAAACCCATTCAATAATCAGGCTTTGCGTCCCCTCCCGGGAGGGGTGGCTGACTTTTCTCATTAAGACTTTACGAAAGGGGTGGGTCAGAAAACACTGATCCGCCTCTTTTATTTATCTTACAATATCAAAACATTACAGCTATGATGAAAATGAATGCCGGGATATGGATTGGTATCATTGGTGGTATCGTTGGTTTGCTCGTAGGTATAGGTGCCGTGGTGTCCACAGCAGGCCAATCTGGTATTTATATTGGCATCGGAATGCTTACAATATTTGGAGGTATGTTCTATTTATTCTATCGCCTTTTCTTCAAACCAATGATCAATGCCAATCGTTTGCAAAAAACAGGGTTACCCGGTAAAGCCATCATTCTCGAAGTAAAAGATACAGGTGTTACTATCAACAACAACCCGCAGGTGAAATTAATGCTGGAAGTAAAAAATAGTTTCGGGCAGAAATACACCACACAATGCCGGGTGCTGGTATCCCGCATCAATCCATCTATGTTCATGCCCGGTATGGAAGTACCGGTATTGATTGACCCGAAGAATGAACAAAATGTGGTGATTGACTATAGCGGAAGTGCAAAGGCTTCAACTGGTTCCTCTTTATCTCAGCCAAATGAAGCCGCATTAAAAGCTGAACTGGAGCAATTGCAAAAAGATAATGATGCCCTTAAAGTATCTGGTCGTTCAGCCAGGGCCATCATAAAAAAATATACATGGCTTGGCGCTTATGTCAACGGCAACAATCCTTATGTGGAATTGGAAGTGGAAATACTGCCCGAAAACTCATCTTCCTTCAGTGCTAAAGCCAAAGGTGTAATTGCAGAAGCTTCTGTAAATAAATACCAGCCCGGCTGCGAGATATTTGTGAAGTATGATTTATATGATAACAGTAAAGTAGTGATAGATCATTCCTGATTCTTTGCCTGTGTGCCTTAAACCATTACTTTTGTTTTCAAAGGTTGTGTATGAAACTTTCATATTTATCCGAAACATTAATTGGTTCTGAAATCGTAAAACTCGGCGGCGAAATAAAAGAAAAAATCCGCCAGGGTGACCGCATCTATAATTTTACGGTTGGTGATTTTGACCCCTCTATTTTTCCCATACCCAAAGAACTGGAAGATGCAATAGTAGAAGCATATAGAAAACGTTTTACTAATTATCCTGCTGCAGAAGGTAACCTTGATTTACGGGAGGCGCTTCATTCTTTTATGAAAGATATGGAAGGGCTTGATTATAACACCAACGAAATATTAGTTGCAGCAGGTGGCCGTCCATTGATCTATGCGGTGTTCCGTGCCGTATGTGACAAGGGAGATAAAGTCATCTACGCTGTGCCAAGCTGGAACAATAATCACTACACTCATTTTGTCGAAGGCGAACATATTGTTATTGAAGCAAAAGTAGAAAATAATTTCATGCCTACGGCTGATGATATCCGTCCGTATATAAAAGATGCAACACTAATTTCTTTATGCTCTCCGCAAAATCCTACCGGCACCACTTTTAAAAAAGAAGAACTGGAAGCTATTTGTGATTTAGTAATTGAAGAGAATGCAAGCCGTGGTGAAAACAAAAAAAAATTGTATGTAATGTACGACCAAATGTACTGGCATCTTACTTATGGCAGCATCCGGCACTACAATCCTGTTTCGTTGCGGCCTGCCATGAAAAACTATACCATCTATATTGATGCCATCAGTAAAGTGTTTGCCGCCACCGGTGTAAGAGTAGGCTGGAGTGTTGGACCGGCAGCTGTTATAAATAAGATGAAGGCCATCCTTACCCATGTGGGTGCATGGGCACCGATGGCAGAACAAAAAGCAGTAGCAGCTTATCTCTGCAATCAGGAAGGAATCAAAAAATATCTACTTCATTTTAAATCAGAAATAGAAGAAAGATTACGCCGTATTTATGAAGGTTTCATGCAGCTAAAGAGTGAACGGCTGCCGGTTGATGCTATTGCCCCGGAAGCAGCTATTTATCTTACGATACAAATTGACCTGGTTGGAAAGAAAACCGGGGACAGAAAATTATTAACTGATCAAAGTGAAGTAACTGCTTATATACTTAATGAAGCCAAACTGGCTGTTGTTCCTTTCTATGCCTTTGGCGCCAGCCGAAATTCTCCCTGGTATCGCCTTAGTGTTGGCACCTGCAAGAAAGAAGAAATTGATGAGATGATTGGAAAGCTGAGAGAAGCGTTGAAGAGATTATCCTGATTCAATTCTTAAATCCTTTCAGCAACTGCTAATTTAGTAACCGCTCATACCTTTGTGGCTGGGGCAGCCGCAATTCTTTCCGCCTTTGCCGGAGCCGGAATAATAATTCCTGTTGCACCCGGAAATGATCAGCATACCTGCTACTAACAATAACAATGTTATTTTGTGGATCGTCTTCATAATTTGGAAGTACTAAATTAAAACTATTTTACAAACAATTTAGTATGCAGCTTAACAAAAACGGCAAAAATTAACATGGATCAGCCTTTAATGGAAAAAAAAGCGGGAAAACCCCGGATTCTTGTGGTCCCGCTTGATTGGGGTCTTGGTCATGCCACCCGCTGCATCCCTGTCATCCGGGAATTGCTGGCACAAGGCTGTGAGGTTTGGCTTGCCGGTGAAGGAGCACAGGAAAATTTATTAAAAGCAGAATTTCCGCAACTTTCATTTCTGCGTTTGGATGGTTACCGGATCAGTTATTCCCGTTCAGCATTCGGGCTGGCGTTAAAAATTATCAGGCAAACGCATAAAATTTTTACCGCCATAAAAAAAGAAAATGCATGGCTGAAAAAAATGATTGCTGAACATGAATTTGATGCAGTTATCAGTGATAACCGTTTTGGATTATATCATGCAACAGTTCCCTGTATTTTTATTACACATCAATTGCTTATTAAAAGCCCGTTTGGCAAATGGAGTGAAAATATTTTACAGAAAAGAAATTACAAATACATAAACCGGTTTGCAGCCTGCTGGGTGCCCGATGCAGAGCAGGAGAATAATTTGGCCGGAGAATTATCTCACCCTTCAAAGAAACCAACTACCTCCATAAAATATATCGGAACACTTTCAAGGTTTGATTCGTCCTCCTCTTTAGGAGATGGTAGCAAGAAAGAACATGTATTAATCATTCTCTCTGGCCCTGAACCTCAACGCAGTATTTTAGAAAATAAGATTATAAAAGAAATCGGCCATTATAATGGCACCGCCACCATTGTAAGAGGTTTGCCGGGATCTTCTTCTTTTATCCCTTCTACCAATATGATTCTTTTTTTTAATCACCTCTCTGCCGATGAACTGAACAAAGAAATGCTGAAAGCAGAATATGTAATCAGCCGCTGCGGTTACAGTACGGTAATGGATCTTGTAACCTTACAGAAGAAAAGTATTCTTATTCCAACGCCGGGACAAACAGAACAGGAATATTTGTCACAATATCTTTATCAAAAACAAATAGCTTTTTGTATTTCGCAAAAAAAATTCTCATTGACTGAGGTGTTATCAAAAGCAAAACAATTTGCCTATCGTTTGCCCGCAGTTAACAGCGATCAGGTTCTGCAGCAGGTGGTTTCAAAACTCATTGCATCCCTGCCAAAGAAGTAATTCTTGCTTGTTTATCTTTACCAGGTAAAATATTTTTTCTGCAAAGCCATAGCAAAGCACATATCGCCGTCCTTTTCACTAATGTTTTCTTTGCCGCCAATTTCAGCCTGGTAAAATATATTTCACCTTCTCATGTTGGTCCTTTCGGTTTAAATATCCTTCGGGTTGGCATCAGCCTGTTATTGTTCTGGCTGGTATGGATAATGGGCAAATCAAAAGCAGGAATAAAAAAAGAACATATCATCCGTTTTATGCTTTGCGGATTGACAGGTGTAGCCATCAACCAGATGCTTTTCATCAAAGGGTTGACGATGACTTCTACCATTCATGCTTCGCTGTTAATGCTCAGCACACCTTTGCTTATTACGCTGTTTGCATTCTGGATACTGAAAGAAAAAATCACCATCGCTAAAGTAGCAGGTATTTCGCTGGGTATTGCCGGCGCCTTGTTGCTGATCATGTCAAAAGAAAAAAACGGTACGGCATCACTTCATGGCGACCTGCTGATTATTATTAATGCCATCGCCTATACCCTGTATTTTATCCTGGTAAAACCGTTGATGAATGAGTATCCGCCCCTGCATGTGATAAGATGGGTTTTTACTTTTGGCTTTATCATGATATTGCCCGTTGGCTGGGGCCAGTTCTCTTCCATACACTGGCCGTCATTTGGATGGACACATTTTCTTTCGCTGTCATCCATTGTTATTTGCGGCACCTTCCTGGCTTATCTTTTTAATGTGTACGGCTTGCGCCAATTGGGTGCAGGGGTTACGGGTTCATATATTTACACACAACCCGTTTTTGCTGCTATCATTGCCACCCTATTTCTCCATGAGGCATTTACTACAGAGAAAATTATTGCAGGACTGATGATTTTTACCGGGGTGTTTTTAGTAAGCCGCAAAGCGCCGCCGGTGATCCAGGAATAACTGTTATATATTCTTCGGGTAATCAAAAAACCAGAATTCTTTTTTCGCTTCTCTGAAATTTTTCCATTTGTCACAATCAGCTTTGATGGCAAAAACGCCACAGGTAGGAATATTATCAATCCGGGTATCTGTAAGCTGGTTGGCAAAATCTGTAAGGCCGGGATTGTGGGAGAAAATAGCGAGGCTCTTAAATTTATTATTGGCCGTCAGTATTACATCATAGAAAACGTTTTCTGCGGCACCATATAATTCTTCCCGGAAAATAATTTCATCCTTGTTCCTGTTGTATTCCTTTGCAAATATGCCGGCAGTTTTTTTGGCCCTGTTTGCCGGGCTGGAAATAAAAGCATCAATGAAAATATTTTTATCCAGCAGGCGATGTGCCATCACCGGTGCATCTGTTTTACCCCGCCCGTTCAATGCCCGGTCAAAGTCGCTGAGTGATGCATCGCCCCAATCGCTTTTGGCATGACGTATAAGTAAGACAGTTTTGCCCCCATCCCCTGAAGGGGGGTAAGAAAATTTTCTGGTTTTTTGATCATTCACTGATAAAGTAATTAAATCAAATTTATAGAAAGTTACAGAAGATACGGAATACTTGTAAATACCCCTTCAGGGGGTGGGGGTTAATACCCTCTCACATTCTTTCCTTCCATATAATTCATGAAAGCTTTGTTCACCACTTTGTTGCCGCCGGGTGTAGGATAGTTGCCGGTAAAATACCAATCGCCTAAATTATTCGGGCAGGATTTATGTAAATCTTCAATACTCTGGAAAATAACATCCACCGGTATGTCAATGCCGGGGGGAGTTATCAGTTGAGCAATCTTTGCAGAAATTTCTTCAGCGGTAAACTGTTTATACAATTGCTTTACCACATTCTCCGTATGAAGCTGGTTATTTCGTTGCAGGTCTTTGCATTTTACCAGTAAGTCTTTTAAATAATCTTCTTTCTTATTTTCTTTTATCAAAGACACCGCTGCATTGAATGCAATAAAATCTCCCATCTTGCTCATGTCAATACCATAGCAATCAGGGTAACGGATTTGTGGTGAAGAGGAAACAACAATAATACGTTTTGGTTTTAACCTTGATAACATGCGGATGATGCTTTCCCTGAGTGTAGTGCCTCTTACGATGGAATCATCAATGACCACCAATGTATCCAGGCCGGGGCGAACGGTGCCATAAGTAATATCATAGACGTGCTGTACCATTTCATTACGGCCCACATCTTCTGTAATGAATGTTCGCATCTTTACATCTTTGATGGCAATTTTTTCAACCCTTATCCGGCGGTTGATCATTTCACTGAGTTTATCTGAATCATAATCCTTTCCCCAGCTTAAAATTCTTTCAAGCTTTATTTTATTCAGGTAATTTTCCATTCCTTTCAGCATGCCGTAAAATGCAGTCTCAGCAGTATTGGGAATAAAAGAGAAGATAGTGTTCTTCAAATCATGATCAATGGCATTCAGCACCTGTTCGCTCAAATTATATCCGAGGGCTTTTCTTTCCCGGTAAATTTTTTCATCGCTGCCTCTTGAAAAATAAATGCGTTCAAAACTGCAGGCCTTTCTTTCTTTGGGTTCCAGTACCTGTGCAATTTCTATATCTCCTTTTTCATTTACGATCAATGCCTGACCGGGCATTAGTTCCTGCACTTCATTTTCACCCACATTAAAAGTTGTGCGGATAGCCGCCCTTTCCGATGCAGCTACTACTACTTCATCATTGATATAATAATAAGAAGGCCTGATGCCGTGTGCATCACGAAAGACAAAACCAATTCCATTTCCCGTGAGACCGGCAACATGAAAACCACCATCGAGCAGGGGCAATGTTTTCTTCAACACTTTTTTTATATCCATGTGGCCGGGTGATGCTTCATCTTCTTTGCAGAGAAATGTATGCATCAGCTCGATCATGGCAGCGAGGTCGCTGAAGCGAACGGTATCATTGGGTTCTTTGCCAATCAACGTAAACAATTCATCGGAGTTAACGATGTTGAAATTTCCCGCCATGGCCAGGTTGCGGGAGGGAATGGTGTTGCGATTGATAAAGGGATGGCAATATTCTACTTTATTTTTTCCCTGTGTGCCATAGCGAAGATGACCGAGCAGCAGTTCGCCCAAAAAATTTACATGCCCTTTCATTAACCCCGGGTGGTTTATTATTTCGGGATCATATTTTTCCAGTTCATCAATCTCTTTTTTTACCTGCTGAAAAATATCGGCGATGGCCTGCGGTGCATTGCTGCGAAGACGATTCATAAAAGGATAGCCCGGTTCTACATTTAGTTTGACGGAGGCAATGCCGGCGCCATCCTGCCCGCGGTTGTGCTGTTTTTCCATCAGCAGGTACAGTTTGTTTAGTCCCCACAGCACGGTGCCATACTGTTGGTGATAATAAGAGAACGGTTTCCGAAGCCGGATGAATGCCAGCCCGCATTCGTGTTTGATTGGGTCGCTCATATTTGAGAAGCGGCAAAGGTAGGAGATAGGGAATAAATTATTAGTAGAGAGTCCATAGTCCATAGTCAATAGTCCATAGTCGGGGGTTCAGAGTTGTGAATTGTTGTTCCGGCGGTTGTAGTTGTCTTTCCCGAAGATGGAGATGTGGTTCCAGAAGTTCACGAAATGGTTTCAGAGGTTTACGAAGTTGTTCCTGAAGTTGCAGTTGTCGTGTTGGGGGTTGGAGTTGTTTTTCCGGAGGGTGCAGATGTCGTTCCGGCGAGTGCAGATGGGCTTCCGGCGACCACAGATGTGCTTCCGGAGGTTGCAGATTGTCATCCCGACAGTACAGAATGTAATCCTGACAGTGCAGATGTGCTTCCGGGTGTTTCCGAAATGCTTCCGGAGGTTTCCGAAATGCTTCCGGGGGGTACAGATGTGCTTCCGGAGGTTGCAGATTGTCGTCCTGACAGTACAGAATGTAATCCTGACAGTGCAGATGTGCTTCCGGAGGTTTCCGAAATGCTTCCGGAGGCTTCCGAAGTGCTTCCGGAGGTTTCCGAAGTGCTTCCGGGGGTTTCCAAAGTGCTTCCGGAGGTTTCCAAAATGCTTCCGGAAGGTGATAGTATAGTTTATATCAATGATTTAGATATTTTGAGTGGCTTTTGGAGCAATTCTGTGCTTTCTCTGTGTGTCGTTGTGCCCGCTGTGGTAAAATAAACCACGGCGGACACAGAGAATCACGGCGGGATCTGGTGCAGGCGACCCTTCGATGATACTTTTCACTCATGAGTTGAAAACTCATGAGAACGGGAACGGGGGCTGGTAGAGTTGCTTGCGGCAATTTAACTCCACAGTTAGCAAAAAAAATTGATGCTAATATTAATAAGGCATTACGCATAAAGTGAAAAATAAAAACACTTTAATTATTGCATATTTGAAACAAAGCAAGGAGGCCACTTGATAAGCCAAAAAACAATAAAACAAATGATGCCTGCTGTACATGTTTTACATATACAGCAGGCCTTTTCTTATTCTTTTTCAAATTAACATCACTTTACCAAGTAGTATGGCAATTTAATATTGCCCACAATTAGGCGACTAAAATAATCTTTTGCTTGATTTGACCATGCGCCAGGATGCTTCCCATCTTTTTTGTTATTCTCACGGATAGCCCTTATACTATCCATCGGATGAATGCTTTGCCAATCAACTATTATTTCAATCGCTGATGCAGCAATATTAGAATACTTTGTCAAATATGTATTCTGGTCACATGTATAAAGTGATATTGTACCGTTTTCCTTTTTATTTAATGTAGAGCCTGCCACAAAAGAAATAATCGGCGACTCCAAATCTGCCAAAAACAGGGAAAGCGGTTGTCCTATGTATTTTTGCTTTTGCCTGATTAAGTTATTCAGATACTTAACAGTATCTCCATTAAATGTTGACAATCTCCCTGATGTATCAGGGTTGCTCTTTAGGGGATTATCTTTTACATCTTGCACCGGAGTTATTGTTTTACAAGAAACAAATGCAACTAACAATATTCCCGCAATTGATATTAGTCTTTTCATAAAATTTATTTTTTAATCAATTGGATTTACAAACAATTATAAGTAGTAAAAACTTCCTGATTCGCTGCATTCCGAGATAATTTTGGTATTTAATTTCTTAAAATTTGTCTCAGATTTTTTCTTTCAATACATAACCAGGTCGGTAATATATTTGCTCATTACAGATGCATTGGCCTGAGAAAATGCATATATAAACAAAAAGCCGCTACAGTTGTAACGGCTTCAGGTATTCAATGAGTATTTTTTAAAACGCTTTTTTCTCTGCTTCAAATTTCTGCAATTGCGGACATTCTTTTTCTGATGCTGCATCTACCATTATATAATAAGTGGGGATCATGTTTTTCATCCATTTTTCCAATGCCTTGCTTTTCTTTTCTTCCAGTGCAAACTGTGATATTTTGCTGTAATCATCCTGCAGGTTCATCCGGTGCGGCTGGGAACGGGATTTCAGGAAAACAATCCGGGCGCCTTTTCTTGTCTGCTCATCACTAAATGCGGCGGGCTGTGAAATGTCGCCCACTTTCATTTTGCTGATCATGGCCACCATATCTTTATCCAGCGCATCAATGGGAACAAAAGTGGAACCATCCCTGCCGGTGATACAAGGCCCTGCAAATTTTGCCGTTTCATCATCGCTGTATTTTGTGGCGGCTGCATTGAAACCGATAGTGCCGGCAACAATTTTAGCCCTTACGCTATCCAGTTTGGTAATGGCCTCGCTGATTTCCATTTCTGTAACAGGAGGAATGCGGAGAATATGACGAACCACGGCATCGTCGCCATTGCGCTGTACCATTTGTATGATGTGATAACCAAATTTTGATTTTACCGGGGCTGATATTTCACCTTCTTTCAACCGGAAAGCGGTTGACATAAAAACAGGATCCCATGTTTTTTCATTGCGGTTTATCTGGTACTGGCCACCCCGTTCTTTACTTCCGGGATCTTCGGAAACCTGCTTTGCCAGCAGGTCAAACGTGGTGAGTTTTGCTTCCAGTTGTTTTTTGTAATTGTTCATTTCGCCGACGATGTACTGTTCCAGGTCTTTTGATGCTTTGGGATAAATAACAATCTGGCAGATCTCAAGTTCAGTTTCATATAAAGGGAGGCTGTCTTTTGGTATTCTCTCAAAGTAAGCTTTTACTTCATTGGGAGTGATCCTGACATTCTCCACAATTTTTCGCTGCATGGCAGCGGCCAGCTTTTGTTCTTTCACCGATTCTTTTGCATCGTCTTTAATCTGGTAAATAGTTTTGCCTGCCATTTCTTCCAGGGCTTCCTGGCTTCCGAGCTGGTTAATGTAATACCTGATTTTCTGATCCAGTTCTGCTTCTACTTCTTCATCGGTAACCGGTAGTGAATCTTTTTCTGCCTGCAGCATTAATACTTTGGAAACAAGTGCCTGCTCCATGATTAGACATTCAGCATTATCCGGCACTGTGCCACCCTGGCGAAGGATATCGGCAATGGAGTTCCTGATATCAGACTGAAGAATGATACGGTCGCCAACGATAGCCACAATTTTATCGGCCACCACTTTGGCCGCCTGCGGCTGGGCCGCTGCACAAACCGAAAACAATAAACAACCGGCGGTAATAAATCTTTTTATATAAAGCATAAGTTCAAAAGTACTTTGAGAGATAAAACTTAAATGTAGGTTGACGGGTATTTAACAAAAGTTTGAGGGGAGAGAAAAGTTGTTAGCCTTTAGCAGTTAGCTATTAGCCATTCCCGGCTAGCAGCTCAAAGCTAATAGCTTTACAATGTCCTTTTTACTTCCTCCGTTTCATACGCTTCTACCACATCTCCTACTTTAACATCGCTGTAGTTTTTAATGGTTAAGCCGCATTCCATACCAGACTGCACATCTTTCACATCGTCTTTAAATCTTTTTAATGATCCCAATTCGGCACTTGCGCCTTCGCCGGTTGGATAAATAACAATACCATCCCGTATCAGGCGGACTTTAGAATCCCTTTTAATTTTGCCGTCCATGACAAAACATCCGGCTACCGTTGCTTTGTCAAATTTGAACACTTCTCTTACTTCCACATTGGCCACAATCTTTTCCTGCACTTTTGGCTCCAGCATTCCTTCCATCGCACTCTTCACTTCTTCTATTGCATTATAGATAATGGAGTACATTTTTATTTCGATTCCGGCACTATCAGCCAGTCTGGATGCCTGCAACGACGGACGAACATTAAATGCAATGACGATGGCATCGGATGCTTCGGCCAGTACGATATCGCTTTCATTGATCTGACCAACTCCTTTGTGAATTACACTCACCAATATTTCAGGTGTTGATAGTTTTTGTAAGGAGTCGCTTAATGCCTCAACAGATCCATCCACATCACCTTTGATAATTACTTTCAGTTCTTTAAAACTTCCCAGCGCCAAACGACGGCCAATTTCATCCAGTGTAATATGTTTTTTTGTACGGATACCCTGTTCTCTTAATATCTGTGCACGGCGATTGGCAATTTCTTTTGCCTCGGATTCATCTTTATACACTTTGAATTTTTCGCCAGCCTGCGGGGCGCCATTCAATCCCAATATCACGGCCGGCGCTGAAGGGCCTGCTTTTGTTTCTTTCTTATTCCGTTCATTGAACATAGCTTTTACACGGCCAAAATATTGTCCGCTTACTATCAGGTCGCCGGGATGTAATGTTCCGTTCTCCACAAGTAAAGTGGCAACATAACCACGGCCTTTATCCAGTGAAGCTTCGATAATAGTACCGGTGGCTTCACGGTCTGGATTTGCTTTGAGATCAAGAAGCTCTGCTTCCAGTAATATTTTCTCCAGCAGTTTATCAATGTTCAATCCTTTTTTTGCTGCTATTTCCTGGTTCTGGTATTTACCTCCCCATTCTTCTACCAGCAAATTCATTTGAGAAAGCTGTTCATATATCTTTTGTGGATTAGCTCCGTCTTTATCAATTTTATTTACAGCAAATATCATGGGTACACCTGCAGCCTGTGCATGGCTGATGGCTTCACGGGTTTGAGGCATCACGGCATCATCGGCTGCAATGACAATCACAGCGATATCGGTGACTTTAGCTCCTCTTGCCCTCATGGCAGTAAACGCTTCGTGACCGGGTGTATCAAGAAAAGTAATTTCTTTTCCATTGGGCAGCTCAACCTGGTAGGCGCCAATATGCTGGGTAATTCCACCGGCTTCGCCGGCAACTACATTGGCGCTCCTGATATAATCAAGCAGTGATGTTTTACCATGGTCAACGTGACCCATGATGGTAACAATGGGAGAGCGGAACTTTAAATCTTCTTCACTATCCTCGTCCTCACCCTCTTCCATTTCCATTTGCTTTTCCATATCGATGAACTCAACGGTATAGCCAAATTCACCTGCCACCAGTTCTATCACTTCTGCATCGAGGCGCTGGTTGATGGAAACCATAATGCCAAGACTCATACACTTGCTTATTACTTCAGCAAAGCTTACATCCATCAGGTTGGCCAGTTCGCTTACGCTGATAAATTCTGTAACCTGAAGTTTGTTATCATCCACCATATCGCCCAGTGCATCGGCGGCTTCATGTCTTTTTTCACGACGAAGTTTTGCTTTCAGGCTTTTACCGCGGCCACCTGCTCCGGCCAGTTTGGCCTGGGTTTCCCTGATTTTTTCCTGGATTTCTTTTTCATCAATCAGTTTATCTTCCCTGCGTCCACCAGTACCGCCACCCCTGTTATCGCGGCGGGTGATGCCGGGACGGTTACGGTTGTCCCTGTTAAAGCCACCGGTGGCTGGTTTTTTATCTGCTTCTTTATTGATGAAAAGATCCCGTTTTACATCTTTCTTTTCAATCGGGATACGTCTTCTTTTTCTTTTCTCGTCTTTTATGGGTCTTGTGTCACTGTCAACTGGTAATTCGATCTTGCCTAAAATTTTAGGGCCGGTTAGTTTTTCGATTTCAATATTTTCAATAACAGCCTGCTGTTCTTTTACAGGCAGTTCTTCTTTAGCAGGTACTTCTTTGGCCTTAATTTCTTTAGCAGGTACTTCTTTTTCAACAACAGGTTCTTCTTTTTTCTCTTTTTTGGCCTTGCCTTTAACTGGTTTTTCTTTTCCCGGCTTTGGTTCTTCCGCCCCGACGGGCAGGTCTTTTTTGGCCTTAACTACTTTCTTAGGCCGGGTAGAGGAATCAATGGTGGAGAGGTCAATCTTCTTCACCAGTTTTGGACTCTCCAATTCAGGAACCTCTACTTTCACCACAATTTCTTCTTTCTTTGGTTCTTCTTTTACTGGCTCTTCTTTCTTCGGCTCTACCTTGCTGAGTTCCTCTTTTTTGGGTTTTGCTTTTTCCGGCTTAGCTTCCTCTTCGTGTTTAGGCTCTGTCTCTTTCTTAGTTATCTTAACAGTAGCTTTTTCTTCTTTTTTGAAAACGATTTCTTCTTCTTCTTTTTTCTTCTTTATTTCTGTCACTGTACCTTTGGGCAGTTCCAACTGGTCACTCTTCATTTTTGCCGCCTTATCACTTTGAAACTCCAGTTGCAGGGAACGATACATTTCCTCTGTGAGTTTGGATGTGGGCTTTAGCTCATCTTTAGGAAATCCTTTTCCTATCAGGAAATCAATAAGCGTATCCTGACCAATGTTAAATTCTTTGGCCGCAGCTAATAATCTCGGAAGTTTTAATTCTGCCATTCAGGTTGTTTAAATGTCAAAGAAGTTATAAAGGTCACACATCAAATAAGCAGGAGATTTACTCTGACCTGTTTGACTAATATGACATCGATGACTTCATTTATTTATTCTTTTTCAAATTCCTCTTTCAATATTTTTCTTACTTCATCTATTGTCTCTTTTTCCAAATCTGTTCTTCTTTCCAGTTCTTCCGGTGTAAGCTTCAACACACTGCGGCCGGTATCACAACCAATTCGTTTTAATTCATCAATCACCCATGTTTCAATTTCATCACTGAATTCTTCGAGGTCGATGTCAAATCCTTCTTCTTCTTCCTCGCTATCACGGAAAACGTCCAGTTCGAAACCGGTCAGATCACAGGCCAGTTTTATATTAACACCCCGGCGGCCAATGGCTAATGAAACCTGGTCGGGTTTCAGGTAAACATTTGCGTGTTTGCCTTCATTATCCAGTTCCATGCTGGTGATCTTGGCAGGTGTAAGTGATCGCTGTATCAGTAACTGAATATTATTGGTCCAGTTGATAACGTCAATGTTTTCGTTTTTCAACTCCCTGACAATACCATGTATCCGGCTTCCTTTCATTCCAACACAGGCGCCAACCGGATCGATGCGGTCATCATATGATTCCACCGCTACTTTGGCTCTTTCGCCCGGATCACGGACAATTTTTTTGATAACAATCAGCCCGTCAAAAATTTCAGGAACTTCAATTTCCAGCAATTTAGCAAGAAACTCAGGTGAAGTTCGTGAAAGAATAATAACAGGGCTGTTATTTTTCATATCTACTTTCTTCACTACGGCCCGGATATTTTCTCCTTTTTTAAAATAATCCTGTGGTATCTGTTCACTCTTGGGTAAAATAAGTTCATTGCCTTCTTCATCCAGCAACAAGATTTCTTTCTTCCATACCTGGTACACCTCTGCGCTGATGATTTCGCCAATACGATCACCATATTTTTTTGCCAATACATTTTTCTTCAGGTCGCTGATGCGGCTGGCCAGTGTTTGCTTGGCAGCCAGAATGGCCCTGCGGCCAAAATCAAGCAGGTCAATTTCTTCATACAATTCTTCCCCCACTTCAAAGTCTGGTTCTATTTTCACTGCATCGGAATAAGCTACCTGCGCCAACGGATCTTCCACCTGGCCATCTTCTACAATCATGCGGCGGCGAATGATTTCCAGGTCACCCTTTTCCGCATTTACAATCACATCAAAATTTTCATCACTGGTATACTTTTTCCGCAACAGGGTTTTAAAGACATCTTCAACCACTTTCATCATGGTGGGGCGGTCAATATTTTCCGCTTCCTTAAAATCCTGGAATGCGTCGATCAGGTTAATACTTGACATAACACAAAATTTTGAAATCCTGTTAGGTTAAAATTTAATTTGAATTTTTGTTGCTTTAATATTTTCAAAAGGAATGCCGTGCTGAACTATTTCCATTTTCTTTCCTTTACCTTTTTGTTCTTCTACCGTTATTTGCTGTTCGGTTGCACCAGTCAGCTTTCCCTCTATTTTACTACCATCTTTTCCAGTTATCTCCACAAACCGGCCAATGTTTTTCAGGTACTGCCGCTGCAATTTCAGGGGTTCGTCCAGTCCCGGTGAAGATACTTCTAATGAAAAATCACCATTTGGATACAGATTCTCCTCTTCCAGTTGCTTATAAAGGCGGCGGTTATATTGAACCAGTTTTTCAATACTAATGCCCTGGTCGCCATCAATAAAAATTTTTATATTATTGGTGGGCTTAATCCTTATTTCCACCAGGAACAAATCCGGCTCACCTGCAATAATGCTCTCCATTTTTTGCTCTAATGCCTTTATTTGCGGTTCTGTGTTCATGGTATAGAAAAGAAGAAGGGAACGGCTCTCGTTCCCTTCATTTATCTGCTTCCGGTGCAAATGTAAGGGAAATTCCCTTTATCTGCCAAATACAAAATCAATAATCAGGGTAATAAAAATTCGGTAAAATACCTGTATCAACCGGCAGCTAAAAAGCAGGCCTGTGTATCTTTGGAGGGTGAAATACATCTTACTTGCCATATTGATTTATGCACTCTACCAGTTTATCTTCAACCTGGTGATTCCGGTGTATAAAACCACCCGAAAAATAAAAAAGGGATTCAGGGAAATGCACAATCGAATGAATGAACAAAAACCTTATTCATCCCAGCCTCCAGTGCCTGATCCCGGGTTAAAAACAAAAGCCGGAGATTATATAGATTTTGAAGAAGTGAAATAACTTCACTTCTTCTGCTATATTTTTTTATTTTTGCAGTCCGATTGTTCTTTATCATAAAATATTTTCCCGTTTTTGCGGGAATGGACCCTTAGCTCAGTTGGTTAGAGCACCTGACTCATAATCAGGGGGTCGCAGGATCGTTCCCTGCAGGGTCCACAATAATAATTGGATGATTTATTTTATCTACATCCTTTATTCTGTCAGTTTAGATCTTTATTATATTGGTTCTTCTGCAAACCCAGAGGAAAGGCTTAGAAAACACTTAACCAATCATGTAGGGTTTACCTCAAAAGCTAAAGATTGGTTGATTTGTTATTCAGAATCATTTTTGGATAAGGCAGAAGCACTGAAAAGAGAAAGGCAACTAAAGAGTTGGAAAAGCAGGGAGAAAATTTTGCAACTTATTCAAAATGCAAAAGAATCCTAGCATTAATTGTAGACGAACCTTTAGCTCAGTTGGTTAGAGCATCCCGATTATATCGGGAGGGTCGCAGGATCGTTCCCTGCAGGGTCCACAAAGAGAATGAGAAATCAGAAACTGAAGAATAAGGAATGAAAAAGCTAGAATTTCCGACTTTTTCATTCCTTATTTCTTATTTATCATTTTTAATTTCTTGCCGGGCTTCTTTAACCTTTTGTTAACCGGGATGAAAATACATTTGCCCACTACTTATTAGATATTATATGAAGAAATGTTTATCACTTTTTGTCTGTACCTTTTTTGCAGTAGCCGTATTTGCACAAGACAACCCGTCAACACCAAAGAAAAAAAACAAGGTGGACCTGAGCAACCGTACCAACGATCATTTTCTGTTGCAACTGGGATATACCAAATGGGCTGGTATACCAGATACTATTAATACAAAAGGATTATCAAAAAGCATCAATGCTTACTTTATGTTCGATTACCCATTCAAAACAAATCCAAAACTAAGCATTGGCCTTGGTGCAGGTATTGCAACGGATCATATTCTTTTTTCAAAAACTTATGTAGGTATTAAGGATAATACTCCAAGTATTCGTTTTACCAACCAGGCTGACACGAACCATTTCAAGAAAACAAAACTGGCCACCGCCTACCTGGAAGCCCCATTAGAGTTCCGTTTTTCTGCTGACCCGATGACGGGAAAAGGCTTTAAAGCAGCTATTGGAATAAAAGTAGGTACGCTGATCAATGCACATACCCGCAATTCAAAGTTTGAAAACAAGGCTAATTCTATGATAAACGATTATGTGATGAAGGAAGCCAGCAAACGATTCCTCAACAAGAACCGTATATCGGTAATGGGCAGGATTGGCTATGGACATTTTACCCTGTATGGGAGCTACCAGGTTACACAATTGTTTCAGGATGGATTAGGTCCGGTGGTAAAACCCTATTCAATCGGACTCACTTTAAGCGGACTTTAATTTATTTTACCGGCATATTGAAAAACGATTCTACCTGAAGTGGGATCGTTTTTATTTTATTTTGTTATGGCTTAACGCAATGGTATAATTTATCTTTGCCTCCCTTCTACGATGAAGGGTTTTTTATTATGATTGACAAAAGAAACAGTATTCAGAAAGAAGAAAGAGCAGTATTGGTGGGCCTGATTAATAAAGACCAGACGGAACAGCAGGTGCATGAATACCTGGATGAACTGGCTTTTTTGGCCGAAACAGCGGGGGCTGTTACTGTAAAAAGATTTACTCAAAAACTTCCTCATCCCGATAGCAGAACATTTGTCGGCAAGGGGAAACTGGAAGAAATAAAAAACTATGTCCGGGATAAAAATATCCGCATTGCAATATTTGATGATGAACTCAGTGGTGCACAGATTAATAATATTGAAAAAGAAATTGAGGTAAAAGTTATTGATCGTTCAGATCTTATTCTCGACATATTTGCCCGCAGGGCACAAACAGCACAGGCAAAGGCACAGGTGGAGCTGGCACAATACCAGTACATATTGCCAAGGCTTCGTGGTATGTGGAAACACCTTGAGCGGCTGGGCGGTGGCATTGGCACAAGAGGCCCGGGTGAAACTGAAATAGAAACGGACCGGCGTATTGTCAGGGATAAAATTTCATTGCTCAGAAAACGATTAACGGAAATAGATAAACAGGCTTTTACTCAACGTAAGGACCGGGGGGAGTTTATCCGGGTAGCGTTGGTGGGTTATACTAATGTGGGTAAATCCACCATTATGAACCTGCTGAGTAAAAGAGAAGTGTTTGCTGAAAATAAATTGTTTGCCACACTGGATACAACAACAGGCAAAGTTGTTTTTGAAAACACCCCTTTTTTATTAAGTGACACCGTGGGTTTTATCCGTAAGCTGCCGCACCATCTGGTAGAAAGCTTTAAAAGTACATTAGACGAGGTTCGTGAAGCAGATATATTGCTGCATGTAGTGGATATTTCGCACCCGGCATATGAAGAGCAGTTGGGTGTAGTAAATAAAACATTACAGGAACTGAATGCATTTGACAAACCCATACTTACGATATTCAACAAAATGGATTTGTATGAAGAAAGAACCTTTGATGAGTGGCTGGAAGAAAGTACAAAAAAAGAAATATTGCAGGACCTGTATGAACGCTGGCAACGGGAAACCAATGGCAATGCCGTTTTTGTATCAGCAATTGAAAAAAGAAATATTGATGTACTTCGTAAAACGATTTTGCAAAAAGTAAGAGAAATGTACAGAATCAGGTACCCATATAAAACCGAATTTCTCTATTGATGACGGACAATAAATATAAATGGCATAAAATTGCGGAGCACATCAATGAAATTGATTTTGCGGATAACAATATTGCCGTAGTGGAATTAAATGGGGAAAAAATATGCCTTGCAAAATTTAAAGAGGAACTCTTTGCCTTTGCTTACAAATGCCCGCATGCCGGCGGAATTTTAGCCGATGGATATATTGATGCGCTGGGCAATGTTGTTTGCCCGCTTCACCGTTATAAATACGATATAAAGAATGGCCGCAATACCAGTGGCGAAGGTTATTACCTGAAACACTGGCCTGTTGAAAACAGGCAGGATGGGGTTTTTGCAGGTTTGGAAGAAAGTGGGATTATTTGAGTTATTTAAATTATTAGTGACAGTTTATTTTTAATTTTATATAAATATCTACTCCATGCGCAGTATTATTGTTTTTTTTCTTTTTGCCATTTTGTTACAGAGCAATACAAAAGCCCAGACTGTTATTCTTAAACAGATCGGTCAGGAAACCGTGATGTTCAGTACTACGAATATTGAATGGTTTAACCAACATCTTTATACACTCGATAACAACAAAGCACTTTATAAAACAGATCTTATTACGGGAGTTCAAACCCGGCTGGGAAATGTGGTTTATAAAAATACCCGTTACTTATTTATGGTCAGTAGCCAGCTCTATTGTATGGAGAATGACGGCAGCATGAACCGTATTGATATTTTTACCGGCGCATGGACAGTAGTGTCTCCCATTGGAACCTGGAAGGAAATTGATAGAGTAGTGGTAGTTGGAAGAAAATTTTACACCACGCAAAATGGGGGCTTGTATTATCATCCCACAATGAACGAACGGGTCAAAACAAAGATTGGCGACGACAATTTTTTTGACCTTGGCCATTTTTTCAGAACAGATTCCACATTACACAGCCTGATTGGGGGTTCGCTCTATAATATAAATATGAATACAGGAAATTGGAAAATGATTGGCCCAAAGAAAGGCTGGAAATTTGCAAATGATGGCGCTGTGATTGGCAATAAGTTTTATAGTGCTGAAACACCCTCTTCGCTTTATGAGACTGATTTGACCACAGGCGCCAAAAAGCAACTGGATGATACACAGTTTAAGAATGCCGAATTCTTGTTTTCCGATTCCGGAAAATTATATGGAATTTTCAAGGGAGGAATTCTTTATCAAATCACCCTAAACTGATTTCCCTTGCAAAGAGAAGAAATCTTAAATGTAGCTTTTATGTGACGCTGAATATCCTTATTTTTGCAACCCTTAATCATATTCCTGCTTAGCTCAGTTGGTTAGAGCATCTGACTGTTAATCAGAGGGTCCCCCGTTCAAGTCGGGGAGCAGGAGCTTGATAATCAAAGGCTTCAAGTTTGAAAAAATTTGAAGCTTTTTTATTTGCATACAATTTGCATATAAACCAGCCCCCTTAGCAATTCTTATGTGCCTATTAAATTGGCCTTGATGACAGGCTTAGTTTGCATCGAATCTATTGATTGAAAAATCAGCAGCAGGGATATTTCAGATCAACTATTTCGCTAGATGACATGCTATTTCAACTTCGGGCTTTTTATGGTTGCATAAAACGCAATAGGGGGTAAATAATTTGTAGTTGATCCGGAGACCGAGATCCAATGCTCCATGATCCTCCTCGGCCAAGCCAAACTCATCCAAATGTTCTTGCCTTTCATGTATGACATGAAATCAAATGAAACCCTGTTTGATAAGGTCTCTAGCGGCAAGGTTAAACTACTTACTGGTTAATTATAGGTAAATTTGTCGGCTCAATCAGGATAAATGAATCATCCACTTCCCGATCATTTAGATAAGATAAGATTCTTAGAGACTTTAGTTACCGAGTATACGGACCATCTAAATAATATAAGGCATTTACATACTCATTTAGAATGCATAAGCGAAATCTCGGACCATAATGGTGTTGAAAATTACCTTCGGGATTTTAATGAACTTAAGCGACAACTTGATTTAAATGGTTTTCTTACAATTTGCACTTTAGATTTATTAGTGACAAGCAAGAATCTCTTGCAATCAAAAGTATTTTGGGAAGAAGTATATTATCTGCGACATGGCTATCTTACAATGTATGAAGCGTTAAACACCTACGCCGATCATAGCAGATGGATTCGTGAATTAGTCACAACCAAATACAATTTGCTAAATCCAAAATTTGTTGCTCTTTCTGATAAGATTAAGCAATTCAAAAAAGATTATGATTATGAAAATACTATTTCCAAAATAAGGAATGAAACAACTGCTCATATTGACTTCAACTTTCTTAAGTATTTTCAAATTATTAGCAGCTTCGATATAACGAAAGCCACAGAGTCATTAATATACTTTATTAGTATCCTAAACGAAATTCAAAGTTTTTCCAAGGATTTAGTGGCCAATTCGGAGGAATTCCTTAGGGAAAAGGGCAGTGAGCTTGACCTTTCTATACAAAACAAAATGAACACTATTACCGAAAAATTCGCTGTATTAAACAAGTCCCTTAAAATTCAAGGAATTATTTCAACATCAAATTAATTTTTAGAGTTTCCTTAATTCATTATCGCCATTCCAATGAATTCGCCAGATACTATAATGCCTCCAAATTTATTTAGAGGCGATTCCGATCCCACGGGAAACAGAAAATTAAAATCGACAATTATTGATCAGCAGTTTCAGACAAATCTTATTAATGGTGGCGTTGGAAGAGTAATATTTGAAGCGCCCTTACAACATTTAGTAAATGAACACATTTCCATAGGTTGGGAAAAAACACACTTTCTCTCCTTTAGCGAAGACTATCATACAGCCTTTAAATATGGTGCAAACAATTTAATCTTGTCCATTCATGATCGGGATATTCAGTATGCTGAATATTTCAATTCAGGGACCAATTGGGATTTTGCAATTTTAGAACTTGAGCCAAATAAGATTAGATGGAACGTCATTCGACCTGGTCTTTATGAGGGTTTTTATTCACCAACTCTTATAGAGTTTTCTCGTTTAAACATTGAATATCGAATCCTATTATTAAATGTTGAAGAAATTCTTCTTTCCGCAAATAATGCCAATTACAAGCAATCTGTTGAGAAGGCCAAAATAGATAAGGAATGGCTTCTCTTACCAGCAACTATTAAGCAGTTTAATTTTAATCAATGGGAATATTCGGCAATTTTAGATGGCTCATGTATTAAATCCAAGAAATTCAAGAGTGATCTTAGTTGAAAATTTCATTTGAAACTCGACCTAAAATAAAAGCTTATGTTTTCCATGTTTAATTTGACACAGATTAAAAAGGATCATGTGGATAGGGCAGCTCTCCTAATAGATTCCAAAGGAATTCCCGGAAAGTATCTGCAAAATCAATATTGGGTAGTTGTCAATGGTCGGGAATATCCATTCAAATATTTAGTGAGAATTGCCTACCAACAAATCCCAGGTAATAAAAATATTGAGATAGAATTACAGTCTCATAAAAGGTATAGAAATTACTTTGAAAACACTTTGGGAATTCATATAAATTATTATCGCGAGTGGACAAATTTTTTCAAGCAAGAGGAATTAGATAGATTTCATACGGTAGTCAATAGGAAATACAAGAAAGAGAGTAAGGCTGACCAGCTTCTAGGATTGAAGATATTGCCACTATACTATAAAACCGAGTCTTGGGCAAAGGCTTTAAAAATCCAGGGCTTGACAATCAAACCAGATTTCAAATGGCAAATTTCCGGACACTTCAAACCTTATACTTGGGCACGGATCTATAGAAATGGTGATGAGGACAAAAATATATTCTTTACCATAGGTGTGTCGGCTGAAGAAAAAGCCTTGATTTATAAGTTAGACTGCTTATGGTCGCAAGCAAACAAAGCAAAAGCATTACCACCTGATAAAGTCGAGAAATTCAGGAAATATACACAGGGTTCAAATACAGCCTGGATCCCAATCCCTTTTGAACAGATTACCGATTATGATTGGGATAGATTGATAATTGAATCTAAGAGGTTTATTGAAGAGCATATCCAATTGTACGACGATGTTGTTAATTATGTTTGGGGGAAAAATAATCAGTTACCTCAAAAGCCAATAGTTAAAAATGAGCTGAGGCCGCATCTTTCCCCTACTAATGGATATGATGAAATTCCCCCACGAAAGCCATCATTTAAAGGCACTACCAAAGATTTTCTTAAGGAAGCGAAAAGAAATAAGTCATTTGGTGATGCAGGAGAGCAATTGGCAATAGCATACGAAAGAAAACAATTGATTAAAGAAGGGAAGAGTTCTTTAGCTGACAAGGTTCAAAAAGTAGCTGATGGTAAAGGATTTGATATTCTTTCCTTTTACTCGGATAAGAGAGAGAAACATATTGAAGTCAAGACTACGACCAGCTCTCAATTAAGACCCTTTCCTATTTCCTGGACAGAGATAGAATATATGAAACAACCTAAGGCAGATTATTTTCTATATAGATTGTACAATTACGATCCTTTAACCAATAGTGCCGACTTTTATATCCTTCAACAAAAGGTACTCGAACAGTTAATCCTTAGGGAATTAAGTTTTGAGGCATTCATAAAATCTAATAAAAAATAGGAGGCTCAGATCCAAAAAAGGTCGAAAATGCGAAAAAATGTTCAATATATTGCAACAAGTGAATGCTAAATTTATTAGCTTTAATATTCAAAGCGGGGGCAACGCTATACAAACTGCACAATAATTTATGAAATCAATTAAAAATCATCAGGTAATCAACATCGGTGACAAAGTAACTTTTGACAACGATAAAATCGAAATTTTCAAAGCAGAAACCAGTAGTGATGATAAAGCAGTAAAGCAATATCAGCAATTGGTTTTGGGAGGTATTAACCAGGTAGGGATAGTTAAAGAACTGGGTGGCAATTTAACAACAGTCTCTTATCCCGATGGATGGGACCTGCCAGTCCCGACAAAATATCTTATCGTTTTGCCATGAGGAATGGTAAGCGGTATTTAAAAGGCACATATTATTTATGAATCATACATCCAAGCCAACTGATCGGTATATTCAGGAGCATCGTGAAATGATTGGCAGGAGTATCCGGGAATTGCGGGAAAAAAAAGGATACAGTCAGGATGAACTGGCAGAAATAATGGAAGTACACCGGTCAACTATTTCTAAAGTTGAAACAGGCAAATTTTCTATCAGTATAGACTATCTGGCAAAGTTTGCATGGTACTTGGACTTTGATATTTCAATACTTGAAAAACAACCCAGATAGTATGGCTGATGTTCATACGAAAGCTGTCAGAAGCTATAATATGAGCCGGATACGGTCGAAGGATACCTTGCCGGAGATGATTGTTAGAAAAGCTTTGTTTGCGAATGGTTTCAGATTCAGATTGCATGATAAAAAATTACCTGGTAAACCGGATATTGTTTTAAAGAAATACAAGACTGTCATTTTTATTCATGGTTGTTTCTGGCATGGGCATACAAACTGTAAATATTTTGTTATCCCCAAAACGAGAACTGCCTGGTGGCTAAATAAGATAAACCATAATATTGCAAATGATAGTAAGGCTGTTAAACAACTAAAAAAGCAGGGATGGAAAATTATAACGATCTGGGGATGTCAGTTAAGAAAAAACCGGCATCAAAAAACACTAGCCTCTCTGGAAAAGAAAATAAAATTGAAAAAGGTAACATTGTTCTGACAAGTGCAAAATTGTATGAGGTTGCCGGAAAAATCCTGAAAGTTGCTTTGTATGGCCCTGATAATTACAGGTCTGCAGTAATAAGTCATTATATCTACTCAAAGAACCGAAAACTTAAAGGCCAGGCAATTGACTATGTAAAAGAGATTCTTGAAGGATATACAGAAGACAAAATATCGAATCAGCTTGCTGAAGAAGCGATTCAGTTCCTGTTTAAATTCAACGATATTGTTTTTCCGAAGCCAGCTAACCCGAAGTTCACATTTATTGATTTATTTGCCGGAATCGGGGGATTCAGACTGGCACTACAAAGGCTACAAGGAGAATGTGTATTTACCTCAGAATGGGACAAAGAAGCTCAAAAAACCTATTATGCTAATTTTGGAGAAATCCCCTTTGGCGATATAACTAAAGCAGAAACAAAAAAATGGATTCCCAAATACTTTGATTTGTTATGTGCGGGGTTCCCTTGTCAGCCTTTCTCGATTGCGGGTGTATCAAAGAAAAACAGCTTGGGAAGAAAACACGGATTTGAAGATGAAAAACAAGGGAACCTTTTTTTTCACATAGCAGAGACAATTGAAACTCACAGACCAAAAGCTTTCTTTTTGGAAAATGTAAAGAATCTTGTTTCTCATGATAAGGGTACTACTTTTAGGATAATCAAAGAAACATTGCTTGACCTGGGATATTCTTTTCATTCAAAAGTGCTGAATGGAAAGCACTTTGTTCCCCAGCATCGGGACAGAACCTTTATGATAGGATTTGATTCAAAAGTTTTTCATTATAAAGAACAGTTTCAATTTCCTGAATTACCAAGCCCCGATAAGAAGATTAAAGATATTCTGGAAAAGAAAGTTGATCAAAAATATACATTGTCAGACCACTTATGGAAGTATTTGCAGGGGTATGCAAAAAAACATAAAGAGAAAGGAAACGGATTTGGTTTCGGACTTGTCAATTTGGATGGAATTACAAGAACAATGAGTGCCAGATATTATAAAGATGGGTCTGAAATATTAATCCCTCAAAAAAACATGACCCCCAGACGACTTTCAATCAGGGAGTGTGCAAGACTTCAGGGCTATCCGGACCATTTCATCATAGATTCTGTATCTATGAATCAGGCTTATAAGCAGTTCGGGAATTCTGTAGTTGTTCCTCTGATTGAGGCAATAGGGGAAAAAATTGTTGATGTTTTAGAAACAAAACGAAAATGAATCTAAAGAACCTCGAAAACATTTTCTCTGACAAGAACTGTGACAAAGTTTATATAAAGGAATTGGCACCTAATGATAATTCTAAAAATCAAATTTATGCAGCAATTGGCAACATCCAGGTTTTAAATCTCTTTCCAACGAATGATTTTGTGGCCGTAACTAAAGGTCAAAGAAAGGAAACATCTTTTCACGCATCAACAGAGTTTTATTGGGTAGATAAAGACGGAAATCAATACTTAGCGCCGCATGCAAAATTTATATTATATCCGGACTATCCTGAGGTAAGATTTTCTGGGTTTCTTTTGGGCTGCAAAAAAGCTCCGTCTTCTTTATTGGCAAATAATCGCGACATAGGAAGAGTTTTGTTTTTGGGTGTTTCAAGAGATGCCAAAGTATTTGGGTATGTTTCAGCACCGGGTTCGGACATATCAAATGAGATTAGTAAGAGAAAGGATTTTGAAAAAATTGGTCTTTTCAAAGTTCTCACAAAAGATTCTAAAAATAAATTACTTCATGAGTTGAAAAGAATTCATGAAAAGGGCTGGATAAATTCGAAACAACTTTTTCCCGGAAATATTGTTTCTCCATGCATTGGAAATAAATGTGGTGGAACAACCCTTGAAGCTGAACTGGGGATAATACAAAATGGGAGATCAGAGCCGGACTATTATGGCTGGGAAATTAAACAGTTTGGAGTAAGAAAATTACACTTGATAAGAAGTTCTCGTATTACCCTGATGACTCCGGAACCAGATGGAGGCTTCTATAAGGATAAAAGCCTTTTGGAATTTTTAAGAAAATATGGATATGTATCTGTAGTTAAAGAAGATAGGCTCGATTTTACAGGAACACACAAGTACAAGAAAATACAAGGAAAATCAAATCTTGTTCTTGAGTCCCAGGGATATGATTATGAATCCGGGAAAATGAGTCCAACTGGTGGCATTACCCTTGTAGATCTAGATGGAAATATAGCTGCTTCTTGGTCCTTCACTAAATTGCTTTCTCACTGGAAACAAAAGCATGCAAAAGCGAGTTATATTCCTTCATTGTCTCGTCCTTTACCTCAAAAACAATATTCATATTCTAATAATATTCTTCTTTGTACGGGGACAGATTTTTCCCTTTTTATGAAGAGTTTTTATTCCGGACATATTTATTTTGATCCTGGAATACATATAGAAAACATATCAGGAGAAAAACAAGAACCTAAAAAACGAAGTCAATTTAGAATGTCTTCTAAATCAATTTTTGATATTTATCAAAATGTTGAAATGGTTGATCTTCAAAAAATATGAAGATTGCAAAGAATCCAGCACTTTCGTTGGATGGAGAATGCAGTGCCACATTATTAGCAAATCAAATTGCAAAATTAATTATGAAGCTTTTTTATTAAACACCAAACAAATTTCCTTTTCAAAAACCATTTCGCTTGCATAGTTCAGCAGTCTCCTCCTAAAGCCATTGTATCGCTTAAAAGCATTAGCTACTTCATCATTACTTGCTGTTTTATCTCCAAGTAAAAGCACTCTTGCCATCGTTTTAGAAACATGTTCGTTTGGACTAAGGAGTTTAGTATCATTTAAATTATTATTCAGGTTCCCAAAACCACCAACAAGCTTCTCCCTTGATTTTTCGGCAAGCTTTTCTAATAAAGAATATCCAAAATGATTATCATAAAGTCGTTCTCCGATTGTAAAGTACCATAAAGGGAATATTCGTCTGTTTCTTTCCCCGACTAATCGTTGATAACAGGATCTTGATGATTCAAAAAAGCTTTTCTTATTAAATTCATCTTCGCTCCACCTCCAAAAGGTCTCTTTCAAAAAATAATTCATTGAAAGCCATCGCCACAGCCCAAAGTCATCTATTTGAAATCTACCCCATTTAAGTTTTTTTAGATTCTTATGAAAAATAATAGCCAAGTCCATATCAAGCCTCTCCGGCTTGATGTCTGAATGAGTAATTATTAATTTTTCAATATCAGATTTTATCTGATTTATTATTGATTTTTCGTCTTCACTAATTTCTCCATCTATAGATATTCCCTGAAGTTTATTAATATTTTCAATGAGTTTGTTCTGATTTCGGGTGTTAAAAGTATTCCAACTAAGTGGATTATCTTTATGCGGAGCAATATGATTCTTAAAAAAATCACTGCCGTTTAAATATCGTTTCATTTTAATTCAGATTTATAAATATTCTTCAATTCCCGTTTATATTTATTTTGTATCTGCAAACCCTTAAACAGTTTATCCGATAATTCTATATACCCCTTTATTTGAGCTTCACAAAACTTATCCGTTTCGACTAAATAAATAATCTCTTCTTTTGAAGCTTCACAATATTTTGAAAAGAGATCAACAAGGCTATTGTGATATTTATTATTTGTGTCAATTCTGCAGGTAAAGATTAGCCACCTTAAAAACCTGTCTAAGAAATAAAATAATGAAGTCAGGATGCTAGAGTTTACAGAAGCTAAATCGTCCCTAGTCAGAAATTCTTTCAACTCTTCAGAATAAAATATTTTAGGCAACTCAAAGGGATTGTCTAAACCAGAAATTTCAAAAGCCTGATCTCCTGTATTACCTGGACCTATGGGTAAGTACTCCCCGCCAATTTCTTTTATTTCGTCTATCTGTATGGAAAGTTCTTGTGTGGTTGATAGGATGGCCAAACAAGAATCAGGAATATTTAGCTGGATACCCTTAGCATCGATTTCCCTAGTTATAAAGCCCTCAACCTTGAGCATGTTCTTAACTTCGATTAGAGGAATTTCAAAGTTGAAAACGGATCTTTTAGTGATTGATGACAAGTCAATCTTCTTTTGCTCGCTGCACCAACGTGTTTTTTCGCATGAAATCTGTAATCGAAATGACAATATTTCTGTTGGATTTTCTCCATCGGGTAAAAGATTTGCTAAGCTACTTAATTGGAAGTCTTTCTTCCAGGCAAGCATCACTTTAATAGTAAGAGTTTCATGATTTCTAGGAAGTAATATAGTCGAATCATTAAGCTCATGATTGTATAAATTTAAACTTCTGTTTTCTGGAACTACTATTTCAAAATCAGTATCGGGGAAATATACCTTAGCAGATAGTTTAATTAAATCATTATAAGTCTTATACGGCTCTATAAAAATTAATCGTTCACTCATTAGTTATTTTTTTTGCACTTGCTTTAATACGAGGATCAAGGTTTTTGAAATTTCTGTTCCCTAGAATTTTGCATGTTTTGACTTTTATTATTTTTTCTTCTAATGGGAGGATTTTTATTTTTGGGTTTTCGCCGAAGCTTATAGTTTGGTTTTGTTCGTCCAAAAGGTAAATGTTTTTGAATTCTGGTACACCTAAGACATCAAAGTCGCTTGAAGTTTCTCCTTCCAAAGAATTAATGATGCTTTTAAAGTCAATTTCAATATTGCTAATCTCGATGTTTGATTTGATGATATATTGAAATATAAATTCTCCACTGTTTTCAATCAGAGGATTTGTAATACTAGCAGGAGTCCGTAAGGAAAATAGGCTGGGACCACCTGAGATTCCTCCTGCAATTCTCAATTTCGCAATTTTTTTAAAAATTGAACAAATATCCTTACTGGTTTCTGGCTGTTGTTCTTGATCAAATAATTTCTTAAAAGATTTATAAATTTCATCAAATATTTTGTTGATATAATATTCTGGGGCTGGTCTTTTTCCTTCAAAGAAATCCAAAAAACAACTATTATAATCTCGACTACTATTACACCATTTGTTATGTGCTGGATTTTCGGAATACGCTAAAAACAGATCAAGATGCTTTCTTTTGTTCAGATCAGGTTCTGATTTTGAAAGAAGTCCAGTAAAAAGAATGCTTTCTGTTTTAATGCTTTTCAAATCGAACGGAATATGATCGTCTATTAACATTCCCCTATTCCTAGTCAATGCTACTTTATTGCAAGTTCCCCATTCATTATTAAAAATTTCGTCTTCATCGATTATTCTAATGAGTAAATCAAGTTTTATCTTTTGTTTTTGGGCTGCAAATGAATTTTTGTCGTTGACATAATCATCCTTTAGTCCTGGAACTTCAACGTCATACGTTTCTTTGATCATTTTTTCGTCTGGGGGGCATCCATTACTGGACCAATTTAGTATCTCAAGCTTGAACTTTAACTGCTCAATACCTGAAAGATATTTTTTATCAATTTTAATTTTGTTTCCAGAATTATCTGATAGAGTTACAATAAGTTCGCCATTAAATATAGGGATATACCAGTTTTTTAATACTTGATCATGAAACTCTTTTTTGACATCCTCTAAATTTGGTTCGTTGAGAAACGGATTGAAAAAAGGGATAAAAAAAGTAGTACCTTTTTTATTTTTTCTTATGTCAAATCCAAATACTTCAGCATAAGAATCAGCCTCATCATTAACAAATGGAAATGCATCTGTGTTCGGCTTGCAGAACCAGCAGTCACCGAAATATCCCTTTTTGGAAGTAGTGTTATAGTAAGGTGATAATACACCCCTTCCGATAAATCGTTTATGATGAATGATTCCTTCGTCTTCTTTATATGGAGTACTTAGACAAGTATAGCAAAACCACATCCACAATTCTGAAGAATAAGCAAATACAGAGCTTCCCTTGCCCCAGGTACCACCTGAATTTGTTAATTCCTTTTTTGCCTGATTATCGTCGATTTTTCTAATTAAAGAATTGAAGTTTGATTTTCCATCAATCCCTGTAACTGAGCCAGTCAACCCAATACAGTTTTCCTCTTCTATAATTAAGCCGAAAGATTTTTTTCTTTGTCCTTTAATCAGTTGATACCCACCTTTCATTTTAGGTTTTACATCGGCAGGAATATTTGGATAAGCATACGACTCAGAAAACTTATTTAAGTGGTCATTACTGATTAAACTAAAAAAGGTGTCAATTGCCTCTTTGGACCATTCTTCAATTTTAATATTTATAGTAACAGGTATGTCATCTCCAAGTCGTGCATCTAATGAATTCTGTATGAGCTCTCGAACAAAAATCTCAATAGAGTGCTCTCCAAGATCCTTTATTCGTGGGGGCCTTGCTGGTAGCCCCGCATTTCCAATTTTCTCTAAATAAAACCAATTCTCTTTCATGCTTTAAAATTCAAAAGTTTGTTTACCTGATTTGGCACCGCTACTAAAGGCAGCATCTAAGAATTTTACCTTCTCTTTTATAGCTCTCATCATCTTATTAACATCTTCCTGAGCGTACTCATATGTGTTTTTGTTAGAGCACTTGGATAGACTCTCCAGATCGTCAAGCACCTTCTGGACTCTCCTCCCTGCTACATTTATGAAGCGATCTTTTTTTGCAGTTGATTTTGCCATACTCATACTATTTACTGCTAAGCTACCAGGGAATGTGGTAATAACAAAATATGTTCCAAACTATTTTGATGTATATGTTCAATATATTTTATAAAATATTGACTATAAATGAGTAATTAAAGTAAATTATATTTTCAAATCTATTTTAGTATAAGTCCTAATTTTAGATATAGTTTTGGGGCATTCCTTAAAAAATATGGAAAACCTGAGCTTGGTATATGAGTGTATAGAGATCCACTGGATTGGCCTATGGTGTATTATCTGACTACTTTTGTTCCCATTACATAAAAAAGCAATAAATTTACTTCATACTATAATTTATATGAATAACAAGTCAATAAATCGGCTTAAAGTTGTGCTGGCAGAGCAGAACAGAAGTAATAAATGGCTTGCTGAACAATTGAGTAAAACAGAAGCTACTGTGTCCCGGTGGTGTACAAATGAATCGCAACCATCTATTGACACATTAACGAAAATTGCACGTTTATTAAATGTCGATGTAAGGGAAATGTTATTATCAACTAAAGAAAAGCCCACCAAATAATTCAGATGAGCGAAAGAAACTGTTTGATATTGAATCAGTATAGAGAAGGAGATCCCTATAATGATTTTATAGGAAAATATTATCGTTTCCCTTCGAAATACTTTAAACAATTATCAAAGCAAAATACAGAGTTTGTTTACTATGACCCTGCCAAAAGTGGAAATGGGGTTTATTTTGGATACGGAAAGATCGAAAAGATTTTCGAAGATAAACGGGAGAAGGGAAAATACTTTGCTGAGATTAACGGCTATAAAAAGTTTTCTTCTCCAGTTCATTTCAAAGATAAAGCCGAAAAGCAGAAGGAAACAGGATTAAGTTATAGTAAGAAAGATCCAATAAGAACAATTGAACATATGACTCTTGAAGAAATCTGTTTAGATGGAGGGATTCTTTTAAATTTTAAGAGTGATGCACATCTTGTTAAAGTATTGGGAGAACAACTCATAGCCTCTGAGAGAGTCGGGATTTTAGAATTGGTTAAAAATGCCTATGATGCTGGTGCAAGCTATTGTAATGTTCGAATTGAAAAAGTTCCGGCACTCACAAAACTTGCTGCTTCCAATTATCTCTTTAATGAATTTGACGGACCTGTAATTGTTTTAGAGGATGATGGAGGCGGGATGTCCTGGCAAGAAATTGAAAACGGATGGCTAAGACCCGCATCAACCTTGAAGACAAATATCAAAGAGCGCTTAAAAGAAGAAAGACTTAGAGCGGAGAAAAAAGGCACACTTACTACATATAACAAATTCATAAATGCATTAAAAAAAGAACATTCAGGAAGAATTCCATTGGGTGAAAAAGGGGTAGGCCGGTTTGCTACAAATCGACTTGGCAAGAAATTACTTATAAAAACGAAAATTAGGAATCATGATTATGAGTATATTCTAAAAATAAATTGGGATGACTTTGATAAAATCGGAGAAGAGGCGGTTGATTTGGAGTCTGTTGGAATTACACTAACTCGCCAAAAGCCATCAAGAGATTATGGCAAGAAAAAATCAGGTACGCAAATAATTATTTACGGCGGTAGAGAAGAATTTGAATTGAGTGAAGATGAAATAAGAGAAATAAATCGGACACTAATAAAACTTAACACTCCGAATCCGAATCCCAAATCTGTACAGGAACAATTTAAGGTTTCATTTGAATGCCCTCAAATTCCGGATTTAGCTGAGAAATCGATACGAGAATATTTCCCCCCGATTTTTACTATTACTGGAATTGTAGATGATTGGGGAAAGTTTAACTATGATTTTTTATTTCAGCCTCCACATTCTGTCCCAATGTCCAAAGATGAAAGAAAAAATAAAATTCAGGATCTGAGAACTCTTGGCGAACTAAAAGACAAAGAATATTGGCAAAACCCAGGTAATCAAAAGCAGATAAGAAAGCCTGTTTGTGGGGCTTTTTATGTTCATCTTGATGTGTGGTACAGAAAAAGCCCTTGGATAGCAGGTCCATTTGCAACCAATTTTAAAGATGAATTAGAAGCGTATGGGGGAATAGCCGTTTACAGAGATAGTATTAATGTGTTTCCAGCAGAATGGGGTGCTGAAGTAGATTGGTTGGAATTAAGCAAGCGGCATATAAAAAAAGGGTCAAACATTTCATATTACGATATGATAGGGAATGTTGAGATTGAGCAGACTATCAATTTTAATTTGATTGACAAAACAAACAGAGAGGGTGTTATTAATAATCGTGCCTATAATGATTTGAGAAAACTAGTTCGTGGTGTTGTTATTTTAATTGAAAACGATGTTAAGGGAAAACGGGATGATTATGGTAAACTTTCTAACACTCTTGAGAGGGACCCTTCTCAACTAAAAGAAGTTTCAAAAGCCACCTCAGATATTCTTGAGCGTCTGGAAGAAAAGTATGACGTACCTAATGACCCTCTAAAGATTCTTGAGCGGCTGGGCAAAAAACACGAAAAGAAAGCAAACCTTGTCAATTTGCAACGGTCATTGAAGAACCTTGAAAAAAGCTTAGATGTAATAAAGGATAATCAGGATTTAATGACTGAACAAGCAGGATTTGGATTAAGCATTGCCGTAGTAATACATGAGATTGCCAAAACCACCTCAAATTTTTATCATGGCATTAACGAACTCTTGAAATTAAAGAAATTAGATAATAATAAACTTGAATTATTAAAAGACGCATCACTTTCGTTACAATCTGAAATAAAAAGAATTAGTCCTTTAAGAGCAATTAAAAACGAACCGGAAATAGAATTTAAAATTTCAAGATCAATTAAATTTTGTAAAGAGGTATTTAGGCCTCCCTTTGAAAAGGAAGGAATTGAATTTGAATGGAACACAGATAAAGATTTTTCTGTTTTAGCAAGATATGGAGCAGTTAATCAGGTTATAACTAACCTGCTTGATAATAGCACTTATTGGTTAAGCAGATCAGAAAATCAAGAACGGAAAATATTTATTAAAGTTAATTCCTCGAATAGAACAATAGTTGTTGCTGATAGTGGGCCTGGTATTCATGAATCAATAATGCCTTACTTATTTCAGCCCGGTTATAGTTTGAAATTCCCGCCGAGTGGAATCGGCCTGTATGTTTGCAAATATTACATGCTCGATATCAAAGGGGAAATATATCTGACTAATGAGAAGGAAAGAATCTCGGGGTACTCGGGTGCACAATTCACATTAGACTTTTCAAGAGTAAAGGAGGGAAACAATGGGAAATAAAAATATTCAAATATGTATTATTGATGATAGCCTTCCATTTCAAAAGTTAAATGGAAAAATAGATGACACCAAACTAATTAATGCTAAAATTATTGAGCCTTTAATTGAACAAACTGTTAAATGGCCTAACGAACCGTACTTACGTGACTTGACTGCCTTGATTCTGAATTCAAAATACTATAAGTCAGGCAATATTATATTAAACTGGGCTCTTCACCCAAGTTTTTCTATTACTGCGATAAAACAAGAAAATTATTTTCCTGACTTAGTCATTTTTGACTGGGAGTTTTTGAATTTTAGGTCGATAAATAGAAATAAGGAAGACGAAGCCTTTAAAGTAGCTGACGAATTGAAAGAAATGCTGGACCTATTACCTGATTCATTCTTTTTCGTCTATTCCAATGTAGCATCCCAAATTCCGATATATCTTTTTAAAAAGGAGTTGGATAAATATGCCAAACGATTTCAAGTTCTCCCGAAAGGAAATCATAAATTAATTTTAAGCTCTGAGAATTTAATTTACGATTACATCCTGTTATACCTCGATGATCACCCTTTCATTAGAATTGGAGATCAAGAAATTCGATTTGATAAATCAAGGTATCTGGAAAACTATAAAGACATATTGCATCTTGAATTTATTCTAGGACAAGAATCTTTAAAAAATGAACTGGCGAACAAAAAAGAAATCTCAGAAAAAACAGTTCGTGAAATGTTACAAAATTTTGATTTTAAACTTTATTTGAGTAAGGATTATCATATTCTGATTTCAGAGGACACGGAATTTTTTAAGGACAATTTCGGCCCACTAACAGAAATCTCTTACGCAGAAGCTTTTGAAAAATATGGTTTATATGCACTTAGTGGTGTGTTAAACGATAATACATTTAAATTATAGATGCTTCTAAATGGAAAATGGCAAAAGCAAATTTGGGGACTTAACAGAACCGTTTGGGCGAAGTAAGAGGCCATTACCTCCGCACAAACAAAGGGTTGAAGATGGACATAAGAATCGTGAATTATTTGCCGACTTTATTCATAATGCAAAGAATAACGGTACGCCGAATCATCCATCAGAATTACAAATTATAGATGATGATCTATTGAATCTCATTAAAAAAAGGGAATATGATAAAAGTATCAAAAAAAAGTATTGCTATATCTGGGTTATTAATAAAGATGAAATAATAGAAATTCTATGGGAAGGGCTTTTGAACCCCGAAGACACACTTTTCAATGAAGTAAAACATACAAATATCACAGCAGGTGAAAAAGCCTTTCACGGGGGTGAGTTGTTTTTCGGAAAGGATAATACAATTTATATTAATAATGGCTCTGATAGGTATGGGGATGCCAAAGAATTTTGGACTGTAGTAGTAGATCATTTCAAGACAATTTATAAGAAATATAAAATTGAAGACATACAAGGTATATGAATCTTTATTCAATTGATATTTTCAGCGGCGCCGGCGGCTTAACAGAAGGAATGCACAAGGCCAAATTCAAAACACAAGTTGCTTTTGAATTGGATGAAATTGCATCTATGGCATATCAGCTAAATCATTCAAAAACCAAGGTAATTACAAAAGATATCCGTGACGTATCGATAGCAGAAATAAAAAGAAAGTTGAAAGGAAAAAGAATTCATTTATTGGCGGGTTGCCCACCTTGCCAGGGCTTTTCATCTATAAGGAAGTTAAATAAAAGGAGAGTTGTCAGGGACAACCGAAACAACCTTATTCTCGAATACGTCAGATTGGTTAAGGGTCTTAGGCCCTATACGTTTATGATGGAAAATGTGCCTGGCTTGGAAGATTACGATTTATTCAGGAAAGCTGTCAGAGAGTTAAAGAAGTCTGGCTATAAATGGATAGACCATAAAGTTGTAAACGTACGGGATTATGGAGTTCCTCAGAACAGAAAACGCCTTGTTTTAGTAGGTTCTCGCCTGGGAGAAATCAAAGTAGCTGAAGCCCCGAGAGTTAAAAAAGTAACGGTGAGAAAAGCAATTGGCGATTTGCCGGTTCCTAAAAAATCAAGGGATAAATTACATAAGATATTCCCAATTCACACGAAACACATTCTTACTCAAATTAGATTAACACCTAAAAATGGTGGAAGTAGAGCCGATTTGCCTAAAAAATACCTGCTGGATTGCCATAAAAAAGAGAATGTTGGATTTAATGACATTTATGGTAGGCTGAAGTGGGATGATTTTTCTACAACCATAACCGGCGGGTGTCTCAATCCTTCAAAAGGACGATTTCTTCATCCCGACCAAAATCGTTGTATTTCTCCAAGAGAAGCTGCACTCTTGCAATCGTTTCGTAAATCTTATAAATTACCTGCAGATATTCCAAAAGATAAGCTTGCCTTATTAATCGGAAATGCTCTTCCCCCGAAATTTAGTTATTTTCAATCTCGAAATATAAGAAATCATTTATTAAACCACCTTGGCTGATATATTCTCAAAAAAGGAGCGAAGTGAAATAATGTCTAATACCTCAGGGATAGAAAATCATTACTATTTGGCAATGCAAGTTGAATAACTCATTGACCCGGGAAAAGACATTATCCACTTTGACTTACTAATTAAATGAACTTTAAAGATATAGTTCTAAAATTTTCAAACTCCCCGACTGAAACGAATATGTTTAGCCTGGTCAAGTATGCTGAAACTAGAACCATAGAAGATGAGGAAATAGTATTATTGTCGGAAACATTGGCAAATTCAGGCGAACGGTTAAAATTTAAGAATAATACCATAACTGCTGATATACCCTCTACTGGGGGCCCTTCATCCTTATCGACGATTTTGTGCCCTTTATATCTTGTTCATTTCGGGTTCACTGTCCCGAAGCTTGGTGTGCCTGGAAGCCCCGCTGGAGCAATTGATGTACTCTCTCAAATTCCGGGATATAGAATAAATTTCAATAAACATGATCTTGAATTACGTCTTTCGGAAAGTAGATACATTCATACTTTGGCTGACAAAACCTTTTGCCCATTAGATATAAAACTCTTTGAATTTAGAAAGAAAATCAATAAAATAAACCTTTTCCCACTGGTAATTTCAAGTCTGCTTTCAAAAAAAATTGCTTTGGATGTTAAATCCGTCGGTCTAGATATTAGAGTTTCTCAAAATGGAAACTTTGGCAATTCTATTGACCAAGCACGAGATAATGCGCATAAATTTAATCGTATTGCTAGGTTATTAGGAACATCTTCAAAATGTTTTTTAACTGATGCAAGATTCCCTTTACAGCCTTTTATTGGAAGGGGCGAAGCTCTCTTAGCTTTATATGAGATCTTTGAGAAGAATAACCTAAATGGACTTTTAGAGCACATTGAAATATGCTTTTCAATGGCCGCATCTATCAGCAAGAAAAAGGTAAAACTACCATTTTCCTCAATTAATATTCGTGGTGAGTTTAATGAAAATTTGCTTGCTCAAGGATCTAATTATGATCATTTTTTGAAAAAAATATCTCAACTTAAAAAACAACCTAACATTATTTTAAGCTCAGAACAAGAAGGGTTCCTACACATTGACCTACAAAAAATTAAATCAGCAATTGCATATGAACAAAAACAATTTATTTCAAAGAACGTACAATTTCCCGACCCGTGTGGCTGTATTTTGATAAAAAAGCATGGCGATTACATAAAAAGAAAAGAGCCTTTAGTAATTTTAAGAGTTGCAGAAAGAAGTAAGACTAGAATAATTCAATTAATTAAAAAATCTTTCTCAACAAGAAATATCATTTTGAAAACTATTCAATACGAGGAGGTACTATGATAGATCACTATTGTTGTTTTAATTGTCCAAAAGAAGACAAAACTACAACTCATAAGTTGGAAGACTTATGTGAAACTTGCGGAGACCCATATAATTATCAACTTCATAATTATCCTCAATCAATTGGCCGGTATGATATAATAAAGCCTATAGATCGGGGATTTTATTCCGTTACGTATAAAGTCACAACAGGAAATTTTAAAGATAAGTTTTTTGCTCTCAAAGTAATTCCCAAAAAAGTATATAAACTATTTAAGAAAGATTTTAAAAAAGAATGTGAACTTCATAGAAAAATAATTGCTGCCGGCTCTGAATATCTTGTTGATATTGAAGATTTTTTTGACGTAAAAGATGTAAAATTTGGGAATAAAACAATGGATTGCCATGTAGCAGTTTTACAATTTATTGATGGAAAATCAATTGAAAAAATTATTGAAAACAATATTCCTATTTCAGCAGAAAGTTATGCACAGATTGCAATAGACATGTTAAGTATGCTTATTGACTTAAGTGATAATAATGCAAGGCATAACGATTTACATGTTGGAAACATAATGATACAAGAGCTAAAGCGTGGCGGCCTTAGGCACGGACAAATAGACCCTTCTATAAGGGCAAAAGTTATTGATATAAACTCTGCTAAGGGTAATGAAGATCCATATTTGATAAACAGAGGCAGAGATATTCAAATGGTATGTAAGATTGTTCGGGCTTTATGTAAAAATGTTTTACTAAATCCTGATGCTTCAAATGATCTCCCTTTTAGAGCTGCGAACAAGCTCATGGAAATAGCTCATGAACTTGATACTAAAATCGCAGATTATCGACATAGAGATTTTCATGAATTAATTGAGACAATAAAAACCGAATATGAAGACAGTCAACATAAAAATCAGCCCTGGAATAAACCATTTAGATTAAGACACGTTGATGAATTATATAATGCGCAATCAATCCAACCTTGGCATATAAATAGCCTTTTTGTTGATCCTGACGCCAAATGGTTTAACCGCATTTCCGGTGTTGGCCCTCAAATAATAACTGGCATGAGAGGTTGTGGCAAAACTATATTGCTTAAATCTTTATGGATGCATGCTAGAGCTGCTAAACAGTTCGAATCGGAAACCAAAATGGATTGTATTAAAAGAATCGAAAAAGATGAATTCTTGGGAATTTACGTTTCTGCAAGCAGATTATTAGATTTAATGGGAAAAGATACAGGTATTGATCCGTTTTCAGTTCTTTTTCTTGGGTACATAAAATCTGCTTTAGAGTGCCTAAAGCATATTCAAGATTTAGATCCGAGTTTGATTTCTGAAAATTTTCTGAGACATATTACTGCATTGGTAGCAGAAGTTTACCCCAAAGAGGATTCGGTAAAAATGATTTTATCTGACTCACAATTAAATTTTGTTTTAGAGAAGATCCAGTATTCGTTAAGCAACGGCGAACAAACTTATATCATAAGCAGCAATCCTATTCATTTATTTGAAAAACTTTCAAATCTTCTAAAAAAAATTTTTATCAACTGGAGTAATCATCATATTTGTTTCTTGCTTGATGATGTTTCGACTCGCTATATTCCAGTTGATTTAATTAAAAAACTTATTTCCCAGCTACTGATTCAGAATGAAAATTTTTCATTTAAGATAACATCAGAATCACATACAATAGCAAGAATCCTATATTCACCTGGAAGTATTGAAAAAGCTAAGGTCGGTCGAGACTATGCTCTTTTCGATTTGGGTCTGGAAGTAAAATCCGCAATTCATGATACTGATTCAAAAGGAAGTGATGAATTTGTTGAAGAGATATTAATTAAACGGCTTAAAAACATTCCTAAGTACTCAAATGATCCGGCTCTTTTCCCTAAGAGTCTTTTGGGCGACAAATATTTAATGGAAATTGCAAGAACGATTGCTACGGCAACCAAAACATCAAGAATAAAAAAACAGGTCTACGCTGGGTTTACGTCTTTAAAAAAATTATGTGTGGGTGATATTAGTGATATAATAAATTTGTACGAAAAATTTATATTGAAGTATACTGGGACTTCTTTGTCGGCTGAAACACAACATAAAGTGTACAAAGACTTTTGTAACATCCGCCTTTATGATTTAAAAAGACAATATCCAGAACTTATAAAATATGCTTTGGGCTTTGCCGAAGCTTCCCATGAACTGTTGGTTGAATCTTATCCCAAAAATCCTAAAAGAATCAGGCAATATAACTCTATCTACTTAAGGTTTACAATGAAAGATGAAAAGGTTCAGGAATTTTGTATTGATAAAATAAATAAAATGATTGATGCAGGAATTTTTGTTCCATCTGGCCTAACATTCCGATCAAAAACTCATGATACTAACCCATTTCTACAGTTCTCACTTACATATAGAAAACTATTCGGTCTATCTAATTACATTGGTCTTGCAGAATCGGACCGTTTCGAATTATCTGGAAACAATCTAAAAGATTGGCTTGATAGACCAAATGCGTGTAAACAAATCTTGAAAAAGAATTTATCAAAAGTGGAGACTAAGGCAGAGCTGGAAGAGATTAAGTCTGAAAATATTTTAACCAAATTCACTCAAAAGAAAAAAAATTCCAAAAAAACGAAGTCTGAACAATTAAAAATCGGATTCGAAAAGAAGGAAGGAGTAGCTATTGAATACAATCTTTATAAAGAGCTGTTACCTAAGATTCAACTTACCTCTTCACCAAAGTTTTTTGCAAAGACACAAATTCATGAGCTAATCTTAGGTCTTGGGTTTGAAGATAGAGCCTATGAGTCTATTAAGAAATATTCCAATTTCATTTCACCCCTAAATATAGTTCTCGTTAAATATGGTAAGCCTGGACATTCTATTAAGATTAAAAAATTACTTAACACACGTTTTCCACAGGCAAATATTATTGAAAAAAAATATGACGAAATCCGTGATTCTTATACCCCTATGAGGGGTAATGTTTTAATGGATGTGAGCGGACTTTCAAAGGCTTTAATATTCAATTTAATACGCAAATCAATTATACAAAAAAACAAGGTGTTTATATGTCATACCGAGGCTGAATCTTATTTCCCAACAGACATAGAAGTGATTAAGGCTAATAAAGCTTATAAAGGAGAAAAGGATACATATAAATTTTTTGATGCCCTTAATAGAATTTTTGGAGGCGAGAAATCTCCGTATACTGAAATTAATCTTTTGGACACTGATACGGATGAATCACGGAATAGAGTTCTTTTTGCGTTTGCTCGTCCTAAAAATGAACGCCTATATCATATTCTTGATAAAAGAGAATATGATAAAATTGAGATCATTGCTCCTATTAGGGATAAAAGCCCGAGAAGCGGCGCAGCCAGAATTGCTACCGATTTAATAAGTAAAAAATTCAACAACACAAATATCACCGAGTTTGATTCTAATGATCTGGAAGGGTTAATTCCATTTTTGGCCGAAAAATATCAGGAATATTATGTTGATCTTAATTATAACATTGAAATTGCATTAACGGGTTCTAAAAGACAAACAATAGCCGCCTCAATATTGAGTTCAATTTGCAAATTTTCAAAAGTCTGGTATATAAAACCATACGATATAGATCCAAAAAGGTTCTCAAAGGGTGTTGGACCAACTAATTTTGTTCAAATCGCTACTAAAAAAGTTTAATCTCAGCTCCAGTATTTCATAGCACCGTCCTTTGCGATGCAATTACTTTATCAATCCATTCATTAAACATCAAAGCTCATCCCTGAAATTCTTTTTCATAATTAAATCTCAAATCACCTGAAATATTCTTCTCAGTAAGGCCGGTAAATAGATGTGCCTAAGTTGGCGTCGGCAAGCAGATGCGCCAAACCGGTGCAGTCTCCCAGCCACTACTTTTTTATTTCACTTTCATGGTAGCTGGAGTTAGATCGTCAAGCAGTTTTGTTATTCTAAGTCACTCAAACTCCACACCACCTCCCTTCACGCATATTTATGGGTTTTCTAGCAACCAATTCTACCTATGATTGTAGCATAATATCTATACGGTTAGTATCCATCTGCAAATTCAATAAGACCTTGTAATTAGGCATAAAATCAATCTCAAAATTCACAAATCTTTTTTCTCAAAGGGGTCTTTTTCACAAATCGTTCAAAAAATTTTTTAAAATATAACACCCTCTTTTTGTATCCCATACACATAAGACTACCTCATCAGATACTCCCCACCTTGATTTTGCCGTGCGGGTATCCCCGGCATAACTTAAAAATCAACCATTATGGTGACAATTATTAACTACAAAAAGTCCGAGACAAAGGACGGTAAAGAATTCTTTGGATTAGAGCTGCAGGGGGGCGCAGAAGCAGTCCAATCCCAAAAGACCAACAGGTTTTATATGACTGCCCGTACCTGCTTGATCCCCTCAACTTTCGACGAACAAACCTGTAAGCGGCTTGTTGGAACAACTATACCTGGTACTATCTTAAAGATGCCAAGTGATCCTTATGAATACTCAATGAAAGAAACCAACGAAGTAGTTACCCTCAATCATCGCTGGGAATATCAACCTGTAGAAATGACCACAAATCTTAAAGACGACTTGTTTATTCCCCAACATCTGGTTATGGGTTAGTAATTAATCCTACCCTAAATCCGGGCAGAGTTTTATGCTCTGCCTTTTTTTTCATCTTAAACAAATTATTATGCAACTTGAAAATGCAACCCGAAAAAGGGCTAAGATTAAAATGGCTTTGCAGGGACCATCCGGTTCAGGCAAGACCTATTCAGCTTTACTAATCGCTTCCGGTATTACGGGAGATTGGAGTAAAATAGCTGTTATTGATACAGAAAATCATTCTTCAGAATTGTACGCTGACCTTGGAGCCTACAAAGTACTTTCTCTTACTGCTCCATACTCACCTGAACGATATGTCGAAGCAATCAAAGTATGTGAGAAAGCAGGAATTGAGGTTATCATTATTGATTCAATTACTCATGAATGGGATGGTCAGGGTGGTGTACTTGACACTCATGGTAATATGACCGGTAATAGTTTTACCAATTGGTCCAAAATAACACCTAGGCACAATGCTTTTGTACAGGCATTACTCCAGAGTCCCTCTCATATCATTTCAACCATCAGAACTAAGCAAGACTATGTGTTGGTAGAAAAGAATGGCAAACAGGTGCCTGAAAAAGTTGGTATGAAAGGAATCACCCGAGATGGAATGGATTATGAGTTTACAATAGTTTTTGATCTCGATATGAAAAACAACGCTTCGGTATCAAAAGACCGGACTGCGCTTTTTACCGGAAAACCGGAATTCAAAATGACACCTGAAACGGGCAAGACAATCCTGGCATGGTGCAATAAGGGTCAAGTTCTTCCTTTGATTGACGATATAACCTTGCGAATTAACGGATGTAAATCTCTTGATGAGTTGCTTCAGTTATTCATGAATCACCCCAAGTACCAGTTAAGCCATCACTCTGTTTTTACAAAGCGAAGAGCAGAGTTACAGCAAGAGCTACCGAAATCAATATTATCTAACTCTCAAAAAACCGACAACAATGGAATTGGTAACAGCACAAGCTAATAGAGCTAGTCTATCTACTACTGATGACTTCTTTCCAACTATGAAAGACAGTCAATCAACATCCAATCCCTTTATACAGGCAAATACAATAGAAAGCAGTTTACATGAGATCAGGGAGAAGCACATCATTCCTGTATTTATTAAAGACAATGAGCCGGTAATCTCCCACGGCGACTTCATTGAAGCCGCCCAGAATGTAGTTTCTGATATATACCATGATGAAACCATACTTCAACCTTCAGTGAGGCTTTCACATCCGGTAAAGGGTCGTATTCCTGATGCAAAAAACAAACCTGCCAATCAACTTCAGGAAAATGAAAAGACTCTTTACTATGAACGCATGGCCTTCATCATTGAAATACCTACAATATGTGATGAGATCAATGGAGATACTCTTTCACTAACTATAGGTGGGGTAAAGGCGTATAACCTTGATAATCTTTATAACAGAAAAGGAAGTGATGAACACTTCAAGGTATTCATTGGCTTTCAGAATAAGGTTTGTACTAACCTCTGTGTTTGGACGGATGGATTTATGAGTGATCTAAAAGTAAAAAATGCAGGACAGTTAAAAGCATGCATTAGGACATTGATCGAAAACTATAATGCCACCTATCATCTGCATTCTTTAAAAAAGCTTACAGAGTATTCTTTAACTGAGCAACAATTTGCAATGCTCATAGGAAAGTGCAGAATGTATAATCATCTTCCTAAAGACAAGAAAGAAAGCATACCACAAATGGGATTTGGAGATCAACAGTTAGGGATGATTTGTAGGGATTATTATCGTCATAACTCCTTCTGCCGCTCAGAAGATGGAACTATCAATCTTTGGCGTTTATACAACCTTTTTACCGGGGCTAATAAGTCCACATATATTGACAACCTACTGGATCGTTCTGTCAATGCCTTCAGTTTTGTTGATGAAATACGCCTTGCGTTAAACAACAAAAGCAACAACTGGTATTTAAATTAATGTTCCTTACAGGCTTGGTTTCGGCCAGGCCAATAAATAAGACCAGTTATGGATGACTTTACACAAACAACCCAATACTGTGATCCGTTTAGTGTGCTACTGGTTGGTAAATCTGGCAGGATAGTAAGGCTTTTATGCCCGTTCAGGGTGTTATGTGTACAAACTATCGGGGACATTTCTTTGAATAGCTTCCCAACAGTTGAAGAGGTAAAGATGACGGAGAAAGATCACCTTGTCTATGTGATTAATGGAAGGGCTTATTATCACAAATACTTCCGGATACTCTTAGAATTTTAGGGGCCAGTATAAGACCACAGAATAGGGACCCGAGGGAGGAAAGGCAGGCGTCGAAATGATGCCTGTCCTTTTCAATTTTAAAAGGATTTCTGCTGAAGCTACTTCTTGACCTTGAATTGAAAGAGGGCTTCTAAATCGATTCCTAACGCTTTGGAGAGGGCAAAGGCAGTAGAGATAGTCGTATTAATTTCACCTCTCTCAATGCGTCCAAGTTGTCTGTATTCAATGTCTGCTTCAAACGCAAGGCTTTCCATAGTTAGCCCCTTCTCATTCCTGATACGCCTCAGGTTCTTTCCGAAGGCCTTTAGTAATTCTTCATTGCGCTTTTTATTCACAACTCTAAAGTCTCCGAAATAGATCACTATAATTAGGTCTTATATGACCTATTTGACAAGGTCTTATTATCTTTATAAGACAAATCAGAAAACACTATGTGTTGGCTGTAATTAAAAACCCTGCTTATGTGGACAATAATTATTGTGGTAATCGCAGTAATTGTGCTGATTTCCATTGTTAGTGCACAACAACGAAACAAAGAAGTTAAAAAATTGCTTATTTCTCAAGGAGGCATGAGAAAGTCGTTTCCTGTTTTGGCCAACCATTTAGAAAATTTCTACGAAATGTCATTTGTCAATGACACTGGAAGAAGCTTTTCATATTCAAAACCATTAAAAGATACCAACAGCAATACCGGAACCTTAACCATTGGCGTTAAGCTTGACATAACAAATACGCCAATATTATTCTCAACCTTCCAAAGTTCTTTTAGAGGTGAATTTGAAGGCATGCCCGTTTCGGGTTTACAATTTGACAACGTTGAAAGTATTGATAACTGCATAAATATTTCTCTTGATAAATTAAGGTCGCAAGGTGTAATTGAATACACTAATACAAAGAGTAAATTGACAAGTCATTCAGCTTCCTCAACTTTCATTTCTGACTGGGAGAACTTCCGCAAAGAACTTTCTGACACCCAACTTGCAGATTCTATAGATGTATTTATAAACAGATTTTTTGTGCCGGACATAATTGACAGACAAAAATTCATGGAAAACTTAGATGTTTTACATAATACTTGGAAAGCAGCTAAACAGGATTACGGAACCAAGTCAATAAAAGATATTTTCTATTTACCACCGGCAATTGATCGCATGTTTGTTGCAGGCTATCCAGATGTTTATCAATGGTATCAAGAGAATGCTCAATCAGGTAAAATTGAAGTTCACAATAAGGTCACCCAAATGGATGACGATGAAGTTGAAGAATATATGAATGACCCTGACAAAATGATTGAATTTTATAGAAGCTTAATTAATCAATTTAAGAAAGAAAATAAGAAACTTGAGTGTGCGGATTAACTATAGCCAACATTGGGTCTTTGGCGATATGGCGGGGCGACGAATAAATTCTTATCGTCCCGTTCGCTAATCGGCTAGCTTGCGCAATAACAATAATTGCTGTGGTTCTATTGGTCTTATCTGCAATGAATGATTCAGGCTAATTCCTTACAATAAATTGGACAAAATGCAACCTGTCAGAAGCCATCTATTAAAATGTCCCAAATGTTCCAAGCTGTTTTACACAGGAAGTCTCCAGAGCATGAATAGTTACGGGTCAATGCTATATTCAGACTGCTTAGAAATTGTGCCCTGGCTATGGGAAACACCATCTATTATAAAATGTAACAATTGCGATAAATTTTTCTGGAGTGACGACGCTGAAATAACAGATAAGGACCATGAGGAGGATAAAATAAAACAGTATTGGAAAGATGCTGAACCTGTGCAGTTTTTAACTTTAGAAGAATTGTTTAAAAGTTTAAAATCTGATGCGATTCGAAATGAAAAGGATGAATATTTTGTCAGGCGTAGAATTTGGTGGGCTTATAACGACCGTGTCAGAGAAGGGACTGAGTTATTCATAGATAAAGCCGATGAAAACCATTACCGAGAAAATATTTTACAAATAATACAGCTTATGAATTTAGATGTATTCAAATTCCAATTAATTACCGTAGCTGAAATGAGTAGAAATATTGGAGATTTTGAAAGCTGTCTATCGATCCTTGATTCCATACAAGACAAGTCCTTATACTGGGCGAAGAAAAGATTAAAAGAACTATGCAATAAAAGAAAAAAGCTAGTATGTATCTGTGGATGGTAAAATATTTCGCCTCTTCATTCCTCTCAGCAAAAATTGTCCATACAACAACTGTGTAATTACAACCGTAATGGTTGATATTTTACATATTCTAATCGGTAGCCCATCTACCTGAACTCAACCCCTATTTATTTACATTTCCTTCAAATCCCTTATTTAAGAAAGAGCGGATTGGAGGAAGCATTTATCTTTTTTATGGAAGCAATAAAACATTCTGTAACTGAAATCACAGTTGCATACATAAATAAACAGAAAGCGTCAGAGCGACCTAATGTAACTACTCCTTCTGATGTTGCGATTCACATAATTGAAGGCTACAACATGCAGACCATTGGCCTCCAGGAACAATTTGTCGTGATGTATTTGAACAATTCAAATAGGGTTCTTGGAATATACCGGGCATCAAATGGCGGCATTACCGGAACAGTCTGTGATATTCGTATAATACTATCTATTGCATTGAAGGTCGCTGCCGTCTCGTTGGTTATCTCACACAACCATCCTTCGGGTAATTTGAAACCCTCCCGAGCGGATGAAGAATTGACTGGAAAGCTAAAAGAAGCAGCAAAGTTGATGGATATTAAACTGCTGGACCATATCATAGTTCATCCATCTGGTACACAATATTATTCTTTTGCGGACGAGGGTTTGTTATAAACATCAGGTATAAGATGCCGAAGAGTGTCACCTAAAGGGTGTTGTCAAAATAAAATGCAATAAAAATTGTGTATAAATTTTAGCTAATTATGCCATAGTTACGTAACCTTTCAACTACAATCTTTTTAATTGCACTATTTACTTCATCAGTATTCTCTTTTTGTCCTAAATCCACTCTTCCAATTAATGTATCATACACAGGATTTTGGCTTGCAAGAGTATTTAGGTAATGGCTCTTTTCAACAGTGAAAAAAGTTACAGGCCAGTCGATTCCTGTCTCAGGATGATAGCTCTTGATAATTGTGGCTATCTCATACAATGCTTCCGAAGTAATCCATGTTTTATTAACTAAATGATGTATCCACTTGGATACCAAGACATCCCCATGTTTTTGGGTTTCTCCCAAAAGAGCAATATCAATGTGATACAACTTTTTATTTTTAGTAGTATCATAAATTGCTAACGTTATATCATCGGTCTGAATCGATAAACTGTGTTCCATAATTGTGTTTTAAATGGTTAAAAGTGAATAAGGTTTAATACAAAATAACAAAAAGACTGGCAAAACTTACTCTGTTTATTATTGGGCAACATGGGAAAGTTGGCAAGGGGTATTTTTAACAAATTTATTCTTCTTTTTAAAATACGCAATCCTTCTTGTAAAAAGAAGCTTTGCCAAGTTTGCCCACTATAGCTATTTAATTATTATTTCGTTTGATTTCTTTTGAACTTATATAAATGAGCTATCCTCACTAATATTGAAATACGGGAATTATCTTGCCTAACCTGCCCCTTATATATACTTGCAATTCATGGGGGCAACTTAGGCAACTTGGAAATAATAAAGGGGCCGAATTCTCGACCCCTTTACTAAATATTCAAGGTACCTTTTTATTAATATAAGCTTACACCCATCGATTTGATTGATTTCAAGGCATATTTATGCCTGTCGTCTTTGGGGTCTTTAAAATTTATGAACCCATGTTTGTGTAAAACAGCACCCAACTTCTTAGGGGACAAATCTGTCATTTTTAATCCTTCCCGTTCTGCGATAAATTCACGTATATCAGTATTTGTAAGATGTTGGGTCGTTTCATGTCTTTCAACAGGAGCAAACCACTTAAGTAGAAGATCTTCCTCCATACTTATTTCTCGATACTGTTCGTTGTTCCTGTCTATCTGTTCCGTCTCTGCTTTATTAAACCAATACTGAAAGCCTGATCTAAACATAGCAGCAGCCTGAGCAAAAACCATTCTCATGTCAACTTTATGTTGATAGTCAATCTCAAATACATCAAAAACAAGAAATCTTCTTGAGCCAGAAGTATCGGAAAGGAATTCTTTACTATTAACAGAGCCTGCAAATGAAGCCCTCCGAACAAGAGTTTCATTGTTTATTCCATAAGGTCTCCGCAACCTGATATTTGATTTAGTTATGAGCTCCTTGGTTGATCCTAATTGTGATTTATTAAGGTTTTCCAATTCATCAAGATTGATCAAACATGTTTCCGCAAGATGAATCATTGCATCCTTTGAATCCGGATTAATAGTTCCAGAAAATACATAAGACTTCAATTCAGGCGGAACAAGATTTAATATCCAGGTTGTTTTACCTATACCTTGCTTACCAGAAAAAACTATTGCAGTATGATTAACCACATCATCATCCAATAAGCTGGCGGTCATAGCAACAATCCATTTCTGAAAGCTGTTATACCATAATGGTTCGTTAGTCGTCTTTACTGTATTTGCCAATTGACCAATGTAATCAGTTACCTGGTCCCATTCAGGAAGGGCATTAATATAGTCATGAAATGGGTCGTATTTAACGACAAAATCTGAAAAAAGTAATGACCTTAATCGAGAAAAGGATATTTGATATCCTTTAAGATTAAGCTCTCTCAACAAACTATTTAGAGCGTAGTCTGTTAATTCTTCGAATTTACTATTCGACACTTTCTTCCATTCGACTTTTCCGGTAACAACATTATACTTAAAATCGTATTGTTTCTTGAGATATTTTTCTGTTGTAGAAAGAAGATTTGCCTTGCTTTCTACTGTAAGGGGAACATTTGTCTCCATAGTTAACGTTTATTGTTATTATTCATAACAAGCTCACCTTCGATATCATGAAGAGCCACTCGTTTTGTAAGAGAGATCCAGGCATCTAACTCGCTAGTGCGAAATAGAATTTTCCTACCACTAGGTTGATAGAAAGGAATCAACCTTTTACTGGTAAGTTTATAAAGATGAGATTTCGAGAAACCAAGAAAGGTTGCGGTTTCTTCTAATGTGAGAAATTCCTTGTTTCTTATTGAGGCTTGAGAAGTTGTTTTCTCAATTTCCTCTGGTTGTAGGAACTTCATATGTGAATGAACTACTGTTATAAACAGCACCATAAAGGTACTAATATTTATTCAAAGTAACAAAAGGTCTGAGTTTGCCAACATCCCCACATGTGATTGATTATAAATAAGATACAAGGTTGTTAACCGCCTCCAAAGTTTGTTCGTCCTCAAACCCATCCAAATAATTCTGAGTCGTTTTCTCTGTGGTGTGGCCCAACAGCTCAGATATAATTTGCGTTGAAATTCCTGACCGTTTAAGGGTTGTAGCAAAACTGTGCCTTGCTGTATAAGTTGTCACTGGCTTATCAATCTTCAGGTCCTCTGCAATCCTTTTTGTCCATTTATTGATCACTTTTGTGAATTGCTGTATTGTAGCCTTTTCTTGCTCTGGAGTCATGCCCTTTTTCAAAATCGGAAAAACGTAATCATTAGGACTACCTAACTTTCTATATCTATTAATCAACTCTTTGGCTTGTGGCAATACTGGAATCCTGATAATCTTTGGGTTTGACCTTGTACTATTAATGGTTTTCCTTCTTAGGATTGTTATAAAATCTCCAGAATAGTCTTTATTAGTTAAGTATGCTATATCTGTTATATTAATCCCATTTAAGAAATAACTCAAGAACCAAAAATCCCTGGCCATGCCTTCATTTGTTCCCTCTTTGGGCTTATAATGATACAATAGCTTCACCTGGTCTTTCGCTAAAGCTTTCTTGACATTCCGTCCTACAGGTATTTCATACTGACGTTTTCCAAAGGGATACTTTGAAGGATCAACAAGTTTTAAAATAATAGCCTCATTGAATATGGCTCGAAGATTCCTGAGATATATTCCAACTGTAGTTTGAGATTTACCTTTCCCGATCATCCAGTTTTCATAATCATGGAGAAATTCCGCAGTAATGCTTTCAAAGGAAAGGGTCTTTCTGAATTTCCTTAAAGAATGTAAACTTGTTTCATAAGATGTGGCAGTACCTATGCGACCTTGCTTTTTCAATAAAGCACTCTTTTCCTCAAATAATTCATATGGGGATTTTCGGCTCTTGAATTTGGAATCAAAGAAGATTCTTTCAAATTCAGTAAAACTAAATTGATCCAATGAATCTATTATTTGTTTGGCCTTTCTTTCAATAGCGCCAAATTTCAGGGAGAGATCTTTAAATTCGCCTTTGGGTCGAGAAACTATAACCTTATCAAATTCTTCTGGGGATAAATCTTTTTCAATTGCGTAATACTTTTGTTTCCCATTGTAAGTAATTCGAAGTTTCACCGGAAACTTCTGGCTTTTCTTTGCCCTACGCTTGTCTAATACTATAGCTGTAGTTATCATTTCGTATGTATAAGATCTGCTGCAAATCCAAATGCAAATTTACATAAAATTTGACATACTTCCGCAACAGTTAGAAGTAGCAAATTGATAATTAAAGAAACTCTCATTTCCCTGTAAGCTAGTCCTATCAAGGATTTGAGAAACTTAAAGTAATTTAAAGAAACATAGTGAAAACTATCAATTTGGGACTGTTAATCAGAGGGTCTCAGGTTCAAGTCCTGAAGCAGGAGCAATAAAAAACAGTTATGAACGAATTTCATAACTGTTTTTTATTAAGTCTTTCAAAGTACATACACCTTTTGTGGATTAAATTCTTATCCGTTTCACTTTTCATCGACGTATTCAATTGCTTATTCAGCCAGCCCTGATGTAAAGATCAAGATTTTTCAAAAGCCTCCTTTGATCAATAATCACCCAAACTATACAGGTTGACTCTCTTTTCTGGTTATAACCCGGGAAGTTATTTCTGTACTATAGTTCGGCAAAATCTTTTTTAAACCTGGTCAGCATTTTTATGTTTACCGGGATTACCTTACTATCATCACCTGAAAAATCCTGAAACGGTATAGCAGACCTTATCATTTATTCTTTTGAATACCTCTCCGTTTATTTTCCGGAGCCTGCCGGGTTTCTGTTTGTCAAGCAAATTTCCCGTGCTGTCAAAATATTGGGGCTTCGGAAAGTAAGTGAGGATATAATATTTTTTATAGGAGAAAGGTGTACTTAGTGCCAATGGTTTAATCGACATAAAGATCAGGGAATTCTTTTTTTCGTCAACATAGTAATTATAATTATTGATCCAGGCACAACGGATAGCCTGTATTTGTTTAATTAATTCAACAACCCTTGGTGCTTCTAAATGATATTTACGCAGCGTATCGGATAAACGGGATTCATTTACTTCAAACAAATATATGTAGTTCAGTGTATCTGTAATGATTTGAAGAGATACCATATTAAAGCTCTTGTCGGTAAAAGCAATATTAAATGGCTGTTGCTGGTATAGTTTTTTATAAGTTTCCTCTACCCCGTCAAGCTCCTTCTTATTCTGATAGTAATACCTTGTAGAAATATTTTTTGGAGAACAGGAAAAAATAAAGCATACAATTCCGGCTGATAATATTGTCTGAATTTGTTTAGTTGACATTGGTTCCGTTTTTTGTACAATAACTGATTCCAAAAATTATCCTCTTAAAAAAAGCAGGAGATAATTGCAAAAGCGTTTTGCCACCATAATCCCAATAAACAAATGTGATGACGTTATTTTCTTCGCTGATCTTTTCGATCACTATATAATGTGTTGGAACTGCCAGTTTAAGGGTTGTGTGACTTTTTTTATGCACTATCCGGTTATTGATAAATAAAACAACTGTGCCGGTTTTCATTTTTTCAGTGATGTATTTATACAGATTACCAATGCGGGGACGAATGAGATCAGCACCTTTCGCCTGTATTTTATAATGGAGCAGCATTCTTACCATGCGGTTGAACTTGGCATAATTAACCGCTGCCCAGAAACGGTCCTCATCACCCGGATCATATTTCCGGTTAAATATATTAAGGTATCCCTTAAAATGATCGGCCAGGGTCAAGAACCACATTTGATCGGCAGGATGTATATCCAGGATGCCTTTGAATTTAAGCGTACCAGCCGCTTTCTTTATAGCAGACGAAGGACGGAAATTGATATTTGAACTTGTAGCTTTCCCATCACGGTATAATGCCAATATTAATTTTACATACTCCAGAGGGGCATTCTGTAAAAATAAATAGGTCAATGCACCATACCCGCAAAAGTTTGTTCCACTGCCGGCGTAAATGCTTACAGGCTGATGAATATTCGTTTTTAAATTTTGCAAAAACAGGGCGGGTTTAATATTTGGCCAAAAGGGGCTGGGCTCCAATTCATTTATTTTATCAACAAACTCAATGGCTTGTTGCCGGGATGAGGTGACTAACGTATCTGCAACCGGAAGATATCCGGCATTTGCATGACTCTTGCAGATTATACAAAAACAAATAACCAATATTAATAAGACCGGTTTAACAGGTAATCTTGTTTTTTTCAATTTTCTGTTTGTTAATTCATCTAAAGGTAAATGTCTGTGATGTAACTCATACCAGCGACCTTCTGAATGTGTGAATTATATAATTTATTTCTAAAGTTGTGTAACACTTGCCAGACGAGGGGGATTTAATTTTAAAGAAGACTGGCAATCAGAAAATGGCAAAGCGGATTTTCTTGTTTTATTTTTCCCTGGTTAATTCATAAAAACGCTTTATGCGGAAACGGAAAGCTTAAGCTTTATCATATTGAAAAAGATTTTTCAATCATTTCATTATTTCTTTTTAGCATTTCTCTTTACTCTGACTTGTTTAATCTATTGCTGGTCCCCTTTGCCAATGGCAGAAACTAAATACTAATGTTATGAAGCCGGCTTTTTTTTATAAATTCCTATTGATTGCTGTTTTATGCATTCCGGGTACGCCCCTCTCCTCCAAAGCTTACTCGGTACTTACGCATGAAGCGATTATTGATGCCCTCTGGGAAAAATCAATTCAACCTTTGCTCAAACATAAGTATCCCGACGCAACGGAAAAACAATTAAAGGAAGCACACTCGTATGCTTATGGTGGTGCCATTGCTCCTGATATGGGTTATTTCCCGTTTGGCAGCCGTTTATTTACTAACCTGGTACATTATGTACGTAGCGGCGATTTTGTAAATGCCTTACTGGATGAGGCGAAGGATGTGAATGAATATGCTTTTGCATTAGGCTTTTTGAGTCATTATTTGGCTGATAAAGACGGCCACAGTTTAGGCACTAACAGATGTGTGCCAATTGTGTACCCCATGATCATGGAAAAATATGGCAACCTTGTCACCTACGAGGACGATAAAATTTCGCACAAGAGAGTTGAATTTTCTTTTGATGTTTTACAAACAGCAAAAGGGAACTATGCTTCACAGGCTTATCACGATTTTATAGGCTTTAATGTTTCCCGGCCGGTGTTAGAAAGAGCCTTTCGCAAAATATATGCATTGGATATAAATGATATTTTTGTCAACCTTTCTTTTTCTATTAAAACATTCAGATGGTCTGTAATGAGTTTGTTTCCTTTATTCACCAAGACTGCCTGGATCATTAAAAAAGACGAAATACTCAAATCACAGCCCACTGCAACAAGCCGTAGTTTCCAATACAAAATGGGCAGGGCCAATTATTATGAGGAACATGGAAAAAAACACAAGATGCCCGGATTATTTACCAACGCATTATCATGGCTTATCCGTGTATTACCAAAAGCGGGACCGCTGAAGACCCTTAAGATCAAAGAGCCGGGACCCGAGGCAGAAAAATTATTTATTCAAAGCTTTGATTCAGTATTAGCGAATTGCACTTCCTCCATGGAAATTTTAGCTTCCGGAAATATCAATTTCACAAATATCGATTTTGACACAGGAAATAATACAGCCAGGGGAGAATATAAACTGGCTGATAGAAATTATGGGTATCTGTTATTAAAGCTCAGGAAAAAAAAATTCAAGTTTTTAAATCCCGGTCTTAAACTAAACATCATTAATTTTTACAGCAATCCGGATTTAACAACTGATACAAAAAAGAATCCAAAGGAATGGGGAAAAATAACGAATGCTTTAGAACAGCTTAAAATTTCACAGACCACAACTTATAATATTCAATTGATAAAACAGTGATTCATCATTCGTATTGTAAATCGTCAGTAAATGCCGGGCTATTTATTTTTTTAAAAAATTCATGAAAGCAATAAAAACCAAATTGAAGAAAGCGACCGCCACACACACAGGGCGAATAATAGTTTTTGGCATTCTTATTTTCTTTTCTGCTGTTATTACAGGCGGCATCTGGTGGTGGAATACCCACAAAAAAGCGATCATAAGAAATAAAATGGAAGCAGCCGTCAGGGAAAAAAGTGACGGCCTGTACAAAATAAAATATGATAGCCTTGAAATGGATGAGATAGCTGGCGACCTATCCTTTTCCAATATGAATTTATCCTATGATAGTACACGATATATGGATCTCGTAAAGATGGGGAGAGAGCCTTCCATTCTTATGAATATTTATATCCCCCGGATCAATGTGACGGGGGTAAGTACACCCCGGGCATTAATTAACAACGAAATCGTGGGCCGGAAATTAGAAATAAAAGACCCGGTGATCAATATCATTTACACTAACTCCGTAAATGATTCAACACGGGTTGTACCTACGAACGAAATATATGAGCTGATATTAGGCGACCTGCAACTGATACAGGCTGACACCATACTGATTAGCGGCGCACAGATCACTACGAGCAGTCACAAAACAAAAAAAGTAAGTATTCAGATACAGGATGTTTTTATTACCCTGGTGAAAGTAAAAATTGACAGCAGCAGCAATGCAGATACTGCCCGAATGCTTTTTGCCGAAGAGATCAGTATTACCTGCAGAAAACTGACCTGGTTATCTGTCAACGATTTATACAACTATAGTGCAGACAGCATTTCGGTAAGTTCTATAGACCGTCATCTCCGTGTCAAAGACTTCCAAATTAACCCCACATTGAGTGAAGGAGCTTTTGTAAAAACTCATCCTGAAGAGTATTTACGCTTTGATTTATCGTTCAGGGATATTCAATTACAAAATATAAACCTGCCGCAGTTGTTTGAACAAAATATTATGGCAGATAGTATGCTGGTTGGTGCGGCTGATTATAAAATATATTGTGACTTGGGGATAGCCCATGAAAAAAAGAACCGGGTAGGATATTACCCTCAGCAGGTGATAGAAAAAATTCCTGTGACCTTACGGGTAGGAAAGATTATTATGTCGAATGGCTTTCTTGAGTACAAAGAAAGAAACAAGATTACTCATAAAACCGGTAAGGTTCTACTTTATCATATAAATGCCAGCATCAGCAATTTTACAAATGATAAAAAAGCCATTGCGGTCAATAATGTCATGACAGTTGATATACGATCAAGCTTACTGAATAAAACCCCGTTTAATATTACCTGGCTTTTTTATTTTTTTCATCCCAAAGGACGTTTCGACCTGAAAGGACATGTTGGCCCTATTGAAGGTGCTTGGCTAAATCCTGTTGTTGAACCTATGGGAAATGTTAGTATAAAGAAAGGGAAAATAAGTGAAGTAGAATTCAATTTTCAGGGCAACGATTACAGCATGGATGGAACGGTGAAAATGCTGTACGAAGATCTTAGGGTTTTCATGCTTAAAACGAACAGTGGGTCAAAGAAACCTGGAAAGAAATCGTTGATGAGTCTCCTGGCTAATATCCTGATAGTAAATTCGAACCCTAAAAAGAACGAAGACCCAAGGGTTGTACGGGTACATATTGACCGCGACCCTAATTATACGATCGTTAATTTGTCGTGGGTAGCGTTGCTCAAAGGGATAAGTGAATCGGTTGGAATCAGTAAATGATCAAGGCTTCATATACCTCTGATTTCAATGTCTATTCAGCATTAAATTGAAATTGCAGGGTATCATTTTTTTATGACTCCAACTAAATACTCAAAAAAATTGTTGCAACTTTCCGCAGTAAGGGGAGCGGAAAGATCAAAGGCTTGGAAACTTATAATTTTTAAGCCTTTTTTATTTGCAACAAACCTCTATAGAAGCTTGCCCACTTATACAAAGTTTATTTGCTGTACCATAAATCACTTCAAATCTTTCACTCCCAGAAATAGCTTTGAGAATGTTTTTAAATTTTCCTGAAGTATAAACTAAAAATAAATAGATATAGCCAGATAAAGCTTATTTGGGTAGAAAGTCATTCTTTCATATCTTCCGATTAGTTACATTCATCCAAAAATAAATTATGAAATTATTTATCCAGGTGATTTATCTCCTCCTGTTTTTTACTGTTGAATCAAAATCACAGATCAGAATACTTAAAAACCTTTCCCTTCCTAAGATTGCAATACCTGTTGATCCGTTGTTACAGAAAATGGTCAGTAAGGCAGGTGAAAAAAACCTGGGTAATCCTGAAGGTAATACGGCCCGGCTTACTGCTTTTTATAATGGATATATCTCGAGGTTTGAAAGAGGGGTGGTTTATTACAGCGAATCTTCCGGAATGCATGCAGTCAGTACACAAATGGACCAGGGCCAGTTTGCTGAGAGGGGTTTTCCGCTTTCAGATGAAATGCAGGACGGTTCAAGCCGCTTCCAGGTTTTTGAAAGGGTGGTAAAATATTACAGTCTTGAAAATACTGCGGTCAGGAATTGGGATTTTAAACAGGCTGCGTACACAACATTCTCCCCGCCTGAAACTGCAAAAAGATCCGGCAATTATAAATTCCAAATGCTGGGTTTCACTTGCAATCATCCAACCAATGATGATATCCTGGAAAGAGACGGAAAAGGTGATGAGGTGTATATTACCTGCAACGGGTACACCCAGCATATGGATCAGTCACTTACTTCAATGATTAGTGGTCAGACCAAGGTCCACGGAGATGTTAATAATTCTGACTGGATTTCGGGTCCGAATGAAAGGATCCGATTCGGTTCAAAAAGTTCTTTTGGGGGAATTAAGGAAGGAGATTCATATCCGCAAAGGCCTTATGAGTTAAACACAAGTTTGAATTACCCGGGAGCTAATAATCTTCTACAGATTCCCTTTCAACTATTTCAATTTCATTTAATCGAGGATGCCGAAAGTGTAGTGGTTATTCCGGTGATCTGGGAAAAGGATAATAATTCGGAACCATTCAATGATTTTTTATATTTTCTGAGTGTACCCGGCGTATCAGATTTTGTAAATTATGTTGCCGGCAATGCTAATGATGCAGTATTACACAGTGGCGACAATACCAGACCACAGTTAAATTACATGCACGATATCTTATATAATTTCAGGGATCCCAACAACGGAAGCAGGGTTACCGTTACTAAAAGTATTGTAGGTGATCCTCATGACCGACCTGTTGGTATGTATGATGCAGGCGACCATTTCAGTTTTAACCCCATCGCAATAAAACTGGGGTATAAAGAGGCTGAGCAGCTTGTTAATTCAAATCCATTGGGTGTGGGCAACGGTATTTTTAAAATAGATTACATTGATGACCCCGCCCTGGCGGGGAGCTATACTTTGTATTTTAAGATTGAAAAATTTGATTGATTGCAACTATCATTATTTTTTTCGGCAATGGAAAATACATCGGCAGAAAAAATTGCTACCCGCTTTCCTTTATCCGTAAGGTTTTTGTATGATAACAATCATTTTTTTACTGAATGGAATGTGTTTTTTTTGTTTAAAATTTAAACACAATGAAAAAGTTGATTATCCTCTCGGCAATTTTCACATGTTCTATGGTACTGTTTCTTGCCTGCAACTCCGGCAAGTCAGATAAAAAGGCCCAGTCAGGTGTTGATTCGCTTCAGCTAACCGCAAGCAGCCTTTTTCATGCTTTACCCAACCAGGCTGATAACCCGGAGAACCCCATCACAACACAGAAAGTTGCGTTAGGCAAAAGGCTATATTATGATACCAAACTTTCTGCAAAAGGAAATAACAGTTGCAATTCGTGTCACAACCTGTCAACTTTTGGCGTAGATAATAAATCTTTCTCCATTGGTGATGATGGATTGCCGGGAGGCAGAAATTCCCCAACGGTGCTGAATGCTGCCTTACATGCTTCTCAATTTTGGGACGGCAGGGCCAAAGATGTGGAAGAACAGGCAGGTATGCCTGTTTTGAATCCTGTTGAAATGCACATGGCAAACGAGGCTGCCCTGGAACAAAAACTTAAAAAAGATACGGCATACAATAAAATGTTTGCAGAAGCTTTCCCCGGCGAAAAAAATGCGCTGCGGTATGAAAATATCAGGAAAGCAATTGCCGCTTTTGAAAGAACTTTAATGACTCCTTCAAAGTTTGACAGCTATATAAGCGGCGATGCCAATGCACTGACTGCAGAAGAAAAAGAGGGATTGAATTTATTTATCAATACAGGTTGCACAGCTTGTCATTCTGGCGTAACCCTTGGTGGAACTATGTTTCAGAAATTTAATTTGTTTGGCAATTACTGGGACTTAACTAAGAGTGCAAAAGTTGACTCAGGAAGATATCTTATTACAAAAAACATTGCTGACTTATATTATTTTAAAGTGCCTTCTCTAAGAAATGTTGAAAAAACATCTCCTTATTTTCATGATGGCAGTGTAGCTTCTATTAACGATGCTGTTTCCATTATGGCTAAAGCAGAGTTAAACAAAACACTGACGGATGAAGAAGTGGGCAAATTGGTATTATTCCTGAATACTTTAACCGGGAAAGTTTCTGATGAGGCAATGTCGAATCCTTTTACCAAGTAATGATTATGCTGATTTAATTATCTAAGCAATATTGTTGTTATTTCCCTTAAAAAAAGAGTATAAGGCCACGGACTAATCCGTGGCTTTATATTTTATTTATACCCCGTAATAAAAAGGTCAATCGCTGTTTTGACGGTTGATAATTATTAAGGTGTAAACACTCCGAATAAATATCAAGCGTTATTGCCAATGAAGGTCCAAAATCAGTAATAATCGTAAAACTCCTAACTTTTAAAAGTATTCTTGTCTGTATTAAAAAAATAAATACCTTAGGTAGCTGAAGGTCGTTAAGGTCTTCAGCTATTTTACAACTACCACAAACTCTGATTATGAGAAAAATTTACTTCCTGCTGCTTACTGTTTTATTCGCAGCGACCAGCAACGCACAAATTACCAATACAGTAACTGGTAACACGAATACCACACCAGTTTTGGCAGCTTCTTATCCATCATTAGCTGCTGCGATTACCGATTTAAATACTGTAACGGCTATGACAGGCCCTGTAACTTTTAATCTGGATGCAGGAACCAGTGAATCGATAACATCGCAATTAGCTATTTCGACTGCAGGTAATGCAGCTTTTGCTATAACTTTTCAAAAAAGCGGGGCGGGTGCCAACCCAATTGTAATAAGAACAGATGCGGGTACAAATACTACCAGTACTGTCGGTGGTTTAGGTGATGGTATAATAAGGTTAGAGGGAACAGATAATATAGTATTTGATGGCCTGGATTTACAGGCATCAAACCAGGGAATTGAATATGGGTATTACACAAACAAAACAGCTACTGATGCCTGCCAGGGTGTAACAATCAAGAATTGTAACATTACTATGACCAAGGGTACCAGTGCTTATGTTTTTGGTATTCATATAAGTAACGGCACTGTTTCTACCTCTTCAGCAACAGGTGTAACAGTTACAGCCAATAGCGGAAGAACAGAAAATGTAACAATAACCGGTAATACGATCAGCAATGTTCATGGTGGAATTTATTGCAGAGGCTATTCTTCCGCAGCCTTTTATGATCAGAATTTCATAATCGGACAAACCGGTGCAGGGAATACCATTCAGAATTTTGGGGGAGGAGCAGTTGCTACCACCTATGGTGTGTATTTTATTTATACCAACAACGTAAATGTTGACTATAATACAATAAACAATTCAGGGGGGGGGGGTATTCCACACGCTTCTACTTTTTATGGTACATTCTTTTCTACCATCAGCGGAACCTTAAGTTTTTCAAATAATATTGTTACGCTGGCTAACAGCAGTACCTCTACTACTTATGGGATGTACAATGCTAATAATCTTACAGGGGGTAGTAATATAAGTAATAACAGTTTTGCTTCAGGTACTCTTTCAAGTACAGGAACTATATATCTGATTTATAACAGTTCATCAACCAACGATGTAACAGTTAATAATAATGCTACTTCCGGAACATTCAGCCGGGCAGGCTCAGGCACTATTTATTGCTATTATAACTTAGGTTCACCTGCCGGTGGTACAGAAACTTTTAGTAATAATAATTTTTCAAATATAAGTGGAGCTTCCAGTTTATATGGCTATTACTCCAATACGACAACAAGCCAAAACAGGGATTGTAATTCAAATACTTTCTCCAATTTGTCTTCAACATCAACAAACTATTGTATTTATGCAGTAAGCACATTAAATAACCTTGTTTATAATAATACAATAAATAATATTACAGGAACTTCATCTGGGAGTTTATATGGTATTTATGTAACCGGTACTAATGCTTCCGTGTATGGTAATTCAGTTTATAACATGACCGGGGCTACCGGAACAATATTATATGGTATCCAGTCTGCCGCCACAGGTACTGTAAACATTTATAAAAACAAAATATACGACCTCGTAAATAATAATACAGCTTCCACTGCCACCAACCTTGTTTCTGGTATTCATGTGAGTACAAATGGCACTAATACCAACATCTATAATAATTTAATAGGTAATATCACTGCTCCAAACAGCATCTCAACAGATGCAATCAGGGGTATAAATTTAGCGGCTACTACTGCTTCAACAAATGTGAATGTTCATTTTAATTCTATATACCTGGCAGCAACTTCAACCGGGGTGAATTTTGGTTCAACATGCATTTACCATACTACAAGTACAACTGCCACCTCTTCTACTTTAAATTTAAGAAGTAATATTATTGTTAATAAGTCTACTCCTAATGGTACCGGCTTAACAGTTGCCTACAGAAGAAGCTCAACAACACTAACCAACTATGGAGCCGCATCTAATAATAATTTATTTTACGCCGGTACTCCTGGTGCCGCTAACCTGATTTTTAATGATGGAACAAACAGTGATCAGACACTTGCTGCATATAAAACAAGGGTTAGTTCAAGAGATAATGCTTCAATAACAGAAGATGCTCCATTCCTCAGCACAACCGGCTCATCAGCCAATTTTCTGCATATCAATACAGCTATTCCAACACAGGTAGAAAGTGGGGGTACCCCAGTTTCTGGTATTACCGACGACTTTGATGGGGATTTAAGAAATGTAACCACACCTGATGTAGGTGCTGATGAAGGAACATTTATCCTTCTGGATATTAATCCTCCGGGAATATCCTATACAAATATTCCGAGTACACTTTGTATTGCAAATGCAACACTAAGTGCAACAATTACCGATGCCAGCGGAGTTAATACAACTTCCGGAACCAAGCCAAGATTGTATTTCAAAAAATCTACCGATGCAAACACATATGCCGGGAATACCAGTGCTGATAATGGCTGGAAATATGTAGAAGCTTCAAATAGTGCTTCTCCGTTCAGCTTTACAACAAATTTCTCATTGTTGCAGACCCCTGCAGCATCAGGAGATATCATTCAGTATTTTGTTGTTGCCCAGGATTTAAATGGTACACCTAATGTGGGAATTAACAGCGGAACATTTGCAATTACACCAAGCAGTGTTGCCTTAACAGCTGCCGCCTTCCCTATTGGAGGTTCAATTAATAGTTTCTCATTCCCTGCCGGAGGCCTTAGTGGTACTGTCACCATTGGAGCTGCAGGAACCTATCCCACCTTAACAGGTGCAGGTGGTTTGTTTGAAGCGTTAAATGCAGGTGGATTAACCGGAAATCTTACAGCCAATATTTTGGATGCAAGTATAACAGAACCCGGTACCAATGCATTGAACCAGATAAGTTACGGATGCGGCGGGCCGTTTACACTGACTATCAAACCTAATACAGGTGTTACAGCCACTCTTACAAATGCATATACAGGTTACCTGATCAGAATTTTATCCAGCAATGTGATCATTGATGGATCAAATAACGGTACCACCAGCAGGGATCTTACCATCAGTAATACAACTACTACCTCACCAAGTGTTATGGTTATTGGTTCAACCGGAACGATACCTATCACAAATGTTACGGTAAAAAACAGTATATTGATTAACGGCGCTCAAACCAATTCAGCTTTGGTGGTGTCAGATGGTGCTGCACCAGGTACTGCAGGTTATTTTACAAATATCACTATACAAAATAACAGCATTCAAAAGGCATATATTGCCAATTACAATATTGCGGTAGCTGCTGCCGGCAATGGGAGCGGATTAAATATTAGTGGAAATGATTTCAATACGGCAGGAGCTAATTCAATAAGATTAGTGCCGATTTATGTTCAGGGTATTGATGGTGCAACTATCTCCAACAACAATATTGGTAATATGGCCAATACTGCTGATGCAAGTAATATTACAGGTATTTGGCTTGCTACAGCAACTGTTAATACAACCATATCCGGCAATACCATTTCCGGAATTAGTGGTTCTGTTGGAGCCCCAAGGGGTATTGCTGTATCCAGTGGTGTACCTGATGCAAATGTTAATATAACCGGTAATACAATTACTAATATTACTTCGGCCTATTCCAGCGCTGTTTATGGTATTTATTTTTTCAGTACCACATCTGGATTTACTGTTCAAAACAACATGATCAGCAATATAAAAAATACAAACACCAGTGGTTATTCAGCAATTGGACTTGGCCTGGCTTCTACTTTGACTGCGGCCAATACAACAGTAAAAAATAACATGTTCTGGGATATTGCCGGTTATGGTTGGTCTTCCTCTACAACAGATAATGGCTATGGTATTAATATTTCCAGCGGAGGTGGATATAACCTTTATTATAATACAATTGACCTTGCTACTAATCAAACAGATGCTACCGGTATTCCGGCATGTTTAATCATTGGTTCAGGTGTAACAACAGCAGCAAGTCTGGATATCAGGAATAATATTTTCTCCATTCCTGCAACAGTCGGAACCAACAGGTATGCAATACTTTCAAATGCTGCCAATACTGTTTTTTCAGCCATTGATTATAATGACTATTACACATCGGGTCCCAACCTGGGATATATAGGCGCTACTAACCGGGCAACACTTGCAGATATCCAAACAGGGTTTGGAGGTAATACAAATTCAAAAAATGCTGCACCCGTATTTATTGGTGCAAATAACCTTCATTTAAGTGCAGTAGGGGGAGACAACTGGTGTTTGAATGGAACTGGGACACCTATTTCGGGTATAACAACAGATATTGATGGAGACTCAAGAGGTACTCCTCCGGATATGGGTGCCGATGAATTTGTTGCAACAGGTGATGCAGTGGCAACACCATCCTCGCAAATAATTTGCTCAGGGGCTACCATCACAACTATTGTGCTTTCGGGAACTGCAACATCATATAACTGGACAAGAGATAATAATGTCGCCGTAACAGGTATTGCAGCAAGTGGCACTGGAAATATAAGTGGGGCATTAACTAATACAACAAATGCACCGGTAACAGTAACCTTTACTATCACACCTGTGGATGCCGGTAGTTGTTTCGGCCCGACAATTACTGCTACTGTAACTGTTAATCCAGATGCTAGCATCACACTTACATCGGGAGCGGGAACAGATAATCAGACGGTTTGTATCAATACTCCGATAACTCCAATTACTTATGCAGTTGGAGGAAGCGGAACAGGTGGAAGTGTCAGCGGACTACCTGCCGGGGTTACCGGAGGTTTTGCAGGTGGTGTGATAACCTTATCAGGAACACCAACTGCAAGCGGTATATTTAATTATACTGTAAATACAACGGGCCCTTGTGTTACTCCATCAGCTAACGGAACAATAACAGTTACTGCTAATGGTACGGTTACTTTGACATCCGGAGCGGGAACAGATAATCAGACGGTTTGTATCAATTCATCAATAACTGCAATTACTTATGCAGTTGGAGGAAGCGGAACAGGAGGCAGTGTTAGCGGATTGCCCGCTGGAGTTAACGGAACTTTTGCCGGTGGTGTGATAACCATATCAGGAACACCATCTGCAAGCGGTATATTTAATTATACTGTAAATACAACGGGCCCTTGTGTTACTCCATCAGCTAACGGAACAATATCAGTAAATTTCGCCACGGGTGGTTCAGTAGCAGCAGACCAAACGATTTGTTCAGGCGGCGACCCGGCAGCATTTACTGTATCGGTACCATCAACAGGCGGCGGAACATTAAGCTACCAGTGGCAAAGCAATACATCAGGTTGCGCTGCGGCCTTCAGCAATATAGCGGGAGCAGCAGGAGCAACTTATGATCCGCCATCGGGATTAACAGTAACAACCTATTACAGGAGAGTGACCACAAGTACTCTCAACTCAGTTGCATGTTCAGCCAACAGCAATTGTGTAACGGTAACAGTGAATGATGTTACCGGGGGAACAGTAGCAGCAGACCAGACAATCTGTTCAGGAGGTGACCCGGCTGCATTTACAGAAACTGTTGCATCAACAGGCAGCGGTACATTAAGCTACCAGTGGCAAAGCAATACATCAAGTTGCGCTGCGGCCTTCAGTAATATTGCCGGAGCAACAGGAGCAACTTATGATCCACCGGCTGGTTTATTGATTACAACCTATTACAGGAGAGTGACCACAAGTACTCTCAACTCAGTAACATGTACAGCCAACAGCAATTGTGTAACGGTAACGGTGAATGATGTCACAGGCGGAACAGTAGCAGCAGATCAGGCGATCTGTTCTGGCGGTGACCCGGCAGCATTTACAGAAACTGTTGCATCAACAGGCAGCGGAACATTAAGCTACCAGTGGCAAAGCAGTACAACAGATTGTACTACCGGCTTCTCTAATATAGCCGGGGCAACGGGTACAACCTATGATCCACCATCCGGGTTAACAGTAACAACCTATTACAAAAGAGTAACAACAAGTACACTCAATAGTGTTGCCTGTACGGCCAACAGTAATTGTATAACCGTAACAGTAAATCCACTTCCAAATTTCTCCGGTGTTATAACTCAACCTACAACCTGTGTTTCTACTGATGGCGCTATTACCTTAACAATAAGTGGTAGTGGTTTAAGTGAGAATTTTGATGGCGTTGTTGCCCCTGCTTTACCCGCAGGATGGGTGGCTACCAATGCAATTGGTGGTGCACCACTTTGGGTGACTTCCAATGCAGGCACACCCGCACCTCCGGCAGTTTCTTTACCGAATGCAATTTTCATAGATGATCCTGCTGTTGTAACTGACAAGCAGATAGTAACCCCATCCTTTACTCCGGTTGCAGGTGCAACTGTTTCTTTCGCAAATAACTATTCCCTTGAAAGCACATTTGACGGAGGGGTATTGGAAATCTCAATTAATGGCGGAGCTTACCAGGATATCATAACTGCCGGCGGCAGCTTTGTTTCAAATGGATATAATGGTGTCATCAGTTCTTCTTTTGGTAGTCCTATTGCCGGCCGTAATGCGTGGACAGGAGCAAGTGTTGGATTCCTTACAACTACGGTGAATTTACCTGCTGGAGCAGCCGGTCTGCCTTGCACATTAAAATTCCGTATGGGATCAGATAACAGTGTGTCGTCAGTTGGCTGGAGAGTGGATGATTTTTCTATTTCCGGCGGGGCAGCTTATACGTTTGCTTGGACAGGACCCGGTGTTAACCCCACAAGCCAGAACCAGACCGGCCTTGCTGTTGGAAACTATGGAGTAACGGTTACAAATGCTGTCACTAATTGTTCTTCAACAGCAAACTTTGCATTATTTGGCCCTGGTGGTTGTGACATTTGTCCAACCATACCAACGGAAACAGCAAGCCCGAACCCTGTATGCAAAGACTCTACGGTTACATTGACAGCATCCGGTCTAACCAATATGGGCATTTCGTATGGAATTGAGTTTAAATACTCTCTTACAAATATTGCTGATCCATATACAGGAGGAACTTCTATCGGTATCGTTCCAAACGGAAGTCTCACTGGTGGTGGAACTATTGCAACATTGAATACAACATTCCCTGCAAGTGGTAATTATATTATCTATGCAATATTGACACCAACACCAACTGATCCGAGCTGCCGTCCGAAGGACTCGGTCACGCTGACAGTGAATCCAACACCAACTGCAGTGGCCACTCCGGCAAGCCAAACTATTTGTTCTGCCGGCACGATTACAACAATCGTATTATCAGGAACAGGAACAACTTATAACTGGACCAGAGATAATAACGCTACAGTAACCGGTATTGCAGCCAATGGCAGCGGAAACATCAGTGGAACACTGACTAATACCACCAATGCTCCGGTGACCGTAACCTTTACCATTACGCCAATAGCCAATGGTTGTCCTGGCTTACCAATTACAGCAACAGTACTGGTGAATCCAACACCGGATGCAGTGGCCACACCGGCATCACAAACCGTATGCTCTGCCAACCCGATCACAACGATTGTATTATCAGGTGCCGTTTCAGGAACAACATTTAACTGGACAAGAGATAATACAGTAACTGTAACAGGTATTGCAGCCAGCGGCAGCGGAAACATCAGTGGTTCATTGACCAATACCACCACAGCTCCGGTAACCGTTACATTTACAATTACACCAACGGCTAATGGTTGTCCGGGTACACCGATCACCGCAACTGTGTTGGTCAATCCAACACCAAACGCAGTGGCTACACCTTCATCGCAAACGATCTGTTCAGGAGCAACGATAACAACGATTGTACTTACAGGTGCTGTGAGTGGTACTACTTTCAACTGGACAAGAGATAATACAGTAACAGTAACAGGTATTGCAGCCAGCGGCTCCGGTAATATCAGCGGAGCATTAACAAATACGACAGCTGCACCAATAACAGTAACGTTTACTATTACACCAACTGCTAACGGTTGTCCGGGTGCAGCAATTACTGCAACAGTGCTGGTGAACCCAACACCGAATGCAGTAGCCACACCATCATCGCAGATAATATGTTCAGCCACTCCGATTACTACTATAGTTTTATCAGGCGCAGTGAGCGGAACGACTTATGCATGGACAAGAGATAACCTGGTGAACTTAACCGGCATTGCAGCATCAGGCAGTGGCAACATCAGCGGAACGCTGACTAATGCAACCAATGTTGTACAAACAACAACCTTTACGATCATACCGACAGCCAATGGATGTCCGGGTGCACCGATCACTACAACTGTAACGGTTAATCCAACACCAACTGTGAGCCCTGTGCCACCCAACCAGACAGTATGTAATACTTTCCCGACAGCACCGGTAACATTCACCGGGCCGGTAGCAGGTACTACATTCAATTGGGTAAACAATACACCATCGATCGGTCTTGCAGCAAGTGGTAGTGGTAATATTGCGTCCTTTAATGCAATTAATCTTACCAATGCACCTGTAACGGCAACCATAACGGTAACACCGGTGACAACACCGACAGGTACTGTAAACTTTAATTTTACAGGGGCTGTTCAAACCTTTGTTGTACCGTCAGGTGTAACTTCAGTAACCATCCAGGCCTTTGGCGCCCAGGGCAATGCCAATGCAGCAGGAGTTTCTCAGGGTGGATTGGGTGGATCTGCCAGTGGTACTTTAGCAGTAACACCGGGTGAAACCTTATTTATCAATGTAGGTGGTGGTGGTACTACAAGTGTTACCGGAGGATTTAATGGTGGTGGCAATGGTGGAACAACCGGAACATGTCTTACTGCCCCCGGTGGTGGTGGCGGCGGTGCATCGGATGTACGCCAGATAGCCAACGCACTTGCAAACAGAAGAATTGTAGCTGCTGGTGGAGGAGGAACTGCCGGTAACAGAGTGGTGACTTGTGCAAGAGGTGCCGGTGGCGGTGGTGGTGGTGGATACTATGGTGGCGGTGGCGGAAGCGGTTATCCCGGAATAGCAGGTGTTGTACCAACAGGCGGAACACAGGCAGCCGGCGGTGCAGGAGGAATAACAGGAACTACTTTTGGAGCCACCAACGGATTACCAGGAGTATTAGGAATCGGTGGTAACGGAGGTAATGAAATAGCCAGTGCTCAGGCAGGCAGCCAGGCCATCATTTTCGGAAGCGGAATTGGCGGCGGTTTAACAGGAGGTTCTGGTCAGCAGAGTGGTCTCAATAACTTCACCGGTCAAAGTGGTGCTGGTGGTTCATCTTATATTGGAGGAGTAACAAGTGGTTCAACAACTGCAGGTGTACGCAGCGGAAACGGATTGGTAACAATCTCCTATGCAACTGCCGGTCCATCTTGTACAGGTCCTTCAAGTTCATTTACTATTACAGTCAACCCGACACCAAATGCAGTTGCAACGCCTAATACACAAACCATTTGTTCAGGTACTGCCATGACGCCGATCGTACTGAGTGGCAATGTAAGCGGTACTACGTTCAACTGGGTAAGAAACAATACTGTGAATGTTACCGGCATTGCAAATTCAGGAAGCGGTAATATCAGCGGCACACCGGTTAACATCACAACCGTTCAGCAAACAGTGACCTATACGATCACACCGGTTGCTAACGGATGCACAGGCCCGTCAATAACCGCAACATTGATTGTGAATATTGCGCCGACGATCACTTGTCCTGCCAATATCACAGTAAACAATACACCAGGATTCTGCGGAGCAAATGTTACCTATCCGCCAGCAACGGCAACTGGAAGTCCGGCACCGGTTATCACCTATTCACAGGCATCAGGAACATTCTTCCCGGTAGGTACAACAACAGTAACAGCAACTGCAACCAATGCATGCGGTGTAGCTACCTGTACGTTTACGATCACCGTGCTTGATGTGCAGGCGCCAACTATTACCTGCCCTGCACCTATTACAGTTAATACAGATGTTGGTGTATGTACAGCGACGATTCCTGTACCCAATCCCATAACCGCAGATAATTGTGCGGTAACACAACTGACATGGGTGATGACGGGGGCAACGGTAGCTTCTTCACCGGCGACTGGAATTAATAATATCGGAACCTTTACATTTAATTTAAATGGCACAACCGGCACGGGTGTAACAACAGTTACTTATACGGTGAAAGATGCGGCGGGTAATACAACAACCTGTTCGTTTACCGTAACAGTTAACGACATCTGGATACCAGTGATTAGCGGGCAACCCGTCAACCAGACTGTATGTGTTGGTACCAATGCTGTATTCACCGTAACAGCAAGTGTACCTGCCGGTAATCCACTTACCTACAGATGGCAGACATGGAATGGTAGCGCATGGGTGGATATTTCTCCCGCCCAAACTGCAGCAACACTGACATTGAATGCTGTTACATTCAGTATGAATACAAACAGCTACCGTTGTATCTTAACGGGAAGATGTTCAGTGGTAACATCTGGTTTTGCAACCTTATATGTAAATCAGTTGCCAGCGATCAGCCTGGTAGCATCCCGTTCCCCGGCATTATTGCCGGGCCAGGTGCTGAATATAACAACAGTAGTAAGTCCTGGTGGCGGTACCTATGTATGGAAAAAGAATGGAGTAGTGATAGCGGGAGCAACAGGATCATCACTGAATGGTCTTACCGTTAGTGATATCGGAACTTACACATGTACCTACACCGACCTCAATGGTTGTGTGTCCACATCAGCAGCATTGAATGTTACAGGTCAGGTATCGGATGGACTATACATTTACCCGGTTCCAAATGACGGACGCTTCCATGTGCGGTTCTATAATGATCCCAATGAAGAAGTAACGATCAAGGTCATTGATATGAATGGCAGATTGGTATATGAGAAGAAAGTGGTAACCACAATTGCTTATACAGATATGCTGATTGATATTACAACGACCCATATCATCTCAACGGAAACCTATATTGTTGAAGTAATAGGACCAGACGGAAGACTGATCGGAGCGAAGAAGATACAGATCTTAAAATAACGGGATTACCGTTTTACATAAAACCATCCGCCAACCGGCGGATGGTTTTTTATTTTTCAGAATCGCTTAAAAAGAAACACTCAGTCACAACTCTCGTCTTCTTATTTTTGATCTCCCATGTCAATTTACCTCTGTTCACTTAATTCAGGCAGTAATGCCAATTGCTATTATATTGGCAATAATAACGAAGCCGTATTGATTGATGCCGGGCTTAGCTGCCGGGAAACCGAAAGACGGATGAAACAACGGGGTCTTTCAATGGAAAGAGTAAGAGCTGTTTTTATTTCACACGAACATGCCGATCATATTACTGGTATGGCGGGTATTGCCAAAAAATTTCAATTGCCGGTTTATATTACCGGCGACACTTTGTATAATAGCAGGATGCCTGTTGAACAAAAACTGGTCAATTCATTCCAACATGCAAAACCGGTTACTATTGGTGAACTAACAGTTCTTCCGTTTAGTAAAAGTCATGATGCTTCTGATCCGCATAGTTTTATTGTTTCCGGGCATGGGGTTAATGTCGGCGTTATTACAGATATTGGTCATGCCTGCAAACGGGTGATAAAATATTTCAGCCAATGTCAAGCTGTATTTCTTGAGTCAAACTATTGTGATAACATGCTGGCCAATGGCAGCTATCCTTATTATTTAAAAAAACGTATCAGCAGCGATGAGGGGCATTTATCCAATGCACAAGCCCTGGAATTATTTCAGCAATACCGGTCTTCGAATCTGCAGTTGCTTATTTTATCTCATATCTCAAAGAATAATAACAAACCAGAATTAGTAGAAAAATTATTTGCTCCGCATGCCGGTGAAACTAAAATCATCGTTGCTTCAAGATATGAAGCCAGCGAGGTATTTAGTATTGAAGGCGCCGTGGTTACAAGGACTGAAAAATTCAGGCGGCCTGTTGTAAAGAATGAAAGACAGTTATCGTTGTTTTAATATCTTTTATCCGGCAAAATCTTCACTTCATATCTTTATAAAAAAATAATAAGTTACATTTTTTATCTTCGCTTTTTTTTAAGCAAACGAATATGAAAATCTGCTAAGGTTCACCCCCATCCTTCGACAAGCTCAGGATGACAGGAGTCCGAATTTTTACCGACCGTTTATCAAATAGCAATATTTCGTTGTTGTTCCTTATTATTTTTTATTTATTTTCAAAAGATTTTCAACAATGTCTCAACCAACTTATCATAATAAATTATCTCATTTTTTCGCACTGGTAAAACAATCACTGCGTGGTGGCGAACATGATTATACTATTGGCAGTATCCGCGGGGCCATTGTGCTGCTTGCCATACCAATGATTTTAGAGCTGTGCCTTGAATCTGTATTTGCAGTAGTGGATATGTATTTCGTCAGTCATTTGCCGGCGCCGCATAATAAAGTGGCCATGGCAACAGTCGGACTTACTGAATCGGTGGTTTCATTAGTTTATACAATTGCTATTGGCTTAAGTACTGCTGCCACGGCAGTTATTGCCCGGCGTATTGGCGAAAAAAACCCGGAAGCTGCTTCACATGCAGGCGCACAATCCATCCTCCTGGCAATAATATGTGCAGTCGTACTCAGCATTGCAGGAATCATTTTTGCCCCTGATGTTTTACAACTCATGGGCGCCCGGGATGAAGTTATAAAAGAAGGCGCCATATTTACCCGCATCATGCTGGGTGGCAGTGTGATTATAATTTTACTTTTTCTTATCAATGGAATTTTCCGTGGCGCCGGTGATGCAGCCATTGCCATGCGAAGTTTATGGTTAGCCAGCATTATCAATATTTTTCTTTGCCCCATGCTGATTATGGGTTATGGCCCTTTCCCGGAATTGGGATTGAAAGGCGCCGCCATCGCTACTACAATCGGCAGAGGCGTGGGAGTGATATACCAGTGTTATCATTTATTCAGCAACAAAAACACCATTAAAATAAAATGGCCGCACTTTAAATGGGATAGCCCACTTATAAAACATTTATTTGAAGTGGCATGGCCGGCTACTTTCCAGTTTTTTATTCAAAGTGGCAGTTGGATAATATTGGCATGGATCGTATCCAACACCGGTGGCACGGATGCATCGGCAGGTTACCAGGTGGCCATAAGAAATGTGGTGTTCTTTATTCTTCCTGCATGGGGACTGAGCAATGCCGCTGCTACTCTTGTAGGTCAAAACCTTGGAGCTAATCAACCGGAAAGAGCCGAACAAAGTGTATTGCTGACCGCAAAGTATAATATCATCTTTATGGCGGGAGTGATGATATTGTTTTTATTGATGTCTCCTCCCATCATCAGCATTTTTACTAATGAACCGGAGGTACACAGGTATGGAGTGATGGCACTGCAGATCATTGGAGCCGGTTATATCTTTTTTGGTATCGGCATGGTGATGATGCAGGCTTTGAATGGCGCAGGTGATACCAAGACACCAACATGGATTAACATCATTGGTTTTTGGCTTTTCCAGATCCCCTTTGCAATTATATTGGCAAAATTTTTAAAGATGGGACCGGAGGGTGCTTTTATCTCGGTTCCGGTAGCTGAAACAGTAATAGCCATTGCCGCATATTATTACTTTAAAAAAGGAAAGTGGAAAGCAGTGAAAGTGTAGAAGCAAAAAGATACCCACAGCTATTAAGAGTCACCTTTTTCGTACTTCGTATTTCTTATTTTTAACTTCAATATGAGCAACCAGCTTATTGACCAAAACCGGATACGGCAATTTTTCTTCATTGCGATCATATTACTGCTGGGAATTTTGTTGTTTTTACAGTTGTATGGTTTTATACCCGCAATACTTGGTGCCATCACCCTGTATGTGCTGATGCGGCGGGGAATGTTTTACCTCACTGAAAAAAAGAAGTGGCGCAAAGGCTGGACGGCTTTATTGATGATGCTTCTATCCTTTATTGTAATCCTGATGCCGGTAGGCCTCCTGGCCAATATGCTTTCTTCCAAGATTAGCTACACCATTCAGCATTCAGACGAACTGGTGCAGGCATTAAAAAAAATAGTAGCAAATATTGAATATCGTTTCGATATTTCATTGGCCAGTGATGAGAATATTAATAAGCTGGGTAGTACGATTGCACAAATATTACCAAAGATTCTTGGCGCCACCTTCAATACACTTACTACTATTTTCTTCATGTACTTTATTTTATACTTCATGCTGGTAAATGGTCGCTATATGGAAAATGTTCTTTATGAATACATTCCACTAAAGGATGAAAACGTTGGAAAGATCAGGAAGGAAGTGAACATGATGGTGTTTTCCAACGCCATTGGCATACCAGTGGTGGCGTTTGCACAGGGCCTGGTAGGATTAGCCGGATATTTAGTAATTGGAGTAAAAGAACCTTTCTTCTGGTTCGGCGTTACCTGCATCGCCGGCATGTTGCCGGTAATTGGAGCGGCGCTTGCTTACATACCATTAATTATAATCTTTTTTGCCAACGATCAAACCTGGCAGGGCTTTGCCATGACTATTTATGGCTTTGGGGTCATCGGTACGGTGGACAATGTTCTTCGTTTTAGCCTGCTGAAGAAAATGGGTAATGTGCATCCACTGACTACGGTATTCGGAGTCATTGTTGGATTAGACCTGTTTGGTTTTATCGGGTTGATATTTGGCCCATTGCTTATTTCTTTATTTATGCTGTTGCTAAAAATATATTCCAGTGAATTTATCAGTAAGCAGAGAAATATTAATAAGATAATGGAGAATTGAGCAAATAGGTAATAATTGATGTTATAAGTATTAATAATTAAAAACGGCATTGCTGCGTAGATTTTCCCGTATTGTTATTGTTCATTGCTGCGTAATTACGCTTAAACAACTAAAAAACAATTATAATTTGTTGCAAAACAAATATTTCGATAATATTTTGGCACTGCATTACGTTTGACCCTTAGAAAACCCGTACCCGTTTGAAAAACCTCAGTATTCCAATATTCCTGAGTTTTCTGTGTACATCATTTATCCCGATGCCCCACACAGAAAACAGTAAGCACCAGCAAGCAGTTGGTATTGTTTGTGGCGCTGATGTTACAGATGAAGCTTCCTCCTTATTCGCTGCAATTGAACTTGATCACTCTGGCCTCTCCAGGGAAGCATTCGATTATGCGTGGAAAGGTTATCAGCAGTTGCTGAAGGAAAATAAGATTGGCCGTACAGATTATTTAACTATTTGTGATTTCAGCCAATCTTCCAGACAAAAGAGATTATACATTATTGATATCGCCAACAATAAATTACTCCTCCACACCTATGTGGCACATGGCCGCAATAGCGGTGGCGAATATGCCACAAAGTTTTCCAACACACCAGAATCACTGCAAAGTAGTTTAGGTTTTTATGTAACATCCGGCACTTATATAGGTGGGCATGGATTGTCGTTACATATGAATGGAGTGGACCCGGGTTTTAATGACAATGCGTTGATGCGGAGTATCGTGATACATGGCGCTGCATATGTTACACCATCCCGGTCAAAGGCGGGAGCATTCATGGGCCGCAGTTATGGCTGCCCTGCTGTGCCACAAAAAGAATCTGCAAAAATTATTAATAGCATAAAAAACGGAACCTGCCTGTTCATTTATCATCCCGATAAGAACTATCTGCATGGCTCTAAAATATTAAACGGCTGATTGGACACAAACAAGGATGGATGATAACAAAAAGCTTCCCAATTTCTATCGGGAGGCTTTTTTGTTTTGAAAAAGTAACTGCATTTTTAAAACAATTTTCCAATGTTTTGCTGTATAGTAATAACTCCCATGTATGTCATAGCGATTACTACCATCCAGCCGATGATCTGCAATATCAGTGGGTGTTTGTATTGTTGAACGATAGAAGATTTGTTGGCAGCAATAAGAATAACAGCTAATGCAATGGGTAGAATTAGTCCATTAACAGCGCCGGCAAGTATTAGTAGCTTTACCGGGTTGCCTACGGCAACAAAAATGATGGTGGAGAGAATAATAAAAGCACTGATGACTATCTTTTCATTGTTCTTCACGGCAGGCACCAATGTTTTCCAGAATGAGACAGATGTAAAAGAAGCGCCGACTACTGATGTGATGGCTGCACTCCACATAACCACCCCAAAAAATTTATATCCCAATTCCCCGGCGGCTGATTGAAAAACGGTGGCGGCGGGATTTCCGGTTGCCAATTTGATTCCTTGTGATACAATACCCAGTGCGGCAAAAAAAAGCATGAACCGCATGATAGCCGTAACGAGGATTCCGCTCACAGAGCTCCTTGTTACCTGTGGAATATTTTGACGACCCCGGATTCCTGCATCAATCAACCGGTGTGCACCGGCAAACGAAATGTATCCCCCAACGGTTCCACCAACAAGAGTTATAATGATTACAAAATTTATTTTTTCTTTTTCAGGCCAGATGGTTCTGTATAATGCTTCTCCGACAGGCGGATGAGAAGAGAAAGCAATATAAACTGTCAGCACAATCATGATGAGGCCGAGAATTTTTGCGAAGTTGTCCATTAATTTCCCAGCCTCTTTGTACCAAAAGATGCCCAATGCAATCACACAACTGATGATGGCCCCTGCTTTTGCATCAAGACCAGTCAGTACATTTATTCCAAGACCGCAACCTGCTATATTACCGATGTTGAATACCAGGCCCCCGAATACAATTAATGATGCAAGAAAAAAACCCAACCCGGGAAATACTTTATTGGCAATATCCTGTGCCCTGATTTCACTAACGGTTACAATCCGCCAGATATTTAATTGTGCCCCGATGTCAAGGAGAATTGAAATAAGAACAACAAAACCGAAACTGGTGAACAGTTGCTCGGTGAATAAAGATGTTTGCGTAAGAAAACCCGGCCCGATGGCAGATGTTGCCATCAGGAAAGCTGCACCAAGTATAGCAGAATTTTTTTTCATTTTTTGAACCACATAGAAACAATAGACACATAGGTCAGTCTCTTTAAAGCCTTTGTTTCCTATGTCCTATGTTGTGAAGAAATTAATATACTGTTTTTAACGAATGCTTCATGAATGACTCTTGCAAATTCCACGGCATGTTTCCCGTCTCCATGAATGCAGATGGTCTCCGCTACAATTGGAATCACTTTGCCCGATACAGTTGTTACACTTCCTTCTTTTATCATCTGCAAAACTTGTTGAACGGATTTATCTGCGTCTTCAATTAATGCGTTAGTATGGGAACGGGGTGTGAGCGAACCATCATCCTGGTACGTTCGGTCGGCAAAAACTTCGCTGACTGTTTTTATCCCAATCTTTTTTGCCTCCATTATAAGATGGCTTCCGCTAAGTCCATAAAGGTTTAATTTTTCATCCACATCTTTTACAGCCAGTGCCACAATAGCAGCCAGTGATTTTATTCTTGCAGCCATATTATATAGGGCGCCGTGAGGTTTTAAATGATGTAATAATGCTCCGGCTTCTCTTGCTATTTTCCTCAGCAAATGAATTTGTTTTGTTACCATATCGTACACTTCTCCGGAGGGCAAATGCATATCGGCTCTGCCAAAATTTTCTCTGTCAAAAAATGAGGGATGAGCACCGATGGCTACATTATATTTCATAGCCAGTTCAACGGTCTTTTTCATTGTGTCCTCATTGCCCGCATGATACCCGCAGGCTATATTGGCAGAAGTAATAAACGGCATGATAAGTTCATCATGGCCGATGCCTTCGCCCATATCGCAGTTAATATCCACCTCACCCCCTGGCCCTCTCCACAAATGGAGAGGGGAGGCTTTCGAGGAATCATTAAAATTGAAGCCTTTTTTATTCTCTGAATTCACTTTTTAAAATATTCCTGTAGCCTGAAATTACATGCATTTTGCAGTTGCAACAAATGTTGTTCTTGCTTTATGAAAAACTCTTCGGCTGTAGACTGGTTAGTAATTCTGAATTGAATTTTATCTCCCGCTTTCATCTGCGATAATTTTGAATGATGCGCTGAAATTACATGGGCAATTCTCGGGTATCCACCGGTAGTCTGGTGATCAGCCATTAATATGATTAGCTTTCCGTCCGGCAATAACTGAACCGTTCCAAAACTGACACCAGAAGAAATTATTTGTTCATTAGACATGGCAGGCAGCGGAATATTATTCAACCTGTATCCCATCCGGTCTGATTGGTTGGTAATAACAAACGATGTCATCTCAAAATTCTCTTTTGATTCAGTGGTCAACCTGTCCCATTCATTTCCGGGCAATACAAGTATTTCTTTCACCACATTCGTCCAGTTTGTGTCAGCCCGCCAGGGTAATACGATGAAATCATTCTGCTCAATATGGAAAGAAGATGGCTGCAGGAATAAAAGTTCATCGCCTTTGTTCAGGCTTCTTCCATGAAATCCACCTGATTTTGCCTTCAGATGTGTGCTATAGCTGTTCATCCATTTATTTATTGCAAAGCCACCACCTACAGCAAGGTATGTTCTTGCGCCTTCTACCGGTTTGTGAAATTGCAGCACATCGTTTTTGCCAACTATAATAGGATGAAAATTGGGAACAGGTTCACCATTGATACTTGGAGAAAAGTCAGCGCCGCCCAATGCAATAAGGGCCGGTAAAGTAAACATATAAACAGATGCAGGAAAATGCATTTCAATGACTGCTTCATTCATATTGTTGCCAACAAGAATATTGGCAAGCTGCATAGCATTCTTATCCATCGCACCCGTTGGATTGACACCAAGATGCTGATAGCCGAAGCGGCCATTATCCTGAATCGTATCTAACAGGCCTGCTTTGATAATCTTTACACTCATATTAATATTTGCCACTGAAACGAGGAAACAAGAATTACTTCATTGTTTCAAACTCAGTTTTTGTTATTGAATAAAACTGCACAGTATCACCTGCTTTTAATAGGGTTGGATCTTCTTTTGTTACATCAAACAATTTCAATGGAGTTCTTCCTATTATTTGCCAGCCGCCGGGCGATGCCAAAGGATAAATACCGGTTTGTTTTCCGGCGATGCCAACACTTCCGGGAGCAATTCTTACCGGCTGCGGTTTACGGGGCATGATGATTCTTTGATCCACTTCGCCCATATAAGCAAAGCCAGGCAAAAAGCCGAGCATATACACTTTGTAGCTTTTCGATGTATGAATATGAATCACTTCCTCTGCTGTAATATTTTTTATTGTGGCAAGATGTTGCAGATCTGATGCAAACTCATCTTCATAGCAAACCGGAATCCTTATATGTCGCTTAACAACTTCATTTTGCAAAACTGGTTGCTGCAATTTCTCTTCCAGTTTCTGCCGCAGCCATTCAAATGCAGTTTGATTGGATGGAAATTTTTTCTTCAACACTTTTATATCATAATATACAGTAAGAGTACTGTAGGCTGGCAACACTTCAATTATTCCCGGTAATGATTGTTCCTTTAGTTGTTTAACTCTTTCAAGTATTTCTTCATTTAGTTTTTCATCAACAAGATTGCCAAAGTCAATAGTAGCAGCAGCATCTCCCAACGGAAAAATTTGGTATGGTAAACCCGTGTAATTCATCGGAAATCTGTTTCAAGATAGTAACTTACTGTGTACAACGGTGCAGGGCTATTAAGCGAATTAGTAACTTTACCTCCAATGCCCCGCTTTAACCAACGAGACAGTTTTAATTTATTATCCAAACTCACACCCCGCCGTGTCTGGAACGGCATAAAGGTGCTGAGCAGCTATTATATCAGTAAGTGGACCCGAAAGCCCGTGCAGTGGGGCTTCCCGGTTTCAATATCATTTGAACCCACCACTTCGTGCAACCTGCGCTGCCCCGAATGCCCAAGCGGATTAAGGGCATTTACCCGGCCAACAGGCATGTTGCAGAAAGATTTTTTCAGCAAAACAATTGATGATCTGTCCAGAGACCTGTTGTACCTGGTTTTTTATTTCCAGGGAGAGCCTTACCTCAACCCTGATTTTTTAGAAATGGTTCAGTATGCATCAAAGAAAAAAATTTATACAGCCACTTCCACGAATGCGCATTACCTGGATGATGTAAATGCCAAACGAACCATTGAAAGTGGTTTGGACCGGTTAATTATTTCCATTGATGGTACCACACAGGGAGTGTATCAGCAATACCGTGCAGGAGGCCATCTTGATAAGGTAATTGAAGGAGCAAAGAATATTGTAAAATGGAAAAAAGAACTGAAAAGTAAAAAACCTTTTGTTGTATTTCAGTTCCTTGTGGTGAAGCCAAATGAACACCAGATAGAAGATGTAAAACAACTGGCCAAAGAAGTGGGTGTGGATGATGTTTGGTTTAAAACAGCCCAGGTATATGACTATAAAAATGACCCCAACCAGCTAATCCCTACTATTGATAAATATAGCCGTTACCGTAAAACCGACCATGGGTACATCTTTAAAGGAAAGTTAACCAACCACTGTTGGCGGCTGTGGCATGACCCGGTAATTACCTGGGATGGGTTAGTGGCTCCCTGTTGTTTTGATAAAGATGCGCAGCACCAGCTGGGCGATCTGAAAAGAAAATCATTCCGGGAAATCTGGGAAAGCGGAGAATATAGTACATTCAGGAAACAGATTTTGAGCGGAAGAAAGAATATTGATATTTGTTCCAATTGCTCGGAGGGAACCAAAGTCTGGAGCAATGACTAACATTAATCATCCTTACTATGCAAATCACATCTTCAGCTTCTACCCGGCTGCATTACCAGCATAAAGAAATATTAGAAATCATTGATGGCCTGTCTGACGAACAGCTTAGAAGAAATATTATTTCCGGCAAATGGTCCATTTTTGAAAACATCGTTCACCTGCAAACTTACCAGCACACTTTTATAAAACGAATCAGGCAGATACTGGATGAAAATAATCCTTTGTTTCCTGATAACTGTTCCAAATCAACAAGAGAAGTAATGCAGGATCTGCTGACCACCCGAAAAGAAATGGTAGCAGGAATACATTCTTTCCCTTCTAATGATTTATCAAAAACCGGAATTCACCCTGCTTACGGGAAGATGAATATTTTGCAATGGGTTAATTTTTTCCTGCTGCACGAAGCACATCATCTCTTTACTGTATTTAAACTGGCAGCGGAGCTGAAGAAAAGCTCTGAACATTGAGCTACGGGATACTATATCACAATTCGAAAAACTTCCCTCATCTTAGCTATTGATATTATAGGTGCCCGGAGCTAACAGCTCATAGCTTTTCACTACCATTTTCTCATTTCATCAAAAAATGAAGTATAGAAGGAGGCAAAACCCTTAAAAAAATAGCGGATAGATTCGGATAAGAGTTTCATGTTCGGTGAATTTAAGGTTTGGCGATATAAAGTAACTCATATTTTATTAATAATACAATAGACTGATGATGAAATTTTTTACACCCGGCCTGTCATAATAATGTTAATAATATCAGCCTTCTGCCGAACATTATCTGCCACTGCTATGAATGACTTACTTTTACAACTTTGATTTTTCATTTCTAATTTGAAAACATGATAAGGTCCACCACCCTTTTAATCATTGCTGCTGTATTTTCTTTTCAATGGGCTGTTGCTCAGCCCAAATATGAATTTCGCGGCGTATGGATTGCCACGGTTGATAATATTGACTGGCCCCAATATGGACAATGGAATGCTGAAAAACAAAAAGCGGATTTTATCCGCCTTTTGGATATGCACCAGCGAAATGGAATGAATGCTATCATTATGCAGATTCGTCCTGCGGCTGATGCCTTTTATCCTTCGCCATATGAACCGTGGAGTCAGTGGCTTACCGGTGTGCAGGGACAGCCTCCTTTGCCGTATTATGACCCGTTGCAATTCATGATTGAAGAAACACATAAAAGAGGCATGGAGTTTCATGCCTGGTTAAATCCTTACCGGGCTAACTTCAATATCAAAACAGCATCCATTGCTCCCAATCATATTACCCGTATTCACCCCGAATGGTTTTTAACCTATGGTGATAAAAAATATTTTGATCCCGGAAATAAAGAAGCTCAAAAATTTGTAGTCAACGTTGTAAAAGATATTGTAAGCCGTTATGATGTGGATGCTATTCACATGGATGATTATTTTTATCCCTACCGCATTCCGGGAAAAGAATTTCCGGATGAAGAATCATACAAAAATTCGGGCAGCGCACTGAATAAAGATGACTGGCGCAGAAGTAATACAGATTCTATTATTCTGGCAATAAGCATTGTTATTAAACAGGAAAAAAAACTTTGCCGTTTTGGCATTTCGCCGTTTAGTGTTTGGCGCAATAAGGACAAGGATCCTGAAGGCAGCGATAGTAAGGCAGGACAAACCAACTATGATGACCTGTACGCTGATATTTTATTATGGCTAAAAAAGGGATGGATTGATTATGTAACTCCGCAATTATACCTGGAGATTGGTCATGATAAGATTGCCTATGAAAAACTGCTTGACTGGTGGAGTCGCCACAGTTATGGTCGCCATATTTATATTGGTCATGGCATTTACCGTGCCGGTGGAAAAGAGAAAAGTTGGAATGACCCTAACCAGTTACCTGATCAGATAAAACTGCTGCGTCGCTATCCAAATGTGCAGGGCAGTATTTATTTCAGCAGCAAAACTTTTGACCGTAACCCCAATGGGTGGAATGATAGTTTGCAAAATGATTATTATAAATACCCGGCCCTGTTACCACCGATGCGCTGGATTGATAATGAAAAACCCTGGCCGCCAATAGTAGAAAGAACGATTACCAACGACTCTGTTATACAATTATCCGTTAAGCCGGACCCCAGGAACCGGGTAGAGATAAAATATTATGTGGTTTATCAATATGCTGCCGATTCGCACAGTGAAACCTTTGGTAATTCTCCAAAATATATTTCAAAGTTTGTTACCAGTCCTGGCGGTTTTCAACTGAAAGAAACAATGTCGTCACAACATTTTTCTTATCGCTATGTTATTACCTCCGTAGGCAGAAATAATAATGAAAGCGATTTGAGTGAAATTGCCATATTGGTGCAACCGGGTGGCAAATGGGAGTTTTATACCCCCCGCCCCTAAAGGAGAGTATTAAAGGACATTCTCTAACTTTGATAATCTGAAATCGACAACCTGCCTGTCGGCAGGCAGGTCAAAAATCTAAAATCAAATTATGCCCGGCTACGAACTCTGGAGTGATAAAGAAAGAAAAGAAGTAAACGATGTACTTGAAACCGGCATCCTGATGCGGTATGGTTTTGACGGACCCCGCAAAGGCATCTGGAAAAGTAAAAAACTTGAAGAAGCCATTTGCCAAACCTTTGGCAGTAAATATGCGCAACTTACATCAAGTGGTACATCAGCATTAACAACTGCGTTGAGTGCATTGGGTATTGGTTATGGTGATGAGATTATCACCCCCACTTTTACTTTCGTTGCATCATTTGAATCCATATTAAGTGTGGGTGCGGTGCCGGTGTTTGTTGATGTTGATGATACATTGACACTAAATCCTGGTGCAGTAAGAAAAGCCATTACGTCCAAAACAAAAGCCGTGATGCCTGTGCATATGTGCGGCAGTATGGCAGATATAGATGCTTTGATAGCTATTTGCAAGGAACATCATTTGGTTTTACTGGAAGATGCCTGCCAGAGTATTGGCGCTACTTACAAAGGAAAACAGGTGGGCACTATTGGTGATGCAGGAACCTTTTCCTTTGATTTTGTAAAAACCATGACCTGTGCCGAAGGCGGCGTTGTAATGACAAACAAGGAAGATGTATATATAAAGTCAGATGGCTTTACTGATCATGGTCATGACCATAAAGGCGCTGATCGTGGCGCTGACCTGCATCCCTTCATTGGTTACAACTACCGCATCTCTGAACTTCATGCGGCAGTTGGGCTGGCGCAGATAAAAAGATTACCTGAGTTTTTATCCATTCAGAAAAAAAATTTTACACAGCTAAAAAATATTTTATCACAGGTGCCGGAAGTTACTTTCCGTCGCATTCCCGATCCTGCGGGTGACAGTTGCACTTTTCTCAGTTGGTTTTTGCCAACAGAGGAAATAACAAGAGAAGTAGTGAATGAAATGAAAGCACAGGGAGTATTGCCCGGCAATTTTTACTGGTATGATAACAACTGGCATTATATCCGCAAATGGGATCATTTAAAAAATGCTGTTACCTTAAACGCTTTACATCCTGATCTGAAAGCACAGGTTATTCAACATGCAACAAAAGTTTTTGCCGCCAGTGATGCCGTGATGAGCCGTTGTGTTTCTACAGCTATCAGTTTATTGTGGACGGAAGAACAAATAGAAGAGAAAGGGGAAAAGATGGTGGGAGTGATAAAGAAAGTACTGAGTAAACAATCTGTTTCCCTGTAATTTTTTGCTCACAGATTACACGGAACAACACAGATTTTTTCTGTACTGATCAGCGAAATCTGTGAGAGATATTATATTAATGCACCCCGGGCTTTGCGGAATTCGGCTTTTGTTCCATCCAGTTTACATACTCCAATGAACCCAACCTGAACCGGAGAGGAATAGCAGTGATTTTATCCAATTGCAATTCTTTTTTACAGAAAAAACCAAGCTTGCAGGAGTAAAAACCGCGACTGGTAATTTTAATTTTCGCTGAATCCTTATTAATAACCGGAATAACCCTGAGTGAAAAACCGGTAACCGGAAATACTGGTTTTTCCTGTGCAAAAATTCTTCCACAGAACATTAACAGGAACACAACAAGAAAACAATAATGCCGTTGCGCCAACTTTCATTTATTTGTACCTAAATTTACGGCATTATTTTTGTGCAACGGCGGATTTTTTAAAAGACTCCTGCCCCTAAAACTGAACGAACCCATGGCATTAAGCCAAAGCTTACAGCAGAAACTTCTGCAAAAATTATCACCACAGCAGATTCAACTGATGAAACTGCTGCAGGTGCCTACGGCCAGCCTGGAAGTTCGTATCAAAGAAGAGATGGAAGAAAACCCGGCCCTCGAACTGGATGAAGATAAACATGAAGATGCTGATGAGATAAAGGACGAATTCAGTGAAAACGGGGAAGAGGAGTTTGAAGATAAAGATGGCAGCGAAGATGAATATGATAATATAGACGTCAGTGAGTATGTAAAAGAGGGGGATGATGAAGTGGGGGATTACAAACTCCGGGATGACAACTATCCGGAAGAAGATGAAGGCCGGCAACTTCCCTTTAAATCAGAAATCAGTTTTTATGAGATGCTGATTAACCAGCTTGGCCTGTTGAAGCTGGAAGAAAAAGAACAGGTAATCGCCGAACAGATTGTAGGCAGCATCGATGAAGATGGTTATTTAAGAAGAGAAACGGCAGCTATTACAGATGATCTTGCCTTCAGGCAAAACATCATGGCTACCAACGAAGAAGTGGAATCGCTGATAAAAAGAATCCAGCAATTTGACCCGCCGGGAGTGGCTGCAAGAAATTTGCAGGAATGCCTGCTGATACAACTGCGGAGACAAAAAGAGGAACCCCTTTCTGCCGAAGGGCGGGGGCATGTTATTGATATTGCCATAAAAGCCATCACCAAATATTTTGACGAGTTTTCCAAAAAACATTACGAAAAAATTCAGCGGGGATTGAACATTGATGACGACCAGTTGCGGGAGGTGATGCAACAGATCATCCGGCTGAACCCAAAACCGGGCGGCAACCTGGGAGAAATAAACAAAGCAGAAAGTTATGTAGTCCCTGATTTCTTTATTTTCAATAATGCAGGCAAACTGGAATTGACACTGAACAGCCGGAATGCCCCGGAACTCCGCATTAGCGAAGGCTACCGGGATATGCTGAAAGATTATGACCGGGGTGCCAAAAAAGATAAGCGGCAAAAAGAAGCGGTTCTTTTTATTAAGCAAAAAATTGATTCGGCCAAGTGGTTTATTGATGCCATCAAACAGCGGCAACATACGCTGCTAAGCACTATGGATGCTATTATGCAGCATCAGTATGAGTTCTTTGTGACCGGCGATGAAACTGAATTGCGGCCAATGATATTAAAAGATATTGCAGAAAAAACCAACCTGGATATTTCTACAGTGAGCCGGGTAGCCAACAGCAAATTTGTTCAGACAGAATTCGGTACTTATCGATTGAAGTTCTTTTTCAGTGAATCATTGAGTACCGACAGCGGCGAAGAAGTGTCTACCCGGGAAGTAAAGAAGATCCTCAGAAACCTGATAGAGGAAGAAGATAAAAAACATCCGCTGAGTGATGAACGACTGACAGAACTGCTGCAGGAAAAGGGATACAATATTGCCCGCCGCACTGTTGCCAAATACCGGGAACAATTGAATATCCCCGTGGCCAGGCTGAGAAAGGAGCTATGATATCATTTTCCCATTAATTATTATTTACAAATATTTTGTTCTTCCGTTAGCATTTAATAAAAGCTTATTACTATTTTACGCCGCTAAATATTCCCCAACTCTTATTATGGTATTTGCAAGCCTGTTATTTCTTTTCATTTTCCTGCCGCTCAATCTTGTTTTTTATTATAGTAATAAAAACCCGATGTGGAGAAATTGGGTGCTTATTATTTTCTCCCTGGTTTTTTACGGGTGGGGCGAGCCGATCTGGATTACACTGCTGATATTATCATCAACTTTTGATTGGGGCAATGCACTTTTCATAGAAAAACACCGGGGCACCAAATGGGCAAAAGTTGGTGTGGTTGTCACACTGGTCTTTAATCTTGGATTACTGGCAACTTTTAAATATGATATATTTCTTGTTAACCAGGTCAATGCCCTGTTGGGTACATCATTTACAGCCCCGGGTTATGCATTGCCAATTGGCATTTCCTTTTATACCTTTCATACCATTTCCTATGTAGTGGATGTTTACAGGGGAACTATCAATGCCCAACGTAATTTTCCAAAGTTTTTGATGTACGTCTCCATTTATTCTTCATTGGTGGCAGGGCCTATTATTCGTTATGCTCATGTGGAGAAGGAAATAAACGGACGTAAGGAAACATTAAAAGACTTTAGTCTTGGTCTCTCCCGTTTTTGTATTGGCTTGTTTAAGAAGGTAATCATTGCCAATGTGGCGGCAGAACTGGTAAGAAAATATATGGGCGATCATGGACATCCTTTAACCCTGAACGGACTTTTATCCCTGTCAAGTTTTGAAGCCTGGGTGGGATTAATCATGTTTGCCATACAGATTTACTTTGATTTTTCGGGTTATTCTGATATGGCCATTGGTCTGGGAAGAATGTTTGGCTTTCATTTCCGTGAAAATTTTAATTACCCCTACATTTCCAAATCTATCGGCGAGTTCTGGCGAAGATGGCATATTTCATTAGGAAGTGTTTTCAGGGATTATGTTTACATCCCTTTAGGCGGCAACCAAAAACGGGTTTATCTCAACCTTTTCATTGTTTGGTTTCTGACAGGTATGTGGCATGGCCCCAGCTGGAATTTTATCTTCTGGGGATTATATTTTTTCATTTTTATAGCATTGGAAAGAGCCTTTTTATTAAAAGCACTGGAAAAAATACCAGCCTTCTTTTCTCATGTATATGCATTGGCGATCATCATTCCCGGTTGGGTGATTTTTTATTTCACCGATACAGATTTATTGATCGCATATGTAAAAAAATTGTTTTCATTCAGTGCCGGACCAAATGGCAATATGGAAGTAATGAATACAATTACTTCTCACTTATTCTGGTTAATACTGGCCATTATTCTTTGTATGCCGGTATATCACAAAGTGATGGCCTGGGTGGAGAAAACGACGAAACGTATAACTTTTGTTGACACATTAACAATTGGGTTCAATGTTTTTCTTCTATTCATGTGTATTGCACAGTTGGTCGGCAAAAGTTATAACCCATTTATTTATTTCCGGTTTTGACCGGGTAACAAAAAATTGATGTAAGAATATGAGTGAAATACCAAATAGAAAAATCCACCTTGCTAACGTAATTGTTTTCTGCAGTATTTTATTGCTGGGGGGCATCGCTTCTATTGCGATGAAAAAAGAATCAGTATCTGTAATGGAAAATCGTAAGCTGGCAACATTCCCTGTGTATTCAGATAGTTCGTTGTGGAAAGGAAAGTACTTTAAAGATATTGAGGCGTACTATGCCGATAATTTTCCATTAAGAGATAAATGGATAAGTTTTTCAAACTCGTTACGGAATAAATTTGGTTTTCAATCCGGAGATATAAAAATTTATGACCCCGCCAATGACACAGAAGCCAATGAAAAAAAGGATACAACTGATGAAAAAATCAGCGATGGCCCGCTGAAGGATGATAGCGCAATTGGTGAAGTAAAGAAAAGGGTATTTGTATTTAAGAACCGTGCTTTTGAAATGTTTGGTGGCGGTCCCGGCATGGGAAAAGCCTATGCAGATGTGATCAATTCTTACAATCGCCTGCTTCAACCGAATATCCAGGTTTACAACCTGATCATTCCTGTAGCTCTTGAATTTGAGATCACCGAAAAATATGCCAGGCTGCAAAAACCCAACCGGCCTGCCATTGAAAACATTTATAATAACGAAGACTCTACTATTAAAAAAGTATGGGCTATTGATGAAATAAGAAAACACCGGACTGAATATATTTACTTTAATACTGATCATCACTGGACAAGTCTCGGTGCGTATTATGCCTACCGTGCTTTCTGTGCAACAGCGGGGTTGGTGCCAGTTTCATTGGACACTATTGCCTACAAAACCAAGCCATCCTTTTTGGGTTCGCTATACAGGCTGACAAGGGACCCCGGACTTCAAAGCAACCCTGATTCAGTTAGATATTATTTATTCCGCGATTCACTGAATTTTTACATAGGCAGCTCTTCCATCGGCTATTGGGCAAAATCAAAAATGTATGGAGAAGGTGCCAGTGGCCCAAACAGCTATTCTGTTTTCTTACAAGGCGATTTGCCGATTGTAAAAATGGAAACGCAACATAAAAATGGAAGAAAGATTGCGATAGTTAAAGAATCTTATGGTAACTCTTTTGCTCCCTATCTTATTAATAATTATGAAAAAGTGATTGTGGTAGATCAGCGATATTACACCGGCAATTTTTTGGCCATGTTAAAAGCTGAAGGAATAAACGAATTGCTTTTCATCAATAATATTTTTGCAGCACATACGCCTTTTCATATTGAGAAGATAAAAGGATTGATGGTAAAAGGAGGCAATCAGTCTGTAAAACCATAATTGGCTAACTAGTTAATTGGTTGAATGGTTAATTAGGTATCCTGACCGAACATTCCCTTAACATTACCCAATTAACCAATACCCCGATCAACTAATTAACTACAGTTTGAGATGCTTCCTCACCCAAGCCACTTTTGGCTTCAACTCTTTGGTGTATTTATCTCCTGTTGCATAGCCGGAATGTTTTAAGAAATCATAGTAAGTGCCTTTGGGGTGTTTTGCCAACCATTTTGGATAGCGTTTATCCTGCCAGCTTTTATAATAAGCAATACAGGCAGCGTCAGAACTGAATTTTTTGCATTTATTTTTTTTTATATAGAATCCAAACAGGTTGTGATAGCGAAGGCAGCATTTTTTACAACTCAGATTGCCCGTTTCCTGCATGCACTGTGCCATTACAAAATCGGGATGTTGTATGCCGGCAGCTTTTATCGCATCATACATGGCCTGCATCTTAGGCTCATTGATTGCCTGCGGAGAACCTTGCAGAAAGCTTAATAACAGAAGAACGGGAAACAGCATTTTCTTCATGAAGGAATTTTGGGTTTGGAATTTAACAGGATCATCAGATTATTATTATAAATATACAAAATCTCATCATTTTTACAGAATCCTTTACTTTGCACAAATCCCTCACATATTATGAGCACAGGAATGGTAGTAGATGAGAAAAATCAATTACAGGAAATCAGGACCAATGATTTTCCAAAACAGCCTGAAGCCGTAAGATTTGTGGCAAAAGTCATCTCTTTTATTTTTCACCCTGTTTTTATACCTGTCTATATTGTATTGTTCATGGTATATGAGCATTCTTATCTTTTTGCAGGTTTCTCAGGACTGGATAAAACAAGAACGGTGATCATGGCTTTTGTTATGTATACTTTTTTTCCGGTTGTAACTGTACTCTTATTAAAAGCATTGAAGTTTATAACCACATTTCATCTTTCTACACAAAGGGACCGTATCATTCCATTAATAGCTTGTGGTGTCTGGTATTGGTGGATATGGAATGTCTGGAAAAATTTACCGGATTATCCTGAAGAAGCTATAAAGTTTACAATGGCTATCTGGATTTCAGTTAGTCTTGCTTTGATCGCTAATATAATTATGAAAGTCAGTCTTCATGCTATCTCAATGGGTGTAATGCTGACCTTTATTTTCTTACTCGCCCTTACACAGCAGCTTAATTTTAGCCTTTATATATCGTTGGCATTGCTAATTGCTGGCGCAGTTTGCACTTCCCGTTTCATCGTGTCTGATCATTCGGCCAGGGAAGTATATGGCGGATTGCTGGTTGGAATAGTTTCGATGCTGATTGCCAACTGGGTTGTGTAACCTGAAAATATTCCAAAAATTATTAGTTTTTATTTGCTAAATCATTTAGTTTTGTGCTTGGTCGAAATTTTTCGGCTTACAATACGAAAAACTTAACTTTAAATCATGGCAAAATCAGAAAAAACTACCGACATGTCAACCAACAACGAAAAACTGAAAGCCCTCAAGCTTACGATGGATAAGATTGAGAAGGACTATGGCAAGGGAAGTGTGATGATGATGGGTGATAAAGCTGAAATAATGCAGGAAGTTGTTTCCACCGGATCTATTGGGTTAGATGTAGCACTGGGAATTGGTGGCTTACCAAGAGGACGTGTAGTTGAAATATACGGTCCCGAATCTTCCGGCAAAACAACGCTGGCCACTCATGTGATTGCTGAAGCACAAAAAAAAGGAGGCATGTGTGCCTTTATAGATGCAGAACATGCTTTTGACAGCGCTTATGCAAAAAAACTGGGTGTTGATGTAGATAATCTATTAATATCTCAACCGGATTATGGCGAGCAGGCCCTTGAAATAGCCGACCGACTGATTCTTTCCGGTGCATTGGACGTTGTAGTAATTGACTCTGTAGCTGCCTTAGTACCCAAAAGTGAACTGGAAGGTGAAATGGGCGACAGTAAAATGGGATTGCATGCAAGGTTAATGAGCCAGGCGTTGCGTAAACTAACAGGCACTATTTCTAAAACAAATACCATTTGTATTTTCATAAACCAGATGCGGGAAAAAATCGGTGTAATGTTTGGTAATCCCGAAACTACCACCGGTGGTAATGCATTAAAATTCTATGCCTCTGTTCGTCTCGATATTCGCCGCCAGACACAGATAAAAGATGGTGAAGAGGCCATCGGCAACCATGTAAAAGTAAAAGTGGTAAAAAACAAAGTAGCCCCGCCTTTCCGGGCTGCTGAATTTGACATCATTTTTGGAGAAGGTATTTCCAAAAATGGAGAAATAATTGACATGGGCACCGAATTGGGCATCGTACAAAAAAGCGGAAGCTGGTACAGCTATAATAATGATAAACTGGGCCAGGGACGAGATGCAGTAAAACAACTGCTGGTTGATAATCCCGAACTAGCCAAAGAAATTGAAGGAAAGATAAGGGAGAAAATAAAAGAAATGCAGACGGTTTAGCCGTTACCAGTATTACAGCTTATTTAAATGGTTAATAAATAATAGCCCCATTCCTAAAAAGGGAGGGGCTTATTTTTTATTTATTAAACTATAACAAGCCACTAATTCCCAATGATCTTTTCCAGGTGAATCCGTTTTTCCGCTGTATTGGAACCTTCTACAATAATTTTTATTCTTTTGAAAAATCATTACTATATTCCTCTATTTCCATATCAGACTTTCCTGGTTTCGTTTCTTCTTTTGTTAAATTGCATATTCTATTATGCCCTTTAATCTTCATACTCCCTTTCCACCGGCCGGTGACCAGCCGGATGCAATCCGCCAACTAACGGAAGGCATTTTGAATGGAGAAAAATACCAGACATTATTAGGCGTAACCGGGAGTGGCAAAACTTTTACCATTGCCAATGTGATACAGAATGTACAAAGACCGGTATTGGTATTGACACATAATAAAACGCTGGTCGCTCAATTATACGGAGAGTTCCGCCAGTTCTTCCCGGAAAATGCGGTGGAGTATTTTGTTTCTTATTACGATTACTATCAACCGGAAGCCTATATGCCGGTAAGTGATGTATATATAGAAAAAGATCTTAGTATTAATGATGAATTGGATAAACTGAGACTAAGAGCCACATCAAGTTTGTTGAGCGGACGAAGGGATATTCTTGTTGTGGCCAGTGTCAGTTGTATTTATGGCATGGGCAACCCCACCGATTATGAAAACGGGATCATCCGCATCCATAAGGGGCAAACCATTTCAAGACAGGCTTTTCTTCATTCACTGGTCAATTCTTTATACAACAGAACAACACTGGAGTTTAACAGGGGTACATTCCGGGTGAAAGGCGATACCGTTGATATAAATCTTCCCTATGTTGATTATGGTTACCGCATTACTTTCTTTGGCGATGAAATAGAAGAAATAGAAAGTATTGATGTGGTTACCAGCAAACGGATCGGGTTAATGGAAAATGCTGCTATTTTTCCCGCCAATTTGTATGTGGCGCCAAAAGATATCTTGCAACAGGTCATCTATGAAATACAGGATGAAGTGGGAGCACAGGCGGAGTATTTTAAAAAAGAAAAAAAATATATTGAAGCGCAGCGATTAAGTGAACGGGTAAATTATGACCTGGAAATGATAAGGGAGTTAGGTTATTGCAACGGCATTGAAAATTATTCAAGATTTTTTGATCGGAGAAAACCTGGCACAAGGCCATTTTGTTTGCTGGATTATTTTCCGAAAGATTATATAACTATCATTGACGAAAGTCACCAAACTATTCCCCAGGTAAGTGGCATGTATGGTGGTGACAGAAGCCGAAAATTAGTACTGGTAGATTATGGTTTTCGTTTACCATCAGCATTAGATAACCGGCCGCTGAATTTTCATGAATTTGAGTCACTCACAAATCAAACCATTTTTGTTTCCGCCACCCCGGATCATTATGAACTGGAAAAATGTGGCGGTGTGGTGGTAGAACAAGTAGTAAGGCCAACAGGATTACTGGAACCACCCATTGAAGTTCGTCCGAGTGTAAATCAGATTGATGACCTGCTGGATGAAATTGATAAAAGGGTAATAAAAGGCGATCGTGTATTAGTAACAACACTTACCAAACGGATGGCAGAGGAAATGGATAAATACCTGCACCGTATCAACATTAAATCGAAATATATTCATAGCGAAGTGGATACGCTGGAAAGAATAGAAATACTCCGGGAACTTCGTTTGGGAAAAATTGATGTGCTGGTAGGAGTGAATCTGCTGCGGGAAGGATTGGACCTGCCGGAAGTTTCATTAGTCGCTATTCTTGATGCAGATAAAGAAGGGTTTCTTCGTAATGAAAAATCATTGACACAGACTGCTGGCCGTGCTGCCAGGAATGTAGACGGTCTGGTTATTTTCTATGCCGATAAAATGACAGGAAGTATGCAAAGGACCATAGACGAAACCAACCGCAGGAGGGAAAAACAGATTGCTTTTAATATTGAACATGGTATCACTCCAAAAACAATTATTAAATCAACCCAGGAAGTTTTTGCTCAAACTTCTGTATTGGATATTAAAGGATATGATCCTGCCAATCCTTATGCCATTGCCCCGGATAAAGACATGATAACGGTGGCCGCTGAAGAACAGGCCGAATACAAAACCATCCCCCAGATGGAAAAAGCTCTCGGTAAGATTAAAAAGGAAATGGAAAAGGCAGCAAGAGACCTTGACTTTATGGAAGCGGCGAGGTTAAGGGATGAAATGTACCTGCTTCAAAAACAACTGGCAGAAATGAAAAAATGAGTGGCTCGTAGTTCTACTAGTTCCGGCTAAGTATTTTTGCCCAATCTTCCCAAATAGAAGCCCTCATCTGTTTGATGTTTATCATTCACTTTCTACTTTGGTTGCTGAAACCGAACTAAATCCAATTTTGAAAAACCGTAAATCCAGTATTTATGAACAGACGTGTCCGTAAAATCGCAAACTTCTTTGCTTTCAACCTGCTTTTCTTTGCTTTGTACCTGAACTTTATTCACAAAGACAAAGTAGTAGTTGCCGCAACTCCTCAAGCCGTTCAGCAAAATGCAGCTTTCAGCGAAACTGTATTGGTAAATAATCCTGAACAGGTTATCGAAAAAAAAGCCGAGGCTGCAGTTGCTGAAAAAACTTCCGGAAGCAATACGGAAGCTTTAAAGCTTTCTATTAACTGATTAATAAGCAGCGTTAATATAAGCACCCCTTCCTGTCTTTGACAGGAGGGGTTGTTGTGTTTCATACTTCTTTAGCAACAACCTGAATTCTTTACCTTAGCAGCATGGAAAAAAAAGTTTTCTTGCTGGATGCTTTTGCACTTGTTTTCAGGGCCTACTATGCGTTGATTCGTAATCCCCGGCTGACATCAAAAGGAAAAAATACCAATGCCCAGTTTGGCTTCACAAACGCATTGGTGGAATTGATTAATAAACAAAAGCCATCGCACATGGCCGTTTGTTTTGATACTTCTGCTCCAACAGAACGCCATACAGATTTCGCAGACTATAAAGCCAACCGGCAGGAAACACCTGAAGATATCAGCGCCGCTGTTCCTGATATAAAAAAAATCATTGAAGGGTTTAATATTCCCATTATTGCCATTGATGGATACGAAGCAGATGACGTAATTGGCACATTGAGTAAACTGGCAGAAAAAGCCGGTTATGAAGTGTATATGGTGACACCGGACAAAGATTATGGCCAGTTGGTTTCAGAAAAAATAAAAATATATAAACCCGCCTACCAGGGCAATGATGCAGAAATAATGGGGCCTGAAGAGATATGTGCCAGGTGGAATATAAAAAATGTAGACCAGGTAGTGGATATGCTGGGGATGATGGGTGATGCCGTAGATAATATTCCCGGCATTCCCGGTGTAGGAGAAAAAACTGCTGCAAAATTTTTAGCAGAGTATGGTTCACTCGAAAATACGTTGGCCAATGCGGATAATATAAAAGGCGCTATGGGAGAAAAAGTGAGAAAAGGAAAGGAGATGGCCATTCTTTCAAAAAAACTTGCCACTATCATTACCAGTGTTCCGGTAGAATTTCATGAAGAAAATTTCAGACTCAAAGACTGGAATAAAGAAAAACTGAAAGATATTTTTTCTGAGCTTGAATTCAGAACAATGGGCAAACGATTGCTGGGGGAAGATTTTTCCGTTAACTCTTCACAAAAAGGAGTAATAGAAAAAGAAATACCACAGGGTGTGCAGACTGATTTGTTTGGAAACATTATAGAAAGTCCGAAGTCAGAAGCAAGAGGCCAGAATATAGATTCTGAATCAGCTGAGTCTTCTGAAGCCCCTCCTTCGGATGGGTTTGGGGCGGCAGATAAGAATATTAATAACACGCCTCATAAATATGAAGCGGTAGAAGGTGGTGCTGCTATCAAAAAACTTGTAACAGAATTAAAAAAACATGAAGAGATTTGTTTTGATACAGAAACCACGGGTATTGATGCTAATGATGCAGAACTGGTAGGATTAAGTTTTTCAGTAACCCCAGGTGAAGCATTTTATATTCCCTGTCCGGCAGACCAAAAACAAACAATAGACCTTCTTGAACAGTTTAAACCCTTGTTTAGTGATAATAAAAAAACATGGGTAGGACAGAATATCAAATACGATATGCTGTTGCTTAAATGGTATGACATTGAAATTACCGGCAACCTGTTTGACACCATGTTGGCACATTATGTTATAGAACCGGATGGAAAAAGAGGCATGGATGATTTAAGTGTAAAATACCTGGGATATGAACCGGTGCATATTGAAGAATTGATTGGTAAAAAGGGAAAAAACCAGAGCACTATGCGTGATGTGGCACCGGATAAAATAAAAGAATACGCTGCCGAAGATGCTGATATTACTTTACAATTAAAGAAGATATTTCTGCCGCTGCTGAAAAAAAACGAAGTAGAGAAAGTATTTTACGAAGTGGAAAACCCATTGGTAAAAGTGCTGGCAGATATGGAATATGAAGGAATTAAAATAGACGAAGATTTTCTGAATGAATATTCAAAAGAGCTCGAAAAGGATGCGAAGAAATCGGAAGAAAATGTTTACAAACAAGCCGGCGTCCGTTTTAATCTTGCATCACCAAAACAATTGGGTGAAGTTTTGTTTGACAAACTGAAACTGGATCCTTCTGCAAAAAAAACAAAAACAGGTCAGTATCAAACCGGCGAAGATGTATTATTGAAACTCGCAGCGAAAGGTCACCAGATTGTGGATGATATTCTTTCTTTCCGGGAGTTAACAAAACTTAAATCGACCTATGTTGACTCGCTGCCACTTCTTGTAAATAAAAAAACCGGGAGAGTTCATACTACTTATGGCCAGGCTGTAGCGGTCACCGGAAGATTAGCCAGCAATAATCCTAATCTTCAGAATATTCCGGTACGCACCGACAGGGGAAAGGAAATCCGGAAAGCATTTATTCCAAGAGATGAAAATCACATTTTGCTTTCTGCAGATTACTCTCAGATAGAATTAAGAATTGTTGCTTCCATCAGTGGCGATAAAAATATGTGCAAGGCATTCAAAGATGGAACTGATATTCATACGGCTACTGCTTCGAGAGTTTATAATGTTGCTGAAAAAGATGTAACAAAAGAAATGCGGTATAAAGCCAAGAGTGTAAACTTTGGAATTATTTACGGGCAGGGAGCTTTCGGTCTGGCAGATAACCTGGGCATTTCCCGGACAGAAGCAAAAGAAATTATTGATAATTATAAAAAACAATTTCCCGGTATTCAGCAATACATGGATGACACGATTAATTTTGCCAGGGAACATGGTTATGTGCAAACGCTAATGGGAAGAAAACGCTGGCTGAGGGATATTAATTCAGCTAATTTTACTGTAAGAGGTTTTGCAGAAAGAAATGCCATTAATTCCCCGATACAAGGCACAGCTGCTGATATGATAAAACTGGCCATGCAAAAAGTGCATGCAGCTATGAAAAAAGAAAAAATGAAAAGCAAAATGATTTTGCAGGTGCATGATGAATTGGTTTTTGACGCATTGAAATCAGAGGCAAATGAACTGAAACCCTTAATTATTGAATGTATGCAATCTGCAATGCTATTACCGAATGATGTTCCGGTAACAGCAGATTGCGGGGAAGGTAAAAACTGGCTGGAGGCACATTAATGAAAAAAGATATTTCGTCAAGAGAGGATTTGTTATCTCTTGTAAGCAGATTTTACGAAAAGTTGTTGGCAGATGAATCAATCAGTTATTTGTTTACTGATGTCTCAAAAATAGATATTGATCATCATTTACCCATGCTGGTTGATTTCTGGGATAATATTTTATTTCAATCCGACACTTATCATAAGAATGCGATGCAGCCTCATATAAATCTTGATCAGAAATCGCCATTGCTTCCTCAGCATTTTGATACATGGCTCCGGTATTTTAATGAATCGATGGATGAACTCTTTAAAGGAGAAAAAGCGTTTCTGGCTAAAGAAAGAGCATTAAGTATTTCCACTGTTATGAAAATCAAACTGAAGCAGCTTTAAAAAAAATTGCCTTCCTGAAAATATTTTGGCGGATTATTTGAAATTTTTCTGAACAATTTTGTAGCTTTTCCCACTAAAAAATATTTTATATGAAACAAACAACCTTAACGATCTTTTGTATTGCACTAGCTGCATTCTTCACGGTTGGCAAAGCCCAGAACCAGGAAGAAATGAAAAAATGGATGGAATACATGACTCCTTCCGAAGTACATAAAATAATTGCTCAATCAGATGGGCAATGGAGTGAGGAAATACAAATGTGGATGGATCCGAATGCTCCGGTACAAAGCATGAAAACAAACTGTGTAAACAAAATGATTTTAGGTGGCCGCTACCAGGAATCAATTCATACCGGCAACTTTAATGGGATGCCTTTTGAAGGTCACAGTATCACAGGATGGGACAATGCAAGAAAAATTGTTTTTTCTACGTGGATAGATAATATGGGAACAGGGCTTGCCTATATGGAAGGTACCTGGAATGAAGCTACCAAATCAATAGAACTAAAAGGCAAAATGACTGACCCCATGACCGGAAATATGAACGATATACGGGAGGTTTTGAAATTTGTTGATGACAACACGCAGATCATGGAACAATATGGTGTGAAAGACGGAAAGGAATATATGACCATGGAAATAAAGCTGACAAGGGTAAAATAAATTTCAAATAATCAGCTCAATAAAAAAACCGGAAACTGCTATTCCGGTTTTTTTATTGAATAACCGGCATTGTTTACCGGTTAATCAATTTCTCATACATCTCTATCCACTGCTGTGTTGTTATTTTTGAAGCAAGTTGCCCGATTAATTTGTAGGGAATATTTTCCGGTTTTTTGAAGCGGATACAACTTTTGCCCATATCCAATTTTCCTACCCCCGCTTTAGCATATTCATCCGTAAACCATTTGAGCAGTTTTGGATCTCCATAAACTCCCATGTGATATACAGCAACAAAATTTTTCTGTGATGCAACATTCATAAATGGTAAAGGCAGTTTGGAGTTGCAATGATAACCCGCCGGATAAATAGAATGAGGCACATAATAGCCAATCATACCATAACTCATTCCTTCATTAAAACCCTTTGGTAAATGTTTCTTTATTTCTCTTCGGAGTTTTTTTATCGCCTCCTGCCTTTCCCCGGGAAGTTCTTTGATATACTCTTCAACTGTTGCCGCTTTTGATTGCATGTGATTTTAGTTTTCTTTCTTTGGCATTTGCGCAGGAGTGAAGGCTCCTTTTCTCAGATTAATCCCATACTCCATCCATGCTTTTAGACAGGCAAGAAAATTTGCCCAGCCTTCCGTATTTCTTTTTAACCATTGAATTCCGGTTTCATCATTGGGTCTGCTTTTTTCAGTAATCCTGATACATGTTGCCCCCGGTTTTGCCTCCGATAAATGTATTTCAACAAGTGTTTCTTTATTATCAGTAAAATCATTCCAGTAATAAGAAATATAGCTGTTCATTTTAATTTTACTAACCCTCACCGGGAACTCAATATCCATTTCGGGAAATTTCCACATCAGTGTTTCTCCTTCTCTCATATCACCACTGCTTTGGCTGATGAAATAATTTTTCATTTTACCAGAATTGACTATTGCTTCAAACACGTCGCTAATTGGTTTCAATACCTGTAACCCGGCATTAATTTCTAATGGCTGTATTGATTGCATAGGTAAACTATTTTTTCTTTGCTGTTTTCTTCTTACTCGCTTTCGCAAATTTATTAAATTCCAGGGCCAGTTTTACCCAGTACTCCAGTTTCTTTTTGGTGTTTAACACATCAGCATCTACAAATACAAAGCCCTTCATGAGCTTTCCGGAAAAATCCATTGGCATGCATCCTTCTTTCTCCATCACTTCATCATAAATGGCCGGATCAAGCCTCACCATTAGCCGTTCTTTTTCTACTCCTAACGCCATTTTATTGTTGACCATAAAACATAAACCTCCGAACATCGCTTTCTCTTCTACATTCTTATGTGTTTGAGCAATCAGCTCTCTTGTCATGTTGGCCAATTTTTCGTTGTATGCCATAAAAACGATTTTATCATTGCGGAACTGAATGCAATCCAATCCGGTTTCCCTCCGTATCAATTATAACGGCCATAAATCCATACTCAGGACTAATCTCTGTTTTTGGGACTAAAATTTTTCCACCGGCTGCTTCCACTTTATCTAATACACGTTGCACATCAGGATTTCCATTCAGATAAACCAATGGGCCCTCTGTGGCCGATGGTTTATGAAAACCGCCGCTGTTAACCAAAGCGCCACCTACTTGTGTCGCCATATCATTCAGCGGAAACATCCGCATTTTAATATTGGGTAAATCAAGTGGATTTAATTTAATGTTGAAAATTGTTTCATAAAATTTTGCGGCCCTGTCCAGGTCTGTAGTTCCTATTTCGAACCAACTGATTGCATTATTCATTAGGCGATGGTTTTAAAAATTGTGGTTATGAAGATAGTAAGAGAAAAATGCGCTCACAAAAAAATCCCCGCCAAAGGCAGGGATAATAAAATTAATGATTTGCTGTTAATTATTTCCACCACCTGACCCGGGTGGTCTTTGCGGACGCATGGAAGGTTCTATTTTTTCTTTCCAGATTGCAAACTGTTCTTCTGTCAGTATTGCCTTTATCATCTCATCCCGGGCGTCTGAATATTTTTTTCTTTCGGCCATCATAGTTTCCCTGTCAGGCCTTTCACCGCTGGAAAAGATCCCCTGCATCCATTCATCCTGTTTTTTATACAGGGCTATCAGAGCTGTATCGAGAGGCGCTAATTTGGTTGCACCTAATTGAAAGGCGCTATCCAGTTTTTGATGAATAGCTGCTGTCCGTTGTTCTGGTGTTTGGCGCTGAAAACCTCCTCCGGGCTGGGCATATAATGCGGCTGAAAAAGAAAAGGCAGCCACAATTAATAGTGTTATTTTTTTCATGTAGAAATTTTACAGGTAAAATAATAAGTAACCGTTTATTAAGACGCAGGGCTTCTGAAAAACATTCGGGGCAAGATGTAAAATTTGAGTGTATTCCGGGTTTTCCTGCTAATTGTAATTGATAAGACGTAATTGAAAGAACTGATTTATCTTGCAGTCCCTAAAATAACAACTTTTATATGGAATATAGTAAACTAGTAGCCGTAAGTGGCCTGCCCGGATTATTTGAACTGGTTAATAGCAAAACAGATGGTGCTATTGTCCGTTCCCTTCAGGATAATAGTACCAGGTTTGTGGCCAGCCGCATACACAATTTTTCTCACCTGGAGAGTATTGAAGTCTATACCGTCAGGGAAAATGTGAACCTGGCTGAGGTATTGTTGGCTATGGACAAATCTGGCAAAAAGCTGCCTGATGAAAAGGATGCTACCGCTGTAAAAAAATATTTTGAAACGGTTTATCCCGATATAGATTTTGAAAGAGTTTACAGCAGCGATATGAAGAAAATGGTAAAATGGTTTGAAGTGCTGAAGAAAAACAGTGTTGAAATAAAACTGCCTGAAGAACCTGAAGAAGAGGCGGCTCCTGCAGTCAACGAAGCAGAAGATGTTCCGGTTAATATCGTGGCAGAAGAAAAGCCAAAGAAGAAAGCTACGGGGAAAAAGAAAGCAGAATAAAAAAACAAAGAACAAGCTACAAGATTCAAGAAACACACTTGATATTTGTAGCTTTTTCATTTAGTAAACAAATGAAACATGAATTACAGCGCAGAAATAAAAAAATTACCCCGTCATTTTTTGCCTGAAAAATTTTGCGTTACAAATTGGGAAGTGCTTGAACCCTATTTTATTAACCTGGATGAGAGAAGGATTAACTCGGTTAACGAACTTATTCATTGGTTGAAAGATGCCAGTGAACTGGAGGCTATTATAAGCGAAGATGCCTGCTGGCGGCAAATTAAAATGACCTGCGATACGGAGAACAAAGAACTGGAAGAAGCATTTACTTTTTTTATGATGGAAATTCAGCCTAAGATACAGCCATGGTCTGATAAACTGAATAAAAAATTGCTGGCTTGCCTTTATATTAATCAACTGGATCAAAAGGAATATTTTACCTACCTGCGGAATGTGAAAAAGAATATTGAACTTTTCCGCGAAGACAATATTCCGATCCAGGCTGAAATAAATGTATTGCAACAGCAATATGGAGTCATTGCCGGAAAGATGACGGTTGAAGTAAATGGCCAGGAATATACATTGCAACAGGCGGCAAAATTTTTAGAAGATGCTGACCGGAATCTCAGAAAGGATGTGTATCATAAAATCGGCGACAGGAGATTGCAGGATAAAACGGGACTCGATGAACTTTTTTCTTCTTTGCTGAAGAAGCGGCACCAGGTAGCTATTAATGCAGGATTTAAAACTTATACAGATTTTCGTTTTGCAGAATTAGGCCGTTTTGATTACAGCAAGGAAGATTGTTATAAATTTCATGAAGCAGTGAAGCTGCATGTAATGCCGCTGGTAAATCAGTTATACGAAGCAAAAAAGAAAAAATTAGGCTTAGATATACTTTGTCCGTGGGATACAGAAGCAGAACCGGCAGGCACACTGCCATTACGTCCATTTAAAACCGGGGAAGAACTAACGGACAAAACAATTGCCTGTTTTGATGAAATGAAATCTTTCTTCGCTGACTGCTTGCGCCAAATGAAAAGCATGGGACATCTTGACCTGGAGAGCCGGAAAGGAAAAGCTCCCGGTGGATATAATTGCCCATTGGCAGAAAGCGGTGCTCCATTTATATTTATGAATGCAGCAGGGCAATTAGATGATGTAACTACGATGGTACATGAAGGTGGTCACGCCATTCATTCTTTCCTGACACATGAACTGGAATTAAATGGCTTTAAGGAGTATCCGATGGAAATTGCTGAAGTGGCCAGTATGTCAATGGAACTTTTCAGCATGGATCACTGGCAGGTATTTTTTTCTTCAGAGGAGGAATTACGCAGGGCAAAAGAACAACAATTAGAAAGAGTGATTACCATTTTTCCCTGGATAGCCACGATTGATAAATTTCAGCATTGGGTTTACCAAAATCCCGATCACACAGAAACAGAAAGGAATGATCAATGGTTTGCCATTCTGGAAGAATTTTCTTCTCCTGTTATTGATTTTACAGGATTGGACGAATATCGCCGTTATGCCTGGCAGCGTCAATTGCATTTGTACGAAGTCCCCTTTTATTATATTGAATATGGGATTGCCCAGTTAGGGGCTATCGGGTTGTGGCAGCAGTATAAACAAAATCCGGAGGCAGCCATTAAAAATTACATCAATGCTCTTAAACAGGGTGGTAAACTTACGTTGCCTGATTTGTTTAAGTCAGCCGGTTTATCCTTCGATTTTTCCCCTGATTATATTAGCCAGTTGATGAGGTTTGTTAATAATGAAATTGATTCTCTCTAGAGTAAAAAAATAACAGAAAAGGGATCGGCAGAAATACTGAAATATCAATAGCATCCCCTATTTTTGATTTGCGAATAAAAAAGCGAACTGTACCTGCTTAAACATATTTACTACGCTTAAATTTCGTAGTAAAACCTTGCTACTAATCAGAGCCTTAATCAATGAGTCCCGATGTTTCTACATCGGGGCTTTTTTTGTGCCTTGTCCCCAAAGGGGAACGTAGACCAGAATAGTATTTTTATGAAGCCTCAAAGAAAGGTTTTATTTTTTTTCATTATTTTTTAATGGCTTTGTAAATCTGTAAAGGATGTTAAACCTAAGTCTCCCCTTTAGGGGGCAGAGGGTTTTAGCTCTTACAATTTTTGCAAATTCCTTCCACCACCACTTCCACCTGGCCGGCCAGGTAGCCCTTGGGTAGCTCAATTTCGGGTGTTACCACATCATCAAGACAATAGGTATTATGACAATTGTTACAAACAAAATGAACGTGGTGGTCATGATGATGGCCTTCTGAACATTCATCTTTACAAAGTGCATAGCGTATGGAATTATCTGCGGTTGGAATAGAGTGAATAATTCCCTTGTCAACAAATGTCTGAAGTGTACGGTAAATGGTTACCCTGTCAAATTTCTCTCCTGCTCTTTTTTCAATATCACCATGAGCCAGCGCCCCGGGCTGTTCAAGGAAGAGTTGGAGAATTTTTGTACGGCTTCCGGTTACACTCAGGTTATTTCGTTTTAAAACCACACTTACACGGCCATCAGCTTGAATGGTAGTCTGTCTTGTCATAGTTTCTTACAAATTTATCTTTCTTTCAGTAACCTTTCTGCATCTGACATCAGCTGTCTTACTTCACTTCCTTTTAACCCGTCATAAATTTTTCTTACGTCTCCGTTCCGGTCCACCAATGCCCAGAATTGTGTATGCAAAAAATCATCATCTATGCTTTTCAGATTATTGGCAGGGTCATCAATCGTGTAACTAATTCTTGCCATGGTATACAGGCTGTCTTTTCTTCCCGTCAAAAAAATCCACCGGCTGGTATTTACTCCCATGGAATCGGCATATTTTTTCAGTTGTGCAACAGAATCTGTTCCCGGGTTGCAGGTATGAGAAAGAATAAGAAAGTTATTGTCATTTTTAAAATGTTCATACACCAGTTTCATATTATTGTTCATTTTCGGGCAAATGCCTTTGCAGGTAGTAAAAAAGTATTCTGCCACAAATACTTTACCTGCCACATCTTTTTCCGTGATCTTTTTCCCATCCTGGTTGGTAAATGAAAAAGATTTTATAAAGCTGATAGGCGGCATCGTCTTTTTACCTATCAGGGGGTTAATGGTTATTAATGTCAGATAGAATAAAATTGCAAGCGCAATAAAGAAACCAGTATAAAAGAAAGTCTTTTTCGAAATGATAAGTCTTTCCCCAAAAGCTTTCAACTCAAAATCTCCCTTAAGAAAAGATCCTTTTTTTGAAATAGTTGTCATATTGCTGGCAAAGTTAAGTGTCGGCAAAGATAAATCTTTTGCAACCACGTTGCTTTTTTATATCTTTGAAGACTTTTATGAAACACTGGATAAACTGGGACGCACTGGGAATTGCCGCTTCGCTGGCTTGTGCCATTCATTGTGCCTTGCTGCCATTGTTTCTGAGCAGCCTCCCGCTGTTTGGCATCAATATCATTCACAATATTGCTTTTGAAGCAGGAATGATTGGCCTGGCTTTATTTATAGGTTCTTACTCCCTTTATCATGGTTATAAAAAACATCATCACAACCTGCTGCCACTGGGTGTATTTTTTTCCGGTTTCTTTTTCCTGGTATTGAAACAGTTTTTTGCTCAATACGAACACTGGCTGCTGATACCGGCCGTCGTATTGATCATATCCGCTCATCTTTTAAATTTCAGGTTTTGCCGGGTGCATAATCATGCCCATACGGATGATTGCAATCATTAATGTCAACCTTGCTTAATGTTTTTTGATTTACCTTGGATAAAAGTTTAGCCATGAGAAAATTATTGATTGTTATTTTTCTCCTTATTTCGTCACTGGCATTTTGCCAATCAAAACCTGCCCGTCCGGCAGGCGGGAATGAATCGAGGATCCGGGAAGTATTAGAAAAGCAAACAGACGCCTGGAACCGAGGCGACATTGATAGCTTTATGAGTGGCTATTGGGAAAATGACTCGCTGATGTTCATTGGAAAGAGTGGTGTTACATACGGATGGTCCAATACATTAAAAAATTACAAAAAAGGTTACCCGGACACTGCGGCGATGGGTCATCTTACTTTTACACTGATACAGGTAAAAAAATTATCGAAAGAATATTATCATGTAACCGGTAAATGGTTCCTGAAACGTTCAATCGGGGATATTGGCGGCCACTACACATTGTTATTCCGGAAAATAAATGGCCGTTGGGTTATTATTTCAGATCATAGTAGTTAATCAATTAAAATAAAAATTTATGGTACTTATTATTATTGGCATACTGGTGTTGATTGCAGGCTATGCTTTGCATAAAAATCCTGATTATGGCCGCTTTGCAAAAACAATCCGAATCATTGCCTTTATGATCATTCTTGCAGGCGTTTTGACAAAATGTATTATACAGATCAATGCCGGTGAGATAGGAGTAAAATCATTATTTGGCAAAGTGCAGGATGATGTATTGAGGAGCGGTTTGCATTTTATTAATCCTTTTGTAGATGTGCAGCGGCTTGATATTAAAACACAGAACTATACCATGAGTGGCATTCACGATGAAGGAGCCAAAACCGGTGATGATGCTATCCGGGTATTAACCTCTGACGGATTGGAGGTTACTATTGATTTGACTGTTTTATACAAGCTTCTTCCTTCCGAAGCACCACGCCTTGTTCGTGAGACAGGCGTTGACTATACAGATAAAATTGTTCGTCCATTAACAAGAACCAAGATCCGGGATAACTCTGTTTATTACGAAGCCATCTCATTATACTCCAATAAAAGAGATGAATTTCAGCAACGCATTTTTAGAAGCATAGAAGATGATTTTAAAAAAAGAGGATTGATATTAGAACAACTGCTGGTAAGAAATATTACTTTGCCGCAATCTGTAAAAGAAACGATTGAACAAAAGATAAATGCCGAACAGGATGCCCAGAAAATGCAGTTTGTGCTCTTAAAAGAAAAGCAGGAAGCAGAGCGAAAAAGAGTGGAGGCACAGGGAATTGCCGATTACCAACGTATCATCAACATTGGCCTGACAGATCAGCAATTGCAATATGAACAGATTAAAGCTTATCTAAAATTGGCGGAATCACCCAACTCCAAAGTGATTATTATGGGCAAAGGGAATGCACCGGTAATATTGGATACTAAAAATTAGTTGGTCTGAACCTGGTATGCCCGGTTTTTACGTAACTGGATTTTTCCAAAAACAAAGTACGAAATCAGCAAGCCCACAGAAGAGAAAAGGATATCATAATAATCGAAAGTGCGTCCGAAAAATGGAATGAGCTGCAGGTATTCATTTACTATCAGCATACCAAATCCCAGCAGACATACCATCCGCAAGTCATAGGAAGATTGTATGCGGAATATCCTGGCTATAAAGAAATTTCTTCCGCTAAAAAACCAGTAAGCACCGAAAGGAATCAAAAAAGAACCCAAAAGATTAGGAGCAATACCGAGGAAAAATTTTACCGGCTCATCAAACAAATTCAAAGGACGGAGAATATATTTGACAAACCAGATGAGCAATGCACCCATAATGACAAACCACTTACTTATTTGTTTTAATCCCATTGTGCCTTAATAAGCCTCTAAAATACTTTTTTGTTCTGATTATTTGCAGTTGTATAGAATTTTCTTAAGCCGTCTATTCGGTTTTCCATGTTTTATATAAATACCGCACCAGGAACAGAAGGGAGATAACCATCCCTGCATAAAAAAGAATGGTATAAATAACCGGCTTGCCGTTGGTATAGCCCAGTTTAAAATAAATACCCGCAGTAATACAGGCCATCATCCATAATAAAACCAGGCTAAATGAGTTAAGCACTTTAAGAAGAAATTTTTTTACATCGGGATCCCAATTTGGCTGCATGCGGTAAGGTTGATAAAACAAGTTACACCATTTTAAAATCCATCAGGAAACCATTTATCGAAGAAGAAGGTTTTTAAATTCCAATGAATCGCCATTAAACACATTGAAATCAACCGGGGAGGTTATACCATTTACTCTGCCCTCCTGGCTGTGTTGCCAAAATACCCAGCCCCGGTTAATACGAGGTTGTTCCAATTGATAATAATGCGCCACCCATAACGGATATTGATCAAATTCACTTCCCATGTAACGGTTATAAAAGTCCACATTGGTATAAATGATAGGCTTTACGTGGTAATAATTCTCCGCTGTCTCCAGCCATTTCTTTACTTCTTTTTTTACGTCTATAGCAGATGTGCCGTTCAGTTGTTCAATATCCAGCACCGGTGGCAGATCACCGGGCTCCAGTTCCACTTTATCAATAAAATTCTCTGCCTGCATTTTCCCGTCTTTTGAAGCAATGAAAAAATGATAGGCTCCCCGGATGATGTCATTTGCTTTGGCTTTATTCCAGTTGCGGTGATATTGAGGGTCGGTATTGCCAATACCTTCGGTGGCTTTAATAAATGAGAAGCCCAATTGAATATTTTTTACTTTCATTGCTTTTACTTCTTCCCAGGCAATGATGCTTTGGTATTTGGAAACATCAATACCATGAATAGAATAGTTTTCCGGGATTACAATTCCAAATTCAGGGTAACGGGTAAATTTAGCTTTCCGGTATTTAGCCTGCCGGATCAATATCCCCGCAGCCACTATTAATATGACAAGGGCAATACCAGAAAAAATAATCCTGCGGATGCGTTTTTTTTGTTTGCGGGATAACATGATAGACGAAGCATTGAAAATGGAAAACTTCTGGCAAATATATATAGCGAAGAGATTGTAATTTGTTAATTCATTTGCTACCGGTTGTTTTGTTAGTTCTGTAGTATCTTGTTCCTTACTTATTATTTTAATGGGTCATCTTTTCTGGAAAATATGGTGGAAATTATCGGGCTGGAAGTTTAAAGGAAGCTATCCTTACCACATTAAAAAAATGGTGCTGATTGTGGCACCGCATACCAGCTGGAAAGATATAATTGTTTGCCTGGCAGCCCGGAGTGTTTTACACGCAGATACTATTAAGTTTCTTGGTAAAAAAGAATTGTTTGATGCACCATTTGGCTGGTTGTTTCGCTGGTTGGGCGGCACACCGGTTGACCGGTCCGGTTCTCATGCTATTGTAGATCAGGTAGCCCATATTTTTAATAGCAGGGATGAATTTGTACTCGGAATAGCCCCTGAAGGTACCCGGAAAAAAGTGGATCGCCTGCGAACAGGGTTTTATCATATTGCCAAACTAGCCAATGTCCCGATTGTTATGATCGGGCTTGACTTTGCTAACCGGCAAATGATCATCAGCGAACCATTGATTACAACTGATAATGAACAGGCTGATTTCAACCGGATTCTTTCCTTCTTTGTTCCGATTAAAGGTAAACATCCTGAAAAAGGATTGCAGGATTTAAAGATCATCTCCCCGTAGGCTATTCAATCGCCAGTTATAATAAGCCTGGTTTCAGAGCCTGGTGGTGGAAAATATTATGCTCAGCCCATTACTATAACTGAAATAGTGCCCTGCTGACGTAAATCATATCCCGGAACGATGGTATGTTGTAATTTAAAATTTCTTTTTCTCCATTTAAAACTATTCAACATGAAAACAGGACTAATAATCTTATTGAGTGTTGTTTCACTCCTGATGTTACAAAATGCGAATGCACAGGATTGTACGCCGCAAATACTGGCACAAAAACCGGGTGAATGGAAAAAATCACCGGACTTTAGTCCCAACATTTCCGGGGAGATATTAAGTAAAGCCAAAACAGTGGTGACGCCATTGAGCAAACTTTTTTTTGAAGTGTATCCGCAACCCAAAGGCTGCATAGCGAAGTGGTATGAATCATACGGTTCTGGCACCTATGATATCGGGCTGGCCCAATCGTATGAGTTTATTGCCTACTTCCTGATGTATTACTGTAAGAGTAACGGGAAAGATTTTTTCGTTGGATCTGAAACAGATGACTGGACATATATTATGGCCAACTATTGTGGATATTTAAATGATTTTCTTACCGTGAACGGAAAAAAATACTGGACCATGAAGCGGCCCGCCAAAGTAAAAGATGGTATGCTTTATTATGAATACCCTTCTTCATCAAGCAGCCCCGATGTGAATGGGCTTTGGGTTTATGCCTGGCTGATTACTTATCCCGGCAAGCTTCCTTACATTCCGGTAACGAGAAAAGAATATTTACTGGAAGCCAGACAGGAAGTGGCCAAAACAGAAATAAAAGTTATTGCGGATGTTAAAAAGTACACTACAATCCGCCCGGCTGCTGAACAGGAAGCTGCCAAACAAAAAGAACTGGCCTACCTGAAAAAAAGCTACCCGGATAACCCGCGGCGGTGGCAGAGATACCTGGAGGATTACCAGACTGATGAACAAAGACTGCAAGTAGCCGTTGATAAAATGACGAAGCAATACGAGACTACACTTGCCATTATGGATAATTTGCTGAAGACACTTTCTGAAGAAGAATTGCAAAAGCCTGCGATAGTAACCGTGATTGCAACTGCTTTTACAGGATTTGAAGATGACTTTAAAGAACGAAATGCCAATATGCTGATCCGGTGGAACCCGGATTATTTCAATAAGAAATTATCAAAAGCTGCTCCGCAGTTTTTTACCGTTTTTGTAAGGGAGAGCAGGAGAGATATTCCTGCCGTGGAAATTACCAGGCTGTTTAAACAAAAATTCAGGTTTGAGGTGTTGTCGTCTATGCTGGGGAAATAATGCAGGGATGCGGGAAAAAATATTTTGAGTAATCTTAAAAAAACGGATTAAAAATTTGATTTACAAAAGCTGCTTCCATATAATCAAGTTGATTTTCAATGGAAATTTATGCCGGAAGTGGCGTATATTAGAATGTTGGCTGCAATAATAAGAGACCACTAAGTTCATGAAACCTTTATTGTTAATATTATTCTTTAGCAATTTTCTATTTTCTAATGTTCTAATCGCACAAGATGTTCGAAAAATAGCATTTAAGTATCGATGTGTGCCGACAAGTACAACTGACTATTCTATTGAAATAACCAGAGACAAATTCATACTGAGCAAAACGGAAAAAATATCCGATAGAAATGACCGTATCAAAAAAGTAAATTCTTCAAATTATACTCATTCTTTCGATTCAAAAGAAAAAGAAACTCTCGATAGTATTATTAAAACAAATAGATTAGATTCAATTGGTCTTTACCAAGATAGAATAACAGAATGGGGAATCCTATGGGAAGTAGAAATTCAGCAAAATTCCATAACATATCATATCGACCTACCCAATTACAATAATTCTGGACTTGAATCACTGATTCATTTTATCGTATGCTTAATTCCTAAGAAAGAACTACCTCCTTTTGAATGCAAAGAATGTAGTTGAGCATATTACTTAAGAACGCTTTTATTATAGAAACTAAGCGAATAAAATTACTGCAGCCAACATGAACTGTGTAAAAACCCAAATAAATATTAAACTTTTTGACGGATTAGCTGAATTATAATCCTATTGTTCTGTAGTCCGGGACTTAACTACTTTGATATTTCCGCCAATACTTTTTCATCAATCACCACCGGAAATTTTTTCTTTAGCGCTTCATCAAACTGCTGTTCAAGCAAGGCCTGGTAATCGTTTATCACCAATCCCCGTGCTTCGTTAAAGCTTCGCTGTGTAGGTTGCAGGTAAGTTTTTATGATGTAAGCAAAAGAGGAGGTGTTGTCCGTTTTGTTGAGTAAGGGAGCTGTAATCATGCCGGGGAACGGAACTTTTTTATCCAGGTTGGGTAGCTGGTTCCATTCATACCTGGATGAATCAATCACAATTTTTTCGGTGTACCTGTCTGCTATTTTGCGCCAGTCAGCCGGGGTCTTTTTTACGAGGGCATAAGCCTCTTTGGCAATTGTTTCATCCGAGCAAAAAAACACAACGGCATCAGCGCTTTGGTTCCAGAGATAAGTCTTTTTATTTTTTTTATACATATCCTGGAGGGCGGCACTGTCGTTTTGTGCTTTGTTCCATATTTCCTGCTGCATGATTTCGAAAAAAAGATTACCGTCTTTAAACTCCTGCATCTGGTTGCGGAAGTCCTCATTAAAATCTTCGAGATGATCTTTATAATAACTGATCATGGAAGCCTGCACCCATTCTTCCCGCACCTGGTCGTGTGGTTTGGCGCCGGTTCCGTCTTGTTTATAACGGAAAGTGTTGGCATAGTTTACCCAGGCCGTGGCATTATAAATGGAATCGCCGATGCTGAACAATGGAGTGGTGGCAATAATAGTGCGGCCATTGGGCAACATGGGTTTCAGATCAAGCACACTGTCCGACATATTCCACAGCGCCGCATCATCATAAGCATATTTTTTATAACCCGCTTTTGCTATCACCTGCTTATAAATAAAATCACGGGATGATTTCCAGCGGTTGTCGGCCATTATCCGTTGCAACAGGTCTTGCTGGTTGGGTTTATCGTTTGCATTGGTGATAACTGGTTTCAATGAAAGTCTTTTTACGATATGCCATCCATGTGAAGTAAGAAATGGTTTGCAAACGGCTCCGTCTTTTGGTAAAGACCATAACCTATTTTCAAAAACAGGATCGTATTGCCCTACACCGATATCAGGCAGTAGTCCGCCGGCATTGCCACTGATATAGTCATTGCTGAACTGGGAAGCAAGGCGGTTAAAATTCTCACCGGCCATAATTCTCTTGTATAATGAATCGGCCCTGCCGGCAATTTGTTTTTTGGCTGCTTCATCGGAGCCGGGAGGAATGGCTAATAGTATTTGCTGCGCTTTTATTTTGCCTACTGCTTTTCTTTCGCCCAGGTTTTTAAAAATATGATAGCCAATTTTTGAACGGACAATGGATGAGTACTTGCCAACAGGAGTGGAATAGATGGCATTTTCAAATTGGTAAGGCAAGGTAAAAACAGTAATATAGCCAAGATCGCCTTTGTTATTCTTTACGGAAGCATCATTTGAATTTTGTTGTGCTATCAGCAAGAAATCATCACCTTTCTGGAGGCGTTGCCACAGATCGTCTCTTTTCTTCTGCGCCGCTACGGTGTCAATTAGTCCATCGGCATTTTTGAACGAAATAAAAATATGGGCCACATGAATATCTTTCAAACTGCGTTCAAAAGCTTCTTTAGTAAGCCGGGCCGACATGTCAGGGTCGGTCATATAGTTTTCTGCAATTTGCGTACGCAGGTTTTCTACTTCTGTTTTTATCTGCGGCAGGGTGTCATATTTTCTTTCATAGGCTTCCTGTATTTTCAGGCGGGATTTGATAAACAGGTTCAGGTAATCATTTATAGCTTTTGCTTTATTGGCGGTTGGCTGCGTATTGTTTTTATTATAGGCTCTCAGAAACTCTTTGGCATCTACAGAAAATTTACCGTAAGTAAAGAGAGTTTGTGCTGATGCAGCTGTCATCGCAATACTAGCAACGATAACAACGAAGCATTTTTTGTACATAACAGAAATATTAAATGGATAAGTTATTGTCCTTTTGATTTTAATTGCCACACATCATCAATCTGCTGGTAAGTTAGCTTTTTGGCAACAATTCGTTTGTCTTTGTCCAGCAAATATAATGTAGGGAAAGTAAGTACATCATATAGCTGGGAGTAGCCGGGGATGCCATTATTGATCCGGGCTTTATCATCGGCTTTCGAATAATAAACATTTATCCATTCCTGCAGGTGCATATCATTAATCAAATCATGCCATTCTTTTTTTGTGCCATCGGTTTCTTTAGCCACTGAAAATATTTTTAGACCCGCTGCTTTCCATTTGGCCTGGTAAAAAGAATCCAGCCTGGGCAATACTTCTTTGCAATGGCCGCAGGTGGGGTCCCAGAAAACTACAATGGTATAAGGGGCCTGCAGGTTATATAGCGCAGTAATTGTCCCGGCAGTATCAGGCAATTCAATATCTGATGCAGGGTTGCCCATGATGTTTGCCATTAAACTATAGGCCCGGTCTGTAATCATTTTGCGGCCTTTATCATTGAGCCAGGAATACTCTTTCTGTGCAAAGTATTTTTCAAACAGGTGTACAAAAATGGCATCTTCCCACATGTATTTCTGGTTGAGATAGCGGTTCACAAATTTTATAAGCAGGAACCTTGTCATCTCTTCATTTATGCTGGCCGTGCCAAGCATCCAGTCAATTTCATTATTAATCGAATCCGGCTGCGGCACTACCAGTTGTGCAAAGTATTTATCCAGTTTTTCTTCAAATAAAGTGGTATAGGCCAACCGGCCATCCCAAAAATTAACACCATCCCAGTAATGTTTTTTATAAAAATTATAGGATTCAAGCGAATCAGCTTTATTGACCGGGTCTTTCAAACGACCTGTAAGTTGGGGTTCCCGCATTGCCACTAACAATACACTGAGAAAACCGGAAGGATTCTTTTTGATTAAATCTTCCCGGAAATTCATCACTGCTTTATCAAGCCTTTTCAGTTCGTCCTGCCAGCGGGCAGTGTCTTTAGCTGTAGCGGCATTTTTCAGTTGTTGCTGTGCTGCCGTTATCTCTTTACCCGAAGCTGCCATTTGTTGCTGGTAGATATTAAACTGGTTGTTGTCTGGTGAGTTGATAAACTTTATGCCTTTGCTAATAGTGGCTGTGTCGGCCATCACAGAAAATTTTTGCTGCTTGTCAACCAGTATTTCAAAAAAACCACTCTTGTTTGGATAACCGATCAGGTAAATGCCGCCCTGCAGTTTTTTAGTTCCCTTAAACACCGCTTCACTTTTTTCATTCAGGAATGCGGAGTCAACAATGGGATAAGTCTTGCCAAAATAATGACCAAGGTAGATGTATTGTTTTTTATACGGCTTAAAGGTTATTTTGATCTCATAACCAGTTTGTGCAAAAACAGCAATGCCCGTCAATAATTTCAGTGATAGTAGTAATTGTTTCATAAGTCAAAATGAATCGGTAAAGATATTAAAAGGTTCAAAAGTTTGATGGTTAAAGTTTTAAGTTATCTGCGGATCAAAGACCTCTTAATTGGGCAAATAGTTGTCTTTGGCAGGAGCAACTTTAAACCTTAAAGCTGATGGCTTAAACTTACTTTTGCGCCATGCCGAAAAAAAGGAAAAAAAATACCATCCTGGAAAAAATACTGATAGAAGATTATGCTGCCGAAGGAAAATCCCTGGCCCGTTGGGAGGGGAAAATAGTGTTTGTGGAAAGAACCATTCCCGGCGACGTGGTGGATGTTTTTTTACTTAAAAATAAAAAGGACTGGGCAGAAGGTTACCCGTTGGCCTTTCATAAATTTTCGAAACAAAGAGTAACGCCTTTTTGCAAACATTTTGGGGATTGTGGCGGCTGCCAGTGGCAGATGGTTCCTTATGAAGAGCAATTAAAGTTCAAACAAAAGCAGGTACAGGATGCTTTAGAAAGAATAGGAAAAATACCGCTGCCTGAATTTTTACCCATCATTGGCGCTGCCCAAGACCGTTATTACCGTAATAAACTGGAATATACTTTCGGAACAATGAAATATATTCCGCAGGCCGAATTTCATAAAACTCCTCCTTCGGAGGGGCTTGGGGAGGCTTCCCCTGCGGGGGGCAGGGGGGCCGTTGGTTTTCATGCCAGGGGTTTCTTTGATAAAGTGGTTGATGTGAAACAATGCCATTTGCAACAAGAGCCATCTAACCAGATCAGGGAAACCATCCGTGAGTATGTACAGGAAAACAATTTGTCCTTTTATAATGTGCGTCAGCATACCGGGTATTTAAGAAATATTCAATTACGCATCTGCACCACCGGCGAAATAATGGCAAATGTTATCGTGGGGGAAGATGATAAAGAAAAAACAGAAAAGCTGTTACAATATCTGCAACAAAAAATTCCTTCTATTACTACATTACTTTATACTATTAATACAAAATGGAATGACAGCCTGCATGACCAGGAACCAATAACTTATTTTGGAAAAGGTTATGTAACAGAAAGACTGGAAGATTTTCAGTTCAAGATAGGCCCAAAATCCTTTTTTCAAACCAATACCCGCCAGGGAGAACAACTGTATAAAGTAGCCAGGGATTTTGCAGAGCTTACCGGTAACGAAATTGTTTATGACCTGTATTGCGGCACCGGCAGCATCGGTATTTTTGTAAGTAAGCTGGCAAAAAAAATTATTGGCGTTGAAATGATTGAAGCAGCTGTGGAAGATGCCAGAGAAAATGCAGCAATGAATAATTTAACCTCCGCTGAATTTATTGCGGGAAATGTGATTGATATATGTAATGATGATTTTTTTGAAACACATGGCAGGCCCGATGTTATTATTACTGATCCGCCACGGGTGGGCATGCATACAAGACTGGTTCAAAAAATCCTGGAAATAGCAGCGCCAATAGTAGTGTATGTAAGCTGCAATCCTGCCACGCAGGGCAGAGACCTGAACTTGCTGGGCGAAAAATATGAAGTGACCAAAGTGCAGCCCGTGGATATGTTTCCTCATACACATCATATAGAGAATGTGGTGCAGTTGAAACTGAAAGAAAATACAATGAACTAAGAGAATAAAGGAGCATAAGAGAAAAGAAAAAATACATTAATAAGAAAAGCGAAGAAAAATATAACTTTTGGTTTAACTCTTTATTCTCCTTTTCTCTTTTAAACGCTTAGCTTAATTTCGCCCAATGAGTAATTTCCGTTTTACCCGTGTGGACCGGTTTCCGCCCATTGTTAAGAACCTGCTGATAATAAATATCCTGGTCTGGGTAGCCCAATTGGTTTTTAATAAACCAGAATTTGATTTAACTGACTACGTGGCTTTGTATCCTGTTGATTCACCGGATTTCAAACCTTATCAGGTAGCCACACATATGTTTGCACATGCGGCTTACACACCGGGAGGAGGGATTGTTTTTTACCATATTCTTTTTAATATGTTCACCCTTTGGATGTTTGGAAGAATACTGGAAAATGTTTGGGGCGCCAAAAGGTTTTTATTCTTTTATCTCGTTAGCGGTTTGGGCGCTGCAGCCTGTCATTTACTGGTGCAGCATTTGCGATATGATCCGGCGGTAATTCAGCAATTATCAAATGCGATTGAAGCAAAAGATCAGTTAGCTATTGATCATCTTATCCCGCAAATTGGGTTTTTAGCTCCGGCTCTTGGCGCATCGGGTGCCATTATGGGAGTAATGGCAGCCTTTGCTTATCTTTTTCCTAATACAGAATTGTACATCATGTTTATTCCTGTTCCGGTAAAAGCTAAATGGGCCATGCTTGGATTAGCGGCTATTGACCTGTTTGGCGGAGTAGCAAAAATCAGCGGGGATAATCTTGCCCACTTCGCCCATCTTGGTGGTGCGCTGACAGGATTTATTATTGTATTGATCTGGAACAAAACAAACCGTAAAACCTTGTATTGACAGAGAGAAAGAAAGATAAAGTGGAGTTAAGAGGTTACGAACTAAACGATTTTTTGTTATTCACCATTCACAATTGACTATTCACCCGATGACTTATTCCGAAAAACAAGACAAACATAAAATTACACTGGGCCAAAGCGGCAATACGCTGATGATGCTGATTGCCGTCTGCCTTGTTATGTTTGTCGGTCTTGCTTTTATGAAAGCAGTCTGGCATTTTAAGTACCCGAAAGAAACTGCCCCCGGTTATTTCAACAGAGATGTGTTGAGCTTGTTTATACTCCCGGCTAAGACCAGCGAGATTCTGAACCGTCCCTGGACCATCATCACGCATATGTTCGTCCATGACGATGTATGGAAAATATTTTCCAATATGTTATGGTTATGGTGCTTTGGCTACATCATGCAGGATATGGCCGGCAATAAAAAAATAATCCCTGTTTTTATTTATGGCGCTTTGGGTGGTGCAATTGCCTTTATACTGGCCTATAATTTTTTGCCTTCATTACAGGTGCAATTGCCTTATGCTAATGCGATAGGCGCTTCTGCCGGGGTAATGGCGGTGGCCATTGCCACTACTATGTTGTCACCGGGCTACAAAATATTTCCCATGATCGGCGGTGGTCTTCCCCTGTGGATATTAACGGTCTTTTATGTTGTATCTGATTTGGCCACTCTTTCTTACAGTGATCCGGGCGACCTGCTTACACATATTGCCGGGGCCGTTACAGGGTTTTTATTTGTTTTCTTTTTACGATTGGGTTTTGACGGGGGCAAATGGATGAATAATTTTTTTGACTGGGTAACTAATCTTTTTACTCCGGTTAAAAAAAAAAAAAAATAGCAAAGAAAATTTGTTTTATAAATTATCCACCACAGCCGTTCAGGATGATATAACACAGCAGCGGGTTGACAATATTTTAGATAAGATCAGCCGGCAAGGTTATAATTCTCTGGCAGAGGAAGAAAAAGAATTTTTAGAAAAAGCAAGCAAAGAAGAGTTATGAGCTTTTAGCTGCGAGCCACGAGATAACAGCATCTTAATTAATCAGGTTATTTCGAAATAAATAAGGATATCCGGTCTTTAACAACTTATAGCTAATAATCCGCAGCTCGAAGCTTTTTGTTAAATTGCATTAATGGCCAGCAAGTTCCGACTTTTCACCAAACGTTTTTTTATCTATAGCAACGTTATAGTTGTTTTTATTTTTCTATTGTCGTGCCTGGCGCCCTACCTGAACCCGCAAACATGGTGGTTTATTTCTTTTTTTGGCCTTGCCTTTCCTTTTTTATTGCTGCTTGTTATTTTTTTTCTTACCGGGTGGCTTGTTATTTTAAAACCCCGGTTTGCGCTGATTTCAGGCATTGCACTGTTGCTCAGTTTTAAAAGCGTTATTGTTTTTTTTGCCTTTCACCGGCCACAGAAATTTAATTATACAAAAGAACTGCAAACAATCCGGGTGGCCACCTGGAATGTGGACCGGTTTATTGAAATGCGGCAAAATAATAACAAAGGAAGCCAGACAAGACTTAAAATGTTTGACCTCATCAAAGAGCAGGATGCAGATATACTCTGCCTCCAGGAATTTCATACGTCCACCCGCCCGGAGTTTTATGATAATATAACACCGATACAAAAAGAGCTGGGTTATCCCTATTTCTATTTCTCTTTTGATACAGATGGCGATAAACTTTTTTACAGCTCCATTATTTTTTCCCGGTACCCGATTATTGACAGCGGGTTTATCCGATATCCCCGGCCTACCCTGCCCGATGTATTGCTGCATGCAGATATCAAAATGAATAACGATACCTTCCGCATTTACACCACTCACCTCCAATCTGTGCAACTTGGAAAAAATGATTATGAAAAAATTGATAAAATAAAAAGTGTGGAAGACAGCCTGCTGAGTAATTCCCGCAGCATTTTATCCAAACTGAAAAGAGGAATTTCCAACCGTAGTATACAGGCTGATATTGTCAGTGATGTGCTGGAGGATAGCCCCTACCCGGTTTTATTTTGCGCTGACCTTAACGATGTTCCCAATTCTTATACCTATCATACAGTGCGGGGAAATATGCAGGATGCATTTTTAAAAAAAGGATTTGGCATTGGCAGAACATTTGCCGGTCTTTCGCCCACCCTTCGCATTGATTATATTTTTGCAGATGAACATTTTAAAATAAAACAATTTACCCGGCTCGTTAAAAATCTTTCTGATCATTATATGGTGGTAGCAGATGTGCAGTTGAAGAAATAGTTATAAGCCTCAAGCTTCAAGCTATTAGCTGCAAGCAGAAAAGCAGGTTTCTTTTATCTTTATATAAAAAATGAGAAACTTTAAACAATTGCTGATCTGGCAAAAAGGTTTTGAAACTGCCGTACAATCATTCATGCTGGTTGAAACCTTTCCGAAAGAAGAAAAATTTGGTCTTTCCAGTCAAATAACAAGAGCTTCAGTTTCTATACCATCTAATATTGCCGAAGGCAGCAGCCGGACAAGCGAAAAGGATTATAACCGGTTTCTTGAGCATTCACTGGGTTCTTCGTTTGAACTGGAAACTCAATTGCTTATAGCTGACGCTGTGAAGTATGGCGATAGCACGATAAGAGCAAAGATGCTTCAATCTGTAACAGAGGAACAGAAAATGCTTGTTTCATTTATGAGCAAGCTTAATAAATAGTACCGGCTTGCAGCTTGAGGCTTATAGCTTGCGGCTTATATTTGCACAAATGAGCGAACTAAAAGTTTATAATTCTTACAGCAGGCAGAAAGAAGTTTTTACACCGCTTACTCCCGGACATGTGGGCATGTATGTGTGCGGACCAACGGTGAGTGGCGAAAGTCATTTGGGCCATGCAAGGCCTTATATAACTTTTGATGTCATCTTTCGTTACCTGCAGCATTTGGGTTACAAGGTTCGCTATGTACGCAACATTACCGATGCCGGTCATTTTGAAGAAGAGGGAAGAGAAGCAGAAGATAAAATCTCTAAAAAAGCAGTACTGGAAAAACTGGAACCCATGGAGCTGGTGCAGAAATACACCAACCTGTATCATTGGGCCATGGAGCAATTCAATACACTGAAGCCAACGATTGAACCAACCGCTACCGGGCATATTGTGGAGCAAATAGAGATGATAAAAAAATTAATAGAAGCCGGCTTTGCTTATGAAATGAATGGCTCTGTTTATTTTGATGTAAAAAAATATGCTGCTTTATATGAATATGGTAAACTCAGTGGCCGGGTGCTGGATGATTTAATGGAAACAACAAGAGAACTGGAAGGACAGGAAGAAAAAAGAGACAAAGCAGATTTTGCTCTATGGAAAGCAGCAGCGCCGGAACATATTATGCGCTGGCAAAGCCCCTGGGGTGTTGGTTTCCCCGGCTGGCATATTGAATGCTCGGCTATGGCTACAAAATATCTCGGCGCACAGTTTGATATTCATGGCGGCGGCATGGATTTGTTATTTCCGCATCATGAAAGTGAAATAGCGCAAAGCACTATCTGCAATCATATTTCCCCGGTTCGTTACTGGATTCATAATAATATGATCACCATTAACGGGAAGAAGATGGGCAAGAGCTATAACAATGTGATCAAACTGACAGAAATGTTCAGCGGCGATCACCCGATGCTGGAAAAAGCTTATCACCCGATGACGATCCGGTTTTTTATTCTGCAAACTCATTACAGCAGCACCCTTGATTTTAGTAATGATGCTTTGCTGGCATCGGAAAAAGGATTGAAGCGGTTGTGGGAGGCGTATGAAAAGCTGCAAGCCATGAGCTATGAGCCACAAGATGGAAAACAAGATGCAGAGCTTGAAGCTCGTAGCTCAAAACTCATAGCCGAATTTGAGGAATTTATGAATGATGATTTCAGTACGGCAAAAGTGCTGGCCAATATGTTTGAGTTGGTTCCTGTAATTAATTCAATGAAAGATAAAACGATTCCTGTCACAGCTTTGTCAAAGCAAACATTTGAATTATTACAATCTTCTTTCAAAATATGGCTGGAAGATATTTTGGGGTTGAAAAATGTCAGCGAAGCAGATAATGCAAAACTCCAGGGAGTGATGCAATTGCTGATAGATATTCGTAAGGAAGCCAAAGGTAAAAAAGACTTTGCCACTTCGGATAAGATAAGAAACCAGCTTGCGCAGTTAGGCATTTCATTAAAAGATGAAAAAGATGGAAGCATGAACTGGTCAGTAGAGGCCCCCTAAATCCCCCGAAGGGGGACGTCATTAACTCTGAAAGAGCTTCTTTTGATTATAGAAAGCGACTGCCCGCATATATTAAGCTTGTAGAGCCTTGGTGTACTTTGTGCAACACTTTGTGTTCTTTGTGGTAAAAAATACAGGAACCACGAAGTACACAAAGAAAATACAGCACAAAGCACACGATTAGGTTACTATATACGGACTATCAATTAATAAAATTGAATCTTCAATGCACTATATTCCCCATCTCAGCAAAGACAAAAAACTAAAGAAGCTGGTTGAAAGCGGTAAACCGCATAAACTGGTAAAAAGAAAAAACATCTGTACTTATCTCTGCGCTTCTATTATGAGCCAGCAGCTTTCTACCAAAGTGGCTGACGTAATCTATAAACGGTTCATCAGTTTGTATGATGGCAAAGAGCCAACACCGCAACAAATACTGGATACCCCCTTTGAAAAATTGCGTGGAATCGGGTTAAGCAATGCCAAAGTGAATTATGTAAAAAATGTGGCGCAGTTTGAAATGGAATCCGGCATGGATCATAAGAAACTGCAGAAGATGAATAATGATGAAGTGATAGATTATCTCATTATAATAAAAGGAGTGGGCCAATGGACGATAGAAATGCTGCTGATGTTTGCATTGGGAAGAGAAGATGTATTTGCCATTGATGATCTCGGCATTCAGAATGCGATGATCAAACTTTATAAAATGGATAACAGCGATAAAAAAAGGCTAAAGGAACAAATGCTGAAGATATCCGGTAAATGGGCGCCCTACAGGACCTATGCCTGTTTGCATTTATGGCGCTGGAAAGATAACCAGCCGTTGATGAAAGAAAAAAGACCGAAGGAGAAGACTAAATAAGAACCTTTTCTTCAATAGCATTTCCAACCCTTATAAACTAAACGTATCCCGATCTTTATCGGGAACGTAAGCCACAAAATCTGGGTGGATTTTTTTCTGCCTTCAATCAAACTAAAACTTCACAACAAAATCCACTTGAGTTTATGAGTTCAATTATTCTATCGGGTGAAATATTTTCTCCCTCTACCCTTAAAATTCTATCACAATCGGATAAATCAAAATTTATTTTGTGAAAGGGGAATTGTTCAAGCAACATCCGGATAATTTGTTTTGATGCTTTCGGTTCCTCAACATTTGTTTTGAAAACTTCCACCATTTTAAAATTATTTCTTGATGTATGTTTTGTGCTGTGCTGCTGTGTAGTCAGGTTGAAGCCTGCCGGCAGGCAGGTTCGCACTGCTGCCAGGCATGACCAATGTCGGGTGTTCGTTGTTTTTCGTCAGTTAGTTTTGCCCGTTATCTCAACCCCATCTCGTATTGCCGCTTGAAGTATATCAGTGTTTATATCTTTTATAGTTTTGAACCTGATGCAATACCCGGTCACACTTGCCTTACCTAATTTTTTCCCATACGCTTGTGCTAAGTATGTCTTATCTTTTATACCAAGGATGTAGACAGAGATTCCGGTTTTGTTTGCACTCAAACCAATTTGATAAAACTCCCTGGTTTTCCCATCAGCATATTTTATGGTGTAAGACCCATATCCTATATTAGGGTTAGAAACAGTTTTACCTTTATCGTCTTTGCCATCTAAGAACCATAATTTACTTTTTGGTAACACTTGAAGTATGTGTTGATGCAACTCCTGCATATCACTACGCTTTGATTCAGGCTGGCTGGTAATATACTCTTTGATTTGTTTTTGTATACTCATATAAATATAAAATTACAGGTTGCCTATTTTGGCTTTTCAAATCACATTTTAAAGTTTTCATAGATTTTCTCCGGTTACAATTCTCCTTTATATTTTGGGTCAAATTCCACAATCCATTCAATACCGTATTTGTCTCTAAAACAACCAAAATATGAACCACCCCAGGGACTATCACCAATAGGCCCTTCTATTTGTCCTCCTGCTGAAAGCCCATTGAATAATTTGTCTGCTTCTTCTTTACTTTCTGCACTTATTACAATTTTACTTCTGTTCTCATTTTCGTTTGTTCTTCCCATAATTTCCGGAACATCATTTGCCATCAACATGCTATTTTTACCGATAGGCAAAACAATATGCATAATTTTATTTTCTTCTTTTTCTGCTACCGGGAATTCAGGGCCTGCAAGGTCTTTGAAGCGAATAATCTTTGCAAACTCGCCACCAAATACTGATTTGTAAAAGGTAAATGCTTCTTCGGCATTTCCGTTGAAGTTAATGTGAGGATTGATAAGTGCCATAATTTTTATTTTTTAGGTTGTTAAATTCGTTACTTTCTTATTTGTTTTGACTGCCGTCCCGATAGCTATCGGGATCATTTTTGCGATAAACTCGCCAACAGATTTTCCAAATTGTTCATTGACATCTTAAATCCTTCTGTGAAGCCCATTTCAATCATCTTCTCCATACGGGCAAGCGATTCATTATAAATAGTGATACTCACTTTTGTCTTTCCGTTTTGTTCGCTGAAAGTGTAATCCCAATCAGAACCCGGCAATTCAGGGTTTTCATCTTTGTCTGCAAAAGCATTAAACATTTTGAAGTTAGTTTTTGGGCTAATGGAAGTGTATTTCTGAATTGCCCAACGCTCCTGTCCTTCCGGACTTACCATCGCATAAAATCTTCGGCCGCCAACTTCGAAATTCATATGTTTTGTTTTTGATGTCCAGGGTTTAGGTGCCACCCATTGGTCAAGGATTTCTGCTTTGGTAAATGCATCCCATACCAGCGAAAGGCCGGCATCAAATTCCCTGGTGATGAATACCGTTTTTGTTGCTTTGTCTACGGTAAAATCGAATAGCAAACTGTTTGTCATTTTCTTCTGTTTTATCCACCGAAGCTTTAGCGTAGGCGGGGTTTTTTAATTGTTGATAATACTTTGTCGAGTTGATTGAACCTGGTTTCCCAGATTTTTCTGAATTGGTTTAACCATTTATCAATCTCTTTCATTTTTTCAATTTCAAGTGAGTAGTAAATCTCCCTGCCTTGTTGTTCCTGTTTCACCAGTTCGCATTCGGTAAGTATGCGGAGGTGTTTGGAAACAGATTGCCGGGTAGTGTGGAAATTGTCAGCAATGGCGTTCGGTGTCATTGCCTGCAATGCAATTAAGGTAATAATTGCCCGCCTTGTCGGGTCGGCTATTGCCTGGAAAATGTCTCGTCTCATTTTGTTTAAATTTTTACTTGCGCAGCTAATCGGTTGCAAATATATGTGCAACTATTCGGTTTCGCAAATTTTTTTGCAATTTTTTTTTCAAAAAGAAAATGTGGGGAAGTTTGAATCCGATACTTCGACAGGCTCAGTACTATCGGATCGCAGGGCGCCGCTGTGTAATTACCGCTGGCGGACAGGGCTTATCAGAAACATTTTATGACAACTTCTTTTAGGACCCATGCAGCCAGAAAAATTTTTCCGGCCATCGTTGTGCTTTGTAAAAAATCAAAAATAGCCTGGGCATAAAAGCTTCAGGAAGCCTGCAAAAAGAAACTACAGATGAGAATTTTTGAAATTGATGTTGTGCAACAGTGACCAATATTACCTGCATAGCTTTCGTCGCCGCCAACTAAAAGTATGTACGAATTTGTAAAGTGATTTTTGTCTGTTAAGTGTGTCCACCTGTGGAGTGTCGCCCTGTGCGGATGGGTGTTTTAATTTTTTGTGGGGTTGGGTCAAACGAAATGGTTCTTTAGAGTTGGCAAGGTGGAAGCTCTTTTGTCCCGCTTTTAGCGGGATGTCGGGATTTGTGTGCCTTGCAAATGTGCTTACGCCTGTGTGTTGGCTTATTCAAAACATTAATCTTCATTTACAAAACTTTCCTGATAATCCTTAGCACTCAAAACTGTATCGTACAAACCAACGTTCTCACCTTCGTGTTTGTTAATTCCAATGTAAATCAAACTAGCATCTTCGTATCGTTTAAATTTATAAACCGCATCATTCATTAATGCACTATTGAAAACACCAAGACTAACAAGCAATTCAAAGTCTTTTACATTTAAACCTGTGACTTTTTTGAAAAGACCGGGTTCAAGCTGTGTGATTACATCTTTCAAACTTCTTTCTCTGTAGTCTGTCAAATACATAAATACAGGCACACGGGTTGCAAACTTGATTAATTTTTCTTGTATCTGTTTTCTAATTGTTTTGTATTCCTTTTCTTCGTCTGAAAGTTCTTTCTTTTCCTTCTTTGAAAGCTCTCTTTCGTTTGCTTCTTTCTTTGCCTTCTTAATTGATTCCGATTTATTAATTATCGTTTCAATATCCTGATTCAAATTTCGAAAGCCTTCAATGCTCATCAATGCTTTCATTGCATCCTCGTTGTTCATTAAGCGTTGCAATGTGTTGTTGTCCACATTTACAAGCAAAGCACTTTCCCATCGTCTGGCCAAAAGTGTAGCTGTTGTACCACTCATTGCCATGTCCAAAATACCTGCTGCATCAACTTGTTTCATTGAACTACCGTCATAAGCAAGCACGGGTAAGAAATGTATAAACTCTTCAACTTTCTTTTCAGGATTGGATTCGTTTACATTTAATCGGCAACTATAATCTGCAATTTGTCTTAATGCTCTGTCAGGTGCAAAGTCAAAAACATAACATTCCAATTTGATGATTTCTTCTTTGTTTGGTGATTTACTGTCAGGGTTTTTTATTGTCCAAGGAGTTTGAACTCTGAAAGCCGCTTGAAAATATGTTTCAGGACTTGATGAATTACGCAACATAAAAATTCCTGTCCACGGTTTTACCGAAACGCCTGTTGTTAATTTGCCACAAGAAAGTGTGATTGATTTTGTTTTCAGTGGATTATCCATTGCATCCTGAACGGGTGGCAGCGCCTCAACACCAATACCGGCACTTGCCCCTGCTGCAACAACAACTGTGTAATCATAATAAAATTTATTTTGCTTTTGCCCGAGTAAATTACTCATAGCATGACAAGATGCTACTGAAGGCAGGAACCAAAAAGTATGCGACAAAACATTTAATAATGGGGCATGAGAAAATGGTAATGGCGGTTTTTTTGCACCCAATTTTAAATTATCAATGGTTGTTTCAGAAAAAGAGCCGCGAATTAAGTCCAGCCACTTCTGAACTTCATTTTCGTATTGGAATTTTGCCTTTTTACCTTCCCCTTCTGCAGCAAAGAAAACATTCAAATCAAATTCATTGAACTCGCCTTTCATTGCTATTTCCCTGATAGAGTCGGGCAATTGATAAGTAAGCATTACCATTCGTGGCAGAGAAGCATAAGGATTTGGATCCCTTTTCCAGTTTTCTTTTGCTTTCTGTTCGTCAGAATATGTCCAGTTGTAAATCTGTTCTTCAATAAATTCGCCAGATGCAATGGCTCTGAATGGTGTGCCGGATAAATACAAATAAGCATTAGTTGTAATAGGCATATTCCCTTCATCAAAATAATCCATGCCTTCTCCTTCACCAAATTCCAATTCTTTTTTGTCCTCTGCTTCAAACAAGTCTTTTGCATTTTCCCGCCAGGCGCCATAATGGTATTCGTCAAACACAACACAGTCCCAATTTGTGACGTGAACCCATTCATTTCTTGCTTTAATACCACCTGCTTCATTTTTACCTAAGTAATCCTGAAATGAACCAAAGCAAACGAAAGGTTTCTTTTTATCTGCATCTTTAAATGATAATCCGTTTCTTGAAATAAACTGCCACCCCTTAAAGTCAATATGTGTTTGTAAATCTTCGTCCCATGCACTTTGAACAGCCGGTTTAAAAGTGAGTACCAGTATTTTTTTCCAGTCCATTTTCTTTGCCAATTGATAAGTAGCAAAGGTTTTCCCGAAACGCATTTTTGCGTTCCACAGGAAGTGAGGTGTTTTGTTTTTGTTTTCCTTTCTGAAACTCTTGAAATAGGTAATGGTTTTGTCAATAGCTTCTACCTGTTCTGGTCGCATGGCAAAATCAATCGTTCGGTTGTCTTCATTTTTTATACCGCTTTTTATTTCAAGAATAGCAGCTTTTAAATCTTTAACCGTACATCTGAACCATTCGCCTTCTATATTTTTAATTCCCTTCTTCTTTAAATAACGATGTACATCAAAATCAGTAAATGCACTTCCGTCATTACGCATTGCCGATTCTTCAAAAACAATTTTATATTTTATTCGGCTTGTTTTTAATTGCTCGGCAATACGGTTTTGAGAAGTACGGCTTGTATAACCTACTTTAAGCAAACCCTTATGTGTGGTTACATCAATTAATTCGTAGGCATAAATCGTTGGATTTGCCTCCGGTCGTGGTGGGAAAAATTTATTACTCATTGTCTATTTCCATTGGACGAACCATTGATTTAATAAATTCAATCTCTTCGCTTGTGAGTTTATATTTTTTATAAAGTTTCTCATCTGTCCAAGGCTCATCAAAATCTTGAATTGGTACAAAAGAATATGCATTTCTCATTGCATCTTGAGTATTTTTTCTTTGCATTATACAAAAACGGAAAAACCGTGTTTGTATATAAGTAATCATATTCTCTGCTCTTTTTTTTGTAGATACTGGACCAATAAGTAAGTAGGTCTGAGTGCAACAACTATTTTTTTCACCTATAAATGGTTTCGCTAAGAAGCGATAAGGATAATTACCTCTTTCACCATATGACTTTGAAATATAAACTTTAAACTCCTTTACCCAATGGTTATTTCGTAAAACTGCCTTTTGATTTATATACCCATACCATTAACAGTATGAATTTTAATTGAGTTTTTAAATGGCTTGTCTTTATAGGCTTTAAATGATGATACAATTCCAAATGGAGTTTGTGCACTAACGAGTGTATCAAAGGTTTTCTCTTTATGTGCTGAAATTTTGCGGAGTATTGGAATTCCTTCGTTGAATCTAATAAATGTATCGCAACCTTTTTCTAGAAGCGGTCTAACCATTTTAGAAACTTCTTGATTCCCCTTAATTGTGGTTACTTCACATTCGCCTTTATTGTCTCTATCCCAAAGAAAATAACAAACTCCACCTGAAATATCCACTCCGGGAAAACAATCAGTAGCATTTGGATAATCAACTATTTTTCGAAGTCTGCTATCATTTAGCATTTCTTCTCTGAATGCATCCAAACCTCTTCCTCCTGCGTACCATCTTGCTGGAACAATCATTGATAAAAACCTTGGATTAAGTTTCTTTGCTTGCTGAATAAATGAATGATATAAAGGAACAGCGTAATTTTCTTTCTCAACTCCAACATTTAATTGATATGGGGGATTTCCAACGATAACATCAAATTTCATATTGAATATTTTTTCTGGTTTATTAGTGTGAATGAATTGGTAAGCGTATGTTTCTAAACCTTCACCTCTATCGTAAACTTCTTGTGTTGCTCCGCAAAACGTACATTTTGCGTTTTGCCAAGTGTGTTCAATCCGTTCAAAGATTACATTTCCTTGTGTGTTTTTAAATGTATCGCAAACGGAGTATTTTCCATTAGCTGTTTTAGAGCAATAAACACTTCTTCGGGAAAGCAATGATGTGAGTTCTGTTATTGCTATAGCATATAATTGACTTGTGTAAATGTGATTGATGCGTTTTTGTTTGTCAGGTATTTGCTTTTCCAAACCTATCATTAGTCGTTTAGCAATTTCTCTAAGAAAAACACCTGATTTACTCACCGGGTCAAAAAACTTTGTGTCCTTGTTTTTCCATAAATCTTTAGGTAATAAATCTAAAATTTGGTTCACCAAATTTGGCGGGGTAAATACCTCATCATTACTCAAATTGGCAAGACAAGAAAGTACATCAGGGTTATAACTAGTTTGTATCATCCTCGCCAAGTTTTAAAAAATGAGTTAGTGGAAAATCGCCAACCGGAGTTGGGATAAATGCTTTATCCCCTAAATCAGAGAACAAATTAGGGCCATCCAGGTGGCTGGCTCTCTAATAAATTTGCCATTGTATAATCCCGTCTCTTAATCATACTGCCGTTTACGGCACTCCATTCAGAGAATACAATAGGTTTGGCTTTCTCGTCAGGTGTTTTCAAGCTTAATGCATCACCCCACAAAATATTTTTGCTTAAAATAAATTCAACCGCTTTAAGGCATTCAGGTTTAAAATCCTTTTTGCAATTATTTATATAGTAGTGAGTAAAAATTCCTAATAGCCTGTCCCGGCAAGTTTGAACATTGTCCTGCAAAATGTCAACGCCATAAATACTCGATACAGCAAGAACAGCGTAGCGTTCATATTCGATTTGGTTCTTAGCATAACGATTTTCCACAACGGTCAATTTTCTTTTTAAGATTTCAACTAAAAAGTTTCCTGTTCCGCAAGCCGGTTCCAAAAACCGGGAATCTATTCTTTCAGTCTCCTGCTTCACAAGGTCAAGCATAGCATTTACCTCCCGTTGTGAAGTAAATACTTCGCCGTGGTCAGCAACCCGTTGTTTGGATGTTACTTGATTAACATTATGTATTTCTTCTTTCAATTCGCTCATTGATTTACTTTTAAACTCTGCTTTGGTTACATTAACTATTTTGTTTAGATATCATTTTAAAATTTCTTGTTGTTATTCAACGTTTATTTTCATCAACCTGGCTTAAAAGTGTTAGTGCCTGGTACCAATAGAAAAAAGCTTCCGGGTTACTCTTTCGCAATTTATTCAATTTGCTGTATTGCTGGTTTGCAATGTTCCAGTCTTTTATTTCCATCGGGTCGGTAAAGCGTTGTAACCCTTTTCCTCCTGTCCGGATAAGTGTTGTAATATAAGCAGCCCTCGCCGAATGAGTAACAGCCTTTTCAATATGATAGTTTTCTGAAAAGATATATTGCTTCAATTGCCCTATGCCTTGCATCAGTGCATCCATATTTCCTTTTCCTAACTGCCCCTTTGTACTGATGGTTAATGCTGTATCAAATATATCATCCAACACTAATTTTGTATCACCTGTAATATTCCTGTATCCTAATTCTGTTTTTGCAAAAGCATGAAAGGTTGTTGCTGTTATTATTGGGCTTTGCATTTGTTCAACAAGATTGCCAATATCATATAACTGTTTTATAATTTCCATAGCCCGGCTCTGCCCGCCTTTTTCATAAGGAATGCCGGTGGTGTTAGGAGCAAAGGCAGTTAGCTTATCACCTAAAATATCATCAAAGCCCGGCACTTGCACCTGTAAGGGTTTGCCGCTTTGAAATACAAATGTTGAATCTATATTTTGCGTAACTAATTGCTGGTATTGAGACTTTTCAAATAAAATATCCAGCAATACATATTCTTCTGCCCTGGCTGTTCTGTATGCCGGTTCAAAAAAGAATTTGTAATGTGCTTTTTCTATTTTTGAGTTTACCTGTCTTTCCTGCAATTCAAATCTTGTAAAGCCTTTATCTTTTGTAATTTTTTCAAATGCTTTATCTAAGTCTCCTTTTGCCGGCATTATAATATCAATGTCAATAGACAGCCTTTTGGTACTGCCCTGCAATAACATTAGAGCCGTGCCACCTTTGAATATAAATTTCAATCCGGATGCAGATAAACCTTCTAATAATAATAAAGCTCTCACTACCTTTTCCACTAAAATTTTATCTGCCTTATTATTTTTGGCAGAGGCTTCGTTAATCCAGTCAATATGTAATACACCCAAATCAATCATGATTGCTATTAATTCGTTTCTTTTATTTTATGCGTATTTAAAAAATCAAGTAAAGGTTTCTTTTTTCGCTTTCTGTCTGCATAGCGAATGAGTTTACTTTCACTAATGGTGTATCTCTCAAAAGCAGATTTAAAAATCAAGACCATTTCATTGCTCCTGAGATAAGCAAACTCTTCATCAGAAAATATATCAACTAAGATTTTTTCCAGTGTTGCTACGGGCACATTTCGTACTTCTTTGTAAGGCGCTTCTGAAACAAGTGTTCTTATGATTATCGGTCTTTTAAGGTCACTAAAGTAATTACCCAGCATTTCTTTTCCTGGCATCAAAAAAACCTCCTTGAATTGTTCTCTCAACAAATGATAAACGGATTCTTCTGAATCTCTTTCAACATCCACCAGCATGAAGTTGGATTTAGTAATGTGCTGGCTAAATTCTTTTATGAAAGAAGAATCCCAAATACAATAATTGGTGAAAGGGAATTTTGTTTTGATAGTTGCACTTACCTTAAAATGCTTTGTGTTCAAGTCTGGAATAAGTGTAGTACCAGAGCCCAATCTGAATTTCCCTTTACCGATTCTTTCAAGGATGTTTCTGTTTACCAGTTCATACACCCGCCAGTTTACGGTAGGTTTCAAGATTTTGGGCTCAAATTTTTTGTAAAACTGAACTATATCTGAAGTGGTAAACACATCAGTTGAGGTGAAGGCTTGTTTTAGTTGTTCAATATGCAGGTTTCTGGTTATAGCTATTTTTATTTTATGCAAACCTAATCTAATTATTGGCAGCAAACAAGCCTTTGCTGCCGAAAATTTGAACTGGGTCGGGTGAGAGACCTGCCAGCCGGCAGGCAGGTTTGGTTCTTTTGTCCCGAAAGCTTTCGGGATTGACTCTGTGTCTGGCTGCATGAGTCTTTGTCAAATGTGAAATTGTTATTGTTGGTTTGGGTCGCTGCTGTGTCTGCTCAATGTGAGTACCGATGCCAATAGGCTTGCAGGTAACACTTCAAATTTATGATATAAGATGCACCAATCAAAAAATTAGCATAGCCGAAAATCAACGGATTGATGTTATACTTTCTGTATTGTTATTAGAACAATCCATTCTACCAGTCCAACTCATTTTTTTCCATAAATCATCAAATGGACTGATGTTATTTACGGGTGTCAATTTCTTTAAATGATCACCTTTTCCATTTTCCCCAGCCATCCCTCATCAATCATTGCCCCCAACCCCGCTACCTCCGGCACTTTCACCACGCCGTTTTTTTCATATACAATACCGCCGGTTACCGGGTCTTCTATAAACATTAAAGCAGTATCAAAATCATAATGTTCAATCATCGGGCTGCACAATGCAAAATGCGCAAAGGCAGTCATCCCCAGTCTGCTTTCCAGCATGGCGCCCACCTGCATATGTATGCCCGCGGCTTCGGCCAGTCTTGCCATCTTCAATGCGTTAAAAATGCCGCCCGATTTTCCCAGCTTGATATTAAAATAATCACAGGCTTCCAGTTCAATCAATCGTTCTGCATCATGATGATCGCCGCAGCTTTCATCCGCCATAATGGGAATAGGAGAATGCTTTTTTACTTTTGGCAGTTTCATAAACTTCCAGCGGGCAATTGGTTCTTCGCAATGCTGTATGTCAAAGGCAGCCAGTGCATTTAATGTTTCAATGGCTTCATTCACTTTCCATCCCTGGTTGGCATCTATGCGTACAGGAATTTTATCGCCCACTGCTTTACGGATGGCCCGTATTCTCTCCACATCTTTTTTTCCATCCTTGCCCAGCTTAACTTTTATAGCAGGGTAGCCTTCGTTTTTTATTTTCAATGCATCTGCCGCCATTTGTTCCGGCTCACCAATACTCACGGTATAATCTGTAATGATGGTTTTATTATTTTCTCCGCCAATGAATTTGTACAACGGAACTCCTGCCTGTTGCGAGGCAATATCATACAGTGCCATATCAAATGCACTCTTGATGCTGGTGTTGCCATAAATAACAGCATCCATCAATTGAATACATTCTTCAATCTGCAATAGATCTTTTCCCTTTAATACCTTGGCAAAATATTGTCCCACTATAAAACAGGTATCCTGGCTTTCGCCATTGATAGGCATATAAGGACTGCATTCGCCAAAACCAATAATGCCTTCGTTAGTAATTATTTTCACCAGCACATTATCAGCGCTGGTTTCAGTTCCCAGAGAAGTTGTAAACGGTTCTTTTAAAGGAATAGAAAGTTTGTACAGTTCAATTTGTTTGATGGCAAGCTTATTGTTCATGCAGTAAATTTATGGCTTAAATGATTTCTATTAGTTATTGTCTGCTGACCCACCCCTTTTGAAAAGCATATTAATGGAAAACTCTGCCACCCCTCCGGTGGAGGGGACGAAATCCCTGAGATCAGAAAAGAATCCGGAGGCCAACATTGGCCATGCCAACCAGCGGGGCGTTGTCGTTTACAAAAATATATTTGCTGGGATAATCTGTTGTGGGAACCCATGCCCTTCCTTCCGCATACAAAAAAACATCAGCGCCAAGGGGCAGTTCCCAACCAAGACCAAGATCCAGTGTCAGTCTTTTAAAATTTGCTTTGCCCATCCTGACCGGAACATTATAAACAGCAGTATCCAAAGAAACGGAATGAGTATTTTCTACCCGGCCCAATAATATTCCAAACCCGGCATAACCGTATAGGTTCCATCCTTCTTCAGCATAGGCGTTTCCTTTCAGGTATCTTTTCCAGCCGATAGAAAATTGTTTAAACCGCATTACCGCATTGTTTACATAATTTATTTGTTGTGGCAAAGTGGCAATTGATTTGGCCGTGGCCGTTACATTATTACTGAAGTTGCCATTGGAGTAATAAGATATCCAGGCATAGGCCCCGTCTTTTGGTGTAAAATTTAATTGTACCTGTATGGTATGACCTCCTGCCCAGTATCGCTGTTCTTTTTTAAAGCTGTGCTGCAAGCCCAGGTCGGTGGTAATGCTGAATTGGGTTTGACAAAAAACAACCACAGTAATGCTGGTAAAGAAGAAGGATATGATAAATCGTTTTGCCAAGAATAAAATTGTTTACAATGTTACACAATTAATGGTAGTGTATCATATGGAAATTTACAAAGTGTCAGAGTGTTTGTCACTCCTACGCAAGCAAGGAATAAGCAACGCTTATGACGAAGCTTGGGGATGAAGTCCGGGAGTCTCGGTGGCTGCAACAAGCAGACTATTGAAAATTCTTGAGATGCCTCGTACCTCGGCATGACAACCACTCAAGGTTTTGAAGACTAAAATTAATATACAGTCTCATCAAGTTCACTGTAAAATAACAAAGCCACCCCGTTTGAATGGGATGGCTTTGCAAAAAATGAAATTATTAGATCTATTTCATCAGCTTCAACTCTTTAATAATATTTGTTCCGCCGCCCAATTTATCAATACACCAGAGCACATAGCGGATGTCAACACAAATGGTGCGGTTCAGGTCTTTGTCAAAAGCCAGCTTGTGGCTCAGGGCTTCGTAGTTACCATCGAAAGCCAAACCGATCAGTTCTCCTTTATTATTAATAACCGGTGAGCCGGAGTTTCCACCTGTAATATCATTGGTGGTGATGAAATTAATCACCAGCATTTTCCGGGCAGGATCCATGTACTGGCCAAAATCTTTTTTCTTCAGCAATTCAATTTGATTAGCCGGTAAGTCAAATTCATAATCGCCGGCAATATATTTTTCCAAAATACCTTGTGAGGTAGTTACATAATCGTAATGAACCGCATCCCTGGGATTATAACTTTTTACATTGCCATAGCTTACTCTCATGGTAAACGTAGCATCAGGATACATCATCTTTGCTTTTACCGTGTCCATCGCCATAATGCCTTTCAAATACAACCTTCCAAACTCTGCATTCTTGGCATTAAACTGCTGGTAGAACGGCGAGTATTTGCTGATATAGTTTTTTGAAAATGCAGAAGCATGATTAAAGGCGGGGTCATCCTGTAGTTTTACTGCATCAGGATTGGCAACAAATGCACTCCACTTTGCATCATCAAAAACCATGGTCTTGCTGAAAACATCAGCGGCGTATTTTTTATAAGTGGACTCATCATCCAATGGGCCAAAGTTATTTTTCAGGGTTGAAAAGAATCCGATGGGTTGCTGTTCAGCAGGAATATCTTCATAATACATTTTAGTAACAGCCGCCACAATATTCTGGTCAGAAATTTTATTTTCATCTTTTATAAAAGCTTTGCGCTGCTGGCTGGCGGCATCCACAGCTTTTTTTACATCGGCGGGTGGCGTTCCGGGTTTTACCAGTGCTGCTTCTAATTGCTGCAGCGATGCAGAAAAAGCAATCAGCGGGGAACCATAAATGCCTTCATTCATATACATCCTGTGCTTTGCATAAGGACGCCATGCATCATAAGCCTTTCCCCATTCTGTAAAAATGTTTTCATATTCAGGTTTGCCCATGGCCCAGAAATTGAAAGCGGCTTCCGCTTTTTTCTTCTGACCATACACATCATATTTCAGCAACTGTTTTGTTTCGCCATCAAAAAATTTCCAGTAGTTGGCGATACCGGCATAAGATGATGCTAACTGTAATTTGATAGCCGGATCTTTTTTCATTTCTTCAAACATGTATTTCAATCTTACATCACGGAGTTTAACCAATGTAGGATTGTTGATATCTGTTGACAGCGTGATGCCATAAGAACTTTCATAACGGTTGGTGCCTCCGGGATAACCCCAGATCATTGAGAAGTCGCCGTCCTTCAATGGTTTTAAAGAAACAGGCAAATACAATTTTGGTTTCATGGGAATATTTCCTTCAGTGGATTCTCCTCTTTTGGCCGGACTTCCGTCAGCCTTTGTATAAACACGGAAGATGGAAAAGTCGCCGGTGTGGCGGGGCCATTCCCAGTTGTCGGTATCACCGCCAAATTTCCCAACGCTTTCAGGTGGTGCACCAACTAAACGAATATCGAAGTAACGCTGGTAAACAAAAGCAAGAAACTGGTTTCCTTTGAATAAGGCACTGACCCTTGTTTCGATATTCTTGCTTTCATCACTCATTCTTTTGTTGATAGCAGCCAGCACTTCCGTTTGTTTCTTTACCCTGTCTGTTCCGCTAAGTCCCTGCAATGAATCCATCACTTCTTTGGTTACATCATCAATACGAATTAAAAACTGAACCGAAAGATTGGAAGCAATTTCCTCGCTTTTACTACGGGCATAAAAGCCATCTCTTAAATAATTGTGCTCCATATTGCTGGCGTTGGCAATGGCATCATAGCCGCAGTGGTGATTGGTAAAAATCAAACCTTCGGCGCTTACGATTTCGCCGGTGCAACCACCGCCAAAAATGATAATGGCATCTTTTAGTGATGGTTTATTGATGTTATATAATTGTTCTTTAGTAAGCTTCAGTCCTTTTTTCACCATTTCGTTATATACTTGCTGACCAAGTAACAGTGGCAGCCACATGCCTTCATCAGCAAATGATTTAAAGGCCAGGCTGACGAATAATACGATTGTTATAATAAATTTTCTCATACCATAAAATTTAGGCCGCAAACCTACGTAAAAAGGGTTAGCCATTGGCTGACTTTCATATGAATTCCCTAATTTCAATTATATACGGCAAGCTTATGAGATTCAGATTTTTTTCGTTATTACTGTTCATGGTAACAGTTATCATTATTAATTCCTGTAGCAAAAAGGGGGGCACTAATCCGCCGCCTCCACCGGGGCCTACAGTGCCAGGTTGTGCTACCAATACGGCGCCAGCTAATGGGGCATTTGTTGCAGCAGGGCCACTTACGCTTAGCTGGACTGCTGTTACCGGCGCCACCGGGTATGATATTTATTTGGGGGCCACCTCTTCGCCAGCAACAGTAATAGCCAGTAATGTAACCGGTACCAGTTATAGTTATACCGTGCCTGTTTTTGCATCGAGCCAAACTTTGTACTGGTATGTTCAACCTAAAAATGCCAATGGGGGAGCAACCGGATGCAATTCCACCGTTACATCATTTACTTATACTGTTATTCAGGATCCACCTCCATTTGGATATTATGTAGTAGGTTATTTCCCCTCTTACAGGAACCTGGCAGATGTGCCGGATGTAAAATTCCGGATGACAAATGTGGTGGTGTATGCTTTTTATTCTGTGAACGGTTCCGGCACTTTATCTGCACCCGGTGCACCTACGGCCTCGCTTACAGGTACAAGAGATAAAGCAAGAGCAAATAGCTCAAAAATATTTTTGGGTATAAATGATGGTGCTGCCGGCAATTTTAAAAATATGGCAGCCACAGCAGCAGGTCGCAACAATTTCATAAAAGATGTGATGAATACAGTAAGGGCAAATAATCTTGATGGCGTGGATATTGACTGGGAATTTCCTTCTACATCAGACGGAACAGACGCAACATTTACCCTGCTGATGAAAGAATTATCCGATTCACTTCACCGGGATGCGAGGTATTACCTGAGTGCTGCCATTACAGCCGGAAAATATGCAGGTGGTATAAGAGATGCGATAAGAAATGAAATTTTTCCCTATGTTGATATGTTTAATATAATGGCTTATGATGATTTCAGTACAACAGTTCCTTACAGACATCACAGCGATTATGCACTGGCACAAACCTGTTTGAATTACTGGCTGACGACAAGAGGAATGCCTGCGGCGAAATGTGTATTGGGATTACCGGCCTACGGAAGGCCTTCCGGCATTACACAAACTAACACGGTGCTGACATACAAAACCATTTTATCACAGGGTGGAAATCCCCAGTATGATTCAGCCGTAGTTACGGCCGGCGGCTTTTCCAACTATACTATTTATTACAATGGTCAGTACACAGTAAAACGAAAAGCCATCCTGGCCAAGCAAATTGCCAATGGGGTAATGATGTGGGAAAAATGGCAGGATGCCATTGATGGAACTTCATTACTCAAGGCTGCCTGTGATACCGTGGGAAGATCCTATTAAGTGTACAAAATTTTATTTATAACCCGTCCATATTCTTGTATCCTGGTCAAAGATCCAGTAAGTTCCGTTTGAATAACTGAAATTGAAAGCGGTCCAAGTATTAATATCATCAGGAAGCTTGAGTTTTTGGGTTAGTAAACCAGTCTTCTTGTTATATAACTCCACCTGTTTTCCAACTACATTCAGTAAGCCAAATTCTGCTTTTGGAATACCGGTATATATTAAAACATTGTAGCTATAATCTTCACTCAGGAATTCACCGTTATCGTCTTCATCAATATCATCTGCATTACTGATGCCGGGATAAAGGCGTAAGGAGCTGTCTTCTTCCTGCATGGCTTCAGCGTTGTACATTTTTATATGCTGGCCTTCAAGGAAGCAGACCAGGTTTGTTTTTGCATTATATACACCAATACTCTGTTCACCGGGTTGATTCATTCCTTCGGCATAAATTTCATTATCAACCGGAATGCCCTTTGCGTCGAGTTTATAACTGAACCATCCAATATCAGAATAGCCATTACCACAAATCTTTTTCAGTTTTGGATTATACCATAATCCCCTCACATCTTCCATAGTTGTCAGTGTTACTGATGAAAGACGTTTTCCTTTAATATCAAAGACAGCCATAGGAAAACTTATATTTCCGGCAAAGGCGGCATAATATTTTTTTAATACAGGATGCCAAACCACGGCGGCTCCTCTTTTGCCGGGCAAGCTGTCTTCGCCGGTTACTTTACTTGGAACTGCTATCCCGGGCATTTTCAGTTCAATAGTTTTCTTAAGCTTTTTTTCAAGCTGTGCATTCAGCAAAAATGGCAGCATCAACAGCAGGCTAAAAATTATTTTTTTCATGGTAAAAATTTTAATTGGTGGAAAGAGAAAGCAAATTTAATTATTATTAAAAATTGTAGTTTGCACTGGTGTAAATTTTTTCTTATTAAGACAGGGATTCTTCATTCAGCACTTTCCAAAGCAGGTCTTTTAATTCCGTTAGTCCTTTATTGGTAACAGATGAAATAAACAGGTGAGGAATGTTGACAGGTAATTCTTTTTCAATCGCTGCTTTCAGTTCCTCATCCAGCATGTCGCTTTTGCTGATGGCAATTACAAATTGCTTGTGCAATAATTCGGAATTATATTGCTCCAGTTCATTCACCAGTATCTCAAATTCTTTTTTATGATTATCACTGTCGGCAGGAATTAAAAATAGCAGAATAGAGTTGCGCTCAATATGACGCAGAAAGCGATGTCCCAATCCTTTTCCTTCTGATGCGCCTTCGATGATACCGGGCAGATCGGCAATGCAAAAACTTTTTCCGTCACGATACTCCACCATGCCCAGGTTGGGAACAATGGTGGTAAAAGCATAATCGGCAATTTTTGGTTTGGCCGCCGTGATAACAGAAAGTAAGGTTGATTTACCGGCATTGGGAAATCCAACCAATCCCACATCGGCCAGCACTTTTAATTCTAAAACCTTCCATCCTTCCACTCCGTCTTCACCGGGCTGTGCATGTTCAGGCGCCTGGTTGGTAGGTGTCGCAAAATTGGCATTGCCCAAACCACCCCGGCCACCTGCTATCCAGATTACCTCCTGTCCATCTTCCAGTATCTCCACTTCCTGCTTGCCGGTTTCTTCATCTCTTGCAATGGTTCCAAGCGGTACTTCTATGATGATATCTTTTCCTGCACGGCCACTGCTGTTATTGCCACTACCGCCTTCACCATTTTCTGCCAATACATTTTTATAATACCGCAGATGTAAAAGCGTCCACAGGTTGCTATTGCCCTTTAATATGATATGGGCGCCACGGCCGCCATCACCGCCATCGGGACCACCCATCGCCGTGAATTTATTACGCATAAAATGTTTGCAGCCGGCGCCACCGTGGCCGCTCCGGCAAAAAATGCGAATCTGGTCAACAAAATTGCTTTTCTCCAAAACAGTAATTTATATCTGCAAATATACCTTAACCATTTTCAATCCTTATTAAATGAAATACATGCTGCTATTGCAGGTTATTTTCTTTAAGTCAGATTGTGTATCGGCAAATAAGAAAAGAAAGCAAATTCGTCAGAAGAAAATCAGGAACAGGCAAAAAAAATCCCGCTTTTGCGGGACTCTTTTATTACGTCAGGAACATTGGTTATTGAACCACAATTTTTGTACTGAATACTGCTTTGCCGTTTGCGTCTGTTATTTTCACCAGGTAAATCCCTTTTGAGGCAGCAGATATCATGGAAATAACCTGGAATTGTTTTTCCCCGGAAATATTTATAGCCAGTTGCGTTACCTGGCGCCCCGTAACATCGGTAACCTGCGCTGTATAATTACCGGCGGCCAAATCATTAAACTCTATGGTGAATTGGTTATTGGTAACCGGATTAGGGAAAATAGTTATTTTATTATCACCGGAATTAGCAGGAATATTTTGGGATATAAGATCGATGGTTGATGCTTTTGATTTATTGCCCGATATAAGAACGTTACTGTTTGCCAGGTCTGAGGTATGCCATATAGTGCCATTCATCTTCATGGGAGAAGCAGTCCATGTTTTGGTATCAACAATAAAAAGGGAAGCAGATTCCATAGCGCTGCCAACAACTACCTCGTTATTTGTATTAACAACAGCACCATTGGTAGTAAAGCCGGTTGGCAAATTTTTTATAACACCGAGATAGGTGGCCACCCGGCTTTCAATATTTACTTTGAATACATTATTGCGGGCAGAAAAAAGATAGAGGTTGCCATCATCATCAGCCACCATGTCTCCACCAAAACTGCTGCAGGAATTATGAATAGATACTCCTTTATTGGCAGGATCATCTACCAGCGAACCGAGGTCAACAATTTCAGGGTTCTTTCCGGTGCTGAAACGAATCAACTGTGTGGCATCATTTGATACAGCATATCCATAACCATCCGATGCAAATGTCATACGGGTTACAATATTACCCTGGTCAGAAGATTTGATTGGCTTATTAGTAAAAGGCACTGTTACGTAATATACCTGCTGCGATTTAAGATCATAATACCTTAACTGATCAATGAACATCGGGGTGAAATAAACCCGGTTATGCTTGCTATCAAAAGCTAATGCGGCCACACCGCTGTTGAAAGCAGGCTGTTCATTAAAGCCCATTTTATTAGTACCCAAATCAGTGAGTTGCTTTTTTGTAAAAGCGTCGAAAGCAATTTGTTTATCAGAAACACCATTAAAAAGTGAACCACTGAATGTGCCGGTTTCCAAATTCAGGATGCGCAAGTATACCCAACTTCCATTCTGTTGCTGCACATCAGTCATTGAATACGCAAAATGGTCAGCCTGCTGGGCTGCAATAAGAGTAGTAAGTAAAGTGGCTCCTGAAAGGAACGAAACAGTGAGTAGATTTTTTCTCATAACAATTATTTTGAATTTACAATTGGATACACATTTGGTAAGTGTAATGTATTTCGAAAAATAGCACAGCATTAAGTTACAACTATTCCCATTCTGCCAAAAGAAATTTTTATAAATGGCGATAATCCTGCTTCGCTGATTCCGGTTAACACCGGAAGAATGATAAAAAAACCCCTCTGCTTAGAAAAGCAAGAGGGGTTCAAGGTATAAAAACCCTGAGCATTTATCGTTGATAAATTACTTAGACTGACCTATCGCAAATTTTACAGTACTTAATTCATTGCCATAAGACATTTGCAAGAAATAAATACCAGACTGTAATTTATCCAGGTTGTTGAGGGCTATGCTATTAACACCTTCACTCACCTGGTTCTGCTGACGTAATACCACTCTGCCAGCCATATCAATAATACTCAGCTCCACTTTACCACTGGAAGAAACAGATATTCTTGCTGTAATATTATCTGTATTTACAGCAGGGTTGGGGCTGATCGTAATACCATTAAGTGGTTTATCCATTTTGCGGATCATAATAACATTGCTGTATTTATAGTTGCCGCTAACATCAATCATTTTTAAACGGTAGTAAAATACAGTTCCAGTGGTTAAAGACAGGTCATCAATATAAGCATACTGTTGCCTTTCATTTCCTGATCCTTGTGCAGGTTTGGAACCAATGCTGCTAAAGTTGATGCCATCGCTGCTTCTTTCGATGGTATAAGAAGCAAAATCTGTCTGGTTTTCTGCTACCCAGTTGAGTGTTGTAGCATTGTTCTTATATGTGCCGGTAAAACTTATTAACTTAACAGGCAATATAATATTGGGACAGAAAGAGATAGTTGTAGGATCGTCCGGATCCAATGTAGCAGGGTCATTTGACAAATCGCTGCTGCCAAATTGTGCAAGTAATCCGGTTATTTGTGATTGTAAAGGAACTGCATTATAAGTGCCTCCAAGGCCAACTAATTGTACCTGGATTGTGAAACTCAAAGTTGTATTGGAAGCGCCTGTTCTAAAACCGGTAACTTCAATTTTATTATAGTTGGTACCTGTTGCCGGTGCCTCTGTAGTAAGAGTAACATGCGATGCTAAATTATCGGGGAGAAGACCTGCATTAAATAAGTTCTGAGCTATTGTAGCAGCACTTTCTGTAAACTTGAATCTTTTAAACGGATCAACCATGTTCAATGTATAAGTAAGCCCGGTTTGCTGACCACTGGTCTGGTTGGTAACTGAGACAACTAATGGGAAAGTTGGATTAGGGTTGCCTTGTGATGGACAAATTTGATGTGGTAAACCGCCTTGAGTAAAACTCAGATCATGGAAAACACGGCCAAAACTGCAACTGCAACCGTCAGCATAGGTATAAGTGGCGGCTGTTCCTACCTGAGTTTGAGCGGCAGTTGCTTTATTAATTGACTGGAAAGTTCCGTCCTGGCGGTAACCATATAAACCACCAACTTCATCAAAAAACAATGCAGCAATATAGTTGGAGCCTGAATAAGTACCCATTAAAGTTAATGCGCCATTAGTCTTATTTACTTTGTAAAGGTTTTTACCAGAAGTTCCGGTACCCGCTACACCATACATCTGTCCATCCGTTGGGTCAATAGCGATATCAACAAAGAAATTTGTTGAAGGAGAAACGGTTCCTAAATATGTTGCGGCTAATGGTGCGGCAGGGGCATTAATGCCGGTGATTTTGTAAAATTCGTTGGCATCAGTAACAAAATAATAGTCACCGTTGGCATCAAAGCAACCCGCATAGGCATTATCTGCTGATGCAATGTTTGCATTTGTAATTGTTCCTAAATCGTTGATATTACCAGGCGTGCCGCTACCAACTTTCACCAGGTGCATAGGAGAATAACGAATGCCATACATATAACCATCGAGAGGGTTAATACCAATTGCATTAAACCCGATTCCTGTGGGATCACCACTATATGAATTGGCAGTAATTATGCCGCTTGAAAATGTAAGTTTTTCCAGCGAAGTGGTAGTTGTTGAAGTACCTGCTGTGCCATGGCTGACAAAGAACTGACCGTTGCAACCGATAGGTTGATTAGCCGGAGCAGATACATTTACAGTAGTTGTATTTGTTGTAAGTGTTGTAGCTCCAGATCTGGAAATTGCTACATTAACAGTAAAAGTTCCGGCGCTGGGGAATGTAAGAGTTTGTGTAAGCGAATTGCCTAATTGTGTTACATTACTCCAGCCAGTTGAACCCACCGCATTCCATGTAAAAGTATAATTTCCTGTACCGGTATAATTAGAAGCTGTGGCAGTAAAACTTACAGTTCCTCCTGTTGTAATATTTTGAGCGGCTGAAGGACTAAGTGTTGCAGTTGCAGGGGGTGCTGTAACAATTATTGTAATTGCAGGTGATGTTGCCGTTGCACCTCCACTTCTTGTAACAGTAACTGTTACAGAATAAGTTCCTGCATTTGCAAATGTAATATCAGTTGATTGCGTGCTTCCACTACTGACAACTATTGGATTAACACTGTAGCTTACTCCTGTGGTCGGGCTGGTAGCAAATGTCCAAGTCCAGTTGCCACTACCACCATAAGAATTACTATTGCTACGGGTAGCAGAAACAGTAATTGTTGAACCAGCTGTTATTGTTGTTCCACTGGCAGGGGAGGTTATACTAACTGTTTGTGCGGATAATCTTGTTGCCGATAAGACAACCATTAAAAAAAAGGCTAAGAAACCTTTAAAAATAAAATTTTTCATGCTCTGAGGTTTGTATAATTAAATAAATAAAATCCTAACCCATTGGGTTTTAGAGGAAATGGAACGGCGTATCAATAGGATTGAGACTCAGAGGTTTCAACGAGGAATAAATTGGAATATTTGTTTCTGGTGGTCTTTTGAAGGAGTGGAAATTTTTCGATGCGGAAAGCAAAGGTAGCAACAGGTTTTTATTAATGCAAGTGTATTTTGACTTTTTTTTATTTTTTCCCGAAATGGAAAGGCCACTTATTTTGTTTCCTGCTTAAATAGGAAGCTGGTTGTTCTGCCCTTTCTGCCGGCATTTCCCTCAGGGGCTCACAATTTTTTAGTGAGTTATGACATTCTGCGGGTAATTGCTGGTAAATATGGGTGCCTTCGGTTTTCCAGGCCAGCATTTCATCACTTACCCGCTTAATAATCTTTCCGGGGTTGCCCACTACCAGGCTTCGGGATGGAATTATTTCTCCTTCTTTAACTAATGATAATGCACCAACAATGCTTTCATCGCCCAACTCAACATTATCCATAATAACAGCATTCATTCCCACCAGGCAATTTTTCCCAATTGTTGCACCATGTATAATTGCTCCATGCCCGATATGGGAACCTTCTTTTAATAAAACTGTTGTTCCCGGAAACATATGAATGGTACAATTTTCCTGCACATTGCAGCCATCTTCAATAATGATTTGTCCCCAGTCGCCACGAAGTGCAGCGCCCGGCCCGATGTAACAATCTTTGCCAATAATTACATTGCCGGTAACAGCCGCCTGCGGATGAACGAAGGATGATTCATGAATTACGGGAATATATTCTTTGAATTGGTAGATCATTTTGGTAAGTAAGTATAATAGTATATAAGGTTATATAAAGTAGTTACAGATCGGAATTTCCTTTTTTATTTTGCTCGTCCCTTTTTTTGCGGAGAAAAGCCAAGTAACCATTAAGGAGTCGTTCAATTTCATTTCCTTTTATTTTATAATAAATCAGCTTCTCTTCTGAAATGTACTCTTCATCAAAAGCATCAATCAGGTGATTTATTGTTTCTGTCAGCGATCCTCTTGCCTGAATACAATAATGAATCTGGTCGGGATAAGTAAACCTTCCGTGGCCTTCAGTTATCAGCGCATTAATGGAACGGGAGCTTCTTATAAGTTGGTCTGTAAGTCTGAATTTTTCTTCCGGAGGAAATTTTCTTGCTTCACTACAAACCTCATTCTTAAACTCTCTCACTTTTTTCCACAACTCAAGCTCTTCAAATCCGAAATGATTTTTGTCGGGCATAGCTTTCAAACTTTAATGTAATGAATCTGTTTACTTTATTTACCCTATATACTTATTAACTGTTTATCTGTCCGGTAACACAAACCCTTAAACTGTGCCACCAGGTGGTCATGCTGATTAATAATATTAATGTGATAAAGCCCGGTTGACTTTCCATTATGTAGTTCCTTTGCTTCTGCTGTCAATACATCCTCCACATGAACAGGCTTGATAAAGTTGATGGAAGTATCTAATGCCACTGATAAAATATTTCGGTTGTTGCAGGCAAAAGCAAAGGCGCTGTCGGCGAGTGAAAACGGGATGCCACCATGAACAATGCCAAATCCATTCACCATTTCTTTTCTTACAATCATTCTTATTTTGCAGTATCCTTCCCGTATTTCCAACACTTCTATGCCTAACCATTGGCTGAAAAAATCGTTGTTCATCATGTGGGAAACGACTTCGGTAGCTAAACTGTTCTTATCCATATTTATTGATTATTAATTATTCCCGCCTGGCGAAAACATTCAAACGGAGAATATGATCGATTGTATTTGATTAATCTCCATTAAATTCCGGTGGTCTTTTTTCAAGAAAAGCCCGGACACCTTCATGATAGTCATGAGTAGCTGCAGCTTTCTGCTGATATTCATCCTCCAGTTGCAATTGTTCTGCCAATGAACTGCAGAATGAGATATTCAAAGCATGTTTGGCGAAAGCAAGTCCTCTCGTGGGCATCTGTGCCAGGGTAGCAGCGATCTTTTTACTTGCTTCTACAAAATTATCAGCAGGAAAGACCTTATAGATCATTCCCATCTTTTCTGCATCCGCTGCAGGAACCTTATCTCCCAGCATCATCAACGCACTTGCCTTTTGCCATCCGATTAATCTTGGCAGGAAAAAAGTTCCACCACTGTCAGGTATCAAACCTATTTTACCAAAAGCCTGCAGAAAAGAAGCATCTTCCGATGCAACCACTACATCACAACACAAAGCAATATTAGCACCGGCTCCTGCAGCTATTCCGTTTACAGCGGCTACCACAGGCTTCTCCAATCCCCTGATCCTAGTGACGATCGGATTAAAATGCTCCCGTAGTATTTTTTTTATACCCGGGCCTGCAGGATCAATTACTTCAGCCAGGTCTTGTCCTGCACTGAAGCCTTTTCCTACCCCGGTAATATATACACAACGGACATTTTTTTCTTTGCATAAGTCTAGTGCATCCTGCATCAGCAGGGCCATTTCCCGGTTGAAGGAGTTAAGCTTTTCAGGGCGGTTGAGAGTGATAAATCCAACAGCATCTTTTATTTCAAAAAGGATGGAAGACATCTGAATTTATTTTGTAACGAAGTTAATTATTCTACCTGCTTAATGACACTTGAAATAATCAAACGGCTCTTTGCAGTCATTGCATTGATATAAAGCTTTGCAGGCCGTGCTGCCAAATTCACTCACCAGTCTTGTGTTGTCTGAATGACAAAGCGGACACTCCACACCATCTTTCGGAATGGTAAATCTTTTATCAGGTGCTGCAATACCGTACTCTTTCAGCTTTCTTTTTCCTGCATTACTCATCCAGTCGGTAGTCCATGCAGGAGAAATGGTATTGGAGATTTTTACATTATTGAAACCATGTGCAGCCAGGCATGCACGGATATCTGCAGTTATCATATCCATGGCCGGACATCCTGTGTATGTAGAGGTGATGAAAATTTCTAACCCGTCATCATTCCATTTTATATCTCTTACAATTCCCAAATCAATGATAGATAACACAGGAATTTCCGGATCTTTTATTTCCTCAAGCAGATTCCATATCTTTTTTTCCTCAGCAGAAATATTAATATGGTTTGATGTATTCATAACAATACTCCTTTTAGAAATAAAGGGTTACCACTCACAGCCGGGGTAAGTTCTTTGCATATACTGCAATTCAGTAAGTATATAACCAAGATGTTCGGTATGCTTTCCTTCTTTGCCGCCTGTTTGCATAAATATGGTGCCACCCGAAGGGGAAATTAAAGACGCCTCACTAAATACGGTGTTGATTTTTAAATGCCATTCATCTTTTATTTTATTAAAGTCAATGCCCATTTCTTTTTCATAAAATACCGGTATAAACATTTCACCGGTATATCTCCATAGCTCATCAATAGCTTTTAAAATCCGGTTGTGACTTTCTTCTGTTCCATCACCTAATCGTATTACCCATTCTTTGCTCCAGCGAAGATGATAAGTAATCTCTTTTAGTGATTTGGCAGCAATGGCAGCAATCTGTTCATCTTTACAATTTTGTAATTGCTGAAACAATAAGTACTGATACTGGCTGAATAAATATTGCCTGAGAATAGTTTGTGCCCAATCGCCCTTTGGTTGTTCAACCAATAAACAGTTTTTGTATTCTCTCTCAGTTCTTAAAAAGGCCATTGAGTCTTCCGTTGAGTCATCCCCACTTAACTGAGCGGCATACTGGTAAAAATTTCTTGCCTGTCCAATTAAATCCAGTGAAATATTTGTTATGGCAATATCCTGTTCCAGGATCGGGCCATGGCCGCACCATTCGCTGTTGCGTTGACCGAGAATGAGAGAGTTGTCAGCAAGATGGAGTGTATAATTGATAAGTGTTTCGTTCATTTTGTTATTATTGTTTGTTAATTATGACTAGCAGACAATAATTAATAATAAGTAATCAATAATCAATAATCTTACATCTGGTTTACTTCGTCAGGTAATTGATAAAAAGTAGGGTGGCGGTAAATTTTATCTGTTGCCGGTTCAAACAGTTCTCCGGCTTCATCAGGATTGGAAGCATGAATATATTTTGACTCTGCTACCCAAATGCTAACCCCTTCCATTCTTCTGGTATAAACATCCCTTGCATTTTCAATTGCCATTTGTGCATCGGCTGCATGAAGACTGCCAACATGTTTATGATCGAGGCCTTGTTTGCTGCGGATAAAAATTTCCCAGAGCGGCCAGTCATGTCCGGATTTTTTTGCATCAGACTTTCCGCCGCCTTTTTCTTCGGGGATATCGCCGTAATAGAATTTTCTTACACCAATATTCATAGATCAGTTATTAATTTACTTCAATCGCAATTGATTGGACAAGAATAGAATCCGAAGGAACACTATGAGGATTCGGAATTTTAGTGACTGTAAGTCTTGTGGATCCTTTTTTCTGCGGAACCAAAATAAGCGTTTTGCCAATTGAACCCCCTTCAACATTCGCTGCATTATTGTCCTTCGTGACAATATCTATCAATTTGATAACACCCAAGCTATCGACAACTAAAAATTCAGTTGAATTTTCATACGCACAACCCCTGCAAACTGTTTCCAAGATAACCAAAGTATCCGTAAGTTTTACTCTATTAATTTCATCAGGGTGAAGATAAATCCTGTTGTCGGTGGTTTGTTTGACAGTCTTGTTGTTACATGCTATCAACATAATTATGAGTAGTGCAAAAAGCCAATATTTTTTCATCACGCCGCTTTGTGTTTTTTAGTTTTTTTAGATGCATAAGCCGCTGCCGCTTCTCTCACCCATTCCCCATCCTCCCATGCCTTTCTCCTGGCATCTAATCTTTGTTTGTTGCAAGGCCCGTTGCCTTTTACCACATTCCAGAATTCATCCCAGTTTATTTCGCCAAAAACATAATGCTTTTCTTCTTCACTCCATTTCAGTTTATCATCAGGCAATTTCATCCCCAATACTTTTATTTGTTCTGCGATCATATCCACAAAATTCTGACGCAGTTCATCATTGGTTTTTCTTTTTATTTTCCATTTCATGCTCTGGTCACTGTTGGTGCTTTCAGAATCTTTCGGGCCAAACATCATCAGCGATGGCCACCACCAGCGGTTGATGGCATCCTTGCACATTTCTTTTTGCTCTTTGCTACCTCTGCTCAGTACCAATAAAATTTCAAATCCCTGGCGCTGATGAAAACTTTCTTCCTTGCAAATTCTTACCATAGCTCTTGCATAAGGGCCGTAGGATGTTCTTGTCAGCATTACCTGGTTCATAATGGCGGCTCCATCTACCAGCCAACCGATAGCGCCGATATCAGCCCATGTTAATGCGGGGTAATTAAAAATGGAAGAATATTTTGCTTTGCCACTGTGCAAGTCATTAATCATTTCTTCGCGGCTCATGCCTAAAGTTTCGGCAGCGGAATATAAATACAATCCATGGCCACCTTCATCCTGAATTTTTGCAAGAAGAATTGCTTTTCTTTTTAAAGAAGGAGCTCTTGAGATCCAGTTTCCTTCGGGTAGCATGCCCACCACCTCACTGTGTGCATGCTGGCTTATCTGCCGGATATTTGTTTTACGGTAAGCCTCCGGCATCCAGTTTTTGGGTTCAATTTTTACTTCATGATCAATTTGCTCCTGGAAATTTTTTTCCAGGTCCTGAATAGACATATATCAATTTTTAGGAATGACAAAGGTAATTAAAACTAATGCCTGTTTGCCGGGTTTGTTTACCAGATATACCAGGGTAAGCCATCAGGAAAAAGATTTTTTTTACGCTGTATCAAACCATCCGGAGGTCGGTTACTTTAAAAAAACATATTCTTCAATCTAAATAATATTAAAAAAGTTTGCAAGTGATTTTAATTCTGCTAAAAAAGCCCTGCATATCTTTTTTACTACATACATCGCTGATACTATTACAGTTAATACTTGTTATTATTGGCTTTGACTAAAATCATTTTTTTTATGTAGTAATAAAAGAATATTTATAAAAAAAATCATATAGCCATGCGTACAATAATTCTATTATTAGCCTGGCTATCACTTTCTGCTTCAGCTCTCTCACAGAACCTGGTAGCTTATTATCCTTTCAATGGAAATAATAATGATGAAAGCGGTAACAGTATTAACCCGACCTACACAGGTGCCGGTGTGATATTGACCACAGACCGTTTTGGCAATGCCAATAAAGCCTACAACTTTGATGGAGCAACGAACTCTTATATGCGAATGCCGTCGGATTTATTACCAACAACAAACAGAACAGTTTCTTTTTGGTTTAATGCTGCTACTGTTTCAATCCGTCCGTTTATGCTTACTTATGGTGGAAATAGCGGGCCTCCGGGCACTTCATTCTTAATGGGACTTAATGCATCCGGTTGCGGATGTTACCATACACAGGCGCATTATAACACTAATGCTGTCAGCTATACTTACGGAGCAGATCCGGTAAACCAGTGGATACATTGGGTAGTTACCGTCAATGGAAGCACCACAAAAATGTATGTAAATGGGACTTTGGTTGCAAATGTACCCGGGTCTTTTACAAGCAATACTTATGTATCGGGTAGAGATCTTGCAATCGGAGTGATGGTTAATTCTGTGGGTATTGCACCATATACCGATGTTAATGGCAGCTATTTCCAGGGTAAGCTGGATGACATCCGCATTTACGATAATGCCATGACGGATGCGCAGGTGCAAAATTTATATAACAATGAATCCACCGGGCTGGTAGCTTATTATCCATTTAACGGTAATGCTAATGACGAAAGCGGCAACGGATACAATGGAACTGTTTCCGGAGCCACACTAACTACTGACCGGTTTAATCAATCTGATAAAGCATATAACTTTTTCTGGAATGGCTTTTCTTCAGACAAGATTCAGGTTCCGGGAACTTCGGGTCTGAATTTTAGTACCGGTGGATTTTCCCTTAGTGCCTGGGTAAAGTTTTCGGGAGCAGCATCCGGAGGGTATAATTATCCCATTGTATCAAAACATAATTGTAGTGAGCAAAGTGGTTATATCCTGATGCTTTATAATGATAAGATTACTTTTTGGCTTGCAGGTGCCGGTGGATATAGCTATATCAGCACTCCGGATAACTACACAGATGGAAATTGGCACCATGTAGCAGCAGTATATAATGGTACCAATAGATTTATTTATGTGGATGGAGTGCTTAAAACATCTGATGCTTTTGCTTATACCACTCCAAATAACGCCAATATAGCATTGGGAGGATATAATGGATGTAATGGCGGATTTAATGGAAAGGTTGATGATATACGTATTTATGATGCTGCAATGACTGACGCACAGGTACAAGCTATATATATTAGTGAATTAAATGGATGGCCGCTGCCTGTGACTTTATTGAACCTTCAGGTCCGCAAAACAAATACAACAACTGCTCAACTTACCTGGCAAACTGCCACTGAAATAAATAATAAAGGTTTTGAAGTGCAGCGCAGTATTGATGGTAATTATTTTTCAGATGTACGATTTATAAACGGCGCCGGAAACGCCAATGATATCAGGGAATATAGTATTACTGATGTTCCCGGAAGAACCGGGAGGGTATATTACCGGCTGAAACAAATTGATTTTGATGGCAACAGCAAGCTGTCCAATATTGTTAGTGTGTTGTTTGATAAATTGGGTATAATAAAAGTGTATCCAAACCCTGCGCAGCGACAGGTAACAGTGGAAGGAATTGAAAACTTCAGCAAATTGCAAATTCTGGATGCCACCGGTAAATTGTTGAAAGAACAAAACATAAACAAACAATACCAGGTCAGCATTAACCTGAACGAATTAACGAGCGGCCTTTACCTGTTGCGGCTGGTGAATGAAAAAGAAATTCAGATCATTAAACTGGTGATTAAAAATTAAAAAGAGCGGGCAGAAAAAAGCCTTTGAATCACCCAGGGGCTTTTTCATTATTCATTTAATATCAAAATCCACTACTATCTTTTCTGTTTTGGGATGAGATTGACAGGCAAGTATATATCCTTTTTCCACTTCTTCTTCTTCCAGTCCCCAATGCACATCCATTTCCACTTCCCCTTCCAATAACCTGGCTTTGCAGGTGCAGCACATGCCGCCTTTGCAGGCATAAGGAAGATCGGCACCTTGCTTTAATGCAGCATCAAGGATTGTTGTTTTACCGTTTATTGAAAGATCAAAATCAAAACTCCTTCCATCCACTTTCACCGTTATCTTGCTTTTAATACCACAATCGCTTGTATCTTGTTCCCTGTACCTTGTTTCTTGTACCTTCTGCCCGGATGTAGTAAACAGTTCAAAGTGAATATTCTTTTCAGCAATTCCCTTTTGCTGTAAATAATCTTTCACACAAAAGATCATTTCTTCCGGTCCGCAAATAAATGTTTCATCAGTGGCAGCATAATCAATCAGTTTTTCAAGTTCATTCAGCTTGTCTGTGTTGATCCTACCGAAATTAATAGCTGACTCTGTTCTTTCACGGCTCAGGATGTTGATGAAATTAAAACGTTCGATAAACTTATTCTTCAGTCCTTCCAGTTCTTCGAAGAAAATAATGGAAGCACGGCTTTTATTGCCATACACTAAAGTAAATGTGCTGTTGGTTTCTGTTCTCAACGTGGTTTTTATAATGGAAAGAACCGGCGTAATGCCGCTGCCGGCAGCAAAGGCGAGATAGTTTTTTTTGTTAACTGCATTTAACGGAGAATAAAATTTTCCTACCGGCTCCATTACTTCCAGCATATCACCGCTTTTCAGTATATCATTTGCATAAGAAGAAAATAATCCCCCATCCACTTTTTTAATTGCCACCTTCCACTCCTTATCCAGTGGTGAACTGCAAAGTGAATAAGTTCTGCGAACTTCTTCTCCATTGATCGTGGCCCGCATTGTCAGGCTCTGTCCCTGCTGAAAAGCAAAATTATTTTTTAGCTTTTCAGGAATATTAAACAAAAGGGAAACACAGTCAGCCGTTTCTTTTTTTATTTCTTTTATACTAAGCGGATGAAAATGAATGGACATAATGTTATTTCTATTTATTCTCCGATGCAGTCTGCATGCCGGTGGACAGTCCATTGATCAGGTGATTGACCATATTGTCTTCAATTTCTTCAGGAGTAACTTTTTTCCCGCTGCGATGCCAGAATTCCAATCCTCTTACGGAAGAAAGAATCGTTAGCACAGCTACATATGGAATGATAGGTTTTATTTCCTTATTATTGATGCCTTTTTCAATAATCGTCTCCATCTTTTGTACATAATTCCGTCGCTGGATGATAAAAGCAGACAGGTGTGGTTCCGGAAGATGAATCCATTCATTGATCATTACGCAATAATCATCAAACCGGGTCAGCATCATTTGTACATGAAACCGGATCAATGAGTCTAGTTTTTTATGATTGCTTATTGCACTGTCATCGAGATGGTTTAAATGATCATTACAATCATCAGCAATCTGAAAAATAATTTCCTGCAGGATATCTGATTTGGACTGAATATGGTTGTAAAGACTGGCTGCTTCAAGACCAACATCTTCGGCAAGATCCCGCATGGAAGAGGCAGGAAACCCTTTTTCCCGGAACATAGCAGAAGCTTTCCGGATAATCAATTCTTTTTTAGATGCTTTTTTTCGTTTCGCTGTGGCCATACTCAAAGATAATGAACCATGCTGTAAAATAGGGCGGTGGCAATTATACTAATGACTTGTTTTTGGGCCGGAAGAAACCGGTTCAATCGTTTCGCTTTTTTGAGGAATGCTTAATTGTTGACTCAGGTCGGGTTTAATAAGAAGGGCGGCAGTTCTGTCTCCCTCTGAATTAAAAAAAGTCCAGAACAATCCGCCATCCCATGATTCACCGATAAGGTGAGTAACTGTTTTGATCCGGATGCCCTGCCATTCAATTATTGATTTAAGTTCAATTATTGTTTGCAAATCGCCTTCAGTTTTTATTACCTGCAAAATTTTGCCGGGCTCATATTGTTTCCAGGCACTATCGGGAATTGGTGAAAACGATAATGCCATAAATTTCATGAATTCATTTTTACCGCCCAATGAGCCAATTAAAGCCGGATAACTATACCGGGTATAAAGCTCCCAGTCTTTTATTTTAAATGCATGGGTGAAACTATCGGCACAATGCCGGATATTGGTTTTGGCAAAACTCGTATCAAACTGTGCAGGAGAACTGCAAAAGCAACAGGAAAAAATTAATGCAATTGAAAAACGTTGGATCATGTTATGCATAAATGTTTTTCAAAGTTACCGAAACGAAGGCTTTGCTTTTTTCGGTATTCAAAATTCATGTAGGTTTGTACGCCTTAAGGTAGTCAGTAGTCAATAGTCTTTAGTCTGGAGTCTTTCCCGAACTCCCGGCTCCCGACTCCGAACTCCCGACTTATCACTTTTGATAACTCTTCAACTTTAAAATAACATGTCTCTCATCACAGTCGGCACCATGGCCTTCGATGCAATTGAAACACCGTTTGGAAAAATCAATAAAATAGTGGGAGGTTCGGCTACCTATGTGGCCTATGCAGCCAGCAATTTTGTAAAGCCCGTGCAGCAGATATCCATTGTAGGAGATGATTTTCCCAAAGAAGAAATGGATGAATTAAGGAGCCGGGGTGTTCATTTAGACGGAGTGGAAATTGTAAAAGATAAAAAATCTTTTTTCTGGAGTGGTCGTTATCATGAAGACATGAACAACAGAGATACGCTGGTTACAGAGTTAAATGTGCTGGCAGATTTTGACCCCAAAGTACCGGATAGCTACCAGGGTGCAGAGTTTTTGATGCTGGGTAATCTGGCTCCAAAAATTCAGTTGAATGTGATACAGGAACTGAAGCACAGGCCAAAGCTGATAGCTATGGATACAATGAACTTCTGGATGGAATCGGCGATGGCAGAATTAAAGATCGTATTACGATACATTGATATGCTGATTGTAAACGATGCAGAAGCCAGGCAGTTAACCGGGCAATTTTCATTGGTAAAGGCTGCCAGGAGTATTATGACGATGGGGCCGAAATATCTTATCATAAAAAAAGGAGAGCATGGCGCCTTGCTGTTTCATGGCGATGATGTGTTCTTTGCACCTGCCCTGCCATTGGAAGATGTGTTTGACCCCACCGGCGCCGGCGATACTTTTGCCGGAGGCTTTATGGGATATGTTGCCAAAACAGGTGATATATCTTTCGAAAGTATGAAGAGAGGGATCATCGTTGGTTCGGCTATGGCCAGTTTTTGCGTGGAAAAATTCGGACCGACACGATTGAAAGAAGTTACCAAAAAAGATATTGATGCCCGGATACAACAGTTTAAGGATCTGGTGAGTTTTGATATTGAGTTGGTGTAGAACCAGGATTAATAAGATTAAAAGGATTATAAGAAAATAAAAGAGTCTTCAAATTTGGAGACTCTTTTTGTTAATTCATTTTTCTTGCCAGCACAACTACTGATTTGTATTGCTGTTTCTTCCCCTGCAGATTAAATATTTCAGTGAAAATTACATAAGTACCAACCGGCAGTTTCAAACCTTTGTCATCCAGCCCATCCCAATTCCAGTAACCTTTTAATCCTAATGTCCCGTTGCGCACCAAATTCCTTACTGGTCTTCCGGCTGCATCAAAGATGATAATGTTGGCTACAAAGCCGGGTTCTGTTACTTCGTATTGAATAGTTGCAATATCATCATGCCCATCATTATCAGGAGAAAAAACTTTTGGAACAACTTCAATCGTTGCATTGATGCTATTCAACAATTTGTATTGTGAATTTTTATAAGTGGGAGTTCCGTAACCGGCCGTTGAGGCGGCGCTGTGCCAGTTTGATTCATCCTGCGATGGTCCGGCAGGATCAATTCTTTCCAATGAAACACCTTCGGCATTATCAATGAGTTTAAAATGCCAGTCGTCTTTGTATTTTACTTCATCTGCAATATTTCCCTGGAAGTTTAAGGTAATAACATCTCCTTCATCATCCGAAAAAGAAGGCATGGTAGAAATTATGAGTACATTATCCGGATTTTTTACCAGGTAATTTAATGCAATGCTGGCTGCGTCTTCGGTTGCCACCATATAATCTCCGGGAAAAATATAATAGGGAACGGCACTTAATGGTTTAATGGAACTAACGACACCGCTGGTATTCCGATTGGCAATATAAAGTTTGGATGCATCGAAGATTTTATTACTGTTGTTATAAAATTCTACAAAATCAAAAGCATTTGACCTTGGATTAAAAAGTATTTCATTGATGATCCATTCACCGGCTGTGGCATCCCCCGGCAAGCCAACTCTTGCTTTATTTGCTGTGCCAATTGCATTGCCTTTACAATCCTTCACATTGGCGGCAGTAATATTGTAAACAGTATTTGCTAGCATCGGTGTACTTAGTTTCAACTGAACAAGGTTAAACAATGGCGCAAGTGTGGTAGCACTAACAAGAGTAAGACTTCCATCAATAGAATAGTTTGCCAATGTTGCTCCCGATAAACTATCCACAGGTTCGTCATAAACCAGAATGATAGTTACATTGTCTGTTGTATAGGCCCTTTTTAATTGCGGGGCTATTGCATCATTGTTGATGGCATCAATGGAATTTTTCTTTCCCGGGGTTCCGCCGGTTACACTGATGCTGGCTTTCCAGTTGTGGCTTCCTGCACAGGGACTTTTGGTATCAATCATTTCCAAGGTCCACCCTCCATCTTTCTTTACTTCATTTTGATACCAGGCCAATATGTAACTGACTGCATGTATCGTTTTTCCATTTGCAGCTCTTAAAAATAACTGGTCACCGTCATTGTCCAATGAAGGGAAGCTGGTCACCGAAATCGTTGTTCCAAATGCAGACATGGCAACTACAGCACTGCCGGTGCAAACAATTACAAAACTATCCGGCAGTAAAGTGAAGTTTGGCATCGGGCCGCTTTGTCCTGTTGCATCTCCGATGCGCCAGTTTTGTAAATTAATGGGAACTGCAGTTGTATTCTTTAACTCCAGCCATTCATTATTCGGCAATCCAATTTGCGGGGTTGGGTCGGCCATTATTTCATCAATGACCACATCATACCTGTTTTGTGCATACAAAAAGACAGGCATGAGAAGAATAGGGAGTAATAGTCTGGCCGGCTTCACCATTACAAATTAATACAAACGGTTGTAAAATTAATGAACAAGGCTGAAAATTTGTTTATGAATATTTGGGTTAAACTTACTGCTATCCTATTTTTGCGCCAACATGAAAACATTAAAACATACAAAACGGAGCAAGAAACATTCCTCCCTTCGACTTGGCTCAGGGTGAAGGTTTGCAACGTTATGTGTGTTACAACATAAAAAATCAGCAGGCCTTCCTTAACCGGAAGGCTTTTTTGTGCCCCCATCCCCTAAAGAGGTGTAAGGCAGAATTATTAAAAATGATTTATCAATTTAAAAATAAAATCAAATGAAAGTTGCAGTTGTAGGCGCCACCGGATTGGTTGGCACAAAAATGCTACAGGTATTGGCAGAAAGAAATTTCCCGGTTACAGAATTAGTTCCTGTTGCTTCTGAAAAATCAGTGGGAAAGGAAATTGAGTTTAAGGGTAAAAAATACAAAGTAGTAAGCATGACGGATGCGATTGCGGCGAAGCCAGCTGTGGCAATATTTTCGGCAGGGGGTGGCACTTCACTGGAATGGGCGCCAAAATTTGCAGAAGCTGGGATTACGGTGATTGATAATTCTTCTGCTTGGCGGATGGATCCTACTAAACCTTTGGTAGTGCCGGAAATAAATGCGGATATTTTGACAGCAAAAGATAAGATCATTGCCAATCCGAATTGTTCAACTATTCAAATGGTGGTGGCATTAAATCCATTATATAAAAAATATGGCATCAAAAGAATTGTTGTCAGCACTTATCAAAGTGTAACGGGTACAGGCGTAAAGGCGGTAACTCAATTATTGAACGAAAGACAGGGTCTTGAAGGAGAAAGAGCTTACAAATATCCTATTGATTTAAATGTTATTCCTCAAATTGATGTGTTTCTGGAGAATGGTTATACCAAGGAAGAAATGAAAATGGTAAAAGAAACCAAAAAGATCATGAGAGATGATTCTATCCGGGTGACAGCAACAACGGTAAGAATTCCTGTAATGGGCGGGCATAGTGAAAGTGTGAATGTGGAGTTTGAAAAAGATTTTGACCTGGCTGAAGTAAAATCATTGCTGCAAGCTGCTCCCGGTGTTGTTGTGGTTGACGATCCGGCTAACCAGCAATATCCTATGCCAATGGATGCACATGAAAAAGATGAAGTGTTTGTGGGAAGATTAAGAAGAGATGAAAGTCAGCCGAACACTTTAAATATGTGGGTTGTTTCGGATAATCTTCGCAAAGGTGCGGCTACTAATGCCATACAAATTGCCGAATATCTTGTTTCAAAAAGTTTACTCTGATATTATTCCAGACTTTTATTGATAAAAGAAATTACCGGTTGCAGCGCCTCAAAAGCTGCAACCGTTTTCTTTACTAAGTTTTTTGAAGCAAGGTCAGCATCACTCACTTTAACCATAGCAACATAACTCTTCAGCTTCAGGTATTCTGCCGCAGGGTTACCGGGTTCATAACCTTTGGGCACACGGCTCAGCATATACTCATCGCTTTTAGCTAAATCACCATAAACAGATTTGAATTTTTTGGAACCAATAATTTTTTTAAAGTCAGCAAAATTGTAGTCAATCTCCTGTCTTACTTTTTTCAGTTCATCGGGCATTGGCATATAGATGCCGCCACCGGCAAAACAACTGCCGGGTTCCAGGTGGAAATAATACCCGGCTGAGTTCATGGCTTTTCTTCCACCTTTATTTATACTGGCTCCAAAATTTGTTTTATAAGGTGATTTATCTTTTGAAAAGCGTACATCCCGGTTGATGCGGAACATACATTCTTTAGCCAGCAGGTTTTTTATGGAAGAATCTTTTTTGCCATGCTGATCAATCACCGCCTGGATGAAATTTGCAAAATCAGCTTTGGCAGCTTCATATACTTTCCTGTTTTTATCAAACCAGGGTTTATTATTATTTTTCTTTAAATCTTTTAGAAATTTTAGAGTAGATGGCTGAAGCATAAAGAACCAGGATTAAATTGATTAAATAATAAGATTACGGGGAAATAAAATTAGCGAAGCTTTCCTCATAATCTTCATAAATCCAATAAATCGTGGTTCTATATCCTTGCCCAATTTTCTCCGCTCTTAATCCGGTACATGGTCATCTCACTTACGCCATAGTTTTGCGCCAGTTTTTTAATAGTGATGTTGCGGCTTTTGCTGTTGAGGATAGTTTTAATTTTTTTTACCTGTGTGGCAGTCAGCTTCAACCCTTCGGTGCGATTGGCTTGTTTTTCTTTGTAAGCAATCTTTGCCGGGCTTCCCTGCTGGTGGTCAATCATTTGTTCCAGAGTGGCCCATCGCAGGTTTTTTAAATTATTATCAAGCTTGTTGTGATTCCGGTGAATGACATACTTGTAATTGGCAGCGGACTTCTTCAGAAAAAGTTTTGCCATCTCCCGATGAATATACAAAGTGCCTTTATTGTTGGGGCGATGCAGGTTTAATGTGCGGTAGCCGGTGGTTAATGACCCGCTCAGTAATTTTCCATCTTCCAAAACATTTTTTTTGTAACTGGCCAGGCGACCCGAACTGGATACAGCATAACGATAGCGAAGGAGCCTCCATCCGGAAAAAGCTAACGGTTTCCAGATTTCACCGGCTAATTTTTTAATCATAATAAAATATTTTAGCCGGGTACAGAATGCAGTTAATAACTGGGTACAATAAGGTTATCAGAGCAGGTGAATAATCTTATGCTAAGGTATAAAGATTACGAATGCGGGTTATATTATTTTTTCCCGATAATTTTCAGAAACTCTTCCTCTGAAATAATTTTAACCGTATTTAGTTTTTTGGCTTTATCCAGTTTGCTTCCGGCATCCTCACCAACCACCAGGTAGTTGAGCTTGGCGCTGACGCTGCCGAGTATTTGTCCTCCATTTTCTTCCACCATGGCTTCGGCGTCGCTTCTTTTTAAAGTGAGTAATGTGCCGGTGAATAAAAATGTTTGACCAGCAAGATTGCCGCCCGATGTCAATTGTTTCTTTTCATTTTTCAGCTGTAAACCCAGTTTTTCCAATTGCTCCAACATTACAATATTGTTTTTATTGCTGAAGAAATGATAAATGCTGCCAGCTACTTTAGGCCCGATATCTTCCAGGTTTTGTAAATCTTCTGGTGAGAATTTTTTGAAATCAAGCAAATGATTGACCGCCTGTGCCAGCGTTTTGGCGGTGGTTTCTCCCACAAAACGGATACCGAGAGCATATATTAAACGGTGGAGTGGTTGCTTCTTTGAATTACTGATAGCTGATTGAAGATTGTCAATTGATTTTTGTCCAAAGCCCTCCATTCCGCCTATCTTATTAAAATCAAGATTGTATATACCCGGGATGTCGTTCAATAAACCGAGTTCAAAAAACTTGCGGACATTAGCATCGCCAAAACCACGGATGTCCATGGCATCTTTGCTGACAAAATGTATGATACGTTCCATTACTTGTGCGGGGCAATCAATATTGATACAACGCCAAACAGCTTCTTCTTCCTCTTTAAATAATTTACTGTTGCATACAGGGCAGGTGTTGGGAAAAATAATTTGCTTTTCTTTTCCTGTCCGTAAATCTGTGAGTGGTTTTACAATTTGCGGAATCACATCCCCGGCTCTTTCAATTAATACAGCATCGCCAATGCGCAAATCTTTTTCCTTTATGTACTCTTCGTTATGAATAGAGATACTGCTGACTGTAACACCACCTACGGCAACAGGTTCAAGTTTGGCAACAGGTGTAACCGCCCCGGTTCTTCCTACCTGGAACTCTACATTCAGCAGTTTACTGGTTGCCTGTCTTGCTTTGAATTTATAGGCAATGGCCCAGCGTGGATGATGCGATGTCATTCCCATTTTATCCTGGAGGGAAATCTCATTCACTTTTATGACCATGCCGTCAATTTCATAGGGCAGATCATCTCTTTTAACTTCAAACTCATTGCAATATTTTATGACGGCATCTATCCCTTTAAAAATTTTCTTTTCTTTTTCAGGACTTCGAAAACCCAACTCCCACAACAAGGATAATGAACCGGAGTGAGTTATTAGTTCGGCTGGAAGTTTTTTGTCTTTTGCTAATGAAAAATAACTGACATGATAAACAAAAGCTTCCAGGTTTCTTTTGGCAACTTCCGATGGGTCTTTTATCCGCAATGTTCCGGAAGCAGCATTGCGGGGGTTAGCCAATGGCGGAATGCCCTGTTCTATTAATGCTTCATTATATCTGGCAAAATTCTTTTTATTGATCAGCACTTCGCCTCTTATCTCCACCTGTTGCAATCCGTAGTCTGAAAATTTTGCAGAAAGCGGAAGCGACCGGATTTGTTTGATATTGGTGGTAATTTCATCTCCTTCCACACCATCGCCACGGGTGGCTCCTCTTACCAGCATATTGTTTTCATAAACCAGCGAAATGCTGCTGCCATCAAATTTTGGTTCCACACAATAGTCAATAGAGTTCAGGCCTGTCAACTCTTTTGCTTTGCGGTCAAAGTCCACCAAATCATCGCTGTTATAGGAATTATCGAGTGATAACATCGGCACAAGATGCTGAATAGTGGGAAAATTTTTGGTCAGCCCCTTGGCCACTCTTTGGGTAGGAGAGTCGGCTGTAATTAACTCCGGGTATTCCCTTTCAATTTTTTCCAATGCTTTATATAACTGATCGTATTCATAATCAGAAATAAGCGGGTCATTGAGAATATAATAACGGTATTCATGAAAACGGAGTACTGCCCTCAGCGTTTCAAGATCTTTTTTTGAAACGGATACTGCCGGCTGTTTATTAATTAAATCAGTCGTATGCTTTTGCCATTCATGTGTGCTTTCCTTAGAATACATGCCGGTAAAGTTAACTTCTCTGCGTAAAATCTGAAGCGAATATCTACCAGGAGAAAAAATTAATGTGTTATAAGTACATGTTTGTATCTTCGAAATACGATTTGCTAAAAAAGATGCACTGCATCCTGTAATTGAAACGATTTTCTATTTGTAAATGGGCTTGCTATGAAAAGATTTATTGCTCTGCTTACGGTCATCATCGGGTTGGTGTTTAATGCTTCGGCCCAGTTACTTACCTGGACACCCAACTTTGCCAAAGACAACGATAATATTGTTATTACCATGGATGCCACCAAAGGTAACCAGGGATTAAATAACTATACACCCACATCTGATGTGTATGTTCATATTGGTCTTATTACGGATTCAAGTACCAGTCCAACAAACTGGCACTATGTAAAATTCACCTGGGCTACAACACCTGCACAAGCCCAGGCAACTTATATCGGTAGTAATAAATGGACATATTCCATCACGGGAGGAATCAGGAATTTTTTCGGAGTTACTCCTGGTGTTGGCATCAAAAGGATAGCGATTCTTTTCCGCAATGGTGCAGGAACATCGGTTCAGCGTAATACGGACGCAAGTGATATGTATGTACCGGTGTATGATAATACATTGGCGGTACGTTTCAGTGTTCCTCCGTTTCAGCCCATGTATGTTCCGATACCTGAGCCGATCAGTAAACAGGTTGGAGATAATATAAATGTGACAGGCATTTCCTCAGCAATTTCAGATATGAAATTATATCTCAACGGTAGTGTTATTCAAACTGCTGTTGGCGTCAGCACTATATCGGCAAATCCAACTCTTACTGTTACCGGTAATACAGAGATCGTAGCAGAAGCAGTTGTTGGTGCCACTACAAAAAAAGATACACTAAGGTTTTTTGTTGCCCCGGCTGTTGCTGTAGCGCCACTGCCACCTGGCGTAAGAGATGGCATTAATTATGAAGCTGGAAATACATCAGTTGTTCTGGTGCTGTATGCACCGGGCAAAAACCGGGTTTCAGTTATTGGAGAATTTCCCGGCAGTAACTGGGTTGAACAGAATAATTATGTAATGAATAAGACGCCGGATGGAAACTACTGGTGGCTTCGCATTACAGGATTAACACCGGGAACTGAATATGCTTTTCAATATTTAGTGGATGGAACATTAAAAGTAGGAGAGCCATATTCAGAAAAAATACTGGATCCTAATAATGATGGTTCAATTTCTTCTTCTACTTATCCTTCTCTTAAACCATATCCCACGGGGTTAACAACAGGCATAGTAAGCATATTGCAAACAAATGCCCCCGGCTACACATGGGCTATCAATAATTTTTCGAGACCGGATAAAAGAAATCTTGTGGTGTATGAATTGCTGTTAAGAGATTTTTTAGCAGCACATGACTGGAAAACACTTCGTGATACATTGAGCCACCTGAAAACGATGGGAGTGAATGCTATTGAAATAATGCCGTTCAATGAATTTGAAGGCAATGAAAGTTGGGGCTACAACCCTGATTTTTTCCTGGCTCCCGATAAATATTATGGTCCGAAAAATACACTGAAAGAGTTTATTGATTCCTGCCACAAAAAAGGAATTGCTGTGCTGATGGATATTGCACTAAATCATACAACTGGATTAAACCCGCTGGCAGCCTTATATTGGAATGCTGCAACCAGCCAACCTGCCGCCAATAATCCCTGGTTGAACGTCACCGCTCCGCATCCATACAGTGTATTCAACGATTTTAATCATGAAAGTCTGCAAACAAGATATTTTACAAGCCGTGTGGTAGAACATTGGCTGACTGAATATAAAATGGACGGGTTCCGCTTCGATCTTTCAAAAGGATTTACACAAAACACAAACTGCGGTGGCAGTAATTCCAATACTGCCTGCTTTGATCAGACATACGATGCCAGCCGGGTCGCTATCTGGAAACGTTATTATGATACCATGCAATTAAAGTCGCCGGGATCCATTGCCATACTGGAACATTTTGCGGTGAACAGTGAAGAAATTGACTTGTCTGATTACGGGATGCTGCTTTGGGGAAACAATACATATAATTTTCAGCAGGCATCCATGGGCTTTGCCGATGCCACGTCCAACTTTGATGGATCCTTGTATTCAGTCAGGGGATGGAACAAACCTCACCTGGTGAGTTATATGGAAAGCCATGATGAAGAAAGAATGATGTATAAGAACTTGCAGTTTGGAAATTCGGCCGGCACTTATAATATAAAAGATTTAAACACTGCATTAAAACGTATAGAACTATGTGCCGGATTTTTCCTTACTGCCCCCGGACCAAAAATGATCTGGGAGTTTGGAGAACTCGGTTATGATTTTTCTATCAACCGCTGCGTGGATGGATCCATTAATAATAACTGCCGGTTGGATAACAAACCAATCCACTGGGATTATAAAGCAATCATTCAAAGAAAAAGGCTGTATGATATTTTCACCAGCCTGAATATGCTTCGTTTCCATTCCTGGTACAAAGATGTTTTTACAGCGAATAACATCAATCTTACCCGCAATCTTAGCGGAGCATTTAAAACAATGACTATCCGAAGCGCCACTGATTCTTCCATGCTTTGTGTGATTGGTAATTTTGATGTAACGGCACAAACAGGTTCTTTTGCTTTTCCTTCTGGTGGCATCTGGTATGATTACCTGAATGGAAACACAATTACTGCAACCGGTGCGGCGCAAAATATAACATTGCTACCCGGTGAGTTTCATGTGTACCTGAACCGGAATCTTACTAATGTTGTAATAACACCTGTATCGGGACTAAATAATCCCGGCAACCAGTTATGGGCAACTATTTATCCTAACCCGGCAATAGCTAATTCCGTTCTTGAAATAGATGTGCCACAAAATGGAAATGTATTGGTGGACTTGCTGAATAACATGGGCCAAAAAATTAAAACGGTTTTTGCCGGAACAATGACAAAAGGCAAACACAACCTGAACCTCGAAGAAAAAATTAATAATGTACCTGCAGGAGTTTATTTGTTAAGAATACAGGCCGCAAACAAAGTGCTGCCGGTAAAACTTGTGAGACAATAATTATAAAGCCACCATCTATGACTGAACAGGAATTACGGTTTAAAACAGCTGAAACAGAAAAGATAAGCCACCTTGAATATTTCAATATAGCGATCTCAGTTGACTGTGTTTTATTCGGGTACGATGAGAAAGAATTAAAAGTGTTGTTGATTAAATCTGATCTCGAAGAATTTTCCGGTCTTTATTCATTGCTTGGAGATTTAGTGAAGCCTGATGAAGACCTGGAATCAGCTTCTTACCGGATTCTTAAAGAAAGAACAGATATGGATGATGTGTATCTGGAACAGGTGCAGGCCTTTGGCAGTACGGAAAGACATCCATCGGGCAGGGTTATTACTATTGCCTATTATTCACTGATAGATATTAAACATCACAACTTACAATTAAGCCACAATGAGCTAAGCTGGCATCCGGTGACAGCATTAAAGAAACTGGCCTTTGATCATAAAATTATTCTGGATAGCTGCCTGAACCGCCTGCGGGAAAAAGTGATGGAATACCCGGTTATTTTTAATCTCCTTCCCGAAAAATTTTCACTGAGAGAACTGCAGGAGCTTTACCAGGCCATTCTTGGATTTGAACTGGATCGCCGGAATTTTCGGAAAAAAATATCCATCAAAGACTGGCTGGTAGATATTAATGAAATGGAAAATGATGTGCCACACCGGCCTGGCAAACTCTATAAATTAAAGCCAGAGTATAAAAAGAAATCCTCTCGTAAAAAAGGGGCAGGAGCCAAGCAGCTAACCTCCTGAAATTACTCTCTTTAAACAGTATTTAGCTCTTGCCGCGCCATGAATCATTCAGAGTTTATTGATTGTAGTCATGCGGGTTTGTGCAGGAATTAAAATAAAATTTTTTACAAATTTAAAATTGTTTTAACATTGTGTTTTCAATACACATTGCTGATATTAAATCTGATTTGCTTAACACTTAATGATTGCTTATGTCTCTGAAAAATTTAATTAGAGCAACCGGCTTTATCATGCTGTTGCTGATAGCACAAATTTCCTTTGCGCAGAACCGGGTAATTACCGGGAAAGTTACTGATTCAAAAGATGGATCAGGCGTTGCTGGCGCTACGGTGTCTGCAAAAAACACAAGAAATGCAACGCAAACAAAAGCGGATGGTTCTTTCAGTATTTCTGTTCCTTCCGGTACAACAACACTGGTCATTTCATCAGTTGGTTTTGCTTTACAGGAAGTATCTGTCGAAGGAAAAACCTCCGTTGATGTTTCCCTGGTAATGGTGAGTACAACAATGAATGAAGTGGTAGTAACTGGTTATGGTAGTGTTCGCCGCCGTGATTTGACCAGTGCTGTTACAACCATTACCTCCAAAGATTTTACAAAAGGGCCCATTACTACTCCGGAAGGATTAATAAATGGAAGAGTAGCCGGTGTGCAGATTACTACTCCAAGCGGAGCACCCGGTGCAGGTGCAAGAATATTGATTCGTGGTGGCGCTTCACTCAACGCATCAAACTCGCCGCTGATTGTAGTGGATAATGTGCCATTGGATAATAATGGAATTTCCGGTTCTGCTAATCCTTTGGGTCTTATTAATCCAAACGATATTGAATCGTTTACTATATTAAAAGATGCTTCTGCAACCGCCATCTATGGTAACAGGGCTTCTAACGGAGTTATTATTATTACCACTAAAAAGGGAAAGGCTGGAAAAGTAAAAGTTAGTTTCAGCACATTGAACTCATTATATACCGTTGCTAAGAAAATGGACGTATTATCTGCGGATCAATTTACAACCATGGTAAAATCAACTGGTAATGCCGGGCAGCAGGCATTATTGGGAACATCCAATACCGATTGGCAAAAAGAAATATACCAGAATGCTTTTGGTACCGACAATAATATCAGTTTAACCGGCGGCATTCAAAAATTACCCTATCGTTTTTCATTGGGATATTTAAATCAGTCCGGTATTTTGAAAACAGGAAACCTGTCCCGCTTTTCCGGTGCCCTTAATCTTTCTCCTGTATTATTAAATAATCACCTGAAGATTGATTTCAATTTAAGAGGAGCTTCCACCAGCACAAGATTTGCCAATGAAGGCGCTATCGGCTCTGCGGCTGCTTTTGATCCTACACAACCTGTTCATAATACTGATGGCAGATTTGGCGGATATTTTGAATGGATACAAGCCAATCAACCTTATGGCCTGGCACCCCGCAACCCGGTTGCTTTACTGGAATTAAGAAATGATCACAGTAATGTAAGAAGACTGATTGGGAATATTCAGCTTGATTATAAATTACATTGCTTTCCTGATCTCAGGTTCAATGTAAATATTGGCTTCGACAGATCACATGGGGAAGGAACAGTTCAGGTTCCCGATTCAGCCGGCCAGGCTTATTTAAACACATCACCCACAGGTCAAAAAACTAGTGGGCTGAATAATCAATACCAGCAGGATAAGAAAAACAAATTGCTGGATGCCTATTTTAATTACACGAAAGAAATCAAAGTTATCAGAAGTAGTGTTGACCTAATGGCAGGATATGGTTACCAGGATTTCCTGACCCAGTCGCCTTCTTACCCGGGCCGTGGCGCCAATGGCATTGAATATTCTCCTGCTAATCCTTTTCCATTCGAAAGTGAAAACACACTCATTTCATATTACGGCCGATTCCGGTACACTTTAATGGGTAAATATCTTGTATCTGTAAACCTTCGTCGTGACGGTTCTTCCAGGTTCAATCCGGATATTCGCTGGAAAACTTTCCCCGGTGTATCAGTTGCCTGGGTACTTTCAGAAGAAAAAGGTATAAAAGCTATTTCCGCCATTTCCAATCTTAAATTAAGATTCGGATATGGGGTAACTGGTCAGCAGGATATAGGGGATGATTATCCATACCTTGCCCGTTATACAGTGGGTACCACAACAGCACAATATCAATTTGGGAACGGGTTCTATTCAGTGTACAGACCCGTTGGTTATGATTATAACCTTAAGTGGGAAGAAACTTCAAGTAATAATTTAGGACTTGATTTTGGATTCCTGAAAGGAAGAATAAATGGAAGCCTTGATTTTTATCGTAAGAAAACAAAAAATCTTTTGAGCATTATTCCTGTTCCTGCCGGTTCCAATTTCACCAATGAATTATGGACCAATGTAGGTAACATGAAGAATGAAGGGTTTGAATTTTCAGTTAATGCAACTGTGATTAAAAGAAAAAGAAGTACTTGGGATCTTGGAATCAACTTTACCTACAATAAGAATGAAATAACAAAACTTACAAAGGTTAATGACGCCACCTACCAGGGAGTTCTTACAGGCGGAATCGCCGGTGGTGTTGGCAATACGGTACAAATACATACTGTAGGTTTTCCGAGAAGTTCTTTTTATGTACTACAGCAGGTTTATGATTCAAAAAATAAACCCATTGAAGGTTTATATGTTGACAGGAATGGCGATGGCATTATCAACAACAATGATTATTACAGGTATAAAAAACCAGACCCCGATGTATTCATCGGTTTTACCAGCCAGGTTAGCTATGATAAATGGACATTCGCAACCCTGCTCCGTTGCAATATTGGGAACTACATGTACAACAATGTATTTTCAGGCGCAGCCTTTCAAAGCAATTCTTTACCTTACCTGTATAATGTATCAGCCAATCATTTGAATACCGGGTTTAAAAACAACCAGTATTTCTCTGATTATTTTATAGAGAACGCAGCTTTCCTGAAAATGGATAATTTGTCTGTTGCTTATGATTTTGGTAAAGTGATGAGTGACAGGGCAACCCTGAGGGGTTCTATTACCGTTCAGAATGTATTCACTCTTACAAAATATAAAGGGTTGGATCCGGAGATTGCCGGTGGTATAGATAATAATTTTTACACCCGTCCCCGGATATATGCATTAGGATTTAATCTTGAATTTTAAAATAAACGTACTTACCAAATAAAAAAGCTTGCAACATGAAAAATAAAGTATTTAAAGCGCTGGGTTTACTGGCAGTTTCAAGTCTGCTGATGGTAGCATGTACCAAAGACCTTAACAGGGTGCCGCCTTACGATTTTACGTCGGCCCAGGTGTATAAAGATGCCGCTGGCTACAAGCAGGTATTGGCCAAATTATATGCGGGTCTTTCCCTCACCGGTAATGCCGGACCTGATGGCCAGGGAGATATCCGTGGTATTGATGAAGGCTTCTCCAGTTATTTAAGACAATACTGGCAGGCACAGGAATTATCAACCGATGAGGCTGTTATTGCCTGGAACGATGCCACTATCAAAGACTTTCATTACATGACCTGGGGTTCCAGTGATGTGTTTTTAAAAGCCCTGTATTACAGGATATATTTCCAGATTACATTATGCAATGAATTTATAAGAGAAAGTACTCCATCCAAATTAAGTGAAAGAGGTATTACCGGCGCAGATGCTACAGAGATCGGATACTTCAGGGCTGAAGCAAGATTCCTGAGAGCAATGAGCTATTATCATGCGTTGGATTTGTATGGCAACGTTCCTTTTGTTACTGAAAACGATCCGGTAGGAGCTTTCTTGCCTCCCCGCATTACCCGTACAGACTTGTTTAATTATGTTGAGTCTGAATTAAAAGCTATCGAGAATGATCTGAAAGCTGCAAAGACAAATGAATATGGCCGTGTAGATAAAGCAGCAGACTGGGCTTTGTTATCCCGTCTTTATTTGAATGCTGAAGTTTATATCGGAGCAGCAAAATATGCCGATGCCCTTACTTATGCTAATAAAGTAATTGCGGCTTCTTATTCACTTATTCCAAACTGGAGAAACCTGTTTTTAGCAGATAATAATGTGACAGGGGTTAACGAGGTTATCTTCCCGATTACGTTTGATGGCGGCAAATCAAGGACATGGGGTGGCACCACTTACCTGGTACATGCTCCAATTGTTGGTTCGATGAGTGCCGCAGCTCATGGGGTAGATTTTGGATGGGGTGGTATTCGTACAACAAAACAATTTGTGCAAATCTTCGCAGGCCCTGCCGGTGATTCCAGGATGAATTTTTATACCAGCGGACAAAATCTTGACATCAACGATATCGGTACGGCAACAGATGGCTATGGTATTGTTAAGTTCAGGAATGTAACATCAACCGGCGCCAATGGGTCTAATCCTACCTGGACAGATACAGATTTTCCAATGTTCCGTTTGGCTGAAATTTATTTGAATTATGCCGAAGCTACCTTGCGTGGTGGCGGTGGAGATATACCTACTGCAGTTAATTATATTAACCTGCTTCGCCAAAGAGCTTATGGTAATGCTTCAGGCAATATTACTTCAGGTCAGTTAACATTGCAATTCATCCTTGATGAAAGAGCAAAGGAATTACATTGGGAAGGAGTGCGTCGTACAGATTTAATCAGGTATGGTCAGTTTACAGAAGGTACCTATCTCTGGGCATGGAAAGGAAATGTATTGAACGGGCAGGCTGTTGGAAGTTATCGTAAATTGTATCCTATACCGGCATCTGATTTAATTGCAAATCCCAACCTGGCTCAAAACTCAGGTTATTAATAAACAGAATATTTTTAGTTGACGAAAAAAATTTGAATTATGAAACCAACACTAAAAAATACATTCCTGCTCTTGATTTCTTCAGGTTTGTTATTATCATCCTGCGTGAAGCAAGATGTAAAGGCTTATCTGAACCCGGGAGCAGCCCCTATGTTCAACACTACCATCTCTACGCTGGTATTACTGCAGGCCAATGCAGCAAATACAGCCGGGAGTTTTAGCTGGACTGCCGCTGATTTTGGTTTTAAGGCCGCTGTAACTTACAGCATTCAGTTCTGTAAGGCAGGAAACAATTTTGCTTCAAATTCCACAGCAGAAGTAAATGTAGGATCTGCGCTTTCCAAAACTTTTAAAGTAGGAGAGTTTAATGCCAAGATGCTTGACATCATGCCTTATGGCGTTGCCACACAGGTGTATGCAAGATTAAAAGCTGATGTAGGATCAGGAGTTGCTCCTATTTACTCGAATGTTATTACTACGCTTAATATTACTGCGTACAGGGATGTTATTATATACGGATTTCCGCAGGCATTATTTATTGCCGGCAATTACCAGGGCTGGAATCCCGGCGCTGCTCCCAAGATAGTTGACAAAAATGCCGGTGCTGGCGGTGGTTCTAATTACGAAGGCTATATCAACTTTGTAGATGGAGCTCCCCACGAATTTAAAATGGTAAAAGGTGATAATTGGGGTGCAGGAGATTTTGGTAGTGCGGGTGGTAACAATCTTGGTAATGGCGGGCCCAATTTGCAACTTGGAGCTCAAACAGCAGGGGTCTTCCTGATCAGGGCAAATACGCAGAATATGACCTGGTCTAATTATAAAATAAATACCTGGGGAATAATAGGCAGCGCTACACCCGGTGGATGGGGCGCCAGCACACCGATGACGTTTAATGCCGGTGCAGGTACCTGGACTGTTACAGCAAATTTACTTGGCGGACAGGAGATTAAGTTTAGAGCGAATGATGATTGGGCCGTTAATTTCGGCGATGATAGTCCAAGGGATAACAAACCGGATTATGGCGGTTCTAATATTCCTATCGCCGCTGATGGCAACTACACTATTACACTTGATATCGGAACAGCAGGAAATTATAACTATACGATAAGAAAGAACTAATTTTCTTCCTGCAAATAAATTTTCAAATGCGGCTCTTTTTCCAGGGAGCCGCATTATTTTTTAAAAATTGTTCTTCTGACAGAAATTATGAGTTGTTGTAAAAATAAAATACTCTTTCTTTTTTTTGTTGCAATAATGGGATGTAAAAAATCCGGTACTGATAACAATGGCGGCGGTGGTGGAACTAATCCACCGCCAGTTGCATTTGCAAAAGGGGCAGATATAAGCTGGCTGACAGAAATGGAAGCAGCAGGAAAAATATTTTACAACAGCAGCGGCACGGCACAGGACTGCATGCAGCTTTTAAAAAATCTTGGAATGAATTCAATCCGTTTAAGGGTTTGGGTTGATCCGGTAAGTGGCTGGTGCAATACTGCCGATGTAATGGCAAAAGCTGTGCGTGCAAAAAACCTGGGTATGCGGATCATGATTGATTTTCATTACAGCGATTCATGGGCCGACCCCGGGCAACAAAATAAACCAGCTGCATGGGCTGCACAGGATTTTGCCACACTGCAAACTTCGGTTTACAATCATACATTTAATTTTCTTACCACTTTAAAATCAAATGGCGTTACTCCAGAATGGGTGCAGGTTGGCAATGAAACCAATGATGGTATGCTCTGGCCAACAGGCAAAGCTTCAACCAATATGGCAAACTTTGCAGTGTTAATTAATAAAGGATATGATGCTGTAAAAGCAGTTGACAATACTATCAAAGTGATCGTTCATATTTCAAATGGATATGATAACAGTTTATTTCGCTGGATTTTTGACGGCTTGAAAAATAACGGGGGCAAGTGGGATATTATCGGCATGTCGTTATATCCTTCTGCGGCTAACTGGGCAACACTGAACAGCCAATGCCTTACCAATATGAATGATATGGTGAGTCGTTACAATACACCCGTCATGATCTGTGAAGCAGGCATGAGCTGGGATCAGCCCGCTGCCTGTAATTCTTTTCTCACAGACCTTATTACGAAAGTAAAATCTGTTTCCGGCAATAAAGGCTTGGGGGTGTTTTACTGGGAGCCGGAAAGCTACAATAACTGGCAGGGTTACACATTAGGTGCTTTTGATAATTCGGGAAAACCCACCACAGCATTGAATGCATTTAATTAAGGCCTCCCAACCCCTCCAAAGGAGGGGCTTTGGATTCCCTTAACCCGAAAGGGTCTCATAATACTCTTTTCGTTCTTTTCGTAATTGCCTTTTAAATTTGAACTATAATGAAAATAAACCTCCTCCTTCTATTTTGGCTCCCAATTATCGCTAACGCTCAGCGGCAGCATATTAATTTTGATAACGACTGGAAATTTCATTTCGGCCATGCGGCCAATGCAGAAAAAGATTTTAATTACACGATTGCCAATATTTTTTCTAAGACAGGCGTTGCTCAAAACACGGCTATTGATTCAAAATTTGATGATAGTAAATGGAGGAAATTAGATCTTCCGCATGACTGGGTGGTGGAATTGCCTTTTGCTTATAAAGATAATTTTGATGTAATGGCCCATGGCTATAAACCGGTCGGTGGATTATTTCCCGAAACAAGCATTGGTTGGTACCGGAAACATTTTATGATTGCAGCCGCTGATTCAGGTCAGCGCTTCACCATTCAGTTTGATGGAATATTCCGGGATGCCAATATCTGGCTCAATGGATTTTTTCTTGGTAATAATAAAAGTGGTTACACCGGCGCTGAATACGATATTACTGACTATATCAATTTTAATAAAGAAAATATCCTCGTAGTACGGGCCGATGCCTCGCAATATGAAGGATGGTTTTATGAAGGTGCCGGTATTTACCGGCATGTGTGGTTGAATCAGTACAATAATGTACATGTTAACCAAAATAATTTTTTTGTTTATGCTGATGTGAAAGGAGATGCGGCAACAGTTTCTGTAGAAACTTCAATTTATAATCAAAGTCCTTTGTCTGCAAACTGCACTGTTTATTCTTATATAACTGACAGAAGCGGCAAAAAATTATTACAGACAAAAGAGCAAACAGTTACTGTTGGTATCGATGGAATCGCAACAATAAAACAAAGCGGTGTAATTGCCGGAGCGAGGTTATGGACATTGGATGATCCATATTTATATCGGGTTGTTTCTGTGATAAAACAAAACGGAAAAATTATTGATAACATAAATCAACGCTTTGGCATCCGCACCATTGAAGTAAAACCAAATGGCTTATTTGTAAATAGCAAGTACATAAAAATACAAGGTGTATGCAATCACCAGGATCATGCAGGTGTGGGCAGTGCATTGCCGGATTATCTTCAATATTACCGTATCCGTTTGCTGAAAGATATGGGAGTAAATGCATACAGAACAAGTCATAACCCGCCAACACCGGAGCTACTGGATGCCTGTGATAGTTTAGGCATGCTGGTGTTGGATGAAAACCGTTTGCTCAACAGCAGTCCTGAATATATCAACCAGTTTGAAAAACTGATTTACCGTGACCGTAATCATCCATCTGTTTTTATGTGGTCAATTGCCAATGAAGAATGGATGGTGCAGAATGGAAGCAATGGTAAACGCATAGCACAAACATTAATTCAAAAACAAAAAGAACTCGATCCCACAAGAACCTGCAGTTATGCGGCAGACAATGGAAATACTTTTAACGGGGTCAATGAAGTGATCCCTGTTCGTGGATTTAATTACCGGCATCTTGCGGTGGCAGATTATCATAAGGCACATCCGTTGCAACCCGTGATGGGTTCTGAAATGGGAAGCACTGTTACTACAAGAGGTGTTTATGAAAAAGATTCCATCAGGGCTTATGTTCCTGACCAGGATATTACATTCCCCTGGTGGGCCAGCAAAGCAGAAGATTGGTGGACATTAGCTGCCAATAATGATTACTGGCTTGGTGGTTTTGTTTGGACTGGTTTTGATTATCGGGGCGAACCAACGCCGTATCAATGGCCGAATATCAATTCGCATTTTGGCATTATGGATATGTGCGGCTTTCCCAAAAATATTTATTACTACTACCAGAGCTGGTGGACGGATAAAGATGTGCTGCATATTTCACCACACTGGAACTGGAGAAGTAAAGGACCGGGATGGAATAAACCAAAAGGTGATCCCATTGATGTGTGGGTGAATACCAATGCAGATAATGTTGAACTTTTTTTAAATGGAAAAAGCCTTGGCAAAAAAGATATGCCCCGCAATAGTCATTTGATGTGGACAGTAAACTATGAACCCGGAACACTGGAAGCAGTGGCCTATAAAAAAGGTAAGAGGCTAACAACAAAAGTAGAGACAACAGGATTGCCGGTTGAAGTGGTAGTTACTCCTTATAAAACAACTATACTGGCCGATGGAAAAGATGCAGCGATTATTAATATCAGTGTTGTTGACAGGGAAGGAAGAGAAGTGCCCGATGCGGATAATATGATTCAGTTTGAAATAGAAGGTGGAGGAAAAATAATTGGCGTTGGTAACGGCGACCCCAGCAGTCATGAACCAGATAAATGTGCTGATGGTGCATGGCAACGTAGTTTATTCAATGGTAAATGCCAGGTCATTATTCTATCCGGTACAAAACCGTGTATGATAAAATTTAAAGCAAAAGCAACTGGCTTATGGGAAGGAGGAACAGATATTCAAACCATTTCTCCGGAAAAAGTTGCAGAAGTTTCTATAGATAAAAAATACCAGTTGCCGGTGCAGATAAGTAAGAAAGAAGTTGATAAAATGATTGGTGCCGATATTTCTTTTTTACCTGAACTGGAAGCAAGGGGAATGAAATTTTCTGATAAAGGAACAGAGAAGGATGCGATACAAATTTTAAAAGATCATGGATTCAATTATGTGCGTCTGAGAATCTTTAATGATCCGGCAAGAGACAGTGGTTATTCTCCCGGTAAAGGTTTTTGCGATTTGATACATACGAAACAAATGGCAAAGAGAGTGAAAGAGGCAGGAATGAAATTGCTGCTTGATTTTCATTATAGCGATTACTGGGCCGACCCGGGTAAACAGTATAAACCTGCTGCATGGAAAAATTTATCGTTCGAAGAGTTGAAGAAAGCGATGTATGATTATACAAAGGATGTGATACAGCAGTTAAAAGACCAGGGCACCATGCCGGATATGGTGCAGGTAGGAAATGAAATCAATCATGGCATCATCTGGCCGGATGGAAATGTGGCTAACATGGATAACCTGGCACAATTACTCAGCGCAGGTATTGCGGCAGTTAAATCAGTTGATCCTTCCACCACCATCATGCTGCATGTAGCATTGGGCGGACAGAATGATGAATCAGTTTTCTTTATTGATAATATGCTGGCCCGTGGAGTTTATTTTGATATAATTGGTGAATCATATTATCCCAAATGGCATGGCACATTGGATGATCTGAGAGATAATTTGAATGATCTGGTAAGACGATATAATAAGGATGTAATTGTAGTGGAGTATTCTGCAGTAAAAGAAGACGTGAATAAAATTGCTTTTGAATTGCCCAATGGAAAAGGAAAAGGCACCTGCATCTGGGAGCCGCTCAGTACCTGGGCAAAAGTTTTTGATGATAAAGGGAAAGCCAATGAGCTGATAAAGTTGTATGATGAGATTAGTATAAAATATTTAAGTAAATAACTAAATCAATAATTGGTTACCAATCTCCGGCCACATGACCGCACAGCAAGCATATAGCGAACTGGCTTATTATACTCTTTCAAAACAGGATAGTTATTTTATTCATCAGCATATTGTGGATGCCTATACTGCCCAGGCGGCAGATAGCAATACAAAACCTATCGGTATTGTTTTTTCATTGGCAGGGCTTTATTTGTTTGTTGAAAAAGGGTTTACCGGCAGGCAGGTTCAACTTGCACATTTGCAGATGGCAAAAGGGGATAAGCTATTTCCAGCGATTAGTTTACCCGATGATAGGGGCGAAATAACTGTGCCCGATGTTATGGCTGCATCACCGGGAGATGAACGGGATGAAATGATCCGGCAATGGTGCATATCTGTATGGAAGGCCTTTGCCTATCAGCGGGATATAGTGATTTCTATAACAGAAAAATTGTTGGATAAGCAAGTAAAGAAATAATATAATTGCAAAAGCCGCCTCAATAAAGAGACGGCTTTTTTTGTGTTAGCCCTGACGTAAGAAAGAGTTAACTACAATTTTACAAATATGGCGCTTGCCAGTTGATTCGGTGATTGTACCACAAATGAATATACTCCCGGCAGCAAACCGCTCAGGTCGTAAGTCCAGTTGTTGGGTCCTACGGTAACATTGCGAACATAATTTCTAACCACAGTGCCTGTCAAATTCAATATCCTGATATTTACCTGTTCTGTATGCGTGGAGAAAAAATCCACATGTAGCATATTGATTACAGGATTGGGCGACAGAACTAGTGCGGGTTGATTATTGCCCTGCACATGCAGCGGCCTGCATATTCTTGTTTCGCAACCCAACCGGGTATTTATAATCAGACATACAGGATAATTACCCGCCTGGCCAAACGTATGCGTTACTTCCTGCCCGATAGCACTGGTTCCATCACCAAATGTCCAATGGTAACCAAGAACCTGGTCATTAGGTGCATGAATGCTGAACCCCTTGAATTTAAAGGTTCGTGGAGCAATCAATGAGTCAACCATATATCCGCCACAGATGCTGGCAGGGCCACGGATAACAACTTCCCGGCAATTATAAGCGGTGCATCCGCCCTGGAACATTACACTTACACAGGCATGATACACACCCGGACCGGGATAAGTATGCGTGATGGTAAAGAAAGGATGAGGTTGAACCGTATCTACCATGATACAGGTATCCTGCCCATCACCAAAATGCCAGCATACACGGACAGGTTTGTTACTTGCAGGTGTAGAAGCAGGAATGGCCATGAACCCACGAACAAGACTGGTGATTGATGGAGTTATTTCAAACAGTGTTACAGCACAACCCGGCTGAGGTAGCGGAACCACTATCGGTTTGCATTTGCTTGCTTCACAACCACCATAGTAACGGATGTTTACACATACCTGGTATTGTCCGGGATGAGGATAGGTGTGAACTACGTTATATAATCCGGTATAATTTTCCGGGTAGATAATACAAGTATCCCTGCCATCACCAAATGTCCAGCAAACACGGGAAGGTTTGCGGTTATTATTATTCCATGGCAATGCCTTTAATCCAATAGTTAACGGAGAAGTGCCGGGATTTGGTCCTCTTTCAAAATCTGCACTGCAACTATCCGGCTCCCCAATTTGTACTGGTTTGCAGTTATGAGCTTCACAACCTCCGAAGTATTGAATATTCACACATACCTGGTACAATCCCCTTTGCTGGTAATTGTGCGCAACAACATATTGCCCGGTATAACTTGCCGTGTAATTAATACAAGTATCCTGCCCGTCACCAAATGTCCAGCATATCCTTGATGGTTTATTATTGTTGCTATGCCATGGTAATGCACGGTAATATGCCCTTCTTGGATCGGCAGATGGAGAAGGTATTCGTTCAAAATTTGCCTGGCAACTGACAGGAATTGGAACAACAATCGGTTTGCACTTGCTTGCTTCGCAACCGCCATAGTAGCGGATGTTTACACATACCTGGTATTGCCCGGGATGAGGATAAGTGTGAACTACATTATACAATCCTGTATAATTTTCCGGGTAATTAATGCAGGTATCCCTGCCATCACCAAATATCCAGCAAACACGGGAAGGTTTGCGGTTGTTATTATTCCATGGTAATGCCTTTAATCCAATAGTTAACGGAGAAGTGCCAGGATTTGGTCCTCTCTCAAAATCTGCACTGCAACTATCCGGGTTTCCAATTTGAACCGGGTTGCATTTGTGGGCAACACAACCACCAAAGTATGTGATGTTCACACAAACCTGGTATAATCCCGGATACTGATAATGATGGGCAACAACATATTGTCCGGTATAACTGGCTGTGTAATTGATGCAAGTATCCCTTCCATCACCAAATACCCAGCATATTTTAGACGGCTTACTATTGTTGCTGCTCCCGATTAATGCCCGGAAATATGCCAATAACGGATTAGCATTTGGAGTAGGAATTCTTTCAAAATTAGCGGTACAAGTGACGGGATATGGAATTACAATCGGTTTGCACTTGCTTGCTTCGCAACCACCATAGTAGCGGATGTTTACACATACCTGGTATTGCCCGGGATGAGGATAAGTGTGAACTACATTATATAATCCTGTATAATTTTCCGGGTAATTGATACACGTATCTCTGCCATCACCAAATTGCCAGCAAACACGGGAAGGTTTGCGGTTGTTATTATTCCATGGTAAAGCCTTTAATCCAATAGTTAACGGAGAAGTGCCAGGATTTGGTTCTCTCTCAAAATCTGCACTGCAACTATCCGGAGTTCCTATCTGTATTGGTTTACATTTATTAGCTACACAGCCACCGAAATAAGTGATTTGAACACAAACTTGGTATTGTCCCGGGTGAAGGTAAGTATGGGATGTAACATACTGGCCTGTGTAAGTTTCAGAATAGTTGATACAGGTATCGCCTCTGCCGCCTTCGCCAAATGTCCAGCAGACTTTGGATGGTTTGCGATTATTATTATGTTGTGGTAATGCTTTATAATAAGCCAGTAATGGATTAGCTCCTGTAGATGGGATTCTTTCAAAATCTGCATGACATGTATCTGGCCTGACAACCTGTACCGGGTGACATTTTTGTGCCTGGCAACCACCATCATAATGAATATTTACACAGACATTATAATTACCCGGTTGAGAATATAAATGATTGACAGCATAAGCACCGGTGTACGTTGTTGAATAATTAATGCAGGTATCTCTGCCATCTCCAAATTGCCAGCAAACCTGCAATGGCTTCTTATTCTGGTTATGTGATGGCTGTGCTACAAAATATTTCAATAAAGGATTAGCAGCAACGGCAAGACTAATAAATTCAGCATTGCAAACAGTCTGGATGACTATTGTTTTACAGATATAAGCTGATAATACAGAATCACCAATGTTTGGTCTGTATCTGTAAATTCTAAGACAGACATTATAAGTGCCCGCTACCTGGTAATGATGCTGGGCATTTTCCAATGGCCCGGTCATCTGAATGATGCCATCCCCGAAATTCCAAAAGGCACGGCGGATACCCGGTTCGCTTCCAATAGTGGAGGTGTTGGTAAAGAAAACATTGTTGTTGGGATGGTCGATGGTAAAGGTGAAATTAGCTACGTCAGGAGTAACAGTTCTGGCATTGGTTGAGAGGCTGCCGGCCAGGCAAAAAATAAACCCGGCGAGGAAAGCGTAGAACTTCTTCATAATGATAATTTTTTGGTGACTAAATATTCCTTACGTAGTGGTTAAACATTCAACAGGCTTTGTGACTTTGGTTACTTAGCGGGGTTTAAAAAAATGGCGAATATTTTGTTAATTTTTTTACTGCGGAGTTTTACGATACATCTTTCTGGTGATCTATAATAAACTCAATAAGATAATCAAGGGAAATATCAATCCTGGAAAGGGCATCCTTTATATCGTCCCGGTTTACCTGGGCGGCAAAAGAAGGAGTTTTCAGCCTTTTCAAAACACTTTTTACTTCCAGCCCTTCATACCCAGTGGGGCGGATAAGAGATATAGCATGAATAAAGCCTGATAATTCATCAATGGCATAGATCATCTTATCCATATTACTAACGGGCTCCACACCGAAATAACCGGGACCATGGCTGGCAATACAATGAATAACTTCCGGATCAATATTACGGCGTTCCAGTTCTTCAATTATTACCCGGCAATGATCATCAGGATATTTTTCCCAATCGGCATCATGAAGCAATCCGGCCAATTCCCATTTCAAGGCCGTTTGTTCATCAGCCATTTCTTTTTTAATTGCCCATGCTTTCATTACAGCAGCTACCTGTTTCATGTGAAGACGCAATCGTTCATTAGGAACCCAATCATTTAATAGAGCATGAGCTTCTTCAATGGTCATCAGGTTGTCTTTATTTTTTTCATCGCCGAAAACCGAACGGCCAAGATGGTGTGCAGGCATCAGTAATTTTTTTATATAGCAATATAATCAATAAGTAACAAGCTGAATCAATGGCACTTTACAGGGAAGAAACATTTATTTTTGCGCCTTATTGATTTCGCAATGTCTCTTTCCGGGTTAGCCGGAAGGATCTGAAGGCGGCCACTTTAAATTTTATAAAATGAACAAAGGACCCGTTTCACAATTTATCCGACACCATTTCCGCCATTTTAATGCCGCCGCATTAATTGATGCTGCCAAAGGATATGAAGCCCATTTGAATGAAGGCGGAAAAATGATGATCACTTTAGCCGGGGCAATGAGTACCGGTGAACTCGGTATTTCGCTGGCAGAAATGATACGCCAGGGAAAAGTTGACATCATCAGTTGCACCGGTGCCAACCTGGAAGAAGACGTTATGAACCTGGTGGCACATTCTCATTATAAAAGAATTCCTAATTACCGTGACCTGACGCCACAGGAAGAATGGGATCTTTTGGAAAATCATTATAACCGGGTAACCGATACCTGTATTCCGGAAGAAGAAGCGTTTCGCCGTTTACAAAAACATTTGGTAAAACAATGGAAAGATGCGGAAGCAAAAGGTGAACGATATTTCCCGCATGAATTTTTATATAAAACTGTTTTAAGCGGCGACCTGAAACAGTATTATGAAATTGATCCAAAAGACAGTTGGATTATTGCCGCAGCAGAAAATAATATTCCTATCGTTGTTCCGGGATGGGAAGACAGCACCACCGGGAATATTTTTGCCAGCTATGTTATAAAAGGAGAATTGAAAGCAAGTACAGTAAAAAGTGGAATTGAATATATGGTTTGGCTGACGGAGTGGTACCGTAATAATTCTGCCGGAAAAGGCGTTGGCTTTTTCCAGGTAGGTGGCGGTATTGCGGGTGATTTCCCGATATGTGTAGTACCCATGATGTACCAGGACCTTGAATGGCATGATGTTCCTTTCTGGAGTTATTTCTGCCAGATCAGCGATTCAACTACTTCCTATGGTTCTTATTCAGGCGCAGTGCCCAATGAAAAAATTACCTGGGGAAAATTAGATATTAATACACCGAAGTTTATTGTAGAGAGTGATGCAACAATTGTGGCGCCGTTAATATTTGCCTGGGTGCTTGGTTGGTAATTTCTTTACAACACACCAGGAAGAGTATAAAAATGAATCCCGGCTGTTGGGCCGGGATTTGTTTTTATAAGGAAAGGCAGGGATTAAAATCTTCAGAGAGTAGAGGCCTGTTTCTCCACGGATACAAAACGGTTAATAGACTTTATGGGTTTTCACAAGTTTAATTGACATAAAAAATTTCCTGTTTTTCCGGAAGGATAAAATAATATGCGGTTATCATGTTGATTAAGCACAGGCAATCTTTTCCACCCGGCGCAGATGACGGCCGCCTTCAAAATCCGTGGTCATAAATATACCCACCATTTTTTCTGCATCGCCTTCCCTGACAAATCTTGCCGGAATGCAAATAACATTTGCATCATTATGTTCACGGGCCAGTTGAGACAATTCTTCGCCCCAACAAACAGCGGCCCTGACACCCTGGTGTTTGTTTGCAGTAATTGCTACACCATTGGCGCTGCCACATAACAAAATACCAAAAGCGGCTTCACCATCCTCCACTGCTGATGCAACAGGGTGGGCAAAATCAGGATAATCAACTGAGTCTTTACTGTGAGTGCCGAAGTCGGTAAATGCGAGACCTTTGCCCTCTAAAAAAGAAATAAGGTCTTCTTTATAATCAAACCCGGCATGATCGCTGCCGATGGCAATGGGCTTGCTAAGGTCAAAAGGGGAATGCATGTTTCAGAGTTTAGAGTTAATAGTTCAGAGTCAATAGTCGATGGTCACTTCAAAGTTAAGAAACTCCTGACTCCCGACTAATGACTCCTGACTATTATCAACTCCATTCTTTCTTTTCTTTTTCCTGGCTGCGGTTGATGCGGGAAGCAAGTATGACGCTGGCTTCAAATAGCAGGTACAACGGAATAGTAACAATAGTAAGACTGAATGGGTCGGTAGAAGGTGTAATGATGGCAGCTGCAATTAAGATGATAACAAAAGCATGGCGTCGGTATTTTTTTAAAAATTTTCCGGTAACAATACCAATTCTTGCCAGCACCATTACCAGCAAGGGCATTTGAAACAACACCCCAATACCCACTGTTGTATACACCAGGTTTTCCAGGTAATCGGAAAATGATGGCATGATTTCAATTTGGGGACTCAGTTTATAATTGAAATAAAAATTAACCATGAATGGAGTAAGGATAAAATAGCCAAACGCCACCCCTGAAAAAAATAAAAGCGTTACCCAGAAAATAACACCCCTGGTTTTCTTTATTTCATTTTGTGAAAGAGCTGGACGAACAAATTTCCAGAACTCCCAGAAGATATAGGGGAATGCAATAATAAACCCACCGACAAATGCCAACGTAAAAGAAGCAATGAACTGCCCTGTCATTGTATTCTCCAGGAATTTGGCTTTAACTTCCGGAAAGCAAAGCGTATCGCCGATATGAATAAGATGACCCAGGCGGCATAGCCAGAGAGAAGAAATAAAATCACCCCGGGTAGGAGCGAAAAGAATATTATTAACTACATAATCAGAGAAAATAAAAACGATGATAGCTCCAATTAAAACGGCAATTACCGAACGGACCACATGCCAGCGCAGATCTTCCAGGTGATCAATAAAAGACATTTCTGCCTTTGGATCCTTGTTGCGTTTATTAAAAAAATCAAATATTGCCATCGGGTTTCTTTAGAGACCCACCTGCGCTGAAGCTTCGGTGGATGAAGAGAGCAAAGATAAGGGACAAGCTATAAGCTTACAGCTATAAGCTAATGGCTTATTATTTCAGCTTCTTCATTTTTACCATATCTATCCTTGTGTCACTTACATTCATGACCTCAAACTCGTAATCATCAATGATGATGCGTTCTTTCTGGCGGGGAATGGTTTCATGATAATTGATGATATAACCCGATAAGGTTTCGGATTCTTCTTCGCCAAAGTCAAACCCGTATTTTTCTTCCAGGTAATCAAGTTCCAGCCGCCCGGAAAAAATGTATTCATTTTCCGCCACCTGTTTTTCAACAAATTCTTCGGTGTCATATTCATCCCTGATTTCACCAAATAATTCTTCCAGCACATCTTCCATAGTAATAATGCCGGCTGTGCCGCCAAACTCATCCACTACCCAGGCAATACTTTTTCTTTCCCGGGTTAATTTACTGATAAGGTCAGTTGCACTCATGCTTTCGGGAACTGCCGGAATCGGAAGCAAGACAGATTGAATGGAAGCAGCATTTTTAAAAAGATCCAACTGGTGAATATATCCTGTGATATGATCAATATTGGTTTCAAAAACCACCAGCTTGCTAAGTTTTGTCTCAACAAATTTTTTCTTTACCTCTTCCATGGTGGCCCGGCTGTCTATTCCAATAATCTCTTTGCGGGGCACCAGGCATTCCCTGATTTTTATATTCGGAAGCTCCTGTGCATTTTCCATCAGTTGGGCATTGCGTTCCTGTTTCTCATCATTTGCCTGCGGATGAAAAAGATGTTCCAGGTTGCTGCGCTTAAAAGGTTCTTTGTTTTTTTCCAGGCGAACACCAATAACATATTTCAAAATCCATTCCGACAGGTCAATCAGTCCCGAAGCAATTGGATAGAACAGTTGGTAAAAAAAATTGGATACTCTTGCCAGCCGGTAAATAAGCGTATTGCTATGCGCCCTGAAATAAGCACGGGGAATAAATTCGGCTACCACCAGTACAATGAGTGTAGTAAGAGTGATCTCCAGCAGGGAGTGTACCAGTTCGGAACCAATATGCAGGTAATACCAGATGGGATGCATGACCCGGCTGAACTGCAAACCCAGGAATACCAGGAAGATCATATAGCCAATGAGTGTGGCGCCGAGAAACCGGGCAGGAAATTCAATGAAGCGGGAGATAATTTGAACCGTGGCGCCGCCGTGTTTTTTTTTAATTTCAATACTGAGACGGTTGGCGCTGTAAAAAGCCATTTCAATGCCGGCGAAAAAACCCATCAGTAGCAGGGTAAGAACAAAATACAATATCGTTTTCCACTCAATCATAAGGTAAAGATAGAAAAAAGGCTGTGAGCTTATAGCTGTAAGCTATGAGCCAAGAAAAGAATGAACCACATCTTCCGCTTTTTTGCAGGCAGTTTCCAGTTTATCATTGATAATAATGTGGTCAAACTTATATTTGAAAGAAAGTTCGTAAGAGGCTTTATTGATTCTTGCCTGTATTGATTCAGGGGTTTCGGTGTCTCTTGCTTCCAGCCGGTGGCGCAGTTCTTCAATAGAAGGAGGCTCAATAAAAAGCGATAACGAATTTTCGGGATATAACTGCTGTAAATGAATGCCGCCTTTTACATCCACATCCAGCAGCGGGGCTTTATGCTGTTGCCAGATACGTTGCAATTCTTTTTTCAATGTGCCATAATATTTTCCTTCGTACACCATTTCCCATTCTGCAAATTCGTTATGTTCAATTTTGCTTCTAAACTCATCCACCGGGATAAAATAATAATCTACTCCATCTTTTTCATTATTGCGGGGTAGCCGGGTGGCGCAGGAAACAGAAAAAGCCAGTTGATCGGGCAATGCTTTCAGTAAATGTCTTGTCACCGAAGTTTTTCCTGCACCGGATGGAGCCGTGATGATGATGAGTTTATTGTTTGCCTGTATCATGAATAAAAGTAGTGGGCAAAAGTAAAGATTAATCAGGGCGAAACAGAAATCTTACTCTGCTTCCACTAAATTTTTTATTTGAACAAGGATGGGGTTCCAGCCTTCGCCGTTATTATAGGTATCCTTATATCTTTTTTCACCATCGGCGGCTGTTTCAAAACCATCCTGTATTACAGTGAGTGTGGTTTTACCAGCATGTTCTACCAGCAGGTACGTAATGTTCAGGTAGTTTGCAGGTATATCTTCCATGGCTGCATTGGGATCTATCACCGTGTATTTTAAAAATGTTGGCGGATGGATTTCCAAAACAATGCCTTTTACAAAAACCATTTCTTTTCCTTCGTAACTGCCTTTCCAGAGTAAAGGACTTCCCGGTTGCCAGTCAGAAACTGTTTCGCAGCCGAACATATATTTTTTTGTTTGTTCAGGATTTACCAGTGCATTCCAAACTTTTACAGCCGGGGCATTGATGGTGATGATGCTTTTTACAATTAGCGGTTCCATTGATTGAAATATTTAATTGTATTGAATAAATGCAGGAGGGTAAAAGTAAAGATTAAAATAGGGGGAAGCGATTTATTATTTCTCTCTTGTAAGCTCCCCCAAAAGTTGACCATTTGAAATTAGAGAAATTCTCTAACCTTCAAATTAAAATACTGTCTTCATAAAATATTTTTGAGTCCATCAAGAAATTGGTTGGAGCAAAAGATGGGTTCGGGCTCTCTATCTTTGTTGCACCTTTTATTGCGCCTTTGATCTTTATGATATTAGACGTATAAGACGAGGTGTTTCCAGAATGAATGATCTTAATTACAGTGCCTTGTCCAAAATCTAGATAGTCAAACTTTAAATAAACAACCTTGTGGTCTTTACTCCAGTTTATCGTAAAACCATTTGCTTTTTGGGATGTAAAAAGTATTTCACAGTCATAAACCATTTCATTTTCAATTTCAATTCTAAGTGGATCTACAGAGCTTAAGTCGTCTTTTGTAATAGTAGCTTTTCCTGCATTCCAGAAACCAACTTTGGTATATGATAGTGTTTCTACATCAATCCCTTTATATTTTGCTGAGATTTTTAAATCACTGAGCCTGCCTTGTGATTTATAAATTAAGTTGTTACTTCTATTAATGCAGCAAGGTCGTTTTTCGACTTTCGATTTTTTGAAAAAGACATAGCTTAAGATTAGTCCAATAATACCTATAGCATAACCAGAAAGTACAAACCAATCAGAATGTATTATGTCTTTCATATTTGGTGTACTTAAATGTGAGATTGTATTGCAGCCAACGCATAAATGTACGAAAGTTTTTACCCCTTCAAACTTGCGGATTTTTCTTTGTTTACTTGAAATCAAAAACTTAAAAATCAAATTTTAATACGAAACATTTAAATACGATACTCCTGTCTGCAAGGTGCAATTGCTGCACAGTGCCGGTGATGATTTGTCTTTGGCTAACCGCAGGGTATAATCAATTACATCATTCCATGCCGTGTTGCCATTGCTCATGTAGCTGATCTCTTCTTTCATGGCCTGTATAAAACTCAAGGTGAAAAATCCACCAAAGGGATTGGACCATGAATATTCACCGGAATGCGCCGCTGCAGTAATCATGCTTCCATGTGCATTTACGAATAATTTTTTCAGTTTGGCCACATCAGGTTTGTTATCGGATTGTGAGTTCAGGAAACTGGTGGTGGTGGTCTGGTTGATGCCTACATAATTATTACAACAATCTGCCAGCACAATATTCAGTCTTGCTCCTTTACTTTTTAGTGTATTATAAACATCACTCAACCCTAACGAACTGTTAGGGCTGATAGTAATATAACTGGAGTTCCGCAGGTCCATCATGGGATAAGCATCCGTCTGGTTGTCCCAGCGGAAACCATGCCCCCGGTAAACAAATATCACAATATCATTTTTTCCCGGCGATACGGAAGCCAATGTTGATTGCACCGAAGCTTTATTAAAATTGTTTCCGTCAACAATATATTTTTTAAAGCCATATCCCAGGGCATCAGCAATACCATGAAATTCATAATTCAGTTTGTCACGGTCTGCCGCACAACCGGCGCCAATATCGCCAATAAGTGTATTGGCTACTATTACCAGGTGAAGATTGGCCCCGGTATTTACAGGAGTAACGATGGCGCCACCGAGTCCGCATAATTGTTTCAGGGAAAAAAAATCAGCCTCATTGTCCCAGAAAAATTTGCGAAGAAAAGTTTCCGTTACGGAATAAGGATTTACCTGGTAAAAAGAATCAACCGGCACTTCATTGGCAATATTGAGTTGCGGGTCATCGGTGGTGGAAGGCATATTCCAGCTTGACTGGCCTTTGCTTTTTCGCCAGATAAAATGGTCGGGATTATATTTCTGATCTGCGGATGCTTCTGTAATATATTTTGCATTGGAACCTTTCATAAAAAAATAAGAACCGCCATTGTTGTATGTACCGGTGGAGGAGGTATAGTCCACATTCACCACGTTGTATTTATTGCCGGTGGAATAATAATTGACCCGCATGTAGCTGCGGCTTTCGTTGAAATATACCAGCAGTCCTTCATAGGCTCCAAAATTCTTATCATGAAAATTTACTTTATAGAGTATCTGTGCATGGGCAGGAGTCTGAAAAAAATCATTGAATACTACCAGCATGATCATCAGAAAAAAATAGCGGCGCATAGTAAAAGTTTTTTGGCGGTGATAAAAAAACGCTAAGCAGTTACTAATTTAGGAAGATTAATGGGGAAAAATAAAAAACGCTGCCGATCCGGCAGCGTTTTAAGAAAACAATAGAATAATTTTAAAAAGCTTTCTTTTCTACCGGCTTGCCATCCACATCCAGCTCAATGACAGGATAGCCCAATTTTTTTACACTTTCCAATATTTTGGCTTTATCACCTACCAGCAAAACGTTCATTTTTTCAGGGTGCAACAATTTTTTTGCCACTGCACTGATTTCCTGCTTAGTGATCTTGGCTAAAATTTTATTCTGCTGATCTACATAGTTGGCCGGCAAATTATAATCGAGGATGCGGCCAATAAATCCTGCTTTTTGCAAACCCGTTTCATAGAGCAGCGCATCTCTCTGGCCTAATGAGTTTTTCATGAACTGCAATTCGCTATCCGTAATGCCCTTGTCTGCATAATTTTTTAATTCTTTCATTACTTCCACCAGCGCACTGTCCGTAGCATCGGCACGGATGCCGGAACTAAATTCAAAAGTGCCGCTATACTCATCGCCGCTGAAACTGCTGCGGGCGCCATAGGTCCAGCCTTTGTCTTCACGAAGATTTAAATTCAGGCGGCTGTTAAAGTCGCCGCCCAATGTATAGTTGATGAGCCTTGCCCTGTAGAAATCACCGGTGGCATCATATTTCAAACCGGTGGCATAACCCACCCTGAATTCTGATTGTGCGGCTTTCGGAATATCCACCATATATACTTTGGTTTGATCAATAGCCCGGGGCGACCCATCCACTTTTGGTAATTCTATTTTCTTATTGGGCAGCTTATTGAGGAAGGCCAGTTTGGGAAGTATTTCATTTTGTTTTACATCTCCCACTATTACTACTTTAGTCCCCTGCGATGTCATATTGTTATTGAAATAATCTTCAATGTCTTTCATAGTAAGATTCTTCACCGTGTATTCAGTTCCATCTTCACTCATACCCAAAAAATTGTTTGGGCCGTAGTTCACTTTGGCAATTACGTCGCTGGCCACCGCAGCCGGTTGTGATTTAGCCTGCTTGAAACTTTCTAAAATCTGTTTCTTGTTTCTGCTGAAAGCAGACTCTGTGAATTTTGGGTTGAACATTCTTTCTTCCACAAGAGCCAGCGTTTTGTCAAGGTTCTTCTTCAATGATTGTACGCTGAAAGTAATACCATCAAACTTACTGCTGATATTTACCGAACTGCCGAGTTTTTGCAACTCAACAGCCATTTGTTCAGCCTTATAATTTTTAGTGTCTTCATTCATCATATCAGAAAAGAAACTGGCTAACCCGATTTTGGCAGTGTCTTTTGCCTGCAGTAAATGTCCGCCGGGGATTGTGATGGTAACAGTAACAGTAGGTATCTCCGAGCTTTCAGTGCCAATCATCTTAATACCGTTTGGCAAATCTTTTCTCCAGAATTTTGGCACTTTCACGATAGGGTTAGCGCCGTTGCCGGGAATTTTACCCCGGTCAAAATTGTCTTTGGCTTTTGTATATTTCAAACTATTGTAACCATAATCAGGAGCGTCGTATTTTGATGAATCTATTTTATAATTATCGGCGGCAGCTACTGATTTACTATCCTGGCTTTTGGTTAATACACTTACCAGTACAGCATGTTTGCCTTTCAGGTATTGATTGTACACTCTCCATACATCTTCCTTCGTTACTGAGGTGTACATTTTAATTAAGTCAGCAATCTTGTTGGGGTTGCCGGAGAAAGTCTGGAATGCAGCCAACTGCGAAACTTTTCCGGATACACTTTGCAGCCCGTTGATCTGTTGCGCTTCAATACCTCCTTTGAATTTGGCCACATCGTCATCCGTTACGCCACGTTTTTCAAATGAGTCCAGCGCATTGCGGAAAAGGCTATCCATTTGTGTAAGGCTTTTGCCCGGCATGGGAATAAACTGGAAAAAAAATTCACCGGAAAGTTCTGAGAGCTGGCTGTTGGAAGTTGCATTTAGTGCCAATTGTTTTTTTACGAGTTGCTGGTACAGTACGGAATTTTTTCCCTGGCCAATTACCTGCGCCAGACAAGCCAATGCTCCCATGTCTTTATTGTATAAAGGCACAGTAGGATAAACAGCTACCAGCAAAGGAAGTTTGGCGTAGTTATCAGTATAGGAAGCATACCGGTCACTGTTCAATACAGCCGGGGGAACCACTACGGGTTTTACTTCGGGCCCACGGGGAATAGGGCCAAAATATTTTTCTGCTAATTTCACCACGTCAGCCGGTTTTACATCACCACCAACCGTTAGTGTTGCATTGTTGGGACCATACCAGCGTAAAAAGAAATTCTTCAGGTCTTCTACATTTACCCGGTTCAGGTCTTCAATGTAACCAATCGTTAACCATGAATAAGGATGGCCGTAAGGATATAAATTCTTAGAAGCGAATTCAGACACGAGGCCATAAGGCCGGTTATCATAGTTCTGTCCTCTTTCATTTTTTACGGTTGAACGTTGTATCTCGAATTTCTTTTGCGTTACTGCATCCAGCAAAAAACCCATGCGGTCTGCTTCCAGCCACAGCATTTTTTCTAATTGATTGCTGGGTACGGTTTCAAAATAATTGGTACGGTCACGGTTGGTGCTGCCATTCAGTGTGCCACCGGCATCCGATACAATTTTAAAGTGCTGCTCATCGGCCACATGGTCGCTGCCCTGGAACATCATGTGCTCAAAGAAGTGGGCAAATCCTGATTTACCGATTTCTTCCCTGGCCGAGCCTACATGGTAGGTGACATCCACATGCACCACCGGGTCGCTGTGGTCTTCGTGAATAATTAATGTAAGGCCGTTGGGCAATACATATTTTTCGTAAGGGATTACAATTTCGTTTGCCTGTTTGGTAACTTTTTCAACCAGCTTTGTCTGCCCGTTTACAAATGCAGTTGTGGCAATAGTAAAGGTAACAAGGAGAAATAAATATTTTTTCATAATAATAAGTTTTTGAAGGGATAACAAAGTACGCAATTCCTCAATTCAAACTGCCAACAATTATCAAAATGATAACAGGGGCCGGATATTGTTTTTAATACCTTTCTCTACTAAACCAATCCATATGAGACATCTGCATCTTTTTGTTGTGGTTTGTTTTTGTGCCGGTTGCACCCGGATAATGATGAGTGCCTACGGGATAAAACAACCCAGGCTTTTAACCCGGCAGGAAATCTCCAACCGGTCAGCTAAATTAAATATTCCGGAAGAACTGTCTTATATCCTGGACAAAAACTATTTCTATGCCTTAGGGCAAAAGGATACATTAAAGCCTTTGCTTGAAAAAAAATGTTCAGCAATGATTTCAAAATACCAGCAGCCCTTGCAGGTTATGTATTTTGATGAGGAAGGGAAACTGGTTTCTTTTCATAACAATTGTTATGCAGGCGGGTTCCCTAAACTAAACTGGAACAGGGATGACCAGTTTGATAAGTTTATTCCGCCAACTACAATTCCCATAACAGACACTGTATTAAACCTGGATTTTCTTTTACAATATTTGCAACCACTTAATGATATAAACTCTTTTCAAAAATCAAAATTGACTGTTATCGTTTTCTGGTGCGATTTTATGCTGAAGCAAAGCAAAGTGCTGATAAAAATTGTAAAGAAAAATTTACTTTTAGACAGCACTCATTCTGCCCGCCTGTTTTTTGTCAATACCGACAATTGCTATGCAGGAGAAAATTTCTCAAACCAGGTAAATAAGGGCAATTAAAATATAATTGACTTTTATTCTTTAGTAACTTCATCAAAAATTTTAAACTATGAGTACAACAGCAAGAAAGAATCATGAAATAGATTACAAGATCTATGGCGAGGAACTTCAGTTTGTGGAAATAGAACTGGATCCCAATGAAACCGCCATTGGAGAAAGCGGCGCCATGATGATGATGGACGATGGCATACAGATGGAAACTATTTTTGGCGATGGTTCGCAGCAGCAAAACACCGGCTTTTTTGGAAAGCTGATGTCGGCAGGCAAAAGAGTGCTGACCGGTGAAAGTTTGTTTATGACAGCTTTTACCAATGCAGGTCAGGGCAAAAAGAAAGTAAGTTTTGCAGCGCCATATACGGGCAAGATTATTCCAATGGATTTGCAGCAGTTGGGAGGCACCATCATTGCACAGAAAGATGCGTTCTTATGTGCAGCGAAGGGAGTAAGTATCGGCATTCATTTTCAAAGGAAATTGGGTGTGGGTATTTTTGGCGGCGAAGGATTTATTATGGAAAAGATTGAAGGAGATGGCATGGCCTTTATGCATGCCGGGGGTTTTATTATTGAAAAAGAATTGAAGGCGGGTGAGATATTAAAAGTAGATACGGGTTGTCTTGTTGCCTACATGCCAACTGTATCGTTTGATATTGAAATGGTAAAAGGAATAAAGAACGCCTTGTTTGGTGGCGAAGGATTATTCTTTGCCAAACTGACGGGGCCGGGAAAAGTATGGATTCAATCATTACCCATCAGCCGGCTGGCCGGAAGAATAGTTGAGTACGGAACATATCACCGCAAAGAAGAAGGTGGAGGTTTATTGGGAGGAGTAACCAATATTTTTGATGGAAGAGGATAAAGAGGAGTCGGGAGTCGTGAGTTCTGAGTCGGGAGTCAGTGCAGGTAAGAAACCAGCGCATAATTTTTCAGAACCATTCGATGATAAAGCGGATGGTTTTTTTGTTATGAAAATAGTTGGCTTTCGAAAGCCTGTTCTTAATTTGCTTTTAGTGTTGTGATATTTACAGGCTGCGGGAAAAACACAGATAAACGTTAAAGCAATCTGAATATTATAATTTAAGCAATCAACCTTTTGGGAGTCTCACAAGGCAACTGTAGTTTTAATGTTAAGAAGCAATAGAAGTAAGTGGTAGGTTCTGATTCATTGGCAACACTGTTTTTTGGAATCTTTTTTAAAAATTGAGTCAGGCACCTGGCTCAACAAACTTATTGCTATGAAAAAATTAATGCGACTGCTTATTCTTTTGTTCCTGTTCAGCCATGTTGTTGCTAATGCACAGGGTATAGATGAACGGGTTTATGTACAAACAGACAGGAATTATTATTCCAGCGGTGAAACAATCTTTTTCAAAGGCTATATAATATCAGGCAGTAATGCTGAAATACTGAGCTCAAATCTTTTTGTAGAGCTATGGGATTCGGCAACGCAGAGGATTGCTAATGTATGCGTGCCAGTAATAGATGGTACAGCCTCCGGTTCAATTACAATCCCGGCTGTGCTGCAATCTAGCCGGTTTTTTTTAAGAGCTTTTACAGATATTACTGTGTTGCAAAACCTGCCTTACCAGTTTATTAAAAATATTACCGGCAATACAAGTGATTTGCAAAAGGAAACTGCCGGTCTGCCTGTATTTTTCCCCGAAGGAGGCAAGTTTGTTTATAATGCAGAAAATTATATTGCTTTCAAAGTTCCTGTAAATTTTTCAGGCGACATTAAAAGTGATAAAGGAGAGATTGTTGCACATATTAGAGCTGAACAAACCGGGTTAGGGTTTTTTAAAATGCTGCCAATACCGGGCGAAAAATATTTCTGTCACTGGCAGGCCAATGGAAAGGATGAGGTGCTGCCTTTGCCTGTTCCTGTTGAAGAAGGTATAGCAGTGCATGTGTACCAGTCGAAGGATACTCTTCATTTTGATCTGGATAATGGAGGAACGCAGAATCTTAGTATCCGCAAACCCAAAGTACAGTTACTGATCAATAATGAAGTGGTTTACCTGGTTGGTTTGAATATGATCAGCAGGAACAGGTACAGTTATTTTATTCCTCTCGGCGATTTCCAACCGGCAGTGGCGGAATTAAGGGTGGTGGATAGTACAGAAAAGATTCTGGCAAGCAGGCCGTTATTTATAGTAAAAAAATGCCTGGATACTGGTATCAGCATGGAGATACAGAAAAAAGATTTGTCGCAAAGAGCAGAGAGCATTATCAAATTAAATTTCCAGGATACTCTTCTCAGGGATGTGTCGGTTAGCGTTACCGATGCTGCACTAAACGACAGCCCCCGGAGGACTGGTTTTGTATCGGCACTGTTTCCATCCGGGTTTACTTCATCGTCAGGAAATAAACCCGGTGGAACCTCTCCTGAACTTCTCGATCTTTCCCTGTTGCTGGCAGGCAATACTGCCGAAAAAAGCAGTCGGATGGACACTACTGCACCATCAATTCCCCAGTATCTTCAGCTAAAGGGTCTTGTAAAAAAAGGCAGGAAACCCGTGGCTAATAAGGAAGTATTTGTAGGTATCCGTTCAGAACTTTATGGCAAGGAATTATATAAAGTACAGACAGATGAGCAGGGAAGATTTTTGCTGGATGGGCTGATTGTATATGATGAAGTCTTTGTTCATTGCAGGTTGCCGGGTAAAAGCGATGAAGAGCTGACAACGGAATTCAGCCTCAGTCTTCCCACGGTAAAAGAGGATAGCGGTTTTATCAATAAGTTTAAAGCAGAGACAGGATCAAAGTTGCCCGTAGTAGCTGTTGTGCAAAACAAAATATTACAACAGGACACTATAGTTTATTCGGATAAAACCAAAGTGCTGGAAGAAGTAATTGTAAGAGCCGATCAGGAACAACTGGCCCGCAAAAGACTGTATGATATTGAGAGAAAATATGTTGACGGAACTGTTTTCAGCGGATATTTTGTTTCCGGAGAAACAATTGATGTAATGAACGACCCGCAAGCAGCTAAACTCACTGATCTCTTTTCGTATATCGCTTCAAAAATGTTTGGTGTAACACAGAGTTATTCGGGAGGAAGAAAGAATCTTGTATATGAAAACCATTTAATTACAACATTCTATGTAAATAATTCAAAATGGGATAGAGACCTTGTAGATGGAATCAAACTGAGTGAAGTGGCAGCGGTTAAAATTGTTAAATATCTTGGTAGTGAGCGGGGCATGCCTTGTGCATTAGGAATATTTTTAAAAAAGGAAGGAGACCAGGGTTATTGGGAAAAAGACAAGTTCATATTGGAAGAACATAAAATAACAGGATACCCGGTTTTGAAAGATTACCAGTCGCCTGATTACAATAAAGCAGATATAAAGGTGGAAAAGGATTTTCGGAAAACCCTGTTATGGCAACCTTATACCAGGGTTGACAAAGGAACTGCTGAGATCAGGTTTTTTAATAATGATCGTACAAAAAAAATAAGGATTGTAGTAGAAGGGGTAACGCAAGAGGGGAATATAGTTTTTTTTGAAAGGGAACTGGAGTAAAGCCTGTTGCAAGCCGCCACATAGCAGGGGAGTCTTGAGTTGGTTGCTAATAAGATACCAGGTATAATTCTTCAGAACCATTCGTTGATAAAGCGGATGGTTTTATTTTTTTATTTACCAGAAGATTGGAGATGTGGGGTTTTGGATACGGGATACGAGAAATACAAACCCGGACGGGAGATATATAAACCCGGGCGGTAACTTTATCAGTCAAAGAATGAAGAAATTCGTAATTTACTTTTAGGAGGCTGTTTGCATTTTCTTTTGTTATTTAGATGAGTCATTTTTATCACCAATGAAAAGGACACTACATGTTTTTTCCCTGCTTTGTTTCAGCCTGCTTCTGAAAACTATTGAAACCCATGGTCAACTGAAAATATCCGGGACAGTATACGACAGCACCGGCGTTTTTCCTCTTGAAGCTGCCAGTGTATTAAGCACTTCAGGAAAAGGAACAGCCACGAATAAGAAAGGGTATTATGAAATCAATGTAGGTGAAAAAGATTCTGTCTGGTTTAGCTATCTGGGCAAACCCACGATCAAATTCCCTGTGATGGATATAATCAGTTACCCGCAATTCGACATTTCATTAAGAGTGGGTATTCCCGTATTAAAGGAGGTAAGAGTAAAACCAAGAGACTACCGGCTTGATTCCATTCAGAACAGGATTGATTATGCCAAAGTTTTTAATTACCAGAAACCTTCTTTTAGAAGTATAGTTACATCATTCGGCCTCGGGTTTACAGTAGACCTGGATGAACTGATCAGGGCTTTTCAAAAAAATAAAATCCGGAGTATGATGAGTTTTAAACAAAGGTTACTGAAGGAAGAAAAAGATAAGTTTATTGATCACCTGTTTACCAAAGTTCTTGTTAAGAAACTAACCGGTCTTGACGGGGCAGACCTGGATAGTTTTATGCTGCATCACCGGCCTGATTACAAATTTGTATTATCCGCTTCTGATTATGATCTTCAGGAATACATTATTCTGGAATATGAAAAATACAAATCATTATAATCTTCTTCAGGATAACCATTAACATTCTTACATCTTCTTCAATAATATCTTCTTCTGCGAAAAATTAAAGGCGGCATCCAGCATTTGCAGCAGCTTGCCCCAATCTTCTTTTTTTACTGTGGCTTGTTTGTATAATTTTTTTACAAGAATGTTTAACGTGTTGCCTTCCACCGATGCCTGCACGGCAAATGTGCCTGCTTCATTATCCAAATTCATGTTCAGGTTTTGCACGCCTACGGCTTTATACCCTGCGGGGATGGTAAAATTGATAACGTTTCGTATGCTTTCAGGATAACGCAGGTAAGCATCAGCATCTCTTTTTCTTTCATCCTGCTTTACAAAAAGCTGGTCGCCGATAAGCCCCGGGACTGATACCAGTAAATTGTTGCCGGCATTTTTTATCATATCATCGAGTTCAAATTTATTGGTGTAGTTGAGTTCCTGCTTGCGAAAGGTGCGTCCATCTGTGTTTAATATGAAATCGGAATAGGAACTGACGTTATCATATTCATCTTCCAATGCCTTTTTCATGTACTCCAGTTTGTTTACTTTATCTTCTTTTTTTCTTTCGCGGAGTTTTGTTTCAAAATTGTCCAGCATATCGCCTTTCATTCCTCCTCTTACATCGTCCTCACCGCCATAGCTGCGGTAATCATCATCCAGTGCATTGGTATAAATAAGTGCCTGCACATTATAATATTGTTTGCTGAGTCCTGTTATTGCTTTTTGATGCACCATGGTTATTTTTCTGCCACTTGTATCTATGGAGGCGGTAATCGTATTGGTGGTGATGTTTTCATCAGGCGTGCTGGCCGGTAATGTAATGGGTGTGGCCGTTGGGTTTTTCCCCAGCGAAATAATATAAGCCGGGGTGTTCAAAAATTCTTCTTTAAAATCATACGGGTTGGAAAACATGGTGGCATTAAAAATAAATTTTCCTTTTACCCTCACCATCCATTCCGGTTCAGTTCTGAAAATAATATTCTCCGGTTTGGCCAATGTGGCCGGAGAGGTAACAATAAGATCGTAAGGAATTTTGCGAAGCTCCAGACATTGGGTAAAACAGGAAGCAAATAATTGGCTGGAAAATCCTTCGTTGCGGAAATGCGACATATGGCGCAGGATATAATATGTTTTCTGGATAAAATCTTCTTCCCGCAGGTCAGCATAGCCAATTTGTTTCAGGTAAGCTTTTGCCATAGTGAAATAATAGGAGCCATCCAGTTTGTTGTACAGGATATTCATTTTTTTAGCGAGTTCTTCCGGGCTGATGTTTTGTTTCAGTTCGCCTTTGTCACCGATAAAAAGATCGGCCCTGTTTTCACTTCTTGAAAAAACAATCTGGAATTTCACCATGGGTAATTCCACTAAACTGTTTACCCAACGTGTATCTTTTATTTTTTCCCGGTTACGGTCTTCCCAGGTGTAATCAATATTACTGTTGCCTGTTTCTTTGAACAGCGGTGCACCCATGGTGGATTTGGAATTGACAAATGATTTATCATCGGTGTCAATCTCAAATTTCTGCGCAATGACCGGGTATTCTCTTGTGCAGACAAAATAAATAGGATCAAATTCAATATAGCTCATCTTTTTTACCGTGTTGTCGTCATAAAAAATAGTTCCGTAGTCAATAATATCACCGGGGTCCAGGTCGGGAACAGCGATTTTATAATAAATAACCCGGCTCTTGCTTTTGTCTATATAAGTGCTGGCCTTGCCAATATAGGGTTGAAATGCGGAGGGAATATCCTTGTTATTTTCTACATATACCGCATTGCGAAGCGAAACATCCTGCACCGTACCATTTGCTTTAATGATTTTAATACCGGCTCCGTCACTGGAAGAGCCGATGCGGAAGTAAATGGAGGAATAAGAATTCACGGCATCCCTGTCAATGAGCTTAATGCGGCGGCGGGTAATTTCATACACGGCCAGTTTGTTGGCATCTTTATCAAAAGAGAATTTTGTTTTTTGGGCAATGATGACGCCGCTTTCGTCTTTCCATTTTTCGGGAACAGTGCTTACAGAAAAATCTGCATCCGGATCATCCCAGATGGTTTTCATGTTTTTGGCAATGCTTTCCAGTTTGGAAGGAGAGAAGGTGTCGTCGTCCTGGGCTGTTACTTCGAAGACGCTGCATAAACAGAATAGTATCAGGATTGTCTTTTTCATTTCATTTTTTTTGGTCCCACAAAGACACAAAGAAATTCGTTTTGCTTTTCTTGTTTACTTAGTGGTCTTCGTGGGAAAATTTTTAAGATCACTAAGAAAATCACTGCGTGATTTTTGCTTATTAAAGTTCACCGTTTATTTTTCTGTGAATACCATCTTTTATCAGGTTTACATTGAAGTTTACAAGTATGCCAAGTTTAATTCCGGTTAGCTTCATATAGTTTAGTGTTATTTTGTGATGAACTTTTTCCAGCAATTCAACAGATTTTATTTCTACTAATAATTTATTTGATATTATTATGTCCGTTCTGAAGGCCTTATCCAAAGTTGTTTTTTTGTACATAATATTCAATTCCTGTTGCCGGGTATAAGGCAATCCTCTTTCATCGAGCTCATAAGCAAAAGCAGATTCATAAACACTCTCCAATAACCCGGGGCCAAGAATAGTATGAATAGTATAGCAAATATCAACAGCTATTTTGGCCAGTTCATTTTCTGTCATAAGTCTTTTCTTTAAAAGTCTTTGTGGGACAGAAATTATGGTTTCTTAATAAGTATCAGGTTACTATTAAAATCTTTCAACTTCTTAGTAAACGTCTTCCAGTTTTCAAAATCTGCTTTGCGGATGCGGCCGGAATTAAAAGCCAGCGTCTTTTTAAAGATTACCTTATTGTCTTTTGAAGTATAGGAACCCGTCACTTCATAATCATCTGCTTTTTCACTGATGGCTGATGGAAGTGATACTACTTTGTACCCGGAAGGTAACAGCAGTTCTGTTTCATCCTGCGATACATAAGCAGAATGCAGTTCGTAATCCTGCTGACGGTCTTTATCAGGAATAATGCCCCGCAGGTCTTCCGGAAAAAAATCAATACCCACATACACTTCTTTATCCTCGGTAATAATATAATTGCTGAGATCAATGTCGCCTTCTATCGTTACCGGTATTTCCCGGTTGCTGAGGTCAGATGTTTGTACATGGGATACCACCAGGTTCTTATTGCCGAATTCAAGGAAACGTTCAATCAGTTTTTTCTTTTCATCATTCGGCAGATCATGATAGTATTGATGAAAGCCGGTACGTTTTTCGCCGGTCAGGATTACTTTTACATGGCCTGTCAGTATATTGTCTTTTAACTGGAAATTGGCCTGGGTAAAAATTTTGCTTTTGTCAATATCCAATAATGGTATTTTTTTTACATCATACTTATCCCCTTTGCCAATCAGCACTTCTTTGCCCTGTATGCGCCAGGCATAATCGCCGAAGGGAATATACTTCTCTGTGCCATCCAGGTAATATTCTTTGCCTCCGATAATTACGGTGCTGATGCAGTGATTATCTACACATAAAGAAGGCAATGAGTAATCATAAGGAAGATGGCGGGTACCTATCCATGTCATATAGGCTTCCAATCCTGCAACCTTCAACATTTCTGTCATCAGGTTGGCCATGCCTTTACAATCTCCATATTTTGCTTTATATACTTCCTGCGCAGTGGCGGGAACAAAACCGGCGAGTCCATCTTCAAAAGCGATATAGCGGATATTGTCCTGTACCCAATAGAAAATGGATTTTACTTTTTCAATATCAGTTGCTTTACCGGCAACCAGCTCCGTTACTTTGGCCTTAAGTTCATCCGGTTTGTTTACACATTTTTTGTAGAGGTATTGATACCAGTTGTATAAGTCGCCTACATCGCCAAATCCTTTTTCTTTTTTTCCTTCGTAAGTAAAAGATTTTACCACTAACACCAGGTGCGGCCACAGGTAGGCAGCACCCATTGACCTGTTCTCCGACTTCATAGCCTGCAGGTTTTGCAGTTTGAAAGTATAAACCGTTGAATTTTTTTCCTGGCTTTTTTGTTTGATGACTTTATAACCTTCAAAATTAAATTCACGGATATCAAGTTGCAGCCAGTCGGGCACTACAATGCTGATGGTTTTTTCTTTGGCAGGGAACCAGGAATGAAAATAGATGCTGGTAAGATATTTACTGTCAAAAAATTTTTTTTCAGTTTCCACTCTTGTTACATCACCATAGCCGGTAAAGCCGATGTTGAAATACTTAACCCGGCTGTCGTCAGAAAAATAATCGCTGGAACTGGCTGACCGGTCAATGGCATAACCAACATTGTAATTCTTTTTCATCCCAAACATTCCCTTTACTTTTTCCAGTTGTTTGAAGGAAGTGATCTTGCAGAAGGAATTGTAAAAATCAAAATACTGGATGCCGGCTCTTTCCCGCATGGCCAGGAAAGTGATGCCGGTATTTTTGGTGGCGGTAACTACAGGGAGTTTATTTTCGCCACGGCCTTTATCGAAAGTATATTGTTCTTCCACGATGGTGGCAGCTACCCGGTCGTCAGGAAAAACTTTTTTCAGGCGGTTGGCCTCATAAATATCTTCATCGGCCTGGGCCAGCAGGAGATTGGGCAACAGCAACCCGGCAATAAGCAGGAACATCATATTTTTTCTCATAGCAGAAATTGTAAAGGACAATATAAAAATTGTTCATCAAATTAAAGGAATCTGAGCCGATATTATTCTCCAAAAACAGTTTAACGACAAAGCATAACTTGTTATAAATTTGCGGCCTAATTATAGCATAATGACAAGAAAAAAGAAAATATTGAGTGATGTAGTTATCAAATTTGCTGGTGATAGCGGTGATGGTATGCAATTGACCGGGTCGCAGTTTACCAATAGCACGGCCTTATTAGGGATTGATCTGGCCACATTTCCGGATTTTCCGGCAGAAATAAGGGCGCCAATAGGGACCGTACCCGGTGTAAGTGGTTATCAGCTTCGGTTTTCGAGTGACAGGATCTTTACTCCCGGCGACTCATGTGATGTACTGGTGGCTATGAATGCTGCTGCATTGAAGGTTAATCTTTCTGCTCTTAATAAAGGGGGAAAGATCATTGTCAATACAGACGGTTTTGATGCAAGGAACCTGCGTCTTGCTAATTATCCTGAAGGAGAAAACCCGTTAGAAAATGGAAGCCTGGATAATTACGAAGTAATAAAAATGGATGTGACGAAAATGACCCGTGAGGCCCTGAAAGATATTGCTATGGGGATGAAAGAAAAGGACAGGGCAAAAAATATGTTTGTGCTTGGCTTTTTATACTGGATGTATAACCGGGACATGGAGAACACCATTAGCTTTTTAAAAGAAAAATTTGGGAAAAAACCCGAAATAATGGAGAGCAATGTAAAAGCATTGCAGGCCGGTTATAATTACGGCGACACTACTGAAACGTTTACCACTACCTACACAGTAGAGAAAGCTAAAATGACTCCCGGAACTTACCGTTCTGTTATGGGTAACCAGGCCATTGCTTACGGGTTTATTGCAGCTGCGCAAAAAAGCGGATTGCCATTGTTTCTTGGCTCTTATCCCATCACCCCGGCATCAGATATTCTTCATGACCTGGCTAAGTATAAAAATTTCGGCGTCCGGACTTTTCAGGCCGAAGATGAAATTGCTGCCATTACTTCTGCAATAGGGGCATCTTATGGTGGTGCGCTGGGAGTAACCACCACATCCGGCCCGGGCATGGCGCTAAAAGGGGAAGCAATGGGTTTGGCCGTGATGCTGGAAATTCCACTGGTTATTGTGAATATACAACGGGGTGGTCCCTCTACCGGGTTGCCCACTAAAACGGAGCAAAGTGATTTAATGCAGGCGTACTATGGAAGAAACGGTGAATGCCCGATGCCCATTGTTTCTGCCAGCACACCAACCGATTGTTTTGATGCAACCTATGAAGCAGTTAGAATTTCTGTACAACATATGACGCCGGTAATCCTCTTAAGTGACGGATATATTGCCAACGGATCAGAACCCTGGAAGTTTCCGGAGTCAAAAGATTTGGCAGAAATAAAAGTTTCATATAAACAAACGCTGGACGAAGGAGAAGAAAAATATTTACCATATAAAAGAGATGAAAAGCTGGTAAGGCCATGGGCCATTCCCGGAACTGCCGGGCTGGAGCACCGCGTTGGTGGTATTGAAAAACAAAATGTAACAGGCAACATTAGTTATGAACCGGAGAACCATCAACTGATGGTAAAGATCAGGCAGGAGAAAGTGGATAAGATTGCAGATTATATTCCTTTGCAAACAATAGATAACGGCCCGGAAAAAGGCAAACTGCTGATACTTGGATGGGGAAGTACTTATGGCGCCATCAAATCAGCAGTAAATGATATGCTGGAGGATGGTTATTCGGTAGCACATGCACATATCCGCTACCTGCGTCCGTTTCCAAAAAATCTTGGAGAGATTATAAAGAACTATGACCAGGTATTAATCCCGGAAATCAATAACGGGCAGTTGATAAAAATTATCCGTGATGTGTATCTTGTTGATGCAATTGGGTATAATAAAATAATGGGTATCCCGATTACCAAAACAGAACTGATAATGAAGGTGAAGGAGATGCTGGGCGAAAATAAGTGATAATTTATTTTATTAAAGCCCGGATATATATAAAGAATATCCGGGCTTTTTCAATTTTATCAGGCAGGGTTGGCGTTATCAATAATTTTGCTTTCATTAGTTACTGCATTGTTTTCAGCAGCTTTTAGTTCTTCCCCAAGCGGCTCTACAAACTCATTCATATAAATCTTAAAAAGGACAATAATATAATTAACCAGCAGGGGACCAAAAATTAATCCAATAAATCCGAAAAGCCCTAACCCAACAATAACCCCTAAGACAGTAATGACCGGGTGTACATTACCCATCCTTTTCATAATTGTAATTCGGGAAATATAGTCAATGTTGCCGGTTACAATCAAACTATAGAGCAATAAACCAACTGCCATGCCCGAATCTCCGGTGGTAAAAGTGTAAATAACAAGTGGTATCCATATGATCATGGTTCCAACGATCGGGAAAAAAGCAAATATGCCTGTGAGGAAACCCCAAAGAGCCCATTCATGTACACCAAAAATAAAATAACCTAATGTAGCTGTTAGCCCCTGGATAATGGAAATGAGTGGTATGCTTAGCGCATTAGCCTTTACCAGCTTCTTTGTTTCTGCAGCCAGCATTGTTGTATTGACATCTTTTAAAGGGATAATTCGAAATAATGTTTTTTCCATTTCACTCCCATAATACAACATATAGTAAAGAAAAAAAAGCATGATTGTCATGTTGGTAATCAGGTTAGCGGTACTATTCAGCAAAGAAGGGATGAAGGCTGATAGTTGATCAAGAGAGTTTGAAATAGATTTTTCTGAAACAATGGTGATTCCTGTTTTTTGTTGTACTTCAGAAACGGCATGTTTTATGTTCTCAATAGTTGTTGCAGGGTCACTCAGCAATTCATTTACTTTAGGACTTATTAATGTAATTGTCAGGAAAACCGGTAATCCTAACAGAAGAAGGTAATAGATAATAAATAAACCAGCCGCACTTCCTTTTCCCCATTTTTTCTTATAAATTAATTGAAAATAATTAGCCCGGCTTAAAATATATAATGTTACAGCTCCTAACAACCCGGGCAAACAAAAAAATAATTTTTGAATGCCTAACCATATCAATAAAATCAATACTGCTAAAAGCAGTACTTGCTTGATACGGTTATTGAATGTAACATTCATCTCAATCGTTTTAAGTCAATTTGTCTGTACAACAGAAAAATGAAAAAGTGTTCAATAAAATAAGAGCTGAATCTTCCGATCCAGCTCTTATTTTGGCAGAATTTAGTTATTATCATTCCTAAAATCTGTCATTAAACCGATAATATGTCAGGCCGAGCTTGCTGAAGACTTTCAGGACGAATGTTTTAATTAAGTTACCAACTTCAGCTTGCTCAGACTAACAATGTTTTTTTAGATACCACAGGTTTAAGTTTCATGGTTATGTTGCAGGTTATTCATCTGCATCTCAGGAATTTTTTTTCTCACAAAATTTGCAATCAAAAACTGGGCTGCTGTACCGGCTATTTTTTTGAATATATTTTTGGAATTTCCTACATATATTTTTTTCCCCAGAAAACCGGCGCCGATTCCAATAGCTGTATTAATGGCGGTGTTACGTATTCCCGGTGACTGAGCGACATCTTGCAGGGCACTCTTAAGCATATTGTAAGGACTGAAACTGTCAGCAATATTAGCTGCAGAAGTTCTTAATTCAATTATTTGCTGCATTCGCAGCTGTTCTAATTTTAGTATCCGGGTTTCCAGATCAGGCATACCTGAAACTGCGAGTGGCATTATTTGATAATTTTATTTATGATAAGTTTACGCACAGGATTTTTTATCCATTGTTTTCTGAACAAAAAAACCAGCAAACCAGTGCAAGCATAAAAACCACCCACTATAAAAAATCCATAACTAACCCTGCCCATTTCAGATCCAATCCAAATGGCAATCCCCAAACTTACTATAGTAATGGCCACGCCTGTAAGTGCAGCTATTGCAAGCATTGTTATAAGGGAAGAAATAGTTTCAGAAATTTTTCCTGCCGCCTTAAGTTTCCATAGCTCAACGTTCGTTTCTGCCAGTTCTCCTGCTTTAGAAACAAAGTCTTCAATATGTTTAATTGTAGATTGCATTGCAAATGAATTTTATGCTTTGCTGGTCTGTATCAGTTTGTCAGGAGAAAGCCGCTTTCCCGTCATTTTTTGCTGTGCCTGACTTTGCTTTTGCACTAAATTCTTCTACATCTTCTTTTGCACCTGAATAAGTTTCTTTTACACCTTCAATAAAATCGTTAAAGGAATTTTTTACAGAATCTGTGATATCGCCGCTTTTAGTGGCAATTTTTTTTCTTGTGTTTGAACCTTTATCAGGGGCAAATAAAATACCTGCTAATGCGCCGACTGCTGCACCGGCAAGAAAACCTACCAGTATTTTTGAACTACTCATAAAAAATTGATTTAAATGTTTAAAAAATGTTTTAATTAATTACAAAGCCTGAAAAACATGACAAGTATTTATTTTCCCATTCCCATTTATACAAACAATTAATAAGGGCAAACATGGCGTTTGCTCATATATTCATGCAATTTATGAATCTGAATAATTAATACTTACATATAAAGATGAACCCTTTTCAAATTATTCTTGTTACATAACTTTGGGAAAGAGTTACATAATTCACACATGCTGTAAAATGTATTTTCTCTCCGGTAAATTCTGTCAAAAGATATGTGATAAACAACCAGGATGGGTTACAGGGATGCTGTTTCCCTGGCAGAATCAGGAAATGAGGATGAATAGGTTAAAGCAATAGAGGTTCTGTTATAATATCACCTGTTGTGCATACTTCAATATACTTCGATAGCCTGCGGGATCATATAAGAAATGGCAAATGCAAGTACAGCTGCAATTAATCCAAACATAAAAATATTATAGGCAATCCGCAAATAGCGGTATTTTTTTGCCAGGACTACTCCCAGGAAATATTGGTCTTTGATCATGCTGGCAAACATATAATTTTTATCACTCAGCATTTCTATCATTCCCCAGTTATACTCCTCAAGGCTCATATTATGGAAGTTGCCAAAAAAAAGCAGATTAGTTTTTTTATTGGCAATATCTTCTTTTGTAAAAGTTCCGTGCGAAACGGTTGGCCGGGTAGCAAGTATGCCAAACACAATGGAGGCTACACAGACAATCGAAATAACGGCCACCGGAATTTGCAGATTAGAATTTGTCTGTAATTTTTCAAATAAAGCCCCAATCATAATTGAAAGGATAATAGAATTTACCGAGATAAGGATATTAGCTTTGGAGTCGGCCATCTGGCTGAGCCCGGTATGGCTTTGCGCCATAATACGGAACACCGTTGCAATGCTCCTGTCGGCTTCTTTTTCTTTTTCCTTTTTCTTTTTGGCCTCTTCCGCCTCAGAAGTCAGGATTGCAGATTTATCCTTTTCTTTTTCTTTCTTATCAGGTTTCATTTCATCATTGTCTTTATGTTTGTCCTTTTCTTTTTTATCTGGCTTCATTTCATGATGATTTTTGTCTTTTTGTTTTAACTCTTCCAGGTGGGTTTCAATAATCGGTTGCAACTTTTCTTTTCCATAGGTGGTGAAATATTGATGACTCTCCAGGAACCGGATATTTATTTTTCGCCAGTCTTTTTTTGACACCTCCTTTCCGCCAAATTCTATTAATTCTTCCCGAAGCAGCCTGCTTTTTTCTTTAAATGTATCGGTGCCAAGATGAAACAAATCGGCATCACAAATCATTTCTTCCACCACATTGGCCGGGCTTTGCGGAATCCTTGTGGCATTTATACATCCTATTACTTTATTTTTTAGTTCTTCACTTATAGAATGACCAGTTAAAAATTGAGTGGCTAACTGCACACTTATGTTTTCATGGCCTTTTGCTTCGCCACCAGTGTAGCCGGTATCATGAAACCAGGCGGCAAGGGCAAGGGCAAAACGGTCATCACCAGGCAATTGGTAGTACTGGGCCAGAATTTCAGCGGCAGCTGCTACTTCCTGCGTATGCTGGAGTGTATGAAACTTAATACTTTTACTAAGTTTGTTTGTCAATAAGTCTGATACATGGTTTTGCGCCTCCTGTAATATCATTAATTGAGTTTCCTGCATGTTATAAAGATAACTTTTGATAAATTTAAACAAAATATGAAGAATGAGTTTATTAAATTTTAAAGTACGAATGACCTGGGTGGTTCTTTTGGTCATGCTGTTTAATATTGCCTGCCGCCCCAAAACAAGAATATTAAAATCGCCCCCGCCCTATAATTTTTCGAATGTGGTATCCTATAAACTGGATATAACAAAGCTCAGGGAAATATCCGGCATTGCCTGGGATTCGAAGAATGATGTTTTCCTTGCCATCAGCGATGCATCGGGCAAACTTTTTTACCTGGATAAGGATGCAAGGCTTTTACCGGATGAACCCGTTTTTGGCGATAATGCAGATTATGAAGATGTAACTATCCTGAATGGCAAAGCATATATTTTACGGAGCGATGGAATGATCACCCAATTTATTAAAGATAGTGCAGGTAAAAGTTATGGAGTGGAAGTGGGAAAAATAAAGCTTTCCGGAACAAATGATTTTGAAACGATGTACAGCGATCCGGCCCGCAATGCGCTGGTACTAATTTGCAAAAACTGTAAATCAGATAATGGGAAATCTGTAAGTGCTTTTGCCTTTTATCCTGATTCAATTGGTTTTGATAACAAGCCATTATACATTATTGATGCAGCAAAGGTGGAAGAGCTTTCGCCATTCAAAACTTCAAAATTTCAACCCTCGGGGGCCGCTATAAATCCGGTTGTTCAAAAATTATATATCCTGTCTTCTGCCAGCAATCAATTAGCGATAGCTGACCTGGATGGAAAAGTAGAATCAGTCTATAAGCTTTCTGAAAAACTTTTTCCACAGCCGGAAGGAATAACCTTTACCCAAAAAGGGGACATGTTTATTTCCAACGAAGCAGTAACCGGGAAACCCACGCTGCTGAAATTTCGTTTTATTGCTGCCAGTGATAGCGGAAAAACGCAATATGGAAAAGCCGGTTACGATTTTTCGAAACCGGATGAAAAAATGGAACTGGGCAATCACCTGCATGAAATTTCGGGCATGGCATATATTCCCGGAAAAGATTTGATACTTGCGGAAAATGATGAAAAAGGAAACATATATGCTCTTGATTATAAAAATAAAAATGATAATATAAGTAAAGTAAAATTTGGCGGCAAGGGTGATTATGAAGATATTGTTTATACAGATACGGCTATTTATATGCTGATAAGTTCGGGAACGATTGAACAGGTGCTAACCAAAGACAGCTCATTCACTACAAAGCAATTTACACTGGAAGGAGGAAAGAATGAATTTGAAACGATGTACCTGGATGCCGGCAGTCATTCACTGATCATGCTTTGCAAGCAATGCAATCATGAGAAAGATGAAATAAGGAATGCCTACCGCTTTGATCTTGCCACTAACACCTTCGACCCTGAACCTGCATACATCATAAGCATAAGCGATATAAGAAGAATACTGAATGATGAAAAGGCAGAATTCAAACCATCGGCGGCAGCTATTAATCCGGTGAACGGTAAACTATATATTGTAGCCTCTGTAGGAAAGCTGCTTGTCATTGCTGATAAAAACGGGAAAGTGGAACAGGTGTTTCGTCTTGACCCAACGATATATAATCAGCCGGAAGGAATGACCATTGCTCCTAATGGTGATTTGTATATTTCCAACGAAGGTGGCGAGGGAATAGCAACGATTTTAAAGTTCAACTATAAAAAGAATTGATTTTTTATAAGTCTTAATGACGTTGTACGGGTGAACGGGCCAATTGTTTTTTGTCAATAAGCCATAAGCAGAAGTCCAACCATACAAAGCCTATACAAATTCCTGCTATAACATCAGTGGCATAATGTACCCGCAGGTAAATGCGGCTGAACCCGATTGCTGCAATGACGAGTAATAAAAAAAAGATGATTATCTGCTGGAGCCATTTGGTACGGATATAAATAGAGGCGTACCAAATTAGTAATCCATAAAAGACTACGCCCATAAAAGCATGGCCGCTGGGGAAACTGTAATTTGTAATGCCCTCTACAAGCGGGTTGGGTGGCCGATGACGCTGTATCAGGCTTTTTAAAAGAGACATCACTAAAAGGCTGCTTACCAAGACGATGGCAGTTTTAATGGCCATCCATTTATTTTTTCTGAATAAAAAAAAGATAACCAGCAGGCAAATTGCCGGAATTAGAAAAGTATGTTTTCCAAAAAATGAAATAAAACGCATCATCCGGGTACGGCTTTCTGTAATATGCGGGGTAAGAAGATTGAATATTTTTTGATCAAAGGAATTGATGCCATACACAAAAACGACCCATACTAAAAAAAATATCAGTAACAGCGCTATAGCCAGCAGGATTTTTTTTGCCGTGCTTCCAGACATGGGCAATAAGGAAAATTTTGTATTTCTGGCTATGTGATAAGGTTCTTTCATTTCAGGTATAATCACTGAAAGATAAATCAAATTTTCAGGGCAAATAATTCAATGTTCTCATTTTTCCCTTTTAAATCGACCATACCCATACTCTCGCTTTGCCAGTCTTTCATATTAAGCAGTTCAATAAATTCTTTGGATACCAGAAATTTCTGATTCAGCTCTGTGCAGGCACTCCTGATCCGGGCAGCTGTATTGATAGTGTCTCCGCTGATCACAAGGTCTTTTTTTGTTATTCCTACCTGGCCCACGGTTACATTCCCTGCGTGGATGCCGACTTTATATTCGGGTATAATATCATAACCCCGTTTAAATATTTTCGAATTTTTATTCAATATTTTTCTTGCCTCAACGAGAGCATGGACACATTTAGTTGCATTGGCTGCTGTGTGTGGCCACCAGGCAACAATTTCATCACCGACATATTGATATACACGGCCGTCATATTCTGCTATGCCGGCCGACATGCAATAAATTACATCCCGGATAAATTTAAAATATTCCTTATGCCCCAGTTTTTCTGCAATGGGCGTAGAGTCTTTCAAATCAATAAACATGATGATCCTCTTTTCATCCCTTGGATGCAGGTACTTACCAACAATAATATTAAAAAAAACACCCTGTGAATAATTGTGATTGATTTCTAAGGCGAGTTGCGTTAAAATAAATAATAAAAACCATTCCGGCATTTTCTCTAACAGCCACTTACTCCGGAATGTATTTTCAATAAACTTATTGAAGGCTTCAGCAACTGGTTGCTGTTCAATAAGTAAGCTATATGTAAAATAAATAAAGAAGTTCATAGCAATAGCCACGACAACAAGAAGAAGAGTTTTTATAGAAAGATTTAGCCAGGGAGGCATATTACGCAGAAAATTTCTTAAGACTGATATAAGAAAATACCCGATAATAAGGCTGAAAATAAAAACATTCAGTTCCCGCAGTAAAATGGTTTTAATTGCCCCCGCATTAGTGGATTGATATTTTGGCGTATACGTTTCTGTGGCAAACCGGATAATAAAAATAAGGAAATCAATGATCGTCCATGATACCGCGATGATCAAAATTAAGCGTAACGCCTTTTTTTTAACGGCAGAACGTCGTGGTAATATAAGATGGGTTCTTTTCATATTTTTGAATCACTTGCCTTGTCTTCCTATCTGCAAAAACTAAAATGTAAGACCGATCTTAGTGCCTAAATTAAAACCGAACAATTTGTCTTTACCTGAAATGCCTGCTGAAGCTGAAATGACAAATCGATTGAACGGGATATAATAAAAGCCACCGCCAAAAGCGGAATGCCAGTTTCTGGAACTTTGACCTTTCAGCCATACACGGCCAATATCATAAAACCCTGTAATTCCAAACGGACCCGGTAAAATGTAGGAATTGACATCAAACAGTTTTAATTTAAATTCCAGGCTGCCATAAGCCATTGAAGTGCCGGTATACCTGTTTTTCCTGAAGCCATGTAATTTATCATTGGCACCTATATCAAGAGCCTGAAAAAATTCAAAATTTTTGCTAAAAATATGACCTCCACCAAGGGCAAGAACAGTTACTAATCTTGTCGGGTCTCCCTGGCTGATGTATATTGACATATTCGAGGTGAAACTTGAAAAATTATCGCTGCCTTTTTTTATGCCGGCCACACTAACAAATTCATTGTCCCAGTGAATTCCCCGTGTGGGAAAAAGATCATTGTTTCTATTGTCAAGATGAAGCGCCAGTTTACCGCCCAGGTATGCTTTTTTACTGAAGATATCGGCAGAATCAAGGCCAACCAGTTGAGGCTTTGCCATTACATTTCCGGTGTTCTCTTTATAATTATTGGAATACTGATAATAATAAGGACCGATCGTGAGATGAAATTTATCAAAATAGCGATGACGAAAAAGCGCTTCCATCTCAAATGATTTGTAGCGATTCCGGTAAAAATCATAAGGCAGATCGGGGTTCACTTTTGTATTATTCCCAAACCCGAAAAAATTTCGCAATGCGGGTTGTAGAATATTGACCTGTATCAGGACATCCGTGTTCCGGGTAATATGATTGAATTCGCCCCCGTAATATAACTGGTAGGCTCCCCTCATAGAATACAAAGCGGCAAATTTTTGATTGGATGCATAAGGAAGATTCCTGAATCCATAAGTTGTTTTTGAAAAGCCAATCCCTGTAAGAGCGCCGTCATCAGAATTATAACTGAACATCAGCTCTGGAAACTTGCTTGTATTGTATTTAAAACCCATGATCGTATTATCGTTGACAGGGGGATCTTTGGAGAAGCGGTTCTTGGTATGGCTTTTGTTTTTAATATAGTTGCCATCCGCGATTATATCGTACAATAAATTTTCTACATGGCCACGGATATCAAAAGTATCATTCCCCTTACCGCCAATGATCCGGAGTTTTATCCGAGATGTGGCAGATGAATCTATATCAAAAAGGTCATCATCATTAAGGCCAAACAGCCTGATCTCTTTAGTTACAGAAGGATCGAAAATACGATCATACATGATGAAGCTTGTGTCATTTCCCCTGTCCCTGGCATAAACCCTTACCTGTAAACCAGCTCCGGAATTGCTTACTTTGAAATATTCTTTCTGGTTACTGCCGATAACATTTACTTTTTTTGAAATAAAATTATAGTAATTGATTGCCCTTTTAGAGAGAAGGTCACGACGGCTGATCATTTTCTGAATAATCTTTTCTCCGTTATAAGGAAAAACTTCCGGAGGCAGTTTATGTACAGCATTCCTGATAACAGAATCAGTTAGTTTTTTACTGAAGTCAGCAACTGATCTTTTCCAGTCGCCGGCATCAAGTTCAGTAAGAAAGATGCGGTCAAAATCCCTGGCGGTGTATCCGAGCCAGTCAATATCAGGGATATCCTTTTTGAAGCCTTTTAAAAATGGCATAGCCCTGCTGGTTACCAATTTTGTCAAAAAGCCGTCAGAATTAAAAAGAGCCTGGTCCCTGTCTTTTGGAATTGGATTATATATCTTACCCTTGCCCGTATCCACTTCCATCCAACTCCATTGGTCAAAATGACGGTCAAAATCACCAATTAGCATATCTAAAAGTCTTGCCTTTAATACTTCCGGCTGGTTAGGGCGGTGATCATTTTTCTCCACCATTTTGTCAAAGACTTTTGCTGTGCTTTTGGTAGCAGCACCTCCAGGAGACGCATTTTTTTCCTCAAGCATACAAACCTTACCGGCAAACAACCGCCTGTAAAATCCAAAAGCAGGATCATCGGGAACAAAAAATAATTCGGGATGTGCAACCGGAATATTCAAAGATTTGGCAAGGTCCGGTACCGTAAGGGCTGCATAGGGATGAGATGCAGAATTCAGGTCTATTATCAAATCGGAAGATATCATACCCTGATAATTTGACGGCACAGCCTCGGTTTTTTCTTTATCTATATTGCGTAGTACCCACAATTTCCCTTTATTGTCTTTTATGGTCAGCGATTTTGTATGCTTTCCGCCTCCCAGACTTTCTATAGTGAACCCACCTTTTTCTTTTCTGAGGTTGAATACTTTCATATTGACAGGAGTGGACCATTCGGGCCGGTAATTTTGCCCCAAAAAAAATTTTCTCAATCCGCTTATGGGAGTAAAAGATTGACCTGCAGGGCTCGAAACTGTATCCTTATATTTCAAAAAGGGATCATCCCCTCTGAAATTGGTCGAATCTAAAAACCGGTTAGGTATCTTGGAAAAATTCAGCAGGTGTGAAGTATATACTTTTCTCACACTATCAGTTACCGTGTAAAATGTAAGCGAAACATTTTTGTTGGTAGATACCTCCAGCACAGAAAACCCCTGTGTAGCAGAAGTGAAAAGGCTTTTCCGGCTTGTTGAAACCCGTTGTTTTTTACATCCACCACCGCTGATGATATAATTATAACTGCTATCCTGTATATGCTGAAGATTGTGTTCATGTCCTGAAGTAAATATGACGTTGGGAGCAGCATTTTTGATTGCTGCAGATATTTCGCTTATCATATTGGCATAAACAGGGTGTTTCAGGTCCTGCGGAGTACCATATACGCTTCTTACAATAGGATAAACAGAACCGAGTACCGGCAATGGTATGTATGCACTTGAAAAGATATCTGTAAAAGGAAACAGGTGTTGTTTCAGGGCAAAAAAACCGCCATGGACCCCATTGCTTTTAAAAGGATGATGACAAGCTAATATCACCAGTTTCTTTGCATTATGGGAAGCTATATCTGTTATCCTGGAAACTAATTCATCCTTTGTCTTGCAATCACAATCAGATTCTATTCCGGGTTTATCATACGGTTGTAACCACCATTGACTATCAAAAACAATGATGACCACATCATTTCCTAAGTCAATTTCTATTGGTCCGGGGCAACCTTCTTTGGGCAGGAATTCTACATTTGCTTTGAGAAGCATGTCCACATATATCTGTTCGCGGAGGACTGTTGCAAAACCATCCCGGCCACCATTTTCCCAGTCATGATTGCCCGGTATCATGTATACTTTTGCAGGTGTTCCATCCGCTATTGATACTTGTGAATCCAAAACTGACCGGGCCAGATTATATGTAATGAACTCTTCACCCGGCAAACCTTTCTCGTAAAGATTATCGCCAAGGAATAATACTGTTGTTTTGTTATCTAAAGGAATCAGATTTCTTACAGCATCTACCACCGGATGCCTGCCATTGGTCAGCAGTCCTGCATCACCTATCAATATGATCCGCTTGCTTATTGTGTCTTTTTGAGCGGTAAGGCATAAATTCAGCAGCAAGAACAGACCCGCCAATACAATATTTTTTTTCATTTCCACCCGTAATAATAACTTGGTTAAATCATAAATTTATTGAGCAGGCATAATCAAAGCTATATGACGCAGTAACTATTACCCAACTTGCTTCAGGCATGGAGCCTGATAAGGTTTCCAATTTACAGATTTTTTTTTCCTTTTTACAGATATAAGCTCTTAGAATTTGTTTTTTTAAAAAAGTCGTATCTTTTCCAATTGAGACCAAAACGACTATCTTTTTAATCAAACCTGCGACTATGAGAAAGCTTCAACAACTATCTCTGACATCTCTGACTTTCTTTTTTTTACTTATGGCATTAAATACAAATGCCCAGGTAAAAGGCGACTCTGCTACCTCCGCCGGTGGCAATTTTAATACCAGTGGCTCCCGTGCTTTCTGGATGGGTATTAATTATCGTAAAGAATGGAATACACCCATTACTGTTCCGGTTATTAACCTGGCTACAGAGCATGGCGGCCTTACCCCAACAAAACGTGGGGGTGGCAAGCAAACGAAATCGCTGCGTTTGGAAGATCCAAAGGGAAGAGAATATACGCTGCGTTCTATTGCAAAATTTATTACCAGTAAAACTTTGCCGGGCGATTTGCAGAGTGAAGCAGCTGCCGATCTTGTATCAGACGGCGTATCCGCCTCCTATCCTTATGCATCATTATCTATTCCGGTGCTTGCAGAAGCGGCAGGCATACCACATGGCAGCGCCAAACTGGTTTATATTCCTGATGATCCGAAACTGGGTGAGTTCCGCCAGGAATTTGGTAATATGATGGCCCTGTATGAAGAGAGACTTCCTGATTCAATAGATAAGGGATTCAATACAGAAGATGTGCTTGAAAAATTAGAAAAAGATAATGATAACAATGTGGACCAGGCAGCACTTTTGAAGATCCGGATATTGGATATGTTTATTATGGACCTTGACCGCCATGAAGGGCAATGGAGCTGGGGAGCATATGAACAGGGCAAGGGTAAAATATTTTACCCGTTGGCAAAAGACAGGGACCAGGCTTTTTATATTAACCGTGGACTATTACCGGGTATTATCAAAAGCAAATCACTCGTACCACAGTTAGAAGGATTTAAAGCAAAGGCAAAGAATATTAACAGGTTTAATTTTGCTGCCCGGAATTTCGACAGGGTATTCTTAAATGAATTAAGTGAACAAGACTGGCAACAGGCCGTTGAAAAATTTGTGCCCCAAATGACAGATGCAGTTATAGAAAAGGCATTGGCACTGCAGCCAGCTGAGATAAGAGATATTTCTGCCGGTAAAATTGTACAAGCATTAAAAGAACGCCGTAACTATATTGCTGCGGAAGTAATGCAGTATTATCGTTTCCTCGCAGAGATAGTCAGTGTTACCGGTTCTGATAAAAAAGAATTGTTTGATATTACCCGTAATGATGACGGGTCGGTACTGGTGCAGGTTTATAAAACCAATAAAGACGGAGAAAAATCCGTGAAAATGTATGAAAGAAAATTTGATCCGGCAGTAACCAAAGAAATCAGGTTGTATGGAAAGGATGGGGATGATAAGTTTTTGGTACAGGGCACCAGTGATAAAATTAAAATAAGAATGATTGGTGGTGATGGCAAGGATCTATTTGAAAACACTTCCAAATCCGCAGGTGGGGTGATTGTTTATGACAGAAAAGATGGAGATAATACGGTCACCGGTTCATTCAAAAACAAGATGGCTAATGACACTATTGTGAATTCTTATAAATGGGTTTATTATAAATATCCTTTATTCTCTGTTTTTGGAACCCTTGGCTATAATCCCGATGACGCAGTATATATCGGGCCTACATTTAAAATTGTGAATCATGGATTCCGAAAAGCGCCCTATAAATCCTTTCATCAGTTTAAAGGCCTTTATGCTTTTTCCACCAGGGCCGTAAGGATATCCTATAACAACGAGTTTATCGGTGTGTTTGGCCGCAATACAGATATCATTTCTGAAATTGATTACAAAGGGCCAAACAATACCACCAATTTTTTTGGCTATGGAATGAACAGTGTATATGATAAAGCAAAGCCTGACAAATTCAAGTTTTATCGTATCCGCTATGACCTCGGTGATATTACCCTGCAATTGAGGCATCGTTTTTCTTCAAAAGCATCCCTGTCTTTCGGCCCCACCTTCCAGTTTTATTCTTACGACTCCACCGACCAGTTTAATAAAGCAAGAAATGTGGAGTTGAACCCGTCGAGCGGACTTAACCAGGGCATCTTCGATAAACGACAATCTTATTTCGGCGCAAAACTGAGCCTGAATATTGATACCAGGAACCATCCTGCATTGCCCGGCAAAGGTTTTTGCTGGAATACTTCTTTCAGTTATCTGAATGGCAACAACAGCAATAGTTATAAAAATGTATCGCTATTGTATTCCGAGTTTTCATTTTATGTGAGTCTTGTAAAAAACTGGTTGGTTTGGGCAAACCGGACCGGCGCTGGTGTTACAATGGGTGACAACTTTGAATTTTACCAGGCACAATATCTTGGCAGCAAAGAAGACCTGAGAGGTTACCGCAAGGAAAGGTTTGCAGGAAGATCAAAATTCTATAACCAGACAGAGCTGCGATTGAAATTAGCTAATCTGAAAACCTACCTGTTCCCGGCATCATTCGGCATGTTTGCTTTCTTTGATGCAGGCAGGGTTTGGGTGAAGAATGACAATGTGTCTAAAATAGGTGCAGGTTTTGGTGGCGGTTTCTGGTTTGCTCCGCTAAACCGGCTTGTAATTGCTGTCAGCTATGCTGTATCAAGCGAAGATAAAATACCGCTGTTTGGATTTGGCTGGAAGTTTTAGAGGCTTGAGCTGTTAGCTGCAAGTTCTGAGTCGATAGACCATAGTCGATTGCAGATGGTCGATGTTCGTGAGTTCTAAGTGGAGGGCTTTTGTTGTAAGTGTGGTTTGGTGGTGGGAGATTTTGAAAATGTGGCAAGAGATGTTTTTGCGGGGATTGCAGCTACTGAATCCGCTGGTGCAGGCTGCCAATCCGGCTGTGCCAGCGATCAAGTCGCGGCTACCAGCGAGCAAGTCGACACTATAATTTGACAAGTCGAGACTGTAATTTGGCAAGTCGACGCTGTAATTTGGCTATCCTGAGTTAATAGTTGCTTTTATATCAATGGTTTAGATATTTACGGCCTTATTTTGGAAGAAAGGGTGGGGCAGCGGCGAAAAAAAATATTTTAACCACAAAGACCACGGAGTGTTCACCGGGAACTCAAAGATGAATTCTCTATATACCAGATCTCTGAGTTCTTTGTGAAAATATTTTGTGTACTCGGTGGTTAAAATTTATTTTTTTATATCATAGAAATCAGCGGCGTAAAATTATTCCCCCAACAGTTCCTGCGAAGTGGTATTTGATAATTCAATTTTTTTTTCGGCAGGCGGCTGGTCATCAAAATTTACATCTACCCGCAACGCTTTCAACCCGATGACACCCTGCAATTCTTCCAGGTCATGTTTTTCAATACCGGGCTTCAACAGATTCTGGTTTTGAAGAAATTCAATATACTCGGTGTATTCGGCCGCATCTTTAGCCTGCGAATAAACAATGGCAATTTTACCCGGTTGGGTAAGCCGTTCATTGGTTTCTTTAATACGGACTTTATCAATACGTTTTTTCACAATCTCGTATCGGGTGTTATAGGCGCCGTCCACATCAAATTTTCTTTCTTCTGTTCTGAAGCTGATAGAAAGAGGCTGGCTGTGTACAAGAATAAGTTGCGTGGTACGCAATGGATGGCTTAATTCATTTTCCAGTTTATGTGTTATCCTGGCGGCTTTGGATAATACGGTCAGCTGCCACATTTTGAGATTGCTCAGGTAAATTTCATCAAATTTTTTGCGGGGAGAAATGGACTGGCCCATGTGTATATTAAATTCAAGACCATCGGTAATGAACCGTTCAAAATAATGCGGGTAAACTTTTTGTGCTGCCGCCTGTTCTTTATCAATATAATGAGCCAGTGTATCATTGATGCGGGAAATACTTTGCTCATATTCTTTCCGGTGGTGATAGTACATGCCCAATTGCGGATCTAGCGCAGCAAAATAATTTTCCACTTCATTTTTTACCGACGGCTGTGTGCCGTGCAGGTGATTGAAAACAGAGGCTACCTGCGCCTGCATAAAGTCATGAATGCCCAGTTCTTCTTCTGATTGCAGCACACCCGATGCAGAAACAATATATTTTTCAATTTTAAATTCTATTTCCTGCAGTAGGGGAAAGGGCAGATCGGCCTGCGCTTTTCTTACCACCTTTAAGGCCAGTTCCAGTTGCTCTACCAGGTCAAGTTGTATGGCATGAGATCTTTCGGTGGATGAATTGCGTATGTCAATGGAGCCAAACAACGGGTGAACATCATGAAAGGCAATCCGTTCAATTTTTGCTTCGGCATTGACGTGTTTGTTGACAATATAATTAAGGGCTGCTTCAGTAAATTTCCATTCAACAGCCGGCTGTACGGCTGTAAATTTCTTTTTAATAACCCCGTCCACCTGGCTGTTAAGTCGTTCAAGACTTTTTTCCAACCCGAGTGTAAATAAGGGGAGGGCTCCTTCAATCTTGCTTACATGAATGGGTTTTAACTGGCCGGGAATTTTTGAAACAATTTCCATTATGCCAATAAGCCCGTCGTGGAGCTTCAGCGGGCAAAGAATAATGCTGCGGGCATCGTCTTTGAAATAGTACTGAAGACACTGCACATTGGCCAATAGTGGTTCTGTCAGCGTATCATATAGCACCGGTTGATTGTTGTTCCGGAAAAGAAGTTTGCAGTAATCACTTATTTCGTCTTTGTCTGCCGTAGAATGAAAATGACGGAATAAAATACTGTTGGTATTGTGCAGGTCTGAATAAACGTAGTGGCCATTTATTTTAAAGAAAGGAGTAATGCCAATTGCCAGGTCCTTCAAACCAATCAGGCATTGAACATAACTTTCCAAGTCGGTATAGACAGAAGCATCTGAGAAGGAATTGATATCAAGCAGCCGGTTTTTTATTTTTGTTATCACTTCTGCTTCCGTCATGTCATTCACCCGGATGACCGACACGCCTTCGAAAACAAATTTATCAAGCGGCACATGTTCCATCAGTTCTGAAATGCTCATTACACTGTTGGTCTGGTGATTAATAATGGTCTTTGGCAGTTGGGGCATTTCGCCAGCCGGGTTTACATCTATAAACCGGCCATCAATACGCATCTCCATATACCGGGTGAGCCCGGTTTTTTCATCGTGAAAAGGATAAACGAAACGGGAGGTTTCGGGACTGTTGTATCCGAGGTATTTTTTTAATACAAGCCCATAAGCAAAATGTAATCTTTCCCGGTTCAGGTTATCGCTGGTTTCATCTCCGGGAATTATTATTTCATTTGTGACGGGGTTAAGCAACAGTGTTTTAAAAAGTGGCGATGCATACACCGTTTGATTCTTAAATGGAAATGAAATGCCATACATATAATTAGCCGTGGTGGGAGGGAATACGGCTGATAACAGTTCCTGTATCAATTCGGGGTAAGGTTGCAGAATGGACAGGTCGGTAATAGTGCCCATCAGTTCGGGGTGTGATTCAAATTCTTTAACTACATTCCCGTATAATTTCAGCATACCGGGATTGCCTTCAGCAATATTTTTTTTCAACGCATTGACCAGCGGTCTGAAAGAAAGATGACAGTTGAAGACAGGTGCTGAAATGTGAATGGTTCCATCTTGCATGGCTGTAGCTTTTTAGTTTTGCTTCACCGGTAACCGGCATTAATACTCTTTCATCCAGGTTAATTCTGCCTGGCATTAAATAAGGAATCTTTGTAAAGCTACTAAATAAGCCTTGATCGGTATAGTGACTGAAATGCTATCCCGATAGATTTTGAAGCTGCCAATAATCCGTAATTATCTTCTTTGCCTGCCCAGCATCATTCCAACCTTTAGCTGGATGGTAAAGTAAGAATCATTATTCTTTGGATTGCCCCGCTGATCAACAGGGTTAACGACGTCACTGGGTTTTAACTCATTTGTTCTGTTGTATAATTGCTGGGCAATCGCCGCCTGATTTGCCGGCAGGTATTTATAAAAAAGGGATGGATCAATAAAGCCAGTGCTGGCATCGTCTAAATAATCAGTGAATAAAAAACGATGGACAAATTCCAGCCGGGCATTAAACATGGAGTTGATTTCATATTTCAGGCCCAGTCCTCCAAGAAGATTAAGCTGTGTTAACTGATAGACCTTACGATCAGGATATTCAGCAAAGCCCTGCCCTTCCAGGTGAAGCGGATGCAATGCATACCACTGGCCATTTAATTTTGCCTGCGGGTCAAATGAATAAACGCCGGCCCCGATTACGCCATAGGGAGATAAACGTGGCGATTCATCCTCATCATATTCTTTAAAGAAAAGAGGATGTATTTCAAATGTAAGTTGAAGTTCAGAAATTTTACTTTTGAAACTCAGGTTACGTTCATAGCGGCCATAAGTAGAGGCTGCCACCTTTTTCAGAATGCTGTCATATCCCATTACCTGCCCAAAGGTTCCTTCCAGCCTGGCCCCGATTACATCTTTATACATGGCCATCAGGTAAAGACCATAGCTGGGCCTGGCCGTTTTCCAGCGCAGGTCTTTAATGAAACTTTTGCCAACCCCCTTTTTACCACCCAGATCAGTAAATGAATTCATGACGCCAAAAGTCCCGCCGATTTCGAACACCACTGCGTTATCATAATATTTGTTGTTGTAATAATAATAGTTCTGAGCTTCCAGGGGTTGATTGGAAATCACAAGACACACCAATGCCAAAGCCAAAAATTTTCTCATCCTCACATATTTTTTTAATTAAATAATTGGTTTTTGTCAGAGGGAAAGGATTAGTGAAGGCTGGGTGCCTGAAAAATGAAGGGCAAAAATATAGAATACAAAGAACTGGCAAAGTTTAAATTGTCGTATTCCTGTAAAAACTTATTGATCTGTAACAATTGTCGTTTTGCTGCCTGTCCATTGCCCGGCCTGTACCAGCAATAAGTATGCCCCACCGGGTAATGCCGGGATATTAAATGTCAGCATGCCATCAGCAGCGGGCATTATTTCTTTTTGCCACACTATTTGTCCCGCACTGTTGGTGAATGAAATTTTCACTGCCTGGTTTAGTCTTATTGCAATGCTTTCCACTTTCAATGCCTGGTTAACAATGGCCGGGTTTGGAAAAATGCTGATAACAACAGCATCAATAAAATTTAGTTTTTTAGTAGCGGTGAAAAGCTCTTTTTGATTTTCCACTGCTCTTATGCGGTAAAAATTATTTCCTTTAGCCGGGACAGTATGTAACCATTCATATTCATTGCGGGCCTGGTTTCTGCCATTGATTGAAGCAAGTGTGGTAAAGTGAACACCATCTGTGCTGTGCTGTACTTCAAATATCACTCCTGGTTCTTCATCAACAGTTATCCATTTCAGCAAGGCTGTGTTATCCTGTTTTACAACAGTGAAAAAAATAAATTTCAACGGTAAGGCCACAGAGCCAACATCTCTTCTTCCTCTCATAAAATCCTCCGGGTAACGCCAGGGTCCATATACCTGCCCGGTAATAGCCGTCACCTTATCATACTTTACTCTTGCCCGGATATAAGTGGCCTTGGTGGGTGTTTGTTTGGCAATTTGATGCTTTAATTCTTTGCCGGTTAAATCAATAATGGAATCAATCGCTGTTTGTGCAGTAAATAATGTACTGTTTGTAATTGGAATACCACTGAATGGATTTCCATTTTTTACGGTTTGCCAGACTAATCTCCCTTTTTGTCTTCCAATAAATGATTTGGCATAAAGACCGGCACCAAATAAATTCGGATCGGCCATATTAGATTGCTGAATGGGTGTGACAAGGTCTGAATTGTATAGACGGAGATTATTGCGCAAATTATTACCCGGGCTATTACCATAATATACAAAAGCAGCGCCTTCGTCAGTTAGTCCGTTGTCATACATATAAGCTCCCACAATCACATCGCTATAACCATCGCCGTTTACATCTCCAGCGGAGGCAACGGAAACACCCATACATGCACTTACCTGGTTACTTTCTACTAGTGCTGCAGCTGTTGTACTAATGCCGCTTGCCGAACCATGATATATAAAAGCAGCGCCTTCATCAGTTTGGCCGTTGTCGTATTGGAATGCCCCCACGATAACATCACTATATCCATCACCATTTACATCACCTGCGGAGGCAACGGAAATACCCATATATGCATTTGCCTGGTTGCTTTCAACCGTGGCGGCTGCCGTGGTATTAATGCCCGTAGCAGAACCATGATATACAAAGGCTGCGCCTTCACTAGACTGGACATTAGTGTAACCGTAAGCTCCCACAATTATATCGCCGTATCCGTCGCCATTAACATCACCGGCAGCGGCAACAGAACGACCCATATATGCATTTGCCTGGTTGCTTTCTACTGTGGCGGATGCCGTAGTATTAATGCCTGTAGCTGAACCATGGTACACAAATGCAGCGCCTTCGTCAGTTTGGACATTGTCATAATAGAACGCCCCCACGATAACATCACTATATCCATCACCATTTATATCGCCAGCGGAGGCAACAGAAACACCCATCAACGCACCTGCCTGATTACTTTCTACTATAGCAGCAACAGTTGTACTAATGCCGCTTGCCGAACCTTGATATATAAAAGCAGCACCTTCATCAGTTTGGCCATTGTCGTATTGGAATGCGCCCACAATAACATCACTATATCCATCACCATTTACATCGCCAGCGGAGGCAACGGAAACACCCATCAATGCACTTACCTGGTTACTTTCAACAATCGTCGCTGCCGTTGTGCTGATACCACCTGCCGAACCATGATATATAAAGGCAGCACCTTCATCGGCTTGGCCATTGTCGTAAAGATTAGCCCCTACAATCACATCACTGTAACCATCGCCGTTTACATCGCCTGCGCAGGCTACGGAATATCCCATTTGTGCAGATGCCTGATTGGATTCTACTATGGCGGCGGCTGTGGTTGATATACCTGCGGATGATCCGTGGTAAACAAAAGCAGCTCCTTCATCAGTTTCTCCATTGTCGTAATAGTGAGCTCCCACAATCACATCACTGTATCCATCCCCATTTACATCTCCCGCAGAAGCAACGGAGAAACCCATATTTGCACTTGCCTGATTGCTTTCCATCATTGCATTTGCAGTAGTATTGATCCCATCTGCCGAGCCATGATAAACAAAAGCAGCCCCTTCGCCAGCTTGCCCACTGTTGTAATTATAAGCTCCCACAATTATATCACTGTAACCATCGCCATTTACATCGCCTGCCGAGGCAACGGATTGACCCATATATGCGTTTAACTGATTGGAGTGTACTATTGCCGCTGCAGTTGTGGATATTCCTGTTGCCGAACCGAAATACACAAAAGCAGCTCCTTCATAGGAAAATCCCATACCAAATTGCCATGCCCCCACAATCACATCGCTGTAACCATCTCCATTTACATCTCCGGCTGAGGCTACGGAACAACCCATATATGCATAAGCCTGATTGGATTCTACCATGGCTGCTGCTGTTGTGTTGATGCCCGATGCCGAGCCGTAGTAAATAAAAGCTGCTCCTTCATCTATTTGTGGATTATCGTACCGGTCTGCCCCCACAATAATATCACTGTACCCATCCCCATTTACATCGCCAGCCGACGCTACGGAAGAACCCAATCGTGCCTGATGCTGGGTACCAACTACCATATTCATAAACACTATGCCTCCTGCAGAACCGCGGTAAATACGGGCACCCCCTCCCTGAACAGACCCATTGAAATATCCATATGACCCCACAATCACATCACTGTATCCATCTCCGTTTACATCTCCTGCCGATGCAACGGAAATACCCATATAATCATATGTCAGATTGCTTTCTATCATTGTCATTGCTGAAATTATGATACCAGATGGGGAGCCGCGGTAAACAAAGAAAGCGCCTTCATCAATGCTACCATTGTTATAATAAGGTGCCCCCACAATTACATCGCTGAAACCATCCCCGTTTACATCGCCAGCCGAGGCAACGGAATGGCCCATTCGTGCGCCGGTATTGTTACTTTGTACCGTTGCTGCTGCTGTTGTTGATATACCTGTTGGCGAGCCGTGATAAACAAAAGCAGCCCCTTCATCTATTTCTGGATTATCGTACCCGTCTGCCCCTACAATAATATCGCTATATCCATCATTATTTACATCGCCGGCAGAAGCCACAGAAACACCAACAAAAGCATAAGCCTGACCGGAGTGTACCATTGCTGCAGCTACTGTTGATATACCAGTGGCCGAGCCGTGGTAAACAAAAGCAGCTCCCTCATTTGGTTGCCCAAGGTCGAAATTAGGAGTACCAGCGATTACATCACTGTACCCATCGCCATTTACATCTCCAGCGCTGGCGACTGACCAACCCATATATGCAGATGCCTGGTTACTGTGTACCATGGCCGCTGCTGTTGTATTTAATGGGTCAATAGTAATAGGGTAAGTTGCATCGGTAGTATTTACTTCAATATTAAAAGCCGAATGATTTTTATTTACAACAAAGCGGGCAGCCAGCTCTTTGTTATCAGCATCCCAAACCTTTAAATCGTTGTAGGTAATTTTTTTACTGAGTTCACCGCTTTCCGGTTTTGCAAAGTGTAATTCTTTGTCATTTGCCTTATTAATGTACCAGCCTTTATTGGCTTGTAGTTTGATGTTGATGGTTTTTGTTTTGGAGACTGGTTCTTTCTGAATGATAAAATTCTGCCTTACGCCTTCTTTGGTGTTGACATATTCAACCGTAAATTCATTGTTGTGATTGAACTGTATTTGGCTGCCATTTTTTATTACAACCGGGTTGCCGGCAGGGGCAAACCATTTATGTGCATCAGCGTAAATATCCTTTAACTGTAAATTTAATTTCCATTTATCAGCACTGTCATTCCGGGGCAGCAGGGTAAACTGATCTCCCGTATAAAAAGCCCTCAGGTTTTGCTGCCTGTTGGGCGAGGAATATTTTTTGGCTTCGCTGCTATAATTAATTTCATATTCCTGTGCCGCAATATTCTTTATGGCTTCAGCATACCAGTCAGTTTGCTTCAGGGAGGCGGTATCATAATTTTCCGGAATTTTTTTCTTTTTGGCCTTAAAAAAATCCGGGCAGGATGAAGGGAGGTGGAATTTAAAAACGGGGTTGTTTTTGGCAGAAGTAACAATTGTTCCTTCCGGGGAAGAGAACGGGCTAAGTAACATAACTACAAGCCATAGGCCAATTGTACGCATAAGAGTTAGTTTTTACAATTGGCTTTTCGGAGGATGTTTGACCGACCGAATATATATTTATTTTTAAAATCAAACCTATGAGTTTTGTCATGTGGGGTCATGCCGGTACAGATCATCTATAAAATCTTTTGGCAGGCATTTAAAAACAGGGGGAGATATTTTCTTAATTACTGTTCCCGATTTGTGATTTAAAGAATTTGCATATTTGTTTCAAGCCACATTCTTCGCATTTGGGATTTCGTGCCAGGCAGATGTAGCGGCCATGCAGGATGAGCCAGTGATGGGCTTTATGAATGAGATGAACCGGAATATTTTTTACCAGTTCTTTTTCCACTTCAAAAGGAGTTTTTGCTGTTTGGGGAACAAGACCAATCCTTTTACTCACCCTGAATACATGCGTATCCACTGCCATGTTAGGTTGCCGGTCAATGACAGAGGTTAATACATTAGCAGTTTTTCTTCCCACCCCCGGAAGTTGTACCAGTTCATCTACCGTCATAGGAATTTTACCATTGAATGTTGAGATGACTTTATTCGCCATTCCTATTAAGTGTTTCGTTTTGTTATTGGGATAAGAAATGCTTTTGATGAATGGAAACAGTTCATCGAATGTTGCTTTGCTCAATGATTTCACATCGGGATATTTTTTAAAGATAGCAGGGGTGGTCAGGTTCACTCTTTTGTCGGTGCATTGTGCCGATAGGATGGTGGCAACCAATAATTCATAAGGATCCTCAAATACCAGTTCGGTTTCTGCTACCGGCATATGCAACTGGAAATAGTCAATAACAAAAGTGTATCGTTCTTTACGGGTCATAATGTTTTCCCAGTTCCGCCAGTTGGCGGAGTGCTAAGAAAAAGCAAGATAAGATGAATAGTGAATAGTGAGTGGTGAGTGCATGGTACAAATAAAAAAAAGCATCCCTTTGCAGGAATGCCAAATAATTTTTTGGGAACGAACAGAAACTATTACACTTCTTCTGCCACCCTTTCCCGTGCATGATTCAGCACATTCAACACAACTTCGGTGCGGGGTGATTGAGTGATTTTGTCAAGCCGTTGCATGGAAGTTTTAAGAACGTTTAATTTTTCACGAAGCGTCCAGTCGTTCTTTAACGATGCTTCAATGGCTTCTGTTTGTTCATCAGAGGTTTCGTTGTATAAGTACAATAAGAGATCCTCAGGAGTAAAATTGGTCATTGGCTAATCGTTTAAAATGTCCAGTAAAATAGAATGTCCTTGGTAGTTGAATGTAAAATGTCCGTAGTAGTAACGGGAGCAGGTAGGGCTTATTGTGCAGGAATGCTTAATTCTTTGTCTCGCCTGGGGCGAGATCGGGTTTTTCCGGTACCAGGAAGAGTTCTTCATTGTCCCTTTTCATCAGGAATTTTTCCCGGGCCAGCTTTTCTACAGCGGCCGGGTTGGTTTTAAGCGCTTCTGATTCTTTTCGTTCGGCCGTAATTTGGGAAATATAATACTGCTTGCTTTGTTTTAATTCCCTTAGCTCATTTCGACGGTCAAGTTGGGTAAAAAGGTCGTTTTTATCCAAAAACAGCATAATAATGCAAAAAGCCGTAGCCGAGATAAAGTATTTGTTTTTTAGCCAGGAGGGAATGTGATGTAAGAGTCTCATGGTTGGATGTTTGTTGACTGATGACCGTTGGCCGATTTTGAAGACGAACAACGATCATCAGATTTTGGTCAACGATTATTTCCCAAATTTAATCTTTCCTTTCGGATATACAGCCGAGGCGCCTAACAATTCTTCGATACGGATCAGTTGATTGTATTTGGCCATGCGGTCAGTTCTTGAAGCGCTGCCTGTTTTTATCTGGCCACAATTCAAGGCAACAGCCAGGTCAGCAATGGTGGTATCTTCTGTTTCGCCGCTGCGATGACTCATGATGGTGTTGTATCCATTATGTTGTGCCAGTGTTACAGCGTTGATTGTTTCCGTCACCGTTCCTATCTGGTTTACTTTTACAAGCAGGGCATTGCCCACTCCTTTTTCAATACCCTGTTGTAATCTTGTTACATTGGTTACAAACAAATCATCACCTACCAACTGTATTTTGCTGCCCAGTTTATCCGTCATCAATTTCCATCCTTTCCAATCATCTTCCGCCATACCATCTTCGATTGAAACAATAGGATAATTTTTTACCCAGTTGGCCCAGTAATCTACCATCTTCTCAGGGCTTAATTTTTTGCCGTCTGATTTATGAAAATGATATACTTTTTTGGCAGGGTCATACATTTCGCTTACGGCAGGATCCATTGCAATGCTTACTTCTGTCCCGGCTTTAAATCCTGCTGCTTTAATAGCTGTCATCACTTTATCAATTGCTTCCTCGTTACTTTGAATGTCCGGGGCAAAACCGCCTTCATCACCTACGTTGGTGCTGTAACCTTTTTTCTTCAGCACGGATTTCAATGCATGAAAAATTTCAACACCCCATCTTAATCCTTCGCTGAAAGTGGAAGCGCCAACCGGCATTACCATAAATTCCTGGAAATCTATTTTATTATCTGCATGGGCGCCGCCATTCAAAATATTCATCATGGGTATTGGTAACACTTTTGCATTGGTGCCGCCGATATAACGATATAAAGGCAATGAAGCTTCTTCAGCAGCTGCTTTGGCCACAGCCATGCTTACGGCTAAAATGGCATTGGCGCCTAACTTTCCTTTATTGGGAGTGCCATCCAGTTGAATCATCATTTCATCAATACCGGTCTGATCGGCCACATCATATCCCAGTAAAGCCGGCACAATAAAATCGCTTACATTTTTTACAGCTTTTAAAACACCTTTGCCCCCGTATTTTTTCTTATCGCCATCACGCAATTCCACCGCTTCGTGAATGCCGGTGCTGGCACCACTTGGAACAGCCGCACGGCCCAATGCACCTTCGTCGGTTATTACATCAACTTCTATGGTGGGGTTTCCTCTTGAGTCTAAAATTTGACGGGCAAAAATATCAGCGATGTAACTCATGGTCTTGTTGATGTTGTGATAAAATATTTTCCTTTTGTGGTGCAAAGAAACAATCTTTTTTTGAATACGGGGAAGAACTGAAAGCCTGCCAGGTATTCTCCATAATTTAATTACCCTGGTTACGTTTTTTTTGAATAAGTTTGAGATGAATTTGTCAATTGCAATGGGCCGTAATCTTTTAAAATACCTCATTATTATTTTGCTGACGGGTGGTTCTTTTACTGCTGCAAAAGGGCAAGTCGGCCTGTGCCCGCCTAACCTGGACATAGAGCTTGGAGATTTTACAAACTGGGAATGCAGATATGGGAGTGCAACCAACCCATTGAATCTTCCCTTGCCCAACGTTGGAATAATACCAGGAAGGCATACAATTATTGCTGCAGCCAATGCTGGAATTGACCCTTTCGGCTTCTTCCCTGAAATATCACCATTAGGGAGTGCCTATAGTGTTAAACTCGGCAACTATAATACTGGCGCAGAAGCAGAAAGTATTTCTTATACTTATTCAATTCCTTCAACTCTCTCGGTTTTTTCGATGCTTATATATTATGCTGTTGTTATAGAAGACCCGGTACCACCTCATAGTTGGACAAATCAACCAAGATTCCAGGCAAGAATAATAGATGTAGCAACGGGCAATACCTTAAACTGTGTAAACTTTGATTTTATTCCACAGACCACGCCAGGAGGATTTTTAGTATCACCCATAGTCGGTCATACCGGAGCAAGAATCCTTTACAAAGAGTGGACTCCTGTAAGTATAAATTTAAACGCTTACATTGGGCGAACAATAAAATTAGAGTTTATTACAAGGGATTGTTTGCAATCAGGTCATGCAGGTTACGCCTATTTGGATGTTGGAACAGTTTGCAACGGTGCAATTACCGGAAGCACTATTTGCCCGGGCGACCCTGGTATTACAATTTCAGCTCCTTTTGGTTTTCAATCATATGCCTGGTATTCCGATCTTTCATTTTCAACAATAATTTCTACCACACAGACTTTAACCCTGAATCCTCCACCCGCAGCAGGTTCCGTTTTTCCTGTTATTGTGGATCCATATCCCGGATATGGTTGCAGGGATACCTTATATGCAACAATTACTGTAGGCACAAGGCCGGCAGCAGATGCTGGCCCTGATATAGATATTTGCCGATTCCAGCAGGTGCAGATTGGCGCATTGCCTAACCCTATCTATTCTTATCAATGGACCCCGGCCTCGCAGGTATCAAACCAGTTTATATCCAACCCGATGGCGTGGACCATTACACCCAACCCCGAAGAATTTATTGTAAAGGCCACGGATATTTTAACCGGGTGTACTGCTTATGATACAACTTACATAACATCGAGACAGGTGGATACGGCCATTGCATTAAATGGCAGTAAAATATATTGTGAAGGCGATCCCACTGCAGGCACATTATCTGTTCATAATGTACTTTCAGCCGTGCAATGGTACAATGGTAATACGCCAATAGCCGGAGCCACCGGGTTCTCTTATCACCCAACTGTGTCGGGCAATTACTGGGCACAGGTGCAGCAGCTTGGTTGCACAGATTCTACCGCCACTGTTGTATTTGCTGTTAATCCAATTCCCGCATCCATTGCCGGGCCGGATGCCAGTATTTGCACCAATAGCCAGACAATTCAGCTCGGCACTCCATCAAACCCCGCCTATACCTATTCATGGACACCGGCAAACCAGGTAAGTAATGGGGCGATTGGAAATCCAGTTGCCTGGGCCAATGGCGCAACAACTACAGAATTTATTGTGCATACAACTGACGCAGCCTCCGGTTGCAATTCTTATGATACTACTTACATCACCGGTCGTGTAGTGGATACTGCTCTTTTGTTAAATGGCAAAAATGATTTTTGTAATAATGACCCGGCAGGTGGAATATTATCAGTACATAATGTTCTTTCTGCTGTGCAATGGTTTGACGGCACCACTCCGATACCGGGAGCTACTGGTTTTAGTTTTCAACCTGTAATAACCGGAAATTATTGGGCGGAGGTGCAGCAGAATGGTTGTACTGATTCCACGGCCACTACAATTTTTAATATCCATGCGTTACCGCTGGCATCATTTACGCCAAGCAGCGATACCGGTTGTATAACCAAACATTCTTTTCTTTTTACGAATACATCTAATGTCAGCGATGGTTCTACGCTGAGTTATTTATGGAGATTTGGCGATGGTACCACACAAACTATAACAGACGCTGTTAAGAGATTTTCATTGGTTGGAAATTATACAGTGAAACTTGTTACGACTACAAATTTTGGATGTAAAGACAGCACCAATAATATCGTTGTGCATGTGGTTCCCAATGGCGACGCCAATTTTAAATGGGATTCTATTTGCACCAACCGGCCGGTGTATTTTTATAATTTGAGTAATGAACATGCATCGGTGCAGGTTAATTACAACTGGACTTTCAATAACGGCGGGCCGGGATCAACCATTAAGAATCCATTGCCGGTTATTTATAATACCATTGGACAAAAAGATGTAACGTTGATTTTAACTGCATTGGGTTGCGAAAACGATCCCGACTCTATTACAAGGAGAGTGCAGGTGAATATACAAAAGCCGGGTACCACTTACCGGACGATAACCGTGCCGCAGGGAAGTACACAATTTATTCATGCAAGAGATTCTATCGGATATTATTTTAACTGGCGTCCGCAAATGCAACTCAGTAATTACAATACCAGGTACACTGAGTTTAATGCAGTGAATGATGTAAAATACCAGGTTGATATCAGCGATATACATACCTGTGTAACTACAGATACTATACAGATGCTGGTGTTGAAAAAGCCGGGATATTACCTGCCGACCGCATTTACCCCAAATGGTGACGGGCTCAATGATGAAGTGCAGCCTTATCTCGTTGGTATGAAGGGACTGATAAGTTTTTCTGTGTTTAACCGTTGGGGCAATATGATTTTTCATACCACCACATATGGAAAAACATGGAATGGAAAATTCCAGGGTGTTGACCAGGATCCGGGAGTTTATGTTTGGATCCTTGAATTCTTCAACAGCGATAATAAGAAAGTGGTTGAAAAAGGAACAATTACTTTAATCAGGTGACAATTCTTTCTGCGGTTTGGCACATATCCTCTTTTGTCCTACTTTCAGCATAAATCAATTACATGAAACATATTCTATTGTCATTTACACTCGGCATTCTGCTGCTGAGAAGTAATCAGGTTTTTTCTCAAACCGCTCCCAAACTCATCACAACGGTTGAGGGAGTTAAAGAGTATGAACTGCCCAACAGCCTCCGTGTATTACTTATCCCGGATGCTTCGCAAACAAATATTGCGGTAAACATTGTTTATAAAGTTGGCAGCCGACATGAAGGTTATGGTGAGACCGGCATGGCCCATTTGATTGAACATATGTTATTCAAACAGTGCAAAAAATTTACCGACATTAAAAAAGCCATTGCTGATAAAGGTGCACAGGCCAACGGCACCACCTGGTATGACCGGACAAATTATTACGAAATACTTTCAGCATCAGATGAAAACCTGCGCTGGGCTATTGATATGGAATCTGACAGAATGGTGAATTCAAAAATTCTGCCTGAAGAACTGGCCAAAGAATTTTCTGTTGTAAGAAATGAATTTGAAATGGGAGAGAATTATCCCGGCAATGTTTTGCAGGAAAGGGTGCTGTCATCCATGTTTCTGTGGCACAACTATGGCAAATCAACCATCGGAAGCAAAGAAGATATTGAACGGGTAAAAGCTGAAAACCTGAAAGCGTTTTACAAAAAATATTATCAGCCCGATAATGCGGTATTGATCATTGCCGGAAAATTTGATGAGAAAAAAGCGCTGCAGTATGTACAGCAGTATTTTGGCCCTTTGCCAAAACCAACAAGAGTGCTTCAACCTACATATACCGTAGAGCCGCCGCAGGATGGAGAACGAAGTGTAATGCTGCGCCGTATCGGCGATATTCAATACATCGGGATGGGTTATCATACACCTGCTTTTGCAGATAAAGATTATCCGGCCAACGATGCATTGCTACAGATACTTACCAATGATCCTTCCGGCATCTTATATAAAAAATTAGTTGATACAAAAATGGCCACAGGTGTTTCTGGTTATTCACAAACACTGCATGACCCGGGGTTCTCTTATTTGCAGGTGGATGTGCCAAAAGATAAAAACATTGATAGCGCAAAAATGATTTTTTATTCTACCATGGATGATGTTGGGAGTATGAATATTACGGATGAAGACCTGACCCGTGCAAAAAACTCGATCCAGAAATATATTGAAGATGCCAGCAGCAAGACCACTGACTTTGCAATAGCATTGACAGAGGTAATTGGCGCAGGTGATTGGCGACTTTGGTACTTATTCCGTGACCGTATTGAAAAACTGACAAAAGAGGATATTAAAAAAGTTGCAGAAAAATATTACAAGTCTTCCAACCGGACCAGTGGTGTCTTTATCCCTGATGCCTCACCGCAGAGAACTGAGGTGGCAGAAACGCCGGATATTAAAAAACTGCTTGACGGATATAAAGGAAAAGAAGAGATTGCTCAGAAAGAAAATTTTGAAAACAGCATTGCCAACATAAAAAAGAATACTGAGTACGGAACTTTAGGCAATGGTGGTAAATATGCTTTGCTTCAAAAACCCACTAAAGGCGATAAGATCAATGCCAGCATTGCCATCCGCTTTGGCGATGAGAACAGCCTGATGAATAAAAAATATGCTCCTTACCTGGTGGCTGATATGCTGAAAACAGGAACCACGTCCCGTTCCCGGAAACAAATCAGCGATGAACTGGATCGTATTAAAACTGATATTTCTTTTTTTGGCACACCAACAGGAATACTGATCAATATAAATACGGATAAGCAAAACCTGCCTGCCGCACTGGCATTGCTTGATGATCTGCTGAAGAACCCAAAATTTGATGAAGCTGAATTTGAAAAAACAAAACTGGAAGTAAAAGCAGGAATTGAAACCGGCCTGAGCGACCCGCAAACATTAGCTGTTGAAAAATTACAAAAACTCACAACCAATTATCCCAAAGGCCATCCGGGTTATGCATCTTCTTCAGAAGAAAAATTGGAAGACCTGGCCAATACCAGCCTGAATGAAGTAAAGGAATATTATAAAGATTTCTTCGGGGCCAATAATTCCATTTCTTCTTTTGTGGGCGAACTGGATAAAAAACAGATAACAGATTTCCTGCAAAAAACATTTGGCACCTGGAACAGCAAAATGAAGTATACGATGATGTCGCCGAAATATTTTGATGTGAAAGGAACCACTGAAACCGTCAAAACACCGGATAAAACAAATGCCATGCTTATTGGCAATATCAATATCAATATATCACAAACACATACTGATTACCCGGCATTGTATATGGCCAATGAATTGCTGGGAGGCGGAGCATTTCTTTCATCCAGAATACCGCAGCGTCTCCGGGAAAATGAAGGCATGAGCTATGGCGCCGGCACCTTTATAAATTCTGAATATAAATATGATATTACCAACTGGGGACTATATGCAATTTTTAATCCCCAGTATAAAGGCAGGCTTGATTCTGCACTGAAGCAGGAAATAGATAAAGCCATCAACGGAGGATTTACCAAAGATGAACTTGACAAATCGAAGAATGCATGGCTGGAAGGAAACAAAACAAACCTCGGAGACAACCGGTTTCTCGCCAATCAGCTTCGCTGGTATATGCGTGACGGCCGTGACCTGGATGATTTCAGTTTTTTTGAAACAAAAATAAAAGGCGTTTCACTTGAATCTGTAAATATGGCGCTGCGCAAATATTTTGATAAATCAAAATTGGTAATGGTATACGGCGGCGATTTTGATAAAGGGAAACCTGTGGAGAAAAAACCATTTTAATTTTTCCCACAAAGGGCACAAAGATCACAGAGAGTTGATCCTTCTTATGAAGATTTTCTTTGTGTACTTAACAGGCTTTGTGGGAAACATTGTTGATATGAATACTAATTGGTCAAAGCCTTGAAGACATCTTCGAGGCTTTGATTTTCGCTTTGGAGCGAAATTATATTCAGATTATTATCAATAGCTAATTGAAGCAGTTGTTTTTTTACTGCTTCAGCATCTGAACATTGAATATTGAATTTTCCGGGATGAATATGGGTGATGGAATAAACAGTTTTCAATTCTTTTAGCCTTTCTTCATTGACAGCTTCTTTAAATTCCACTTTCACGGAATGTTTTTCATTTTTGTTTTTTTGCAGATTACTTAGTTTATCATCGGCCACCAGTTTCCCTTTATTAATAATGATCACCCGGTCGCACATGGCTTCCACTTCCTGTAAAATATGAGATGAAAAAAGAACGGTTTTGTTTTGTCCCTGCTTTTTTATCACTTCTCTTATTTCAATGATCTGGTTAGGATCGAGACCGGAAGTAGGTTCATCCAGAATCAAAACTTCGGGATCATGAATTAATGCAGCTGCCAGGCCAACTCTTTGTTTATACCCTTTGGATAACTGGCCGATTTTTTTTGTTGCTTCTGATTTTAATCCAACCATTACAATCACTTTTTCTACTTCTGACTTCTGACTTCTGACCTCATGCAGCTCTGCTATGAAGCCAAGGTATTCTCTCACATACATATCATGATACAAGGCGTTGGCTTCGGGCAGGTAGCCAATCTTCTTTTTTATTGCAAGTGGGTCATCTTTCACGTTCATCCCGCAAACAAAAGCATCACCCCGGGTTTGCTGCAGGTAACCGGTAATAATTTTCATCGTGGTGGATTTGCCGGCGCCATTCGGTCCGAGGAATCCAACAATCTCACCTTTGTCAATTTTAAAAGAAATATTGTCAACAGCTTTTTGTTCGCCATAAACTTTGAGGAGATTTTTTATTTCAATAGACATAGATGCAAATTAGCTAATTTGATAATGTGCAGATGTGCTAATACTATTTTACAACAAACATTTTTGTATTGCATTGATTTGATCGGCTTATCAGCAGAGTTTTCTTACTCCCCTTTAGGGGATGGGGGTTTACAGATCATCGTACTCATAAAGCGGGTCAATATGCGTGCCTGCATCCATTTCGCAAACAGGTTTGATAAGGCCGTCTTTTAATCCATATACCCAGCCATGCAGGTGCGGACGTTGCTCATGTTTCCATGCCCGCTGAATGATGGAAGTTTTAGCGAGGTTAAAAACCTGTTCCTGCACATTCAATTCCACCAGTCGGTCTTCTTTTTTTTCTTCATGTGTAATGCTATCCAGTTCTCCGCGGTGAATGCGGTACACATCTTTGATGTTTCTCAGCCACATATTCAGCACGGCATTAAAATCATGATTGGTGATGGCTGCTTTGATGCCACTGCATCCATAGTGTCCGCAAATAATCACATGTTTTACTTTCAAATGATTCACGGCATAGTCCAGTACACTCAGCAGGTTTACATCGGTATTGATAACAAGGTTGGCCACATTGCGGTGAACAAAAATTTCTCCTGGTTGTGTACCGGTAATTTCATTGGCGGGTACCCGGCTGTCGCTGCAGCCGATCCATAAAAACTCTGGTGTTTGAATATGGACCAGTCTGTCAAAATACTGAGGGTCATCAGCAATTTTCCTGTTAGCCCAGGATTTATTTTCCAGTAATAGCTTTTGGTATGAATGCATAGTTACAAATGTAATCCTGAAATTGCCACGATTCATCCGGGGAGCCGGAAAATTATATAATTGGTTTGCAGTGTTTGCATTTTTTTAAACAGATAGTGTCAATATTAAAAGAATAATATTAATTGCAGGTTTAAAAAAAATACAGATATTTAAAAAGTAATTTTCAACTATTCATTTAATCATTCCAAACATTACTGCTGTATGGATCAATCAACAATAACTATCAAAGATAATTCTGCTAACCCGGGACCATTAGGGCTTTTAGCCTTTGGTATGACAACTGTTTTATTAAACCTGCACAATGCCGGTTTTTATGAAATGAATTCGATGATACTGGCGATGGGTCTTTTCTATGGAGGCCTGGCTCAAATTATAGCAGGAATTCTGGAATCCAAAAAGAATAACACTTTTGGCATGACGGCCTTTCTTTCTTATGGCTTTTTCTGGCTTACCCTGGTGGCATTGATCCTGCTTCCGAAATGGAACTTAATCACGGCACCCTCTACGAATGGGATGGTTGCTTATTTAATAATGTGGGGAATTTTTACCGGCCTTTTGTTTATCGGCACATTAAAAATTAATAAAGCCCTGCAATTTGTTTTTGCCAGTTTAACCCTTCTCTTCTTTTTATTAGCTCTCGGCGATATAACAGAAAATCCGACCATTAAAAAATTTACCGGGTATGAGGGGATTATTTGTGGCGCCTCTGCTATCTATGCAGGTGTTGCAACTTTATTGAATGAAGTATATGGCAAAGTTATTATGCCGGTTGGAACTGTCGAAAAAAAATAATCAATTTCTTTTTGTGTCTATGCATACAGCGGATACGAAATTGAGTTAATGCCGCAATAGTTTTTTGTCTTCGTACATTTAAAGATTAATTATACTACCATGTCATACCCTTTTCAGATAACATCGTTGGAACAATATCAGCGGGACTATAAAAGAAGTGTGGATGAACCGGAAGCTTTTTGGGCTGAGGTTGCGGAGCATTTTCAATGGAGAAAAAAATGGGACAAAGTGCTGGAGTGGAATTTTAAAGAACCAAAAGTGGAATGGTATGGTGGAGCTAAACTGAATATTACAGAAAACTGTATTGACCGCCACTTGAAAACATTGGGAGATAAACCCGCTATCATCTGGGAGCCCAATAATCCCGAAGAGAGAGTGAGAGTTGTTACTTACAACCGTCTTCATAAACGGGTTTGCCAGTTTGCACAGGTTTTAAAAAATAATGGAGTAAAAAAAGGTGACCGGGTTTGTATTTACATGGGCATGGTGCCTGAACTGGCTTATGCGGTATTGGGTTGTGCAAGAATCGGGGCCATACATTCAGTCATCTTTGGTGGATTTTCTGCGCAAAGTATTGCCGACAGGATAGACGATGCAAAAGCGGAATACATCGTAACCTGCGATGGAGCTTACCGGGGAGCAAAAGACATACCGTTGAAATCTGTGATTGATGATGCATTGATTGGAAATAAGATAATAAAACGGGTAATTGTTTATACAAGAACAAGAACTCCTGTTTCCATGATAAAAGGAAGAGATGTTTGGTGGGAAGATGAAATGGAGCATGCCGAATCACAAATAGAAAAAGAAGGATTGGTGTCATTTCCTGCCGAAGAAATGGATGCAGAAGACCCTTTGTTTATTTTATATACATCAGGAAGCACTGGCAAGCCAAAGGGAGTAGTACATACCTGTGCCGGTTATATGGTATGGACTGCTTACACTTTTGTCAATGTGTTTCAGTATCAACCCGGCGATATTCATTTTTGCACAGCAGATATTGGCTGGGTAACAGGTCATAGTTATATTGTTTACGGGCCATTGGCTGCGGGGGCCACCTCATTGATGTTTGAGGGTATTCCCACCTGGCCGGATGCGGGAAGGTTTTGGGATATTGTTGGAAAACATAAAGTGAATATCCTTTATACAGCGCCAACAGCCATCCGCAGTTTAATGGGTTTTGGTTTAGATCCAATAAAAGGAAAAGATCTTTCATCATTAAAAATATTAGGCACCGTGGGTGAACCTATCAATGAAGAAGCATGGCATTGGTATGATGATAATGTGGGAAAGAAAAACTGTCCGGTTGTTGATACATGGTGGCAAACGGAAACCGGCGGCATACTTATCTCAAACCTTGCAGGTGTAACGCCGGCAAAACCAAGTTGGGCCACATTGCCTTTGCCGGGAGTGCAACCGGTATTAGTAAATGAAAACGGAAAAGAGGCCTCCCCAAACCCCTCCGAAGGAGGGGCTTTAGTAACCTCGGGAAATTTATGTATCAAAGCGCCGTGGCCGGGTATTATCAGAACTACCTGGGGAGATCATGAAAGATGCCGCCAGAACTATTTTGTTACCTATGAGAATTTATATTTCACCGGTGATGGCGCATTAAAAGATGAGAAGGGCAATTACAGGATTACCGGAAGGGTGGATGATGTACTGAATGTAAGTGGTCATCGCATTGGTACTGCCGAAGTAGAGAATGCAATAAACATGCATGCAGGAGTAGTGGAAAGCGCCGTAGTGGGATACCCGCATAATTTAAAAGGACAGGGTATTTATGCCTATGTAATTTATAACGGCCATCACGGCGATGAAGAACTGAGAAGAAAAGATATACTGCAAACAGTGACAAGAGTGATCGGCCCCATTGCCCGGCCTGATAAAATTCAGTTTGTTTCTGGTCTCCCCAAAACAAGAAGCGGAAAAATAATGAGAAGAATTTTAAGAAAAATTGCGGAAGGTGAAACTTCAAATCTTGGTGATACAACTACTTTACTGGATCCGGGTGTAGTGGAAGAGATAAAGAATGGAAAGCTGTAAAAAAAATAAAGCAGCACGGATGGGCTGCTTTAAAAGGTTTTTCCAATTTCGTCGGGCTGTTGGCAATAAAACACAAATTTCGGAACAAAAATGATGCCCTGGAACATATTGGTTGAAAATATTATCAGCCCGTCACAAAATAATTAGCCTTTAGGGCTAGAAGATATGAGTGGTTAAATTTACTTTTGGCTGATAACTACACAAACCGCCCCAATACCTGATGGAAAATCAAACCCCCAAACGAAGACTGCCTTCTGCTTTCCGCTGGATAATATGGGTTTTGCTGGTGCAGTTTGTTCTCTTTAACATCAGCGCTGCTTTTTACGCCTATAAGTTTACCCATGTATATGATGATCCGGCTTTGAGGCACGAGCCTCCCAACAAAAATATTTTTATCAAAACATGGCGGCTGTTCACTGGTCCCCGGCAACCCCGCTCAGTTATTACAGAGTCCCCGGTTTTTCCAATTGATACGGTTATACTAAAAACTCAAAACGGAGTTTTGATTGATGCATGGTATGCAAAACCAGATTCTGCAGCCAAAGGAACTGTTATTCTTTTTCATGGCATTGGCGCCAATAAAGGAATGCTGATTCCCGAAGCTTCCGAATTTCTCTATCTTGGATATAATATTCTGCTTGTTGATTTGCGGGCACATGGAAACAGCGGCGGTCATACCACAACGATTGGTGTCATCGAATCAGAGGAAGTAAAACTGGCCTATGATTATGTGCTTCAACAGGGAGAAAAAAATATTTTTCTTTATGGCAGTTCCATGGGCGCTGTAGTGGTGGCCAAAGCCATAGCTGATTATGATCTTAAATTGGCAGGAGCTATCCTTGAAATGCCTTTTGCTTCACTACAGTCACACTTAAGAGCCAGGGCAAGGGTACAGGGATTCGAGGCATTTACGCAAAGGCCATTTGCTTTTATGGTAACCTTCTGGATTGGGTTGGAAAGAGGCTTTAATGGATTTAAACATCAGACAGCCCGGTATGGAGCAAAAATTAATTGCCCGGTGCTGATGCAGGCGGGGGCCATTGATGAGTATGTATTAAAATATGAAACGGATGAAGTTTACAGCGCCATCGCATCCCCTCAAAAGAAATTGGTGATGTATGATCGTGCAGGACATGAATCATTACTGAGGAATGACCCTGCCAAATGGAGGATTGAAATAGAACAATTTTTTTTAGCTAACACTAAATAGAATTACTGCCTGATGGTAACTTTTGTTCCCGGGTCAGCAAAACTATAAATTTCAGTTACATCGTCATTCTTCATTGATATACAACCAAGCGTCCAGTTTTTGTAGCGGTCTATTACAAAATCTTCATGCGGCCAGGTGCCATGTATGCCGATGCCACCACCGATGCTGGCATTGGCCGGTATTTCACCACGCTGCTTCCGCTGGTTGAATTTTTCATAGCTTTCTTTTGTAGGATAATCCAGTGATAAAAACCGGCACCATTTATCATGCACCCGTTTAGCGGTAATATGAAAAACTCCTTCGGGGGTATTTTTATCGCCCTGCATTTTTTTATCTTCAAGACTGTTGTTGCCAAACACAACCGGGTAAGTGGCATACCAGCCTTTTTCATCAAAAATATTCAGTTCATAGTCCGACTTGTCGATGATGATGGAAACAGCGCCTACCGGACGGGCCACACCCCGGGTAAATCGTTTATATGTTTTGCTGCGTGAAATTTTATGAAGATCGGAAGCCAGCAAACTGCTTCCAAGAAAAAATGAAACCAGCACCACAAGGTTTTTCATGTTATTTAGTGTTTTAGTAAGGGCCAGATGTAACCTTGCGAGGTGGCGCAACATTTATTTCTTGGCTAAAATCAGTAACCGTCATTCGTCAAACGTCGTGCCATGAATTATTATTTTGGATCATGAAAATGCGGGCCGGTTTTAACTTGACGTTTAGAAAAGCTATTGGAAAAAACTGGTTGTGCAGAGATGATTTAGGTCAATAATAAAAAAGCCAGTGGTTTCTACCACCGGCTTCATGTGATCAAAAAGACCACATAAGAAAACGAATTTATTAGGCTTACCAGTTGCTGAACCTGAACCCGAAATTATACGGTGTTATATCCAGCCCCCGTGCATACATATTTTTAAAAGCATAAGAACCATAAAAACGAACCGGTCCTAATGACAACTCAGCTACATAAGAAAGCTTCCACTTCTCCAGTTCAAAATCATCTTTTGCTTTCTTTTTATTTTCATCTGATGTAATAGTTTTATTGCGGGAAGCATAGAGATATCCTACACTGATGCCGGCGCTTAAACCAAAACCTTTTTTCCGGTTCGGGGTAAAATTAAAATTCATCATCATCGGAACAGTCAAGTAATCTGCGGCCAGCTTATTCTTTTTATAGCTTCGCCCTCTTGTGCTATCCAACGACACACGGGGAGGATTAACAACTGCCGGCGGATTGGCATTGTACCGGATGGGTTGTTTATAATAATAATTGTTTAATTCAAGTCCCAGCCCGTATTTTAAATTGAGAATATGTTTGGCTACATTCAGTTTTTGCATAAAAAACCAGATGTTCACATTTCTTGACTTGCCATCTTTCAGGTCAAACCAGGTGGCATTGCTTCCGGGTGCATAGGCCTGGGCAGCGGCGCTGCTGTAAACAGTGTTGTCTGAATAATTAGAAAGGCCAATGTCAACTATCCACCAGTTGGTACTCAGGTTGGAAGGCTTATCGTTTTCGTGGTTTTTTATTTTAAGTACTTTGTCCTTCTCTGTCTCTTTTTCTTTGCTGCCTGCTTTGCGGATGATGACCATGCCGCCAATCCGGATGGTGTCATTTTGGGGAACGGGATTCTGTTTGCCAGTAGTATCCGTCTGGCCAAAACTGTTAATGATTGTGCATACCGTAATGCACAGGGTAAAGATTCGCTTCATATTCTTCATTTTGTATTTTTTAATTTTTTTACTTTTTTGGCTGATGTCACCCTGAGCTTGCCGAAGGGTCATTTCAATTTAAAAGCCAGCCCACCAATTAATAGTTTGTCATCATCTGCAGCAGTCATATTGGTTCTTTTCTCAAATGTTCTTGCCAGTTTGCGCAGGAAGCCACGGTTCTTTTTGTTCTTTCCGCCTTCTTCAAGCTGGCTGCCATCACTATTAGTATACGATGCGGGAATGACGTTTGTTACAGGAGCAGGTGTTAATGATTTTTGTGAGTTAATTATTTCTTTGGTAGGATCGTTGCCAGCATAAGCATCATTAATAGTATTGTTTTTATTTATGTTGGGGTTATTGATTGGTTGGGGCAAATTATTAGAGGGTTTGTTATTGTCATTATTAGCAATCCCTTGTTCCTCCTTTTTTACAGGAGATGGAACATTGACAGGTAATTTATCCTTAACAGCAGCTTTGTTATTTTTTACAGCTATGCTTTTGTTTTCCTGTTTAATAGCAGGAGATATTTTCTGATTATCAACAACTGCTGTTTGATTAGTCGTATTGTTTGTTTCTTTTGGTAAGACAACAATATTTTCCTTAATCACTTTTCCAGTTGAGTTATCGGGGTTGATATTATCCTTCAGGCCGGGAGTGGTGGTTACAATATTGTTTTCAACAGCAGGTGGTTTGTTGTTAAGCAGGAAAAACGTGGTAAGGCCAAGTGCCAATATTAAAATAGCAGCAACTGCCCTCCACCAACGCACAGGTAAAGCCTTTACTTTTTCTTCCTTTCTGTATAAAGATTCTTTATGAGTGAAAACAATTGGCTCAGGCTGAAGTTTGGTGCGTTGTAACAATGCCAACTCTTCCTGTACAAATGGATTATTGGCAATAAACTGTTCAATTCCTTTTCTTTGATCAGCAGTCAGCTCCTTATCTGTATAAAGCACCAGCCATTCTTCATAATTGGTAAGAGAAACAGGAGTACTCCCATTCTCTTTCATCAATTCAGCTTTGCCCGGAAACATAATATTGGTATCCGGCATCATTTTATGTTGCAATAAAATATCCAGTTCTTCTTTCAGGTCAGGATGTTGTAAAACAAACTCCTCCACCATGCGGCGATCATCACTTTCCAGTTCATTATCCATGTACAGGATAAAGAACTCTTCGTAATTATGGCGGTTTATGTTCATTCGTTGTGCGATGTCTGTTGTTCGTTGTCCGGAAGACGGCCATCGGCCATCTATCAACGGCCAGCTATATAACGTTTTCCATTTTCACTAAATATTCTCTCAATTGCAATCTTGCCCGGTGCAGGTACACTTTTACCTGGCTTTCGTTCAGTCCTGTTATCTTTCCAATTTCTTCATAACTGTACCCCTCATAATCTTTCAGCAAAACTAATGACCGTTGTGTTTCACTCAGTCGGCTCAATGCTTCATCCAGTATTTTTTTTAAATTATTAACGGGCCGGTTCTGCACTTTTATTTCATCGCTGAAATCTTCTCTCAACTGAATCCTTTTTACTTTTCTTATATGGTCAATCATCTGGTGGTAGGCAACTGTAAAAAGATAGGACTTACTTTTCTGCGCATCCACCTCGTCTTTGTTTCGCCACATTTTTTCAAAAGCCGTCTGCACCACATCCCTTGCATCCTCTTCATGCCGAAGATTTTTCAGGATGAAGCGGTACACATTATCTGCATACTCAGTTACACATTCATTGTATTCCCGTTCAGTCATACTACTTCGCTCATTTAAATAAGCGGCCAGCCTCCTGTTCCGGGTTTCACTTTCTCAATAAGTTTCGATGTACAGGTAAACAGCCGGTAATCCAGGGCAAAAATACTTAATAAGCCCTGTTCTGCAGGTAATACGGATAAAAGGAAGGAAAGTTACAGGAGAGGAAAATAATCAACTCCATGGCTTGCAAATCAACGCCCTAAAGTTGTGATAAGAAGAAATTGGCGGAAAAGATTTTCCGGTATTAATATGCCCGGAGGGATAGAGTCATTCATTTTTCCATTGCATTCTTCCGGCTTTTGCTGTTGACAGCAGGTTGAATTGTCTTTTTGCTTCTGATCAGATGCGTGAGAAGAAAAAGCGATTGTAAAAAATCCGGCAGCCACTATAACGACTGCAAGAAAAGGAAGTATCCAGTTTTTTTTCTTCATTTCAGCCGGTTTTGGGATGAAACGAAAGTAGAAAGTTAAATGTTACAGAAATCTTATTATTTTTCAAGGGTGCCATTTGGCTAAGTAAATGGTTGATGGCCGGGGGAATTTCACCTGCCTCACTATATTTGCCACAAAACACGGCTATATGAATGAAAACCTTGTAAAACGGTTAGCAAAGGAAGTGGAGGAAATAAAAACTTCCGGTCTTTATAAAACAGAAAGGATCATTGCCAGCCCGCAGGGAGCAGAGATAATGGTGGGTGGCAAAACGGTTTTAAATTTTTGCGCCAATAATTACCTGGGCCTGTCTTCACATCCTAAAGTAATAGAAGCGGCACATAAAGCGATAGATAAAAGAGGCTATGGCATGAGCAGCGTTCGGTTTATCTGTGGCACTCAGGATATTCATAAAGAGCTGGAAGAAAAATTATCAAGTTTCCTTGGGACAGAAGATACTATTTTGTACGCCGCTGCTTTTGATGCCAATGGCGGCGTGTTTGAACCCCTGTTTAATGAAGAGGATGCTATCATTTCTGATGCATTGAATCATGCAAGCATTATTGATGGGGTGCGATTATGCAAAGCCCAGCGTTTGCGTTATGAACATAATAATATGGAAGACCTGGAAGTGAAACTAAAAGAATCTTCAACGCTCCGCAGCCGCATCATTGTAACGGATGGTTCGTTCAGTATGGATGGAACAATAGCGCAGCTGGATAAGATCTGCGAGCTGGCTGATAAATATGATGCGATAGTGATGATTGATGAATGCCACTCTTCTGGTTTTTTGGGCAAGACCGGGAGAGGTACTCATGAATATCGTGGAGTGATAGGGAGAATTGATATCATCACCGGTACATTGGGAAAAGCATTGGGAGGCGCAAGCGGTGGTTTTACATCCGGAAGAAAAGAAATAATTGAAATGCTGCGCCAAAAGTCAAGACCATATTTATTCAGTAATACACTGGCGCCATCCATTGTCGGGGGTTCTATTGCTGTGCTGGATAAGCTGACACAAACAACTGAGTTAAGAGATAAGCTGGAACACAACACAAAGTATTTTCGCAGTAAAATGACGGAAGCCGGTTTCGATATCAAACCCGGCGATCACCCGATTGTTCCTATCATGCTGTATGATGCTGTGCTGGCACAAACGATGGCGGCTAAACTTTTAGATGAAGGAATTTATGTTATCGGTTTCTTTTTCCCGGTGGTGGCTAAAGGACAGGCAAGGATAAGGGTGCAGCTGAGTGCGGCACATGAACAAAAACACCTGGATAAAGCGATTGCTGCATTTACAAAGATTGGAAAGGAGCTGGGGGTGTTAAAATAAGATTTACGATGTTATAAAAAAGTCGCTTCAAAAATGAAGAAGCTTTTTTAATTTATTTTAGTGTTAACGTTATTCTATTTTATATTTAATCCCTTCGCCGCCTGCATTAGCGCATCAATGCCAATATGTTCGCCTTCCAGCGTTACTAAAAAACGGCCACCGGAAAAATAAGTAAATGTGCAATCATTGGTAGTCTTATCACATTGTTCAAAGGCTTTGCCACCGTTAAAGTCAATGGATTTTGTAAATTCTTCATCATTTTCCTGCTGCACATTTAATAACCCCAGGTACTGCAGGCCATAAATTCCGGCACCGGCTGGTCCGGCACAATCATAAATATTCAAGGTGATGCGGGTGCTGTCATTCAATTCATATTCTCCTGTTGCCACACTGGCACCCATCGCAGTATTAGCTTCGTAATTTGTTCTTTTAGCACTCATCAGTATTTCCGGGATCATGGCTTTCAACTGATCCATACTGAGCGGTGATAATTTGCTCAATTCATCTTTTTGTTTTTCCATATCCATAACCGCATCTTGCATTTGCTTTGGATCTACTGTTATTTTCTCTTTTCCGTCAGAGCTGGTTATGGTGGCTGTGTCACCCGGTTTATTATTATTGCAGGAAGTCAGCATCAGCATGCCGGACAGTAACAGGAAGGCTATTTGTTTCATAAAGGTTGATTTAAATCAGGGGATAAAGATAATACAAATGGGGTTTTTACGATAAAAGCATATGCCGGCATTTATTTATAAGAAAATGTAAAAAAAACTGGCTGGAAATTATGAAAAACAATATGCTGGCATTATTTTCGTTGTTCTACTGAGATGAATTAAAAATTTACCCACCAATACCTCTGATTTTCCTTAATTAGTTTGATGACCCAACTTATATTTAACTAAGTATGAAAAAGTTTTTTCTTTATTTATCTATTTTGGCCGTAGTAGCTTTCTTTTTCAGTTCCTGTGCTGCCACCAAAAGGGATTGCCGTGGAGTAAGACATTATAAACAACCCGGCGGATTTTATATGTAAATATATTTTTCACCTCAAAACTTCTCCCGTTTGCAACAAGCCTGCGGGATTTTTTATTTTTATACCACACAGGTTGTCTGATCTTTTCATTTTGGTTTCATTTCTTTGTGATAAAACTATTTGAATCATTTTTCCGGCATTGGCCGGTAGCCGAAAAAGAAACAGGCCAGCCGTTAGCTAACAGCCATAGAATAGATAGAAAGCAGTTTTAAAGCGATGTCAATGATGATTAACTTTGATGAAATATTTTCTATGAGAGGTAGTATTTTTTTTCTTTTATCCGCCATTATATTTTTTTCCTGTTCTCCAGGCAATGTGAAAAAAGATAATAGCCTGAAAAAATATTTTGATGAAAATAAAGTGGAGGGCTGTTTTGCACTGATGGATAATGGCACCGGAAAATTTACGGTTTATAATCTTAGCCGTTATCGTGACAGCAGTTACCAGCCGGCATCCACTTTTAAAATTGTCAATTCCCTGATTGGTTTGCAAACCGGGAAAATAGTTAACGATAGCATGATGATAAAATGGGATGGTATTAAACATAAGATCACTGAGTGGAATAAAGATTTAACTATGTATGAAGCCTTCAGGGTTTCAGCTGTTCCTTATTACCAGGAAGTGGCAAGAAGAATAGGAAAAGATACAATGCAACTCTGGCTTGATTCATTAAGCTATGGCACAAAAAAAATAATAGGACCGGTAGATTCTTTCTGGCTGAATAATTCATTAAAAATAAAACCAGATGAAGAACTGGGGCTTGTTAAAAAATTATACTTTGACCAGTTGCCTTTTTTTAAAAGCTACCAGGAAGTGGTAAAGAGAGCTATGTTGTTTGAAAACAACACCAACTACCGGTTGGGGTATAAAACAGGATGGAGTTATACAGAACAAGATCACCCCCTTGGTTGGGTAGTGGGTTGGATTGAAGAAAATAATCATCCTTATTTCTTTGTGCTTAATATTGAGTCGGCAGATCCAAAATATGATATGTGGACAGTGCGGATGAAAATGCTTAAGGATATTCTTAAGCATTTGGGATTCTTTGAAGGGAAAATGTAGGGTATTATATGCCTATAATTCAAATCATAGTTTTTTGCTGCCATCTTATTTGCTGCAATTGTTCTGTTTGTATTACTGAAAAAAAGCAAAAAAGAAAAAAAGTCCATTGGTAAGTGGGGAAGAAGCCATGGATGCATCTTTAAATGATTTTGATGATTTATAACATGGTACTTTTATTGCAATAATGGAATAAAGACATGATCCTTGTTTCAGCATAAAGAATATATATGGCTTTTTGCAGGACTTATTATCCTGGTATTTTTTTTCCTTGGCCTATTGCGTTGGAAAAAAGAAGTAAAAAAAAGAATAGGTGACAAGCGTCTTGTAAATCGTTTAATCAGTAATTATTCCCCGAAACTATTTGCTTCTAAATTTATTCTTCTTTCCGCTGCATTTGCTGTTGGTGTTTTGGCTGTCATGAATCTTCGCCAACCCGGTGCAGCAGGCAATGTAAAAAGAAAAGGTATTGACATAGTTATTGCGCTGGATGTAAGTAAGAGTATGCTGGCTGCAGATCTGCCACCTAACAGGCTGGAAAGAGCCAGGCAACTGATCAGTAAACTGATGAATGAAATGCCGGATGACCGTGTGGCGCTGGTTTTGTTTGCCGGGAAAGCTTATTTACAAATGCCTCTCACCATTGATCATGGCGCTGCACAGATATTTGTATCATCTGCAGTTCCTGATGCCGTGCCGCAACAGGGAACAGTTATCAGCGAAGCATTAACAATGAGTGCTGGTGTTTTCAATAAGACGGAAAAAAAATTTAAATCTGTAATTCTTATTTCGGATGGAGAGGATCATGATGAAAATGCTGTAAAAACGGCCAGCTTATTAGCGAAGCAGGGAGTCATGATAAATACAATTGGTGTCGGTTCTCCGGATGGAGCAGAAATTATTGATACGGCCACTGGCCAGCCCAAAAAAGATGAGGCAGGAAATACTGTGATCTCAAAATTAAATGAAGAAGAATTAAAGGAAATAGCCAATGCCACCAATGGAATTTATATCAGGCTTCAAAGTAGTGATGAAGCCGTCTCTGCATTAAAGGGCCAATTATACCAGATAGACCGCAAAGTCTTTGGCGATATCTCGCAGATGAATTTCAGGACATACTATATATGGTTTGCTGCTGCCATGTTTATATTATTGGTTGTTGAATTATTTATTTCCGAACGAAAAAAAAGTATTGTGTGAGAGTAAAATTGATCATTCTTATTTTATTAATACCCGGGTGTTCATTGGCACAATCTCTACAAGCGGAGAAAAATATCCGTGCGGGAAATGAATTGTATAAGCAACAGCTATTTGATAATGCTGCTTTACAATACAGCAAGGCCATTGAAACTGAACCAAACAATGACAAGGCAAAGTTTAATCTTGCCAATACATTATATAAGCAAAACAAACAGGATGAGGCAGTGAGGATGTTTACGGATGTTGCAGTTAATACAGGAGAAAGTAATCTTAAAGCAAAGGCATATTATAACAAAGGAGCGGTATTGAGTCAGCAAAAGAAACTGGAAGAAAGTATTGAAGCCTACAAAGCCGCCCTGCGGTTGAACTGCGATGACAAAGAGGCAAGAGAAAATCTGCAAAAAGCATTATTGGAATTAAAAAATAAAAAACAACCACCCCAAAAAGAAGAAAAGGATAAGAAAAAGAAGCAGCAGGAACAGCAACAAAAACAACCACAATCCAGCTTAAGTCAAAAAGAAGCAGAACAACGGCTCAAATTGCTGGCACAGAAAGAAAAGGAAGTGCAGCAAAGAGTTCAGAAGGATAAGGTGAAATCCGGGAGTAGCCAGGCGAAAGATTGGTAAACATCTCCGCTGCTACTTTGTTAGTTTTGCAGCTATGCAATTGTATTGTGAATCCCTTACAGAATATAAACGCCTTGCCACGAGGGAAGTGAAGATCGGAGACCTGCTTCTCGGTAACTTCCATCCCATCCGGGTACAGACAATGACCACGACTGATACAATGGATACATTGGCCACGGTGGAACAATGTATTCGTTGCATTGAAGCCGGCTCTGAACTAATTCGCATCACGGCTCCATCAAAAAATGAAGCAGAAAATTTACTGAACATAAAAAATGAATTGGGGAAAAGAGGGTTCAGCACACCATTGATTGCGGATATTCATTTTACTCCCAATGCAGCAGAGATAGCCGCAAGAATTGTTGAAAAGGTTAGAGTGAACCCCGGTAATTATGTTGACAAGAAAAAATTTGAGCAAATTGAATACACGGATGCAGAATATACCGAAGAAATTGAAAGAATAAGAGAGCGGTTTGCTCCCCTTGTAAAAATCTGTAAAGAATATGGAACAGCCATGCGTATCGGCACCAATCATGGTTCACTCAGCGACCGCATCATGAGCCGTTATGGTGATACGCCGGTGGGAATGGTGGAAAGTGCGATGGAATTTTTGAGAATAGCCAGGGCCGAAGCCTATCACAATATTATGCTGAGTATGAAAAGCAGCAACCCGCAGGTAATGGTGCAGGCTTATCGCTTATTGGTAAAAACAATGTTTGATGAATTTGGAGAAATTTATCCTTTGCACCTGGGAGTAACTGAGGCCGGTGATGGCGAAGACGGAAGAATAAAATCGGCAATCGGCATTGGCACATTACTTGAAGATGGTATTGGTGATACAATAAGAGTTTCGCTGACAGAAGATCCTGAGTTTGAAATTCCGGTATGTAAAGATTTGGTGAAGAGATATGCAAGTCGTGAGTCTTTAGTCGTAAGTCGTGAGCCTGTACCCGTGATTGAGAAGATACTATACAACCCGTTTAGCTATCAAAGAAGAGAAACATTTACGGTTGAAAATATTGGCGGTAAAAATGTTCCTGTAGTTATTACTGATTTAAGTAGGATTGAAAAAATAATACCTGCTCATTTGCAAAGTATTGGGTACACTTATAATGAAGTGACAGACAAGTGGAATATCGGTGATGCGGCAGCAGATTATATTTTTACCGGGCACCAATTACTGGATTTTGAATTACCGGGAACACTGAAAGTGATTGTATATCCTGCCGCCTGGCAATTGGCAAAAAACAAATCTAATTACTTCCCGATTTATCATGACAGTGGGTTTGACGAAGCTGAGCAAAAAAATGAAAATTTGAATTTTGTAATGGTTGATTGCTTTAGTGATGCTACATCAGTAAATGATTATTCTTTCCCTGATAAACTCATTAATGATCCGTCAGTTGTTATTTGTTTGAGTTCAACCAATACAAATGCCATGCAGTCCGTTCGCCGGATGTTTATTGAACTCATGAACCGGCAGATTAAAAATCCCGTTGTATTAATCACTGACAGTAAATGGCAAACGCCGGATGAGCATCTTATTCATTTTGCCACAGAGACCGGAGCTTTATTTCTGGAAGGGATGGGAGATGGTATTTGTCTTGGTTATAGTGGGAAATCAGCCATGGAGAATATTAAAACAACTGGCAAAACCTACCTGGATGCAAAAGATATTTACCAGTTTACCAACAATACAGCGTTTAGTATTTTACAGGCAACAAGAACCAGGATTTCCAAAACAGAATATATCAGTTGCCCCAGTTGCGGAAGAACACTATTTGACCTTCAGGAAACCACGGCAAAGATCAGGGCGGTAACCAATCACCTGAAAGGAGTGAAGATTGCTATCATGGGCTGCATTGTGAATGGCCCCGGTGAAATGGCCGATGCAGATTTTGGTTATGTAGGTAGTGGACCGGGTAAAATAACTTTATACAAAGGCAAAGAAGTGGTGAAACGGAATGTAAACAGTGAGGTGGCGGTGGAGGAGCTCATCAACCTGATAAAAGAAAATGGAGTTTGGGTGGAAATTTAAATTCATTGTATGAAAAAATCTTCTTGGTTCATTCTATTCATAACTATTCTTGTAGTAAACCTTCTTGACCGGCAATTGTATAACGGACAACTGGAGTATTTTGTCAAACCATTACTCATTCCTGTGCTTATCGGTTATTTTATTTCTCAAACAGATAACATTGTAAGCGGGTTGGGGAAATGGATTTTGGCAGCATTGTTTTTTTCATTGGCAGGTGATGTACTGCTGATGTTTGAATCAAAGGATAAAATATTTTTTATATTCGGGTTATCAGCTTTCCTGCTGGCACATATTTTTTATAGTTTCTTTTTTTACCACATCATGTTAAAAGAAAAAATAAAAATTCATTGGTGGCTATTGCCCGTAGTTGTGACGTATTATGCCGGGTTGATCAGTTGGCTTTTCCCGCACCTTCTTGATATGAAAGTACCGGTGATGGTTTATGGAATAGTAATTAGCTTTATGTTTATGCTGGCGATGCATATGTTATTTATTAAAAACAAAGCAGCAGGCAAATGGATGATGCCCGGAGCTTTATTGTTTGTGATGTCAGATTCTTTACTTGCCATCAATAAATTTTATCAGCCTTTTGAAGTGGCTGGGTTACTTATTATACTAACGTATGGCCTGGCACAGTTGTTCATAGTACAAGGCGCCATAAAGTATATTTGTAGCGGGAATGAATAATACTTTATAATCAATAAATTCCCCTTTAGGGGATAGGGATATGCAACAAACAGATTTTTTAGTGATTGGTTCGGGCATTGCGGGATTAACATATGCCCTTAAAGCGGCACACCAGTTTCCGGATAAAAAAGTGCTGGTGATGACAAAAGCCACTGCTGATGAAACCAACACCAAATATGCACAGGGCGGCATTGCCGTTGTAAATGATCCGGAGAATGATAGTTTTGAAAAACATATTGAAGATACCTTGATTGCAGGCGATGGATTGTGCAATGAAAAAGTGGTAGAGATTGTGGTAAAGGAAGGTCCGGAAAGAGTAAGGGAAATAATTGACTGGGGCGCCCGGTTTGATAAAGAAGCAGACGGAGATTATAAAAGAGGGAAAGAAGGCGGCCACTCAGAGTTTCGTATCCTGCACCATAAGGATGTAACAGGCAAAGAAATGGAAAGGGCTTTGGTAGATGCCGTTTCCAAACAAAAAAATATTGAATTTATCAAACATTGTTTTGTTATTGATATTATTACCCAGCATCATCTTGGATATCTTATTTCCAAAGCCACACCCGATATTGAATGTTATGGCGTATATGTGCTGAACCTGCAAACAAACAAAATTGAAAAAATACTTTCCGGAATCACCTTACTGGCTTCAGGAGGAAACGGACAGGTATACCGAACAACAACAAACCCATCTATCGCTACAGGGGATGGCGTAGCAATGGTGTACCGGGCTAAAGGAAGGATTGAAAATATGGAGTTCATACAATTTCATCCGACTGCTTTGTATGAAAAAGGTGTGGGAGGCCAGGCATTTTTAATTACAGAAGCCGTTCGGGGCGATGGAGGAATTTTGCGCAATAAGAATAACGAAGCCTTCATGGAAAAATATGACCCGAGAAAAGACCTGGCTCCAAGAGATATAGTTGCCAGGGCTATTGACAGCGAGATGAAAAGAACGGGTACGGAACATGTGTGGCTGGATTGCCGTCATTTCAACAAAGAAAAATTTACAGAACATTTTCCTAATATCTATGAAAAATGTTTGTCTATTGGCATTGATATTACAAAAAATATGATACCAGTGGCTCCGGCCGCTCATTACAGTTGTGGTGGAATTAAAACCGATGAATGGGGAAGAAGTTCTATCAGGAATTTATATGCCTGCGGCGAATGTGCTTCAACGGGATTGCATGGAGCCAATCGCCTTGCTTCAAATTCTTTACTGGAAGCCATGGTATTTGCACACAGGTGTTATATGGATAGCTCGGCCCACCTGCGTCCTTCCTTTGGAAGTGTTGGGGAGGCTATTCCGGATTGGAATGAAAAGGGAACCACTGATCCGAAAGAAATGATACTTATTACGCAAAGCCTGAAAGAACTTCAGCTTATCATGAGTGATTATGTGGGTATTGTCCGCAATGATATTCGTTTGCAACGGGCCATGCGCCGCCTGGATATTTTATGGGAAGAAACCGAACAGTTATACGAAAGCAGTACGCTTTCACCACAACTGCTGGAATTGCGGAATATGATAACGGTTGGTTATTTAATTGTAAAAGGTGCCAGCTTCCGCAAAGAAAGCCGCGGACTGCATTACAATACTGATTATCCTGACAAAGGCCATCTTGTTCAAAACATTGTTCTGTAGTTTCTATCTTTGCCCATCATGTATTACATCGTCTACGGATTTCTCTGGCTGATCTCTCTGCTTCCTTTGAGGGTGTTATATATTTTATCCGATTGTATTTACGGACTTGTATTTTATATCGTTAAATACAGGAAAGATGTGGTGATGAAGAATCTCTTTATTGCTTTTCCTGAAAAAACAGAAAAAGAAAGAAAGCAAATTGCTAAAAAATTCTATCACAATCTTATTGACATGTTCATAGAGACCCTCAAGATGCTCTCTATATCTGATAAAGTTCTTGAAAAAAGATTCACCGCCAATTGGAACATCATTAATGCAATTCATTCAACAGGTAAAAGTGTGCAGCTACATGTGGGGCACAATTTTAACTGGGAATGGGGCAATCTAGTAATGACAAAAAAAACGATTTTCAAATTGCTTGCGGTGTATATGCCATTAACTAATAAAATAATGGAGCAGTTGTTTTACAAAATGCGGACCCGTAATGGCGCCATCTTTTTACGGGCAACACATATGAAAAATGATTTCCTTCCATATCAAAATACTCAGTACCTGCTTGGATTGGTAGCTGATCAGAACCCCGGGCACCCGGGAAATGCCTGGTGGTTTAATTTTTTTGACAGGCCGACACCATTTTTAAGAGGTCCTGCCAAAGCAGCTATTACTAATGATACTGCTGTTGTGTTTGCATTTATTCATAAACCCCGGCGTGGTTATTATGAAGCTGTTTTTTCCCTGGCAGAAGAAAATCCTGCTACTACTTCAGAGCAGGAACTTACTGAAAAATTTGTTCTGTACCTGGAAAGCGTTGTAAGACAATATCCCGATATGTGGCTTTGGAGCCACCGCCGCTGGAAGTATGAATGGAAACCAGAATACGGGGAGATCATTCAATAAATAAAGATGCCCCGCTGATTTGGCGAGGCATTTTATACAGGATTATTTTTTTCTCTTTTTAAGATTCTTTAGCTGCAGGTAATCGAGGAAATAGATCACCTTCAATGACAGGTTGTTGTTGTCATTGGCTTTCATCGTATTATTAAAGTTCTTGAAATATCCATCTGTAACTAATTTATTATAGTACTGCGCCTGATTTTTCCAGACTAATGTTATAAAACTGCCTGGAGCAAATTGCCAGCTATAACCAGCGTCCACATTAAAGAAATTAATATTAAAATCTTCATCTTTATTGTATGTGGTATTTTTTTGCAGATGGCCATCCGGCAATAAAGTGAAGAATTCCTGATAGCCCACTTTGCTCCAGTAATGACGGATACGGATATTAATGTTCATCCTGTCATTAAAACTGTATTTAAAGTTCAGTGAATTGTCTACGCTTTTGATATCCCGTTTTCCGAAGATGATATCATCTCCGCTTTTGGCAACAAAACCGGTATTATTATTTTGCGGGGAAAGGGATAATCCATAATTCACAGATAGATTTTTGTTGAAGCGATAACGATTGTTAAAGCTGTATTCATATTTTTCGCTGTTAAATAAAGTTCTTTTCACATAGAACATTTGGGCATTGAGGTTATACTTTTTGGCATTATTAGTCTCAAACCAGCCACTCAGAAAATAATCGGACCAGCCTTTGAATAGCTTGCCGGGTTCGTGTGCCTCAAAGAAATCATTGTAGTAAGGTTCATAGCCCGCCATTATACCGGCAAACCAGAGATTCTTCAATTGTCCGTTCACATTTACATTAAAATTAGCGCTTCTGTAAACGGAGGGTTTCAGCTGTCTTGAATAAAAAGTGTTGAAGTTCAGGTTAATATTATTATACCATTTTCCGGGCTTCGTCCAGCGATATCCAAACCAGGCATAATGATCAAGCGTATTATTAAAAGTGTAATAACCCATGTCCCTATTGTTGAATTTGTCATTGGTTAGATCCTGACCGATATTAAAATTAAAACGGCCGCTGGTTTTACCAAAATAGAAACTATGGGTATAACCATTAGTTTTTTTGCCAGTGGGTAACTGACCAATTAACTGGCTGCTGGCAAGTTTTCCGCCAACATTCCACATATTCTTTTTATCATTAAAATCAAACAGACCTGCTGATATGTTTGCCTCATAATCATTTCCGCTACGCCATACATTGGTATTCACAAGGCTAACACTTGAATTATGTTTCAGGGATTGATTCAGGACTATAATATTATAATTGGTCAGCGCCTCGATCAATACTTTGCGCTGTGTTTTTGTATTTTTATCTTCCAAAACAGCATAACGGGAATTCGTGATGGCATTTAATACGCCAATGCCTAATCCTTTCCCGGTTCTTCCTGAAATTTTTGTTGCATTCACCAGTTTTGATTGTGCCGCAGGCTCTTTTACTGTTATGTCATTGGCGGTTGAATATTCTCCGATAGAATGGGTGTATGCAGGTTCAATACCAATCCTTCTTGCATAAAACAAATTGCCTTTGCTGAACAGTTCGGTACCTTCTGTAAAAAAAGGCCTGTTCTCCGTATACTTTTGTTCAAACGGGGTGAGATTAAGAACAAGATTATCACTTTGCACCTGTCCGAAATCAGGAACAAGGGTCATATCTAATGTAAAAGCCTGGTTGATCCCGTACTTCACATCCATGCCTCCATTTACTGAGGATGTCCAGTTTTTTTTGTCCGTTTGATTAGTGGGAAAATGGTTAATATAGGTAGAAAAATAGGGAGAGAATTGTAAGCGAAGCGGAGGTTTAATATTTTCCAGCCCTGTCCAGAAACCTTCTTGTGTCAGGAACCCGTTTACATTCACATCTATGGTGTTCCAGGTAAACTGTTGCCCGGTTTTTTGACGACGACGGGTAATATTCAATCCCCAATCCTGGATATTTTTTTTACTGAAACGGATGGCTGAAAAAGGAAGAAAAATTTCGAACGACCAGCCATCATTATGAATTACGGCAGCGCTTTTCCAAACAGCATTCCAGCTCAAGTCTTCACTGTTGCCATTACTGTTGGGCGATATCTTGGCATCCATTTGCTCACCCAATGGAGTAATGAAATATTCAAACCCATTGATCTTATCATTATAGGTATCAAAGATGAAACCGACATAATCATTATTGCCAAAACCATCCCGGCCTGTTAATTCTGTAGCGATGCTGTCTTTTGTTTTTTCGTGACAATAGCCGCCAAGGTAAATGCCTTCATCAGAATAAAGCATATACACTTCTGTTTTATTAACCGGATCTTCAGGCTTAAAAGGAGTTGGCCTGAACTCTGTATAACCCAATGCTGCAGGTGCATTCTGCCAGGCAGAATCATCGATCAGGCCATCCAGTTTAATAGTGGCAGTTGTACGTTTAGCTGTAATTTGTTTGGGAACTGGTGGCTGTTTAGCTGCTGTTGATTGTGCGTTACTGTACAGGCACAGCAATAACATTGCCCCGAGGGTTATATTGGTTTTGATTTTCATGGCTATACTTTTGTTATGACGGTTAATGATACTTACTTGTTACAGTTGGTGTGTGTCATAACTACTAAAACTTTCGTAGAATAAAAGTAAGCACTGGCGTTGCTATTTTTTTTTGTTTTGGCTGAGTGGCAGTAAGCACTTGACGAGTGGTTAGAAAAGCGGGGTGTTAACTTTTTGTTGGGAAAATAGAATGCCGGGAAAAAATCAACGGTGGCCACATGATTACGAAGCTAAATAGAAAGGCCAGATAAAACTGATGAAGGAAATGACCAAGGCAAGAATATTTAGCAGGATATCTTTTCGGCGCATTGATTCAAAAAATTTTATAATATCAAAATCATCAGTAACAAATGACATGCGGGTATAAACAGTAAGTATCAACCACCACCAGGACAGTGTTTTCAGGTCCAATTTTTCCGGATGGTGATTAAAGTCATAATACGCAATGCCGAGTAGTAATGCATAAATGAGCGCCGTATGAATAATAAGGAACAGGCTCCCAAAATACTGTACGGCATTCCTGTTTTTTAGTTTGATGGCACCTGTAATTACATTGATGGGATTGAATTTCCAATCAGGTGCCATCATATTAAGGTAGTAAAGCAGGATATCAGCAGTTACGGGAATAACAAATAATGGATGTTCTCCCAAATTGCCGTGACCAATATTCAGAAAACTTAAACTCACGTAGAGTATCATGGCTCTGAGAACAGGCTTAAAAAATAAAGTAAACAGATATGGAATCATAATTAAAAGGCCTAGCCCAAATGAAAAAACAAGCTTTACTATCATGGAAAGCCAGCTTTCACTTTTATCAGCATTCTTTATTTGTGCAATGGATTTTTCTTTTTTAGCCCGGAGTATTTTGTTATGCCAGATAAAGGGTTCCAGAACATAAACCAGGATACCGGATATACCCAGGACGATATTTAATGTAGTGACTTGTGTTTTTGCATCAACTCTGTCCAGTTGGGGCCAGAACAGAGGCGCAATAATCGTAGTTATTAAAAGAAAAAAAATACTGCTGAAAAGCCACACATAAGGCAAAGAAGAAACAAACCAAATGATTTTTCTGTCGATAGATGGTTTTTGTGTGCTGTAGTTTGCTTTTTTCATCGCTGATAATAAAAATAAGTAAAAAGGGAATCAGGAAACGAAATAAAATGGCCAGATGAAACTGATATATGAAATGGCAAGTGCCAGAAAATTAATCAGCAACACCCGTCGCTTCATGGTTAAAAAAAATAATAGATCCGCACTATTGGGTTTTGTAAACGAAACCCGGCAATAAACGGTGAGGATAAGCCACCAGATTCCTAAATAAACAGGGCTCTTATTATCAGGCCGGGCTATTAATTCAGCATAAACCAGATTAAGCAATAAGGTATAAATAAGCGCTGTGTGGATGATGAGTAGTATGTTGGTGATGACTGCAGTTGAACGATTTTGATTAAACCTGATGAATCCTCCCATTAATTTGCCGGGATTGTATTTCCATTTCGGTGCCAGTAAGTCAATATAATAGATAATACAATCAATTGAAACAATAATGATGAAGAATAAAAGCAAGCCAGAGTTGTTATTTACTTTTCCAAAAAAGCTGAGACTGGTATATAGAATAAGTGCCCTTAAACCCGGTTTAATAATGATAAAAAAAAGATAGGGTACAGCGAGGATCATTCCTGAAGTAAGCGTTAAAATGAATTTGAGTAAAACGACAACAGTAGATTGACCTGGTTCTTCTTCTTTTTCAAATTCTTTTGTTGTGGTTCCTTTTGAATTGATAATATTATGCCAGATTACAGGTTCAAGAAAGTAAACAATGATTCCTGCAAAACCGAAAACAGGATTCAACTGTAAATTCCATTCTCCTGCTAATGAACCTGAATATTGGTCCCAGAATTTTGGCGCAATAAATACAGCAATAAAAAAGAAAAGAATGCTGCTTAGCAACCATATATAGGGTAAAGATGAAAAAATGATAAATATCTTTTTCCCGGTAGTTGAGTTTTTAAAGTTAATTTCTTTTTCTTTCATTAGTGTTCAATAAAGTTTCTTGCTTGCATTAATTAATTCTTTTCAGAACCTCTTCAATTACAGAACTGCCCCATTCATCATCCCACCATCGGTGATAATGATACCGGCTTTTACAGACGGGGCATTGCGCATAAATATCCTGTTCATAGGTTCGCCAGGATAAGCCATCCTTTATTTCATTGGAAATTTCTTCAAATAATTGGTAAACAATTCTGTTCCAGGCATAAATACCCGGTATTCCCGTATAAATATATGATTCACCATTGGGGTGGTTGCGGAAATGCTTGCAAATAGGACAGGATGCTGCAGAATCTGCCTTTAAATTTTCATAATACTTGTAATAAGGAAATTGACGATTGGATGGCTTCACCCATTCATAAATCGATTCAGGAATATAATCACATGAAGCAAGCGATGAATAATGGCTGGTATATATGCTCAGGGGCTCATCATCTTTTAGTAATAATGCGAGGTAATCAGAGGCCATTAATCCCAGCACATCTTTTTTTACCGGGTCCGCTCCCTTTTTCAGCAACCCGATAACAATATCTTTTTTGCCTGAAAGCAGGGCATGCATCAGCGGAGTCATTTGGAGGCAGCTACTATCCGCTTTCTCAAGATCAATATTATGCTGCAGCAAAAGGTCAATCAATTTATAGTTAGGTGTGGGAGAGTGGATAGCATAACTAAGAGCACAAGTTCCGTTATCATCAGCAGTGTTGGCACTTATTTTTTCTTGAAGCAGGTTTTTTATTCCAACATAATTATAGTTGCTGGCATAACGTAAATTATTTAGAAAAAGTTTTTCTTTTTCAGTCATTTAATGTGAATAGTATTAGAGTATCAGTAATGAATATGTCATCTTCTTTCGAAAAACAAATCCCCTGCATTAAAAATAACAGATTGGTAATATTAATTCAACACACTACTTTCTTTCACTATTTCCGCTTTTTCCTGTTCTTTAATTTTTCCCCAGCCTCCCACTACGTTTCTTAAATTATGGAATCCCTGTCTTTTAAACAAAGAAGAAGCAATAACGCTCCGGTAGCCACCAGCGCAATGCACATATAAATTATGGTGATCATCAATATCGGCCATAATTACCGGATCATTCATGTCGTTCAGCGGAATATTCAATGCGTCTATAAGATGCCCGTCGGCAAATTCTGCGGGGCGGCGAACATCCACTACAACTAAGTTTTTATCATGTGGTATATCCATTATCAGTTCATCAGCTTCCACATCTATAATCAAATCAATTTTTTCTCCTGCATTTTTCCATGCTTCAAAGCTGCCACTTAAGTATCCATTTACTTTATCGAATCCAACTCTTGCCAGTCTCACAATCGTTTCTTTTTCCTTGCCGGGTTCTGTTACCAGTAAAATCGGCGCATTAAATGGTAATAAACTTCCGGCCCATTCAGCCAGTCGCCCCTCCAGGCCAATGCTAACGGAGCCGGGAACAAAACCCTGTGTAAAAAGATTTGCATTCCTGGTATCCAGAATAATGGTGTCATCAGTTATTAAACCCTTAAACGCTGAAACAGATAAAGCTTTCATTCCGTTTTCCAGTATTTTTTCCAGGCTGTCATATCCTTCTTTATTTATTTTGGCATTTATGGGAAAATATTGTGGAGGCGGGGGAATGCCATCCGTTACTACTTTAATAAATTCTTCTTTTGTTGCTGCCTTCATAGCATAATTTAATTTCTTTTCTTCACCAATTGTACTGACGGTATTGGGGCCAAGATTTTTTCCACAGGCACTACCCGGCCCATGCGCGGGATATACAATTACCTCATCTGCTAGAGGAAAAAGTTTTTTATGCAAACTTTCATACAGCATGCCGGCAAGATCGTTCATGGTGATTTCATTTCCTTTTTGTGCAAGGTCAGGCCTGCCAACATCGCCAACAAATAGGGTATCGCCGGTAAACACACAATGATTTTTTCCTGATTCATCTTTTAATAAATAGCAGCTTGACTCAAGTGTGTGGCCGGGAGTATGCAAAACCTCAATGATCAAACCACCAACTTTAAATACTTCTCCGTCTTTTGCTGCATGCACAGGGAATTTTGCACTGGTGCCGGGACCATAAACAATCGAAGCCGAAGTGGCTGCAGCAAGGTCAAGATGGCCGCTGATAAAATCAGCATGAAAATGAGTTTCAAAAATATATTTGATGAGGGTCCTTCTTTCATTGGCTATTTCAAGATAGGCGTCTATATCTCTCAGCGGATCAATGACGGCTGCCTCGCCATTGCTTTCAATATAATAAGCCGCCTCACTCAGGCACCCGGTATAAAATTGTTTGATGAACATAACATTAAAATTTGAGGGTAAAAATACCCGGTTATAATAAAAACCGATCCGCAAACACCGGATCGGTTACTAATAAAAGTAAAGAATAATTAGCGAAGCAGATCGCTTACGAACTTGTTTATCTCCTCCAGCCGGTTGGTATTGATTGAATAATAAATGAATTTGCCATTCCGGGTTGTTTTTACAAACTTGGCTTTGCGTAAAATGGCCAGGTGTTGTGAGGCCACAGACTGTTCCAGTCTCAGCTTCTGGTAGAGTTCGGTTACAGTAATTTTATCCTGTTCGTCAATCAGTTTCAGGATTTGTTGCCGCAATTTGTGATTAAGAGCCCGGAGGACTAAAGCTGCTTTTTTAGTATTCAGGAGATCTACCCTGACGGGTGTTCCGTTTGAAGCCGGGGTATTGAGTAGTAAAGAATAGTTGTTCATAGAACGGGGGTAAAAATTAATGAGCAAAATTAATCCTGCTGGTTTGTTTTTTGAAATATTAATTTTTTACCCAGGTTTTGTGTGCCGGGGAGTAAAACTCCTTTAAATAAAGGGGTTCTGTATAAGCAAGGTCAGCAAATGTCTTTTTTTGAAACCGGGGTAATGCTATTTGAGCAAGATGGGAAGCGTTGGAAACCGTGCTGCTAAAAATTGCATTATTGTTTGAAATAGCAGCCTGTAATTTTGTAATTCCGTTTCCGCAAAAAAGTATTTTGCCGGAGGAAAGCACTGATGCGAAGCTTTTATCATTTATTATCATAGAACCCGGCGCAATTTTTTCTTCCAGGTTAATATCATATATCGCAGAATATATTTCCATTCTCCGGGCATCAATAACGGCACAGATTAATTCATCAGCTTCTTCTTTTACTGCAAAGGCCATTATCTCCAGTGTGCCCACCGTAATTAATGGAATATTTAAAGCATAGCAAATTCCTTTAGCTGCTGCCAACCCCACTCTCAGACCAGTGTAGGAGCCGGGCCCTATGCTTACAGCCACGGCCTGCAGGTCATTTATTTTGTACCCGTTTTTTTTCAGCAGTTCAGCTATTGCCGTATGCAGCCACGATGCATGATCCTGCCTGTTTTCACTGAACAAAGTTTGTGACACATCAATTTCATTTGCCAGGCAAACAGAAGCTGTGTTCGAAGCTGTATCAATATTTAAGATCAAACTCATAATAATGATGCCTCTTTTTTTAATAATGCAGCCGGTTCATAACGGGAGTTTTGCAGTGCCAGTACTGTTAATAGTTCATTTATTTTTTGCAGCCCGATTTTCTCCGCCCATTCAAACGGACCATAAGGATAATTGGTGCCCAGCTTCATTGCAATATCAATTTCCCGTTTACTGCTTATCTTTTCATCAAACGCAAAATACGCTTCATTAATGATCATGCTGATAATTCTTGCAGAAATAAAACCTGCCACATCGGGCACCCATTCAATTGATTTATTGAATTGGGTAAAAATTTTTTCTGCAAACGGTTTCTGGTCTTCCCGGTAACAGGATGATTCTGCAAGCGTCCGCTTTAAAAAACCGGGCCAGCCATTAAAACGAATAAAATCTGCAGGTAATTTATCAAGTGTTGTGATGACTGAGTTGACAATGATTACAGCCGGTTGCAGTTCTTTCAGCATGTTTATTCTTTCTGCAGTTGGTTGAAACAAAAGATCAAGGTAAGCATCCGCATCATAAACCATAGCAGGTTCCGCCAGCCATTGCACATTTATTATATCCTGCATTCCGGCGGCCAGCAGTTCTTCTTTTAATTCATCATTTGTTATTACTGCTATCTTCATAATAGTTTTTGCAAAGAAAACGTATAAAGCTAAATTCGTCTACTGAATTTTTAAAAACCACCTAATGAGTAAAACTATCATCACTACCACCAACGCCCCTGCCCCGATCGGCCCTTATAACCAGGCCGTATTAACCGGTAATACTTTATTTATTTCCGGCCAGATTTGTATTGACCCCGCCACCGGTGAATTAAAAAATAAAGACGTACAGGAAGAAACCCACCAGGTGATGCACAACCTGAAAGCCATTTTGCAGCAGGCAGAAATGGATTTCAGTCATGTGGTCAAGACAACCATCTTTATTACCGACATGAATCAATTCGGCTCTGTGAATGGAGTGTATGGAAAATATTTCGAAGCTGACTTTCCTGCCAGGGAAACAGTCCAAGTATCGGCCCTTCCAAAATTTGTGAATGTGGAGATCAGTATGATTGCGGTGAAATAACAGGATCAATAAGTAATTTCCCGCAGAAGTATCCTGAATACGAGGAAGCAAAATATTTATTACTAATTTTATTACTTATTAGGAATTAAAAAATTAGTAACCTATTTGCTATGAAAAAAATTTACTTGTTTTTTTCCCTGCTTGCTACTGTTATTACCGCTTCTGCACAGCAACAAGTTTTTGAATTGATGGAAAGAACCGATCTTTCCATTCATGAAATAGAGATAAGAGCTAACCGGTATTTTGATAGTGCGGGTACAGGCCGGGGTACTGGTTACAAGCAATTTCAACGCTGGTTATACGAACGGAAGTTTCATACTGATGAAAACGGCTATTTCATTTCTCCTCAAAAGGAATGGAATAATTATTTGCAAAGCCGCAGCAATATGGAACCTAATGCAATAGCGGCAGCCAATTGGATACCACTTGGGCCAAGCGGCTGGACATACACTTCCGGATGGAATCCCGGAACCGGGAGGCTTTCTGCAATTGCAATTCACCCTGCCAACGAAAATATTATATATGTGGGATCGCCGGGTGGCGGTCTATGGAAATCAACTAATGCAGGGGCAAATTGGGTTCCACTTACAGATAATAACTCTCTGTGGATGTCCGTTTTTGCCATTACGATTGACCCGGTAGATCAAAATATTATTTATGTGGGAACAAGTAACAGCATTTTATTAAAGTCAACTAATGGAGGAAGCAGTTTTACTGCCACCGGTGCAGGCCCGTCGGGGACTATCCGGAAAATTCTTATTCATCCTGCATCGACAAATATTGTATTTGCAACTGCAACGAATGGCATCTGGAGATCAGTGAATGCAGGCGCCTCCTGGACACAGGTACATGCAGTAAGCAAAGAGGATATTGAGTTCAAACCTAATGATGCAAATATTATGTACGCATCGGGTAATGATGTGGTTCGTTCTGCAGATAATGGTGTTACCTGGACAACATTAGGAGCTGCACAAGGTATTACCAACAGCGGCCGCACATTGGTTTCAGTGTCTGCTGCCGATCCAAATATTGTGTATGCAGTGCAGGCCAGCGGAAGTTTGTTTGGAAGAATGTACCGGTCAACAGATGCGGGATTAAATTTTACAACAACTGTTGTTGGCAATCCGGCAAGCGGCACCAACTATTTTGGTTATTTGCCCGACGGCACCGGCACAACTGGCCAGGCTACTTATGATATGGGAATGGATGTGTCACCTACTAATGCCAATGATGTTTATATCGCAGGTATTATTTGCTGGAGATCTGTTAATGGTGGTACTTCTTTTACTGCATTGACGGTGTGGTCATATCCAAACGGTATAGGTTATAACCATGCAGACGTACATGGATTATTCTGGATCAACAGTACTATTTATTCCATTTCAGACGGAGGTATTTATAAAAGCATTGATAACGGAGACAACTGGACAGACCTTTCTCCCGGGTTAACTATCCGGCAGTTTTACAGGATTGCTAATTCACAAACGAATGCTAATGTAATTACCGGTGGCGCACAGGATAACGGAAGTGTAACAAGACAGGCATCGGGCAACTGGGCTGATTGGCTGGGAGCAGATGGCATGGAAGGTTTGGTAAGCCCTACCAATCATTTAAATCTTTGGGGCACCAGCCAGGGTGGCGCTATTTACAGGTCTACTAATGGTGGAAATTCTTATTCTGGTCTCTCGCAACCTTCTGCCGGTCAATGGGTGACTCCATTGGCTATTCATCCAACCAATGAAACTATTTTATATGGAGGCTGGACAGGTGTGTACAAATCAACTAACAGCGGTGTAAACTGGACCAATCTCTCCGCTGGAACTATTACCACTACATTAGCAGACCTGGCCGTGGCTCCTTCGGATCCTAATTATATTTATGCTTCAAACGGAGCCACATTATATGTTACTACAAACGAGGGGCTCACCTGGGCTATCAGAACAGCGCCTGCTGCTATCAATGATATTGCTGTTGATGCAACCAACCCTTCCAAAATATGGATTGCCTGCAACAGTAGTTCTAACCAGATAATGGTTTCTACAGATGCGGGTGCCACCTTCAGCAATATTTCATCCAACCTTCCTGCCATTGCTGCAAGAACAGTTGTTGTTGACGATAATACACCAAGAGGTATTTATGCAGGAATGAATATCGGTGTTTATTATAAAACTGAACCCGATATCAACTGGTCAGATTTTTCTGCAAATCTTCCACTGGTAGCGATCAATGAACTTGAAATACAAAAAGCATCCGGCAAAATAAGAGTGGCCACTTATGGCAGAAGTGTTTGGGAAAGCCCTGTGGCAACACAATCAGGATTTACTTTATCAGCCCCTGCACCAGCGCCTGCTGCTTGTCCGGCACCGGCTACAATGCAGACTACTATTACAGCAGCTTATAACGGAGGTTTTGTAAATAATATCACTTTATCAGCCAGTGGTAATCCTCCCGGAACTACAGTTGTTTTTGGAACCAATCCATTAACAACTGTAAACCCAAGTTCTACTGTAATATTAACCGGAACCAATAATTTGCCATTTGGCTCCTATACTATCACGGTAACAGGTGTAGCCAGCGGCGCACCTAATCAAACACAGAATATTACTTATACTATTAATCCCGGGACAGGACCAACAATAAATACGCATCCGGCATCGCAGGCTATTTGCCAGGGAGGAACTGTTACATTCACCGTAGCAGCCACCGGAGCTACCAGTTATCAATGGCAAAAGAGTACAGATGGTGGTGTTACCTGGCCACCCATTGCAGGCGCAACAGGAACATCTTATACAATTGTAAATATTCAGCCAACTGATGCTGCACAATATCGCTGTGTTGCTTTCAGCCAATGCGGATCAACCAATTCGAATGCAGCTACATTAACAGTAAATACACCTCCTGTTATTACTGCACATCCCCAGAGCGTTACATTGTGTACAGGAGCCACTAATACATTTAGTGTTACCGCCACAGGAACGGGTCTTATTTATGCATGGGAGTATGCTATCAATTGCAGCGGCCCATGGTTAAATGTTGTAGGCGCAAGTTCACCTACATTAACTGTGACAGCCGTATCAACCAATGCTTATCGTTGTCTTGTAAGTGGAACATGTTCACCAATGGCAGTATCAAACAGTGCATGTATGACCGTCGTTAATTCGGTAACGATAACAACACAACCATCCAACGCTACTGTTTGTGAAGGAAGTAACACTAGCTTTACTGCCGCTGGTAGCGGCACTGGCCTTACCTACCAGTGGCAACTAAGTATCAATGGTGGTGCAAACTGGGGAGATATCAGCGGAGCTACTAATGCAACGCATGATATTACCGGGGCAACATTTGCCATGAATAATTACCAGTATCGTTGTGTAATATCAAATGGAGTTTGCCCAACACCCGGCATAACCAATGCAGCAGTGCTTATGGTAAACAGGCTGGCTGCCATAACATCACAGCCAACCGATGTAACATTATGTTCCGGAAGCAGCAATACATTCTGTGTAACCGCTATTGGAACTAATCTCACTTACCAATGGCAGGCAAGTGTTCCTGGTTGTGGCGGCCCATGGACAAATATTGCCGGAGCTACATCAAACTGCCTGACAATAACCGGGATTATTACTACCAGTTATCGCTGCATGGTAACTTCCACCACCTGCAGTAATACTGTTACTTCTAATTGTGCAACATTTACCGTGATAAACCCGGTAACAATATCTGCTCAGCCATCCAATGTGGAAATTTGTTCCGGCAGCAATGCATCATTTACTGTTGCGGGCAATAGTGTTCAGCCAATCAATTATCAATGGCAGGTAAGTACAGATGGTGGAGCTAACTGGAATGCAGTATCTAATGCAGCACCTTATTCAGGAGCCACTACTGCTACTCTAACCATAACAGGTACCACCACTTCTTTGAATGGAAATCGTTATCGCTGCCAGTTATCAAATGCAACTTGTACAGTGCCGACTGTTTCCAATGCCGGCATTTTAACTGTTCGTCAATTACCAACCATTGGTTTAACTGCAGCGCCGTTAACAGCATTATTACCCGGACAAACAACCACTCTGACAGCAACACCAAGTGCTTCTACAGGTGGTAGTATAGGCCTTTCATGGCTGTTTAATTCAAACCTGCTGCCGGTTCCCGGCAACACGTATGTGGTGAATGTAGAGAATGTGGGAAGTTATTATGTATTTATACAGGAAATATGGCCAGGGTTGACCTGCTCCAACCGGTCGCCAACGGTAACGATTGATGCATCGGCCAGCCCTAAACTATTTATCTTCCCCAGCCCGAACGATGGGACATTTAAAGTTGCCTATTACAATGATGGTGGTGCAAGCACCCAAAGAACAATTGCAATCTTTGATTCCAAAGGAAGCCTGGTGTATAATAGCCAGATAAACATTAGTGGCGCCTACACATTAATCGGTATAGATTTACAAAGAGCAAATACCGGAATATATTATGTAGTGATTGGCGATGCCAATGGAAAAAAACTTGCCGAAGGAAAAGTGCATGTGAAGTAAGAGCCTGATAGATTTGCATTATTTTGTTTATTTATTGGTTCAGTTGGGGCAAGGGGGAAGTTTCTTTTTTGATTAGTGGATTTATTTATGGCTTACTTTTCTTTGTCTTGAAACAAAGAAAAGTAACAAAAGAAAATTCAAGGCAAACACGAATGGCTCCGCCCGTTTTGCCGGCCTGCGCACACGGAGACACTGATTGATTGTAATGTTATTAATGATTTGAAGTGAAAGGACGAAGACCCTGCTTCGTGTTATTGGTAAACACTGGAAGCGCTGGCTTTTTCGCCTGGTTTGTTTATGGCAGGTATTGTTTTATTGCAGGCGACCCTTCGGTAATGCTCAGGGTGGAGGCGCTGGGAGATTTCTGAAAGCGATATAATATAACTACGAGGCTGCAAACCTCGCAGAACTTGGTTTGCCCCGGCGTACTGGAAATTTTCTTACATTTATTGATGGCTATAAAGTGGCAACTGGTAATTGATATCACAGACTATGAACACAGTAATGCATCGTTTTATGAAACAAGTGAAGTGAAAACTATAAGTCTTTTGATTTCCGATTGTTGTAGTTGTTTATACATCGGGGTTGGCTTTGGCCAAACCTGATGAGACCGTTTCTGAAAATGGAGGTGCCGGAAGACCCCGGAAGGACCAAAAATGCGCTTTTATAAATATATTATTTATCGCCTTTACACTTGGAGGTTACAGCAAAAAGATGATACTCCGGTTGGAACAGTCGTTATAGTGATGTGTTTTGTGCATTTTGTACAAGGCTTAACTATATATTCTCTCTTCACAAGATTTGTCTTACAATCTTTCAAACAGATTCAGATCAATAAGCCTTCTGTGTATTTAATAGGGTTAGGAATAATACTATTATATTATCTTTTGGTATATAAAAAGAGAAGATGGGAGGGATATATAGAGGAATTTAAGGATGAAAGCCTGAGGCAAAGAAAGAGGGGAACTCTTTTAGTTCGATTATTCACAATAGGCTCAATTGTTTTATTCTTTATTTGTATGCCGTTATTATTTATGAACCGGATTAAATAAGCTTATGTAGAGATATAAACGAAATTAATGACATCCAAACATATTGGTTTACTTTTCAAACTGCACGTTAAAAGGTCTCGGTTTCCTGACCTTGCCCCACTGTAAAATATAAACCCCTCGGTGATGAGGGGTTTATATTTTTAAAACGCTTTCTTCTTCCAGGTATTATTATCCCGGTTCCACTCGGGTAATTTTTTATCGGGGTCCAGTGTTACTTCTTTTATTTCGCTGGTGGTATTTACAGTAAAGCTCCATTCACTTCCACGCTGCCAAATCTCTACGGGTAAATCTATCCGCAGTTCTTTGCCATTGGTTTCTTTTACCAGTACAGTTACCGGCATCGGCATTTTTTCCAGGTTGGCTATAGAAATACTGGCACCATTCTCCGGCTTGTTGTCTTTATAAGTTACACCTTTAACGGTTTGATCAAGTTTCCATGTATTCATTACCCATGCCCTCCAGAACCAACTCAGGTCTTCGCCGGCTACATTTTCCATGGTATGAAAGAAATCCCATGGTGCAGGATGTTTAAATGCCCAGCGGTTTATATATTCACGAAAAGCTGCATCAAAACGTTCTTTGCCCAGCACCACATTTCGCAATGCATTCAGCATCATTGAAGGTTTCATGTAAGCGGCCACACCGAGGTTATCCTGTTGTATTACTTCGGGTATATTATACAGGCCATCCATATTGTCGCCAAACGTATATTTTACCATGAAGGAAGAATTAGGATCGCCAAAAAAACTGGCTTCATGAAATTCTCCATTGTTAAAGGCTTCGGTAGAAGGGCCATTAATAAAGGTGTTGAATCCTTCATCCATCCAGGCATATTTTCTTTCATTGCTTCCAACAATCATCGGGAACCAGGTATGTCCAAATTCATGATCTGTTACTCCCCACAAACCAGAACCGTTGGATCCGGAACTGCAGAAAACAATACCGGGGTATTCCATGCCGCCTACAATACCTGCCACGTTGGTGGCAGCAGGATAAGGAAATTCATACCATGTTTTTGAATTAAATTCAATAGAGCCTTTTACCATTTCAGTGGAACGCTGCCAGCCATTTCCATCTTTTGTAATGCTTTCAACCGGGTACACACTGATGGCCATAGATTTTTTACCGCTGGGTAAATTAATTTTTGCTGCATCCTGTACAAAAGCTCTTGAAGCGGCCCATGCTACATCTCTTGTGTTTTGAATTTTAAATTTCCAGGTAGTGCTTGCTGACTGGGGTCTTGAATTTTTATCATTCACCTCTTTATCACTTCTTATCATTACGGTTTTATCGCTGGCTTTTGCTGCAGCCCATCTTTTCATTTGTTCGGTAGTATAACACTCTTGTGGATTTACCAGTTCTCCCGAACCCGCTACAATTAAATTGGAAGGAGCAGTAACTGTAAAATCAATATCGCCATATTCTAAATAAAACTCTCCCTGTCCAAGATAGGGCAGGGTATTCCATCCCTGGATGTCATCATATACAGCCATGCGGGGAAACCATTGTCCTACTTCATACACCCATCCGTTTTTTGTTTTTAAGCGGCCCATCCTGTCAGAACCATATTCAGGAACTTCAAATTCAAATTTGATAGCCAGTTTTATTTTGCCTCCTGCTGATTTCAATGCATCGGGTAACCATACCTGCATTCTTGTATCAGATATAATATATTTGGGTGTAAAGGTTTTGCCGTTGTATTCAACAGAAATTGACTTTATAGCATCGCCTTCTGTGAAGTTGGTATTAGCCCATCGGCCGCCTGCCTGTGTAGTAGTAGCTGTGGCACGGGAATCTTTTTTGTAAATGTTTTGATCTAACTGCAACCACAGAAATTTTAAATTATCGGGACTATTGTTGGTGTAATTAATTTCCACCTCTCCACCTACGACATGATTGACTGTATCCAGTGCGCAGTTGATTTTATAATCGGCACGGTTTTGCCAGTATTTTGGTCCCGGTTCTCCGCTGGCACTGCGATAATCATTTCCGGGGTAAGGATAAAATTGCGGATTGAATGCTTCTTTGTTATTATAATTTGATTGGGCAAACAAACCGATGAATAAAAAAAGGGTAAAAAAGCTTAACAGGGACTTCTTCATATTAGTATGTGTGTTTGAAACCGAAAGATAGGGCAAAAGCCTGCAATTGGGTTACCGCTGAAAACGTATTTGCAATACTTTATGGAAAAATATCCCACAAAGGCACAAGGGACAAGGTACAAGGAGAAAAGGACGGCTATTAAATTTTCAGCTTTGTGTCTTAGTGGGAAATAAATAGAAGTGCTATGGAAAAATTGCTTCGGCTAAAGCGATACTTTCCGGTTTGCCCACATCCACCAGCCGGTCGCCGCTGTGATCATAGCCGAGAATAAGATGATCGGATGCCAGTTTCAGGTAAACATCTATCAAAGAAAATTTGCCGGAGAAATTATTTTCTTCCAACAGCCTGAAGATGTCATATTCAAAAATAACAACACAACTGTAAGCCTTCTCCGATAAAAGGGTACTTGTTCCTCCCCCTTGCGGGGAGGTTAGGTGGGGGCCTTTTTCTTCCCCCGTTTTTGTATTTCTCCAGCCACAAAGCCGGTTGATTTCATCAAATAAAAGATAGCGGGAAGTTTTGCGGTTGGTAACTGCAAAAGAGATTAAAGGTTTATGCTGCTCATGAAAGGCCAGCAGTTTGTTTATATCAAGATCAGTAAGAATGTCAACATTGCAGGTGATGAATCGCTGACCGGGGGTGAACAATTCTTTTGCTTTTAATAAGCCACCACCAGTATCCAGCAATTCATCTCTCTCATCACTGACCAATATATTACTTCCCCATCCGTCATTTTCTACAATGACTGTTTCAATTTGCTCTGCAAAATGATGAACGTTTACTATGATATCTTTTATTCCGAACTGTTGCAGGTATTCAATATTTCGTTGGAGCAATGGCTTTTTATTTACCAATGCCAAAGCCTTTGGATGTTTATCTGTCCAGGGTTTAAATCTTGTGCCGAGTCCTGCACTAAAAATCATTGCTTGCATGCTGATATTTTTTTTACCGCAGAGAACAAGAGAACGCTGAGGTAACGCAGAGACTCTCTGCGCAATCTCTTATTCTCATGTTCTCTGCGGTGAGACAATTATTTTTTATCAGGCAAAGGGTTTTGCCAGTTTTTTAATTCTTGTTCTGTATGTTTCAATTCAATCTTCACTTTAAACTTATTTTTTAAATGTCTTGCCAATGCATCGGCGGCATATACACTGCGGTGCTGGCCACCCGTGCATCCAAAACTTATTACCAGGCTTTCAAAACCACGATTAATATATTCTTCCACAGAAATATCAACGATATCAAAAATGCTGTTGAGAAACTTTGGCATCTGTGATTGCTGCTCCAAAAAATCTTTTACTTCCCTATCACGGCCGGTTTGTGTTTTCATGCTGTCAATTCTGCCCGGATTTAAAATGCCGCGGCAATCAAAAACAAAACCTCCACCGTTTCCGCTTTTGTCTGCAGGAATTTCTTTGCGGTATGAAAAACTATTAATGGTAACAACCAGCGGTGTTTGTTCTGTAGCCTGGGTTGGGGTGAACTGCTGAATGATTTCATCCGCCACACACATGTCCAGTACTTTTCTGAATTCAGGAACGGAAATACCAATACTTTGATTCCGGAAAAATTCTTTCAGGTTGGTTAATGCCAGTGGAATGCTGGTAAGGAATTGTGCCTTACGTTCAAATAAACCCCGGAAACCATAAGCGCCAAGCACCTGAAGCAATCGGATCAATACATACCCGTTGTACTGGCTAAGGAAAATATTTCTGTCAACCTGGTGCCCGATGATATTTTCAAAACTGTTTATATAATCGTGCAGTAAATTATTTTTCCAATCATCCGGAAGATTGGCCCGGGCCTGCCATAACATAGATGCCACATCGTATTGAGGGGCGCCTTTCATTCCTCCCTGGTAATCTATAAAATGTACGATAGAAGCGCCAGGTTTAGTGTCATTATCATTCGTCACCATGATGTTCCGGCTTTGAAAATCACGGAACATGAAATATTTATATTCTGTGTGGGTAAGATAATTGCTCAGCGCTTCAAAATCATCAATCAGTTTTTGCTTGTCATATGGTTTGCGCAGTGCATCGAGAAAATAATATTTGAAATACAACAGGTCGGCCATGATGGCCTGCTTGCCAAATTCGGTATTGGTTAAACAATTAGTATAGTCTAAGCCTTCATCACCTTTTACCTGTAGTTGTGCCAATGCTTCCAGGCTTTTTTTAAATAGCTCATATACTTCATTGCTGAATCCTTCCGCTTCGAGGCGGTTTAATAAAGAGTTGTCTCCAAAATCTTCCTGCAGGTAAAATAAGCAATCTTCACTGACCGACAGTATCTCCGGGACAGCGAGATTTTTTTTCTTAAAATGTTTGGAGAAATAAAAGAAGGTTTCATTTTCTTTTATGTTGGCGCCATAAGTTCCAATTACTGAACCTTCATTACCATGCAATCTGAAATAACGTCGTTCACTGCCACTTTGTGGCAACACATCAACCGACAAAGGGTGAACGCCTTTCCACTGTTTATATAAAGAAGATATCGAGTCAACCAGGTGCTGCATAGGCAAATGTAATTAACCGTCTTCATTCCCGTCTATTAACAGAACTAACAACCAGTAGTTTTTTGGTTAAATTTGTGAATTCTTAGTTTTTATGAGTTATACCCCCTCCAATAAGATTCGTATTGTTACGGCGGCCAGCCTGTTTGACGGGCATGATGCTGCTATTAATATTATGCGGCGTATTATGCAAAGCAAAGGCGCCGAAATCATTCACCTGGGCCATAACCGTTCTGTAAAAGAAATTGTGGAAACTGCTATTGAAGAAGATGTGCAGGGCATTGCCATTACCAGCTACCAGGGGGGGCATGTGGAATTTTTTAAATACATGAAAGACTTGCTGGATGAAAATGGTTGCGGGCATATCAAAATATTCGGTGGCGGTGGCGGAACAATATTGCCCGATGAAGCAGAGGAACTGCACCAATATGGTATTACCAGAATTTACTCACCAGATGATGGCAGAAAAATGGGATTGGAGGGAATGATTGAAGATGTGATAAAGAAATGCAGCCCTAACCCTTCCGAAGGAGGGGCTTTCGAAAACCCAAATTGGAATGGTAACCTTCCTTTGGATGAAGTGAAAGATGTAAGAAAAATAGCAAGAGCAATTACGCTTTCAGAAATTGGTGGAGATTATTCTTCGATAAAAGAAGAACTCATCAAACAATCAGACTCAAGAACCCCCCAGCGGGGGGCAGGGGGGCATCCTGTTCTTGGTATTACCGGTACTGGCGGTGCCGGTAAATCATCTGTTACTGATGAAATTGTTCGCCGTTTCCTCAATAACTTTTCAGATAAAACCATTGCTGTTATTTCTGTAGATCCATCCAAGAAAAAAACAGGCGGTGCTTTATTGGGTGACCGAATAAGAATGAATGCCATCTCTCATCCAAGGGCTTATATGAGAAGTTTGGCAACGAGGGAAGACAATACCGCATTAAGCAGTGCCGTGCAGGAGGCCATTGATATTTGCAAATCAGCCGGATTTGATTTTATCGTTCTTGAAAGTGCTGGTGTGGGACAAAGCGATACAAGTATTCTTGATTACTGTGATGTTAGTATGTATGTAATGACTCCTGAATACGGGGCCGCATCACAGCTTGAGAAAATTAATATGCTTGATTATGCTGATCTTGTTTGCATCAACAAATTTGACAAAGCAGGGGCATTAGATTCATTGGCTGATGTGAGGAAACAATACAAAAGAAATCACCATTTGTTTTCAGCAAAAGATGAAGATTTGCCAATCATTGGCACCATGGCCAGCAAATTCAATGATGAAGGGGTAAATCACCTGTTTGAATTGTTACTCAAAAAAATTGAAGCAAAAACAAAAATTGTATTTGGTAAATATCATTTTGCAGAAACGGCAAAAGTGTCGCAGGCCATTATTCCTTCTAACCGTGTACGATATCTTTCTGAAATTTCTGAGAACAACCGCAGTTATGACCAGTTAGTGAAAGAACAATCAGCTATTGCAACCAAATTATACCAGCTGCATGGTGCTTTAGAAACTCTGAAACAATCGGAGTCTAAAGCCCTCTCCCCCGGAGAGGGTTTGGGTGAGGTCTTACAACGGCAAATAACTTTTTATACAGAGCAACTAACTCCCGTTGCCAGGAAGCTCATAACAAACTGGCCGAATAAAGTGGCGGAGTATCAAAAAGATTTTTATGAATACACCGTCAGGGATAAAGTGATTAAGTTGCCGATGACTACAAAAAGTTTGAGTGGAACAAAAATTCCGAAAGTTGTATTACCAAAGTATAAAGATTGGGGCGATATATTAAAATGGCAGGCGCAGGAAAATGTGCCCGGTCATTTTCCATTTACTGCCGGTGTATTTCCATTAAAAAGAGAAGGCGAAGACCCGACAAGGATGTTTGCCGGAGAGGGTGGGCCGGAAAGAACCAACAGGAGGTTTCACTATGTTAGTGTTGACCAGCCGGCCATAAGATTGTCAACTGCATTTGACAGCGTAACATTATATGGAGAGGACCCCGACCCTCGTCCGGATATTTATGGGAAGGTTGGCAATAGTGGTGTGAGTATTGCCACCGTTGATGATGCAAAAAAATTGTATAGTGGTTTTGATTTGTGCGATCCAAAGACTTCTGTTTCCATGACGATCAATGGTCCTGCACCTATGTTACTGGCATTTTTTATGAATGCCGCCATTGATCAGCAATGTGAGAAAAAAATAAAAGAACTGGGATTAGAGCAGGATTTAAAAAAGATTATCGGGAAAAAATATAAATCAACAGCAAAACCAATTTATCACAATCCTGCATCACCGGATGGCTTGCCGGTGGGGAACGATGGTTTGGGATTACAATTGCTTGGCCTTTCGGGTGATGAAGTGCTACCCGCAGATGTATATCAGCAATGTAAACAAGCAGCTTTGCAACAGGTAAGAGGAACAGTGCAGGCAGATATTCTGAAAGAAGACCAGGCACAAAACACCTGTATATTTTCTACAGAGTTTGCATTGAAACTGATGGGTGATGTGCAGGAATTTTTTATTCAACAAAAAATCAGGAATTTTTATTCTGTATCCATCAGTGGCTATCATATTGCCGAAGCCGGGGCCAACCCGATTACTCAATTAGCCTTTACCTTGTCAAATGGGTTTACCTATGTAGAGTATTATTTAAGCCGGGGAATGAATATTGATGATTTTGCCCCGAATCTTTCTTTCTTCTTTAGTAATGGAATGGATGCAGAATATAGTGTGATTGGTCGTGTGGCAAGAAGAATATGGGCCAAGGCCATGAAGTATAAATACAAGGCCAACAAACGCAGCCAGATGCTGAAGTATCATATTCAGACATCGGGCAGAAGTTTGCATGCACAGGAAATTGATTTCAATGATATCAGAACAACATTGCAGGCTCTTTATGCCATTTATGATAATTGCAATTCACTTCATACCAATGCGTATGATGAAGCAATAACAACGCCAACGGAAGAAAGTGTTCGCCGGGCCATGGCTATACAATTAATCATAAACAGGGAACTGGGCACTGCAAAAAATGAAAACCCCAACCAGGGTTCATTCCTGATAGAAGAATTAACTGAACTTGTTGAGGAAGCTGTATTGACAGAGTTCGACAGATTAACAGAGAGAGGCGGGGTGCTGGGAGCTATGGAAAGAATGTACCAGCGGAATAAAATTCAGGAAGAAAGTCTGTTCTATGAACATCAGAAACATTCCGGTGAATTACCGTTGGTGGGAGTGAACACATTTTTGAATAAAAAAGGAAGTCCGACTATTTTACCAACTGAAGTAATCCGCAGCACTACGGAAGAAAAAGAACAGCAGATACAAAACCTGCAGGCATTCTGGAAAAGAAATGAGAACAAGGCTGATGAAATGCTGAAGCGATTGAAGTCTGTTGCTATCAACAATGGAAATCTTTTTGCTGAACTGATGGAGACAGTGAAGTATTGCTCACTCGGGCAGATAACCCATGCTCTTTACGAAGTAGGAGGACAGTATAGGAGGAATATGTAATCAGGGTAACAGAAAAATTTAGTTAATCAGCATCGCTTACTTTCTTACCGGTCTTGTCTATAATAATCCATTTGCTGTCCTTCAAAACTTTTGCAGTCCCGTCCAGGAAACTTCCGGCAAATCCATATTTAAAACTAATAACTTCTTTCCCGCTGGTATTAATATAACCCCATAAACCATTTTTGTTGACAGCAGCAAGCTCTTCAGAGAAACTGAGTGCATTATCATACACAAAGGGGATTACGGTTTTGCCAGCCTTATCAATAAATCCATAATAATTTCCCTTGCTTACAACTGCAATATCCGAATGAAATGACATAGCATCGCTGTATTGCAATGGAATTACCAGCTTACCGGTGCTGTCTAAAAACCCCCATTTGTCGTGTTGTTTAACAGCGGCCATTCCTTCCGAAAAAGTCATGGCTTCATCGTAAATAAGTGGTACCACCAGTTTGCCGTCTTTATCTGCGTAACCGTGTTTATCGCCTTTGCCTACTGCCGATAACCCGCATTGGCACTGGTCTACATGGTCGTATTGTTTTGTCCATTCCTGGCAATTGGCAGCAATAGTTGCAGCCAATGCAGTCAAAAGAAAATAATATTTCATAACCATAATTTTTAGGAAAGAAAAAATTGCTGCTGCTAATCTAACTCTGCCTGAGACATAAAAGAATGACCTCTGGCAGGATGGTTAGTGATTTTGAACAAGTGGCAGGTAAAGAAACTCATTCTATCACTTCGGCCTGATTAAGAGAGTGTATTTCAAATTTTCGCTGATATTGAACCACATTAGGCACATAGAAAACATAAGCTTTCACATAGAAGACTATGTGTTATAACTATGTGCCTATGTTTCTATTGTGGTTCAAAAATTATATAGTAAACCCCATGCGAAAATTTGAAATGCACCCGATTAAGATAGCCGGTAGGCTATAAATCTCATACCTTCGCATCTTTCTTAAAAGAATTTATTTTGCGATTTACAGAGTTTAATTTTCACCCCAACCTGCTTGAAGGTATTGAAGCTTCCAATTATGAAACTGCTACTCCTGTTCAGGAGCTGGTCATTCCCCCGATTATGGCAGGAAGAGATGTGATTGCTTCGGCACAAACCGGTACAGGAAAGACGGCTGCCTTTTTACTGCCGGTTATGCATCGTCTATTGAATAATCATGTGGACGGGCAGGTTGGTGCCCTTGTTATTGTACCCACCCGTGAGCTGGCGATACAGATTTCACAACATTTGGAAGGGCTTTCATATTTCACACACTTAAGTTCTCTTCCTGTATTTGGCGGTAATGATGCACAGAGTTTTGTGGCAGAGAAAAAAGCTTTGCAAATGGGCGCTGATATAATTGTTTGCACTCCCGGCAGGATGATTGCTCACCTGAATATGGGTTATGTAAATCTGAAGGGATTACAATTTTTAATTTTAGATGAAGCAGACAGGATGCTGGATATGGGTTTCCAGGATGATATAAATAAAATCATTAAAACACTTCCGGCGAAAAGACAGAACCTGTTGTTCTCTGCTACCATGCCGGGGAAGATCAGGCAGTTGGCAAAAAAGATTTTGCATGATCCTGTTGAAGTTAATATTGCTATCGCCAAACCACCGGAAAAAATTGTTCAAAAAGCTTTTGTAGTGTATGAACCGCAAAAACTTCCGCTGATTAAAAAGTTGTTGAAAGAAATTAAGTATAAAAATGCATTGATTTTTTGCGGACGCAAGCAAACTGTAAAACAACTGACACGGGAACTAAAACATGGTGGTATCAATGTGTCAGAAATTCACAGCGACCTGGAACAAGCAGTAAGAGAAAGCACACTGAGTGCTTTTGCCGGTGGCCGAATCCCGGTGCTGGTGGCTACGGATATTCTGAGCAGGGGTATTGATATTGATACAATAGATGTAGTGATTAATTTCGATGTTCCGGGTGATGGCGAAGATTATGTGCATCGTATTGGCCGTACGGCAAGAGCTGAAGCAGAAGGCGCAGCCTTTACACTGATTGGAGAAAAGGAACAAGGCAAGTTTGCTGCTATTGAACAATTGCTGGGAAAGGAAGTGGAAAAAGCTGAAGTGCCGAAAGAACTTGGGGCAGTGCCATCCTATCATCCCAGAACCCGCCGTTCAGGAAGTAAGGGACCGCAAAGAAAATTTCATCGGGGTGCTCCCAAAAACAGATAAGAGCCACTGTAAATTAATACAGGGTTTTTCCAATACACTTTTACATTTGCTGTATGAAACATCGTTTAGTATTTATCTTTTCAGCAATCATAATTATGTATAGTTGCTCCCAAAGCAAGTATGCAGTTACAAACAAAACTTATAAGAAGCAGGTAAAAAAATATGCCAAAATGCTGAGTGAATACCCGGTAAAAGATTCTGCCGGGTTGCCTTATGCTACTGACTGGGTTGGTACCACTAATCTTTCTATGCGCCGCCCCAATTATGTTATCATTCATCATACCGCACAAAATAGTTGCGACCAAACCTTACGAACATTTACTTTGCCCCGTACACAGGTTAGTGCTCATTATGTTATTTGTAGAGACGGCACGGTGCACCACATGCTGAATGATTTACTGCGGGCTCACCAGGCGGGGGTAAGTAAATGGGGAAACACAACAGATTTAAATTCTTCCAGCATTGGTATTGAACTGGACAACAACGGTTACGAATCTTTTGCTGAGGCCCAGATAAACAGCCTGCTCCTATTACTGGAGCGGTTGAAAAACGCCTACAGTATTCCTTCTTCCAATTTTATCGGTCATGGCGATATAGCACCAACAAGAAAGAATGATCCCAACTGGCGGTTTCCCTGGAAGCTATTGTCGGAAAAGGGATTTGGGTTTTGGTGGAGTGATACAACGAATGTGCAGGTTCCGGATAATTTTAATTACCTCGATGCCATCCGTATTGTTGGCTTTGATATTAAAGATACCTCAGCAGCTATCACAGGATTTAAAAGACATTTTTTGCAGGATACTACGAAAAGAATGAATCCGGCAGCAACAAAAGTGTTGTATTCATTGTATAAGAAGTATAAATAAAACTATAAGCCTGATAACCTGCACAGCTTACAGAGTATTTATTTCCCAAGCAATTCAGCCAGTTTTGCAAAGTTGAATTTCTTTTCCCATTCAGTTTTTAGTTTTTCGTAGAACGGATCACGGAATTTATTTGCATTGGTTACTGTCAGGTTAAAAGTTACCGTCATGAACTGCGGAACTCCCCTGGGTAATTTTTTATCAAAATAAGCATCGTTTAATATGGCAAACTGGTGACCATGGTGGCAATCGGGTGTACAAAGATGATCGTCTTTTAATTTATCCTTTACAAAAGTCCAGTCATCAGTTATCGTTCCATAAGCCAGGTTGCCTTCATAAAGTACAGCGGTGCTGTCCAATTCGTTTTCAAAATTTTTTCTCACTTTATTTAAACGGTCATATTTAGATTTATAATCTTCTTCGGCTTTTTTCTTTTTCTCATCTCTTTTTTGTTCATCGGATTGGAAATTGGCCAGGTATCTTTCAGCTACCCCCGGATCTGAATAATTTTCTCTCAAATATTTTGCCTCTTCCATTTTTTCTGCATCCTGTTCTGCTTTCGGACGAATTTTAGTGTTGTTAATTAAATCCAGTATTTCTTTTTTCCCTTTATCAAGTTGTTGCGTCATATACTCTAATACTTCTTTCCTGGTAAGAACACGATAAGGTAATTTACCGGGCAGGGCCAGTAATACCGAGCGATGATGTGTTCGTATGTCTGCTCCACTGTAAGTTGGTTCAAAGTAGGGATAGCCTTGCAACGTTCCTAATTGATGCGGCATAATCATAATTTCTTTTCCTTTGTAGTATTTATCTGTATGCGTTACCGGTAAAAAAGAAAAGAACCAGTTACTTTGAATAATGATATCTGAATGAGGGCCTTCGTCATCATCTTTATATTGTTTTTCGTTATTACAGTAAAATTTTTCAAAAAATGATTCAACCTCATTTGGTTGTGGTCCGTTTGGATACAAAGGCTCGAACCCTATTACCTTTTGCCATTCAATATCCATACCAACAGGTTGCGGACAAAATTCTTTTATGGGATTAACGTACTTCTCCATATTCCTGAGAAGGACAGGTACCTGGGCACGGGGAAACCCATATTGTGATGCACCGCTGATAGCATCTTCAGGCATCTTTATCCATTTTCCGTTTAATTTTTGTACTGCATCCGGGTTGCATTGTGCCTGCGTTGCATCAACTGAAAACAAAAAAAGGGAAATCGGTACAATTAATTGCTTAAGCATATTTTTTGATTTATAGATTTTTTATTGTCTTACTACAATGCCATTAAATACTCCTACACCCTTTATCACACCACCTGAATTAACTCCCCAACGGGCTTCAACACCTACTTCGATTGAGGGTGTTTCGCCAACAGAAATCGGTCCACCATGACCAATATGAACTTCGGTTGGATCAAGTCCTTCCTGGAAATGATGGCCTAACTCACCTTTAACTACAGCAGTTGGTCCAAAATCAGTAATCCCATTTTCGCCATATTCTACAAATGCACCTACACCAGCTTTTACGCCGGCTTCTATCGGGCCAATATGGGTGGAACTGCCCACTCCAACATTGATCCCAATTTCCGCAGTACCTGAAATAATTTTTCCTGTGTTCAAATCATCTACCTGTTCGCCACGAATAAAAACTCCGTCGTATTCCATTTTTGATTTGTTACAATCAAATTCCATTTTTACAAGAACCATATCTAGCTCCACATGGTTATCACAATGCAACTCATCAAAATCTGACAACTTACCTCTTCCCATCCCGGTAACATAACAACCATCGCCTGCAAATTCAACCCGTAATGACACCAGGGCATTCAGAAATTCTGCTTTTGCCGTCAGCTTGGCAATTTCTACAGCCGTTTCGGACATGGCCATGAATTGTCCGAAGTAAGCGTCATCATTTACTTTTTTTGCTACGTATTTCAATCTTTCATCCTGCACTTCTTCCAGCAAGCTGTTCGCCTCACTTAAATAGGTAGTGTTCAATCTTCTTTTTTGTGTGCAGTATTCGTTGTCGGGATTATCCCTTCCTTCTCCAAAACGATCTTCGTATTTTTCGGAGAGGGCTTTCATTTCTTTCGCATGTTCCATGGACAATTCCGATATTCTTGTAGCAACCTGTATTTCCTTTTCCAAATTTTTTTTAGGGATGCCCATGTATCCATCAATTCCCTCAGCCTGGAGCTGCATCATCCGGACGGCTTTGGCAAAAAATGGCGGCAAAATTTTATTTGCCGGATTTACTCCTTTATAAGCAAAATCTATCATTTCTTCTATTCGTTGCTGGCCTTTTGCCTCTTCCTCAGTTTTAAGTTTTTTTATTTTTATTTCCAGTTGTTCTCTTTCTGTTCGGCAATTTTCCCGGAATTTTTTCCATTGTGGTTCAAGTTTATCTTGTTCATCAGCACTTTTCGGATATTCAGGGATAAGAAATTTTTCCAAACCCAGGGGATCCGGTGGTTTATTAAAATACCAGGTAAGGTCTTCCACCGTCATTTTGCCTTTTAGTTTTCTTAATTTTTTTTCCTTTTCATCACTATATGCCAGTTTGATGGATTTTTTCAGTGCTGCTATTGCTTCTGTTGTATTTCCTTTAGATTCTTCAATAAGGCATTTTGTATAATTGGCCTGCGAATGGTAACCAAAAAAATGAATGGCGCTGTCAAGGTATTTTTCTGATTGCTCCATGTCGCCTAAACCAAACCAGGCCTGCCCGATATTATTCAATATGGTGTTATTGCCGGGGAATTCTTTATTTAACTTCATTAAAATGGGTAAAGCAATGTGTTGCGCCCCGGTACCAGTAAGAAAGGCTGCATAATTATTCAGGTTGTCAGGATTGTTATCTTCTATGCAGGCTTTGCCCATCAACCAGGTGGCAACTTCCGGCGAGCCAATTACCCAGCATCCGCAAGCTGCATTAGCCACTGCTCTTACAGAAGAATATTTTGCCTTTGTGGCCTGGTAAATCTGTAAGGCAAGTGTTTTTGATTTTATATTTATTTTGTTGTCAACAGCGGCATGAACTTTTGCAATGAAAGATCTTAGCTCTGCATCAGAAAAAATCTTTTTCGGAATCAGGGCGATTCTTGCAACATCTTTTCGGGGTACTCCTCTTCTATCATCTTCCACAATTTGCTGTAATTGTTTTTCAGAAGCATTGCTCATTAGTTTGGCTGACCCCTGTGCCATGTTCAGCGCTGTTTTCATCATATTCAGCTGCTGCTCCAGCGTCTTTACCTTTTCAGGATTGTTCTTTTTTGCATCAGCCAGTTGTTTTTCCATATTCGTTATTTCTTTTTTCAATTCATCCACTTGCTGCTGCATTTCATTTTTTGTGCCCTGTGAAGTTTTCTGTTGCGCTGATGAAGGAGGCATATAAACAAGCAAGCATAAAATAAGTAATGGAAGTAGTTTCATAAATGAATTTATTTGTGACGTTTAAAGAAGGGATTCCCCTTTATATAAATCAGATCATTGTTGACTGCAGCGTTATTTCTTAACGCACCCGTAAATGAAAGAGTTTTTGTCCGGCCGCTATTATATCTTAAGGAAAGAGTGTAGTCGCTGATCGTATAAATGCCTATTTCTCCTTCAACTCTAAGATTCAAGCCTTCTGTTAAATTGACATTCATTCTTAGTTTTTTGTAAATATAGTAACGACCAGCAAGATAAAAAGTTATTCATAAAGCTCAAAACAACCTCCCCTGTTCTCCCGGCCTCCTGAAAATACTCGTATCCAAACTCCATTCCTCCGCATTCATGCCATACAGTTTGCCATATTTTTTATACTGCTGCGCCACCATTTGAGCAATGTTGCCTTCACCTCTCATTCGAACACCCCAGCGGGTATCATTTACTTTTCCATCATGGCTTTGTTCTACCAGGTGCCAGACTCTATCTGCCCTGTCCGGAAAATTTTTATAGAGCCAGTCGTGGAATAGAAACTTAATTGCTCCATTCAGACGTATAAAAGTATAAGCCGTAAATGTGGCGCCGTTATCTCTTGCAGCTTTCATGATGCGTTGCATTTCATGTTCGTTCAATCCCGGGATCATCGGTCCCATCATGATGCCCATGCGTACACCGGCACTGCTTAATTCGTTTATTACTTTTAATTTTTGTTTGGCTGTTGTTGTTCTTGGCTCCATAATTCTTCTCAGGTCTTCGTTAAAAGAAGTAATAGAAACCATGGCTGAAACAATTTTCTTCTTCGCCATTTCCTGCAGTACATCTTTATCTTTCAGTATCCATGAGTTTTTTGTAAGTACCCCGACTGATTGATTGAATTCATTGCATACTTCCAGTAGCCCTCTTGTCAACCGGTATTTTTGTTCTGCAGGCTGATAACAATCCGTATTACCGCTGAGCATAATAGGCGTCGCATCCCATTTTGGATGCATCAGGAACTTTCGCAACAGCTGTGGCGCATTTTTCTTTACAATAATCTTTCTTTCAAAATCAAGCCCGGCGCTATAACCCCAGTATTCATGCACATTGCGGGCATAGCAGTAGATGCAGCCATGTTCACAACCTGCATAGGGATTCATGCTGTAACTCATGCCGACATCCGGGCTTTCTACTTTATTCACTATGGTTTTCGATTCCTGTTCCAGGTATTGTGTTGGCACATTTGTTTCTTCCCAATCATCAATGCCTTCAATATGCTCCCGGGTGGTTTCATTTTTCAGAAAACGGTTTTTAGTATTGAACTGGGCACCTCTGCCGGGTAAATACTGTCCGCTTTCTTCCTGCTGTTTCGCTGCCACTTTAAAATGGTCCTGCTGCAATTTCTCTGGCATGACTATGTTGGTTTTGATTGTTTCAATAAAAAAAAGGAGAACAAAGAGTTGTCTCTTCATATTCACTCTGCACATTTCCTTACTCTTTATTCTCCTTACTCACATTGCCCATCCCACTTATATTCGAACTGTTATGAATAATTATTATCCAAATAATTCTCCCTGCTTTGTTGTAACCGGGAGATTCTGAAATTCGAAACGTTGCGCTACATGATATTTCATTTCCCCTTCTGGCCTTTTTAATAAAGTCATCCCATCGGCAATAAAGCGGCCGGTGAAATGTTTGTTGCTATATTCCAGCCAGCCTTTTTCATATTGCCAGGGTTTTAATTTTCTTGCGATAGTTAAATGCGGCTCCATGATAAAATGCGGTTTATTATCATCATTCAGTTTCATCAATCTTTGCCCGTCGGCTCGGATTTCTTTTACCAGATTCTGAATGGGCAATTTGCTGGTTACATTAATATATATGGTATGGGAAGGAAAACTCCCGAAGTCTTTCAGCTCTACTTTAAATGGCGGATAACCCATCGCCACCGTTCGCAGCCGGTTGATGATCCGCTCTTCCATCATTTCATACTGAAGAAAATTCACCAGTGTAATATGCGGTTTGCCCCACCTGGCATGGTCAGATTTGTATTCCGTTGAAAATTCTTCTTTTACTTTCATGATCCGGTTCCACAATTCTTCATGCGGACTCAGCACCAATAAATACTCATACACCCGGTAGCCGGGAATAGTGTTCATAATAGTTTTCATAGCCCATCCATTTAAGCCTCACCCTCGGTCCCTCTCCTTCAGAGAGGGAGGCCGGGCTGCATATCATTGTTCAGCTTCAACTGCACACTTCATTTGAAGAACAACTATCAGCTAAAGCAACTTCGTAGCAGAGGCGGTAAAAAAATTATTACCCATTTTCTTAGCACTAATGTACTAAATAATTTAGCTTTACAAAAATTATTTTTTTATGAAGGGGGAAGAATTTTATGGCGCAGCTTATACAGGTTCCAAACAATTCACACAGCAGGAAGTGAAGACGGCCAACGCCACCGGCTTTGGTGCAGCAGCCGATGACTACATGGAACGGGGCATTGACCTGAATGAGCAACTCATCAAAAACAAACCGGCTACCTATTTCTTCCGGATGAAGGGAGATGCTATGCGGGAGGCGGGAATTTTTGATAAAGATGTTTTGATTGTTGACCGGTCGATGAAACTGGCGAATGGAAAAATCATTGTGGCTGTATTAAATGGCGAGTTATTAGTGCGACGATTTCACAAAAATTTTTCATCGGCGTTTTTAATTCCGGAAAATAACAGGTATAAATCTATCAATCTTGCGGAGTTCAGTGATTTTGTGATGTGGGGAGTAGTTACGTATGTCATTCACCAGGTATGAAGGCTATAGTAGACTGCAATAATTTTTATTGCTCCTGTGAACGGTTATTCGAACCACATCTTGACAGGAAGCCGGTTATTGTGCTCAGCAACAATGATGGCTGCATCATTTCCCGGAGTGATGAAGCAAAAAAACTGGGAGTAGAAATGGCTGGCCCCTATTTTATGGCGAAGCCACTGATTAAAAAACACGGGGTGGCGGTTTTTTCTTCCAATTATAATTTATACGGCGACCTGAGCTGGCGGGTAATGGAAACATTGCGGATAATGCTGGGTAAAAAAAATGTAGAAGTGTATTCGGTGGATGAAGCCTTTCTTGACCTGAGTATTTTTCCATCCGGGGATTTACAAACTATCGCAAAAGAGATAAGGCAAACTGTAGAACAATGGACAGGTATAAAAGTATCAGTAGGAGTTGCGCCAACAAAAGTGTTGGCCAAACTCGCCAACCGGTTATCAAAAAAAGATAAACACAAAACGGGCTGTGTGATGGTACTGGACACAGAAGATAAAATTATTGAAGCACTCAGGAAAACACCTGTCGGAGACATTTGGGGAGTTGGTTATCAATACGCACAAAAACTAAAAGAACATTGGTGCATTTATGATGCACTGCAGCTTCGAAATGTGAGTGAAGAGTTTGCCGGAACACATTTAGGCGGCGTTGTTGGTGCGAGATTAATCAAGGAGCTGAAAGGAATTGCTTCAAAGAAAATGGAAGATGAACTGGTCAATAAAAAAATGATCGCAACTACAAGAATGTTTGGCACTCCTGTCGGTGACATCAATGATATTAAGGAAGCTGTGGCAACTTATACCTCAAGAGCAGCAGAAAAATTAAGGCGGCAACACTGCGCTGCCAAAATGATCAGTGTGTTTGTGGTAACAAAGGATCAGGATCATAACCTCAATTTTAAAAGATATGGAACTATAAGTAGTTCGGCAACACTTCCGGCAGCCACTTCTTTTACGAATGAATTGATAAAACCGGCTGTGGAATTAGTTGATGGCCTCTATGACAAAGGGCAGTTATATAAGAAAGCCGGGGTTATGCTGAGTGGCATTGTGCCGGACAATTCCATTCAGGGAAATATGTTCCTGTCTGAAAATAAAAACTGCGAACGGAAATTGATGGACATGATTGACAATGTCAATTTCAGCCAGCGGGATGATGTGCTGAAATTTGCCGCATCCGGTACAACGAGGGACTGGAAAATGCGGCAGGAATTGAGGAGCCCGAGATATACTACAAGATGGGACGAGTTATTTGAAGTGAAATAAAATTTAAACCTTCACATAAATTTTCTTCTTATCCATCCAGTAACTGATAGCCCACATAAAGGTGATAACGCAGAGTGCAAATAATAGCGAACCAATTTTTGGATCACCGGGAATATGAATTAATACTTTCTGATATAACCAGTTCCAGGGATTCGTATAAATCATTACTCCCTTATCGTTCAGGTGATCGGGTATTCTGATAAGTGCAAGGCCCTTGGGAAGAAAAGCACTGAGTGCAAAAACAAACAGGGCATTTTTTCCAAACACATCAAAGAAACGGGACAAGCCACCTTTAATGTTTTTAAATTCTATCAGATAAATCATTGTGGCAATAGTAATGATGGCAAGCCCGGTTGTATAAACTACATAGGAGCTGGTCCATATTTTTTTATTGATAGGGAATACTGTATCCCAGCAAAAACCAGTAAGCAGCAGCGCAACGCCAGCCACAAACAATCCGCTAAGCATTTCAAAATTCTTTCCTTTCTTCTGAATATAATCGCCGACCAGGTAGCCAAATATTACCTGTACAATAGCCGGCAAAGTACTCATGATGCCTTCGGGGTCAAAAGGAATTCCTTCGCCTTTGTACATATGTGGTAAATGAAGAATGGCTTTGTCTACATTATTTCCAAACCAACCGGTCATGCTATAAGGATCGCTTTTATCGCCCAATAAAAAACAAAGAGCCCAGTACAAAAGCAATAAAACAAGTCCAATATAAAATGCTGTTTTCTGTTTGAAGTAATAGATAAAAACAGAAGCAAAAAAATAGCAAATAGCAATGCGGGCCAGTACCCCAAGGATGCGGATACCTGCCTCATGATTCTTCGGATCTACCCAATATTTAAATACAAGCTGATCCCCACTCCATTTTACAAATGGCCACCAGGTAAGAAAAAGGCCAATTAAAAAAATAAGCAGACTTCTTTTAATAATTTTTTTCCAGAACATGGCATCTCCACCGGCTTCCAGCCTTGGCATCACAAATGACAGCGCATTGCCGACAGCAAAAAGAAAAAAAGGAAACACCAGGTCAGTGGGTGTGAGGCCATGCCAGGGTGCATGTTCAAGTGGTGCATAAATATGCCCCCAACTGCCTGGATTATTTACCAGGATCATAAGGCAAACAGTGGCTCCACGAAAAACATCAAGGGAATAATAGCGTTGATTCATTTGCGAATAATAAAATTAAATGTATGAAATAGATCATAAAAACTTCAGGTAATTGTGTTGACGAACACTGAATATTTAAATAGCCAGCTAAGAGAAGAAGAACCTGTTTTGTGGATGAAGATTGTAAACTAATATGTAAGGTTAGATTTAGTATTAGAAAGTTATCAACTTATGGGAATAAATCCTTCAAAATCTGCGTATTTTATAGCTTGCCCACTCACATCTTCCCCTATATTTGCAGGCATAATCGGGATGATGTTTTATTGATTATTCTGATTTAACCTAATTCAATGAAAGCCAGTCATGTAAAAAAAATTATGTGATTGAGATGGCGAAGCTGTAAATAAAATAATCTGAATTTGAGTCGCAAGTGGTTAGCCGTATATACACGGCCAAGGTGGGAGAAAAAAGTAAACCAACTTTTGCTGGAAAAGGGATTCGAAAGTTATTGCCCGTTAAATAAAGTAAGACGAAAATGGAGCGACCGGGTTAAAATAGTAGAAGAGCCTTTGTTCAAATCTTATGTATTTGTAAAGGCAGACGAGGTTGATAGAACAGCTGTGCGGATGATAAACGGAACTATCAACTTTGTATATTGGAATGGCAAGCCGGCAGTAATCAAGGAAAGAGAGATTACTGCAATAAAAAGATTTTTGGATGAATATGAAAATGTAGAAGCAAGGCCGGCAGATATTAAAATAAACCAGCGGGTACGCATTACCAACGGAACACTGATGGATCAGGAGGGAAAAGTGCTTGATATCCGGCATAAAACGGCCAGGGTAGCTATTGATAGTCTTGGGTATATTTTGGTGGCATATATTGACAGAAGTAAATTAACTTCGGCTCAGGCCAGGTAACTATAACCATTTTTGCAGTTGTGACTGAATTGTAAATAAAAATCGCATCAATGAAATTCACCCGGATTGTATTATTGTTTGTTCTGCCATTGTATCTTATTTCCTGTGGCACACAAAAAAAAGCTCCTTATTATTTAGAAAATGTGGTGGACACAAGCGGTAAGCAAGAAGTAAAAACTCCTGAACTTCTTATACAGAAAAATGACCAGCTTTCTATCCAGGTCTATAGTATGAGTACAAAGCCTGAAGCATCTGATGTTATATATAATTTGCCATCTGCGGGTGCAGGATCAGGAGCATCGACAGGTGGATATTTAGTAGATGCGTATGGAAATATTGAATACCCGCGGCTGGGAACTATTCATGCTGAAGGATTAACAAAACAGGAACTGGCCACTGAAATAAAAAAACGATTAACACAGCCGGTTGAATTATTAAAGGACCCGACAGTAATCATCCGGTTCTTAAATTTTAAAGTTATTATGCTGGGACAAGTAGGTCATGAAGGACCAGTAAATGTTCCAGGTGAAAGACTTACTATTCTGGAAGCAATTGGATTGGCAGGGGGTATTACAGAGTATGGCAAAAAAAATAAAATAAAAATTATAAGGGAAATCAATGGGAAACGGGAAATCGGATACATTGACCTTTCTTCAAAAACTGTTTTTGAATCACCCTATTATAACCTTATGCAGAATGATGTTGTATTGGTGGAGCCAACAAAGCAGAAAATGAGTCAAACAGATCAGGCTGCTTTATCACAAAGAATTTCTTTTGCACTAAGCCTCATTACTGCGGCAGCCTTTATCTATAATATTTTCAAATAATTTTCTTTAATGCAAGAACAGGTTAACAATAACAGAATTGAACTCGGCAATCTGAGTTTCCGGGATTTGTTTTATAAGTACGTCCGGTTTCTGCCTTTCTTTGTTTTATCGGTGTCGCTTACTCTTTTTGCGGCCTATATCTATTTACGATATAGCGTACCCATTTACAAGGTTGGTTGTTCTATGGTTATCAAAAGCGAACAAAATGGCGGTGGACGTTCAGATAAGTTTGAAGATGTATTTATTAATGATAAGGCTCAGAATATTCAGAATGAAATTGAGATTTTAAAATCAAGGCCATTGATGCAAAGGGTGGTTGACAGTCTCCATCTTCAGTTTACCTATTATGCAATCGGTAAGATAAAGACCGTGAATATTTATAGACAGAGGCCTTTCAATGTAAATGTAATACAGGTTACAGACTCTTCCAGGACTTTTTCAATAAAAGTGAAATTCATAAGCAAACATGAATTTCGGGTTAATGGGGATAAACAAACCTATACTTTCGGACAGGCCTTTAAAAATTCCAACGGTTCATTTAGTCTTAGCAGTACACAAAATTATGATGCTGGCGGAGAGTTTAATGTTGTTTGGCTTCCTACCTCAGTTGCTGCAGGAGCTTACGCCGGAGCATTACAAATAATGCCGAAAACTCCTGGTACGGGCATTCTGAATATCAGCATGATGACCTCTCATCCCCAGATGGGTGCAGATATTGTAAACAGGTTAATGGAGGAGTATGCATTATTTACCATTGAGCAAAAAAGGGAAGCGTCAAATAAGACAATTGCATTCATCGAAAAAAGGCTGGATGTAACAGGTAGCGATCTGGATAGCATTCAAGGAAAGTTGCTTGATTATAAAGAAAAAAATAATCTTATTGATGCAGCAACACAGTCTGGCGGTTACTTTGAAATTATAAGTGAAACAGACAAACTCATCAATGAAAGTAATGGCGAGCTTAATAATGCAGAACTGGTTGATGCTTACCTTAAAGATAGAAACAATGAATTTTCCAAGGTCCCTTCTGCGTTGTCTGTTAAGGATGCTACACTTGAAGGACTTGTAACCGAATTTAATAAGGCACAAATCGAACGGCAACAGTTACTGGAGGCTAACATACCACCTGACAACCCCAGGGTAATAGAAGCCAATGCACAAATCAATAAATTAAGGTTAAGTATTATTGAGAGTATTAAGAATCTGAAAGCTTCTATAACTTCCTCTATTGCTGAGTTTAGAAGAAGAAGTTTGGAGAGCCAGGGGCAACTACAGAAAATGCCGAGGAAAGAAAAAGAACAACTGGCAATAGAACAAAATCTTGCAACCCTGCAAAGTCTTTACAAATACCTGCAGGAAAAAAAAGAAGAGACGGCTATTTCAAGAGCTTCTACTTTGTCTAATTCTAACATTCTTGATAAGGCCTTTCCTTCAAGTACTCCTGTAAAGCCTAACCGCAAAACCATACAAATACTGGCCGTATTGCTTGGCCTTGGTTTACCGGCCCTGTTTATTTTCATTGGTGAAGTATTGAATGATAAAGTAAGTACAAGGTTTGATATTGAAAAACTAACCGCTGCACCAATACTTGGTGAAATCGGTCATTCTTTTTCTAAAAATGTATTGATTGTAAACAAAACCACCCGGAGCATGGTGGCTGAGCAATTCAGGATCATCCGGTCTAACCTGCAGTATATTCTTAATAAAGCGGACAAAGCAACCATTCTGGTTACTTCTTCTTTTAGTGGCGAGGGAAAATCCTATGTAACTACCAATATGGGAGCTGTTTTAGCGCTGGCAGGGAAGAAAACAATTATCCTGGAGTTTGATATCCGCAAACCAAAACTTCTCAGTGGTCTTGAGATTCAAAAAGGACCGGGTATAACAAATTTTCTTGTTGGTAAGGCAAAATTGGAAGATTTGATAAAGCCTGTGCCAGATGCGGATAACCTTTTCATTTTGGGTTGCGGCCCTGTACCTCCTAACCCGGCTGAGATGTTACTGGATTCAAAAGTGGAAGAAATGTTTACATGGTTGAAGGCAAACTTCGATGTTATATTGGTGGATACGGCGCCGGTAGGTATGGTAAGTGACGCCATGACGTTGAGCAAGTTTGCAGATTCCACATTATACCTGGTAAGGCAGGGCCACACTTTCAAAAAACAAATTGCATTGATCGATGAATTTTATGTGCAACATAAGTTGCCCAAAATTTCAATTGTCATTAACGATGTTAAGGTAAAACCCGGTTATGGCTATTATGGTTATGGCCGTTACGGTTATGGATATGGCTATGGTTACGGAAGTTATTATGAAGAAGAAACAGCTCCTCATGGTTTTTTTGAAAGAATACTTTCCCGCTTTAATTTTCGGAAGAGTAAGCGCCGGTCAAAAAGAAAATAAAATCACCCTGCTTATTTATGAGAGTGTTATTAACGGGAGGCGCCGGTTTTATAGGCTCTAATCTTGCCGAACAATTAATACAGGATAAAAGAGTATCTTTTGTAAGGGTGCTGGATAACCTGTCAACAGGATCACGGAGAAATATTCTGGCTCTTATTGCTGACGCTAAATTTGAGTTTATAGAAGGGGATATCCGGGATTATAAAACCTGCCTTGAAGCTTGTAATAATATTGATGTGATCTCTCACCAGGCGGCACTTGGCTCTGTTCCCCGGTCCATTAATGATCCGCTTACTACCAATGAAGTAAATATTACCGGAACGTTGAATGTTTTTGCAGCGGCAAAAGAAAAAAAAATTAAGAGAGTAGTATATGCTGCCAGTTCATCTACATACGGCGATCATCCGGGTATGCCGAAAACAGAAGATAAAATCGGGAACCCCCTTTCGCCATACGCCGTAACCAAATATGTAAATGAATTATATGCCGGGGTATTTGCTAATCTGTATAAAATGGAATTTATCGGGCTAAGGTATTTTAACATTTTTGGTCCCAAACAGGATCCGCATGGCCCCTATGCCGCGGTTATTCCTCTTTTTGCTGAAGCTTTGTTGAATAATAAACCGCCAACAATAAATGGTGATGGCACTCATAGTAGGGACTTTACTTATGTAAGTAATGCAGTGCAGGCTAATATGCTTTCATTATTTACTCAAAACCCGGAGGCAGTTAACCAAGTTTATAATGTTGCATGTGGTCAGCAAATTTCATTGCTGCAATTATTCGAAGGACTAAAAAAAGAAGCGGCCAGTTCTATGCAACCTATTCACGGCCAGGAGAGGACCGGTGATGTTAAACATAGTCTGGCTGACATTTCAAAAGCTCAAAGATTATTAGGGTATAAAGTTACGGTTACGGTTGAGGAAGGATTGCGTCTTGTATTTCAATGGTATAAAGAGAATGTTGAGAAGTTGAGGGGTTGAGGAGTTGAGGAGTTTATAGCTAATAATGAAACGGATGTACATTTATCCTTTTGAGAAATTAGAAGAGATGGAGATTATTTCTGCCAAAATAAATGCACTTCGAAAATCAATTTTGAAATGATGAGTAACAAACATCTCAACATCTCAACACCTCAGCACAAAACTATCCTCATCACCGGCGGAGCAGGGTTTATCGGCTCTCATGTAGTAAGGCTATTTGTAAATAAATATCCTGATTACCGGATCATCAACCTGGATGCATTGACCTATGCCGGCAACCTGGAAAATTTGCGGGACATTGAACATTCGCCAAATTATGTTTTTGAAAAGGCCAATATTTTAGATGCAGGGGATATTGAACGGATTTTTTCAACCTATCAGCCCGATGGTATCATACACCTGGCTGCAGAAAGCCATGTTGACCGTTCTATTCTTTCGCCACTTGATTTTGTTTATACCAATGTTATTGGGACTGTCAATCTCCTGAATGCTGCAAAAAAACTCTGGAATCAATCGCTCAATTCCTCAGCCCCTAAACTTTTTTATCATATCTCAACGGATGAAGTTTATGGAGCATTAGGTGAAACCGGGTTCTTTACTGAGCAAACAAAATACGATCCTCATTCTCCCTATAGTGCATCCAAAGCTTCCAGCGATCATTTTGTAAGAGCTTATCATGACACATATAATTTACCTGTTGTTATCAGCAACTGTTCCAATAATTACGGCCCCAATCATTTTCCCGAAAAACTGATTCCGCTTTTTATCAATAATATTATTCATAAAAAGCCATTGCCGGTTTATGGGGATGGATTATATACAAGAGACTGGTTGTTTGTAAGAGATCATGCAGCTGCTATTGATTTGATATTTCATAAAGGAAAAATTGGTGAAACATATAATATCGGCGGCTTTAATGAATGGAGAAATATTGATTTGGTGAAATTGCTTTGTAAACTGATGGATAAAAAATTAGGCAACAAGGAAGGAACCAGTGAACAATTGATCACTTATATAAAAGACAGGCCGGGACATGACAGGCGTTATGCCATCGATGCCACAAAGATCAATAAAGAACTGGGCTGGAAACCCTCTGTTACCTTTGAAGAAGGGCTTGCACAAACCATTGACTGGTATTTAGGGAATACGGAATGGTTAACGAATGTAACTTCAGGAGAATATCAGAAATATTATAAAAAACAGTATTCAGAGAGAGATTGAGATTGAGGTTAAGATTTAGGTTGAGATTGAGATACAATAAAAGCCAGATATGCCTTATCATGATTTTTCAGAAATGCCTGTTTGGCAACTGGCAATGGAGGTGGTGAAAGGTGTTTATAAACTAACAGAAAAACTTCCAAAAAGAGAAGATTATGCATTGTGTGGCCAACTCAGGGAAGCTGCGGTCAGCATAGCCGGAAATATTGCTGAGGGTTTTGGAAGAGGACATAAAAAAGATAAAGTGAATTTTTATTATTACTCCCGGGGTAGTGCTTTTGAAGTGAGAAGCCATTTGTATTGTGGTCAAAATGTTGGATATTTTACAAATGATGAAATAGAACCTGTTTGTAATAATTGTAAAAAAGTGGTGGAAGAACTAAATAAAATTATTAAAGGTCTTTCTTCTTAACCTCAACCTTAACCTCAACCTAACTTTTACAATGAAAGGGATCATTTTAGCAGGTGGAAGTGGAACGAGATTATACCCAATTACCAAAGCTATTTCCAAACAACTGATGCCGGTTTATGACAAGCCGATGATTTATTATCCATTGTCAACATTGATGATGGCCGGCATTAATGAAATATTGATCATCACTACTCCAGAAGATCATGCACAGTTTAAAAGATTACTGGGCGATGGGAGCCAGTTGGGTTGCCGGTTTGATTATGCTGTACAGAAAGTACCCAATGGACTGGCACAGGCATTTGTAATCGGCGCTGAATTTATCGGTACTGATAAAGTGGCCCTGGTACTGGGCGATAATATTTTTCATGGAATGGGGATGGATAAACAATTGCATATGCTGACAAATGTGGAAGGCGGTTATGTGTTTGCTTACCAGGTTTCCGATCCGGAAAGATATGGCGTGGTAGAATTTGACTCAAACATGAAGGCCATCTCTATCGAAGAAAAACCAACATCTCCCAAATCAAATTACGCCGTTCCGGGTTTATACTTTTATGATAATGAAGTGGTGAAGATTGCCCTGGAATTAAAGCCATCTCCAAGAGGTGAATATGAAATTACTGATGTCAACAAGGCCTACCTGCAAAATGGCAAACTGAAAGTAGCTGTATTGGACAGGGGCACCGCCTGGTTGGATACAGGCACATTTGATTCTTTAAGTGATGCCAGTGAATTTGTAAGAGTAATAGAAAAAAGACAGGGTACAAAAATTGGTTGCGTGGAAGAAGTGGCATATCAACAAAAGTTTATTACAAAAGAGCAGTTAATGAAGCTGGCAGAAGAGTTGGCAAAGAGTGGCTATGGTGAGTATTTGAGAAAGATTGTCAGGGGTTGAGAGGTTAAGAAGTTTAGGGTTGAGTTATTGAGATGGTATAAAATTATAGAATGAAAAAGACCAGTTATAGCCGGGGCGTAATATGAACTTTTTTGCTCATCCCACTGCTGTTATTGATGAAGGATGCCGGATAGGCGAAGGCACTAAAATCTGGCACTTCAGTCATATTATGACAGGTTGTGTTATTGGAAGTAATTGCAATTTGGGTCAGAACGTAGTGGTGTCTCCTAAAGTGGTACTAGGTAATAACGTTCGTGTACAGAATAATGTATCCATCTATGAAGGGGTGATCTGTGAAGATGATGTTTTCCTTGGTCCTTCCATGGTATTTACCAATGTAATTAATCCCCGCAGCGCTTTAAGCCGCAAGCATGAATATTTACAAACATTGGTAAAAAAGGGGGCCAGTATCGGTGCCAATGCCACTATTGTTTGTGGCAATGAAATCGGAGAATATGCTTTTATCGGGGCAGGGGCCGTTGTTACCAAACCCGTTCCGGCCTATGCATTGGTAATAGGAAATCCTGCCCGGCAAACCGGCTGGATGAGTGAGTATGGACATAAGCTGCTATTTGATAACAATGGGAAAGCCATTTGCATTGAAAGCGGGCAAAAATATTTCCTGGAAAATAATCTTGTAAAAAAAATACAATAACCACAGCGTACACGGAGAAACACGGCGAAAGACACTGTGTAACGCTGTGCACTCTGTAGTTAAAAACGCAGTGCACCGCTGTGTTCGCTGTGGTTATTAAAAATCGCCGTGGTTAAATATAAAAATTGAAAAATTTCGTTCTCATAGGTGCAGCCGGTTACATTGCCCCCCGCCATATAAAGGCAATTAAGAAAACAGGCAATAATCTTATTGCAGCACTGGATCCACATGATGCCGTTGGGATACTGGATCAGTATTTTCCTAAATGTGATTTTTTTACCGAGTTCGAACGGTTTGACCGGCATTGCGAAAAATTAAAAAGGCAAGGAATAAAAATTGATTATGTGGTGGTATGCAGCCCCAACTATCTGCATGATGCTCATGCCAGGTTTGGATTACGGATTGGCGCTGATGTGATTTGCGAAAAACCAGTTATGCTTAACCCCTGGAATGTGGAGGCGCTGATGGAAATGGAAAAAGAAACCGGGAAAAAAATATATCCCATTCTTCAACTACGACTGCATCCGGCGATAATAGCATTACGGGAAAAAATTTTGAATGCCCCTTCTGAAAAAAAATATAAAATTGACTTGGAGTATATTACTGCCAGAGGGCATTGGTACCATACAAGCTGGAAAGGAGACATACAAAAAAGCGGCGGCATTGCCACTAATATCGGCTTACACTTTTTCGACATCCTCTTATGGATATTTGGTGATGTGAAAGAAATGAATGTTGATGTTCATACAAACAATAAAGCTTCAGGACAAATAAAACTGGACAAAGCAGATATAAACTGGTTTCTGAGTATTGATGAAGAGGATTTACCCAAAGAAATAAAAACAAAAGGTCAAACAATTTTTCGTTCACTGACTCTCGAAAATGAACAAATTGATTTTACAGAAGGATTTGAAAACCTGCATACACGTTCTTACGAAATGATTTTTGCTGGTAAGGGAATAGAGTTGAAAGAAAACAGCAAAGTCATAAAGCTGGTTCACGATATACGAAATTTTAGAAATTAGTTTTTATCATAAATAGATAAGCATGTCAAAGGTTGCATTAATTACAGGTATTACCGGGCAGGATGGAGCCTACCTGGCGGAGTTTCTATTAAAAAAAGGGTATATCGTGCATGGTATTAAACGGAGGTCATCATTATTTAATACAGGCCGGATTGATGGTTTGTATGAAGAACCTCATATCCACAACCGTCATTTCATTTTGCATTACGGGGACCTTACCGATAGTACCAACCTGATTCGGATCATACAGGATGTACAGCCGGACGAAATTTATAATCTCGGCGCTATGAGCCATGTAAAAGTAAGTTTTGATGTTCCTGAATACACGGCTAATGCAGATGGTATTGGTACGTTGAGAATTTTGGAGGCTGTTCGATTATTAAATCTTATTAAAAAAACAAAAATATACCAGGCTTCCACTTCCGAATTGTATGGGTTGGTGCAGGAAGTGCCACAAAGTGAAACAACCCCATTCTATCCACGAAGCCCTTATGGAGTTGCAAAACTGTACGCTTACTGGATTACTGTAAACTACCGGGAAGCCTATAATATGTTTGCCTGCAATGGAATTTTATTTAACCATGAAAGCCCTTTGCGTGGAGAAACATTTGTTACCCGCAAGATCACAAGAGCCGTTGCACAAATGGCATTAGGTCTGCAGGAAAAATTATTTGTTGGTAACCTGGATGCCAAAAGAGACTGGGGACATGCCAAAGATTTTGTAGAAGCGATGTGGCTTATTTTACAACAAGAGAAACCGGAAGATTATGTTATAGCAACAGGTGTCACTACTTCTGTAAGGGACTTTATCCGGATGTCTTTCCGCGAAGTAGGAGTGGAACTGGAATTTTCGGGAACAGGCTCCGGTGAAAAAGGAGTGATAAGTGCTACTACTAACAAAGAACATCTGCCTGTAGGTAAAGAAGTGGTTTTTGTTGATACAAACTATTTCCGTCCTACAGAAGTGGACCTGCTGATTGGTAATCCGGCTAAAGCCAATACTCAATTAGGATGGACCCCGAAATATACGCTGCTTGAAATGGTGAAAGAAATGGTAGCGGCTGATCTGGAATTATTTCGAAAACAAAAATTATTAAAAGAGGCAGGCTTTGAAGTCCTTCACCAGCATGAATAAAGATTGTAATGGAGAAAAACAGTAAAATATATATAGCAGGACACAATGGTATGGTGGGCAGCGCCATTCATCGTCGTCTGGTGAAAGATGGCTTTACAAATATTATCACCCGCAATTCCGAAGAACTGGATCTGCGTAACCAGCAAGCGGTTACTAATTTTTTTGAAGAACAAAAGCCGGAATATGTATTCCTTGCTGCTGCCAGGGTAGGTGGCATTGTTGCCAATAATACATACAGGGCAGAATTTTTATTTGATAACCTGATGATACAATCCAATGTCATTCACCAGGCTTATACAAACGGCGTGAAGAAATTAATGTTCCTCGGTTCCTCCTGTATCTATCCTAAGTTGGCACCGCAACCACTTAAAGAAGAATATCTTTTAACGGGTCCATTGGAACATTCAAATGAACCCTATGCCATTGCAAAAATTGCCGGGTTAAAAATGTGTGAAGCATACAGGACGCAGTATGGCTGCAACTTTATAACAGTAATGCCCACCAATCTTTACGGATCCAATGATAATTATGATCTGAATAATTCACATGTATTGCCTGCCCTGTTGCGCAAATTTCATGAAGCCAAGATGCGGGGCGATGCCACTATAACTTTGTGGGGCAGCGGTTCTCCGCGGCGGGAGTTTTTGCATGCTGATGACCTGGCAGATGCATGTTTCTTCCTGATGCAAAAATATAATAGCAGTGAGCTGGTGAATATTGGTGTGGGTGAAGATATAACGATAATCGAACTGGCTGACTTAATAAAAAATATTACAGGCTTTACCGGGCAAATTAACTGGGACCGCAACATGCCAGATGGGACGCCAAGAAAATTGTTGGATATTACCCGTCTTGCATCGGCAGGATGGAAAGCTTCTATTTCCTTAAAAGAGGGGATTAAGCAGGTGTACCATGAAAAATTTCTTCAAAGGTAATTAAGAGAGTTGTAGCATATTTAGATAAGCAGGTTGTACCAAAAAAAGAAACTGGAAAAAAATAATATTTCCGGCTTTATGAAAAGTAAAATCTCTCGTTAAATTATCTCGGCAAAACTTTAATCATTAGGAGAAAAAATAGCAAGCATGTTTACTGAAATCAGCAAATGCCGGATTAGTGGCAGTAAAAACCTGATTGGTGTGCTTTCGTTAGGAGAGCAGTATCTGACAGGAGTGTTTCCTAAAACAACTACTGAAGAAATTACCAGGGGTCCCCTTGACCTGGTGTGGTGCCCGGACAGCGGCTTGCTCCAGATGAAACAATCTTACAGTCTTGACGAAATGTATGGAGATAATTATGGTTACCGTTCTGGTTTAAACCTTTCAATGGTCAGGCACCTGGAACAAAAAATAAAAACACTTGAACGTCTTGTAAAATTAGAAGATAATGACCTTGTTATTGATATCGGGAGCAATGATGCTACTTCCTTAAAGGCCTATTCGGGTAAACATCGTAAAGTGGGAATAGATCCTACTGGAAAAAAATTTAGGGAGTACTATACCGATGGAATTGATTTGATCCCGGATTTTTTTTCCGCTGCTGCATTCAAAGCTAGTTTTCCAAATGATAAGGCCAGGGTCATTACTTCGATAGCCATGTTTTATGACCTGGAAAATCCAGTGTCGTTTGTTAAAGACATTGAATCGGTATTAGCTGATGATGGTGTCTGGCATTTCGAACAAAGCTATATGCCAAGCATGCTTCGTACAAACAGCTATGATACTATCTGCCATGAGCACCTGGAGTTTTATTCTTTTAAAGTGGTTAAGAACATGCTCGATGCATGTGGCCTAAGAGTTGTAGATGTACAGATGAATGCTATCAATGGTGGCAGTTTTGCGGTGACTGCCTGTAAAAGAAGTGCAGCATTTCGTTCGAACAATGCCATCATAAACTGGATGTTGAAACAAGAAGACGAAATGGGGCTTGATACGCCTAAACCCTACCGGGAATTTGAAGAAAAAGTTTTCAGGCATCGTAAAAATCTTACCGATCTGATTGAGGCTTTGGTGGCTGATGGAAAAAAGATATTTGGTTATGGCGCTTCAACAAAAGGAAATGTGCTGCTTCAATTCTGTGGATTTACCACAAAGCAAATCCCCTGTATAGCAGAAGTAAATGAACAAAAATTTGGCGCTTATACTCCGGGCACTCATATTCCGATTATTTCTGAAAAAGAAGCCAAAGCCATGAAGCCCGATTATTTTCTGGTGTTGCCCTGGCATTTTAAAAACTCAATTTTAGAAAGAGAAAAAGAATATTTGGAAGAGGGAGGTAAATTTATTTTTCCTTTACCTGAAATAGAAATTGTATAGTTTATTATTGCCCGAGCTGCTTATTTTTTGAAGGTTGGTGGATGACAAAAAAAATTTATTTATAAAGGAAATTGGTTCACTTAAAATGAAGGCAATTATTTTTGGCGCTAACGGGCAGGATGGTTTTTACTTATCAGAGTTATTGAAACAACTGGGAGTTGAGGTAATTGCTGTTTCAAGAAAAAGGGGTGCAGAAATTGGAGATGTCAGCGATTTTTCATTTGTAACGAATCTGTTTAAAAAGCATCTGCCTGACTATGTTTTTCATTTTGCAGCTAATTCCACTACACGGCATTCCGCATTGTTCGATAATCATGCGGCGATCAGTACGGGTACAATAAATATCCTGGAAGCAGTAAGGTTACACTGTGCCGCGGCAAGAGTCTTTTTATCAGGAAGCGCCATGCAGTTTAGGAATGAAGGTATTCCTGTAAACGAGAAAACCGAATTTGAAGCAAGCAGTGCCTACTCAGTTGCCAGGATTCATGCTGTTTATGCCGGCCGTTATTACCGCAACGCATTTCAATTAAAAGTGTATTGCGGTTATTTTTTTAATCATGATAGTCCATTGCGATCTGAACAACATGTGAACCAGAAAATAGTTCAGGCAGTTTTGCGAATTGCAGCCGGAAGTAATGACACTCTTGAACTGGGAAATTTAGAAGTGAAAAAGGAATTCAATTTTGCCGGAGATATTGTTCAGGCTGTTTGGACATTGGTCAACCAGGAGAAATTGTTTGAAGTTGTCATTGGATCCGGCATTGCGTGTAGTATAAAAGACTGGCTGGAATACTGTTTTAAAAAGATCGGGAAAAACTGGAAAGACTATGTTATTATAAAAGAAAATTTTACCCCGGAATATAACATACTTGTCAGCAATCCCAGCCGGATTATGGAACTGGGCTGGAAACCCAAAGTTGGATTTACGGAATTGGCTGATATGATGATGGAACATAAATACTAACGTGTTGTGCTATTAAATTTTTTTTTATTCAAATGCCACTTTCTGTCTATGTTTCGACAAGCTCAACATGACAGAAAGCTGTCAGTCTGAGCTTGTCGAAGACGGTTTTCAGGGCAGATTAAATACTAATACTATGGCCGAAACACTTGGAATGCTTTGTGATAAACTCACCATTGTAAAACTCAAGCAGTATCACACCACGGATAACCAGCGGCAGGAAAGCCTGGAAAAACAGGCGGTGCAATTGCAGCAGGAAATTGATGAATATGTCAGTGATGCCATTCATGGATTGATTCCTCTTCAAAAGTTAACATTCGCCTCTAATAAAGTGTTTAAAAAGGAAGGAAATGAAGTGATGGATATTTCGGGAAATATCGGTGAACTTTTTTACCAATTGGCTGATATTAATTGTAAGCTTTGGCATGAAGTTGAAAAAGGATATGATATAGAAAATGTTCCGGTTTCCGGGAAAGATCAACTGATAAAATCGCTTGCCGTTTTAAACCTGGAAAGGAATATGGTGATCGACAAAATCGACACCACATTCAGCAGTTTCATTCTGCAGAAACATAAAAAGGATGAGTAATCGGTACCTGATTGTACAGCAGTTTAATTTTGGAGATTACCCGTTATGCATTGGCCTGATGAAAAGTTTCTGCTTTTTTAAAGGAAGGGATTAAACATGTGTACCGGAATACATTTCTTTCAAAAACAAAATAAATGAGCCACAAAATAATTATAGAACCGGGCCGTACAGAAAAGAATTACTGGAAAGACCTTTGGCATTTCAAAGAACTTTTTTATATCCTGAGCTGGAGGGATATTAAGGTAAGATATAAGCAAACTACGCTGGGTATTTTATGGGCCATCATCCGCCCATTACTTACCATGATCATCTTTACGTTTGTATTTGGCAAAGTGGCAAAAATGGATGTTCATAGTACTGTGCCCTATGCCCTGATTGTTTTTGCCGGGTTATTACCCTGGCAGTTTTTCTCTAATGCATTAACCGAGAGTAGTAATAGTCTTGTGGGTAATACGAATCTCATTACCAAAGTATATTTTCCACGGATGATCATTCCGGCCAGTTCAGTTATTACCAGTTTTATTGACTTCCTGATCTCCTTTGTAATCCTGATAGCACTTTTTTTTGTTTATCAATATTTGCCACCGGGAAGGATTTTCCTGATGCCATTATTCTGGGTCATGGCCTTCCTTGCATCGTTTGGTCCTGGTCTGTATCTCACAGCATTGAATGTAAAGTACCGTGACTTCCGGTATATCATTCCCTTTATCGTTCAGTTTGGTTTATTTGTTTCGCCGGTGGGTTATACCAGCGCCCAGATCCCGGAGAAATATCAATGGGCTTATGCATTGAACCCGATGGCGGGGGTGATTGATGGTTTTCGCTGGTGCATTGTAAAAGATGCTCCTAATCCATTGTTTCATTACCCGTTTTATATTTCACTGGCGGTTACTTTTTTCTTTATGTTTCTTTCTATCTATCAGTTCCGAAAAATGGAAAAGAATTTTGCAGATCTGATTTAGTAACAGGCTGGTAAAAAATTGCTTTTATAATTTTTTCATTCAATACTATTAGCATGATGCGAAAAATATTAATTACCGGGGGAGCAGGAAATGTTGGAAGTTCCCTGGCCAAGAAGTTTGTTGCAGATAAAGAAAATTTTGTGGTGGTAGTAGATGATTTATCTACAGGAAACACTGGTAAGTTGCCCTATCTGGAAGGAGATAACAATAATTTCAAATTTATTAAGGCCGACGTGAATGCCCTGCAGGATATATCACCTATAGTATTGCGCTATGGCTTTGATTATATTTTTCATTATGCTGCTGTGGTGGGAGTTAAACGTACTTTGGACAATCCCGCAAAAGTGCTCAATGATATACAGGGTATAAAAAATGTATTGGAGCTTGCTAAAAACACAGGAGTAAAAAGAGTTTTCTATTCCTCCTCATCCGAAGTATATGGTGAGCCGGTAGAATTTCCGCAGAATGAGGATACGACTCCATTGAACTCTAAATTGCCTTATGCCATTGTAAAAAATGTAGGAGAGGCTTTTTTAAAATCATATAAAAAAGAGTACGGCCTGGATTATACTATTTTCAGATTTTTTAATACCTATGGTCCTGACCAAAGCAGTGATTTTGTTATTTCAAAATTTATAGATGAGGCGCTTGCCGGCCGTCCCATTACTTTATATGGGGATGGAATGCAAACCCGTACCTTCTGTTACATTAATGATAATATTGATGCTACTACCAATGCATTATACCACGATCATTTTATTAATGATGTGGTGAATATTGGGTCAGACAAAGAAATGACCATATTAGATCTGGCAAAACTGGTTATCAAAGAAACGGGATCATCCTCAAAGATTGAATACATGCCACCATTGCCTGAGGGAGATATGACGAGGCGCAGACCTGATATCAGCAAGATGAAGATTTTATTAAACCGTGAATTGACACCGGTGGAGGAGGGAGTAAGAAAAATAATTTCCCTGCGGAAAAAATAGAACAAACATGAGTGATGCAATAATAAAAGTGGAAGGGCTGGGGAAAAAGTATATTATTTCACATGAAGGGGCCAGGCGTTATACGGCCTTACGTGATGTGATCACTAATAAAGCAAAGGGCCTTGTTACGAAGAAAGGAACTGAGCAACCAACAAAAGAAGAATTCTGGGCATTAAAGGATGTGAGCTTTGAAATAAAACAGGGAGAAGCTGTAGGCATTATTGGCCGTAATGGTGCAGGGAAAAGTACCTTATTAAAAATACTTAGCCGGATTACTGAGCCAACAACCGGAAGGATAGAGTTAAATGGCAGAGTGGCATCTCTGCTCGAAGTAGGTACAGGGTTTCATCCTGAACTGACGGGGCGGGAAAATATTTTTTTGAATGGGGCAATACTGGGTATGAGCCGTGCAGAAATACGTAAAAAATTTGATGAGATCGTTGATTTTTCCGGGGTGGAGAAATTTTTAGATACTCCCGTTAAAAGATTCAGCAGTGGTATGTATGTACGCCTGGCTTTTGCCGTAGCCGCTCACCTTGAACCGGAAATTCTTATTATTGATGAAGTATTGGCCGTAGGTGATGCAGAGTTTCAGAAAAAATGTCTTGGCAAAATGAATGAGGTTAGTCAACAGGAAGGACGTACCGTTTTATTTGTAAGTCATAATATGCGTGCCATACAGGATCTATGTGAGAAATCAATATATCTGCAAAATGGTGCCATTAAAGATATTGGGGCAACTGATACCGTTATTGAACATTATCTCAACACTGGCACATCGCAGACTTATGAAGGTGACGACGGACCTGTAAAATATGTGGAGGTGTACCAGGAGAACAAAGAAATTAATGTGAATGTTAAGTATAAGGTGGATGAACTGCATAAACTCGAAATTCCAAATTTTGGTTTTGTTGTTTATGACCAGATGAATACTCCCATTTTCGGATTTAATCCTTCCTTGCATATTGCAATACCGGCAGGGAGAGTTTATAACAGAGAGGGTAATATCAGAATTGTGATTAGAGAACCAAAGTTATTAGATGGCAAATACAACCTCAGCTTCTGGTTTGGGGTGAATTCGCAATTTGATATTCAGTATGTAAGAGATGCTATTTCTTTTGAAGTAGTAAATATGGCAGTGCATAAGCAACTGCCGGTTAATATTGTAGGATCTTGCAGTCCTGATTGTGATTACTTGTTTGACTAGAATATTGCCTGCATCTTTTCTTTATTAGAATTTATAAAGCAGATAGTAAAATCATGAAATTTACTGTAACGAGTAATAGCCAGTTCCCGGATATAAAGGAGTATTCCGTAAAAAATGCGCATATCGGGTGTTTTGGTTATATCACCAAGGGGCTGGAAAATCTTGCAGCTATTATGCCCCCTGATTATTCAAAATTGCGATTAAAATCCATAGCTGGTAATTATCTCATACGCAAAACTGTTAAAGTAGATACTGCTGCGCTGAGTGTTGTGAATAGCTGGTATAGCAATTTTTATCATTTTATTTATGAATCCCTTATCAAGATTTATTGCCTGCGCAATCATTTGCCTGATACACCAATTGTATTTCCTGCAGCTAAGCAAAAATTCCATAATGAATGGATTGATTTACTTGATTTGAAAAACATGTTATACATTGGAGAAAGGCAGGTGGTAAAAACCCCCCTGGCCATATCCTGTAATCACCTGAGCGATGATATAAAACAAAAAGACCAAATTTTGTTGGGCTTCAGGGAATGGGTGATCACTACAATGAAGAAGAAAGGATTAATTGGTGATAAAAGCAAATATCCACGGAAAATATTTATAACAAGAAGAAACCCCAGGTACAGAAAAATAATAAACAGTAATGAGGTATTGCCCCTTGTGGAAAAAAATGGATATGCCATTATTGAACTGGAAGACTATAATCTGGCACAACAGATAAATTATTTTTATCATGCAGAGGATATAGTGGGTGTTCATGGTGCTGGCTTTGCGCATATTGGATTTACAAAAGCCCCGGTGCTGGATATTATTGTGGATAATTTTTACTCCGACTGGTTTTTAAAACTTTCTAATAGCCTGGGAAATCACTATGAATTTATGCGTACGAAAGGTGTTGAAAATGATTACCACAGGAAAACACCCGGGTATCATGATATGATTATTGATATTACATTATTAAAAGAACATATTGCCAGACGCAATTCAATAAAGCAATCTGTTGTCACTTGATTTTATTACCTGAACAAATTTATAAGTAATGAAAACCGTAATTCTTGCCGGCGGATTAGGGACAAGGCTTACTGAAGAAACATCAGTTCGCCCAAAACCTATGGTAGAAATTGGTGGTAAGCCTATTTTGTGGCATATCATGAAAATATATGCACAGTACGGCTATAATGATTTTATTATTTGCCTTGGCTATAAAGGTCATATCATCAAAGAATATTTTATTAATTACTATCTGTATAATTCTGATATCACTGTTGAGGTTGGCAGTAATAAACTGGATATTCATTATAAATCAGGAGAGTCCTTTAAGGTTACGCTGATTGACACAGGTATTGAGACAAATACAGCCGGAAGAATAAAAAAAATTCAGCAATATACCGGTGACGAAACATTTATGCTTACCTATGGTGATGGAGTAAGTAATATTAATATTCCTGAGCTGATCAAATTTCATAAATCGAAAGGTAAACTCGCTACTCTAACCTCTATTCAATTGCCGGGAAGGTATGGCACATTGGATATTGCTGAAGATGGCAGTGTTCAGCATTTCCAGGAAAAACCGGATGATGACGGTATATGGATCAATGGTGGTTTTTTTGTTCTTGAACCGGGCATCTTTGATTACCTGGAGGGAGATGTTGAAACAGTTCAATTTGAAAAAGGTCCGCTGGTTAAAATTGCACAGGATAATCAGTTATCCGCATACCGGCATTATGATTTCTGGAAATGTATGGATGCATTAAGAGATAAAATTGAACTGGAAGATTTATGGAAAAACGGAAATGCACCATGGAAAACCTGGTAAAATGAATTACAGGGAATTATTTGAAAAAACATACAAAGGGAAAAAAGTTTTCTTAACCGGACATACAGGTTTTAAAGGTTCATGGATGCTGGCCTGGTTGCATAAGTTAGGAGCTAAAGTAAAGGGCTATGCTTTGGCCCCAGAATATACATATGAACTTTATCACCAGATTAAAGGCGATGCATTGTGTGATTCTGTTATTGCCGATATTCTTAACAAAGAAAAACTGGCTGAAGAAATTCTGGATTTTCAACCAGATTTTCTTTTTCATTTTGCAGCACAGCCGCTTGTTCGAAGATCATATGAACAGCCATTATATACTTTCGAAGTCAATATAAACGGCACGGCACATGTACTGGAGGCAGTCAGGAGACTGGAAAAGAAATGTGCTATCGTTTTAATAACCACTGATAAAGTGTATGAGAATTATGAAACAGATTATGCTTATAAAGAAAATGATAAATTAGGCGGATATGATCCGTATAGTGCAAGTAAGGCAGCAGCAGAGTTAGTAATAAGCAGTTACCGTAACAGTTTTTTTAAATCAACGGAGAATGAAAAACATGGCAAAGCGATAGCAGTAGCAAGAGCCGGAAACGTAATAGGTGGTGGCGACTTTGCACAGGACCGTATTATTCCAGATATTATTAAGGCGCTGAAAGCTAGTATACCTGTAATTATAAGAAACCCGCAATCCGTTCGTCCATGGCAGCATGTGCTCGAACCATTAAGTGGTTATTTATTATTGGGAGCAAATTTGATAAATGACCCCTGCAAATTTGCTGAATCATGGAATTTCGGGCCTCAGCCTGGTGATTTATTAACTGTTGAGGAATTAGTACAATGCGCTATAAACTATTATGGGGCGGGTGAATATCTAATATTAAATCAAAGCGGGCAACCACATGAAACCAAACAGCTTCGACTTGATATTAATAGGGCAAAAGAAAAACTGGGTTGGCAACCTCTGTTTAATTCGAGAGAGGCAATCAGACATACAATAAATTGGTATAAGGAGGTCACTGCAAAAAATGCATTAGACTTAATAAATCAACAAATAGAGATATTTTGTACAATTGGAGATTAAGCAAAATTTTTGCTTAATGCAGCAACTATGAAAAGCTTCATTTCTTTAGAACTTCCTGATGTTAAATTGGTCGAAAATTTTTTTGCTGAAGACAAAAGAGGTCTTTTTATTAAGACATACCATGCTGATAGTTTCAGGGAAGCAGGGTTTAATGATTCATTCAGGGAAAGTTATTACTCAGAATCGTTCAAGGGAGTAATCCGGGGAATGCATTTTCAGGCCCCCCCTTTTGATCATGATAAACTTGTATATGTTACCAAAGGAAAAATTCTTGATGTAATACTGGATTTAAGAACCGATATGAGTACATATGGCCATTATATATCTGTTGAGCTGAAAGAATTTGGTTCATCTGTTTTAATACCAAGAGGATTGGCACATGGATTTATTACATTAAGTGAAACTGCGACGGTTGTTTATAATGTAACAGCCGAATATAATAAGCAGGCTGATCAAGGAATAAAATGGAATTCATTTGGTTTTGAATGGCCTGAAAGAAATCCAATTATTTCAGACAGGGATTCATCTTTTGAAGAATTCAATAATTTCAAATCTCCCTTTTAATTTTGAAAGTATTACTTACAGGGGCAAGTGGTTATGTAGGCCAGCATCTTTTAAGATCTCTGCTGGAGAAACCATATAAAATTATTTTATTACTGAGAGATGATGAAAAAGTAAAATCACTGATTGCGGATCATCCGGAAAAAGTCAGGATTGTGTTGTTATCTGATCCGATGTGGAAATTACAGGTTGAAGAAGAACAACCTGAAGTTATTGTTCATTTGGCAGCCTATCTTACAAGTTCAGATGATAATGATGTAATTGACAAACTAATCAATGCTAATATAGTTTTCGGAACGCATTTGCTGGATGCTCTTAAAGGATATAAGCCAGAATTTTTTATTAATACAGGATCTTTTGCAGAATATACTGGAGAAGAACGAAAATTGTCACCGGTCTATTTGTATGCGGCAACAAAAACAGCATTCCGTTCAATACTTGAGTATTACAGAAAAGTTATTGGTTTTAAAGTTGTAAACATAATTCCATACACGATTTATGGGAGAGGTGGCGGGTCAAAAAAAATGATTGACTATATATTCGACTCTCTTTACGCATCGTATCCGGTAAATATGTCGCCTGGGGAACAGGTTTTGGATTTTATCCACCTGAATGATGTGGTCTCTTTTTATACGAAACTTATTGAGAACTATACGAAACTTGATAAAGATTATTGTGATTTTCATTTGGGAACCGGCAAAGGAACGACTCCACGTCAATTGGCGTTGCTAATAGAAAAAGTTTTTGCAGGAAAGACTAATATTAATTGGGGTGGCAAGCCTTACAGGGTGATGGATACTATGTATGCCGTGGCACTCCCCGGGCTATTAGCACAAACAATTGGCTGGGCGCCAGGGATAAATCTTGAAGAAGGATTATTTCTTGAATTTAATAATAAGCGAATTGGAACTTAAAAATCTGCACTTTCATTCTTTTGATGATTTAGTTACCCAGATTAAAGAGAGGGTAAAAAACGAAATTGTTCCCGGTGTTAATTATATACCTGTAACAGGCAAACTGCTTGATGAAAAGGATATATTATTTGGAGTTGATGCTGTTTTAGATGGCTGGCTTACAACTGGCAGATTCAGCAATGAATTTGAAAAACAATTTGCTTCCTTTTTTGGCAGCCGTTTTTCTGTGTTAGTAAATTCTGGTTCATCGGCGAACCTGTTGGCCTTTTATTCTTTAACCTCTCCAAAATTAGGTGATAGGGCCATCAAACTCGGCGATGAAATAATTACTGTTGCAGCAGGATTTCCAACTACTGTTAACCCAATTATACAATTTGGTTGTATCCCGGTATTTATTGATGTGGACATTCCTACTTATAATATCATAGCAGATCGTATAGAAACAGCAATTACACCTAAAACTAAAGCAATAATGCTTGCACATACTTTAGGTAATCCGTTCAACCTTTCTGTAGTAATGAGTATTGCTAAAAAATACAACCTGTGGGTGATCGAAGATGACTGTGATTCGCTGGGAGCACTTTACGAAGGGAAAAAAACAGGAACATTTGGCGAATTAGCGACCGTTTCATTTTATCCGGCTCATCATATTACTATGGGTGAAGGCGGGGCTGTTTTGGTTAATGATGCTTCCTTGAGAAAGATTGTTGAAAGTTTCAGGGACTGGGGCAGGGATTGCTGGTGTGAGCCAGGTAAGGATAATACCTGCGGAAAAAGATTTGACTGGCAACTGGGTGAACTTCCATGTGGGTATGACCATAAATATACCTATTCACATATTGGCTTTAATCTAAAGGTTACTGATATGCAGGCAGCAATAGGTTTGAGTCAGTTATCAAAGGCGGATCAGTTTGTTGCAAAACGAAAAGAGAATTATGCATTATTGTATAAATACCTAAAACCATTTGAAGAACATTTTATTTTACCGGAAGCCACAGCAGGTAGTGAGCCAAGCTGGTTTGGGTTTTTAATTACACTGAGAGCAGGTACTCCGATTGACCGGCAGCAATTAGTCAGGTATCTTGAATTAAATAAAATTGGCACCCGTTTATTATTTGCCGGCAATCTTACGAAGCAGCTTGCATATTCGGGAATTAAAAAAAGAATTCATGGTGATCTGACCAATACAGATGTCATAATGAATCGTTCATTCTGGCTGGGGGTTTGGCCAGGGTTAAATGAGGTTCATTACCGCTATATCGCAGATGCAATTGGAAAGTTTATAAAACAAATAAGTAAAAAGCAGCCTTAATAATTCAAGATATATGAAATTAAGTTTATCAAAATCTGAATTGCAGAACTATATTTCATGTCAACTGAATAATTTTTTCCCTGATAAGTATAAGATAAGGCCTCTGCAAATTGCTGCTCATATTGACACGGCAATAGATAGGCTGGATAATTGTTTCAGCCATGTTAGTTTTAACAGGTATAATGAAAAGGGGCAGACAAATTTTAATCATCTGTATAAAGATCAGAATATTGTATTTCTTTGGTTTTTGGCAAACACCATTTGGAAAAATTCGGAGGATGAGAATCTTTACACTAAAGTTTACTATCTGAATAAGGTCCTGCATAGTTTTGATTGTATGTACAATACAGAACTGCCAGATATATTTTTGGTGCTGCATGGGGCAGGTACCATGCTTGGAAAAGCGACTTATTCAGATTACTTCGTGGTGTTACAAGGGTGTACAGTAGGTTCTCACAAAGGACAGTATCCGGTGCTGGGTAAGGGGTTTACGCTTACAGCCAACTCTTCTATAATCGGAAATTGTGTTGTTGGCAAAAGATGTACAATAAGTACCCGTACTACCTTGTTTCAAAAAAGTCTTCCTGATGACAGCACTGCATTTTTAGATTTTGAAAAAGGCACATTGCAGGTTAAATCGTCTGCAGAGTGCTATGCCCAGCAATACTTTAATGTTGATTTGAAGACAGTGCTTTAACGGGTAATTTTAAAATCAATTTTTGACAAAGAGTTTTAAGAGTGAGCAGTAACTATCCGCTTGTCAGTTTAATAATTACTTCTTATAACAGAGCCTCGCTTATTTCAAAAGCTATTGAGTCTTCTCTGGAACAGGATTACCCTAATCTTGAAATTATTATTAGCGACAATTGCTCAACAGATAATACGGAGGCGGTAGTGAAGAAATACTTAATAGATCCAAGAATTAAGTATTTCAGAAATGGAGAAAATCTTGGCATGTTGGGTAATTTCAGGAAAGCAACATACGAATATTCAAAAGGAGAATATATAACTTATGTGAATAGTGATGATTATCTAACTGATAATTCTTTTGTTTCTGATTGTATTAAACTGGTAAACCGTGATAAAGATATATTACTTGTACACGGAAGGATGGCATTTAATAATACTATAAGCGGGGTATTATGGGAGATGCCGGAAGATCCTTATTTCTTAAAAGAAATATGGGATGGGAGGGATGTTTTTTTTGAGAGCATGAAAACAGGGTTGATGTCCTGGGGAGCCTGCTTTATGAAATGGGAGGCAATGTATAATGTAAAGAGCCTGCAGTCAGATTATCATAATTTTGACTTTGATTCGGATTATAAAATAATGCTGAGTGCTAAAGTCGGTTTTATCAACAGGCTTTGCTATATGCAGATGGGGCATGATGATAATGCCGGGTTTCCTGCTGATGCAAAAAAAATTGTTCAAAGCCTGGAGTGTTTTGAAAATGTGGCGGCTTATGCAATCACTAAAATGCCGGATAAAGCAGCGGAAGTGGAAAAGTGGAAGCAGCATTTTATATTGTTTACCATTAGCTGGGGGTTTCATTCGTTGAAAGAAAAAAATAAGGAACAGTATAAACTCTTTAAAAATGAAGTCAGGGAAATCTATCCGGATCTGTACAGAAAGTTTATTAATAGCTGGAAGTATAAAAAACTGGTAATCCTTCATCCGATTAAACGGATACTACCCGGGAATTTGATTGGGGTATTCAGAAACTTTAAAAAAAAGTTTTCAAAAAATAAATGGAGCTAATGTAATTTATGAATAATCGACCGTTAATATCAGTGATCATCCCCACTTATAATTATGGTTGTTTTATTCCGGATGCGTTGGATGCCATCATGACCCAGACCTATACCAACTGGGAAGTGTTAGTGATTGATGATGGCTCCGGGGATAATACCAAACAGGTGGTGGAAGAATATGCGGCAAGGGATTCAAGAATACATTATATATGGCAAAAAAATGCAGGCCCCAGCGCTGCAAGAAATAAAGGTATTGAGCTGATGAAGGGAGAGTATGTTCAATTTTTAGATCCTGACGATTTATTTGAGAAAAGAAAATTTGAGGTTCAATTGAATGTTTTTCATAATAACCCGGAAGCTGATATTGTTTACTCAAAGCTTCGGTATTTTACCGAACGGCCTTTTGATCCTGATGACAGAAAATATTCTTTCTGGGGAGTAGAGAAGGAATGGATGCCTTTATACCAGGGAAGAGGATTGACTTTTTTGCCTAAAGCGCTAATGGGAAATTTTACCCATTTCAGTGGTATGTTATTTCATAAAAGAATTATTGAAAAGGCGGGACGGTTTGATGAAATTAATAATGCTCCTTCCGACTATACTTATATTCTGCAATGTGTGATAAAAGATGGATTTTTTGTTTTTGATGATACTCCCGAAACCTACGGGTTGATAAGATGGCATAGAAACAGCCTTAGCAGGAACCAGGATAGGATGAACCGGGATGAAATAAATGCAAGGCGTTGGCTGGCCCCGATGTTTAAGGATAATATTGAGGCTACAGAAGTAAATGAAAATGCTATTAAAGTAGCGTCGTTGCAAATCAAAGGTTCCTGGAAAAGAATTTTTCTTGCCGGGGGGCCATTTGATTTTATAAAAAAGGTGTTGCGGGTAATCGGACTTGAAAAATTAGCAAAAAAAATATTTTATAAATAAGAATACTGGTTCTTAATGAATAATAAAGCAACTGTTTTTTTCAATACACAAATTTTGACTGACAGACTTTTCTTATACCTAAAACAATGATTTCAGTAATTATACCCTGCTACAACTACTGGCATCTGGTTGCTGATACTATTAACTCAATTCTGCGACAGACCTACACTGATTGGGAGCTGATAAAAGCTGGCCCGGTATCTGAAATATCCTAAATGATATAAGCAGTTACTCAGAAATTTCATTATGAAATACATTAAGCAATTAGACAGCATACGAGCAATTGCCGTCTTATTAGTAATACTTACTCATTGGATACCCAGGGCTAATCTCCATGAAAGAATACCCTATGGAGAAGTTGGGGTGGACATTTTTTTTGTTCTAAGCGGCTTTTTGATATCAGGAATTCTTTTTGCTAACAGAAAAAATGCTGAATTATTAAGCATACCAAAATTGGCAGTAGTAAAGAAATTTTATATCCGGCGAACTCTGCGGATTTTCCCTATTTACTACCTGACTATTTTTATGCTACTCCTATTTTCAGAAAGTACTGGTACGCATATCAAAACGGCTTTTTCTTACTTCTTAACCTATACTTCAAATTTTTATTTTTTTCAGCATGGCTGGGACGGGATTATTTCACATTTATGGTCATTGGCAGTGGAAGAGCAGTTTTATTTAATATGGCCCTGGATTATTCTGTTTGTTAATAAAAAATACCTGTTTCATGTGATCAGCTGTTTTATTTTAATAGGAGTATTTAGTCAATACTTTATGTACGGCCAAAAAATGAATACGGTATTAACTTTTACCTGTTTTGATGCTTTTGGCATGGGGGCATTACTGGCCTGGCTGAATACATATGCACCGGAAAAATTAAAAAAATTTTATCCTGCAATTTCTGTCATTGCAGTAGTTTCAGTAATTTTTTTGGTTATTGGTATGCTACAAAAGAAATGGATATTTATTCCCGTCAGAACAATAAGTTCCTGTATGGCAGTATGGCTTATCACTTACATCATCTTACATAACAAAACCAATACACTTAAGTTCAAATTTATTTTTAATAATAGAGTACTTATTTTTTTAGGAAAGATCAGCTATGGACTTTACTTATATCATAACCTGATTCCAACCTTAAATGCCAACGTTATTGATAAATTTATTAATCCTTTATTGCCGGATATTTTATATAATAACTACACGGAAAAAATACTTTTGCTGGAAAATACAATTTTGCTGCTCCTCATTTCCTGGCTTTCCTATATTTTTATTGAAAGGTGGTTTCTTAATCTGAAAGAGAAGTTCGGGTACCAGAATAATTATTACGAACAGCGAAGTATTGCTGTAGGCGGGGCAAGGCAGTGAAAATTTATCTGTGTAGATACCAGTGTGCTGCACAAAAGAGAAGTTGTTTCCGAACATGGCTGCCCAAAGTTTAATTACGCCGTTTCTCAAAATTATCATTAACTGATTTTTTAATATTGATGATTTCAGTAATTATACCCTGCTACAATTACGGGCACCTGATTGCCGATACTATTAATTCAATTTTGCGGCAGACCTGCGCAGATTGGGAAATATTAATAGTAGATGACGGATCAACTGATAACACGGCGCTCGTGGTAGATGAATTTGTGAAAAAAGATGACCGGATCAGTTTCTATCAGCAAAGCAATGCGGGGCCAAGCGCTGCCAGGAACCTGGCGCTTTCAAAAGCAAGCGGAGAGTATATCCAGTTTCTGGATGCTGATGATCTTATTGAAGACAGGAAGTTTGAAATTCAGCTTGCCATTTTTAAAGAAAAAACTTTTGCAGATGTTGTTTACGGCAGTGTAAGATATTTTTCGGAAGAGCCTTATAATTCTCAGAAATGGAAATATACTTTTTGGGGAAAAAACAAGGAGTGGATGCCTAAGATTTCGGGAAAAGGAAATCAAATATTGCCGGAAGCATTAAAAGGGAGTTTTGCACCTGTCTGTAGTTTTTTATTCAGGCGATCGATTATTGATAAAGCAGGTAGTTGGGATGTAAATAAAAGGGCTGCAGAGGACTATCTTTTTGTACTGAAATGCGTTTTGGCTGACGGAGATTTTTTTTATCATGACAACCCTGGGAGCTATGCCTTAGTAAGGCGGCATGACAGCAATACTAGCAGGAATATCAACTTGATACATGAGCAGAACAGGTTAGTGCAGATTGAGCTCACTCCCATTATAGAACACACTGGAAACAGGAGAGCCATAGAAATAAACAGGAATGCAATAGAAGCACATTCTCTTAGAGCAAAGAAAACGTGGCGAAATATATTTCTTAGCGGTGGCCCATTTGATTTCATTAAAAAAGGGTTGCGGAAACTTGGATTGGAAAAACTGGCTAAAAAAATATTTTATAAATAAATTTTAAAGAATGAGTGATTTCTTGATTTCAAAAAACATTCAGATAATTTTTTTCTAAGTTGAAAAATGAGATATGAGTAACGAAAAAAAGAAGCTGGCTTTTGTGGACTTGGCAATTCATGAGGTAACAAAGAGCACTGAGTTCTTAATGGATCTATTCAGAGAGAATTTTGATGTAGTGAATATCTGGTATGACTATGGAAATAAGGAAAAGCAATGTATTGAGGAGATAAAGCTTTATGCTGATATTTTTCTTCTGCAAATTCTTTTGCCTTATAATGAATTAATAGAATTACAAAAAGCTAAAAAGAATATAATATGGGCGCCTATGTACGACGGGTTGCCAATGTCCTATTACTATTGGGAAAAAATTGCATCAACCAAAATTAAAATATTGAGCTTTTCAGGAGGTATTGATAAGGTTTGTGATAAACACAATATCGATTATGTTTCGGTAAGATATTATAAAAAGCCGGTTAATGAAATAGGGGAACTACAAAAGGACAAGTATATTATTTTCTTCTGGTACCGAGGAAGTGTAAAATTCTCTGAATGGATTACCCTTTTTTCGCCAGATATGATTGAAAAAATATTTTATTATTCGGCACCGCTTGGATCAACCTTCAAAAATGAGGTCGTTTCAGACGAAGAGACAGCAAAATATAAAATCGACAAAATAGCGTTGGGGGAATTTTCGGCAAACAGAAACATTTTCCTGGAATATCTGGAAAAATCAGAGGTATTTGTGTGCCCAAGAAAGCAAGATGGAATTGGAAATCCATTAATAGAGGCGGTATCATTCGGGAAATTCATTGTTGGAAACAATGACTATACCATGAAAGATTATATTAAGCATAATCAGAATGGTTTTTTGTTCAATATGAATGGAAATGAGAAAGTTTCTGTTTCTGTTATACAAAATTCAAAAGACTATCGTATAAAATATGCTCATGAAGGGTACGAACAATGGAAATTGGATGAAGAAAAAATAAAAAATTTATATTCATCTTTTATTTTTACCCCAATTCGTAATCCTGGTTTGAAAATTTATTTGATAATGTTTTATGAATTCTCAAAAAAAGTATTAAAAGCAATGCTAAACAAAAAATGAGAATTCTATTTTATACTTTAAACTGAATGGCATGAACACAAAAAGGGGAAAAAATAATCTTCTTAGCAGTATTGTAAAGAAAATCGCACTTTATACATCTAAAAATTATATCAATTTTCGCATCAGGAGTTTGCAATGGTTTTTTGTCAGTAAAAGGAATAAATCAATAGAATATCAGTATAACGATAAAATAAAGATTAACCTGTATACCGACAGAGAACTTTCCAGATTAATTTACTGTAATCAATTTGAAAAGGATGAATTTCAATTTATGAGCGAGTATATAAAGAAGGATTTCGTTGTTTATGATATCGGGGCAAATATTGGGTTACATTCTTTGTATTTATCAACTATTATTGGACCAAAGGGGATTTGTTATTCGTTTGAGCCAACGAAAGCCACGTTTGACAGTTTAAATGAAAATATTTCACTGAACGGGTTCACGAATATTATTCCTTATAATTTAGCTTTATCAGATAAGGAGGAGACCTTACCAATTTATAAATCCACAAACGGATACGACGCCTGGAATTCTTTGGGTGGTTTTCAAAAAATCGGAAACAACAAGTACGATTTGGAAAATGTTATGTGTATTCCGCTCGATAGATTTTTGGAAAAGACCCCAGAAGTTAAAAGGCCTGATTTTATTAAAATTGATACGGAAGGATGGGAATTACATGTATTAAAGGGATGTTATGAAGTATTAAAAAATGGCAACCCCATTTTAATGATGGAATATGCCCAGCGAAATTTAAATCTTACAAATACAAAGCAAAGTGATTTATATGATTATTTGGTTTCTCTGGGGTATAGTTTATATCATTACGATTATAAGAACAAAATATTTTCTTTGATAAACCGTGATGATGTTTATGATTATATTAATGTGATTGCAACAAAAGAATCCTTATAAAAAATTTTAACAAAAAAAAGTTGAAAACTGACAAAAATAAACAGATGGCTTTTTTTAGTTTGGAAAATCCTGCAAAGAGAAATTCAGAAGTTTAATAAAAACTACTTTGATGAAAACAGCAATTATCTCAGGAATTTCCGGACAAGATGGCGCCTACCTGGCCCGCCTGCTCCTGTCGAAAAATTATGAAGTAGCAGGGCTGGTTCGCAATAGCGAAAGTGCAGGATTATGGCGGTTAAAATTTTTAGGTGTTGCCGAAAGAGTGAAACTGGTGGAGTGTGATCTTACGGATATGTCGCAGATATTCCGGTTAATACAGGAAATCAGGCCGGATGAAGTATATCACCTGGCAGCACAGAGTTCTGTTTCTGTATCTTTTTCGCAACCTATAGCCACAATTCACTATAATACTATTTCCACGCTAAACCTGCTTGAAGCAATCAGGCTTTCACATGCAGGTTTAAAATTTTATAATGCATCAAGCAGTGAAATGTATGGAGAAGTAAAGCATTTGCCTATTGATGAAGAAACCGTCATACATCCGCAAAGTCCCTATGCCATCTCCAAAGCCACCGGTTACTGGATGACGAGAAATTACCGGGAAGCTTTTAAGATTTTTGCAAATAACGGCATTTTGTTTAATCATGAATCTGCTCTCCGTCCACATTCATTTGTAATTAAGAAAATAATTCGTACTGCGCTGGAAATACAGGAGGGAAAAACAAACTCACTTGTACTTGGTAATATTGATGTTCGCCGTGACTTTGGGTATGCCCCTTCCTATGTGGAGGCTATGTGGCGAATGATGCAGCAGGTTGTGCCGGATGATTTTATTATTTGTTCCGGCTTTTCTTCCTCTATCAGGGAAGTTGTTGAAGTGGTTTTCTCTTTATTGAATATACCTGATTCTTGTTTAAAAACGGAACGCAGTCTATATCGTCCTGCTGAGATTAGTGAAAATTACGGGAATCCCGAGAAGGCCAGACGGGGGCTTGGCTGGAGTTATAATTTTACACTTCAGCAATTAATTGTTCAATTAATTGCTGATGAAAGAGAAGTGAAAGAGTTTTTAAGACTCCATAGTTGATATCATTGTTTAGCTTGGGAAGACAAGCAATTATTCCTGTATACAATTTGATGAATAAAATGTACAAAGTCGGGCTGTTTGAGTTACCCGGTTTTTCAAATCACAATCGAGATAAACTGGAACAGCTTTTTTTCGAAAATCATACTGCCCTACAGTTTTATGCTCAATTCACACATAAAATTTTCAACGCTATTGAAGGTAAATCCTTCCTTCCTGTAATGCGATTATGTGACGGGGAATATATATTTTGTGTTGGTGAGAAAAGAAATACAAATGCCGGGCCATGGAGATTATTAAAATTTTATGTTGGGAAATTGCTCAAAAAGCAAACAACAACCTGGGGAGAAAACTATTCAAAAAAGCAAAAAAATGATTTAAAGAATAAATTTACGATCCTGATAAAACAAATAGCTGAGAATGGATTTCTCGCCAATCATTTTGTATATAGCCCTTCACATTTTTCAGAGGAATATATTCAGCCGATGCAAAAATGGTTTGCGAAAAATGAGATTCATTTAAACAGCAGCAACTATACTTCGTTTTATTTTGTGTATGTATTGCTGAATGGACCCAATAGTTTACAACTATTTAAAGGCAGAAATATTCTTGTTCTTTCTTCATTTGAAGAGGGTAAATGCAGGGCAGTTGAATCGGAACTCAAAAGAAGAGGAACCAGCACTGTATTTTTTAAAACAATATCAAAGACACAGTCTATGCTCGATAAATTGAATTTGACAGAATTTGAAGGAAAGGTTGATTTGGCATTAATAGCCGGAGGAATTGGTTCTGCCAATATATTAATGCAGTGCAAGTCTTTAAATATAGTTTGTATTGATTCCGGGTTTGCTTTGGAGTGTATGGCAGATTCAGAAAAAAGAAAAGAAAGAAAATTTTGTATGCCAGATAAAGAATTTTGAGGGGACAGTAATCTTTATAAAAAATATTTCGCTTCGATTTAAACATTTTTTTTGATTATGAGCTTTATCAGGAAACTCCGGAACAAATTCTTCTTCTATATTATTTCATCACAAAGATCCCCGGCTAATTCTTTAATTGAAAAATTCAGGGAATTAAAATATTTAAAGGATATACTCACTGATCTCAATATTACCACCGTGATTGATGTAGGTGCTAATGAGGGCCAATTTGCCATTGACTTACGTAGAATAGGGTATATGGGTAAAATTATTTCTTTTGAACCAGGAAGCCGGCCGTATGAGATTTTAAAACAGAAAGCCTCTGGTGATGCGGGATGGTCTTGTTTTCAGCTTGCATTAGGTGCAAAGGATGGTATGGCAGTTTTAAATGCTGCAAAAGATTCAAAACTTTCTTCATTATTGACTTCTGATGTTTTGCATAACGAATTTTTTGAAACAGAAGAGGTTACTGTTTGCCGGTTAGATGAATTTCTTCTGGCACGGGGTATTATAAATGACGAAAAATCAGTTTTTTTGAAAATTGACACCCAGGGATTTGACCTGGAAGTGTTTGCTGGATCCAAAGATTTACTTTCGAAGATAAGCGGAATAATGACAGAAGTATCTGTGAAGCCGCTTTACAATAATATGGTAAATTACAAAGAGGCAATAACAGTTTATGAGGAAGCCGGCTACTCACTTGCCGGTCTATCTGTAGTGGCAGTAAATAATAATAGGAATATCGTTGAGTTTAATTGTTTTTTCAAAAAGGAATGACCTTACATAAGAAAGAAATCTACACGGCCCTTCCATCAATAACAATTGTAACACCTTCTTATAATCAAGGGCAATATATTGAAGAAACCATTCTTTCGGTTATTAATCAAGACTATCCGAACCTGGAATACATTATTATTGATGGCGGCAGCACAGATAACACCGTTGATATTATTAAAAAATATAAGGACAGGATTACTTATTGGGTTTCAGAAAAAGATAGCGGACAAAGCAATGCCATCAATAAGGGATTCAGTAAAGCTACCGGTGATATCATCAACTGGATTAACAGCGATGACCAGTTAGTTGCCGGGGCCCTGCAGGGGGTGGCTAAACGATTCCGGGAGAATCCTGATGCGCTAATGGTGCATGGAAGAATTGAATATTTCGGCGAAACAAGCAATTATTATTCGAAAAATTATACAAAGAAGGATTTAGAAACAAGGTATGCTGCACATATCTGTATGCCTCAGCCAGCCTGCTTTTATAAAAAGCAATTACTGGATGAGCAAGGCTTGCTGGATGAGAGCCTGCATTTTTCTATGGATACCGATCTTTTTGTGCGGGCTGGGTTGCATTATAAAATTGTACAGGTAGAGGATGTGTTTGCCCGGTTCAGGTTGCATGCAGCCAGTAAATCGGTGAGTTCTTTCAGCCAGAAATTCCTGACGGATAATGCTGTTATTTTCAGTCGTGTATTAGATACTCTTGATGCAGAAAAAGAAATTGAGGAACTAAAGAGTTTGGGTTTATATACACCCGCCACTTTTTTATATAACAAGCCATCCAAACAATTTAATACAACGAAACTTATTTTTTACTTCTTGTCTCACCGCTTATCTACTTTGTATTTTCATGGAAATAGAAAGGAATTCAAAACAATCTTTGCGCATCTTTTAAAATACCATACCGGGTTATTATTGCAATCGGGTAAACTGATAACCTATCGGTTATTGCTTTTTTTACCTGCTGGTTTTTTGCATAGAATTACAAAAGTGAACAATAAGGCTTCGTAAACGAAAAGCTTATGTCATGCTGAGGCTCTCGAAGCATGATGAACGATTCCTTAAGAACATCCTTCGCCAAGCTCAGGATGACATTTCGTTCGACATCCTTCGACATCCTTCGTCAAGCTCAGGATGACAAAGCCTGACAGACGTTTTATAGATGTCACCCTGAGCCCGTCGAAGGGTGATGAACGAAAAGCCTCCGTCATGCCGAAGTTCACGAAGTATGATGAACGATTCCTTAACAACATCCTTCGACAAGCTCAGGATGACATTTCGTTCATCCTGACATTGCGTTTGTAAACTGGAAACAAAAGCCTCTGTCATGCTGAGGTTCACGAAGCATGATGAACGAATCCTTAACTACATCCTTCGCCAAGCTCAGGATGACATTTCGGCCATCCGGACATTACGTTAAGCCAGATATTGCGTTTGTTAACTGGAAACGAATGTCACTGTCATGCTGAGGTCCACGAAGCATGATGAACGAAATGCCTCTGTCATGCTGAGGTCCACGAAGCATGATGAACGAACCCTTAACTACATCCTTCGACAAGCTCAGGATGACAGACGTTATATTGATGTCACCTTGAGCTTGTCGAAAGGCGACAACCGAGAAGCTGATAAGCGTTTTTTAATCAGGCTTCGACATCCTTCGGCAAGCTCAGGATGACATTTCGTTCATCCTGACATTGCCTTTGTTAACTGGAAACGAAAAACATCTGTCATGCTGAGGTTCATGAAACATGATAAACGAAATGCTTCTGTCATGCTGAGGCTCTCGAAGCATGATGAACGGTTCCATAGCTTCATCCTTCGACAAGCTCAGGATGACAGACGTTATATTGATGTCACCTTGAGCTTGTCGAAAGGCGACAACCGAGAAGCTGATAAGCGTTTTTTAATCAGGCTTCGACATCCTTCGGCAAGCTCAGGATGACATTTCGTTTAAACTGATGTTTATAAATGAAAACCGGGCATAACTATTACGTTTATATAGTACAATGCAGTGATGGTATGTATTATACTGGTGTTACGAATGATTTGGAGAGACGATTACAGGAACACAATAATGGCGTTAATGAAAAATGTTTTACTTTTAAAAGAAGACCTGTAGAATTGAAATATGAAGAGCATTTTCATAACATCAATAGTGCCATAGCCTGGGAAAAACAGGTTAAAGGCTGGTCCCGAAAAAAGAAAGAAGCATTATTCAATAGAAATTGGGAAGAGATAAAGGAACTGGCAAAATCAAAATTGAATAAATGAGGCTTCGATATCCTTCGACATCCTTCGCCAGGCTCAGGATGACATTCCGTTCAACATCCTTCGACAAGCTCAGGATGACATTCCGTTCGACATCCTTCGTCAAGCTCAGGATGACATTTCGTTCGATATCCTTCGATAAGCTCAGGATGACATTCCGTTCGGCATCCTTCGACAAGCTCAGGATGACATTTCGTTCGACATCCTTCGACAAGCTCAGGATGACATTCCGTTCGACATCCTTCGTCAAGCTCAGGATGACATTTCGTTCGATATCCTTCGATAAGCTCAGGATGACATTTCGTTCGACATCCTTCGACAAGCTCAGGATGACATTTCGTTCGACACCCCTGCCTGCCGGTAGGCAAGCTTCGTCAAGCTCAGGATGACAAAGCCCGACATTTCGTACAGCCTGACTGATGTGCAATAGTAAAGACAATTCCGAAACCCTATATTAACTGATACCCAACAAAATCATCAAAAATGAAAATCCTTTTTATCCAGAAAATGAATGGTATTTCCGGCTCTGAATTATATATGCTCCAGATAATGCCGGAGCTGAAGCGGAGAGGCTATGATATGGAAATGCTGATCATATACCCCACACCCGGAAACAATAACGGACGGTTCATTGATTATCTTGCCGAACACGGTATAAAGACGCATGAAATTTATAATCATCATGCTCTCTCCCCGATTTTGTTTTATAAATTTTATAAAATATTAAAGAAAGGCAAATTTGATTTGGTGCAGGCTAACCTGGTGCATGCTGATTTTTTAGCTACGGTTACCAAATTCTGGCTAATGCGAAAGTTGAAAATTATCAGCGTCAAGCATGGATATTACCCGGCCTACCAGTCTAAATACGGCACTGACTTAAAGTATATCAGAAGAAATGCTTATTACTGGATCGAAAAATTTGCCAGCAATATTGCTAATTTTAATATAACTATTTCAAAAGGCTTATATAATGTATTTGTGACAGGAGGGATTGTAAAACAATCCAGGATAAAAAATATTTATTATGGCTTAACGTTGACAGAGCCAATAGAACATCAATCAAAAGTAGAGGTACCGGTTGATCCGTTTGTTTTAATTACCGGGAGACTCCTTGATTTTAAAGGGCATAAATACCTGGTTAAGGCCTGGGCTAATGTTAATAAAGTTAATCCGGGGTTGAAATTATATTTAGCCGGTAGTGGGATATACCGGGCTGAACTGGAAAAACAGGTAGCCCAATCAGGACTACAGTCATCAATTATTTTTCTTGGGCATGTACCTAACCCGCACCCACTCATGGAAAAATGTCTTTTTACTGTAGTAACATCAAATTTTGAAGGATTTGGGTTAATACTGCTGGAGAGCTGGCTGCATAAAAAGGCCATAGTATCCTTTGATGCTCCTGCAATGAATGAGGTAATAGAAGATGGAAAAACAGGATTACTGGTTAAAGCAAACGATACAGATGATCTTGCTGATAAAATAAATTACCTGTATAATAATCCCCAGATAGCGATACAATATGGTGAAGCAGGGTTTGAAAAATTAAATTCATATTACACACTGAAAAGGATGGCAGATGAGACGGAAGAAGTATATCATGCAGTTTATGAAAACAAACAGGTGAGGTTAGTATAAATTATCAGGCATGGGAGATGAGAATGAATACCTGGCTTTTAATATGTTCAGGAGTAATGATTTTTACCTGGTACCGCTGTGCCTGGCGGTCATGTATTTCCTGGCTTCTTTTATGCGCAAAAAATACCGGGATACTCCGGTGCAGCAATATATTATACCAGCTCTTACCCTCCGGTTTGTCGGCGCTTTTGTTTACACGTATGTAATAGGAATTTATTATGGCTTTGGTGACAGCCATAATTATTACCAGGGTGTGTTGGATATGCACAAGGCAGTGATGGATAATTATTCTTACCTCGGTGATATTTATGGTAAAATGAAATTAGAGTCCACCGACCAGCTATATTCTTATTTTTATTATGATGATTACGGGTTTGCAAAATATTATATGCTGGAAGTCAGGAATTACAATGTGTCAAGGTTTGGCCTGCCATTTTCATTGCTGTTCGATAAGAGTTTTCTTTGTATCTCTTTTTGTATCAGTTATTTTTCTTTTTTAGGATCCTGGCGCATTTTTAAAATGTTTTATGAGATGTACCCGAACCTGCATAAAAAAATTGCATTGGTCACATTGTTTCTCCCTTCTATACTATTCTGGGGTTCCTCTCTTTTAAAAGACCCCATTTGTATTGGAGCTATGGGCTTCTTTGTCTATGCAGCCTATTCTCTTATGATCAAAAGAGAAAAAATAGTTATCTCTTTAATTACGCTGTATTTTTCCGGTTATCTCCTGAACAATTTGAAGCCATATATTCTTATCTGTTTGTCTGCTGTTTTTTTATTATGGGTGTTTTTACGTTTCCGGAACAAGATAGAGGACAGAACTTTGCGCACCGTTTCTACTTCACTTTTTCTGGTGCTGGCAGTTGCAGCAGGCTTTTTACTTTCCCAGGGTCTTGCACAATCTGAAGCAACAGCCCAGTTTTCTTCTGAGAAATTACTACAAACGATACAAGCACAACAGGCAACATTTACCAGAAATACCGGGGAGGCAGAAGGTGGGGGGTCTAATTTTATAGTCGGTACTACTAGTTCGCCCTTACAAACGGCTCTCTATTTTCCACTTGGGGTAGTCAATACTTTTTTCAGGCCTTTTCCCTGGGATATACGATCACCGGTTGCAATTATTTCAGCTTTGGAGGCATTTGCTTTTTTAGCTTTAACCTTTCTTTGCTTCAAACGGCTGGGTGTTGGTAAAACGTTTAATATGATTTTCTCCGACCCGGTCATAGCCTTTTGTTTTGTCTTTGCATTATTGTTTGGCGGTATCATCGGTGTTACTACCACCAATTTTGGGGCGTTGGTACGGTATAAAATTCCCTGTATTTCCTTTTATGCCATGGCCTTTATCCTGGTGATGGATAAATCTGGAAAGTTTTCAAAGAATTATATATTCAGTAAAAAACTTTTTTAACTTTAATTATGTGTGGAATAGCAGGCTCTGTTAATTTTTCCTTTAATATCCCAAGGCTAACCAGGGATCTGTTTCACCGTGGACCAGATGAACAAAATACATTTGAGGAAGGCGCCGTACAACTTCACCATTTCCGGCTTGCTATATTAGATATTGCCGGAGGGCAGCAGCCCATGCATTATGAGCATCTTACTATTATTTTCAATGGAGAGATTTATAACCATCTGGAAGTAAGAAAAAAATACGGATTTGATTGCAAAACGAATTCTGATACGGAAACTATTCTGCAGGCATATGCAAGGTTGGGTTCAAAATGCCTGGATGATTTTGATGGCATGTTTGCTTTTGCTATTTATGACCGGAGCAGGGAGGAGTTATTTTTTGCAAGAGACCGGGCAGGTAAAAAGCCGTTATATTATTTTTCTGACGGAACGAAATTTTTATTTGCCAGCGAATTAAATGCGTTGAAAAATCAGCTTCCCCTGCAAATTGATGATGGGGCTATCTACCAGTACCTGTACACCGGGTATATGTTTCAAGCTACCACCCCGTATAAAAATGTACATAAGCTACCAGCCGGATGTTTTGCCGTCGTTAAATTAAAAGACCTGTCTGCTTCCATTACCAACTGGTGGGATATCCATCATTTTTACCTGCAAAAAAGTACGGATGATTTTGAAACTGCACTACAAAAAACTAATGACATTTTACATCAATCAGTTAAAAGGAGAGTGGAATCTTCCGACCTGGAAGTAGGTTCTTTCTTAAGCGGCGGAATTGACAGCGGCCTGGTTACGGCCATTGCCAGCGAATATAATTCATCCATAAAAACATTTACGGTTTCGTTTGAAGGGGAGTATAATGAGGCTCCACTAGCCAGACAGGTGGCTGAGCGGTATAACACTAAACATTTTGAAATCAAAATAAAGTTTGATCGCCTGCTGGAAGACATAGAGAAGATTATCTGCAATTATGGCAAACCATTTTTTGACAGCTCGGCTATACCCAGTTACTATGTAAGCCGGGAGGCAAAAAAATACCTGACAGTTATTTTAAATGGCGACGGAGGAGATGAAATTTTTGGAGGTTACAGACGATATGTGCCTTTTACGAAATATGATTTTTTTGATTCAGGCTTTTTCGTAAAGGGGTTTTCAAAATTGGCGTATAGCATTTTACCTGTATCAAATAATAAAGGGAATAAATACAATTATTTTTATCGCCTGATAGACCTGGCCAGGAAAAAAGGACTGGATACATATTTGTCTTCTACGCTGGACATTTTTGAAGATCATTTGGATCAATTAAAGGGTGATAGAGTTGCAGCTCTCCGGGAAGTTCAGGCCTCTTTTGACAAGATTAACAAGTCTGCTCTCAGCGGCGTTCAAAAAATGCTTAACCTGGATTTTGATCATATCCTTGTTGCCAACCTGTTGGTTAAAATGGATATTGCGAACATGGCAAATTCATTGGAAGGCAGAAGTCCGCTGCTTGGAAAAGAGATACTGGAATATGTGCCTGCTTTACCTGATAACTATAAAATTAAAGGAAGTACGACAAAGTACCTGTTGCGTAAACTGGCGGTTCAATATTTACCTTCTGATCTTATTAACCAACCCAAACGAGGGTTTGAAATACCTCTGAAGAAATGGATTGATGGAGAACTGAGAGATTTAATAGCTTCTTACATACTTTCTCCGAATGCCTATTGTAAGAATTTTGTTCAACCCGGATTTATTGAAAACCTATGGCAGCGAAAAATAAAAACGGGTGATGAAAAAAGGGCCAAAATGATATGGACCCTGTTTGCTCTTGAAGTGTGGTATAAGAAATGTTATTTAGAGAGTTGAGAGGTTAAGAGGTTGAGAAGTTTTGGGTTGAGGGGTTTGTGGTTGAGAGGTTGGGGCGATTCTACATAAGATGTTCGTCATTTTAAGAATATCAAGGACAATAAACAATAATAGCATTGGCCTTTGACAGGTTCCCTGACAAAACCTGGCAAATAGTTGCTTTGCACGGAGGTATTTAAAACCAGCGTCGAAATTAATTCTTACAAAAATTGTAGCTTTGCTCCATGAAAACAGCAGTTCAATACTTAAATGATCACAAAGGCAATACCCGGGCGGTGCAGCTTCCAATAACTCAATGGACACGCCTAATGAACAGATTAACCAAGTATGAGCAAATGCTTAAATTAAAATCTGACCTCACCCGGTCTTTTGAAGAAGTAAGAAAAATGCGCCTGGGGAAAATCAAAAAGCAATCTTTACAAGATTTTTTGAATGAGTTATAATGTTATCCCAACACCGACCTTTAAATCTCAGGCAAAGAAGTTAACCATATACGACAAATCGGAAATTGCTTCAATTGACGACAGGGCAATAAAATTTATTATCAGACAAATTACGGGAGAATAAATACGCTGTACAAATAGCAGTTTTTTTTGCCATGCTGGCTGATGCCCCGACCTGCCGGCAGACAGGCACAGTTAATTACAGCAAAGAACTGAGTATTGCAGGGAACATTGTGGTTCAAAAACCCGGTTTCTATCAAGAGTACTTTTTTATGCCAAAGCTCATCCGTATTACTACAGCCCCGTTATCTCTGAAAGTTTTACTCAGCGGCCAGATGCGGTTTATTAATGGAAATGGGTTTGAAGTAATCATGGTAAGCAGTGATGGCAAAGAACTGGAAGAAGTAAAACAAAACGAAGGATGCCGGCATCATATCATTCCTATGACACGGAAGATGACTCCCTTTGCCGATATACGCTGCCTGTGGTTATTATATCGCTTCTTTAAAAAAGAAAAACCAGATATTGTTCATTCGCATACTCCCAAGGCCGGTTTGTTGTCTATGCTGGCTGCAAAGTTTGCCGGCGTGAAGATCCGCATTCATACAGTAGCCGGTCTTCGGTTTGTTACATCAAAAGGAATTAGCCGGAGAATTTTAATTGCCATGGAAAAACTAACTGGTAAAGCCGCTACCCATGTTTGGCCCAACAGTTATTCTTTGCAGAATTATATCCGGGAGCATCGGTTGGTAAAACCAGGAAAACTGGAAGTGATAGGCAGGGGATCTAGTAACGGTATTAATTTATCCCGATATTCTATTTCATCTTTGAATACCGAAAAATTGCAGGCGATAAAACAAAGGCTTCAGTATGATGAAAAGCTTATTTATTTTTTATGCGTTGGTCGTTTGGTTCATGATAAAGGAATTGATGAACTGGTACATGCCTTTATTCGGATATATGAAAAAAATACTTTGGTTCGTTTAATTCTTGTTGGCGCCTTTGAAGATGAAGTAGACCCGGTTAGCGATGAAACAAAAAAATATTTACAAACGCACCCGGGTATTATTATGACCGGGTGGAGCGAAGAGGTGGAATACTATATGTCATTTTCCTATGCTTTAATCCATCCATCATACAGGGAAGGGTTTCCCAATGTTTTGTTGCAGGCAGGGGCTATGAATTGTCCCGTTATATGTTCCCGGATTGATGGTAATATTGATATAGTTGAGCATGAAAAATCGGGTCTTTTATTCGAAGTAAAGAATATGGAAGATCTGTATCAAAAACTGCAACTTGCTCTTACTACCCCTGTCATATTAAAACAATATGCTTCGCAGCTCCGGCTAAACATTGAACAATATTTTAATCAGCCGGTTGTTCACCAATCAATTCTTACACGATACCAGGAATTATTAAAAAATGCTTCCTGAGTTTATATACCAGAAGCTATCTCAAAAGTCCTGTTAAGGAACTTTGTCATTCTGAACTTGATTCAGAATCTTTCATAAGACCAGATTTCAAAAGATACCGGATTCCCGAATCGGGTTCGGGACAGGCAAGTCCGGTATGACATGTTGGATTTTTGAGATAGCTTGTACTTAAATACTTCTTCTATTATCTTTTCCCTCCCATCATTCCCAACGCTTTAGTTTTCTGTCTTTTCCTCCTTTCGGAATTTTACCAGTTCCACTTATCGGATATTTACCTTTAACTCCTAAGTACAACCACGCAATTTCTTTTTTCTTTTATTTGATTTCTTGCAGCCAGGGCAAATCACTTCTATTTTGTAAGCTAGAAATCCAATAAATCCAAAAAGATGAAAACCACTTTAAAAAAACCAGTGGCCATTGTGGGCTATTCAGGCCATGCTTATGTCATCATTGACATTCTTTTAAACGCTGGCCGGCTGGTAACTGCTTACTGCGACAATGAAGAAAAAGAATTTAATCCCTACCATCTTACTTATCTCGGAAAAGAGACGGATGTAGTAAACAAGCTGAAAAAATTTGACTATTTCGCCTGTGTAGGTCATAATGTTATCCGGGAAAAAATCCATGACAACCTCGGTAAGTTTCTTGGTAATCCCATCAATGCTATACACCCAAGCGCCGTTATTTCTGCTTCTGTAAAAATGGGAGAGGGAATAATGATTGCTGCCAATGCCACATTAAATCCACTGGTGCAACTTGGCCGGGGAGTTATCTGCAATACATCAACCAGCATAGACCATGAATGTATTATTGGAGATTTCTGTCATATAGCTCCCGGAGCTGTTTTATGCGGAAATGTTACCGTTGGAAAGGGCACATTTATCGGGGCCAATTCAGTCATCCGCCAGGGTATTCATATTGGTAATAATGTGATTATTGGTGCCGGTACTGTTGTGGTGAAAGATGTTCCGGATAATGCTACCGTTATTGGTAACCCGGCACGCAACCTGGTAAAGAAATCAGTCCGCAAGCTGATTGCTGCATAAAAATTTGTTTTTTAAAATTGGTGTTTGAACCTGCAGATTAAGTTCGGCAGGTTTTTTTCTTTGTCCTGTTTTAAGCAGGATGGTAATACGGAGGCCTGCAGGAGTGTCAGTAAATCTTAATACCTTCGCAAGCATTAATTAGCAGTATAACTAACCGTTGTGAAACCAAAAACCCCGAAGGATTTGCGGATTTTATTTCTAAGGAAAAAGGATAACGAATATGCTCAACGGGCTGAGGATTTTATTCGGCAAAACTTTTATCAACCATTAGTTTTTACAGGAGGAAGAAAAGATAAACTTCCGGAAAAAGTGTTGAACTGGAAAGGAGATTTGCTGGTATCATTTATATCTTCCTGGATTTACCCGAAGTCATTGCTGGAGAAGGCCTCTTTTGCAGCCATCAATTTTCACCCGGGCAGTCCCGACTACCCCGGAACCGGTTGCACCAACTTTGCAATTTATAATGGGACAAAGGAATATGGAATCACCTGTCATCATATGAAAGAAGGAGTAGATTCGGGTAATATCATTGCCGTAAAGAAATTTTCTGTTGAAGAAGAAGATACGGTTTTCAGCGTTACCCAGCATTGCTATAAGCTCATTGAAGAGTCATTTTATGAAATAATGAATTTGGTTTTACAGGGGCAACCTTTACCGGTTTCCGGTGAAAAGTGGAAAAGAAAACCTTATACAAGAAAACAATTAGATGAGCTTTGTACCATTACACCGGATATGTCAGAAGTAGAAATTAATAAAAGAATAAAAGCAACAACTTACAAAACACCCTGGGCCTTTACTAAAATAGGGAGTCATGTTTTTAAACTACAAGCTGAGAGCAAATGATGTCCACCGATATAATTAATAATATCTCAAAAAGTCCGGTTACCGGGAAAGAATATGAAATTCCTTCGAAGCTGGATGATAAGGCCGGTATTGATGCCTTTATTGCATTGCATCCCGGAAAGAAAGTGGTAGTAGTGCAGGGACTGGGTTTTGTGGGTTCAGTTATGGGTCTTGTAGTGGCCAATGCATTAACGGAAGAATATGCTGTTATCGGAATTGATTTGCCTACAGCAGCTTCATACTGGAAAATCCGTTCTATCAACGAAGGCGTTTTTCCAATTATTGCCAGCGATCCTAAAATCGAATTGTATTACCAGGAGTCATTAAAGAAAAAAAATTACTACGCCACTTATGATGCTTATGCTTACAGTAAAGGAGATGTGGTAATTGTAGATATCAACCTGGATGTAAAAAAACAATCTGCTTCAAATGGCGATCCGGAAGATTACCATGTTGATTTGACTCCATTCAAAAAAGCCATCGAAGCAATAGGTAATAATTGTAAAGAAGATGTGCTGGTGTTGGTGGAAACAACAGTTCCGCCAGGCACATCGCAAAAAATAGTAAGACCGATCCTGGAAGAATGTTTATCGAAAAGAAATTTATCAACTGATAAGATCAAAGTGGGACACTCGTATGAAAGGGTGATGCCCGGTCCGAAGTATATTGATTCTATTCAGAATTTTTACAGGGTGTTTGCCGGAACTGATGAAAAAAGTACAGTGGCAGTAGAAACATTTTTAAGAACTGTTATCCGCACCGATGAATTTCCCTTAACAAAGTTGGGTAATACAAACGCTACAGAAATGGCCAAAGTGCTGGAAAATTCTTTCCGGGCCATGAATATTGCTTTTATGGTGGAATGGAGCCGGTTTGCTGAAGAAGCCGGTGTGGATATTTATGAAGTAGTCAACGCCATACGAATGAGGCCCACGCATAAAAATATCATGTTGCCGGGATTGGGTGTGGGTGGATATTGCTTAACCAAGGATCCTTTGCTTGCCAGTTGGGCAAGAATGAACCTGTTTGGTAGCGAAGAAAAATTGGGGCAAAGTGAAAAAGGAGTTCATATCAACGACAAGATGCCGTTGTATGCTTTTGAATATTTACAGTCGCAATACAAAGGTTCGCTGGAAGGAAAAAAAATTCTGCTGCTGGGTGTCAGTTACCTGAATGATGTAGGTGATACACGTTATACACCGGTGGAAGGATTTTATGATCAATTGGAAATGGAGGGCTGTAAAATTGTATTGCATGATCCGCATGTGAAATACTGGGAAGAAAAAAATGTGTGGGTAAAACAGGACTTGCACGAATTGTTGAAAGACAACTATGATTTTATTGTGATTACTACAGGGCATAAAGATTACAGGAATAATGCTTCACTGATCAATAAATTATTGAACCAACCTCCTTCATTTATTTATGATACGATTGGGGTGCTGACTAATGAAGAGATTAAAAAGTTATCAGGGAAACATACGGTGAAAGTGATTGGGAGAGGGGATTTGTAAATCTCTTAACCCCGAAGGGGTTCAACAATAGATGCCCAAGGAACAGAACGATGAAAAGTGCGACGCAACAGACGATGCCATGAAAAACTGAAGCTGACAAAGTAAAAAAGAAAACTAGGAATATGAAGAATGATAACACCCCTTTAGGGGATGGGGGTATTAAAAATGTATTGTTATTAGGCGGAGCCGGTTTTATTGGCTTTAATATTGCCAAATACCTGGCGAAAAACCGGGATTACAAACTGACGATCGCCGACAATTTTGCAAGAGGCAAGCAGGATAGCTACTTCAAGGAATTGGTAAATACATATAACATTAAAGTGGTGGCCGGTGACTTTACCGACCCCGAAACATTTGATCAATTAGAACCTTCCTACGACCAGGTGTATATGCTGGCATCGGTAGTGGGAGTGGATAATGCGAATTCTATCCCGCATGAAATTATCCGTATCAACACAGCCTTAATTTATAATACACTGGAATGGATACGGCGTTCCAAGATCGGCAAAGCGTTATTTACATCTACCAGCGAATGTTATGCTGGTACGATTGAAGCATTTGGATATGTAACCCCTACGCCGGAAGAAGTTCCTTTGTGTATCCAGGATATTGGTCATCCAAGATTTACTTATGCCGTTACAAAAATGCTGGGGGAATCAGGTTTCCTGAACTATGCAAGGATATTGGGTTTTGAAACTACCATTGTCCGTTATCATAATGTATATGGTCCCAGAATGGGCTTCAAGCATGTGATCCCTCATTTAGTTGTCCGATACAGGAAGAATGAAGATCCGTTTAAGGTTTACGGTCATGACCAGACAAGGGCATTCTGTTATATCAGCGATGCTGTTGAGGGAACGGTGCTGGCGATGGAACAGCCAAATACAAATGGCGAAATATATCACATCGGCACACAGGATGAAATTTCAATTGGTGAATTAATTCATTATGCCGGAGAATTGATGGGCTATAAAGGAAATTTTGAAAATGCACCTACTTATCCCGGCTCGGTGAGCCGCCGTTGCCCTGATATTACAAAGGCAAGAACACAATTAGGTTATGAACCCAAAGTGATGTGGAAAGAAGGATTAAAAGAAACAGTGGAATGGTATAATCAATATCTTGAATCCGGAAAATTAGTTTATGAGTAACGAAAAATTAATTCCGTTAAGTGTTCCTAATGTTGCGGGCAACGAATGGAAGTATGTGAAAGACTGTCTTGATACCGGCTGGATTTCTTCTGTCGGCTCTTATGTTACACAGTTTGAACAAATGGTGGCTGATTTTGCAGGAGCAAAATATGGCGTGGCTGCCGTAAATGGAACAGCGGCACTGCACATTGCATTACTATTAAGCGGAGTTAAACAAAATGATTATGTCATTCTTCCCAATCTCACATTTGTTGCTTCTGCTAATTCAATAAAATACCTGGGAGCGGATCCATTGCTGATAGATGCCGATCCTGATTTATGGCAAATGGATCTGGATTTGCTGGAAGAATTTTTGGAAAATGAAACGGATGAAAAAGATGGTTATTTATTTTATGTAAAAGATGGCCGTCGTATCGGCGCCATCATGCCGGTGCATATATTGGGGAATATGTGTGATATGGATCGCTTTCTTTCAATAGTAAAAAAATATCCTTTACCCATTGTGGAAGATGCCACAGAAGCATTGGGCACAAAGTATAAAGGAGTAAGTGCAGGTAAGTTCAGTCCTCTGGCCTGTTTTAGTTTTAATGGCAATAAAATTATTTCAACCGGCGGCGGTGGTGTTATCGTAACAGATGATGAACAATTAGCCAAACATGCAAAACATTTAACTACAACTGCCAAAGCAAGGAGTGATGAATATTATCATGATGAAGTGGGTTATAACTATCGCCTTGTAAATGTGCTGGCAGCTATCGGGGTGGGGCAAATGGAATTGCTTCCATCTTTCATCAATAGAAAAAAGGAATGCGTGGCTTTTTATAAAAAGGAATTAGCTGGTATTGCAGATATTCGTTTTCAGAAAGAACTGCCTGATGTGGAAACGAACGGTTGGTTATTTACCGTTCAAACTGATAAACAGCTGCAATTACTTGATCATCTCAATAAAAATAAAATCCTTAGCCGCAGGTTCTGGATGCCGATGAATAAATTGCCGATGTATAAAGATTGTGTGTATATTCAGGAAAAAGACAATGCGGATTATATTTATAACACTTGTCTAAGCATTCCCTGCTCAACAAATATTACAGATGAAGAGCTTTCTATCGTTGTGAGAGAAATTAAAGCTGCTATCGGATAATTAATTATGTACAAAATTTTCAAACGTTTTCTCGACATTCTCTTTTCTTTAATTGCAATAATTTTATTGCTACCCATTTTTATTCCGGTTATTATTTTACTTCTGCTTACCGGCGAGCATGAAGTTTTTTTCCGGCAGGAAAGAGTGGGCTATAAAAATAAAATTTTCCGCATCTGGAAATTTGCCACCATGCTGAAGAACAGTCCCAACATGGGACATGGCGATGTGACGATGAGAAAGGATACACGCATTACGGCTGTTGGAAAGTTTTTGCGGCAGAGTAAATTCAATGAACTTCCCCAGGTAATTAATATATTAACCGGCGATATGTCCTTTGTTGGACCAAGACCATTGATGAAAGTTGGGTTTGACCGTTATTCAGATGAAATGAAAGCCAAAGTGTACAACGCCCAGCCCGGGTTAACCGGTATTGGCTCCATCGTCTTCAGGGATGAGGAGTTGATAATAACAAACAGTAAATTACCCCCGCATGAATGTTACCGTACTATCATTCTGCCTTACAAGGGAGCATTGGAAGTTTGGTACCAGCAACATCAGAATTTTTATACTGATTTCATGATTTTGTTTCTAACGGCATGGTATGTTGTGTTTCCTAAAAGCAAATTGGTTTATAAAGTATTTCCATCGCTTCCCAAAAGAAGTCTTTAATTTTTGATTGGCCTTCTCCGTTTATAATAAGTAATTTTGGTTATTAACAGAAAGCGGTGAAACTATTTTCCAAATCGAAGTCTGCAACCGGAAAGGTTGACTTTAGCTTGCTGAAAACAGACATGCATTCTCACCTGCTTCCCGGTATTGATGATGGTTCCCCTGATCTGGAAACTTCGTTGCAATTAATCCGCAGTATGACGGAAATGGGATTTACCAAACTCATTACTACTCCTCACATCATGTGGGACATGTATAAAAATACCAGGGAAATTATACTTGGTAAATTGGAAGTGTTGCGAAGCGCAGTAAAAGATGAAGGATTGGATGTTGAAATAAATGCCGCTGCAGAATATTTTTTGGATGATTATGTTGCCGGCCTGCTTAAAAACAATGAACCTCTTCTTACTGTAAGTGGTAATATGGTTTTGGTGGAATTTTCCCTGGCTCATCCTTCTATGAGTCTTAAAGATATTTTATTTGAAATGCAGATGCAGGGTTACCAACCCATCATTGCACATCCTGAACGCTACATTTACCTGGAGCGGAATAAAGAATTTTATGAGGAGCTAAAAGACATTGGCTGTTTTTTTCAACTCAACCTCCTTTCTTTGGCCGGTTATTATGGTAAATCTGTGGAGGAACTGGCCCAGTATCTTATCAAAAAAAAGTATTATGATCTGGTTGGAACAGATCTTCATCATGTCCGGCATATTGAAGCATTGAACAATAGTTCAGCTACTCCTCTTCTGCAAAAACTGATAGCTTCGGGAAGTTTTTTGAATCCCGGGTTATAAATAACAACTACTGCGCTTTCAGGGTTTTCATCCCACAGTCAAAAAAATAAACCCCAACAAGTGCTGAGGTTTATTAATATAAAAACTTAATAAAGGAAGAATGGAAAATAATTTCTTGCCTTTCAGCCTTTTTCTATTAAAGGCAGTTATGTATGAATTGTAATTAATTATCCGGGTCAAATTGCATAAACTCTCTTTTTACGGCTTTCAGCATACTGAATAGTTGGGCTATTTCTATCATCAGCATAACCGCCAGGGCAAGCAATACATACCAGGGAATATTTACCCGGGCTGTCTGTATATGTTCGAATCTTTCATTATACCAACCAGATATGGCGGCACCGCAAGCGATGCCAACAACCAGGAAAGCAAGACAGGAAAAAAAGACTTTTAAAAACATAATCCGCATGGTGGAATAGCCCACTTTCAGGTTTTCCAGGATAGCGGCTGGAATGATAAGTATCAGGGTTATCCAGCTCCAGTTTTTTCCGAAGAAATTACTAAAAGCAGTATTCAGTATAAGAATGAGAATGATAGAAAGAAGGCTCCAGGGAAATAATAAAAAAGTAGAAGGCTTCCTTAGGTTTGATGTTGCCATGATTAAATAGTTTTAGTAAAGGAGAAAGTTAAACATATTTTTCTGATAAAATAAAAAAAGACATCTCGCAACTGGCGGAATGGCTTCTGGTAGCCCCGACATAACTGAGTTTGAAACTTTTTAGTGCCGATATTTCTGCCATTTTAGAATTTAATGTTATCTCAGGAAACAATTATTATTTCAGAAGATAACAAGTAGTCCCGACAATCCAATTAGCGAACTTTACCTATAAGGATTTGGCTGATATTCCTGAACTTAAGGATTATTTTGAACAATGTTCAATTGGCTTATTCAAAGGTAGTTCCCCTGACTGAGAACAAATTTATTTGAATAGTACCTTGTAGAGATCTAACAGCAAATCATGAAATCAAAAAAGTAATGGGTCCCTATCTACTGGGCTACTACTCATTTTCCAATTTCATCATCTGCACACCCCAGCATCCGTTTTTATCGCCACAGTTTTTTGCAGCAAGCAAAATGGAATGTAGCGTTTTTTGTTTTTCAATTCGAAGAGAAGAAGCAATGTTTTTCAGTTCGTAAGGATCGTTCTGCACATCATAACAACTAATTTCCCCGGTCTCATATTCTACATACAACAGGTTATGAAAACGCAAAGCAGTATACGAAGGCAGTTTTCCATCTTCTGGTTCCTGCCGGTCAGGATCTTTGAGATCAAAGTCTACACGGCGATGCTCTATGATGGCGAAATTCCGCCAATTAATCTTTTCTGTGTTTTGTTTGAGAAGAAATTGTTGTATATCCCTGCCGTCTGGTTCACTGGTAAGCTGCGCATCAGCCAGTGCTGCAAAAGTTGGTGCCAGGTCAATGTTGGAGACAATTGCTTGCTGCCAACTTCCTTTAGCTACCTTCGGCCCGCAGGCAATAAGGGGTACCCGGATATCGATGTCAAAAGGCGTTTGCTTTCCCTGCACCATGGAATAATCACCTAAGTGGTAGCCATTGTCGGAACTAAAGAAAATAAAAGTATGACCACTAACCCCCGTTTGTTTCAGGAGTTTCCGGATGCCTCCCAGCATTTCGTCAATAGACATGATACACCGCAACCGGTTTCGGAAAATGTTGTCGATGCGGTCAATTTTCTTCGGACCTAACGGTTGTAATTGGCGAAGCCAATTCGGTGCTGTACTATCTGCCTGCTTATTAAACCTGGGTGTCCGTGGTGCTTTTTCATCATTAAAAAGTTTTTCATGCCTCGGAGCCGGTATGAAAGGTGCATGTGGGGTGAACGTGGCGATCTCAATAAAAAAAGGATGGTCTTTCCAGTCTCTTATCAGGCTATCGGCACGGGCAGAAAGTACGTCTGTAAGATAATCTTCCGGTGCATGGCCGAAATGTAAGATTTGACCGTTGCTGTTGATGTCATAATCAAAATTGCGATAACCTGCTCCAGCCACAAACCAATCTGACCAACCGGGAACCGGCTGATGTGTACGTGGTAAATATCCATTCAAAAACTTACCCATCATGGCTGTTTTGTAACCGGCATTCTGAAGCGCTAAACAAAAACTTTCCTGCGCATCACCTTGTTCCATGTAGACCTCATAACCGCCATTCGGTTTTGTGTTGGTTTGAACACCGCTGTTATGTGGCAGCATACCTGTAAATATAGAAGAACGGGAAGGACAACAAAGAGAATTGCTAACATAGTAATTGCTGAATGTAACACCCTCCTGCTGCATTGCTTTCAGGTTCGGCATAAAATCAACCAGGTTGCTCGCATAATCGTCAGTGAGTATAAAGATGATGTTAGGTTTCACTGCGTCCCGCTGTTGGGTATACCCGGTAAATGCATGAGCCCAAAAAAGAAGGGTCAGGAAATACCATTTGAAAATGTTCATAGTTTAAGCTGACTGTTTTAATAAAGATACCATTTAATACAAATCCAAAAACAGGAGAGACAAAACTGTTCCGGGATTACAAATGGAAATAGAATTCAAGAGCAAGAAAATGGACTTAGTAGCATATTGCACCTATGCCTGTCTATTTGTAGCCTCGACAGGAATCGAACCTGTATCTGGAGCTTCGGAAACTCTTATACTATCCATTGTACTACGAGGCCGGTAGAGTCAGGAGTCGTTAGTCATTAGTTCGGAGCCCGACTCCGGACTATTTAATCAATCCGCTTGCATTAGTCGCAAACACTCTCACCGCAATAGCCAGCAAAATTACGCCAAAAAATTTTCGTACAGCCATTAAACCGGCTTTACCTAAAACTTTTTCTATCAGGTTTAACGATCGTAATACCAGATAAATAACCACAAGGTTTACAAATATGGCAATAAGTATCATGTATTCATTTTTATCAGCTCTTTCAAATGTGGCTTTTAATGACATGATAGTGGTTAGAGTTCCGCTCCCTGCAATTAACGGAAAGGCAATGGGCACAATTGTACCAGAGGGGGTGCCTTTTTCTGACTTGAAAAATTCTATCCCCAGTACCATTTCTAATCCCAGAATAAAGATTACAATGGAACCTGCTACTGCAAATGATTTTATATCTACACCCAGTAAGTTCAAAAAAGGTTTTCCAATGAAGAAGAACATTATCATTAATGCGCCGGAAATAAGGGTCACTTTCCAGGCGTTGATTCCTCCCATTTTTTCCTTGATTGTAATAAGCATCGGCACAGCGCCTACCACATCAATTACAGCAAACAGGGTGAAAGTAAGAGTCAGGAACTCCTGGAAATTAAATTGCATAACGGTTGGTTTCTGCAAATGTAGTTATCTGAAAATATACTTTTCTTTAAATAAATTTAACTCGTTGGAAAGATATTCAAGACAATTCATGCAAAGACAATCGTTGTAGCGTTGCTCTATATAAGCCTTTAGCTCATTGCTTATCTTAAAACCATAGCATTGGCATTGTGTGATATTATCCGGCTGGCATTCAAATTCTGTATTGCAACGGGGACATTTTTTTTGTTCGTGCAGGCTCATAAAGAATTATTATAGAGGCCCTGTTCTTAGTTGAAGAATAGGACTTCCATGTTTAAAAATTTAGTTTGATCCCACCGTTAAAGTTAAAGCCAATAGTATTAAAGCCACTCACTTCTGTATACCTGGTGTTCAATATATTCCTGAAATCTGCAAATAGCCAGAGTTGGGGTTTCAAAAAACTATACTCTGCATATACATCCCAAAGGGAATAGCTTTCTAAAACAGTTCTGACGGTTTGAAAGGTCTGTGAATCAAAATACACATCGGTTCTTTTGCTAAATGCGGCCAGGTTACTGCTGATAAAAAACCGTTTGCTTACCTGGCTGCTGATATTTATCCCAAAACTGTTTTTGGGCCGGCGCAGTAAATTAAAATAAGTCGTATCCTTTCCCAATAAATTTTTTGTGGTAATCTCCCCGGTAACAAAAGTATAAAAAGCTTTGATGGTTGTCTTCTTTGCTAAAATATAAGAGACTTCTAATTCAACGCCATGATCTTTTTGTTTATCCTGGTTGATGTATTGCGACAGATAAGTGGAAGGATTAAAATAAAAGAAAATTACATCTTTTATATTCCGCCCAAAAATAACAGAACGTCCGGTGAATTTTTTATCCGGAGAAAAATACTGCAAGCCGCTTTCAAACGTTATAGCAGCTTCCGGGTTCAGTTTTTTATTACCATATTCAGAAAATAACTGGTAAAGCGATGGCGTTCTGAAGCCGGAAGAAAGATTAGCAAACAACTTTACCTGTTTGTTAATTAAATAAGAAGGGTTGATGTTAAATACATCATGACTGCCATATTCCGAATGAACATTTAACCGGTTACCCAATTCTATATTAAAACCAGATTGACCGTTGTAATTTAATGCGGCATACAAACTAAGCTGGGTTTGCTTCAGGCTATCGCTGCTGTATTTGCTGCTGGACGGGCCATAAAATCCAACAGAAAAATATTCCTGGTCAGAAACGGAACTTCGGAAATCAATTCCGGTCATGAGGTTTATTTTTTTCTTCAAAGCGAAGTGAGCATAAGCATCCAAAAAATGTTCATGTCCCTTGTACAACCCCCGGCTATAGATATCATAGCCATTACGGCTTTTTATACTATCGTCAATATATTCACGGTTAATGTTATTGAAATTATAAATTAAGTCCAGCTTTGTTTTTCCAAAAATGAATTCATTTCGTACACCTGCCTGTAAATTTTTTTGAGTATAAGTATAATCCAACTCATCTGTAAAAGCACCCTGGTCAAGGCCACCCTTTATTTTTGTAAATCTTATATATGGATGTATCCGTATATTTTTAGTGGCTTGAAATCCGAGTCCGGCCATAACATGATGCTGGGTATAGCTGTCTTTATCCGGATTGTTTGTGTTGCTTGCCGCTTCATTTATCCCATCGGTTTTATTCAGGCTGTAATTGATGTTGTAATCCAACTTGTCTTTTTTCCCGTTTACGCCGGCACTTCCGTTAAAACTATTAAAGCTTCCATAGCTCAAAACTCCTGTTCCGCTAAATAATTTATCACTAGGTTTTTTGGTAATAATATTTATCACACCTGCCATCGCATCGCTTCCATATAATGTGGACTGGCTGCCTTTCAGTATTTCAATCCGTTCAATGGTGGCAACCGAAAGATTGCGGATGTCAAAATTTCCGCCAATTCCACTGGGGTCATATACCGGCACACCGTCAATGGTAATCAGTGTATGTTCTGTTCTTGCTCCCCGCAGGTAAATGCTTTTATCCTTTCCGGGATTACTGTTTGCTCCTCCAACAAATATAGCCGCCTGCTCAGTTAAAATCTGTGATAAATCTTTTCCGGCACTGTGGTCAAGCTGTTCTTTTGTAATGATGGTAATTACTTTTCCTGTCAGGGATGTTTTGTTGGGATACTTGTTAGCGGTAATCACTACTTCATCCAGGAATTGACTGGTTGTGTCTGTTTGTGCCTTTAGCTGACTGCTGATGATTGCAGCAGCTACAATAAAAATTTTCTTTTTCATTTTATGAAAAATTTTTTGTTGTAACTGCTTCCGGAAAATGAGATGTTGGTGAAAAACACCAACATCGGTAGAAATATAAACGTCCTGCGACTTTTAGATCTCATGCCTTTCACCCGAAAGCTGAATGTTGTTTGCTTGATGTGGCAGGTCTTCTGGCTTATAGCTTTGTTGAAACCTTCCCATCACGCCATTTGCGTGACAGTGGTAAACTTTCAACAATCATACTCTCTGAGTCCCGCAAAAGCGGGATCAGGAGGGGCTTCTTACAGCTACGGGGATAGCGTCAGATTTTGACTGACTTCCCTTTTAATCCGACAACGGGCGGAACCAAATCGGTGCAAATGTAGTAGTGAAGATTTTCTTTCCCAAATAGTTTTCAACGACTATGTTTTATTTGCCGGAATCTTTTCTTTGTATCTTCATCGCATGACAACAAAGAATAGGCTAAACCTTTTTGATTTGAGCCTTATTGTAGTAAGCCTTGTTATTGGTATGGGCATTTTCAGAAACCCCGCATCTGTGGCAGCTACATCAGGTACCAGTTCCATCTTTTTTTTATTATGGATTGCCGGTGGTATAATAGCACTGGCTGGTGCTTTAACTTATGCAGAAATCGGTCAGCGGTTACCGGCAATGGGCGGTTATTATAAAGTATTTGCGCAATGCTATCATCCTTCGGTTGGGTTTTCAGTTAACGCAATTATTCTTATCAGCAATGCAGCTTCGTTAGGCGTTGTAGCATTGATTGGCGCCGATTATGTAAGCGATTTATTATATGGAGGGCCAAGCGGTATATTCTTTAATACTGGTGTAGCAATAGTAGCGGTGGCAATATTTTTTGTAGTTAATTTATTTGGATTAAAAACCAGCAGCCGCACCCAAAATATTCTTACCATTCTTAAAGTAAGCCTGGTTGTCTTACTCATTGCCAGCATTTTTAAAGGAGTTGTCATTGCACCGCATGGTTTTGAGGAAGGGGCGCCTTTATATACACTGGCTGATAAAAATGCTTTTTCATTATTTATTATCTCATTGATCCCCGTTTGTTTTGCTTATGGAGGGTACCAGCAAACAATCAATTTCGGTAGCGAGGTAAAAGATACACGGAGCATACCCAAGGGCATTATCATTGGTATTATCATTGTTATTTCTCTGTACTTACTTATCAATGTGGCCTACACACAGGTAATCGGGTACGATAAAATGAAAAACGCCTCTGCTATCGGTGCTTTGCTTTGCGAAGCATGGTTTGGTAAAAACGGTGGCAAAGTGTTTGACGCATTAATGTTTTTATCGGTGATGGCGTATGTAAATATTATCCTGATGAGCAATCCACGGGTCATGTTTGCGATGAGCGAGGATAGAGTGTTTCCAAAAATATTTTCATATCGCCATCCAAAAACAGAAGCGTTGGTAGCCGGACTGACCATTTTCTCTCTCATTACTATCATCATTACTTTTTTTGGAAAAGGGGTTGATAATATTTTAAACTTCACCATGTTCCTTGACAGCATTGGTATGAGCACTTCTGCCGCCACCTTATTTATTTTAAGGAGGCGAAAGCAAAATGAGGAGATGATAACCGGAACATGGAATAAATTTACTCCTGTGTTGGCTGGTTTTTTTGTTTTCAGTTATTTTATGATTGCCGTAGGTGTAGTTATTAAAGATGTAAATGCAGCGCTGATTGGAACAGGGTTGCTGGCATTCTTCCTGCTACTCTATTACCTGTTTTATTTTAAAAAGAAAGTTTAAAATGGATATCTCTCAAATTATTAATGAACTGGGCGAAGACCGGGAACATTATTTCAACGCCGTTTCTCCTCCCATTATGCAAACAAGCAATTTTGTTTTTAACAAAGTGGCCGATCTGCACAAGGCTTTTGAAGATGAAATGGAGACTTACCTCTACAGTCGTGGTTTGAATCCAACGGTTGATATTCTAAGAAAAAAATTAGCCGCATTAGATGGGGCAGAAGATTGCCTGGTGTTTAATAATGGTGCAGCTGCCATCTTCGCCTCTATTTTGGCCAATGTAAAATCAGGCGACCATATTGTATCGGTTGCCAAACCCTATACATGGGTGCAAAGAATGTTTGATGTGATACTGCCCCGCTTTGGTGTTAGCACCATTTATATTGATGGAACCAAAATTGAAAACTGGGAAAAAGCTACACAGCCCTATACCACTTTCTATTATCTCGAATCACCCAATAGCTGGGATTTTGCATTACAACCTATCAGGAAAGTTGCCGCCTTGGCCAAATCGAAAGGCATTACTACATTAATTGACAATAGCTATTGTACACCCTTGTATCAAAAGCCAATTGAAATGGGGATTGACATGGCCATGCAGACAGCAACAAAATACATCGGTGGCCACAGTGATACACTGGGAGGTGTTCTTTGTGGTTCTCATGCCATGATAAAAAAAATATTTAACAGTGAATACCTCAACATTGGAAGCGGCATACAGCCTTTCAATGCATGGTTACTGATTCGTGGATTGAGGACTTTGCCGGCAAGAATTGAAAGAATTACAAAGTCAACAGCAGAAGTTGTGGCCTATATGAAGCAGCATCCCAAAGTAGAATCTATGCTTTTTCCATTTGATGAAACCTTCCCGCAGTATCAACTGGCCAAACAACAGATGAAAGGCGCCTGTGGTTTATTCACTTTTATTCTGAGGACAAGAGAAATGGATTCTATTGTGAGGTTCTGTGAGTCATTGAAACATATTATGATGGCGGTTAGCTGGGGCGGGCATGAAAGCCTGGTGATTCCAAAATGTGCCGGTATTGACCCCAAAGATTTTGATCCGGCTAATAAAGAGCATCGCTATATCCGTATGTATGTTGGATTGGAAAACCCGCAATATTTAATTGATGACCTGGAGCTGGCATTGGCAAAAATGGGATAAGAATTTACCCCATTTATCAAAAATCAGCAATCCTGCAAACCAATTCAGCTATTTTTGCTGTATGATACGCCGATGTATAAAACTGGCTGCTGCATTAATGCTTTTTCATTCCGGCATTGCACAGCCCGGGCCAGGACAAACAGTTGATAAATGGGATTTGAAAAAATGCGTTGATTATGCGCTCGAGCATAATATTTCAGTAAGACAGGCCGATCTCCAGATTCGTTTTGCCAAACTGGATTATCAGCAAAGTAAATTGGCGCAATATCCCGGTGCAAATCTTAGCAGCAGTACAGGATATAGTGCCGGCCGCAACCAGGATCCCACCTCTTTCAGCCTTATAACAACCGGCTATGTGTTTGATAATTATTCTTTACAGGCCAATGTTGATTTATTTAGCTGGTTCACTAAAAAAAATACGATTGCAGTAAAAGATTTAAACCTGAAAGCAACAGAAGCGGGAGTTGAAAAAGCAAAGAATGATGTTGCCTTAAATGTTGCCGTAGCATATCTGCAGATATTATTGGCAAGAGAACAGGTTAATCTTGCAAAGTCGAAAGTAGATCAGACCAAAGCCCAGTTGGAAAGCACCCGTAAGCAAGTGGATGCCGGGAAACTTCCGGAATTAAATGCGGTAAATGTTGAATCAGTGCTGGCAAGTGACAGTTCAGTTCTTATCAGCGCTGAAACAGCCGCACAACAATCGTTATTGCAGATGAAGGCGTTGCTGAATATGGATGCAGCCGCTTCTTTTGACATTGTTACTCCTCCTGTAGAATTGATCCCCATTGAAAACATAGCCGATCTGCAACCGGATGCTGTTTATAATCTTGCCTTAATAAGTATGCCGCAACAAAAAGTGGATGAGTTAAACCTGAAAGCAGCTTTAAAATCAGTAGAAGTAGCAAGGGGCTCCATGTATCCAACCATTTCTTTATTTGGAAGTCTTGGCAGCAGGTTTAATAATAAATCAAAAGAGATTATTTCGAAAACCCAGCTAAATGCACCTGTGGGAACTGTAACTGTTGGCGGCACTCCTTACATGGTTTATCCGGTAACGCCATTTTATGATTATGCTTATGGGAAAATAAATTATTTTGATCAGCTGAATCAGAATTTTAGCCAGTCCATCGGGTTGAGTGTAAGTGTGCCAATCCTGAACGGAGGCTCATTAAGAACCGCATGGCAAAGATCAAAGCTCAGTGTAAAGCAGGTTGAATTAACAAAAGAGCAGAATAGCTTCACCTTAAAGCAGGACATATATAAAGCCTATAATGATGCAGTAGCGTCCATTCAAAAATTTAATGCTGATAGAAAGACAGTAGTGTCGTCTCAAAAGGCGTATGACTTTGCTATTAAAAGATATGAACTGGGTTTATTGTCAACCTATGATTTAATTACAACCCAAACCAACCTTCAGCAGGCCAAAAGCAGGCTTTTATATTCGCAGTATGACTTTGTTTTTAAAATGAAATTGTTGGAATTTTACAAAGGGCAGGGTCTCAAACTATAAATATCTACCAGTTATGAATAAAAAATTGAAATGGGCACTGATAGTTGTTGGGGGATTGATTGTATTGTTTATGGTGAGAAAGGCACTAAGCGGCGGAGCGAAAATCGAAAAAGTGGCAACTGCCAAAGCGGAAAAACGAACTATTGTTGAATCCGTAAATGCCAGTGGAAAAATTTATCCGGAAGTGGAAGTAAAAATCAGCCCCGATATTTCCGGTGAAGTGACAGAGCTAAACGTGGAAGAGGGAGACAGCGTTAAAAAAGGAAAGGTATTGGCACGAATATATGCTGACATCTATTCATTACAAAGAGATGAAGCTGCTTCAAGGGTAAACCAATCTTCGGCAACTGTTGATAATAGTAAAGCGGCGCTGGAGTCATTAAAGGCAAACCTTGATATGGCTCAGCAAACTTATAACCGGAATAAAAAACTATTTGATGATAAAGTAATTTCAAAAGCAGAATTAGAACAGTATGAAACAAGTCTTCGTTCTGCACAGGCAGGTTATAATGCAGCGCAGCAAAATATCAAAAGTCTCCAGGCAGGCGTTCAAAGTACACAGGTGGGATTGAGCAAGGCCAACAAAGATCTGAGCCGTACTACATTAACAGCCCCGATGGATGGAGTGATTTCGTCATTGAAAATAAAAAAAGGTGAAAGAGTGGCCGGTAATAGTTTTAATGTGGGAACAGAAATGATGACGGTAGCTGATATGTCCATACTGGAAGTAAGGGTAGATGTAGGAGAAAATGATATTGTAAAAATAAATATCGGCGACTCTGCAGATGTGGAGGTGGATGCTTATAATAACCGGAAATTTAAAGGAGTGGTTACAAAAATTGCCAGCAGTACAAAAAGTAGTTCAGTTCTTTCTTCTTCAAATGATGTAACGAATTATGAAGTAAGGATAAGGCTGGATAAGGAATCGTATAAAGACCTTGCCAATAAAACCTTTCCTTTCCGCCCGGGGATGAATGCCAGTGCCGATATTAAAACCCGGAGAGTAGATAATGTGCTGGCTGTTCCTATCGGGGCTGTTAATGCAAGAATGAAAGGAACTGACAAAAACATAGCCGATAAAAAGAAAGAAGAAGAAAAAAATAAAGAACGGAATGATGCGATGGATGAAACAAAAACCTCTTCTGATGACGAACTGGAAGAAGTAGTCTTCGTGTTGCAAAAAGATGGGAAGGTTAAAAAAATGGTAGTAAAGTCGGGCATACAGGATATGAATTACATAGAAATAACCAGCGGAATTAATGCCGGCGATGAAGTGGTAACTGATCCATATTCTGCTATCAGCAAAACATTGAAGGATGGCATGAAAGTAAAAGTAGTGGCAAAAGATAAATTGTTTGAGAAGTGAGAGAGAAGCTATTAGCTGATAGCATTGAACTGTTAGCTTTTCACGATATTATGTGATTTTTATCTTTGATACTACGGCTAAAAGCTAATAGCCAGAGGCTTCAAAAGACAATCAACCAAATAATAAATGCAATTCGGCATCATCGGTGGAGGCAGTTGGGCAACAGCGCTGGCAAAAATTCTGACAGACAGAAAGCATTCCATTAATTGGTGGATAAGAAGTGCTGATATTATTGAGCATATTCGGCAACACGGTTATAATCCCAATTATTTAAGCACAGCAAAATTTGACACTTCATTTCTTTCTATGTCAACTGATGTGGCTGAAGTGGTAAATAAATCTGATGTATTGGTTATTGCTGTGCCATCCGCTTATGCAGACCAAAGCCTCTCCACTCTGAAAGCAGAGCAGTGGAAAAATAAAAAAGTTGTTTCCGCTATTAAAGGATTATTGCCCGGTAAAAATATATTGTTGAATTACTACCTGCAGCAACAATTTAATATTTCACTCGAAAATTACTTTGCAGTGCTGGGTCCCTGCCATGCAGAGGAAGTGGCAGCAGAAAAGCTATCGTACCTCACTTTTTCAGGAACAGACATTCAGATGGCTGAAGAAATCGCTTCACATTTTAATACAGCGTATATCAATACTATTATCAACCATGATATACTGGGAGTGCAATATGCGGCCGTATTAAAAAATATTTATGCATTGGGTGCGGGTATTGCTCATGGCCTTAATTACGGCGATAATTTTTTAAGTGTTTACATTGCCAATGCCGCTGATGAAATGGCAGGCTTTCTGAAAAAATTTGGTGTTGAACATATAACAGTTGGAGAGCATGAAGGGGAAGACCCGGTTACACATCGAAAAACTCCCAACTATGCAGCTTCAGTGTACCTGGGTGACTTGCTGGTAACCTGTTATTCTTTATTCAGCCGAAACCGCACTTTTGGTAATATGATCGGGAAAGGTTATTCTGTAAAAACTGCTCAGTTGGAAATGAATATGGTGGCAGAAGGATACAATGCGGCGAAATGTATTTACGTCATCAATAAAGAAATAAAAGCCACGATACCGATAGCCGAAACAATATTTAAAATTTTATGGGAAAGTGTAAAACCGGCAGAGGGGTTTAAACGAATAGAACAGGTGCTGGTCTGATAGGTGGTGATTAGATTTTGTGATTAAACCCATGCCCTATGCCACTTTCGTATCACGGGTTCATCCCTGCAGCATTTTTGATTATGACTTTATGCTTTGTTACCCGGCAGTTCTATGACTACTGGAAACAGCATCATACAAGATCATAATTTTTTTCTTTATTCCTCTTTCGGTGATGGCGGTAAAACTTTAACTTCACGGTACAAAATTCATTGCCAAATGGTAAAATTTTTTCAGATCCTGTTTTTTTCAGCAGCAATCATATTAATAGTCCTGAATGTTATGGAGTTTAATAAATGGCAGGAAGGCAGGAAGGAAGGCAGCACCAAACCCCACCCAATTAAATGGTTCAATTTTATCCTCACTTCACTGGTAGCCATCGGGTGTGTACTGAATATTCTGATTGCATGGATCGGGTAACAAGTTCAGAAGAATAATTCAGCAGCAATTCCATCGGCTAATAACTTACCTTCTTTGGTAAGAGCAAGTGAATTATTCTCCAGCTTCATTAATCCAGAGTCAATAAATTTCTGACTTCTCTTTAATATTTCCTTGCTCATATTTTGTAACTCTGGGCCCAATACATCTAATCTGATTCCTTCTTTTGTTCGCAAGGAGATCATAATATATTCATTCAATTTCTGAACAGGTGTCAGTTCTTCTTTTTCAAATGAGATAATGCCCTTATTTAATGATTCGATATAGATATTGTTATTGGAAACATTCCATTGTCTGCTTACCCCGTTAAATGAATGGGCTGACGGCCCGATACCCAGATAATTTTTTCCCTGCCAATACGATGAGTTGTGCCGGCTGCGCCAACCAGGTTTGGCAAAGTTGGAAATTTCATAATGCTCATAACCGGCTTGTTCCATCCACTGCATTAGCAACAGGAACTGTTCTGATTGATTATCCTGGCTAATGGATTCTCTTTTTTGTTGCTTTATCAACTTGTCCAATGGAGTCTTTGCCTCCACCGTTAATGCATAGCAGGAAAGATGGGGAATGTTCATGGAAATGGCAGTATCCACATTATGTCTCCACTTTTCATTTGTGAGGGTTGGTGTTCCATAAATCAGGTCAATTGTAATATTGTTGAAGTATTTAACGGCTAACTGCAAACTACTAGCTGCCTGCTTTGCACTGTGTGCCCGGTTCATCCATTTTAAATCTTCTTCAAAAAAACTTTGAATGCCAATACTAAGACGACTAATGCCGGCATTTTTCCAACTAACAAGTTTTTCTTCCGTAATATCATCCGGATTTGCTTCCAGGGTAATTTCTGCATCGGCCGTCACAAAAAAAACGGCTTTAATCTTTTCAATCATCAATACCAGGTCTTCAACATTCAAAAGAGAAGGAGTTCCGCCACCGAAGTAAATAGTTTCAATTGGTTCGGTTTCTAAATAGCCTTTCTGCAGTTCTATTTCAATCAAAACAGCAGCAATCAGATTTTCTTTATAATGCAAAGAAGTGGCAAAATGAAAATTGCAGTAATGGCATGCCTGTTTGCAAAAAGGAATATGAATATAAATGCCTGCCAAGCTGGTTTGAGATTTAATGAATAATTTAGCTCCATTCTCCCTTCTCCATTAATGGAAAAGGGCCGGGGATCAGGTGACAAAGTTCAGACTGCAAATATCGCTTCTTGTTGTTTTGTTGTTGAGTATTTATTCACCAGCACAAAACCTGCCTGACCGGCAGTCAGGTAAGTACAACCTTTATCTGCGGGGTGTAGATAAAGACTCTGCTATTATTGTGGTCAGCGCCGGGTTACAAACTGGTTTTTTATCCCGTACCGCCTGTGAGGAATATATAAACCGGCTTCCCGGCTATCTTCAGTCAAAAGGATATGTGACTGCTTCTATTGACAGTATATCATACAATGCTGGGTTTGCACGAATGTTATTATATATCGGCGAACTGTATCTGTGGGCTCAAATAGATACAAAAAATGTTGAACCATCTCTATTAGATGCTATTGGCTGGCATGAAAAGATGTTTGCCAACAAACCGATGGATTTTTCCCTTCTACAGATCCTGGAAGAAAAAATGCTGAATCATTTGGAAAATAAGGGATATCCTTTTGCCAGGGTTTATCTTGACAGTTTGCAACTGAGCGATAATAAAGTTTCTGCATTGCTGAAAGTGAACAAAGGGCCACTTTATAAAATTGACAGCATCAGGGTTTATGGCAATGCCAAAATTTCAAATACTTACCTGCAGCGTTACCTTGATATTCGCAATGGCAGTATTTACAACAAAGAAAAATTATCAGGGATTGATAAAAAAATAAAAGAGCTGACTTATGTGGAGCAGGAGAAAGCATCAGACCTGACTATGCTGGGCACAGGATCCGTATTGAATATGTATTTAAAACAAAAGAAAAGCAGCCTGGTGAATGTATTAATTGGATTCCTTCCAAACAATGACCAACTTTCTTCCAAAAAAATTTTACTTACCGGGGAGGCAAATATTCTTTTAAAGAATGCACTTGGTGCCGGTGAAACCATTGGCCTTGCCTGGCAACAGGTACAGGTAAAATCGCCGAGACTTAATATTATTTATCAGCATCCTTATTTGTTTAAACTGCCGGTTGGTCTGGATTTTTCATTTGATATGTTTCGAAAAGACACTACATTTCTGAATGTAAATTTTCAACTTGGCGCCCGGTATATCCTTAACAATAACCAGAGTGGTAAACTGTTTATACAAAGGGTTCAGACAATTGTCAGTCAGGGAGGTGTTAACGGGCCATTGGTTATTCAATCCCGCCGATTGCCCAATGTTGCTGATGTAAGTTCTTTTGATATGGGAGTGGATTATGATTATAACAGTACAGACTACCGGCTTAATCCCCGCAAAGGAAATGAGGTTCGCTTTGTAATATCAGCCGGCACCAAAAAATTAAAAAAGAACAATGAAATTCTTGAATTAAAAGATCCCAACGACCCTGCCTATAATTTTGATAAACTCTATGACACGGTAAAATTAAAAACCTACCAGTTTAGGATAAGGACATCAGCAGTAAAATATTTCCCGCTCGGTGGCCGGAGAAATACAATAAAAACATCGGTAAATGCCGGAATTTTTCAAAGTGGCAATATCTTTCGAAATGAACTTTTTCAGTTAGGTGGTTATAAACTACTGCGTGGATTTGATGAAGAAAGCCAATATCTTTCACAGTTTGCCATTGCCACGGTGGAATATCATTACCTGGTAGGTCAGAATTCTTTTTTTTATGTATTGGCTGACGGGGGTTGGGGAAGTAATACCAGTCAAAACAGTAAGATCAATTATACCTATTTTGGAACAGGGCTGGGTCTTGCATTTGAAACAAAAGCCGGCATTTTTAACCTTGCCTGGGCCGTAGGAAAAAGAAATGATACCCAATTCAACCTGCGGCAATCAAAGGTTCATATCGGTTTCGTCAATTATTTTTAAAAATACAGGCCGCAGTCGGAAGACAGTTCAATATTTTTGCATCACAATCTTTTTATTTGAACAGGATTCTTTTTTTTGTATTCATCATTGTTATATCTGCAGGGGTTTCTTTTGCGCAGAATCGTACAGATTCGACCACTCTTCCTGTAGTTGATTCTATAATCACACAGGATTCAATAATTGTCAATGATTCTTTGCCATTATTGCAGACCAGTGATTCAGTTTCAAAAATGCCTTTAAAAGATTCGGGTTGGACAGTAAATTTATTTCTTCCCTCTTCCCGCCAACATCTTGACTGGCAGCTATTGCAACGTCATCCTTATTTTGGATTTTCTGCGACACCTCTAATCATTCATTCAGCTATCAGGCAGATTAATGGAAAGGAACTGCTGTTTTATTTACTTGTTTTCTTATTGTTTGTTTATGCCATTCTCCGTAAAGCTTTTCCAAAATATTTCAACGACCTTTTCAGATTATTTTTCCGAACTACTTTGAAACAAAGGCAAACCAGGGAACAGCTTATGCAAACTCCCCTGCCTTCGTTATTATTGAATGGGTTTTTTGTTATCACCGGCGGGCTGTATATTACTTTTCTTCTACAGCATTTTAAATTAAATCTTGAGGATGATTTCTGGCTAACTTTTTTATATTGTATTCTTTGTCTTTCAGGAACATATCTTGTGAAGTTTATTGGGTTAAAGATTTCCGGTTGGCTTTTTAATATCCGGGAGGCTGCTGATTCTTATATTTTTATTGTTTTCATAAGTAATAAAATGATCGGTATCCTGTTATTACCATTTCTTATTTTACTGTCTTTTACCGCCAAAGATGTTTATTCTATAAGTCTGGTGATTTCGTGGTGTCTTATTTTCGTTTTAATGATTTATCGATTTATTTTAGCTATTACTGCTATCCGTAATCAGGTCAAAGTCAACCCGTTTCATTTTTTTTTATACTGCTGTGCATTTGAAATAGCACCTCTTTTACTGGTTTACAAGGCGTTGTTGTTGTATTTCCGGATAACTACCTAACTTTGCAGTCAACTTTAGCCAAAGAACATGACTAAACCAGGGGTTAATAAGGCCGATGCACCGGCCACAACAATTAATAAAATTCTGATTACCCAGCCTAAGCCCGAAAGCGAGAAATCGCCATACTTTGAGCTTTCGAAGAAATATCATGTAGAACTGGATTTTCACCCTTTTATACGATTGGAAGGCATTCCGGGCAGGGATTTCCGAAAACAAAAGATAGAGATACAAAATTTTACAGGTGTAATTTTCACCAGCAGGAATGCTATCGATCATTTTTTCCGGGTCTGCGAAGAATTGAAAGCAAATGTTTCGCAGGATACAAAGTATTTCTGTATGACTGAGGCGGTGGCCCTGTATCTCCAAAAGTTTATTCTGTACCGGAAGCGTAAAGTTTTTTATGGTGTTGATGGCACAAACAAAAGCATGCTTGATGTTATCAGCAAACATAAATCCAATGAGAAATTTTTGTATGTGTGTTCAGAAAACCAACAGGACAATGAGATAGTAAACTGGCTGAAGACTAATAATTGCGAGTTTACCCTTGCCTTTATGTATCGAAGTGTTAGCTGTGATGTAAAAGAAGTGCTTACTAATACGGCCTATGATGTGATTTGTTTTTTTACCCCCAGTGGTGTAAAAAGCCTTTTTGACAATTTGCCTAAATACAGGCAAAACGGAACCATCATCGGTGCATTTGGAAGCAATACCTCCAAAGCAGTTGTGGAAGCCGGTCTAACACTTGAAATTAAAGCACCACAACCACAGGCCCCCAGTATGGCAGCCGCATTGGAGATGTTCCTGGCAGCTACAGCAAAGAAAAAATAATTTTACCAATACAATCTTTCGAATGGACACCTACTGCAGTGTCCCTTTTCATTTTAGAAAACTTTATTCCACGAACTTCATAACACTGTCTTACTAAACCAGGGGTATCCAATGAAGGAACATTACAATCAGTTAATTCATGAAACAAGTCCTTACCTGCTGCAGCATGCACATAACCCGGTGAACTGGTATCCATGGAATGAAGAAGCCTTGAATAAAGCAAAGCAGGAGAACAAACCCATCCTGGTAAGCATTGGCTATTCGGCCTGTCATTGGTGTCATGTGATGGAACGGGAGAGTTTTGAAGATGAAGTGACCGCTCAGCTAATGAATGAAAATTTCATAAATATAAAAATAGACAGGGAAGAGAGACCCGATCTGGATCATATTTACATGGATGCGGTGCAGGCAATGACCGGCAGTGGTGGCTGGCCACTTAATGTTTTTTTAACTCCTGCAGCAAAACCTTTTTATGGCGGCACCTATTTCCCCCCTCAAAAAGCTTACAATCGTCCTTCCTGGCAAGAAACATTGCAAGGCGTAATAAAGGCTTTTACAGAGAGAAGACATGAGATAGACAGCCAGGCTGAAAATCTTACAGAGCACCTGGTAAAGTCCGGTAGTTTTGGTATACAGGAAGTTCCCGGGAAAGAAATTCTTGTTACTGAAAAACTTCAGGAGGTTTTTGCAAACATGATGAAGTCTGCCGACAAGGAATGGGGTGGTTTCGGAAGGGCTCCAAAGTTTCCTCAAACATATTCTATACAATACCTGCTCAGGTATTATTACATCACTAAGAATGAAGAAGCCTTATCACAGGCTTTGCTGAGTCTGGATAAAATGATTGAAGGCGGCATATACGATCAGGTTGGTGGTGGTTTTGCCAGATATTCTACCGACACAGAATGGCTGGCTCCCCACTTTGAAAAGATGCTTTATGATAATGCTTTGCTGGTTGCTGTATTAAGTGAGGCCTTTCAATTGACAAAGAAAGAAAGGTACAGGGAGGTCATTGAAGAAACGATAGGTTTTGTTCAGCGGGAATTGCTTCATCCGGGAAATGGATTTTATGCGGCATTGGATGCAGACAGCGAAGGAGTGGAAGGAAAATATTATGTATGGGATAAAAATGAAATAACAAAATTGCTTGAAGAAGATTCTGATATTTTTTGTGATTATTATGATATAACCGAACATGGTAACTGGGAAAAAACTAATATTCTCCGGGTAAAAAAATCAGCAAAAAATTTTGCAGCAGAAAAAAATATTTCTTCGGGCAAACTGAAGGAGTTACTTGAAAGGTGCAAAAAGAAATTACTGGATAGCCGTAACAAAAGAACCAGGCCATTACTGGATGACAAAATAATTCTTGGTTGGAACGCTTTGATGAACATAGCCTGCAGCAAGGCTTTTGCCGCTACGGGTAATGAAACTTACAGGAAGCTGGCAATTGACAATATGCAGTTTTTGTTTACAAAACTTACTTGCGTCAATACAAATGAATTTCATCATACCTGGAAAAATGGCGCTGCGAAATTTCCAGCTTTTTTAGATGACTATGCCTTTTTAATTGAAGCCCTGATGCACCTGCAGGAAATAACCGGAGATAAAGAATGGCTGATAAAAGCAAAATCAATAACCGAATTTGTTATTGAAAACTTCGGCGAAAATGACACTTCTTTTTTGTTTTATACTAAAGAAGGACAACCGGATTTGATAGTCAGGAAAAAAGAAGTGTACGACGGGGCTGTTCCTTCTGGTAATTCAGTAATGGCGTATAATCTTCTTCATCTTTCCATTTTGTTTGATAAAACTGAGTGGCGGCAAAGAAGCCTTAATATGATTACTTTGTTGGGACATGCTGTTGTTCGCTACCCAACCTCATTTGGTAACTGGGCCTGTTTATTACAGGAAATAATTGCCGGAACTAATGAAATAGCGATAGTAGGCAAAAATGCGTTTAATATATTTTCAGAGTTGTTGAAGGAGTATATTCCCTTGCGGGTTTTTATGAGTTCTGCCGAACCGGATCCCGCCTTTCCTCTACTGGCTGATAAACCGGCCAGGGAGACCCCGGCCATTTATCTTTGCCGCAATTATACCTGCCATCATCCCGTATTTTCCGTAAAAGAGCTTATTTCGCTGATAAACAGTGCTCCCGGAGGGTAATTATTTTTACTTTAATGCAATAAATCTTACATAATACTCGTTAGAAATTTTACCCCGTAAATTGACCTTTGGATTAAATAAAAATAAATATTAACCTTGTACCAGAGATTAGTTCAAAATATTATATTTGCCCAATACCCCTTTAATAAGTGTATGAAAATGAGAAACCTTTACTACACCCTTGTTGCAGCCGCCTGTATGTCTGTGCTGGCCAGTTGCGGAATACTTGGTGGAAAGAAAAATGGCAAAGGCGGTAGCAGCCTTCCAAATGATGGACAAGTGCATGGAATTGCTCCGGGAAATAAGTATAACTTACCCAAACCTCCCGGCATGGTCTTTATCCCTCAAGGTACATTTCATATGGGCCCAAGTGATGAAGATCCTGCATATGCATTCAGTGCCCGCAACCGCTCTGTATCAATCAGCGGCTTCTGGATGGATGCAACGGAGATTACCAACAATGAATATCGCCAGTTTGTAATATGGGTTCGTGACTCTGTTGCAGCCCGTAAGCTTGGATTTGTGAAAACCGGACCTGATGGAGTGGAATATGTTGACCGGAAAAAAATGCAAACCTTTAAATGGAGCGACCCAAAGAATGTTGAACTACTGGCAAATACAGATTTAATCTTTACTCCCGAAGACCGGCTGAATGGTAAAAAAGAAATTGATCCTTCAAAGCTTGTATATTATTCAGATGTTTTTGACCTGAAGGAAGCGGCTAAAAGAGAAAATGCCGGCAAACCCCGTTCTAAGTTTATTACTAAAAACGCTTTCCCCTTCTCCATAGCTCCCGATACACTTTGCTGGATAAGAGACTTTGCTTATTCCTATAATGAGCCGATGACCAAAAGATATTTCTCTCATCCTGCTTTTGGAAATTATCCGGTAGTTGGTGTTAGCTGGAAACAAGCCACCGCATTTTGCGACTGGAGCACTCATCTTCTGAATTCCTATTTGGATTCAAAAAAGAGGGCACAGGAATCAGATTTCCGGTTGCCAACTGAAGCCCAATGGGAATATGCAGCCCGTGGCGGCCGTTCACAGTCAATGTTCCCCTGGGGTAATTATTACCTGAGAAATAAAAAAGGATGTTTAATGGCCAACTTCAAACCGGGCCGTGGTAATTATCCTGAAGATGGTGGTTTCTATACAGTTCGTGCCGATTCTTACTGGCCCAATGATTATGGCCTGTATTGTATGTCGGGCAATGTAGCCGAATGGACTTCTTCAATTTATTATGAAGGACGCAATAATTTTCAGCATGATATGAATCCGGATGTTCGCTGGAATGCAAAGGATGATGATCCTCCGCTGATGAAGCGTAAAATTATCCGTGGTGGCAGTTGGAAAGATGTGGGCTATTACCTGCAGTGTGGTACCAGTACGTATGAATACCAGGATTCAACCAAATCTTACATCGGATTCCGCAGGGTAATTGATTTACCTGCTGCACCGTTGAAAGGGAAAAAAGGCAAATAAAACAAATAGTATCAATTCAATTTTATATTAAATTTTTTTGAGAGGGCAATCTGTAAAAAATTTGTCCTCTCATTTTTTCTCATCTTTTTTAATATTTTTTACTTCAAAACCACTTAAAAAATCCAATTATGGCAGCAGCAATTCCATCAAGAGTAAGCAAATGGGTAGATGTAGGCGTATCATTCGGTGCCGCACTTGTAATCTGGGGAGCTCTCAGAAAAATAACCCATGCACCTGATGCAGATACATGGCTGTGGATCGGTCTTTCCACAGAAACAATAATTTTTACAACATATGGTATTTTATATGCCGTTTATCCGGCCATTAAAGATACTACACATGACGAAGAGCAATTTGCGATTGCAGGCGAAAAAGCAAGAAAAGGGTTTGCCTCAATGGATAAAATGCTGATGGAAGCGGACATTACACCCGACACCATGAAAAGACTTGGTGAAGGGTTCAAACAACTGAATACTACTGTGGGCGGCATGAATAATATTAATGAATCAATTTCTGCTACCAGTGATTTTACTGCCAAGACCCGTGAAGTAACCGGTCATCTTGATAAGGTAAAAGACGCTTACCTGGCTGCGGCATCTTCAGTGGGTTCGTTCAATCAGGCTACTGACAGTGCCAAAAATTTTCATGAGCAAATACAGGTACTTACCAAGAATCTTTCTTCTCTCAATACAATTTATGAACTCGAGTTGCAGGAAAGTAACAACCACCTGAAAGCATTGAATGCATTTTACGGAAAACTTTCCGAAACATCTGCCTCTATGCTTCACAGCGCTGAAGATGCAAAGAAAGTGCAGGATCAGATCGGAAACCTGGCTACCAACCTGGGCCGCCTGAACAGTATTTATGGTAACATGCTTACTGCTATGCAGGGTCGCAGCTAAAACTAAAAAAAGTAACGATCTGTATCCGTGATTTTAAAAAGTTGATATTACTAAATTAAAAACCACTATTTTTCATGTCTTTACCTAAAGAGCCGCGGCAGAAGATGATCAATATCATGTACCTGGTACTGACAGCCCTGCTGGCGCTGAATGTATCATCGGAGATCCTCAATGCCTTTAAGACGGTAAATAATAGCTTGCTTTCATCAAATACTGCGACAAATGCATCAACTGCTCAGGTTTTTGGATCTTTAACTGACAAACTGAATGAACCGGGTGCACAGGAAAAAGCAGCGATTTGGCACCCAATTGCAAAAGATATAATGAGTTATGCTCAAAAAGCAAATAGCGCAATTGAGGAAATGAAAAAAGATCTGATGCTTGCAGCAGGTGGTGATAAAAATGATCCCTCTAAAGGATTTAAAGAAGATCAGCTTGATGCAGCAACAAGGATTTTTGTTAAGAAAGGAAGAGGAAAAGAACTACTCCAACTCTTGACAGAGTTTAAAAACAATGTATTAAAAAGAGATTCGGCAATTGGTCGTGAATTTGCCACATCACTTCCCATTAATCTTGATAAGCCAAAGTCTACTACAGGCGACAATAAGAAGAACTGGGAAGAATCCTATTTTCATATGGTTCCAACAATTGCTGCTCTTACCATACTTTCCAAATTTCAAAATGATATAAAAGTTTCGGAAAACAAGGTTGTTACTTTTTGTCATGAGCAGGTAGGAAAAGTAAAAATACAACAAGATGCTTTCACTGCATTGGCTGTTGCAAACGCTACTTATGTACTGCCTGGTCAGGAGATTGAAGTAACTGCTGGTGTAGGAGGATTTAGTACGCAGGTATCTCCTCGGATTTCTATTAATGGGCAAGGCCAAACGCTTGGACCTGATGGTGCCGCTCATTATAAATTTAATGCAGGTGGCCTTGGCACCCGAACTATTCCTGTGAATATCACATATACTGATCAGAATGGTAAGGACGTAAATGTTCAGAAAACTATTGAATACACTGTTGGTCAATCGAATGCTGCTGTACAGCTTGATAAAATGAATGTATTGTTCATAGGAGTAGATAATCCAATAACAGTATCAGGCAGCGGAAGTGCTGATCAACTGATAGTAACTGCTTCAGGTGGTGGCGCAGTGCTCTCAGGCTCTGGTGCAAACAGAACTGTCAGGGTAAGTAATGAAAATGAAGATTGCATTATTAGTGTAAAAACTCCTGATGGCAAGGTTACACCGATAAAATTCCGTGTTCGTTCAATACCTGACCCAACTCCTTATGTGGGACAGGTAAAAAGCGGTGATATGAGTGCTTCCGCCTTTAAAAGCCAGGCTGGGGTAAGGGCTATCGTTGATAATTTCTTTTACGAAACACAATTTAATGTAACAAGTTTCCGTATTACAGGAGATGGTGATGGGTTTGATGAGGGAGTTGAAGAGTCGAATAATACCGGGGCTGCATGGAATGAAGCAAGAAAGATTATCAATAAGTGCAAACCAGGTTCTTATATTACTATTGAAGATATTAGGGCTGTAGGTCCTGATGGAAGAACCCGGAAACTGACGCCGATGATTTTTACTTTAAGATAAATATTTTACAATGATAAAACATGTTAAACTGATTTTATTACTGGCATTACTGGGTGGGGTAGTAATGAGTGCCGATGCGCAACGTCGTGGCAGGAACCGAAATCAAGCCAACACTAATCCTAATCCTGCGGATACTACTACTAAGCCAGTAGTGAACACAAATAATAACGCACCAACAACTTTCAATCCTTATGGGAACACACCTATAGAAATGGCTCCGCAGGTGGGAGGATTTAATGACACCCTCAAAACATCAAAACGGATGGATGGTGCTTTTGAAAAACCAATAAAAGACCGTATTCCCTTAATCTATGAAGATCTCAGGCCAGATGATGCCTTGTTTAATGAAAGGGTATGGCGTGAAATTGATATCCGGGAAAAAATGAATCAAACTTTTCGTTATAAAAGCGAAGATGATAACGGTGATCAGCGATTTGTAAATATCCTTGTAAGGGCCGTTCGTGACAATTTAAAGCAGGGTAAAGCAATGGCCTTTAGCGGCGAAGATGACAGGTTTACAACTCCCCTGGATTCAGCCCAATTTGAAAGAGTATTAAGTGGTGGTAGCCGTTGTGATACTAATGCCGTTTATGGTGACTTTGCCGATCCGACAAGAATCACAAAATATGTAGTTTCCTGCGATAATCTGAATCCTGACGAAATTGTCAAATTTAGAATTAAGGAAGATTGGGTTTTTGACAGGGAATCCAGCAGAATGTTTGTGAGAATAATCGGCATTGCTCCTTTAAAGACTATTTTAAGCGTTGATAAGAAAACAGAAAGAGGAGCTACTCCATTATTCTGGGTATATTATCCTGAACTGCGTCCAACTTTGGTAAAGTATGAAGTATATAATCCTAAAAACATGGGGCAAAGCAGGATGACATGGGAAGAGCTTTTTGAAAGCCGTATGTTCAGTAGTTATATTGTAAAATCAACATTAGATAACCCGCAGAATAAATTTTTACGGACTATTTATGCAAAAGACCCCATCCTTGCTTTACTCGAAGGCGATAACATTAAGGATAAAATATTCAATTACGAACAGGATTTGTGGTCTTATTAAGACTTGAAATTATAAGTTTAAACATCATTTATTTAAGCCCCGTCATTGGGGCTTTTTTAATGACTAAACCTTTCAACAAAATACTATAAAAAAGTTTTGAAAATCGTAAAAGTCCTATAGGAAAATTGGATAATTGTTGTATTTTCGTTTCGGTTTTTCATAGGATATTGGATTTTAAAAACGGGGCTGGATTTCTATCCGGGCCCCATTATTTTTTTTGACCCATCCCCAAATTTCCCTAAGGGAAAGAGATTCATCAACCTTTTTTATCCGGAGTTTTTCAGGTAGTTATAAATGATGCCTGCTTTTGCTTTTCCAATCATAGCGGTGAGTTCCTCAAAGCTTTTTTCTCTTATGTTTTTTACTGACTTAAATTTTTTTAGCAGCAGATCAGTCGTGGCTTTGCCGATTCCCTGAATATCTTCCAGTTCATTTTTAAATGTTCCCTTGCTTCTTTTCAGGCGATGAAAAGTAATGCCGAACCGGTGCACTTCATCTCTGATGCTGCGGATAAACTTCAAACTTTCGCTGTTATAAGAGAGTTTCAATGACGATGAGTCGCCGCTAAAAAAAATTTCTTCTTTGTTCTTGGCAAGACCAATCAAAGTCATTTGCCCGCCCAGTCCAAGTTCCTTTATAGCTTCCATTGCGGCGCTAAGCTGCCCCTTACCGCCATCAATAATAACTAACTGGGGAGAAGAGAGGGCTTCTTCTTTCGCTCTTTTATAACGCCGGTAAACGGCTTCTTTCATCGAAGCAAAGTCATTAATACCTTCTACAGTCTTTACATTGAAATGCCTGTAATCTTTTTTGCTTGGTTCCCCGTCTTTAAAACAAACCATGGCTGATACCGGGTAGCTTCCCTGGAAGTTGGAATTATCAAAACATTCAATATGGACGGGTAGTTGCCGCAATTGTAAATCCTGTTGTAATTTTTCAAGCAATTGCTGCTTGCCGGTGCGTTTAATGTTCAATTGCAGCCTTTCTTTATTTTGCATTTCATCAATAAAATGCCGGGTGTTTTTTTCAGAGAGTTCCAATAGTTTTTTCTTGTCTCCTCCTTTTGGCACTGTAATTTTTAGTTCACTTTGCGGATATTCAATAGCAAAGGGAACAACTATTTCGCCTGCATCACTGTTGAAGGTTGTCCTAAGTTGGGCCACAGAGAAACTAAGAATTTCTTCAATGGGCTCGTCCAGATGCGGTTCTACTTTATTGGTTTGTGTTTGAATAATGGCCCCGTTGCGTACCATAAGAAAATTGACATAAACGGTTTCTTTCTCCCTGAGAATGGAGAATACATCCATATTGCCGGTTCTTGCATTAACTACTACTGACCGGGATTGATAGTTTTCAAGAAATTCAATTCTCTTTTTTACTAATGCAGCTTTTTCGAAAGATAAGTTTGCTGAAAAGTTTTTCATTTCTTCTTTAAAATGACGGATAACAGGTGCCATGTTTCCGCGGAGAAGATTTTTTATCTGGGCAAGGTCTTCTGTATAGTCTTCAGCTGTCTGTAGATTTTCGCAGGGCCCTTTGCAATTACCGAGGTGATATTCGAGGCAAACTTTAAACTTCTTTTTTTTAATATTATTATCAGTCAGTTTCAATGAACAATTTCTGAGCTGGATGGTCTTTGTGATGAACTCCAGCATTTCCCTGACTCTTTTTACAGAGGTATAAGGCCCCAGGTATTCAGAGCCATCATTATTTTTTTTTCTTGTTAGAAAAACCCTTGGAAATGGTTCTTTCCTGATAACGATATAAGGATAAGTTTTATCGTCCTTCAGGTTAATGTTGAAGCGGGGTTGAAATTGTTTAATCAGCGTATTTTCCAGTAAGAAGGCATCCTGTTCCGAATTAACAATGGCAAATTCAATTCTGTTTATGCGCTGTACCAGTTCATGTGTTTTATAGCTGGTAAAGGTTTTGGTAAAATAAGAGCTAACTCTTTTCCGGAGGTGCTTGGCTTTGCCTACATATAGCAATATGTTTTCGGCATCATAATATTTATAAATGCCCGGTTGTGCAGGAATAGAGGAGGCGATATGTTGAAATTCGGCAATGGTCATTGATTAGCATCTTCATTCCAGGTTACTTTAGTCGTGGTAATTGTTTCTGGCTTACCGGGCTTTTGTAAAATGGTTGCCACCTGGAAACTCTTATCCATTTGCCAGAGCATGTTTTTTTGCATAAAACTATCCCGGTTGCTGATCACCTGGTTGATAATGATATTGTTTATCTTGTCGCCGGAGACTGCATCGGGGGTAATCAGTAACTCCTGTTTTTGAATTTCTTCTTTACCCGGGTTTTCAGGTGTGTAAGTAATAACCACCTTGTTTATCGATTCATCATACAGGGTTTCCTCTTTAAATCTCCGGGCAATTTTTTTATCGGACAGGTCAGGAATTGTAAGAAAATCTTTTGCTTCGGCCCGGAATTTTTCTCTGGGGATAAATGTAGTGTCACTGTGAAGGCTGTCGTAGTACACAATTTTCATGATGGGATACAATGAGGTGTCAACATGGGCGACCTGGCTATTGATAAGCGATAGCACAGAAATGAATTTTTTTTCAGATTTATTTTTATTGGATTTACAGGCTGATAAAGCCAGTAGGGCCGCAAATAGAAATAATACAAAATTTTTCATGCCCAAATTTAATTGAAAACTGTACGGCAAAATAAATATCCTGTCCTGCCTCAGGCAGGACAGGATATTTACAAAGAGAACTGCAGATAGTATCGGGTCTACTTTTTGAGCATAACGCCCAATTTCAAACCAAAATCAAACAAGTGTTCTTTGACAGGGTATTTTTCCAGGAAACTTGATCTGAGTTGATAACGAACCAACGGGCCTGCCCTCCATTTGATTTTACCGGTTGAGAAACCTGCAAAGACTTCAAAACTTGTATTCGTATTCCACTTACGGATAAGAGATGGAACTTCTGCGTAGTTTTTATAATCTGTTGAAAGAAGGTAAGCCCTGTTGCTTAATACATAAGTTGGCTGAATTGTACCAATGATTCCCAACTGGGTTTTATTATTTCCACTCAATTTTAACTCCAGGCCCACAGGAACCGAGGCTGAAAAATATAAGTTGCGGAGCCAATCGGCTTTACTGCCGCTGAAATTCCGGTAATTTGAAATAGTGGAGAATGAGTTAGCCCCTCCGCCCGTATTAAGTGCAAAGGTGGCCACATCGCCTGAAGAAAAAGACGCCCTGATATCATACTTGCTAATATTGAATTGAAAACCGCCAACAATCCTCAGGCTTTTAGAAACAGGATAGCCAACATTAAATCCAACTTGCAGCCCCATATCGGGCTTATGTGTTACAAGACTATTTATATTAGCAGAGGTAATATAAGTGTTGTTATTTATCTGGGCTGAGTTGATGAAATCTTTGTTTTCATTCAACTTTCTATAACTGATGGTAGGAGTAAAAAATACTTCCCATGACAATCTTCTCTTATTCCCGGAGTGCTTATAGGAGTTAACAACGCTTTCAATACTCAAGGGAGAAATATCTTTATTTTCCTGAGCTATCTTTTTATCTGCAAGAGGTATATCTGATTTATTATTTTCAGTCAAAACAAGGTCGTTGTTTTGACCCTGAAGAGTAGAAATATCAGTGGCAGGCTTTATAGTTAAGAGTTGCTGATGAATATTTAATATTGATGGGTTAGCTGATACTTTAATTTGTCCTAATGTGGCTGGAATAGCTGTGGTTTCTGCTATGATTGGTGAAACAGCAGTGATTTCATTTTCTTCGTAGTTGTTATTGGGATTAATGGTTAACCCGGATGAAAACAAATTTCTTTGCAAGTTGTCAGCAGTTGTAATAAACGAACTGGTTTTTGCATTTGGGCTGGCAAGGGCAATGAGTAACGGCTGGGTGTTATTATTTTGATCCGGTTGGTTATTATGTGAAACCACACCTGGTTTATAAGATAATGCAGCATTATTTTTGACAGAAGGGTTAAGCATTACCCAAGTCACGGTACCGGCAGTAAGAATCAATAAAGCAAGACCAATTCCATACCACCGTCTGCGGGTATGAAGTGTATGATGAATATTCTTCCACACCTTTTCAGAAGGGAACATCCGGTATTGATCTGCATTTTGCTTTACAAACTGTTCAAAATCCCTGTTATTAAAATTTTTTTCCATAACCAGTCATCAATTTGGGTACGTTTTACATTATCGCTGACTTGCCGCAACAAGCCAATCTGATTGTTGTTTTGGTTTTTGTAATATTCTTTTACGGATCAAAATATCTTCCAGCATTGCCTTAGCCCTGGTATACTGGCTTCGGCTGGTGCTTTCTTCTATGTCCAGCATATTGGATATTTCACGATGGCTGTAGCCCTCTACGGCATACAGGTTCAGCACTGTCCGGTATCCAATCGGCAAAAGCCTGATACATTCTACCACCTGCTTAGCCTGAATGATGGCAGGAACGCTATCTTCCCGGATCTGCACTCCCGTGGCATGAATGATGTCCACACTTTCATTAAATTTTTTATTCTTTTTCAGAATATTGATACAAGTGTGAACGACTATTCTGCGAACCCATCCTTCAAAAGCTCCCCTGTTTTCAAATGTGTGTATCTGTAAAAAGACCTTAATAAATCCTTCCTGTAGCATATCCTCGGCATCTTCCCGGTTATGGGCAAAACGATAACAAACAGCCAGCATCTTTGGACTATACCTGTTGTAAAGTTCCCGCTGGGCGTTGGCGTCGTTGCTTAAACATCCTTTTAGTATGGCTTCCTCCGTCATAATTGCTTTGGCTGCCTGTAAGTTAGACAATTATTATGTACCAATGCTGCACATGTGTCTAAAAATTTGCTTGTTAACTGAAAATTAAACAGCTGAAAGCTAGCGCCTTCAGCTGTTTAATGAATTGTGCTGGAATAGATTACCAGTTTGCCCGAAGAGCTACAATAAAATTGCGTCCTGGTGCAGAAAAACCAGAAGCAAAATAACGGTAGTTACGATCGGTTATATTCTCTACTCCAGCCTGTAGTGTCAGGTTTTTGGAGAAAACATAACTACCCCTCCAATTGAAGGTAAACCAGGCCGGCATACCATCAACTGTGGCATACTGTCCGTTATCCTCACCGTCGGGGTTATAGTCTTTGATTTTTTTCCAGCCATTAAACATGCCATAGATCTCTGTGCTGAATTTATTATCAGTGTAGGTTAGACTGGTTTTGCCAAATACCGGCGGCACATGGTCCAGCGGTTTTTTAGTTCCATCAGGATTTTTAAACCTGCCATAAGTCTGGCTGATTGTATTGTCCCATGATACTTTTTTACCTAGTTCAATTTTTAACCTTGCATTGATGCCGTAGACATAGGCTTTGTTTACATTCTGACTGGCATACACGGCACATTTAACGCCACTATAAATAATCGAATCCTGCCCGTTCAATTTAAAAGGAATTGCAGCAATTGCATTTCTGAACAGTGTATAAAAACCAGTCAACTCAAACCTTACTTTATCAGGTACAGTTTGTGTTATACCCAGATCAAAATTATAGGTGTATTCAGGATTGATATCAGCATTTGGAACTATAACCCTTTTAGTGGCGGTACTTGATTCAAATACTTTTACGGCGTCATCTATGTTCGGCGCCCTGAAACCCGATGAAAAATTACCGGTTAGCCGGGTATTGGATGTGGGCATAAATACAATGCCGAGATTGCCTGTTACCGCAAAAGGAGTTTGTTTGATATCGGTAACCGGCAGGTTGAAAAATGAATTGTCAACAATGGTAGAATGAAGACTAACACTTTGTAGACGGAGGCCATCATTTAATACCCATTTACCATTTTTTATTTTACATAAATGCTGGGCATACAAACCAAAATAGTTCATTTTATTCGTACCGTCCGGATACCGGGTATCTAATTTTGATATAGCCCCGGTAGTAAGATTGGTACGGTCAGCCACGGATTTTACATCATTCAGCTGGCCATCTATACCAATGTTTAGTTCATTATTGCCCCATGCTTTTCTTCCGTCAATAATAAAACCAACTACTTTAATATGTTCCCGGCGGCTGTCAAAACGATCAAGACGCCGGTATTCTCTTTGCTGACGGCTTTCTTTAATGTCCTGGTAGTTGAGGTTTATTTTCAGGGCATTTAAAAAACCAACATTCCCAACATTCAGTTCATAAGCAGTCAGCAATCTTGTTTGCGGACCATAAAACCACTCTGCGTATCGCAATGTAGTTCCGATACTGCCCCCAAAATTTTTGGTGTCCTGTAAACGGTCATACCTCGGCACATCGCTTGAATTAGAATACTGAAAATTCAAACTATGTGAAACTTTATCACTTTGTTTGAACAACAATTTTTGAGTTATATCCCACTGTTTGTAACCAGAATATCGCTGTATCCTGTCATCATCATTTGTTACAACAGAATCAATACCGTTTATTCTTTTAATGTATTGTGACCGTCTGCCAAAGTTGGGATATTTACTTTTGTAATTGTCTCCCATTTTCATATCACCAAAATCACTGTAAGTATAAGACTGGAGCCATCCAAATTTTTTGCCACCAAGGCTTGCGTCTGCATGTACAGTTTTTTCTTCATTGGCTGAGCTATAACGAACTAAAGCGCTGCCGGTAACTTTCAATTTATCGCTGGTTGATAATATGGGTGATTTGGTTCTGAAATGAAGAACTCCACCCAATCCGTCGCTGCCATACATGGTAGATGCGGGGCCATAAATGACCTCCACTCTTTCCAGCATATTTTGATCAACAGTGATCGCATTTTGAAGGTGGCCTGCCCGGTAAACAGCATTATTCATCCGGATACCATCCACTACCAGCAATACACGGCTGGCTTCAAAGCCACGGATTACAGGGCTGCTGCCGCCCTGCTGGCTTTTTTGAACAAAGACATTCCCTGTATTGATCAGCAGGTCCCCGGTGTTCTGGCCGTTAAACCTGGCAATAGATTTAGCGCTGATAATATCAATTTTCTGGGCAAGATTTTTCTTCTTTTCAACGAATTTGTTTGAATATACAACTGCTTCATCAAGATTTTTTTCATTGGTAGTGTCCTGTTGTGCAAACAGGCATATTGATGTGTAAAGCATTGCTGAGAGCAATACAATCTTTCTCATAATTATAATTTTTTGGATTACAGAATTGTTTTGTCAATAAAAGAAAAGCTGTAATCAAACCTGCGGAGGAGGAGAAAATATTGAAATGAAGCCAGAGTGAAGATCTGGAGTATCTATATTTAGTTTATGGCAAGTTATGTTTTCATAGAAAACAAACTCTTGCTGTGAATTATGATAAAATGATTGAAGGAATTGAAAAAACTGAACAAGCAATTTGTTTTCAGAAGAATTGTTTTGCTCTTCTTTTTGCGATTGTTTCAGGAGTACCGTTTCATCTTCATCGTACAATCCCGAAAAAACATATTCTCCATTTTGAAAATGAGATGACCTGATGTCAAACATCCGGCCATTTATCCATATTTCTTTACCGTTCATTATCCAGTGAACCTCGTTCACGGGAATTGTAACCGACTGCAAAACATGGGTGCCAAGCTGTACTTTCATCTTTTCCCTGATGGACTGCTGCTGAACCCCGACAACAAGGGTGTATATAAGCGGCATTGCTGCAAGCAGAAGCAGTAAGCAGGAAACAACTCGTTTGGCTGCAGTTTTCATCATAAACGGATACGAAAGTAAGACTATTTTTTTCTTATCAAACTATCCATTGGATATTTTGCCTTTAATGTGTCCATTACTGAATTTGCCCAGTTGGTTAGTTTGACTTTCTCATCTTTTGTCAGTTTGGCGTCTTTGTGTATCCAGGTGTACGAATTCAGTGGCATATCGCCTTCTTTTACCTGTTCAATAACATCTTTCATTTTGTTATACTGATAACGAAGTCTTTTGCTGGTATATTCATCGAGGTTTAATCCTCTCTTGCCGTCATTAACATGTTTTGTCAGCCACCAGTCCACCGGCTGAATATTGGAATACCAGGGATACCGGGTATTGTTACTATGGCAGTCGTTACAGGCTTTGGCTAAAATGGATTTCACGTCATCAGGCACAGGAAATGTTTTGCCGATATAATTGGGTTGATCGCCGGTTGCTTTATTATGTTTTGGATGAATAAATTGTATTACAACCAATGCGGCCAATAAAAAAAGCAAAATTTTCTTTATCATAGTTGAATTATTATTCTATAAAATTATGGGTTATTGATTAAAATAGTTCCTGTCATTTCTTTGGGAACAGAAATGCCCATCAGGGTTAAAATAGTTGGTGCAATATCTCCCAGCTTTCCAGGCTTAATTTTTCCCTGCCATTCCTTGTCAATAATAAAAAATGGAACCGGGTTCAATGTGTGGGCAGTATTGGGTGAGCCATCCTTGTTGATCATATAATCAGAATTACCATGATCGGCTGTAAGCAGAATGGTATAGCCATTTTCTAAGCCGGCCGTTACAATTTTTTCAACACATTTGTCAACCGTTTCAACTGCTTTAATTACAGCATTCCACACACCGGTATGCCCTACCATATCTGCGTTGGCATAATTCAGGCAAATAAAATCTGCAGATTTACTTTTTATTTCAGGTAGCAATGCTTCTGTTACTTCATAAGCACTCATTTCAGGCTGCAGATCATAAGTAGCCACTTTAGGTGAGGGAATCATTATTCTTTTTTCACCTTCAAATGGAACCTCACGGCCCCCGTTGAAGAAGAATGTTACATGCGGGTATTTTTCGGTTTCAGCAATCCTTATTTGCTTCAGTCCATTCTTCTCTAATATTTCTCCAAGCGTATTGCCCAGGTTGTCTGTTTCAAAAATAATGTGAACATTTTTATAAGTCTGGTCATACTCCGTCATCGTGGTATAATGCAATGACAACTTATTCATATTGAATTCAGGCAAATCGGTTTGCGTCAACACCTGGGTTATTTCCCGGCAACGATCCGTCCGGAAGTTGAAACAAATGGCCACATCTCCATCTTTAATAACAGCTAATGGCTGCTGACCTTCATCAACTACGATCGTTGGTTTAATAAACTCGTCTGTGATATTATTGTTGTAAGAATTTTCAACAGCCGCAATAGCATCTGTGGCTTTTTGGCCAGTGCCATTTACAAAGGCGTCGTAGGCCAGTTTCACTCTTTCCCATCTTTTATCCCTGTCCATAGCAAAATAGCGTCCACTGACAGTTGCAATTTTTCCAACACTGTTATTTAAATGTTCCTGCAATTCTTTTATAAAACCCAACCCGCTTTTGGGATCACAATCCCGGCCATCGGTAAAAGCATGAATAAAAACATCAGTCAAGCCTTCTGCTTTACACACATCAATAATAGCTTTCAGGTGATTGATATGAGAATGAACGCCACCATTACTTACCAATCCCAAAAGATGCAATGGCTTGTTATTGTTCTTCGCAAAACGAATGGACGTTAATAAAGTTTTATTTCCGGCAAAAGAGCCATCCCGGACGGCCACATTAATGCGTTGCAGTTCCTGGTACACAACACGACCGGCCCCAAGGTTCAGGTGCCCCACTTCCGAATTACCCATTTGACCTTCTGGCAGCCCTACCACTTCACCGCAGGTTATCAAAGTGCTGTTGGGATATTTGGCATACAGGGATTTTGTAAAAGGAACATTTGCATGCTGAATAGCATCGGCGGATGCAACTTGGCCCAGGCCCCAGCCGTCCATAATCACCAGAATGACTCTTTTTTGTGACATTATTTTATCGGAGTTAAAGTTTAGTATAATTACAAATAGTTTTAAGTAGCAATGAGGTGTAAATTTACAGCCAATTCAGCTATTTGTTACCGGTTATGATGAAAAACTGTTGATTTGTAGTATTTTAGTGTTGTTGAAAAATGAGTGGCAGAGTGGCATGTTTTTAGATTAATATACCTGTGAAAATTGAATAGTTATGAAAGCATTATTTACTTATGTACTGGTCGCCTTTGTTTTTCTTTTTTCATCTTTTACGCTGCAAAACAGCAATATTGATGAAGTAATCAGGGCATTGCGATCCGGCAATTCAACAGAACTGTCAAAGTATTTTGATGACAATGTAGAATTGACCCTGCCCGATAAAAGTGATAATTACAGCAAAGCCCAGGCGCAACTTATTATACAGGATTTTTTTAGTAATAATAGTGTTAAAGGATTTGACCTGAAACATAAGGGCGATTCACCTGGCGGAGGGCATTTTTGTATAGGCACACTTCAAACTAATGCCGGTAATTTCCGTACCAATGTGTTTATGAAGGTTAAGAACGGAAAAGAAATGGTGAAAGAAGTCAGGTTCCAGTCAATAGAATAAAGCCTGTTCAAATACTTTTACATCCCCATCTCTCCATAGGCGAGATGGGGATGTTTATGACCTGTATAAAGACAAAAGACGAAGTAGTACTTTTGTAACTATGAGTTTTGATGAACAACTGCATCACCTGGTTGATGAAGCCCTGAAAGAAGATATTGGAGATGGCGATCATTCCACCTTGTCATGTATCTCTGCTGATGCAAAAGGCAAAGCGATTTTAAAAATAAAACAGGAGGGCATACTGGCCGGTATGAAGGTGGCTGAAAAAATTTTCAGTTATATAGAACCATCTTCTGTTTTTACTCCTTTTAAAAAAGATGGCGATGAAATGAAGGTTGGGGAAATCGCTTTTGAAATAGAAGCAATGGTGCATACCATTCTTCAATGCGAAAGGTTAGTGCTGAACTGTATGCAGCGGATGTGCGGCATTGCCACCCTTACAAAACAATACACTGATAAACTAAAAGGGTATAAAACAAAATTGCTGGATACAAGAAAAACAACTCCCAACTTTCGCCTGCTGGAAAAAGAAGCTGTTCGGATTGGCGGCGGCGTCAATCACCGGTTTGGTTTGTTTGATATGATTATGCTGAAGGATAATCATATTGACTATTGCGGAGGAATTGCAAAAGCTATTGAGAAAGCGGCTGAATATGTAAAAACAAAAAAGCCAGGCGTGAAGATAGAAGTGGAAACAAGAAGTATTGATGATGTGAAAAAAGTAATTGCCGTCGGCAAAGGCAAAGTGTTTCGCATTATGTTGGACAATTTCAAACCTGAGCAAATAGCTGAAGCTGTAAAACTAATTGACGGAAAATTTGAAACGGAGGCCAGCGGCGGTATCAATCTTGATAATATTGAGGAGTACGCAAAAACAGGAGTTGATTTTGTAAGTGTAGGAGCGTTGATACACCAGGCGAAGAGTTTGGATTTGAGCCTCAAGGCCTTCCTAAAACACCCGCCAGTTGGCGGAGGGACTTAAGAACCCGAAAGAACTGTCTTCTCTACAATTGGTAAAGCCAAAAAATGAGTAAGAAAAATAAACCCGATGCAAGAGGATTCGTTTACAGTACAGATCCCAACTTTTCTTTTAAAGAAGAACAATCAACTGCTGAAACGCTGCCAGCTGCGCAACAAAAATTAAAAATAAGATTAGATACAAAACACCGGGCGGGTAAAGCCGTTACATTAATTGAAGGCTTTGTTGGCAAAGAAGAAGATTTGCAGGAGCTGGGAAAAAAATTAAAATCCTTTTGTGGCACCGGGGGTTCTGCCAAAGGCGGTGAGATTATTGTGCAAGGTGACCAACGGGAGAAAGTGATGCAATGGTTGCTGAAGAGCGGATATAAAGATTCAAAGAGATCAGGATAAGTAGCTAATAAAATTTATAGTCTGTCTTTTTTCATGTCTTCCAATTCTTTCTCGAGACTTTTGGTATCAAACCCCCGTTTCTTTTTAAGTTCGATTGCTTTTTGTTGCCAGATTATTGCTTCTTGTTTCTTATCATTTTTATACAAAAGCAAAGCATAAGTATTCTCAGCAGTATAGCTTTCAAATAAGTTCACCGCTTTGGCTGACCAGTTTAATGCTTTAGCGAGATAGCTAACATCAGTGGTTAGTTCAAAAAAATTTCTGGCAGTCTCATCCAATTCATTACACAGGAACTGTGCTTCGGGCCTGTAAACAATCCGTGTGCTTTTCACAATGGAATCACCTCTTTTTTCAATAGTCGGGGTTTGTAGCTTGGCAAGCATATTCATGTTGCTGGTATCTTTTCTTCTAACCGAGTCAACAGAAATTGGCATATAATATTTATCATAATAATTAACTGCCTGCTGAAGATAACGGCTTGTATCGTTGATACCTTTGTAGTAGTCGAGCATGCGGGAATCATAAGACTTTGCCGCTTTGCTCAGGTCTCTTGGATAAGTATTTTTTGAGAATGTAGCTATTCTTAGGGCAAATACTTCATTTTTTTCAGCAATTGCTTTTTGTAATGACTTATAAGCAATCTTGTTTTTTATATCAGGATGCAAAGGATAATCAGCAGTTGAATTGTAATTCCTTTTATTGATAACAGCATAAAAGTCTCCCAGCTTTTTATAAGCCTTACTATCTAAGATAGGTGTCATGCTTACAACGAAGGCAAAGACCCGGATAGAGATTAATGAATCATCTGGTAAAAGGGCGACATATTCATCCAGCAACGTGTCAGTGTTGTAATGCAAATTCTTAAGTGTTTGCATATAAAATTCAAGGAAATCAATCTTCCTGTTGCCTTCATTGTACATTTTTTCCAAATTCTTTATTCGGACACCTTCACTTGCTTTAGCAAGTGCCTTGTCTATTTCTTCTTTATATTTCGTCGCTACCGTTGTTGTGCCAGAATAATTATGAATCAGGCTTCCATCACTATTGATGAACAAAGTTCCAAATCCATCTTTCTTTTTGTTATAGAGAGTAGCAATACGATTCCTATCAGGATGATCGGCTGATATTTTCAGGCAGATAAAAGTTTGTTCCACTAATTCCGCCAGCCCATTGTCTTCAAATCCTTTATTAGCTACTTCATTGCATTGGTTACAATCAGCAGACTCAAATTGAAGGAAGATTAACTTACCGGTTTTTTGAGATTGTTGTAGTGCCTTGTCAAAGGAGAATGTTTTAAAATTAACCTGATCAAAGCCAGGCTTATAAAAAGCAACACAAATCAAAAAAATGATTACTCTTTTCAAGGAAAGGGCATTTACAATATAAATATAGGAAATTATTTAAAACTACTGCCCCTGCGCCAAACTATCTGCTTTCTTCCCACCCCAACTATTCAGCAACTCAAAAGAACAGATCTTAAAATTGCCGCTCAAGCTTACATATAAGCCAATCACATCCTGCTGATTCAGCGGTTCATCATTGATACTTTCAAAACGGATATTGTATTGGTTCAACAGGTCGGTGTAAACAGAACCTGTTGGCCATACTTGTGTGCCACGATTGCTGATAATTTTGCAACAGCAATTTTCATACTTCGGAAAATTTATTTTCTTGACACAAAATTAAGTCCCGGCATCGTATTTATCCCATAAATCAATAGTTGGTTTCATATCTCCGGCAATTTGTTTATTTTTACTTTATGACAAGTATGGTATCAGAGGGAGTTAAAGTAAGTGTGGAAACATTCTATCAGTCTGATTACAGCAACCCGGTGCAATCAGAATTCGTATTTGCCTACCGGATAACACTGGAGAATCATAATTCTTTCGCCGTAAAACTGCACCGGCGCCATTGGTATATTTTTGACAGCAATGGAAGCCACCGCGAAGTGGAAGGCGAAGGTGTGATAGGTGTGCAACCTTCTTTGCTTCCAGGCGAAACTTACCAATATGTAAGTGGGTGTAACCTGCGCACGGAAATGGGCAAGATGTATGGAACCTACCAGATGGAAAACCTGCACAGTAAACAAATGTTTGACGTAAGCATTCCTTCTTTTGAGATGTTTGTGCCGTTTAAATCAAACTAATTTTATTTGGGTTTGTATTTTGCTTCTTCCAGAATTTTCCGGGCATCTGTTTTCATTACCTCTTCAGGTTTCATCCCTGTGTTTTTGCTAACAAATTTTTTTACAATCTGCCAGCCTATCCATTGGCCTATATTACCGGGTGAAAGTTCTTGCGAGAATCCCTGGGTAAACGGCCCTTCTCCAATATAAATTTGAATCACGGCAGGATTAAGTGAATTAAGGTCTTCATTTTTTACAATATAACTCCATATCAAACCTTCATTTTCCTGGCACCAATCCAATTGTTGTTTTGTGTAACCGGTTTTTACGGAATCTGGAGCAGCAGGCAAAAATTTATCAAGCAGCCACCATTGCTTGCCCCGTTCTATCATTTGTTCAATAAGTGGTTTGCTGCCACTTTGATCAGGGAAAATATCCTGAGCAACTGCTTTCATACAATTGGCGATGATGTATCCAGGTTCAAATCGTCTCGAAATATATGATGGAAAGAGCTCCTGCCCCTGTTCAGTCTGGTAATAAAAAAAATTTTTTCCGGCATATTGCTGCAGGCCCACAGCCAATCCGGAACGGGTAGCGGCAACACCCGGCGCATCAAAGGGCCCGAGAAAAAGAATAACCTTTCCCGGGTTATAGTTGGGGAAATAATATTTTACAAATTGAAACCCTTTCTCCAGTTCTTTTTTCAACCAGTCAGGTTTCTTATATATCAACTGAAGAGAATCATAAATGGATTTATATCCCCGAAAAAATTCTTTCGTAACAAACAAAGTATTATCGCTGGTATCAGCACCATTTACGCCCAGAATTTCACGCATAAAATCAGGATAAAAATCCGGGTGACCTTGTTGCAGTTTTTGTAAGCTGGCACGAATATTATTTGTATCCATGCTGAAGAATCCCTGATCAAACCTTTCCAGTTTAATATCTACTTTAATATTGGAAACATCGGGAATCCCCTTTTTGCTTTTGCAGGCAAAAAAGGAAATGGCGAGCAATAATATAAGACAGGCTTTTTTCATTGTTATTGTAAACGAAACTTGATTGAAATTGTTGCGAGGACAAATTTACCGGTTTAAAAATTAGCAGTAATTCGTCCGGCATTGGCGTAAATTTGAAATATGAAAATCGCTTTAGCACAGCAAAATTATCACATCGGAAATTTTGAAGTCAATACCCGTAAAATCATTGACGGAATTGAATGGGCCAAAAAGCAGGGGGCTGACCTGGTGTTGTTTTCAGAGCTTTGCGTTTGTGGTTATCCTCCAAGGGACTTTTTAGAGTTTGATGATTTTATTAAAAAGTGTTACAACGCCATCAATACGATAAAGCAACATGCAGATACTATCGGTGTATTAATCGGAGCTCCTGAAATAAATCCCATCCGGGAGGGAAAAGATTTTTTTAATGCTGCCTGGTTTCTTTATAACAAAGAAATTAAAGCCACCGTTCGCAAAACCTGTTTGCCGAATTATGATGTGTTTGATGAATACCGTTATTTTGAACCGGCTTATGACTGGAAGGTTATAGAATTTAAAGGCAGAAAACTGGCCGTCACTATTTGTGAAGACATCTGGAATCTTGGTGATAATCCATTATACCGGAACTGCCCTATGGATGAACTGATGAAGCAGCAGCCGGATATGATGCTGAATCTTTCGGCCTCTCCATTTGACTATACGCATGTAGAAGATCGAAAAGCAATTGTTAAGCTGAATGTACTGAAATACAAGTTGCCGATGTTGTATTGCAACTGTGTAGGAAGCCAGACAGAAATTGTATTTGACGGTGCTTCATTGGTGTTCGACAAAAATGCAAACCTGGTAAAACAGCTTCCATTATTTGAGGAAGCGATGGAACTGCTTGAATTAAAAAACGACGGGACTTTTACATCACCTGTCATAACTTATTCAAAAGATTTACCCGATGCAGAATTAGTTCCGCCGGAACTGGATCATAATTTATGCACCGCTGAAATTTATAATGCTATTGTAATAGGCATCAGGGATTATTTTTCTAAAATGGGTTTTACAAAAGCAATAATAGGCAGCAGTGGCGGTATAGATAGCGCAGTAACATTGGTATTGGCCTGCGAAGCATTGGGAAAGGGAAATGTAAGGGCGGTTTTAATGCCTTCTCAGTATTCAACAGAACATTCGGTAAGCGATGCAGAGCAACTGAGTAAAACTCTTGGTAATCCTTGTGATACCGTTCCTATAAAAAATATTTATGAAGGTTTCATTACCGAATTGAAACCTGTCTTTAATGATTTGCCTTTTGGCCTGGCAGAGGAAAATATCCAGGCAAGAATAAGGGGAAATCTCCTGATGGCCATTGCCAATAAGTTTGGCTACATCCTGCTGAATACCTCAAATAAAAGTGAACTGGCCACCGGTTATGGCACTCTCTATGGTGATATGGCCGGCGGCTTGGGTGTATTGGGCGATTGCTACAAATTACAGGTGTATGCCCTGGCAAAATATATTAACAGAAAGAATGGAATCATTCCCGCAAATATTATTGCTAAACCTCCATCAGCAGAATTAAGACCGGGGCAAAAAGATGCTGATTCATTACCTGATTACGTTATCCTGGATAAAATTTTGTATCAATATATTGAAAGACGACAAGGCCCGAAAGAAATAAAAGCACAGGGTTTTGATGCCACATTAGTTGACCGGGTATTAAAAATGGTTAATGTTAATGAATATAAACGCAACCAGTTTTGTCCAATCATCCGCATTTCGCCAAAAGCATTTGGCGTAGGAAGAAGGGTGCCAATCGTTGCAAAATATTTAAGCTGACATATTAGTGGATATAAACTGCCGTGACAGGGATTGGTGTTAGTAGTGGTGGTATTAACACATTTTGAGAAATAGTTAAAGTTGTTTCATTAAGTGTACCTATTGTAAAATTGCCGGAACCGCCAGGAATAAGGGTTGTTGACATGGTAAGTGAAGTTTCGTTATTTTGAAAACTCCATGTAAAATTGCCAGAAGTTGTAGGCGAACACACAGTTGCTCCATCATTAATATTACCAGTACCGGCAGAAACAAATGTTATGACGTCATCTTTTATACAAGCTATGGCTGGATTGTTTGTAATATCAGTCCCTGATGCACTTGCACTCTGAAACTTCCATGTAGCTTGTGTTAGAAGCTGTGTTTTTGTTTTTGGAAGAGGGGGATTATCGCCTTTATTGCAGGACGAAAAAATAAAGAAATTTGCTGCAATAAGTACCAATAAGAAGCCAAGTTGTTTTTTCATAAACAAGATTAATTAGCAAAGTAAACAATTTTTTTAAAGGCTCAATGGTAAATGTCCGCTAAAATAATGCCGGAAATACTGCCAATTATCAAATCGGCTGTTAATTTGCTAAAGGCAAGTTCGTATTTTTAAATATTAATACACAAGTATGCTAAAAACTGCTGAAGACATCAGACTCCTAAATGAACGCATCGGCCATGCCGGGCAGTTTACCGATAAACTCAGGGAAGAAATTAGCCATGTCATCATCGGCCAAAGCCATATGCTGGACCGTTTGCTGATTGGATTACTGAGTAATGGCCATGTATTACTGGAAGGAGTGCCGGGACTTGCCAAAACATTAACGATTAAATCATTGGCGCAGGCTATTCATGCAAAATTCAGCCGCATTCAGTTCACTCCCGATCTTTTACCTGCTGATGTAATTGGCACCTTAATATATAATCAGCAAAAAAGCGAATTTATCGTTCGCAAGGGTCCCATCTTTGCCAATTTTATTCTGGCAGATGAAATAAACCGTTCTCCGGCCAAAGTACAAAGTGCTTTGCTGGAAGCCATGCAGGAAAGACAAGTTACTATTGGCGACACTACTTACAAACTGGATGAACCATTCCTGGTGCTGGCAACGCAAAACCCATTGGAACAGGAAGGAACCTATCCGCTGCCAGAAGCACAGGTGGACCGTTTTATCATGAAAGTAATTGTTGACTATCCGAAGATGAAGGAAGAACAACTGATACTGAGGCAAAATATACAAGGAGATTTTCAGGGAATAAAACAAGTGGTGTCCATTCAGGAAGTTACTAATGCTAAAAACCTGACAAAAGAGATTTACATGGATGAAAAAATTGAACAGTATATCCTGGATATTGTTTTTGCCACAAGAAATCCCGGGCAATACAAATTAGAAAAATTAAAGCCACTTATTTCTTACGGAGCTTCTCCCAGGGGAAGTATTAATCTTGGTTTGGCAGCAAAGGCCCAGGCCTTTTTAAATAAAAGGGGTTTTGTAATTCCGGAAGATGTAAGAAGTATTTGTAAAGATGTTCTCCGCCACCGGATTGGATTGACCTACGAAGCAGAAGCAGAGAATGTGAAGGTGGAGGATGTGATTGAAGATGTGCTGAAACAAATAAATGTACCGTGAGGAAGTTGACAGATGACCGATGGCTGTTGGCCGGCTTATATTCGAAAAACATTTTTAACATAAAACCTTTAAAATGTCAAACTATAAAATATTAGATGCATGGAAACAATCAATGCATCTTGTAAAAGAAGTTTACCTGTTGACCAAAGCTTTTCCGAAAGAAGAACTTTATGCATTGACATCTCAAACGAAACGAGCTGCTGTATCTGTTCCTTGTAATATTGCGGAAGGAACAGGCCGCAATTATAAAAAAGATACGATTCAGTTTCTGCATATTTCAAGGGGTTCGCTTTACGAATTGGAAACTCTGCTTAACATTGCTGTAATGGTTGAAATAATTCCGGAAGGAGTGTTTAATAAAATATCACTATTGATAGATAAGTGTATGCAACTTATTAATGGACTTATTCGCTATTATGAAAAATCAAATCTGAAGTAAATATTTTAACTTAAAGACGACCATCGGTCAACCATCAACGGTCAACTTCGTAATGTTAACTACAACAGAAATATTAAAAAAAGTAAGAGAGCTTGAAATAAAAAGCAAGAAACTCACCAGTGATTTATTCACCGGGGAATATCACAGTGCTTTTAAAGGAAAAGGAATGTCGTTTAAAGAAGTAAGAGAATATGCGGCGGGGGATGATATTCGTTTTATTGACTGGAATGTATCAGCAAGATTTGGTCATCCGTATAGCAAAATATTTGAAGAAGAAAGAGAGCTTACTGTGATGCTGTTGGTTGATATCAGTAACAGCTCACTGTTTGGAACTGTTCATGCAAGAAAAAAAGATATTATTACTGAAATCGCAGCAGTACTCAGTTTTTCGGCAGTAAATAATGCGGATAAGATTGGAGTTATTTTTTATAGTGATGTGATTGAGTTATACATTCCCCCAAAGAAGGGAAAGCAACATGCTTTGTTTATAGTCCGGGAACTGCTCAGTAAAGAGCCAAGAGGTAAAGGAACCGCAGTGAACAAAGCCCTTCGTTATTTCAATAATTCCACCAAACAAAAAAGTATTGCATTTGTTCTCAGCGATTATATGGATGCCAATTATGAGGATGCTTTACGTATTGCCGGGAAGAAGCATGATGTGATTGGCATTAAGTTGTATGATAAAATGGATATGTTATTGCCTGATGCCGGTTTATTACAGGTGCAGGACTCAGAAAACAATAAAACCAGGTGGGTGGATAGCAGTGATAGTGTTGTACGGCAAAGTTATGAGCAGGAGTTTTTCCGGGTAGCTGAATATTGTACTCAAACATTTAGAAAAGCCGGTTGCGACTTGCTGCACATACGAACCGATGAAGATTATGTAAAAGTGCTGCAAAGATTCTTTCTCAGTCGCAACAAACAAAAATGAATACTCACCGGTTTATATTTTCTTTCATCTTTCTGTTAGTCGTACAGATGACAAATGCACAGGGTGGTGCAACTATCAAAGCAACGGTTGATAAAAGCAAAATTCTTATTGGCGAGCCAATTCGATTAACGATTGAAGCATATTTTTCCCCGGAGTCGGTCAAAAGATTTATTCATATTGACAGCATTGCCCATTTTGAGTTGCTTGAAAGACCGGTCATTGATACAACCGATAAGAATGATGGATGGAATTTCAGAGGCATATACAAGCTTACAAGTTTTGATTCCGGTCACTGGGTTATTCCTTCTTTTATTCTTTCGCCTTTTGTAAAATCAGATACAATTCCTGTGGATGTGGTATTTTCTGAATTTAATGTCAGCCAGGATTATCACGATATAAAAGATATTATTGAAGTGGCTCCTCCAAAAAAGAAACAATGGTGGTGGTATGTTGCTGGTGGTGCTTTATTATTGACAGCTGTTGCTGTTTATCTGTTGCGAAAGAAAAAACCGGCCACTCTTGTATCAGCGAATGTTGAAACTGATCCCTATGATGATGCCATGAAGCAACTGGAACAATTACAAAAAGACAAACCGGAATCCAAAAAATATCATTCAAAACTTACGGATATTTTCAGGCTGTATATTTTCAGAAAAAAGGGAATACTGTCTTTGCAAAAAACCACGACTGATCTTGTATGGCAACTGAAGAATTTAAATTTTACCAAAGAGCAATTTGATAAACTTGCCCAGACATTGCGGTTGTGTGATTTTGTGAAGTTTGCCAAATATGTTCCAACCAGCGAAGATGATAAGGTTGCTTTTGAAGTCATTTTAAATACAATAAGGACTATGGAACAATCTGGTTCTTAACCCTCCCCTTTGGGGAGGTTTGGAGGGGCTTATGCTGTACAACTGGCTAAAACATATCTATTTTGCTTACCCGTTAATGTTTGGGCTGTTTATTCTATTGCCATTATTGATCTGGTGGTATGTAAAAAAGTATGATAGGCGGCAAGCAACGGTAAAAGTATCCTCGGCCTATGCTTTTACTATTTCGTCCTGGAAAAATCGCTTTCGGCATATGCCATTTATTTTCCGATTACTGGCATTAAGTTGTTTAATAATTGCTCTTGCCCGTCCCCAAAAAAGAAATGATGAACAACGTACAGAAGGCGAGGGCATTGATATTGTTTTGTGCATGGATGTAAGCGGCAGCATGGGATCGAAAGATATACTACCGTCAAGAATGGAAGTGGCAAAAGAAGTGGCAGAAGAATTTGTTCGCAGCCGCCCGGTTGACAGAATAGGATTAGTGATTTTTTCCGGTGAAAGTTTTACGCAGTGTCCCGTTACTACCGACAGAAATACATTGATTACACAGATACAATCGCTGGAAAGCAGAAAATACCTGGTTGATGGAACCGTAATAGGAGAAGGATTGTCAACGGCAGTTGACCGGCTTACAAAAAGTCAATCAAAAAGCAAGGTCATTATCCTGTTAACCGATGGTAAAGAAGATCCACCGGAAACAAGACTGATTGATCCTCTGACAGCACTGGAAATTGCCAAATCAAAACAGGTAAAAGTTTATACTATTGGCATGAGTGCTGCCCCGGTTGCTGCTATTGAAATTACGGATCCACTGAAAAGAAAGAAAAATCCGATGGCTGATTTGCCGGACGAGGAATTGTTGCAGAAAATTGCAAATGAAACCGGGGGGAAATATTTCAGGGCAAGAGATAAAAACGGGTTGAAAAATATTTACAACCAGATTGATCAACTGGAAAAGTCAAAAGTGGAGATTATATCTTTCCGTCGCTACGAGGAAAGATTTTTACCGTTTATTCTTGCTGCATTAGCTTTTCTTTTTATGGAGATCATTCTCCGGTTTACTTTATTCAGGAAATTTCCTTAAACAAGAATTGTTTTATCTTTCCTCTTAATCTTTCATAATCATATTAATCTTGGTTCTTCATGAAAGCCACTGTTTATAAATCAACCGGAAGCTGGTACATTGTAAAAGATGAGGGAGGCAAATTCTGGAATGCCCGGATGAAAGGGGTGATGAAATTAGATGATATTACCAGTACCAACCCCGTTGCTGTTGGAGATATGGTGGAAATTGAGTCACAGGCCGATACTGATAATTCTGCCATCATTGATGAAATACATAACCGGCGTAATTATATCAACCGCCAGTCACCCCGTCATAAACACCAGCACCATATTATTGCCGCCAACCTTGATCAATCTTTATTAGTGGCCACACTGAAAGAACCTAAAACATCACAGGGGTTTATTGACCGTTTTTTGGTAGCATCTGAAATGTATCATGTTCCTGCCGTTATTGTTTTTAATAAATCTGATTTATATAAAAACAAAGAGATGGAAAAATATGGGCAATGGAAACAGATGTATGAAGCGGTTGGATATAAAGTTTTGCTGATGAGTGCAGAGAAAAAAGAAGGTGTAGAGGAGGTAGTGAAGTTGTTTAAAGACAAAACTACCTTGATAAGCGGTCATAGCGGTGTTGGGAAATCATCCTTGCTGAATGTCATTTTCCCCGAAATAAATTTAAAAACCCAGGATGTTAGTGGCTGGAGCGGCAAGGGGCAGCATACCACTACGTTTGCCGAAATGTATGATCTTCCATTTGGCGGAAGAATTATTGATACACCCGGTATGCGGGAATTTGGACTCGTTGATATATCAAAACAGGAAGTGTCCCATTATTTCCCGGAAATGCGGGACAGACTAAATAATTGTCAATTCAATAACTGCCTGCATTTTAATGAGCCTGGTTGTGCTATCAAAGAAGCGGTTAACAATGGAGCAATACATGAAGACAGGTATGTGAGTTATTTGGGTATTATGGAGAGTATTGAGGAGAAAAGCTATTGACCCCCTGCCCCCTAAGGGGGAGACTTAGTTCGATGATTAACTATTGTTAGTATTGTTAGGAATTTCTCATTAAAGGGAATACTGATTGGAGTAATAAACTCGAATAAGCAAGGGCTGTGTGTTGGTGGCCATCCCTTTAGGGAGGTCGGGAGGGTTTACGCAATATCTCTTTGTCCTTCATTCATCATTTTTCCTTCCAGCACATTGGCCAGCTCCACCACTGCTTTATTATCCTTGCTCAGGGCGTCACGGGTTTTAGTTGGAAAGATAGAAATGCCGTTGTAGATACTGTAATGCAACGTCATGTTATGACCTTTGAACCGGAATTCCCAGTCAATGGTATCAAAGTCATCTTCCTTGTTGGAAAAATTTACATTAAAGTCCTGGCTAAGGACATTGGCCACCCGGTAGAATTGTTTTAATCCACCGTCATCGGCAATCACTGCTTCGGTACAGCCCAGGCTGGTTCGTAGGGTGAGGCTCATAGTATAGGTATTTAGGTTTATTCATAAGACCGGATATTATAATGGTTAGCTGCACAGTAACAATAAATTAACTGCGGAATTTTTTAGCTTTTTTTACATCCTTCATTGCCTTGGGGTCGCCACTCAGAATTTTTTCGGCGCCAACATTTTTGCCATTGCTGGGGCAGCCATACTTTTCCTTTTTTGGGAAAACTCCGCCAAAGACTTTGCTGAACATCTTACAGGATGAAAACAGCATCATGAGGCTGAATACTATGGCTATGAATCGCAGGTTTTTCATTGTTTACAGTCTGAATATGTAACGAAATTAGATTAAAATAATTGTTTATACCATAGGAAAGTTACTAAACGGAGTCATTAGTCATGAGTCGGAAGTCTTTAGTCAACACTCTTATATTCTGCGATTCCATTCCGGCCCCGGGCTAATGACTCATGACTAAAGACTCAGGACTTCTCCCTGAACCAATCCGCATACCCCACATAATTATTGGCTATCCGGTTAATCTCGCCATGTATCATTTCCTGCGAAATGTCTTTAATTTTTTTGGCCGGCACCCCGGCATAAATGCTTCCTGCTTCACAAATGGTATTTTCAAGCACCACTGCCCCGGCGGCAATAATGGTATTGGAATGAACCACCACATTGTCCATTACAATGGCGCCCATGCCAATCAGCACATCATCGTGCAGGGTGCAGCCATGCACAATGGCATGATGCCCGATGGATACATTATTGCCGATCGTGGTTCCGTATTGCTGATAAGTGCAATGAATGCAGGCGCCATCCTGCACATTAACCTTGTTACCCAGTTTAATAAAATTCACATCGCCACGAACAACGGTGTTGAACCAGAAACTGCAATCGTCGCCACACACCACATCGCCAACGATGGTAGCATTGGGCGCTATAAAACAATTATTGCCGAATTGAGGATGTTTATTTTCCACAGGTAATATGATTGCCATGATGAAATTTTTTTTACCTCAAAGAAGCAGAGGGGCAGAGTTAACGCAGAGTGAACAACATAAACTCTGCGAAACCTCATTTTCTCCCGTTCTCTGCGGTGAATCACAAATATCCTTCATTCTTTCCGACATTTGCTTTATGACCCAGCGGGAACTTTTTCTTCGTCATGTAGCTCAAACTTCCGAAGCGCCGCTTGGACTGGAAATAGTGAAAGCAAAAGGCTGTACTTTATTTGGCGCTGATGGAAAGGAATACATTGATCTCATCGGTGGCGTAAGTGTTGCCAATATCGGCCATCGCCATCCCAAAGTAATTGAAGCCATACAAAAACAATTGGATGCTTACCTGCACATCATGGTGTATGGGGAATTTATTGAAACACCGCAGGTGCAATATGCCAAACTGCTTACCGATCATTTACCGGCATCTCTCAATTCAGTTTACTTTACTAACTCCGGTGCCGAAGCAACAGAAGGTGCCATGAAACTGGCTAAAAGGGTAACCAACAGAACGCAGATCATTGCCTTCAATAAATCTTATCATGGCAGCACACAGGGAGCATTGAGTGTGATGGGAGATGAGTACTGGCGAAATGCTTTTCGTCCGCTGCTGCCGGATGTGCTGCACCTGGAATACAATTCATTTGAATCATTAGATCAGATTTCAGAACGAACAGCCTGTGTAATTTTAGAAACCGTGCAGGCAGAGGCAGGTATCATTGTCCCATCAAAAGAATGGATGCAGGCCTTACAAAAAAAATGCACAGAGACATGGACACTTTTAATTCTTGACGAGATACAGGCAGGCTTTGGCCGCACCGGCAAACTCTGGGGCTTTGAGCATTTTGGCTTTGTGCCCGATATTATATTATTAGGTAAAGCATTGGGCGGTGGCATGCCACTGGGAGCATTTATTGCAGATAAAAAACTGATGGATGCTTTTTCCAATAGCCCGGTGCTGGGACATATCACTACGTTTGGCGGTCACCCGGTTTGTTGTGCAGCCGGTATGGCAGCGATGAAGGCATTGCTGGAAGAAGGATGGATTGAGACAGTAAAGAAGAAAGAAGAATTATTCAGGTCTTTATTAACTCACCCAGAAATAAAAGCCATTCGTTCTTTTGGTTTATGGATGGCGGTGGAGTTTGATTCGTTTGAAACCAATAAGAAAATAATTGATACCTGTATTGCCAATGGGGTACTTACTGATTGGTTTTTGTTTGCTGCTGATTGTTTGAGAATTTCGCCGCCGTTGGTGATTGGGGAAGAGCAGATAAGAAAGGGTTGTGAAGTGGTTATAAAAGCTTGTGATGTATAATTACGCCGAGTCGACTTTGCCAGAATCGGCTGGAAACTAAAATACTTTACTTCTTTTTATAACGTCCACCTTTTTCTTCTCTCGAAATCTCGTTCTCTCTTGTAGCCTTCCCTGATAAGACGGCAGGCTTTATCCGATTTTTATTCACGAAGCATTTGAGGTTTCAGATAAGTAGTCGTATAGAAGTTTTTCAAAGTAAACACTATTGTCTGTTCCAATTATATACACATCTAAGTTTTCATTTAAAAAACCCAATCTTGTTAATGCTTGTGTGTTATCGTAGATGTCAGTTAAGCACTTTTTAAGCACTTCCATTCTGTCCTTAAATTCTTTGCTTTTAGGTGCTATTAAAAGAGACAAAATACGAAATGGAGGAACACCGTTATAATATTGTCCAATTACATCAGTATGGCTTTCTTTATATTCTTCTGCTTCGTTATAAGTCATACTGTTATTTTTTTAATAAATGTTTAATTTATGAAAAATAGTCAAGATATAAGTAAAGATAAGCAACCTCTTACATTAGATACCTCAAAAGACTATTCTATTGTATATCCTGACAAGAAAAAGGGATTGGGGGCAATGTGGATTGAGGGCAGATTATTGAAACATGCTATTTACATACAAAAGAAATATTCTTAAAGAGGCATTTCATATCCATCGTTGTCGCATCTATATAGCTTAGTATTTATAAATTGTTTGGGCATCCCATCTCCGTTATCATATTCCGCAGCCTTTTCTTTTTTTGGTGAATTGTTACTTATAAAATATTCAAAACAAATACCTACCATACTCCCATACGGTACATTCCCATTGACAAACTGAATAGCTTTTAATGTGTCATATAAAGACGTTTCAACTTGTACTAGTGGCTTTAGTTTCTTATCATTTAAAGAGATGAGTATTGTTGATTTTGGTTTTAGAATAATAGTTAGTTGGGTATCTGAAATGTTTTTAAGATAAAATCTAAAATAAGAAAGGGCCGCATAAGCAAAGTTTTGTTCCTTAAATATCAAAGAAACAACCCCTACTGCATCATCTTTAATTGGCTCAAATTCAAGCCGAATCCCGAAAACTTTTGATAACAAGTAATCAGCAAAGGATTTATCCATTTGTATTTTTTGATAAAAGTATTAATTTTTTGATGTTTAAACTTTTTGGTATTTTTAGCCTGACACAATGTAATTAGCGTTAGCAGATTTCAGGGTTGGATAAAACTGGCATTTTACTATGGCTGATATAGCTTATTATTTGGGGTACATTTTAGGTGTTGCTTTTATTGTTTTTATTATAATAGCTGTTGCAAAGTTTATTTTCGGCAAATCGAATAAACCAGAAAAGATTGATCCTGCTAAAACAATACAGATTGAGCCTCCAACACCCGGTATCTCTGGCAGTTCAAAGGAATATGAAAAGCCAATACCTGTATTAATGTTAGCCATTATCATGGCTATCTTAATGCTTATTGATTACATAATCAATAAGCCTTTTTAACTGAGTAGATGAAAAAGCTTGTAAATACTTTTATATTGTGAAGTTCAAAAAAAATAAAACCGCAAACCCCATTTTTCTCTTTATTGGTATAGCTATTTTGGTTGACATTGGGCTTGCTCTGTTGTTTTGGGCAGTAACATTTCCATTATACTATTGGATTAATAATATGACTGTGCTATGGAAAGTATTAACCTTTTTATTGATGGGTACGATCTTTATGGCAATAAAAGCAGGATGTCTTTTTGGTCAAATGCGATTTTGTGAATATCTCCTAAATAAGGCTGAGAAGGGAAGAGGAAAAGATTGGGTTTTAGGATCTGCCATAGTTTTCTTTATAAATTCAATTTTATTTTCAATTACGTTATGGAGGTATGCTTATAAAGGGGATGCTGTAATGATAATTTTGCTAATTATATTTACTGCGGTAATAATGGTAGTAAATTCGATGTTTAGATTACCAGATAATGTTTAGAGGATATTTTTAATGTGTGTAAAAGGACTTGTGTTCTGACTACATATATACCTTATCTAATTAACTTATAACTGTTAAAATAAAAATGGAGCCAGCACCCTCGCCATTGGTATATATCTATATTAATCCTTAACCTCCACAATCACTTCCACTTCCACCGCAATACCCAATGGCAAAGAATTCATTCCAACTGCCGAACGGGCATGCTTTCCTTTCTCGCCAAAAATTTCTACCATCAAATCTGAATAGCCATTAATTACTTTTGGCTGGTCTTTAAAATCATCCGTACAGTTTACCATGCCCAATACTTTTACAATTCGTTTTACTTTACTTAAATCACCCAACTCTGCTTTCAGTACTGATAGATGGCTGATGGCTGCTAATCTTGCAGCTTCATAACCCTGTTCGGTTGTTAAGTCTTTACCCACTTTACCAATAATATAAGAACCGTCTGGTTTCATCGGTCCCTTTCCCGAGAGGTAAAGAAGATTGCCAACTCTTACCACATTTACATAATTAGCCACCGGCGCAGAAGGAGCAGAAAGAACGATGCCTTTTTCTTTCAATCGTTCTTCGGGAGTTTGTGCTTGCATAGTATAAGCTGTTAACAGGATTACAAAAAAGAAAAAATATTTTTTCATGTAATATTTTATAGCAATATAGAATATTAATTGTAATCAAGGCACCAATAACCGGTAATCAGTTAAAGAGCTAATCACTGTCTTTCATTCTTCAAAAATAGCAAACATTACACCATGATCATGTAGTATTGGAAATGAATCGTAATATTGCGATTGATATATGGGGCTAACTAAGACTGAAATATTCACCAGCAAGCAAAATAAACTAGCGGTTATTTTTAAAGCACTGGCTCATCCTGCCCGCATTGCTATTATTCAGCAATTACTGAAAATGGATACCTGTATTTGTGGTGAACTGGTCAGCGAACTGGGGCTGGCCCAGTCCACCATCTCCCAGCATTTAAAAGAATTGAAAAAAGCAGGGCTCATAAAAGGAACCATTGAAGGAGTTTCGGTTTGTTATTGTATCGATGAAAAAACATGGAACAATGTTAAGGCAGAAGTAGGTTCATTGTTTATTTCCTGTTCCATAAAAAACAAATGTTGCTAAAAAGTAAATAATAAAATATGTCTACTGCAAACTGTGCCCCGGCTGCCGAAAGAAAAAAACTTGGTTTTTTGGACAGGTTCCTTACGCTTTGGATTTTTTTGGCAATGATTGTGGGTATCGCCATTGGTTATTTTATTCCTTCCTCTTCAGGGTTTATTAATTCTTTTTCCAGTGGCACCACTAATATTCCATTAGCCATCGGATTAATATTAATGATGTATCCCCCATTAGCCAAAGTCCGGTATGAAAAAATGGGTGAAGTTTTTAAGAATGTAAAAGTACTGGGAGTATCGTTGCTGCTGAATTGGGTTATTGGTCCCATATTAATGTTTATACTGGCTATAACTTTTCTCCGGGATTACCCGGAGTATATGGTTGGACTGATCCTGATTGGTATTGCCCGTTGTATTGCCATGGTTATTGTATGGAATGAGCTGGCAGAAGGTAGCCGTGAATATGCTGCCGGGCTGGTTGCACTGAACAGTATCTTCCAGGTATTATTGTATAGTGTATATGCTTATATTTTTATTACTGTGTTACCACCTCTTTTCGGATTACACAGTCTCCGGGTAGATATTACGATTGGACAAATTGCAAAAAGTGTGGCTATTTACCTGGGAATACCTTTTGCTGCGGGATTTATCAGCCGGTATGTTCTTATTAAACTAAAGGGTGAGGAATGGTTCCAGCAAAAATTTGTTCCACTGATATCTCCTGTTACATTGATTGCATTACTTTTTACAATCATGATAATGTTTAGCCTAAAAGGTAAAATGATTGTAAACATACCTGTGGATGTATTGAGAATAGCCATCCCATTGGTTATCTATTTTGCTATAATGTTTTTAGTGAGTTTCATGATCGGGAAAAAAATGGGAGTTGACTATTCAAAAAGTGCATCTATCGCTTTTACTGCTGCGGGAAACAATTTTGAATTAGCCATAGCTGTAGCTATTGGAGTATTTGGCATCAATAGTGGCCAGGCATTTGCAGGTGTTATCGGTCCATTGGTAGAAGTGCCAGCATTAATTGCGCTGGTAAATCTTGCTTTCTGGTTCAGGAAGAAATATTATAAAACGGACACTTCTTTATAATAATAGTTTTACTCCGGCGGCCAGTAACCCTCCGATGATTGGCCCAACAACCGGAATCCATGCATATCCCCAATCACTGTTTCTTTTTCCGGGTATTGGTAAAAGGGCATGCATGATACGTGGGCCAAGATCACGGGCGGGATTAATGGCATAGCCGGTAAGTCCGCCCAGCGATAAACCAATTCCTAAAACCAGCAATGCTACCGGGAGTGCATTTAATGCCCCAAGACTTGATGCGGGTGCAGTTATGAAAAGAATACCCAATACCAGAATAAACGTTCCCAGTATTTCACTGAAGAGATTAAGCCCTGTGTTTTTGATGGCGGGGCCGGTGCAAAATACAGCCAGCTTTAAATCAGCATCAGCCGTTTCTTCAAAATGTTTTTTATAACTAAGCCATACTAAAAAGGCTCCTGTCATTGCGCCTAATATTTGCGCAGATATGTAAAGGGGAACATCCGCCCATGGAAATTTTTCAAGTGTGGCTAAGGCAATTGTCACTGCAGGATTCAGATGTGCACCACTGAATGCCGCTACAATATAGACAGCAACAAAGACACCGATAGCCCAACCGAAAGTAATAACGATCCATCCGCTGTTCTGGCCTTTGGTTTTGTTTAATACAACATTTGCTACCACGCCATCACCCATGATGATGAGTAAAGCAGTACCAATGAATTCGCCGATAAATGGAGACATAAGCAATCAGTTTGAAGTTTGAAGTTTAAAGTTTAAGGCCTGCCTGCCGGTAGGCAGGTTGGTGCGTAATTGTTTGCAACAGCATTAAAGATATTGATTTGTTCTTTTATCCAGTTTTCATCTTTATTCTCCGTAAGGAGTCCTTTAAACATTTCTTCTGCCATCAGTTTAGCAACTAATGGCGCTGCTTTAATGGCTTCATCAGCATCTAACAAAAGCTGCCTTGTTCTTCTGGATAAGAAATCTTCTACTGTCATACACATTTCTTCCCGTATAGATTTTTTAATAGCGGCTTTTAATTCATCATTGTTTAAAGATGTTATTTCAACAGGAGCAACAGATTTGTCATACCCGTGTAGTTTTAACTCTTTTGTTAAACAAGGGTTTTGTGCTAAACCGGTTTGTTCGATGGCAATATCCACTACATCTTCTGCCATCTTTCTGTAAGTTGTCCATTTGCCCCCGGTAATAGTTATTAATCCCGAATCGCCAATACTGATTAAATGATCTCTTGACAAAGCTGCAGTCTTTTGGGTTTTGCCTTTTACCAATGGCCGCAACCCGGCGAACACACTTTTTACATCACTTAGTTGCGGATCCTTACTGAGGTAACGGCCAATATGCTTTAAAATAAATTCTATTTCTTCCTGTTGTGCTATTGGTTCGGCTGATATATTGTCAACCGGCGTATCAGTAGTTCCTAAAACAATTTTTGAATGCCATGGTACCGCAAATAACACCCTCCCGTCATCTGTCCTAGGAATCATGATGGCCGTATCGCCGGGTAAAAATTCTTTATCAACTACCAAATGTATTCCCTGGCTCGGGCTGATGATGTTTTCATGTTGGGCATCATCCATTTTCATTATCGCATCGGTAAAAACGCCGGTAGCATTAATAACTATCTTACTTCTTACCTCATATTCTTTACCTGTAAAAAAATCTTTTACCCAAACGCCGCAAACTTTATTGTTCATTTTCAACAAACCGGATACAGGAAAATAATTGAGCAATGCAGCTCCATGTTGTGCTGCTGTTTGTGCAATGCTGATAGCCAGTCTTGCATCATCAAATTGTCCATCGTGATAAATAACACCTCCGGTAAGTCCTTCGGCGTCGAGAGTAGGAATCAGCGCCAGTGTTTCTTCCTTTGATAAAAGTTGTGAAGGCCCCAGGCCAAGACTTCCGGCCATCCAGTCATAAATTTTTAAACCAATGCCATAGAATGGTTTTTCCCACCACTTATAATTAGGGACTATAAATTTTTGATTATGTACAAGGTGCGGAGCATTCTTCAGCAATAAACCTCTTTCTTTCAGGGCTTCCATCACTAATTTAATATTGCCCTGCTGCAAATAGCGTACACCGCCATGCACCAGCTTGGTACTCCGGGATGATGTGCCTTTGGCAAAATCATGCTGTTCAAACAAAATTGTTTTCAATCCTCTTGAAGCTGCATCCAATGCAGTGCCCAACCCGGTGGCGCCGCCACCAATGATGCAAACATCAAACTCTTTGTTTGCTTCAAGTTGACTTATAAAATCCGAACGGTTCATATTGGTAGAAATTATTAATTAATAATTATTAATTAATAATTGTTTGAAGCCCATGCGATACTTGCCTTCACCGCCCGTTGCCATCCTTTCACCAATTCATTTCTTTTTTCATCAGTCATGCCGGGTGCAAATGATTTATCCACCTGCCATTGCTGCTGAATTTCCTCTACGTTTTTCCAATAACCAACTGCAAGTCCCGCTAAATATGCAGCTCCAATAGCAGTTGTTTCTGTAATTTTTGGACGAACAACTTTTGTATTTAATATGTCACTTTGAAATTGCATCAGTTGATTATTCACTGTTGCCCCGCCATCTACTCTCAATTCTTTTATATGTATTCCGGAATCGGCTTCCATTGCTTTCAGCACATCATATGTCTGATAAGCAATGCTGTCTAATGCAGCTTTTGCAATATGTGCATTGCTGCTTCCTCTTGTTAATCCAAAAACAGTTCCTCTTGCATGCTGGTTCCAGTGTGGGGCCCCTAACCCGGCAAATGCAGGAACAATATAAACTCCATCAGTGTCCTGTACTTGTCCCGCTAATTTTTCTACTTCTGCAGAAGTACGGATGATTTTTAATTCATCTCTTAACCACTGCACTACTGCACCGGCAATGAATACACTTCCTTCCAGTGCATATTTCGTTTTACCGTCAATCTGCCAGGCAATTGTTGTGAGCAAATTATTTTTTGAGGTAATTGCTTTTTCACCTGTATTCATCAGCATAAAACAACCGGTACCATAAGTATTCTTTACCATTCCTGGCTGTGTACACATCTGCCCGAACAATGCTGCCTGCTGGTCACCGGCAATACCGGCAATAGGAATTCCCTCCTTCGCTGAAGCTCCGGAGGGCAAGGTTGAATCAGGAATAATATTGCCCGTTACTCCATAAACAGTACTGCTTGGTTTCACTTCCGGTAAAACAGAAGCAGGAATGTTGAATAGTTTCAACAACTCTTCATCCCATTGCAGCGAATGAATATTAAACAACATTGTTCTGGAAGCATTGGACACATCTGTTACATGTACTTCACCATTGGTGAGTTTCCAGGTAAGCCATGTATCAATGGTTCCGAAGGCCAATTCACCGTTTGCTGCTTTTTTTCTTGCGCCATCCACATTATCCAAAATCCATTTCAATTTGGTGGCAGAGAAATAAGCGTCAATGATCAACCCTGTTTTTTTTTGAATCATTTCTTTTTGACCTGCTGCTTTAAGTTCGTCACAATAAGCGGCGGTTCTTCTGTCCTGCCAAACTATTGCATGATAGATGGGTTGACTGGTTTTTCTATCCCACACAACTGTTGTTTCTCTCTGGTTGGTAATGCCAATTCCTGCAACCTGTTTCATTGTAATATGAGCTTTGGCCACCGCCTCCGCCATGGTGCCAAATTGAGTACTCCATATTTCATTGGCATCATGCTCTACCCATCCGGGCTTCGGATAGATTTGTTTGAATTCTTTTTGAGCCGAGCTAACAATATTGCCCTGATGATCAAAAATCAAACTGCGGCTGCTGGTAGTACCCTGGTCTAGGGCAAGAATAAAATGAGATGACATGAGATTTTGTTTTGTGAAGGAAGATAGGAAAAAATGGAGAAGCAGGGTAGAATTTATTCAGGTAGTATTAATCCTGATGAAGGAATAAACAAAGTTTACAGAATATATTTTAGCCTGCTAACTCTTCTTATCATTAACAGGGCTAAAATCCTAACCGGAAACTTCCAAAAATGCCAAAAGCTTTATCGCCCGATGTTGGAAGGGTGGTTGGTAATACCCGCCAGATAAAATCAATTCTGAAAACATGAAGAATATTATCAATACCGGTGCCCAACTCAAGATATGTTTTGCCATCGAGAGACTGAAAGGTGTTTCCTTGTTTGAAATTAAGTGCCCGGTTGGAAGGAGAGATACTTCCCCACAAAGTTTTAGCTGTCCAGAACTGCCGGAACTTTAGTTTTGGGAACCATCGGAAAATACCATTACCAATATTATGTTCGATATTGATACCGGCATATTGGTCATGAACGAATTCCCAGCGGTTCATCATATTAAATGCATACTTGTTATAATAATATAATTCATTGCCGGGTGCAATATCTAAAAGTGTGTAAGGTAAAATGCCAAATGTTTTTCCGCCAAATACATACCAGGAGATATTTCCCAGTGGCGGAACTTTAATATTCCCGGAAACACTGGCAGATAGTTTTGTATAGTCATAACTGCTTTTTAATATTCCTGAAAATCCGTGGCTGATATTGATTTCCCCAATTGGGTAGGAGCTGCCCAGGCTACTGCGGTAAAAATAACTTTCCAGGAATCGTTCCAGCCACGCAAACCTGATCCGCAACGAAACTTCAAAACTGGTGAGTGGATTTCCCCTGGCTGTTTTAAATGAATCAAGCGGTAAAAGATTTCTCAACGGGATGGTTGAAGTATGCGTAATGGCCAGGCGGTTTGACATCCACGGTGTCATCTCTTTGAAAAACTCAAACCGTTTCTCATTCACTTTAATGTTTTTTACCGGAACATTATTCTTTCGGATAGCTAAAGCAAAAAAATTATCCGAGGTTACTTCACCAAAATAATTTTGCCCGAAATCGAGATCATTCTTGTAGGAGGCGTAGAGATACATTCTTGGATCTTTTTTTGGCAGGTAAAAAACTTCAGCCAGCCCTTTCATTTTTTTATCGCCAAAACCATAAGCCAGGTAAGTGTGTAACCTGAATTTTTTATCAAAATATTTATTCGTGCCGATATCAAAACGTATCCTGAACCCTTCCCAACCGTTGGAGGTAATCCAGTTATACCAGGGCCCGATTTCAAAATTGCCAATATCACGATAACCGGTTCCGATAAAGCCAATGGTTTTGGTGAATTTTTGAAACACCGGGGCATTAGTGAGTGTGTCAATCATTTTTATTATACCGCTTTCCGTTTTGCTCAATGGTTCATGTCGTGCAGTTAACCAAAATGTTTTATCTTTTTCATCTGCCCCGGGTAAGGTGATTACTTCATCCTGGATTTTATTTTTACTGAGTTCATTAATTACCGAAGTATTATTGATGATAACATTGCGGTAGGTAGTGGTTTTGCGACCAATAAACCCGGGTCTTTCTTTGCCAGCCGGAGAAATGTCCGCAACAAATTTGTCTTTTGATAAAAACCAGGTAGAATCGTTGATCAATGAATATTCCTGAATCATGCTGAGGTTCTCTAAAAAATTTACATTCGCTTCCCTGCCCAACCTGAGGTTCATCTTTTGTATGGCAAAACTACCTGCCTGCACCCAGCAGTCGCCTTCAAATGTATCGCTGCCTGTCCGACGAGGGGTAAAAACCAGGTGGTAGAACCTGCTTTTATTTATCATCTGGGTATCTACTACCCGGTAATTATAATAAAAATCACCATTATCACTTAGTGGGCCAATAAACTGCCTGTCAAAAACGGTCATAAAATTATTGTACACATTTACAACCTGATCCATGCCCCCCAGCAATTTGGTTACACTTTCATTTTTTACTCCGTTTGTATTCACGGCTTTTATGATCTCTCTTCTTTTCAGCGGCTTTTTTTGATAATAATAGTCGGAAATTGTTTCAGTAAGAAAAGCAGGAAGGTATTTCAAGCCTTCAGCCGTATCAATATTCTGATTGATCAACTCACTGATCGGTCGTAACGGTTTGAATTTGCCAAATTTTTCAAAATTGATTTTTTTAAGATCCAGTTCTAGTTTGTTATTCAGTTCGTAAGAAAAATTATTAAAACGGAAACGATCGTTTTCGGGTTTGTGTTGCACAATCTTTCTCCACAGCAGGAGTCCCTTATTTACTTTCACCCTAACCGTTGCCCCGTCATTAAATGTGCCTCTTTCCATCATGATCTCACCCTGGATGGAATCTTTGTTTTTATTTATGAATAGTAGGAAAGGCTGGTAACCCACACAGGTTATTTGTAATGTATCTGAAGGCCAGTTGGTAAGATTAAAGTAGAAACTACCGGATGAGTCTGACAGTTTGCCTATCGTTGAGTTTTTAAAACTAATTGAAGCAAAGGGGATTCGTTCTTCGCTGTGCGAATCCTTTACAATCCCGGTAATAATTTTTCGTTGCGCTGAAGCAAGCAACACAGCAAAGCTGAAGCAGGTTACAAGGAAAGGTTTATATAGCTTCACGGGGTTAATCATCATATAAAAGTACAAAACGGGGGTGTAATTCTGCAGGCTAATTTGATGCTTATACGGTCTGAATTGATGTTTATACTAATATAATTGGTGATTTATACAACCCCCGGCAAAAAAATATTTGGAAATTATGAATTCCTGCATGTACTTTGCAAAACAAAGTGCTTTTTATGGAAGATAAAATTCAAAAACCAGCTGAGACGCTCAAAGACATTAAGCAAATAATGGAAAGAAGCAGCCGCTTTATCAGCTTAAGCGGTTTAAGTGGCGTTGCTGCCGGGGCCTGTGCGTTGGTTGGGGCATGGCTTGGGAATAACCTTCTTAAAGGCTATTATGGTGGATACAACAGCCGTGGCTTTTTTTCGGGTGATGATTTCAGCCGGTTAAAAATTAAGCTCGCCGGTTTGGCAATAGTTATTTTCCTCGCAGCTTTTGTTTCTTCTTTTTATCTCACCTGGCGAAGAACAAAAAAACAGGGATTGCCTATGTGGGATCATTCATCAAAAAGGCTGTTCTGGAATATGCTGATACCGCTGGCTGCCGGGGCTGCATTTATTCTTGCAATGCTTCGCTATGATGAGTGGAGGTTTGTGGCACCTTCCTGCCTTATCTTTTACGGCCTTGCTCTTGTTAATGCAAGTAAGTACACACTTACAGATATCCGCTACCTGGGTTATTGTGAAATTATTTTAGGATTGGTCAATATGCTGTTCATAGGATATGGCTTGTATTTCTGGGCTGCCGGTTTTGGAATATTGCATATTATTTATGGTGCTGTTATGTGGTTTAAGTATGAAAGAAAATGAAAAATCCGATTACTGGTTTAAATAAAGCTTTTGAAAATCGCATCCGCCTTGGGATAATGAGTATCCTGATGGTGAATGAGGAAATTAGTTTTAATGACCTGAAACAGATGCTGGAAGTAACCGATGGCAACCTGGCTACTCACCTGGTAAACCTTGAAGAAAATGGATTTATTAAAGTACATAAGGGATTTATTGGCCGGAAAACCAATACTACATATTCTATTACAAAGTTGGGAGAAAAGGCCTTTAATGAACATATTGCTGCATTGGAAAATATGATTAAAGGAGTAAAGTAATTTTTTTTATCTATTTACTTTGAAATACAAAGTACTTTTTATATTTAATAAAACAAAACATCATGAAACAAGCATGGTTTAAAAAATCCGGGTGGGTGTATCTGCCTGTTCACCCGGCGGGGATTATTATTACACTGGCAGCACTTGCCGCCTGTGCCTGGTTCTTTATTGCCGTTGACCGCCACTCACATTCCGTCAGCGACACACTGATTAATTTTTTTGTTTATGCTACCTGCACCGCTTTCTGGTGGAAATGGATTGCCGAAAAAACATCTGATCAATAATAAAACAATTGTATGGAAACTATTGAAACAACAGCACCGCCTTCATCTTTGTTGGATAAAGGAAAACTTTTTTTAAAAAGTATTATCATTTTTGTAATGGCCCTGGCATTGTGGATTCCCACATATCTCATCATGAATTTGGTGAGAGAAAGAGAGAGCCGGCAAAAAGAAGCCATCGCCGACATCAGCAATAAATGGGCGGGAAAACAAACCATTACAGGCCCGTTCCTGATGATACCTTACAATGAAGCCGGAAAAGATGATAAAGGGAATTATATCAATATAAAAAGAAATGCTTTTTTCCTGCCGGCCAAATCTGAAATAAAATCAACGGTATTCCCGGAAAAAAGACACCGGGGAATCTACCAGGTAGTTGTTTATCGAAGCGATATAACCATAAGCCTGAAATTTAATCCACTACAATGGGAACAGCTTAAAATTTCTGCCGAAACATTATTTTGGAATGAAGCGGTCCTGGTATTTGCAGTGCAGGATAATTTAAAAGGTATTAATGAAGATATGTTTGTGAATTGGAATGACAGTAATATACTTTTTAATCCGCAACCTGCCGGGCTAACAAATTTAAATGATGCATTTGTGGCAAATATTCCCCTGACAGTGGAAGAGGCATCCAAGGAGCATTTCTGTTCCGTTAAATTTTCCTTGAACGGATCACAGCAATTACTCTTCACCATGGGTGCAAGAGAAAATAAATTGCAAATGCAGTCAGCATGGGCCAATCCAAGTTTTACAGGTGTAAAACTTCCGGATTCCCGTACAATTAATGATAGGGGTTTTGTGGCTGACTGGAAATACATGAACCGCTCTGTGCCGCAGGTTTGGAAAAATACTTTTTATGATCTGTCTGCCTCTGCGCTGGGCGCTGATTTGCTGATCACGGTTGACAGCTACGATAAAACTGAGCGTTCTGTCAAGTATGCCTTGCTGTGTATCATTCTCACCTTTGCTGCTTTTTTCCTGGTGGAAACAATTTACAAAAGATCAATACACCTTGTTCAGTATGGATTAGCCGGTCTTGCCCTGGTCTTATTTTATACGTTGCTTTTGTCTGTGTCGGAATACACCGGGTTCAACTCCGCTTATCTTATTGCCGGTATGGCTACCATCGGGCTGGTAACATGGTTTGTAGGCAATATAATGCGGTCATCTAAATTGGCCTTGTTCATCAGCTTTGTATTGGTGGTGGTGTACAGTTATATTTTTATCATTATACAATTGCAGGATTATGCTTTATTGATGGGCAGTATTGGTTTATTTATAGCCCTGGCAATTATTATGTTTTTCTCAAGAAAGCTACAGTGGTAAATGCGGAAGTAAATACTGGTCATCTGCGGAAAGATGGCCAGTATAAATTTTTTATTTGGCAGCTTTAATAGTTTCTGATGAAAATGGGTGGCGGAGAAGACGAGTTAGAATATTCGCAAACAAAAAAAGGTCCTCTGTTGTAAAGGACCTTTAGATAATTTACTAGACCTGCTTAGTGGGTTGGCGGGATTTGAGGAGCTTAATATATTTGGCAAATATGATAGTATATATTATTCCTCCCAATGCACTTTCTATAAGTATGTCAATAGTAGGTTCCTGCCGAAATATATAGACTCTTACTACCGTACATATGCACATAAAGCTAATTACTTCCCAGAATGCATTCCAAACTCTTATTTTCATGGTTTTTGAATTAAGTAGTGAGAAAATATTATACTTTTCTAAAACAAATCTATGAAAAAATAAGGGGCACCGAATTCTTACCAACCAATTAGATTTCGAATTACACCCCAAAAACCAGCACCAGCAGAACCGCCTACTGTACCCAGTACCATCCCTCCTAAAGCACATGCAGTCATACCCGTAACTGTCCCAACTCCTGGTATAAAAATCGAAGCTAATCCACCTGCTGCCGCACAAACAGCACCGGCACGGGCTATAGCTGCAACAAGCCCGGCTAAATCTGCAAATGCCATATCCTGAAGAATTTCCTCGGCACTTCTCCTCGCTAATGCATTTCCTCTATGAACTCCGCCCAATATATTAGCAGTCAGCGAATCCCATCTTGGAAGATTTGCTGTCCAATACTGAATCGAGTTTTGACCTGTTTTTACAGCAGCAGTAAAAGTTATTTTATCAGAATCAACCATCGAACCGTCGTAAACATAATATTGTATCAAACCATTATATCGTGTAGAATCTCTGTTTAAACTGCTGTCTTTTACCAATGCTTCCAAGTGTGTCAAAGCATTTTCAAGTGCCGAACTTGGCCTATTACCTGTTATCCGTTCAACATGGTCCGAAAGAGAAATATCACTACAACCGGGACTTATTGCAATAGAATCGATAAAATAATAAGGGCCAAAGTTTACAGGTGTTCCACTAATGGTCCTTGTTTCAAGGGAGTCATTCAAAAACTGGGATACATTTCCAAGTAGATCACTTGATTCAACTATTCCCAATGGAGTCGTACCAGACGAATCAACTTTCGTTTTGTACTTGGTGTAAATATATTCCAGAGCTTTGTTGTGCTGGTTTGCTACTGCAGAGTAAAGGGCTACAATACTGTCAATATGAGCATAAGCATCACCCCTTGCTGTGAGATGATTCTCAAGAGGAGAGTTATTTTTGGGAACCGCTTGAAAAGGTGCATCTTTTTTGAGTTTTTCGCAACTAATAGTAATCAGTTGTATAATTGCAATTACAAATCCAAATGTTTTTAGAGGAATAAATTGTTTTTTCATGTTTGTTAGTTTAATGATTAATAGTCTGCCTCTATTTTCGGCTTTGGCGGGTTAATTTGCCTATCTACATTTAATCAGGAGCCTTTTTTGAATACTTGACTTTTGGCCAAAAGATACTGTTGCTAATAATCAGGAGAATTGAAGAAATTAAAACTAAAGATAATTATCCCTATATCCAAAATTTTCTTTCACTTCTTTTTGCTTTGTGCCAAAAAGAAGAAATCCATATTATCGTGAGGAGGACTTTCTTAAGAAAATAGGAAAAAACATTAGAAAGTACAGAAAAGAAAAAGGAATGACATAAATGGAATTGGCTTTTGCCTGTAATGATATTGATTATTCCCAGATAAACAGGATAGAGCTTGGCAAGGTTAATTTCTCTGTTTCTTATTTAATAATTATTTCTGAATCACTCGGCGTTTCTCCTGAAGATTTAATCAAATAAAAAGTCTCCTGTTCGGGAGACTTTCCTATATCAAACTCTTAATGTCTAAAAATCCAACCCCATTGCAAAATAATATTTTGGTTTACCTCTAAAGAGTCCTTTCATTTCCCAGCCTGCATCAAAGCGCAGGAAATAACCTAATAAAGTACTCCTGGCACCAAATCCATAACCACCGGCAAAGGGACCAATGCCACCGGATTTTACTTTTACCTGTAAAGGCGGCGCATTATAAATTACACTGGGCCGGGAAATTTTTTTATAACTGCCGTTCCAGGCTGTGCCTAAATCAACAAACTGAACAACCTGGAAGTTCCGGAGGAAAGCATTGTTGATAGGCTTATTAAAGAAAGAAGAAAAAACCGGCGCCCTTACTTCACTGTTTATCACCACTGCATTATTTCCATTGGCAGTATTTTGTGTAAAGCCCCGCAGGTTTACTACTAATGATTCGTAGGCATAATTACCATCCGGATCCGGTGCGTTGTAGGGATTAAAATAACGGTAACTGCCATCAGCTTTTTTATTTGGGCCAAACATCAGCCAGTTGTCAACGCCGCCTAAATAATAAATGAGTTTTTGTTTGCCCCAGGAGAAATCACCAGCAGCCCTCACCGCCCAGATGATATTGCGATAGATGGGGAGATAATGCCTGGCATCAAAACCAACATTCATGGTAAAGGGATGTTCTTGTTTTTTAGTAGTGCCTGATTTGTTGCTTACTTCAGCATTTACATCTGTATAAACTTTCCAGCGCAGACCGTGCCAGATATTCGTGGCGGGACTGATTGCATCATCATGCACATATTCTAAATGCGCCAGGGCAGTAGTAATCTTCCTGTCAGGTTCCGTTAATGATCCAGGCAGAAAATCGTAGGCGAGTATAACATATTTATCCCTGCGAAGAGCCAGGTTGACCCGAAGACATTCAATCCTGTTGAAAGGATAGGTAACGGTGGCCTGGTACAGGTTTGAAAATTCTTTGGCACTAAATCTCGAAGTATCAAACAGCGGCGGATTCTTTACCGCATTGCGGTAGTAAGTAAATCCATAATCAATTCTTTTTTTCAGGTATTGCGTGGTCATCACATATTCATTATTCTTCAGGTCGGGGCTGATGCGGAAGCCACCGGCAAATTTCCAGTCTTCGAATAAATCAGAAGTGCCCACCCGGAGAATGCCATTAAATGGATCGCCATTACTTAATTGGATAGGCCCTCTGCCACCCTGGTAGGGTTGATAACGGGTTACCAGCACATTATTATTAAAACCACTTACCAAATAGTCATTGAAAAATTTTGGCGGCCGGTATTCATACACTTTTGCTTTTTTCAATACCGGTTCTTTGGCAGGAACTACCTGTGCAGGTATCACTTGTCCCTGTTTACTGCTGTCGGTCTTTTCATCGTTGAAACCGCTGTTGAAGAAATCATTTTGCTTTTTCGTCAGCGTATCCGTCTTGGCCTGGTAAGAAGTTAGTTTGTTAGCTGCTTTCTTTTCTTCTTCCACTATTTTCTTCATGTATTCAGTTGGCCGGGCCGTTACATTTCGGCGGTGCAATGTGTTTTCATCCACTTTCAGGCGATACAGTAGTTTTATATCACCCAGTTTCACCACTTCACTCACCTGCTGGTTATCACCGGCCGTTCTTGTTTCTAACAGACTGCTTTGGTAATTCGTTAGCGGAAAAACATAAGAAGAATCATTGGTGAAGGAAACATAACCAACAGAATCAATATCATCTTTTTTCCATTCTTTCAATAGGCTGTCCACATCTTTTTTCGGCGGATTGCGCAATACTTCATCGCCGATAAAAATCAACGTATCCAAACCAGCTCTTTCTGTTCTGAAGAAGCCTGCATAGCGGTTGTTTACGCCGTTTTCATCGCTTACAAAAGTAAAATGCGATTGATTGTATTGTGAAGGGAACCGGGCATTGCCATGCTTCAGGTCGCTAAGTTTTGATATTTGTTTGAATTCTGATTTATTCCAGTTGTCAACTAAGTAAATATTGTAATGTCTGCCCGGTAATGAATCATCACTGGTAGCAGCTTCTGCCGATGGGCGGTTGCTGGAGTAAAGAATACCTGTTTTATTGGGAAAGGCCACGAAGGAAGGATCCAGGTCATCATACACATCATTGGTAACCTGCTCAAAACTTTGTTTATCTATTTTGTAAACATAAATGTCAGTTTGCCCGCTCCGCACGGCACTGAACAAAAGAGTATTGGCATCCAGCATATATTTCATGTCCTGCACCTGGTCAAACATTTTTATCTCCTGTCTCCAGAGTTTGGTTCGGTTTACCAAATCATAAACAAAGAATTTGGTTTTTCCTTCATCATTATACAATACAGCCAGCCGGGTTCCTTTGCCATCCCAGGCCAGCAACGGGTAGTTGGGGTGCATAGTAGTTTCTCTTGAACGAACACCCAGCTTCAATAAAACTTTCCTGTTTACAAAATTTTCCATCAGCACCACCTGGTAGCGGCCCTGTTTAAATTCCACCACGGCATAAGTATAACTCCGGGGAAGCGGATTGGCATTAAAACGGATAAAATCTGTTTTGCCAATATCCTCACTTACAGATAACTGGCCTTTGGGAGAATTGCGCCGGCCCCGAATATCTTTAAAATATTGCTGTGGCACATCGTTCATAAAATCCTGCAGCAGCTTTTTGAATTTCTTCTTGGCAATTTTATTGGAAGCATTATTCAGGTTGCGGTAAATGCGGGCCAGGTACAGGAAATAAGTGGTTTTGCTTTTGCCATATTTATCAGCGATATATTTCCAGAATGCATGGCCGGCCAGCAAGGGTCTTTCAAAAGCAAACTGGTAAAAATTATTGTAATTACCACCCAGCATCACAGCCCGCAGGTCATCGTCCAGCGTAGTGTTCCAGTTTTCAGCGGCATATTCAATATAACCATCGGTCAGCCATTTGGGAAGATCGAGCAAGGCCTGGTTGGCAGCAAACTCACCAAGGTCATCACCAAACAAAATATTATCCACTAAAATTTTTGCAATACCCTGCCGTATCTGCTGGCGAAGATGTTCATGGTTGCCATCAAAGTAAACAATCATTTTATTGTTCACCAGTTTGGTCACGCCGCCGGTATTTTGCCAGTCAATCCCCAGCCCGATATTGGACTGCTGCATTTCATCGTAATTATTATAGATAACAATGTTGGCCCGGCGCTGCATGCCATATTCTACAAATTCTTCAATGGAAGGAAGTTCTTCTTCGGCAATCTGCGCCACATATTTTCCCAGCCCCAGCCCATCCTGGCTGAAGTAGCTGTTGAAATTTTCTGTCTGGTAATATTTCCATTTGAATTTCTGGTACTGTACACGGTTTTTCCCAAATTCCACCGTATTTACTTGTGCCGGGGTTTTCATAGTTATGAAAACGGAAAGGCAAACAAACATCAGGCTTAAAACTTTCTTCATAATATTTTTTATCAGGCTTAATATTATTTATGTTGCCAGCGACATCAACTTTGCTCATCGCCTGTTGTGTCACTCCCTTCATCGTTCTGTAATTCTGCTCAACTGTGTTGAACCCCTGCCTACCGGCAGGCAGGCCTCCGGGGTTCCTGTAAACAAACTTACATTTTTTTCTACCTACATTCAGCCCCTCCGGGGCTTATTATCAAAGAATATATTATGCTCTTCCACTTTAAAAATACTTCTTCGTACTTTCGAAATCCTCGTAAGCCCCACCTTGGAGGTTCCCGATTCCGCCAATAAGGCAGGAGAAGGGAAGGGACAAAGTTCGGGGGAGGCTTCATCCATGTTAAACATTAAGTCATTTACATTTAGTCCCGTGCAGGAGAATACCTATGTTTTGCATAACGAACAGGGGCAGTGCTGCATTATTGATCCGGGCTGTTATTTTCCAAAAGAAAGGGACGAATTAAAAACAGGCATCGAAAAGACAGGTCTTACTCCTGTTTTGCTGCTTAATACACATTGCCATCTCGATCATGTATTTGGCAACAAATTCGTACATGATACCTGGGGCTTGCACCTGCACCTGCATGAAAAGGAAAAACCGGTGCTGGACTTTGCTCCACAGGCCGGCCAACTATGGCAACTGCCCTTCGACAATTATGAAGGGCCGTTGGTTTATATAAAAGAAGGAAATATTATTAAAGTTGGTGAGGAGGAACTGGAAATACGCTGGGTTCCCGGCCATTCTCCCGGCAGCGTTGCTTTTTATCACCAGGCTGGTGGCTTTATCATCGGCGGTGATGTATTATTTAATATGAGTGTTGGCAGAACCGATCTGCCCGGCGGTGATTTTGATACGCTGGCCAATAGCATCCAAACCCAGTTCTTTACGTTGCCGGATGAAACAAAAGTTTATTCGGGGCACGGGCCGGTAACGACGGTGGGATTTGAGAAGATGAATAATCCGTTTGTGAAATTGTATTAATAGTTTCTATTCTTTAAAATCAAAGCGACCATCAGTTATTGTAATGGTTTTATTCTTTGCTTTATCATAGGCAGTGAATTCAAAAGTTCCTGATACAATTCTGTTTACGGTATCTCTTCTTGTAAAAATCAGTTTGCCTGTATGAGTTGAATCAGTAATAAAACAATATACACCTGGGGTACTAAAGCTAATTTCTGTAAAAGGACAGTATATCCCGCAGCCTCCAGGACAGGTTTTATTTATATTTATATCCGAGTTTTGTAAAAAATCATTTATAACAAAACTAATATCATCATAAGAATCATTAGCTAGCAAAGAGGGGTCTCTTCTTGCTGCTAAATAAAAATAATAACCTCTTTGTAAGTCATGCCCTATACCTCCGCTAAGGGCAGGAACACTTACAAATAAATCATGCGTGCCATTCGCTGTCCAGATTTTACCATCTACTTTACATCCAAAAGTCTGAGCTCCTGATTGCGTTACTGGGGGCAAATGCTCTTTCCCCAATAAATCTTTCCAGCATGATGTTGCCAGGAACGATGGGAAAAAAACAAAGAGAAAAAGAATATGCTTTTTCATAGCCAAAAAATTTAGAAGAATGTGCAATGAGACATCCAAAAATGACATCAAATAGAATTTTTTCCCTGGCAAATTTTGCAACAGTAAAATGAACTTTTGCAGAAATTACTAAAAAAATTATTGAGAACGACGGGAAATAAACAACCTCCCAATCACCGGCAACTTCTCCAACTCCTTTCTCTCAATTTTTCCAACAAACAAAGTAAACAGTAGCAGTAACAGGGTAGCTGAACCAAGATTAAACCAGCGGTCTTCCCATAAATATACCATCCCATGATGGGCCAGGTAGATAAGAACTACCAAAACGAGATAGGAAATGAGTTTTGTTCTTGCATAAGGGATCGGGTAATATTTCTGCCCCAGCACATAACTTACTATCATCATAAATAAATAACAGGAGAAAGTGGCAATGGCCGCCCCGAGGTAATGATATTTTGGTATCAATACAATATTGAGTGCAATGGTGATCAATGCGCCAGCAATTGTGATCAATGCGCCCATCATGTTTTTATGTTTCAATTTGTACCAGATGCTGAGGTTGTAATAAATACCCAGGAAAACATTTCCTAATGCCAGCAAGGGAACAATATACAATCCTTCTGTCCAGGCCGGTTTATGAACGGCGATAAAGAACCAGCGGAACACATCAATATAAAGACTGATAAAAAGAAACATAAAGCAGGAAGCTATCACAAAAAATTTCATTATCCGGGCATAAGTACGAGGCGCATCTTCATCTTTACTGCGGTTAAAGAAAAATGGTTCAGCCGCCATGCGGAATGCCTGTATCATGATCGTAATTAATACAGCAAGCCGGTATATATTTCCAAAAATACCCAACTCATGTTTAGCCTGTTCTTCCGGCAGGTTGACCACATGCTGGTAGATCAAACGGCTTAGCATATCATTTACCATGCCGCCCATGCCCACAATCACCAGCGGGTAAGAGTAATGCATAATTTTTTTCCATAGCTGCCCGTCAAACTGAAAACGTACCTGGAAAAATTCTTTTCTCAGCAAAATAAAAGTAAGAATCGTGCCACAGATATTACCGATGAGGTAATAACCAATGCCGGTATTCTTGTTATAGATATTTTCTAAAAAGCTGTTCGGATGGCTATTTACATATTTTGGAATAACTGCTAAAAATAAAATCACTACAAACACATTCATCATCACACCGGAAATGCGGGCAAATGCATATCGCTTCGGCCTGTTTTCCTGCCGGAGTCTTGCAAAAGCCAATGTGCTGATGGCATCAAAAAAAATAATGACAGCCATCCAGGTAATGTATTCAGGATGTTGTTCAAGATTGGCCCACTGAACAATATTGTCTTTAAAAACAAATAGCAAACTGGTAAAGAAAATAGTTGAACCAATAAGGGAGACGGACAGCGTATTGTATAATTTCTTTTTATCAGTATCCTGCGAAAAACGGAAATAAGCCGTTTCCAATCCATACGTAAACAGCACATTTAAAAAAGGAATGATGGCATAAATCTGTGTAAGGTCAGCCGTTTTAGCAGGCTGTGCAAAGATGAGTGGCAGCGAAAGATTCATCAGGTAGCCCAGGAAACGGCTGGCAATGGTAGGAACACCATACCATAATGTTTGCCCGGCCAGTTTTTTTATTCCACTCAAAGGATTGGATATTTGGAAACAAAAGTAATTGATAGGAAGACAAAAAACGAATTCATTGCCTGTGCCATCTTTCTTTAACTTGTTTGCAACGCTTTTGAAGGTTGCTGTATCTTTAAGGCCAAAAATAGATACTATGAAGCAGATTTATTTATTACTTGTAAGTGCATTCACCATTACTATCGCTGCATCTTCACAATCCTATGAGAGCAATATCCAGTATGATAAGAAAAAACAGCAGGCGATTGCCATTGATTATTCTTATTCACCCGAAGCGGTACAAAATGCCATTATACAGAAAATGGAAAAAATGGGTTATCGGGCCAAAGAGGAAAAGGGCCTGTTCAATAAGGATAAAGGATTCCTGGTATTCAAAAATGCATACGTTACCGAGATCAGTAAAGACAAGATGGATTTTTTAATCAAGGTGGAACGTAAAAGCAGAAAGGCAAGTGATGAATCTACCCTTTATATGATTATGACTAAAGATGGAGACAATGCTTTATTGAAAATGGAGCCGGATGATATAAACAAGGCTAAGTCATTTTTAAATGACATGCTGCCGGCTGTGGAAGCGGCTGACCTGGAGATACGGATAAAAGACCAGGAAGAAGCTGTTACGAAAGCTGAAAAAAAAACTAAGGGACCTTAAAGACGACCAGCTCAGCCTTGAGAAAAAGCTGGAGGATAATAAAGCAACACAGGAAGCCACTCAAAAAGATATTGAAGCACAAAAACAAGCCCTGGGTGTTTTAATGGGCAAAAGAAAAACAAATTGATCTTTATTGAGGTTTGGAAAACCTCGGGTCTTTCAGAAATGTTGAATCCGTTAATGCCCGGAGAAAAACAAAAAGATTACTGGCTTCGCTATTTGTGAGTGTAATTCCATTTGTCAACAAGGGATCAAGCGTGGCACTTTGCTGCACACCGCTACGGTAATGATTAATACATTGTGCCAAAGTATTAAATCTTCCGTCGTGCATATAATTTGCAGACACATAGGTATTGCGTAGCGTTGAGGTTCTGAATTTCAACGAGTCTTCTTTTTTACCAGTAATTCTCATGCGGCCATAATCATTCAGAAAATGATCTACCGGTAAACCAATATTATGAAACTGGTAATCTGTAAACATGGGTTCCGGATGACAGCCAGCACATTTGGATTTATATAACTGATAACCCGATTCTTCCTGTAAGGTAAAAGTGGCAGTCCCTTTTTTATAACGATCGTATTTTGAATCTGCAGAAACCATAAAACCGGTAAACTGTTCCAATGCTTTTAAAATAAATTCCGGCTGGATAAAAGGATAACGAAAAACTTCTTTGAACATTTTTTGATATTCCGGGTCATCTTTTATTTTATTAATAATGCCTTCATAAGTTTCTCCCATTTCTATATGGCCATTGATGGGTTGTGCTGCCTCATCTTTTAATGAACCGAATTCACCGTCCCAGTGAAAACCAGTATTCCAGGCAAGATTGAACAATACCGGTGCATTACGCAATGTATGTGAATCAAAAACACCATGGCTGCGGTCATGTTCATAAGTGCCGAAACCTGCAATCTGCTGGTGGCAGGAGGCGCAGGGATGAACACTGTCAATAGAAAGCCGGCCATCATAAAATAATTTTCTTCCCAGTTCAAAACCTTCTTTGCTCAATGGATTATCCCGGAAAGTGAAAACAGGCGATGGAAATCCTTCCGGAATTTCCTGCTTCATCAGTTGAATGTGTTTACTGTTTTGTTCTTTTTTGCAGGCGCCCAGTAACCAGGCAATTGAAATGATTGAAGCGAACAAAAAAAATATCGTCACTATTGTCTTCCGCAAAGGGTAAAATTGAACAGCTAATTTACGGATTAGTTTTTGAGTACTTTGGTGTGATTTTGTGGCTAAAAACTTCCTGGCTTTAGTTTTTGCCTTCCTGATTTAATCTCTGCTTTTCTTTTCTTCGATTCCAGCCTTCTTTGTTTTGAAGCTTTACTTATTTTGGTGGCAATGCGGGGTTTTTTCTTTTCCAGTGCTTTTGAAACCAGTACATTCATCTTTTTTACTGCTTCCTGCTTATTGGCCAACTGAGTGCGGTGAGTTTGTGATTTGACCATTAAAAAACCCTCCGCATTAATGCGGTTGCTGAGTTTTTCTTTCAGCAATGTTTTTTGTTCATCAGAAAAAAACTGTGATGAATCTATATGAAACGATGCGATAACAGCCGTTTCTACTTTATTTACGTTCTGGCCGCCTTTGCCTCCGCTGCGGGTAGTTTGAAAAGATATTTCTTTGGTGATGTCAATCATGTGGCAGCTATTACATTTGTAAAACAAAATTACGGACAATGAGGGCAGTAATTCAAAGAGTGACCGGGGCCAGTGTAACAATTGTAGGAAAAATTCACGCAGCCATTGAAAATGGACTGCTCGTCCTGCTGGGTATTGAGGATGCCGATACGGAGGAAGATATAGAATGGCTTTCGGGTAAAATAGTCAACCTCAGAATTTTTAATGATAATGATAACGTGATGAATATTTCCATCAAAGAAACGGGAGGAGATATTCTGCTGATCAGCCAGTTCACTTTACATGCCTCCACCAAAAAAGGGAATCGCCCTTCTTATATTAAAGCCAGCAAACCGGACATTGCTATTCCATTATATGAAAAAATGATTCAGCAATTATCCCGTGACATGGATAAACTAATTAAAACCGGAATTTTCGGGGCAGACATGAAAGTAGAGTTAATAAATGACGGCCCGGTTACCATCTTAATTGATTCGAAAAATAAAGAATGAGCTAAGAGGTTGAAAGAGAAAAAGAGGCAAGGAGTAATTTCCAGCAACTCTTTTTCTTTTTCCCGCCTTTGATCTCTTAGCTTATTCTATTCCTATTTTCTCCGTATAAATCTTACCGCCTTCTAGTCCTATCATCAGGAAAAATATTTTTTCATTTACCGGGATTGTAAATGTGTAAGAACCTGTATTGATTTCTCTTTGTTCTATTATCCTGTGCCCGGTGGTGGTCCATAACATAATATGCAGGATGTTCCGGCTGCTTTTAATAGTGATCTGTTTACCGGAACTAAGTATTTTATAAGGCCTGGTTTCTTTTTTTATGGATTGATTACCGGCAGGTTGAGCCTGCGATACGAAAAAAAGAACCGATAAAACTGCAACAGCCAATAACCGGCGGAGGGATGATGCCATCATAGAATACAAAATTTTTTAAAGGAATTGGTTCACCAGGTTGTTTTCAGGGGGCAGGGAGTGGGTAAACGACAAGAATCATGCTAACTTGCAGCAGCCCGATAAAAAATTTTGTTATGACTATTAAAGAAGCCCAGCAGCAGGTGGATGGCTGGATAAAAACAACCGGTGTCCGTTATTTCAGTGAGCTCACCAATATGGCAATCTTAACGGAAGAAGTAGGAGAGCTGGCCAGGATAATGGCCCGAACATACGGCGACCAGAGTTTTAAAGAATGTGATAAGAACAGGAATTTAGATGATGAAATGGCCGATGTGCTTTGGGTGCTGTTATGTCTCGCTAATCAAACGGGAGTTGATCTAACCGATGCGTTGCAAAAAAATTTTGAGAAGAAAACAAAAAGAGATGCGGAAAGACATCAGCAGAATGAGAAGTTGAAATAAAACTATATTACAGTCATGTTTAATTTTTTACGCATATTAATTCAGTTTTTTGAAAAGTATAATATTCCCTATATGCTATCCGGCAGCATGGCTATGAGTACTTACACAGGGCCAAGATATACAAGAGATTTTGATTTTATTGTACACCTGAAACCTTCGGATGTGAAGTTGTTGATGGAATATTTTAAAGAAGGTTATTATTGTGAGGAAGATGCAATAAGGGAAGCAATAGAAAAGGAGGGCATGTTCAACATTATAGATCATCAGAGTAATTATAAAGCTGATTTTGTTATTTTGAAAAATAATCCTTACCGGAAAAAGGAATTTGAACGGAGAAAACAAGTAGAATTTTTAGATATGAAAATCTTTCTTGTATCACCGGAAGACCTGGTTATTTCAAAATTAATCTGGATACAGGAGTTGCAGAGTTCCATTCAGGCAGAGGATATAAAGATGCTTTCTTCATTAAAAGACCTGGATTGGAGTTATATCTATGAATGGATAAGTAATCTTAATTTAAATACCTTTGGTTTAATAAAGAAATGACCGATACACCTCAAAATATCAAAGACATTCAGTTGGAACTTTGGTTACAAAAAAAACCGGGTGAAAGACTATACCGGGCCATCATTGATATTGAAGCGATGCGAATAGCCTTAAGGGATGCGAAAAAAAAATTAGGACTTCCATTGGGCGACCTGGACCCTGTTGGCGAATATCTTAAAGTAGGGAAAGCAAACAAAAAGAGATGCGGAAAGACATCAGCAAAATGACAAGTTGAAATAAATTTCCCAAAGTCATCAGGTTTCTTTCTCAAATGAAAAGTCATGGATTGACTTATAATCATAGATTAGCATTTATAAATTTGATAGTTTTGGTATTCAATGAAGACAGGTATTATTTTATTTATTTTTTGTTTTGCTTATAGTCTTTACGCTAGTGCACAATTCTATGAAGTAAATGATACTGATGGTTTTGTTAACGTAAGGAATAATCCGGATACGACCTCGGCTGTTGTTTGCCGCTTGAATAATAATACGATTGTTCAGGAGTCATACACAGAAAATACACTTGCAGGCAAAAACTGGGTTCATGTTGATTTTTATTTACCTATATCTATAATCAAAGGGAAAAAACTGCCTTACGCTGATTACACCCCGTCAATTATGAGTGAGTTTAGGATAGTGAGTGGTTTTATTTACAAATCAAGACTGGTTGAAATAGAGAAACTTGGTAAACTTAAACATGTTGATAAAAACAACCAGATTAAATTTTATAACGACAGTATTTCATTAACCATCACAGTAACATCATTCAATGTTAAAGACCATATTGTCAGCTTTATGAAAGAGTCGACAAATATTTATGAAAAAATTGATCATCTTCCTATGATTGGAACAGATGGAGATAGACCCAATGAGGAAATTAAAAAAATTGAAATGACCATCAACAAAAAACCGGTTTTTATAAATAAGACCTTTTATAAAAATCTGTTTAACCCCAATCTCCACAATAACTACAGCAAGATGTATACAGATGGTAAAGGAAATTTTTACCTTGTTATGTATAATTCAGATGCTGCAGGATCTTATTCCTGCATATTTATTTTCAGGAATGGAAAATTTACAGAGCGATTGGTTTTTGAAGGTGAATGTTAGGAAAATATTTTCCTTGTTGTTCTGCTGCCGTCTGCAAGGCCGATCTCTTATCTTTGCCGCTTATGGCAAACGATTCGAACAGGTTCCAGGCACTTATTTCTCATGCCAAAGAATATGGCTTTGTATTTCCCAGCAGCGAAATTTATGACGGCCTGCAGGCCGTATATGATTACGGCCAGTGGGGCAGCGAACTGAAAAAAAATATCAAAGATTACTGGTGGGACAGTATGACCCGCATGCATGAAAATATCGTGGGTATTGATGCCGCCATCTTTATGCATCCCACCACCTGGAAAGCCAGCGGCCACGTTGATAACTTCAACGACCCGATGATTGATAATAAGGACAGCAAGAAGCGTTACCGGGTAGATCATTTGATAGAAGCTTTTAGCGATGAGCTGCGAGCTGCGGGCCAGAATATCAAAGCAGATGAACTGCTGGCAGCAATGGATGTTTTATTAGCAAAGGACGATTTTGCCGGGTTAAAAAAGCTGATCGAAGACAATAAAATAAAATGTGCTATCAGCGGCACTTGCAACTGGACGGACATTCGTCAGTTCAATTTAATGTTCTCCACAGAGTTTGGATCAACAGTGTCATCTGAAGACGAGGATAACAAAGTTTATCTGCGTCCCGAAACAGCGCAAGGCATTTTTGTTAATTTTTTAAATGTGCAAAAAACCGGCAGGATGAAAATTCCTTTTGGTATCGCACAGATTGGTAAAGCTTTCCGTAATGAAATTGTGGCCAGGCAATTTATTTTCCGCATGCGGGAGTTTGAACAGATGGAAATGCAATTCTTCATCCGTCCCGGCACACAAAAAGAATGGTATGAATTCTGGAAAGAAGAAAGATTGAAATGGCATTTAAGTTTAGGAATACCTGAAGACCAATATCGTTTTCACGACCATGTTAAATTGGCTCACTACGCTGATGCCGCCTGTGATATTGAATACAACTTCCCCATTGGTTTTAAAGAAGTGGAAGGCATTCACAGCCGCACTGATTTCGATTTAAAACAACACCAGGAATACAGCAAAAAGAAAATGCAGTATTTCGATAATGATATTGATCAGGCCACCGGAAAACCTTATGGAAATTATATTCCTTATGTTATTGAAACATCTATTGGTTTGGATAGAATGTTTTTGCTGGTGATGAGTCATGCCTATACTGAGGAAGATTTAAGTACAGCAGAAAAACAAGACAGCCGTGTTGTGTTAAAACTCCCCAACAAACTTGCTCCAATCAAACTTGCCATATTACCGTTGGTTAAAAAAGATGGTTTGCCGGATATTGCCAGGAAAATAATGGATGATTGTAAATCTTCTTTCCGCTGTTTTTACGAGGAAAAAGATACTATTGGAAAACGCTACCGGAGAATGGATGCACTCGGCACTCCTTTTTGTGTAACGGTAGATCAGCAAACAAAGGAAGATAATACGGTTACTATCCGGCATCGTGATACGATGCAACAGGAAAGGGTTCACCTTGATAAGGTGAAGGAAATTGTTCTTGCAGCAACCAGTTAGTACAGAAAATTATTTTTCTTTGTAAGTTCATCCGGCAACCTGAGTAATATCGTTTCTTTTATTATGATATGAATCAGTTTGCAGGCTGAATTAGGTCAACCCTGATTAATGCGTTCAATTCTAATTTTCAACACTTTTTGAACTTGCTTTTCAGGAAGCTTTATTATTTTATTTACTGATGAAATAAACGAAAATGTCTCAACCTGATATAACCAAACCAGTCGACCTTTCTGCCCATGCCGAAGGAACTGGTCCTAAACGTTTTCAACGTCCCACCTATGTTGACTTTATGCCCCCCTGCAACAGTGCTTGCCCGGCCGGGGAAAATATCCAGGCATGGATGGACTATGCCCAGGCCGGTAATTATTTTGAAGCTTTTCAGAAACTGGTTGAAGAGAATCCTTTCCCCGCTATCATGGGCAGGGTTTGTGTAAAGCCCTGCGAAACGGGCTGCAATCGTACACATATTGACACGACTGTAAATATTCATGCCGTTGAGAGATACATTGGTGATGAAGCGATCAGGCAAAAATGGCCCATTCAATTTTTTACGTTAGCAAGCAAGAAAAGAGTTTTAGTAGTTGGGGCCGGACCTTCAGGTCTTTCCGCAGCATATCACCTGGCCCGTATGGGTCATGAAGTAGAAATAGTTGAAGCAGGAAATCATCCCGGTGGTTTATTATGGACAGGTGTTCCCGAATACCGCTTGCCAAAATCTGTAATAGATTTTGAAGTAAATCGCATATTCAGAACAGGCGTAAAGATTCGCCTGAATTGTAAAGTGCAGGATATACTTGCCGAAAAAGCTGCAGGTAATTTTGATGCAGTTTACCTGGCCATTGGAGCCCAGTTGATTCATAAAGAAGAATTTCAACAGGATGATTCTGTTTTTGTCACAGATGCTTTTTCTTTTTTCAATCAGGCAAAATTGGATGCATCAGCTTATATAAAAAAGAAAGTGGTTGTGTATGGTGGCGGTAAACTGGCTTTATATCTTGCCCGTATGATTATGCGGTTTGGTTCACAGGCTGCCGTTTATTTTCCGGGAGATAAAAAATTGATGCCAGCTTATGATTATGAAACGGAAGATGCACTGGCGGAAGGAGTAGATGTACAGCTGTTAAAAAGTATCAGCAGTATAAAAAAGAATACAATTACGCTGGAGAAGATGAAAGTGGAAAAGGGAAAAGCTGTTGGCACCAATGAATTTGAAATCATATCTGCAGATGTGTTGATTCTTGCAAATCGCCAGGAAACGGATTCAGGTTTCTTACGTTCAGTTCCAGGAATTGTGATTAATGATGATGGAACGATCAACATTGATGCGCAACGAATGACTGGTTACGAGGGAATATTTGCCGGGGGAGATATGCTGCCCGGTGAAAACAGGAGCTCCACCATTGCTATTGGCCAGGGGAAAAAAGCCGCCCGGTACATTGATAGTTATTTAAAACAAGAGGTATATACAAAACCCGGAAAACACCCGACTGCCAGCTACCGTAAATTACATATGTGGTACCAAACCGATGCACCGCAAAAAGAGCAGAATAGACTGGCACCGGCTGTTGCAGTACAAAATTTTGATGAAGTGGTTGCTGGTTTACCTGAACCAGAAGTAAGATTTGAAGCACAACGTTGCCTGAGTTGTGGCAACTGTTTTGAATGCGATGGCTGCTTTGGGGCCTGCCCGGAAGATGCCATTATTAAATTAGGAAAAGGGAACCGGTACAAATTCAATTATGATGCCTGCACCGGTTGTGCAGTTTGTTACGAACAATGTCCTTGTCATGCTATTGAAATGATTCCAGAACCAGTTAATTCAACATCCGATGTCAGGAAATAAGAAAATAATCGCAACGATTGATGGAAACGAAGCTGCCGCATATGTGGCATACCGCATCAATGAAGTCTGTGCCATCTATCCAATAACTCCATCATCCAATATGGCCGAACTATGTGATGAGTGGGCTTCTAAAGGGTTAAAAAATATATGGGGCACGGTGCCGGATGTAATAGAAATGCAAAGTGAAGCTGGCGCTGCAGGTACTGTACATGGTGCATTGCAAACCGGATCGTTGACAACAACGTTTACGGCATCACAGGGTTTGATGTTAATGTTACCCAACATGTATAAAATTGCCGGCGAATTAACTGCTTGTGTATTTCATGTGGCAGCCCGTTCATTAGCCGCACAGGGACTTTCTATTTTTGGCGACCACCAGGATGTAATGGCCGCAAGAACAACCGGCTTTGCCATGTTATGTTCAATGAGTGTACAGGAAGCACATGATTTTGCATTGATTGCACAGGTGGCATCATTAAAATCAAGAATTCCTTTTATTCATTTCTTTGATGGTTTCCGTACCTCACATGAAGTAAATAAACTGGAAATGTTAATGGATGAACAAATCAAATCCATGATTCCTGATTCGCTGGTAATTGCGCATCGCAACAGGGGATTGAATCCTGAACATCCATTTATCAGGGGAACGGCACAAAATCCTGATGTGTATTTCCAGGGAAGAGAAACGGTGAATAGTTATTATAATAACATGCCTGCTATTATTGAGGAGGTGATGAATGATTTTGAAAAAATGACTGGTAGAAAATATGAACTCTTCCAATACAGCGGGGCAAAGGATGCAGAACGGATCATCATTATCATGGGCTCCGGTTGTGAAACCGTTTCTGAAACAGTAGAGGCTTTGAATAATGCGGGTGAAAAAACCGGGGTAATACAGGTTCGTTTATACCGGCCATTCTCGTTGGAACATTTTATCAAAGCATTACCAGCAACTACCAGGTCAATTGCAGTATTAGACAGAACAAAAGAATCCGGCGCTTCGGGTGAACCTATGTACCAGGATGTTTTATCTACCCTGGTTGAAGTCTGGCAACAGGGTAAGATCAAACAACTGCCCAACATAATTGGTGGTCGTTATGGTCTTTCCTCCAAAGAATTTACACCTGCTATGGTGAAGGCTGTATTTGATGAATTAAAAAAGAAACATCCGAAAAATGGATTTACTATCGGTATCAATGACGATGTTACCTTCACAAGTTTGGATTATGATCCGTCCTACACTTTAGATGAGTCCGAATGGAGGCAGGGTTTATTTTTTGGATTGGGAGCTGATGGTACCGTGGGCGCCAATAAAAACACGATTAAAATTATCGGCGAAAATACTGATTTGTTTGCACAGGGATATTTTGTTTACGATTCTAAAAAATCAGGAGCCAGGACAGTTTCGCATTTACGGTTTGGTCCCAGGCCCATCCGTGCCCCTTATCTTATTTCAAAAGCGGATTTTATTGCCTGTCACCAGTTCAACTTTACAGAAAAAGTAGAAATGATTGAGTTTGCCAAAGATGGGGCTACGTTTTTATTAAACAGTCCTTATGGTAAAGAGGAAGTGTGGGATAAGTTAACCGGGCAGGTACAGAAAATGATCATAAATAAAAAATTAAAACTCTATGTAATTGATGCAACAACTGTGGCAAGAAATACGGGCATGAGCGGCCGCATTAATACCATCATGCAAACATGCTATTTTGCATTATCAGGAGTATTACCAAGAGAAGATTCCATTAAGCAAATTAAGAAAGCAATTGAAAAAACATATTTTAAGAAGGGGCAAAAAGTAATTGATCAGAATTTTAAAGCGGTAGATGCTACACTGGAAAATTTGTATGAAGTAGATTATCCAAAAAGAGTTTCAGCAGCAGATTATAATTTGCTTACCGTTTCGGACAAAGCTCCGGACTTTGTAAAAAATGTAACTGCAGTTATGATGGCGGGTCATGGCGATGAATTAACTGTCAGCCAGATGCCAATTGACGGAACTTATCCCAGCGGCACCACACAATGGGAAAAAAGAAATGTATCTGATTTAGTTCCCATCTGGGAACCGGATTTATGTATCCAATGCGGTAACTGTGCTTATGTTTGTCCTCATAGTGTAATAAGAGCCAAGTTTTATCATAAAGATTATCTGAAAAAAGCTCCGGCGGATTTTAAATCAGCCCCTATTAATGCAAGAGGGTTTCCGGAAACACAATATTCACTGGAAGTTTACCTTGAGGATTGTACCGGTTGCAATTTATGTGTTGAAGTTTGCCCGGCTACTGATTCGTCCAACCGTTCCCGCAAAGCCATCAATATGGGTGACAAGGAACCTATATTGGAAAAAGGAAAAACGAGTATTGAATATTTTGAAAATATTCCCTGGAATGATCGGACAAAAATTGATTTCTCCACGGTACACGGCGCACAATTTCTTGAACCCATGTTCGAATTTTCTGGTGCCTGTGCCGGGTGTGGTGAAACGCCTTATATAAAATTATTATCACAATTATTCGGCGACCGGTTACTGGTGGCTAATGCTACTGGTTGTTCTTCCATTTATGGGGGCAATCTTCCCACTACGCCCTGGACAATGAATAAAGATGGAAGGGGTCCCGCCTGGTCCAACTCATTGTTTGAAGATAACGCCGAGTTTGGTTTAGGTATGCGGATAACTGCCGATAAGCAATTGGATATAGCCAAACAGTTACTTGCTGAATTAAAAGATGATCTTGGGGAAAATGCTGTAAAAGAAATACTGGAGGCCAAACAGGTTCATGAATCAGAAATTGCACAACAACGGTTGAGAATTCAGTTGGTAAAAGAAAAATTAATTAACATAAACTCATCAAAAACCGCTCATCTGTTATCAGTAATTGACCAGTTTGTCCGGCGAAGTGTGTGGCTGATTGGTGGTGATGGATGGGCTTATGATATCGGTTATGGCGGATTGGATCATGCGTTAGCCAGCGGAAGAAATATCAATATCCTGGTATTAGATACGGAAGTGTATTCAAACACAGGAGGACAATCATCCAAATCAACACCTACAGCAGCAACAGCAAAATTTGCTTCAGGTGGTAAAACAATTGGTAAAAAAGATTTAGCTATGCAGGCTATTTCTTATGGCAATGTGTATGTGGCCAGAGTGGCGTTTGGTGCCAATGCGCAACAAACACTGCTTGCAATGAGAGAAGCCGAAGCCTATGACGGTCCTTCCTTAATATTAGCATACAGTCATTGCATTGCACATGGTTATGACTTAAAAGATGGACTGACACAACAGAACGGTGCGGTAGCAAGCGGTCACTGGCCATTGTTGAGGTATAACCCGGTACTGAGAAAGAAAAATCAAAACCCTTTTGTGCTGGATTCGCCAAGGCCAACCATGGCGTTGAAAGATTATGCATATAACGAATTGCGGTATAAAGTACTCACTATGACAAATCCACAGGTGGCGGAACAGTTGATGCTGCATGCACAGGGCCTGGTAAATCTGAAATGGAAAAATTATGAAGAAATGGCGATAAAAAAAGCCAGTGATTTTGTTCCTGTTGCCTGATTAAAATTTTAATTATGAAAATGGAGACAACTTACATGGGGTTGAATTTAAATTCACCTATTGTCGTTTCTGCCTGCACTTTATCAGAGCAAGCAGACAATATAGTAAGGATGGAAGATAATGGCGCCGGGGCTGTAGTTATGTTTTCCTTATTTGAAGAGCAGATAAAAAAGGAGGAACTGAAGTATAAAAAAATTATTTCGGGTACTACTAATTCATTCCCTGAAGCATTGGATTATTTCCCGGATGCGGATGATTATAATATTGGGACTGAAGAATACCTGGAGAATATCCGCAGGGCAAAGGAAAGAGTACATATTCCGGTCATCGGTAGTTTAAACGGCATTACTACGGAAGGATGGATTGATTATTCAAAACGGATAGAGCAGGCCGGTGCCGATGGGATTGAAATAAATATTTTTTTTATACCTGGAGATATTACCATGTCTTCCTCCCATGTGGAACACCGCTACCTGAATATTATTCAATCAATCAAACAATCGGTAAAAATACCGGTGGCAGTGAAACTGAATCCCTATTTCAGTGCTATGGGTAATATGGCATTACGGATGAAAAATGCAGGGGCTGATGCGCTGGTTTTTTTCAATCGTTTCTACCAGCCTGATTTTGATATCAATGAACTGGTTATTAAAACGGATTTGCATTATAGCGAGTCAAATGAAATCAGGTTACCCTTACTCTGGATTGCCTTGTTATATGGAAAGATAAACCTGTCGCTTGCAGCTACTACTGGTGTGCAGAGTGCCATCGAAGTAATTAAATTTATTCTGGCAGGTTCCGATGTGGTGATGACGGCATCTTCACTATATAAAAACGGTATTCCTTATTTAAGAACCATGAATAAAGAACTTGAGGACTGGATGTACAGGATGGGCTTTGATGATCTTAGTGCTTTTAAAGGAAGCATGAGCCAGCAAAATATTTCAGATCCGACTGCTTATGAAAGGGCTAATTACATTAAAATACTCGAAGGTGTAAAGTGATCAATAGCTAATTCTTCAGAGTTTCTTATTAGCCCGGTCAATTGTAATTTGTTGCTAGCTTAATCATTTATTTTACAATTACCATGTTGAGAGAAATAATATAAAGGTTTCATGCCATAAATATAGAGGTCTGACATTCAATCGTTAACATAGATATTTTTTTAAAAAATCGGGTGAAGTATAAATTTGGAGAACAACTGGAAGAAAGTAAATAATAAATGCTAAAATTATCCGTAAATATTATATTTGTTTAATAGTTTTTTGCTTAATGACTATAAACTTTCATTGTCAGTTTACGGACTGATTACAGAAACCTACGGTTGTCTCAGCTTCATGCTGTCATCATTATTGATGCAGAAGAGTTGATGATTTGGGCAGTTGTCCCAAAAATTGTTTATTCTTTCATATGATTTACAAAAAATGAAAGTAGTGGTTGGGTTATAGATAGAACTGAAGACCAAACACGAACAGTTTTTTTGTTGGGGATTGCATTTTAGTTTAAAGGCTACCATATGGAACTACGCAAAAAGGAAAGAAATGTTTTCATTAATCAATAAACCCCATTTGTATGCAAGAAAATTTATTTCCAGACAAGAGAAAGCTTTATCGTTTACCATGGTCAACAAACGACAATCCCATCGGGTGGGTTGAAATCACCGATATCTGCAATATTCATTGCGATGGTTGTTACCGGCTGGTAATGGGTGAAGGACATAAACCACTTGACCAGATAAAAGAGGAGATATTATTTCTGAAAAAATGGAGAAATTGTGATGGTATTTCGATGGCGGGCGGCGAACCTATCTTACACCCGAACATTGTTGAAATTATTCAGTTTATCACAGATAATGATATGAAAAGCCTGATCCTTACCAACGGCTATGCTTTGGATGAGGAACTATTACTTAAGTTAAAAAAGGCCGGCCTCACAGGATTAAGTTTTCATATTGATACCACACAAACACGGCCCGAGTTTAAGAAAATAAAACCGGAACATGAAACTGATCTGAATGATCTCAGGTTGAAAGCTGCAAGGAGGTTAAAAAAGATAAGCGGATATTATGCGCATTTTGGCATCACGGTAACCCGTAAAAATCTGCATGAGGTTCCTGAATTATTGAAATGGGCTATTGATAATATGGATGTGGTCGGCGGCATTTCTTTAATTACTTACAGGGGCGTGCCAATACATGAAGGTGTTGAATTTCGGGATCAGGCCGGAAAGAAAATACCAATACTGCCTGGCAGTTTGGGCTATTCAGTGTTACCGGAAGAGATGAGTAATGCCAATGTGTCTTCAAAAGAAGTATATGCTGTAATCAAAAAACATTTTCCGGGGTATGAAGCCACTGCTTATCTCGGGGGAACGGTGGACCACACTTCTTTTAAATGGCTTATCGGTAATTTTATTACCAACAAAAAAGGAAAAATCTTCGGGGCCTATGGAAGCAGAACAATGGAACTTGTTCAGACCTTTTATCATTGGAAGTATGGCAAATACCTGGTGTATCCCAAAGTAAAAATGGGGAAACGAATTTTTTTCATGAGCCTGTTTGACAAAACAGTAAGAAAAGCTTTTGGAAAATTTATTGTCTATTGCCTGAAAAACCCCCTGCGGTTCTTTTACAGGGTAAAAGCCATCGGCATTGGTGTGATACAGGCTCCTGATGTACTTCCGGATGGACGGATTGACATGTGTGATGATTGCCCGGATATGTGCGTTTATAACGGTACATTGGTTAATTCCTGTCGTCTTGATGAGTGCAGAAAATTCGGGTGCTTGCTGAATGTAAATGTGATAAGTGATGAAGCAAGGGATTTGATAACCCGCACACGGTCAAAAGAATTGGTTAGCGAGGAAATATGATTTAGGATGGATAAGGGAAACAGGAGAAACCAGGATTGCCTTGTTTAACTTAAAAAATTTCGATTTGTTTGCTTGATTCGATTAGTGAAAAGTATTTTTGCTGATTAAAGAAAAAAGTTAACAGAAGGCAACGAATGAAAAAGGTTGAATTATTATCTCCTGCCGGATCTTTTGAGAGTTTACAGGCAGCTTTTAATGGCGGCGCTGATGTCATTTACTTCGGGGTAGAGCAATTGAATATGAGAACCCGTTCTTCTAACTCATTTTTAATCGGTGACCTTAAAGAAATAAGTGCTTTATGTAAATCAAGAGGTGTCAAAGCGTACATCACTCTTAATACGGTGATGTATGAACATGACATGCAACTACTGCAAACCATTTTAAAGGAAGTAAAAAAGCAGGGTATAGATGCGGTGATTGCTTCCGATTTTGCCGTAATAGAATATTGCCGGCAATTACAAATACCTCTTCATATTTCCACACAGTCCAATGTGAGCAATATAGAAGCAGTACAATTTTTTTCCAGTTTCTCCGATGTGGTTGTTCTGGCCCGGGAACTTACACTCAAACAGGTAGAGCATATCTGTAAAGAGATCAAAAGAAAAAAGATTAAAGGCGTCTCCGGTGAGTTAATGAAAGTGGAAATCTTTGCACATGGGGCATTATGTATGGCCATATCCGGCAAATGTTACCTGAGTTTACATTCGCAAAACGCATCGGCTAACCGTGGCGCCTGTATTCAAAACTGCCGTCGCTCATATATTGTAAAGGATGCGGAAACAAATGAAGAACTGCTGGTAGATAACGAATACATCATGTCTCCCAAAGATCTGTGTACGATTGATATACTTGACCAGGTGATCAACAGCGGCGTTGATGTTTTAAAAATAGAAGGAAGAAGCAAAGGTCCTGAATATGTGTACACCGTTACAAAATGTTACCGCGAAGCTTTGCAGGCGATTGAAGTAGGAAATTACAGTGCAGAAAAAATTGAACATTGGCAAAAGGAACTGGCAACAGTTTATAACCGTGGTTTCTGGGAAGGATATTACCTGGGCAGAAAGATGGGAGAGTGGACACCCCATCCCGGCTCAGTGGCTACAGAAAAGAAAATTTATGTTGGCAAAGGCACAAAGTATTATCCAAAAATAAAAGTGGGAGAGTTTGTTATTGAATCAGGAAGTATTAAAGCCGGAGATCAGCTGATGGTCACCGGTCCTGTTATTGGAATGGTAAAAGAAAAAATGGATATCCTGGTTGTAAATGGTGAAAAAGGAAACATGGCGGTTAAGGGCGATAAAATAACTTTCCCTTTTAATACAAAAGTTACGGCACAGGATAAACTGTATAAAATTATTGAGACGGTAAATGGCTAAGATTATTTTCTATCGGGATAAATGTGTGGGTTGTGGCATTTGCTTTGAACAGCAACCGGAACTCTGGCGAATGTCGAAGAAAGACGGTAAAGCCACCTTGCTGAAATCAACTGCAAAAAAAGAAGTTTTCGTACTTTCTGTCAATAATGCCAGTACACAACAGGCCCGGAAAGTAGCCCTGGAATGTTCCGTAAAAATTATAAAAGTTATATGAACGAAGCTATTAGTGTCTTTATTCAAAAACAAACCTGCGCCACCATATGTTGTGTTGATGAAAACAGCAAGCCTTATTGTTTCAGTTGTTTTTACGAATTTGATGCCGGAGATGGATTGCTTTATTTTAAATCATCAGCAGATACTCATCATTCTTCATTGCTGAAGAAAAATGTATTTATTGCCGGCTCTATTTTGCCTGATAAACTGAACAAATTAATTGTAAAAGGCATACAGTTTGAAGGAGTGATGCTGGATGCTAATCATCCATGGATGAAAAAAGCTTCGGAACATTACCACAAAAGGCATCTTATTGCCCTGGTCATTCCGGGTGATATTTATGTTATTCAGATTAATCATATTAAAATGACCGACAGCACAATAGGGTTTGGAAAAAAAATATCATGGAGCCGGGTTGAGTATTAACAGTGATAACGACCATAATGTCCTCAATTAGGAGTATCTTTAATTTCTCAAAACACATATCCCGCTTTTAACGGCCTATTACCTGTTTTGTCTCTCCTCGTAAAAATTAATATTAACAGTTTTCAACTCTGATTATTCAGCCATGTATTATTCAGCACAACATAAATTCCATATTCCGGTAATGGGGTTAGCATATACTATTGACAGCCCGGTAAAAGTTGCCCGGTTTGGTATCTCATCTGTGATGTCCATTATTGAAGACAGATTGGTGGAAATGATGCGTAAGCATTATTATCCGGTTACTGGCAGGGAATTTCATCCAATCAACACACATGAAACCGATTACCGTGCTAAAAGAATTACCGATTACCTGAACCTTGTCAACTCCATTGTTAAGGAGCAGGTTGAAAAACTCAGGAGCGCTGCTTTTGAAGCAGGCTCTGAAATTGTAAAATATTTTGAGATGCTGCCGGAAGATAGCATACTAAAAAGATTATACCGGCAAATGATGAAGACAGATAGCCAGCCTGAAAAGGAAAAAATGGAAACTTATTTACGGACACAAATAAGACCCGGCAGTATTGATGTAAATATCATGACCAAGACAGACAAGGAAAATTATAATAAACAAGGCGAGTTGCTGGAAGACGGTTCGGATGCAGTAGCTGCTTTGCGGGGATATGCAAAAAGTGACCTGGCCAATTCATCCGTTGTTTTTTCTGCTGGTATGAACCCGAGGTTATATAATTATCTGGAAAATTGCAGTGAATTTGATGTAAATGAAGACGGAGAGTTTACAAAAAAAGTGATTGTAAAAGTCAGTGATTACCGCTCTGCATTAATCCAGGGAAAATATTTAGCCAAAAAAGGTATTTGGGTAAGCGAGTTCAGGATTGAATCCGGCCTGAATTGCGGCGGGCATGCTTTTGCAACAGATGGATTTTTGATGGGCCCGATACTGGAGGAATTCAAATCAAAAAAACAGGAGCTTATTGATACACTTTTCGAAATGTTTAATGCTGCCCAGCAGAAAAAAAATAATAGAACATTTGTTTATCCTCCCCGGATAATTTTTTCTGCACAGGGCGGCATCGGTACTCATGAAGAAGATGATTTTTTACACCGGCATTACAATTTGGATAGTACAGGATGGGGAACACCATTTTTACTGGTACCCGAGGCTACAACTGTTGATGAAACTACCTTGAAACAATTATGTGCTGCAAAAGAAAAAGATGTAGTGTTGAGCCGCAATTCTCCATTAGGTGTCAGGTTCTATTACCTGAAAGGCACCAGTGCTGAAAATGAAAAATTATTGCGTATCCGCAATGGAAAGCCCGGTAGCCCCTGCACGGAAAAGCACCTGGCCTTTAATACAGAGTTTACAAAAGAGCCGCTTTGTACGGCTTCACATAAATACCAGAAACTTAAAATTGCCCAGTTGCAATCTGTTTGCCTGCCTGAACAGGAATATAAAAAACAACTTGAACATGTTTTGGATAAGGAATGTTTATGTGTGGGGCTGTGCAATGCGGCAGCAATAAATTATTCGCAACTCTTTATCAAAAATTCTGATTCAGTTAATATTTGTCCCGGACCCAATATTGTTAATTTCTCCAAAGTGGTTTCGTTGCAAACAATGACTGACCATATTTATGGAAGAAAAAATATTCTTACAAATGTCGGAAGGCCTCACATGTTTATCACTGAATTGAATTTATATATTAATTACCTGAAGGAGCAATTGGAAGAACATACAGAACCTGAACAGTTTTCTAAAAAGAAAAAATATTTTACTTCCTTTTATCAAAACCTCCGGGAAGGTATTATGTACTACCGCCGCCTGTCCGGTATGTCAGACGCAACCGGGAACCAGTTTGCAAAAGCTCTTTATGATGCGGGGATAGCGCTGGATTCCCTGAATGATCAATACGAAATCGATAACAAATATTTGGAAAGTACGGAAAGCATACCTCATAAAATGCAGAACTAATACTTCTATTGTATTGTTAAGCTTTTGTATAAAATTTACTTTGATTCTTAATCAGGCTTTGGTTTACTCATTTTACTGGTTGCGCCAGCAGGTAAATACAGTATGAATATTTACCAGGAGAATATTGTTTAAACAGCACTGAGTTTCCCCAAAGGCAAATTTCATAACAGCATTCCTTTTTTATTCAGTAATCCGCAATGACATAGATCATATTTTTTGCTAACAAAAATCATGAGGTCATTTTGCCGGAAAAGTTACATTGACATCTGATTGCATGCTGTTGCTATATGGAAAGTACTCTTTCTGAATTGTTTATTGCCGAACACGATATTATCCTGGCAGCCGGGGACCTTATAATAGTAAATAAGAGCCTGTGGAAGTCGGACCCTGCGGGGTATGAAAAACTGGTAAAACAATTACTTGATTTTTTGTCCATCTACGCCGATAAATTCCATCATTACAAAGAAGAAGAAATTTTATTTCCGGCCATCAGCAAAAAAAGTGAAATAACCGGGGATGCGATTGTTCAGGAATTAACTGAGCATCATGAAGAATTTCGCCTGCAGATGCTGCAAATACGGGCAGCACTTGCTACACATGATTTTGAGTTCGCACAACAGCTGCTTGAATCATATATTAATGAACTCAAAGACCATATCGCTGTAGAAAATGATGAACTCTTTCCAATGGTCAATGATATTTTCAATATGGACGAGTTGGAAAAATTATACTATAAATGTATTGACAAAGATGAAGAACTGGGCAAGGTCCAAAAAATGGAGTTAGAATATCTTATAAAAAAATTAAACAGGAATGAGGCAGTTCAATGAAATACTTGCATATTGTAATGAAGTGGCTTTTGATCTGAATTTTACAAAAGCTAAGGAATGGAAGGCTGCTGAAAAGAACCGGGCATTGCTGGGATTTCTTCCCATTTATTTTCCAAGAGAAATTATTCATGCTGTAAATGGCATGGCTGTTGGTTTGATGGGTGTTGGAGACAGGAAACAGATTATTAAAGGTGATGCATATTATCAGTCCTACATCTGTCACCTGCCAAGAGGAATTATTGAAATGGCGCTTGATAAAAGCCTGGATGCTTTTGATGGCTTTGTTTTTCCTGCTATCTGCGATTGCGTAAGGAATCTTTCCGGGATGTTTAAATTGGCAGACAAAGGAAAATTTCAGCGGTATTTTGATTATCCGCAGAATTTTAATTCGCTGATTGGCGGCGTCTTTTATCAGCAGGAGCTGGAGAAAATTATTAGTGATGTATATAAAGCAAATGGAGTAAAACTTACTCACAAAAATCTCAATAGCTCAATAGCACTTTTTAATAAGAACAGGAAACTTATTGAAGAGATTTATAATATCCGACAGGAATATCCGTGGAGATTATCGGCTGTGGATACTTATATTATCATCCGGGCCGGATTAGCAATGATGGTGGAAGAGCATAACCGACTCCTTGAAGAAATTGTTGAAATAATCAGTAAAGAAAAAGGCGAGCCTATGGATAATATCCGGGTGGTTATTTCCGGTTCGTTTTGCGAACAACCACCCATTGGTTTAATAAAATCTATCGAGATGGCCGGTTGTTATATTGTGGATGATGATTTTATGCTGGGATCAAGATGGATTGAGGGAGATGTAGATGAAAATACAAATGACCCGCTTGGTGCATTGGTAGATGCTTATCTTACTAAAAGCACTTTCTCTTCTGCTGTGTATGATGTGGGGAATCCGAAAGGAGCACGGCTTGTGGAATTAATTAAAAGAAGAAATGCTGATGGAGTAATATTCAGCGCTGCGAGTTTCTGTGATCCCGCATTGCTGGACAGACCTGAATTACAAAAGGCATGCGATGCCGCAGGAATTCCACATATTAATTTTCAATATCATGAAAACACCGGGCAGTTTAAAGTGATAAAAGAACAGGCTGGAACATTTTCTGATTCAATTAAACTTTGGGCATAAAAAAAATAAAATGAGTATCGAAACAAAAGAGGCAATTAAAGAAAAAAGCATGATCATTCAGAAAGACATGCTTGCAGGTCTTTTTAAAGAACTCAGCAACACAAAAGAAACCGGTAAGAAAGTGGTGTACACTTTTGTTCCGGGTAATCTTACGGAGTTGATTTTGTCATTCGATATGCTGCCGGTTTATCCCGAGATCAATGCCCTGCAATCCGGTATGCGAAAAAAATCAGGATCCTATATTAAAGAAGCGGAGAAACTTGGTTTCAGCGAAGATGTCTGTACGTATGTAAAATGTGATATCGGCATGATGCTTAACGGTAATATCGGTCCTACCGGGGAAAAACTTCCACCACCAGATTTATTATTGCTGAGTTATACCGGTTGTTTCACTTTTATGAAATGGTTTGAAAATCTGGAACGCTTATATCCAGGCGTTCCGGTTGCTATGCTCCATACACCCTACCAGGAAGATGGAAAAATAACACCCGACCAGGTTGAATACATGGTAAAACAATTGAAAGAAGAAGTGATTCCCAAGATGGAAAAAATTTCTGGAAAGAAATTTGACATGGATCGTTTATCTAAAATGATGATAAATTCTGCAAAGGCAGAAGATTTATTAGTTAAGATTTTGGAAAGCGCCAAACATAAACCATCGCCTATTGATGCCTACTTCGCCGGAGTCTATTATATCGGTCCCATTTTTACTGCCTTCAGGGGAACCGAAGAAGCAGTTGAATATTACACTGAATTATATAGCGAAGTTCAGGAAAGAGTACGACTTGGTTTAGGTCCCATTACACCGGAAGGTGAATTGAAAGAAGAAAAATTCCGCCTCGTTGTTGAAGGTCCTCCTAACTGGACCAACTTCAGGGAGTTCTGGAAAATATTTTATGATGCAGGGGCGGTGATTGTTGCCTCTTCTTATACAAAAGTTGGCGGTGTGTATGATCTTGGTTTTCGTCATGATTCAAAAGAACCGCTTGAAAGCCTGGCAAAATATTGCATGGGGTGTTATACGAATATGAATTTACCGCAACGGGTAAACCTTCTTGCTGATTATGTGAAAGAGTATAATGCAGATGGTTTTCTTATCAATTCTATCAAAAGCTGTAATTCATTTTCTGCAGGTCAATTGATGATCATGCGGGAAATAGAACAGAGAATGGAAGTGCCGGTTGGTTTTATTGAAAGTGACCTGGTAGATCCCCGTTACTTTTCTTACGCCAATATCAAGAATCGTCTCGAATCCTATTTCCAGATGCTGGATCAGCGTAAAATAATTATGGCAAAGGAATCACAGGCAGTTTAATTATTTATTAATAATCATTCAATGAGTAAATATTATCTCGGTGTTGATTTGGGTTCTACTACTTCAAAAGCGGTGATCATTAATGACCAGGATGAAATTATTGGGCGTGGCATAACAAATACAAGGGCCAATTATGCTGTGGCAGCTGATATAGCAAGGGATGAAGCCATTTATAATGCCCGTTTCTCTGTCCTGAAGAAAAAACTAGAAGGCGAACTGGATGCTAACCCCCATTATAAAAGATATATTAATGATTTGGAAAGTGTTTTTCAGTACGAACAATTTAAAGTAAGGCTGGATAAATTGGGAGAGGAATTACTGAAAACCTGCAAATCATTTTTCAAAGACGAAGCAACGCAGGAAAAAATGCTTGGTCATTTAAGAAGCATCAGAAAAGCATTCAAGCCTGTCATCAAGCATGATTATTTATATAACAACCTCGGCGCAAAAAATCAATTCTTCCGTGATATTGTTTCCGAAAAGTATAATGAGGAAGTAAACAAGCTTGATTTATCACTCTTTGAACCGCTGATGACTGTTTGGGATAAGAGCATCAGTCCTGCAGAAAACCAACTGATTACTTTCGATTTTAAAGAGCTTGTTTATAAGGCTATTGACGAACTGAAAGAGAAGTATAAAAATCTCCCGGACGAAGTCACTAACAATGGAAGTGTAAATTTTGATGCTGAATTGAATTTATTGAAAGGAAATTTTGGACAAGTTTCTGAGTCTCTCAGAACACATATTGATGAAATTACAGAGATTGAATTCAACATCACTAACATGACGGGCACCGGTTATGGCAGGGCTTTACTTCCGTTTCCGCAGGATTGCATCCGTTCCGAAATATTGTGTCATGCATTTGGGGCTCATGCCATTTTCCCTGAGACAAGAACTGTGCTTGATATTGGCGGACAGGATACCAAAGCAATACAGGTTGATAAATACGGGCTCGTTACAAGTTTTCAGATGAATGACCGTTGTGCTGCTGGTTGCGGAAGATACCTTGGCTATATAGCAGATGAGATGAGTATTTCGCTGAATGAATTAGGGCCAATGGCATTGCTGGCAGAAAAAGAAGTAATAATCTGTTCTACTTGTACTGTATTTGCCGGAGCAGAATTAAGAGAGTTAACAAACCTTGGAGAAAAAAAGGAAGATATTCTTGCAGGATTGCATAAAGCGATCATTATGCGGGCCATGTCGCTGATAGCACGGTCAGGTGGTGTCTTCAATGAATTCACCTTCACCGGTGGTGTGGCAAGAAATCCTGCTGTTATAAAATATCTTTCGCAGTTGGTAAAAGAAAATTATGGAGACAAAATAAAAATAAACATACATACAGATTCAATATTTATGGGTGCCCTGGGTGGAGCCATGTTCGCCAGGAGAAACTTGAATATTGCGCTGCCCTCCGGAAAAAAAGAAATATCTGAAATAGAAAAAGAATGATAAAAAACTTACTATGAAATTACCGCTTTATACAATGGGTATTGATATTGGCAGCAATTTTATCAAATTGGTGTTGATGGATTATTCTTCTCTTTCTGAATTACTGGATAAGCAAACAGAAAAAATCAGGAAAAGAAATCCCACCCAGGTGGCCGATGAAATGATCCAGGTGATGCTTCAGAAATTCAATTTGCAGTATGAAGATATTGCTTACCTGGCTTCAACAGGTGAAGGCGATCTTGTAAAACGCAAGCGGGGACATTTTTATGGAATGACTACACATGCAAAAGGAGCCAATTACTTTTTCCCTGATGCAAAAACAGTGGTCGATATGGGAGCTTTGTTTGTTCGGGCTATAAAAATATCTTCTGATGCAAGGGTGTTGGATTATAAAATGACAGGACAATGTGCCTCCGGTTCCGGGCAGTTTGTAGAAAATATTTCCCGTTACCTGGGACTTTCGATTGAAGAAGTTGGCGATGTTTCATTGCAGGCTGATACACCTGAAGTGTCATCCGGTATTTGTGCAGTGCTGGCCGAAACGGATGTGATTAACATGGTGTCCCGTGGAATTACAACGCCCAATATTATTAAAGGGATTCACCTTTCTATTGCTAACCGTATTATTAAATTAATGAGTTCACTGAAGTCAGAATCCCCCATAATACTTACGGGAGGGATGGCGTTAAACAAAGGAATGTTGCAGGCGCTGGAAGAATTATTAAAAGAGACAGGGAAAAAATTTATAGTTAAAACACATCCTGATGCCGGTTATGCCGGGGCAATTGGAGCAGCATTATGGGGTGGTTATCGTCATCTTAAATTAAAAGAGAAACAAGCTGTAGCAATATAAAAATTATCTGATGTCAATATTTGAATCAAAAATAATACCTGGTGATCCCGTTCCTAACATCGCACAAATGTTACAACGGAATATGGAAGTGTTTGGAAATAATATTGCTTACCAGGAAAAGCAAAATGATAAATATGAAGGCATTACCTGGAATAATTTATACAACAACATTCTCAACATCGCATTTAATCTTAGGCAATATGGATTTTCAGCTGGCGATAAAATGGTGATATTTTCTCCCAACCGGTTGGAAATGCTGGAACTGGAGCTGGCTGTAATGTCATCAGGAGGAGTTGCAGTTCCCATATTTGCATTCTTTCACCAGGAAACTGCCGAGCTGCTGATCAACCATTCAGATGCTAAATGGCTGGCAGTGGCAGGCGAACTTCAATTGGACCGTGTCCGTGATATTCATGTAAAAAAAATTTTCGTGTTTGATAGAATTGGAAAAAAATATTTTCCAAATCAACTTTCCTTTGATGAATTGCTGACAGAACGTACGGATAAGGAATTTTCCCTTTACGCAAGTGAGCCTCCGGAAGAAATTTGCCTGAATATGTACACATCCGGAACGATGGGCATTCCGAAATGTGTGCAGCTTTCACATAAAAATATTTTATCACAACAGGCTGCTTTATCAAGGGAATGGAACCTTGATGCTACGGACCGGTTTCTTTCCTATTTGCCATGGCACCACAGCTTTGGAGGAATTTTCGAATTGTTTACAGCTTTATACAATGGCGCCACCTATTCGCTTGAACCTGGTTTTGGTAAGGATCCGGTGGTGATTCTGGATAACTGGAAACTTGTTCAGCCAACTGTTTTTTTCAGTGTGCCAAAAGTATACCAGTCGCTTATTGATCTGACTAAACATGATCATGAAGCAAGTGAGCTTTTCTTTCATTCGCAGTTGAAATTCATTTTTACAGCAGCGGCAGCGCTACCGCAAAAACTTTCTGATGAATTTGAAAAACGCCATATTCCAGTTATTGAAGGTTGGGGACTTACAGAAACTTCACCTTGCTGCACACTTACCGATCCATCCAAAAAAAGACAACCGGGTGTAGTGGGCTTCCCTATTCCGGGTGTCAGCATCCGTTTTGCAGAGGATGGAGAGATATTGGTAAAGGGTCCCAATGTGATGAAAGGATATTATAAAAATGATGAGGCAAATAAAGGAATATTTACCGGGGATGGTTGGTTCTGCACAGGGGATATTGGTGAAATGACGGATGATGGACTGAAGCTCATTACAAGAAAAGACAGGATTTTTAAATTATCAAACGGTGAAAAAGTTGTTCCCTCCGACCTGGAGAAACTGATCGAATTAAAATGTCATTATATTTCTTTTGCGATGGTGGTTGGCAATGGAGAAGAATATCCTGTGGCTTTATTATTCCCCAATAAGAAATTAATAGACCGGCCTAATTATGCTCTTTCGCCGGAAGAAGGATGTTTTTGTCCACGCAATCTGAATGAACTTTCAAAATGTTTACGGGGTTGTTTGCATGATGCGAATTGTGGCATTGGGCAAAAATTTGCAAAGATCAAAGCCGCTATGATTATTAATGATGAACTTTCCCTGGAGAAAGGAACATTAACCCCTTCCATGAAAGTGGCCCCGAAAAATGTGGTGAGTGCTTACCGTGCCCATCTTGAAAATTTATACGGTGCTGAGCATCTGGTTGATAATGAAGTGTACATTATTCGCCTTTCGGATGCTGAAAATATTCTTGGAAAAATTATTACTATTTAATATGTATGAAATAAAATCCACACAGGTATTAAAAAAATTGATGAAAGATTATTTCATCGGTTTGGGACATGCCGGTAAAGTTGCCTGGTGCACCAGTGTTGGCCCGGCCGAACTACTGCGTTCCTTTGGATTTGAAGTGTACTTCCCCGAAAATCACGGGGCATTATTGGGGACAACAAGACAGGCAGGTGATTTTATCCCTTCTACTGTTAATCTTGGATATGCCGGCGATATCTGCTCTTATCTCACCAGTGATATAGGCGCTTATATAAACCAGCGAACTCCTTTGCAGGATCATTATGGAATGAAGGGAATTCCAAAACCTGACCTGATCGTTTACAATACCAATCAATGCCGTGAAGTACAGGAATGGTTTAATTTTTTTGCAAACGAATTCAAATGTCCTGCTATCGGAATTTTTCCGCCAAGACATGTGGATGAAGTTACTCATGCACAGATTACAGATGTGAGTGAGCAATTTAAAACCATGATTCCTTTGTGTGAAGAAACCAGTGGAAGAAAATTTGATATTGACAGTTTCCGAAATACACTCCGGTTAAGCAGGGAAGCTACTGAACTGTGGAAAGAAGTACTGGCTACTGCAAAACATTCTCCGGCACCCATCAGTTTTTTTGACAGCACTATTCATATGGGGCCGATCGTGGTTCTCAGGGGAACACAAATAGCAAAAAATTATTATCAGGCATTATTGGATGAATTATCAGAAAAGGTGAACAATAAGACAGGAGTGGTAAGAGAAGAACATAGCCGTATCTATTGGGATGGTATGCCAATCTGGGGAAAGCTTCGTACACTTTCAGATCTGTTTATGCAAAATAATTCGGTGGTGGTTGCTTCTACTTATTGCAATAGTTGGGTGTTTGATGCGTTTGATGAAAAGGATCCTTTTGAATCGTCAGCAAGAGCTTATACAGAAATTTTTATCAACCGCAGCGAAAATGCAAAAATGCAATTGCTGAAACAAATGGCGGATAAGTTCCGTGTTGACGGGATGATTTTTCATGATGCAAAAACCTGTTTTAATAATTCTAATTCCCGGTTTGGGTTGCCATTGCGGTTTTATAAAGAATACGGAATTCCGGTTTTGGTAATTGAAGGAGACTTGTGTGACTTGCGTTTTTACTCCGAAGGACAAACTACTACCAAGATCGAAACCTTTATTGAGCAATTGGAAAATCATAAAATGATGCACACATAAAATGACTGAAAAAAAAATAAATAAAATCGGAATAGTAGGAATGGGGCCTGTAGGAACCATCCTGGCAACTCATTTCCAGGAAGCCGGCCTGGAAGTGGCGATCTGCGACCTGGATAAGATAAAAATGAACCTGATCAGGACTTCCGGTATTATCCTGGAAGGAGTGATCAGTAAAAAAACATTTTTCAAACAGGCGTTTACTTCCGTTGCTGAATTTGAAAACTTCAATCCCGACCTTTTGATTGTTTGTGTAAAGACCACTCAATTGCCTTCCCTGATGAATGAAATAGTAAAACTGAGTCATACGCATACAGGCATTGCGTGTGCCATGAACGGCATTGATGTAGAGAATATGGTTTCAGATATTATTGGTGAGCCCCGCACTTTCAGAATGGTCATCAACTTTGCCGGTAATCTCAATGCACCAAATGTAACAAAGGTTACTTTTTTTAATCCTCCAAACTATATTTCTTCCATTGATGATTCACGGAAAGCGGAAGCAGCGGAGATCTCAAAAATATTGAGCGGCGTTTCTCTTGAAACAAAAGAGATAAGTTCATTCGATCTGCTGAAATGTGTTTGGGAAAAAACAATTCTCAATTCTTCGCTCAGTGCATTATGTGCCGTTGGAAGAATGACCATTAAAGAAGCCATGAGTAACTCCGATACGGTTGAACTGGTGGAGCAAATTATCCAGGAAGCAGTGGAAGTAGCTGATGCAGAAAAAATAAAATTCGATGATGATTTCATCCGAAAGTGCATGCGTTACCTGCATAAAGCCGGTAATCATTTTCCCTCACTGGCGGTTGACCTGATGAATAACCGGCCTACCGAAATTGATTATATGAATGGCAAAATTGTAGAATATGGCCGCAAACATTATATCCGCACTTCGCTGAATCTTACTTTTTCGAATATGGTGAAAGCCATGTCGGATAAAGCATACACTGCAACGGTTAAAACCGCTAAATCAGTTGTTGCGCAAAATATCATTGCAACCAGTTTCAGTATTGACAGCAGTAAGAAGCGTTCAGAAAATTATTTTCTCGGTGTTGACCTGGGATCGGCCTACACAAAATTTTCAGTAATTGATGACCAGGAGAATATTTTATTTCAAACGGCACTTAAAACATTGAACAGGGATCGTATTTCTGTCCGTCATGTTATTGAAGCTTTGAAAAATGAATATTGGATAAAGACGATCTGTGCTACCGGTTATGGACGCAAACACCTGGCTGATGCGGATATTGTAAAAACAGAATTGAACTGTGCAGCATTGGGTGTATCCAAATATTTTTCCGGAACAAAAAATATTATTGATATCGGCGGAGAGGATATTAAGGTAATAAAATGCAACGAAGGAAATAATATTGAAAACTTTTACCTCAACGATAAATGTGCAGCAGGCACAGGCTCATTCATTATTGAAGTGGCCGAAAGGGCTGAGATTAATATTCCTGATATGAGTGATCTGGCCGCCAAATCTTCTTTCGGAAAAGAGTTGAATAGTTTTTGTACGGTGTTTGCAAAAACAGAAATCATGTCGTGGCTGATTGAAGGCTTGCCGGTAGAAGATATTGCAAAAGGCATTTACCTGTCTATATTAAACCGGGTAGTAAAACTGCGTATCGATCCGCTTTCACCGATTTACTTAATTGGCGGTGTGATTGCACATCATCCTTATCTTAAAAAATTGTTGCAGGAAAAATTTAATAAAGACGTGCAGATTATTGACAAGCCACAGTTCACCGTATCATTTGGGGCAGCCTTATTTGCAAAAGAGGGATTTGAAAAAGGAATATCAAAAGACACAGAAGAATTAAACAGTTTGGTAAAATCATAGTATGAAAGGATATCAAGATAAGAAAAAAGGGATAGGAATTCTTTTTGATAATATTTTCCTGGTGAACGGGATGCGTACAGCTTTTGCAAAATATTGCGGAAGTTTTGCCCAGGTATCGCCAACAGATCTTGGAATAATTTCTTCCCGGGCAGCATTACAAAAATGTAATCTTGATCCGGCAGCAGACATTGATCAGTTGATTGTAGCAAACATCGGTCAAAGTTCTTTTGATGCTTATTTTCTTCCACGACATATTGGATTATTTACAGGGCTTCCGCAGGAAATACCTGCTTTAATGGTTCAACGAATTTGCGGATCTGGTTTTGAAACACTGATCACCGGTGCTGAACAAATTACACTCGGAAAGGCAAACTCAGTTTTATGTACCGGAACAGAGAACATGTCACTTTCACCCACTGCAAGTTTTGGCAACCGCATGGGTTATCAATTGGGAAGGCCAGTGTTTAAAGATATGTTGTGGGAAGCATTGGATGATACGGCCGCCGGTTATCCAATGGGATTTACCGCAGAGAATGTGGCAAAAAAATACAATATCACGAGAGAGGAATGCGACCAGTTTGCATTATTGTCTTTTCAACGGGCAGTGGCAGCACGCAATAATAAAATATTGGAAGATGAAATTACTCCCGTTAATTCTTCTGTATTTGAAATAGAAGGATTGAAGTCAAGGAAATTTAAATTACCCGGGGGACTGAAAGATTTTGCAACGGATGAACAGGTAAGAGAAACAATTTTTGAGGGATTGGCAAAATTAAATCCTGTTTTTTCTGAAGTGGGAGTATTAACGGCGGGTAATTGCAGTGGTATTGTGGATGGTGCAGCATCTGCTGTTGTCGCTAATAAAGAATTTATTGAAAGCAGAAATTTTAAGCCTATAGCAAAAATTATTGCAGGGACAAGTTGCGGTGTTGATCCAAAGTTGATGGGACTCGGACCCGTGCCGGCTATCAATTTATTATTAGAAATGACCGGTCTTACAATGGATGAAATCGGATTGGTTGAAATCAATGAAGCTTTCTCTGCTCAGGTAATCGGCTGCGAACGGGAATTAAAACTCAACAGGGAAAGATTAAACGTAAACGGAGGTGCTATTGCTATTGGTCATCCGCTTGCAGCAACTGGTCTTCGTTTGTCATTAACTATCTCCCGTGAAATGAAAAGAAGGAAAGTTAAATACGGAATTGCATCAGCCTGTATTGGCGGCGGACAAGGCACGGCGATTCTTTTTGAAAATACTGAGTTATGAGTAGAGAAAAATATTATCAATGGCAGATGACAGAATTGAATAAGGAATTCAAACTTGTAGAAAATCCTTATCCTGAATTGGCTGCAGGAGAAGTGTTGGTAAAAGTGGCGGGTTGTGGTGTATGTCATACCGATATCAGTTTTTGGCATCATGGCGTTCAAACTAAACATCCTCTGCCACTCACACTTGGACATGAAATCAGCGGTGTAGTAGTAGATGGCGATGCAACGTGGCTTGGAAAAAATGTGATCATCCCTGCTGTACTTCCCTGCGGGGAATGTGAGCTTTGCAAAAAAGAAAGAAGCAATATTTGCCGCAATCAATTGATGCCGGGCAATGATTTTCACGGCGGATTTGCTTCACATATCAAAGTGCCTTCAAAATTTTTATGCCCGGTTCCTGATAGCATCTTAAAAGAGTATCCATTGGAACAACTTTCTGTTATTGCCGATGCTATATCAACTCCTTACCAGGTTGTAAAAAAATCTGAACTGGAGGCAGGCGATCTGGCAATTGTGATTGGCGTTGGTGGTGTTGGTATTTACGGAGCTTTGATTGCAAAAATATTCGGGGCAAAAGTTATTGCACTCGATTTAAATGAAGAAAAGCTTGCTACTGCAAAAGCAAACGGAATCGATGCAACACTCAACATCAGCGGGCTTGATGCAAAAGCAATCAAAGAAAAAGTAAAGGAACTGGCAAAAGTGATTGCTGCACCAAAGACAGGATGGAAAATATTTGAAATCAGCGGAACAAAAGCCGGCCAGGATCTTGCTTTCAATCTTCTGACTTTCACTTCCACACTTTCTATTGTTGGATTCACCATGGATAAAGTAGAAGTGCGGCTGAGTAACCTGATGGCCTTTGATGCAAAGCTGATAGGCACCTGGGGCTGCCGTGCAGAATTATATCCCGAAGTGTTGGATTTAGTAGCAAGCGGCAAATTGAAAATAGCACAGTTCGTTCAAACATTTCCCATGTCGCAGATCAACGAAGTATTTAAAAATACATTAGAACATAAATACACCAAACGATCAGTACTGGTTCCTGATTTTAATTAAAAAAAATATTATGGCAGCGTTAAAAGATCACAACATTGTTAATACAACTTACAAAGAAATACTTTTTGAGAAACGCCCATGTTTAAATTATGATGGTACGATCATTGAAAATTTATTCAATGCATGGATCATTCTCAATAATCCAAAACAATATAATTCTTACACAACAGGTGCAGTAAAAGAAATCATTCTTGCGTTTGGCGAAGCATCAAACGACAGAAGTGTTGTTACTGTTGTATTTACTGCTGTTGGTGACAAGGCATTTTGTACAGGTGGAAACACAAAAGAATATGCAGAATATTATGCAGGTAATCCGCAGGAATATTCACAGTATATGCGTTTGTTCAATGATATGGTGAGTGAGATTCTAAAATGTGAGAAGCCCGTTATCTGCAGGGTAAATGGAATGCGTATCGGTGGCGGACAGGAAATTGGCATGGCCTGTGACTTCACTATTGCAAGCGATATGGCAAGGTTTGGACAGGCAGGGCCGAAACATGGAAGTGCACCCATTGGAGGCGCCACAGATTTCTTACCACTTTTTGTTGGTGTGGAAAGGGCTATGATGTCATTAACCTTATGCGAACCATGGTCAGCACACCAGGCTTATTATTTTGGCATGATCACAGATATTGCACCGGCATTAAAAGTGAATGGAAAATTTATTGCTAACCCGATGGTAGTTGCCAATAAATTGGTTGATGAATATGGGCGATTTGTTTTTGGTACTTCTAAAAAGGGAGATGAGCTGAAAAATGCAAAAGAATTATTAGCCTCTGCCGAAACAGATTTTACGATGCTGGATGCTGCAGTTAATAATCTTATTGCAAAATTGCTGCATACATTTCCAAACTGTATGAATAAAACTATCAGCGAGGTTCGTAAATATAAACTGGAGCATTGGGATAAAAACAAAGAAGGAAGCCGTGAATGGCTTGCATTGAATATGATGACAGAAGCAAAAGCCGGCTTCAAGGCATTCAATGAAGGGCCAAAAGAAAACCGGGAGGTTGATTTTGTGAAACTTCGTCAATTGTTGGCCGAAGGGCATGAATGGAATGATGAATTGCACCGGGCTATTTCTCCTCAATTTAAAACCGTAAATAATTGAACAATGAAAAAAATAAGAACGACATATTCTTTTGAAAACTCTGTTGTAACCATTTTGCTGGATGATGGGAAGGGAAATATACTTGACCGTACTATGATGGATGAATTGCAATATATTTTTGACGCACTGACTAAAAAAGAAGAGCTCAAACTTATTATTATTGAAGGCGCCGGAAAACATTTTTCATTTGGTGCCAGTGTGGAAGAGCACAAAAAAGAATATGCTGCAACGATGTTGAAAATCTTTCACCAGTTATTTTATTCTTTAAGAGACCTGTCAATACCCACATTGGCAAAAGTAACCGGGGAATGCCTTGGAGGAGGTATGGAACTTGCACTGATGTGCAATTTTATTTTTGCAGATAAGAGTGCAAAGTTTGGCCAGCCTGAATCTATACTGGGTGTGTTTCCTCCGCCTGCATCTATACTTCTGCCTGAAAAAATTGGTTATGCCCGTGCAGAAGAATTACTCATCACCGGAAAGACCATCAATGCAGACGAAGCAAAATTAACAGGATTAGTGAATGAAGTATTTGATGATAAAGATTTGCTTGAAGCAGGTGTTAATGACTGGATCGAAAAAAATATTCTTCCAAAAAGCGCATCCTCACTGCGGTATTCAGTAAAAGCAACAAGGATAAAACTGAATCATTTGATAAGCAGCTTTCTTCCCCAGTTAGAAGCCATGTATGTGAATCAATTGATGCAAACCCATGATGCAAATGAAGGGATACAATCATTTTTAGGAAAAAGAAAACCCATTTGGACGAATAACTAATTTGGTGTCTTATGAAAAATATCAGAACAGTAGGAGTGGTGGGCGCAGGAACGATGGGTTCGGCACTGGCACAAAAATTTGCACAGGAGGGATTTAAGGTTATACTTGCCGACAGGGCAAAAAGCTTTGTGGATAAAGGTCTGGCCAATATCCGTACTACACTTGAAGAGGGAATTGAAAAAAAAGTTTTTACAAAACTGCAGGTAAGCAGTTATTTATCCAATTTAAGAGGAACTGATTCACTCTCCGATCTCAGCATTTGTGATCTGGTAGTGGAAGCTATTTTTGAAGACTATAATGCGAAAGCTGATATATTAAAGGCATTGAGCAAGATAGTATCAGATGATTGTATAGTTGCTACGAATACTTCATCCTTTTCAGTAAGTGAACTGGCAAAAAATATTTCTCACCCTGAAAGATTTATCGGGTTGCATTTCTTTTATCATGCAGCAAAGAACCGGCTGGTTGAAATTATACCCGGAGAAAAAACATCAAAGAAAACTATTGAGTTGGCACAATTTTTCTCTGTTCTTGCCGGGAAAGATGCCATTGATTGCGGCGATAGCTATGGGTTTACGGTAAACCGTTTTTTTGTTCCCTGGCTCAATGAATCGGTGAGATTGCTACAGGAAGGAGTGGCAACCAAAGCGGAAATAGATTTTGTTTGCATGGAAGTTTTTGGAATCGGCATGGGCCCTTTTGCGTTGATGAATGCCACGGGTGTTCCTATTGCTTATCATTCGGAAAAGACCTTGGAGGTTTTCGGAAAATTATATGAAGTGGCTGAAGCATTGAAGATGCAGGCTGAATCTGGTAAACAATGGGAAATTGAATTCATGGAGATTGAAAAGGTGGATGAGCAGAGGGAAAAGATAATCCGTGACAGGATGCAGGCTGTTGTGTTCTTTGTGTGTTCTCAAATACTGGATGAAAAAGTTTCTTCCGCTACGCATCTCAACCGGGGAGCAAAAATTGGATTGAAATGGAGAAATGGTCCTGTCGACCTCATGAAATATGCAGGCGAAGAAGAAGTAAAACGATTGGTTAGTTTCATCGCCGGAATTTATGGAATAAAAATTCCTTCAGCAATTGGTCAAAAATATTGGGAAATGGAATCCGTGAAACTGGAAAGGAAATTTCCATTTGCCATCATCACCATGGATCAGCCGGAAAATATGAATGCATTGAGTGAAAAAACAATGCAGGAACTTTCAGAAAAATTCAATGAAGCAGATGACGACCCCTACGTTGATACAATCATTATTACAGGTTCCGGAAAAGCATTTGTGGCGGGAGCAGATATAAAATTCTTTGTAAAAAATATCAAAGCAAATAAAATTGGAGATATTGCAGCATTTACTGAAATTGGACAAAAGGTCTTTCACCGCATTGATCACTCATTGAAAAAAGTAGTGGCACTTATTAACGGACTTACATTGGGTGGCGGTTTGGAACTTGCCTTATGTGCGGATGAAATACTGGCTTTTTCTGAAGCGCAATTTGCATTTCCGGAAACCGGTATTGGCATTTATCCCGGCCTGGGCGGCACACAACGTTCTGCTGCAAGGATCGGAAAGGGATTAAGCAAATATCTTATTCATACCGGGAAAATGCTTTCGGCAAATGAGGCTGAAGAAATAGGATTAGTTGATAAAATAATTTCGTTAGAAGAATATATGGAGATTATTTCTGGTAATCAGCCGCTGCCCGATTTGTCAAAAAAAATTCTTCCTAAGAAATGGCAGCAATTAAAAGATTTTTTTGATAAAAATTCTTTGACTGAAATATTAGAGAAAAAATATTCTATTCAAACTTTGGATAATGAGGAAGCCGATAAGATTGTTAAGACCATTGGTTATAAAGCGCCGGTTGCGGTAAGACTGGCAGATAAATTAATTGACGAAGGAAAAGGATGTGAATCGGAACTGGCACACCTGAAAGAAATATTTTCAACGTCAGATGCTTTATTGGGACTTACATCTATTGGAAAAAAAGTTCAGTACGAGGGAAAATAAAATTGTAATGATGCAAAAAAGGATAGCCATAATAACAGGAGCCGGTAAAGGAATTGGCAAAGCCATTGCACAACAGTTGGCAGCAGATGGTTTTTTTTTAGTGCTGGTTGATGTAGACAAAAGCAGCGGAGATAAAACTTCGGAAGAAATAGGTATTGATAAAGCTATTTGTTTTTCAGCAGACATCAGCGATGAAACACAGGTGATTTCATTGTTTAAATTCGTTGAGGAAACTTATGGCAGAATTGATGCGTTGGTGAATAATGCCGGCATCATCCGTGACAATATGATATGGAATATGCAGGCAGCCGATTTTGATTTAGTGATAAATGTAAACCTCAAAGGCACCTGGCTGATGTGCCGGGAAGCAGCAAAAAAAATGAAACTGCAAAACTCGGGACGCATCGTAAACATTTCTTCCCGTGCCTGGATGGGAAACAGAGGGCAAACAAATTACTCAGCATCTAAAGCAGGAGTGATCGGATTGACGAGAGCATTAGCATTGGAGTTAGGTAAATACAATGTTGCAGTGAATGTTGTGGCTCCCGGGTTGATTGATACGCCATTGACTCAAAAATTGGGGAAGGAAGTTTTAGAGAAACTGATTCAGGCTCAACCCACAAAAGCTATGGGTAAACCTGAAGATGTGGCCAGTACCGTTTCGTTTTTGGTTTCAGAAAAAACAAATTTTGTTACGGGGCAAATTATTTATGTGGATGGTGGTAAAAGTATTGGCGCAGGAATATGAAGTCTATAAAAATAAATATAAATAATAAGCAGCATGAACTGCTGATTGATGAACATGAAACACTTGCTCATGTTTTGCGGGAGAGAATTGGATTGACAGGTACAAAAATCGGATGCGAGCAGGGAAGTTGCGGTGCCTGTACTGTTTTGGTGAATAATGAACCAGTGCTGAGTTGCATCACTCCGGCTATGCGTTTTAATAATGCAGAAGTAATAACTATTGAAGGCATTGCTCAAAACGGGAAATTACACCAGTTGCAGAAAAAATTTGTAGAGAAAGGAGCTATTCAATGCGGTTTCTGCACCCCTGGTATGGTGATGACCTCATTGGATTTTGTTAAGAAAAATCCGTATGCCACCATTGATGAAATCAAAGAAGCTTTATCCGGTAATCTTTGTCGGTGTACCGGGTATAAAAAAATTATTGAGGCGGTTGCGGAAACAATTCATCCCCAAAGAAATACTGTTGAAGAAGAAAAATCTCTGTCCGGTGACTCAGTGATTATCGGAAAAGGTCATCCTTATATTGAAGCGACTAAAAAAGTTCAGGGCATTGCTGATTATGCAGACGACATTCATGCAAAAAATGTTTTGCACTGCAAATTTCTAAGAAGTCCGCATCCTCATGCCACCATAGAAAATATAGATACTTCACTTGCCCGGCAACTGGATGGCGTAAAATATGTTTTGACAGGGCATGAGTTACCGGAAAAATTTGGAGTGCTACCCATCTCGCAGGATGAAACGGCGCTGGCTGTTGATAAAGTAAGATATATTGGAGAAATTGTTGCTGCTGTTGCTGCCGAATCGGAAGAGATAGCGAAGGCTGCCTGCAAACTAATTAAAGTTAAATACAAACCGCTTCAGCCTTTTTTTGAAATTGATGAGTCATTTAATGACATTGGCTCAAACGAAAAGATTCATTTGCATACAAAATTTAATAATAACATTCATAAAAAAGCAGAACTGCGTTTTGGCAACCAGGAAGAAGGATTCAAATCGGTAACTTTCAGAAGCAAGATGAATTTTGTGTTTGAAGGGGTTACTCATGCGTTTACGGAGCCACATGCTGCCACGGCCTATTGGGATGAAAATGGATTGACAATTTTCACAGCAACACAGGTGCCTCATTACCTGCACCGGGCTTTAAGCAAAGTGCTAAAATTGTCATTAAGCAGGGTCCGTGTTATCAAACCTTATGTGGGTGGAGGTTTCGGTGGCAAGAGTGATCCTTTCCCTCATGAAATAATTGTTTCCTGGCTGGCAATGAGAACTGGTAGGCCTGTAAAAATTAGATTCAGCCGTGAGGAGGTTTTTCTCAGTAATCACGGGAGGCATCCTACAAAAATGGAAATGGAAATTGGAGCAGATGAGAATGGTTGTTTCAAAGTGCTGGATGCAGATATTAAAATAGATGGAGGAGCCTATGGAAGTTTTGGAGTGGTAACCACTTATTATAATGGCGTTTTATTGCAAGCGCCTTATGCTATTGATAATTTTGGTTTCAGAACTTTCAGGGTTTACACCAACAAACCTCAATGCGGCGCTATGCGTGGGCATGGCGCTGTTAACTCCCGTTTTGCGATTGAAAGTTTGATTGATGATCTTGCACATCAGCTGAAAATGGATCCATGTGAATTGAGGTTAAAAAATTTTATGTCATCCAATACTTTGACTGTGGGTCAGTACAGAATAACATCTAACGGAAGCAGGGAATCATTAATGAAGGTGATGGATCAATCTGATTGGACGAAACGCTATGGTAAATTAAAACTTGGGCATGGACTTGGCGCTGGCTGCGGATTTTTTATCAGCGGTAGTGCTTTGCCAATTATCCGCAATGAATTACCTCAATCAGTAGTACATCTTAAAGTGGATTTTGATGGACGAGTATTAATAAGTTCCGGTGCCAGCGATATCGGGCAGGGCAGCGATACGATGCTGGCAATGATTGTTGCAGAAGTTTTAGGAATATCAATGGAGAAAGTTTTTGTAATGGCTGCCGATACATTGCTTACCCCGGTTGACCTGGGAAGTTATTCAAGCCGGGTAACTTTTATGGCTGGCAATGCTGCAAAGATGGCAGCAGAAAATTTAAAAAAAGAAATTACCAAAGCTGTTTCAGCAAAAAAAGAAGTTCCTGCTGATGAACTGAATTTTTTAAATGACAAAGTTTATAGTGATAATAAAAAAGCGGATATAACCTGGAATGAGGCCATTGATATTGCAACAGCAAACCGGGGCGCCATAACAGTCAGCGGAAAATATATTTCTCCAAAATTGGGCGGTGATTTTAAAGGAGCAGGCGCCGGACTTAGTCCATCATACAGTTTTGGTGCAGTTGTAGCAGAGGTAAAAGTGGATGTTGAAACAGGATCGGTTAAAGTACTTAATATCTGGGGAGCCCATGACTGCGGAAAAGCGATTAATCCGTTGGCGGTTGAAGGACAATTGGAAGGTTCATGGCATATGGGAATGGGACAGGCCATGAGTGAGCAATTAAAATATTTTAATGGGTTGATATTAAACAGCAACTTCCTTGACTATAAAATTCCAACTTCACTGGATACACCTTCTATTCATTCAAATATTATTGAAACGCAAGATCCTGAAGGGCCATTTGGCGCCAAGGAGTGTGGTGAAGGAGCTTTGCACCCGGTGATTCCAGCCATTGCCAATGCCATCTTTGATGCAGTAGGTGTACGAATAACAAAATTGCCGATCAGCGCAGAAGATATTTTACAGAAATTTAAAAACATTTCTTCTTCATTTGCAAAAGCAGAAAATAGTTAATGATACAAACAGAAAGGATGATAGAAGAAAAAAAATATTTACAACCCAAATCGATTCAAGAAGCATTAGCGATTGCTAATAGTCTTGAAAACAATTTTCGCTTCCTTGCCGGAGGAACAGATGTAATGGTAAATCGTTTCCAGGGAAATGAAACTTCGTTATGTCTGGTTGATTTAAGCAACATCAGTGAATTGAAACAGGTAAAAAAAGAAGGCGACTATTTATCTATCGGGTCACTGGTTAAATTGAGCAATTTAAAAGGTTATAGAGAAATCAGGGATGAATTTCCTGTTTTAATAGAAGCTGCAAATGCAGTTGGTTCACCCACAATCAGGAGAACTGCTACAATAGGTGGAAATATTTTATGTGAGAATCGTTGTATTTTCTACAATCAATCGGAATGGTGGCGGGATGCAATTGGTTTTTGTTTGAAGTGCGAAGGGAATATTTGCATTGCCACAGGAAGTAAAAAGCATTGTTACTCCGAATTTGTTTCTGATACTGCTCCTGCATTGATCAGCATGGATGCGTTAATTGAAATTGTTGATAAGGAAGGGGAGCGTAAAATAAAACTGGAAGATATCTATACAGGTGAAGGAGTTCACCCGAGAAACCTTGACAAGAGTGCCATCATTAAATCAATATTACTTCCACTCGACCAGGAATTCCGTTCTGTGTTTAATAAACTCAGGCAAAGAGAAAGCATGGATTTTACTTCACTTACTACTGTTGTTTCTGCTAATAAAGCCGGGAAAGTAAAAATTGTTTTGAGTGGCGTTGATCCCAAGCCGGTAATTGTTGTTGGAACCAGTAAAAGTGACCAGGGAGAATTAATAAAGCAGGCATTAAAAAGGTCAAGGGCAATAGATAATGAAATGTTTTCCCGGAATTACCGAAGAGAGATGATTGCCGTCTTCCTGAGTAAAAGCTTTGATCAAATATTTAAATGAGGCTGTTCCGGTGGTTTGAAACAGCCTCATTACATTCCCTCAATAAGTTTTATATCTTCTCAAACCTTGCCTGGAAAAACCGAAGATATTTTGGTTCGTAGATCATCTTCATTCCTTTAATGGTATTCCGGCGTTCATAAACCCTGGCGGCAGACTCTGCGATCACATCCATATGCGCCTGTGTGTACACACGGCGTGGGATGGTAAACCTTACCAACTCCAGTTTTGGATAATAATTTTCTCCATTGGATTTTCTTCCCGCTGATACAACGCCTCTTTCCATCGTTCTTACGCCAGCATCAAGATAAATTTCGGCAGCCAGTGTTTGTGCAGGAAAATTATCCTGCGGAATATGTGGTAAGAATTTTTTTGCATCCACAAAAATACCATGCCCGCCAATCGGTTTTACGATCGGTACACCATAGCCTTCCATTTTTTCGCCCAGGTAAATCACCTGTCCAACCCTTGCCCTGATGTGGTCATCACTTACACTTTCACCAATACCAATGGCCATTGCTTCCATATCTCTTCCGGCAAGTCCGCCGTATGTATGCAACCCCTCATACACCACCACCATGTTTCTTGCTTCTTCAAAAACATCCCAATCGTTAACGGCAAGAAAACCACCAATGTTTACCAGCGCATCTTTTTTAGCACTCATGGTAGCCCCATCGGTGTAAGAGTTTATTTCTTTTACAATTTCTTTGATCGTTTTATCCTTATATCCTTTTTCTCTTTGCTGAATGAAGTAAGCATTTTCTGCAACCCTCGTCATATCATGGATTACTTTGATGCCGTGTTTTTTGGTAAGTGCCCGCAGCTCTTTTAAATTTTTCATGCTGATGGGTTGCCCACCCGCCATGTTTACACTGGTGGCCATACTCACATACGGAATTTTTTTAGCGCCGTATTTTTTGATCAGCTTTTCCAGTTTGGTCAGGTCAACATTTCCTTTAAAGGGGAATTCATTTTCCGGGTCATGTGCTTCATCAATGATGATGTCTTCAAACTTTCCACCAGCCAGTTCCTGGTGCAGCCGTGTGGTGGTGAAGTACATATTGCCCGGAATGATATCACCTTTCTTGATCAGGATCTTTGATAAAATATTTTCGGCGCCACGGCCCTGGTGTGTGGGTATAAGATATTTATATCCATAGATATCCTGCACCACTTTTTCCAGGTGATAAAAATTTCGGCTACCCGCATAAGCTTCATCACCCATCATCATGCCCGCCCATTGGCGGTCGCTCATGGCAGAAGTGCCGCTATCGGTCAGCAAATCAATATAAACGTCTTCTGATTTTAAAAGAAAAGTATTATAGCCTGCTTCCAGTAATGCTTTTTTCCGATGTGAGGGAGTTGTCATTTTAAGTAACTCCACCATTTTAATTTTGTAGGGTTCGGCCCAGCTTCTTTTTTCCGGCTTCATCGATTTTGTTTTAATTATTTATTGAATAGGTTTCAGTTTTGCAGTAAAATGTCTTAGCATCGGTGCTTCTTCAATAATGGTGAGACCTTTGATTTCATTTCGGTTATTGAATACTTCAATGATCACTTCTGCTACATAATCAATATGACTTTGTGTATAGACTCTTCTTGGAATAGCAAGCCTCACCAGTTCCATTTGTGCTGGAACTAATTTTCCTGTTGCGGAATATTTGCCAAACATTAATGAACCAATTTCTACACTGCGAATGCCACCTTCAACGTATAATGCACCTACTAATGCCTGGCCGGGATATTGTTCAACAGGAATATGTGAAAGAAACTCTTTTGCATCAATATAAACAGCATGTCCGCCGGCAGGTTGCATCACAGGTACGCCAGCCGCAATTAATTTATTGGTCAGGTATTCAATACTTCGAATGCGGTATTGCAGATAATGTTCATCCAATACTTCTTTCAGCCCGATGGCAATTGCTTCGAGGTCTCTGCCTGCCAGTCCGCCGTAAGTGGGGAAACCTTCCGTAATTATCAAAAGATTTCGGCACTGCAGCGCCAAATGTTCATCATGCATTGCCAGGAAACCACCAATATTGGCAAAAGCATCTTTTTTGGCACTCATGGTGCAGCCATCAGCATAAGAAAAAAGTTCTTTGGCAATATCATTAACTGATTTATTTGCATAGCCTTCTTCCCTGAGCTTGATGAAATAAGAATTTTCTGCAAAGCGACAGGCGTCAATGAATAATGGGATACTATTTTCTGTACAAATTTTTCTTACCTCTTTTATATTTTGCATACTCACCGGTTGTCCGCCACCGGAATTATTGGTAACGGTGATAATACAAAGAGGAATATTGGCAGCACCTTTTTCTGCAATAAAATTTTTCAGCGCAACGGTATCCATATTTCCTTTGAAAGGGGCAGGAACAGTGGGCAGTTTTCCCTCTTTGCATAGAAGATCAACACCTTCTGCTCCTGAAAATTCTATATTGGCCCTGGTGGTATCAAACAAAGTATTGCTGACAAAATATTTTCCTTTTCCACCCAAAATACTGAACAGGATTTTCTCAGCGGCTCTTCCCTGGTGAGTGGGAATTACCAATGGCATCCCGGTTATATCTTTAATAGTTTTTTCAAAACGAAAAAAACTGGGACTGCCGGCATAGGATTCATCACCCTGCATAATACCTGCCCATTGATTGCTGCTCATGGCGCTGGTGCCACTGTCAGTCAGCAGATCTATCAGCACATCATTGGCATGAATAAGAAAGGGGTTGAAAAATGCTTTTTCCAGAATATTTTGACGTTCTTCTTTTGTGTTGAAATAAATGGGTTCAACTGATTTTATCCGAAAAGGTTCTATGATTGTTTTCATACATGAAGTTTTTGCCGGTCTTGTACCCGGGTTAAAAAAAAAGAAATAAAGTAGAGATAAGAAACTGGCGGGGAATTTCAAGTAGGCCTTCTGATAATATTTTTCCAGATATTCATATAATCCTGGCACAAAACTAAGGTTTGCAGGATTGATTCCAATATGACTTTTGTCAATGGGGTAATGGTAGTAAGGCTGTTTGTGTATTCCCGGGATCATTCCTCCCGGTCACCTGATATTAATCATGTGCCGGGATGACTAATCAGCTAGCATTCGGAATCTCTTCTTTCGAAATTTGTTAAAAATATAAAGTCAGGATCATGAAAGATGATACCCCAAAAACTTCAGCAGTTAAGGAAAGAAAAGTAAAAGGAAAAGTCGAAATAGATATTCAAAAATGCAAGGGCTGTGAGCTATGCATCAACTCCTGTAAAGAAAATGCACTATCACTTTCAGATACCATCAATATAAAAGGATACCGGTACATTATTGCCAATAATGATGTCTGTAACGGTTGTGTAAACTGTGCACTAGTTTGCCCGGATGCAGTGATCACCGTTTACCGTACACACCCGAAGAAGAAACCCGTTGACATTACACCTGCAAACATTAAGGAACAACTTCACTCAATGATTAGTCCTTCTAAATAAAAATAGTATGACAGAAGCCAAACTCATGAAGGGTAACGAAGCGCTGGCAGAAGCGGCCATACAGGCCGGATGCGATGCGTATTTCGGTTATCCCATCACACCGCAGTCGGAAGTGCTGGAATATTTAGCCCGGGAAATGCCCAAGCATAACAGGCTGGTGATGCAGGCCGAAAGTGAAATTGCTTCTATCAATATGGTGTATGGTGCTGCAGGTGCAGGTTTTAGAACAATGACATCGTCTTCTTCGCCGGGTATCAGCCTCATGCAGGAAGGAATATCTTATCTCGCCGGTGCCGAATTACCCTGCCTGATCGTAAATGTAAACCGTGCAGGCCCCGGACTTGGAACCATACAACCCGGACAGGGTGATTATTTTCAATCGGTAAAGGGTGGGGGGCATGGCGATTATAAAATGATCGTACTGGCTCCAGCATCAGTTCAGGAAATGGCAGATTTTGTTTACCTGGGTTTTGACCTTGCTGATAAGTACCGTAACCCGGTGTTGATCTTATCTGATGGTGCCATCGGGCAGATGATGGAAAAAGTGGTATTCAATCCATATACAAAACCTGTGGTTGATAAATCATCCTGGGCCACCACGGGCAAACCAAAAACAAGAGAGCGTAATTATATCACCTCCTTATTCATTCAGCCTGAAAGAATGGAAGTGCATAATTTAAAACTGGAAGAAAAATTCAAGCTGATCAGGCAGAATGAAGTGCGGTTTGAAGAAATAAATACAGCCGATGCAGAATATCTTTTTGTGGCTTATGGATTGAGTGCAAGAATTTGCCAGAAAGCTATGGACCTGGCAAGAGAAAAAGGAATTAAAGTAGGTTTACTGAGGCCGATATGTGTATATCCATATCCTTATCAGCGGCTGGAAGAATTAGCTCCGCAGGTAAAATTCATGCTGAGCGTGGAACTCAACAGCGGTCAGATGGTGGAAGATGTACAACTGGCTGTGAAAGGGAAAGTGCCGGTGGAATTTTATGGAAAACTGGGTGGATTATTGTTCACCCCGGAAGAAATATTACAACAATTAGAAAAACTAATTCAACAATATCATGCAAACTAACGAGCAAGTATTGCCCCTCCCCACACTGGATATTGCAGTACCCGGTTGCCAGGAAGATGAATATGAAATGGTGTATCATAAACCTTCAACACTGGTTGAAGTAAATATGCATTATTGTCCTGGTTGTGCCCATAGCCTTGTACATAAACTTTTAATGGAAGTGGTAGAAGAAATGGATATACAGGAAAAGACCATTGGTATTGCACCGGTAGGTTGTTCTGTTTTTGCATATGACTATATGAATATTGATATGCAGGAAGCTGCACATGGCAGGGCTGCTGCGGTGGCAACGGCTGTTAAAAGACTGATGCCCGAAAAATATGTTTTTACGTACCAGGGTGATGGTGACCTTGCTGCCATTGGTATTGCTGAAACACTGCATGCCATTAACCGCGGAGAAAATATCCTGATCGTATTTATGAACAATGCGGTGTATGGAATGACCAGCGGACAGATGGCACCAACTTCACTTGCCGGCATGAAAACCACCACCAGCCCGGAGGGAAGAGACACCAGTTTCTCCGGTTATCCCATCAAGGTAGCAGAATTAATGGCTGTATTACCCGGCGCATTTTATGTTACCCGGCAAACCGTGAATAATGCAGCAGCAGTAAGAAGAACAAAGAAGGCATTGGAGAAAGCATTTCAATATCAGCATTTGAACAAGGGTACCTGCCTGGTGGAGATCATTGGCAACTGTCCTTCCAACTGGAAGATGACGCCGATGGAATCCTCGAAATTCATAGATGAGGAAATGGTAAAAACATTTCCACTTGGCGATATTAAATTACCCAAAGCAGAAGACCTTAAAAATAATCAGGAGGAAAAATAATTATGTTAGAAGAACTTATTGTTGCCGGATTTGGTGGACAGGGTGTCTTATCACTCGGCATGACGCTGGCCTATGCAGGCATGGTAGAAAACAAAGAAATATCATGGATGCCATCGTATGGACCTGAAATGCGGGGAGGCACAGCCAACTGTATGGTCATCGTGTCCGATAAAAAAATAAGTTCACCTATCATCTCCAGTTTTGATTCGGCTATTGTACTCAACCAGCCATCCATGGATAAGTTTGAAGCAAGAATAAAACCAGGAGGTTTGCTGTTATACGAATCCGGTAATATTTTCAAACCCAGTACAAGAACTGATATCGACATTATTGGCATCACCGCTACTACAGAAGCTTTACAGATGAAGAATGCAAAGATCATGAACATGATCATGCTGGGGGCCTATCTTCAGTTGAAACCGATAGTACAGATCGATTCTATTCTTGAAGCCTTGAAAAAAGTATTGCCCGAAAAATATCATTTCCTTCTAGCCATCAATAAACAGGCATTGGAAAAAGGAGAAATGATGGTTCATCAACCGAAAGTGGAGATATTGTAATACTAAATGTTTTTTTATATCAGGCTACTGTATGGTTTATCTTTGACCATCAAATTTTTTTTATTACATGAAGCCTGAAGAAATAGCGCAACTACGTAAAGATTATTCCTTGCATACACTCAATGAAGAGGAAGTGGCAGCGTCTCCCATTGCACAGTTTGAACGTTGGTGGAATGATGCAGAGAAATCGCAGATTGATGAAATGAATGCCATGACACTGGCTACAACCGGCAGCGATGGTATGCCGGAAGCAAGAACACTATTATTGAAAGCATTTGATGAAAGAGGATTTGTTTTCTTCACTAATTACAACAGTGCCAAAAGCAAACAGCTTGATGTCAATACAAATTGTTGCATTTTATTTTTCTGGAAGGAATTGGAAAGGCAGGTGCGTATCAATGGAGTTGCAGAAAAAATTTCCATGAAAGAAAGTATGGATTATTTTGACAGCCGTCCTGAGGGCAGCAAAATAGGTGCATGGGCTTCTCCTCAAAGTATGGTGGTGGCAGGCAAAGCCTGGCTGAAAGAAACGTTTGAGTATTATATGGAAAGATTCAAACACGGAAAAATTCCCAAACCGCCACATTGGGGAGGCTATCGTGTTAAACCAATTAAGATTGAATTCTGGCAGGGTCGCCCCAGCCGCATGCACGACAGGATACTTTATACAGAAATTTCAACTGGTAATTGGAAAACAGAAAGACTGGCGCCTTAGTTTAACGGACCTGAGAATCAAATAACGATTACACCCCGAATTGCTTCAGGTGGTGGTCAATATGTTTCCAGGTAGCTTTACTCCATTGTTCTTTTGTTAACCTGCCAAATACAGGATGTTTTCCGTTGATCATATTACTCTCAGTAAAATTATTAATCTGATCCAGCAACTGGTTTTTTTCCTGCTCAAAATTTTTGAACTGGCCGGTCATGATAAATGTTTTGGCAGTGGGCAATCCCTGTTTCCAGGGTTTGGCATCATATAAAGATTTTTTGAAAAAAGGCAACAGTAATTTCATCAGTATATTGCCTTTTACAGTCATAGTACCGAAAGCAATACCTAAAGGCAACTGGAGATGAGCAAGCATCTGCGCCACGTCCATCTTGCCCCATTTCCGTTGTGATGTTGGCGTGAGTTTATTAATGCGGGTAACGATTTCCTGTTTTACAGCAGGATCAAATAAATTCTTTACTTCCATAATTCAGTTACTTATTTTTGAATTCGTAATAAGGAACTTCATCATGGCTTACTGTTTCTTTTTGTTGCCAGTAAGCCTGTGTAACAATATGCCCGTCCGGAGTCTTCAGCATCCGTCCGAAAATAGCATTGACAGTATTAAACGTATAATCCGTTACACCAACGGTGAAAGTTTCAGGTGTTACTGTAACTGGTGGAGGAGCAACAGCAGGTTCTCCTTCTTTTGGCGGCGGCGGTGCGGCAACTTTTGGTGCAGGAGATGGTACTACTACAACTGTATAGCGATTGTATTCCAGTAAATTTTTTAGAAATTCAACCCGTTGCGGTTTTACATTCTTTTCCACGATGCCGCATTTGACACCATTTAATTCTTCAAATTCGTGATTCTTATTGATGGCCATGAGTTTCTAAATTAAGGATTGAATGTAACCGAATATCCAGCTTAACATTCCAACCAGCACAATAGCTGCCGCACAAAGAATCAAGGCAAATTTGGATACCAGGTTGGTATTTATTTTTTCTATAGGCTGATCATTTTTTTCCATGAAAACAGATCTTACCACTCGTAAATAATAGTAAAGAGAAATGATCATGTTCAGCGCAGCAACAGTGATGAACAAATAACTGCCTTTGGAAGCGCCGGCTGTCAGTAAAAACAGTTTGCCAAAGAAACCAGCGGTGGGTGGAATACCTGCCAATGAAAATAATGCCAGTGTCAGTATCCAGCTAAGGAAAGGATTGGTTTGATATAGTCCTTTGTAATCATCAATATTTTCCTTACCTGTTTTCTCTGCAATTACTGAAGCTACACCAAATGCAGCCAGGTTAGAGAATACATAAATCAAAATAAAATAAACAACTGATGTAATACCCGCACTGTCATTGCTGCTGATACCCACCAGGATAAAACCTACCTGTGCAATAGAGGAGAAAGCAAGGAAACGTTTGATATTCTGCTGGCGCAATGCAAATAGATTTCCAATAATCATTGTCGCAATGGCCAGTATCACCAGCATCGTGTACCACACTTCATGCAGTGGCTGGAATGCATTGTATAAAGTGCTGATGAAAACAAAGGCGATGGATCCTTTGGAAATAACCGAAAGAAAAGAAGTAGTGGCAATGGGTGAGCCTTCATATACGTCGGCAGTCCACAAATGGAATGGAACAATAGAAAGCTTAAAAGCGAAAGCTGCAAAAACAAATACAAATGCCAATACCTGAAAAGAACTTCCGGTTAGTTGGGATGGCAATTCTGCAAAGCTGATTGTGCCGGTGGCGCCATACAGCAACGATATGCCAAATAATAAAATACCTGATGAAAAGGCAGATGACAAGATCATCTTCATCGCTCCTTCGGAAGATCGCTTTTTTTCCAGGTCAAAATTGGCCATAGCAGCCAATGGAATTGTTGCCAGTTCCAGCGATAAATAAAACATCAGCAGGTTGCCGCTGGAGATCATAAAAAACATGCCAAGCAAAGAAGATAACATCAGCATAAAGAACTCTGGCAGATGCGGGGTTTTCTTCAGCCAATCTGCACACAACAATGAAATAAGATAAACGCCCAGGTTTAGAATGTTTTTCTGAAAAGCAATCAGGGGACTGGTATGAAACATATCGCCGAACAGGTTCCCGTTTTTATTGAAGAAAAATCCTGCAATAAAATTTACCAGCAAGAGGAGCTGTACCAATGACAGTAATGATTCGTTCTTCATCCCCTTGCCGATTTTAATAAACAGCAACAGGAAGATGATGAAGGTAATCACCAGTTCGCTTTTCATTAATGTTAGAAACTCATTCATCCAATCTTTATTTATTTTATTGCAGATATTTTCTGCATAATTATTTCTGCCCCCGGGCGCAGCAAGTCGTTCAGCCAGCCCGGTGCGATACCGATTGCTAATATTCCTGCCACTAATATGATTGCTGCCAGTTTTTCATTCCATGTTGCATCACCCAACCCTGAGAAACTTTCCTTTATTGGTCCCATGGCTGTTTGCCCGATAGCTCTTAATATATATACCGCAGTTACCACAATAGACATACATGCAGCGATGGTGGCTATGCGGTGAAACGCATCAACATGTTCCCATGAACCCATGAATACGGTCATTTCTGCTACAAAGCCGCTAAAACCAGGTAAGCCCAGTGAACATAATCCAACAATAAAAAATACAGTAGTAATGAAAGGCATTACTTTCATCAGTCCGCCCATTTCATTTACTTGTCTTGTATGTGTCCGGTCATAGATCATTCCAATAACAGCAAAGAAAAGGGCTGTCATTAATCCATGACTCACCATTTGCATCACGGCGCCGGTCATAGCAGTTTTAGTAAGCATGCCGATACCTAATAAAACAAATCCGCAATGGCTTACGGATGAGTACGCATTGATATATTTCAAATCCTTCTGCATCATCGTAGCGAATGCTCCATATAAAATGGCTATCGTAGATAATACTATGATGATGGTAGAATATTCTTTGGCTCCTTCGGGCATAATATAAGTTGCTACCCGCAGACATCCATAACCTCCCAGCTTCATGGAAATACCAGCGAGGAACATAGACCCTGCAGTTGGCGCAGAAGAGTGACCATCCGGCACCCATGTATGTAATGGGAACAAGGCAGTGAATACACCAAAGCCAACAAACAACAAGGGGAAAATGATGTGTTGGGTTTTTGGATTGATATTTAGTTTGGATAACTCCAGCAAATCAAAACTGTGGCCGGAAGAAAAATACAATCCAAGTATGCCTACTAATACCAGTGCCGAGCCGCCCATCAGCATTAATGCCAGTTTGTTGGCGCTGTATTCTTTTTTACCGCTTCCCCAGATGCCGATGAGTAAATATTTTGGTATTACGGCAATTTCTAAAAAGAAGAACAGGACGAATAAATCAAGAGAAATGAAAAAGCCATAAGCGCCTAAGGCCAGTAAAATAAGTAAGAAGTAAAATTCTTTGGTCATCTTTTCAATATTCCAGGAAACCAAAACACCTGCTATTACCACAAAAGAAGTCAGCAGGATCATGGCTACCGAAATACCATCAACTCCCAGGTGGAAATTGATATGCCAGGCAGGAAAGAGGGAATAGTTCTGTTCAAACAGCATTTGTGCATCATTCCCGCCAACTCTTTCATTTCTGAAAGCAAATAATAATATTAAAGCCAGGACCAATTGTGCAGCAGAACCAGCAAGAGATATCCATCTTACCTGTTGTTTGCTTCGTGATAATAAACCTGCCACCGCAGTGAACAATGGAATTAATATAAGTAATAAGAGGTTCATTCTTTTTTATTTCAACGCATAAATAAACAATACCGCCAGCCCGATTGCACCCACTAAAAAGTAAATAGCATATTGCTGCACTTTTCCGGACTGCATTTTTTTAATTTCTTCTGAAATGTCTGCGGTTGTATTACCAGTAAAATTGATCAGTCCATCTACTACATTCTTATCAAACCATGCCGCTGGTCTGCCAATTAAATTAAACAGTATTTTTTTTGTAACAAACATATAGACCTCATCAATATAAAACTTGTTGTAAGCAGTCTTATAAATGCCTTTCAGTGAAGCGGCCAATTTTTCAGCCCTGTCAGATTGTTTATAATACATCCACCAGGCAGTTGCAATACCAATTAATCCTAAAGCAACCGGTAGCATAGAAAACTTAATATCAAAATGTGATTCAAGCGGAGTGCCATCGGAGCTTACAAATTTTCCGAAAGGTATGTATCCGGCAGTGGCTGCACCAATGGCAAGCAATATCAAAGGAAGCATCATTGCAAAACCGCCTTCGCTATGCTTCTCTCCATGAGGATGATGCTCTTTATTCCAGAAAATAGAGAAATATAAACGGAACATATAAAATGCAGTCAGCCCTGAAGTAAATAATGCTATCCAGTAAATAGCAGGATTGTTATGATAAGCAGCCAGTAAGATTTCTTCTTTACTGAAAAAACCTGAGAAAAAAGGAACTCCGGAGATTGCCAAACAGGCAATCAAAAAAGTAATATGTGTAATAGGTAAATATTTTCTGAGGCCACCCATGTCATTCATATCATTGCTATGTATATAATGAATGACAGCGCCTGCACCAAGAAAGAGTAGCGCTTTGAACATGGCATGAGTAAACAGATGGAACATGGATGCCGTGTAACCCAATCCTCCCTCGCCGCCATATGTAGATACACCGAGAGCAAACATCATAAATCCTATCTGCGACATGGTGGAATAAGCCAGCACTCTTTTAATATCTGTTTGTGTGCAGGCAATGATAGCAGCAATGATGGCGGAGATGGCTCCTACCCATCCCACCATTTCCAATACAGCCGGAGTTGTGACAGAGAAAACAGGAAATAACCTGGCTACTAAAAATACACCTGCTACAACCATAGTGGCTGCATGTATCAATGCAGAAACAGGCGTGGGGCCTTCCATGGCATCGGGTAACCAGATATGCAGCGGAAACATCGCACTTTTTCCTGCGCCGCCGATAAATACTAATGCTGCTCCCCATGTTAATGCAGATGCTCCGAGAAATGTAGAAGCAGCAGCAGTTTTTAAATGACTTGATTCGGGCGATGTTAATGTTGTAATCAAGGTTTTAAAATCCAAGGTGCCTGCACTGAATGAAAGAATTAATATGCCAATCAAAAAGCCAAGGTCAGCAAATCGGGTAACGATAAAGGCTTTTTTACATGCTGCAACAGCAGAAGGCTTGTTATAATAATACCCGATGAGTAAGAAGGAAGAAACACCCACCAGTTCCCAGAAAATATAGATCTGGAAAAGATTGGATGATATAACCAGGCCAAGCATTGAAAATGTAAACAAACCAAGGAAGGAATAAAAAGTAGAAAATCTTTCTTCACCCTTCATATAGCCAAGGCTATAAATATGCACCATCAATGAAACAAAAGAAACCACCACCAGCATCATTGCAGAAATGGGATCGAGCAATATACCCATGTCAATAGAAACACCTTTGGAAAATTCCAGCCAGGTGTATTGAAGCGGAATAATTTTTTGATACACCCCGGCTACTTTTCCAAAAACAAAGAAATATTCATAAGCTGTATATAAGGCCAGCCCGGTTGATGCCAGCAATAAAAGGGTTCCGATGAGGCCGGAACTCTTTTTGAAATATTTTCTTCCAAACAATCCCAATATTAGAAACCCTGCCAAAGGCAGCAAAGGAATAAGTGCTATTTGTAATCCCTGGTTCATTTAATTTCAGTTTCCCAAACTCTCTTCAGGAGATGGGTGTTAATATTTTAATTCTTCAGCATTTTCTACATCAATAGAATTATGGCTGCGGTATAAATTAATAATGATAGCAATAGCCACAGCCGCTTCTGCAGCCGCAATAGCAATGATGAATACGGTAAAAAAGAGTCCATCCATTTTATGCGGCCATAAATATTTATTGAATGCAATGAAATTCAGGTTCACACTGTTTAAAATCAGTTCAATGCTCATCAGCATGGTGATCAGGTTTCTCCTGGTTAAAAAACCATATACCCCGGTGAAAAACACCGCAGCGCTGATAAATAAAATATGATATAGTCCGGGTTCCATCATTTTGTTTCCGGTTTACTTCGTAATGCAATAACAATACAACCAATCATTGCTGCCAGTAAAAGCATACTCACTACTTCAAATGGCAACGCATAGCCCCATTTGCCTGTACTCAGCATTTTCTTTCCTATTTCAGACACATTTAATGATACAGGTTCGTCTGATGTTTCGAAAAAAGTATTTTGATAAACCTGCAACATCGTCAATGCAAAACCACAGAATGCTGCCAGCGCAGAAAACATCTTTCGCCCCAGTTTTGGTTTTGCCAATTTATCTCCGGCCTGCTGGGTAAGAAAAATGGAGAAAATAATCAGCACTACAATGCCACCAACATACACCACAATCTGTACCGCAGCAATGAACTGGTAATTGAGCCAGAAATATAAACCGGCAATACCTATTAATGTAAACAACAGGTAAATAGCTGCCCGGAAGATATGCCGGGTAGATACAGATAAAACTCCGCTTCCCAGCGTAAGGGCTGCTAATAAATAAAATATGATGGTTGATCCGCTCATTATTCCACTCCTTCCATAATTTTTGAATCCGGTTTATTTAAAACTTTTATCAGTTGGTTCCTGTCAAAAACACTGTGCTCGAATGTTTGTGCCATTACAATAGCATCCGAGGGGCAGGAAATGATGCATAAATTACACATGGTGCAAAGTTCCAGGTGATAAACTAATTTATCAATAGCTTTCTTCTTTTTACCCTCCGGTGTGATGTCAAATTTAGTAACCACTTTTATAGTGCCATTTGGACAAGCCAGTTCGCAGGCGGTACACCCGGTGCAGCGGTGTTCATTATTTTCATTATGCGGCATCACTACTTCACCTTTAAACCGGTCAGGTAAAACCAGTGTGTCCCGGTTGTCCGGGTATTGTTGTGTAATAATCTCCTTGTGATGGGTGAAGTAATGCATCGTCATTTTCATGCCGGTAGCCAGCGATTTCACCGCACCAAAAACATCTTTTATGTATTTTACTAAAAACCTCATTTTAAAAATGCCATTTCAAAATTGCCATTAATGTCACCAGCAATAAATTGACCATGCTGATAGGTAACAGGTATTTCCATTCCAGGTTCAGTAACTGGTCAATCCTTAATCTCGGGAATGTCCACCTGAACCACATAATGACGAATATTAAGAAAAACGTTTTTCCAAAAAACCATAAACTGGATGGTATATAATCCATCACATGATTGAAGCCGGTCCAGTTGCCAATATGGAAAGGCATCCAGCCGCCTAAAAATATAGTGGCCCCGATGGCGCAAACAATAAAAACATTCACATATTCAGCCAGGAAGAACAAAGCGAACTTCATTCCTGAATATTCGGTATGAAACCCGGCCGTTAGTTCTGATTCTGCTTCCGCTAAATCGAAAGGAGCCCGGTTGGTTTCTGCCGTTACGGCAATAAGGAAAATAATAAAGGCAATGATGACAGGAATATGTCCTTTAAAAATCCACCAGCCATCAGCCTGTGAGTTGACTATATCTGAGATACTAAGGCTTCCTGTTAAAACAACAATGGCCAACACTGATAAACCGGCTGATAATTCATAGCTCACAATCTGTGCACCACTGCGCATGGCGCCCAGCAATGAATATTTATTATTACTGGCCCAGCCCGCCATTAATATACTGATGACCATAATGGAGGAAATGGCAGAAACATACAGCACACCTATATTCAGATCCCACAGTTGAAAATCTTTGGCAAAAGCAATCGGCGCCATCAGCAGCATGGCAACGATCATTGCAATATAAGGAGCCAGGTTAAATAAAAATTTATCAGATCCGGTTGGAGTCATTCCTTCTTTTACCATCAATTTCACCGTATCAGCTAAAGATTGAAGCATGCCTTTCGGCCCCACCCGGTTGGGCCCCAAACGTATCTGTATCCATGCCGATACTTTTCTTTCCATGATGACAAGCACTAAACCCAGGCCGGCAAACAAACCAATTACTGCCACGCCGGCAAGGACCATTTCAAAAATCAATGTCCATGTCGGGTTGAAGGTTTTGCTTAACCATTCATGCAATTCATTTACTATATGACTAAAACTCCACATATTTATCTTATCTGTCAATGTCCGGTATTACCAAATCCAGTGTTCCCATCATTGCCACCAAATCGCCAATCTTGCTGCCACGGGCAATATGATCCAGTACACATAGATTTGAAAATCCCGGCGAACGGAATTTAATTCTGTAAGGAGTAGTGCCGCCCTCACTTACAATATACACACCCAGTTCACCACGGGCTGTTTCCACTCTTGAATAAAATTCGCCTTTCGGTAATTTCAATACGGCTTTTGTTTTGGCCTGGAAATCGCCTTCGGGAATATTATCAATTAATTGTTCAATGATTTTTATGGATTCATTCATCTCTCTTATCCGGATCATGTAGCGGGCAAAGGAATCGCAACCTGTTTCCAGTATTTCGTCAAACTGGAGTTTGTCATATATTTCGTATGGATATAGTTTGCGGATGTCTGAACTTACCCCGCTGCCTCTTAAAACCGGGCCACTGCATCCATAGGAAATTGCATCTTCTGCCGATAACATTCCTACACCTTTCATCCGGTTTTGAAAAATAATGTTGCCGGTTACCAGCTCATTATATTCGTGAATCTTACGTTTATATAATTGAATGAAAGCTTTTACTTTTTTCTGAAAATCCGGATGAAGATCCTGCATCACACCGCCGGGAACTATATAATTCATGGTTAGCCTGGCTCCGCAGGTTTCTTCCATGATATCATTGATGGTTTCTCTTTCACGAAAAGCATGAAAGAACGGAGTAAATGCGCCAAGGTCCATCGCCATGGCTCCCCACCATAATTCGTGTGATGCAATCCGGGTCAGTTCATCCATCAATACTCTTATCACCTGGGCTCTCGCCGGAATTTCAAGTTGCAACCCTTTTTCTACCACTAAAGCACAGGCATGATTATTAATATGTGATGATAAATAATCCATCCGGCTGGTAACATAAATAAATTGCCGGTAGGTAAGACTTTCACACATTTTTTCAATAGAGCGATGGATATATCCAAGATGCGGTTCTACTTTTTTAATTGTTTCTCCATTCAATGTAATAACCAGGCGCAAGACTCCATGTGTGGCCGGATGCTGCGGGCCTACATTAATAACCATATCTCCGCTCTCCAAAGGATTACTCAAAGAAGGATCTTTTACTATTTGCGTTTCTCTATACATTCAGCTTATTCAGATTCAATTTTTCTTTTCAAATAAATTGGGCTTGAGCACCAGCAAGCCCCCTTCAGGGGGGGTGGGAGCTACAGCTTTATCATATTTATCGGGTCTTCAAAATCTTTTCTCATCGGGTTCTTTCCTTCCCATCCTTCTGGCAAAATCAATAAACGCAAGTCGGGATGGTTCAGAAAATTAACGCCAAACATTTCATACACCTCTCTTTCATGAAATTCGGCCGTCCGCCAGATATGCGAAACCGTTTCTATTTCAGGATTGTTTCTATCCAGCGTTGACTTTACAACAATGTTGTGGCGATATTTTGTAGAAGACAAATGATAAACCATAGTCAGGTGTGTCTTCCAGTCGTTGCAGGTTAAGCAAAAAAGATAATCGAAAAATAAAGATTCATCATTGCGAAGCTGGTTCGCAAAGGATAACCAGTCTTTTGATTCAATATTTATATTGAGCCATTCGCCAGCCTCTTCAAAAGTTGAAGCGGGCAGCAGTTCAGTTATTTTGGCTTTTAGTTCTTCGTTCAGCATACTATTCTTTACCCGACTTTATTTGTTCATTCGTTAATCCTCTTTTTATTTTATTCTGCAGGCTGATTAAGGCATGCATCAATGCCTCCGGTCTTGGCGGGCAGCCGGCTACGTATACATCAACCGGAATAATATGGTCTGCACCCTTTACAACGGAATAAGTATTATAAAAGAAAGGTCCGCCACTGATAGCGCAGGCACCCATGGCAATTACATATTTGGGCTCTGCCATCTGGTCGTATAATCTTTTTAATACCGGCGCCATTTTATTTACAATCGTTCCGGCAATGATAATCATATCAGCCTGCCGTGGGGAGGCACGGGCTACTTCAAAACCAAATCTTGAAAAATCATATTTGGCGCCGGCAACGGCCATGTATTCAATACCGCAGCAACTGGTGGCAAAAGTTAATGGCCATAAAGAATTGGCTCTTGCCCAGTTGACAAGATCATCCAGTTTGCTTAATATGATGCCACCTCCGGGAGTATCATGAATCTCGCCGGGAAAATCTTTCGGTTCTATGGTCGTCTTTACATCCATTTCAACGCTCCCTTTTTATGTGCGTATAAAAAGCCCATAAATAATATAAAAAAGAATACAACTATTTCTATTAATGCCACCCAACCTACACTTTTAGCTACTACTGCCCAGGGATAAAGAAATACCAGTTCCACATCAAAAATTAAAAAAATAAGGGCAAAAAGATAATAGCCCACATTTAATTGTATCCATGTTTTTCCCTGGGTGGGGATACCACACTCGTACGGTTCACCTTTTTGCTTGGTGTCGGTTGTTTTTAATACCAACTTGGCGATAAGAATAGCTATGCCTGAAAAGGCAACTGCGGCAATGATGAGTACGATAAGTGAAGATGCGCCCATAGCTTATTTGAGTGGCACGAATATAGCAACAATGGCTTAAACCAAAAACATGACAAATATCAACGACAGTATTGTCAATAATCATTTGCAGAAAAAATGATTTTCCACTGTTATTCTATCATTATCCATATAACTCTGCATGAATAACTTTTTTGTCGTAGCCCATTGCCAGGATTCTTTGCTCCGCTTCATCAACCATTTGTTTCCACCCACAAAGAAAAAACTGTGCTTCCGGTTTATTTTTACACAGTTCCTCGTAAATGGGGTGAACATATCCATGATGTCCTTCCCAGTGCTGGCGGGAAAGGGTGGGGATGAAGCGAAAATTTTCTAACTCGGTTTGCAATTTTGTCAGCTCATTATAATATAATATGTCTGTCTTTTTTCTGCAGCCAAAAACCAGGTAAATATTTTTATGAGGAATCCCAGTGTTTTTTATATGATGTACCATACTCCGGAAAGGGGCAATGCCGGTACCGGTACAAATCAGGAAAAGATCTTTATCCGGCAGTTTTGGAAGGATAAACATTCCCTGCGGACCGCGGAAGGTCAATTCGCTTCCAACTTTTACCTCTTTAAAAAGATACTGTGTGCCTGCCCCCCGCTTGTTAAGCACAACGATCAGTTCAAAAATAGTTGAGCCATCCGGCCAGGAGGCAATTGAATAACTGCGTAAACGTTTGATAGGCTTTTCGTGTATCGGCAGGTCAAATGTTACAAATTGCCCGGGTTGAAAGTCAAAAGAAGATAATTCCGGAACCTCTATCCAGAAACGATGTGTATTAGCTGTCTCCTTTTCGATCCTGATAACCTTGCCTTTTCTCCATGGTAATAAAGCCATTCGTCATTGATTTGAATAAAGGTAAAGCCAATACTACAGTTAAATGTTCTAAAGCGGGAAATTATCTGCATGATTTTTTTGGTGATTAATTATCTTTGCTGCGGTCATGAGTGTAAAGGATTTGCTGCAACAGTATCAACACACTCCCCGCCTTTTTCAACTGGCGGACAGGCTCTCCTTTGCCGAACCTCAAAAAATCTATTTAAAAAACCTGCAGGAAAGCTCATCGCAGTTTGCGGTGGCAGCTGCTTTTCTTCATCCATCCTGTTCGCATCTTAATCATCTCATTATTTTAAATGATGCGGAAGAAGCCGCCTATTTCCACAATTCGCTGGAAAACCTGACGGAGGCATTAGATATTTTTTATTTTCCTTCCTCCTTTAAGAACAGGAAAAATTATCAACTACTGAATTCATCTCATGTAATGCTCAGGACTGAGACCCTGACCAAAATTGCAGCAGGCGGCAATAAAAAAATTTTAGTAACATACCCGGAAGCGCTGTTTGAAAAAGTGGTAAAGCCGGATACGCTTTCTTCCAATATCATTCAAATCAAAGCCGGTGACCGGCTGAACATGGAAGAGTTATTGCTGAAATTGGGGGATTATGGATTTGAAAGAACTGATTTTGTTTACGAACCCGGGCAATTTGCCATAAGAGGCGGCATCCTTGATATTTATTCTTTTGGAAATGAAAAACCATACCGTGTCGAACTGTTTGGTAATGATGTGGACACTATCCGCATTGTTGACCCGGAGACTCAACTGAGCGAAAGAAAACTTTTACAGGTAAGTATCATTCCGAATGTGGATACACAATTTGAAAGCGAAGACAGAATTTCATTGTTTAATTTTTTGCCAGAAAATACGGTTGTGTGGATGCAGGATTATGAACTTTGCAAAGAGCATTTGGCAGATTGTGAAGAAGAACTACAGGCTTTTTTAAGAATGATGAATGAATCAGGGGCAACTGCCCGGGAGGCGGACTCAGATAAAATTGAGAAGAAAAAAATTACAACCGATGATTTTATCCGTGCTGATCATTTAAAATATGAATTGGATAAAAAACATCTTGTGGAGTTTGGCTACCAATCTCATTTAGCCAGTTTTGAAATTGAATTTCAAACAAAAGAACAACCGGTTTTTAACCGCCAGTTTGATTTGCTGATAAGAGATTTGAAAAGCTGGGAAGCAAAAGGATTTCAACTTTTTATTTTTGCTGAAAATCCAAAACAGTTGGAAAGGCTGCAAAGTATTTTTGATGATTTGAAAGCGGCCATTGTTTTTAACCCCATTAATGTTTCCATTCATGAAGGGTTTATTGACGAAGACTTGAAGATTGTTTGTTATACAGACCACCAGGTTTTTCAGCGGTATCATAAATACAAAGTCAAACAAGCGTATAATAAAAATAAAGCGCTGACATTGCGAACACTCCGGGAATTGCAGCCGGGAGATTTTGTAACACATATTGACCATGGCGTTGGAATCTTCAGCGGTTTGCAAAAGCTGGAAGTAAATGGCAGATTGCAGGAAGCCGTTCGGCTGATTTATAAGGACACAGATATTTTATATGTCAACATCAACAGCCTGCACAAGATTGCCAAGTACACAGGTAAGGAAGGCAGTGTGCCAAAAGTAAATAAGCTGGGCAGCGATGTATGGAACAGGCTAAAGGATAAGACTAAGGCTAAGGTTAAGGAAATTGCTTTCGACCTGATAAAACTTTATGCAAAGAGAAAAGCACAGCAGGGTTTTCAGCATGCTCCGGATAATTACATGCAAACAGAATTGGAAGCCTCTTTTATTTATGAGGATACTCCCGATCAAAGCAAAGCAACAGCAGATGTAAAAAAAGATATGGAATCATCATCACCAATGGACAGGCTGGTTTGCGGTGATGTGGGTTTTGGAAAAACGGAAATTGCAATCAGGGCAGCATTCAAAACAAACCTGGAAGGGAAGCAGGCTGCTATATTAGTACCAACAACAATTCTCGCTTTTCAGCATTACCAGACATTCAGTGAACGGTTAAAAGATTTCCCGGTTACGGTTGATTATATCAATCGTTTCAAATCCACTAAAGAAAAAAAAGAAACGCTAAAGAAACTGGAAGAAGGCAAAATTGATATTATCATCGGTACACATGGTTTGCTCGGCAAAGAGGTAAAGTTTAAAGATCTTGGTTTGCTGGTGGTGGATGAAGAACAAAAATTTGGTGTGGGGCACAAAGAAAAAATAAAAACACTCCGAACCGCAGTTGATTGTCTGACATTAACAGCAACACCAATCCCAAGAACTTTACAATTTTCATTGATGGGGGCAAGGGATTTAAGCATCATTAATACAGCGCCACCCAACCGTCAACCCATTCAAACTGAAGTGCAGGTATATAACGAAGACATTATCCGTGAGGCCATTTATTTTGAAACAGAAAGAGGCGGGCAGGTTTTTTTTATTTATAACCGTATTGCCGGGCTGGCCGAGATGGCTGCTATCATCCAGGCACTTTGCCCGGATTTAAGTATTGGTTATGCCCACGGTCAAATGGAAGGCCATGAACTGGAAAAACATATACTTGATTTTATTGACAGGAAATATGATGTGCTCGTTTGCACCAATATTGTTGAAAGCGGGGTGGATATTCCGAATGTAAATACCATCATCGTTAATAATGCACACCAGTTTGGCTTAAGCGACCTGCACCAATTGAGAGGAAGGGTTGGCAGAAGCAATAAAAAAGCATTTTGTTATTTGCTGGCGCCACCGATGAGTACATTGCCGGACGATTCAAGAAAAAGATTGCAAACACTGGAACAACATAGCGAATTGGGAAGCGGTTTCCAGATAGCGATGAGAGACCTCGATATACGAGGCGCCGGTAATATGCTCGGCGGTGAACAAAGTGGTTTTATGGCAGAGATTGGTTTTGAGATGTACCAAAAAATTCTGGATGAAGCCATTAGGGAATTAAAAAGAACTGACTTTAAAGATTTGTTCAAAGAAGAAATTGCAAAGCAGGATGATTTTGTGCAGGATTGCACCATTGATACAGATTTGGAAATTTTAATCCCGGATGAATATGTAGAAAGCATTACGGAAAGACTTTCTTTATACCAGCGTCTTGATAATTGTGAGACAGAAGAAGACCTGTTAGCTATGAAAAAAGAATTGGAAGACCGGTTTGGCGCTTTGCCACAACAGGTGCAGGATTTATTTGTTACGGTGCGCTGCCGCAAGCTGGCGGTTGAACTGGGCTTTGAAAAAATGAGTTTAAAAGAAAATACGCTGCGTTGTTTTTTTATCAATCGTCCCGACTCGCCTTATTTTGAATCCGGAATATTTCAGAAGATCATTGAGTTTCTGCAAACCGGAACCAACAAAGCCCGGCTGAAACAAACCGGCAAGCTGTTTATGCTGATTGGTGAAAATATGAAAGGCATGGAAGAAATGCATCGGTTTCTTCAATCCATGCACCACTATTGTTTTCCGGGCAACTCCGTTGAAGTATAAACCGATTCTCACATTAGTGCCAGTGCATTGCAATACTGGTATTTCTCAGTTATTTGTTCTATTTTTATTTCAATAAGCCAACTATGAAGTCCCATCCAATTCCAATGATCGCTGTATTGCTGCTGTTATCCATTTCATCAGTAGCACAACTTGTCCCGCCACGGCGGGAAGATGATACCCGGTATAGTTTACAATTAAAAAGCGGCACCTTTATTCCAGAAAAAAATATTACGGCTGATAAACTGGATCAGTTTAACCGTGCTGCTGCAAGATCATCCGGGCAAACATTTTCCATCATCCAGTTTGAGCAAATTCCTTCTGAAAGTGAAAGGATGCAATTGTCCAAACAGGGAATTGAGTTACTTGATTATATTCCAAATTATGCATATACCGCAACAATATCCGGTTCATTAACTACAGATGCACTTACACAGGTAAAAGCAAGAGCCGTTATTAATCTTTCTGCCTCGCAGAAAATGCAACCCGAACTGGCTGCCGGAAGTTTTCCATCCTGGGCAGTTAAAGAAACAGGAACAGTAGATGTATGGATTAGTTTTCCCAAAACATTTTCTTTTGAAACTGTTCAGCAGGAATTTCAAAGCAAAAATTTTGAAATCATTTCTACGCAGTATAAAAATTACCGGGTGGTTGCATTGCGGATTGCTGTTACCCGCATGAATGAATTGGCCTTGCTTCCCATTGTTGAATTTGTGCAGGCAGCCCCGGCTGAGAATAAGGAAATAAATTATAACAGCATGTTTGCTGCAAGAGCTAATATGTTGAAAGCCTCTTTTGCCAACGGCGGTAGAAATTTAAATGGACAGGGAGTTGTTGTAGGTATAGGTGATAATGGTGATGTGCAAACACATCTTGATTTTACAGGTCGTCTTATTAACCGGGCAGGAGAAGTACCTGCTGCGCATGCTACTCATGTTACCGGAACTATTGGCGGGGCCGGCATTATCCAGGAATTATATGCAGGTTATGCTCCCAAATCTATTTTGCTGAGCCAGCTCTTTGATAACATCATTACTCATGCACCCACTTATGTGCAGGATTATGGAATGGTAATCACCAATAATTCTTATGGCTCTGTAGTAAATGATTGTGACTATAACGGTTTGTATGATCTCACCGCAAGAATTTTGGATCAGCAGGCTTTTGATCTGCCGGAATTACAACATGTTTTTGCAGCAGGAAATGATGGCAGCAGAACCTGTGCTCCTTATCCCCCGGGTTTCAGAACGGTATTGGGAGGATTTCAATGCGCAAAAAATATTATAACGGTAGGAAGCACCGATTATAAAAGAGATGTCAGTGGTTTCTCCAGCCGTGGACCGGTAAGGGATGGCCGTTTGAAACCAGAGATCATGTCAATGGGGCAATTTGAAGCCTCTACATGGGTTAATAATCTTTACAGTTATAATAACGGAACCAGTATGGCAGCGCCGGGTGTAGCAGGAGGGTTGGCATTGCTTGTACAACGTTACCGCCAGTTGCATAGTGGTTCAAATCCTTTAAATGCATTAATAAAAGCATTGCTTTGCAATGGCGCTGATGACCGGGGCAATGCCGGGCCGGATTTTAGTTATGGATTTGGGAGTATGAATCTTTTGCGATCCATGAAAATGATAGAAGATTCAACTTACTTCACTTCATCTGTAACACAGGGATCAACAAAAACTCATTCAATAACTGTTCCGGCTAATACGGCGCAATTGAAAGTGTTATTATACTGGCAGGATCCACCCGCTGCTGTGATGGCCAGTAAAACACTGGTCAATGATCTTGACTTGGAAGTTGCATCTACCGGCGGAACTATTTTGCCATTGAAATTAGATACGCTGGCTGCCAATTTAAACAATACTGCATCCAACGGAGCAGATCATATTAATAATATTGAACAGGTGGTTATTAATAATCCGGTAGCGGGAAGTTATTCATTGAAGGCGACGGGAACAAGCATTGCACAAAATCCTTCACAACCCTATTTCATGGTATATGATATTATACCGCAAAGTTTAGTGCTGACAAATCCTGTCGGTGGTGAAGCATTGGTGCCCACTGTATCACCTTATGATACACTTTATATCCAGTGGGATTCTTATGGCGATCCTTCCAATACATTTACCCTTGATTTTTCAAGTAATAACGGTGGCAGTTGGTCAACATTGAGCAATGCAATTTCTTCATCAAGCCGTATCTATAACTGGCCTGTGCCAAATATTCCGACGGATGTTGCCAGAATAAGAATAACAAAAAACGGTACAGCATTCACACAAACCAGCAATCCTTTTACCATTACCGCCATGCCGGTTGTTTCATTATCGCCAACACAGTGTGAAGGATATATCAGCATCAACTGGGCCACAGTGCCTGCCGCCACCGATTATGAAGTAATGATGTTGCAGGGCGATGCTATGACCTCTGTGGCTACTACAACATCTTTGAATTATACTTTCAGTGGTTTATCAAAAGATTCTGTTTACTGGGTAACCATAAGGGCAAGAATAAACGGGAAGCCGGGAAGAAGAGCTGTAGCTGTTTCCCGTCAACCCAATAATGGCAGTTGTGCCGGAACTATTTCCGATAATGATCTGAAAGTTGATGCCATTATTTCTCCTGCCAGTTCAGGAAGGATTTTTACTTCAACCGCCTTATCAAACAATACACCTATAACAATACGGATAAAAAACCTGGATGATATTGTTTCGTCAGGAAACATTAACGTTAGTTATTCTATAAATGGAGGTCCAACCGTTTCAGCAGTCATTACTTCGCCTGCGGCTGATATACCTGCAGGAGGTTTTATTGATTACCCATTTTCAACCAATGCAAATTTTTCCGCCGTTGGTTCCTATAACATTCTTGTGACAGCTACAAAAGCAACTGACCCGGTTATTGCAAATAACAGTTTAGCAAAAATATTTAAGCAATTAGATAATCAACCCATCACGAATGCTGCCCTTCCATGGATAGATAATTTAGAATCTGCTGCTGAGCAAACTGTCAACACACAGCAGATGGGACTTACCGGAAAAGACAGGTATGATTTTAATAATAGTACAGCTTACGGGCAATTAAGAACCTTCATCAACACCGGGCTTGCTTATTCCGGCAGCAAAGCCATCACCTTAGATATGAACCGTTATGTGCTGGCTGGCAATGCGGATTCATTGACAGGCACATTCAATCTTGGCACATTTAATACAGCCACCGATGATATCCGTCTTGATTTTCGTTATAAGAATCATAGACAAAAATCAAATGCAGCCAATGGCGTATGGATCAGGGGCAGCAACAGCGATAGCTGGATTTATGTGTATGATTTATTTGCCAATCAAAATAATCCCGACGGATCATATAAACTTTCAGGTAGTATTGAACTGGGTGATTCATTGGCAGCGCATGGCCAAAGTTTTACATCAAGCTTCCAGGTTCGTTGGGGGCAATGGGGACAATATATGACCGGGGATAATGATGGCGGTGCTGGTTACTCTTTTGATGATATCCGTCTTTACCGTGCTGTCAACGATATTCAAATGGTGAGTATTGATGAACCCGTGGCCATAAGCTGCGGGCTGAACAATGCCGTGCCGGTAAAAGTTCTCGTTCATAATACAACCAATGCTGCAATCAGCAACATACCCGTTACATTAAAAGTTGACGGAAGCATTATTGCTACAGAAAGTATTCCTTCTATTACTGCCAACAATTCTGTTCAATATACTTTTACAGCAAGAGCAAATCTTGCTTCCCCCGGCAATCACACAATTGAAGCATGGGTAAATTATGCAACCGATTCTTTCCGGGAGAATGACACAGCAAGGGCCGTGGTAAAAAATTTACCGCAGGTTACCAGCTTTCCTTACTTACAGAATTTTGAATCAGGAGATGGTTCGTGGTACACAGGCGGCACAAAAAGTTCATGGGAATATGGCACGCCTATTTCAGCCAAAATAAACCGGGCTGCCAGTGGCACTAAAGTATGGAAGACGAATATGAGCGGATATTATCATGATGAAGAATTATCTTATCTCTATTCTCCCTGTTTTGATATTTCCGGGATGGCTAATCCCACACTGAGCTTCAGTCTTGCATTGGATATTGAAGATTGCGGCAATATTTTATGCGATGCGGCATGGGTGGAGTATTCAACCAATGGCGGAGCCACCTGGACAAAACTTGGAGCAGTGGGACAGGGAACAAACTGGTACAACAAAAATTATTCGGGAAATCAATTGTGGAGCCAGCAGAATTATACCCGCTGGCATGTGGCCACTTCGGCTTTGCCCACCGGCAGTAATAGTTTGAAGCTGCGGTTTGTATTTAATTCAGACCAGGGAACTACCAAAGATGGCGTGGCCATAGATGATATACATATTTATGATAACGTAAATGGTATTTATGATGGAGTAACGATGGCATCACCGGTAACTCAAAACATAACAGGCGGTAACAACTGGATTCATTTTCTTTCTGGCGGAAAACTGGTTGCTTCCATTCTGCCCAATAACCAAAACCTGGGCAATACCGATGTGCAGGCATATATCAATGCAGGAGCAAGCCGCAACTATAACGGGCAGTATTATCTCAACAGGAGTATTACCATTAAACCTGCCAATGAAAAACTCAATGACTCAGTGGGATTGAGAATTTATTTTCTTGACAGCGAAGCAGAATCAATCATCAATGGCAGTGGTTGCACCACTTGCAGCAAACCGGTAAGCGCCTATGATCTGGGCATTTCCAAATACAGTGATTCGCTGAACCAGTTTGAAAACGGCCAGTTGGAAGATGATACGCTGGGCAACTGGAATTATATTATTCCTTCCGGAATTACTAAAGTTCCTTTTTTAAATGGTTATTATTTTGAAACAAGGGTCAGCAATTTTTCTGAGTTCTGGCTGAATGATGGAGGTTCGGGAAAAGTAAATAGCTTGAGAGCAGAGTTCATAGATTTCAATGCCAAAAAAATTACAGGTGATAATGTGCTGCTGGATTGGATAGTAAAATCAGAAAATAATATCGTGAGGTATGAGATAGAAGTGGCAAAAGGCGCTGCGGATTACCAGTCAGGCTTATTTTCAAAAATCGGGCAGGTAATCAGCAATGGAAATAGTATTGTTCCGGTGTCATACAATTTTACCGATGCAGAAGCCGGTAAATCAGGGACAAGGTATTATCGCCTGAAAGTGATTTATGCAGATGGCGGGTTTACCTATTCAGCAATAAGATCAGTGGTATTTTATAATGGTATTACCTTCCAGGCATATCCTAATCCTTCGCATGGTGTTTTCAATATTGTTTACCAGTTGCCGCTGGGGCAGGAAGTTTCTTTACAGGTGTATGATGCGTTGGGAAGACTTATTCAGCAAAGAAATTTTACTGCAAGCGGTTTTCTTGAAAGACAGTCATTTGATTTTAACAGCAGGGTTTATCCCAATGGAATTTATCTCTTCCATTTCAATACCGGCAATCAGCAACAGGATCTTAAAGTGGTTAAACAATAAAGAATGCCTGCAGCGGGTAAAAGCACCTGTACTGGTTTTTAAAAATCAGTGGGTATTAAATTCTTTTTGTAAATCATCTAGCACGGCAAGGCTCACTTCATCTGATTTCACCTCATCGCCTCCATCATATTCAAACGGGTCTTCCATATCCTTAATCAGGAACAGGATCGAGAAAATTACAAAAGTGAAAATGCACACAAGGATAAGCCCTCCCCACCATGGTTCCTGGTTCAGCAGGCAATACACTATCAGGAATACGGATGTAATGGCTTTAATGGAAACAAAAACAGAAGGTATGAAATCGGTATTTTTAATGATCGAAATCCGGTTGATGGTTTTTTTGAGCGCTGCAACCTCTGTTTTCAATCTTATAAGATAGTTTGGCGGAACTCCCTCTTTGCCAATTTCCACAATGTCGTCAGCAAACGAACCGAACAATTTTTTCAGTGTATCATTTTGTAATATGAAATAATCATGTTTCAGCGATGGAACAAAACTTTTAATCTTGTGCATCAGGTTTTCTGCATGCTTCGAATTGGAGACACGCCTGATATAATCGGCTTCCTGCCAGAGGGCAAATAAGGAGGAGGCTAACTCATTGGGTATTTTTTCACTTTCCTTATAGTCAGAAACCACTCCGGCCAGCAGAAAACCAAGTAAAAAAATAATTCCTGTAAGGATGCTGGGGAAAAAGGAGGTCAGCTCCTTTGGAACCACTTCCCAGTGCAATAAGTGAATGGCAACTTTAAAGCCGCCAACCATCAACATAATCGGCAAAACGGAAAAAAGCAGGTGGTACTTGCTCTTGGTAATTGTTTTTACTAGCTGCATATTGAATTGGGTTTGAAATACTGTTTAAAATTTAGTTCTTCAAATTTATGGGATTGTGTCAATATTGTTTCTTCAGTGCTGGTATTCTGCATAGCCTGTGTTATTTCGTACGGTTTTTTCATTTGGTGTAAGATGGAATAGGCACGGAGGAAGTTTGATTATTGATGTACGCCACAAGAAAGAAAAATCGCATGCAGGGTTTCCAAACATTATTTACTCAACGTGTCCCGATCTTTATCGGGAACGTAAGCCACAAAATGTGGGTGGATAATATTTACAAACCCAGAAGAATTTCAGCACAACGAGCAGGGCTTTGTGTTCGGGGCGGCATCAAGGCCGTTCAGCCCGGAACAAAAGCCGAAACCTGTTCGTAAGATGAAATTATGCAAAAAGCTGATACAGTTCCTTCAGCCGGAACAAAAGCCCAAAGCAGCACAAAAGACGAGGATATATTCGTCAGCAGCCATGACACAAAACTCAATGTTAGCGGCTTGCCTTTGTCCAACGATGATGAGTCTGAAAAATATGCTGAAGACTATGTAAAAAGACTAAAGCAGCGTCATTTAGATTTTGCAGCTTTATTGAGTTCTGGATATTTTTTATCTACTATCGCAATAATATCTTTTGTCGAATTAGCGAACTCAATAATCAATTTTCCAAAATCAGCGCATTTTCTTGCCACATCTTGAATAGTATATTTAATAGGAACTATTCTCCATTCGCCGTTTATTTTTTGTACGTCCAATACCTTGAACTCATTTGGTTTCGTCTCGTCCCAAACTATGTCGCAATGAATTAACCTACCCCTGAACTTGTTAAATTTATTAAGAGAAGCAAAATGTTTTTTATGATTCAAAAATCTGTCAGGGTAATTCTTCCTTAAATCCACTCTCGCTAAAACTATTTTATCAGTTAGTGTCATGTTTGTAAAGTCCCGATTCGCTGCTTCATGGTCGTCAATACTACAATAAAGAATTAGTCTAAATAACAGAGCCTCCATGTCAGCAGAATGAGCAGCACACAATCCCCTTACTTTTGATTCTTTTAATAACTGTTCTTGTCCCTTGTTAAGTTGAGGTTGCATAGTATAAAGTTTTAATGATTACTTGTTATGTCGTTCATCTGTGTTAATGTCGTTCAGCATTTATTCGTCCAGCCCCACCAAAGAACCGTCTGCCCGGTTGGGTAGGCTTGCCGCTAACACTTAAATATACGAACCTCTGCTCCATTTTTTAAAAATCAACCCATTGGTTTTCATAGATAGTTATGTCGCCTTTCCAAATTGTCGTGTCGCCTTTTCGTATTTACATTGTTTTCTGGTAGCCTTAGTTCCTAACTCAAAACCCGGGTTAAAAACAGTACAGCTTACCGTTCAAAAACGGTGTTTTCTATCTCTGCTTCTTTTAATCCTTATACTTCAGTCTGCCACCCTGTCAACTTGCCCTTCTTTTCCTTCCAAAATAGGGCCCTGAATATCTAAATCATTGAAATGAAAGCAACTATTATCTTCGGGACGCACTTCGGAAACCTCCGGAAGCATTTCGGAAACCTCCGGAAGCATTTCGGAAACCTCCGGAAGCACTTCGGAAACCTCCGGAAGCACTTCGGAAACCTCCGGAAGCACTTCGGAAACCTCCGGAAGCATTTCGGAAACCTCCGGAAGCACTTCGGAAACCTCCGGAAGCACTTCGGAAACCTCCGGAAGCATATCTGCACTGTCAGGATGACAATCTGCAACCTCCGGAAGCTCATCTGTTCTCGCCGGAAGCACATCTGTACCCTCCGGAACGACAACTGCCACCTCCGGAAGCACAACTATACCCTCCGGAAAAACAACTCCAATACCCGGAACAACCTCGTAAATCGCTGGAACCATTTCTTGAACCTCCGGAACAATATCTGCACCCTCCGGAAGGACTACTGCAATCGCCGGAAGCACATCTTCACCCTCTGGAACGACAACTCCAATATCCGGAATAACCTCGTAAACCGCTGGAAGAATATCTCCAATTACCCACTCGCAGCTAATAGCTAACAGTTCATCCCTCCCGACTCACAGTCCTGGCAATAAAAAACCTGTCCCGTCACTTTACTATAAGTAACGGAACAGGTATATCTCTAAAAGAAAATCAACCCATCTTAGCAATGCCGGCTGCCACCGCTGCCAGGGCTTTTGCCTCGTTCATCAGGGTAGTAAGTTTGTTGCCCTTTCCATCATGGCCCTGGGCCATATAGGCGCCTTTGGCTGTTTTAGTGATAACAGCGTCAAACATTTCGACGCCCTTTTCTTTTGTTTTTACGTTATACGCTGTAATTTTTACATCTGACATGGTCATTAGTTTTTGATTAGTAATGCCTGAAATTACTGCTTCCGGACGGTTTTAAAGGGGAAATTTAGTTACAGGCATAAAAAAGCCCCGTAAAAACAGGGCTAAGTTGTTTATCCTGAAAGGGTTGAAAATTATATTAATAAACCATTAATGGATGCGATATAGAAGGATTAGCTAAGTCTATACATCCAATTTGGCATACTTGGCATGGCTCTCAATAAACTCCCTCCGGGGTGCCACCTCATCGCCCATCAGCATACTAAAGATGCTGTCAGCATCTGCGGCGCTTTGTATGGTAACCAGTTTTAAGGTCCGGGTGTCGGGGTTCATGGTGGTTTCCCAAAGCTGTTCAGAATTCATTTCACCCAAACCTTTATAGCGCTGAATATTGACGGAGTCATCTTTGCCGCCGCCTATTTTTTCTATAAGCGCCTTGCGCTGAACTTCATTATAGGCATAAGCCTGTTCTTTTCCTTTTTTAATAAGATACAAAGGAGGTTGGGCAATGTAAACATATCCCTGCTCCACCAGTTCCTTCATATAGCGGTAAACAAAAGTGAGAATAAGGGTGGCAATATGCGAACCATCCACATCGGCATCCGTCATGATGATGAGTTTATGATAACGGAGTTTGGATAAATCCAAAGCCTTCGGGTCTTCGGGTGTTCCCATTTTCACCCCAAGGGCCGTGAACATATTTCTTATCTCTTCGTTGTCGTAGATCTTATGCTCCATCGCTTTTTCTACGTTCAGTATCTTACCTCTTAATGGAAGAATAGCCTGGAAACTTCTGTCTCTTCCCTGCTTGGCGGTGCCACCAGCCGAATCTCCCTCAACAAGGTATAATTCGCAGCGTTCCGGATCCCTGTCGGAGCAATCGGCCAGTTTACCGGGCAAGCCACCGCCTGTTAATACTGATTTTCTTTGCACCAGTTCCCTTGCTTTTCTTGCAGCGGCTCTTGCCTGTGCAGCCAGGATAACTTTTGATACAATGTTCTTGGCTTCTCTTGGATTTTCTTCCAGGTAAGCCTCCAATACTTTTGAAACGGTGGAATCAACCACACCCATTACTTCATTGTTACCCAATTTGGTTTTTGTTTGCCCTTCAAATTGCGGTTCGGGAACTTTTACAGAAATGATAGAACTTAATCCTTCACGAAAATCATCTCCTTCAATTTCTACTTTAGCTTTTTCGAAAAGACCGTTCTTATCTCCATAACTTTTAAAAACCCTTGTCAATGCCCTGCGGAAACCAGATACATGCGTACCTCCTTCAATGGTATTGATATTATTAACGTAGGAATAAATATGTTCGTTATAACTGTCGTTGTAACATAAAGCCACTTCCACACCAACATTTGTATTTTCATCCCTGCCTTCGACAAAAATAACTTTTGGTATCAATGAATTACGGCCGGCGTTTTTGTCAAGCATTTCCACAAACTCTACAATCCCACCTTCACTGTAAAAAACATTGGTATAAAAAGAACCATCTTCTTCTTTCTCTCTTAAATCATTCAGAATAATCCGAAGACCCCTGTTAAGATAGGCCAGTTCCCGAAGACGTCCTTCTAAAATATCTTTATTATAAACCAGCGTTATAAAAATATTGCTGTCCGGCCAAAAGCGAACTTTTGTTCCGGTAGTTTCGCTGTTGCCAATTTCACGAACCGCATATTGGGGAACTCCGATATGATATTCCTGTTCAAATATTTTGCCGTCGCGGTTTACTGTTACATGCAGTGTTGAGCTTAGTGCATTTACACAACTCACCCCAACGCCATGCAAACCACCGGATACTTTGTAGGAGCCTTTGTCAAATTTTCCACCTGCATGCAGCACCGTCATTACTACTTCCAGGGCAGATTTTTTTTCTTTGTGGTGCATTCCTGTTGGAATACCACGGCCATCATCTTCTACTGAAACAGAATTATCCTCGTGGATAGTTACAGTAATGTTTTTACAATAACCCACCAGGGCTTCGTCAATAGAATTGTCTACTACTTCATACACCAGGTGGTGCAAACCTTTTACGCCGATATCGCCGATGTACATCGCCGGACGTTTACGAACGGCTTCCAATCCTTCTAATACCTGGATACTGTCTGCGCTGTAATTAGCCGAAATAAGGGCTGCTTTTTCTTTAGCTTCTGAGGTCATAAAAACGATAAAAATCTGTCGTTAAAAAATGATAAATCGTAGATTGACAAATGTACGAAAATTAGACCTGTTGACATGCTTTAAATATCCCTTTTTTATACCATTTTTCAGAACAGGTGGATAAAGGGAAATGCCCTAAAAATGGGCATTTCATTCAATTCTTATCTTCAAAAATATATCTGTGATTTTATTGCATTTTTAAGAAAGAGTGGGGGGACTTTCTCTCTTTACTATTTGTGCCACCAGGTCAGCCTCGGCACAAACTTTATTGCCCACATAACTGGTTCCTCTCATTTCGCAAATTCCCCGCCGGATGGGGGCTATTAATTCCATTTTTAAAACCAGTGTATCACCCGGTCTTACCATATGTTTGAATTTGCAGTTGTCAATCTTCAAAAAATAGGTATCATATTTTCCGTCACCGCTCAGGTTGACAGCCAGTATGCCTCCGCATTGTGCAAGGGCTTCTATTTGCAACACTCCGGGCATGATAGGGTTGCCCGGGAAATGCCCCTGGAAGAACCATTCATTGAAAGTAACGTTCTTGACTCCTACAATATGGGTATCGCTTAACTCAATAACCTTATCTACCAACGCAAAGGGAAAACGATGTGGCAGCGTTTTTTCAATGAACTGCTGATCATAAACGGGAGGAAGGTTGGGATTATAAATGGGAACGCCTTTAGTATGTTTATTTTTCTTGATATACTGTTTAATCTTTTTTGCAAACTCCACATTGGTACTGTGTCCCGGCCTGTTGGCAATGATGCGTCCTTTAATGGGAAAGCCAATCAATGACAGGTCGCCAATAACATCCAGTAATTTATGTCTGGCCGGCTCATTGGGAAAACGCAATTCCAAATTGTTCAGGTAGCCCTCGCTTTTTACTTCTATTTTGTCTTTACGGAAAATCTTGGCAAGCCTGGTCATCTCTATTTCATCCACTACCTTATCTACAATAACAATGGCATTGTTTACATCACCGCCTTTGATCAAATTATTTTCCAGTAATGTTTCCAATTCATGCAGGAAACAAAATGTACGGCAAGGGGCAATCTCAGCTCTGAAGTCACGGATATGTTTTAGCCCCGCATGCTGGGTGCCGAGTACCGGCGAATTAAAATCAATCAAAGTGGTAACCTGGTATTCCATTGAAGGCATGGCCACCATTTCCACCCGTTTGGATTCATCATAGTGATAAATATTTTCATCAATACTATACCACACTTTGGCAGCATCCTGTTCCACTACGCCTGATTCTTCAATCAGTTCTACAAAAGGCTCCGAACTGCCATCCATGATGGGTGTCTCCGGTCCATTAATCTCGATAAGGCAATTGTCAATTCCCATACCTACCAGTGCAGCCAATACATGTTCAACTGTACTGACTTTAACTCCATTTACTTCCAGCGTAGTGCCCCGGCTTACGTCGGTTACCAAATCACAATCTGCTTTTATGATGGGTTGATTGGGTAAATCAATTCGCTGAAACTGGTATCCAAAACCGGGCATAGCGGGTTTTAGCGTCAGGTCTGCCATTACACCAGTATGCAATCCGGTGCCGGAAATACTTACTGCTGATTTCAGCGTATGTTGTTTGTCGGGATTAAAGTTTGGAGCCATGCAAATGAATTAAGCGGGGCAAAGATAGCCATTCAGCAAAAACAGAGAAAAGTGGTTTGTTAATTCATATTTTGGTATAATTCCGGAACCTGAATAGCCGGATACCCAATAATTTTTCAGCCCGGTAAATAAGTCTGTCTTTGAACGAAAATTTCTTTTTGGTAATATCAAGATTCAATTGCCAGTTTTTTTCGGCAATTCTATTTTGCATAATTCCCGGATGTTCGCCTTTAAACAGGGCGACCGAGTCAACGTTTTTAAAAAAATCAAACTCATCTTTTTCATTTATTGGCGGGGCAATATATCCCTCTCCGTTCCATAGCCCATAAAAACTGCTGAGTTTTTGTAACTGCTTATTCGGATGACGAACCCAGCCATAATGATAAATGGAGGCATTCGCATGTTTTACTTTTAGCTTTATATCGTTGCCAATACGGAAACCCTGGCCATCCCTGTAGGAATAAAATCGCTTGTCATTACGGATAAGTCGTATTTCATAACTATACCAGCGGCGGGAATCGCCTATATAATCAAAACTGCCATAAAAATGGATATACTTAAAGATTAAACCCTGTACTTTTTTGTTGTGCAGATTATGTTCAGCAGCTTTTACAATATTGGGCAAATCTTTTTCATGCACTACTTCATCTGCCTGTATATAAAAAGCCCAGTCGCTGTCAGGACTGATTTGGGCAAATGCTTTATCTGTTTCTACCGCCAGCACTCTGCCTCCTTCCCGCAACGAATCATCCCAGACAGAATGCACAATTTTTATTTTGGATGAATTGATTGTTTGAATCAGCTCCAGTGTGCCATCATCACAATTGCCGACACTGACAATAAACTCGTCAACTACCGGGAGAATGGAACAGATCGATTCTACAACCGGGTAATCATACTTAACTGCATTGCGGACAAAGGTGAAACCGGAGATTTTCATAATTGAACAAAAATACTGGTGCTTCAGTTATAATTTATTGAAACAGGGAGCTATTGTATCCTGCTTTTGCTGCAATGATAACAGCGTTAATATTCCCAAAAGAAAATTCATGCTTATACTTTTTCAGCAAGTAATTGCTTCACTAATGCTTCCAGGTCATGTATTCTTTTTTCCATCTCAGGAAGATTTCGTGCAATGGCCATACTTCGCATAGCCTTTGTATATTCATAGGCATTTGTTCCGGTAATAGCAATGCCTGCTGTTTTAACTGATTTATTCACGCCGCTTTGCCCATTGATTTTTACATTATCTGCAATATTAATGTGACCGGCAAGACCCGCCTGTCCGCCAATGATAACGCCATTACCAATTTTGGTACTGCCACTTACCCCGGCCTGTGCTGCAATAGCAGTAAAGTTGCCCACTTCTACATTATGGGCTATCTGGATCAGGTTATCCAGTTTGGCGCCTGATTTTATTAATGTTGAACCTATAGTAGCTCTGTCGATGGTTGTGTTGGCGCCTATCTCCACATTGTCTTCAATAACTACATTTCCTATCTGCGGCACTTTTTTCAGGGTGCCATCTGTTTGCGGGGCAAAGCCAAATCCATCGCTACCGATAACTGATCCGGCATGAATGGTTACCTGGTTTCCAACTTTACAATCATTATAAATTTTTACACCCGGATGAATAACACAGTTGTTACCAATAACAACATTATCGCCAATATAAGCATTGGGAAATATTTTTGTATTGTTGCCCAGTTTTACATTTTCTCCGAGGTAGGCAAAAGCGCCGATAAAAACATTTTGCCCATAAGTGACTGTTTTGGAAATATAACTTGGCTCCTGCACGCCACTTAGTTTCTGCTGCATAATCTCCTGGTATTTGCTGAGCAGAGTTGCAAAAGCAGAATAAGCATCCGGCACACGGATAAGTGTTGCATTGACCGGTTGTTTCAATTCATAATCATCATTGATGATAATAATTGATGCCTTTGTGCTGTATAAAAATTCTTCGTATTTGGGATTGGCAAAAAAAGTTAACTGGTCTTTCCTGGCGTCTTCAATTTTTCCAAAAGAGGCAACAGCCACATTAGCATCACCCTCTACTTTGCCATTAACAATAAGTGCTATTTGTGATGCCGGAAATTGCATAGTTGTTTAATTAATGAAGTTGGATCTGTTAAGTTAGTCAAATAATGACTGAGATTACCTGTTTAACTTTTATAGCTCACAGACTTCTTGTGTAACAAATGTAATATTTTTTAATCTCGCCGGAGGCCAGCCCCTTCAGGTTGTGCTGAATGAGGGCATTGTCCACTGCTGAAATGTCTTTTACTGTTCCGTCCTTGAACAGGATGTTAATCCGTTCTTCATCTGTATTATAGGTTGTATTGCTGGCTTCGCCGGTAAATACAAAGTACTCCGACTTTTTTTCACTAATGGCGAGTTGGGTACAGGCTGCTTTTATCTTTTCATTCACAAATTCTTCATCAAATGGCTCTGCCTGCAACTTTACTTTCAGTAAGTTTCGTCCCACTAAGAAACGGCAAAGGGTGGATAATATTTTATCGGGATGATGATTCCAGTTTTTAATGGTGGCCATGATGTCGTGGTCATCAAGCCGGCAAAACATTTCTAAATATGGCTCAATGCCGGAAATAGAAGAGGCGTTTTGCAGAAAAAAATCCAATTCATCAGTAGCGGCCTTAACTGGTTCTCCCCGTTCTATCAGTTCTTTTGCCCTGTGTATGATTTTCACTAACATCATTTCCGCACCCAGCACTGTTTTATGCAGGTACACCTGCCAGTACATCAGGCGGCGGGATACTAAAAATTTTTCGATAGAATAAATAGCTTTTTCTTCCACCATCAGATCACCGTCTTTTACGGTCAGCATTTTAATAATTCTGTCGTATCCGATAACGCCTTCTGCCACTCCTGTAAAAAAACTGTCCCGGTTCAGGTAGTCCATTCTGTCTACATCCAATTGACCCGAGACTAACTGGTGCAAAAATCTTTTGGGATGGTTGTTGGTGAAAATATCAATGGCAGTTTGCAACTGTCCTCCCAGCTCCTGATTCAGTTTATGCATCAGTAAAATAGAAATAGCTTCATGGTGAACATCTTTTATCAGTTCATTTTCCAACGCATGAGAGAAAGGTCCATGGCCAATATCATGCAGAAGGATAGCCACTTTTGCTCCTAACTCTTCTGAAGCAGTGATGTCAACACCTTTACTTTTTAATTCATTCAGTGCATTACACATTAAATGATAGGCGCCAAGTGAGTGATGCAACCTTGAATGAACAGCACCCGGATATACCAAATGTGCAAAAGCCATCTGGTGAATATTGCGCAATCTTTGGTAAATTGGGTGAGAGATAATTTGCAAAATCAAAGGATGGTCAATGGTAATAAAACCATATACCGGGTCGTTGATAATTTTGCGGGCTGATGTCATTGTTGTGTTTTTGTTAAAGGCCCTCCAAGGGTAGCCGGCAAAAGTACAAAGGGAGAGTTTAATAAGCTATTTTTACCTCAACCCGTAACTTCATGGGCACATAACTATAAAGTATCAGCATGGCAGTAGCAAAAATAATCTGGGTAGATGATGAAATTGAAAGTTTGCAATCGCAGAAACTTTTTCTGGAGAACAAAGGGTATGAAGTGCAAACCTTTACCAATGGTTTCGATGCCATTGACTATGTAAAGGGAAACCTGGTGGATGTGGTATTGATAGATGAAAGCATGCCGGGCATTACCGGATTAGAAACGTTGGCAAAAATAAAAGAGGTGAACCAATCATTGCCGGTGGTGCTGATTACTAAGAATGAAACAGAGAACCTGATGGATGAAGCCATTGGTTCGCAAATAAGTGACTATTTAATCAAACCGGTTAATCCTAACCAGGTATGGCTGAGTTTGAAAAAGATTATTGATAACAGGAGATTGGTGTCCGAAAAAACAACCACGGCTTACCAGCAGCAGTTTCGTCATCTTTTTACTGCATTAAACAGCAATCCCGATTATAATGAGTGGATGGACATTTATAAAAAATTGGTGTATTGGGAACTGGAAATGGAAAAAAGTGACAGCCCGGAGATGAGGGAAATATTACAAAACCAGAAGGGTGAAGCTAATACCGAGTTTTTCAAGTTTGTTTCAAGAAATTATTCTGGTTGGGTAAACCCGAAAAGTACGGATGGTCCGGTCATGAGCCATTCATTGATAAAATTCAAGGTGCTGCCACATCTAGAAAAAGGAACTCCACTATTCTTTGTATTGATAGATAATTTACGGTTTGACCAATGGAAAGCTATTCAGCCCATTTTTGCTGAGAGCTTCAGGATACTGGAAGAGGAAAGTTTTTACAGTATATTACCGACGGCTACTCAATATTGCCGCAATGCCGTTTTTGCAGGGATGATGCCCGTGGATATTGAAAAGCAATTTCCACTACAATGGAAAAATGATGAAGAGGAGGGCGGAAAAAATTTACATGAAGAAGAATTTTTCAGGGCACTTTTGAAAAAAGCCGGGAAAAATGATTTGAAAATTTCTTACACCAAAGTGGTAAATAACCAGGCCGGTTTGGATCTTGTCAATAATATTCATAACCTGCTGAACAATGATTTGAATGTAATTGTTTACAATTTTGTAGATATGCTGAGTCATGCCAGAACAGAAATGGAAGTACTCAAAGAACTGGCTGGTGATGAAATGAGTTACAGAAGTATTACGGCGTCTTGGTTTGAGCATTCGCCGCTGCACCAGGCATTGAAAAAGATTGCCGATAAAAACATTAAAATTGTTTTAGCCACCGATCATGGCAGTGTGAGGGTTAAAACGCCAGTGAAAGTAGTGGGAGATAAACAAACTACTACCAATCTTCGTTACAAGCATGGTCGCAACCTGAATTATGAACCTAAGGAAGTGCTGGCCTTCCGTGACCCGAGGGATATTGGTTTACCTGTGCCAAACATCAACTCCTCTTTCATTTTTGCCAAGGAAGACAGCTTTCTCTGTTATCCCAATAACTATAATTACTACGTAAATTATTACCGCAACACTTTTCAGCATGGCGGAGTAAGTTTGGAAGAAATGATAGTGCCGGTGATAAAGATGCAGAGTAAGTAAAACCTCCTGCCTCCCTAAAAGGGAGACTTAGGTTGAATTGTTCTCACAGTTGTGGAAAAGATTTAAAGCATAAATTTTTTGATGCAGTAATTTCGTATTTGTAAAGAATATTAATCTGTAAAGTTTTTAAAAGCCCCTTTAGGGGTTGGGGTTTTATGAAATACACTCAATCTACTCTTGATAAATTAGAAGCAATTCCTGAAGAAGCCGGTTATGTGTTGCGCTATGAAAGAGGCACTTTTCAGAGCGGCTATTGCATCCTGGAAGAAAGGAAAGTTGTGGTGCTGAATAAATTTTTGCAGACAGAAGGCCGGATAAATACTTTAATTGACCTGATACCGCAGTTGGATATTAACCCGGCAGCACTGACAAAAGAATCAAAAAAGCTTTACACAGAAATTATTTCCAAGCTGGAAATAGAAAAAGGGTAATTAGTTAAGTGGTTTTTTTCTTTGGAGATAAATTCTCCGGTCAGCCAGATATCTAATTACCTTTACCCTGTGTCATATCCTCCAATCAAAATAACATTTCTGGGCAGTGGCACCAGCGGTGGCGTGCCCATGATTGGCTGCGATTGTGAAGTCTGCAGTTCTCCTGATAAAAAGGATAAACGTCTCCGGTCAAGTATCCTGGTACAATCTGCTAAAACAACATTGGTGGTAGATACCGGCCCTGATTTTCGTTACCAGATGCTGCGGCAAAAAGTAAAACATTTAGATGCAGTAATATTTACTCATCCGCATAAAGATCACCTGGCGGGACTGGATGATGTAAAAGCTTATAATTTCCATGCCAAAAGACCCATGAGTCTTTATGCTGATTCATTGACCGAAGAAGCATTACGCAGGGATTTTTATTATGCTTTCGCTGATACAAAATATCCGGGTATTCCCGAACTTGCTTTAAATACCATTACTCTCGATCCTTTTGTTGTAGGCGACATTCCTGTTGTTCCCATCCTGGTCTGGCATTTAAAAATGCCGGTGATGGGTTTTCGTTTTGGTAAATTCACCTACATTACCGATGCCAACCGGATTGAGGAAGGCGAGAAGGAAAAAATACGAGGCAGTGACGTGGTAGTGCTGAATGCGCTGAGGAAACAAAAACATATTTCTCATTTCACATTGGAGGAGGCCATCGAATTGGTGGAAGAATTAAAAGTGCCAAAGGGGTATTTCACTCATATTTCTCACCAATTGGGCCGCCATGCTGAAATAGAAGCCGAGCTGCCCGATGGCATCCATCTTGCGTATGACGGCCTTGAACTTGCGTTTACATAATTGAATAATTTTTTGTGCTAACGTCTGTTAGTTTACTTTAATTTTCCTTAACTTGCACCCGCCTTTAACGATTGTTTGCTAATCTTAGGCAAAGGCTATGCCACCCCTTATCATGGAGTGGCATAGTTTATTAGAGCAATAACTAATTATTTTCTGTATGGATTTTCAATTATCCGAACTGACCCAACAGGTGGCACAGACTGCCCGTGATTTTGCACAACAACACATTAAGCCGCATGTAATGGAATGGGATGAGAGCCAGGAATTTCCGGTTCATATTTTTAAAGAAATGGGAAAACTTGGATTGATGGGGGTATTAGTGCCACACGAATATGGTGGTGCGGGACTTTCATATTTTGAATACAAAACAGTTATTGAAGAAATCGCTAAGGTTTGTGGTTCGATAGGGCTCGGTCTTGCAGCACACAATTCACTTTGTACCGGGCATATCATGACCTTCGGCAATGAAGAGCAAAAGAAAAAATGGCTGTCTAAACTGGCCACTGGTGAATGGATTGGTGCCTGGGGACTTACTGAAGCTAATACCGGAAGTGATGCGGGCAATATGAAATGCACCGCAGTGAAAGAGGGTAATGATTGGGTGATTAATGGTGCCAAAAACTGGATAACACATGGCAATAGCAGCGATATTGCTGTAGTGATTTGCCGCACTGGTGAATCAAGGACTAGAGATAATTCTACAGCTTTTGTGGTGGAAAGAGGAACAAAGGGCTTTAGTGCGGGAAAAAAAGAAAATAAACTCGGCATGCGGGCCAGCGAAACCACTGAAATGGTTTTTGATAATTGCAGAATACCTGATGCCAACCGGCTGGGAGAAGTAGGAGAGGGATTTAAACAGTCTATGAAAGTATTGGATGGCGGACGAATATCCATTGCAACGCTTGCACTCGGCATTGCCAAAGGAGCTTATGAAGCGGCGTTGAAATATTCACAGGAGCGGTACCAGTTTGATAAACCTATTTCAAGTTTCCAGGGTATTTCGTTTAAACTGGCAGATATGGCCACTGAAATAGCTGCTGCCGAACTATTGATATTGCAGGCTTGTGATTTAAAGAACCGCCACCAGCCTATGACTAAAGAAGCTGCCATGGCAAAATACTATGCCAGTGAAGTAGCAGTGAAAATAGCTAATGATGCAGTGCAGGTATTTGGTGGGTATGGCTACACCAAAGATTTTCCGGTAGAAAAATTTTATCGTGATGCGAAGCTGTGTACGATTGGGGAGGGAACGAGTGAGATACAGAAGTTGGTTATTAGCAGGGAGGTTTTGAAGAAATAATAACTAACTAATAGATAAAAAATATAAGTGAATCCTGCTGCGGCAGGATTTTTCTTTTCACCCCTTTAGGGGATGGGGGCTTTACTTAACCTCCTGCATCTCCACTAACTTTCTATAAAACCCATTTTGCGACAGCAATTGGTCGTGATTCCCTCTTTCTACAATTTTTCCTTTTTGCAATACAATTATTTCATCTGCATGACGGATGGTAGAGAGGCGGTGAGCAATAACAATACTGGTACGGTTCTGCATCATATTATTAATAGCATCCTGCACCAGTCTTTCACTTTCAGTGTCAAGCGAGGAGGTGGCTTCATCCAAAATAAGTATCGGTGGGTTTTTCAACACGGCCCTTGCAATAGTTAATCGTTGCCTTTCGCCGCCGCTGAGCTTGCTGCCCCTGTCGCCAATATTACTTTTATAGCCACCTTCTTTTTTAATAATAAAATCATGGGCATTGGCAATTTTTGCAGCTTCAATAATCTGCTCAGCTGTTGCCCCATCAAATCCTAATGCAATATTATTGGCAATGGTATCATTAAACAGTATCGGCTCTTGGGTTACAATACTCATCAGGTTTCGTACAGAATGGAGAGAATAATCCCTGATGTTGATACCGTCAATCAGTACTTCACCTCCGGTTACGTCATGAAATCTTGGCACCAGGTCAGCTAATGTTGATTTGCCGGCGCCGGAAGAGCCAACAAGAGCAACTGTTTTACCTTTGGAAACGGTCAGATTTATATTGTTGAGAATAATCGTATCATCGTAGGCAAAACTTACATTTCTGAATTCTATTTTTTCAGTAAAAGCCTGTAACTGTTTCCCATTGGGATTATCATCAACGGTAATGTGAGTTTTCAGTATCTCTTCAATACGGTTGATGGCTGCGCCACCTTTCCGCATGTTACTGAAAGAAGTGGAAAGGGCTTTGGCCGGATTGATGATGGTATAAAAAATTCCAAGAAACCCGAGAAAGGCCGATGCTTCCAACAACTCGTTTTTTAATACCAATTTTCCTCCATAATATAAAACCGCTGTAAAAAGAATAACTCCCAGCACTTCGGACAGCGGCGAAGCCAGATCCCTTCGGTAAGAGATACTGTTTTTTGCTTTCAGTAATTCTTCATTTGTTTTAAAAAACTTGCTGCGTAATATTTTTTCAATGTTAAATGCTTTAATTACCCGAAGGCCGCCCAGCGTTTCATCAAGGGTGGAAAGTGTTTCACCATATTTTTTTGCCACTTCCTGGGAATGTCTTTTTAATGACCTGGTAATGCGGCCAATTACCAGACCCAGAACTGGGATGAGTATCAGTATAAACAAAGTGAGTTGTGCACTGATAAGAAATAATACAGTCAGCGTTACGATGATGGTCATCGGATCCTTGATCCATCCTTCTAAGGCTCCTACCACTGACCCTTCAACCTCACTTACATCATTGGTCATACGGCTCATCAGGTCGCCTTTTCTTTTTTCATTAAAAAAACCAATCGGTAATCTTAAGACTTTATCAAACAGATCTTCCCTCAGTTGGTTGACGATCCTGTTTTTAAGCGGATTAAGAATATAATAAGAGAAATAGAGAAAAAGATTTTTTAAAAAGATAAAACAAAGCATCAACAAACAAATGAATCCCAATGTCTGAATATTACCCCTTGTTGAAACAGAATGATTCAGGAAGTCATTAATGTATTGAATAACCGGATTGTTGCTGGCGGTAGTAATACCTGGTTTACCACCAAGAAAGATAAGCTGCAAAAAGGGCATTAGCATGCCAATAGATACAATAGAAAAAAGGATACTTAACAAGATAAACAGAAAGTAGAGGAAAATTTTCCCTTTATAGGCTCCGAGATATTGAAAAATCCTTGCGTATTGTTTCATTTAAAATGCTTCAGCTGAGAAGCTGCAAAGTAACTAATTTTACAGCGAACTTAATTGTTAAGAAGATGGAAGAAGGTAAAAGACAAAAACAGATAGCCGGGCTGCTGAATGAAGAAATGAATATAATCTTTCAGCGCCTTGGCCTGAATATGATTGACGGGGGAATGGTTTCGATTTCATCAGTAAAAGTGACGCCAGATCTGCTGGAAGCAAGATTTTATCTTAGTTTTTTCCAGGTAAAGGATGTAAATGGAGCTTTGCAGAAAATTGAAGACCGGCATCATGAAATAAAGAAAGAACTGGCTGCAAAAATCAGGCACCAGTTGCGGAGCGTACCTGTGTTAAAATTCTTCCAGGATGATACACTGGATCATGTGTTTAAAATGGAGGAGTTATTTAAAAAGATAAGCGAAGAAAAAAAAGAACAGCCGGAATAATCAATTAACCTGTTAACCAATCACTTTGCAATTTCTTTTCGCCTGGAGGTATTTCAAAGCAAAAAAATCTACCAATGCAATCAATATCATTGCCTGGATTAGTATTGGCGCTATTGTTATCGGTACTACCGCATTGATATTGGTTTTAAGTGTATTTAATGGTTTTGAAGGTTTGGTTAAATCATTATATTCTTCTTTTTATACCGATCTGAAAATTTCTCCCGTCTCTGGCAAAGTAATTAATCTTACTCCCGAACAATTAGTTAAACTAAAAGGAATCAGTGGGATTAAAAATTTTTCGCTGGTAGTGGAAGAGAAAGCGCTGTTGCAAAATGGAGATTATCAATCGGTAGTTTATTTGAAAGGTGTGGATGAAAACTACCGGTATGTGAGTGGAGTAGCTGATCATATAATAAATGGCGAGTATGATTTGGGGAGTAAAGAAGTTCCTAAACTTATTTTGGGAGCAGGGGTAGAAGGTGCTCTTGGTATTCGGGCAGACCGTAATATTTTTACCCTGAAAATTTATTTGCCCCGGAAAAGCAATACCGAACAAATCAACCTGCTGGAAGATATAAGCAATGATACCATCCGTTCATCTGCAGCTTTTTTAATTCAGCAGGATTTTGATAATAAATATGGTATTACCAATATTGATTTTGTAAAAAAATCATTAAAGCTGGGAGCCAATGAATACAGCAGTTTGGAGATAGTTCTGAATGATCCGTCAAACGCCGATGAAATAAAAGGAGTTATTAAAAAGACTTTAGGAGCGGGTTATTTAGTGCAGAATAAATATGAACAAAATCGCAGCCTGTATTCTGTAATGAACCTGGAAAGATGGGTGATATATGCTGTCCTTTGCCTGATCCTGGTAGTGGCAGCGTTCAATATGATCGGTGCACTGACCATGCTGGTGCTGGAGAAACAAAAAGACATCAGTGTGTTACATGCCCTGGGGGGTAACCGTAGTTTTATCCGGAGAATTTTTTTGAGTGAAGGGATGTTGCTGGCATTAATTGGTGGCGGTATGGGTATGCTGCTGGCTTTGCTGATTGCCTGGTTGCAAATAAAATTTCACCTGATACCGTTGATGGGTGGCTCTTTCCTGATTGATTATTTCCCTGTGAAACTGAATGCAATGGATTTCCTGTTAGTAGGCGCAACGGTTTTTGTAATTGCCTTAATTGCTGCCTGGATGCCTGCAAGAAAAGCAGCAGCGCAGGAATTTTCTTTACGAAGTGAATAACAGAACCGGGATTGACCGGATTAATTTGGATTAATGGGAAAAAACAGATGGTTATTCATCGAAGAGGTATCACAAAAGGAGAACTATTAATTTTCTTTTCATTCCTGTGCAATCATGAAAATCGTGGTTCTCAATAGTCTCCCAATGTCTCCGGTAACTGGGCCAATGCTTTTGCCAGTTGTTCATCATTTGGTGCTATGCCATGCCATTCATGCGTTCCTTCCATAAAATCAACCCCCTTTCCCATTTCAGTGTGCATCATTATAGCAATGGGCTTTCCCTGACCAGTCAACGATTTTGCTTTGCCTAATGTGGCAATTACATCATCCATATCATTACCATTCATTTCCAGGGTTGTCCAGCCAAATACATCGAATTTCTGGCGGATATTACCCAGTCCCATTACTTTATCGGTTGGTCCATCTATTTGCTGACCATTCCAATCAATAGTGGAAATAAGGTTATCAACTTTGTGATGGGCTGCAAACATGACAGCCTCCCATATCTGTCCTTCATCCAGTTCACCATCCCCATGCAATGAAAAAACAATATTTTTTTCACCATTCAGTTTTTTGGTTAGTGCAGCGCCGATAGCAACACTCATCCCCTGACCCAGCGAACCGGAAGCAATTCTTACACCCGGCAAGTGCTCATGTGTGGCCGGGTGACCCTGAAGCCTTGTATTTAGTTTGCGGAATGTAGCCAGCTCTTTAATATCAAAATAGCCTGAACGGGCAAGGGTTGAATAATATGCCGGAGAAATATGACCGTTAGATAGAATAAATACATCTTCATTTGTGGCATCCATATTAAAAGTGGGATCGTGTTTCATTGCATTAAAATATAATGCTGTTAAGAAATCAGCACAGCCCAAAGAACCACCGGGGTGCCCGCTGCTGGCTCCATGTACCATCCTGATTATGTCACGGCGTATTTGAGTGGCAATAGATTTATATTCATGCATAAAAAATAGTTTCTTTTTAAACTTTTACTATCTTTGGTGTTCAAATTCCAGTTGTGCTGCAAAATTGCAATCTTTTTAAATACAAAATCCAACCGGATTAATCAAACTGTCAAAAATTCTTTATCCTTTGCTTTAGTGTTACTACTTAGATCATAAAAATTTAATAAGTATAGCAGAAAACCAAAAAGGGTAAATGTTATTTTTGTGCTTTATTTAAACGCTGCTTAATGCTTGGCTTAGACATACTACTAACGGCTTCAGTTTCCTTTATTATTACTTTTTTAGCGATCCCCGTTATTCTGCAAGTGGCAGAAAAGAAAAATCTTTATGATATTCCGGATGAAAGAAAAATACACACAAGACCTGTTACCTCGTTGGGTGGGGTAGGCATTTTTAGTGGTTTTTTACTTGCTTCTCTTTTGTCCATACAAATTTATCTGAACCAGGAATTTCAATACTTTTTTGCTGCCGCGGTAGTCATATTCTTCCTGGGGCTGAAAGATGACCTGGTGGTACTCTCTGCTACTAAAAAAATCATCGGCCAGATTCTGGCTGCTTCTATTCTTATTCACCTGGGTGGCGTCCGGCTCGATAGTATGCATGGATTGTTTGGGTACAATGAAGTGTCTCAGGGTTTTGGCCTTGCATTGTCGTACCTAACAATTATTGTTGTGATGAACTCATTTAATCTTATTGATGGGGTGGATGGACTGGCATCCAGTCTCGGAATTTTAACGATGCTTGTTTTTGGTTTTTATTTCTTTGCCATCGATCTGCAGGCCTATGCGTTACTTGCCTTTGCACTTGCCGGAAGCCTGGTAGCTTTTATTATTTTCAATCACCATCCGGCTAAAATTTTTATGGGCGACTCCGGTTCCCTGATGATTGGCCTGGTAAATTCAATACTTGTTATCAAATTCATCAATGTTGCTAATTCACCTCTCGCTATTGTTCCGTTTGGGTCGGCAGTTGCAATAGGGTTTGCCATTCTCATAGTTCCCTTGTTGGATACACTCCGGGTATTTAGCATCCGCATCTTTAAAGGACGTTCACCATTTACCCCTGACCGGAACCATATTCACCATTTATTACTTGATAGGGGTTTGAGCCACGGAAAGGTTACTCTTATCTGTGTTACTGTTAATATTGGTTTTATTGTGTTGGCTTACCTAGGGAGGTCATTAGGGCCAAATTATCTCTTATTGACCATTCTGGTTCTTTCTTTTTCTGGTCTTGGTATGTTATATTACAGCAAGTCTCGCCGTAAAATGGTCATTGCCAAAAGCATCAACGGTACCACCGAACTTAAAACTTCTACGAAAGTGGTTACGCTTACTAAAGAAGTACCGGCTGCGGGACAAAATTAGATTATTAAACTTCCAGGGATAGTCAGGACAGAACAGGCTTTTTTTTGCATTGTGCAAGAATGAATTATCCACTTTCGTAGCTTTGTCTGCAGGACAAAAAAAATCAAATAACAAAAGAAAAGTATATGTCAGAAGATATTTTATCAGTAATTGCTACGGCAGATGATCACATGAAAAAAGCCATTGGCCATCTGGAGACTGAATTGGTTAAAATAAGGGCTGGCAAAGCAAACCCTCAAATAGTGGAAGGTATTATGGTGGATTATTATGGTTCACCCATGCCCGTCAGCCAGGTAGCGAACATCAGTGTGATGGATGCCCGCACACTTAGTATTCAGCCATGGGAAAAAAATATGCTGCAACCAATAGAAAAAGCTATTATGGCCGCCAATATTGGCATTACCCCTCAGAATGATGGCAACCTGATTCGTCTTTTCTTGCCTCCACTTACCGAGGAAAGAAGAAAAGAATTGGTAAAAAGGTGTCAGGGTGAAGGAGAGCATAGCAAAGTGGCTATTCGAAATATAAGGAGGGATGCCATTGAGCATATTAAAAGATTGCAGAAAAATGGCCTGAGCGAAGATGCCGCAAAAGATGCGGAAGCAGATGTGCAGGTGGTTACTGATAAACACACTGCGGCTGTTGAAAAACACCTGGCATCAAAAGAAAAAGAGATTATGTCGGTGTGATGTTTTTTTGACTCTCCTCATTTTTTAAAAGGCTTTTCAGCCAACTGATGGGTTTATTATTTGCATTGGTGATAAAAATACCCAACAGTATAAGGAGCAAACTAAGAATAACAGGAATTGTAATTTTTTCATGATATATCAATCCCCATAATATTGCAATGAAAGGAATGCCATAAGTAACAGTGCTGGCAAAGACACCCCCAGCCTTCTTTAGTAATATATAAAAAAGGACAGAGGCAACCGTTGTTCCCATAATTCCCAATACTATGCCGGCACCCACTGAATAAACAACATGCCAGTCATGAAAATTTTGATGAAATGTGCCAAAAAACAACAGGATTATTAATGACGGAATAGTTAAGAACGAAAAGGCTAATACTGCAATACTAAAAGAAGGAATGTTCTGCAGCTTTTTACTTATCATATTTACATTTAATCCATAAAGAAACGTTGCCAGTACGATGTATCCAACATATAAAAGGTCGCCGGTTTGTCCGCTTTTAGCTAAGAAAAGACAAATACTGCCAGCGAAACTGATCAGGATACCAATTACCTGCTGCGATTTTACTTTTAAATTGAAAAAGAATATACCAACCACCACTACGAAAATAGGAGTAAGGGAATTAAGTGTGCCGGCAAATGAACTATCCAGGCGGGTTTCGGCAAGACAAAAAAGAAAAGCTGGAATAAAACTGCCCAACAAGCCAGATAAGATGATATAGGCAATTTTTTCTTTAGGAATTTTTTTTATTGTGGACCATACAAAGGGTAGAACAATAATACCCGCTGAGAAAAGCCTCAACGCCGCTACCTGCCAGGCATTCAAATGTTCCAGCCCTATTAGCATAAGCAGGAAACTGCTGCCCCAGATAAAAGAAATCAATAGGAATAATCCCCATTTGATTAGCGCTTGGTTTGTTTTCATAACGGGAGCAAAGTTGCGGAATGCTATGGAGATCAGGGTAAATTATTTTAATATTGTATATTAACTTATATGAATGGCAAAATATAAATTGGCTACTATTAGTACAAGAGCCCCGGAAAAGCTGGATAAAAAAGATATTAAAGCTACCACCGAAAAGATACTGGCAGAATTAGATGAGTTGCAAAATCTTTTGTTTGCAGAAAACAAACATTCTGTCCTGGTTGTAATACAGGGGATGGATGGAAGCGGGAAAGATGGAGTAATAAAAAATGTGCTTGGCAATATGAATCCTCAGGGGGTCACCATTAAGTCTTATAAGGCGCCAACAGCGGAAGAATTGGCGCATGATTTTTTGTGGAGAATCCATCACTATGCACCGGCAAAAGGAATGATACAGGTCTTTAACCGGTCACATTATGAAGATATACTTGTAACCAGGGTGCATAAATGGTGTGATGATGAAACTGCCATAAAAAGGATGAAGGCAATTAATGATTTTGAACAATTGCTGCAGGAGCATAACAACACACATATCCTGAAATTCTACCTGCATATTTCACCAGAAGAGCAGCAGAAGCGTCTGGAAGAAAGAATGGAAGACCCGGCTAAAATGTGGAAATACAATGAAAATGATTTTGAGGAAGCCAAATTATGGGATATTTATATGCAGATGTATGAAGATTGTTTTAATAATTGCAGCAACCCGCCATGGATCATTGTACCTGCTGATCAAAACTGGTATAAAGAGTTTATCATTGCAAGCCAGCTATGCGACTTATTGAAAGGACTTGATATGAAGTACCCGGGGCTTAAGAAATAATTTAAATTTTGCGTAACTATTGAAAAGCATTTATTGTTTTATAAGCATGTAAATAATTGACTTTTGCCCAATTTTTTAATATCAAAAAAACTGTATGAGAATAATTAAGGAGTTCAAAGCTTTTGCCATGAAGGGAAATGTAATCGACCTGGCTGTGGCAGTAATTATCGGAGGAGCATTTGGCGCCATCGTAACAGCAATGGTTGATAAGGTCTTAATGCCTATTATTGGTTCTCTTGTAGGAAAAAGTTTTGAATCATTAAGTGCCAATGTCAACGGAGTTAATATTCAGTATGGAGCCTTTATACAAGCTGTTGTAAACTTCCTGATCATTGCTTTCTTCCTGTTCATGATTATAAAAGCAATGAATGCAGGAAAGAAAAAAGAAGAAGCTCCTGCTGCTCCTCCCTCAACACCGGAAGACATTACACTTTTGCGTGAAATCCGGGATGCACTGAAAAAATAAACCTCAATAATATTTACCTTATTTTTGAGCCCTGTTTCAGAAACTTTTCCGGAACAGGGTTTCTTATATAATACCAACTGATGAACAGTGCATCGTACCAGATAAAGTTGCCCCAGTTTGAAGGGCCGTTTGACTTGCTTTTATTCTTTATTGAAAGAGATGAACTGGATATTTACAATATCCCCATCACTAAAATAATTAATGATTTTCTCGAATATATTCATCAAAGTGAAGAACTGAATATAGAATTAAGCAGTGAATTCATCCTGTTTATTTCCACCCTGATGCGTATTAAAGCTAAAATGCTGTTGCCACGCAAAGAGTTGGATGCCCAGGGCAATGAGATTGATCCAAGGTTTGAACTTGTTAATAAAATATTGGAATATAAAAGATTTAAAGAGGCTTCTGCACAAATGGCCGAAATGGAAGCCTTGCGGATGCTGATGGTAAAAAGGGGAAACCTACAGAGAGAATTATCTGAAGTTGGAGAAGTTGAAGGGGAAGGAACCGAAATACAGAGCATTACCCTGTTTAAATTAATGCGGGCTTTTGAACGGGCTATGCAAAAATATGGTGACCGGATTAATAAACCGGTGCATACTGTAGTACAGTATAATTATACCATGGAGAACAGCCGTGACCAGATGCTGACCCAGGCAAGGGAACAAAAAACTTTGTCATTTGAAAAAATATTTACTAACTGCGAGAACCGGGTACATGCTATTTTTCTTTTTCTATCTTTATTAGAACTGGTTCAGCAGAGATTTCTGAAAATTATTATTGGCGAAGGAAAGAACAATTTTCTCATAGAATACAATGAACCCGAAAATCGCCTGACTGAAATGGAAGAACAAAATCAATCACAATAAAACACATATTATGAAAAGATCAGCAACTGCCAATTGGAAAGGTTCCGGTAAGGAAGGAATGGGAAAAATGACCACCCAGTCCAATGTTCTAAAAAACAAGAAGTATGATTTCAAGAGTCGTTTTGAAGACGGTTCTTATACTAACCCCGAAGAACTGGTAGCTGCGGCACATGCTGGCTGCTTTTCTATGAAACTCAGTTTTGTGCTGGGAGCAGCAGGATACACTCCCAGGAAAATAGAAACAAGCTGCACTATTACAATGGAAAACGGCGCTATCACTGAAAGCCACCTGGAAGTAAAAGCCAAAGTGCCAAGAATGAAAGCAGATAAGTTTGCAGAATGTGCGGCGGAAGCCAAAGAAAATTGCCCCATCAGCAAATCACTTAACACGAATATTACTATGGAAGCAGCGCTGATTTAAGGCCTGTTAATAAATTTACTAATGCAAAAGCCATCCGTTTGGGATGGCTTTTGCATTTCTAAAAGCAGTTGGTGTAATTAGAACCTATTCTTTTTTGAAAAGTGGATTTAACGGTTGATGATCTTTGACTACAATTTCTTTGTCCTGATGAACAATTACGAAGCTACGGATGCCGGGAAAAATGAAAATTTATCTTTTCGTCTAATATTTGCCCTATTAACGAATTGTTTTATACTTTTAAGTTGAAAATCAATTGATTAGTTGTCCATTTTGTTTGGCCTATAGTTGACATATTTTTTTAAAAATAAAATTATTATCTAGTGAACACTCCTTCATCATTTTTATGGCGTTTGATAAAAAGTATGAGCCGGAATGAAAAATCATTTTTCAAAAGAAACTATTCCGGCAATCCGGGAGATAAAATAAATCTTCACCTGCTGTTGTTTGATGCGATTGGTGTACAAAAAATATATAATGAAACAACTCTTATAAGAGGACTTGCCCCCCGCATCAGCAGTAAAAATATCGCATTTCAAAAGCATTATTTGCAAACACAACTTCTTAACTGCCTGGTGGAATATGAAAACAGGAATAATGCAGAGCAACGAATTTATAAAGATATCCAGCTGATCCGGATTAAAAGAAAAAGAGGACTGTTGGATGAGGCATTGCCCTTGTGGGAGAAAACGATGAGCAAGGCCCGTGAAGCGGAATTGTTTTCAATGAGCCAGCTGCTGAAAAGAGAATTTGAAAAAATGATTCTTTTTAGTCATGCACAAATAAGCTATGATGATCTGCACACCTCCTTTGCTTCCAATATCATGACATATGATGCTTATGCAGAAATGATTACACTTCGGGACATTTATACCAAGACTTTATTATTGAAAAGAAAAGCACATTTTGATTTTGATGATGAACTGGAAAAAGAAATAAGAGAGTTGTATAAAAAAATTAAACATAAGAAGAAGGGATTACAAAGCCGTTCCTTTTGGTACAGGCATTATACCCGGATGACTCATGCCACATTGTTATATCTGCTACAGAATATTCCCGCATCGCTTGCTTTTATTAAGGGGGCAGTTAAAGACTGGTGGCAGCATGAAAAATTCATTAAGTCCGATGCAGAGCATTATATAGAACTGATGAACATGCTCAATTATACCGGTACTCTTCAGCGATCTTTTGATTATGTAGAATTTGTTTTTGACCATACAATTAATGAGATTATTACCGAAGAAGTGAGCAGGGCCAATTTTGAAGCAGTAAAATATCTCGCATTGAACAAGGTGTACAATAAAACAGCAAGGTATAATGACGTAGCGGCATTAATCAGCAGTATGAAAATAAAATATGCAGGATGGGAGCCAATGCTGAATGCAGACATGAACCGTACTTTATGTATATCCCTTGGTATTGCATGTTTTGTGCTCGACAAATTTGATGAAGCCTTGCAATATTGCCGGCGTGGTGTCACTTATTTCAGGGATGGCACCCGGGAAGATCAAATCAGTACAGCCCAGCTGCTCTTGTTACTTATCGTTTACAATCTGGATAGTTCTAAGGCATTTGATGCGCAGTATAAATCAACCTGTACCTATTTAAACAAGCGGGGAAAAATTCATTCTTTTGAAAAAGCATTGACAAATTGCCTGAATGAAGCATTTTATCTCAGCTCTTACAAAGAAAAAGTTGCTGTTTTTCAAAAAGCCCTGGATATCCTTGATGAACATAAAGAGAATGAAGTACAAAAGCGGGTACTGAACATTTTTAATTTTCACGGGTGGCTTGAAAGCAAAATAAAAAGGATGCCTTATAAGGAGTATGTTCAAAAGAGATATGCGCTGGAAACATCCGATAATAAAATACCTTCGCCGGGTTTCTGAAAATATTCATTCGTAAATCCATAGTAATACCGGCTTTTTTGATGTATTGATAATTGTTTTTAGTTGTTGTAAAAAACCGGGAGAAACAGTGGGACATCCATTACTCTGGCATATGTTATCTGCCACTTCGCTTTCTGGTACACATTCATGCGAATGCAATACCACAGCCCTTTCATACGCATTGCTGTTCGAAGTATCTAATCCGTAAAGCTTATATGCGTAGCCGAATTTTCCGGAATAAGGGTTGCCAATTTTGTATTTACCCAGCGATGTGCATCCGCTGCCAACTTCATTGCTATAGCGTTGTTCAGCAAGCCAGTATTCCATACAGTTGCCGTGCGTCACCAAGCCAGTGTTTTTGACTGAGTCCTTTTTGAGGTCATAAATGAAGAACCTGTTTTTCCCGGAAGGCAGGCTCATATCAATAAAAAAACATATAGAGGAATTGAATCCCTTCCGGGCAATAAAGTTTCTGGCATCTGCAGCCTTCTTTTCCAGCTTTACATTGGTTGCTGGTAAAGTTTTGAACGCAACTTCTTTTTTAGGAAGATAAAGGGCTTTGGTTTTTCTCCAGAATGCCGTTTTGGGAAACCAGGATATAGTGATGAGCAGAACAAAAACAAAGAGTAAAATGCGGGAAGATTTCATAACAGCGGTTTGAGTAAACAGTGGATGCATACTCAACGATAATCCATAAATGAAATTTTGATATGCCTGTTAAAGCTTTTGAAAAATCAAAATCGCCAGCCGGCATATAATTGTACTACGTTATTTTTTACAAACTCTCTCGGGAAAAAATTGGGAGGCGGGCCGGCACCCAGGGCTGCCTCATTATTAATATTGTGCAAACCCACATTGATACGGGCACCTATAAACAAACCACTAACCGGTGATACCTGCAAACCGGCCACCAGCCCATAATCAAACCGGCTGAAATAATCAAGAAGACCATTGTTATTATTTCCGCCGGTGCTATCCGCAGTTGCATTCAAAAGAAAACCAATTTGTCCTCCTGCATGTACTTCAAATTTTTTAGTGAAGTTAAGAGTCATCAGTTGCGGCAGGAGCAGGTAATCCATGTTTACCTTACCGGTATTGTTATTTGTTTTAAAATCATAACCTTGCCTGGATAACAATATTTCTGACCGGAAACCAATTAATTTTTTTGATTTTGGAGAAAAATATCCGCCGATCATATACCCGGAACGACTGTTGGCATTAATGCCTGCCGGACTGGTTACATTGGCAAAGTTGAGCCCGGCTTTTATGCCAATACCAAGTTGGGCAAAACAACCAAATGGCAGCAAAAGAAAAAATCCTGTCAGTTTTTTCATTTTGAAGTAGATAAATCAGTAAACAATTATTTCATAACCGAAGATGCAATATTGATTTTTTCTTTCACTATCTCCAATGCAGCTTCCTTTATCGCCGGTGCATCATAACCGCATTCCCGGTGCTGTTCTTTTGGGGTGCCATGTTCAATCAACCTGTCGGGAATGCCAAGTATTTTTATTTCAGTTTTGTAGTTATAGGCATTCATAAACTCCAATATGGCAGTACCAAACCCACCCACTATTGTTCCGTCTTCAACAGTTATAATTTTATCAAATTGGCTGAACACTTCATGCAGCAATGCTTCATCCAGTGGTTTTGCAAAACGCATATCATAATGTGCCGGAGTCAAACCTTCGCTTTTTAAATCTCTTATGGCAGCAGCGGCAAAGTTTCCCGGATGACCCAAAGAAAGTATGGCAATGTCTTTTCCATCTTTCAATTTTCTTCCGCTACCGATTTTTATTTCTTTCATTTCTGTTTTCCATTCCGGCATCACCCCTTCACCACGGGGATAGCGGATAACAAAAGGATTTTTCGTTGAATCCAGTTGGGCCGTGTACATAAGGTTTCTTAATTCACTTTCATTCATCGGGGCACTGATAATCATATTTGGAATACAACGGAAAAATGCAATATCATAACAGCCATGATGAGTGGGGCCATCATCACCTACTAATCCTGCCCTGTCAAGGCAAAATATGACAGGTAAATTTTGAATAGCCACATCATGCACTACCTGGTCAAAAGCTCTTTGCATGAAGGAGGAATATATATTGCAAAATACTTTCATGCCCTGTGTCGCCATGCCGGCGCTGAGCGTAACTGCATGTTGTTCGGCAATGCCCACATCAAAAGCTCTGTCCGGCATTTTTTCCATCATAAATTTTAAAGAACAACCCGATGCCATTGCCGGAGTGATGCCGAAAATTTTATGATTCTTTTCAGCCAGTTCAATGATGGTATGGCCAAATACATCCTGATATTTTGGTGGCTGTGGCAGATCAAACTTCTTCTTTTGTATTTCACCCGTTATTTTATCAAACAGGCCGGGAGCATGCCATTTGGTTTGATCTTTTTCTGCCAGCGCATATCCTTTTCCTTTTGTAGTAATGATATGAAGGATTTTCGGGCCTGGAATATTGCGGAGGTCTTTTAATGTATCAACAAGCTTGGCTACATTGTGCCCGTCAATGGGACCAAAGTAGCGAAGATTTAATGCTTCAAATAAATTAGCGCTGCTGCTTAGCATTACTTTTAATCCTTCAGCCAGTTTGTGGCCCATGGCACGGGTAAAGCGCTTGCCTACCGGCAGTTTGCCCATCAGCTTCCATACGTCATCTTTCACTTTATTGTATGTTGGGGAAGTGGTAATGTCTGTCAGGTACTCTTTTAATGCGCCGGTGTTTGGGTCAATACCCATCCCGTTGTCATTAAGAATAATTAAGAAATCTGTGTCAGCGGCACCTGCATGGTTCATTCCTTCAAATGCCAGCCCGGCTGTCATGGCACCATCACCAATCACCGCAACAACCTTTCTATCTTTTTCTCCTTTGTATTTAGCAGCCATTGCCATGCCCAGTGCTGCAGAAATGGAAGTGGAAGAGTGTCCTACACCGAATGTGTCATATTCGCTTTCACTGAGTTTGGGAAAACCACTCAGCCCTTTATATTTTCTGTTAGTACTAAAATTATCACGGCGTCCTGTAAGAATTTTATGGCCATAAGCCTGGTGACCTACGTCCCAAACCAATTGGTCATATGGGGTATTGTACACATAATGCAAAGCGGTGGTCAACTCTACTACACCAAGACTGGCACCAAAATGCCCGCCATAAACACTTACTACATCAATAATATATTGACGAAGCTCATCACAAACCTGGTGAAGTTTTTCTCTTGGTAATTTCTTAAGATCAGCAGGAGAATCAATGGTCTTTAAAAGTGGACCGGGGGTAATTTCCATTACTTAAGTTTAGGCAATACAAAACTAATATTTTCCGCTCAGCCTTTTTTGCAAAAGATTGCATAAAAGAGAAATGGACTGAAATTGTCTAAAATCAAGTCTGGGGGCTTATTTCCCCGGACACCATCTCCATTTGTAGAAGTAATCAGCCACTGGTATATTTATGGGGAGTAGCTTAGGCAGAGATTATATAGCTTTACTGTATATGCAGAAAAAATGGGCTCAATACTGGGGTTTTCAATTAATCGGTTGGGGAAGTTTTGCCCTTATCAATATTTTCTTTGCATTCTCTTTTGAAAAGCTGAATCCTATATTCTTCAAACGGCTGCTTGTTATTTTATTGGTAGGCGTTGCTCTTTCTCATATTATGAGGGAGATTATTACCCGGGTTGGAATATTGCAAAAAAATTTGAACAAACAGGTTTTACAATTCCTTATTCTCACTTTTTGCCTGGCTTTTATTGCTGCTTTCTTCGCAGTAGAGCTGTTAATACAGTTTCATCTTTTGCGACCGGATGACCAGCAATTGCTTGATAGAACGGGTGTCAGTTTTTTGCTCAATAAACTGCTGTTGATGCTCAGCCATGCATTTTCTTATTTTATCCTTTTCTTCATCTGGACGCTTATTTATTTCATGTATCATTATGTTAGCAAGAGCCGCAAACAGCAACTGGATACGCTGCGACTTGAAGCGCTGGTGAAAGAACTGGAATTGCAAACTATCAAAGCACATATTAATCCGCATTTTATTTTTAACTCACTCAATAGTATCCGGGCACTGGTAGATGAAAATCCGCAACGGGCAAGGGCGGCCGTTACCGAGTTAAGCAATATCCTCCGCAGCAGCATGCAGGCAGATAAAATAGAAACGGTGACATTAGAAAAAGAACTCGGCATTGTAAAAGATTACCTGGCGCTGGAAAATATGCGGTTTGAAGACCGGTTAAAAATAGAATATGATATCGATGAGGATACACTGGACCAACCGGTGCCACCTATGATGTTGCAGACCCTTGTGGAAAACGCCATTAAGCATGGCATCAGCAAACAAATCAGCGGCGGCGTGATAAAAGTTATTTCTGATTTTAAAGGCGATTACCATGAACTGGCCGTTCAAAACACGGGTTCTTTAAACGGCTATAAAGCCGGTGATGAGGGCTTCGGTCTTTCCAGCACAACAAACCGGCTGAGTTTATTATATGGCGACAAGGCAAGATTTGAAATAAAACAATTGACTTCTTCAGAAGTGGAAGCAAAAATATTGATTCCAGTTACCTCAATTTAATAACCATATTTATTTATGAAGGCTATAATTATTGATGATGAACGCCTGGCAAGAATCGAGTTAAAAAAATTACTCCAGGAATTTCCCGAAGTGGAAGTAGTGGACGAAGCTGCCAATGCAGACGAGGGCATTTCAAAAATAGAAAGCCACCAGCCCGATCTCATTTTCCTGGATATTCAGATGCCCGGCAAGACAGGCTTTGATATGCTATCGCAATTAGAAAGAACTCCCCAGGTTATTTTTACGACCGCCTATGATGAATATGCTTTAAAAGCCTTTGAAGTAAATGCCCTTGATTACCTGCTGAAGCCGATAGAACCAAAACGCCTTGCAGATGCCATACAGAAACTGCAAATGACTGAACATAAGGAAGTGAAGGCTGAGGGTGAAAATTTTAACACCAGCATGCTAACGGAAAATGACCAGGTGTTTGTAAAAGATGGTGAACGCTGCTGGTTTGTCAGGTTGAGTGAGATACGTTTGTTTGAAAGTGTGGGTAATTATGCCAAAGTATTTTTTGGCACCAATAAACCGCTGATATTAAAATCACTCAATGCGCTGGAAGAAAGACTGGATGAAAAAATTTTTTTCCGGGCTAACCGCAAGCATATTGTCAACCTTCGGATGATTGAAAAGATAGAACCTTATTTCAACGGCGGTTTGTTACTTGAATTAAAAGGCGGCGAAAAAATTGAGGTTAGTAGAAGGCAAACGGTGAAGTTTAAAGAGATGATGAGCCTCTGAGTAATCATGAACAGATGAACAAGGAATATTGAATGATGAAGTATTCACTCTTACTTCGATGTTCATAATTCCTTGTTCTTTATTCGATATTCAAAGAATAAAATAACAAAATGAAGAAATATTTCCTGGTGGGGTTGTTGGTTTCAACAACCTCTTTTTTATTTGGACAAAAAATTGATGCGATCATTAATGATGGAGAAGTAAGAAGAGTAGAGAAAACTTTATCGTCAGATGATATGCGGGGACGTAAAGTGTTTACTCCGGATATAGATAAAGCCGCCGATTTTATTGCTGCTGAATTTAAAACAATCGGGTTGCAGACCTGGAACAACAGCGGAACTTACAGGCAGGAGTTTGCTTTGGTTCGTCCAAAATTCATCAGTGCTTCGGCTATTATTGATGGAGTGACCATTGAACAGAAAAATATTATGGTTGTTACCTGCCAGCCTGAACTGAAGATTGATCAAAATTCAGGCTATGAAATTACCAGTATAAAAACAGGGGGCAATCTGCGAAGAGAAGCTGCTGCATTTGCAAACGGCAAAAAGAATTTGATTGTGTTGGTTGATGAAAGTTTTGCTGTTGATTTCCCAAGATTGTCATCGTTAAAACGTTCCATGTTCAAAACTGATATAAATGTTGTTTTTGTTTTAAGTAATACAACGCCCAAAAATTTTGTGATTGACGCAAAACATGATATCACTAAACAAAAGATGGCTAATGTTGTTGGGGTGATTCCGGGAAAAAGCAGGAAGGATGAGTTTGTTGTTTTCTCCGGACATTATGATCACTTGGGTGTTGGTAAACCTGTTGATGGCGATTCCATCTACAACGGCGCCAATGATGATGCAGCGGGAACAACAGCCGTTATTTTGCTGGCAAAATATTTTAAAACTTTAAATAATAACGAAAGGACAATTGTGTTTGCTGCTTTTACTGCAGAAGAAGTGGGTGGATATGGCTCTCAATATTTTTCCCGCCAGATGGATGCAGATAAAGTAGTGGCTATGTTTAATATTGAAATGATTGGTACAGAAAGCAAGTGGGGAAAAAATTCTGCATACATCACTGGCTATGAAAAAACGAATATGGGAGAAATATTACAAAAGAACCTGAAAGGAACAGGCTTTACTTTTTATCCGGACCCATACCCTTCAGAACAATTATTTTATCGTTCAGACAATGCAACATTGGCAAAACTTGGTGTGCCGGCGCAGACCATTTCCACCGCCAAAATGGATGGCGAACCCAATTATCACAAACAAAGTGATAGTATTGAAACTCTGGATATAGAAAACATGGCAATGATCATTAAATCAATTGCTTTGAGTTCGAAAACTATCATTGCAGGAAAAGAAACACCTACAAGGGTGAAGGTGGAGGAGTTGAGATGATTTTTTCCAATTAATCAACTCCAAAAGAAAATAGAGTGGTGCTTCCATCCATATTTCCCATACCCATGCCCATCATGGTAAAAGCATATTCACCTTTAGGTAATGTTTTATCTATCACCATTTCCCAATAGCCCTCCCGTATTTTTTTTACACTGAAAGTATATTTATCACTTGACTTTTGTTTCTTACTGCCAAAGGGCATCATGCCGGGGTTTTTTTGTAAAAGCACTTTTCTTTTACCGTTTGCCGATTCAACCTGGTATAAGGTGATGGTGCTTGCCGGGTCATTCATGCCACCCATGCCTTCCATCATAGAAGGATCCATGCCATTTGCCCTCATCATGGAATCTCTTAGGTTGGAAGATGACGAACCTGAAGAAGCACCGGTTGAAAAAACAAAGGAAAGATTATTTCCACCATTTAGCCGGGTAGTTGATTTTTCACCATCCAATATATATGCACTTTCCGAGCCGCCCATGCCCCCCATCTTTGCTTTACTTTCCATTTTCGAAGATCCTTTTTCAAGCCGCATTACTGAGTAGATGCTATCTTTTTTCAGATAATATACTTCCTTACTGAACTCAGGCTCAGGATATTTTTGTGCCTGCACAAAAAAAGGAGAAACAAGGATAAGAGAAAATATTATCTTTTTCATTAGTATTATTTTAAACAATTAGACTTGCTGATTTGGCGAGTTCTTAATAATATAACAAAAGTTGGCTTTCAACAGAATTTTTGTAAATTAAAAATAAATGAATGCCTGCCCCGGCCTGTCACCCGAAACAGTGATTCTGACTGTATTCCTCAAAAATCACCTGAAAAAGTGAAATGATATGTTCAACCTGTAATTAATCTTCTCTTATTTGCTTAACTGTAAATTTTGCGTATATCTGCCCGCCTTCTTCCCCTATTTTTAAAATAGTTTGTTCTCCTTCTTTAGCCTCAAATTTTATACTTAGGGGAAAGGCAGGTATCATGGATCCTATTGCATTTGCCCCTGCACTGGTTGTAGTGTACGTTCCTCCTGCATTAACTTTCGGACAGGTGAACTGTAATAAAGGGAAAATAGTGGGTGAGCGTACAAAAAAAATTTCTATCCAGGGATTATCCCCAGGTGAAGCTGCAGGAATTAGTTTTATACTCTGCATACCGATAATATTTATGTTGCCCTGCCCGGGCCTTAATTGAACAATAGTGCATTTGCCATTATAGGTCCATTCAGCATTTTTATTTACTATCTCAATTATTTTTGGTTCCTTTCCGTCCAAGGATACTACAAAACTGCCATAATCTTTATATTTTACAACACCCAACTGGCTACCGGCAGGCGCATCCATAGTGTGTACCATTTTTACTTTATAACGATTATCATAAACTTCGATGTAGCAGCGCCTGAATCTTGTGCTTCTCTCCCCATTTATTCCATTTTCTGAATTCACAATTACCAGCATGATTTCAACAGGATTTTTTGAAGGTACTTTAGCCGGTGCTTGATAACCTACTTCCCATGTCCAAAACGGATAGCTGTCACTGCCTGGAAAAGTGCCGTTATCCGCATCTCCATTCAGTATGAGATTGGCATACCATCCTCTTGGGTTTTCCCTGTTAACCCCGAATATGCCTTGATACACTTCCATCCTCTCGCCGATATTTTCATCCTCAATAGGTCTTGGGATGGCAAGGATATTTACAGTTTTAGAAACTTTTACCATAGTTTTCTCGGGCTTTAATGAGAAACTCCAGCCTAATCCCCACATGGAAAAATGTTTGATATTGCCTGTAATCGTTTTCGAAACTGTATCAAGCTTTACCTCCTTTAGTCCATACCATACCCCTTTTTCATTTTGCGAAGTAATGCCCATAAATTGGGGACTGCCATCTTCCATGTCCTTGTCCGTATAATGGAAAATCAATTGGACAGGTGCCTGGAATTGGATTCCGGATGGTTCAAGGTCATAACCTTTGCCAACGCCACCTTCCGCAGGATTGGTTGCGGGTTGAATGCTGATCAATGTTTCGGAAAGCAGGGCACCTGCCGGGATGATCAATGTTATTTTGTTATCTGAGGAGATGAGTGTTCCGCCATCTTTACCGATCTTCTGGCTTACCGGTTCTCCATCAGGCTTGCCTATTTCTGTTGGGGCATATAAAGCCAGGCTATCTTTTATTCTTTGATCATTCTGTCCATGTGTAATTAAGGAGATCAGTAAAAAAGAAAAAACAATTATTTTTTTCATGTCATTTTTTTTATTCCGATACTTCGACAAGCTCAGTACTATCGGGAGTGATTATTGCCTGGTCAAAACGTTTTCATCAAAACTCATTTGCAACTTTGCCGGGGAAGGGTTCGATTTGTCATAGCCCGTTCCCAAAAAAGCAATTTTTATTTTTCTTCCATCCGAATAATTGAACAGGATCGAATAATTTTTCACCTCGTAAGTTCCCGAGCCCGGCAAAAGTCCCGGGTTTAAGCAATCTGTATATTCGTGATACAGAACTTTTATAGCACCATTATCAGTAAATCTTCCATCGGCTGTAAAAGTGATGACAGGAATTTTTTCATACGCTTCACTCATAACATAAGTGCCATTAAACCTTGCGCCATCTACGGAAGGCAATTGGAAAAACTTGTGGTCTGTTTGATTAGCTGTGATGATGAGTTTGTTGCCTTCCATCCGCAATGGTATATTGGCATAAGGCATTTTTAAAACCCCTCTTCCATTACTGAATGTATAAGTTCCCCAATCCCTGCTGTGCAGCTCCGGCGGTATCCGGGTATCCAATCCATCTAACCCTTCGGTGGGAAATTTCGGTCCAAAATAAGCCTGTCCGTTCGTTAAAAAAATGGGAGAAAAAACATTATACCTTATGCCGGAAGTGGCAGCTGTTTGTAATGAAATACCCTGCCATACACCAATGATTCCATCTCCTCTGGCAGAACCTGGCCGTAAGGCAGGCTCCTCCCCATCCGTAAATCGAATCGAGAATAAGAAATTATCAATGGCATACTGGTAAACCTGCCGGTCAGCAGAAAAATACCTGGATAAATAATTACAATTCTTGCTCGATTTTAAAATGGCCACCCTTTCAAAACGGTTATTTATTTTAATGACAAATAAAACAAGTCCGTATTCACTTTTATATGCTGTGCCATTTTCTACCTGTATACCACCATTGCCTTGTATGTATTCCCATCCGTTGAAAGATCTTTTCGCATCTGTTTTTTGATACTCTGCCCCGCCGGCATAGTTCATCTTGGTTGCTTTATTCATCGCTGCCACTTCATCATAACTTTTTGCCAGGGCTTGTTCCAGACTACCCGAAAAATTTAAGGGCTGCAGTATCTGCATGGCTAAAATTTCATCTGCAGGAATGTCCAACGGCCTGAATTCAACAGCATTCTGGTATTTTTTTTCACTCCATCCTGCCGGAGTAATGTATATCATCTGGCCAAATTTTCCTCCTGCTTCCGATGTTTGTACAGGTGTAGTATTGTTATTATTCACAATAGATGTTTTTGTTTTATCCAGTTCCATCGATTCAAATAATGTGTTTAGCTCGGCTGCATAAGATTGGTCGTTCATGCTGGCTCTTATACTAACGGTTTTCCCAAATCCACTGATGACAGTTAAAGTAATAGAGATGTCCGTTTCATCCAGTTTTACATTGGCCGAAGCGGAAACAATTTCCCAGCCATCTGCTGTTTGTGTTTCTTTTTGTGGATTGGCTTCAGCTTTAAAAGGGGTTACTGCCAATTCTTTCCATTGATTGTCAAAATCTTTTTGTACGTCACCGGCACTTGTTCTGCTGGCATACATGGCAATAACACAAAATACTCCTGTAGTGGTATTTACATTTGTATAATTTACAACACCGGGTTTGGCTTCCTTCTTCCAATCTTTAGGTGGGGTATAAGTTATAATATCAAATGTTTCGCTTTGCGGGAATACATGTATTGAAATCAGAAGGCATAAAAATAACTGAATCCCGGTTTTAATTTGCTTCTTCATATTGGTGTGTTTTTTCGTTCCAGAAATGTTTACAAAACGTACTTACTGTTCCGTCGTTTGAAAGTTTACGGATATAACTATTGTTTTTGCTGCTTGCATCCACAATGTATAAATTGCCTGCGCTGTCAAATGCAATTCCCGTGGGACAATTAAACAAAGCCTGAATTGCTTTACCATTCCTTTCTCCTTCTTCTGCAGCGCCTGCCGGATTTCCGGAAAAATTCATTTTCCCGCAACCTGCAACCGTAGTTATTTTATTATTGGCAATTTTAATAATACGGTGCAGCCGTTCGTCAGAAAAATAGATGTCTCCATTTTTGGCTATTGCAATTCCACTGGGACTTGTGAGTACTGCCGTACTTGTGCTGCCTTCTTTATAAACAGAATTAAAAATTGTTTTGTCGCATTGCCCCGCAACAGTTGTAATGGTGCCATCAGGTGTAATTTTTTTAATGCAATGGCTTGCACTTGCACATACATAGAGGTTACCTTCTTTATCACAGGCAAGGCCTCTTGGGTATTTCAAAAGCAGTTTTCCTTCATTACCATTTTGAAGTGTAGTAACAATGCCTTGTGCTGTAATTTTCCTGATATAATATTCCCCCGTATTGGAAGCCCTGCCCGGCACCCAATCTTTACCGGGTGCATAATCAGTAACATAAATATTCCCATTATTATCAATAGCAATATTTTCGAGACGAAGAAAGGAAGCGGTTGTATGGTCTCCGTCTTTCGATTCTGCCCTGGCCACTCCGGCAAGGGTAGTTACCATTCCAGCAGGAGTTATTTTCCTTATCCTCGTATTATCGGTTACATACAGGTTATCTTCATCATCAATGGCAATGCCACCCGTATTAGAAAATCCGGCATCTTTTCCAATACCATCTTTATTATTACTTCCACCACCTGCAAATAATTCCGCCTTTCCTTCCGGGGTGATTTTTATGATCCGGTTATTTTTACCGGTTACAAATGCATTTCCCTTACTATCCACGGCAATGCCGGAAGAATAATAAAATGCATTGTTCAGTTTGGGGGTTTGCGCATACAGCTTATTGCGTGATAAAAGGAAAACTATGAATGCAAACGAATAAAAAAATATTTTTTTCATACAATTTATTTTAGCCGGGTTTATAAATTTTTACATTTTTATTTAGTGGCACTTCCGGTGCAGGGCCAATCATTCCTTTCAAAGGGCCTTCATTAAAATCCCAGCCGGAGTTAATGCCAAACTTGTAACCCACACCGATTTCCTTATTATCAAGCTCTCTTTTAACTTCTATAGATTTACCGGGTGCTATTTCTTTCTCTCCTTTTACCTCAGTGCCGGCGGAAACTTTGGCGCCAAATTTTAACCCATAGTCAAATATTTTGTTATCTCCATCGAAAGTGATGAATAATGTTTCACTGACACCGGCACCCACTTTACCTTCTACAGGGCCAAGACTTACCTTGCCTATGTCCAGCTTTGCTCCAATTCCTACACTGAGGGTTGACTTTTTTGTCTTAAAGTTTTTTTCATAACTGAATACAGCCCCTTCACCACCGCTGAAAGCAATCTTTTCACAATTCAGTTCAAATTTTCCAACAATGAAAGGAATTTCTATTTCTACCGGACATTCTATTTCGTTAATTTCATTAGATTCTTTAGTAGCGGTCATTGGAGTAAACTCGCAGGGTTCAATTATTTTAGTTTGCGCAATACTGCCCATCATTACCAGGTATTGCTCAATAAATTCATAGTACTTCAATTTGAAATTATCATCACCAGTTGGATGAAGGAGCAGATAATGCCAGTAAACTAATTCATCAAAATAAGTGTTGAAAATAAGCAGCGCTTTTTTTTGCATCTCTTCTGTCAGGTAGGCAAACTTTGGCAGGTATTCATTCGCCAGGTTATTATAGGCAGTACATTTTTCTTCAGTTGTCGGGCAATTAGTATTTGGCTTACCATCACCACATCCTTCATCTCTTTGTGCAAATCCGGCTTCAATTATTTTCAATTTGCTTTTATATTCATCTGTAAGCAATGCTATTTCAGAAGCATATTTTTTTCTTACCCTTGTATCAAAGTCGTGTACATCTTTGAGATAATCAGTCATCAATTCACTGGCCATTATTTCACAAAGCCCAATAAAGGGATGTGCCAAAGGTTCATCTTTCCTTAGCTTGCGTGCAAAGCCACCGGCATTCATTAGCTGCATAGTTTCCTGTGCTTTCTTTTGGGCCAGCTCACCCCATTTGCCACCATACATTTGCGCCTGCTTTGATATCATATTCCGAAAAGCATTTTGTTCTGCAAGTGCCATTGCTGCATTACCGGTGCTTGTGCACTGTGCAGGTAACTGGTATTTGAACATGTTAAAGTATTCAGGAAGTTTTACTCTCGGTCTTACTAAAGGAGCAATCTTTGAATCCTTTTTTATTTTCCGCATTTTAAGGGCTGCAGTTTTTGAATAGGCGCTTTTAATTGATTTTTCAAAATACTCAACAGCCTTGTCTATATTTCCTTTTGTTGCTTCTATTTGCCCTGCGGTGTTGCAGGCTTCGGGGTGTTCGGGTTCTATTTTCATACAACGCCCGAGATAAACCATGGCGGTATCTATTTCTCCCAAACCCGCATAAGCCTGGCCTAAATTATTTAACAGCATACTGTTTTCCGGGTACGACTGTAAAACATATTTTAAAATCGGGATGGCTTTTTGCTCAAGGCCACTCATATTCAGCATGGCGGCACAATTATTAAGTAGTATTCCATTGTCAGGGCTATTAGCTGCCGCTTTAATAATCAGGAGCAATGCTTCTTCCCGGTAATCGGTGTACCAGCCCGTTACAGCTATGTCTCCCATTTGATTGCCATCATTTTTATATTTTGCTGCAATTGATTGAACAGAGGAGCTGATTTCCTTTGGTAATTTTTTTGAAAGTTGGGAATATATATCATTTAAAAAACTAACTAGTTCTGCTTTAGTTAATACTTTTTTGGGGAGCGAAGCAAGCATGGCCGTATTTTTTTTGGGGAATCTCCAGTTGTCAACATTGCTGTAAGAACCGGGGTCTGAACTATATAATGAATTTGTTACACCATTATTATTGCCTTGTTGATTTTCCATCGCTTTTTTAACGTTAGTATCATTGCCATATTTTTTCATCAGCTCCTGCGCATTCTTCATCATTTTATCTATTTCGGCCTGTGTGGGAACCTGGGCAAAAACAAATTGCACTGATAAAGAAAGAAGGAAGCAGATGATGAAGGTTTTTTTCATAAAAATTTTATTATAAACATTTTTTAATTGGTAATTATCATTACCGCAAAATTATAAATTATCTAACGCCGTTGCTCCGGCGCTATTTGTGTATTCAATTTTTGTAAACATAATTTTGATTTCATCGTAAACTTTTTTATTGGTGCCAGTACCCATATGAAGACCCACCTCTTCATAAGATTGTTTGAAACTGACGATACGGGCACCGCTTAGTTTGATGGAATAGTTAAGTGCCTGCGCACCTGATGCGTTTGTGTTATTCAAATCATTCGAAATAGCGTCGATGGTAAAAGCCATGTTCTGGTTTTTGACAAAAGCATTTAAAAGCGGGATGCCAGCAGGCCAGCCTGAGTGGATTTTAATAGTAATGGGTTCATAAATCCTTTTGCCTGTGGATAGCTGACCTGATGTTAAAGTGGTTGGGCTTGATGCTCCCATTTCTAAACCATATATCTGGGTTTGGTCTAAATGACCAGTCTGATAGTTGTCGCCCGGTAATTTTATCCCATCAGCCCAAACAGTCATATACATACTTGCTACTGTTCCTGAAACCTGAATAGGATTTGATGCGACAGTCAACTCTTTAATCTGAACCGCTTTGTATGATGCAGAACTTCTTCCGGAAGAAGCAATAATATTATAAGCAATTCTTGCAGACAAAGGCTTTTTATTGATGTTGAAGATAGACCATCTACCTGCATCAGAATTATATTGTATATTAATTTCCTCCCTGTTTGCAATATCCTGTACTTCTGGTACCCAGCTGGGAAAAAAACGGAGTTGGGCATTGGGATTATTATTAAGGGCCGGATGATCAATAAAAGCGGAGCCGTCATTCTGTAAGTTTTCTCTTGTAATTTTATATTGAAAATGTGTTGAGTCGGGCCTTGCAACATATTCCACATTGAACTTAGCACCTGCAGGTATAGACCGCTGGTCAAGGTTAAAGATGTTCCATTGATTTTTGAAATAATAAGCACCGATAAGATGGGGGTTTAAATTAACGCCCTTATCTGTTATTGGCGTTACAAACAGGATTGCAGAAGGATTGCCGTTGAGATCAGGTATATCAAGTAGTGTACAATCGCCATTGCAGGAATTATTCTCTCTGGTAGCGGTATGTGTGAATTGTTTTTGTGCCTGGCTGCTTAGGGCAGTTACCAGGAGCAAAACCGGCAATAATAATTTTAGATGTTGAAGTTTCATTTTCATATCATGTATTTTTCATTTTTTTTAATAATTATACAGTTATTGTTTCAGTAATTTTTCCACCAGCTTTTTTAATTCATCAATTTGCTTTTGCTGGTTATTAATGATAACCTGCTGTTCTTTTACCGCTCCAATAAGAACAGGAATCAATTCCGTGTAATTAACTGCATTGAACTCTACTTCATCACTCAGTTTTTTACCTTTCTTCTCATCATGGTTTTCATATTCTGCCGGCTGCACGACTTTCTTTACAGCACCCGGCACTACCTGCTGCACTTCATCGGCAATCAAACCATATTGCAAACCTTCGGGAAGGTGCATTTGTTTGTATTCATCGGTCTTATAGCTGTAAACAGACGGTTTTAGTTGTTCGATGATAGACAACGCATCACTCAATCCTTTGATGTCTTTTTTTAGTTTTCGGTCAGAGCCCTGGTAGGTACCACCAAAACAAAAAACATTACCAACAAAATACCCGGCAAAATTGGTGATAGCCCCTGATGCTATACCGTATACTCCATAAGCTGTTGCTCCGCCAGTTGCGCTGCCGTACACTCCATAATTAGTCCCTGTTCCATTGTTTCCGAAACCCAATAAACCAAATCGATCTCCGGTTCCTGATAAAGATGCTTGTCCAAAAACACCTACTTTACCACCCTGGCCCAGTATCCCATAACCATTATTGGCATTAACGTAACAACTGCCAAACACGCCGGTACTGTTGAGGAGTGTGGACGTATTCACAAAATTTCCTGCACTGCCCGAATTACCTGTAACATCAAGGATATTAACAGGTGTTGTAGTACCGATGCCAACATTACCGCCAAATGGATCTAAATAAATATCTCTTGCCTGGTAATATCCTACATAAATATTTTTACCTGATGCAGGGTCTATATGCAGATTGCCATCAGAGGCTAAAACCTGTGCGGTAAGTGCTGTGCTATAGTTTGTGGGTGATGCACCTATATAAAGCATTCCGCCATATGAGTTGGGCCCAAACAATGCAACTGATGCATCGCCGGCAGAAATTTGCAACTTCGCCCCTGGGCTTGATGTGCCAATGCCGACGTTTCCATTCCCCCTGATCCGCATTCTTTCTGTCATCGTTCCGGCCACATCATACCCAAAAGCAATATCTGCTGAAGGATTGTCGGAATATATCTGGAATAAGTTTCCCATTACGGCCATTCCAACATCACCGGTGGCGCCGGGGTATAAGGTGATTTTTTTACCCAATGCCGGAGGAAAACCAAGAGGTGCGTTGGGAGTGCTGATGCCAATACCCACATTGCCATTTCCTTTTATACGCATTGTTTCTGTAAATGTACTGCTGCTGCCATATCCAAATACAATATCTGATGCTGATATATCAGTATGAATTTGTAATAATGAACTTTGAATGCCCAAACCATAACTGTTTGATGAATTGCTCCAGAGAGAAATTTTATCTCCAATTGCCGTGGCAAAACTTAATGGGAATGCCGGAGTTGAATTTGCGATGCCAATTTTTCCGTCTTTTAATACCGTCAATGCATCTGACCTGGAAGAGGAACTGGTACCATTACCAATGGTAAATAAACGGTCAGCCATATCCCAACCCGTAGTAGTATTTACAGGAGTATAATCTGTATTCCATCTGCCTAAAACAGTTTCATAACTTGATTTGGCAGTACTATTTGATCCCATGGCGGTAGAAAACCATCCTGAAGCAGTGTTGAGATATCCGGCAGCTGTGGAATAGTTCCCGGCAGCGATGGTGTTACTTCCCATTGCGGTGGAGGCAAAACCAGAAGCAGTGGTGCTTTCTCCCATTGAAGTGGAAGCATTACCTGAAGCAGTAGTGATATATCCGATGGCGATTGAAACGGTACCGGAAGCTGTGGTGTAATATCCCATTGCAGTTGAATAGAAACCCTTTGCTTTTGTACTGTTTCCACTGGCAAAGGAATAATCACCAATACTGTCTTTGTCCCATTGGACATCGTTGACAGTGCCAACCCTGAACGCTGCTTTGCCGGGATACCACATCATTCTTCTTCCTCCACCTTGTAAAGGCGGCAATCCTGCTGTGACAGGTATATCACCGGTTGCAGAGAATAACACATTGCTGTCTGCTACATGCAAACGGGCAAGAGGAGTGGAAATGCCAATACCTACATTTTGTGCCTGTGCATTTAGAGCCAGCAGGGAGATTGCTGTAATAAAGAATAAATTTTTCATGCTGCCAGAATTTTTTTTGTAATTAATGAAGAAGTACAGGCTGGTTCATCAGCAAAAGAGTTATTGAGACTATGCAATCGTCCGGTGAGGCTGGCTTTTTTCCTCCTGGCTACTGAAAATATTTCACCATTGCTCAGAAACAGTAAGCCGGTTTTGCCGCCACAATAACTTTTTATGTAGTTGGTGTTTACAAAATGGGTGCGGTGTATCCGGACGAATGAAAAAAGACCGGCTTGTTCTTCGAACCATCGAAGCACTTTGGCAACTACCAAAGTTTTTCCATCAATGAAGAAAAGCTTACTGTAATTACTTATCGACTGAATCCGGATAATCTGATGTACAGGAATTACAATTATCCCTTTACAGGTAGGTAATACAATGATTGGTGTTTTTGCAGCAATTGTGTAACCGGGATAATTGAAGTTCATTGTTTCCATTGTAATAATTTGTCTTACTGAAATACTATACGAAAACACCTTGCAGTAAAGAGAGCGGCGATAGAACGAAATTCAGCGTTCATTAAAAACCTGTAACCTAAAAATAAGTAAGTACCCGGCACTGGGCTATCCCCCGAAACAGTGATTCTGCCAGGTTCCGGTAAGAATCACCCGAAACTGGTATTTTAAACGGATTGTTTGATTTTGTGAGAGAGAATATCAACCTTTATAAATAATAAACCGGTTATCTTCTTTCATGAGACTTCTTTTACGATATTTTTTATTGACATTATTTGTCTTTGCCGGTAATAGTGCATCGACTCAAACACACCGGATTGACAGCCTGGAAAATGAATTAAAAAAATCACCAGAAGATTCGGTACTTGTATTTCTTTATACAGCTATTGCCAATGAGTGTTATGCTTACGATACGGTTAAGGCCAGTCAATTTCAGGAAAAAGGATTGCATCTCGCAAAAAAGATGAATTGGGATTATGCTATCGGCGATAACTACCAGGTAAAAGCAATGAGTAAACAGTTCTCTGCTCAGAATGAAACAGCACATCTGCTTTTTGACAGTGCTATTTTCTATTTTGATAAGACCATCAAAAGTACAAGGCCCAAACAAGAAGTGGAAAATGCAAAATTAGCTAAGGCTACTTCTTTGGGTCAAAAAGCAGATATCTTGTTAAAGAGAGGAAAATCTGAAGAAGCTATTGCAATTTTCATTGCTACCCTTGATGCGTGGAAAGCCTCTGATGATCCCCGGAAGGAACAGGCAGCAGCAATTTATTATACAAAAATTTCTGCAATTTATAATGAGCTGAAGCAATTTGAAAAAGCATTGTTATATGATAAGCTTTCCTTTTCTATCTTCCTCACACAAAACAATGAAGAATCCCTTGCATGGACTTGTGTATATGTATCTGGTGATTTCATTTCACTAAATCAACTTGATTCAAGTCTGAAATACCTGGCAACGGCAAAACCAATAATTGAGCGATTGAATAATCATCGGTTGAATGTGCAGTATTACAATAAAATGGGGCAGATCAGCAGTCAAAAAAAGGAATACCGTACAGCCATTGGCTATTATGAAAAAGCGGTAGCGGAAGCAAAAATTACTAATGGTAAGTATCAGGTCTTGTCCAATCAAAGAATGATTGGCATTTCCTATGTAAGGCTTGGTGAGTATGCCACAGCCCGTAAATATTTATTAATGGCATTACCCGCTGCAATAACCGGCAAGTATGGAAAAGAAAAGATGGAGATTTTGCAGGAGCTGGCAACAGTTGAAGAAAAAACAAATCATCCGGAAAATGCGTATAACTATTTGAAGCAGGCTGTTGCATTAAGAGACAGTGTTAACCAGGAGAACTCCAAAAAAGCGGTTGCAGAAATTGAAAATAAATACCAGGCTGCTGAAAAAGCGAAAGAAATAGTTCAGCTGAATGCTGACAAACAAATACAATCTCTTTCCATCAAACAAAAATCAACACTTAATTATATTTTGATTGGCTCGCTGGCTGCTTTACTGATCGTTGTTTTTTTAGGCTATAGAAATTTTCGTCATCGTCAACTTCTGGCCAAACAACAGGATGAACTGCAGCAACAACGCATCCGTGAATTAGAAAAGGATAAACAACTAGTAGCGGTTGATTCTCTGCTGAAAGGCCAGGAAGAGGAAAGAAGTCGTTTAGCAAAAGATCTTCATGATGGTTTGGGCGGGTTATTATCTGGCGTAAAATTCTCCTTAAGCAATATGAAAGATAATTTAGTTATAACCCCGGATAATATGGCTGTATTTGAACGGTCATTGGATATGATTGATACATCCATTAAAGAACTGCGGCGGGTAGCGCATAACATGATGCCGGAAATGCTGACAAAGTTTGGACTGGATGAAGCATTGAAAGAATACTGCAACACTATTAATGCTACAAGACTAATTGCAATAAATTACCAGTCGCATGGAATGGCAGTACGGATTGATAAATCAGCAGAAATAATTATCTATCGTATTATCCAGGAATTGCTGAATAATACGCTGAAGTATGCTGCAGCCACAGATGCATTTGTGCAACTGATAAGAGAGGAGGGCCGGTTAAATATAGTGGTCGAGGATAACGGAAAAGGTTTTGATACGGCTTTGCTAAATAATAATAAAGGAGCCGGACTGACAAATATCCGGTCCAGGGTAGATTATCTGAAAGGCCAGTTAGATATTCATTCTGAACCAGGCAAAGGGACATTGGTGAATATTGAATTCAATGTATAATTATGATCCGTGTATTTATTGTAGACGATCATCCTGTTGTTATAGAAGGAATTCATTCTTTACTTCAGCATGAAAAAGATATTGCCTGGGTGGGGCAGGCCATGAATGCCCAATCCTGTCTTGGTTTTTTTGTAAACAATACAGCCGATGTGGTATTGATGGACATCAGTATGCCGGGAATGGATGGGGTAGAATTGTGTGCCGTAATGAAAGAAAGATATCCCGGCATCATGGTACTTGGCTTAAGTACATTTAACCAGGGTTTGTATATAAAAAAAATGATGGAGAATGGAGCTTCCGGTTATATATTAAAAAACTCATCCAGAGAAGAATTGATTGAGGCCATTCATGCCGTTTACTGCGGAGCCATATTCTTTAGTGGCGAAGTGGGGCAGGCTTTGCAGGAATATCAAAAGTCATCGAAGAAAATACTGCCAGTACTAACACCCAGGGAAAAAGAGATACTGGGGCTGATTGCGGAGGGATATACCAACCCGCAGATAGCTGAAAAAATATTCCTCAGTTCTTTTACAGTTGACAGCCATCGTAAGAATTTACTGGCAAAGTTGAATGTAAAAAACACAGCCAGCCTTATAAAGCTGGCTGTGGAGCAAAAACTTATTTAGAATATTTATTGTGTTAGGGCTACACCGACAAGGATGAAGGTGGAGGAGTTGAGGTGATGCGATAAGTTTATGGAAATCGAATCTTGAAGAATCTTATCATTTCAATGAGATTCTTCTTTATCATAATAGTGTTTCTTTTTTTAGTATCAGGCAGTACTCAATCTCCTGCCACAAAAATGTTTTCTGAAAAACATATACAAGATTATACAAGAGATACATCTATATACAATTTTGAGAATGATCAGGATAATGATAGCGTCTTTATTTGCAATTTTCCACCTGAACTTGAAGTTGATAGCAAAAAATGGATGACTTATCTGACTAAAAACCTTGAATTGGATAGTGCAGCATTAGATACCATTCCTGCCGGATGTTACACAGTACTGGCCCGGTTTTCCATTAATGAAAATGGAGATTTAGAGGATGTTTTCGTTTTGAAAGACCCTGGTTTTGGTTTAAGCCAGAGAGTGATAAAAGTTATCTCAAATTGCAAGGGTTTGTGGAAACCTTCAATATATCTGGGTCGGGTAACAAAAAGTTACCGGACGCAACCAATAACATTTATCGTTGAAAAGGATGAAAATGAATGTGAAAAAAAATTACCAGCGGAACTTATACTTTAACGGGAACTGAATGCACCGCATCACTCATCTCTTTAATCAGTGATGCATCTTTTTCAATTGCATTGCCTACTACAATCACATCAGCGCCGGATTTACAATTCAGGTAAGCTTTCTCCGGTTGTATAATGCCGCCACCAATAATGAGTGGGGCTTCTATATGATCAGCGACAATCTTTATCATGCTTTCAGTAATGGGACGTTTGGCGCCGCTGCCTGCATCCATGTATATTAATTTCATGCCCAGCATTTCGCCGGCCATAGCGGTGCACATCGCCACATCATTTTTATCAGCCGGAACAGGAGCCGCATTACTGATATAAGAAACGGTTGTTGGCGCCCCACCGTCAATAACGATATAGCCGGTAGGCATTATTTCCAAACCACTTTGTTTTACCAACGATGCCGATACCACATGCTGGCCAATCAGTAATTCAGGATTGCGGCCGGAAATTAATGAGAGATATAATAAGGCGTCTGCATACTTGCATACCTGGGATGGACTTCCGGGGAAAATGATAACCGGTATATCGCAATTTTGTTTGATATGCTGAACACATTCATCCATATGATTGGAAATAACAAGGCTGCCGCCAACCAGTATATAATCAACTTTGGCAGCAACAGAAAGTTCGGTCAATTCATCCAACACCAATGTGTCAACCTTATCGGGATCAATGAGTACTGCAAAGGATTTTTTCCCCTGTTTTTTCTTTTCGGTCAATTCATTATAAATAGCTGACTTCATTCTTTCCATAATTCTCTGCAAAAATGCGAAAAACTTCCGGTATTGCCCATTTGAGAATTAACCCCGAAATTTTTTAACACAGATAGGTATGATGATAATGATTGATAAAATTATTTTGACTGTTTTTTTATATGCCCGGCCTGCCATTTTTCCAGGCTGCACAAAACTTCGTCTGAGGTATTTAGGAACGGTCAAACTAAAAACAATTTCTTACGCCGGGTTCAAACGAAATTTCCGGGCTAATCACCAGGTTGTATTTTTTTTCCGGAGTAAATAATATGTAATGCTTTCCAGTAAAGGCTTTGCTCTGGTAGTATTTTCAAGAGCTGCTAAAATGGGGCATTCCAGGGCATGCATTCGTAAAAACCCTTGTCCCTTTTATGTTTGAAAACAAGGAAAATCTGAATGATTTATACTACTACTCCCGGACTAATTTTCCAAAAAAAACTTATCAAAAAATTAGATACGCACTGTGAAAAAATCCCGGGATGCAAGCCTGTGTTGCATTAGAGGATTATAACCTTCTATTATCCACAGAATGTGAATATCTCTGCCTATGAAGTATAGATACTTAAAAATATTTTCACTTCTTCGTTAATCGTTACTTAACCCGAGAAATTCTTTAGTTATGGCTATCAAAACAAAAGCATCCGCAATAAGCGGCTTGCAGTTTTCACGTCGCTTTACCCGTGATGACGTGAGTGTGTTCGATTTGTTTGAGTATGATTACCGCAATTCGGTTATCCGTAACCCAAGCGGTGAAGTTGTGTTTGAAATGAACAATGTGGAAGTGCCCAAACAGTGGAGCCAGATTGCAACCGATATTCTTGCACAAAAATATTTTCGCAAAGCCGGCGTGCCCCAACCTGATGGCAGCCTTGGCCGGGAAACATCTGCTAAACAGGTGGCTCATCGTTTGGCTAATTGCTGGAAGGTATGGGGTGAACGGTACAATTATTTTGCCTCCGAAAAAGATGCACAGGTTTTCTATGAAGAACTGGTGTATTCCATATTGAACCAGATGTGTGTACCAAACAGCCCGCAATGGTTTAATACCGGTTTGTATGAAAGTTATGGCATCAAAGGAAAACCACAGGGGCATTATTATGTGGATGCCACCGACGGGCAATTAAAAAAATCTACATCTGCTTATGAACGTCCGCAGCCGCATGCTTGTTTTATATTAGGCGTAAGTGATGACCTGGTGAATGAAGGCGGCATTATGGATCTGTGGGTAAGGGAAGCAAGAATTTTTAAATACGGATCTGGTGTTGGAACCAATTTCTCTAACCTTCGTGGAGCAGGAGAAAAATTAAGCGGTGGTGGTACTTCATCAGGCTTAATGAGTTTTTTAAAAATCGGTGACCGGGCTGCAGGCGCTATCAAATCCGGCGGTACTACACGTCGTGCTGCTAAAATGGTTTGTCTTGACCTGGACCATCCTGAAATAGTTGAATTCATCAACTGGAAAATGGAAGAAGAGAAAAAGGTTGGCGCATTGATCAATGCCGGCTATCCCAGCGATTATGAAGGGGAAGCATACAGAACAGTTAGCGGGCAGAATTCTAATAATTCTGTTCGTATTCCTAATTCATTTTTTGACAAACTTAAGCAGGATGAAGACTGGGAACTAATAGGAAGAATGGATGGAAGGGTGATGAAAAAAATTCCTGCCAGGGAATTATGGAACCAGATTTCTTATGCAGCCTGGCGTTGTGCAGACCCGGGCACACAATACAATACCACCATCAATGAATGGCATACTTGCCCCGAAGGTGGAGAAATCAGGGCTTCAAATCCCTGTTCTGAATACATGTTTCTTGATAACACGGCATGTAACCTTGCCTCTTCCAACCTGATGAAATTTTTTGATACAGAAAAAAATCATTTTGATGTAGAAGGATATGAATACAATTGCCGCCTGTGGACCGTGGTGCTTGAAATATCTGTATTAATGGCACAGTTTCCTTCCAAAGAAGTAGCGCAACTGAGTTATGAATACAGAACATTAGGTTTGGGATATGCTAATCTTGGAACCATGCTGATGCTAAGTGGCATTCCTTACGACAGCGAAGAGGCAAGAGCAATTGCCGGAGCTATCACTGCAATCATGACGGGTGTTTCTTATAAAACATCAGCAGAAATGGCAAAAGTGCTTGGAGCATTTCCAAGGTACGAGGAAAATAAAACGCATATGATGAGAGTAATGCGGAATCACCGTCTTGCTGCTTACGATGCCGATGAATATGAAAGCCTGAGCCTGAAACCACAGGGTATTAAATCACAACATTGCCCGGATTATTTGCTGAAAGCGGCCTGCAAAGCATGGGATGATGCAGTAGAGATGGGTGAAAAATATGGATATAGAAATGCACAGGCAACTGTAATAGCTCCTACAGGAACAATTGGCCTGGTAATGGATTGCGATACCACAGGAGTAGAACCTGATTTTGCATTGGTGAAATTTAAAAAATTAAGCGGCGGTGGTTATTTCAAAATCATTAATCAGTCGGTGCCTGATGCATTAAAGAATTTGGGTTATTCAAAAAAAGAAACTGATGCCATCATCAAATATGCAGTGGGTACAGGTTCATTTGCTGGTGCGCCCTTTATCAATTACCAGACATTAAGCGAAAAAGGTTTCATCGCTGATGAAATAAAAAGACTGGATGCTGCTGCAATCACTGCTTTTGAAATTGGTTTTGTTTTTAATAAATATACATTGGGTGAAGAATGCCTGCAGCGACTTGGCTTTACACCTGAACAATACAACGATCTTGAGTGGAGCCTGTTGGAAGCTTTAGGGTTCAGTGATGAACAAATTGAAGCTGCCAATGATTATATCTGTGGCACCATGATGCTGGAAGGAGCACCTTTGCTGAAAGATGCACACCTGCCCGTTTTTGACTGTGCCAATAAATGCGGAAGAAAAGGCCAGCGTTATATTCATGCTCATGGACATATCCGTATGATGGGAGCTGCCCAACCTTTTATCAGCGGTGCTATTTCCAAAACTATTAACCTGCCGAACGAAGCGGTTGTTGAAGAAATTGCTGATGCATATTTGCTGAGCTGGGAACTTGGTTTGAAAGCTTGTGCTTTGTATCGTGATGGTTCTAAATTATCACAACCACTCAGTAACAAATCTGATAAGAAGAAGAAGACAGAAGTTGGAAGTCAGAAGCAGGAAGCCGGACAATTGACATCGGGCAACGGACAACCTGAAGTCGCAGAATCAAATATTGTAGATCTGGGAAAACTGACTGTTGAAGAACTTTTAGAGGAAGTACAAAAAAGGGTACAAGCTTCACCTGACACCAAGCTGAAAAGAAAATTAGCCAGCATCGTTGAACGCAGGGCATTACCGGCCAAGCGTCGTGGCTTTACACAAAAAGCAAAGATCAATGGCCAGGCCATCTTCCTTCGCACCGGTGAATATGGTGACGGAACTCTGGGAGAAATTTTTATTGATATGGCCAAAGAAGGCGCCACCATGCGCAGCATGATGAACTGCTTCGCCATCTCCATTTCTATTGGCATGCAATATGGCGTGCCGCTGGAAGAATTTGTCGATAAATTTGCCTTCACCCGGTTTGAGCCATCAGGTTTTGTAGAACATCCAAATATTAAAACAACTACTTCAATTGTTGATCTGATATTCCGGATACTTGGTTATGAATACCTGGGCCGTACAGATTTAGTACATGTACTGGATAAACCCGAAGTAATGAATACTGGTGCAGATGAATGGGATGATGTGCCTTCCAATCCATTGGAATATGCAGAGCCGGAATTATCCAGTGTACGCATTACTCCTTCATCAGGATCGGTAACACCGCAACCGGTGAAGAGCCAGCGGGTTGCACAAACTGTGAAAATAGATAATGGAATGGATTCAATGAATGCTGCCAGTAAGAGTATGCAGAGTGATGCACCGGCCTGTAATGTTTGCGGTCACATCATGATGCGCAGCGGTACTTGTTACAAATGCCTGAATTGTGGTAACCAGGGTGGTTGCAGTTGACCTCAACCCCAACCCTTCTCCACGGAGTGGAGAAGGGAGAAGAACATGTTTGGACTGAAAAACCCAGATAAAGAAAGTACCCGTTAATTCTACATCCCGTTTCGCCTCAGGCAAGACGGGATGTTTGTTTTAGTAAAGTTTCTATAAACAGGTATGTGAAATATCAAAAAGAAAGAGCATTTTCCAGTAGTAGAAACATGCCCGACTTCTGAACTGCAGCTATTAATTTCGTGCCTTAATTGATTACTATGAAAACCAGAATTCTACTCTTGATAATTGTTGCCAGTATTGCATTCCAATCTTGCCAAAGGGCCATGACTCCTTACGAAGCAGCAAATTTTCCCAGAGGGAAAAAATGCAGGGATATCAGATAGATTTATTTCGGAGTTGTTCAAAGAATGGTTTTTCCTGTTCATCACACGAAACTGTCCATAGGTCAAACATTTTTTAAGATGGTAATTGCCAGCAGTAGGTTTGTGAAAAATCAAGCTTATGCAAATCGTTTCCACTACCTCCCGGCAAGCCTACCTCGACTGGTTGCGTATCGCAGCCATTATGGGTGTGTTGTTTTTTCATTCTGCCATGCCTTTTGCGCAAGATGAAACCTGGCATATTAATAATGCTGAAAAAAGCGACCTCTTTGCGGAATTCAATTTCTGGCTTAGTCGGTTTAGGATGCCTTTATTGTTTTTTATTTCCGGTGCAGTAAGCTACTACATGCTAAAAAAATACAATGGCCGGTATTTCATTGCGCAACGCTGGAAAAGGTTGATGATACCGCTGTTGTTTGGTATGCTTGTAATAGTGCCTCCTCAGATTTATCTGGAAAGAGTATCGCAGGGTTACACCGGATCCTTCTGGCAATTCTATCCCAGTATTTTTAAAGGAACGCCTTACCCGGGCGGAAACACCAGCTGGCACCATCTCTGGTTTATACTTTATCTTTTTATTTATGATTTGATAAGTGTACCGCTTTTTAAATGGCTGTTGTTTGGAAAAGGGAAACAATTTACCGAACAAAAACTGGGATGGCTGGCCAAAGGAAAAAGAATTTACCTGTTGATAATACCCAGCATGATTGCGTTTTCGTCTTTAATCCTCAAATTCCCTTCCATTCAAAACCTGGTTTCGGATTGGGCTATGTTTATTTACTATTACCTGTTTGTAATATTAGGATACCTGGTAATGTGCAACCTGCAGTTAATAGAAAGTATGGTCCGGAACAGGAGATTTTCTATGCTGCTGGCCTTTGGCTCACTTATCCTGATTAATTATTTCCGGTGGAATAATTTAACCCTTGGTTCAATGCTTGGAAAAGATTGGAAGCAATCACCCTTTACCTATTTATATCTTTCAATCTATCCGCTGATTGCCTGGAGCTGGATCATGATGCTGGTGGGGTATGCTAAAAAATATATTGACAAACCACATCGCATACATGGCTATGTAAACCAGGGTATTTACCCGTTTTATATTTTGCATCAGACGGTTATTGTAATTCTTGCTTATTATGTGGTGCAGGTGAAGGAATCCATTCTGGCAAAATACATGTTTATTGTTGGGGTTACTTTTATGCTTTGTGTATTTATCTTTCATATTCTCATCAGGCCATATAATATTACAAGGGTTTTATTTGGCATGAAACCGCTGAAAAAAGAAAAGACTGTTATAATATCTGAAGAAAGGGCTTCAGAGAAAGTTATGGCATCGGCAATTTAAATTTTGTAACTTTTCAATCGATTATGAAAATCTTCTGGCGATATATATTCCCCATTCTGTTTGGCCTCCTTATTTATGCCAGCATCCGCGCCGTTACTGATATTACCCAGGGAGATAAATTCTGGGAACGTCCCTGGAAAACAAATGCGATAGAAATTGCCGGAACTATATTTCTCGGTTTTATAATGAAATGGATGCTGGATTATTTTATAAGGAAATTTGAAAATAAGAATAAAATTGCCAGGAACAATATAGTAAAAGAATTTTTGACAATCCTGGGGGCCAATCTTTTGTTATTGCATGTGGTGGTAGTACCAATGATTGCATTGACCGATGATGGACTGCAACTGGAAGATTATGTTATTGCCATGATTATCCCAACCCTTTATGTTCTCCTGTATTTTGCTATTGCCCGCGGTAATCAATATCTCAAAGGATACGTTCAGCAAAAAATTCAATTAGAAAAGATTACGAATGACCAGCTGCAAACCGAACTGAAATTTTTAAAGGCGCAATATCATCCTCATTTTTTATTCAATGCACTGAATACGGTCTACTTTCAAATGGATGAAAATGTGGCAGAGGCAAAAAAAACAGTAGAAAGATTTTCCGAATTGCTTCGTTACCAGTTGTATGACCAGCACCAAACCGTACCCGTCAGCCAGGAAATACATTACCTGAAAAATTTTATTGACATACAAAAAATAAGAAGTTCTGAACGGCTGCAATTAAAAACACATTTTGATTCTTCATTAAATGGCCAGCTGGTTTATCCACTGTTGTTTCTGCCATTAGTTGAAAACGCTTTTAAATATGTGGGGGGTGATTATTGTATTGAAATAAATGCAAAAGCATTATCCGGGGAAATAGAATTTTCAGTAGTAAATTCACTGCCCTTGCAATCGGCAGCGGAAAAAAAGAACGGCATCGGGTTGGAAAATTTAAAAAGAAGGTTGGAATTACTTTATCCCGGAAAACATGAGCTGACAATAAAAAAGGAAGACAAAAAGTTTAGTACATCCCTTAAACTGAGTATTCGCCAATGAAAATTAAATGTATCATAATAGATGATGAACCGTTAGCAAGAAAGGGTTTGCTGGGGTATATTGAAAAAATTGACTTCCTTGAACTTATTGCTGTTTGTGAAGATGCTGTTCAGCTCAACTCTGTTCTCAAACAACAACCTGCTGATTTACTTTTTCTCGATATCGAAATGCCGTATGTAACCGGGATTGATTTTTTAAAGAACACTTCCAATCCGCCCAAAGTAATTTTTACAACCGCTTATGAAAAATATGCTATCCAGGGTTATGAACTGGATGTGCTGGATTATTTGCTTAAACCGATTTCTTTTGACCGCTTTTTGAAAGCAGCCAATAAGGCTTTTGATTTTTTTAAAGCGGATCAGAAAAACAACGACACTTATGTGTTTGTAAAAACGGAGAGCAAACTTGAAAAAGTCAGTTTTTCTGATATACTTTTTGTAGAGGCTATGGAAAATTATGTGGCCATTTATCTGGCGGATAAAAAACTGATTATTCATTCCACCTTAAAAGCATTGTCCGAAACACTGCCTGCTGATTATTTCCTTCAGCCCCATAAATCTTACCTGGTTAATATAAATGCCATCCAGTCTATTGAAGGCAATATCCTGCACATTTTATCTTACCAGGTGCCGGTAAGTAAATACCAGAAAGAAGAAGTAATGGAAAGGATTATAAATAACAACCTGTTGAAGAAATAGGTTTGCCGGGACAACCATTATTCCGCTCCAAACATATTCTCTACCGCATCTTCCAGCATCGGAAATTTTTCTACTATAAAACTTTTAACGGTAGTGATGGCTTGTTTGGCTTGTTCATCTGTCAGTCCGGCTTCTGTTTTTAATTTTTCTATTAACTCCTGCATATAAAATATTTAATGTTTGAAGGTAGGGAAACAAAAAATACCAGAGAGGTCTCAGGCATTAATGATTTTTTGCTCCCCTTTAGGGGATGGGGTTATGCCACTTTCAGTAAACTCAGTTTGCTCTTGTCAAATTTCCGTTTGGCATATTCGATATCAAGTGTGAATTGTGTTTCTTTGGAGGAAGGCATTTCGTACATCGCATCAGTAAGGATACCTTCACAAATACTTCTTAGTCCCCTGGCACCCAGTTTATATTCCATGGCTTTTTCTACCATAAAGTTCAGCACTTCTTCATCAATTGTCAGCTTAATGCCTTCCAGCTCAAATAATTTTTTATACTGCTTGACCAGTGCATTTCTAGGTTCAGTCAGAATGGCTCTTAATGTTTCAGCATCTAAGGGGTCAAGATGTGTGACTACCGGTAAGCGGCCCAGTAACTCGGGAATCAATCCAAAGGCTTTCAAGTCGGTGGCATTTATATAGCGTAGCAGGTTCTTTTTCATGCTTTCCTGCTGCTCTTTGTCCACATTAAAACCGATTGTATTGGTTTGCACCCTGCGGGCAATTATTTTATCAATACCATCAAAAGCACCACCGCAAATGAAAAGAATATTTTGTGTGTTGATTTTGATAAGTTTTTGTTCAGGATGCTTGCGACCACCCTGTGGAGGAACCAACACATCCGTTCCTTCCAATAGTTTCAGCATTCCCTGTTGCACACCTTCGCCACTAACATCACGGGTAATAGAAGGATTATCTCCTTTGCGGGCAATCTTATCTATTTCATCAATGTACACGATGCCCCGCTCGGCAGCGGTTACATCATAATTGCAAACCTGAAGTAAACGGGTTAGAATACTTTCCACATCTTCACCAACATAACCGGCTTCGGTAAATACTGTTGCATCAACAATGGTAAAGGGAACATTCAGCATCCGGGCTATGCTTTTTGCCAAAAGTGTTTTTCCTGTTCCTGTTTCGCCTACCATAATAATGTTGCTTTTTTCTATTTCAACATCATTGGCAGCAGTTTCATTATTTTTTTGCTGTAATCTTTTATAGTGGTTGTACACGGCCACGGCCAGCACTTTTTTGGCATCATCCTGTCCAATCACATATTCGTCCAGGAATTTTTTAACTTCCATTGGTTTCTTTACCGTGAGTTTGAAAGCGGTAGTCGCCTTATCATCTTTCAAGGTAAGCTCCTGGTCAATGATCTCTCGGGCATGCTCTACGCAGTTTTCGCAAATATGGCCTTCCTGTCCGGCAATAAGGATTTTTACCTCATCACGGCTTCGGCCACAAAAAGAACAGTGTAGGGGATTTTTTGCCATTTTTTTCTTATCGTATTAAAGGGTACAAACGAACTCGTAACTCACAAAAGTATAAAACGGTTCCGATAAGAAGTAGCTTTATTTATAATTAAGCGCTAAAAGCCTCGGTGCGAATAATTTAGAGTTTTTCAACCAGTTTGTCAACGATGCCGTATTTTATTGCTTCTTCCGCATCCATCCAGTAGTCACGGTCAAAGTCTTTCATAATCTGCTCCACAGTTTTGCCGCAATTTTCTGCCAGGATTTTTGCCCCAATCTCTTTCACTCTTCTGGTTTGTTTGGCCTGTATTTCAAGATCGGTACTTACGCCTTGTATATGACCACCGAGTGAAGGCTGATGAATCATCACTTCGCCATGCGGGTAAATGAAACGTTTTCCTTTTATACCACCGCTTAATAAAATACTTCCCATGGAAGCGGCCAGGCCCATGCAAATGGTACTAACCGGACTCTTCATCATCTTCATAGTATCATACATCACCATGCCGCTGGTAACCACGCCACCGGGGCTGTTGATATAAAACTTTATTTCCTCACCTGGCTTATCGGCATCAAGCAGTAAAAATTTGGAAACTACTTCTCTTGCAGATTTATCATCCACCACACCCCAGAGGTAAACGCTTCTTTTTTCAAAGAAAAATTTTTCCAGCCTTTTATTCAGCATCAGCAGGTCATCCCTTTTATCTGCTCTTTCGGGTTCATCGTCGTCTTCCTGTCTCAGGTCGTTGTATAAAAATTGTTTACGGTTCATATTTGTTTTTTTGCGAGGCGAAGCCGAAGCAATCTCCTCATTAATTAAAAATTTTTGTTTGCCAACTACAGTTCCCTAATCATCGTCCCTTGCGTCGCACCATTCATCGTTCGGTAATTCTATTCTGCTTTTATTGAACCCCTTCGGGGTTTCATTAGCACATTATCGAATTGGCCAATCAGCATATTAATCTTTTTTCTGTTTCCTCGGATTCGTCAGCAACACTTCATCCACCAAGCCGTATTCTTTAGCTTCAGCGGCAGTCATCCAGTTGTCTCGGTCAAAATCTTTTTCAATTTGTTCCACCGGTCTGCCGGTATGAACATTTACTACTTCATATAATTCCCGCTTCAGTTTTTTTATTTCATTTACTGTTATTTCAATATCACTAGCCTGTCCGCCAATGGCGCCGCTTGGCTGGTGCATCATTACTCTTGCATGTTTCAGGGCTGCCCTTTTTCCTTTGGTGCCGGCTCCCAGTAATACGCAGGCCATGGAAGCAGCCACGCCGATGCAAATGGTGGCAATATCAGGGCTTACATATTGCATGGTATCATATACACCCAGGCCGGAATACACACTGCCACCCGGGCTGTTGATATACATATTAATGTCTCTTGACCTGTCGGTAGAATCAAGAAAAAGTAATTGTGCTGTTACAATATTGGCTATTTCATCATTGATAGGATAGCCAAGAAAAATGATACGGTCCATCATCAGCCGGCTATACACATCCATTACCGCCACATTCAATGAACGTTCTTCAATAATGTTTGGCGTCATCCCGGTAACAAGATGGGAGGCATAGCTATGGAGTGTGTTACTGGAAATGCCACGGTGTTTCACCGCATATTTTTCGAACTCAGAATTAAAAGCCATGTTTAGTTAATTAGTTGATTAGTTAATTGGATAATTGGAGGAGTAAATTTTTCGGTTTGATATAACAACTCGCTTTCTTCCTATTAGCCAGTTAGACAATACCCCAAATATCCGTCCAATTGCCAAAACCACAAAATTGATGACACGATTACTAATAATTAAGACGAATTGGCACAAAAGGAGGGCATATAAAGTAAATAAGGTTGACAGAGTTACCCGGCAACCTTATTTACTTTTTTACTTTTCACTACTTACTAATGGTGATGGTGCTGATGCGCCTCCGCCATTTTAGTAAATTCTTCTGCACTGATATCTTTATCTGTGGGTTTTACTTTTGTTTCAGCCCAATCAAAAATTTTCTGCGTTTGTATGCGGTTGAAAGATTCTTCCACATATTTCTTGTCCTTCATCATTTTTTCTACATAGTCCGTTACCCAGGGCTGATCTTCACTCAGGTTGGCGCCGCCCATATAACTGAAAAGTTGTTGTTTGGCAAATGCCCTTATTTCATCTGGTGAAACCTGGATGGCATTTTCCTGCACAATCTTATCTGTTATCAACGTCCATTTTAGCTGGCTTAAAAACTTTGGAAATTCATTCTCTACCTCTTCATCAGCCTTTACAACATCGCCCTGGGTTTTTATCCATTTCTTCAAAAACTCCTCGGGAAATTTTATTTCTGTGTGATCCACCAGTTGATGAAAAACCTGGTCATGTATCTGGTTTACTGCCTGCCCGTTCCAGTAGGCCTGTATTCCTTCTCTTACTTTATTAGTAAAGTCTTCTGCTGTTTTTACTTCCTGGCCAGGGTAAAGCTGGTTAAAGAATTCTTCATTCAGTTCTCTTTTCTCCAGCAAACCAACTTTCGTAACTACAATTTTAAAATATTTTTCTGCAGCAGCAGGATCGTCTTTTAATCCCAGGTCGCTGATGAGCCATTCTCTTTCCTTTTCTTCGAAAGCATCTTTTAATTGCAGAATAGCGAAAGCATCTTTTTGCTTACCCATCCAGGTATTCCGGATGTTTGCTGCAAAATATTTTACCAGTAAGGAGTTGTCTTTTTTAATGCCGCTTTCTACCTCATTGCCATTTGCATCTGCTTCCACAAAATTTACATTCAGCACATTCTCTTCGGTATTTACCGTTTCTTCATCTTTCATATTGCCGTGACGATTTTGCAAACGGTCAATTTCGGTATTGATCATTTCATCAGTAACCGTAACAACGTAACGGGTGATTTTTGCTTTGGCTAAATCAGGAAAATTAAATTCCGGTTTCAGGCCTATTTCAAAATGGAAAGAGTAATCAGCTGGGTTATTGACATCAATCTGACGGATATCAGATTCCAGTGGAAGCGGTTGAGCAAAAATATCCATCTTGTCATTTTGCAGATAACCTATCAACTCCCGGTCCACAGATTTTAATACTTCATCTGTAAACAAAGAAGTGCCATACATTTTTTTAATCAGCCCTGCCGGAACCATTCCTTTTCTGAAACCGGGTATGTTGGCTTTCTTGCTATGCTCTTTTAATGCTTTTTCAAAGGCAGGAAGATAATCGGTCTTTTCTAATTTCACTGTCAGCTTTTCATGCAGCAGGCCGATATTTTCTTTAGTAACTGTAGCCATATAATTTTTAGCTTTTAGCTCTTAGCTATAAGCTAACAGCTTTTGTACGGGTGGAGGGACTCGAACCCCCATGCCTTGCGGCGCCAGATCCTAAGTCTGGTATGTCTACCAATTTCACCACACCCGCAAATTGGGTTGCAAATGTAGGCCATTTAAGTAAAAAGAAAGGCGTCTTTTTCGTAAATTCGTCATTCATGGAAATTGCTGCACAGATACCCAAATACAATCTTAATGAAGAGGAAGAAAAAAAACTCATCCTCCGGGAATACCGTTCTCTTTTGAAAGTGTTGAAAAACAGGTTGAAACCCGGCGATAAAATTCTTATGCGGGCTGCTTTTGAAATGGCGGCCGATGCTCATAAGACCATGCGCCGCAAAAGCGGTGAACCCTATATTCTTCATCCTATTGCCGTTGCCAAGATTTGCGCTGATGAAATTGGTCTCGGTATCCGCTCCACGATGTGCGCCCTGCTGCATGATACGGTGGAAGACACGGATATTTCATTGGAAGATGTGGAAAGGGAATTTGGAAACGAGATTGCCCGCATCGTTGACGGCCTTACCAAAATTTCCAATGTGATTGATGTGAATGCTTCGCAGCAGGCCGAAAATTTTAAAAAAATATTGCTGACACTCACAGATGATCCCCGTGTCATTCTTATTAAACTGGCCGACCGCCTGCATAATATGCGGACGCTCGACAGTATGAAAAGGGAAACACAACTGAAAATATCTTCTGAAACTGTTTATATCTATGCACCCCTGGCTCACCGGATGGGTTTGTACAATATCAAAACAGAAATGGAAGACCTGGCCATGAAGTACATGGAAACTGGTGTTTATAAGGAGTTGGCCCGAAAACTCTCTGAAACAAAAAAAGAAAGAACTAAATACATTAATGAGTTTATTAAACCCATCAAAGAAAAATTAGACAAAGCTGATTTAAATGCGGAGATATACGGCCGGCCCAAAAGCATTCATTCCATCTGGAGTAAAATGAAAAAGAAAGGAGTGGAGTTTGAAGAAGTGTATGACCTCTTTGCCATCCGGGTTATTCTCGATTCTACGCCGGAAAAAGAAAAAGAAGATTGCTGGAAAGTATATTCATTGATCACAGATGAATATAAACCTTCAACGGCAAGATTGCGGGACTGGCTCAGTAATCCAAAATCAAATGGGTATGAAGCCCTGCATACAACCGTGATGGGACCCCAGGGAAATTGGGTGGAAGTGCAGATAAGAACTAAACGGATGAACGAGATTGCAGAAAAAGGCTTTGCCGCCCACTGGAAATATAAAGAAGATACGGCTGACGAAAGCCGGTTTGACAAATGGTTTCAGCAAATACGGGAAGTGATCGGCAACCAGGATACAGACAGCATAGATTTTCTGCAGGATTTTAAAACCAGTTTTCTTGCCGAAGAAATTTATGTGTACACACCTAAAGGCGATGTAAAAATGTTGCCCATCGGCTCCACGGCACTCGACTTTGCCTTTGCCATACACAGCGCCATTGGGGTAAAGACCATCGGTGCTAAAGTGAATCATAAATTAGTTCCCATCAGCCATAAGTTGCACAGCGGCGACCAGGTGGAAATAATTACCAGCAACAAACAAAAAGCATCAGAAGATTGGTTGGGGTTCGTGGTTACTTCCAAGGCCAAGGGAAGAATAAGAGATTCATTGAAAGAAGAAAAAAGAAAAGTAGCCGATGAAGGAAAATATACTGTGCAAAGAAAGCTGGAAGGATTAGGGGTATCGATGTCGCAGCATAATATTGACGAACTGGTGCACTGGTATAAACTGCCCTCCAACCTCGATTTATTTTACCAGGTATCGGTAAAAAATATTGATCTGAAAGAGCTGAAAGAATTTAAAGTGCTCGGCGATAAAATAGAAGCGCCTAAGCCGGTAAAAGTTCACACCGAAAAAACGGAATTTATTCCGCATCACCAGGTAATAGCGAAGAAAGATACAGAGCTGATTATTTTTGGTGAAAGCAGCGATAAGATAGTTTACAATCTTGCCAACTGCTGCAAGCCTATTCCGGGAGATGATGTATTTGGCTTTGTAACCACCGGCAAGGGGCTTACTATTCATCGTATTAATTGCCCCAATGCTGCTAAGCTTTTGGCCAGCTACGGACACCGGGTAGTAAAAACAAAATGGGCAAAAAATAAAGAGATTTCTTTCCTTACTGGCGTAAAAATTGTAGGTATGGATGATGTGGGTGTGGTAAATAAGATCACCAACCTTATTTCCGGCGAACTGAAAATAAATATTTCTGCCATTACTATTGAGGCCAAAGAAGGATTGTTTAATGGCAATATCCGGCTCTATGTGCATGATAAAGAAGAGTTGGATAATCTGGTGCAGAACCTGCTCAACCTGCCGGGCATTGAATCGGTAGAAAGGTATGATATGGAGGATATTCCATCCTGATGATAAATAACCGGGCTTTCTTGTTTCCGATCAAGATTTTGAAATGATGCCCCGAAACAATATTTTAATTAACTTGTCCCTTTGTTTTTTATCCGGGTTATTTACCCAACAAAACCAACTCTGATTATGCATTTAAAATTGTTGAGGCTTCTGGTATCCATCGGCTATTTTGTTTTTTTGTCCGTCAATGTGAAGGCGCAAAGTTTTTCATTTAATTGTTCCAGGGATACAATAATTCCTGGTTGCCCGCCCAATCTATGTATTACATTAAAAGGGATTATTCCGGATATTCATGGGCAAACGTCTTCTTATTCACTAAACCCCGGAAGTTTTGCATCCGCATGTTTTCCTGTTTATGTGGCTCCGAATGATCCAGGCGGAACACCTACAAATCTTTCGATTGATGACAGGTATAGTTCAGTAGCCAATATAGGGTTCCCTTTTCCTTTTTATGGAACTATTTATAACAATCTTGTTGCAAGTACTAACGGGTATCTGAGTTTTGATATCAGTTTGGCAAATGGTTTTTCACATTATCAAAATTTTGGAGACCTGCCTAACGGTTCCTATGATAAGGCATTAATTATGGGGCCTTATCATGATCTTGATCCTTCAGTAGGTGCATCGCCCACGAAGAAGATACAATACCAGGTTTGGGGAACGGCACCTCATAGAAGATGGGTGCTTAGTTTTTACAAAGTACCATTGTATAGCGCAGCATGTAATAATTTATTTGAAAATACTGCCCAGATTATACTATATGAGTCAACGGGAATAATTGAAGTAAAAATTTTTGATCAACAAATCTGTTTTGGTTGGCAGGGTGGTAAAGCTATGGTGGGTATTCAGGATTTTACCCGGACACAAGGAATGACTGCACCCTTGCGAAAAATGAGTGATCCTGCCTGGGGTTCAATTGGAATGAATGAAACATGGCGGTTTGTTCCCAATGGCGGGCCCTCACTTTTAAAGAGAGTAGAACTTTATGATTTGTCAAATAATTTAATTGCAACAGGAACAACCGCTCCGCTAATACCTGGCTGTCTTGAAGCATCATTCCCGAATATTTGTGCTCCGGCCGGAACAATTACATCTTATATTATAAAATCGGTGTATCAGAAAATTGATGATCCACTGGTAGAAGTTTTTGGAACAGATACTGTGAGGGTAAATCGTTCAGTTCCGCTTACAGGCATTGCCACTCCTGCACCTGCCGGCTGCGGGTTACCTAATGGTTCTATTACGGTTTCCGGTGTGGCAGGCGGCACACCACCTTATGAGTATTCGCTTGATGGTATAACCTGGCAAAGCAGTAATGTGTTTCCAGGATTGGCTGCAGGAAATTACACAGTGTTTATAAGAGATTTCGGTTCTGTTTGTACTACAAGTATACCTGTGACAGTTGGTACAACAGGCACAATCCCTGCCACCACAACTACCGCACCCACTTCCTGCAATGCAGTAAGCAATGGCAGCATCACCATCACATCTGCCGGGGGCACCGGGCCTTATACTTTTTCATTGGATGGTGGTGTTCCGGTTGCAGGTACAATACCTTTTACATTTTCCAACCTGGCTGCAGGTGTTCATACCATTAAAGTAAATGATATCGGGCTTGGCTGTTCATCAAATCTTATGAATGTAACTGTTCCGGTTGGTATTGGTGTAACCGGCAACACAACAAGTACAGCAACCAGTTGTCCCGGTGCATCAAATGGTACAGTAACAGTAACTGCCTTAACAGGCATAGCGCCATTTGTCTGGCAATTGGATGCCGGCGCATTTTTGCCCGGCGCTTCTCCATACACATTTAATAATGTGGTTGCAGGTCTTCATACTGTAACAATAAGAGATAACCTCGGCTGCAGTGTTTTACTGATTGTAAACGTGGCTGCAGGCCCTGGAATAAATGGCAGTACAACAACTACAGCAACATCATGCCCGGCTGCATCCGATGGAACAATAACTGCCACTGCATTATCTGGCACTGCACCATTCACCTGGCGACTGGATGCTGCTGCGCCAGTACCGGGCGCATCACCATATACTTTTAATAATGTGGCGGCGGGTGTTCATACAATAACCATTACAGATAATATTGGTTGCACTGTTTCATTGCCTGTCAATGTTGCTGCAGGCCCCGGCATTAATGGAAGCGCCAATACCACGGCTACTTCCTGCCCGGCTGTTTCCAACGGAACAATAACTGCCACTGCATTATCAGGTACTGCACCATTTACCTGGCAATTGGATGGTGGCGCAATTGTACCGGGTGCATCGCCCTATACATTTACCAATGTGGCAGCCGGACTTCATACAGTAACAATAACAGATAATGTTGGTTGTTCTGCCATAGTGATAGCCACTGTGGCTGCCGGTGTTGGTAACACCGGAAATGCAACCAGCACGGCTACATCATGTCCTGCTGTTGGCAACGGAACTATCACCGCAACTGCCTTAACGGGTGTGGCGCCATTTACATGGATGCTTGATGCTGCTGTACCAGTACCGGGTGCATCACCCTATACATTTACTAATGTGGCAGCCGGTCTTCATACGATTACAATAACAGATAATGTTGGCTGTAATGTAATAGTTACTGTAACCGTATCTGCCGGGGCTCCACTAAATGCAAATCTTTCCAGCACTGCTACAGCATGTACCGGTGTTTCCAATGGAACCATAACGGCTGATGCTACTACCGGCACTGCTCCATATACTTACCAACTGGATGCCGGTGCACCACAGAGCGGCGCTAATCCTTATACATTTATTAATGTGGCTTCGGGAATACATACAATCACTGTAACTGATAATGTTGGCTGCAGTTATACAAACACTGTAACGGTGGCGGTTGGTCCCGGTGTAAGTGGAAATGCAACCAGTACAGCTACCTCATGCCCGACAGCACTCAATGGTACGATAACTGCTGATGCAACAGCCGGCACTGCACCTTTTACATACAGTTTGGATGGCGGCGCACCACAAAGTGGCGCCAATCCATATACGTTTAATAATGTGGCGGCAGGACCACATACTGTAACCATCACAGACAATTTTGGTTGCAGCAATACAATTAATGTAACCGTAACAGCGGGTCCACCTTTAGCTGCTACAACATCAACTACATCGGCAGAATGTGCTTCAGCTACGAATGGAACCATCACGATCTCTACTGCGACAGGAAGTTCACCTTATACATTTACATTGGATGGAGGGGCGCCTGTTGCGGGTACTATTCCTTATACATTTAATAATGTTTCACCTGGAAATCATACGGTTGTTGTAACGGATGCTGCTGGATGTAATTCAGCGCCGATAAGCGTTACAGTAGCAATAGGTGCCGGTGTAATTGCTACCGCTACGACAACTGGAACAATTTGTCCGACATACGCAAATGGCACCATTACGGTAAATGTTACTGCAGGCTACACGCCATTTACTTATAGTTTGGATGGTGGGGCTCCCCAAAATTGGCCCAATCCCTCCTTCATTTTCAATGGTGTTGCTGCTGGCACTCATATGGTTGTTGTCTCAGATATCTATGGGTGTACGTTTACACTGAGTAATATTGTTGTTGCTGCTGGTCCTCCGTTAACTACCACAGTTACTACTGCTGATGTTCTTTGTCACGGCGGTTCAACCGGTATCATTACTGTCGCGCCGCCTCTAGGGCTTCCTTGTCAATATTCATTGGATAATATCAACTGGCAATCCAGCAATATTTTTAGTGGATTAATAGCTGGTACTTACACTGTTTATTACCAGACGATAGCCAATGGATGCCAGGGATCGCAGGCCGTTACAATAAATGAACCTCCCGTTTTAGCAGCTACGAATTCAACTATACCAGCTGTATGTAATGGTCAGCCTAACGGTACGATTACCATCAATGCGAATGGTGGTGTATCTCCTTATCAATATTCCATTAATGCAGGTATAAACTGGCAGGCAAGTAATGTATTTAATGTGGCTGCCGGAACATATACAATTATTATCCGTGATGCCAACAACTGTACTAAAACCCAAATAGCAACAGTAACTGAACCGGCCATATTAACCGCTTCTTCAGTAAATGCCAATGCCAGTTGCGATGGCGGTAATGATGGAGTGATCACTATAAATGCTTTGGGAGGAAATGCCGGTTATACTTATTCCATTGATGGAGTGAATTTCCAGCCTTCCAATATTTTTAATGTAGCGCCGGGAAATTATACCGTAACTGTAAAAGATAACCTGGGATGCAGTATCACGTTTAATACAGTTGTTGGTCTTACTAACAATTTAACGATTACTCCACAGGTAGATCCATTTATCTGCGAGGGCACCTCAACGCAATTGCAGTTGATATCAAACGCTACTGTTTATTCATGGACACCGGCAACGGGATTAAGTAATGCAACCATTTTCAATCCCATTGCTAATCCAACAATTACTACTCAATATACTGTTACAGCAACATTGGGCCGCTGCAGCACAAACGATATTGTTATTGTGAATGTCAATTCGGCGCCAATTCCTGATGCAGGTCCCGATGGATTTATTTGTTATGGGCAAACCTATCAATTGCAGGGATCGGGCGGCCTGCAGTATACCTGGACACCTTCCACAAATCTTAACAGTACCAGCATTTCAAATCCTGTTTCTACACCGGTAAAAACAATCACCTACACTTTGTCGCAGGTAATTGATGCCATCGGATGTAAATCATTAACAACAGACCAGATAACAGTAGATGTAACACCACCAATAAAAGTAAAGACCTTCCCGTATGATACGATCGGTTATCCCGGTGATCAGTTCCAGTTGAATGCTACTTCAGCGGCTAATTTTTATTCATGGTCGCCGGTTACGGGGTTAAGCAATCCAAATATTCCCAACCCGGTATTGACGGTTGGTCCTGTTGGTTCTGATGTTTTGTACCAGGTGATAGCTTCTACAGCCGCTGGCTGCAAAGGCGAAGGCTATGTAAGGTTGAAAGTATATAATGGGCCCGAATTGTATGTGCCCTCAGCTTTTTCACCGAATGGTGATGGACTGAATGAAATATTTTATCCATTCCCGGTTGGTATTAAATCAATCAATTATTTCAAAGTGTTTAACAGGTGGGGGCAGTTATTATTTTCTTCTACTACACTCAATCAGGGCTGGGACGGGAAATTACAGGGAGTGGAACAACCATCCGGTGTTTATGTGTTTATGGCGGAGGGAGTAGATAAAAACGGCAAACTGTTAACCCGCAAGGGAACAGTAATGTTGATTCGTTAATAACTCCTGATTAATTAGTGAATAAAAAATATTTATCGAAGATGAATTAATTCGTCTGTCGTTTGGCTAACCCGTATTTTTGCTTGCCTGCCGTAGCTTCAGCGAAGGCAGGCTTGCCTTAACACAAATACGGGTTAATTAATGTTTCCCACAAAGCCACCTATACCACAAAGGAAAAAATTCTATTATTATTTTGTGAACTTTGTGTCTTAGTGGGAAAAAATTACAAACAATATGGTAGATGTAATACTCGGCCTTCAATGGGGCGATGAAGGAAAAGGAAAGATTGTTGACTTTTTTGCCAAAAACTATGACCTGATTGCCCGTTTCCAGGGTGGCCCCAATGCCGGTCATACTATTTATGTAAATGATAAAAAAATTGTGTTGCACCAGGTGCCTTCGGGTATTTTTCATAGCAAGGCCAAAAACCTGATTGGTAACGGCGTAGTGCTTGACCCGGTAATTTTGAAAAAAGAATGTGACACTGTAACATCTTTTGGTGCTGATCTGAAAAAAAACCTTTTCGTATCCGAACGAACACATCTTATTCTTCCTACTCACCGGGCATTGGACAAAGCCGCTGAATTAGCCAAAGGCAATCAGAAAATAGGTTCAACTTTAAAAGGCATCGGTCCAACCTATATGGACAAAACCGGCCGCAATGGTTTGCGGGTAGGTGATTTGCTTGATAAAAATTTTACAACGGCCTATATCAAACTCAGGATGAAACACCAGCGGCTGCTTGACAATTATAATTTCCAGGAAGACATTACCGCATGGGAAGAAGAATTTTTTGAGGCGCTTGAATTTTTGAAGCAAATGAATATAGTAAACGGGGAATATTTTATTAATGATCATATAAGTGCAGGAAAAAAAGTATTGGCAGAAGGCGCCCAGGGCAGCATGCTGGATATTGATTTTGGTACTTTTCCCTATGTTACTTCATCCAGTACCATTTCGGCGGGAGTTTGCAGCGGCTTAGGCGTGGCTCCGCAAAAGATAAGGGATGTAATAGGTATTACAAAGGCTTACTGTACAAGAGTAGGAAGTGGTCCTTTTCCCACAGAGCTGGAAGATGAAACCGGTGAGGAACTGAGGAAAATTGGTAATGAATTTGGCGCTACCACCGGCAGGCCAAGACGATGTGGCTGGATTGACCTGGTGGCATTACGTTTTGCCTGCATGATAAACGGGGTGACAAAAATTGTTATGACCAAGGCCGATGTGCTGGATACGTTTAAAGAACTGGCCGTTTGTACCGATTATCAGATTAACGGGAAAGAAATCCGGGAAGTGCCTTTCCAGATGGACAGGCAAAAACCAGTACCGGTGTATAAAAAATTCAGGGGATGGAATACTGCCACCAGTGCAGCGAATTCTTATGACGGCTTGCCTGATACCATGAGAACCTACGTTAATTATATTAATGAGTATCTTGGCGTACATATCAGGTATATATCAAACGGGCCTGGCCGGGAGCAAATAATAAAGGTAGAATAGACCGGGAAAATAATAATCAAAAAAAAGGTTTTAAAAATTTGGAGGATTAAAAACTTCGCTGAAATTTTACACCGTATTAATCCTTTTGAACTATGACCTCTAAATCAGGTAAGGAAAAAAAATCCACCGGGAAAACTGGATCAGCATCTGTAAAAGCAGATGCAAAAAAAGCTTCTCCAAAAACTAAAAAAGTATTGGAGGAAGATGATGATGAAGAATTGGATGGCGATGAAATGGAAACTGCTTCTGCTAAAAAAGCCGGGAAGCCTGTAGCCTCATCCAAAAAAGCAAAAGATGACGATGATGATGATGTGGATGATGCACCGGATGATTGGGAAAAACCCGAGGAAGAAGATGAGTGGGATCCGGATTTCCAGGAATTTGATGTTCCTAAATCAAAGGGTAAAAAAAGTGGTGTTGCCGGTAAAAAAGCCGGGGAGGAAGAGGATTTTAAATTTGAAGATGATGAATTCAAAGACCTTTTTGACGATAAGGAATTTGATGACGATGAAGAAGATGATTATTAAACTACCGGCTTCTAAAGGCTTGGTTTGAATTATATTTTGACTAAAGGCACCTTAACTAACTACACGATTGCTGTTACTGACTTTGAGGGGATGAAACAAAAAGTGTTGAACTGGACAAAACGGTTCAACACTTTTTGCTTTTTGGACAATCACCAGTATCAAATAGCGCCTCATGCTGCTGAATGTTTGCTGGCTGCGGGAGTAAAGCGGCAAATAAAGGCAGATGCAGGTAATGCATTACATCAATTGCAACAGTTACTAAATGAAAAACCCGGCTGGCTCTTTGGCCATCTTGGGTATGATCTGAAAAATGAAATAGAAAACGTTTCTTCATTTCATGCAGATCGTATTAAATTTCCCGATCTTTTTTTCTTTGAACCGGAAGTGCTCATCCGGCTGAATGAAACCGAAATAACCATTGAAGCGGACGATGCAGAAAAAATTTATGAAGAAGTGTCTGACACTTCAAAAGTGTCTGACACATTCATTCAGGCAAAACTGCCTGACACATTAATCCAAAACCGGCTCACTAAAAAAGAATACATCGATACCATTATCCAGTTAAGGCAGCACATACTCCGCGGCGATTGTTATGAAATAAATTTCTGCCAGGAATTTTTTGCCGAAGATGCCAGGATAGATCCTGTGGCCGTTTACAAAAAACTCAGCGCCGTTTCGCCCAACCCTTTTTCTGCCTTGTATAAATTAAATGATCAATGGCTCATCTGTGCCAGCCCCGAAAGATATTTGCGAAAACAGGGAAATAAAATTTTATCACAACCCATCAAAGGAACATCCAAACGGGTAAACGACAATGAAGAAAAAGACAGGCTGAGCAGGGATGAATTGAAAAACAGCGCCAAAGACCGTTCGGAAAATGTGATGGTAGTGGACCTGGTAAGAAACGATTTATCCAAACTGTGTAAAGACGGAACGGTGAAGGTGGATGAACTCTATGGCATTTATTCTTTTCCGCAGGTGCACCAGATGATCTCCACCATAAGCGGGGAATTGAAAGATAATATTTCTTTTTACGATATCATCAAAGCCAGTTTCCCGATGGGCTCTATGACCGGCGCCCCAAAGAAAAGAGTGATGGAACTGATAGAGCAATATGAAAAAACAAAGCGGGGAATTTTCTCCGGCGCTGTTGGTTATATTTCTCCAAACGGTGAATTTGATTTTAATGTAGTGATAAGAAGTATCATGTATAATGCCCATTCAAAATATCTTTCTTTCCAGGCAGGCTCCGGTATTACTTTTTATAGTGACCCCGAAAAAGAATGGGAGGAATGTATGATGAAAGCAGAAGCAATAAAGAGGGTGCTGGTGGATTGAAGGGTAATATTATTGTGTGTTGCCGTTTGCATTCTTCAACAGCAATTGCATGGATTCATTCAGTATATCCATTTTCTTAGCCAGGAAAATATCCATCTTATCATTTGGCAGGCGAAGCTCATAGCTGCCATTGGTAGCTACAAGATTATCAAAACCGGGATTGTAACGGTTAAAGGTTATTACATCCATGACGATATATTTGGTAATGACCAAAGAATTATAACGGCCGGTAACCGGTTGCACTCTTGAATTAGCTAACTCTTCCGTGCTAAGATTAGTATTATTGCTAACCAAAATATCTTTCATTTCATTTTTGGTAACCGTAGTAATACCGCCTTCGCCTTCCATGATATAATGCGTGGCAATAAATTTCTTTACATGGTTCATTGATTCGTTGGGAAGAAAGTATTGCAAGGCCCAGAAATCTTTGCTTCCCCCGCTTTTCCGGATGGCTTTGTCAACATTACCGGGGCCGCCATTATAAGCAGCAATCACTAATAACCAATCTCCATACCGGGTAAATAAATCGGTAAGCAGGCTGGCGGCAGCATGTGTGCTTTTAAAATAATCTAATCTTTCGTCCATGTGCCTGGAAATACGTAAGCCATAATTTCTTGCAGTTGCCGGCATCAATGCCCAGGGGCCTACTGCCCCTGCCCATGAAATGGCATTATATTTTAATCCGGATTCAATCACGGCAAGATATTTCAGTTCTTTGGGCAATCCGTGTTGTGTAAGCACAGCATCCATCATATCAAAATAAGGTCTTGCCCATTCTTTCATACTCCTGAATCCTTTGCCATTCCGGGCAATATAATTCTGAACAAAACTAATGGCCATGGGGTTTAGCCGGGCAGGGTTCACCCCATCACCCAGCACGGCAGTTTCAAAAAGATTTTTAAAATTGGCTTTCAGATTGTTTAAAACAGGACTATTACTGGCCAATGAATCTTTCCTGGCAATGGTATCCGTAACTGTCAGGGAACTATCCGGATAAACCGGTTGCTGTTCTCCTGCTGTCGCAGAAAGGGAAAGCAACAATGCTGCGGTAATAGAAATAAATATTTCATTCCATCTCTTCATTCATTATCAGGTCTGATACCTGCAACAAAGATACCTCTTCGAAGCGGTTTGCCATTAGCTGAAGGCCAAAGGGCAAACCATTGCTGTGTTGAAAGAGCGGAAGAGAGATGGCGGGAATTCCAACCAGGTTTGCCATTACGGTATAAATGTCAGCGAGATACATGGCAATGGGATCGTTCATTTTTTCACCAGCTTTAAAAGCTGTAACAGGAGAGGTGGGAAGTAAGATGAAATCAAAACTGCTGAAGATCTGTTGTGTTTTATCAATTAAAAATTTCCTTACTTTTTGTGCACGGGTAAAATAAGCATCATAGTATCCTGCGCTTAATACAAAGGTACCCAGCATGATTCTTCGTTTCACTTCTTTACCAAAACCGGCCGATCTTGTTTGTTTGTAAAACTCCGTTAATTCAATATTAGGTTCATCGCTTCGGTAACCAAATTTTACTCCATCATATCTTGAAAGATTGGAAGAAGCCTCGGCTGTTGTCAATACATAATAAGCCGGAACGATGAAATCGAGTAAGTCAAATTTGACAGGTTCTATTATATGCCCGTTATTTTTTATTTTTTCTATCAACTTCTTTATTGATGATGCAATTTCCGGATCAAGGCTGGGATGATTTAATGCTTCTTCAAAAAAAGCAAAGCGAAATTTTTTACCACTACTTATTTGCATTGAATATGCAGGCACTTTTTTTTGCGAAGCGGTGCTGTCAAATTCATCAGGGCCTGCCATAACTTCAAGTGCAATGGCTACATCCGGAATATTTTTTCCAAAGATTCCAATCTGGTCAAACGAGGAAGCATAAGCAATCAAACCATAGCGGGAAATTCTTCCATAACTGGGTTTCAATCCAACGATGCCGCAAAAATCTGCCGGTTGACGGATAGAACCGCCAGTATCACTTCCCAAGGAAACCATGCACAAACCTGCCTGAACTGCCACAGCAGAACCACCTGATGATCCACCCGGCACTCTTGTCTCATCCAGTGCATTCAGCACTTTGCCATAAGCCGAATTTTCATTGGTGGAGCCCATGGCAAACTCATCGCAGTTGCAGCGGCCAATAATGATGGCTTCTTCTGCCAGCAATCTTTCCACAGCAGAGGCAGAATAAACAGAAGTAAAATTTTTTAAAATATTCGAGGAGGCTGAAACCTGGTGGTCTTTGTAACAAATAACATCTTTCAACCCAATAACAACACCATGTAATTTTCCGGGAGGGTTGCCTGCTTTTCTTTTTTCGTCCAGCAGTTTTGCTTTTTGCAATGCTTCATCAGCATATACTTCTACAAATGCATTCAGATGTGAATTGGCAAGAATTTGTTGATGATAGTATTCAACCGCCTGCAAACAGGTAGTGTTTCCTTCCTGTAATTGGGCATGATATTGCTCAATGGAAGAGAAGTCAAACAAAAGCCGGAACTATTTTGTGTGTTAGAAATGAAGATAAAATTGACAATCAGTTGTTGGGTGAGTTCTTGATATCATTGGCGCTATCTTCAATCTCTTTCTTCACGTTCGTTTTTGCGTCATTAAACTCCCGAACGCCTTTTCCTAATCCACGCATCAGCTCTGGAATTTTTTTGCCACCAAACAAAAGCAATACGATAACCAGGATGATAATGATTTCATTGGTTCCCAGTACACCTAGTAAAGCAGGTTGTATCATAATCAAATAATTAGAGAGCAAATATAGCATGTATTGAAAAATAATGAAATTATTACTTGTGAATAACCGGTAATTAACAAAAAGTCCTGGCAAATGCAGGACTTTGTAAAATGATATGGAGAAAAATTACTTTCCGGCTGTTTCAGTAGCCATTCTCTTTTCACGGATACGGGCACTTTTGCCACTCCGCTTGCGCTGGTAAAACAGTTTTGCCCGACGTACATGGCCTGTTTTATTTACTTCAATAGAATCAATATTGGGAGAATAAAAAGGGAAAACCCTTTCTACGCCAATACCATCAGAAATTTTACGAACTGTAAAGCTGGCCGTATGACCTGTACCTTGTTTCTTAATCACATCTCCTTTAAAGGACTGAATTCTCTCTTTATTACCTTCAATGATTTTGTAATTCACGGTAATATTATCTCCGGGCTTAAAAGCGGGATATTGCTTTTTGCCGGTTAACTGCTCATGTACATATGCAATAGCGTTCATAATGCTTATTTTTAAGGAGGGCAAAGGTAGGGGAAACTGTTTAAAGTTTAAGGTTTGAAGTTGAATGTTTTTCTCCTGATGACAGGCTGTTGATACTGGTTGGAGACTTAAACTTTTAAATCCTTAAATCTTAAGCACCTACCTTGCTATATTCACTGCCCTTTTCTCCCGTATCACCGTCACTTTTATCTGGCCGGGAAAGGTCATTTCGGTCTGAATTTTCTGGGCTATTTCAAAAGATAATTTATCAGAGTCCTGATCGCTTACCTTGTCAGCTTCCACAATAACCCTCAATTCACGGCCCGCCTGTATGGCATAAGCTTTTTCTACTCCGGTATAAGTCATAGCCAGGTTTTCAAGGTCTTTGATGCGCTGGAGGTATTGCTGCATTATTTCCCTGCGGGCACCCGGCCTGGCACCGCTGATGGCGTCGCAGGCCTGTACAATGGGAGAAATAACAAATTGCATTTCCATTTCATCATGATGGGCGCCGATGGCATTTACTACTGCAGGGTTCTCGCCGTATTTCTCAGCCAGTTTAGCTCCCAGTAAGGCATGGCTCAGTTCGCTTTCTTCATCGGGTACTTTGCCAATATCGTGAAGAAGACCGGCCCGTTTGGCCAGTTTGGAGTTCAATCCTAATTCAGCGGCCATAGTGGCGCAAAGGTTAGCTGTTTCCCGGCTATGCATTAGCAGGTTTTGCCCATAAGAAGAACGGAATCTCATTCGGCCCACCATTCTCACCAGTTCTTTATGTAAACCATGGATGCCGAGTTCAATGACGGTTCTTTCGCCAATCTCCATTACCTGTTCCTCAATTTGTTTTTTTGTTTTTTCCACCACTTCTTCAATCCTGGCCGGGTGAATGCGTCCATCGGTCACTAATCTTTGCAAACTTAAACGGGCAATCTCCCGGCGAAGCGGATCGAAAGATGAAAGCAGGATGGCTTCCGGAGTATCATCCACAATCAGATCAACACCGGTGGCGGCTTCAAGGGCACGAATGTTACGACCTTCACGGCCTATAATCTGACCTTTGATTTCATCACTTTCCAGGTTGAAAACGGTGATGGAGTTTTCAATGGCCTGCTCGGCCGCAGTCCGTTGTATAGTTTGAATAATAATTTTCCTGGCTTCTTTGTTGGCTTTTTGTTTGGCGTCGTCAATTATTTCCTGCTGCATACCAAGGGCCTGTGTCTGTGCTTCATGCTTCAGGCTTTCAATCAACTGGTTTTTTGCTTCATCAGCAGAGAGATTCGAAATTTTTTCCAGGCGGCGGATATGCTCTTCCTGGTGTTTTTCCAGTTCGGTTCGCTTAATGTTTACCAGTTCAATCTGGCGGTTCAGATTGTCTTTGATAATTTCATTGTCCTTTATTTGTTTGTCAAGTGTGCCTTCTTTTTGGTTGATGGATTGTTCTTTCTGACGGGCACGGTTCTCGCTGTCATTAATTTTCTTATTCTTTTCAAACACTTCTTTGTCGTGTGCAGCTTTCATTTGCACAAAGCGTTCTTTTGCCTCCAGTTCTTTTTCTTTCCGGATGGTTTCAGCTCTCAGTTCAGCCTCTCTTAATATGGTTTGTGATTGTTGCTCGGCCTCTTCAACCTGTTTCCGGGTGTTTTTGGCAAATATCAGCTTACCCGCTACAAGGCCAATAATAAGGGCGACAGCACCTATTATGATAGATAGTATATTCGGATCCATGAATGTTTTTGTTTAAGTGTTGCACAATGCTATGGTTTAAATTAAACTTCACCCTTTTGAAATTCGGGGGTGATCGTTCAGGTAATCAGCGAAGATACAAAACGGGTTGTTAAGTGTGAAATTGAAAACAGGAGCCAGCCTTCACGGAATAATTGTGAATTCCAGGCCATTTAACAGCATTGAGGACTTATTTTTTGTACTCTTACTTTACAAATAACCACTAATATGAAAAGACTGATTATCCTGGTAGCCTTTATGCCCTTCATGGCAAATGCCCAGAACAAAGAAAAAAGATTCAAACTGAGTGGTAAATTCCAAAACCTGGCTTATAAGGCAGATTGGGTGTACCTGCAACACCGTAGCAATGGTGAATGGAAAACAGACAGCATCCAACCTGAAAATAATAAATATCAATTCGCCGGCACTATAGAAGAACCGTCATTGGGTTGGATAAGGGTGAAATATGAAGAAACAGAGCCAGGCAAAAAGATTGATAAGAATCCCAATAGAGATGAAACTTCTGTTTTTCTAGAGCCGGGTAAAATAAAGATAACATCGGTAGATTCATTCAGTAATACGAAAATAAAAGGCTCTGCCGCACATACAGAATATATGAAGCTCAATGAACAGATCAAGCCCTTTGATAAAAGATTGGAGCCTTTTTGGGCCAAATACTCGGAGTATGGAAAAGCAAAGGATAGGGCCAGCCAGTTGAAAGTGAAAGATGAAATTAATGCTATTATAGATGAAGAGAGAGAAAAAGTGTATGGGGAATATGTAAAAAACAATCCTTCATCACCGGTTGCCTTGTATGCACTGCAAGAGTATACAGGTTGGCAGATGAATGCCGATAAAGTTGAGCCATTGTTCAATTCTCTATCTGCTATCAACAGGAGTTATCCTTCTGCAATAGAGTTTAAAGAAAGCATAGAAATAGTCAAAAAAACAGGGATTGGGAAACTGGCGATGAATTTTTCTCAAAACGATACACTGGGTAATCCGGTTATGCTATCATCTTTTAGAGGCCGGTATGTGCTCGTTGATTTCTGGGCAAGCTGGTGCGGACCCTGCCGTGCAGAATTTCCGAATATGATAAAAGCGTTCAATAAATTCAAGGATAAAAATTTTCATATTATCGGTGTATCGTTGGACAGGCCCGGCCAAAAAGACAAATGGCTGAAAGCTATTCATGATGATAAACTGGATTGGACTCAGGTTAGCGACCTGAAATTCTGGGATAATGAAGTGGCTAAACAGTATGGGATTAAATTCATCCCTCAAAACCTGCTGCTTGACCCGGAAGGCAAGATCATTGCCAAAAATATTCGGGGGGAGGAACTGGAGCAAAAGCTGGGGGAAGCGATTGATGGGAAGAAAGCCTTTTGAATAAAGATTTTATCGGATTCGCAAAGACTTTTTCCCAGAGACTTTTATTTTTCAGTCAACTGATTATCCAGTAATCTTTCAATAGCATTCAGTTGGTCAGCCAGGTTTTCCTTCTCAACACTGGCAGTAGTGGCATTATGCTGTTCTGTGGCGTACCATATCAGCACCATGGCGACATAATCCTGCATATCCTTTCCGGCAAAGAGAGTTTTGAACTCAACAATTTTGTCGTTGATAGTTTTAAGAGTCTTTCGAACAACTTCTTCATCTGCCGGGTTGATTTTGACCCGGTAGCCCCGGTCGCCAATTAAGGCCGAAATCGCAATTAATTCATTCATATACTTGGAATTTTCAATATCTATTTATTATATTCGAACTTCCATTAACACGACAGGCCTCTATCCACAACACTTTTTTTGCAGTTTAAGTACACCTAAGAAAACGGTTTAAATCGTTTGCTATGTTTGCCAAAGTTAAGTCATCAGTATTTATTGATGCATTACAACTACAACTGACTGCCCCCAAAGGAATTTGCCTTCGCGGAGTTTTGAAAGATGATACAGGCAGTGTTTGCCGTACAATGGAAAAAAATATTTCAACTGATAAGGAAGAACTTACCTGGAGCGGCCTGAATGATTTGCCTTATGGAAGGTATACCCTTGAACTTTCACACGGCGAAGATGAAATGAAAATGAACCTGGTGAAAAGGGTTTAATGTTTAAACTTCAAACATCTCACTCTCCCAGAAGCGTTATACAACGGTCAATCTCTTTCAGGTAGCCATTAATTCTTTTTTCAAATTCTTTTTTGTCTGCCTCATTCATTTCTCCTGCACTTGCTTTTAATATACTAACCCGTTGTTTCAGTTCGTCAGTATTTTTTTGTTGCATCAGGATTTTCTGCTGAAAAATTTCTGATTCCTCTTTGAGCTTATTGTTTTCTTTCAGCACAGCAGCATACTGTTTCAGCAATTGCTGAAGTTTTTCCTGTATTCTTTTCAAATGTTGTTCTGTGTTGCTCATTTCCTGATTTCGGCCTGCAGGTCTTTTTCCAGTGTGGTCATTATCCGGCTCATCCAGCCATCAATTTCTTTATCGGTCAGTGTTTTCTCCTCATCTGAAAAAATAAAGTTAACGGCCATAGATTTTTTACCGGGACCTAGTTTTTCACTTTCAAAGATATCAAAGAGCCGGAGGTTTCGCAATTGGGCAAGCCTGATCTTTTGTACCGACTGCTCCACTTTTTCCCAGGATAATTCTTTGGATACAATCATGGCAAGGTCTCTTTGAACAGAAGGATATTTTGGTAATTCCTTAACCTTCACAGTATGTTCTGATGCCAATTTGGCCAACATGGTCCAGTTAAGGCTCGCAAAAAATACGGGTTGTTTTATACCGAATTTGTCCCGTATATCTTTCTTTACCTCTCCGGCCCCGGCAATTACCTGGTTATTGAATTTATAAACAAGATGGTTTTGCAGCTTGGGTACTTCCATTAATTCAACTGAATCTGCAGTAATGCCCATAGCTTTTAGTATAATGCCAACAGTACCTTTCAGGTAATAAAAATCTGAAAAACTACTTTTTTGTTTCCAACTGTCTTCATTTTTATTCCCGGTTACTACGATGCAAAGTTTTTCAGACTCATTGTATGTGGCTACCCGTGAACCAGATTTTCCCTGTGTGGATTTGCTGTAAGCTTTGCCAAATTCAAATAATCGTAACGAATTATTTTTATAATTCAGGTTATGGGCTACTGTTTCAAGCGAAGTTTCAAAAAGTGAATTACGGAGAATATTTAACTCGGCGCTCAGGCTGTTCATCATTTTTACCATCTGCTGTTGTTCTTCCTCAGAAAAATAATCCGCATTGGTGATGGAGTTGGTCATCATTTCATTAAAGCCCTGACCGACCAGACAGGCAGCCACTTTCTCCCGGTATGTTTCCCCGGCATAATTTTCTTCTACGGAAGGGGTGATGGTAATGGCTTCAGGAATTTCTATATTATCCAATCCGTCAATTCTTAAAATTTCTTCTACCAGGTCGGCTGGCAAACTGATATCTGGTTTATGATAGGGAACGGATACTCTTAGCTCATCAATTCCTTCTTTCAGGGTTTCAAAGCCAAGACTTGTAAGAATATTTTTTACTGCATCCGGGTGATAATTTTTACCGCTTAGCTTTTTTATGAAATGATATTTTATGGATACTTCTGTCTTCTCTTTCGGTTTTGGATAGATATCAGTAATCTCGGAAGTAATTTCACCTCCACAAATTTCTTTGATAAGGGTTGCTGCTCTTTTCAATACATTAACGGTAGCAGAAATATCTGACCCTTTTTCAAACCTTAATGCAGCATCCGTTCTCAATCCATGGCGGAAAGAAGTTTTGCGGGTCGTTATGGCATCGAAGCAGGCGCTTTCCAGGAATATATTTTTTGTTGCTGACGAAACACCGCTGTGAAGGCCGCCAAATACACCTGCCATACAAATACCTTCTCTGGCATCACAGATCATCAGGTCTTCTGCACTTAGCTTTTTTTCCTTTTCATCCAGCGTAATGAACTTGGTTCCCTCCGGCAGGTTTTTTACTACAATTTTTTTGCCGGCAATCAGATCCGCATCAAATGCATGCAGTGGCTGACCTGTTTCATGCTGTATGAAATTGGTAATATCAACAATATTATTGATGGGCCGCAGACCAATGGATTTTAATTTTTGCTGTAACCATTTCGGCGATTCCCTGATAGATACATTGGAAAGGCTGACACCAGAATAGCGGGGACAAGCAGTTTCGTTTTCTACTTTTACATCAATAGTCAGTGATGTATTGTCAGCTTTAAAGCTATTGCTGTAAGACAATTTAGGTTTTATATCTATTTTGTCGTGATGACTCAAATAAGCACAAACATCCCTGGCAACACCCCAATGACTCATGGCTTCCATGCGGTTGGGGGTTAATCCAATTTCGTAAATAATATCTTCGTAAGGTTGAAAATAGTCAACTGCCGCTGTTCCCACTTTCACATCTTCCGGTAATACCATGATGCCGTTATGAGAAGTACCCAACCCGATTTCATCTTCGGCACAAATCATCCCATAACTTTCCACACTCCTGATCTTTGCTATTTTCATTATCAGCGGTTCGCCGGCAGATGGATAAATGGTGGTGCCAACGGTTGCCACTACTACTTTTTGCCCTGCAGCCACATTGGGTGCGCCACAAACAATCTGCAGGGGTTCGCCATTGCCAATTGAAACTTTAGTTAAAGTGAGTTTATCGGCATTGGGATGTTTTTCGGTGCTTAACACTTCACCAATCAGCAAACCCTGCAATCCGCCTTTTACTTCTTCATATTTAACCATGCTTTCAACTTCCAGCCCGATAGAAGTAAGGATACGACTCAGCCTTTCGGGGTCAACTGTTACCGGGAGGTATTCACTCAGCCATTTGTAGGAAATCGTCATGGCGCAAAGATAAGTGTCTGTACCTTTTCAATGCCAGGGTTACATCCGGTAACAAACGGCATTAATATTCATACCTGCGCCAACCGAGGCAAACATGATTATATCGCCGGTCTGGAGATCATGATTATCCCAAAGACCTTTTTTTACCATGTCAAATAATGTGGGAATGGTGGCTACAGAACTATTGCCCAATTTGTGGATGCTCATCGGCATTACATGTTCAGTTATTTCTTTCAGGCCATATAGTTTGAACAAACGACGGATGATGCCCTCATCCATCTTTTCATTAGCCTGGTGGATAAATATTTTTTTTTACCTGTTGAATAGAAACCCCGGCTTTGTCAAGACAGTCTTTCATAGCTGCCGGCACATGCTGCATGGCATATTCATACACTTTCCTTCCCTTCATTTTTATATAGCGTATGTGGGGGTCGCTCCCGGGAAAATTGCTCTTGCCCAGGTACAAATAATAAGCCTCATCTATGCAATGGCTTTGCACACTCCATGAAAGAATACCACTGCTGGTTTCATCATTTGCTCTTGCTTCCAGTACGGAGGCTCCGGCGCCATCAGAGAAAATCATGCTGTCCCTGTCATAATCGTCAAGCACACGGCTCAGGGTTTCGGTTCCAACCACCAGAATCTTTTTGGCAATGCCGGCTTTAATAAATGAATCTGCCTGAATTACACCCTGCAACCAACCCGGACAGCCGAATAGAATATCATAAGCTACACAGTTGGGATTTCTTATTCCCAACCCATGTTTCACTCTTGATGCAAGTGCAGGAAGAACATCGGTCTGTATGGTATGCTTGATAACATTGCCAAAGTTTTGGGCAAGAATGATTTGGTCCAACGCTTCAGGATCAATGCCACTTTCTTCAATAGCTTTCCGGGCTGCTATGGTAGCCATATCCGATGAATTCATATCATCCCTGATATAGCGCCGTTCTTCAATGCCCGTGATTTCCCGGAATTTGTCCACTATTTCCCGGGAAGGAGTAGTGATACGTTGTTCGTCTTCAGAATAAAACTCCTGTTCGATAAATTGCTGGTTTGTTTTTACCACTTCGGGGATGTAACACCCCGTTCCGGTAATAACAGTTTTTACATTCATATTCGAATTTTATAATCAAAAAGGTAGGGTATGCCCTACAAAGATAATTGCCAGAGTCACTAACCGGTGTTCGCAAGCTATAAAAATTATGGATGCGATTTTACCGGCTGATATCATAATTTGCACTGGAAGTTTATTTGTGTTTTTTCTTAATCATACATACAGAAATTGAAGCTCAGGGCACTTGCCATAATAATTGTTATTCTTGTTTCGCTGCTGCCCTTGTATTTGCTTTATAAATATTTGCGGCAAAAGATGCAGCCGGAAAAATCCATGCTAAATTTTTTTTTGTGGTTGCTGGCTGAACTGCTAATGATTTTTATTTACACATTTTTGCTTGTTTTTATTATCCGGATGCTGTTTCCCGGGGCTTAACGATTCTGCCTGTTCGGTCGAAAGCCAGAATTGATAAATTGTTGTGGAGTGGGTCAATACCGGTATTTTAGAAAGCAATCGGCATATCTCCTTATTTTTACCGCGAAAAAACCAATTGAAATGGCTTATAATCTTTTAAAGGGAAAAAGAGGAATTATTACAGGAGCACTCGATGCCAATTCCATTGCATGGAAAGTAGCAGAGAAGGCTTATGAAGAAGGTGCATCTATTGTGCTCACCAATGCTCCTATTGCTATGCGGATGGGTGAAATCAATAAACTGGCCGAAAAAATAAATGCAGAGATCATTCCTGCTGATGCTACCAATATTGACGACCTGACCGGGCTGTTCACCAGGTCGCAGGAAGTACTGGGTGGCAAAATTGACTTTGTGCTCCATTCTATCGGGATGAGTGTTAATATCAGGAAGAAAATTCCCTATACTGAATCCAACTACGATTATTTTATGAAAGGAATTGATGTGTCTGCCATGTCTTTTCATAAAATGCTGGCCGTGGCCAAGCACCTGGATGCCATCAATGAGTGGGGCAGTGTGGTGGCATTGACCTATATGGCGGCACAACGGACTTTTCCTTTTTATACGGATATGGCAGACATCAAAGCAATGCTGGAATCCATTGCCAGGAGTTTTGGCTATCATTATGGAGTGGAGAAAAAAGTTCGGATTAACACTGTTTCGCAATCTCCTACAAAGACAACAGCCGGTACCGGTATTAAGGGGTTTGGCGATTTTTTTGATTTTGCCAATGCCATTGCGCCATTGGGAAATGCATCTGCAGAAGACTGTGCCAACTATTGCATCACTCTTTTTTCCGACCTGACACGAATGGTGACCATGCAAAACTTATTTCATGATGGAGGATACTCTACTACCGGGGTAAGCAATGAAGTGATGCAGAAGTTGGGATTGACAGAATAAAACCTCCCGCCAACGGTTTAATAATTATTACAGGAACAATAATTTCTTTAAGAAGAAAGCCTCCAAAATGGGAGGCTTTCAATTTTATAGGTCATGTAGCTCGCGGCTAAAAGCTGTTTTCTAATATTCGTCTTCATTAAACAAAAAGTCATCTTGCGTGGGATAGTCGGGCCAGATGTCTTCGATGGTTTCATACACATCACCACCTTCATCTTCCAGTTCCTGCAGGTTTTCTACTACTTCAATAGGGGCGCCACTACGGATAGAGTAGTCTATCAGCTCATCTTTGGTGGCTGGCCAGGGTGCGTCTTCAAGATACGAGGCTAATTCTAAAGTCCAGAACATCTTCTCCGGGTTTTAATTGTTTGAATAAGGTATTAAAGGGTATAAACCTTTTTAATTTTCGGCAAATGTAGCCTTATTAACGAATTTTCCAAATCCTTAGTTGTAAACGGGATTTTTAAGGATTTCTTAAAAAAACGGGCGAAGCTTTCATTTGGAATTTTGTCAATGGTTTTATTTTAATGATGTTTTGGCAGGCAAATTAGTTTTATTTGGTTGGCAAAAGCCTTTGTTGAAAATTTTCAACTCATTTTTGTATAGTTTCGGGTTGAAAAATTTTCAGGACAGAAGCACTTTATTATTGAATTTTGGCTGTATGATAACCGGGAAAAATATTTATAAGCGATTCGGAAAAGTGGAAGTTTTGAAAGGTGTTGACCTTCAGGTAAACAAAGGTGAAGTAGTTTCCATTGTCGGGCCTTCGGGTTCGGGCAAAAGCACACTGCTGCATATATTGGGCACATTGGATAAAGCAGATATGGGGTCTGTGAACATGAACAGTACAGAAATAAATGCGCTGAATGGAAAAGAACTGGCAGCTTTTCGCAATAAACATATTGGATTCGTTTTCCAGTTTCATCATTTGTTACCTGAGTTTACGGCATTAGAAAACGTTTGCATTCCGGGTTGGTTAGCCGGCAGAAAGAAAAATGAAGTGAAAGAAAAAGCGGCGCAATTATTGACAATGCTGGGCCTTTCTCACCGGATGGAAAACAAACCTAACCAGATGAGTGGTGGCGAACAGCAACGGGTGGCTGTGGCAAGGGCCTTAATTAATAAACCCGATATTGTTTTTGCAGATGAACCAACAGGCAACCTTGATACAGCCAATGCAAAAGAACTTCATCATTTGTTTTTTGACCTGCGGGATAAATTCAACCAGACTTTTCTTATTGTAACTCACAATGAGGAATTAGCCAAACTCAGCGACCGGGTATTGTATATGAAGGATGGAAAGATAGTTGCCCCCATCCCCTAAAGGGGAGTATTACAATCTTGGTTTCCAGGGAATTTCTTTTGCTTTTAGTCTAAAGCCGATGAATCGTGCCAGTACAAATAAATAATCGCTCAGGCGGTTGAGATATTTGATAACAAGCGGATCAACAAACATTTTTTGATCCTGCAGAGTAACACAAAACCGTTCACTTCTCCTGCAAACACAGCGGGCAATATGGGCAGATGAAACTGCCATATGCCCACCGGGTAAAATAAAAGATTTCATTGACGGCATTTTTTCATTCATCTTGTCCATTTCTTTTTCCAGCAATTCGATGTCTGTTTCATTCAGATCCGGTATTTTCATTTTTGTCTCCTCATCCGGATCGCAAGCCAGTGATGAACCGATGGTGAATAACCGGTCCTGGATTTCTTTCAATATTTTTTTTGAATGTTTGTAGTTGATCTGATCAGCAACAAAGCCAATCCATGAATTCAGTTCATCCACTGTTCCATAAGTTTCTATCCGGATATGGGCTTTGGAAACTTTGGTTCCTCCGATCAATGAGGTAGTTCCTTTGTCGCCGGTTTTAGTATAGATTTTTAATGACATAGTAGGGAAGTTCATGGTTTATGGTTCATAGTTCATAGGCGAACCAGAACACTGGATAAATCTGAAACAAAAATAAAATCTTTCTTGTTGCAGAAACAGAAAGAAGTTGTCAATCTTTTATAGCTTAACCAAATCCCCTTTGGGGGATTTAGGGGCATCGCTTTCAACTATACCATCCCTTAGCCTCACCACTCTTTTGGCATAATTGGCAATATCGGTTTCATGGGTAACCAGTACAATGGTATTGCCGGCGGAATGAATTTTTTCAAAAATTTCCATGATCTCCTCTGATGTTTTTGAATCAAGGTTGCCTGTTGGCTCATCAGCCAGGATAATGGCAGGATCATTTACCAATGCCCTCGCAATAGCCACTCTTTGGCATTGTCCTCCTGAAAGCTCATTAGGTTTATGATGGCTGCGGTCGGTCAGGTTCACCATCTCCAGCACCTGTTTTGCTTTTTCAGTACGAAGTTTTTTGCCCATGCCTGCATAAACAAGCGGCAACGCTACATTTTCGAGTGCAGTAAGACGGGGCAACAGGTTGAATTGCTGAAATACAAAACCAATTTCCTTGTTTCTTATTTCAGCCAGCTTATTATCTTCTGTTTGGCTGACATCATGATTATTGAGTATGTAAACGCCGGAGGTAGGTGTATCAAGACAACCGATAATATTCATCAGTGTACTCTTGCCCGAACCAGACGGACCCATCAGTGCCACGTATTCACTTTTATTAATATCCAGCGAAATTCCTTTTAGCACCCGCAATTCCTGCTTGCCCATGAAGTAGCTTTTGCCGATATTTTCCAGGTGGATGATTGAGTTCATGATGTTGAATGTCAGAAGCCGGAAGTCAGATGTCGTATTGAAATAGTTATTTCCGACTTCTGACCCCAGTCCTCATTTTTTTATCACTTTCGGTACTTTAAAAAATTGTTCATCATGCAAAGGTGCATTTTTTAATGCTTCCTCCCGGCTGATGGAGCCTTTTATATCATCTTCCCGCAACACATTTACTTCATCACTCATAAAAAGTTTTGGCTCCACTGCATCAAGATTTAGCTCATTCAGTTTTTCTACAAAACCAATCATCCGCTGCAGGTCGTTTTTAATTTCCACCTTTTCGGTTTCATTAAACTGCAACCGGGAGAGATGAGCCAACTTGTCCACCATTGCATCATTTACTTCCATTGCACAAATATAGTCCTTAGTCAATAGTCTTTAGTCGTTAGCCATGGTATTAGTGACTAACGACTAAAGACTCCGGACTCTTCCTTAACTTCGCCGCAATGCAGAAACAAAAAGAAATAGTAATGAGTGGTATCCGCCCCACCGGATTCTTGCACCTCGGTAGTTATTTTGGTGCTTTACGCAATTATGTGCGGATGCAGGATGAGTATGAATGCTTTTTTATGGTGGCTGACCTGCATTCATTAACCACACATCCTGATACAAAAGAATTAAAACAGAATGTTCACCAGGTTTTATCAGAAAATATTGCCTCTGGCCTTAATCCTGATAAGGTAGCGTTGTATTGCCAGAGCCATATTCATGAAACAGCAGAGTTGTATCTCTATTTGAATATGCTGGCTTACAAAGGAGAGTTGGAAAAGACCACCACCTTTAAAGATAAAGTGAGATTACAACCGGAAAATGTAAATACCGGATTGCTGACATATCCCGTTTTGCAAACAGCCGATATTATTCTTCACCGGGCCTCCTTGGTGCCGGTTGGTAAAGACCAGGAACAGCATTTGGAAATGGCAAGAAATTTTGTCAACCGGTTTAATCATCGCTATGGCGAAGTATTTCCCGAACCACAGGCATTTAATTACGGTAGTGAGTTGGTAAAAGTGCCCAGTCTTGATGGAGCCGGAAAAATGAGCAAGAGTGAAAATCAATATGCCACTTTATACCTTTCAGATGATGATGAACTGATTAGAAAAAAAGTAATGAAGGCTAAAACAGATGCGGGACCAACCAGCTCCAATTCAGAGAAGCCGGATTATATTGGAAATATATTTTTACTGATGAGGCTTGTGAGCAATCAGGATGTAATAAATAAGTTTGAAGCGGATTATAGCAATTGCACTATCCGTTACGGCGATATGAAAAAACAGTTGGCGGAGGATATGATTAAGTTCATTACACCCATCCGGCAAAAAGCCGAAGCCATCCGGAATGATTCAAAATACCTGAAAGAAGTAATGGAAAAAGGTGCAGAAAAAGCCCGGAAAAGCGCCAAAGCCACCATGGAACTGGTACGGCAGGCAATAGGACTTAATTATTTTTAATACCCGGATTCCGTATTGGAAATTACATTACTTTTAAGACCTATGTATTTCTAAATCTTTAAACCAAAACTACCATGAACAAGAAAGCTGTATTCGGAGTATTAGGCGTACTTGCAGTTGTTGCTTCAATTGTAATGTATAAGGTTGGAAAAAGTTCTTCCCATTTATCAGAGTTAAAAGATTTTTGGTGGTATCCCTTACCGCTGGCAGTAATTTGTTTTCTTGTTGCTGCGGCTGCGGGTAAAAAAGCAGAATAGAATAACAGGAGTTTGTTGATATAATACGATTACAAAATGGCAAAAGCAAAATCAAAACCAAAGCATATCGCCGTGGCCGGCAATATTGGCGCCGGCAAAACCACCTTAACAGAAATGCTGAGCAAGCATTACAAGTGGATTCCCAATTTTGAAGATGTGGATCATAATCCCTACCTGATGGATTTTTATGAGGATATGCCCCGCTGGAGTTTCAATCTTCAGATATTCTTTTTAAACAGTCGCCTACGTCAATTGGTGGAAATTCAGAAGGGAACTGAAACAGTTATCCAGGACAGGACTATTTATGAAGATGCCAACATCTTTGCACCCAACCTGCATGAGATGGGGCTGATGAGCAAAAGGGATTTTGATAATTACTTTCATTTTTTCCAGACATTAAAAACACTGGTGCAGCCGCCGGATATGCTTATTTACCTGAATGCATCAGTGCCAACCCTGGTGGGTAATATTCAAAAAAGAGGAAGAGAATATGAAGAAAATATTCGCCTGGATTATTTAAAAAAGCTCAACGAATATTATAATAAGTGGATTGCCGATTACAAAGAAGGCTCCTTACTCATTATTGATGTTGACAAAAATAAATTTGCCGAAAGAGATGAAGACTTCGGCGAAATCATCCGCAAAGTGGATGCGCAATTGTATGGGTTGTTTTAGTAACTGGCAAACGTAAAAGTCATCATGGTATTCTAAAAGAAACACTAATGATGACTTTTGTATTATTTAATAATGCTTCTGACCAAGTTCCCCTTCAGGGGACAGGGGCTAAGCCTTCGGCGCCGCAGCCAACACTTCTTCAGATACACCGGAAGCATATTTTTCAAAATTCTTTAAGAATAAACCAGCCAGGTATTTTGCTTTTTCATCGTAAGTATTTTTATCGGCCCATGTATTTTTTGGGTGCAAGACTTCAGTTGGTACATCAGGGCATTCTTTAGGAATCGCTACGCCAAAGATGGGATCTTTGTCAAACTGAACAGCATCCAGTTTCCCTTCGAGAACAGCAGTAATCATGGCTCTTGTATATTTCAACTTCATCCTGTTCCCAACACCATAAGGTCCGCCGGTCCAGCCGGTATTGATCATCCATACATTCACTTTATTCTCCTGCATTTTGTGTCCCAGCATGTGGGCATATTTTCCGGGATGCAATGGTAAGAACGGAGCACCAAAGCAGGCGCTGAATGTTGGCTTGGGTTCCGTCACCCCCGCTTCTGTTCCGGCTACCTTGGCTGTATATCCTGAAATGAATTGATACATCGCTTGTCCCGGGGTTAGTTTAGAAATGGGAGGCAACACTCCAAATGCATCGCAGGTCAGGAAGAAAATATTTTTTGGCAATCCGCCAATGGATGGTTCCAGTGCGTTGCTGATATAATGAAGCGGGTAAGACACCCTTGTATTTTCTGTAACAGAGGCATCATCAAAATTTATCTTATTTGTGCCGGGATAGAAAGCAATATTTTCTACTATGGCGCCGGGACGGATAGCATGAAATATCTCCGGCTCTTTTTCTTCGGTGAGGTTAATCGTTTTTGCATAACAGCCACCTTCGAAGTTGAAGATAGTATCAGCCGTCCAGCCATGCTCATCATCGCCGATTAGTTTACGGTTAGGATCGGCGCTGAGCGTTGTTTTTCCGGTTCCGCTCAATCCAAAGAAAATAGCCGTATCGCCATCGTCTCCCACATTGGCGCTGCAGTGCATACTCAGCACATTTTTTTCGTGGGGCAAAATATAATTTAGAATAGTAAAAATTCCTTTCTTCATTTCGCCGGTATAACCACTGCCGGCCACCAGTATCATTTTATGTTTAAAAGAAACTAATGATACATTATGCTGGCGGGTGCCGCATTCTTTGGGGTCAAGTTTCAATCCCGGAACAGCAATTACATGCCAGTCTGCTTTAAAATTTTCCAGTTCTTCTTTTTTTGGACGTAGGAACATGTTGTAAGCAAAAAGATTACTCCATGGTTTTTCATTGATGACCCGGATGTTCAGCCGGTACCGGGGATCGGCACAGGCATAAGAATCCCGAATCCATAACTCGGGCAACTGGTTAAGATAATCCAGTACTTTTTTATAAATAATATCAAAATATTTTGGTTCGATGGGAATATTGAAATCATTCCAGTGTACCGTATCAGCAGTTGTTTCATCCTTTACGGTGAATTTATCTTTTGGTGAACGGCCGGTAAATTCGCCGGTGCGGATAACCAGTGCGCCGGTATCGTTCAGCACACCTTCTCCGGTCCGGATTGTATCCTGTACTAATTTTTCAGGAGAAAGCTGGTAATGTATGTTTTCTGTATTTTTTAAACCCAGGTTTAATAGATTCTTTACTGAGAAGTTGATGGTAGGAACTGACATATAGCAATCGAATTTATTGAGTGCCAAAGGTAAGGACAAACCAATTTCAACACAAACTACCGTTAGAACGATGTATTAAAATCACAGCGAAGAGCAGCCATGATTAGGAAAATTGGCTGGGTCAGGTATAATTTTCAACAGAATTAGATGATACTGATTTTAATAAAAAAGTATTCTTTTTATCCCAATTCTCTTACTTTGTGATGAAAGGAAGTTTGTTGACTTTTCGGTTTAGTATCTTTAACTATCAAATCATAAAATCATAAAATGAAATACCTGCCACTTAACCCGGAAATATTTGTAAAAAACCGGGAACGCTTTATCAGCCACATGCAAAAAAACTCCATTGCCATCTTTGTCAGCAATGATGAAGTGCCAATGAATGGCGATGCTATTTACCAATTCAAACAAAACAGCGATGTCTTCTGGCTAAGCGGGGTGACTCAGGAAGACAGCATGGTAATCCTTTTTCCCGGCAACCCCGATCCAAAGTACCGTGAAGTATTGGTATTGGTTCGGCCCAATGAACTAAAAGAGAAATGGGATGGAAAAAGATTGCGGGTGAACGAAGCACAGGCCATGAGTGGTATTAAAACAATTGTCTGGTTAGACAGTATAGATGCGCTGTTACAGCCTTGGATTCATTTATCAGACAATATTTATCTCGACAGTAATGAAAATGACAGGAAAGCAAGTTTAGTAAGATCAAGGGACTATCGTTTTATTGATGAAATGAAAAGCCGCTATCCGTTGCATAATTATTTAAGGGCGGCAAAGATCATGAAAGAGTTGCGGGGCATTAAAACAGCATTGGAAATAGAAGTGCTGCAAAAAGCGATTGATATCACTGACAATACTTTCCGTCGGTTGCTAAAATTTATTAAACCGGGAGTGATGGAATATGAAATAGAAGCGGAAATATTTCATTCGTTTCTGAGTCAACGGGCAACTGGCGCAGCATACGGCAGTATATTAGCCAGCGGTGACCGGGCAAGAACATTGCATTATGTGAGCAACAATGATGAATGTAAAGACGGTGAATTGATATTAATGGATTTTGGCGCTGAGTATGGCGGCTATTGTGCTGACCTTACCAGAACAGTTCCGGTCAATGGAAAATTTGGCCGCAGGCAAAAAACAGTTTACAATGCCTGCCTGCATCTGCATGATTATGCAAAAAGTTTGCTGAAGCCGGGTATCACCATTGTTGATTACACAGATAAAGTGGGCGAAGAAGCCACTCAGCAATTTTTAAAGATCGGACTGATCAGGAAAAGCGATGTAAAAAATGAAGACCCGGAAAACAGGGCTTACCGGAAATATTTATACCACGGCATTTCTCATCATCTCGGTATTGATGTGCATGACCTGGGCACCAGAACAGAACCCATCAAAGCCGGAATGGTATTTACTGTAGAACCGGGTATTTATATAGAGGAAGAACAAATGGGCATACGTATCGAAAACAATCTTTGGATAACAAAGAATGGCAATAAAGATTTGATGAAGAATATCCCCATTACGGTAGAAGAGATAGAAGCTCTCATGAAAAAATAAATTTATCTTGCCTGCATGAAGAATATTCCGAATCTGTTTACTTTACTGAATTTAGTTTTCGGCTGCATCGCCATTATTTTCACATTACAAAACGGCATCATGATTTCTGTTGATGTCAATGGCGCCCAATTGCTTGATATCCCTGAAAAAATATGGATGGCTTCTTTGTTTATAGGATTGGCAGCAGCGGTAGATTTTTTGGATGGTTTTGTAGCAAGACTATTTAAGGCAAGTTCAGAAATGGGTAAGCAATTAGATTCATTGGCCGATCTGGTGAGTTTTGGCGTAGCACCGGGAATGATTATTTACCAGTTTTTGCGATTAAGCTTTGCTCAGCAGGAAGGAGGTTTGGATATATCAATACTCTGGCTTTTACCATCATTAATATTACCCTGTGCCGCAGCCTGGCGGTTGGCAAGATTTAATCTGGATAACAGCCAGGCTTTTACTTTCAAGGGCTTACCTGTTCCGGCCGTAGGAATGTTTGTTGCTTCGCTTCCGTTGATATACTGGAATGTAAACGAACAATGGGTATTAAACCTGCTGTTGAATAAATGGTTTTTGTATGGATTGACTTTATTACTTTCTTACCTCATGGTTTCAAACATACCACTGATGAGTTTGAAGTTTAAAGATTATACATTAAAAAATAATTTGCCTAAAATTTTGCTGGTAGTCATCTCCCTTGTCTCCATATTTATTTTTACCTGGATGTCGGTACCAGTCATAATATTGGCCTACGTTCTTTTATCTTTGGTGTTTAAAAGCAAAACTACATGACCTATACAGTTCAGATAAAAGTAATGCCATTGAAAGAATTACTGGATCCGCAGGGAAAAGCCGTAATGGGCGGTCTGCAAAATCTTGGCCTTAGCGGAGTGGAAGATGTAAGAATAGGAAAGAATATTACCCTGCAGGTAAATGCTGACTCGGCAGAAAAGGCAAAACAAATTGCAGAAGAAGCCACGAAAAAGCTGTTAGCAAACCCTGTAATGGAATATTTTGAAGTTTCGGTTAATTAGCAAATGTGACAATTTGAAGATTAGTCCCGGATAGCAGAAATTCATTTTCAAATTTGCACATTTTCAAATTTTCAAATTGATGCTCTACCTCATCCCCACACCCATCGGCAACTTAAAGGATATTACTCTCCGGGCTATTGAAGTATTAAAGGAAGTAGATGTAATATTGGCTGAAGATACCCGGACCACATCACATCTTCTCAATCACTATCAAATTACCAAACCACTCACTCCTTATCACCAGCACAATGAACATAAAGTGCTGCAACATTTGGTAAGTCAATTAATAGAGGGGAAAAAGATGGCGGTGGTGACCGATGCCGGTACTCCGGGAATATCTGATCCTGCTTTTTTATTAATAAGGGAATGCATCAAAGCGGGAGTGAAAGTAGAATGCCTGCCCGGTGCAACAGCATTTGTTCCGGCGCTGGTAAACAGCGGCATACCAACCAACCGTTTTTGCTTTGAAGGTTTTTTGCCATTGAAAAAAGGCAGGCAGACTTTATTAAAAACGTTGGCGGAGGAAGAACGAACAATGATTTTTTATGAATCACCGGTGCGGTTGGTAAAAACGTTGGAAGAATTCATTACTTATTTTGGAGAAAACAGGATATGTTCTGTAAGCCGTGAACTTTCAAAAATGTTTGAAGAAAATAGAAGAGGAACACTTCGTGAAGTGGCCGGTTACTTCAAAGAAAAAACGGTAAAAGGGGAGATTGTAATTGTAGTAGCCGGAAAAGATTAAAACCGCCAATCAATCCGATAGCTATCGGATTTGTTTTTACCATAACATCTATTTGACGAAATTTACCAACTCAAATAATGATGCATGAAAAAATCTTTGCTTTTAATAATTATCCTCTTCCAGTTATCAACTGTTCTCTATGCACAGCCTGACCGTTGGCAACAACGGGTAAAGTACATAATGAATATTGATATGAATGTGCAAACCAACCGGTTTACAGGGAAACAAAAATTAGAATACACTAATAATTCGCCCGATACGTTGACAAGGGTTTTCTATCATCTTTATTTTAACGCTTTTCAACCCGGCAGCATGATGGATACAAGAAGCCGAAGGCAGGGAACCATCCAGGTAGGCCGGGGGCTGGACTGGGATCAGCGGGTAAGAGACCGCATTGTGAATTTAAAACCTGACGAAATTGGTTATCAGAAAATCATTTCCTTAAAAATGAATGGCGTTCTGCAAAATTTTAAAATGGATGAAACGATACTGGAAGTAAAATTGGATAAACCCATTCTGCCAAAATCAAAAGTGGTGTTTGATATGGAGTTTGAATCACAGGTGCCAATGCAGGTTAGAAGAAGCGGCAGGGATAATCCCACAACAAAAGTTCGTTATTCTATGAGCCAGTGGTATCCTAAAATCTGTGAATACGATTATGAAGGCTGGCATCCCACACCTTATGTGGCCCGTGAGTTTTATGGAGTATGGGGCGATTTTGATGTAAGCATATCTATCGACAAAAAATATATTTTGGGTGCAACAGGCTATTTGCAAAACCCTAATCAAATTGGTTATGGATATGAAACTACAGGCGCCAAAGTTGCCCGGCCTTCCGGCGATAAACTAACGTGGCGATTCATTGCCCCCAGTGTGCATGATTTTATGTGGGCCGCAGATCCTGAATTTATTCACAAAACAAAAAAAATAAGAGACAGCCTTACATTTCATCTTTTATACAAACCCACTAATGCCTCTGCACAGGAATGGGAACAGGTGCTTGCAAATGCCGAAAGGGCTTTTCCATTTATAGAAAAAACTTTTGGCACTTATCCTTATAAACAATTTTCATTCATTCACGGCGGCGATGGTGGAATGGAATACCCGATGGCTACATTACTGATTGGTCCCGGTGCATGGCTGCATGAGTGGCTGCACAACTGGTATTATGGGATGCTTGGCACCAATGAATCTCTTTACGCATGGATGGACGAGGGATTTACTCAATATGCAGAAGAGAGAGTAACAGCTTATCTGAATAAGAGTACCGGTTTCCCTTATACAGGCGAATATGCCGATTATTTATCCCTCGTAAAATCCGGTAAAGAAGAGCCGCTTACCACCCATGCTGATCATTATAACACTAATACAGCGTACGGATCAGCTGCTTATTCCAAAGGCACCATATTTCTTGAGCAACTTGGCTATATAGTGGGAGCTTCTGTACGGGATAAAATTTTGCTTGAGTATTATCGCCTGTGGAGATTTAAACATCCGAATGCAGCAGATTTTTTCCGTGTGGCAGAAAAGGTGAGTGATATGAAATTGGACTGGTATAAAGAGTATTGGATCAATTCTATCAAGACCATTGATTATGGCATTGATAGTTTATGGGAAGAAGGGGGCAAAACAAAAGTGAGATTAAGCCGCATTGGTCTGATGCCGATGCCCATTGATCTGCAAATAACATTTAAGGATGGAAGCAAAGAACTTCATTATGTTCCAATGAACCTGATGTATGGAGAAAAACCGGTGGAAGATTCAACTGTTCCCCGAAAAGTTTATGAGCCATGGAAATGGACACACAGTACTTACACAATAGAAACAAACAAAAAGTTGTCTGATTTTACTATCGTTGAAATAGATCCTTCTCTACGAATGGCAGACGTGGAAAGAAAAAACAACCGGCTTGAATTAAGATGGTAGCCGGTAAGTATTTTGCAGAAATATATTTTACCGGGTAACGTACAGCAAATATTTTTCTTTAAAAAAATCTTCCGGAAATATCTCAGCAATCTCCACCGCTTTTGGTCTTGTGCCACTTTCCTGAATTTCGGCAGCAAGGTCGCCACCTTTTAAACAAATAAGTCCGGGAAGATTGTTGCTTGTTTCTTGTGCTTTGTTCCTTAACAATGGCTTACTCCATCTCCATAAATCCTTCAATGGAGCAACAGCTCTTGAAACGGAATAATCAAATTTTCTATTTTTTATTTCCTCCGCTCTGCAATGTTGTGTTGTTAGATTTTTTAATCCGATACCTTCTGCTACTGCTTCCACCACTTTTAATTTTTTTCCAATGCTGTCAACAAGATGAAATTTTACTTCAGGAAAAAATATGGCAAGGGGAATACCCGGGAACCCGCCGCCGGTTCCAATATCAATGATTTCAGCTCCGGGCTGAAATTCAAAGACGGCAGCAATACTCAACGAATGCAATACATGTTTTTCATATAAGCCATCAATATCTTTCCGGGAAATGACATTGATCTTCTCGTTCCATTCTTTATACAACCCTTCCAATAAACGGAATTGTTCAAGTTGAGCTGGTGTAAAATCAGTAAAGTATTTTAAAATGAGTTCCATATCAGAAAGACTCTTCGTAAGCCCCTTTAGGGGTTTGGGGTTTAATTCCAGCCCTGGTGTGGTCGTTTCCATAATGCCGGGGCAAAGATGAGGTAATAAAAAAACATCCACATATCAAGAAAGATAAACCAGGGCCACAAATCTTTTTCTCCCATTTTCTTCATGGATTTAAATAATACAAAAGCCTGGAGAAGGAAACGTACGCCAAACACGGCAAGAACAAAACGCCAGTCATAAAATATTATAGCTGCAGCCAGCAGCGGATAAAATGCAAACTGCGTGGCAAAATATAAACCGAGCAGAAATTTGTGTTTGGGTTTATAATATTTAGCGGTGGTGTAATGTCTTGATTTCTGTCGCAGCCAGGTTCCCCAGGTAGTTTTGGGAATAGACCGGGTGATGGCATCGGGATCAATTACAACAGCGGTATTATCTTTTGTTGCCGCTTTGTTGATAAAGAGATCGTCATCGCCGCTGGGAATATGATTGATGGAAGAAAAACCTTTGTTCCGGAAAAACAAACTTTTTTTATAAGACAAATTTCTTCCCACACCCATGTAAGGCAATCCGGCAAGAGCATAAGAAAGATATTGCAGTGCTGTATGAAAAGTTTCAAAGCGGATTAGTTTATTCAGCAATCCTTTTTTTCTATGATAGGCGCCATAGCCCAGCACAATCTCTATGTTTTCAGTATAACCATTCTGCATTTTTTCAATCCAATGCTCACTGGCGGGAACACAATCCGCATCAGTAAGCAACAACACTTCATGTTTGCCTTCTCTGATTCCAACAGACAATGGATACTTTTTTCCTGAAATCAGTTTAGCTTCCTGTGTCAGTTCTACCACATTCAGCGATTTGAACGTTTTTTTCAATTCCTGCAAAATGTATTTGGAATCATCGACAGAATTGTCATTTATTACTACCACTTCGTAAGTGGTGGGATATGACTGGACCAATACACCCGGCAGGTTGCGGGCCAGGTTCTCATCTTCATCCCGGGCACATATGATAACGGAAACCGGGTGCTGTTGTGATTGCAGTTTTGTTTTTGATTTGAAAAAAGCAATCCGGATGAAAAAAAAGATATAATAAAAAACCTGGATGGCAGTAACGGCAGCAAAGGTGTAAAATATAATTTCTCCCCAGTTGATCAGTGGCATAGCAGCGAAGATAATAATGATAAGGCACAAGAACCAAGATACAAGAAACAAGAAATAGGAGGTTCTTGAAAAGCAGGTCAGTTTGTTTCATCTTGTGCCTTGTACCTTGTACCTTGCACGCCGATATGGCTGAATTACAATTTCAATTACAACATACCGACTCTGATTCCAAAGCAAGAGCCGGTAAAATAACAACTGATCATGGTGAAATACTCACTCCCATATTTATGCCCGTGGGAACCGTTGGCAGTGTGAAAGCGGTTACCCAACAACAATTATTAAATGATGTGAAGGCTCAAATCATTTTGGGCAATACCTATCATTTGTATTTGCGTCCCGGCCTGGAAGTATTGGAAGCGGCGGACGGCCTGCACAAATTTAATGGCTGGAACAAACCCATCCTGACCGATAGCGGGGGCTACCAGGTTTTTTCATTAGCCGGCACCAGAAAGATAAAAGAAGAAGGAGTCACTTTTCAATCGCATATTGACGGCAGCAAACATTTATTCTCTCCCGAGATTGTGATGGACATACAACGTAGCATTGGTGGAGATATTATCATGGCATTTGATGAATGCCCTCCGGGTGGCAGCGAATACAAATATGCAAAAACTTCTATGGAGATGACACATCGCTGGCTTGACCGTTGTTTTACCCAATTCAATTCCACTTCGCCAAAATATGGCTATACGCAAAATCTTTTTCCGATTGTGCAGGGAGGAACATTTAAAGATTTGCGGCAGCAATCCTGTGAATATATTGCTTCTAAAGAAGCCACCGGTAATGCCATTGGTGGATTAAGCGTTGGCGAGCCAGAAGAAAAAATGTATGAAATATGCGACTGGTGTTGTGATCATTTGCCAATTGAAAAACCAAGATACCTGATGGGAGTAGGCACTCCCTGGAACATCCTGGAATGCATCGGCATGGGTGTTGACATGTTTGATTGCGTGATGCCAACACGCAATGGAAGAAATGCCATGCTGTTTACTAGCAATGGAGTTATCAATATTGATAATAAGAAATGGGAAAAAGATTTTTCGCCATTGGATGATGGACTTGATTGTGAGGTGAGCAATTATTACAGCAAGGCTTATCTCCGTCATTTGATGAAGGCCAAAGAATTTTTAGGTTACACTGTTGCCAGTGTCCATAATCTTGCCTTTTACCTATGGTTGGTAAAAGAGGCAAGAAAAAAAATTGAACAAAATTGTTTTGCAGAATGGAAAAGGGAAATGTTGCCCAGATTACAAAATAAATTGTAATAACAAAGTGTTTAATTGCTATGTTTTAGCAATTAATGAACTTCTTCTTTTCTGAACAGTTTTTTAAAATAGAAATGATACACACTGGATGATCCTTCAACTACCGGGAAGGCGTTGACAAGTATCCATCCCTGCGAGCCAAGATAGTTCAATGCATCTGTTACAGTGTTGAATTTTTTCACTTTGCCGGTTTCTTCATCTCTCAACCTGTTGTCGGTGAAGAATTTTCTTTCCTGGCCAAAGTCAACATCAATATTTACTTTGTTGGATAAAAGTTTATTGATAGCAACAAGGCGGCAATATTGTTCCACTTTTGTTGTATCCTGGGCAAAGCCGGAGAATGAAACCAGTAACAGAGCAATAATGAATATTTTTTTCATAAAGTTTATTTATGTAAACAGATAATGGCAGAAACTGTATTAAAAATAGGCTAAGTTGAAATAAGAAAATTTACCCGGATACAAAAATTAATGTTAATGATGGAGCCGGGAATAACGTAATGGCAGGAAAAGATTATACCTTATATATGTCATGCTTAATAGCAAATATTACGAGTCCAACACGGGTTGTTACATTCAGTTTTTTGAACAACTCGTCCCTGTATCCTTCCACGGTGCGCTGGGATAGTTTCATTTTCTCTCCAATTTCCTTATACGTCATGTCGGAGCAAACCAAATTCAGGAAAGTAATTTCTTTTTCAGTTAAATAAGGAGTTTCAGACGTGCCATTATTTTGTTGACCACCTGTTACAAAATTCAGCATTTTATTGCTGACAAGTTCATTCATATAAAATCCTTTATCCCGTATCTCATCTAACGCCTTACGAAGAACGGCCGGTTTACTATCCTTCAGTAAATAACCTCTTGCACCTTCTTTCAGCATACGGATGATGACACTTTCTTTATCCGACATACTAAGCACAAGTATCCGGACAGAAGGGGTATTGTTTTTTATCCACTCTGCAGTTTGGTAACCATCCATCTCAGGCATGGTAATATCCAGTAAAATAATATCGGGTAGATTATCTTTCTTTAATTGCCTGATAAATTCTTTGCCATTATCTGCTTCAAATAAAACATGGTAACCTTCAAATGAATTAATCATTGATGCCAGGGAGCCGCGGAGCAGGGAATGATCATCTACCAGGGCAATTGTTGTAATTGATTTACTCATTGGATTCGTCTTTAACAGAAATAATTACCAGTGTGCCTTCGCCCGGGTTACTGGTAATATTTATTTCAGCATTAATCATTTTTGAACGGGATAAAAGATTATTCAAACCGGAACCCGCAGCAGCACTATTCATATCAAACCCCTTGCCGTTATCTTTTATTTCAATAATAATATTATTGTTTTTATGAGTGACGGCGAAATTTATTTCATTGGCGCCGGCATGTTTAATGATATTATTAATAGCCTCCTGTATTATCCGGAAAAGTATAATGGGTTTGTCTTTTCCCAGTGGCGGCAGATCATCTGCTGTACTGGTATGTACTTTGTATTTGCCGGACTTTTGCAGGTAAATTAATAATTTTTCCACTTCATTCACCCACCCGTTAATGCGGATACGGTCCGAATCAAGTGAATGACTCAGGCTCCGGAGATCAGCAATGGATTTTTCAAGCATCTCATCTATCAGTTCAATTTTTTGATTTACTTCGGGTAGGTCAAGAGAATTCAGGTTTAGCCTTGCCATGCTTAACACCTGCCCGATATTATCATGTATTTCCCGGCTAATATAGGTAAAGGTTTCTTCCTGTATTTCCAGTTTTGATTGGAGGAGGGTTTGTTCAAACCTGGTTTTCATTCTTTCATTTTCCAGTATTAATTTATTTTTTCTTTTCAGGTAGATGCGAAAAAGCAGGAAAGAGGCTACCATTAATAATAAAATAAAAACGCTGGCAAAGAGTATGGATAAAGCTAATTCTAAATTTTCTTTTTGCATAGATAGAAAGCATAACTGAAACAACTGTACATAAAAATACTCATAACCTTCGGAATAATCTGGTATAATTTCACTCCATACAAAGTGGCGTTGGAAGCCAATAAGTATTTATGAAAAGTAAAAGAAATACTGATCACTGGGTAAAAGATAACAATGCCAACAGTAATCCAGATCAGGGGACGCCAGTATTTTTCTTCTGCGGGATTATCAAGGTTAAAGTATTTAAACAAAAATAATAGGCCGAAAGAGGTGATGACAAAACTGCGGGCAAGATTTGTGTAGCTGCCGGCAGTAAAAATGGATTCAATAAAGCAGTAATTGAGTATGGTAATAGCAATATATACTGTATAAAGCAGGATAATTAGTTTGCGGAAAGACTTTAAGATTTGGATTTGATAATATACCCAGAAAAATACAGTAGCAGAAATGGGTACGTAAATATTATAGACAACAGCGTTCGAAGAATTTAAATTAAGAAACTCATTAACAGTTATGAGAGTTGTTTCCTGGATAAATACATATATGAGATAAGGCAGCAGGATGTTAAGCATCCTGCTGCGGAGATAATTTCGGTAAATAAAAGCCATTAGGGCACTAAAAAGTATGCAGGCCAGGTATGGGAATAAAAAAAACTGGTTCATTATGGATACCTTTCTCCTTCATTAAATGGATCAATCATTACATCTTTTCCACCCATTGTTTGCGTGGCTGGCTGCCCATTTTTATAGGGCCATAAAATCGTGGTAATACGCCCTGCATTTGGTTCACCTGCGGGATAAACACCCAGGCATATTCTTAATTCATCTGCGTAAGGCATTACAGTGGACAGCCATTGCTGCAGGTCAGTTCCGGTAAACCCAACACTTTGTGTTTGATTAGACATGTTTACTCCAAGGCTTGTCATATAACTAATGTTTTCCTGAATTAAAGTATTTGCCCTGGTTACAGAAATTGGTTGATTGGTCATAAATATAGTTTTGAGTGGTTTAGATGTGCCTAATTTAAGACAGTACTTTCAAATAAAATCATTCCGGTATTAAAAAACTAAAAGCTGATCAGCGTACCGTTTAAAAACGGGGAAGCGTACCGTTTAAAAACGGGGAAGCGTACCGTTTAAAAACGGGGAAGCGTACCGTTTAAAAACGGGGAAGCGTACCGTTTAAAAACGGGGAAAGAAACCGTTTAAAACCCGTTGTTTCGTTTATTACGGGTACTCATCTTTGTGTCTGGGTCTTTCGTTGATCATTAATCATTAAGCCGTTGATTTATCAGGTCCTTCCTGGATTATACTTGTCGCCTGCAGTCTCTTTGCAGGCGGCAGGTTTTTTTAAGTAGTTTAATTTTTTATCCTCTGCCTGAATAATCAACATGTATGTAATATGGTACCTGATGAAGCATTAGTGATTAATCCGCCACTTTTTATTGAACCCCCGGTAAGCCGAAAACGGGATCAAGAGTAGGCAGTTAAACTTTATATTATGGGCTTCGCAAAAACAAAAGGAACAGGATGGCTGAAAGACTATCCTGATTTCAGGGATAACACTCCTGCAACCAATACCCTGTCAGCAAGACAAGTATTACGGGGAGTAAAAGAACCGGTAAATAAAATCTTAAGCAAACTAAATCCGCCAACGGCAAAAAGATCAACGGCTGCAAAAAAAGCAGCTGCCGCCAACAAAGTAGACCTCAGCAAATGGTGTTCACCTATCGAAGACCAGGGAGGCCTTGGTTCCTGTACAGCACATGCCGGTGTTGGTCTCTATGAATATTTTGAGAGAAGGGCCTTTGGCCGTCACATTGATGCATCCCGCCTGTTTCTTTACAAAGCAACCCGCAACCTTTTAAAATGGACTGCTGATGATGGTGCCTATTTACGAACCACTATGGCCGCTATGGCATTGTTTGGACTTGTGCCCGAAAAATATTGGCCTTATAAAGAAGACCAGTTCAATACAGAGCCTACAGCCTTTATGTATTCTTATGCGCAAAATTTTCAGGCTTTATCCTACTACCGGCTGGATGCAAATGGAGTAAGAGGGCAGGCACTACTCAATGTGATAAAAGATCATTTGAGAAATGGATTACCTATGATATTTGGTTTTACCTGTTTTACATCCCTTGACCAGGCCACTGACGGAAAAATTCCTTTTCCAGACCGCAATGAAGAAGTGGATGGCGGACATGCTGTGATGGCAGTTGGTTTTGATGATGCAATAAAAATTACCAATCCGAATAATAACAGTATCGTAACCACCGGCGCTATTAAAATCAGGAATTCGTGGAGTGTAGAATGGGGCGAAGAGGGCTACGGCTGGTTGCCTTACGATTATATTACAACCGGCATTGCTGATGACTGGTGGACGATAATAAAAGGTGAATGGATAGATACCAAACAGTTTGGATTGGGGAATGGGTGAGAGAAAACGGGCATTGAAAAATTGATGATAACGTTACAGCAGGAAAATTTCCATTTGACAGATTAAGCAACTGTGTTTATGTCTTAGGCGTTCGTTATGGTTTTGGGAATTCTAAAGTTAAATAAGCAGTTCTCTTTTTATCTGAAGTAGTGCAACATATTGTGACAATAGATCAATAATACCAAATAATCCGTCTATGTTAAAAGCTGATATATTGTTAAACCTGAATTACAACGGTGAAAACCTGGCAAAACTTAAGCGATCATTACAATTAGTTGAATTAACTTTTAATAGTGATCGTTTCAAAAATGCCGTTTTGAATTTTAGTATGCCCGATGGAAAAATGTCGTTTCACTTTAAAACCTATAAACCCCGCCTAATTGGCCGCAAAGAGATTCGGCAAAAAGAATATTTGAATGAGGAAGTACTAAAAATGATATTGAATGGACAATCGGGCACTGGTGACGTACGATATATGAATTTTAAAGTTGAACTTTTGCCTGGTGAAGGTGGAACAAAAGCTGATGCTGAAAATGATGGTGATATTATTTATACTTACGAGGGAGAATTAAAAAGAATGAACGATGCCAGGTTTGCGGCACATCTTGCTCATGAATATTGCCACATCATTGGCTTCAGTCATTCGGAACACCCGAAATGTGATGAACTTGGGCATTGCTATTCGGTGCCTTATGCCATTGAAAATATGGTTGAAATAATTTTAACCGGCATTAACCGGGACAAATGTGCTTATCATAAATTTTAAAATCATACAACTATGCCAACCAGGAAACCCATCGTCGGATTAAGTTTTAACGCTGATCAGTTTGACAGTTATTGCCATTCAATTCAGTGGACAGCCTGGCGGAGGACATATTATTTAACTTTTTTTGCTGAAATGTTGCAGGTAACACTAAATGAGCGGATATGAAGTTTCAGACAATTATAGCACTACTTGAACATAGTCCTCCGGCGAATTCTATTTTCTGTAAATCGTGTAGCTTTATACACAAAATCCGAAATCATAACCATTAAATATTCCTTTTTATGCGTAACCTACTTTATTTACTAATAGCGACAGTTTTATTGTCAGCATCTTGTCATAAACAAGACCCCAATCCTGCACAGTATTATATTCGTTGTAAAATTGACGGACAAGATTATTTGCCTAATAATTGTGCCAATTGTATGCGAGGACAAATCTTAGGGGATACAACATTTTTAATGAATGCAAATGCAGGATTTGAAAGCGTGGCTATTGGAGTAATTAAATTGGATAAAGTTCCAATTGCCGTGACATCTTACATACTCAATGACAATCCACAACAAAATGGCGTTTACGACAATTCACCGCAAGTAAATGATATTTTTAAAACTGATGCCACCAGAACGGGGTTATTAAATATTACTACCTTGGACAAGCCAAATAAAATTGTTTCCGGCACATTTTATTTTCAGGCTTACAACCCTGTGCAAAATAAAACTGTGAATATTACAAATGGTGAATTTCGGTTGAAATACACAGACTATTAATCCTTATTTTTTAACAACTAATTTTATTTTATGAGAATAATCAAACTCAAAAGGAGTTTTATCTCCTTCTGGATTGCCATATTAATTTTCACACAGGCAAAGGCACAACAAAACTGGGACACATTGCCCTGGAAATCATATTCTGACTTCAAACTGCAAAACCTGAACAAAAGTTATGTTATCACAAATATTCTTTATGACAGAATGTTTCCTCTTGCCAATGTGGACGAATATACAGGGCTGCCCAAAACAAACAATGACACGACACATCCAGACCATTTAATGCAAGCTTATTATGAAATTTATAATTCATCATACAATACTACAGGGTGGATAAGCCCCGACAGCCTGGATGCTTTGATTAAGAGCAACGGCAACAGCCGCCAACATCCAATAGGAATATTTTATTACAAATTCAATACACTGGATACTAACGCACTGCAGGACCATTTGGTTGACACATTGGCAAATGGACAATTCGTTGACGTACCAGACAGACCAAGAAGCCCCTATTTCAATGATACAAGTTTTTTGGCTGCGCCTTTATTAGCTGACGGACAGGTGGTAGAAGAAGGTGTCCATGAATTTTATATTGACCCACAATTTTTTCTTCATAATGAATATTTGAATATTCAGAGTGTTTCTATTGATTTTGGTGACGGACAACCTGCATGGACAGTTTATAATCCTTTTAGTGGAGGCAACGGGGTAAACGGATGGGTTGGTTCTATACTAAAGAGTCTTGGAAATACAATTTTAGGTAGAATTGTAGTTGTAGGTGTTGATATTTTAGGAAGGACAATCAGGTATGGCAGCCCCTTTAAGTTGTTTGTGAAAAATACCAAACAATACCAGCCGCTTACTTTTTGCAAAGGTGGTGGGCAAAAATGGGTCATCGAAGCTCCTCAATCAAGACTTGACCCCATCAATACACAGTACGGCAATCCGCAGCTTGAGTATAAAAATGCCGATGGACAGCCAGTTAAAGACACAGCCTATTTTTATTTTGCCGGCAATGGCAGCAGTTGTGATATAAATGTACTTCACAAACCCGTCATTTTTATTGACGGCTTCGACCCAACCAACAGCAGGACTGTTCAAAAAATTTATGAAGATTACATTAATGTGAACGTTGTAAGAAACAGTCAACAGGTAAAATTTGGAGATTATATGCTCAGTGAGGGTTATGATTTTGTTATTCTTGATTTTAAACATGGCAATGATTTATTAGAACGAAATGCAATGACATTGGTTTCATTGATTGAACGATTAAATCAAACTTATGGCAGTACTATGCAGCAGGGCATTACACTAATTGGCCCGAGCATGGGTTCACTCATTGCCCAATATGCACTTGCGTATATGGAGAAAAACAATATCCCACATAATGTAAAAACTTATATTTCTTTTGACGGTTGCCATCAGGGAGCGAATGTTCCTATTGGACTACAAAATTTTGTTGAATATTTTACACGGAAAGGCATCTTTAAGAAGAATAAAGCAATAAGAGACGGCTTGTATAACGGTTTAGGTGCACGCCAACAGTTAGCACATCATGTTTCAGCCAATTCGCAATTTCCTGCACCGGATGCACTTCGTACAAAGTTTTTGCAAAACTTAGCTGCTGTAAATGAGTATCCTCAGCTTTGCAGAAAAGTAGCATTAATTAACGGAGCTAACACAGGCACTTTGAATCCAAATCAAAGTGCCTGTTCAACTCTGCTTCGCATATACACTCAGCGTAAAGGATGGAAAAGTATTTGGGGACTATGTCAGGATAAAATCTGTATGAAACTTGATTGGGAATGTAAAACAACGCCAAATACCGTAACAGCAAAAGTGATGGATAACTGGACTGTAGAGCCATTGTTTAATTTGTTGTTTTGGGCTCCCTTGGGTAGAAAAAACGTTTATGCAGATGCTGCCTGGGGAAACAGTGCGCAGGATGATGCTCCCGGTGGAACTTTTGGAACATTCTTTGGCTCAAATCCCGGAGACATCAATGAAAGCAACTTTGTTTTTCTATTAAAAGAGACAATGTACCTTCTTACTGGCTCAAAGCGTACAAATTTCACGCAGCACATTAATGACTTTACCATGATGCCGAGTTATAGTGCAGCGGACCTCAGGTTTGCAAATAAAAACCTTTATTCAAGATTTGATAATATTTGCCCACCCACGCCATTTGACCACATTTATGCTCCTGCAGAAAATCAGAGGCATGTAAGTGTTTCTGCACAAGGCTCACAATGGTTTGAAAATGAAGTAAGAGGTATATTACCTCCTTGTGATAATTGCAATAATTTTTCAATAGCAGGTAATCAATTAATTTGTAATAGTGAAGATTATGAAATTCCCGGGCTGCCCAACACTGCTTCGGTAGTTTGGTCAATTCCTCAAAGTGCCGGACCTGTATTGCAATTATCCCAAAATACTCCTTCCCTCAATAAACTTCGCATTACAAACCAGAGATGGTACGGTATATCTACAATATTGACTGCAACAATATCAAACCCTCCTGGCTGTAGCGGTGGACAAATTACCTTAACAAAAAATATCGCTAATGATAATGCTACTAATCCAAATACTGTATATGATTACACTCAGGAATCATGCACTTTTTACAATGTTTATCACCCAAGTCAAAGCGGAACAATTACAAGTAACTCATCTCCGGTTTTTGTTCATCAAGGCTGTATGGTTTATGTAAACTTGGGCAATATATCCGGAAATGTCACATTAGCTGCTGGCTCCGGGCAGCCATTGTTTTGGAGTGTAGGAACAACCTCTTATTATCAGAATACTTTATATTTCCAACTTCCCTTAGGTTCAGGAGGTGTTCCCTTTGTATTTAATATATCCGGGAATGGCGCATGCTTTAATAAATCTCTTTTATTTTTCTCCTACCCAAATAATAATGTGAGGTATGTTTTTGCCGCAGTTCCTAACCCGGTAAAAAATATTCTTGCAATTACTGCAAAAGAAAATGAAGATTTACCATTGCACATGAAAACCAAAACAACAAAAGAAAATCTTCAATTCACTATGAATATCTATGATGTAAACACTAATACCTTGCAAATAACTCAACAGAGCAAAAGAGGTAGCTTGCAGCATCAATTAAATACATCAAGACTAAAGACCGGGTACTATGTTTTACAAATTATTGAAGGCGACCAAAAGCAATCATTTAAATTTTTTAAAGAGTAATTAATGAAGCTAAAAGGACTGGCAGACAAATTTCTGCCAGCCCTTTTTCTATAAAAAATTTAACCAATATTTTGAAGCACTATGAGCTGACGAATAAACTCGTCAGCTCATATTTTCAATCAGCTTTAGTTCTATCTGAATAAATGATCATTTCCTGATTAATAATAATTTTTAAACCATTTATCTATGCCTTCCTATCAATCTCTTTCTTCCGCCACAGCAGCCGGAAAAAGAACAATCGAAAGAATAATTGCTTTGCGCAATAAACTGAAAGCAGAAATTCCTCAAAAGAAATTGGATGAAACCTTATTGCTGGCCACCTGGAATATCCGGGAGTTTGATTCGCCGGCTTATGGCAATCGAATGACCGAAGCTTTATATTATATCGCTGAAATAATTTCTGCATTTGATCTTATTGCGGTGCAGGAAGTGAGGGATGACCTTACAGCGCTGAATGATGTGATGAAAATACTTGGCAATAACTGGGATTATATGTTTTCTGATGTAACTGAGGGAAGCCAGGGAAATAAAGAGCGAACAGCTTTTATCTTCGATACCCGGAAAGTAAATCCGGCAGGTCTTGTTGGTGAAATCGTTTTTCCGCCAATAGAGAAAAAAATAAAAGACAGCAATAACAAAATGATTACAGTCTATGAGCCGGTGTTGCAGTCGGCCCGCACACCTTTCCTCGTGGGCTTTACTGCCGGCTGGGCCGATTTTGTTTTAACTACAGTTCACATAATATGGGGAAATGATACCGCCAATGATCCACAGCGGGTAAAGGAAATTGATACCATTGCTTCTATTCTAAAAGGAAAAAGTATCAATGCGTATGAATGGTCACGCAACTTTATCTTGCTGGGCGACTTCAATATTTTTTCTTCCGGTGATGATACATTCAAAGCTTTATCTAAAAATGAATTTGATGTGCCGCCGGAGTTGATGGGTGCCAAATCAAATGCTGATAAAAACAGGGAATACGACCAGATAGCTTTTCATGACCGGCAAAATAAATTTGAAACAACCGGTAAGGCGGGTGTATTCGACTTTTATGATACGGTTTATACCCTTGCTGATGAAACTATTTATATTCCGGATATGGGTGCAGCTTATAATACTACTGAGGATGGAAAACCCCGGCAGAATAAAACTGCTTATTATAAAACCTATTGGCGCACCTACCAGATGAGTGATCATTTTCCAAAATGGATTGAATTAAAAATCGATTTTTCAGAAGCATTTTTAACCAAAAAGCTTTCCGGGGGATAATATTTAATTTTTTTATCGGCGTTGGCAGATGCTTTTGCATTTACTTAAGGCAGAAATCAGTTACTTCGCATCTGGATGCGTAAAATTGACTGGTACATACTTAAAAAATTCCTGGTCACATTTATTTTCTGCATGTTGTTATTTACGGCTATTGCCGTAGCGGTTGACAGCAGCGAAAAAACGGATGATTTTGTAAAAGCCAACCTTAGTACCAGCCAGATTATTTCTCAATATTACCTTGGGTTTGTACCCTGGATATGGAGTCTGCTATTTCCTTTGTTTGTTTTTATTGCCGTTATTTTTTTTACCAGTCGCATGGCTACCCGGTCTGAGGTGATTGCTATTTTGGCGGGTGGCACCAGTTATAACCGTTTTCTCCGGCCATATATTATCGGAGGTGTACTACTTGCTTCTATACTTTGGGTAGGCAGCCGTTATTGGATACCGAAAGCAAATGCCATCCGGAGTAGTTTTCAAAGTAAGTATGTTGATACATTCGATCCCACCAAAAACCGGTATGAAACTTCCTGCGATCGTTGTTTTTACAGGCGTATTGATACCAATACTTATATTGGTATGAAAGGATATGATACTGCTACAAAAACAGCCAATTCGTTTTTCCTGGAAAGAATTAAAAACAACCAGGTAGTTTATAATCTCCGGGGCACACCGGTAAATTGGGATACAGCCACCCGGAAATGGAAATTGAGAAATGTTGTGGAAAGAATAGTGGATAGTATAGGTGAAAAGGAGAAACGATATGATACAATGAACCTGAGTATAAGCCTTAAACCTGAAGAACTCAGAAAAGACGAGTACCTGAAAGATAAATTAACTACCCCAGAACTAATTGCCTTTATCAGGCAGGAAGAATCACGGGGTACCGAAGGACTAAATACATATAAAGTGGAGCGATACCGCCGCACTGCCACACCAGCTACGGTTTTATTGCTGACTTTGATAGGGGTTGTGATTGCCAGCCGGAAAACCCGTGGAGGCAGTGGCCTGCACATGGCGTTGGGTATCACGATTGCAGCTTTGTTTATCGTTTCAGACAGATTTTCCACGGTGTTTGCTGTCAAGGGAAATTTTCCGCCACTTTTAGCTGCATGGCTTCCCAATATTGTATTTGCAGCAGTGGCCTTCTGGCTTTATAAAAAGACTCCCAAGTAGTTTGTTTTTCCAGCGATACTATTTGTGTTTCCAAAATGACCAATATCATATCATTGTTTGATTAAAGTTTTATGTTTGTTTTTGATTTAGGCGTATGCAGACTGTAACTTTACGCCATTATTTTTTATCTATAAATTTTCCAAAATCATTTATTATGGGAATTGTAAAAGACAGGTTCAAGGCAAAAGCCGATAAAGTTGCTCTTGAAATTAAAGACCTGTTGAAAGAGCACGGCAACAAAGTAATCGGAGAAGTTCAGCTTTCTCAAATATACCAGGGCATGCGGGGCATTACCGGCCTGGTAAGCGAAACATCTTTACTTGATGCACAGGAAGGCATCCGTTTTCGTGGGTATTCCATCCCTGATCTTCAGGAAAAATTGACTAAAGCCCCCGGTGGTTCTGAGCCCCTGCCGGAAGGATTATTTTACCTGATGCTGGTTGGCGATTTGCCATCCGATGATGATGTGCACCATCTTACTTCTGTATGGCAAAGGCGTAGCCATGTGCCCAATCATGTTTTTGCAACCATTGAAGCATTACCGGTAAGTGCTCACCCGATGACGCAGTTTGTAGTAGCGGTGATGGCCCTGCAAACAGAGTCTCATTTTTCAAAGCAGTATGCGGCCGGTATGAATAAAAAAGATTATTGGGAAGCACTCTTTGATGATACGATGGATTTGATCGCAAGATTACCACGGGTAGCGGCTTATATCTATCGCAGAAAATATAAGAACGGGGTTCATATCCAGCCCAATGGTTTGCTGGACTGGGCCGGAAACTTTGCGCATATGTTAGGATTTGAAGATGAAAGTTTCAAAGAACTGATGCGGTTGTACATGACCATTCATGCCGATCATGAAGGTGGCAATGTGTCTGCTCATACTACACACCTGGTGGGGTCTGCCCTAAGTGATCCTTATTTAAGTTATGCATCCGGCATGAACGGATTAGCCGGTCCTTTGCATGGCCTTGCCAACCAGGAAGTGATTAAATGGATTTTTGAAATGCGGGAAGCTTTAAAAACTGAATCACCGACCAAGGAACAGATTGCAGAGTATGTAAAGAAAACGTTGAGTGAAGGGAAAGTGGTTCCCGGTTATGGACATGCTGTGTTACGTAAAACTGACCCAAGGTTTACCGCCCAGATGGAATTTGGCAAAAAGCATATGCCGAACGATCCGTTGGTAAATACAGTATGGGATATTTATGAAACAGTGCCACCCATTTTACAATCTATGGGAAAAATAAAAAATCCCTGGCCGAATGTGGATGCACACAGTGGCGCTTTACTGGAATATTACGGTTTGGTAGAATATGAATATTATACTGTTTTGTTTGGAGTAAGCAGGGCCTTGGGTGTGCTGGCAAGTCTTTGCTGGGACAGGGTGCTGAACTTCCCGTTGGAAAGACCCAAATCAGTTACAACTGATTTAGTAAAATTGTGGCTCAATGGTAAGGATAATATTTGGGGAGAGTAATAAATTTTATTTGTAATAGAAAACCCCGGCATAGCCGGGGTTTTTATTTTGGATCACACTGGCACAGCTTATATATTTGCAATCCCGAATTAAGGGGGTTTAGCTCAGCTGGCTAGAGCGTTTGCATGGCATGCAAAAGGTCACCGGTTCGACTCCGGTAACCTCCACTTCACCGGACAACATCAAATTTTTGAAGGGTTGTCCGGTTTTTTGTTGCCCGAAACCATTACTGGTATTGAGTATTAGCATATGTTTTCATACATCTGCCGGTTTGCTATGATGGAACCAATTTTACAGTCGTGAATTTTTCGACGCATGTGAGATATGGTGTTGCGGATATAAATTCAAAAATAAAAAACCATCCGCCGGTTGGCGGATGGTTTTATGTAAAACGGTAATCCCGTTATTTTAAGATCTGTATCTTCTTCGCTCCGATCAGTCTTCCGTCTGGTCCTATTACTTCAACAATATAGGTTTCCGTTGAGATGATATGGGTCGTTGTAATATCAATCAGCATATCTGTATAAGCAATTGTGGTTACCACTTTCTTCTCATATACCAATCTGCCATTCATATCAATGACCTTGATCGTTACTTCTTCATTGGGATCATTATAGAACCGCACATGGAAGCGTCCGTCATTTGGAACCGGGTAAATGTATAGTCCATCCGATACCTGACCTGTAACATTCAATGCTGCTGATGTGGACACACAACCATTGAGGTCGGTGTAGGTACATGTGTAAGTTCCGATATCACTAACGGTAAGACCATTCAGTGATGATCCTGTTGCTCCCGCTATCACTACTCCATTCTTTTTCCATACATAGGTACCGCCACCAGGACTTACTACTGTTGTTATATTCAGCACCTGGCCCGGCAATAATGCCGGGGAACGGGATGCTACCAGGCTGATCGTTGGCAACTGATTTACATACAAGCTGGCAAAACCAGAGGTTACACTACTACATAAGCCGGTCACAATAACCCGGTAACTGTTCGTATTCATACTAAAGGTTACTGCATTCAAGGTCAGCGTGGATGCTGTAGCCCCGGCTATATTATTCCAGGCGCTGCCATTCCAGGACTGCCATTGATAACTCAGCGTATTGGTGGCCACCACACTGAATGAAGCATTGCTGCCCGCACATACCGTTGTGTTAGCCGGTTGTGTGGTGATCACTGGCAGCTGACTGTCGGTAACCGTTATAGTAAATGAACAGTTAACGGTGCTGCAGATATTTGTTGCTGTTATTGTAACCGTTGTCACTCCTACATTAAATGTTGCTCCGCTGCCAGTTCCATTACCACTGCCGGTTGTAGCTCCGCTAAATGAATAGGTAAATGCCGGAGCCGGTGTTCCCGTTACAACAGGAGCATAGGTAACAACAGCAGTACATCCTCCAATGATACTTGGAACGGTGATAGGTGCCGGGCATGTAATGGCCAAAGGAGCCTGCACAATTACTGTTGCAGTGATCGGTGTACCCGGACATCCATTAGCAGTTGGCGTAATCGTAAAGGTTACCGTTACCGGTGCTGTTGTGGTATTGGTCAGTGTGCCACTGATATTACCAGTGCCGCTGGCTGCAATACCCGTTACGGCTACTGTATTATTCCTTGTCCAGGCATAAGTTGTTCCTGCAACTGAACTGGTCAATACAATCGGTGTGATCGCCGTACCTGAACAAATCGTCTGGCTTGCCGGTGTAGCTATTGCATTAGGTGTTGGATTAACCAATACTGTAGCTGTTGTTGGTGTGCCGATACAACCATTTGATGTCGGTGTAATGGTGAATGTAACTGTTACCGGCGCAAAAGTTGTATTGGTTAATGTACCGGTAATCGGGGTTCCCGAACCACTGGCTGCTATACCGGTGACGGTAGCGTTATTATCTCTTGTCCAGTTATACGTAATAACTGCAGGAGAGCTCAGCGTTACATCATCCACATACATATTGGTTACATCACCAAAACCGTCCTGGTGAACTAAGAACACTACCCGAACAGTTTGGCCTGCAAAGGCGGCCATATTATAATTTACCTGTACATAGGCCGCATTGGTTACGCATACATGCATGATTGTCGCCAATATCGCACCACTGGTATTTGATATATAAGCATCCTGCCAGTCAAATGCGATACCATCGGTTGTAAATCCACGATACCAGAACGAAAGGGTACCGCCTGCAGCGGGAACCGATATCGTTTGATAAATAGATGCATCACCCAATGGCTCCGGGCCTCCATTGAGGCTGCCCAGGAATGCTGCAAAGGTTCCTGTGCGGGGACTGGTTGCATTTACAACTGGTGCAGGTATTGCACTGCCAATGGTCCATGGTGGCAAAGCTCCTGTTTCAAATCCTCCGTTTACGATTGCATTGGCACCCGTCGTAGTACTGCTTAAAACAATCGGTGTGATCGCAGAACCTGAACAGATCGTCTGTGATGCAGGTGCAGCTGATGCATTTGGTGTTGGATTTACCAGCACTGTTGCTGTGATCGGCGCACCCGGACAACCACTGGCTGTTGGTGTAATAGTAAATGTAACTGTTACCGGTGCATTGGTTGTATTGGTCAATGTACCACTGATGTTTCCGCTGCCGCTTGCTGCAATACCTGTTACTGTTACTGTGTTATCTCTTGTCCAGTTATATGTTGTGCCTGCCACATTACCGGTCAGTGCAATCGTTGTGATTGTTCCGGCAGAACAAATGGTTTGCGATGACGGAGTAGCCACTGCATTCGGTGTTGGATTTACCAATACTGTTGCTGTAATTGGTGTACCCGGGCAACCATTAGCAGTTGGTGTAATAGTAAATGTTACGGTCACAGGTGCGTTTGTTGTATTGGTTAATGTTCCGCTGATATTACCTGAACCGCTTGCTGCAATACCTGTTACTGTTACTGTATTATCTCTTGTCCAGTTAAAGGTTGTACCGCTTACATTACCACTTAATGCAATTGTTGTAATTGCTGAAGCAGAGCAAATGGTTTGTGATGACGGTGTAGCCACTGCGTTTGGTGTTGGATTGACAGTTATGGTAAACTGTATCGGTGTTCCCGTACAGGTCACACCATTATTGGTGTAAGAGGCCACTACGCTGAACGTTGCTGTTATCGGAGCATTGCTTGTATTTGTTGCAGTGAACGCAGGAACATTTCCTGTACCACTATTCAAGCCAAGACCAATATCCGGTGTTGGCACTGTCCGGCTCCAGGAAAATACGGCTCCTCCAACACTGCTTGTAAATACAACTAACGGAACAGATGCTCCTGCACAATAGTTCTGATTGGCAACAGGATTTACATTGGGTACCGGGTTCACTGTTATTGTTCCGGTTGCAGTTACTGATCCGGTACAACCACCTCCAGTGGTTGTTACAATATATGAGAATGTACCAAATACAGATGGTGTGCCGCTGATGGTAACCACGTTGGCTGCCCAGGTGCCCGATACTCCTGCAGGCAGACCACTAAATGTAGCACCGGTTGCGCCAGTAGTACCATAAGTAATATTGGTTATTGGTGAATTATTACAAACTGTTTGTGCATCTGTACCCGGAGCTGATGAAAGTGAAATAGAACAGACAATGACTGTAATGGAACCGTTTGCTGTTATTGATCCGCAACCACCCGTCAGTGTAACAGTATAGTTGAATATACCTGATGCAGTTGGTGTACCGCTTATCGTTACGACATTTGCGGCCCAGTTGCCGTTTACTCCGGCAGGAAGTCCGCTAATTGTTGCTCCCGTAGCGCCGGTTGTGGAATAAGTGATATTGGTGATCGGTGTATTGATTAGAACTGATTGTGTAGTGGTGCCTGGTGCAGAAGTAAGTGTTATAGTATTGTTAGGTGTAACTGTAATTGTTACACAATTGCTATTGGCTGTACAGGCTACCGCATTGAGAATGCTTGTAGTCACCCGCTTGTAGAAAGTTGTTACGGCTAAACCAGAAGGTGCATCATAGGTTGTGCCTGTTGCACCGACAATATCAGAGAAACCCGCAGCGCAACTTATTGTACTGCTCTGCCATTGATAAGTCAATGTTCCGCTTCCTGTTGATGCAACTGTTTGTGTAAATGCTGCCGGGTCACCACCTGAACAGATTGTCTGATCTGTTGCAACAGTTCCTCCGGTAACATTATTTACAGTTACAGTTATACAATTGCTGTTAGCAGTACATAGCACTGAGTTGAGTGTGCTGGTTATCACCCGCCTGTAGAAAGTTGTTACCGCTAAACCAGAAGGTGCATCATAAGTTATACCTGTAGCACCAGCAATATCAAAGAAGCCAGCAGCGCAACTTATTGTACTGCTCTGCCATTGATACGTTAATGCGCCGCTTCCCGTTGATCCCACGGTTTCTGTGAATGCTGCCGGGTCACCGCCTGAACATATTGTTTGGTCAGCTGCCAATATTCCACCGGTAACATCATTTACAGTTACAGTTACTGTTGCACAGGTGGTGGTATTGCAGGGTCCATTGTAGCGTACAAAATAGGTTGTTGTTGCAGTTGGAGAAACATTAATGGCATCTCCCGTACCAGCGGGAGTACCACCGCATGAACCCGTGAACCATTCTGTTATAGCTCCTGTTCCTTTTACCCCGCCTGATACTGTCAATGTTGTGTTGCCTCCGTTACAAATGGTTGTAGTTCCTGTTACTCCGGTTGGGGCTGTCGATGAAGTACTAATTGTTATCGTTGGGTTGGTAGTGGTCGTAAAATTTTCTGCCAAAGGAACAAATACTGCATTGGCGCTTCCGTTTCCACCAGCAGTAGCTGTAAAAATTACGGTAGCTGTACCGGCTGCCTGAATACTGGTTTGTGCTGCGGATAGAGTACCATTTACGGGGGCATTAAAAGTAATAGGTAAACCCACAAGGGCGGTAAGATTGGCCGGGGCAATAGCTTCACTCAGATTATTACTAAGAAAACTTGCCGTTATAGTTGAGTTGTTCGGGACACATATTGCTGATGGTGATGCCGTATTTTTTAATTGCAGCCACCTGGTAAGCGTCATGGTACCACCTGCGGCTAATGCAGCAGCATCATTGGCACCCGGCCCTGTATTCACACCCCACCAGTTGTTATCAGCAACAGTGGTATGTACAGTTGCTCCACCTGCTTGTCCGATAATGTTTGCTAAAGGTGGATTAGCCACATTTAAACAAGAATTACCAAAAAACCGGTTGTATTGAACGGTTAAAGCCCCGTTGGTATTCATGATGGCGCCGGCATGCCCGGTAACATTTTCTACCTGGTTATTTAGAAAAGTATTTTTTTCTATTAAGTAAGTGCCCCCGCTACCGCCACCAGTTGTAGCTATTGCACCGCCATCACCACCTGGATTAACACCCACTAAACCTGTATGATTATTAGTAAAAGTACATCCGGTAATAGTTAATGTTCCTCCCTGAGAATTAAAACTAACTGCTCCGCCTGCTCCTCCGCATTTATTATCAGTGAATATGCAGTTGGTAATAGTAAGGGAATGCGTATTGAGACCGGAGCTTTGTGAAATGGCACCCCCATTTCCAATTTGGTATTTAAAATTGGAAATGGTAACATTTATAAGTGTTGTAGAAGCGCCTGCACCACCCGCAACGATGGCTCCGCCACCACCTGAATAGGGCGTAGTACCCGGGCCTGTAAAATTCAATGTCAGATCCTGCAGCAGAAAAGTTACTGCACCGCTTCCTGTACTGAATATCCGGGCATCGGTAGTTTGATTAATGGTAAGCAGGTTCATCCCCGGACCATTTATGGTTAACGATTCGGAGATCGCTATTTGGCCTGTTGTTAAAATTATAGTACCGGTAACACCGGTAGCATCAACGATATCCGCTCCCGGATTCGCATTGGCATCCAGGATGGCCTGCCGCAAGGAGCCTGCACCGGCATCGTTGGTGTTGCTAACTGGAAAAGTTGTGGCATTTGCCCGAAAAGAAAAAACAGAAGTTAAAATGAAAAGCATACAGATATATGACCTGTTTTTCAGGAAACTAATCTTATCTGTTTTTTTTTGGTAAATACGGGTCATAATAAGCAGTTTATTTCGGAAAAAATTGTCTCTGATTTATTTATAAAACCGGTAAATAATAGATATGGATTATTATGCTTATATAGCTTAATTCAATTTTTCAATTTAACTTCTTGGCGGATACACTCCCTGCATAGCGATACAAAAATTCATGGTGAGATATGGCATCAAATTATTGTGGGGCAGACCTCCCCCAGCCGAACCTGATGCATCAGCTTTCATCGTTGCATTGGGCGGGCCGTTTTTATAACTGAACAAATCCTTATCTGTAACCGGACTGGGACCCGATGAAACATTATTTGCCGGAGAAGCTAAAGTGCCATTACTATTATATGCTTTCATAGAATGAGTATGGCCGGGCATTTCAGTTTCCAGTAAAGTAACTGTTTCCGATCCTGAGGCTTCACCCAGATCATGTAAGGATAAACCAGGCCCCTGCCCCGGATGCATGGGAGCCCTGCCCTGAAAATTGGGAAGAGCAAAATTAGATTGACCATTACCGCCATAGGTGGTGCCCAGCAGGGAAAAAAGCGCTGTGTTCTGGGCTATTGGCAACAACTGCCCGTTACAAAATGCCCAACCATGTGGTGCAAAATTGAAAGGAAAGATTCTGATTTCAGCAACAAAAGGATCCATATTATTAATTTTTTTAGTTAGGCGAAGGAAATATCCCCTGCAGGGCAATACAAAAATTCAATGTTAAATAAGGTTGCATGTTTAAGTGAGCCTGGCTGCCACCGGTTGGCAATACAGCACCAGGGTCCATGGTGGTATTTGCGTTTTGATGAAACCCTGCATCAGATGAACCAGCCGCCCAATAAGAGGTTGGTGTCGGGTATTGCTGGTCAGCAGTTGCAGTTGTTACATTAACAGCATGCCGGTGTGCCGGAAGTTCCGGAATGGTTAAGGTATGTGACTGTTCACCCGCCTGTTGACCGAGTGTATGGCCCGCACCAACATGAATAGGCACCCTGCTACGCAAATCGGGTAAAGCAAAATTAGTTTGACCGTTGCCGCCATAAGTTGTACCCAACAATGAAAACAAAGCCTGGTTCTGGTTGATGGGCAATAATTGTCCGTTACATTGGGCCCAGCCCTGTGGATTAAAACCAAAAGAAAAAATTCTTACTTCGGATAAAAAAGGTTCGGCCATTATATAAAAATTTATTTTTTAAAAATTATTTTTTATTCCCACTTCCCATAGCTGATGTGTATTAAGCGGGAGATGGGAAAATTCCGAACAATGAAATGATAAATTCAACACAGAGATAGGGTTGAAAATTATTATGCGGCTGGTTTCCACCTGTGTTTGCCAAGGTATTTGCAGGTAAAGTAACATTAGCGCTGCCCGGGCCAGAATATTGCATAAGCGCTGGTTGTGCCGCCCAGACATTATTGGCAGGATTGGTACTGGTGCCAGTGCCGGAATAAGCCACGGGTACATGTGAATGGGAAGGTATCTGATTGGTAGTTAATGTTACAGTTTCTGCTCCCCCTGATTGAGCAAGAGTAAAACCATTGCCCTGGTGAATGGGCACACGGCCCCTTAAATCAGGTAAGCCAAAAGTGGTTTGTCCATCACCACCATAAGTGGTCCCTATTAACTGGAAGAGCGTTTGATTTTCAGAAATGGGAAGCAATCTTCCGTCGCAGAACATCCATCCCGCAATTTCAAAGTTGCCACCAAACATTCTTATTTCTCCAACATAAGGTTGTGCCATAGATTTTTTATTAAAAAATAATAATAAGGGTGGAAATATTTATAAGCTATAAAGTATTAGTTGGTTATGTTTCAGAATAAGTATTAAAGTCTTAGAATTTAAAGCTAATTTTTTTTTTATTACTACACAAATTTTTAAAGAGACATTGCAGGATACCCGAAAATATACGATGATTTAAACAAGGCCGAACCTTGCTCCAGGCATTACACCAAACTGTTTTAAACGATTTGCCAATAAAAAGCCTTCATCTATATAAATTACTTGCAAACAAACAGCCTGATTCTTAAGAGTTCTGACTACCAAACCCCGCTCATCAATCGCCAGAATTGTTCCGGATGCCTGTTCCGGCGCTTCTATTTCAATACAATAAGCATCCAGTATCCTTATTACTTTAGTATTAAGTTTTGTCAAGGCTCCTTTATTCCAGGGATTGCAGGCATTTATCAACGCAATAATGGTAACGGCATCCATTACCTGCCAGTTTATACTAACATCAGCGGCCGTCTGTTTTTGATAATAGACTGCTTTTGATTCATCCTGCGGCCTTGATGGGACGGTAACACCAAAGCTCAGTAATTTCAATAAGGTGCCGGTAAGTTTGGCAGCTGTATAAGAAAGCTTTTCGTTTAGTATACCATAGGTATCAGCCGGGTCAAGCCTTATCATTTCGCTGATCACTATCGGACCGGTATCAAAATCATCATCCACTTTATGAATGGTGACCCCGGCATTTTTTTCTTTATTTCGTATTTGCTGAAAAACCGGATCTGGCCCCCTGTAGGCAGGCAACAGCCCGGGATGAACATTATAAAAGCCTTTTACAGGCAGCCCGTAAACCGAAGGCGGAATTTTATAACCGAATGTAAGCATCAAGCCCATATCAACCCCATGGGTTTTTATAGCCTCTGTAATTTTTTTTACAAATATTTTTTTTTGCAGCACCATTACCGGGATACTGGTGCCGGTTAAAACAAGCTTTGTGTTTTCAATCATTTCTTCGCAATTCTCCGGAATGGCTACCACCGCCAACTGTTTAAAAAAAGCCAATTGCTGTAAAGCAGGAAGGGCAAACCGGTTGCCGCACAAGACTATAACTTTAGGTTCACTCATTTAATTAAATTAGTAACAGAGATAGGTGTTTGTCCACCCGGAACTTGGCCCAATCACCGGGTTAGCAACAAATCTTTCCCATTCTTCTTCACTGCTATACTCCGGAGTGATTAAAATATCTGTTGCATTATTTTCTATAGTGCCTTTATAAACAGGGGCAATAAAATAATGCGTCTCTTTATCCATTTTCAAATTACCCCGGGGGCTGGCTATAACAATTGAAGCTAAATAGTCTTTGATTGAAGCGCCGTCTGCATACTTGTCTTTGCAATTATTAATAATTTCCTGAATTATCAATGCGGTTTCCCATCCCAGCAGAGCAAAAAGGGATGCTTCTCTTTTTGTTTGTGTGGCAAAAATATTTCTGAACTCAGCATTAGTTTTGTTTTCTGATGCAGCATAGTAGGGCAGATAACCTTCAATAGAAAAATTAAATCCACTCACTGCCTCTTCCCATGCTTTTTGTTCCAGCATCATAGGTGAGGCAAACAGGTGCAGCCTGCTGCTTTTTTCATATTTGTTTAAGCGATCATAGAACAAAGAAGCAGGCTTTACATCAAACACACAAAGCAGGTTTCCCGTTTCTTTTTGTGATGAAAGAAAATCAGTAAGGGCCGTTATTTCAAAAGTTTCATTGTAGAGATTGTTGTTTACATAATTAAAGAGAATATTACCGCCATTGTTTATAAAGCTTTTAGTAATGGCAGCCGTGTGAAGGTAACCCGCATCATAAAAACTGGTTGCCAGGGCTGCACTACCATTCTTGTTCTTTGCAGCAAGTAATCCGGTCAGCCAGCATAAAAAGCTATGCCGAAGAGTCAGGAAAATGATATTGGGCTGCGGCACCCAGTTTTCCGGATAATTGGCACCAGGATTTACTACAACCATTAATTTTCCTGTGGAATGTAATAAAGGTTCCAGTAAAGAGATTACCCTCAGATCTATATAGGCTACCAGTATATCAGCAGCTTCCAGTATTAATATTTTTTCGGCTTTTTCATAAACTTCTTTTTCATTTCCCCCAAAACCGATGCTTTCCATAATCAACTGAACGTTATTATTAAGCTGATAATGGTTTAATGCAAATTTTATTCCTTCTACAAAATCAGCCGTTATATCGGGATGTGCATTTGAACGGGGATACAGTACTCCTATTTTCATTCACTGAAATGGTTTAAGTTGAAGCAATGCCGGTGTAAACTTTTTATTTGAAATGGTATTTAAAATCCTCTTTTGAGGTGAAAATAATTGATAATACCTGCATTTAAAAATTTATTGGAATCCTGATTCGGAAAACCACTATATATCTGCAAAACTGGTATTTCTGATGCAGCGGCACTATTTTTTTTTGTTTTGTACAAGAATCTGTACTTTGTAATAGTTTATAGAAAACAATAAACCCTCAACGATATGCATTCAAGAAGAAAATTTTTAATCCAGGGCAGTTTGGCCACCACTGCAGTACTTGCATTAAAACCTTTTACAGCTATTGCCCGGGCGGCTTCACCATTTACCGGGCTTAGTGGCAATAACGGGAAACTGGTTTTTTTGCATACTTCCAATCTGAATCCTCAAGGTGATTACAAGGTTATCCAACTAATTAAAAGCATAACAAACAATAATGCCAATACTATTCTTTTAAATGCGGGAAAGGATGAGCAGTATGAAGCAAGCCAGCTTACCTATGACGTTATTTTTAATAATGATCATGGCCTTTCTGTAATAACCGATGACTATAAAATCATTAACAAAGGAGCCATCAGAGCGGGGATTATTATGGCGAGGCCCGGGGACAGTGATGTTATTCAAAAAATGAATACTTTGTCTGCCTACTTAAAAAAAGAAAAAGGCTGTTCCGTTGTTGTTTGCCTTTCACAACTTGGCTATAAAAATATAAAGACTCCTGATGATATCACCCTGGCAAAAAAATCAACCGATCTGGACATTATTATCGGCGGAGATTCCAAAAATTTTCATAAACATCCTGTCATTGCATTAAACAGTATTAATGGGGAAGTGATTATTCATTCTGCTGCAGGTCATCCTACCGGCTTTGGTAAAATAGTAATTGATTTTGATGATCAGGGCAGAAAAAAATTAATCAGCTTTGCTGATCAATCATTAAAAAATACTACCCCGAACCGGGCTATGCCAGCCGCCTGATATTTCAATGCAGAAAGAGAAATATCTTCCGGTTTATTTCTGTTTTGAAAACATATAAAATGATCCCATCCCGGCAAGATGCCTCATCGGTTTTATTTTAAACGTTGAGCCTTGAAGACGGCTCACTTTCAAAGAGGGATTGATGTAATTAACAAACAGGCTATTTATTTCGCTCGGCAGGATCTTTTTCCATATAATAATGCCGGCCATTATTTTTTATATGAATAAATCCTAATCGCCGGTATAATTGCAATGCCGGGTTGCCCGGTTCCACATGAAGAGAAATTTTCTTTTGAACTTTATCTGATCTTTTAATTAGCTTCTGCAAAAGAGATGTACCTATTCCCTTCCCCCTGAATTGCGGCAGTAACGTTATATCTATTAAACGGATTTCATCCTCATTTTCCCAGGTGTAAAAACGTCCTGCATCCTGCTTATTATAGATAATTATCCGGAAGGCAGCCCCGGGAAATTTTATTTTATACTCCGCCAATTGTGCCATTGACTGCATAATAATAAATGCCTTCTTCTGCTGCTCCGTCCAGTTGGTTGTTTTCAGCTCATCCTCCCTGGTGGAGCGGTAAACTGTTTCAATAAATGAGTCATCTTTTTTTTCTACAGGCCTTAGTTCTATCATCTGGTTCAGTTTTGATATCGGCAATTATAAATAATAAAATATTTTGTTGCAGTAAAATTTCTTATTACCATCCACAGAATAATGTTGTTTCAGCGAATATATTTTATTGGGGTCTTACCCGGAGATTTAATCATGAGTCTGCTGGTTTTTTTCTTTCCTGATTTTTTATTTTAAAATTAGTGTTGTAGAAAGTTTGTAATGGACGCAGCTGCTTTTGCGGAAGCATTTCCACTCCGGCCCAGCAGATTTTTCAAAGCGGCATAATCAGTTTTTAATGCTGCAATCCTTTTTTCATCAGTAATTAATTCTGTCAATTCTTTTTTGAGGTTTTCAACAGTAAAATCATTTTGAATTAATTCCTTTACTACCAGTTTGTCCATAATGAGGTTTACAAGCGAAATGTATTTTACACTTACCAGTCTTTTCCCAATCTGGTAAGAGATAAAAGATCCTTTATAACAAACCACTTCTGGTACACCAAATAAAGCTGTTTCCAATGTGGCCGTGCCTGAAGTAACCAACGCAGCCTTTGCCTGCATTAACAAATCATAGGTTTGATTTTTCACAGTACTTACATTGCTGTATCGCTGTGTAAATGCTTTATAAAATGATTCATCAACGGATGGTGCCTGTGCAACGATGAATTGATAAGCAGGAAAATCTTTGCTTACACTCAGCATCACCGGAAGTTTTTTGGCAATCTCCTGTTTGCGGCTGCCGGGTAACAAAGCAATAATCGGTCTATCGGATAAGTTCCGACTCCGGACTCCGGACTCCCGACTTCTCTCAATCTCTTCCACCAGGGGATGTCCCACATATTCCACTTCCCAGTTCCATTTGTTTTTATAATAATTTTTTTCGAAGGGAAGAATAACAATCATCTTGTCAATACATTCCTTCATCATCTTTACCCGGTTCTCTTTCCATGCCCACACTTGCGGACTAATGTAATAGATAACTTTAGTTGTAAGCTGCGGGCTGTGAGCTTCGGGCGGTGCGTGCTGCATTAATTTTCTCTTTATTTCTCGTTTCTCATTTTCTTCGCCCATTTGGCAATGCGAAGATTGAAGCCGGGATAATCAATAAGAATTATTGCATCAGGTTTGTATTGTAAGATATCTTCCTTGCAAAATTTTAGATTCCTGAAAATGGTACGGAGATTCATCAGCACTTCGGTGAAACCCATAAAGGCAAGCTCACGGTAATGTTTTACAAGTTCGCCGCCTGCTTCCTGCATTTTATCGCCACCCCAGCAGCGGATAGTTGCATTCGCATCAAGTTTCTTTAATTCTTTGATAAGATTGCTGCCATGCAGATCGCCACTGGCCTCACCGGCTATGATATAATATTTCATTGCTTGACAAAAGTAACCGGCAAGAATTAATTCTTCATCACCGGTAATTCAATATAGCTATTAAAATAGATTCTTTGTTCTGCTTTTATAAAATCAGATTCCTTCGCTTCAAAAATATTCGGTACATATTTCTGCGGGTTGCGGTCAATAACCGGGAACCAGGTGCTTTGTACCTGTATCATGATACGATGTCCTTTTTTGAAAACATGGTTGATGTCGTGAAGGTCAATAATAAATTCTTCCGCTTTGTTGGGAGTTAATGGTGTTGGGTTGGAGAAACTTTTTCTGAAACGTCCCCGGAATACTTCCATCGCAACGGGAAGTTGGTAACCACTCATGGTTAAACTTTTTGAATCAAAATTTGGATATACATCAATCAACTTCACCACCCAATCGGCATCAGTGCCGGAAGTGCTGGCAAAAAGATGCGCCATGATCTTTCCGGTTACTGTCAGGTCTTCTGTTAATGAATCCATCGTAAAAGAAACTACATCAGGCCGGGATGTAACAAACCGCTGGTCTTCCACCTGCCATTGCTTCCACCTGCTACCGGGGCCATAAGTGGCTTCGATGGGTTGTGTGCGATAGGGTACCGGTTTATTTGGATCGCTGATATAACTTGTAAATCCAGATGCAGTAGTTGGTTTATTAAATGAAGCAGTGTTATTTGGCCCGGCATATAATTTCTGAATCGTTGCTTCCTTTGGCGGCCATGAGTTGTAGGTTTTCCATTCATTACTTCCAGTTTGAAAACAGTAGGCTTCTTCAAATTTTCCATCGCCTTTGCCTTTCAGCCAGTAATCGAACCATTTTTTTTGCAAGCCACGAAACCAAACGCCGGTGTTGCTTCCGAATGAAATTTTACCCAGGCTGTCTCCTTTGCCCCCTCCCCATTGCCCATGATTCCATGGCCCCAGCACAATGTGGTTATTATTGGCTTTGTCTTTTTTCTCCATGTGCTGGTACATCAGTTGCGGACCGTTTATATCTTCCTGGTCGTAATAGCCGCCAACATGCAATTGAGGAACCTGTGCATACTCAACATAATTTAATGTAGAATTTGTTTGCCAGAAAGAATCATAGTTTGGATGCTGCACAAAATTGTTCCAGGTAGGAATTTTGTTATGAAAATATTTTTGATTTACATTTTTTAATGAACCCAGTTTTAAGTACCAATTAAACAAATCAAATTGGGGAAAAGGGAAATCGCTGTCGGTGGTTTTATCAAACTCCACTTCATAAGTATATTCCATTCCATAACTTAAACGAAAGGCACCGTTGTGATGAAAATCGTCTCCTAAAAATAAATCACCCATGCATGCCTGCTCGGATGATGCTTTTAATGCCGGGTGCGGATCAACAGCACCAACCAATGCCAGCCAGCCGGGATAGGAGATGCCATAAATTCCTGCCTTGCCATTATTGCCAGGCACATTTTTAATCAGCCAGTCTATCGTATCCCAGGTATCGGTACTTTCATCTACTGCTCCTTTATGTGTGGAATGAATAAGGGGCTGATGAATTTCCATCTTGCCTTCACTGCTGTATTTTCCCCGGATATCCTGGAAAACAAAAATGTATCCTTCCACCGCCATATCATAAATGGAAACCCGTTTCGATAAAGAAATAATGGTGTCGTCAGGAAAATCACTGAGGCTGGCACCATAAGGAGTTCTTTGTATTAAAACAGGCGATGTGTGTAACGCTCCGGCAGGGCTAAGAATTACTGTATGCAATTTTATCCCATCCCGCATGGGAATCATAGCAGAAGTTTTCTTGTAAAAACCAATGCTGTCAGTTTGTGCAAAACATGTATGCAGCAGAAAAAAGGTAACAAACAGACTGGTGAAAATCTTTTTCATTGCCGGAAGGTTGATGAATATTAAAGATAAGGAAGTCCGGGAGAGACATCAATTCCAAAGCTTCAGGATGAGAATGCCGATGCCATAGATCAACGTGATAATAAAAATTCCTTTGGCCGTATCGTCCCGGTGTGTATTGATATAAATGGTGAATAAAATAACATTAGCAAGCAGGCTCAGTGAACCTACAGAAGTAATCATCCGGTTATCATTCATGAAGTAGGTAAGAAAATCCATGAACGAATAAGAAGGAAACCTGACGAAATAAATAACAACAAGACCGAGCAGCGGCCCAAACAATCCTAATGCTAATCCTAATCGCAGATTATCTTTTTTCAATATCATTACTTCCAGATTTTTTCAAGTTTGGCTTTTAAAACATAATTCGTCATATCAAATTGCACAGGCACCACACTCACATAATTATTATCAAGTGCCCATACATCGGTATCTTTTCCTTTGTCAAAATTTACAAACTCGCCGGTAAGCCAATAGTAATGCCGGCCATGCGGATCCTGTCGTTCTACAAAGTCTTCAACATATTTTGCATAGGCTTGTCTGCATATTTTCATGCCTTTTAATAATTCAACAGGAACGGAAGGAACATTAACGTTAAGAACAGTATGTTTATCCAATCTTGTCTTCAGCATTTTCTCTACAACCATCCGGGCATATTTTCTTGCGCCGGCAAAATCTGCTTCAATGCTGAAATCAAGCAAAGAAAAACCAACAGACGGAATGCTTTCAATGGCTGCTTCCACTGCCGCTGACATGGTACCCGAATAAATTACATTAATACTATGATTAGCCCCATGATTTATTCCGCTTAAACAAAGATCTGGCTTGCGGTGTAATACTTTGTCAACAGCCATCTTTACACAGTCAACAGGAGTGCCGGAGCAGGACCATGTTTCAACATTATCAATAGAGTGAATTTTATGTAATCTTAACGGCTGACCAATGGTTATAGCATGCCCCATGCCGGACTGGGGTTTGTCGGGTGCCACCACTACAATTTTACCAAGGTCTTTTACTGCTTCCACAAGATTAATGATACCCGGTGCCGTTACCCCATCATCATTGGTAATAAGGATAACCGGTCTCTCTTTTGCAAAAGCCCTGGTTGGTTTCTTTTTTGGAAGAGGTTTCTTTTTATCTTTCATAGACTGGCAAAAGTCTTAGTTTTTTGCGGGTTAACCAAGACCGGTAAAGAAAAGGTTTTTTAAATCTAAATTAATTAGTATTTTGCGGCTAATTAAATTAGTGGTTATGGCTATCTCCAATCAAAACATGAAATACCTGCGCAAACTCCGTGGCTGGACACAGGAAGAATTTGCAAACAAACTCCGCATCAAACGTTCTTTGCTTGGCGCTTATGAAGAAGAAAGAGCAGAACCACGTATTGATGTGCTGGAAGTAGTTTGCGATATTTTTAAACTTACACTGGATGATATTCTCCGCAAAGACTTAAGCGATAATAAAAGTAACTATCTCGCCAAACGAAGGGCAATGAAACTTGCATCTGGCCGCCCGGATATTCCGTTTGTTCCTATGAAAGCTGCGGCAGGTTACTTAGCCGGATATGCTGACCCGGAATTTATTGATGAACTGAATACGTTCACCCTACCGATGCTTGCTGGTGGAAATTACAGGGCTTTTGAAATAATCGGCGACTCTATGCTGCCAACACCCAGTGGCTCTGTTATTGTAGGTGAAAAAGTGGAGAATGTTGAAGAGTTGAAGAATAATGCCCCTTGTATTGTGATATCCCGCAATGAAGGTATTGTTTACAAAAGAGTGCAAAAAAACGGGCGGCAAAAAACTAAGCTGACATTAGTAAGTGATAATCCTTCTTTTCATCCTTATACAGTAAATACTGAAGAGGTCATTGAAATGTGGCAGGCACAAGTGGTTATTTCAAAAACCAATACTCAACGCCGGTGGGATATGAACCAGCTTACCAATGTAGTTAATGATCTGCAGGAACAGGTAATTTCACTGAAAAAGAGGATAAACTAACCCGGGATATGTAGTTTTTTTGCATAAGTGGCAAGATATTTTTCCATGTATCCTTCCTGCCTTCAATTCCGTAAATTATATTTGCTGATTGCAAAAACATGTACTGCTTTTGAAAAATTATTTATTCCTGCCCCTGTTACTGGTTTGTGTTTCTCTGTACTCCCAGAATAAAACTATACAGGCTGTAAAAACCACCCAGGCGCCAAAAATTGACGGCAACCTGGATGACGCCGCATGGGTAAATGCACCGGTACTCACCGATTTTATTCAAAATTTTCCAACTTACGGATTACCTGTTTCAAAAAAAACTGAAGTAAAAATTCTGTATGATAATTCTGCTATTTATATAGGAGCTTATTTATTTGATGACCCGACTCTTATCAGGAAGCAGATAACAGCAAGAGATGGGGAATCACAAAGTGATGTGGATTATTTTTCTGTTTTTTTTGACACCTATAAGGATCATCAAAATGGCTTTCAGTTCCTGGTAACAACCGCTAATGTTCAAACTGATGCAAGGCTTAGTCCCAATTCAGGAGGCGATTTTAACTCTTTTGGCGATAAGACATGGGATGCAATTTGGGATAGTAAGGTAAGTATGAAATCAGATGGATGGGTTGTTGAAATGAGGATACCTTACAGCTCATTACGCTTTGCAAAAAAAGATGTGCAGGACTGGGGTCTTCAATTATTACGTTTTTTCCGGCGCAATAATGAAAGTAGTTATTGGAACCCGGTTGATCCCAAAGTAAATGGATTTGTAAACCAGTTTGGTGATATGGAAGGGCTGAAAAATATTTTACCTCCTCTTCGGCTCAGTTTCTCTCCTTATGTAACAACTGGTTTCAGAAGTACGCCGCAAACAAGTGGTTACCTTAATGATTGGCTGCGAAATGGAGGCATGGATGTAAAATATGGTATCAATGAAAGTTTTACATTGGATGCAACACTTGTCCCTGATTTTGGACAGGTAATTTCTGATAATGTGGTGAATAATCTTACGCCTTACGAGGTAAAGTTTACAGAAAAGCGGCAATTTTTTACAGAGGGAACAGAAATTTTTAATAAAGCCAATTTGTTTTATTCAAGAAGAATTGGAGCTACACCTTCACTGTATGATTCAGTGAAAAGATTTGTTGCCCATAATACTAACTGGGAAATTGTAAGAAATCCTACACTGACACAATTATATAATGCCTCCAAATTTTCGGGCAGAACGAACAAAAAGTTAGGCATTGGGATATTTAATGCCATTACGGCTCCTATGCAGGCAAAAATTCATAATATTAATTCGGGAAGAGATTCGCTTATTAATACTGAACCACTGGCTAATTATAACATCCTGGTACTTGACCAGGCACTGAAAGGCCGTTCATCAGTTACTTTTACCAATACCAATGTAATGCGCAACGGTGATGGGAGGGATGCCAACGTAACCGCATTAGATGTGGCGCTGTATAATAAAAAAAATTCACATGCCCTGAAGGGAACGGTCCGGTATAGCAAAATATGGGGAACCAATCCTTACGATGGGTATAATACAACGCTGAACTTTGGGAAAGTAAGCGGTAACTGGCAGTATAATTTTTCTGGAAACATAGAGTCAAAAAATTATGATCCCAATGACCTGGGAATTTTATTTGCACCCAATGAAGTTACCTATCAATCCAGCCTTTCTTATCATCAATTTAAGCCAACAAAAATTTTTATTACTTACAGTTACAGCCTGAGCCCCCGGCTGCAATATCTCTACCAGCCTTATGCCTATAGTAAGTTTGATATTACAGGAAAAGCATTTTGGGTTTTGAAAAATTTTTGGGATATATCTTTTGTTACACAAATATCACCGGGATGGGCGCATGATTATTTTGAGTTAAGAACAGATGGCAGTTATCTCAGTTATCCTACAAATTATATTTTTGAAATAGAAGGAAGTTCAGACAGCCGCAAAAAAATATTTTTCAACTATGATGGTATCTATGCGGTTGCATCAAAATATAATAATAAGTATACTAATATCGGTTTGGGAATTCGTTACCGCTTCAGTAATAAATTCAGTCTTGACCTGCAAACCACTTCTGCTTTTGAAAAAAACCAATTGGGGTATGCTTTTCTAAGAGAACTAAATGGCGAACCAATAGTAGGCTTCAGGGACAACAGGGAATTTACTTCTATCCTTTCCGGCATTTACAACTTTAATTCCCGGCTCAATCTTACCCTGCGGGCAAGACATTACTGGAATAAGGTTAACTACATCAGTTTTCATGATGTAGATGCTAAAGGTTATTTATTACCAAGAGCATTTATACAAGGACGGGATGAAAATGTAAATATTTTTAATGTCGATGCGTTTCTTACATGGGACTTTCGTTTGGGTAGCCGTTTAATCATTGGCTACAAGAATTGGTTAGGCGATGAGGAAATGGTTTCTCTTGCATCCCATACTACTTACCTGGAAAATTTTGGTGAACTGTTTAACCTGCGCCACGGCAATGAACTCACCGTTCGGTTTATTTATTTTTTGGATTATAACCAGCTTCGCAAAAAACGCTAAGGTTTTTTTATCAATTCAGTGCCGGTGATGGCATAAACAATTTCTCCTTCTTTAGGTTCCACTTTATACGTTCCGGTAAATTTGCTGAAAGCCGGAAGGATACAATGACCGGGTGAAAAATAAAAACAGGGGAGTCGCAACGACTGTTTGCCCCGGCCACTGATGCGGATGCCCGGGTGTACATGGCCTGAGAAAACAAAACCCGCCGTTTCCACATTTTCAAACGGATCAGAGCTTTTAGTTTCGTGGCGAAAGCAAAAATCCCCGATCACTAATTCTTTTTTATGAATCGTTACATTGGTTTCCTGGTACCAGTGATCTTCCAGGATATCATGATTGCCTTTTATCAGGTCGAAACGAAATAAAGGAAAATCTTTTCTCCATTTTTTAAAAAGTTCGAGCTCCTTATTTGCAGCGCTGTGTGTAAAATCGCCAACAATGATAACCCGGTCGGCCTTGAAAAAAAACAGTTGTGCCATCAGCCGCTGCAGGTCCGCTTTATTTACGCCTTCGGGAACAGGAATACCAGCCTTACGGAAATGACCGGTTTTGCCAAGATGCAGATCAGCCAATATTAAAATATTTTGTTCTTCCCAAAACAGGCAGCGATCAGGAGAAACCCAGAAGGTATTGCTATTAATGATATGGGGAATAGGGTTTTGCATTCAAAGGGTGAACAAATATACAAAAGGAGTGCCACGGTTTAAACCGTGACATCCTTATTTAATTCCATTTGCATTCTTCTTACCCGGTCTTCTAATTTTTCAGATGAAAGCTCTTCTCGCATACTGTCCACTTTTACCGGGAAACAGAAAGGCGTAAGTTGTTGTGGAAAAGTGATTACAATTTTTGACTGCTGAATTCTTTCCAGCATATCTCTTAGCCTGGCTTCTTCCATTTGCTGCTCCATTACTTCCTGGTATGCCTGCCGCAATAATAAATTATCCGGGTCATATTCGCTGAATACATTAAAAAGAAGTGACGCAGATGCCTGCAGATGTCTTGCTTTCTTTTTTTCTCCCGGCATTCCCTGGAAAATAAGCCCGCCGATAACGGCCACATCCCTGAATTTTCTCCTGGCCATCTCTGTACTGTTGACGCTGCGCTGAATATCATTTAATAAATCACCGGTAGAAAATAATTCATACACATTGCTGTCATCCACTGGGATGGGCTGATCACTCAGCAATTCAAAACCATAATCATTCATGGCAAAAGAAAATGTGATGGGAGTAATGCGGCTGATACGATAAGCGAGGATGGCCGCCATCGCTTCATGCACTAATCGTCCTTCGAAGGGATAAACAAACAGGTGAAAACCATCTTTCGTTTCAATATGCTCAATCAATAATTCATTTTCTTTGGGTACATGAGAAAGTTGTTGCTGCAATTCAAAAAGAGGTTTTAAAACTTTAAGCTCTATGGCTCCTGACTCCAGACTACCGACTCCCGACTCATTCAAAGTTTCTCTCAACTTCTTTCCCAAATTAGCACTCAGTGGCATCCTTCCACCGCTCCAGCTTGGAACGATTGATTTTTTTGCTTTGCTTTTTCTTACCAGCGCTGTCATATCTTTTATCAGTACAAATTCAAGATGTCGCCCGGCAAGGGTAAATACATCACCCGGTTCAAGACGTGAAATAAAATATTCTTCAATCACTCCAATATAACCACCGGTTATAAATTTTACTTTCATCATCGAATCGCTTACGATGGTGCCGATATGCATCCGGTGGCGCATGGCTATCTTCCTGCTATTTATTTTATAAAGGCCATCTGTAATTTCTACTTTCTTATAATCATCATATTGCTGCAGGGCGCTGCCGCCTTCCGTAATAAAATGAAGAATCCGTTGCCATTCCTCTTTTGTCAAATCCTTATAACAATAGGTGGAAGTAATTTCTTTATAAATTTTTTCCGGGATAAATCCGTCAGATATAGCCAGCGTATTTAAATATTGAATCAGCACATCATAACAAAGTAGCCGGGGTTCTCTGTTTTCAATAAGATTTTCTTTAATAGCAGATTTTAATGCCGCCGCTTCCATCAGTTCTAATGAATGTGTGGGAAGAAAATAAATTTTACTCACTGCATCATGACTATGACCACTTCTTCCGGCTCTTTGTAAAAATCTTGCCACACCTTTTGGCGAACCCACCTGTATCACCGTTTCCACAGGACGGAAATCAACCCCCAGGTCAAGTGAGGCGGTGCAAACAACAGCTTTCAACTTTCCGCTGTGCAGGTTGTCTTCAATCCATGTACGCAGTTCCATATCAATGGAACCATGATGAAGGGCTATTGAACCTGCTAATTCAGGACAAACATTTAATAAAGTCTGGTACCATGTCTCACTCATCCCTCTTGTATTGATAAAGATGAGGGTGGTTTTACTTTTTTGAATGATGGGAATAAGTTTATGCGCCAGCTTAATACCAAGGTGACCGGCCCATGGATATTTTTCTATTTCATCAGGAAAAATAGATTCTACTTCTATGCGTTTATTTATGTTGGCTTTAATAACCTCACCCCCAACCCCTCTCCAAAGGGAGAGGGGGGCAAGGAGCACTTGTTTTGCTTCTTCAAGATTTCCAATGGTAGCACTGATTCCCCAGATAGAGAGTCGGGAGTCGGGAGTCGGGAGTCGAGAGTCGTGAGTCTTGAGGCGGGAGTCTTGAGTCGGGAGTCGGGAGTGGGCTTTGCTCATTGCTCGCCGCTCATCGCTTGCAGCTAAAGCTGTAATTCGTGATATGGCGAGTTCTACCTGCACTCCCCGCTTTGAACCGAGCAATTCATGCCATTCATCCACTGCAATAATTTTTAAGGAAGAAAAAATTTCTGCATAACCCTTTTGCGCCAGCAGTAAATGCAAACTCTCCGGAGTAATAATCAACACCTCCGGCATTTGTTTTTTCTGCTTTGCTCTTTCTGCGGTAGAAGTATCTCCGTTACGGATTCCAATTTTCCAATTCATTTCCAGTTCTTCAATTACTTCTTCCATGGCACGGCCAATGTCTTTGGCCAAGGCTCTTAATGGAGTGATCCACAGCAATTGCAAGCCTGTATTCTTTTTTATTTTATAATCATCCGGGTGATGATTGATAAAATCAATGATGGCGCCAAGAAAAACAGAAAAAGTTTTGCCGCAGCCGCTGGGGGCATTTACCAAACCACTTTCGGCATTGATGATATGCTGCCAGGTTTGTTGCTGAAATAAAAAAGGCTGGTAGCTTTTGGAAGAAAGCCAGGTATTAATTATTTGGTATCCTTTCAATGAAGAAAGCTGCATCGGAAGGACTTAAAGGTTGTTCAGAAATTTTTTGACCGAAGAGGTTAGTCCGGGAATTTGGTCTCTGCAGATTTCGAAAATAATGTCACTGTCCAATTTCTCATAATGATGTGCAATAAGATCACGGAATTTAATGATCCGCTCCACATCCCGGCTGATATATTCTTCGGTAAAGCCCTGCTGAAGCTTCTCAATTTTTTTAAAATTTTCACCTAAGGCCTGCAGACGGCTGATGATAGCATCGAATGATTTTTTCCCTTCCGGCAAAGCAGTAAAATCAACCGGTTCTTTAATAATAGTAAAATAAAGGGTAATAGTTTCTGTGTGATCAAGAATATATTCCAGCCTTTCTTTTATAAAAGGATTAAGCATAGATGATCTCTTTTTCAACCGTCTGTAAAAACCTTTCAGACAAATGACCACCCTTTCTTACCAGGTCAACTTTTTCATTCAGTTCTTTTTCCAGTTTTATCCACAGGCTGAAATAATTGTCAGCAAGAGGGGGGCGAAGTTCGACAAGAATATCTATGTCACTTTCAGATTTGTAAAAATCTTTGGCATAGCTGCCAAACAAACCAATCCGGACAACACCCAGCTCTTTTTCAAAATAAGGCTTGTTGCTCCGCAGGATGGCTAATATTTTTTCTTTGGTAAGCATTGCTTCAAAATTAAACTTTTCAAGCTGCCTTTCCAACATCTTGTTTTCTTTCAATCAGCATGACTGGAATGTTATTCTTAAAGATACAACAAGTCTGTTTAACAGCAGCCGGATCAGGCATAATAAAGGTGTATTTCAAATTTTCGTATTGAATGGCTCTTTTATTTTCCTGCTTTAGAGTACTCACTTCCCCTCCGGCGGAGGGGCAAAGTAAATTTTGCCAAAAGAAATTCCGGGGGGGTGGGTCATAGTATGCTAAAATTTGAAATGCACCCCATAATAATTCCCTTTTTTATGGAAGGGTGTCAGGATACAAAACCGTGACACCCTTGTTATTTCATCTTTGTTTGCCTCGTAAAAACTTGGTGGCCGCTGTGGTTAAAAAATCTTTTAAGACAGGCTCAGGATCGCCGCAGGTGGTATGGACAAGGGAAGAACCGGGCTGATATTAAGATGTTTTACCACTCTCTTCTTGTATAAAAAGTGCTGTTGTTTTTTTGTCAAAAATCCATTTAATGAGTACCATGTACACAGTAGGTTGCTGAAAAAATATTTTAAAAATAAATAGTATAAAGACATCGTTGTCCGGATTGACACTATCGTTCCTTTGAAACCCTTTGCTGGCAATAGTTCCAGGTGTCTCGTATTTTTACGAAATAGCGCTGCCGGTGAGTTGCCTGGAAAGATTTTTTCAAAAAAAAATACAAAATCATTGTTTTTTAAAGTAAAACCCCTTTTCTTTAAAGTCTTATTTTTAATATTTCTTTCTGTTTTTATTTACGACCTTATCCAATTCCCCCGAAAAATTTATTCAGAAAAAATAAAAATCAATGTGTGTGATGACATTGCTGCAGGCATTTGTCGCTACAGGAAATTGATCCCACGAAAGACCTCATACTAAGATCCGCCCCTTGGGAGACCAGGATTAACGCAAACAGTTCGACCACCAAAGCCTAACTAGTATGAGAAATTTTTTAGTGCTGCTGAAAGGGAATATTTATGCAAGCCAGAAAACGGGGCAAAACAATATAGTAGGCGATTGCCTGCCCGATGCCCGTCGCAACATACAAGTAACAGCCACCGGCTGCACTACCACAACAAATAAAGTTTATAATAATCCTAATGATCCGGCAAGTGCAGGATCATTTTTTTTACCCTCCGAAGCTTTATGCGCAGGAGGTGTTTTATATCCTTCCACCTGTCTTCCGGAGCTTCAGCGAAGGAAGAAGCTTTCTTCGACCAACGTAGCTTTAGCGGAGTTGGTAGCGAAGGAGAATTTACAACCACCACCACAACTTGCTACCATGAACACAACTGCCACCCGCCGTGTTAATCAACTGAACAACGAACGCAACAAAGTAAAAAACACAAAACCCATTTTCGCTTGCCCGGCTGACTTAGTTAGACGGGGCAGAGTAGCCTTAATGGCATTGGTGATGATGATGGGGGGTTTGGTTATTGTGGGTAATGCAAATGGGCAAATTACACAGCCAGTTGCATGGGTCAAGGCTTATGACCAATCTGGAGCTACGGGATCTGGAACTAGTTTTTCGATAGCAGCAGGTTCTAACCGTTTTTTGGTAGTTGCAATCGCAACAACCATGGTTGAGGCCGATGGAAGTGGTACTCAAAATGATCCTGGAACGATTACCTATGGGGGTCAAGCTTTAACAAAAGCAACAGGCAATGGGAGCACTAATGGACGTACACATACATGGTTATATTATTTGAAGGATGATGCCATTATGGATGGAACTTCTCGTCCGCTCAATGTGACAGTTGGGACTGTTTCTGGTAGTACACTTGCTAATATGTCAGTATGGTATGCTGTCTTTGCAGGTGTAGATCAAACTCCAGTATCATATACCACGGGTAATGGGTTCAACAATGCTATACAAAACCACGCTTCATTAAGTTCTTCAATGGCAGTCAATACAAATGAACAAGCTGTCTATATATCTAGTTTATATAACTCTGAAAGCACTTCAATTCCTTCGTATACAATAAACACTGACTGGATTACAGGAGGTAACAACACAGGATTTCTAAATCCTAGTGGTACTAATGATGATTGTGGATGGAAAATTGAGGTGGCCCGCAGGAATATACCTACTTCTAATGTAACTGATAATGCTATAACAGGTGATATAACTCCTGATTCTAGATTTGCAATTTCTGCGATGAGTTTACCAGGTTGTACATCGGTACCATCACAACCGGGTACAATAACTCAACCAACAAATAAATGTGCCAGCTCAACAGGCAATACATTTAGTATAGCAGCCGTAAGTGGTGCAACTTCTTATACATGGGCTGTAACAGGAATAGGATGGTCAATTCCAGTTGCAAGTATTACCACTTCTGTAAATGTAAATATTGGTACAGGAGTAGGAACAGTAACAGTAACTGCGAATAATGCTTGTGGCAACAGTTCTGCCCAAACAACAGGAAACATCACACCAAGTACTATACCAGCCACACCGGGCACAATAACACAGCCCACGAATAAATGCGCTGGCTCAACAGGCAATACATTTAGTATTTCACCTGTTAGCGGCGCAACATCATACACCTGGTCAGTAACAGGAACAGGATGGTCAGTAACAGGAGGAGGAACAACAACATCAGCAACGATAACCATTGGTTCGGGAGCAGGAACAGTATCGGTAACAGCAACCAATGCCTGCGGTACCAGTTCAGCTTCCACCACAGGAACTATAACACCATCTACAGCACCGTCAATCACAACGGCTAATATTGGTTCTGTCAATAATGATAATAATGTATGTGGGGCATCTGTAACCTTAGGCAGTAATATTACTGTCAATGCCGGGTCACCTGCGCCCACTATTACTTATAGCTTAACTAATTTCGGTACCACCATTTCAAATCCTTATACATTCCCGGTTGGTACTACTACGGTTTATGTAAAAGCATCTAATGTTTGCGGTAATGATATTAAGTCGTTTACAGTAACAGTGAATGATATACAGGCACCGGTAGTACCAGTGCTTGCGGATGTAACAGGCGAGTGCAGTGCAACAGCCACCGCACCGACGACAACAGATAATTGCGTAGGTACAGTAACGGGAACAACAAGCGATCCGCTGACATATACAACCCAGGGCACCCATGTTATACATTGGAGCTTTGATGATGGAAATGGTAATGTATCAACAGCGAACCAGAATGTAGTGATCGATGACATCACTGCACCGGTAGTACCAGTGCTTGCGGATGTAACAGGCGAGTGCAGTGCAACAGCCACCGCACCGACGACAACAGATAATTGCGTAGGTACAGTAACGGGAACAACAAGCGATCCGCTGACATATACAACCCAGGGCACCCATGTTATACATTGGAGCTTTGATGATGGAAATGGTAATGTATCAACAGCGAACCAGAATGTAGTGATCGATGACATCACTGCACCGGTAGTACCAGTGCTTGCGGATGTAACAGGCGAGTGCAGTGCAACAGCCACCGCACCGACGACAACAGATAATTGCGTAGGTACAGTAACGGGAACAACAAGCGATCCGCTGACATATACAACCCAGGGCACCCATGTTATACATTGGAGCTTTGATGATGGAAATGGTAATGTATCAACAGCGAACCAGAATGTAGTGATCGATGACATCACTGCACCGGTAGTACCAGTGCTTGCGGATGTAACAGGCGAGTGCAGTGCAACAGCCACCGCACCGACGACAACAGATAATTGCGTAGGTACAGTAACGGGAACAACAAGCGATCCGCTGACATATACAACCCAGGGCACCCATGTTATACATTGGAGCTTTGATGATGGAAATGGTAATGTATCAACAGCGAACCAGAATGTAGTGATCGATGACATCACTGCACCGGTAGTACCAGTGCTTGCGGATGTAACAGGCGAGTGCAGTGCAACAGCCACCGCACCGACGACAACAGATAATTGCGTAGGTACAGTAACGGGAACAACAAGCGATCCGCTGACATATACAACCCAGGGCACCCATGTTATACATTGGAGCTTTGATGATGGAAATGGTAATGTATCAACAGCGAACCAGAATGTAGTGATCGATGACATCACTGCACCGGTAGTACCAGTGCTTGCGGATGTAACAGGCGAGTGCAGTGCAACAGCCACCGCACCGACGACAACAGATAATTGCGTAGGTACAGTAACGGGAACAACAAGCGATCCGCTGACATATACAACCCAGGGCACCCATGTTATACATTGGAGCTTTGATGATGGAAATGGTAATGTATCAACAGCGAACCAGAATGTAGTGATCGATGACATCACTGCACCGGTAGTACCAGTGCTTGCGGATGTAACAGGCGAGTGCAGTGCAACAGCCACCGCACCGACGACAACAGATAATTGCGTAGGTACAGTAACGGGAACAACAAGCGATCCGCTGACATATACAACCCAGGGCACCCATGTTATACATTGGAGCTTTGATGATGGAAATGGTAATGTATCAACAGCGAACCAGAATGTAGTGATCGATGACATCACTGCACCGGTAGTACCAGTGCTTGCGGATGTAACAGGCGAGTGCAGTGCAACAGCCACCGCACCGACGACAACAGATAATTGCGTAGGTACAGTAACGGGAACAACAAGCGATCCGCTGACATATACAACCCAGGGCACCCATGTTATACATTGGAGCTTTGATGATGGAAATGGTAATGTATCAACAGCGAACCAGAATGTAGTGATCGATGACATCACTGCACCGGTAGTACCAGTGCTTGCGGATGTAACAGGCGAGTGCAGTGCAACAGCCACCGCACCGACGACAACAGATAATTGCGTAGGTACAGTAACGGGAACAACAAGCGATCCGCTGACATATACAACCCAGGGCACCCATGTTATACATTGGAGCTTTGATGATGGAAATGGTAATGTATCAACAGCGAACCAGAATGTAGTGATCGATGACATCACTGCACCGGTAGTACCAGTGCTTGCGGATGTAACAGGCGAGTGCAGTGCAACAGCCACCGCACCGACGACAACAGATAATTGCGTAGGTACAGTAACGGGAACAACAAGCGATCCGCTGACATATACAACCCAGGGCACCCATGTTATACATTGGAGCTTTGATGATGGAAATGGTAATGTATCAACAGCGAACCAGAATGTAGTGATCGATGACATCACTGCACCGGTAGTACCAGTGCTTGCGGATGTAACAGGCGAGTGCAGTGCAACAGCCACCGCACCGACGACAACAGATAATTGCGTAGGTACAGTAACGGGAACAACAAGCGATCCGCTGACATATACAACCCAGGGCACCCATGATATACATTGGAGCTTTGATGATGGAAATGGTAATGTATCAACAGCGAACCAGAATGTAGTGATCGATGACATCACTGCACCGGTAGTACCAGTGCTTGCGGATGTAACAGGCGAGTGCAGTGCAACAGCCACCGCACCGACGACAACAGATAATTGCGTAGGTACAGTAACGGGAACAACAAGCGATCCGCTGACATATACAACCCAGGGCACCCATGTTATACATTGGAGCTTTGATGATGGAAATGGTAATGTATCAACAGCGAACCAGAATGTAGTGATCGATGACATCACTGCACCGGTAGTACCAGTGCTTGCGGATGTAACAGGCGAGTGCAGTGCAACAGCCACCGCACCGACGACAACAGATAATTGCGTAGGTACAGTAACGGGAACAACAAGCGATCCGCTGACATATACAACCCAGGGCACCCATGTTATACATTGGAGCTTTGATGATGGAAATGGTAATGTATCAACAGCGAACCAGAATGTAGTGATCGATGACATCACTGCACCGGTAGTACCAGTGCTTGCGGATGTAACAGGCGAGTGCAGTGCAACAGCCACCGCACCGACGACAACAGATAATTGCGTAGGTACAGTAACGGGAACAACAAGCGATCCGCTGACATATACAACCCAGGGCACCCATGTTATACATTGGAGCTTTGATGATGGAAATGGTAATGTATCAACAGCGAACCAGAATGTAGTGATCGATGACATCACTGCACCGGTAGTACCAGTGCTTGCGGATGTAACAGGCGAGTGCAGTGCAACAGCCACCGCACCGACGACAACAGATAATTGCGTAGGTACAGTAACGGGAACAACAAGCGATCCGCTGACATATACAACCCAGGGCACCCATGTTATACATTGGAGCTTTGATGATGGAAATGGTAATGTATCAACAGCGAACCAGAATGTAGTGATCGATGACATCACTGCACCGGTAGTACCAGTGCTTGCGGATGTAACAGGCGAGTGCAGTGCAACAGCCACCGCACCGACGACAACAGATAATTGCGTAGGTACAGTAACGGGAACAACAAGCGATCCGCTGACATATACAACCCAGGGCACCCATGTTATACATTGGAGCTTTGATGATGGAAATGGTAATGTATCAACAGCGAACCAGAATGTAGTGATCGATGACATCACTGCACCGGTAGTACCAGTGCTTGCGGATGTAACAGGCGAGTGCAGTGCAACAGCCACCGCACCGACGACAACAGATAATTGCGTAGGTACAGTAACGGGAACAACAAGCGATCCGCTGACATATACAACCCAGGGCACCCATGTTATACATTGGAGCTTTGATGATGGAAATGGTAATGTATCAACAGCGAACCAGAATGTAGTGATCGATGACATCACTGCACCGGTAGTACCAGTGCTTGCGGATGTAACAGGCGAGTGCAGTGCAACAGCCACCGCACCGACGACAACAGATAATTGCGTAGGTACAGTAACGGGAACAACAAGCGATCCGCTGACATATACAACCCAGGGCACCCATGTTATACATTGGAGCTTTGATGATGGAAATGGTAATGTATCAACAGCGAACCAGAATGTAGTGATCGATGACATCACTGCACCGGTAGTACCAGTGCTTGCGGATGTAACAGGCGAGTGCAGTGCAACAGCCACCGCACCGACGACAACAGATAATTGCGTAGGTACAGTAACGGGAACAACAAGCGATCCGCTGACATATACAACCCAGGGCACCCATGTTATACATTGGAGCTTTGATGATGGAAATGGTAATGTATCAACAGCGAACCAGAATGTAGTGATCGATGACATCACTGCACCGGTAGTACCAGTGCTTGCGGATGTAACAGGCGAGTGCAGTGCAACAGCCACCGCACCGACGACAACAGATAATTGCGTAGGTACAGTAACGGGAACAACAAGCGATCCGCTGACATATACAACCCAGGGCACCCATGTTATACATTGGAGCTTTGATGATGGAAATGGTAATGTATCAACAGCGAACCAGAATGTAGTGATCGATGACATCACTGCACCGGTAGTACCAGTGCTTGCGGATGTAACAGGCGAGTGCAGTGCAACAGCCACCGCACCGACGACAACAGATAATTGCGTAGGTACAGTAACGGGAACAACAAGCGATCCGCTGACATATACAACCCAGGGCACCCATGTTATACATTGGAGCTTTGATGATGGAAATGGTAATGTATCAACAGCGAACCAGAATGTAGTGATCGATGACATCACTGCACCGGTAGTACCAGTGCTTGCGGATGTAACAGGCGAGTGCAGTGCAACAGCCACCGCACCGACGACAACAGATAATTGCGTAGGTACAGTAACGGGAACAACAAGCGATCCGCTGACATATACAACCCAGGGCACCCATGTTATACATTGGAGCTTTGATGATGGAAATGGTAATGTATCAACAGCGAACCAGAATGTAGTGATCGATGACATCACTGCACCGGTAGTACCAGTGCTTGCGGATGTAACAGGCGAGTGCAGTGCAACAGCCACCGCACCGACGACAACAGATAATTGCGTAGGTACAGTAACGGGAACAACAAGCGATCCGCTGACATATACAACCCAGGGCACCCATGTTATACATTGGAGCTTTGATGATGGAAATGGTAATGTATCAACAGCGAACCAGAATGTAGTGATCGATGACATCACTGCACCGGTAGTACCAGTGCTTGCGGATGTAACAGGCGAGTGCAGTGCAACAGCCACCGCACCGACGACAACAGATAATTGCGTAGGTACAGTAACGGGAACAACAAGCGATCCGCTGACATATACAACCCAGGGCACCCATGTTATACATTGGAGCTTTGATGATGGAAATGGTAATGTATCAACAGCGAACCAGAATGTAGTGATCGATGACATCACTGCACCGGTAGTACC
>JAULAZ010000004.1:0-5206 GCA_032654705.1 Chitinophagaceae bacterium
TATACGTGGCATTCAATATAAAAGCAGACACTACAGATTTACTCTTTTCATTGATAAATTTATCTATTTCATTTTGTATGGACAGCTGAGTACTTGTATAGATATTCATCAGGCTATCCCTGCCCGGGCCCGGCATTGTATTGTTAATGGTAGTAGCCTGTGCATTTAATTGCTGCGCAAGTGGCAGGAATGTTTTTGTAAAGCTGGTAAAATCATTATGTGCAGCCGAACCGGTAATTTCATATACAGGCGGCTCCGTTTTTTTCCCTTTTACTGATATGTTGCCATTCTCAACATAAATTTCAAAAGGTTTTTCATTAGCAATCAAAATGTAGCAAAGTACCGGTTCAGCTACACTCCCCTTCAAAACAAATTTTCCTTTTAGCAATGTAGTTTTAGTCATTTCAACGGGTTCCCCGTTTTTAATCAGTCTCACTTCTGCCCCGTCTTTAAATCCATCCAGTTTTCCATTTATGGCAAATCCTTTCACTTTCTGCGACAAAACAACCAATGGACTTAATGCCAGAAAAATCAGCAATCTTTTCATATTGATCTCAATTAATTTATTGTTAAGAGGGAAAACCAGAACAGCTTACAAATTTATAGAATCAAACCGGAAGTCAAAACACCTTTCTTCCGATTATAGATGAAAGAAAAGATTTTGTGGCTGTATTAACATCTGCATTGTTTTCCAATGCTTTAATATAAGCGCTGCCGATAATAGCACCGTCAGCCATCTGACAAACTGCATCAAAGGATTGTTTATTACTTATACCAAACCCAACGAGCACGGGGTTTTTAAGTTTCAAGTCCTTCAGTCTTTGAAGATAAACTGATGTATCTGCTGCTTTTTTATCGCTGCCTGTTGTAGAAGAAGAGGATACGGCGTATAAAAATCCCGAGCTAAGGCCATCTAATTTCTTCATCCGTTCTTCAGAGGTTTCGGGTGTTACTAAAAAAATAAAATCAAGTCCATATTTATTAATAATTACTCCATACTCAGTTTCAAATTCGTGAGGCGGTAAATCAGGCAATATCAAACCATCAATGCCAACTGCTGCGGCATCAGCACAAAATTTTTCGAAACCATATTGTAATACAGGATTCATGTAGCCCATAAGAACAACAGGAATAGAAATTTCTTTTCTGAAGTCCTTTAATTGCTTAAAGAGTGTAGCAATGCTCATTCCGTTTCCTAATGCTATGCTACCACTCTGCTGTATCACCGGGCCATCAGCTAGCGGATCGCTGTAGGGCATACCCAGTTCAATGATGTCGGCTCCATTTTGCTGCAGAGCTTTCATTACTTCTAATGTTGAATTTAGTTGAGGACAGCCTGCGGTGCAGTAGATATTCAGGATATTCTTCGCTTTTGTCTCAAATATTTTTTTGATTCTGTTCATTTTGTTTAACCGCTAAGCCGCAAAGACGCAAAGTTTCGCCAGGAATTTCTTTGCCTTCCTTAGCGACTTAGCGTCATTGCGGCTAAGAAATATTTTTCATATACGTATCCAAATCCTTATCCCCTCTCCCACTCAAACAAATCACCACTACATCAGTTTTTTTAAAGTTGATCATCTTTAATGCATGTAATGCATGTGCTGATTCCAATGCAGGAATAATTCCTTCCAGCTTCGCCAGTTCAAATGCGGCATTCAATGCTTTTTTATCGGTGCAACAAAAAAATACTGCTCTTCCCGTTTCATTCAAATGTGCATGCAACGGACCAATGCCGGGATAATCCAATCCAGCCGAAATACTATGCGGCTCCACCACCTGTCCGTCTTCTGTTTGCATCACTAAACTTTTGCTGCCATGTAATATTCCCGGTTTACCGAGTATTGTCGTTGCAGCGCTCATGCCACTGTTTACACCAAGACCAGCGGCTTCCACAGCAATCAACTGTACCGAAGGCTCATCTAAGAAATGATAAAATGCACCGGCTGCATTGCTGCCACCACCCACACAAGCTATTACATGCGTTGGTAATTCACTCCCGGTTTTCTCCAGCAGTTGTATTCTCATCTCTTCACTTATCACACTTTGAAACCTCGCCACCATATCCGGGTAAGGATGCGGCCCCACCACACTGCCGATTATATAATGTGTATCATCCGGGTGATTGATCCAATCACGTATCGCTTCATTCGTAGCATCCTTCAATGTCTTGCTGCCGCTGGTCACCGGTATCACGGTAGCACCCAGCATTTTCATCCTCGCCACATTCGGCGCCTGCCGTTCAATATCTTTTTCGCCCATGTACACAATGCACTCCACGCCTTTCAATGCACACACCGCAGCCGTAGCCACTCCATGCTGACCGGCGCCCGTCTCTGCAATAATTCTTTTTTTGCCCAGCCGCTGCGCCAACAAAATCTGCCCGACAGTATTATTTATTTTATGCGCCCCGGTATGGCACAGGTCTTCCCGCTTCAGATATACGTTTGTCTGATACCTTTCACTCAACCGTTCTGCAAAATATAGAGGCGTTGGTCTCCCCACATAATCTTTCAGCAGTTGCTGAAACTCTTTTTGAAAACCATCTTCATAAATAATTTCCAGATACTTTGTCCGCAGCTCTTCCACATTGCGGTGAAGCATTTCGGGAATGAAGGCGCCGCCGAATTGGCCGTAGTAGCCATGCGCATCAGGAAGCCCCTCCAAACCTCCCCAAAGGGGAGGCTTACGGTCGTTTATATTAGTTGATTTCATTTTTTATTTTTTGTCAAGCTTCAGTACTACTATCATCGTCTGTTGCGTCGCACTCTTCAGGGTTCGGTAATTCTACTCGGCAACTTCATTTGAAACTTCATCTACTTCAAAAAGTCGTTCGCCTTTACTATTAAACTCTCCAAGCAAATCCTTTGGCAATGGGCCAAAATTTGCCACATACAATGGAAGATTTTTTATCATTCTCCATTCAGTCAAATATTTTTCATCCAACCACGCCTTTCCAAAAACAGATATTGAATTGTAATACAATAGAACTTGCTCGTAGTTTGAAAGCTGTGCTCTTACAATTTTTATATACTCATATTTATTATTAATCACCCTCTCGTCTTGTTTTATGACATACTTTACCATCTGATATAAATGTCTAAAATAATGTCCCAACCGAGAATTATGGCCACCAAAAGGATAGTATTTAATCTTAGGAATAGCAATTCTCTCAAGTGACTGAGCTGGCGCCCCGGGAACTATTTCATCTTTACACTTTATATATGTCTTATACTCTTCCTCCCTACGAATAAAACAAGTTTGTATTTTTTCGACTAAAGGAAATAGTTCCAATAACAGCAAATCATACTTTTTTCCTAAAACTTTATACCGAAGTGAGTCAGATGGATTATTCGTTCGTATAAATTTGTCTGTAGCAATACCATCAAAGAAAAGCAAATATGCTACTTTGAATAAATCTTTTTTTGAATAATAATCTTCTTGGACCTTGTCTTGTCCAATTAGTGTTTTGTTCGCCAATTCAACTGTTCTATAAGAAAGCCTCAATTCATCAACCATTGAAACAAAGATCCTTCTTCCAGTTAATTTGGTATCTTCATTTTCAGAAAGATGTTTAGTATGATACCTGACAATCTCAAATTCTTGTACATTATCTCGATGTAGCTTTAACAATTCAAAGAACCTGTTCTCAAAACGTTCAACCTTCAAATCAGTTTCTTGCTTATCAAATCGAAGTATCTGTTCTTTGTTAAACTTATATTGAACCCAAAATGCAATAAATGTTAGAAATGCAGCTACTATGGCAATAAATGGTCCCATTATTCCACCGATTGTATCACCAATAGGGCCAGTTTTATTGAAATCTAAATTAAAAAAGGAGCGACTTGTAAACCAATATGGGAAAAAACAAACAATAACAATGAGTAATAAAAATATCAAAAACCAAAACCATAATTTTTCATACAATTTTTTCATGACTGTTATTTTGATTTCGAATATTTAATTAAAAAAATTTAGCCTATTTCTTCATCGCCTGCCTAAACTGCAACACCATCCCCATATCCTTCACTCCCGGGCTTTTTTCAAACCTGCTGTTAATATCCACCCCAAAAAAATCAGGATGGCTGAAGGCTTTTACTTTCGCTGCATCTTCTACAGCAATGCCTCCACTTAAAAAGAAAGGCTTTTCAATTTTTGCTTTGGTTAAAATGGTCCAGTCAAACTGCTGGCCGGTGCCGCCAATGCTGTAGTCGGTTGCTTTGTCAAACAAATAGTAATCACAGACAGCATCATAATCCTTTACCATCGCATCAATATCCACATTAGCTTCTTTAATGCTGAATACTTTTATCACTTCCACTTCACTGCTCAGGTCTTCACACATTTCGGGACTTTCATTGCCGTGGAGTTGCACTACATCCAGACCGTAATCATCAATGGCATCCAGCACATCAATCATTTCAGGGTTTACGAACACTCCCACTTTCTTTAAATCAAAATCGGCACTCTTCAATTCCTTTTTTGAAATCTTATCCCCGATATAGCGTGGAGAGTCTTTATAAAATATCAATCCTGCAAAATCAATATTTAATCCTTCCAACTGCTGAAGTTGTTTCATTTCCGTAATACCACAAACTTTAATGTTCATTATTGTTGTTTTATATTTTTTACAAACTCTTCAAAAGCATTACCCGGCTGTTCTTCTTTCATAAATGTTTCACCAATCAAAAATCCTTTGAAACCGGCATTTCGCAAAGTTACAATTGTATCTATACTGCTGATACCACTTTCTGCAATGGCCGTTTTACCAGCAGGAATCTTATCAATCAGTTGCAGCGAGGTATTAATATCAACTTCAAATGTTTTCAGGTTACGGTTATTTATTCCTACCATACTTACCTCATCACAGCAATGACCAAGTTCTTCTTCATTATGCACTTCCAGGATAGATTCCAAACCAATGCTATTAGCATAAGCTGCAAATTCTTTGACTTCTGCAGGTGTAAGACAAGCTGCAATCAATAAAATCACATCCGCACCAAAAGCTTTTGCTTCTGCAATCTGCCATTTATCAATAATAAAATCTTTGCGTAACACCGGAATATCTGTCACTACTTTAGTTTGAATCAAATCATCCAGGTCGCCGCCAAAAAATTCATCATCCGTCAGCACAGAAATACCTGCTGCACTTTTATTATACGCCGAAACAACAGGTTCCACTTCCAACTTCTTCGTTTTAAACCATCCT